>NZ_CP042453.1:0-3032442 GCF_007993735.1 Arenimonas daejeonensis | reverse complement strand
AGTACGTAGTGGCGGCTGACGATGATGGTGTCGAAGCGCCGGCCGTGCCTGGCGAGCCAGCGCGGCACGTCGCCCAGGGCCGACTGCCACCAGGCTTCGATGCCCATCTGCTGGATCGCCGTCGTGTAGCGGCCGTCATGGGCGCGGTTTTCCGGGAAGAACGCCACCGCGCTGCCTTCCTCCGCAGCAGGCGCATCAGGGCCAGCATGCGTACCGAGCCGGAGTCGCGGTCGGGCGTCGGCGTGCAGGCGTCGAGCAGCAGCACCTGTCGGGTCCGGCCCCGTTCGCTGGAATGTTCGGGGTTGCTGCCGGGCCGGGCGTGCGAGGCGGCGAGTTGCGCGCCCCAGCGCTCCATAAACGTTTCTGGTTGCTCAGCTGGTGGCTCTTCACGCCGCCGCGCACATCGGTGCCCGAACTGATGCCTTCGTGGTGGATCACCACCGACGCCGGCTGGTAACGCACCTTCAGGCCCTGTTCGCGGATGCGCATCGCCAGGTCGGTGTCTTCGTAGTAGGCGGGGGCGTAGTGGCTGTCGAAGCCGCCCAGGCGCAGGAACAGGTCGCGCCGCAGCGCGATCGCGGCACCCGAGCAGTAGTCGACCTCGCGCACGAAATTGTAGCGCGGGTGGTCAGGGTCCTCGAAACGGCCGTAGTTCCAGCAGGTGCCGTCCGTGAACACGATGCCACCCGCCTCCTGCAGGCGCCCGTCGGGATACACCAGCTTGCTGCCGGCCAGGCCGGTGTCCGGGTGGGTTTCGAAGGTCGCCAGCAGCGCGTCGAGCCAACCGGGCTGGACCGTCGTGTCGTTGTTGAGGAAGACCAGTAGTCGCCGTTTGCGAGCTCGGCGCCGGCGTTGCAGGCGCCGATGAAACCCAGGTTGCGGGGATTGCGGTGGTAGCGCAGTCCGGGAATGCTGGGCACGACCCGCGGCGTGCTGTCGCTGGAGCTGTCGTCCACCACGATCACCTCGAATGAGGCGTGGTCGCCACAGGCGGTGAGCGAACGAAGGCAGGCCAGGGTGAAATGAAGTTGGTTGTAGACCGGGATGATGATGCTCGCGCGCGGGTTGGCATGCCGCGGCAGGCGAAGCGCGCTGTCATCGTTGTTCTGGGCCTGCGTCAACGGGAGCGCGGGTTTGACGGGTTTGCTGCGGCGCTCGCGCAGGCGCTCCAGGGTGCCGGCAAGGCCCCTGGCGCGCAGGCTGGACAGGCCGCGCGCGGAAAGCGAACGCAGGTGGCGGACGTGGTACGCCGCGGCGATGGCCATGGCATGCAGGCTCGAGAGCAGCCGCCGGGGCCATGCCGTCAGCCGCCACAACAGGCTGCCCTGGATCCGCCGCAGCACCGCCTCCGCTTCGTCGCGCTGGCCGACGGCCACGTCACGCTGCAGGGCCAGGTCCACGCTGTCCCTCTGGTAATAACCATGGGCATCGGCGAGCTGCTGGTCGAGCTCGCGGATGTAGTCTTCCAGCCGGGCGATCTCGAGGTCGCGTTCGTCAACCAGTCCCAACGCGGCGTCACGTGGCGCGGGATTCGCCGGCGCCGCGAAGCGTTCGGACAGCTGGACCAGCGCTGGCGGCAGCGATGACATCGTGGTGGCCAACCCGGGGCCGACGTAGATGCAGGACAGCAGGGCGCCGTGCACGCCAGCCCCCGGTGCCGTCGGGTCGCCGGCGAGCCGGCTGCCGCGCCACAGCGAGCAGATGCCGGACCAGCCCTGCCAGGCGACGCCGGTGCGGTCGCCGGCACGTGCGGCCAGGGTGTCGCGGGCGGGCGTGTCGAGTCCGGCGGCAAAGATCGGCCAACTGCCGTCGAGTACCGAAAGCACATCCCAGTCGCCTTCGCGCCAGGCGGCTTCCAGCCGTGGCCACAGTCCGTCTGGAAGTTCCGCATCGGCCCGGAGCAACAGGACGTCCCGGCCCGGGAACTGTTCGCGGGCGCGCTCCAGGGCCTGTGCGGGCGACGCTGCGCAGCCCGGCACACGATCCTCCAGGCCGGGCAGGCGACGCGAAGAGTCGTCGGCGTCGGTCCAGACGCTGAGGACCGGAAGGGAGGGGGCATCCATGCGGGGCATTCAGTCTCGGGTTGGGGCGCGGGTATTGCGGCCTGCTAGACTCGCCGCACCTCCGGATTATCCATGTCCGTGCCTCGTAGCGCTCCCCCAAAAATCTGGCTCCGGTTCCGTCCGTCCCCGTTGGCGGAAATGGGCCGTGCGCGGCGCACTGCTGGCCCTGGGCCTGGCGCTGGGCATCGGCGTGCCGGTGTTCTGGGTGCTGGACAAGCAGGTGCGCAAGGAATTCGAACAACTGGCCTGGCAGGTGCCGACCCGGGTCTACGCACGACCGCTGCGCCTGGAGCCGGGCCTGCGCCTGGATGCCCCCACCCTCGAACTCGAGCTGATCGCCGCCGCCTACCGCAAGGACGCCGGCGGCGACCTGCCGGGCACCTATTCGCGCGACCGCGACCGTTTCCACATCGGCAGCCGCAGCTTCACCGACCTGGACGGGCCGGTGCCGGCGCAGCGCCTGGAAGTGACGCTGTCCGGTGGCCGCGTCGCCGCGCTGCGCGACCGCCGCGCCGACCGCAAGCTCGACAGCGCCCGCATCGACCCGGCCCGCATCGCCACCCTGTACGGCAACGTGCAGGAAGAGCGCCGGCTGGTGCAGCTCAAGGAAGTGCCCTCGCTGCTGGTCACCGGCCTGCAGGCGGTCGAGGACCGCGACTTCAAGCACCACCACGGCATCGACCCCTGGGGAATGATGCGCGCGATGTGGGTGAACGTGCGCGAGGGCGAACTCGAACAGGGCGCCAGCACGCTGACCCAGCAGCTGGTGCGCAGCCTGTTCCTGACCCGCGAGAAACGCTGGAGCCGCAAGTTCAGGGAAATCGCCTACTCGGTGATCATCGAGGCGCGTTACGACAAGCAGCGCATCCTCGAGGCCTACCTCAACCAGGTCTACCTGGGCCAGCAGGGCAACCAGACCATCCATGGTGTCGCCGCCGCCTCGGAGTTCTGGTTCGGCCGGGAACTGGGCAGCCTGCGCACCGAGGACATGGCGCTGATGGTGGGCATGATCCAGGGCCTTCGCTGTACGACCCGCGGCGCAAACCCGAGGCTGCCAAGGCGCGCCGCGACCTGGTGCTGAACGTGTGGCAGCAGCTGGACCTGATCGATGCCACCGAGGCCAAACGCGCCCGCGCCGCGCCGCTGGCGGTGAGCGCGCGCCCGGGCGTGACCCGCAACCGCAACCCCGCCTTCATGGACCTGGTGCGCCGCCAGCTGGCGCGCGACTACCCGGCCGACGCGCTGCGCGGTGCCGGCCTGGCTGTGATGACCACGCTCTCGCCCTCGGCCCAGCTGTTGTCCGAGCAGGCGGTCAGCGGCACGCTGGCGAAGGTGCAGCGCAAGGATGGGCCGGCGCTGCAGTCCGGCATGGTGGTGACCGACACGCGCACCGGCGAAGTGCTGGCCATGGTCGGCAACCGCAACACCGACACGCCGGGATTCAACCGCGCGCTCGAAGCGCAGCGGCCGGTGGGTTCGCTGCTCAAACCGATGGTCTACCTGCTGGCGCTGGCGCAGCCGGGCGCCTGGTCGCTGGCCACGCCGGTCGAAGACTCGCCTGTGAACCTTGTCCTGCCCAACGGCAAGACCTGGAATCCGGAAAATTCCGATGGCCGCAGCCACGGCCGCGTCAGCCTGGGCGATGCGCTGGCGCATTCCTACAACCAGGCGACGGTGCGCGTGGGCATGGACGTCGGCCCCGAACGCCTGGCGGAATTGCTGAAAGTTCTGGCGGGCCTGCGTGCGCCGGCCAACCCGTCGCTGATCCTGGGTTCGGTGGACCTCAGTCCGTTCGCGATGGCGCAGGTCTACCAGTTCCTCGCGTCCGGCGGCCAGATCCAGCCGCTGCGCGCGGTGCGCGGCGTGGTGGACACCAAGGGCAAGGCGATCAACCGATACGACTTCAATGCCGAACCGGCCAAGGAAGGCGACGCCATCGCCGCACGCCTGGTGACGCTGGCGCTGCAGGACGCGGTGACGCGCGGCACCGGCCGGCCACTGCTGGCCGACGGCCTGGGCCGGCTCAACGCCGCCGGCAAGACCGGCACCAGCAACGACAGCCGCGACAGCTGGTTCGCGGGTTACACCGGCGACCACCTTGCCGTGGTCTGGGTCGGCAACGACAAGAACGAACCCACCGGCCTCTACGGCGCCACCGGTGCGATGCGGGTCTGGTCGGCGCTGTTCAGCAAGCTGCCCAGTGCGCCGCTGCAGGTCGGCGGCGAAGGCCTGGAGTGGGGCTGGGTGGCGGCGGAGGAATTCGCCACCACCGAGGAGAGCTGCGAGGGTGCACGCCGCTATGCCTTCGTGGCCGGTTACCTGCCGCCCGAGCACGTGAGCTGCGTCGAACGCAGTTGGCTGGACTGGTTCCGGTTCGGTGGCGACGATGAAGGCGAACAAAAAATGAAAGACGTGACCGGGATGCGCGCCGTGATGACTAGGTTGCTGACGAGCCTGTTGCTGCTGGGCCTGGTGGCCTGCAGCAGCGATGCCCCGCCGCCTGCTCGCGGTGCGCCTGCGGCCAGGCTTGATCCAGTGGCGATGGTGGTGGCGATCCGCTTGGCCAGCGCCGGTGACGACGAACTGTTCGTGCAGCCGGTGCGCGACCCCCGCGTGGATGAATTGCGCGCGCGGGCCGAAGTGCTGGAGGCGCATGGCGATTACAAGGCCGCCGCGGCCGCGATCGAAAGCGCACTGGCGATCACCCCTGGCGACAACGAACTGCTGCAATGGCGTGCCGAGATCAGCCTGCTGCGCCGCAAGTGGGTCGAGGCCGAACGCCAGGCCAACGAGGCCTACGAAAAGGGCACGAAACTCGGCGGCCTGTGCCGCCGCAGCTGGAGCACGATCCGCTATTCCCGCGAAGCGCGCGGCATGACCGATGCCGCCGAGGTCGCGCGCCGCCAGGCCGAGGCCTGCGCGGTGCCGCTGCCGGTTCGCATGTAAGTGGACGACCTGGCCGAACGCACGCGTGCCGCGCTGGCCGCCGGTGGGCCGCTGGCGGAAGGGCTGGAGGGGTTTTCGCCGCGCGAAGCGCAACGCCAGCTGGCGGAAGCAGTGGCCACGGCCATGGACCAGCGCGCCACCCTGGTCGCCGAAGCCGGCACCGGCACCGGCAAGACCTACGCCTACCTGGTGCCGGCGCTGCTTTCGGGCCAGCGCACCATCATTTCCACCGGCACCCGCGCGCTGCAGGACCAGCTCTACCACCGCGACCTGCCGCGGGTGCGCGCGGCGCTGGGTGCAGGACTGAAGACAGCGCTGCTCAAGGGCCGTGCGAACTATCTGTGCCAGTACCGGCTGGAGCAGGCCAAGGGCGAAAAATTCCAGTCGCGCGAAGTCGCCGCGCAGTTCCAGCGCGTGGTCGCCTGGGCCGCGCGCACGATGCGCGGCGACCTGTCCGAACTGGCCGACATCGCCGAGGATTCGCCGCTGTGGCCTCAGGTCACCTCGACCGCCGACAACTGCCTGGGCGGCGAATGCCCGTTCTGGAGCGAATGTTTCGTCGCCAAGGCGCGGCAGCAGGCGCAGGCGGCGGACGTGGTGGTGGTGAACCATCACCTGTTGCTGGCGGATCTGGCGATCAAGCAGGAAGGGTTCGGGGAGATCCTGCCGGGGGCGGCGGCGTTCGTGCTTGATGAAGCGCATCAACTGCCCGAGCTCGCGGCGCAGTTCTTCGGGGAGGGGCTGGGGGCGCGGCAGTTGTTGGACCTGTCCCGTGACTCGTTGGCCGAATGCAAGAACGTCACGGCCTCGCTGGCCACCGTGCTCGGCCCGGCCCGCGGCCTGGAACAGGCCATGCGCGACCTGCGCCTGGCGATGGACAAGCTGCCGCAGCGTGGGCCGAAGGCGCGCATGCTGGCGCTGCCATCGGTGCCCCGGCACTGGATGCGCTGGAACATGCGCTGTCGGAATTGCAGCGTGTACTTGGGCCACTGGCGGATGCCTCGCCGGGTTTCGCAGCGTGTTCGGACCGGGCGGTAGAGCTGGTGCGGCGGTTGCGGGCCTGGCGCGATGATCCGGCTGAAAATCCTGAACAAGCCGATCAGGTTCATTTTCATCCGTCGATGAAAATGAACCTGGATCGGCTTGTTCATTTTCGGTGCGGTGGTATGAGCTGACACAGCGGGGCTTCACCCTGCAGCGCACGCCGCTGGACGTTTCCGGCCCGCTGCGCAAATACCGCGAGCAGAGCCGCGCCGCCTGGATATTCACCTCGGCGACGCTGGCCGTGGCCGGCGACTTCGAACACATCGGCAAGCGCCTGGGCCTCGACGATCCACGCGAACTGCTGCAGCCCAGCCCTTTCGACTGGCCTGGTCAGGCGCTGTGTTACCTGCCGCGCAACCTGCCCGAACCCAACAGCCGCGACTACGTCGGCGCCATGCTCGATGCCGTGTGGCCGGTGCTGGAAGCCTCGAACGGCCGCGCCTTCCTGCTGTTCACCTCGCACCGCGCCCTGCGCGAAGCCGCCGAGATGATGCGTGACGCGCCCTGGCCGCTGTTCGTGCAGGGAACCGCGCCGCGCAACACCCTGCTGGAACAGTTCCGCGCGTCCGGCAACGGCGTGCTGCTGGGCGCCGCCAGCTTCTGGGAAGGCGTGGACGTCGCCGGTGAGGCACTGAGCGTGGTGGTGATCGACCGCCTGCCGTTCGCCGCGCCGGACGACCCGGTGCTGGAGGCGCGGTTGGAAGCGGTGCGCCGCAATGGCGGCAATCCCTTCCGCGACGAACAGCTGCCGCAGGCGGTGATCGCACTCAAGCAGGGCGTCGGCCGCCTGATCCGCAGCTACTCCGACCGCGGCGTGCTGGTGCTGTGCGACCCGCGCCTGGTCGGCAAGGCCTACGGCCGCCTGTTCCTCGACAGCCTGCCGCCGATGCCGCGCACCCGCGTACTGGCCGACGTGCAGGCGTTTTTTGCGCCAGAATCCCCGGTGATGCCGCCGCAGGCGGTCGAAGAGGACGGGACATGAAACTGCTGGCGATCGAGACCAGCACCGAAGCCTGTTCGGTCGCGCTGCACATGGACGGCGACGTGCGCGAGCTGCACGAACTCGCGCCGCGCCGCCACACCCAGCTGGTGCTGCCCTGGGCCGAACAGTTGCTGGCCGAAGCCGGCCTGCGCAAGTCCCAGCTCGACGCCATCGCCGTCGGCCGTGGCCCCGGCGCCTTCACCGGCGTGCGACTGGCCATCGCCATCGTGCAGGGCCTGGCACTGGCGCTGGACCGGCCGGTGCTGCCGGTCTCCACGCTCGCCGTGCTGGCGATGCAGGGGCAGGGCGAGCGTTTCCTGGCCGCGATCGATGCCCGCATGGGCGAGGTCTACCTGGGGGACTTCGTGCGTGATGCCGATGGCCTGGTGTCTGCAGTGAGCGATGAGATCATCGTGCCGCCATCGCAGGCGCCACAGCCGACGGGCCCGCGCCATGGCGTCGGCAGCGGATTCGGCGCAGAGAACGGCGCACTGGCGCAACGTCTGGCCGGCTTGCTGACCGGGTTCGATGCGGCCGCGTTGCCGCATGCCGCCGATCTGGCGCGACTGGCAGTGCGTGATTTCGACCTGGGTCGCGCCATCGCCGCCGACGCGCTCGAACCTGCCTACCTGCGCGACAAGGTCGCGCTCACCCTGGCCGAACAGGGCAAACCGACACCACGTTAGGCGGGAACGTCCATCCGGACGTTCCGGTCAGGCGTCGCCACCGCGGCGGCGTGCCTGCAGCGTCACCAGCCTCGAGATGATCAGCGCCAGGTACAGCACGCCGATCATCTGCTCGATCATCACCAGCGAACGCGCGTGGTTGCTGACCGGGGTGATCTCGCCGAAACCGACGCTGGTGAGGCAGGTGAAGCTGAAATACAGCAGGTCCCACCAGGCCGTGACGCCATCGGGATTGTTGGCCGGATTGATGAAGAACGAGCCAGGCACCACGCGCTCGATAAGCGCATACAGGTAGGCGAAGACGAAGGCCATCAGCACGTACAGGCCGGCGGCGGCGAACAGCTCGTCCAGCGTCATCACTTCGTCGCGCAGCATGTAGCGCAGCAGGCAGACCACCACGAAGGCATGGAACATCGCCTGCGTGGCCAGGTTGGCGAGCACGAAGCCGGGGCCGGGAATGAAGGACGCGCAGGTGTGCAGGATCATCGCCGGCCACACCAGCACGTAGCCGATGCGTGCCTCCGGCCCGCTGGCGCGCGCGGCGCGCAGGGCCAGCACCAGGATCACCAGGTCGAACACCGCGATCGCGGCGTGGCCGCCCGGGGAAGGCTCCACGAAGGGGTACAGCACCACCAGCGTGATCAGCGACAGCAGCAGCCAGGCATTGGGCAGCTTCGCGAGGCGGTGCAGGAAGGCCGTGCCCATGTCAGCGCAGCAGCACCAGGGTGGCCAGGCCCAGGAAGGAGAAGAAACCCATCACGTCGGTGATGGTCGTCAGCACCACGCCGCCGGCCAGCGCCGGGTCGATGTTCATGCGCCGCAGGATCAAGGGCACGCCCACGCCCGCGAGCGCGGCGGTGACCAGGTTGATCGCCATCGCCGCCGCGATCACCGCGCCGAGCTTCGGATCGCTGAACCACAGTGCGGAAATCACGCCGACCACGATCGCCCAGACGATGCCATTGAGGAAGCCGACCAGTGCTTCCTTGCTGAAGAGCGCGCGCAGGTTGCCGCTGCCGACCTGGCCCAGCGCCATGCCGCGCACCATCAGGGTCAGGGTCTGGGTGCCGGCGACGCCGCCCATGCTGGCGACGATCGGCATCAGCACCGCCAGCGCGACCAGTTGCTCCAGCGTGCCGGTGAAACGGCCGATCACCCACGATGCGAGGAAGGCCGTGGCCAGGTTGATGCCCAGCCAGATCGCCCGCCGGCGCGGCGGCGCGCGGCACCGGGCTGAACAGGTCCTCGTCCTCGTTGAGGCCGGCGGCGCTCAGGGCCTGGTGCGCGGCGTGGTCGCGGATGATGTCCACGACGTCGTCGATGGTGATGCGGCCGAGCAGGATGTTGTTTTCGTCCACCACCGGTGCCGAGATCCAGTCGTGGTCGGAGAACTGGGTGGCGACCTCGTTGGCCGACGTGTCAACCGGGATCGCCGGCTGCTGTCCGTCGATCAGTTCGTTGATCGGCGTGGAGGCGTCGTGGGTGAGCAGCGACGCGATCGCGACGCGGCCCAGGTACTGGTGCCGGCGGCTGACCACGAACAGGTGGTCGGTGTGTTCGGGGATCTCGCCGCGCAGGCGCAGGTAGCGCAGCACGACGTCCACGGTGACGTCGGTGCGCACCGTGATCACGTCCGGGTTCATCAGGCGGCCGGCGGTGTCCTCGCCGTAGCTCAGCACCTGTTCCAGGCGTTCGCGGTTCTCGCGGTCCATGGACTTCAGGACTTCCTCGATCACCGTGTCGGGAAGGTCCTCGGCCAGTTCGGCCAGGTCGTCGATGTCCAGGTCTTCGACCGCGGCGACGATTTCGTCGGGGTCCATGTCGGCCAGCAGGCTTTCGCGCACATCGTCGCCGACGTGCACCAGCACTTCGCCGTCGTCTTCGGGATCGACCAGGCCCCACACGATCTCTCGCTTGCCGGCGGGCAGGGACTCGAGCAGGTTGCCGATCTCGGCCGGCGACAGGCTGTTCACCAGGCGCCGCACCGGGCCCAGGCGGCCGGTGTCGAGCGCGTCCGACAGCAGCCGGAGCTGCCGAGCGGTCTTGTCGTGGCGGACGGCTTCGGCCATCAGGCGGCTCCCGGGAAGGCCGGCACATTATGCGGGGGCTTGTGTGTCCGCGCCTACCATCCCGGCTTGCTTCGCAAGATTGCGAGCTTCCCAAAATCCGATGGTCCGGCCCTGACGGTCCGCAGGTCGTCGTGCGTGAGGTCGCTTTCCGGGGCTTCGAAAACATGGACGTTTTCGAAGAGCCCCATGGATGGGTTCACGGCGTCCCCGGAAAGCGACCTCACGTACGGCGGCCTATCGCCAGGAACGAGCCCGGCAAAGAACAGACATGACCAGGGTCCTGCTTGGCCCGCCAAGGGCCAAGACGGAATTCACGGCCGTCTGGTAAGGTTTCGGCATGTCCGTTGGCATCCTGCTCCTGAGCCACCAAGGCGTCGGTACCCCGCTGCTGGCCGCGGCGCGGCTGCTGCTGGGCCCGCTGCCCCTGGCCACCGAAACCTTCGAAGCCGACTGGGAAGCCGACGCCGACGCCCAACTGCCGGCCGCCAGCGCCGCCCTGCGCAAAGTGGATGCCGGCGACGGCGTGCTGATGCTGGTGGACCTGTACGGCGCCACCCCGGCCCGGATCGCGGAAAAACTTTCCCGGCTCGGCACCCCGGCGCAGCGTGTCAGCGGCCTGTCCCTGCCGATGCTGCTGCGCGTGCAGAACTACCCCGAACAACCCCTGGACGAACTCGCGCGCACCGCCGCCGCCGGCGCGCGCAACGGCGTGGTGATCGACGATGCTTGAACGCGAACTACATGTCAGCAACCGCCTCGGCCTGCATGCCCGCGCCGCGGCCAAGCTCGTGCAGCTGCTGTCCGGATTCAAGTCCCAGGCGACGCTGACCGGCCGCGGCCGCGAAGTGAACGCCAAGTCCATCATGGGCGTGCTGCTGCTGGCCGCCGCACCCGGGGCCACCCTGCTGCTGAAAGTGGACGGCGAAGATGAAGCCGCGGCGGCGGCTTCGGTGGCGGCGCTGTTCGAGCGCCGATTCGACGAGGACGACTGATGCGGCGGGCGCTGCGCGGCCAGGGGGCGTCGCGCGGGATCGCGCTGGGACGCGTGCGGGTCCGGCATCCGCAGGCCCTGGTGGTGGACGAACGGCGCATCGAGGCCGAAGAAGTCCCCGACGAGATCCAACGCCTGCACCGTGCCCTGGACGCCGCCCGCGCCGAACTGCATGGCCTGCGCGAACGGCTGCACGGCGCCCTGGCGCATGAAGTGGGCGAATTCCTGGACCTGCACGTGATGATCCTGGACGACCCCGAGCTGCTGCAGGGGCTCGACGACCTGGTCAGCACCGGCCGCTACAGTGCCGACTACGCCCTGAAGCTGCAGCGCGACCGCCTGGCCTCGGTGTTCGAGGGCATGCACGACGATTATTTCCGCAGCCGGCGCGAGGACCTGGACCATGTGATCGGCCGCGTGCACGCTGCACTGCACCGGCGCGGCGACGACGGCGCGGTGGGCCTCTCGGGCGAGATCCTGGTGTGCGAGACCATCGCGCCTTCCGAGCTGGCCGAACTGCAGTCGCAGGGCGTGGTGGGCGTGGTCGCGGCCACCGGCAGCCCGCTGTCGCACAGCGCCATCCTGGCGCGCAGCCTGCACCTGCCGCTGGTGCTGGGCGCGGCCGATATCCTGGCGCACGCCAACGACGGCGACGCGCTGATGATGGACGCGGCCAGCGGCGAACTGGTGCTGGAGCCCGATGCCGCCGACCTCAAGCGCTACCACCGCCGCCAGGCCGAGATCGGTCGCGAGCAGGCCCAGCTTTCGCGCCTGCGCCGCCAGCCCACGCGCACCGTGGACGGCGTCGACATCCGCCTCTACGCCAATGCCGAATCGCGCGAGGACGTGGCCGAGGCGCATGCGCTGGGTGCCGACGGCATCGGCCTGTACCGCACCGAATTCCTGTTCCTGCAGCGGCGCGAGCTGCCGACCGAAGACGAGCAGTTCCTCGCTTACCGCGACCTGGTACTGGGCATGGCCGGGCGCGTGGTCACCATCCGCACGCTCGACCTGGGCGCCGACAAGGCCGACCACACCGGCCTGGCCCTGCGCAGCGAACCGAACCCGGCGCTGGGCCTGCGCGGCGTGCGCCTGTCGCTGGCGCACGAGCCGCTGTTCCTGACCCAGCTGCGGGCGATCCTGCGTGCCGCCGCCTATGGCCCGGTGCGGGTGCTGGTGCCGATGGTCTGCTGCCGCGAGGAGATGCTGTCGGTGCTGGAGATGGTCGAACACGCGCGCGAATCATTGCGGGTCGAGGGCGTGCAGGCGGGCGAACGGGTCGAGTTCGGCGCCATGATCGAGGTGCCCGCCGCGGCACTCGGCCTGCCGGACTTCATCGACCTGGTGGACTTCGTTTCGGTCGGCACCAACGACCTGGTGCAGTACCTGCTGGCGGTGGACCGCGGCCACGAGTCGCTGGCCACGCTGTACACGCCGCGCCACCCTTCGGTGCTGCGACTGCTCGGCGAACTGTTCTCCTACGGTCGCCGCAACGGCATCCCGGTGGCGGTCTGCGGCGAGATGGCCGGCGAGGCCGCCAACGTGCCGCTGCTGCTGGCCCTGGGCCTGCGCGACTTCAGCCTGCATCCGGCCACCCTGCTGGAAGTCCGGCGCGCGGTGCGCGAGTCAGACCTGGCCAGCCTGCGGCGGCGGGCGCGCAGCCTGCTGCGCGCGCACGACCGCGCCGGCATCGAGGCCTGGCTGGCACGCTGAGCCCGGGAGAGGGGTTATTCGAGTTCGCGGTGGAAGCTGAGCACGCCGTCGCGGCCCTGCGTGCGGAAATGCGCGGCCAGGCGTTCGGCCAGGTAGACCGAGCGGTGCCGGCCGCCGGTGCAGCCGAAGGCGACGGTGAGGTAGCTGCGGGTTTCGGCCTCGAAGCGCGGGATCCACGTTTCCAGGAACGCTGTCACCTGCTCGGCGTAGGCACGCACGTTCGGGTCCTGCTCCAGGTGCTCGCGCACCGCGGTGTCGCGACCCGACAGTGGCCGCAGGCGCGCGTCCCAGTGCGGGTTGGGCAGCGCACGGGCGTCGAAGATGAAGTCGGCGTCCGCCGGCAGGCCACGTCGGTAGGCGAAGGATTCGAACAGCAGCGACAGCCCCTGGCTGGCGCCGATGCCCAGTTCGGTGATCACCTGCCGGCGCATCTGGTGCACGTTGAGTTCGGAGGTGTCCATCACCAGGTCGGCGATGGCCTGCAGCGGGCGCATGCGCTCGCGTTCGAGCCTGATGGCGTCGGCCAGCGGCAGCCCGCCGTGGCTCAGCGGGTGTTTGCGGCGGGTGTCGGAGTAACGCTTCAACAGCACCTCGTCGCGGGTGTCGAAATACACCAGCTTGTGGTCGAAACCCAGTTCGCCGACTTCCGACAGCCATTGCGGGATGCGCGCCAGGTCCGGGGTGCGGTTGCGTACATCGATGCCCACCGCCAGCCGGGTGCGGCCGGATTCCTCGCCCGCCACGCTGCGCACGAAGCGCGGCAGCAGTTCCGCCGGCAGGTTGTCGGTGCAGAAGAAGTCCAGGTCCTCCAGCGTGTTCAGCGCCACCGATTTGCCCGAGCCGGACATGCCGCTGACGACGATCAGCAGGGGACGGGTGCCGTCGCTCATGAATGTTCGCCTTGCTGCAGGAATTCGCTGTGCCGGGCCAGGAAGGCCGCGGCCGGGTCCATGCCCTTGCTGCGCAGCAGGTGCAGGCGCACCGCCGCTTCGGCCAGCACGGCCAGGTTGCGGCCGGCGGCCACGGGCAGTTCGACCACCGGAACCTCTAGGTCGAGGACCTGGCGGCTGCCGGACTCTCCGGTGATGCGCGCCATCGCTTCCAGCGAGGGTTCCTGCGCGCGCACCAGGTGCACGACCAGGCGCAGGTACTTGTTCTTCTTCACCGCGGTGTCGCCGAACATCTGGCGGATGTTCATCACGCCCAGGCCGCGCACTTCCAGCAGGTCCTGCAGCAGGTCGGGGCAGGTGCCGTCGAGCACGTCGGGCGCGATCTGGGTGAATTCGGGCGCGTCGTCGGCGACCAGGCGGTGGCCGCGGCTGATCAACTCGAGCGCGAGCTCGCTCTTGCCCAGCCCCGAGTCGCCGGTGATCAGCACGCCGATCGAGTAGATCTCCATGAACACGCCATGCAGCGTCACCCGCGGCGCCAGCGAACGCGCCAGGTGGTACTGCAGCAGGTTCAGCAGTTCGTAACCGCGGCGCGGCGAGACCCAGAGCGGCGTGTCCGACTCCTCGACCGCATCGCGCAGGTCGGCCGGGCAGGTCTGGTTCTGGGTGATGACCATCGCCAGCGGCCGCGAATCCATGATCTTCTGCAGCACTTCCCAGCGCTGGCGCGCGTCCAGCCCGTCCAGCCAGGACAGCTCGGCCGAACCGATGATCTGCACCTTGTTGGGATGGATGACGTTGAGGTAACCCGCCAGCGACGGGCGGCGCGAGAGGTGTTCGCCGCGTTCGAGCACGCGTTCGCCGCCGCGTTGTCCCGCCAGCCAGCGCAGTTCGAGCCGCTCGCCCAGTTCCTCGAACAGCTCGCGGGCGCGCAGGCGGTCGGCCATCTCAGGCCGCCGCCGGGTGCGCGGCCTGCCAGTCCGACAGCAGCGCGAACAGCGCCGCCGAATCGGAGGCCTGGCGCAGTTGCTGGCGGAAGGCGGCATCGCCGAACATCTCGGCGAGACTGGCCAGCAGCAACAGGTGCTGCTGGGCGTAGTGCTCGGGCACGACCAGGGCGAACACCAGGTCCACCGGCTCGCCATCGGGTGCGCCGAAATCCACCGGTTCGCTCAGCCGCAGGAAGGCGCCGGCTGCGACCGCCGCACGGGCACTGCGCCCGTGCGGGATGGCGACGCCGTGGCCCAGGCCGGTACTGCCCAGGCGTTCACGCCCGCACAGGCTGTCGTAGATGGCGCGTTCGCCCTCGCCGCCGCCCTCGGACAACAGCTTCGAAAGCTGTTCGAGCAGTCGCTTCTTGCCGGTGACGGCGGCGTTGGCCCGCACGCGGGCCGGGCTGAGCAGGTCGAGCAGGTGCATGGGTCAGCCGAAACTGTCCGAACGGGCAGCGGATTCGCCGCGGTGGTGGTCGGTCATCTTTTCCTTCTGCTTCACCAGCAGGCGGTCGAGCTTGTCCGAGAGCAGGTCGATGGCGGCGTACATGTCGGGTGCGATCGCGTCGGCGAACAGGGTCTTGCCGGGCGTGGACAGGGTGGCTTCGGCCTTCTGGTCGAGCTTGTCCACGGACAGGATGACGCGGGCATCGAGGTGGTGGTCGTAGTGGCGGGACACGCGCGCGAACTTGTCCTGCACGTAGTCGCGCAGGGCCGGGGTGACGTCGATCTGGTGGCCGCTGATGTCGATCCGCATGATCACGATCCTCCTGTTTGGGTCACGCACAGAAAACCACGGCCGACGGCAACGCACCGTGACCGGGCTGGAACAAAGGGGGAACTTTTTCGCCCAGAAGGCGATGGCCGGCGTTCGCCATGGATTCGGGCCTCAACCCAGCCGCTGCCGCTCGTTGGAGGCGGAGATGTTCATCGCTTCGCGGTATTTTGCCACGGTTCGCCGTGCCACGGGGATGCCTTCTGCCTTCAGTATTTCGGCCAGCCGCTGGTCGGAAAGGGGGTGCGCGGGTTTTCGGCATCGATCAGCTTGCGCAGCATGGCCTGGATGGCGGTGGCCGAGGCGGCGCCGCCATGGTCGGTGGCGATGCCCGAGCTGAAGAAGTGCTTGAACTCGAAGGTCCCGCGTGGGGTCCGCAGGTACTTGCGGGTGGTGGCGCGGGAGATGGTGGATTCGTGCAGGCCCAGCTCTTCCGCGACCTCGCGCAGGGTCAGGGGTCGCATGGCCTCGCTGCCGTGGTCCAGGAAGCCACTCTGCTGGCGGACGATGGCGCGGGCCACCCGGACCAGGGTATCGGCCCGGGTTTCCAGGCTCTTGATCAGCCAGCGGGCTTCCTGCAGCTGGCTCTTGAGGTAATGGTCGTCCTCGCGGCTGGCCTTGCCGATCAGGCGCTCGTAGTGCCGGTTGATGGCCAGCCGCGGCTGGCTGCCCGCCGCCAGCACCACCTTCCAGACGCCGCCCTGGCGATAGGCGATGGCGTCGGGCGTGATGTATTCGGCTTCGCCGGCACTGATCTGGGCGCCGGGTTTGGGGTCGAGCGAACGCAGCAGGCTGACGGCCTGGTCCATGGTTTCGACGGGTTCTCCCAACTGGGAGGCCAATCGCGCCGCGCCCAGGCGGGCCAGGGCGTCGAGATGCCGACGGCAGACTTCGCGGGCCAGGGCCAGGCCCGGGGTGTCCGGGCTGAGCAGGCTCAGCTGCACGCACAGGCATTCCGACAGGTTGCGGGCACCGGCGCCGACCGGGTCGAAGTGCTGGATGATGTGCAGAACGGTTTCGATCTCGGCCGTATCGGCTTCGATCTGCGGTGAAAGCGCCGCCTTTATGTCCTCCAGCGGGCCTTCCAGATAGCCGTCGTCGTTGATGGCCTCGATCAGGGCATGGCCGATCGCCAGGTCGCGGTCGCTGAGGTGGCTGAGCTGGAGCTGCCAGAGCAGGTGGCCGTGCAGGTCCACGGGGGCGGCCGGGGTCATCTCGTCCGGTTCATCCTCGCCGTTGCCGCGGCGATCATTGCCACCCGCGCTGGATTCGTACCACTCGGGCTCCTCGCCCGGGCCGAAATCGTCGCTGTCCGGGCTGTCGCCGGCGGTTTCGCCGGAGGGGGCCTCGTCCGGCTTGTCGCCCGCGTTCTCCGGCACGAATTCGGCGTCGGGTTCCTCGTCCTCCTCGTGCTCAAGCAGCGGGTTGGATTCGACGGCCGCGTTCAGCTCGGCCTCCAGTTCCAGGGCGGAAAGCTGCAGCAGCCGGATCGCCTGGCGCAGCTGGGGCGTCAGGGAAAGCTGTTGGCCTAGCCGGGTCTGGAGGGTGGGCTTCATGGCGCTCCGCGGGGGCGGCGGCACCGGACTACTACAGGCGGAAGGAGTCGCCGAGGTAGACGCGACGCACGTCGGGGTTGGCCAGCACGGCCTCGGGCGAACCCTGGGCCAGCACGGTGCCGGCATTGAGGATATACGCCCGGTCGCAGATACCCAAGGTCTCGCGCACGTTGTGGTCGGTGATCAGCACGCCGATGCCGCGCTGCTTGAGGTGGCGCACGATCTTCTGGATCTCGCCGACAGAGATCGGGTCGACGCCGGCGAAGGGTTCGTCCAGCAGCATGAAACGCGGGTTGGCGGCCAGGGCGCGGGCGATCTCGACCCGGCGACGCTCGCCGCCGGACAGGCTGGCGCCGGACTGGCCCGCCACGTGGCCGATCTGCAGTTCCTCAAGCAGTGCCGACAGTTCGCGTGCGCGGCCGTGCGCTTCCAGGTCGGTGCGCAGCTCCAGCACGGCGGCGATGTTGTCGGCCACGCTGAGCTTGCGGAACACGGAGGCTTCCTGCGGCAGGTAACCCAGGCCGCGGCGCGCGTTCGTGCATGGGCAGGGCGGTGATGTCCTTGCCGTCGAGCAGGATCTGGCCGCTGTCGGCCGCCACCAGGCCGACGATCATGTAGAAGCAGGTGGTCTTGCCGGCGCCGTTGGGCCCCAGCAGGCCGACCACTTCGCCCGGGCGCAGGGCCAGGCCGAAGTCGCCGACGACCTGGCGCGACTTGTAGCTCTTGGCCAGTCCTGCCGCGGTCAGCATCAGTTGGTCGGCGCCGACTTGGGCAGGATCCGCATGGACACGCGCTGGCCGTCGCCGCCGCCATCGAGGCGGCCGGTGGCGATGTCGTACTTGATCGTCTCGCCGCGCAGGTTGCCGCGTGGCTGCTGGATCTCGACGTTGCCGGTCAGCACCATCATCTCGTTCGGCGGCGTATAGACGATCTGGCGCGCCTGCGCGTCCATGCGTTCGCCCTGGTCGGAGATCTGGCTGAGCCGGGCCGGCGCGCCGGTGAGCACGATGCGGTCGATTTCGCCGGCGCGGCGATGGATCTCGGCCTTGTCGGCATCGACTTCCATGGTGCCCTGGCGGATGCGGACGTTGCCTTCCAGCGTCGACACGCTGTCGTCGCCCAGCAGGGCGTCGGTGCGGTCGGCGCCGATGTCCATCGGCTGGTCGCGGTCGCTGGACTTGGCCAGCACCGGAGCGGTGGCCAGCAGGCACACCAGGAGGATCAGGCTAGGGGCGGCGGGGCGCATATCGTCCTTTGACGTCGTTCAGCAGCTGGAAGCGCTTGGCCTGCATGTCAGCGCGCAAGCCGGTGCCGGCGAGTATAGAGTCGCCCTGCGTGACGGTCACCCGCTCCTCGGTCCGGGCCTGTTCGGCATCCGGCAGCACGGTCAGGCGTTCGGTCGCGAAACGGGTCCGCAGGCCGGCAGGCGAAGGTGGGCCGACCATCAGCACCTTGTCCAGCAGGTGCACCTCGTCGGCGCCGGGACTGACCCAGGCGCTGTCGGAGCGGGCCTGCCAGCGCCCGCCGTCGCTGCCGGGGAAAGAGAAGCGCGGCTGTACCAGGCTCAGGCTCTTGCCGCCGACGTCGCGCTGCAGGTAGGGGCCGACCACGGTGAAGGATTCCGCGCCCGCGTCGTTGAGCGTAGTGAGTTCGTAGTCGCGCAGGATGTAGTCCGAACGCTGCGGCGCTTCCTGCGGCGGTACCTGGCGCAGGCGCCACTGCCAGATGGCGAGGCTGCCCAGGACCAGCGCCGACACCATCAGCACGGCATTGAGGCCGCTGCGGTTCATGCCGCGCCGAAGCGTCCGAGCACCGAGGACTTCAGCCCGCGGGCCTCCAGGATCAGGTCGCAGAGTTCGCGCACGGCGCCTTCGCCGCCGCGGGCGCGGGTCAGCCAGTGCACGCGTTCGGCCACCCAGGATGGGCATTGGCCGGCGCCACCGCCAGGCCGGCCAGCGCCAGCGCCGGCAGGTCGGGCAGGTCGTCGCCCATGTGCGCGGTTTCGCCGGCGCCCAGGCCCAGGCTGGCGCAGAGCATGCGCAGGCAGGCGGCCTTGTCCTTCACGCCGGTATGTACATGCGTCAGGCCCAGGTCGCGGGCCCGGGCCAGCACGGCGGCGCTTTCACGGGCGGTGACCAGGGCCACGGCGATGCCGTGGTCTTCCAGCAGGCGCAGGCCCTGCCCATCGAGCACGTGGAAGGCCTTGGACTCGTTGCCCTGCGCGTCGTAGTGCAGGCAGCCGTCGGTGAGCGTGCCGTCCACGTCGAAACAGGCCAGGCGCACGCGGGCGGCGCGGGTGGTGAGGTCGTCGGGGCTGATCAGCATGGCCGGATCAGACCACGCGGGCGCGCAACAGGTCATGAATGTTCAGCGCGCCGACCACGCGGCGGGCACCGTCCACGACCACCAGCGAACTGATCTTGTGTTCTTCCATCAGGTGCGCGGCTTCCACCGCCAGCGCGTCGGCGCCGATGGTCTTGGGCGATCGGCCCATCAATGCCGAGATCGGGGTGTTCTTGAGGTCGGTGTGTTCGTCGTCGATCGCGCGGCGCAGGTCGCCGTCGGTGAACACGCCCTGCAGGATGCCGTCGGCATCCACGATCGCGGTCATGCCCAGGCGCTTGCGCGACATCTCGAGCAGGGCGGCGGTGGCGGTGGCGTCGGAGGTCACGCGGGGATCTGGTCGCCGGTGTGCATCACGTCGTGGATGTGCAGCAGCAGGCGCCGGCCCAGGGTGCCGGCCGGGTGCGAACGGGCGAAGTCGTCGGCGGTGAAGCCGCGGGCGTCGAGCAGGGCGACGGCGAGTGCATCGCCCATCACCAGCGCGGCGGTGGTGCTGGAGGTCGGGGCCAGGCCCAGCGGGCAGGCTTCGGCCGGCACGCTGACGTCCAGATGCAGGTCGGCCAGGCGGGCCAGGCTGGACGACGGCCGGCCGGTCATCGCCACCATCACGTTGCCCTGGCGCTTGAGCGCCGGGACGATGGCCAGGATCTCGTCGGTCTCGCCCGAATTGGACAGGGCCAGCACGACGTCGGCGTCGGTCACCATGCCCAGGTCGCCGTGGCTGGCTTCGCCCGGGTGCATGAAGAAGGCCGGCGTGCCGGTGGAGGCCAGGGTGGCGGCGATCTTGGTGGCGATGTGCCCGGACTTGCCCATGCCGGTGCAGACCACCCGGCCGCGGCAGGCCAGCAGCGCGCGGCAGGCGGCGGCGAATTCCGGACCCAGCCGGGCCTGGAGGGCCTGCAGGGCCTGGGTCTCGATCTCCACGACGGCCCGGCCGCTGGCGATCAGTGCGGCATCCTGGACGGGTGGTACGACGCTCGGGGCAGTCATTCGGGGGCGTTGGGAGTATGATGCGGGCCCGTATTGTAAGGCCTGCGCGGCATCCCGCGCCCGGTCCCCATGACTCCCGAATTCATCCAGGAACTGATCGAAACCGGCCTGCCCGGCGCCCAGGCCCGAGTGCAGGGCGAGGACGGCGTGCATTTCGAAGCCACCGTGGTCTGCGAGGCCTTCCGCGGCAAGCTGCCGCTGGCCCGGCACCGCCTGGTCTACGCCACCCTGGGCGAGCGCATGGGCGGCGAGATCCACGCCCTGGCGCTGCGCACCCTGACCCCGAAGAAGCCGAACGCGCCGCGTAAGGCCCGAGAACGAAAACCATGGCAAAGATTGTCATCACCGGCGGCGAACCGCTGAACGGCGAAGTGCAGATTTCCGGCGCCAAGAACGCCGTGCTGCCCATCCTGGCGGCGACCCTGCTGGCCGACGGCCCGATTTCTATCGGCAACGTGCCGCACCTGCACGACGTCACCACCACCATGGAACTGCTGGGCGCGATGGGCGTGCAGCTGATGGTGGACGAGAAGCTGACCATCACCGCCGACCCGCGTTTCATCACCAGCACCGTGGCGCCCTACGAGCTGGTGAAGACCATGCGCGCCTCGATCCTGGTGCTGGGCCCGCTGCTGGCGCGCTTCGGCCATGCCGAAGTGTCGCTGCCCGGCGGCTGCGCCATCGGTTCGCGTCCGGTCGAACAGCACATCCGCGGCCTGCAGGCGCTGGGCGCCGAGGTCACGGTCGAGAATGGTTTCATCAAGGCGCGCGCGGAGCGCCTGCGCGGCGGTCGTTACGTGTTCGACATGATCACCGTCACCGGCACCGAAAACGTGCTGATGGCCGCGGCGCTGGCCAAGGGCACCACGGTGCTGGAGAACTGCGCCCAGGAACCCGAAGTCGTGGACCTGGCCAACTGCCTGGTCGCCATGGGCGCGCAGATCGAAGGCGCCGGCAGCAACCGCATCGTCGTGCACGGCGTCGACCGCCTCGCCGGCATCCACTACGACGTGCTGCCCGACCGCATCGAGGCCGGCACCTTCCTGGTCGCCGGCGCGATGACCGGCGGCAAGGTGACGGTGAAGAAGTCGCGCGCCGACACCATGGACGCGGTGCTGGTGAAGCTCGAGGAGGCCGGTGCGCACATCAATACCGGCGCCGACTTCATCGAGGTGGACATGCGCGGCCGGCGGCCGAAGGCGATCAACCTCACCACGGCGCCGTACCCGGCTTTCCCGACCGACATGCAGGCGCAGTTCGCGGCGCTCAACACGGTGGCGGAAGGCGTGGGCGTGATCACCGAGACGATCTTCGAGAACCGCTTCATGCACCTCAACGAGCTGCAGCGGCTGGGCGCCGACATCCGGGTCGAGGGCAACACCGCCATCATCCGTGGCGTCGCCCGCATGACCGGCGCGCCGATCATGGCCACCGACCTGCGCGCGTCGGCTTCGCTGGTGCTGGCCGGCCTGGTGGCGCAGGGCGAAACCGTGGTCGATCGCATCTACCACATCGACCGCGGCTACGAGAACATCGAAGAGAAGCTGGGAACCCTGGGCGCAAAGATCCGCCGCCTGCCGGGCTGAGCGACCGGCTCAGCGGATCGCGGTGATCCGCATGTCCAGGGTTTCGCCGTCGGCTTCCACCTGGGTGATGCGCAGCGGCAGCCAGCCGCGTTCGCGCGCGAACCAGATCCGGGTCACCCGGCCATCGCCGCCGTCGCGCACGCGTTCGACACGCACCGCCCGCAGCTGGCCCAGCGCGGTTCTCAGTTTCACGTTGGCGGCGGTGCGGAAGCGCTGCGGTTCGACCGCGCGGCGTTCGGCCACGGTGTAGGCGAGCTCGCCGCGTCTGCCGGCCGCCAGGTCGGACATGATCGCCGCGGTGACGCCATGTTTGTCGATCAGGCCCGGGCTGTAGGGCAGGACGGTGGTCTGGTCCTTGTAGGTGCTCGAGACGGTGCGCGCGCCGGCATCGACCCGCAGCAGCTGGCTGCGTTCGCTCCAGCCGGCCTTCTGCTGCATCCGGTACTCGACCACTTCGGGCTGGCCGCCGTTCCAGGCGATGACCGAACGTTCGCTGCGTTCGACGCCCGCCATCGCGAACAGGCCTTCGGTGGCCCGGCTGCGGGTGTGCAGTTCCCAGCGGCCGTCGGGCAGCGCGCGCAGGCTGATGCTGCCGGTGCCGAGTTTCTCGCCGTTCTGGAACACCTCGTAGTCGGCGCTGAAGGCTTTGGGCGGTGCCGCGGCGGACGCCGTCACCGGCAGCAGCAAGGCGAGCCCGAGCAGGAAAGCGCGCATGGTCATGCCTCCAGGAAACGGTTGTCGTCGCCCAGCTGCAGCGGCGCCGTGAGCGGGCGGCCATCGAACAGGACATGGTCTGATGCAATCTGCGCGCGGCCTGACGCCAGCAACCCCACCGAAGCGACCAGCAGCGCGTGTTCGCGTGGCAGCAGGCGCCGTGCCAGCCTTGCGGCATCGTCGCCGGGCTCGACGCTGATCCGCACCTGGCCCAGCAGCGGGCCGGCATCGAGCGCCGGGATCACGGCGTGCACGCTGGCGCCATGTTCGCGGTCGCCGGCGGCGATGGCGCGGCCATGGGTGTCCAGGCCCGGATACTTCGGCAGCAGGGAGGGATGGATGTTGATCATGCGCGCCTCGAATCGCCGCAATGCGGCTTCGGTGATGATGCGCATGTATCCCGCACAGACGATGAGATCGGGCTGAACACGCTCGATTTCGCTGAACAGCGCTTCATCGTGATCTTCACGCGAGGGATAGGCGCGCGGACTCAGCGCCACCGCGGGCAGGCCGGATTCGCGGGCCAGCGCGATCGCGCCGGACGCCGGCTTGTCGGAGAAAACGCCGGCGATGCGCGCCGGCAGCGTGCCCACGCTGATCGCCTGCAGCAGTGCCTGCAGGTTGCTGCCGCGGCCCGAGGCCATCACGGCGATGCGGTAGGGCGTCTGGCTCATCGGCGCGGCTCTGGACCAACCCTGTGGGAGGGACTTCAGTCCCGGAAATCGTCGGCAAGCCGGGGGTCGGGACTGAAGTCCCTCCCACGGGCTTCAGGCGATGCGGACTCGTTGGTCGCCACCGGCCGCCACCACTTGGCCGATGGCGCGGTGCGCCAGGCCCAGGCGCTGCAGGTCGGCCGACACCGCGGCGACATCGCCCGGCGCCAGCACCAGCACGAAACCGACGCCGCAGTTGAAGGTGCGCCACATTTCCTCGTGCGGCACCGCGCCTTCGCGCTGCAACCAGTCGAACACCGGCGGCAGCACGATGGTCGAAGCCTCGATGTCCAGGCCCAGGCCATCGGGAATGACGCGGATGATGTTCTCGGTCAGGCCGCCGCCGGTGATGTGCGCCATCGCGTGCAGGTCGTGTTTGCCGAGCAGTTCCAGGGATGGGCTTCACGTACAGCGTGGTCGGCGCCATCAGCGCGTCCACCAGCTTCACGCCGCCGACGTCGAGATCGGCCGGACGGCCGGCGCGGTCGTAGATGCGGCGCACCAGCGAATAACCGTTGGAATGCGGGCCGCTGGAAGCGATGCCCAGCAGCACGTCGCCTTCGCGCACCTTGGCGCCGTCCAGGAGTTTCGACTTCTCGACCGCGGCGACGCAGAAACCGGCCAGGTCGTATTCGCCCGGCGGGTACATGTCGGGCATTTCGGCGGTCTCGCCGCCGATCAGGGCGCAGCCCGACAGCTCGCAGCCCTTGGCGATGCCGCTGACCACGGCGACCGTGGTGTCCACCTGCAGTTTGCCGGTGGCGAAATAGTCGAGGAAGAACAGCGGCTCGGCGCCCTGCACCAGCACGTCGTTGACGCACATGCCGACCAGGTCGATGCCGATGGTGTCGTGGCGGTTCAGCTGCTGGGCCAGTTTGAGCTTGGTGCCGACACCGTCGGTGCCGGAGACCAGCACCGGCTCCTTGTACTTGTTCGACAGGTCGAACAGGGCGCCGAAGCCGCCCAGGCCGCCCATCACCTCGGGTCGGAAGGTGCGCTTGACCAGGGGCTTGATGCGCTCGACGACTTCGTTGCCGGCGTCGATGTCGACACCCGCATCGCGGTAGGTGAGGGAGTGGGCGTGGTCACGGCGGTTCCGGCGACGGGAAAGGCGCGCATTCTACCAGCCGGCCGCCGGCCCGGGCCGGCCCGGTTGGACGCGCCCTTGGCGCTTGCGGCACCATGACGCGTGTTCCAGGCCCCTGCGAGTCCGCGCCCGATGACCCGTTTCCGTCACCTGATCCTGCTGCTGGCCCTGGCCGGTGGACCGCTGGCCGCCCAGGAACTGGCGCCGCTGGAGCCGGCCGTGCCGCCCGCCGGGGAAACGGCCGCATCGTCGCGCGATCCAGAGCTCTACCAGGCCGAGGTGGAGCTGATCTCGCAGGGCGAGAACGAGCGCAAGGCGGCCACCGCCCGCGCACTGGGCCAGGTGGTGGTCAAGTTGACCGGCGACCCGCTGGCGCCGGGCAACCCGGTGGTGCGCCGGGCGCTGGGCAACGCCGGCTCCTTCGTGGCCGACAGCCGCGCCAGCGAGGTCTCGTCCGACCAGGAGGGCAATACCGCGGTCGGCGGCGTGCCGGTCTACAAGACCACGATGAGTTTCGCCTTCGAACCCGGCAGCGTGGACGCGCTGGTGGCAGGTGCCGGGCTGCGGGTCTGGGGCAGCCCCCGGCCGCGTCCTATCCTGTGGCTGGCCATCGACGACGGCCGCGGCGCGCGCCTGGTCAACAGCCAGCAGCTGAATGTGGTCAGCCCACTGGCCAAGCGTGGCCTCGAGCGTGGCCTGCATTTCGGCATGCCCTCGGGCAGCGCGGTCGAGCAGGCCGCGGTGCAGACGATCTGGGCGCAGAACCCGGAGCCGATGCGGGACCTGACCTCGCGTTACGGCAACGACACCCAGTTGCTGGGCCGGCTCTACCGCGCCGGCAGCGGCTGGACCGCAGACTGGGTGCTGAGCCGTGGCGACCAGGAGCTCTCACGCTGGTCCTTCAGCGACCCGAGCCCGCAGCGTGCCATCGCCTCGGGTGCCGATGGCGCCGCCGATGCCATCGCGCGCCGGGATGCCGTGGCCCTCTCGGTCGGCGAGCCCGGCCCGCTCGTCATCGAGATCGTCGGCATGCGCGATGGCAGCGACTACGCGCGCGCCATGGGTTATCTGCAGACGCTTGCGGTGGTGCGCGAAATCCGGGTGTTGGAGGCCGGGCCCGAAAGCCTGCGCGTCCATCTCGAGCTGGCCGTCGGCCCGGAGGGGTTCGCCCGTTTCGTCGCGGCCGGCGACACGCTCGAAGCCGACCCGCTCGCCCCCGAGGACGCGCCGCGCTACCAGCTCAAGCCATGAACCTGCGGCAGCTTCCCAACGCCATCACCGGGCTGCGCCTGGTGATGGCGCCGCTGCTGCCTTGGCTGCTGCTGGCCGGACATTACCGCAGCGCGCTGGGCGTGGCCCTGGCCGCCGGGCTGAGCGATGCGCTGGACGGCCTGATCGCCAAACGCTGCGGCTGGCAGACCCGCCTGGGCAGCCTGCTCGACCCGATCGCCGACAAGCTGATGCTCGGCCTGGCGATGCTGGGCCTGGTCTGGGTCGGCATGCTGCCGGTCTGGCTGGTGGCCCCGGTACTGGTGCGCGACGCGGTGATCGTCGCCGGCGCCGCCGTCTGGTGGCGCCTGGCCGGGCCCTACGATGGCCGGCCCAGCCTGATGGGCAAGCTCAATACCGCGCTGCAGGTCGCCCTCGTGCTGCTGTGCCTGGTCGAACTCGCCGGCCTGGTGGTGCCGCTGCAGGTCCGCGTGCAGGCGGTGGTGGCGGTCGGCCTGCTCACCTTCGTCAGTGGCCTGGACTACGTGATCCGCTATGGTGTGCGCGCCTGGCGACACACAAGGACTCCCCCGCATGACCGCCATCCCCGATCCCTTCAGCGACCGTCGCCGCTGGCAATGGCTGGCCCTGGCCGCCGCCTTCGGCGTGCTGGTCTGGCTGCTGGCGCCGATCCTCACGCCCTTCGTGCTCGGCACCCTGCTGGCGTGGCTGGGCGACCCGATGGTGCGCAAGATCGAAAACACCGGCCGTTCGCGCACTACCGGCGTGCTGCTGGTGTTCAGCCTGATGGCGCTGGTGCTCGTGCTGGCGGTGCTGCTGCTGGTGCCGATGCTCGAAAACCAGATCGGCAAGCTGATCGACTGGTTGCCGCAGTTCGGCGCCTGGCTGACCGGTACCGCGGTGCCCTGGGCCGAGCAGCGCTTCAACCTGGAACTGGCCGGCTACATCGACCCCAGCCAGTTGATCGAACTGCTCAAGCAGCACTGGCAGGAAGCGGGCGGCATCGCCGCCACGGTGTTCGGCGGCGTGTCGAAATCGGGCCTGACCATCCTGGGCTGGATCGCCAACCTGGCGCTGATTCCGGTGGTGACCTTCTATTTCCTGCGCGACTGGCCGGTGATGATCGCGCGCATCCGCGAACTGCTGCCGCGGCCGATAGAACCGCTGGTGCTCAAGCTCGCCGGCGAGTCGGACCAGGTGTTGGGCGGCTTCCTGCGTGGCCAGATCAGCGTGATGATCGCGCTGGGCGTGATTTACGGCAGCGGGCTGTGGCTGGTGGGCCTGGACCTGGGCATCCTGATCGGCCTGGTCGCGGGCCTGGTGAGTTTCGTGCCATATCTCGGCGCGCTGGTCGGCATCGGCGCGGCCCTCATCGCCACCCTTGTGCAGCACGGCGACTGGATGCACCTGCTGCTGGTGCTGGCGGTGTTCGGCGTCGGCCAGACGCTGGAGAGTTTCATCCTGACACCGTGGCTGGTGGGCGACCGCATCGGCCTGCATCCGGTGGCGGTGATCTTCGCGATCATGGCCGGCGGCCAGTTGTTCGGTTTCCTGGGCGTGCTGCTGGCACTGCCGGTGGCCGCGGTGGTGATGGTGGTGCTGCGTTACGCGCACGAGCGCTACACCCACAGCAAACTTTATGGCGCCGACGACGAGGTGCCGGCATCGGTGGTCGCCGCCGCGGCGTCGGTGCCGACCGGGGCCGAAGGCGACGACTACCCGCTGGCCAACGAAGAACTGCCGCCGGCGTCTCCCAAGGGTCCGACCCCGCCGCCGTGAACACACCGCAACTGCCGCTGGCGCTGCGCACGCCGCCCGACCAGCGTTTCGAAGCCTTCCATGGACAGGCCGCGGTGCGCGATGCCGTGGCCGCCGCCGCGTGCGGCGAATCCGGCGACTGGTTGTATCTCTCCGGCGTTGCCGGCAGCGGCAAGACGCATCTTTTGCTGGCAGCCTGCGCCGAGGCCGCCGCCTTGGATCGCCGTGCCGCCTACCTGCCGCTGGCGGCGTTCGCCGGCCGGCTGGCCGAAGCGCTGGCGGCGCAGGAAGGCGCGGGACTGCTGTGCCTGGACGGCCTCGAGGCGATCGCCGGCCACCGCGAAGACGAAGAAGCGCTGTTCCACTTCCACAATCGCGCCCGCGCCAGCGGTGCCGTGGTGCTGTACGCCGCGCGTGGCAATCCGGCGGCGCTGGGGCTGACCCTGCCTGACCTGGTCACACGGCTTGGACAGTGCGTGCGCCTGCTGATGGAACCACTGGACGATGCCGGCCGCCGCGAGGTGCTGCGCCAACGCGCCGCACGCCGTGGCCTGGAGCTGGACGAGGCGGTGCTGGACTACCTGCTGCGCCGCGTGGACCGCGACCTGGCCAGCCTCACGGCGCTGCTGGACCGTCTGGACAAGGCCAGCCTGGCCGCGCAGCGCCGGATCACGATCCCCTTCCTGCGCGACCTGATCTAGCCGCCACGCACGCCGCTCAGTTCGCCGCCACCACGATCTGGTCGCGGCCGCGGTGCTTGGCTTCGTACAGCGCGGCGTCGGCGCGTGCCAGCAGGTCGTTCAGCAGGTCGCCTGGTTTGTGGGTGGAGATGCCGATGCTGAGGGTCGAGCCGAAAGCCTCGGCCCGGTGCCGGTACTCGTTGGCGATGCGGCGGGCGAAACGTTCGGCCTGTGCCACCGACGAGTCCGGCAGCAGGCAGGCGAACTCCTCGCCGCCGAGCCGGGCGGCGAATTCGCCGGGACCAATGCGCGCTTCGATCAGCTGGCCCAACTCGCGCAGCAGATCGTCGCCGGCCAGGTGGCCGTGGGCGTCGTTGGTGCGCTTGAAGTGGTCCACGTCGATGAACAGCACCGCGGGCTGCTTGCCCGTGACCACCGCGTCATTCATGGCGGTGGTCGCCAGGTTGATCCAGCCGTGCCGGTTGAGCAGGCCGGTCAGCGGGTCGCTGACGGCGCGTTGCCAGAGCGTCTCGACCTGCCGGTCCAGGCGCGTGGCCAGGTTGGCGCGGGCGCGGCGCAGGACGAGGCCGGCGCAGACGCTGACCAGGAAATAGAAGACGAAGGTGCGCTTGTCCACGGCCGGCGCGTCCACGCCCAGCCACAGCAGCAAGGCCATCGCCAGGCTGCCCAGCACCAGCACGGTCCAGGTGACACGCGGGCGCACCAGCAGCGGCAGGCAGGCCGTGGGCAGCAGCAGGAACCCCGCCAGCGACAGCAGCGGCGCGTCCTGCCAGCTCTGCGCCGGTCCCGCCAGGCAGGCCAGCATCAGGCCCATAAGGCGAAGCCGAGCCAGACCCGCCGGCGCAGCGACACCAGGTGCCGGTAGGCCGTTGCCAGCCCCAGCAGCCCCAGCGCGGCCGCACCCTGCCAGGCGGCCGGCAGCGAGGCGGTGTTCACCGCCACCATCACCATGCGCGCCACTTCCAGCAGCGCCAGGGCCAGCAGCAGGTTCGCCAGCGGCCAATGCAGCATCTGGATCTGGCGACGCTGCTGTTCCCGTCGCTCGTGCGGCGCCAGCCCGGCCAGGTCGCCTTCCAGCGCATGGTCGAGTCCGGACTTGAGGCGGGCGTACAGCGAGTCGCGCATCAGGGTTCCTGCAGGGAGGGGCCACATCGTCGGGCCATGTGCGGACCGCCGGAAGGGCGGGCACAGAAGGCAGACACGGGGGAGTGCGCATTACCGGTCAAGACACCGCCGCATGCAAGCGTCCCGTTGCGAAGTTGCCAACCCGGCGTGAGGGATCCATTAATTTCCGCGGGACAGCGCGGCGAACTGCCAAGCCGCGCACACTCCGCGCTCAGGCGCCCGCGTCCAGCTCCGCCAGCCGTTCCGGGGTACCGACATCGGTCCAGGCGCCGCGGTGGTGCTCACCGGTCACCGCCGAGGCGCGCATCGCCGCCCGCAGCAGCGGCGCCAGCTTGAAACGTGGTGGCTGCAGCTCGGTGCCGGGTGCCGTGCCCAGGCAGTTGCGCCAGTTCGCCAGCAGGGCGGGGCGGTACACGCCGATGCCCGAGAACGTGAGGCGCGACTCGCCCGCGGCGTGCACGCGGCCATCGGCATCGAGCGCAAAATCGCCCTCGGGGTGGTGCGTCGGGTTGTCCACCAGCACCAGGTGCGCCAGGCCCTCGGGCTGCTTCGGCAGTCGCGAAAAATCGTGGTCGCACCAGATGTCGCCATTGACCGCGATGAAGGGCGCGTCGCCCAGCAGGGCCAGCGCGTGCAGCATGCCGCCGCCGGTTTCCAGCGGCTCCGGGCCTTCGTGCGAATAGTGCAGGCGCAGTCCCCAGCGGCGGCCGTCGCCGAGCACGGGTTCGAAGGCGTCGGCCAGCCAGGACGTGTTCACCACCACGTCGTGCACGCCCAGCGCCGCGAGTTTTTCCAGATGCCATTCGATCAGCGGCTTGCCGCGCACGGGCAGCAGCGGCTTGGGCGTGCGTTCGGTCAGCGGCCGCATGCGCTCGCCCTTGCCCGCGGCGAAGACCAGGGCCTTCATGCGGGAACGGTGATGTCGCGGTCGCCCAGGATGCGCTCGATCAGCTCGATCATCGGCGCGGTTTCCGGGTAGCGGCGGCCGACCGTGCAGGTGTAGTTCCACACCAGCGGCAGGTCGTGCAGGTAGCCGGCCTTGCCGTCGCGGTACCAGAGCCGGCAGAAGATGCCCAGCACCTTGATGTGCCGCTGCAGGCCCATCAGGTCGAAGGCGCGCAGGAACGCCGCGGGACCCAGCGTGGTCAGGCCGGCATCGACCAGGCGCAGGCGGTAGTCCTCGACCCAGGCGTTGACGCGATCGTCCGGCCACGCGATGTAGCAGTCGCGCAGCAGCGAGGCCAGGTCGTAGGTGATCGGGCCGTGCATCGCACCCCAAGTCGATGATGCCGGGGTTGTCGCGGTCGGTGATCAGCAGGTTGCGCGAGTGGTAGTCGCGGTGCATGAACACCTGCGGCTGCAGCCGCGCGTTGCTGACCAGCGCACGGAACGCGACCTCGATCAGGTCCCACTCCGTGCATTCGATCGAATGCCCCAGATGGCGCTTCAGCAGCCACTGCGGCATCAGTTCCATCTCGGCCACCAGGTGCGCCTCGTCGCAGGCGGGCAGGCCGGCGGGGTCGACCTCGCGCTGCATCGTCAGCAGGGCCTTCAAGGCGTCGCCGTAAAGGCGGTCGGCGCTGGACTGGTTGAGCTCGGGCAACAGCAGGCGGTCGCCCAGGTCTTCCATCAGCACGAAGCCGCGCTCCGGATCGGCGGCCTGGATTTCCGGCACGTGCAACCCGGCCCGCGCCAGGCGGCCGGAAACCTCGAGCCAGGGGCGGATGTCCTCGCGGTCCGGCGGTGCATCCATCACGATCCAGCTGCGGTCGGCCGAACGGGTGCGCCAGTAGCTGCGGAAACTGGCGTCGGTGGTCGCGCGCTCCAGCGGTGCATCGGGGTCGGCCAGGGCCTGGCGTGTCCAGGCCAGGCGCAGGGTTTCGCGGTTCGGCAGGTTCATCCCCAAAGTATGCCGCACTCCTGTAGGAGGGGTTTCAACCCCGACCGGCATTGCGGAGAAGGGCGGCCGGAGAAAAGCAGTCGGGGCTGAAGCCCCTCCTACAGGTAGGCGTGGCATCATGTCGGCCCCTGCAAAGTCCCCGCATCCAAACCCACCATGACCGAACTGATCCCCGTCCTGCTTTCCGGCGGCTCCGGCACCCGCCTGTGGCCGCTGTCGCGCGAGACCCACCCCAAGCAGTTCCAGCCGCTGGTCGGCGAGCAGTCGCTGCTGCAGGCGACCTGGCGCCGGCTGGAAGGGATGCCGGGTGCCGGCCGGCCGATCGTGGTGGCCAACGAAGAACACCGCTTCATGGTCGCCGAGCAACTGCGCCAGGTCGGCGTCGCGCCGGCAGCACTGCTGCTGGAGCCGGTGGGTCGCAACACCGCACCGGCGATCGCGGTCGCCGCCCTGCAGGCGCAGGCGAACGGTGGCGATCCGCTGCTGCTGGTGCTGCCCTCGGACCATGTCATCCGCGACGAGGCGGGATTCCGCGCCTCCGTACTCGCCGCAACGCCGGCCGCTGAAGCCGGCGCCCTGGTCACCTTCGGCATCGTCCCCACCGGCCCCGAAACCGGCTACGGCTACATCAAAGCTTCCCCTGTAGGAGGGGCTTCAGCCCCGAAGCTTTTGGCGAAGAACATCGGGGCTGAAGCCCCTCCTACAGAAGTGCGAAGGGTGGAACGGTTCGTGGAGAAGCCGGATCTCGAAACCGCGCGCGGCTACCTCGCCAGCGGCGACTATTTCTGGAACTCGGGCATGTTCCTGTTCCGCGCCTCGCGATACCTGGACGAACTGCAGCGTTTCGCGCCGGCCATCGTCACCGCGGCCCGTGCCGCGCTGTCCGGCGGCAAGCGCGACGCCGACTTCCTGCGCCTGGACCGCGCCGCCTTCGAAGCCTGCCCGTCGGACTCCATCGACTACGCGGTGATGGAAAAGACCGATGCCGCGGCCGTGCTGCCGATCAACGTGGGCTGGAGCGACGTCGGTTCCTGGTCGGCACTGTGGGAAATCGCCGACCAGGACGCCGATGGCAACGCCCACCACGGTGACGTGCTGGCACTGGGTTGCCGCAACACCCTGGCCTGGGGCGGACGCCGCCTGGTCAGCCTGCTCGGGCTGCAGGACGTGATCGTGGTGGACACCGACGACGCGCTGCTGGTGGCGGCGCGCGACCAGGTGCAGCAGGTCAAGGACATCGTCGCCCGGCTCAAGGCCGAAGGCCGCAGCCAGGCCAACATCCACCGCAAGGTCTACCGGCCCTGGGGCAGTTACGACGGCATCGACAGCGGCGACCGGTTCCAGGTCAAGCGCATCGTCGTCAATCCGGGCGCCGCCCTGAGCCTGCAGATGCACCACCACCGCGCCGAACACTGGATCGTGGTCAGCGGCAGCGCGCGCGTGACCTGCGACGACAAGGTGTTCCTGCTGGCCGAGAACCAGAGCACCTACATCCCCCTGGGCAGCAAGCACCGGCTCGAAAACCCGGGCAAGGTGCCGCTGGAACTGATCGAAGTGCAGTCCGGAAGCTACCTGGGCGAGGACGACATCGTGCGTTTCGAGGACGTCTACGGGCGCGGCGCACCCTGAACGGGCAGGAAATTTTTCTCTCGCCACCCTCTTGCAAGGCCGCTATCCTGTGCGCCCCCCATGCCAGCCATCGAACCGCGATAAATTGCGCAGTCCTGTCCTGTGCCCGCCTGAATTGCGTTGGACCACGGAATGGACTACCTGAATTTGCTGTCGCAACTGTCGCCCGATGCCTGGGTCCGCACCGCCGTCGCCCTGTCGCTGTGCCTGGTCCTGGTGCCCTTGACCCTGCCGCTGGCGCGCCGTCTCGGCCTGGTCGACCACCCGGTCCCGGGGGGGCCGCAAGCAGCATGGCCTCGCCACGCCCGTGACGGGCGGCCTGGCGATCCTGCTGTCGGTGATCACCTGTTTCGTGGTGTTCGAGCCGCACCTGGGCTACCCGGGGCTGACTTTCCTTGCCTGCGCCATCGCCCTGGTGGTGGTGGGCCAGCTCGACGACCTCTGGGACCTGCACTGGAGCTGGCGCATCGCGGCCCAGTCCGGCGCGGCGATCGCGATGATGGTGTTCGCCGGCGTGATGGCCACCCGCCTGCAGGACGTGTTCGGCTTCATGGGATCGAACATGGGCCTGTTCGCCGTGCCGTTCACCATCTTCATCGTCGTCGGGGTCATCAACGCGCTGAACATGTGTGACGGCGTCGACGGTCTCGCGGGCACGCTGTCCCTGGTGTCGCTGAGCCTGTTCACCGGGTTCGCGCTGTATGCCGGCGACACCATGCTGGCCGAACGCCTGCTGACGGTGGTGGGCGCGCTGCTCGGTTTCCTGTTCTGGAACCTCCGCTTCCCCTGGCAATCGCACGCCCGGGTCTTCCTGGGCAACGGCGGCAGCATGCTGCTGGGTTTCATCATTGCCTGGGTGGCGGTGCGCGGGACCCACGACCCGCTGCACCCGGTCTCGCCGGTGCTGGGGCCATGGACCATCGCGCTGCCCTGGTCGACTGCGTCGTGCTGATGTTCCGGCGCTGGCGGCAGGGCCGCTCGCCCTTCAGCGCCGACCGCAACCACATGCACCACCTGCTGCTGGACGCCGGCCTGTCGCCGACCCGGGTGGTGCTGTTGCTGGGCAGCCTGTCCCTGGCGCTGGGGCTCGGGGCCGCCATTGCTGTCAAGTTGGGTGTATACCGTCCCTTCCTGGTGCTGGCCTTCCTGGGGCTGTTGGTGGCCTGGTACGTGTTCAGCAGCGACCGCGATCGTGCGGTCGCACGCCTCAGGCGTTGGACCGGGGTGCCCAGCGGGGCCCCGCTCCCGCGGAGCACGCATGATCGACCTGCACTGCCACATCTTGCCCGGCATCGACGACGGCCCGCAGTCGCGGGACGTGTCGCTGGCCATGGCGCGCTGCGCGGTGCAGGACGGCATCACCTTCACCGCCTGCACCCCACATATCTACCCGGGCCTGTACGAAAACGACCTGGCCGGCATCGAAGCCGCCGTGGCGCAGTTCCGCCTGGACCTGGCCGAGGCCGGCATCCCGCTGCAACTGGGTTTCGGCGCCGACACCCACCTGGCCCCGAACCTCACCCGTAGCATCGCCGACGGCAAGATTCCCACCCTGTGCGGCAGCCGCTACCTGCTGCTGGAACCACCGCACCACGTGGCACCGCCCCGGTTCGCCGAGTCGGTGTTCGAGTTGATGGCCGCCGGCCTGGTGCCGGTGATCACCCACCCCGAAAGGCTGAGCTGGATCGAGAACCACTACGCGGTGTTCGGCGAACTGGTGAAACAGGGCGCCTGGATGCAGGTCACCGCCGGCAGCCTGACCGGCCGCTTCGGCAGCCGACCCCGGTACTGGGGCGAACGCATGCTTGACGAAGGCCTGGTGCACATCCTGGCCACCGACTCGCACCACATCGACAAGCGCCCGCCCTTGCTGGCCGAAGGCCGGGAGGCCGCGGCACGCCGGGTGGGGGCCGACGAGGCCCACCACATGGTCCAGACCCGGCCACAGGGCATACTGGACAACCTTCCGCCGGGGCAGCTGCCGGCCTTGCCCGCGCGTCTCACGGCGGCCGCAGGGCGCACCGGGTTTTGGCAGCGGCTGTTTGGCAACGCATAATCCCGGCCCCACCGGATAAGCCCCGTTCCAGGAGTATGGATTTGTTCAGGTTTCTAGCTTCGCTGGTGGTGCTGCTGCTGGTCCTGGGATCGGCCGGGTGCGGCGTGTCGACCAGCGACTCCGTGCGCGCCGGCACCAGCCGGGTGGTCACCAGCACCTCATCCCTGTCGCCGCCCGACACCACCACCGGCAGCGGTGCCTATACCGGCGTGTCCGACTACCGCATCGGTGCGCTCGACCTGCTGCAGGTGAGCGTGTTCCAGCTCGAGGACCTCGACCGCGAAGTCCGCGTGAACTCCTCCGGCATGATCTCGCTTCCGCTGATCGGCACGGTCGCCGCCGGCGGCAAGACCGTGCCCGAGCTGGAGCAGGAGATCGCAAAGCAGCTCAGCGAGGAATTCCTGCAAAACCCGCATGTAAGCGTGTTCGTCAAGGAATTCACCAGCCAGCGCATCACGGTCGAGGGTGCGGTCAACAAGCCGGGCATCTTCCCGATCACCGGCAAGACCAGCCTGCTGCAGGCGGTGGCGATGTCGGAAGGCCTCACGATACTGGCGGACCCGACGGCGGTGGTGGTGTTCCGCACCATCGAGGGCAAACGCATGGCGGCCCTGTTCGACCTGCGCGCGATCCGGGCGGGCAATGCCGAAGACCCGCTGGTTTATGGCGACGACATCATCGTGGTCGACCAGTCCGGCGGCAAGACCGCCATCAAGGCCATCACCGACACCCTGCGCGGCTTCGTCGGCTTCACCACTTTCTGACCCATACCCATAGCGGACCGCATGAACCAGGAAAATCCAGAAGGGCGCGGTGCCGGCCTGCCGACACCCAGCCAAGGCGACAGCGCCGGCCGGCAGCTCGCCCTGGGCGGCCGCGGCCAGGCGATCAGCCTCGACCTGCGCACGCCCGAACCGGAGTCCGCCAGCGACGAGATCAACCTGCTCGATTACTGGCGCATCATCGTCAAGCGCCGCTGGACCGTGCTGGCGACCCTGGGCATCGTCTTCGTCACGGTCCTGGTCGGCACGCTGCTGATGACGCCGATCTACCGCGCCACCACCACCGTCCAGATCGAGCGCGACACCATGAAGGTGGTCGACGTCGAGGGTTTCACCCCGACCGAATCGCCGGTGGACCGCGACTTCTACCAGACCCAGTACGAACTGCTGAAGAGCCGCAGCCTGGCCCAGCGCGTGATCGGTGAACTCAACCTCGTGGACGACCCGGCCTACCAGCGCATGACCGCGCCGTCGCCCTGGCGCGTGCTGTTGGGCATGGGCCCGGAAGAGCCCGGCGAAGAGGTCACCGTGGCTGAACTCGAGGCCCGCGAAGGCGCTGCCCAGAGCCGCATGATCACCAGCTTCCTCAGCCGGCTGAGCATCGAGCCGGTGCGCAACTCGCGCCTGGTGCGCGTGCACTACGACAGCCCGGACGCCGACTTCTCCAAGCGCGTGGTCAACGCAATTGCGCAGGCCTACATCGCCAGCAACCTCGAGCGCCGCTTCGACGCCTCGTCCTACGCCAAGACCTATCTGGAAGACCGGCTGGAGCAGCTCAAGCTCAAGCTCGAGGATTCCGAGAAACAGCTGGTGGCCTTCGCCCAGCGCGAGCGCATCGTCGACGCCAACGACGGGTCCTCGCTGTCGACGCAGAGCCTGGGCGAACTGAACACCGCGATGGCCACGGCCCAGGACCAACGCATCCGTGCCGAGGCGCGCTGGCGCCAGGCCGAGGCCGCGTCGGGCCTTGGCCTGAGCAGCGTACTGGAGAGCAGCATCATCCAGGCCCTGCAGGAGAACCGCGCCAGCCTGATGGCGGAATACCAGGACAAGTTGAGCGTGTTCAAGCCGGCGTTCCCGGAAATGCAGCAGCTCAAGGCGCAGATCGACGAGCTGGACAAGCAGATCGCCATCGAGGTGGGCAACATCAAGGCGTCCATCCGCGCCGAGTACCAGGCCGCGCTGGCGCAGGAAGAACTGCTCAAGTCCCAGGTCAACACGCTCAAGGACGAAGTGCTGGACCTGCAGAGCCGAAGCATCCAGTACAACATCCTCAAGCGCGAGGTCGACACCAACCGCCAGCAGTACGACGCCCTGCTGCAGCGCTACAAGGACATCGGCATCGCCGGTGGCGTGGGCACCAACAACATTTCGGTCGTCGATACCGCGGAAGTGCCGACCAACAAGCACAAGCCGCGCCTCACGCTGAACCTGGCGGTGGGCCTGCTGCTGGGCCTGTTCGCGGGCGTGCTGCTGGCCTTCGTGTTCGAACATCTGGACGACAGCGTCAAGTCGCCCGAGGACATCGAAAAGCTGCTGGGCCTGTCCGTGCTGGGCGTGATCCCGCTGCTCAAGACGCCGATGACCCCGGCCAGGGCCCTCGAGGATCCGCGCTCGGCCTTCGCCGAGGCCTACCGTTCGGTGCGCACGGCCCTGCAGTTCTCCACCGACTCCGGCGTGCCGCGCTGCCTGCTGGTCACCAGTGCCACGCCGTCGGAAGGCAAGTCCACCACGGCGCTGACGTTGGCCCGCAACTTCGCCCAGCTGGGCAAGCGCGTGCTGCTGATCGACGGCGACATGCGCAACCCGTCCCTGCACCGCGTGCTGGGCATAGACAACAGTGCCGGCCTGAGCAACTTCCTGGCCGGTGCGGTCAAGGCGATGGACGTGGTCCAGTCCACCGACCAGCCGAACCTGATGTTCATGCCCACCGGTCCGCTGCCGCCCAACCCGGCCGAGCTGTTGATGGGTTCGAAGATGATCGCGCTCACCCGCGTGGTCACCGACAAGTACGACCAGGTGATCATCGACGGCCCGCCGGTGATGGGCCTGGCCGACGCGCCGATCCTGGCCAACCTGGCAGGTGGCACGCTGCTGGTGGTGGAGGCCGGGAGCACCCGCATCAGCCTTGCACGCAATTCGCTCAAGCGCATGTACGCGGCCCGTGCCCATGTCGTGGGCGCGCTGCTGACCAAGTACAGTGCGAAGCACGCGGGCGTGGGCTACGGTTATGGCGCTTACAACTACTACACCTACGGCGGCCAGGACCAGCCGAAGAAGCTGGCGCGGCGATAAGCGACCCATGGGCCGCGCATGGCCGTGAACAGGGCGCATGCCGCAGGCACGGGGAGCGGGGGCATGAGGGGCGGCACCCATCTGGCACTCGAGCAGGCACTGGCCTGCCACCGGTCGCCCGGTTTGTTGGGCGCGGCGCTTTCGCGGCCGTTGCCGGAGGACATGCTGGTACTGGTGCGGCTGGCTGCCGGCGACGACGCCCTGGCCCGGGAATGCGCGGCCGCCAGTGGCGAGTCCGCGGAAACCGTGGTCGAAGCGGCGATCTTCTTCATCCTGCACATGCAGTTCGCCCCGGGTGCCGACAGTTATCGCGTGCTGGGCGTGACGCCCGACACCCCCGACGCACGCGTCAAGGACCACTACCGCTGGCTGGTGCGCTGGCTGCACCCCGACCGCAACCCCGACGGCTGGGAAGCGAGTTATGCCGATCGGGTCAACCGTGCATGGAACGACTTGCGCCTGCCTGACCGGCGCCAGGCCTACGATGCCCAACGCCCGGCGTTCGAGGCCGTGACGCTGGGCGAGCCGGGCCGGGCGCGGGCCCCGCGGCCCGAGCGGATGGACCTCGACGACGGCTCGGGGCCACTGGTTTCCACGCGCACCGTACAGCGCCTGCCGCTGCTGGTTCTGGGCAGCTTTGGCACGCTTGCGGGCGCGCTGCTGATGCTGATGTGGTACGGGCAGCGGCTGGAGGCTCCGGTCCGCAAAGGCGCGACGCTCGTCGCGCCGGCACCCGCGGATGCGGGCATGTCCCTTGCGCCCGAGGACCGCGCCAGCCTTCCGGACTCCGATGCCATCGAGCCCGTGCTTTCTCCCTTGGTCGGGTCGGACGAATCGGCGGCGTCTGCGCCGCAAGCCATGGATGCGCCCGAAACGGTGCCTGCCGATGTCGTTGCTGCCCCATCCCCGGACCGGGACCTGCCGGAAGTGGTTCCCCCACCACCGTCAGCGCGCCCGTCGACCGATGTGGCCGCCGTGCCGCGCGCTGCCGCGCCACCGCAGGCCGCTGGCCCGCCGCCGGCCACGCCCGGGCCGCAAGCGTCCGGCATCGTGGCGGCGCCCGATCCGGCAAGCTCGCAGGCACCGGCCCAGACTCCCGCCCAGGCCGCCTACAACGAAGCCGAGGCGCACGAGGTGCTGCACCGGTTCACCCAGGCCTACGTCGCCGGCGACATCAGTGCGTTGATGCGCCTGTTCACCCGCGACGCCAGCAACAACCGCGGCGGCCGCGACGCGATCGCCTACGATTACCAGTCCCTGTTCTCGAAATCGCAGCAACGCCAGCTGCAGATCGAGCCCACCGCCTGGCTGCAACGCGACGACGGCGCCACCGTACTGGCCCGTTACAGCACCGCCGTGCAGGCCGCCGGCCAGCGCCGGCCAACACGCAGCACCGGCAACATCCGCTTCGAATTCCGCCGCGACGCCGGCACCCTCCGCATCAGCCAGGTACGCCATGACAGAGACTGAGCGCTCCACCCCCGCTGGATCGCCGGCGCCGTGTTGCTGGTGTTGATCGTGGTGGGCTGGCGCGTCCTGAGCCTGGGCATGGCCGACCACTACGCCTCCAGCGACCCCGAACGGGCCCTGTCCTGGCGCGGTGACCACCCCGAGGCCCTGCTGCACCTAGCCGAACGCCGCGCCGCCACGCCCGGAACCGCCGCCGAGGCGGAGGACCTCGCGCGCCGTGCGCTCGCGCTCAATCCCCTCGACGGCCGTCCCTACCGCGTGCTCGGCCAACTCAGGACGGCGGCGGGCGACCTCGAAGGGGCCGCGCCCCTGTACCTGATCGCCGCCGACCGGTCGCCACGCGACGTGCCGACCCTGGCCTGGCTGGTGGACTACCACCTGTCGCGCAATGAATTCGCCCCGGCCGTCGCGCGGCTGGACCTCTTGCTGCGCGCCGAACCCGAACTCATCCCCAAGCTGCGGCCGGTATTCACCGCGCTGGCGCAACTGCCCGCCGCGCACGAGGCGCTGGCCGAGCGGCTCATCACGCTGCCGCCCTGGCGCACGGTCGTGGTGCTGCCGGTAATACGCGAAACGCCCGACATCAACGTGCTGGCCGCCCTGATGGAGCGCCTGCGCAAGGCCGACGGCGGTTTGCCTGACGTCGAACTGCGCGTCTGGGTGGACCGCCTGGTCAAGGAAGGCCGCTGGGGCCCGGCCTACCTGACCTGGGTGAGCCAGCTTCCGAAGGAACGGCTGGGCAGCCTGGGCAACCTCTACAACGGCAGCTTCGAATGGGAGCCGGGGCAGGGCGGGTTCGACTGGCGCCTGGGGCGGATCGCCGGTGCCCGCATCGACCGGGTCACGGCCCCGGTGCAAGCAGTCGGCTGGCCCTGCGCGTCGCCTTCCAGGACCGCCGGGTCCCGTTCGCCCACGTTTCCCAGATGCTGGCACTGGCCCCCGGCCACTACACCCTGCGTGGGCAGGCCCGGCCACAGAACCTGCGCACCGAACGGGGCCTGGTCTGGACCCTGTCCTGCGCACCCTCCGGCCCGGTACTGGGCGAAACTGAACCGCTGAAAGGGCACGGTTCCTGGCGCTCGTTCAGCCTGGAGTTCGAAGTGCCTGCCGAGGGCTGCCCGGGCCAGTGGCTGAGGCTACGCCTGCCAGCGCGGATCCCGGCGGAACAGCTTATCGGCGGTGCCGCCTGGTTCGACGAGCTCCGCATCAGCCGGCAGCGCTGAGCGCCGCAACGGGTTTGCCCGTGAGCCCTCTTTGGGGTACCCTTCGCGAGCTGGCCTGTCGATGAAACGGCAGGTCCAAACCAGAGAGAAACGCCATGATTCGCATCGCCGCCGCTCTTGCTCTCGCTGATGGCCTCGTCCGCGTTCGCCGCGGAGTCCGTCGCCACCCTTTCCAGCCAGCAAGGCACCGTCCTGGTGAACCAGGGCGAGGAGTTCGTCACCGCTGCCGACGCCCAGGCGCTGCAGGCCGGCGACCGCGTCATGGTGATGGAGGGCGGCAACGCCACGATCACCTTCGCCGATGGCTGCGCGTTCCCGCTGGCTTCGGGCTCGCTGGTCGAGGTCCCGGCCGTGTCCACCTGTGCCGGTGCCGTCGCCACGGTCCAGCAGGTCGGCCCGAGCTATGCGCAGGCCGTGGGTGGCGCCACCCATGTCGAACCGGCCTCCACCTGGTGGGTGTTCGGCGCCTTCACCGCCGGCATGGCCATTGCCTACGTCGAAGGCGACTACAGCATCACGCCGGCCAGCCCGTAACGGCCGGCCCGCAGGAACACACACAAGGCCGCCGCAAAGCGGCCTTGTGCTTTTGCCCGTCTGCGCCCCTATTTTCTGGATATGGCACGCGCGTGTCCGCTATCATCGGCGCTTGTCGTTGGCCTAGAACGGTCAACAACCATCTCCAGGAATTTTCATGTCGCAGCGCCTTTCCATGCTTGCCGCCGCCTGCCTGCTGTCCGGTACCGCGCTCGCCAACGAGCCCGTCGCCACCCTGGGCCCGGCCGAGGGCACCGTGCTGGTCAGCCAGGGCGACCAGTTCGTCACTGCCACCGACGGCCAGGCCCTGCAGGCCGGCGACCGGGTGCTGGTAATGGAAGGGGGCTCGGTGCAGCTGAGCTTCAACGACGGCTGCGCCCTGCCGCTGGTCGCCGGTTCGATGCTGGACGTACCGGCCTTGTCGCCCTGCGCGGGTGGCGTGGCTTCGGTGCAGCGTGTCGGCCCCCTGCTGGCGCAGGCGGATGCCGAGCCGGCGAATGCCGAGCCGACGGACGCCGAGCCGACGGACACCACGACCACGAAGTCGAATACCAACACCTGGCTGCTGGTCGGCGGTGGCGTGGTTGCGATCGCCCTGGTGGCCGGTGGCGGCAGCGACAGCAACGACCGCCCCGTCAGCCCCTGAATCCCCGGACTCGGGCATGATCCCAGGGGCGCGGTCCGCGCGGCCCTGACCACCGGTGGGCAGGATGCCGAACCCTTCATTGCAGATTTGGCACTGGCCGCTTGCGGCTGCCCTGCTGCTGCTCAGCCTGCTGCTGGGCGGGGGCCAGGGCACGCTGGGTGACAGCCTGTGTCAGGCGCTGTCGCTGGTGCTGATCGGTATCGTGTTCTGGCGCCATCGGCAGGACCCCGAAGCGGCCCTGCCGCCCGCGGCCTGGCTGATCGCCGGCCTGCCGCTGGCGTTGCCGCTGCTGCAGCTACTGCCGGTGCCGGAATTCCTCTGGCTGTCGACCCCCGCACGCGAAGCGCTGGCCCCGCAACTGGCGGCGGCCGGCGTCGAGCCCGCACAGCGCCTGGGCCTGGTGCCCTTGGCCACCGAACGCGCCGCCTTGTGGCTGTTGCCGGCCGTGGCGATGTTCCTGTCCACCCTGCAGTTCGACAGCGAACAGCGCCGGCGCCTGCTGCTGCTGTTCGTGGCGATTGCGGTGCTGTCGGTGGTGCTGGGCATCGCCCAACTGGCCGGTGGCAAGGACAGCGTGCTGCGCTTCTACACGATCACCAATCCCACTGAAGCCGTCGGCTTTTTCGCCAACCGCAACCACCTGGCCAGCCTGCTGGCGATGGCGTTGCCCTTCACCGTGCTTGGCGCGGTGCGCTGGCAGCAGAAGCGCGAAGGGCAGGGCGCCACCGCGGCGCTGGGCGTGGTGGCGGGCATCGGCATCGCGGCCTTGCTGATCCTGGGCATTGCGCTGGCGCGGTCGCGTGCGGGTTTGCTGCTGGGCATGGTCGGGCTATTGCTGAGCCTGCCCTTGGTGCTTTCCATGCGGCGCCGGCGCGGTACGCGGCGTGTGCTGGCGGTGGCCATCGGGATGGGCCTGGTGCTGAGCATCCAGTTCGCGTTGCTGGGCATCCTGCAGCGCCTGGAGAAGGACCCGTTCGACGATGCCCGCTTCAAGTACGCCGGCGTGGTGGTGCAACTGGCCGGCGAACATGCGCCGCTGGGTACCGGGCTGGGCGGTTTCCGTCGTGCCTTCGAGGCGTCCGATACCGAGCCCGGCGCCTACTACATCAACAACGCCCACAACGACTACGCGCAGCTGTGGCTGGAAGGTGGTTGGCCTGCCTTGCTGCTGATCACCGCGGCGCTGTTGGCGTTCGCCTGGGCCGGCTGGCGAGCCTGGCGGAAGCGGCAAACCGACGACGAACGCTTGCTTGCTTCGGTGGCTTTGCGACGGGCGTCATGGATTGCGCTGTTGCTGGTGCTGCTGCATTCGTTGGGCGACTATCCTTTGCGGACTACTGCGCACCTGGCCCTGTTTGGACTGTTGGTGGCGTCCTTGTTTCCCCATATCCAGAACTCAAGAAAAGTAGATCATGTTGCCTGAACAAGATGTCCGCATCGCCATCATCGGCCTGGGTTACGTAGGCCTGCCGCTGGCAGTGGAGTTCGGAAAACAACTTTCTACCATTGGGTATGACGTCCGCGGCGCGCGTGTGACCGAACTGCGCGAAGGAAAGGACAGCACCTTGGAGTGCAGTGCCGAGGAGCTGGCACTCAGCCCACACCTGCGGTACACGGACCAACTGATCGACATTGCGGACTGCAATGTCTACATCGTTACGGTTCCTACACCCATCGATGATGCCAAGCGCCCTGATCTGACGCCGCTGGTTAGGGCTAGCGAAGCCATTGGAATCGTGCTCAAGAAGGGCGACGTGGTGGTGTACGAAAGCACCGTATATCCGGGCTGCACTGAGGATGACTGTGTGCCCATCCTCGAGCGAGTGAGCGGCCTGAAGTTCAACCAGGACTTCTTTTGCGGCTACAGCCCGGAACGCATAAACCCGGGCGACAAGGCACACCGCCTGCCCAACATCAAGAAGGTGACCAGCGGCAGCACGCCCGAGGTCGCGGATTTCGTGGACGCCCTCTACGGCCGCATCATCACAGCCGGAACGCACAAGGCGCCTAACATCAAGGTTGCCGAGGCGGCCAAGGTGATCGAAAACACCCAGCGCGACCTCAACATCGCCCTCGTGAACGACCTGGCCATCCTGTTCAACAAGCTGGGCATCGATACCTTGGACGTGCTGGAGGCCGCGGGTACAAAGTGGAACTTCCTGCCGTTCCGGCCGGGGCTGGTCGGTGGGCATTGCATCGGTGTGGATCCTTATTACTTGACGCACAAGGCTCAGCAGGTGGGGCATCACCCACAAGTGATTCTGGCGGGGCGGCGGACCAATGATGGCATGGGGCCTTACGTAGCCGACCAGGTTATAAAGCTGATGGTGCGCAAGAGCATTAATCCTGTAGGCGCGCGTATTTTAGTTTTGGGGTTGGCGTTCAAAGAGAACTGTCCTGATCTGCGGAACACACGTGTTGTGGACATTGTTCACGCCTTTATGGCCTACGGTATTCATGTGGATGTGTACGATCCCTGGGTAAATGCGGTGGAGGCGCAGCATCAGTACAACCTGCAGCTTGTAAGTGCGCCTGAGCAAGGTGCGTACGATGCAGTAGTGCTCGCAGTGGGACACGAAGACTTCAAGAAGGCGGGTCCTCATGCAATCTGCGACTTCGCAAAACCATTGGCAGTGGTTTATGACGTCAAGCATGTACTGCCACGAGAGTATGTTGATGGGCGCTTGTGATTGGAGAATTCGCCTGCTGAAGGTTGCCGAAGCTCGCCCCTATGATCTGTGACAAGGCAAGTGGACCCACCCCGCCGAAGTAAAGAGACTCTCTGTTGCAGGGGGTGTGGCCACTCTATCTGCTCAGGTGATCAAGTTTGTCCTGAGTCTGATTTCAACGATGGTCCTTGCGAGGCTACTGGTGCCGGAGGATTTCGGCTTGGTAGCCATGGTAACGGCTGTTACTGGTTTCATGATGATCTTTCGCGACATGGGGTTAACACTCGCCGCCATCCAAAGTGAGGCAATTTCCCAAGAGCAACTCAGCACCCTTTTTTGGCTCGGTTTGGCGATAGCGACTGCTCTAGCAATAGCTACAGCCGCCCTTGCTCCCGCGTTAGCTTGGTTCTACGGAGACCATCGTCTAACACCAGTCACCTGTGCGATGGGAATTACGTTTATTTTCTCTGGCTTGGCAATGCAGCACCAAGCGCTATTGCGGCGCCAATTGAAGTTAGGACTAATCTCGAAAATAGAGGTCGTAGCTGCACTTGTAGGCGCGGTGGTCGCGGTGGGGACGGCCGCCAAGGGCTTTGGCTACTGGTCGTTGGTCTTCCTGCAGTTGGCAACCTTCGCAACCACAACAGTTCTGGTCTGGGTGGCATCACGGTGGGTTCCCACTTTGCCAGTAAGGCGATCTGGCGTCCGTTCGCTTATGCGATTCGGCGGATACCTGACTGCGTACGGGTTGGTGAACTATTTGGGACGAAATCTTGACAATGTGCTGGTGGGTCGAGTCTTGGGCGCACAGTCTTTAGGAATCTACTCAAGAGCGTACTCTTTGCTGCTGCTGCCTCTAGGCCAGGTGACTGCGCCTCTGACAGCGGTTGCGATTCCTGCACTAAGTCGAGTCCAGTCCGATGGCGATGTTTACAGGTCCTACTATCTTAGGGCTGTTTCAGTGGTCGCGTACCTCTCGATGCCCTTGGTGGTGCTCATGTTGGTACTGGCGAATGAGGTGGTGCTGACCTTCCTTGGTCCGAAATGGGGCGAGGCGGTTTCGATATTTGTCCTCCTTAGGAGTGTCGGCCGTTATCGACCCAGTGCTAGCTACCGTTGGTTGGGTATACGTTTCGCTTGGGAGGGGGAAGAGGATGCTGATTTGGGGTTGTTGGTCAGTGCCCATTCGTATTCTGCTGTTTTCTCTTGGTCTTAACTGGGGGTGACAGGTGTTGCGCTTGGCTACTCTTTGGCAACCGTCGTGCTTGCGTATCCGACTTTGGTGTATTCGTTTCACGGGACGAGCATCACCCCGAGAGATTTCCTACTCGCCGTCTGGAGGCCGCTTTGTATAGCGGCCGCTCTCGGGCTGGTTGCTTTGCTCGTACGGCTTGAACTGTTGGAGATGAATGCGCCTGTGCTAGCTGTAATTTGTGGTGCGGTAGCGTCCGCCGCCTTGGCAGGCTTAGTCGTGGCATTTGCTTGGAAAACTGTTCGAAACGACATTTCGTGGATGATAAGTCTGCTTAGGTCGGCCAGAAGAAGTAGCGAGTTGGACACTTGAATCATTCCTTTGATCAAAGTACGGCTCAGAATCGATCCCTCCTCACTCGCGAGCGTGTGAGGTTCCTTTGGTTGTGTGCGCTGATACTGTCGTTTTCCTACGAACGACCACTTCTCTACCTGACCCCATTTGATAGAACCAATCCTCGCCTGTTTGACGTGATGGTGTTGATTGGAGTGGTAATGTTCTTCCCTGCAATTGGCCGTGTTAGCGATATCCCAAAACCAATTAGAATTTGGGGGTTGCTGGTTTGTTGGTTTTGTGTATGCGCTAGCATATGGGCCCTTGTCTTTCTAGATTGGGAATACGGGAGGTTCTCGCTATTCAGTGCTGCCAGATACCTAATCGGTCTCCTAGTGCTTGTGATGGCTGCCAAGGTTTCTATTACAGGTGAACGGAAGAGGGTGGTGCTGAGGCTATTAACGGCCTCGGGAGTTTTTGTCGCGGCCTACTGCGTACCAGAGTTTGTTTTCGGCACGGGTCAGATCGTAGTTAAAGATGGCCTCGTGGTAAATCTTGGAAAAGGTACGTTAGTGGGCCCGTTTGGTGCTTCCTATTTTCAGCTTGCCCAGACGTCCTCACTTCTCGCCGTCGCGGCCTTTTCGCTTTTCTCAACGTCCGGAAGTAGGTTTTACAGATTTATCGGGCCGATTGTCGTTGCATTTGTTTCTTGGCCCTTGTTCTTTTCGGGGTCAAGAACTGGGCTTGGTCTTTTCGCAATTAGCGTTGCCGTCTTGACCATTATCGATAAGAGGGCGCGAATGTTTGCGTTGTTTAGCATCGTTGTGTTAGCGGCTTTGGTGCTAATTCTCGACGCAAACTCGTTGTATGACTTGGCCGCTAACGCGACAACTCTTTACAGACTCGAGGCACAGGGTGACGCAAATAGTGTTGGTCAGCGACTGGCCATAATCTTCAATTTCCCTTTAGCTCTTATCTTGCCGACTGGTTATTGCCTATAATTGGAGGTGGCTTCTACGTCGCGCCAGTTGAGTCAGGCGGGCTGGTTCAGTATCGAGTGGACTACGGTGTTCATAGCCTCTATCTGTTCCCCTTCGAGCAAGGAGGTGTTCTTGCAGTAGTGCTGTTCTTGTGCTTCATCTGGAGCTCTATGGCAAGACTTGGATTTCTCGCGCGAGGCGTAGATGAGTTCGACCGCACATTGGCAAGAGTGATGCTTTCTTACTTGGTAGCATCGCTGGTTATTGGCATTGGCGGACATAATTTCTGGCAAGGGTTTGCGTCAGGAAACTTCAATACATTATTCCTTCTGTGTTTGCTAATCGCAGCAAGGAGGCGCAGCGATATGGGTGCAGAGAAACATGAGCAGGAAGCTGCGAATCTTACTAATCAACGATCACTTTCACTTTAGTGGGGGCGGTGACGCCGTCCTTTGGCTTGAAAGGAGGGCATACGAGGAGGCGGGCCATGAGGTCTATTCCTTCTCCCAGGCTCCAGAAGTTTTAAGCAGCGTTGGATCGACAGACCATGTCGTGGTCGCCGGTCGTTCGAGAGTATCTTCAAAACTCGGCAAGTTTCTTGGTGCACCGGGCGTCAGTCGCTCTCTAGGGCATGTTCTCCGTTCCATTCGGCCTGACGTAGTGCGGACGCATCTGATATCAAAGTATCCACTTGCTATCTACAACGCGCTGAAGGGCCAACGTGTAATCCAGACACTGCATGGCCCAAGTCTCTTCTGCGCGTCATCTTGGGGCAACTTGAAAGTGGATGGTTCCCCATGCGAACTCGGCATCGGAATGAAGTGCTATTCGCGACGCTGCGTTTCTTTCTCGGAAGCGCTTGCATACACCCAGCTAAACTATCGTTTGCAACCGGCGGTTAAGTCATCAATTGAATTGTTTCACTGCCCGAGCATCTATATTCAGAAGGCTGCGGAGAGTCTGGGCTATGGTCCAACCCTTCATATTCCATTGGGTGTAGATCCTCAGTTCTTTGCCGGCGAACTTGCTACACACGATGGTGTTCCAACAATAATCTATGTTGGGGGACTCTTGGAGTCTAAGGGGGTCCAGTACCTGCCGGAAATGTTGCGCAGGGTAAGGATTGATGTGCCGAATGCCAGGCTTATCGTTTGTGGTAGGGGTCCGCTTCGCGATCGTTTGGAGACGATGTTCATTGAGAGCGGGGTGCGGGAAAGTGTGGAGATGAAGGGGTTTGTTGGGCGCGATGAGATTGTCAGCACCTACAAGGCTGCGCACGTGATGGTTTGTCCCAGCATATACAATGAACAGTTCGGCCTTGTTGGCCCTGAGGCACTGGCATGCGGCGTGCCTTGCGTGGCTTCCCGTGTAGGCGGGATCCCTGAGTGGCTATCGGACGGGGAGTGGGGAAGATTGGTGGAGCCTCGAGATTCTGTGGCAATCTCAGAGGCAATCGTGCCGCTGTTGAAAGACAGGGCTACTCGATTGAAGTACGGTGAGAAAGGGCGCGAATTCGTAGAAGCTACCCACTCTCCTCGTCTTTACGCCCGTCGTTGGATAGAAACCATAGAGAACTTCTGTCAGTCAGGCGGCTGGAATGATTGATGTCCTTGCACAGTCTTTGTTGGCCGCCAGGCGAATCTTCCGTTCCATTCGGAGGCGGGCTAGGACTTTCTACTGCAGTTGCGTGCTTCGTTCGATGGGCTCCGGATGCCAAGTGTGTGAAGGAGTTCTGATTGAAGGAGCAGACAACATTTCACTTGGCGAGTCAGTTGTTCTGAACGATCGGGTTGTGCTTCAGTCGTGTGAAGGGGCTGCCATTCGAGTTGGGAGCCGAGTAACGCTTTCATATGGTGCGATGATACTAACCGGGGGCGGCGAGTGGTCGCGGGTCACGTGTTGCACGGAGAGCATTCCGCCAAAGAAGTATACATAGGGGACGATGTTTGGATTGGGGCCGGCGCGTTAGTCATGCCTGAGTCCGAATCGGGAATGGTGTGATCGTCGCAGCTGGAAGTGTAGTTACTAGGGACGTACTTTGCGGAATTGTCGGAGGAGTGCCTGCGAAGCCTTTGCAGTATCTGGATAGGCATGACAAATAGGGCGCACCGGGTAATGTACGTATGCGGCGGACGTAGCTTTCGCGCCGCAAGCCTTGGAAGAAAGGTTCAAGGTCTGGTTGACTGTTGGCGAGCCGATGGGCACGAGGTGTTGCCGATCTGCGGTGGCGATGTTCCTCGTAATAGCCAGGTGCATGCGGACCCGGCATATGGCAGTGGTCGACATTACGCTAGTTGGTACAGGCAATCGCGCCTGTTGCAACCGATCGTGAATTCAGCATCAGAGTGGAGAGATATCGTCCATGACCAGCAGCTGGCGAGTCTCGTCCTAGAAAGTAGTGAGCGGTTTGAACCTTCAATTATCTGGGAACGTTCAAGTCGCCTTCACTGCGCCGGGTTGAGGGTCGCGCATGCTTTGGGGCTTCCATATGTGTTGGAATGGAAGGATCACCTTGTAGATTATGGGTGGTCTGCCTTTCGACGCCGAGCTTTGCGAACTGAAGCGGAAAAGCTTGAGTGCGCAAGCTTCGTGGTAGTTGAATCTGAGACCTTAAGGCGACAACTTGAATTAGAAGGTGTCAACTCAGAGAAGATTGTTGTAGCTCACAATGCGGTTGACGCGGATGAATTTTACGCCGACCAGAATTCTCGCACTTCGTTTCGAGCTCGCATTGGTGTATCAGATGAGACTGTGCTGGTTGGATATCTAGGTAGCTACGCTTTCTATCACAACACAGAATGTTTGGTTCGCGCCGCCGAGATTGTTGGGCGAATTGCCCCTCATGCGCGAATCCTAATGGTGGGCAATGGAAAGGAGTATGAGTCTTCACGTCGGCTGGCCGAGGATCTCGGCGTTCTCGGGCGGAATCTTTATATGTTGCCCGGTGTACGCAAAGAGGCTGTCCCGGAGATTCTGGCCGCCTTGGATGTGGCAGTGCTCCCAGGGTCAACGAATATTATCTGCCCAATTAAGGTCCAAGAGTATATGGCAAGTTCGCTGCCGTCTGTGGTTCCTGATTCCCCATGTAATCGTGAAGTTGTTGTTGATGAGGTAACGGGTTTGTTGTTTGAGCCAGGCAGTCCAAGCGACTTAGCACGGAAAATTATTGCGTTGACGGAGAATGCCCATCGGCGTGAGCGGATGGGCCTGCGCGCGCGCGAAAGAGCGGTTTGTAACTTTAGCTGGGCAAATACCTGGGGCGCTGCACTTAAGTTCGTAGATAGTCGTCTTTAGGAGTGTGCGTAGCGTGAGTCACTCAACAGCTGTGATTATAAATTGCTTATCGTCTCAAAGTGGTGGAGCTCTCAATTACGTACGCAACGTAGTGCCGCGGTTACTAGATCGCTCCTCACGGAAGTGTGAAATCCACGTCCTAGCGTCAAATGAGCAGAGATCAAAGATCGGACTGGACGGGCTGTCGAGGATATCTTGGCTGAATGGCCGCCCATCGAACCCTTACCTCCGCCAGGCATGGGACTTCGTGCAAGTAAGAAGGATGGTCCGTAGCCTGAGGGCGGGGGTGGTCTTTACGCCGTATCAGATTGGTCCTTTGCTGTCAGGAGTAAAGAACGTATTAATGCTCCGAAATATGGAGCCGTTCCTATGCTCGCGATATGAGTACTCGTGGCGCTCATCAATCCGCAATCACATTCTGATGAAGGCGACTGCCCGAAGTTTAGTCAACGCGGACCGCGTGATTGCGGTTTCTAGCTTTGCGGCAGCGCAAGCTGAGGCGTTAGGTGTGGGGGTTGAAAAGATTCGAAGGGTGTATCACGGATCTCCTGACTATATGGTAGGAGATGCTGTTGTTGAGCAGCGAGCGCTGGCAAGTCTAGGTATCGATGGGGATTTTATTCTCACGTGCGGATCCCTGCTGCCATATCGGAGGCTAGAGGACGTTGTTGCTGCGTATGGAAGGCTTTGTGAGACGATATCGGACGCGCCATCGCTGGTCGTTGCCGGGAGCGGAAATGACAAAAGGTATGGGGCCGTCGTCGCCCAAGTGGTGAGTCAGTCGGGCGTGCGTGATCGAATCAGATTCCTCGGTCACGTCCCATGGGACGTCATGGGGCTGTTATATCGGCGCTCGGTGCTCGTGGCTATTGCAACTGAGATCGAGGCTTGTCCAAATATCGCAATCGAGGCGATGGCGGCTGGTAGTGCGATAGTGGCGGCAGATTGCCCGCCTTTGCCGGAAATTTTTGGAGGATGTGCCCTTGCCTTCAAAGCTCGAGATGTTGATGGTCTTAGAGATGCAATGTTAAGAGTGCTGAATTCTCCGGTTTTGCGAACGGAGCAGCAGTCACGGGCGCGGGTTAGGGCGAACGAATTCTGTTGGGAAAGATGCGCCGACCAAACAATGGAAGCGCTGCGTAGTTGGTGATGGCGCGTAGACTGGGGTTTTTATGGACTATACATCGGCGGGGCTAGCATTCAAGATCCGGAAGGTTCTTAGGTACTTGAGAATATACGGCCCTCAGCGCACCTTGGCTAAGGTGCGCGGGCAACACCATATGAATCGCGTCTATGACGCATTGGAGATTCCGCGAGAACCGAAGGCCGGCGGTCATGTCGGCATTATTGGCTGTGGAAATTTTTCATTCTCCAATATCGCCTACTATTTGAACAAGCACAAATCTGGCGCTGTTAGGGGGTGATGGATGTAAATATCAATCGTGCGGCCTCGTTAGCGTCAGCATATGGTGCAAGGTATTTCACAGATGATGCGTTCAAGGTGATCTCGGACCCGGACATAGATCTTATATACATAGCTTCGAATCATGCATCTCACGCCGAGTACGCGATAGAGGCGTTGCGACTCAATAAGAACGTGCATATTGAAAAACCTCATGTCGTTACCCTTGAGCAGCTTCGTCGGCTTGAGGACGCAATGAATGAAAGTGCTGGGTTGGTCAATCTTGGCTTCAATAGACCTAATAGCAAGATGGGGCGCCTTATTAAAAGTTGCCTTGATGAGGAATCTGGTGCCGCAATGCTATCTTGGTTTATCGCTGGGCACGAGATTGCTGATGATCATTGGTACTTTAAGAAGGAAGAGGGGGGCGGGTCTTAGGCAATCTCTGCCATTGGACCGACTTTGTTCTCAATCTGGTAGGGCCCGAACGCCGATATCCAATTACGATCAATCCCACGCGGGCCGAGAAGTCGGATTGCGATATTGTTGTTACATTCACTTTTGGTGACGGAACTGTGGCTGTAATTAGCTTTTCTGCGAAAGGGCATACGTTTGAAGGTGTTCGGGAACGATTTGCTGCGCATCGCGGAAACGCACTGATATCTATGGACGATTTTGAAGAGTTGAAGATTGAAGTTGTGGACAAGAAGAAGATAGTTCGCCCGCTTTTTAGGGACCACGGGCACGAGCTCAATGTAACTAATAGCTACCTGATGTCGCAAGGGGATCGGTCCAAAGCCGTCGCCGCTGACTACGTAGTTGCGACTGGGGAGCTTTTTCTTTGTGCGAAACGTGCGCTTGAAGAAAATCGCGTTGTAACAATCTTCGGCAAAGGAAAGATTGGGTGATTGCGTGAAACAGGTACTACAAAGTCTTCAGTACGGCAGCACTCGATTGGTTGAACTGCCTGTTCCTGGATGCGGCACTGGAAGTTTGGTTATTCGGTCGACTACCAGTTTGGTGTCGGCTGGAACCGAACGCATGCTTGTGGACTTCGGTCGGGCAGGGTGGATTGCTAAGGCCCGCCAACAGCCCGACAAAGTTCGAATGGTCTTGGACAAGATTCGTACGGACGGGCTTTTTACTACCTTTGAGGCGGTCCAAAGCAAGCTGGATCAGCCACTAGCCCTTGGATACTGCAATGTTGGGGAGGTGGCTGAAGTTGGCAAGAATGTGAGTGGTTTTTGGTCGGCGACCGGGTAGTCAGCAACGGAAAGCATGCGGAGGTCGTGAGCGTTCCAAAGAATCTGTGCGCCAGAATTCCTGAGAATGTCTCTGACGAGGCCGCTTCATTTACAGTCCTTGCTGCCATCGGATTGCAAGGGATTCGCCTCGCCAATCCCACTCTAGGCGAATGCGTGGTGGTTACGGGATTGGGCCTAATTGGCCTGTTGTCGGTGCAGATGCTGCGTGCCCAAGGCTGCCGCGTGCTTGGCATCGATTACGATCCATCGCGGTTGGCGTTGGCGCGTCAGTTTGGCGCCGAAGTGGTGAATCCTTCCGCAGGCCAGGATGTGCTTGCTGTCGTCCAGGCCTTCTCCCGTGGGCGTGGCGTAGATGCAGTGATCATCACCGCCTCGACCAAGAGCAACGAGCCGGTTAGCCAGGCGGCTCGGATGTGCCGCAAGCGTGGCCGCATTGTTCTTGTGGGCGTGGCGGGACTTGAGCTGTCGCGGGCCGATTTCTATGAAAAGGAACTGAGTTTCCAAGTCAGCTGCAGCTACGGCCCTGGCCGGTACGACCCTTCCTATGAGGAGGGGGGCAACGACTACCCGGTTGGTTTCGTCCGTTGGACGGAGCAGCGCAACTTCGAGGCGGTGTTGGATCTGATGGCATCCGGCCAGCTGGATGTTTCGCCCTTGATTTCCCATCGATTCACGCTGGATCGGACGATCGAGGCCTACGATTTGCTGTCCAGTGGCGAGCCCTCGCTGGGCATCCTGCTGCAGTATCCTCGGGATAACGAGGCGCGGCTGTCGCAGCGCACGGTGTCGTTGTTGGAAGGGAATACTGCCTCGACGGCTGGCAGCACGACTGCCTGCTCCGTCGCTTTCCTTGGGGCAGGCAACTATGCGGGCCGGGTGCTGATCCCAGCCTTCAAGGCCGCAGGTGCATCGCTTCGCACGGTGGTGAGCGGCGGTGGCGTCAGTGCCGTGCACTACGGCAGGAAACATGGATTCACCCAAGCATCCACCGATGGCGCCGCCGTGTTGCAGGATCCTGCGGTGGATACCGTCGTGGTGGCCACCCAACACGTTGCCCATGCTCGCCAAGTGCTGGCAGCGCTGAAGGCCGGGAAGCACGTATTCTGCGAGAAACCCTTGTGCCTGACATTGGAAGACCTTGCGGAAATTGAGGCCGAGGCCCTTGCCAGGCCAGCCCAGATGCTGATGCTGGGCTTCAATCGTCGCTTTGCGCCGCAGGTGGTGAAGCTCAGACAACTGCTGGCAAACGTAGGCGAGCCCAAGAGCTTCGTGATGACGGTCAATGCCGGTGCGATCCCGCCCGACCATTGGACCCAGGACAAAGCCGTGGGCGGTGGGCGAATCGTCGGTGAAGGTTGCCACTTCATCGATTTGTTGCGACATCTTGCCGGTGCACCCATCGTGGGGCAGCAGGCCGTGGCGATGGGTCGGCATCCCGCAGTGGCCATCGCCGACGACAAAGCTACAATCACCTTGCAGTTTGCCGATGGCTCCTTCGGCACAGTCCACTATTTGTCGAATGGCGACAAGGGGTTTCCCAAGGAGCGGCTGGAGGTTTTCTGCGCCGGTAAGGTGCTCCAGCTGGACAACTTCCGCAAGCTTCGTGGCTGGGGCTGGAAGGGCTTCTCCCGGATGAACCTATGGCGCCAGGACAAGGGCCAGGCCGCATGTGCCAAGGCCTTCGTTGAGGCTGTGAAGACTGGCGCACCGTGCCCTATCTCACTGGCCGAGGTCATCGAAGTCAGCCGGGCCAGCATCGAGCTGCAGCTGGCGCTGGCGAGGAACGAATGATGGCCCTGCTCGACGTCATCGCAGGCGACAGAACCAACTTCATGAAGATCGCCTCCATCCTGCGTGCCATGCATGCCCGAAAGGGCGCTGGCGGCCCGCGGTGCTGGCGTCGGGTTCACACCGATCAGCATTTCGACTCGCGCATGTCCGGCGAGTCCTTCGAGCAGTTGGGCATCCCGGCGCCGGACATGAAATTGGAGCTCGGTTCCGGCACCCAGGCCGAACAGTCCGCCGGCATCCTGGTGGGCTACGAGAAGCTGCTGCTCGAGACGCCGAGTGACGCCTGCCTGGTGGTCGGAGGCGTGACCTCGACCATGGCCTGCACCATCACTGCCCAGAAGCTGCACGTGCCGGTGGCGTACGTGGAAACCGGCATCCGCTCGGGCGACTTGACGATTCCCGAGGAAATCAACCGGCCTGCTACCGATTCGGCGGCCAACTGGTGCTTCACCACCAGCGAACGCGCCAACACCAACTTGCGCCGGGCCGGACCGGCATCGATGAAGACCGCATCTATTTCGTCGGCAACACCATGATCGACACGTTGCTGGCGAACATGGACCGACAGCGGGTGCCGGACTTCGTGTCCGACTTGGGCCTTCGACCCGGCGGCAGTTTTGTCTCCACCCTGCATCGCCCTGCCAATGCGGACGACGGCGAGGAATTCGCACGCCTGCTTCCGTCTATCGTTGATGGCACGCGCAGCCTGCCGTTAGTGTTCCCGGTGCCCCCTGTGCCGCCAAGTCCCTGCACGCGCTACCGGGCTCCCTCCCCAACACACTGCTGGTCGATCCGCAGCTCTACCTGGAGTTCAACTGGTTGGTGAAGCACGCCAAGGGCGTGATCACCGACCCAAGCGACATCACCGCGCGTCCCGAAACCGTGGAGCTGGGCACCAACGAACTGTTAGGTACTGACCCGGCCCACCTTGGCCCGGCCGTCGACTGCCTTTTCGCCGGCCAGCGGAAGCAGTGCAGCGCGCCTCCCTTGTGGGACATTCAGACTGGCGCGCGAATCGTCGCGCATCTCGAACGCCTGCTGACTTGACGAGCCCGGCTGTGTTTCACCACGCGCTCCGCTATTGGCACACCCTTCGCTGGCTTCGGCCGGTGCAGTTCTACGGCCGCGTCTGGTTCCGCCTGTATCAGCCGCGGCCCGACCTGCGGCCGGCGGCGACGCTGCTGGCGCCAGCCGCCCGCTGGCAGACTAGTCTGCGTTCGCCCTCGATGACTGGACCCGACACTTTCCGCTTTCTGTCCGTTGAGCGCAGATTGGCCACGCCACAGGACTGGAATCGGCCCGACTGCCCTAAACTCTGGCTCTACAACGCCCACTATTTTGATGACTTGGTGGCCAATGGCGCGGGCGAGCGTGCGGAGTGGCACCGGGCGCTGATAGCCCGGTGGATCGCAGAGAATCCGCCCGGGCAGGGCAATGGCTGGGAGCCTTACCCGACCTCCCTGCGCATTGTGACGTGGCTCAAATGGCTGTTGGCGGGCAATGCGCCGGTGCCGGGCATGCTTGACAGCTTGGCGGTGCAGGTGCGTTGGCTGCGACGGCGGCTCGAACACCACTTGCTGGGTAATCACTTGTGGGCCAACGCCAAGGCATTGGTGTTCGCTGGCGCCTGCTTCCAAGGCGGCGAGGCCCGTGCGTGGCTGGGCCATGGCCTTCGCCTTATGCAGCGAGAGCTGCGCGAGCAAGTGCTTCCGGACGGCGGGCACTTCGAGCGCAGCCCGATGTACCACGCCATCTTGGCCGAAGATGTCCTCGACCTGATCCAGCTGGCCGTCATCTGTCCGGTGCTCCCTGGTCCGGCGATACAAGAGTGGCGCGAGGCGGCAGAGCGAATGCTGCACTGGGCGGTTACTCTGGCCCACCCAGATGGCGACATCGCTTTTTCAATGATGCCGCCTTCGGCATCGCTCCGACCCTACCGGACCTGCGTGCCTATGCAGCCGCGCTGTCCCTGCCCTTGCCCGCGTTGCCGGAGCCACCGGCAGTGCAGTACTTGAAGGACTCCGGCTATGCCCGCCTGGCGACGGGGCCGGCGCTATTGCTGGCGGACGTGGCCCCTGTTGGCCCTGATTACTTGCCTGGCCATGCCCACGCCGACAGCCTCAGCTTCGAACTGTCTCTGCATGGCCGCCGCGTCCTGGTCAACGGAGGCACTTCCACCTACCAGGCCGGTTCCGAACGTCTGCGCCAGCGTGGCACTGCCGCGCACAACACCGTGGAGGTGGATGGCCAAGATTCGTCAGAGGTGTGGTCGGCCTTCCGCGTAGCCCGTCGCGCCCGCGTGCACGATGTGACCAACAGCCGCGATGGCAGCGCGCTTTTCCTCTCTGCGCATCACGATGGCTACCATCGCCTGCCCGGGCGTGTCAGGCATCACCGCAGTTGGAGGCTGTTGCCCGGTTCGCTGGAAGTCTCGGACGTGCTGAGTGGCCGATTCGGCTTCGCCGTGGCCAACTACCTCTTTGCGCCAGGCGAATCCTTGCAGTGGCAGGTAGAGGGTGGTGAGGGACGACTGGAGCCAGCGACGTGGCAGCCGCGTTTTGGCCAGTCTCTGGACACTCTCCGTCTCGTGGTGAGGTTCACCGACCCACGCTGTCGCGTGCTTTTCTCCTGGAGCTGAAGCCGAGTGCGAATTCTCTTTCTGTCCGACAATTTTCCGCCGGAAGGAAATGCTCCGGCCACACGCTTGTACGAGCACGCGACCCGCTGGGTGCGCGCGGGGCACGAAGTCACGGTCATCACCTGCGCCCCCAACTTTCCCGAGGGCAAGTTGTTTTCCGGCTACCGCAATGCCTGGCGGCAGGTCGAGATGATGGACGGCATCCGCGTTGTGCGGGTGAAAACTTACATCACCGCCAACGAGGGATTCCTGAAGCGCACCCTGGACTACCTCAGTTTCATGTTGATCGCTACGGCAATGAGTGTGTTTGAGCGCCGTCCGAATGTGGTGGTAGCGACCTCGCCACAATTTTTCTGCGCCATCGCCGGGTGGATGGTGGGCGTACTCAAGTGGCGGCCCTTTGTGTTCGAGCTGCGCGACCTGTGGCCAGCGTCGATCATGGCGGTGGGAGCCATGAATAAGAGTCTCGTGATCCGGTTTCTGGAATGCATCGAAATTTTCCTCTATCGCAGGGCCGACCGGATCGTCTCGGTCACAGAATCGTTCCGCGAGGACCTGGCCGCGCGAGGCGTGCCAAGGGAGAAGATTAGCGTCGTCATCAATGGTGTCGACCTGGATCGGTACGAGCCACGGCCGCGCGATGCACGGTTGGCCCGCGAGTTTGGGCTGGAAGGTAAGTTCGTCGCCGGCTACATGGGGACGCATGGCATGGCTCATGCGTTGCCAAAGGTGCTGGAGGCCGCCGAGCGCCTGCTGCATAGGCCCGACATCGCCTTCTTTTTTGCCGGTTCGGGTGCTGAGCGCGCCCGCATCGAGAAAATCGTGGCCGAACGCGACCTGCACAACGTTCGCCTTATACCTCGGCAGCCCAAAGAGCGCATGCCGGCGCTGTGGAGCTTGTGTGATCTGTCCATTGTGCCCCTGCGGGACACACCGGTTTTCGCCACGGTCATTCCTTCCAAGATCTTCGAGTCCATGGGTATGGGGGTGCCCATCCTCATGAGCCTCCCCGAAGGTGAGGCTACCGAAATCGTCCGGCGTGCTGGAGCCGGCATCTGCGTTCCTCCGGAGGATCCGGAGCTGATGGCGAAGGCAATCGCGGAGCTTGCGGACGATCCGGAAGAGATGTCCAGGCTACGCTCCACGACTTATGCCTCGGCGTCGCAGTTCTCCCGCGATACACTGGCAGCCAAGATGATCGAAGTCCTTTCAGGGGCTGCCGGTTCTGTGCGCAACTCAATCCAGCAGGCGAGTTGATCCATATGCAGATTCTTGTCACCGGCACCGCCGGCTTCATCGGCTCCCACGTCGCCCAGCTGTTGCTGGCTCGCGGCGACGAAGTCATCGGCTTCGACAATCTCAACGACTACTACGACCCGACCCTGAAGCAGGCCCGCCTGGCGCGTCTGCAGGGCCAGGCCGGTTACACCCACGTCACGGCCGACCTGGCCGATCGCGCGGCGGTCGAGGATGCCTTCGCCAGGTACAAGCCGCAGCGCGTGGTGAACCTGGCGGCACAGGCCGGCGTGCGCTACGCGGCCGAGAACCCGCATGTGTACGTGTCCAGCAACGTCACCGGCTTCCTGCACATCCTGGAAGGCTGCCGGCACCATGGGGTCGAGCATCTGGTCTACGCCTCCACCAGTTCGGTGTACGGCGCCAACCTGAAGATGCCGTTCTCCGAACACGGTTCCACCGAACATCCGCTCACGCTGTACGCCGCCACCAAGAAGGCCAACGAGCAGATGGCGCACAGCTACGCCCACCTGTACGGCATTCCGTGCACGGGCCTGCGCTTCTTCACGGTTTACGGGCCCAGGGGGCGGCCGGACATGGCGTTGTTCCTGTTCACCAAGGCCATCCTGGCGGGCGAACCGATCAAGGTGTTCAACCACGGCCACCACAAGCGCAGCTTCACCTACATCGACGACATCGCCGAAGGCGTGGTGCGGGCGCTGGACACGGTGCCGGGCAAGGACCCGGACTGGAACGGCCTGGCGCCGGACCCGGCCACCAGCGGCGTGGCGCCGTACCGGATCTACAACATCGGCAACGAACAGCCGGTGGAGTTGCTGCGCTACATCGAAGTGCTGGAACAGTGCCTGGGCAGGAAGGCGCGCATGGAGATGCTGCCGCTACAGGCCGGCGATGTACCCGACACCGAGGCCGATGTGTCCGACCTGGTGCAGGGCGTGGGCTACCGCCCGGTGGTGCCGGTTGAGGAGGGCGTGGCGCGGTTCGTGGAGTGGTACCGGGCGTACTACGCCGTCTGAACCGGGGCCAGGAAAACCGTCGATGCTTGAAATGGCCTGGACCGAAGCACTCACCATTGCCGCCGTGCTTTTGCTCAGCGCATGGCTGGCGGGCCGCGCCCCGTTGCCGGCCCGGATCGTGCTTTGGACGTCGGTGTTCCTGGTGTCGGCGGCGATGTTCCTGCCTTCCAGTACTCTCTATTCGATCTTCGGGAAAGATCGGGTCGGCGCGATCGCACGCGGTACCGCGCACCTGCCCTGGACTTGAGCACGATCGCGCACTTCGGCGCGTTTCTTCTGATGGCGGTCGTGTTGTGGCGGTTCCGGCCGGAATGGCGCGGATGGCGCGTCGTGGGGGTGCTGGTGGCGCTGGCGATAGGCGGCGAGTTGATGCAGGGCCTGGGCGTCGACCGCTCACCCCGGCTCTTGGATGTCGCGGTGAACCTGATGGGGGTCGGCGCCGGGTTAGTCTTGGGTTTGCTGGGGACTCGTCTACGCCATGCCGTCGCGCCGCCGCGGGGCCCGGACTCGGAAGGAATGGACCCATGAGATACCTGATCCTGCCCGTGCTGTTGCTGCTGGCCGCCTGTGCGCCCGACCAGCCGTCCAACGCCGACGCCCGCCAGGCCATGGTCGAGCGCATGGAGGCGTCGACCAAGGCGTCGGTAACGGGGGTCCAGGTGTATGCGCTGGATCTGTCCGGCTGCGTGCCGGCGGCCGGCGCCGAGGGCGTGGTGTGCCAGGTGGCGCTGGATGTCGGTTTCGAATCTCAGGGCGTGCAGCAGCGCAGTGACGACACCGGGCCGATGCGGTTCGTGCGCGAGGGGGAGTGGAAGGCGTATCCGGTTCGGGACTGAAGTCCCTCCCACAAGCCGCCCCTGTGGGAGGGGCTTCAGCCCCGACCGGTATCGCGCGAATCGCGCTTCATTTGTCGGATATATTTGACATCAGGCCCGGGCCAGGCATACCCTTCCGGCATGGCTACCATCCATGAACTCGGCAGGGCCGTGCACACCAGGCGCTCGGAGATGGGCTTGACCCAGTCGGCTCTCGCGAGCCTGTCCGGCCTTTCGCGGCAGACCGTGAACCAGCTCGAGAACGGAAACGTCCAGGACCTGAGCCTTGGGCGGGCGGACAGGCTTGCCGGCGTGCTGGGGCTGTCGTTGCAAGTGGGCGGGAACGTCCCGGGGCCTGTTCCAACCGGGCGTATGTCGCCGCTGGAGCGTGCGGCCAAGTCCATCCAGGTCAGTTACAAGACTCCGATGCCGGTGTCGGAACTGGAAGCCGTCCTGCTTTCCGGGCAGGTTTCGCCCAGCCATGCGCCGCATGTCCATGCGCTGCTCGATGAAGCGCCGGTCTCGCTGTTGGCATCCCTTGTCGACCAGTTGCACAGGGAGCATTCGATGGACAAGACGCGGATCTGGGCGAACTTCCGCAAGCTGGCCCATGATCTGAAAATCCGTCGCGGCATCTGGCGGTGAGCGTCGCAGACCTCCATCGGCCTGGCGTCTGGCAGGCGCTGTTTCCGCAGGCGCTCCGGCTGATGGAGCATCTGGAAGCCATGGACCCCGGTATCGTCTGGACCTTCGGCGGCGGCACGGTGCTGATGCTCCGGATTGCCCATCGGCAGAGCAAGGACATCGACCTCTTCGTTCCAGACGCGCAATACCTGGGATTCGTGAATCCGCGGCTCAGCGAGGTGGCCAGCGGGGTGAGCGAAAACTACGAGGAAAGCACCGAGTTCATCAAACTCTTCCTTCCGGAAGGCGAGGTGGATGTGGTGGCCAGCACGGCGTTGACCCCGTCTCCTTTCGAGGAGGTCGAGTACGAAGGGCGCCTGGTCAGGGTGGAGACATCCGCGGAGATACTCGCCAAGAAGATGTGGCATCGCGGCCATCGGGCGAAGGCCAGAGATCTGTACGATCTTTGCTCGGTAGCCGAGCGTGAGCCGGAAGCACTGCCCATCGCGGCCCCTTGGTTCAAGGAGCACGCCCGAGCATTCATCGACGGCCTGAGGGAGCGCGAGGAGATCGCACGCGAAGAGTTCGCGCAGATCGATGCGATTGGCTTGAACCTGGAGTTTGATCGCTGCCTGGCGCAGGCCGAGGCTGTATTCGAACGCCTGGGAGTATGGGGTCCGGGAGCAGGCTGAAATCCCTGCTGCAGTGACAGGATCAGAGATCCTGCTCGTAGCGGATGTAGGGCACGCGGCTGGAGTCGTCCTGCTCGTCTTCCGACGGGGCGAACGGGTTGCGGCCGTTGCTCATCAGGTTTTCGGCGCCCACGCTCAGGCGGGCCCGCCACGGGGCGCGCCAGGTGACGCCGACGCCGACGTTGCTGTAGCGCACGGTGCTGCCCGGGATCTCGATGACCCGGCCGACGATCTCGCCGCCGAAGTTGCCGTGGCCGGCGCTCAGGCTGAGGCTGCCGGTATTCCACTCCGGCGGCAGACCGCCCGGCAGCTGGTTGGCCGCGACGATGCGCGCGCGCCCAGGGTGCCGCCGATGCTGACCCAGCCGCTTTCGCCGACCTTGAGTTCGCCGAGCAGGCCGATGTCTTCCTGTTCGACTTCGCTGCCGTTGAGCGACAACATCAGGTTGCTCGCGCCCGGGCTGATCAGCTGCGTGCCGGGAAGCGCCACCGGCGTGTCCAGTCGAAACGGTTCAGCCCGAGGTTGGCGCTGATCGCGGAGCGGTCGCCTTCCAGCCGCGCTTCGGCACGCAGGCCCGGCTGCGCCAGGGCCAGCGGCGCCGCGGGATTGGGCGTGAGGTTGGCGACCATGCAGTGCTGCGCCAGCGCGCCGAAACTGCGCGACACCGAGGTGCCGTCGCAGAGCAGGCCGAGCGTGGGGTTGCTCTCGAGTGTCAGGCTGGCGCCGACGCGGCGGCCGCTGCTGAGCGGCAGCGCGAAGCCGGTGCCGACGCTGGGGTTGATGTTGTTGCGTCCCAGGATGCGGTCCAGCGACGAGCGCGCACCGGCGCTGCCGTCGGACTCGATCAGCAGGAAACCTTCGACCTGGTTGTTGCGGATGATCGGCAGCGCCGTGGTGGCGTTGTCGCTGTTGTTCCCGACCACCAGCGGTGCCGGCGCCTGCGCGAACGCACCCGTCGCCGCGAGGGCGAGCAGGGTGGGGGCGATGGCACGAAGCAGCTGCATGGTCTTGTTCTTGTCCTCGGTGGTTCGCTTGGAACCGTGCCTGGCCGGGAAGTTCCCGGGTGGGGGTTGGCAGCCGAATTTTACAGGAATTTAACCCCCGGCCTCCAGCCCCGCAAGCCCCAGTACATCCGGTGTCACCCTGACATAGCCCGCTACTGGAGGCTATTGGACCCAGGGGCAGTAGGGGCCAGGCTGAACAAGGCCTCGATCTGTTCAGCTTCAAACCGGTATTCCTGCCCGCAGAAGTCGCAGTGCACCAGGGCCAGGCCATCCACCAGAGTCGCACGGGCCTCGTCCTGGCCCAGGCTGCGCAGCATGTCGCTCACCCGTTCCCGGGAACAGGAGCAGGCGAAGGCCAGGGGCCGGCGGTCCAGCAGTTCGACCCCTTCCTCGTGGAAAAGGCGCCAGAGCAGGGTTTCCACCGGCAGCCCGGCCAGCTCCTCGTCGCCCAGGGTCTCGAACAGCGCATTGCAGCGGTCCCAGCCGTCGGCGTCGCCGTGGCCGCCGGGCAACTGCTGCAGCATGATCCCGGCGGCGCGACCGCCCTGGCTGGCCAGAAGGACCCGGGTCGGCAGCTGCTCGGACTGCTGGAAGTAGCCCTCGAAGGCGGCTGCAAGGCTGTCGGCGTCCAGGCTGACCAGGCCCGGTAGCGGGTGGTCTCGGAGGCGCCGGGCGGGGTCGACTCGATGGTGATCGCCAGCAGCGAGCCGGGGCCGAAGGCGCGCGGGGTCAGCGGGCTGGGGATGGGTTCGTCGAAGTGGGCGATGCCGCGCAGGGTGCCGGCGGCGGTGCATTCGGCGAACAGGGTGCGCAGGGCGCCGGTGCCGCGCAGCTGCACGCTCAGGCGGCCGTCGATCTTGGCGTGGCCGGTGAACAGGGCCGCGGCGGCGCAGGTCTCGCCCAGGCGCGAGGCGACCGGCAGCGGGTATTCGGTGCGGCCGGCGATCTCGCGCCAGGTCTCGTCCAGGTGCACCACCACGCCGCGCACGCCGGAACGTTCGAGCAGGAAACGGGTGAGGGTGTCGCGGTCGGGGTGGGTGGTGTTCATGTCGCGCATTGTACCGACCCCTGCGGGAAGGGCCTGGTGTGGGAGGGGTTCCAACCCCGACCCACCCCCGGCCACACTGTACCCATGCCCCAGGCCGTCCGTTTGTCCGACCTCCCGCCTGCTCGTCCGCGCCGCCGCTGGTTGCGCAGGCTGCTGTGGCTGCCCGTCTTTTTCCTCGCATTCACCGTGCTGCAGGTGGGCGTGTTGCGCTTCATCGACCCGCCGACCAGCGCGTTCATGGTGTGGCGCCAGATCGATGGCATCGGCGAAGACGGGTTTGAGCTCCGACAGGAATGGCGCGACTACGACCAGATATCGTCCCATCTGCCGATTTCGCTGGTGGCGGCCGAGGACCAGAAGTTCCCGCTGCACCATGGCTTCGACCTCGAGGCCATCGACAGGGCGATCGACAGCAATGCCCGCGGCGGCCGCGTGCGTGGCGGCAGCACCATCAGCCAGCAGGTGGCCAAGAACCTGTTCCTGTGGAGCGGCGGCGGCTATTTCCGCAAGGGGCTGGAAGCCTGGTACACGCTGCTGATCGAAGCGATGTGGTCCAAGCGGCGCATCCTGGAGGTCTACGCCAACATCGCCGAGTTCGGCGATGGCGTGTACGGCGCCGAGGCTGCGGCGCAGGCCTTCTTCCGCAAGGCCGCCATCCAGCTGACGCCGGCGGAAAGCGCACGCCTGGCGGCGGTGCTGCCGAATCCGAAGAAATACAACGCGCGCAACCCCGGGCCCTATGTGCAGCGGCGCGCGACCTGGATCCAGCGCAATGCGCGCAACCTGGGCGGCGCGGCCTCCTGGAGCCGCCGCCTGAAACCGAAAATCGCGAAACCAGCAGGTAAGATGCCGGCCATGACCGAACGCCGCTCGATCACCTTCGTCATCGCCGCCTACAACGAACAGGCCGCGCTGCCCTTGATGCACGCCCGCCTGGCGAAGGTGATGGACGCCCCATGCCGACTGCCAGGTGCTCTACGTGGACGACGGCAGCCGCGACGGCACCTGGGACGTGATGCTGGAACTGGCCGCCGCGGATACGCGGGTGGCGCTGCTGCGCCTGGCGCGCAACTTCGGCAAGGAACTGGCGCTCACCGCCGGTCTGGACCACGTGGACACCGATGCCGCCATGGTGCTCGACGCCGACGGCCAGGATCCCCGGAGCTGGCTCCGGTGTTCGTGGCCAAGTGGCGCGAGGGTTACGACGTGGTTTACGGCACCCGGTCGCGCCGTGAGGGCGAAACCTGGCTCAAGCGCGCCACCGCCGCGGCTTTCTACCGGGTGATGACGCGGCTGTCCGACACGTCGATACCGCGCGACACCGGCGATTTCCGCCTGATCTCGCGCCGCGTGCTGGACGCGCTGCGGCAGATGCGCGAACGGCAGCGTTTCATGAAGGGCCTGTTCGCCTGGGTCGGTTTCCGGCAGGTGTCGCTGCCCTACGAGCGCGAGCCGCGGGTGGCCGGCGGCAGCAAGTTCAACTACTGGCGGCTGTGGAACCTGGCGCTGGAAGGCATCACCAGTTTCTCGACCGTGCCGCTGCGGCTGGCGACCTATGTCGGCGTGTTCACCGCCGTGCTCGCCTTTGCCTGGGGCCTGTGGATCATCGCCCGCACCGTATTGTGGGGCGACCCGGTGCAGGGCTGGCCGTCGCTGATGACCGTGGTGCTTTTCCTCGGTGGCCTGCAGCTGGTGGCGCTGGGCATCGTCGGCGAATACCTAGGCCGGCTGTACCTTTAAGCGAAACAGCGGCCCCTGTACCTGGTCGGCGACTGGCGCCCACCCACGGGTAGGTGAAACGGGCCCGGCGGGGGTCTATGATCGGGGCAGTTCGACGGAGGGCAGTCCGATGCGCAACGTGAACCAGATCCTCGAGGGCAAGGGCGGCCGCATCGTCGCCGTGCCGCAGGAAGCACCGGTGCTCGAGGTGATCCGCCTGATGGCCGAACACCACATCGGTTCGGTCCTTGTAATGCAGGGCCACGACCTGGTGGGCATCGCCACCGAACGCGACTACGCGCGCAAGGTCATCCTGCAGGGGCGCTCGTCGGCCGACACGCCGGTGTCCCAGATCATGTCCAGCCCGGTCGTCACCGTGCTGCCGACCGACACCGCCCAGACCTGCATGCAGCTGATGACCACCCGCAAGATCCGCCACCTGCCGGTGCTGGACGATGGCCGCGTGCTGGGCCTGGTCTCGATCGGCGACCTGGTGAAGGCCGTGATCGAAGACCAGCAGCAGGAAATCGCCCAACTCCAGCAATACATAGCCAGCTAGGCGGGCAATACCTGCTGCGCCACCGCCACGAAGTGGCAGGCGCTGCCCACCAGCACGAAGCCATGCCAGATGGCGTGCGCGAACGGAATGCGCCGGCTCATGTAGAACACCGTGCCCAGCGTGTAGGCGATGCCGCCCGCCAGCAGCCAGGCCGTGGTTTCGTGCGGGATGTTGCGCAGGAAGGGCCCGACCGCGGTCACCACCATCCAGCCCATCGCGATGTAGATCAGCGTGGACAGGCCCTTGAAGCGGCCGGTGAAGAACAGCTTGAACACCACGCCGGCGACCGCCAGCGTCCAGATCGCCGCGAACAGCCACCAGCCGCCGTCCTCGCGCAGCCCGACCAGGGTGAAGGGCGTATAGGTGCCGGCGATCAGCACGAAGATCGCGCAGTGGTCGAAGACCTTGTAGCGGCCGCGCACCACGTGGTCGGTGCTGGCGTGGTACAGGGTCGAGGCGACGTAAAGCAGCACCAGCGCGAGGCTGAACACGATGGCGCCGGCCAGTTGCCAGCCGTTGCCGTAACGCGCCGACATCACCACCAGCACAATGCCGCCGATGGCCGCGGCCAACGCGCCGAGGCCATGGGTGATGGCGTTGGCCAGCTCCTCCCGCGGCGATTCGTGGTCGTGTTCGTATTCAGTCATACCGACAGGGTGCGGCCAGTGGATGGAGCCTTGACTCGAAAAGCGGCCCCTCTCCCCGGCCCCTCTCCCGCAAGGGGAGAGGGGAGACAAGCTGAGCCCCTCTCCCCTTGCGGGAGAGGGGTTGGGGAGAGGGGGAATGCTCAGTCGACTGCCACCGCGTGCGCGTGTTCGCGCGTCGCGGCAAACTCCAGGTCCGGCCAGCGTTCCATGGTCAGCTGCAGGTTCACGCGTGACGGCGCCAGGTAGACCAGCTGGCCGGCGGCGTCCACGGCCAGGTTCATCGCCGCCTTCTCGCGGAATTCCTCCATCTTCTTCGCCGTGCCGCCCTTGACCCAGCGCGCGGTCGCCACCGTCACCGGCTCGAAGCTGGCGTCCACGCTGTACTCGTCCTTCAGCCGGTAGGCCACCACGTCGAACTGCAGCGTGCCGACGGCGCCCAGGATCAGGTCGTTCGACATCAGCGGTTTGAAGAACTGGGTCGCACCTTCCTCGCTCAACTGCGCCAGGCCCTTCTGCAGCTGCTTGAGCTTGAGCGGGTCGCGCAGACGGGCGCGGCGAAAGAGTTCGGGCGCGAAGTTCGGGATGCCGGTGAACGACAGGCTCTCGCCGGCGGTGAAGGTGTCGCCGATCGAGATCGTGCCGTGGTTGTGCAGTCCGATCACGTCGCCCGGGTAGGCGGTCTCGACGATCTCGCGGTCGCTGGCCATGAAGGTCAGCGCATTGGCGAGCTTGTGCTCCTTGCCGCTGCGCACGTGGAAGGCCTTCATGCCGCCCTCGTACTTGCCCGAGCACACGCGCAGGAAGGCGACGCGGTCGCGGTGCTGAGGGTCCATGTTGGCCTGGATCTTGAACACGAAGCCGGAGAAGGCCTCCTCTTCGGGCTGCACCTCGCGGCCGGTGGTGGCGCGCGGCTGCGGCGGCGGCGCGTGTTCGACGAAGAAGTCGAGCAGCGGCTGCACGCCGAAGTTGTTCACGCCGGAGCCGAAGAACACCGGCGTCTGTCTGCCGGCCAGGTAGGCGTCCTTGTCGAAGGAATGGCTGGCGCCCTGCACCAGCTCCAGTTCGTCGCGCAGCCCGGCCAGCATGTCGGCGCCGATGCGCTCGGCCAGCCCGGGCGCGTCCAGCGACGGGAAGATGGTCGAATCCTGGCGGGTGAAGTTGCGACCGGGTTCGTACAGGTGAACCTCGCCGGTCAACAGGTGCACGACGCCCTTCAGCCGCTGGCCCATGCCGATCGGCCAGGTCACCGGCGCGCACTGGATGCCGAGCACGGTCTCGACCTCGTCCAGCAGGTCGATCGGGTCCTTGCCCTCGCGGTCGAGCTTGTTGATGAAGGTCATGATCGGCGTATCGCGCAGCCGGCAGACTTCCATCAGCTTGATCGTGCGCTCCTCGACGCCCTTGGCGACGTCGATCACCATCAGCGCGCTGTCCACGGCGGTGAGCACGCGGTAGGTGTCCTCGCCGAAGTCGGCGTGGCCCGGGGTGTCGAGCAGGTTGACGATGCGACCCTCGTAGGGGAACTGCATCACCGACGAAGTCACCGAGATGCCGCGCTCCTTCTCCAGCGCCATCCAGTCCGAGGTCGCATGCCGCGCGGCCTTGCGGCCCTTCACCGAGCCGGCCATCTGGATCGCGCCGCCGAACAGCAGCAGTTTCTCGGTCAGCGTGGTCTTGCCGGCGTCGGGGTGCGAGATGATCGCGAAGGTGCGGCGGCGCCGGGTCTGGCTCAGGTGTTCGGACATGGTCTGCGGCGCGGGCGGGCCGCGGCGGGGGTCGGTTCGGGGAGGCCGCGATTATACCGGCCCGGGGTCAGTCGGCGCTGCACTCGGTTCGCAGGTCCAGGGCCTTGGCGATGTCGCGCCAGTCGAAGGCGGCGGCGCCTTCGTCGTTGTGGGCCACGTACAGCACGCCCTGCGGGAAGCGTGCGGTCGGCCCCTGGTGCAGGCCGATGCCGTCGGTCAGCGCCACGGTCTCGCCCGTGAAGCTGCCCAGGTAACCCAGCTCGCGGCGCGAGAACACGTGGAAGACCGTCAGGTCGCTGTTCTGGTCGGTGGTGATCCAGTAACCGCTGCCGTCGTCGCAGGCCCACAGCGCCACGCCCTCGGCCTGGGCCTTGAATCGTTCGCGCGGCAGGCTTCGGTGGGTGTAGTTGCCGGCCAGGTCGTAGACCCGCAGCGTGGTGCCGACCCGCACGTCTTCCTCGGCGATCAGCAGGCGGTCGTGGGCCGGGTCGCCGGCGATGGACTCGACCATGCGCAGTGCGCCTTCCTCGGTGGTGTCGCCGAAATGGCCGGCGTATTCGACCGCATCGATGCCGTTGGTGCCGAGCGTGAGCCGGTAACGCTTCACGCGCTGGTCGAGCTCTTCCAGCGGCGGCACCAGCTCGATGCGGTAGTCGGCCATGAAGCTGTCGGTGACCAGCATCTCCAACTTGCCCGGCGTGGTCTCGTTCAGCCACAGGCCGTAGGGGCTGCGCAGCTGCTCGGCGCCGATCATCGCCACCGGCTCGAAACCCGGCAGGCGCAGCACCTGCACCCGGTGGTTGTCGCGTTCGGCCACGAACAGCAGGTCGCCGTGCACGGCCAGGCCATTGGGCCGGTTGAACTGGCCGGGTTTGTCGCCGCGACGGCCGAACCCACGCAGGGGCTGGCCGGTGTCGCCGTCGTAGACCACCAGCTGGTGGGTTTCCTTGGCGGTGGCGATCAGCCAGGTGCGGCCGTCGCCGGCCGACCAGGACGCCACCGAGTCGATCTCGTGCTCGGGGGTCGAAGGCGTGATGAAACTTTCGCGCACCGGAGTCGCCTCGGCGCCGAACACCGGCGGCATCTCGCGGGAAGAGGGATCGCGGGGGCGGGGCCGGCGCAGCCGGTGGCGAGCAGGGCGAGGGAGAGCAGGGCGATCGAAGGATTTTTCATGGCGCGCAGTATGCGCAAGCGCCCCCTGGTCCCGCCATGGGGCGGTCGGAACAAATTCCATCGCTTCATCCGCATGAAGGGATTGACAAGCCCCCGGGGCCCGGTCCAAGCTTCACCCCGCAACACCCATCGAGACCGGCTGAGGGGTAGGCCCGAAGACGCCGGGGCAACCCATGCGGAAGCAATTCCGCATGAAGGTGCCAATTCCTGCGGGGACGCCAGTCCGCCGAGAGATGGGTCGTATCGTTCCCCGCGCTGCGGGGGCGCACGACGGCCGCTTTCACCGCATGAACCTCGCTGGGTCCCGACCCCAGGAGCCGTGCGATGAGCTTGACCGCAACCCCCGCCCACGATGCCGTGGCCACTGCGCCCGAACTGTGCGCCTTCGATGCCGGTGCCTTGCCGGCGGCACGCAGCACGCGCCGTTTCGTGCTCGACCTGCGCCTGGAACTGCGCCACGCCGGCCCGCGTGCGGTCGTGGTGCGCGGCGAATGGACCGGGCCGGTGGATGCGCCGGTGGTGATCGTGGCCGGCGGCATCTCCGCCAACCGCCATGTCACCGGCAGCGACGCGGATCCGGGTTGGTGGCAGGCGCAGGCCGGTCCCGGCCGCGCGATCGACACCGACCGGTTCCGTGTATTGGCCATCGACTGGCTCGGAGCGGACGGCAGCCTGGACGCGCCGATCGACAGCACCGACCAGGCCGACGTGCTCGCGCTGGTGCTCGACCGGCTCGGTGTCACCCGCGCCGCCGCCTTCGTCGGCGCGTCCTACGGCGCGATGGTCGGTCTGCAGTTCGCGGCCCGCCACGGCCATCGCCTCGGGCGCCTGGTGGCGATCTCCGGCGCGCACCGCGCGCATCCCTATGCCAGCGCCTGGCGTGCCCTGCAGCGGCAGTGCGTGGCGCTGGGCCGCAGCGAGGGTGGCGTCAGCCAGGGCCTGGCCCTGGCACGGCAGTGGGCGATGCTGAGCTACCGCACGCCGGACGAGTTCGCCGAACGATTCGACGCCCCGGCGGTGATCGACGCGGGCCAGGCGCGCTGCGCCGCGGAGGACTACCTGGAAAGCTGCGGCCGCCGCTATGCCGCGCGCTGGACCAGTACCGCCTTCCTGCGCCTGTCCGAATCCATCGACCTGCACCGCGTCGATCCGGCCGACGTGCAGGTTCCCACCACCGTGGTCGCCATCGACGAAGACCGCCTGGTGCCGCTGGCCGACCTGCAGACCCTGGTGGAATCGCTCGGCGGACCGGCCTGCCTGCGCCAGCTGCGTTCGCGTTTCGGCCACGATGCCTTCCTCAAGGAGGAGGACGCCATTGCCGGCATCCTCACCGACGCCCTGGCCACCTGCCGCGGAGGTGCGGCATGAGCGCACGCTGTCCCGCCACTGCCGCCGTACGCGCCGGCATCGACTGCGATGCCGCGTACGGCGCGGTCACGCCGCCGATCGTGCTGTCGAGCAACTTCAGCTTCGCCGGCTTCGAACAGAAGCGGAAATACGACTACACCCGAAGCGGCAATCCCACCCGCGACCAACTGGGCGAAGCCCTTGCCGAACTGGAGGGGGCGCCGGCGGCGTCGTGACCGCCACCGGCATGGCTGCGATCACCCTCGTGCTCGAGGCCCTGCTGCAGCCCGGCGACCGCCTGGTGGTGACGCACGACTGTTACGGCGGCAGCTGGCGCCTGTTCGACGCGCTGGCGCGCAAGGGTCGCTTCGAACTGGCGCTGGTGAACCTGGCCGATCCGCAGGCGCTGGCCGAGGCCCTGTCGCGGCCGACCCGCCTGGTCTGGATCGAAACCCCGTCCAACCCCTTGCTGCGCATCACCGACCTGCGCGAGGTCATCCTCAATGCGCACGCCGCCGGTGCCTTGGCCCTGGTGGACAATACCTTCCTGTCGCCGGCATTGCAGCGGCCGCTGGAATTTGGCGCCGACCTGGTGCTGCACTCGACCACCAAGTACATCAACGGCCACAGCGACGTGGTCGGCGGCGCGGTGGTCTCGCGCGATCCGGCGCTGCACGAATCGCTGGTCTGGTGGGCGAACGCGCTCGGCCTCACCGGCTCGCCCTTCGACAGCTTCCTGACCCTGCGCGGCCTGCGCACTTTGGATGCGCGCCTGCGCGTGCACCAGGAAAACGCCCTGGCGCTGGCCGAACGCCTGCAAAAACATCCGGCGGTGTCGGCGGTCCACTATCCGGGCCTGGCCTCGCATCCGGGCCACACGCTGGCGGCGCGCCAACAGCGCGGCTTCGGGGCGATGATCTCGTTCGAACTGGCGGGCGGCGTGTCCGCGGTACGCGCTTTCGTCGAGGGGGTTGCGGCATTTCACGTTGGCCGAATCGCTGGGTGGTGTCGAAAGCCTGGTGGCGCATCCGGCCACCATGACCCATGCGGCGATGTCGGCCGAGGCGCGCCGGGTCGCCGGCATCGGCGAAGGCCTGCTGCGCCTGTCGGTCGGCATCGAGGCGCTGGAAGACCTGGAGGCGGACATCGAGGCCGGCCTGCAGCGCGCGCAGCGGATCGCCGCCGCGCCGGGCGAGGTGGTGCGATGAGCGCCCTGGTCGCCACGGCTGAAACACCGGCGCAGCGGCGCATCGCCCTGCTGGGCGTTGGCACCGTGGGCCGTGCCCTGATCGAACGCCTGGACGCACTGGACGACCCGCGCCTGCGCCTGGGCCTGCTGGCGAACTCGCGCCGGCGTTTGCCGGTGCACGGACAGACATTGCCCCGGGACTGGGCGCAGTCGCTCGCACAGGGCGAGGCGCACGACGGTTCGGGCCTGTTGCCCGACCTGCAGCCCGGCGACATCGTCGTGGACGCCACCGCCAGCGCCGAACTGGCGGCCTGGCATCCGCGCTGGCTGCGCCAGGGCCTGCATGTGGTCAGCGCCAACAAACTGGGCCTGGGCGGGCCGCTGCTGCGCCAGCATGAAATCCGTGCGCTGGCCGGCGAAGGCCGCCATTACGGCGACGCGGCCACCGTCGGCGCCGGCCTGCCGCTGATCCGCACCCTGCGCGAACTGCGCGCCGGCGGCGATCGCATCGGCGCGGTGGTCGGCGTGTTGTCGGGCACGCTGGCCTGGCTGTTCGACGGTTACGACGGCAGCGAACCGTTTTCGGCGCGTGTGCGCGCGGCGGTGGCGCAGGGTTTCGCCGAACCCGATCCGCGCGTGGATCTTTCCGGCGAGGACGTGCGGCGCAAGCTGCTGATCCTGGCGCGCACCGCGGGTTATCCGCTGGAACATTCGGAAGTGCGGGTGGATTCGCTGCTGACGCCGGCAATCATCGCCGCGGCTCCGGACCGGCTGGATGCCGCCCTGGGCGAGCTGGATGCGCCCTTGGCCGAACGCGCCGCACGCACCGCGCGCGACGGCAGGGTGCTGCGTTACGTCGCCCGCTTCGACGCCGCCGGCGCGCGCATCGGCCTGGAGGCGCTGGCGGCGGACGACCCGCTGGCGGTCGGCCGTGGCTGCGACAACCGGGTGGCGATCTGGAGCACGCGCTACCGTGATCGTCCGCTGCAGATACAGGGGCCCGGTGCCGGTGCCGAAGTGACCGCCGCCGCGCTGCTGGACGACCTGCTGCGCATCGTCGCCTGAGTCCGACCGCGGCGGATGTTGGCCACTCCGCTGCAATCAAACCGAAACAATCGGCGGGCGATGTCCGTGCGAGGACAAACGGCGGTGATGTGACAACACGCCACTGTCATGTTTCCGCCATGCCGGACACGTACAAATCCGGGTTTACCTCCAGGGGAACCCGAAGCCATGAAGAAGAAACTGCTCGCCGCCAGCCTGTCCCGGGCGCTGGCCGGCGCCCTCGTCGTCGCCTCCGGCGGCGCGTTCGCCCAGCAGGCCGCACCGAGCGCGCCCACGGCGCCGGAAGGCGCGGTGAAGGAGCTCGACACCATCGTCGTGCAGGGCGAGATCACCTACCGCGACCGTGCCGAGGACATCGCCCCGACCCTGTCCTACGACCTGGAGTATTTCCAGCGTTTCGAGCCGCTGACCGTCGGCGACATGCTCAAGCGCGTGCCCTCGGTGGCCTTCGTTTCGGACGTGCTCGAATATGACGGCGCCCAGCTGCGCGGCCTGGACCCGAGCTATACCCAGATCCTGATCAACGGCAAGAAGGTGCCGGGCGCCGGCAACGACCGCAGCTTCTTCGTCGACCGCATCCCGGCCGAGCTGGTGGAGCGCATCGAGATCGTGCGCGCCCCCAGCGCCAACCGCAGCGGCGACGCCGTGGCCGGCGCGCTCAACATCATCCTGCGCGACGCCTACGAGTTCGACGGTGCCTACGTTCGCGCCGGCGCACTGCGTTTCGACGACGGCGAAGTGAAGCCCACCTATGGTGCCGTGGCCTCGGGCGAGGTCGGCGGTGGCCGCCTGCTCGGCGGCTTCAACGTCCAGGGCCGCTACAACCCGAAGGCCAAGTACAGCACCCGTTTCGAGGAGCCGGGCGGCGACTTCGTCAACCGAGAGGACCAGACCGACGTGCGTGACGGCGACGACTATTCGGCCAACGTCTCCTACAGCCGCGAGATCGGCACCGGCGAGCTCAAGCTCACCGGCCTGTACGTGCTGACCGACCGCACCCAGACCGAAGATTCGATCGAATACAACGACCCGGTGTCGACCAGCCGGGACAACCTGCTTTCGGTGAACCACCAGCTGGTCGAGATCGACCAGACCAACCTCACCTTCGGCGCGGGTTACGAATTCGACATGGCCGGCGGCCGCAGCGGGATCGACTTCGGCTACGCCAGCTTCGAGGACGAGAGCTTCGATACCGAGGAAGAGACCAGCTACGACGACGACGACACGCCGCCGTCCTTCGACGAGGTCGAAGGCGAGCGCACCCTTGCCGACACCGACGACACCGAGCTGACTTTCAGGCTTGCGCACAAGCGGGCCGTGGGCCTGACCGACATGGAGTTCGGCCTGGACTACATGGACAAGGCGCGCGACGCCGAACTGCAGGTGAGCGAAGTGGGCAGCGACGTCGAGGGCGACCCACTGCCGCCCTACGCCGACTTCGACCGCAACACCAGCGCCATCGATGAGACCCGCATCGACCCCTACCTGATGTTCACCGGTGCCGGCCAGATGCTGGAGTGGCAGGCCGGCCTGCGCTACGAGTCCGCCGACGTGGACGTGGAGGCGGATGGCGACCGCGAGTCCAACGATTACGCCGTGCTGCTGCCCTCGGCCAGCTTCCGCTGGAACCTGAGCGACGACGACCGCCTGACCCTGTCCCTGGGCCGCACGGTGCGCCGACCGAACTTCGACTTCATCCTGCCGCTGACGCTGGAAGGCGAATACGGCGACAACGACTTCACCGGCAACCCGCAGCTCGATCCGGAAACCGCCTGGGGCATTGACCTGGGCTTCGAGCGCCGCCTGGGCCGGCAGGGCATCGTCGGCGTGAACCTGTTCTACCGTGACGTGAAGGACCTGATCGAGGTGGTGAATACGGGCGAGCCGAGCGATGACGCGCTCGGCAGCTACGAGGACGATGTCGAGGAGTTCCTGGACGACAACCCGGGCGCCGACGAGAACACCCCGGGGTATCCGGAATTCGACCCGCAGAGTTTCGTCTACACCGCCGCCAATATCGGCGATGGCAACGTCTACGGCATCGAGTTCGATGCCTCGACGCCGCTGACGGCGCTGGGCATGCCCAACACCGGCGTGTTCGTGAACTATTCCTGGCTCGACAGTTCGGTGGACGACGGCTTCGGCGACCGCCGCTTCAACAACCAGGCGAAGTACGTCTACAACGTCGGTTTCATCCAGGACCTGCCGTCCTGGGGCGCGTCGTTCGGCGCGAGCTACCGCAAGCAGGGTGATGCCGAGCTGCGGGTGCTGGCGGAGGAGGTCGAGACGCGTTACGGGGCGGACCTGGAGGTGTTCATCGAGAAGCGATTCGGCGAGAACCTGTCGGTGCGCCTGACCGGTTCGAACCTGCTGGACGCGGAGAAGGACGAGTTCTTCGACAAGTTCGACAATGCGGCCGACCAGATCGCCCGCGACTACGACGAGTACGAGCTCGAGACCGAATCCGCCGGCCCGGTCTACCAGCTGATCGCCCGCTACTCGTTCTGACGCTTCACCCTGTTCCACCGAAACGCCGCGGAGTCTATTCCGCGGCGTTTTTATGCCGGGATCGTTCATGGCGATAGGCCGCCGCACGAGGAAACTTTCCCGGACACGCCGTGAATACGTCCATGTAGGCTCTTCAGCGACGTCCATGTCGCTGAAGGTCCGGAAAAGTTCCCTCGCACGACGGCCTGTGGTCGATCCAGGCCGGACTGTCGAACGAGAAGAGCCTCGCGTGTCCGTCACTTCGCCGCCCACTGAGCCTGGTTCCAGTTCATCGCTCAATGCCTACCGGAAGCCAAGGCAAGCGAGCTCTTGCCCCCAATCGAGATCCCGGCCCTGATGGTTCGCAGGTCGTCGTGCGTGAGGTCTTTTTCCGGGGCTTCGAAAACATGGACGTTTTCGAAGAGCCTCCATGGATGGATTCACGGCGTCCCCGGAAAAAGACCTCACGTACGGCGGCCTATCGCCGCGAACGATCCCGGCACGCGCAAAGGGGGTCAGCGCAAGGGCAGGAACCCGTCCGGCCCGATCATGCGGAACGGCACCGAGACCAGCCGACCGCCGCCGTTGACCTGCAGCGCGAAATGCAGATGCGGCCCACTGGAAAAGCCCGTACTGCCGGCGTAACCGAGCACCTGGCCCAGCGTCACCGTGTCACCGGCCCGCACCGTGACCCCACCTTCGCGCATGTGCGCGTAAAGCGCCATGCTGCCGTCGTCGTGCAACACCCGCACCAGGTTCGCCCGCCCCGCCAGCGAACGGTCCGTACCGCCCTCGCGGAAACCCGACGTCGCCTGCATCACCACCCCCGAGCGTGCCGCCAACACCGCCGTGCCCTCGGCCACGATCAGGTCCACCGCATACCGGTTGGCCTCGTCGCCGTGGCTGAAACCACCGTGGAATCCCTGGCCAAGCTCGAACGCCGACTCCTCGACCGGCAGCGAATACACCACATCGCGCGACACCGCATGCGGCTCGCCGGGCGTGGCGGTCAACACCAGCGCCTCGCGGCCGGTGTCCGCGGGCAGCTCGGCCAGCACCGCACGTTCGCCCGCGGCCAGCACCCGGTGCAGCGGCATCGGCGGCTCGCTGGCGAGGGTGCCCGATGCGTGCAGCACCACTTCCACCGGACCGGCCATGCGGTTCTGCGCCACGGCCAGCAGGCGGCCGCTCTGGCGCACCGTCACCAGGTCGGCGACGCCCTCGTTGGCGGCGACGGCCACCGGCGCTGCCAGCGCCAGCAGCAGGGCCAATACATGCCGGGCCCTCATGCGGCAGGCACCGGCGTGGCGAAATAGTCGGCGATCGGCGTCGGCCGGTCCACGGCGTAACCCTGCACGTAGTCCACGCCCAGGGCGATCAGCGCCTGGCGGTCGCGTTCGGTTTCGGTGTGTTCGGCGATGCTGCGTTTGTCCAGCACGTGCGCGATCTCGTTGATCGAGCGCACCACCGCCTCGGCCAGCGGCGAGGCATGCATGTCACGTACGAAACTGCCATCGATCTTGAAGTAGTCCACGTCCAGCGCCCGCAGGTAGTTGAAGGAACAGAAGCCGGTGCCGAAGTCGTCCAGCGCGAAGCGGCAGCCCAGGCCGCGCATCTCGGTGATGAAACGCTGCGCCCGCGCCAGGTCGCGCACCGCGCTGGTCTCGGTCACCTCGAAACACAGCCGGTCGCCCGGGAAGCTGCTGCGGCGCAGGCGTTCGGCCACGAAACCGAAGAAGGCCTCGTCGATCAGCGCTTCGCCGGAAAGATTGATGCAGCACGTGGAAACCGACGCCGCCGCCGTGGGGTTGGCTTCCAGCCAGGCCAGGGTCTGGCCGATCACCTCGCGGTCGATGCGGGCGCCCAGGTGGAAACGTTCGGCCGCCGGCATGAACTGCGCCGGATGCAGCAGTTCGCCGGTCCGCGGGTCGCGCAGGCGCAGCAGCACCTCGAAGTGGCGCCCGCGGTCGCCATCGGGGCGCAGCGCGACGATGCTCTGGCAGAACAGCTCGAGCGAATGTGACGAAAGCGCATCGCGGATGCGCACCACCCAGCGCATCGCCGCGGTGCGGTCAAGCAGGTCGCCGCCGTCCAGGCTGGCCAGGCAGACCCGGTTGCCGCCCTGTTCCTTGGCCGTGAAACAGGCGGCATCGGCCTGCGACAGCAGCAGCGCGTAGTCGCCCTGGCCAGGCTGAAACGCCACCAGCCCGGCGCTGGCGGTGGTGCCCAGCATCTGCCCGTCCCAGCCGCAGCGGTAACCTTCGATCGCGCGCAGCAGTACGCGAACGCGGTCTTCGGCCACCATCGGCGTGCAGTTGCGCAGCAGCAGGGCGAATTCGTCGCCGCCGGTGCGTGCCAGCAGGTCCTCGCGGTGGCGGCTGGCCTCGACCACGCCGGCCACCCCGCGGATCAGCGCGTCGCCGGCGACATGGCTGGCGGTGTCGTTGATCAGCTTGAGGTGGTCCAGGTCGAGATAGGCCAGGGCCATCGGCGGTGCCGCCGGGTTGGCCAGTTCGGCACGCACGCGTTCCTCGAAGGCGTTGCGGTTGGCCAGGCCCGTCAGCGGGTCGATGGTGGCGCGCTGGGTCAGGTGCGCCGCGGTGACGCGTTGCTGGTGCATTGCGAAGGCCAGGATCATCGGCAGTGCCGCGACCACGATCAGGAAGGCAAGCAGGTTCACGCCCTCGCGTGTCTCCTGCGGTGCCGGGTAACCCGCCAGGCCGAAACCGGCCAGGCCGGCGATCAGCAGCATGGTCACGGCGATGGCCGCGGCGGTATGCAGCGGCGGGAACCGGATCGCGCTCCAGACCAGGATGCCCAGCGGCAGCGCAACCAGGCCGAGGGCGTAGTGGCCGCCCAGGCTGCCGCCCCAGGCCATCAGCAGGTAGCTGGCGGTCAGCGCGATGTTCCAGAGCAGGCGTTCGGGCTCGGGGGCGTAGTCGCCGCTCTCGGGCAGTTGCAGCCGGACATCGCGGCGCGACAGCGCCAGCATCATCGCCGGCGCCACGCTGGTCACGCCGAGCAGGTCGCCGAGGAACCAGCGGGTGACGGCGGCGCCGAGCGCTTCGGTTTCCAGCAGGCCCGACTGCTGCATGCCCAGGTGCCGATGCCGGCGCTTACCGCCGCCATCACCACGCCACCGAGCAGGGCGCGCAGGCCGAAACGCACCGTCAAGGTGTCGCGGACCGGCAGCCGCAGCACCAGCCACGCGCCGGCCAGCACAGCCAGCAGGTTGCTGGCCAGCGACCAGGCGAGGAAGGTCATCGGCACCGGATCGAACAGCAGGTGCACCAGCAGTCCGCCGATCGGTACGAACACGGCCCAGCGCAGGCCGTAACGCACCACCCCGGCCAGCGCCACGCCCGAGGCCGGCCAGAACAGCGCCACCTGGCCCGGCGCGTCGATCAGCAGCGTCGAATACCCGCCGCCAGCGACATAGAGCGCCACCAGCAGGGAAAAGATGGCGACCCGTCGGCTCGTCTCGCGCATGGTCGAAGCATAGGCCGCCGCCGCCGCCGGCACTAGGGGCGATCAGCCCGGCGGCGCCCGCAGGTTGGGCGACACCACCAGTTCCAGCTTGCCGCTGTCCAGCAGCGCGGCGGGATCGCCCTTGAGCACCTGCAGCAGCCCGTCCAGGTCGGCGTCGGGCAGCGGGCGGAAGGCGGCCCAGCCGTTGCGGCCCCGCGCCTTGACGAAATACAGGGCGCGGTCGGCCAGCTCGACCATCTGTTCCCAGCCCAGGCTGCCGCGGGCATCGCGGAACAACGGGCATTCGATGAAACCGATCGAGCAGGTCATGTGCAGCGGCTCGCTGGCGCCGACTTCGAACCGGTGCCCGGCGATGGCGGCGCGGATGCGTTCGCCCAGCATCGGCAGGTGCCGGTTGGGCATGGGCCGGAACACCACCAGGAATTCCTCGCCCCCCAGCGCGCGATGTAGTCGCCGGTGCGCACCAGCTGGCCCAGCACCGCCGCGAACTGCTGCAGCACGCGGTCGCCGGCCTGGTGGCCATGGGTGTCGTTGACCGCCTTGAAGTGGTCGATGTCGATCAGCGCGAACACCATCACCTCGCCCGGGCTGCCGCGGCGCAGGGTCTCGCGGTCGTAGAAGGCGATGTCCGCGGGGATCTGGTTGGCCAGGTAGCGGCGGTTGCGCAGGCCGGTGAGCGGGTCGGTCTGGCTGGCGTCCTCCAGCCGCAGGTTCGCCACCTCCAGCGCCTCGGTGCGCTGCCGCACCAGTTGTTCCAGCGCCTCGCGCTGGCGCCGGTGCGCGCCACGCTGCTGGACGAAGCCGGCATAGACGATGCTGGCTGCCAGCACGGCCAACAGGAGACGGAACAGGCCGGTTTCGTGGAAGCTCGGCTGGATGCGGAAACCCAGCTGGGCCGGCGCATCGCTCCACAGGCCGGCATTGTTGGCTCCCAGGGCTTCGAAAACGTAGGGGCCCGGCGGCAGGTTGGTGTAGTTCACCACGCGCCGGCTGCCGTCTTCGAGCGTGCGCCAGTCGGCGTCGTATCCGAGCAGGCGGTAACGCAGGTCCACGCTGTTGGGGTCCTGGAAGCTCAGTGCGGTGAACTCGAAGCTCAGGTCGCGCGCCTGTTGCGGCAGGTGCCAGTCGGCGCTTGCGTCGGCGTCGCGCCACTGCTCGCCCACCTTCACCCGCTCGATGAGCGTGCGTGGCGCGACGGTGTTCTTGACCACGCCGTGGGTGGCCATGGCGACCAGGCCATCACGGCTGGGCAGCCACAGTTCACCGTCGCGAAGGAAACCCTTGGCATTGCCGGCGCCGTTGCAGCAATAGCCCTTCTGGCCGCCGCGGCGGTCGCCGCGTTCGTTGAGCAGCATTTCGCCGCGCACGCGCTTGCCGCGTCCCGCGGCCATCTCGCGCAGGTCGCCCAGCGGCACGCGCAGGATGCCGCGGATGCCGGCGACCCACAGGAAGCCGCGCGTGTCCTCGGTGATGAAGAAGGCCGAGTTCACCGGCATGCCCTGGTCGGCGCCGAACCGGGTCCAGCGTTTGTCGTAGAACAGGAAGATCTCTTCGGACAGCGCGCCGATCACCAGTTCGCCGGTCTTGAGTTCGTGGATGGCGGTCACGTCCAGCTCGGCCGGCAGGCCGGCGTCCAGGCCGAGCGGCTCGACGCGATCGCCCACCACTTCGTACAGGCCCGTCTGGCTGCCCAGCAGCAGGCGGCCGTCGCGGGTTTCGTGCAGCACGCGCGAGCGCGGGTCACGCAGGCCGTCTTCGGTGCCGAACCGGCGCAGTTCGCCGCGCGACTGCCGGAACAGCCCCTGGGTGGTGGCGAACCACAGCGCGCCGCGATGGTCGCGCAGGATCGCGTTGATCTGCGCGCTGCGCATCGGCGCCAGTTCCGGCGGCAGCTCCAGCCGCTCGTCGCGCAGCACCGCCACGCCCCGGCGTGTACCGATCCAGACGGCACCGTCCTCGGGCAGCAGCGTGTAGGCATTGGGATGCGGCAGCCGGGCACCCGCCACCACCTGTTCGAACCGGCCGTCGCGCAGCACGCTCAAGCCGCTGTTGGTGCCGACCCACAGCTGCCCGTCCCGGCCCTGCGCCACCGACCACAGCACCGGATCGTCCAGGCCCTCGTGGTGGCCGTAGCGACGGGTCCAACCGTTCCAGAGCCGGCTCAGGCCTTCCCACTGGCTGCCCATCCAGAGATTGCCTTCGCGGTCCTCGTAGACGGCGCGCACGGCAGAGGCCGCGCGGCCGTCGATGATCAGTTCCTGCACGCGACCGGCACGCAGGCGCGCCAGGTGTTCGACCATGCCGACCCAGAGGTTGCCGTCGCGGTCCTCGGCCATCACCTCGATCGGTACGCGCGACAGCGGCTCGCCACCCTCGTGGCGTTGCCACTGGTCGCCCTCCCGGTAGAACAGCCCGGCGCTGGTGCCGGCCCACAACCGCCCCTGCGATTGGATCAGTTGCGTGACCACCGTGTCCGCGTCCGTGTCCGGCAGCGGCAGCAGTTCGACCACGCCGCCGGCGATGCGGAACACCCGGCCGAGGCTGCCGACCCAGAGCTCGTCGCCGCGCGCGAGCAGCACGGTGGCCGGCCGCGGCAGCGGGTAGGCCAGTTCCAGTGCTTCGTCGCTGGCGCGGTAGACGCCATCGGGGGCCGCCACCATCAGTTCGCCCGAAGGCATCGCGACGATGTCCTGGGTGTCGAGCGAACGCAGCGGGTCGGGACCCGCCAGCGGGATGGGGTGGAACCCGTGTTCGTCGCGCACCGACAGGCCGCGGTAGGTGGCGATCCAGAGCCGGTCCTGCTTGTCGACATGCAGGTCGTGGATCCAGATGCCGCGCAGGCCCGGCGTGTTCTCCGGGTTGTAGGTACTGAAGCGGATGCCGTCGAATCGCGCCAGGCCGGCCTGGGTGCCCACCCAGACGTATCCCTGGCGGTCCTGGGTGATGGCCATCGCGCTGATCTGCGGCAGGCCTTCCTCGATGCTCCAGGTGTTGCTGACGTAGTGGTGGAAGGCCTTGTCCGGATCGAGCGCCGCGACCGGGCGCGCCGCGCCGAGCGCCAGCAGGAGAAGCGCGGTCAGCGGCAGGGCGCGACGCAGGTTCGGCACGGCTGGTGTCCGGTGGACGCGGGTTCGCTCCGAATATCAACCCTGTCCCGGGGCAAGGCAAGCGCCGGGGGGCGTGCTGTGACGCAGTTCGCCGGGTCGGCGGGCGTGCAGGCGTGAGCCGGCCTAACACTCGATGACGTTGACCGCCAGGCCGCCGCGGCTGGTTTCCTTGTATTTGTCCTGCATGTCGCGGCCGGTGTCGCGCATGGTCTTGATGACCTTGTCCAGCGACACCTTGTGCTTGCCGTCGCCGCGCAGGGCCATGCGCGAGGCGTTGATGGCCTTCACCGCACCCATCGCGTTGCGCTCGATGCAGGGGATCTGGACCAGGCCGCCGATCGGGTCGCAGGTGAGGCCGAGGTTGTGTTCCATGCCGATCTCGGCGGCGTTCTCGATCTGGCCCGGTGTGCCGCCGAGCGCGGCGACCAGGCCGGCGGCCGCCATCGAGCAGGCCACGCCGACCTCGCCCTGGCAGCCGACTTCGGCGCCGGAAATCGAGGCGTTTTCCTTGTAGAGGATGCCGATGGCGGCGGCGGTGAGCAGGAAGTCGAACACGCCCTGTTCGCTGGCGCCGGGGCAGAAGCGGTCGTAGTAGTGCAGCACGGCCGGGATGATGCCGGCGGCGCCGTTGGTCGGCGCGGTGACGACACGCCCGCCGGCGGCGTTTTCTTCGTTCACCGCCAGCGCGTAGAGGTTCACCCAGTCGAGCACGGTCAGCGGGTCGCGCATGCCGGCTTCGGGCTTGGACGAGTTCAGCGTGCAGGGTCGGCGCGCGCCGGGAAACATGCAGACCGCCGGGCAGGGTGCCCTTCTCGCGGATGCCACGCGCGGTGCAGTCCTGCATCGCCTTCCAGATGTCGCGCAGGCCGGTGCGGATCTCATCCTCGCCGCGCCAGGCGCGTTCGTTGGCGAACATCATCGCGGCAATGCCCAGGCCGTGCTGCTGGCACTGGCGCAGCAGTTCGTCGCCGGAGTGGAAGGGGTAGGGCAGTTCGGTGGTGTCGGCGACGATGCGGTCTTCCGCGGCCTCGTCCTGGTTCACCACGAAACCGCCGCCCACCGAGTAGTAGTCGCGGGTGGCGATCTGTTCGCCGGCGGCGTCGAAGGCGGTGAAACGCATGCCGTTGGTGTGGAAGGGCAGCTTCTGCCGCTTGTTCATGATCAGGTCGTGCTTCTCGTCGAAGGCGATCTCGCGCTTGCCGAGCAGCAGCAGTTTTTTCTGGCCGCGGATGCGCTCCAGCGCGGCCGGGATGACGTCGGGGTCGATCTGGTTCGGCCAGTGGCCTTCCAGGCCCATCAGCACGGCCTTGTCGGTGCCGTGGCCGCGGCCGGTCAGCGCCAGCGAGCCGAACACCTCGGCGCGCACGCGCGCGGTGCGTTCCAGGTCGCCGTTCTCCTCCAGCCAGTGACTGACGAAGCGCGCAGCGGCGCGCATCGGTCCCACCGTGTGCGAGGACGAAGGTCCGATGCCGATCTTGAAAAGGTCGAAGACGCTGACGGCCATGTGGATGTCGGTTTCCCGGGAAGTGGCCGTATTCTATGCGCCCCACGCCGAAGCCGACTGTACGCCGGCGAACTGCCCGGACACCCGATGCGACTGACCCTGGTCAGAAAGACGATTGCCACCTGTGCGACCTGGCCTGGGAGCGGATGGCCGAGGCCGGCGTGCAGGATTTCGACCCGCTGTGGATCGATGATGATCTGGGCCTGCAGGCACGGTATGGCGACCGTATTCCGGTGTTGCGGCGCGAAGACACCGGCGCTGAACTGGATTGGCCGTTCGGGGTCGATGCGTTGCGGGACTTCCTGCGGGCGTAGAGGCGCTATTCCCTTGGCGCCAGTACCAGCCGCGTCGTCACCACCACTTCGTCGGGCAGCAGGTCGGTGTCGGCCCATTCGCCTTCTCCGACCTTGAAGGCCAGGCGGCTGAGCCTGGCCTCGCCTTCCAGCACCGGTTCGGCGCCGGCGGTCCAGGTGAACGCCAGCGGCACCTGCCGGCTGATGCCGCGCAGCGTCAGTACGCCGTCGGCCACGTAACGGTCGCCGCCGAGCGCACGGAAGGCGTCGGCGAGGTAAACCGCCTGCGCCACCGTGCCGCTGTCGAAGAAACCTTCGCCGAGCAGCAGTTCGTCGCGTTCGTCGTTGTCGGTGCCGGCGCTGGCCAGTTCGATGTGCACCTCGAAGCGGCTGCCGGCCAGGTCCTCCGGGTCGAAACTGATGGCCGGCGTGAAGTCCGCGAACCGGCCTTCGAAGGCCTCGCCCTGGTAGGTGGCGCTGAATCCCAGGGTCGAACCGGGTTGCACGGTGTATTCGGCGGCGTTCGCGGACACGCCGGCCATCGACAGCAGCAGGAGACACAGGAGACGCATCATGCGGCCCCCGCATCGGGACCACGGCCCGGCCCGGACGCGGCGGGATCGGGAGCCTTCACCAGCGGCAGCATGCGCGCCAGGGTGCGGTCGCGGTCGAAATAATGGTGCTTGAGCGCGGCCAGGGCATGCAGCGTGACGATGGCGGCGAGCACCAAGGAACAGGGTCTCGTGCGCTTCGTGCGCGAAGCGCCGGACATCCGGGTCGCGTTCCGACAGGCCGGGCAGGTTGAACAGCGTGAACCACTGCAGCGGATAACCCGCCGCCGAGTTGTACAGCCAGCCGCTCAACGGCATCGCCAGCAGCACCACGTACAGCGCGCCATGCGTGAGGCTGGCGACGACGACCTGCCAGCGCGGCGTGCCCGGCACCGGCTGCGGCACGCCGGCCACCAGGCGCCACAGCAGGCGCAGCACGGTCAGCGCCAACACGGTCAGGCCGAAACTCTTATGCAGCGCATACACCTGCACCTTGGTGGGCGAGTTCGGCAGTTCGTCCATCAGCAGCCCGACCCCGGCCAGGCACAGCACCAGGACCACGGTGAGCCAGTGGATGCCCAGGCTGACGAAGCCCCAGCGGTCAGCGGCGTTCTTGATCGGCATCGGCGGAGTCCTCGGTGGCGGGGGTGGGCGTGCGGTCGCGGATCGCCTCGGCCTCGATCATCAGCTCGACCTCGTCGCCGATCACGTTCGGCCAGGTGGTGATGCCGAAGTCGCGACGGCTCAGGCGCGCGCTGGCGGAGAAACCGGCGCTGCGGCGGAAGGTGACCGGGTGGCGTTTGTGCGCGTTCAGGCGCACGTCCAGCACCAGTTCGCGGCTGACGCCGCGCAGCGAGAGCTGGCCGGTGACGCGTGCGCGGTCCGCGCCAGCGGCCTCGACGCGAGTGGAGACGAAACGTGCCTCGGGCTGGCCTTCGACGTCCAGGAAAGCCGGTTCAAGCACTTTTTCGCGCCATTCGGCATCGCCCAGGTCGAGGCTGGCCAGGGGCAGGCTGACCTCGAGCCGGGCCGTGCTCCAGTCCTCCGGGTCGAAGTGGAGTTGGCCGCTGGCGCCGGAGAAACTGCCGATGGCGCGTGACAGGCCGGCATGGTCCACCAGGAAGATCACGCGCGTATGCACCGGGTCGAGCCGGAAAATCTCGGTCCGGGCATCGGCCGGCGCGGCGGTGATCGCCAGGGTCAGGACCAGCCAGCATCGAAGTTTCAGGGACATGCGTTTTCCTACATCCACCGGGACGCGGCCTGGCTAGTCTAGGCCGGCCGGGTTAACGGGGAGTGGATGACGGTGGATTCCAATGCTGCGGGCGTCCGGAAACGCCTGCTGCCGTGTCTGTTCTGGGGGTTGGCGGGCATTGCCGCGGCGTCTCCGGCTGCCGCGATGCCGTCGGGGCCGGCGCTCGTGCATCGCGACGGCGTCGTGGTGGAGCTGCCCGCTTCAGGCCGCTGGCTGCGCCTGCAGCCGGGGGATCGCGACCTGCGCCTGCCGGCGCCCTCCGCGCCGGTGCGCCATCGTTATTGGCTGCAGGCGCACGACGCGGGCTGGATCGAATTGCCACCGGGGCAGCCGCGCCTCTATCAGCAGGTGCTGCCTGGTCGTCATCGCCTGATGTGGCAGGTGGCGGATGCCGCGGGTGGCTGGGCGCCCGTGCGCAGCCTCGAACTGCTGGTGGAGCCGGTGTGGTGGCGCACCCCGTCGGCGCTGCTGGTGGCCGCACTGGTGCTGCTGGCGGGAGTGGCCTGGCTGTCTGCCTGGCACCGCGCACGGCGCGCGCGCCGGCAGGCGCTGCTGCTGAGCCGCGAGCGGCAGGCGCTGGCCGAACAGCATTCCGAGGCCAAGAGCCGCTTCCTGGCGACCCTGGGCCACGAGATACGGACTCCGATGACCGGCGTGCTGGGCATGGCCGAACTGCTGCAGGGAAGCGCGCTGGATCCGCGCCAGCGTGCCCAGGTGGATGCCATCCAGCGTGCGGGCGCGCACCTGCTGCGCCTGCTCAACGATGCGCTCGACCTGGCGCGCATCGAGGCAGGACGGCTGCGGCTGGAGAACGCCCGTTTCGAGCTGCGCCCGCTGCTGCAGGAGGTGGCCGGGCTGCTGCAGCCGCTGGCGTCGGCCAAGTCGCTGGTGTTTTCGCTGCACTGCGACGCCGGCGCGCCCGTCGCGCTGCACGGGGACGCCACGCGTCTGCGGCAGGTCCTGTTCAACCTTGGCCACAACGCCATCAAGTTCTGCGAGCAGGGCAAGGTCTCCCTGCGGGTCGGACCGCGTTCGCCGCAGGGCCTGGTGCTGGAGATGCGGGACACCGGTCCGGGACTGGATGCGGAGCGCCAGGCGCGCCTGTTCCACCGGTTCGAGCCCGGTGATGGTGACAGCAGCGGCGGTACCGGCCTGGGGCTGGCGATCAGCCAGGAGCTGGTGGTGGCGATGGGGGATCGATCAGTGTGGCCAGCGCCCTGGGGGGGGGCTTGTTTCAGGGTGGAGTTGCCGTTGGCGGCTGCTGAGGAGGGGCCGCTTTTGGCTGCGGATGAGGAGCGGCTTTGCCTTTGGCAGCTTCTTTGGGAGAGCTGTCTTTCGCGGGAGAGTCGGCTTCGGGTGTTTCTTTTTCGCGATCTTGTTGGTCGAAGACGACCCCCGGTAGCGGAGGTGGTGGTCGGCCTGCTGCAGCGCGCCGGGCATCGCGTGCTGCATGCGCCGCATGGGCTGGCCGCGTTGACCGCGCTGGAAACCCAGTCCTTCGACCTCGCCCTGCTCGACCTGGACCTGCCCGGCATCGATGGCCTCGCGCTGGCGCGGCTGATCCGCGCCCGCGGCCTGGAGTTGCCGCTGATCGCACTGACCGCGCGTTCCGACCCCGAGGCGGAACCGGCCGCGCGCGCCGCCGGCATGGGCGGTTTCCTGCGCAAGCCGGTGACCGGCGAGATGCTGGCCGGGGCGTTGGCGGCGGTGCGCTAGCCGGCGCGGCTGTGCGCGTGCACCGCGTCCACCAGCACGCGCACGTGTTCCGGATCCATGTCCGGGCTCATGCCGTGGCCGAGGTTGAACACGTGGCCGGCGCGGGAACCGTCGTTGGCGGCGGCGTAGCCGTCGAGCGCGCGCGCCACTTCGGTGCGGATGCCCTCGGGCGAGGCGTACAGCGTGGTCGGGTCCAGGTTGCCCTGCAGCGCGACCCGGCCACCGGTGCGGCGGCGGGCGTCGCCCAGCGACACGGTCCAGTCCACGCCCAGGCCTTCGGCGCCGGTGGCGGCCAGGTCTTCCAGGTAGGGCGCATTGCCCTTGCCGAACAGGATCAGCGGCGTGCGCTGCGCGCCGTCGCCGCGCGGCAGTTCGGCGGCGATGCGCTGCAGGTAACGCAGCGAGAATTCGCGGTACACGTGCGGCGCCAGCACGCCGCCCCAGGTGTCGAACACCTGCAGCGCCTGCGCACCAGCCGCGCGCTGCGCCGCCAGATAGGCGATGACGGCATCGGTGGTGACCTCGAGCAGCCGATGCAGCGCCGCCGGTTCGTTCAGCGCCATGGACTTGATGCGGGCGAAGTTGTCGCTGCCGCCGCCTTCGACCATGTAGCAGGCCAGGGTCCACGGGCTGCCGGAAAAACCGATCAGCGGCACGGCGCCGTCGAGCTCACGGCGGATCAGCGACACCGCATCCATCACGTATCGCAGTGAGCTGCCCATGTCCGGCACGGCCAGTTTCGCGATGTCGGCCGGCGTGCGCACCGGGCGTTCGAACTTCGGGCCCTCGCCGTCGGCGAAATACAGGCCCAGGCCCATGGCGTCGGGCACGGTGAGGATGTCGGAGAACAGGATGGCCGCGTCGAGGTCGTAGCGGCGCAGCGGCTGCAGGGTGACTTCGCAGGCCAGTTCGGGGTTGGTGGCCAGGCCCATGAAGCTGCCGGCCTGCTTGCGGGTGGCGCGGTATTCGGGCAGGTAGCGGCCGGCCTGGCGCATCAGCCACACGGGCGTGCAGTCCACGGGTTCGCGGCGCAGGGCACGCAGGAAGCGGTCGTTCTTCAGGGTCACGGTTTCAATCCATCAACGCGGTGCGTCTGCACCTTGGGCGAACATGACCAGGAAGCCTTTGCGCAACTGGGTGTCGCGGGCTTTCTCGAAGGCCGCGAGGGCGGCATCGCGTTCCAGGTACTGTTCGCGCTTGAGTTGGGCCTTGCCGCCGATCTGGCCGGTTTCGCGCAGCAGGGTCCAGCCGCCCAGCAGGTCCTGCTGGAGGATCAGCTGGACGTACCTGGGGGCTTCTCCGGCGAGCGGTTTTTGCTGTAGCAGCAGGCGCATAGGGGCGCCATTGTAGCCGTTGGCGGGCGTTTTGGCGGGCCCGCGCCACTTATTCCGCAGGCTTCCAGGGGCAAGAAAGCAGGCCTCAGGCGTCGAGCACCGCGCGGATTTCCAGATCGGGGACGTCGGTGACGACTTCGGCGCGGCCCAGGCCGGACCACAGGATCAGACGCAGCGAACCGGAGACGGCTTTCTTGTCCAGCCGCATGCGCGCCAGCAGCGCATCACCCGACAGCCCGGCGGGCAGGGCCACGGGCAGGCCGAGGCGCTCGAGCAGCGCGGCCAGCCGCGCCGTGTCCGCCCAGGGCGCGCGGCCCAGGTCGGAGGACAGGCGCGCCGCCAGCACCATGCCGACTGCGATCGCCTCGCCGTGCAGCAGCCCGCCGTAACCCTGCTCGGTCTCGATGGCGTGGCCGAAGGTGTGGCCGAAGTTGAGCAGCATGCGCTCGCCCTGTTCGGTCTCGTCGCGCGCCACGATGCCGGCCTTGTGCGCGCAGCTGACGGCGATCGCCTCGGCCAGTGCGTCGGCATCGCGGTCGAGCAGGGCGTCGGCCTTGTTCTCCAGCCATTCGAAGAATCCGGCATCGGCGATCGCGCCGTACTTCACCACCTCGGCCAGGCCGGCACGCAGCTCGCGGTCGGGCAGGGTGTCGAGCGTGGCGGTGTCGGCCAGCACGGCCGCGGGCTGGTGGAAGGCGCCGACCAGGTTCTTGCCCTGCGGCAGGTCCACCGCGGTCTTGCCGCCGACCGAGGAGTCCACCATCGCCAGCAGGGTGGTCGGCAGTTGCACGAAACGCACCCCGCGCATCCAGCAGGCGGCCGCGAAACCGGCCAGGTCACCGACCACGCCGCCGCCCAGCGCGACCACGGTGGCGTCGCGGCTGGCGTCGAGTGCGGCCAGGGCCGCCATCACGTCGCCGAAGCGGGCGAGCGTCTTCTCCTGTTCGCCTGCGGGCAGCACCAGCGACTTGACGGTCTTGCCCTTCAGCGCCGCCTCGACCTGCGCGAGGTAGAGCGGGGCGACATTGCGATCGCTGACGATCAGCGCATGCCGGCCCGGCACGAAGGCGGCCAGGCCGGTCGCGTCGTCCAGCAGGCCGCGGCCGATCCGGATCGGATAGCGCCGTGCACCCAGTTCGACCTGGAGTTCGCGCACCGGCATCACGCCGCCTCCGTGCGCTGCCAGCGCTGTTCGAGCAGGGCGCCCAGGCGTTCGGCGGCGACCGGCACGCTCAGGCCGTCGGCATCGAAGGCGAGGTCCGCGACCTCGCGGTAGATTGGTCCGCGTTCGACCGCCAGGGCCTCGAGCCGGGCGCGTTTGTCGCCGACCGCCAGCAGCGGCCGGCTGCGGTCGCGCGCCAGGCGTTCGATCTGCTGCGACACACTGACCTGCAGGTGCACCACGAAGCCACGTTCACGCAGCCGCCGGCGATTGTCCTCGGCCAGCACCGCGCCGCCGCCGGTGGCGACCAGTTGGCCGGCGCCGCGCATGAGTTCGGTGATCAGCGCGGTCTCGCGTGCGCGGAACCCGGCTTCGCCTTCGCATTCGAAGATCAGCGGCACGGGCGCGCCGGTGACTTCTTCCAGGCGGTGGTCGCAGTCCACGAAGGCCAGCCCCAGCCGCACGGCCAGGCGCTTTCCGATCGAGGTCTTGCCGGCGCCCATCGGGCCGACCAGGACGAGGTTGGGGGCGGGATTCATGGGTCACGATGCTAGCATCCCGGCATGGATCCTTCGTCGCAGAACCGCGCCGGTGCTGGCGCTTCGGGCCGGCGGCTGGTGATCGCCGGCGCCGGCGACGTCGGTGGCCGGCTGGCGTTGCGGCGGGTGTTGCTGGGTGATGACGTGATCGCAGTGCGGCGTCGCGACGTTGCGATGTCTCCCGGTGTGCGCGGCGTGCGCGCCGACCTGGCCAGCGGCGAAGGACTGTCGCGGCTGCCGCGGCGTGTCGAAGCGCTGGTGTTCTGCGCGGCGCCCGACCGCCGGGACGAGGCGGCCTATCGAGCGCTGTACGTGGACGGCCTGCGTCGTCTACTCGATGCCTGCGACGCGCCGCGGGTGCTGTTCGTGTCCTCGACGGCGGTCTATCGCGAGGACGCCGGCGAATGGGTGGACGAAGCCACGCCACCGCTGCCGCAGGCCTTCAACGGCCAGGCGCTGCTGGCGGCCGAACAGGTGCTGTCGGCGCATGCCGGCGGCATCGCGCTGCGGCTGTCGGGACTCTACGGTCCGGGGCGGGAAATGATGCTGCGCAAGTCCCGTGCCGGTGAGCCCGGACGGCCGCACTGGACCAACCGCATCCATGTCGAAGACGCGGCTTCCGCATTGTCGTGCCTGCTGGACATTGCAGCGCCGGAGTCGCTTTACCTGGCAGCGACGACCTGCCGGCGCGTGAAGACGAGGTCCTGGCCTGGCTGCGTTACCAGGAGGGCGGCCGGACGTGGCCGCCGCCACGGGCGAAGAGAGCGGGCGCCGCATCCGCAATACCCGCCTGCGCGCCACCGGCTGGTCGCCGGCACACGCCGACTATCGCAGCGGCTATGCGGCGATGCTGGCGGAGCCGGGCGTATAGTTGGCCGGGCCCCTTCCGGGCTTCGCACAGGAGAAGGTCATGGCTACTGTCACCAAGGTGATCGAAGTTTCTTCGTCCTCCAAGAAAGGCATCGAGGACGCCGTGCAGGCGGGACTCAAGAAGGTCGCCAAGAGCGTGAAGAACATCCAGGTGCCTGGGTCAACGACATCAAGGTCGTGACCGACGGCGCCGGCGCCGTGACCGAGTGGCGCGTGAACATGCGCGTGAGTTTCATCGTCAGCTGATCGGCCTGCGCGCGTCGTCCAGCGCGATCACGCGCTCGGCGATGCCCGGCAGCGTGCGCATCGCCTGCCGGCCGACCCGTTCGAACAACTGCAGGAAGCGCCCCAGCCGGGCGCGGTCCATGCCGGTGCGCTGCGGGTGTTTCGCCTGCAGCCGCGTTTCCTGCTGCCAGCGCCACTCGAACACGGTCTCGAAGCCGGGCGGCTGCAACCAGGTCAGCCAGTCCAGTTGCTGCCACAGCGGCGCGTAGCCGCCGAGCGCGTCATTGCAGTAGCGGCGCCAGAGGCCGTCGCCGTCTTCTTCGGTTTCCAGCCGGTTGATCGGCAGGGCCAGGTTGCCGGGCGCCTGCGCCGGCGTCTTCAGGAACCAGCCCTCGAACACGACCAGGCGCGGCGGCGCCGCCACGTGCGGCCAGCGCGACGGCGGCCGGCGGGTATCGGCCAGCTTGTCGAAGCTGGGCAGGGCCACGGATCCGCCGTGTCGCAGGGCATCGAGGGTGGCCAGCGCCAGCGGCAGGTCGTGCGTGCCCGGCGGGCCGCGGTCGGCGAGCAGCGGATGCACGCGCCGCGCCAGCGCTTGCCGCTGCCGCCGGCCGAAATAGACGTCATCGATGGACAGCACCGCCACAACCAGCCGGCGCGACGCGGCCAATGCCGCCATCTGTGCCGCCAGCGTGGACTTGCCGCTGCCCGGCAGTCCCGCCAGTCCATACACGGGCATCGGGCCGGGCAGGGCCAGGGCCTCGTCCAGCCGGTCGGCGACGAAACCGGGAGCGAATCCCGCGGCGGGGTGCAGTTCGGGCGGCATCGGCGGACAATAGCGAAACCCCGAGACCAGCGAAAACGAGGATGCGCCGATGACCGACCTGTACGCGGAAGCGTTGGACACCTTCGCCAAGCTGCTCGAGGAAGCCAAGGCCGCCGGCGACCCCGACCCGACCGCGATGACGGTCGCCACCGCCGACGCGCAGGGCCGTCCCTCGGCGCGCACCGTGCTGCTGAAGGCCTTCGACGCGCGCGGTTTCGTGTTCTACACCAACTACGACAGCCGCAAGGGCCACCAGCTGACGGCCAATCCGCAGGCGGCGCTGCTGTTCCTGTGGAAGACGCTGCGCGAGCAGGTGCAGGTGAAGATCGAGGGCACGGTGGAGCCGGTGTCGCTGGACGAGGCCGAAGCCTATTTCGCCTCGCGGCCGCGGCCCAGCCAGATCGGCGCCTGGGCCTCGCTGCAGTCGCAGACGCTGGATGCGCGCGACACCTTCGAGGCGCGTATCGACGCCTTCGAGAAGAAGTTCGAGGGCATGGACGTGCCGCGTCCTCCCCACTGGTCCGGTTATCGCGTCGTGCCGGAGATGATCGAGTTCTGGTACGGCGCCCGTTACCGCCTGCACGAACGCCAGCACTACTCGCGCGTGGACGGCACCTGGTCCAAGCGGATGCTGTATCCGTGAGTTTCGGTCCGCGCCGCATCGTCTGCCTGACCGAGGAGCCGACCGAAGTCCTGTACGCGCTGGGCGAACAGGACCGCATCGTCGGCATCAGCGGATTCACGGTGCGGCCGGCGCGGGCGCGCAAGGAAAAGCCGAAGGTCAGCGCGTTCACCTCGGCCAAGATCGGCGAGATACTGAAGCTGAAACCCGATTTCGTGGTCGGCTTCTCCGACATCCAGGCCGACATCGCCGCCGAGCTGATCCGGCATGGCGTGGAGGTGTGGATCAGCAACCACCGCAGCGTGGCGGAGATCCTGGACTACGTGCGGCGGCTGGGCGCGCTGGTCGGTGCCGGCGGTCGCGCCGATGCCTATGCGGACGAGCTCAAGCGTGGCCTCGACGTCATCGAAGCCGAGTCGGCGAAATTGCCTCGCCGCCCGAAGGTCTATTTCGAAGAGTGGGACGAGCCGCGCATCACCGGCATCCGCTGGGTCGCGGAGCTGATCCGCATCGCCGGCGGCGACGACATCTTCCCCGAGCGTGCCGCCGAGTCGCTGGCGAAGAACCGCATCCTGCCCGACGACACGGAAATCATCGCCCGCGCGCCGGACATCGTGTTCGGCTCCTGGTGCGGCAAGAAGTTCCAGCCTGGCAAGGTCGCCACGCGCCCGGGCTGGGAAAACGTGCCTGCCGTGCGCGACGGCGAACTGCACGAGATCAAGTCGCCGGTCATCCTGCAGCCCGGCCCCGCGGCGCTGACCGACGGTGTGCGCGATATGGCCGGGTTCATCACCCGATGGGCGGAGCGGCCTGCGCGTTAACGTTCGTTCTCCACAGCGGCCTTCAAGTACAGGTCGCTGACGGCGTTCATGATGATCGAAGCCTTCACGGCTTCGGGCTCATCCCGGAAAATCGGGTTGCAGTATTTGTAGGTTCGATACCTTGACCCGTACAGCAGCTCGACCACCAGGCAGGACCCGTCCATCACGACAAAGTCAGTCTCCGGGAGTTCCGATTCGTCCGGAAGTTTCTCCAGATCATTTGCCTCGAGGTTACGAAGAATGGAGGCCCATTGCGGGGTGCTGCGGAACCGCACCGTACATGCCTGTTCGCCGTCCTTGATCTTGTAGTCGACGCAATACATTTCCGTCTGCTGACGGAACCAGTCGCGCATTTCGGGATCAGAAGACTCTTCCGTGGACCTGGCGTGCAGATGAAGGGTTCCGATCGTATGGCCGCCAATTCCAGTGCGGAATCGCAGCAGGGTTTCAGGTGCGATCGTGCCGAAACCGACCCAGAGGCGGATTTCCCGCTGCCCCTCCGGCAGTTGCATGTTCCGGAGCAGGTCGATTCCCAGAGCATTCGCCGCCCCGTCGGTGAAACGCAGCAAGGTGGGTACGGGAAGCGATGTATCCGCTGGCGACTGGGCGGACGCGGATGGCAGTGGCAGCGTGGCGGCGACCAGGCAGGCGCTCAGCAGAATGCGGTTCATTGCCAAGGCGTCTCCAGTGCGTCGAGCCCCAGCTCCGCCAGCATTCCGGTCATGCGGCCCGCCTGCATCGCCTGTTCGCTGGACGCATTACCCTGTTCGGCGCGTTTGGCCACGCCCCCCGCGATGGCGGCGAGGCGGAAGAAGCTGAAGGCCAGCACGAAGGGCCAGTCGGCCGGGATGTCGCGTCCGGTGAGCTCGGAATACCGCGCCAGCAGCGCGGCTTCGTCGGGAATGCCGAGCGACGCGCGGTCCAGGCCCGCCAGGCCGGGCAGGGCCGGGTTGCGCGGCAGCCGCAGCGCCATGCAGAAGTAGCCGAGGTCGGCCAGCGGGTGGCCGAGCGTGCTCAGCTCCCAGTCGACGATGGCGATCACGCGCGGCTGCGCCGGGTCGAACATCAGGTTGTCGATGCGGAAGTCGCCATGCGTCAGCGCCACGCTGCCGTCGTCGGCGAGGCAACGGACCGGGAGTTTTTCGATCAGCGCGTCCATCGCCGGGATCGGCCGGGTCTCGCTGGCGCGGTACTGTTCGCCCCAGCGCCTGAGCTGACGTTCGAAATAGTTTCCGGGCTTGCCGTAGTCGGCCAGGCCCACGGCCGCCGGCTCCACGGTGTGCATCGCCGCCATTGTCGTGATGATCGCGTCGTAGAGGGCGCCACGTTCGGCCGGTGTCGCGTCCGGCAGCGACGGGTCCCAGAAGATGCGGCCGTCCACGAACTGCATCAGGTAGAACATCGAGCCGATCACCGACTCGTCCGTGCACAGGTGCAGCGGGCGCGCCACCGGCACCGGGCCGCCGTGCAGCGCGGCCAGTACGCGGAACTCGCGGTCCACCGCATGCGCCGAAGGCAACAGTTGGCCCGGCGGCTTGCGGCGCAGCACGTATTTGCCGCTGGCCGCTTCGATCAGATAGGTCGGGTTCGACTGCCCGCCCTTGAACTTGGTCGCGGTCAGCGGGCCGCGGAAATCCGGCACGTTGTTCTGCAGATAGGCGGCCAGCGTTTCCGCAGGCAGGGCGAGCCGGTCGGTCATGGCGTGGCGGATTCCTTGTGGCGGCGTGCCAGCGCCTGGCCGCCGACCAGCGCCAGGCCCAGGCCGCCGGAAACGAAACAGGCCAGGTGCAGGGTTTCGATCGAGACCGCACCGAGCCAGGGATTGCCGGCCAGCAGCGGCCAGAATGGCGTCATGTCGGCGTGCATGATCGCGTCCAGCGCGATGTGCGAGAAGGTCCCGACGTAGGCGCCGATGAAGCTCGCGCTCCAGGTGAAGGGAGGATGGGCGATGCGCAGCAGGCGCAGCGCGAATTCGCTGATCGGCCGGCCGATGATCCCTGCGATGGTGCCGATCACCAGCGCGCCCGCCACCGTGTGCGTGTAGCCATGCAGCACCGGCCAGCCGCGCAGGATGCCGACCAGCGGCTCGATGTCCATCAGCACCTGCGAACCGCCGAACACCATGAAGCTGAAGCGGCGCCCGCCGATGGCCTTGAACACCAGTCCCGGCCCGAGGTGGATCGGCGTGAACGGCATCGTTCAGCCCTTGAGCATCGAACGCGCCAGCGAGGCGATGTGCACCTCGTCCGGGCCGTCTGCCAGCCGCAGCGAGCGCGCACCGGCATAGGCCTGGGCCAGGAAATGGTCCTGCGACAGGCCACCGGCGCCGTGCACCTGCATCGCCCGGTCGATCACCGCGCAGGCCATGCGCGGGGCGATGATCTTGATCATTCCAACAAGGTCGCGGGCCTGCTGGATTCCCGCCTGATCGCTGGGCGACGTGGAGCCACCCGCTTTTTCCCATGCAACCCGAACGCATCAAGCGCCGCCGCCGCTTGCAGCGTCAGCAGCCGCGCCTGCTCGATCTCGCAGCGGCTCAGCGCGATCGCCTCCTGCGCCATGCCGTGCTGGCCGATCGGCCGGCCGAAAGCCTCGCGCGAACGGGCGCGTTCGAGCATCGCCTCCAGCGCACGCTGCGCCAGCCCGATCAGCCGCATGCAGTGGTGGATACGCCCCGGCCCCAGCCGCGCCTGCGCGATCTCGAAGCCGCTGCCGGATTCGCGCAGCCGGTTGGCCACCGGCACGCGCACGTTGTCGAACTCGATCTCGACATGGCCATGCGGCGCGTCGTCGTAACCGAACACGGTCAGGGGGCGCACGACGCGCACGCCGGGTGTATCCATCGGCACCAGCACCATGGACTGGCGCCGGTGCACCGGCGCGTCCGGGTCGGTCACGCCCATCACGATCAGGATCCGGCAGCGCGGGTCGCCGGCGCCCGTGGTCCACCACTTGCGGCCGTTGATCACGTACTGATCGCCCTCGCGCACGATCGGCAGGGCGATGTTGGTGGCGTCGGAGCTGGCGACGTCCGGCTCGGTCATGGCGAAGGCGGAACGGATCTCGCCGGCCAGCAGCTTCGGCAGCCAGGGCGCCTGCTGTTCGGGCGTGGCGAAGTGCGCCAGCACTTCCATGTTGCCGGTGTCGGGCGCACTGCAGTTGAAAACCTCCGGCGCGTGCAGCGAGCGGCCGGTGATCTCGGCGATCGGCGCGTAGTCGAGGTTGCTCAGGCCCGCGCCGAGTTTCGCGTCAGGCAGGAACAGGTTCCAAAGGCCGGCGGATCTTGCTTCGGCCTTCAAGGCCTCCAGCTTCGCCGGAATCGTCCAGCGCGTCGCCGGATCGGCAGCATGCGCCGCGAACTCCGCTTCGGCGGGGATCACCTTGTCGGCGACGAAGGCAGCGACCCGCGCCTGCAGTTCGCGCGACCGATCGGAGAAGGGGAAAAGCGTGGCGGGGCGCGGCTCGGTCATCGGGTTCTCGCGGAGGCGCCGGGGCGCCGGGTCAGGGGTGCATCTTCAGTAATACGTCCACAGCTCGCGCTCGCCGTGCAGGTGCGGCAGCGCGTTCCAGCTGCCCAGGCGGAGGCGGCCGCCGTGCGGGTGGAATTCGCTGAGCGCACTGTTGCGCAGCGCCAGGTTCAGTTCCACCGCGCGGTGGTCCGGCACGTCCAGCGCCATCTGCGCCAGGCGCGAGATCACGCCGCCCGAACTCAGCACCAGGGCCTCGCCATCGCCTGCAAGCGCCTCCAGCCGCTGGCCGGCCGACTGCACCCGCGTGCCGAAGGCCGCCCAGGATTCCGGCAGGCCAGGCAGTTCGTCGCGGGCCCAGGCCAGCAGCGCGGCCTGCAGCATCGCGCCGACGTCGCGCGGGTTGCCGCTGCGGCTGGCGATGGCGACGGGGTGGTCGGCATAACGCGAAAGCCAGGCACCGAAGACGGCCTGGTGGTCGAATTCCGCGAAGCCTTCGTCGGCGACCGGTTCGGGCAGTTCCAGGCCCTGGGCCGCGAACGCGGCCACGATGCCGTCGGCGGTCTGCCGGTGCCGGCGCATGCCGCCCACCACCACGGCCTTGAACCGGTGCCCGCCGCGCACCAGCCACTCGCCCAGCCGGCGCGACTGCAGTTGCCCGCGTTCGGACAGGTTGTCGTAGTCGGCGGCGCCGTAGCTCGCCTGTCCGTGGCGAACCAGCAGCAGGCTCACTGGGGGAAGAACTCCTGGCGGAAGCTGGCCTGCACCGGCGCGGTCGCGCCTTCGGGCGTGACCTCGACTTCGAAGTCCAGGGTCTCGTGGCCCTGGATGCGGGCTTCGGCCAGGTAGTAGATCGCCTCGCCCTCGCGCACCTCGCGCACGCGCAGGGCCGAACGCTGGCCGTTGAGGTTGGTGACCGCGACGCTGACCTGTGCCGGCACCGCTTCGTCGGCGCCGGGCGTGCCGCGACGGACCGAGATGTTCACCAGCGCGCGGTTGGCCGACCGGGTGATGCCGTACTGGCGGGCGACGTCGGGCGTCAGGCTGGTGGTCGGTACCGCGTTGTAGTGCACCACCAGGTCGCCGGAGCGGACCGAGTTCTGCGCCACGGCCGGCAGCGCCAGGCCGCAGAGCACGGCGATCAGGACAAGGAAGCGGTGACGGATCATGGCCGGACCTCCTCGGGGCGGGAAAGCATCATCGCGCTGCGGCCACGGCCTGTCATCCACGGGGCGTGAAGGGTTCAGCCGCCACCGGCCAGCTCGCGGCCGCGCCGGGTGGCGGCGGCGATGGCCTGGTCCACCAGCTGCCGGAAGCCGCCGGCCTCGAAGCTCTCGATCGCTGCCTGGGTGGTGCCGCCGGGAGAGGTGACGCGCTGCCGCAGCACGGCCGCCGGTTCGCCGGATTCGCTGAGCATGCGCGCCGCGCCCAGGATCGTCTGCAGCACCAGGGTGCGGGCGGTATCGGGCGCCAGACCCTGGGCTTCGCCCGCCGCCTGCATGGCCTCGGCCAGCAGGAAGGCATAGGCCGGACCGCTGCCGGATACGGCGGTGACTGCATCCATCAGCGACTCTTCGGGGATCCAGGCGGTGATGCCGGCGGCCTGCATCAGGGCCTCGGCGGCCTGCCGCTGGTCGGGCGTGACGCGGGCATTGGCGTACAGGCCGGTGGCGCCGGCGCCGAGCAGGGCGGGGTGTTGGGCATGCTGCGCACCACCGCCTGGCCACCGCCCAGCCACTGGTCGATCTGATCGGTGGTGATGCCGGCAGCGATGGACACCAGCAGCGGGCGCTGCGCCTGGGCCAGGGGCGCCAGCGATTCGCAGACGTCGCGCATGACCTGCGGTTTGACCGCGAGCAGCCAGGTACCGGCGCCGTCGGCCGCCTCTACGCCGGTCTCGCGGACACGCACGCCGAAGTCGGTGGCCAGGGCTTCGCGCAGGGCGGCGACCGGCTCGGCCACGCGCAGGGCTTCCGGCGCGTGGCCCCGGGCGATCAGTCCGCCGATGAGGCTGCGGGCCATGTTGCCGCCGCCGATGAATACGATCGGGTGTCTGTCCATGGAGGCAAGGTAAAGGAAGCGGGCCGCATCAGTCACGCGCGCCGAACAGCGCCGTGCCGATGCGCACCATCGTCGAGCCCTCGGCGATCGCCAGCGCGAAGTCTTCGCTCATGCCCATGGACAACGTATCCACGTCCGGGTGGCGTGCGGCGAGCGTGTCGTAAAGCTGCTTGAGCCGGCGGAAGGCATCGCGCCGGTGTGCGGGGTCGGGATGCGGTTCGGGGATCGCCATCAGCCCGCGCAGCCGCAGCCGCGGTGCGGCTGCGACCCGGTCGGCCAGGGCAGCGACCTCGCCGGGGGCACAGCCGGACTTGCTGGCCTCGCCGTCCACGTTCACCTGGATGAGCACGTTCAGCGGCGGCCGGTCCGCGGCCCGGGCCTGGTCCAGGGCATCGACCAGCTTGGCCCGGTCAAGTGAATGCACCCAGTCGAAATGTTCGGCCGCCTCGCGGCACTTGTTCGACTGCAGGTGGCCGATCAGGTGCCAATCCAGCGGCAGGTCGGCCAGGGCCAGGCGCTTGGCCGTACCTTCCTGGACGTAGTTTTCGCCGAAGGCCCGCTGGCCCGCCGCGGCCAGGGCGCGTACCGCTTCCGCAGGGCGGGTCTTGGACACCGCCAGCAGCTTCACGGCCCCTGGCCGGCCGGCCAGCTTTGCCGCGTTTTCAATATCTTGCAAGACGCCGTGCAGGGTCCGGGCGAACGATTCCATGGATGGTATTGACCTTCGTGGATAGCGCTATACTGCCCCGGGGGCACGCGATCGCCTATTCATTAATTGGATGCGCCGCTAAGGGGATTTGAAGATGGACATCGCCGAACTTCTGGCATTCTCGGTCAAGAACAAGGCCTCCGACCTGCACCTGTCGGCCGGCCTGCCGCCCATGATCCGCGTGGACGGCGACGTCCGCCGCATCAACATCCCCGCCCTGGACCACAAGCAGGTGCATGCGCTGGTGTACGACATCATGTCGGACAAGCAGCGGCGCGACTACGAGGAGTTCCTCGAGGTCGACTTCTCCTTCGAGATCCCCGGCCTGGCGCGCTTCCGCGTCAACGCCTTCAACCAGAACCGCGGCGCCGGCGCCGTGTTCCGTACCATTCCCAGCCAGATCCTGACGCTCGAGGAACTGGCCGCGCCCAAGATCTTCTCCGAACTGGTGCAGCAGCCCCAGGGCCTGGTGCTGGTGACCGGCCCGACCGGCTCGGGCAAGTCAACCACCCTCGCGGCCATGGTGGACAGCGTCAACAAGAACGAATTCGGCCACATCCTCACCGTCGAGGACCCGATCGAGTTCGTGCACACCTCGCAGAAGTGCCTGGTGAACCAGCGCGAAGTGCACCGCGACACCCACGGCTTCAACGAGGCCCTGCGCTCGGCCCTGCGCGAAGACCCCGACTACATCCTGGTCGGCGAGATGCGCGACCTGAAACCATCCGCCTGGCGCTGACCGCCGCGGAGACCGGCCACCTGGTGTTCGCCACCCTGCACACCTCGTCCGCGGCCAAGACCATCGACCGCATCATCGACGTGTTCCCCGCCGGCGAAAAGCCGATGGTGCGCTCGATGCTGTCCGAGTCCCTGCGTGCGGTCATCTCGCAGTCGCTGCTCAAGAAGGTCGGCGGCGGCCGCGTCGCGGCGCACGAGATCATGATCGCCACCCCGGCCATCCGCAACCTGATCCGCGAGGACAAGGTGGCGCAGATGTACTCGTCCATCCAGACCGGCCAGCAGTACGGCATGCAGACGCTCGACCAGTGCCTGCAGGACATGGTGAAGCGTGGCCTGGTGACGAAGCTGCAGGCCAAGGAATACGCCAAGGAAAAGAAGCTTTTCGAATGACGTCCATGCCGGTGGGGGCTGGCAGGATGCCGCATGAACACCGCGCCCGGGCCAAGGCCACGGGCGCAGCACAGGAGCACGCATGAGCAGCATCGACTTCACCTCCTTCCTGAAGCTGATGGCGCACAAGAAGGCCTCGGACCTGTTCATCACGGCCGGCGTGCCGCCGTCAATGAAGGTCAACGGCAAGCTCTCGCCGATCACCCAGAACCCACTGACGCCGCAGCAGTCCCGCGACCTGGTGCTGAACGTCATGAACCCCTCGCAGCGCGAGGAGTTCGAAAAGACCCACGAGTGCAACTTCGCCATCGGCGTGTCCGGCGTCGGCCGTTTCCGTGTGTCGTGTTTCTACCAGCGCAACCAGGTCGGCATGGTGCTGCGCCGCATCGAGACGCGCATTCCCACGGTCGAGGAACTGAACCTGCCGGCGGTCATCAAGTCGCTGGCGATGACCAAGCGCGGCATCATCCTGTTCGTGGGCGCCACCGGCACGGGTAAGTCCACCTCGCTGGCGGCCATGATCGGCTACCGCAACATGAACTCCTCGGGCCACATCATCACCATCGAGGACCCGATCGAATTCGTGCACAAGCACGAGGGCTGCATCATCACCCAGCGTGAAGTCGGCATCGATACCGACAGCTGGGAAGCGGCGCTGAAGAACACCCTGCGCCAGGCGCCCGACGTGATCATGATCGGCGAGGTGCGTACCCGCGAGGGCATGGACCATGCGATCGCGTTCGCGGAAACCGGCCACCTGGTGCTGTGCACCCTGCACGCCAACAACGCCAACCAGGCGATGGACCGCATCATCAACTTCTTCCCGGAAGACCGCCGCAGCCAGCTGCTGATGGACCTTTCGATGAACCTGAAGGGTGTGGTGGCGCAGCAGCTCATCCCGACGCCGGACGGCAAGTCCCGGCGTGTCGCCATGGAAATCCTCCTGGGCACGCCGCTCGTGCAGGACTACATCCGCGACGGCGAGATCCACAAGATCAAGGACGTGATGAAGGAGTCGACCAACCTGGGCATGAAGACCTTCGACCAGGCCCTGTTCGAGCTCTACCAGGCGGGCGAGATCAGCTACGAGGACGCCCTGCGTTTCGCCGACTCGGCCAACGAGGTGCGCCTGAAGATCAAGCTGGCCCAGGGCGGCGATGCCCGCACCCTGTCCCAGGGCCTGGATGGCGTGGAGCTGTCCGAGGCCAAGTAGCCCCGGCCGTTCCCTGTTCACCGGAACGCCGGGCTTGCCCGGCGTTTCTTTTTCATCGCGGCCGAACCTGCCGACAGTCCCGGCGGGCCGGCGCGCTAGAATGTCGCCATGTCGCGCGCCCCGAACCCGTCCGGCCCGTCCCCCGTGGCCCGGTCCACCCCGGCCAGTACCTGGCCGACCACTTCCTTATCGCCATGCCGACACTGGAAGACCCGAACTTCCACCATTCGGTGACCCTGATCTGCCAGCACGATGCCGATGGCGCCATGGGCATCGTCATCAACCGCGCCGCCGACTACACCTGGGCGAACTGCTGGCGCAGATGGAACTGGCGCCCGGTTCCGACGAACTTTCCAGCCGGCCCCTTGTCGCTGGCGGTCCGGTACAGCCAGACCGCGGTTTCGTGCTGCACGACGATCCACGCGAATGGGGTTCGACCCTGCGTTTCGGCCGCGGCCTGGCCGTCACCACCTCGCGCGACATCCTGGCCGCCATGGCGGGTGGCGACGGCCCCGGCAATGTCCTGGTCGCCCTGGGTTATGCGGGCTGGACCGCGGGCCAGCTGGAAGCCGAACTGGTCGAAAACAGCTGGCTGACGGTGCCGGCCGACCACGGGATCCTTTTCCATTCGCCGCTGGACCAGCGCTGGCAGGCGGCCGCGCGCTCCGCCGGCGTGGACCTGGCGCGCCTGGCCGGTTACGCCGGGCACTCATGAACAACCCGACCACCCTGCTGGGCTTCGATGTCGGCGCACGCCGCATCGGCGTCGCCGTGGGCAATACCGTCTCCCAGAGTGCACGCGAAGTCGGCGTGCTGGACGTGCATGCGTCCGGGCCGGACTGGCCGCAGCTGGACCGCTGGGTACGCGAATGGCGACCCGATGGCCTGGTGGTCGGCGACCCGGCCACGCTGGACGGCGGCGACCAGCCGATCCGCCAGCGCGCCCGGGGGTTTGCCCGGGAGCTGGCCAAACGGTATGCGCTGCCGGTGCAGCAGGTGGACGAACGCCGCAGCTCGATCGAGGCCGCCCAGCGGTTCGCCGCCGCACGCGCCGCCGGTGCCCGCAAGCGGCATCAGGCCTCGCAGCTGGATGCGCTGGCCGCCGTGGTCATCCTCGAACGCTGGTTGTCCGAACCCGATTCCCGCCTATCCCTCGACGCCGAACCCGCCCGCCCATGACCGACCTGCAGTTCCACCCCGACGGCCGCCTGCGCCACCTGCTGACGCTGGAAAACCTTCCGGCGGCCACGCTCACGCAATTGCTGGATGCCGCGCAGGCGCTGCGCCCCGATGCGCTGGGTGGCACCGGCCAACGTGCGCGCCTGGCGGGCCGCACGCTGTGCACGCTGTTCTTTGAGACCTCCACCCGCACCCGCAGCAGCTTCCAGCTGGCCGCCACCCGGCTGGGCATGGACGTGCTGAATTTCGACGTCTCGACCTCGTCCACCAAGAAGGGCGAAAGCGCGCTCGACACTCTCCGGACGCTGGAAGCAATGGGCGTGGATTGTTTCGTCATCCGCCATGCCGACAACGGCGCGGTCGCGGCGCTGGCCGCGGGTGCGGCGCCCGGGACCCGCATCATCAATGCCGGCGACGGCCGCGCGGCGCACCCGACCCAGGGCCTGCTGGACATGCTGACCCTGCGCCAGCACAAGGGGCACGACTTCTCGCGACTGAAGGTGCTGATCGCCGGCGATCTGAAACACTCGCGTGTCGCGCGTTCCGACCTGCACGCGCTGCGTGCCCTGGGCTGCGGCGAGATCCGCGTCTGCGGCCCGGCCAACCTGCTGCCGGACGAGGATGTGCTGCAGGGTTGCCGGGTCTTCCACGACTTCGACCAGGCGGTGGCCGGCGTGGACGCGGCGATCATGCTGCGCCTGCAGCGCGAGCGCATGGAGGAAGGCCTGGTGCCCTCGCTGGACGGTTATTACAAGGACTACGGCCTCAGCCCGGCCCGGCTGGCGCGGGCGGCACCCGATGCGATCGTGATGCACCCCGGGCCGATGAACCGCGGCGTCGAGATCGACGGCGGCGTGGCCGATGGCCCGCAGTCGGTGATCCTGGAGCAGGTCGCCAACGGCCTGCCGGTGCGCATGGCGGTGATCGCGGCCCTGATGGGCTGATCCGGGCGCTTATTCGCTGGCGACGTTGCCGTTCTGGAACTGCCAGGTGCGGGTGATGTGCAGCACATCGATGTTTTCCTGCGTCACCGGCAGCGGCGGGAACGGTTCCGACAGCCGCACGATGCGCATCGCCGCCTGGTCCAGCACGCCCAGGCCGCTGCTGCGGTTGAGCACGATCTCCTCGATGCTGCCGTCGCGCTTCACCGCCACGGTCATCACCAGCCGGCCGCCCAAGGCGCGGCGTCGTGCTTCATCGGGGTAGTTGAGGTTGCCGACCCGCTCGACCTTGGTCACCCAGGCGCGCAGGTAGCTGGCGTATTCATATTCACGGGTGCTGGCCGAAACGAACTTGCGCTTCGGGCGTTTGGCCAGCAGCTCCTGGCGGCGTTCGATCTCGGCGGCCAGCCGGGCCATCTCCAGGTTCTGCTGCACCAGTTCGCGGCCCGGGGGCAGGGTGTTGGGGTCGGTGTCGCGCTGGTCCTCGGGCGGCGGCAGGGTCTGTTCGCTGCGGGCGGTGGTACTGAGCAGGCGCGGGGTCGGCTCGGGCTCCGGTGGCGGGGCCTGGGCGACCATGGTTTCGGGCGCCAGGCCCGGTTCGGGCTTGGGCACGGGGGCGAGCTGTTCCTCGCGTGGCCGTTCGGCCCGGTCGCTGTCGCCGCCGCCCTGGTTGTGTGCCTGGGCGATGAAGTCGGCATCCTCGGGTGGGCTGTCGCTGCGGGTCTCGGTCAGGATCACGTCCAGGGTCGGGGTGACCGGGGCCGCGGCGTCGCGGGCGAAGCCCACGCCCAGGATCAGCACCCCGAACGCGACCAGGGACAGGGCCAGGGTGGCGCTGAGCCGTTCCGCGGGGCCGATCTGGCCGGGTTGCACGGGTTGGACGGCCGCCATCTCAGCCGCGGCCGGCCCGGCGGGCCTCGATCGCGTCGAACAGCTGGCCGGCGATGTTCAGCCCGAACTGGGCGTCGAGCTCCCGCACGCAGGTCGGGCTGGTGACATTGACCTCGGTCAGCCAGTCGCCGATCACGTCCAGGCCCACGAACAGCATGCCCCGGCGCTTGAGCTCCGGCCCGACCTGGGCGGCGATCCAGCGGTCCCGGTCCGACAGCGGGCGGCCCTCGCCGCGGCCGCCGGCGGCCAGGTTGCCGCGGAACTCGTCGCCCTGGGGGATCCGGGCCAGGCAATAGGGCACCGGCTCACCGTCCACCAGCAGGATGCGCTTGTCGCCGTCGGTGATCTCCGGCAGGTAGCGCTGGGCCAGGGCCAGGTGCCGGCCGCCCTCGGTCAGGGTTTCCAGGATCACGTTCAGGTTCGGGTCGCCGGCCCGGACCCGGAAGATCGAGCGGCCACCCATGCCGTCCAGGGGCTTGAGCACCACCTCGCCATGCTCGGCCACGAAGGCCTTGAGCTCGCCGGCATCCCGGGAGACCCGGGTCGGCGGGCAGCACTGCGGGAAGAGCAGGGCGCCCAGCTTCTCGTTCAGGTCGCGCAGTCCCCGGGGGTCATTGACCACCAGCACGCCCTCGGCCTGGGCCAGCGTAAGGATATGAGTGTCGTGCAGGTAATCCGCGTCCACCGGCGGGTCGGTGCGCATCAGCACCACGTCCATTTCGGCCAGTGGGCGGGTACGCACCGGGCCCAGGCTGTACCAGTCGGCCGGATCGTCGCGGACCTCGGCCTCGGCCAGGCGGGCCATCGGACGCGAACCATCCAGCGACAGGCCACCCGGCAGCACGTAGTGCAGCCGGTGCCCGCGGCGCCGGGCCTCGAGCATCATCGCGAAGCTAGTATCCTTGCCGATCTTGATATTGCCGATCGGATCCATCACCACGGCCACGTCGAGTGCCATCGGCGCCTGCATCTCCGTCATCCCGGGCGCCTAGCCTAGCAGGGCCTCCGGTGGATCGTGCGGGCGGTCACACCGGAACCGGGACGTGCTTGACACATTTGGGCGCGGCTGGGATATAAGCTAGCAATCTGCGGGCTCCGGGATGGAGTCCGCGCTGCCAGGGACAGCTTTGCAATGGGGAGTGAGATGGACGAAAACCACCTGGCCGGCTTGCGGGTCATGGTCATTGACGACTCCAAGACGATCCGCCGGACCGCCGAGACCCTCCTGAAGAAGGAAGGCTGCGATGTGGTGACCGCGACCGACGGGTTCGAGGCGCTCGCCAAGATCGCCGACCACCAGCCGCAGATCGTCTTCGTCGACATCATGATGCCGCGCCTCGATGGCTACCAGACCTGCGCGCTGATCAAGAACAACCAGATGTTCAAGTCCACGCCGGTCATCATGCTGTCCTCCAAGGACGGCCTGTTCGACAAGGCGCGCGGCCGCATCGTCGGTTCCGAGCAGTACCTGACCAAGCCCTTCACGCGCGATGAGCTGCTGTCGGCCATCCGCAAGTTCGTCCCGGGCGGCTGAGCACGACATGGCCAAGTCCTCGCACTCGTCACAGCAGAACAAGCGGCCTGGTCCGTTCGCGACCCTGCTCGACTACGAGGAGCGTTCGCTCGCCCATGTCGCAGGCCGTCCCGAGATGGTCGAGGCCCCGGGCCACTGGCGCGGCGTGGGCTTCCGCCTGGGCCAGCGCCGCCTGGTGTCGTCCTTCGACGAAGTGGTCGAGATCCTGCCGCTGCCGCCGGTGACACCGGTGCCCGGCGCGCACGCCTGGATGCTGGGCGTGGCCAACGTGCGCGGCAGCCTGCTGCCGGTGGTCGACCTCAAGCAGTTCCTCGAAGGCGAGCGCACCGTGGTGCACGAGGGCCAGCGTTGCCTGGTCGTGCGCCAGTCCGGCGGCAACGTCGCGGTGATCATCGACGAGCTGTTCGGCCAGCGCACCTTCAACGACTCCCACCGGACCGAACTGGCCGGTGAGAACGACGGCCGCTACGGCCACTTCGTCGGCCAGGCCTACCGCCTGTCCGAGCAGACCTGGGGCGTGTTCAACATGTCCCTGCTGACACGCACTCCGAATTCCGCCAGGCCACCGCATAAGTGGCCCTTGTACGTACTTCAAATGTTGGTCTTTAAACAGGGGTTGAGGTCCAGTCATGAGCACTAATCCGCGCTCGTTCACCGACAAGCTAACCAATTTCGGCCTGGGCTTCTGGGCGTTGATCCTCATCATCTCGTTGCTGGTGTTCGGCGCCAACTTCATCTACGCGGGCTACCTGAACAACCAGGAAAACAACGCGCGAGGCCTGACCGCCGACCTGCAGGTGCTTTCGCAGCAGCTTGCGAAGTACACCCAGGAAGCGGTGGACGGCAACGCCGACGCCTTCACCGAGTTCAAGGCCACCAAGTCGCGCATCGACTCGATCGTGGGCGCCCTGCGCAGCGGCAGCGAGGCAGAGGGCGTCAAGGGCTACGAGGGCGATGCCAACGCCATGGGCGTCAGCAGCGCGCTGGGCAAGGTGACCGAGACCTGGACCCCGATGGCCGCCGCGGCCGAGCGAATCACCCAGTCCGAGGAGGAGGTGCTCAACCTCTCCGACACCGCGGCGCAGTTCACCGCCCGCGTGCCCCGGCTCTCGTTCCAGCTCGACGAAGTGGTGCGCGCCCTGTCCGACGCCAACGCCCCGCCTCGCAGATCTCGATCGCCAACCGCCAGATCGTGCTCGCCGACCGCATGTCGCGCCGCGTTACGGAAATCGTCGCCGGCGGCGAGAACACCGTCTCGGCGGCCGACGCGCTCTCGCGCGACGCCACCGTGTTCGCCCAGGTGCTGCAGGGCTTCAAGGAAGGCAATGCCGAACTCGGCGTGAACCGCGTCACCACCCCGGCCGGCCTGGCCGCGCTGGAAGCGGTGGAAACCCTCTACAGCGAAGCCCAGGGCGACCTGGACACCGTGCTCGGCGCCTCCGCCGACCTGGCCGAAGTGCAGGGCGCGGCGACCCAGATCTCCGAGGACTCGAACGTGCTGCTCGAGAACAGCCAGGCGCTGTTCTCCAGCTTCGACGCCATCAACTACCAGCGCTTCTTCCCGAACAACTACTGGGCCATCGGTGGCGGTATCGGCGCCGTGGTCGGCCTGCTCGGCCTGTTGTTCACCATCTTCCGCGACCAGCGCCGCCGCCTCGGCACCACCCAGGAGCTGAACCAGCGTAACCAGGGAGGCGATTCTGCGCCTGCTGGACGAAATGGGTTCGCTCGCCGAAGGCGACCTGACCGTAAAGGCCACCGTCACCGAGGACATCACCGGCGCGATCGCCGACTCCATCAACTTCGCGGTGGAAGCGCTGCGATCCCTGGTGTCCACCATCAACGAAACCGCGGTGCAGGTCGCCGCCGCCGCCCAGGAAACGCAGGCCACCGCGATGCACCTGGCGGAAGCCGCCGAACACCAGGCGCAGCAGATCACCAGCGCCTCGGCGCAGATCAACGAAATCGCATCGTCCATCGACGAGGTTTCGAAGAACTCCGCCGAATCGGCCGACGTGGCGCAGCGCTCCGTGCAGATCGCCGCCAAGGGCGCCGAAGTGGTGCGCCAGACGATCCAGGGCATGGACAACATCCGTGACCAGATCCAGGAGACCTCGAAGCGAATCAAGCGACTGGGCGAAAGCTCCCAGGAAAATCGGTTCCATCGTTGAGCTCATCAACGACATCTCCGAACAGACGAACATCCTGGCGCTGAACGCCGCCATCCAGGCGGCCTCCGCCGGTGAAGCCGGTCGAGGCTTCGCGGTGGTGGCCGACGAAGTGCAGCGACTCGCGGAACGCGCCTCGAACGCGACCAAGCGAATCGAGGCCCTGGTGCAGACCATTCAGTCCGATACCAACGAAGCCGTCAGCTCGATGGAACAGACCACCGCGGAAGTGGTGGCCGGTGCCCGACTGGCCGAGGACGCGGGCCTGGCCCTGGGCGAGATCGAAAAGGTGTCCAACGACCTCGCGGACCTCATCCAGAACATCTCCCAGGCGGCACGCCAGCAGTCCACCGCGGCGACCAACATCACGGCCACCATGAGCGTGATTCAGGAGATCACCACGCAGACGTCGCAGGGTGCGAACCAGACGGCGGAGTCGATCGGAAACCTCGCCCAGTTGGCCGCCGACCTGCGCCGTTCGGTCGCGGACTTCAAGCTGCCGGGCTGATGCCCGGTTCCGGCTTGCCCCTGGCATCACTCCGGTGCGGACGTCCCTCCCGGCGTCCACACACTGACAGGACCTCGGCATGAGGCTGCACGAAAACATCGATTTCACCACGCTCACCTGGGTCAAGCCCGAGCTCGACGAGACCTTGCGCCAGGCGCGCCAGGCGCTCGAAGCCTATGTCGAGGACGGCGAGGAGCCGGGTCAGCTGAAGGCCTGCGCGAACTACCTGCACCAGGTGCAGGGCACGCTGCGCATGGTCGAGCTCTACGGCGCCGCCATGGTGGCCGAGGAAATGGAACAGCTGGCCAAGGCCCTGGTCGAGGGCACGGTGGCCGAACGCGAGACCGGTTATGCGGCGCTGATGCGCGGCATCGTGCAGCTGCCCGATTATCTCGAGCGCCTGCAGAGCGGCCATCGCGACATTCCGATCGTACTGCTGCCCCTGCTCAACGAACTGCGCGAACCGCGCGGCGAGAAGGGCTTGTCCGAATCCGTGCTGTTCTCGCCCGACCTGTCGCGGCCGCTGCCGATGTCCGCGGCCGGCCCGGCCGCGCCGCTGCAGCCCGACGAACTCAAGCGCCGCGCCGAAACCATGCGCAACCTGTTCCAGGGCGCCCTGCTGCGCTGGCTCAAGGACGACAACAGCGCCGCCACCATCCGCGACCTCACCGACGTCTGCGAACAATTGGTGCCGATCACCGACGCCGAGCATGCGCGCCGCCTGTTCTGGGTCGCCGCCGGCACGCTCGACGCGCTGGCCAAGAACGCCTTCGAAGCCAGCAAGCCGCTCAAGCAGGCGCTGGCCAAGGTCGAGCGCGAGATCAAGCGCCTGGCCGAAGGTGGCGACGCCGCCTTCCGCAGCGACCCGCCGCTGGAGCTGACCCGCCAGCTGCTTTATTTCGTGGCGCATGCGCCGACCGACCACGGCCGCATCGGCGAGATCCGCCAGGTGTTCGGCCTGGGCGAGTACCTGCCCAGCGAGTCCGAACTCGCGCACGCCCGCGGCAGCCTGAGCGGGCGCAACCGCGCGCTGCTGGCCACCGTCGCCGGTGCGATCAAGGAAGACCTGCTGCGCGTCAAGGACGCACTGGACCTGCACCTGCGCACGCCGGACGCGCCGGCCGCCGGCCTCAACGACCAGGTGGAAGCACTGGACCGCGTCGCCGACACGCTGGGCATGCTCGGCCTGGGCGTGCCGCGCCGGGTCGTGCAGGACCAGCGCACCGCCATCCACGCCATCGTCAGTGGCGAACGCACGGCCGACGAGTCGGCCCTGCTCGACATCGCCGGCGCCCTGCTTTACGTCGAAGCCTCGCTGGACGACCAGGTGGCCCGACTCGGCGAGGCCGATTCCGGCGCCGATGCCCCGCCGGTCGACGAGACCGCATTGCCCAGCAGCGAGGCCCGCAAGGTGCTCGAGGTGCTGGTGAAGGAAGCGATCGCCAACTTCGCGCAGGCCCGGCAGTGTTTCGTCGCCTTCGTCGAGACCCACTGGGACCACGCCCAGCTGGCCGATGTGCCGCGACTGCTGGAGGAAGTTTCCGGTGCGCTGCGCATCCTGGAGATCGAGGACGCGCCACAGTACCTGGCCGCCGTGCGCCGCTTCACCGAGAGCGAACTGCTGCGCCGCCACCGCGTGCCCAATGGCCAGCAGATGGATCGCCTGGCCGATGCACTGGCGGGCCTCGAGTACTACCTCGAAGCCCTGCGCGACCGCCGCCCGAAACGCGAACAGATCCTCGACATCGCCCGCCAGAATCTCGAGGCGCTTGGTTATTGGCCGCTGCCCGCCGAAGAGATGCCTGCCGCACCGGCCGCGCGTGTGCCTGCGCCGCAAGCGGCGCGCCCTGAGCCGACTCCTGAGCCGAAGGACGAACCCGGGCTGCCCGAAGCCATCATCGAAGCCCCGGTCGAACTGACCACGGCCTTTGAACTCCCGGTCGACCTGCCGCCCATCCCGGAGCTGGAACAGGAACCCATCGTCGAACCCGACGGCGCGGTTGCGGCAGCGCCGGAGCAGGTGCCCGTGTCCGGGCCGGAACCGGTGGTGGTCGAACCGCCGCAGCCCGTGGCCGCAGCGCCGGCACCCGCAGGCGGCCTGCCGCCCATCCCGGGTTTCGATGGCAGCAGCGACGAGATCGACGACGAGATCCGCGAAGTCTTCCTGGAGGAATTCCAGGAGGAAATCGGCAACCTCGAGCAACTGCTGCCGACCTGGCGCAAGAAGCCGGACAACATGGAACAGCTGCGCCCGATCCGGCGCGTATTCCACACGCTCAAGGGCAGCGGTCGCCTGGTGGGTGCCAAGACCCTGGGCGAGTTCAGCTGGAAGGTCGAGAGCATGCTCAACCGCGTGCTCGACGGCACCCGCCCGGCCAGCCCGGCCGTGGTGTCGCTGATCGAACACGCGTTCAACACCCTGCCGCTGCTGCGCGCCGCACTGCAGAACGAAACCGTGCACGCCGACCTGGAAGGCATCCAGCAGTTGGCGGACCGGGTTGCGGCCGGTGAAGAAGCCTTCTACCAGCCGGTCCCGATGGCGGCGGCACCGGCCGCGGCGCCGGCGCCTGCGGCGGTCGTGGCCGCCCCGGTGGCCGACATCGCAGCGGCAGCTCCTGCTCCGATGTCCGTCGTGGAAGCCGAGCCCGAAGAGATCGCGCCCGAAGTCGAAGCTGAAGCCGAGGCGGAAGCCGGCGACTTCGCCATCGACCCGGTGCTGTTCGAGATCCTCAAGCCTGAAGTCGCGGGGCATCTGGAAACCGTCGACGCCTGGCTGGCCGCCTGTGCGGCCGGCGGCCCGCAGCCGGTGACCGACCCGCTGCTGCGTGCCGTGCATACGATGAACGGCGCGTTCGCGATGACCGAGGTCACGGCCTTGACCGATGTCACCGCGCCGCTGGAAGGCTTCATGAAGCGTTCGCTGGCCAGCCAGCAGACGCCGGGCCCGGAGGGTGTCGCCGTCGTGTCCGATGCCGCCACCGCGATCCGCGAGGTGGTTGCCGCGCTGGAACGTCCGCGCCCGACGCTGCCGAACTACGCCGAGCTGGCGCAGCGCGTCGCGACCCTGCGCGACGGCCTGCCCGAGGCATCGCTGCCGAGCATGCCGCTGCATCCGGAAGAGCCGGAAGGCGTCATGCCGACGGCCGTGCCGATGGAGGCGCCGGACCTGTCCGGGCTGCCGGAGTTCACCTACGACGACACCCCCTCGGGCCTGGAGGAAACCTTCCAGGGCGACGACCAGGAAACGATTTCCTGGACGCCTTCCTCGACGTGCCCGTTGCTGCCGAATCCGGTGCGCCCGCACTGTCGATCACGGAATTCGAGTCCGAGGATCCGGGCCTGGGCCTTTCCCTGGATGAAATCGCCGCGGCGGAAGCCGCGCTGGCAGGCGCTGCCGCCGCCGAAGCTGCCGCCGCCGAAGCTGCTGCTGAAGCCGCTGCTGTCGAAGCTGCTGCTGCCGAAGCTGCTGCTGCTGAAGCCGCTGCCGCCGAAGCTGCTGCTGCCGAAGCTGCTGCTGAAGCCGCTGCCGCCGAAGCTGCTGCTGCCGAAGCTGCTGCTGCCGAAGCTGCTGCTGCCGAAGCTGCTGCTGCCGAAGCTGCTGCTGCCGAAGCTGCTGCTGCCGAAGCTGCCGCCGCCGAAGCTGCTGCCGCCGAAGCTGCTGCCGCCGAAGCTGCTGCCGCCGAAGCTGCTGCCGCCGAAGCTGCTGCCGCCGAAGCTGCCGCCGCCGAAGCTGCCGCCGCCGAAGCCGCCGCTGCCGAAGCTGCCGCCGCCGAAGCTGCCGCCGCCGAAGCTGCCGCCGCCGAAGCTGCCGCCGCCGAAGCTGCCGCCGCCGAAGCTGCCGCCGCCGAAGCTGCCGCCGCCGAAGCTGCCGCCGCCGAAGCTGCCGCCGCCGAAGCTGCCGCCGCCGAAGCCGCTGCCGCCGAAGCCGCTGCCGCCGAAGCCGCCGCTGCCGAAGCCGCCGCTGCCGAAGCCGCCGCCGCAAACGAGATTTATGGCATGAGCCTGGACGAGCTCGAGGCGGCCACGTCGCCCGAAGTCCCGGCCGGGCTCCCGGTGGAAACCCTCGATGTCGAATCGATCGAAGTCGAATCGATCGAGATCCAGGACATCGAAGTCGAGGAAGTCCAGGCCGAAGCCGCCGAGCCCGAAGAAGCCGCCGTCGAGGAAGCCTTCTCCGCGGTCGCCAACCAGGTGCCGCTGGCGCTGGATCCGACGACCCGGACGCCGAGCTCGACACCAGCGACATCGACGTAGACCTGCTCGACATCTTCCTTAAGAGTCGGGCGACCTGCTCGACCATTCCGACGGCCTGCTGGCCGAACTGCGCGAGCGCACCAACGACCGCGAACTCGTGGTCGGTCTCCAGCGCGACCTGCACACGCTCAAGGGCGGCGCCCGCATGGCCGGCATCTATGCCGTCGGCGAGCTGGGCCACGCCATGGAGTCGCTGCTCGAAGTCGTGGCAGAAGGCCGTCGCGAGCTCGACCAGACCGGCGTGGTGGTGCTTGAGCGCGCCTTCGACCGCCTGCACGGCATGGTCACGCGTGTCGGCGAACGCAAGGCCATTGTGCTGCCGGCCAACCTGATCGGCCAGATCGACGCCCTGGCCAAGGGCCGTCCGCTGGAAGCCGGCGAAGCCGCTGCGCCTGCCGTTGCCGAGACCCGTCCCGCCATCACCGAAACCGCACTCGACCGCAAGGCCGCCGCCGCCGAGGAAGCCGCCGTCACGCGGCCCACGCTGGCGCCGCGTACCGGCATCGCCAACGAGATGGCGCCGCTGTCGGCCCCGATCGAAGGCATCGGCGAAGAGGAAGACATCGGTGGCGTGCGCGCGCCGCAGGAACAGGTGCGCATCCGCGCCGACCTGCTCGACCGCCTGGTCAACTACGCCGGCGAGGTGGCCATCTACCGCGCCCGCCTGGAACAGCAGCTCGGTGCCTTCCGCGCCAACCTCGGCGAACTCGGCCAGACCACCACGCGACTGCGCGAGCAGCTGCGCAAGCTCGACATCGAGACCGAAGCGCAGATCATCGCGCGCTACCAGCGCGAGGGCGATACCGGCGACGAGACCTTCGATCCGCTGGAACTCGACCGCTTCACCACCCAGCAGCAGCTGTCGCGTTCGCTGTCGGAGTCCGCGGCCGACCTGGTCAGCCTGCAGGGCTCGCTGGACGACCTGACCCGCCAGTACGAAACCCTGCTGCTGCAGCAGTCGCGCGTGAGCTCGGACCTGCAGGAAGGCCTGATGCGCACGCGCATGGTGCCCTTCGATGCGCTGGTGCCGCGCCTGCGCCGCGTGCTGCGCCAGTCCGGCAGCGAAACCGGCAAGCAGGTCAACCTGAAGGTCGATGGCGCCAGCGGCGAAATGGACCGCAACGTGCTCGACCGCATGACCGCGCCGCTGGAGCACATGCTCCGCAACGCCGTCGCGCACGGCCTGGAGACACCCGCCGACCGCAGGAAGGCGAAGAAGCCGGAAGAGGGCAACGTCCGGGTCCAGGTGCAACGCGAAGGTTCCGAAGTCGTGCTCAAGGTCAGCGACGACGGCCGCGGCCTGGACAAGGAAGCGATCCGCAAGAAGGCGATCGAGCGCGGTCTGCTCAAGGCCGACGCCGAAGTCTCCGACCAGTCGTTGTACGGTTTCATCCTCGAGACCGGTTTCTCCACCGCCGCTTCGGTCAGCCGCCTGGCCGGCCGCGGTGTCGGCATGGACGTGGTGTACAGCGAAATCCGCCAGCTCGGCGGCTCGCTCAGTATCGAATCGGAAGTCGGCAAGGGCAGCACCTTCACCATCCGCCTGCCGTTCACCCTGGCGGTGACGCAGGCGGTGTTCGTCAAGATCGGTGACACCAGCTTCGCGGTGCCGATCGCCTCGGTGCAGGGCGTGGGCCGCATGGGCCGTGCCGACCTCGACAAGCAGCTGGCCACCGACAACCCCAGCTTCACCTACGCCGGTGAGTCCTACGCCATCCACGACCTGGGTCGCCTGATCGGCCACGCCCCGGCCAAGGCGCAGGACAGTCTGCAGATGCCGCTGCTGCTCGCCCGCTCGGGTGACCTGCGCGCCGCCATCTGCATCGACCAGGTGCTGGGCAGCAAGGAAATCGTGGTCAAGCCGGTGGGTCCGCAGGTCAACTCGATCCCGGGCATCTTCGGCGCCACCATCATGGGTGACGGCCGCGTCGTCGTGATCCTGGACGTCGCGCCGCTGGTGCGCCGCCAGGCCAGCATCGACCGCAGCCTGGAACTGGTGCCGGCCGCGCCGGCGCCGGCCGCACGCCGCATCCCGGCGGTGATGGTGGTGGACGACTCGATCACCATGCGCAAGGTCACCGGCCGCGTGCTGGAACGCCACAACATGGAAGTGCTGACGGCGAAGGACGGCGTGGATGCGATCGAGAAGATGGCCGAACGCGTGCCCGACCTGATGCTGCTCGACATCGAGATGCCGCGCATGGATGGCTACGAACTGGCGCAGAACATGAAGTCGGATCCGCGCCTGAAGGACGTGCCGATCATCATGATCACCTCGCGTACCGGCGAGAAGCACCGCCAGCGCGCCTTCGACATCGGCGTCAACCGCTACCTGGGCAAGCCGTACCAGGAAGTGGAGCTGATGCGGAACGTGTTCGAGATGCTGGGCATGGAGCCGGTCAATGCTTGACTCGCCGGTCCGCGTCGCCCTGCTGGCCCGTCCCGGTGACGCGCGCGACCAACTCCGCCGGGCACTGGCGGAGCTGGGCGCGCAGCTGGTCGCCGAAGGCGATCCGGCCGAGCTCGACCCCGGTACCGTCGCCGGCGAAAAACCCTCGGTCGTGCTGGTAAGCCTGGAGCCCGCGCTGGAAGACTCGCTGTCGCGTTTCGACGATCTGTTGGCCGCGCCCGGCGTCGAAGTGATGTACGACGACGCCGAGGTGACCCGCCAGCTCGATGGTTGGGACCTGGCCCGCTGGGCCCGCCACCTGGCCGCCAAACTGGTGGGCAGTGACCTGCTGCCGCCGCCGCCCGGTGGCGCCGACCACCTGCCGGAGATCGAACTGGCGCTCGAACCCGGCGCGCCGCCGACGCCTGCGCAGGAAATGGCCAACGAAAAACTCGAGGATTACGCCGCCGAGTCGCTGGACCTGTCCGAATGGGTACCCAGCACGCCGTCGCTGGCCGCCGTGGACGTCGCCCCGGACTCGCCGCTCGAAGACAGCGGGTTGGATGTCGGTGACGCCGAGCTCGATCTCGACCTGGGCGACCTGGAGCAGGCCATGGGCCGCGTGAATGCCGAGGTGCAGACCACGCCGCGCCACGACGCCAGCGGCGAAGACCTGAAATTCGACCCGACGAATCTCGACATCGATCTCTCGGCCCTGCCCGAAGAGGGTGCGCCGCTCACGGTCGCGGAAGAATCCGACCTGCTCAGCCTCGATGACGAGGAACCGTTGCTCGCCGACGTCCAGTTGGCGGACGGCCCGGTGAATTTTTCTTCCTTCAGCGAAGACGACGTGGCGCTGGCCGAGGGCATGGATGACGATGTCGCCGCCCTGGCCGCGCAGTTGGATGCCTTCGAGGCCAACGACCAGCGCCAGGCGCCGAAGGAGCCGGATTTCTCCGCCTCGTTCCAGAAGCCGGAAACCGACCTGGCCGACCTGGCCGAGCCAGCCGCGCCGGCCGCGCCGGCGCCCCGCAGCAGCGGCTTCGGCTCCCTCGAACTGATGCCGATGGACGCCGAAATCGCTGCTGGCAGCACGGCCGAATCCGAGTTGCCGCCACCGCTCGCGCCGGCCTCCGGTCGTGCGCCGGGCCTCAGTCTCGCGGATGCCGAAAGCGCGCACGCGGCGGTGATCACCAGTGGCGCCCTGCTGGTCTTCGCCGGCCTGGGCGGCCCGGATGCCGTGCGCCAGCTGCTGTCGGCGCTGCCGCCGACGCTGCCGGTGCCGGTGCTGCTGTACCAGCATCTGGACACGGGCAAACACGACCGCCTGGTCGGCCAGCTGGCCAAGGCCAGCAAGCTGCCGCTGGACCTGGCGGTCGAAGGCAAGCTCGTCTATCCCGGTCGTGTCGCCGTGCTGCCGCCGGGTGTCGGCATCCAGTACGCCGACAAGAATTTCACTTTCACCCGCGCCGATGACCTGTCGTCCCTGGTCGCGGCCCTGCCGGTGTCCGACAGCGTGGTCCTGATGCTCAGCGGCGCCGCGCCCTCGGTCCTGCCCGCGGTGCTGGCCCTGCAGTCGGCCGGCGGACGCGTGCTGGCGCAGACACCGGGCTCGTGCTTCGACGCCACCGCGGCCGAGGCCGTGCTGGCGGCGGGTGCGGAAGCCGCCGACCCGCCCGACCTGGCCCGGCTCATCATCGAACGCTGGTCCTGAGCCCCTCCGGAGTGCACCGAGTCATGAATTCCCAGCGCGACATCCGCGGCGTCCTGATCACCGTCACCAACGGCCGCCTGCTGCTGCCCAACGCCAGCGTGGCCGAGGTCATCACCTACTCCGAACCCGAAGCGGTCGAGAACGCTCCCGACTGGCTGCTCGGACGCGTGCGCTGGCGCGGCTGGCGCCTGCCGCTGCTGTCGTTCTCGCGCCTGGCGGGCTGGTCGCAGGAAGACGGCCACCTGGGCGCCAAGGTCGCGGTGCTCAAGGCGCTCGGCGGCAACAGCAAGCTGCCGTTCTTCGCGGTCCTGTCGCAGGGCTTCCCGCGCCTGGTGACGGTGTCCACCACCACCCTGGTCGAATCGCACGAGATCAAGGAACTGCCGCTGGGCGTGCATTCGCGCGTCACGCTCAACGACGATCCGGCGGCAGTGCCCGATCTGCTCAGCCTCGAGCTGATGATCCAAAAGCGCTGGATCAGGCGGCGTGATCTCAATGCATTCGCATTGAAATCCCCACGATCCGCTGCGCGCGTATCGCGGGCCCCGACTCATTACTACCAATCCCCGCGCCTTCGGCGCGCCCCTTACCAAGGGGGAGTAGTTCCCGGGCATTCGCCCAGGAACTCCCACGATCCGCTACGCGAATCGTGGGCCCCGACTCATTACTACCAATCCCCGCGCCTTCGGCGCGCCCTTACCAAGGGGGCTTCCTCTTGTGCGTCAGCCGAGGTCGCCGTAGATGGATTGCAGGGCGGCGATGGCGGCGAGGCCGGCGGTTTCGGTGCGCAGGATGCGGGGGCCCAGGCGCAGGCCGACGAAACCGGCGGCGCGCAGGGTGGCGAGGTCGCGTTCCGACAGGCCGCCTTCCGGTCCCACCGCCAAAGCCACGGATTGCCCCTGTTTCAATGGAAGGTCGGGCAGGCGGTGCTGGCCCTGCGGGTCCAGCACCAGGCGCAGGTCGGCGGTTTCGCCGGCGGCATAGGTGGCCAGGGACACCGGTTCGGCCAGCGTCGGCAGCCGCGCGCGACCGCTCTGGCCGCAGGCGGCGGCCAGCACGCCGCGCCAGTGCGCGATGCGTTTGCCCGCGCGTTCCGCGTCCAGCTTCACTTCGGTGCGTTCGGTCACCACCGGCGCGAACGCCGTCACGCCCAGTTCGGTCGCCTTCTGCAGCACCAGGTCCATCTTCTCGCCGCGGGCGATGCCCTGGGCCAGGGTGATGTGCAGCGGCGATTCGTTGCCGGCGTCCTGGCGTGAATGCACTTCGGCCTCGGCGCCGCGTTTGGCCGCAGACAGCAGGCGGGCGCCATAGTCGTGGCCGTCGCCGTTGAACAGCACCACCTCGTCGCCCGGCGCCAGCCGCAGCACGCGCAGCAGGTGCGTGCTGGCGTCCTCGGGCAGGGCGATCACCTGGCCGGTTGCCAGCGGCTGGTCCACGAAGCAGCGGATGATCCTCATGGGCGGCAGGCCTCCTCGATCGCCGAGGCTGTGACTGCCGCCAGATGCGCGAGTTCCGCTTCGCCCACGCAGTAGGGCGGCATCCAGTACAGCACGTCGCCCAGCGGGCGCAGCAGCACGCCCTGGTCAGTGCATGCCGGTAGGCGCGCAGGCCGCGGCGGTCGCTGGCGGGGAAGGGCTGGCGCGTGCGCCGGTCCGCCACCAGTTCGAAGGCCAGGATCATTCCGGTCTGCCGTACTTCGGCCACGTTGGGGTGTGCGGCCAGCGGTGTCGCCAGCGTCGCCATGCGCGCCGCCGTGCCGCGGTTGCGCGCCAGCACGTCGTCACTGTCGAAGATGGCCAGCGACGCCAGCGCCGCGGCGCAACCGAGCGGGTTGCCGGTGTAGCTGTGCGAGTGCAGGAAGGCGCGCTCGCGCGAATCGTCCAGGAAGGCCTCGTACACCGCGCGCGTGGTCAGCACCGCCGACATCGGCAGGAAGCCGCCGGTCAGGCCCTTGGACAGGCAGAGGAAATCCGGCGAGATGGCGGCCTGCTCGCAGGCGAACAGGGTGCCCGTGCGGCCGAAGCCAACGGCGATCTCATCTGCGATCAGGTGCGCACCGTGCGCGTCGCAGATCTCGCGGGCGCGGCGCAGGTAGGCAGGATGGAACATGCGCATGCCGCCGGCGCACTGCACCAGCGGCTCGAGGATCAGGGCGCAGACCTGGCCCTCGTTTGCCGCGAACACGGCTTCCAGTTGCCCGGCACGGCGCAGGGCGCAGGCCTCGGCGCTTTCGCCGGGCTCGGCCTCGTAGGCGTCGGGCGAGGGCGCGAACAGCGGCTCCAGCAGCAGCGGCGCATACACGCGGCGATAAAGGGGAATGTCGCCCATCGACAGCGCGCCAAGGGGTTTCGCCGTGGTAACCGTTGCCCAGCGCGATGAAACGCGTGCGGCGGTGGTCGCCACGGTTGGCATGGCTGTGGAAGCTCATCTTCAGCGCGATCTCGACCGCCGCCGAACCGTTGTCGCCGTAGAACACGCGCTCCAGCCCGGCGGGCGCCTTCGCCACCAGGGCCTCGGCCAGTGCCAGGCCGGGCGCGTGCGAGAACCCGGCATAGATCACGTGTTCCAGTTCGCGCGCCTGGGCGCCGATGGCATCGGCGATGCGTGGCTCCGCGTGGCCGAACAGGTTGGTCCACCAGCTGCTGACCGCGTCGAGATAGCGCCGGCCGTCCACGCCCTCCAGCCAGGCGCCGCGGCCGCGGCGGATCGGCACCAGCGGCAACGTGTCCGGGTGCTCCTTCATCTGGGTGCAGGGGTGCCAGACCACGGCCAGGTCGCGGGCGCGCCAGGCCTCGGCCTCGGCTAGGCGGGCGGGGTCGGTGGATTCCATGCGCGGATGATCCGCGCCACGGCCGGCCCTGTCCACGCCGGCGCGACGGCGGGGCGGGCAGCCGCTAGAATCCGTCCATGCCCATCCCTTCCCGCCGCCCGCGCCTCGAGGCCGCCTGCTGATGCGCCCGCTTCCGATCATCCATCGGCGCGAGGAACACGGCAGCGACGGGCGGCGCGAAACCCTGGACCTGGAATTCAGCAATGGCGAACGCCGCCGCTACGAACGCCTGAAGAGCGGTGGCCACGGTTCGGTGATCATCGCCGCCTTGCCCGACCCGGACACGGTATTGCTGATCCGCGAATACGCGGCCGGCACCCATCGCTACGAACTGGGCCTGCCCAAGGGCCGCATGGACCCGGGCGAGGACGTTCTGGATGCGGCCAACCGCGAGCTGAAGGAAGAAGTCGGCTTCGGGGCCCGCAAGCTCACCCGGCTGCGCGCGATCACGCTGGCGCCGACCTACATGAGTCACGAGATCCACCTGGTGATGGCCGAAGACCTCTATCCCGAGCGCCTGCCCGGCGACGAACCGGAGGAACTCGAAGTCGTGCCCTGGCGGCTGGACGCACTGAACGAGCTGATGCTGTTGGATGACTGTTCCGAGGGTCGCTCGCTGGCCGCTCTGTTCATCGTCCGCGAAATCCTGAGGACCCGATCTTGAGCCCGTACCGCGAAACCTGCATCGAACTCGCACGCGCCGCCGGCGCCGCCATCCTGGAGGTGTATGCCCAGGATTTTTCGGTCGAGCACAAGGATGACAAGTCGCCGTTGACCCAGGCCGACCTGGCCTCGCACCGCATCATCGTCGATGGCCTGCGTGCGCTGGCGCCGGACATCCCGGTACTGAGCGAAGAAGATGCCGACATCCCCTGGGACGTGCGCCGCACCTGGCCCCGGCACTGGCTGGTGGACCCACTGGACGGCACCCGCGAGTTCGTGAAGAAGAACGGCGAGTTCACCGTCAACATCGCCCTTGTGGAAGACGGCCGGCCGGTGCTGGGCGTGGTGTACGCGCCGGTGTTCGACTACCTGCTGCATGCCGAACAGGGTGTGGGCGCCTTCCTGCGCGAAGCCGGCCGGGACATCGCCATCGTCACCCGCCAGCCGGCGACCGCGCCGCTGCGCGTGGCCGCCAGCCGCTCGCACCTGGACGAACGCACCGCTGCGGCGCTGCAGCGCATGGGCGAATGCGAACGCCACGGCCTGGGTTCGTCGCTGAAGTTCTGCCGCATCGCCGAGGGCCGCATCGACGTCTATCCGCGTTTCGGACCGACCAGCGAGTGGGATACCGCGGCCGCGCAGTGCGTGCTCGAGGCCGCCGGCGGCGCCGTGCTGCGCCTGGACGGCACGCCGCTGGACTACAACCGCAAGGAAAACATCCTCAACCCCGACTTCATCGCCCTGGGCGACACCACGCTGCCCTGGCGCGACTGGCTGGACGGCCCGCCGCATGGCTGAGATCGACGACCTGATCGCGATCATGGCGCGCCTGCGCGATCCCGAACGCGGCTGCCCCTGGGACGTGAAGCAGGACTTCGCCACCATCGCGCCCTACACGATCGAGGAAGCCTACGAAGTGGCCGACGCGATCCAGCGCGGCGACATGCCCGAACTGCGCGACGAACTCGGCGACCTGCTGCTGCAGGTGGTGTTCCATGCCCGTATGGCGGAAGAGGCCGGGCATTTCGCCTTCAAGGACGTCGCCGCGGCGATCAACGACAAGATGGTCCGCCGGCATCCGCACGTGTTCGGCGACGCCGCCGCCCAGGCTGACGCCGAGGCGCAGCTGGCGAACTGGGAAGACCTCAAGCGGCAGGAGCGTGCGGCACGCGGTGATTCCGACACCAGCGTACTGGCCGGCATCGCCCGCGGCCTGCCGGAATGGCAGCGCGCGGTGAAGCTGCAGAAGCGCGCGGCGACGGTCGGCTTCGACTGGCCCGGGCCGGCGCCGGTGATCGCCAAGCTGCACGAGGAGATCGAGGAGGTGCGGGTCGAGTTCGACGCCCTGGCCGCGGGCGATCAAACCGCGCGCGACCGGCTGGAGGACGAACTGGGCGACGTGCTGTTCGTGGTGGCCAACCTCACCCGGCATGGCAAGGTGGATTTCGGTGCGGCGCTGCGTCGCGCCAACCACAAGTTCGAACGTCGCTTCCGGCGCATGGAACAGCTGGCCGCCGCCGACGGCATCACGCTGTCCTCGCTGGGCCTGGACGCCCAGGACGCCTACTGGAACCGCGCCAAGGCCGAGGAAAAGGCCGGCTGACTTGCCCCGGTCCCGGGCTTGGCGAACAATCGGCGCAGGCGTCCCGGAGTTGCCCCATGAGCCAGGCTTTCGCGAGCTTCAGCGAGTTCTATCCCTTCTACCTGGGCGAGCACAGCAACCGCACCTGCCGCCGCCTGCATTTCGTCGGCAGCTGCATGGCGCTGGGTTTTTCGCCGCGGCCCTGGTGACGCTCAACCCGTGGTGGCTGCTGGGCGCCCTGGTCAGCGGCTACGCCTTCGCCTGGGTCGGGCACTTCTTCTTCGAGCACAACAAGCCGGCCACCTTCAAACACCCCTTCTATTCGTTCGCGGGCGACTGGGTGATGTTCAAGGACATGCTGACCGGCAAGATCAGCTTCTGATCCGGGCACTCACTCCAGGAAGATCAGGAACGCCGCGACCACGATCAGTGCGAAGCCGGCGATGTGGTTCCACTTGATCTGCTCGCCCAGGTACCAGATCGAGAAGCCGGCGAAGACCAGCAGGGTCAGGATTTGGATGCCCTTGAGCTGCGGCGCCGAATAGACCGCGTGACCCATGCGGTTGGCCGGCACCTGCAGGCAGTATTCGAAGAAGGCGATGCCCCAGCTGGCGAAGATGACGATCCAGATCGGGCTGGCCTTGTATTTCAGGTGCCCGTACCAGGCGAAGGTCATGAACACGTTCGAGGCGAGCAGCAGCAGGATCGGGGTGAGGTAGGCGCCGAAGCTCGGCATGGGTGGGGTCCTGGTGGGCCCCGGCGGCGCCGGGGATGGCGAATGCTAAAGCGCGGCGCAGCGGCCGGGCAGTACCCCGCCGCAGGCCCTCGACACGGCGGGCACACCGGCTTCACGCCCGTCTCACCTGGTCGCGGGTTTACTCTTCACAAAGATGAAGGCGCCCCCTTCAGGCCAGCGAGGAGACCCCCATGCGACGCGATGACCCGGCCGGATTGATCCTGGTGGTGGAAGACAACCGCAACCTGTCCGAGATGGTCGGCGAATACCTGGTCCAAGGGCTTCGGCGTGGACTATGCCGGCGACGGCATGGACGGCTTCCGCCTGGCCGCCGACAACAGCTATGACGTGATCGTGCTGGACCTCATGCTGCCGCGCCTGGACGGCTTGGAGGTCTGCCGCAAGCTGCGCAACGAGGCCAAGAAGTCCACCCCGGTGCTGATGTTGACCGCGCGCGACACCCTCAGCGACAAGGTCAACGGCCTGGAAGCCGGCGCCGACGACTATCTGGTCAAACCCTTCGCCATCCAGGAGCTCGAGGCCCGCGTGCGTGCCCTGATCCGCCGCGACCGCCGCCAGGTCAGCGCCGAGGTGCTGAAGGTGGCCGACCTCGTGCTCGACACCGCCAGCCTGCGCGTCACCCGCGCCGGCCAGGAGATCGCGCTGTCGCCCATCGGCCTGCGCCTGTTGACCATCCTGATGCGCGAATCGCCGCGCGTGGTCACCCGCCGCGACATCGAACGGGAGATATGGGGCGACGGCCTGCCCGACTCCGACACCCTGCGCAGCCATCTGTACAACCTGCGCAAGGCCATCGACCGACCCTTCGACCGACCCCTGCTGCACACGGTGCAGACCGCCGGCTACCGCATCGCCGACCTCGACGCGCCGCCGGCCTGAGCATGCCGAACCAGCGCACCGGCCTGCGCCGCAAGATATGGGTCGCCTTCATCCTGCAGGCGGCGGCGATCTCGTTCGCGGCGGTACTGGGCGTGTACGGCGCGTCGGCGGTGCTCAAGCACGTGCTGATCCAGCAAGCGCTGCAGGAAGAAGCCGGGCATTACTGGCAGCGACTGAAGGTCGATGCCGGCGCACAGGTGCCCGACACCTACAACATGACCGGCTTCCTGGTGCCCGCCGGCGGCAGCAAGGCGATGCTGCCCGAGCCGTTGAGGACGTTGCCGGTCGGTTTCCACAGCCTGCCGCGTTCGCAGGGTGGGTCGCTGGTGCTGGTCGAACGCGACGGCAACGGCCACCTGCTGTACCTGCTGTTCAAGCAGGAGCAGGTGGACAGCCTGGCGTTCTGGTTCGGCATGGCGCCACTGGCGATCGTGCTGGTGGTGATCTACATCATCGCCTGGTCCACTTATCGTGCGTCGAAGCGCGCGGTGTCGCCGGTGATCTGGCTGGCCGGCCAGGTGCAGCGCTGGGACCCGAAAAAACCAGAAGCCAGTGCGCTCAGGCCGGAGAACCTGCCGGTGGACGTCGAGGGCGAGACGCTGGTGCTGGCGTCCTCGTTGCACGACTTCGCCAGCCGCATCGAGAGTTTCGTCGAGCGCGAGCGCGACTTCACCCGCGACGCTTCGCACGAGCTGCGCACGCCGCTCACCGTGATCCGCATCGCCGGCGACATGATGGACGGCGACGAGGGCCTGTCGCCGATGTCGCGCCGCGCGCTGACCCGCATCCGTGGTGCCGGCCGCGACATGGAGGCATTGATCGAGGCTTTTCTGATCCTGGCGCGCGAGGGCGACACCGGCTTGCCCGACGACGACTTCGCCGTCAGCGAGGTGGTGGCCGAGGAAGTCGAGAAGGCGCGGCTGCAACTGGCCGGAAAGCCCGTCCGCATTCGCCTGGTGCTGGAATCGGACTTCAGCCTGCATGCGCCCGCCCGGGTGCTGTCGGTGCTGTTGGGCAACCTGCTGCGCAATGCCTGCCACTACACCGACGAAGGCAGCATCACCGTGACGGTGCGCCACGGCGCGATCACCGTCGCCGATACCGGCGTGGGCATGAGTTCGGATGAACTCACGCGCGTGTTCGAGCCCTTCTACCGCGCCGGCGACCGCAAGAAGGACGGGCAGGGCATCGGCCTGTCCATCGTGCAGCGCCTGTCGCATCGCTACGGCTGGCCGGTGCGCCTGGAAAGCGAGCCCGGCCGTGGCACCACGGCCAGCATCCGGTTCCCGCAGCAGGTGACGCCGGGCTGAACCCTGGCCGGGTTTCACCCGGCCGCGCCGAGGACGACAATGTCGCTGCTGCTGGGCGCAGTGGGGGGTAAGCTCAGCAAACACAGACACGCTGGAGCCCGCATGATCCGTATCGTCCTCGCCTCGATCCTGGGATTGACCGCCATGAACGTCCATGCCGAAGCGCCCCGCACCGCCCTGGTCATCCATGCCGGCGCGGGGTGATCGAGCGCAAGGCGCTCAGTCCGAAGGATGAGCGGGAGGTGCGGAAGGCGCTGGATGCGGCGTTGGATGCCGGGAATGATGTCTTGAAAGCGGGGGGCAGCGCGATCGATGCGGTGAGTGCGGCGGTGGTCAGCCTCGAGGAGTCTCCTTGGTTCAACGCAGGAAAGGGCGCCGTGTTCAACGCCGAGGGCGGGCACGAGCTGGATGCGGCGATCATGGAAGGCCATACGCGGCGTGCGGGTGCGGTCGCCGGTGTGACCACCGTGCGCAATCCCATCCGGTTGGCGCGGGCGGTGATGGAGCATTCGCCTCACGTCATGTTGGCCGGGTTGGGCGCTGAGGCGTTTGCCGATACTCGGCCGGAGATCGTTCGCGTTTTCAACCGTTGGTTCGACACCGATCGCCGCCGCCAGCAGCTGGAGGAGGCGCAAAAACGCGAACGCGCCGGCCAGGCCCAGGCGCCCGGCACCTATTTCGGGACCGTCGGCGCGGTGGCGCTGGATGCACAGGGCCGCATCGCCGCCGCCACCTCCACCGGCGGAATGACCAACAAGCGCTGGAGCCGCATCGGCGACGCGCCGGTCATCGGCGCGGGAACCTGGGCCGATGACCGCTGCGGCGTATCCGGCACCGGCTGGGGCGAGTTCTACCTCCGCACCGCCGCCGCGTCCTCGATCTGCGCGCGCGTGGCCTTGCGCGGCGACACGCTGGCCGCCGCGGCCGAGGAAGTCATCAACGGCGAGATCCCGCGCCTGGGTGGCGACGGCGGCGCGATCGCGCTCGACCGCGAGGGCAACATCGCCATGCCCTTCAATACCAGCGGCATGTACCGCGGCTGGATCAAGCCCGACGGCAGCCGTGGCACCGCGGTGTTCCGCGAGGACTAGGCGCCGTCCGGGCCGGATCGGGCAGAATCGCCCGATGGACCTGGCCAGCTACCGGAAACTGCGCGCCCGCGCGCGGCGCCTGTCGCGCCGGCCCGAAGACGCCGACGACCTGGTGCAGGACACGCTGCTGGCCGCGCTGGAGGCCGGACGCGAGGATCCGGCCTGGCTGGACGGCGTATTGCGCCACCAGGCGGCGATGACCGCACGCACGGCGGTGCGCCGCCGCCGGCGCGAAGCGGCGGTGGCCGAAGCCGACGCTGCTGGGCTCGCCGAACCGCGTCCCATCGTCCCGAACCCGCTGCTGCGCCAGCTGCCGCCGGCCGCGCGTCGCGTCGCGGTGCTCGCCCTGCACGGCCTGGATGCCGACGAGATCCGCTGGATCCTGGGCATACCCGACACTGCCTTCCGCCAGCGTCTGACCCGCATCCGCAAGGCCCTGGGCGAGCTGCCGCCGGCGCAGCGCGCCGAAGCCCAGGCCCTTGCCTACCTGCGCGATCCGGCGCGCGCGGTGGAGCTGCAGTTCGGCCTGGTGCGGCGGGCGCTGAAGGCCGCGCTGGCGGGCCGTGCCGGCCTGGGCACCCATGACGCCGACGGCCACCTGATCGTGATCCGCGGTGCTCACAGAACGCCACCCGGCGGCAACGGATAAGCGGGAACCACAGAGGGGACCTCCCATGCTCACGGATTGCAGGATCGGCGCCATCGTCTTTTTCGTAAGCGTGCTCGACCGCGCGCTGGCCTTCTACCGCGACACCCCGGCCTGCCGGTGCAGGCCGTGGATGGCCACGACGGGCCGTTCGGGCTGGGCCAGCTGGGCGACCTGACCCTGGTCTTCATCGCCCGGCCGGCCACCGCCGGCGACAGCCCGGTGGTGGTATTCAATCTCGATGGCGGCATCGATGACTACGCCGAGGCCCTGGCCGCGAAAGGCGTCGAGATCGTAGTGCCGGTCAGCGAAGCACCTGACGGTGGCCTGACGCTGGACTTCGTCGATCCCGACCGCAATGCGCTCAGCTTGTACCAGCCGGCCGGCGCGCCGAGGAGGAAGTGATGCGTGCGTTGCTGCTGCTCATGTTGACGGCCTGCCTGTCAGGCCCGACCGCCGCGCGTCCGTCGGAACAGGCGGTTGCCGCGGATGCGCCGCCGGCCACGGCCTGGGCTGCACTTGCGGGCACCTGGCGCGGCAGTGGTGAAGTCAGGGGCATGGCCGCCGAAGTGACGCTGGAATTCCGCGAAAGTCTCGGTGGCCGCGGCCGCCACCTGCGCTTCGAGAACCTGATGCGCGGCGAAGACAGCCAGGCCTGGCCGTTCCGCGCCGAAGCACTGTACCTCTGCGATCCCGCCGGCGCCTGCCGCGGCCATTGGTACGACTCGCGCGGCATGGTGCTGCCGCTGGCAGCCACCGCCACGCCGGACCGCGTGGTGGTGGACTGGGGGGATGCGGACACGGAACGCGGGCGCACCACGTATGCACTGACCGGGAATCAACTCCGGATCACCGATGAAGTGCTCGGCAAGGATGGCGTGTGGAAAGTCTTCGGCCGCACCGTGGCGCGACGGACGTCGGACTGAAACGCGCCGGTCCCGATTCCCTCCGGGAAGCGGGACCGGCGTCGCCTGGATCAGAACCCGCGGTCGCCGGACAGGATGCCGCCGAGGCCGCCCAGTACCGAACCTTCGCCCTGGCTGCCGCCCTTCTGGTAGGCGGCGGCGTACATGCGGCCGGCCATGCGCGAGAACGGCAGCGACTGCAGCCAGACCTTGCCGGGGCCGGTCAGCGTGGCCAGGAACACGCCTTCGCCACCGAACAGCATCGACTTCACGCCGCCGACCGGCTGCACGTCGAAGTTCACCGTGCTGGTCATCGCCACGACGCAGCCGGTGTCCACGTCCAGGCGTTCACCCGGCTTGAGCTCGCGTTCCATGATGGTGCCGCCGGCGTGGATGAACACCAGGCCGTCGCCGGTGAGCTTCTGCATGATGAAACCTTCGCCGCCGAACAGCGCCGTCATGATCTTCTTCTGGAAGAAGATGCCGATCTGAACGCCACGCGCCGCGCACAGGAAGCTGTCCTTCTGCGCGATGATGGTGCCGCCGTAGTTGCTCAGCGTCATCGGCACGATGGTGCCGGGGTAGGGCGCCGCGAACGCGACCTTGGCCTTGCCGCTGGCACCCGCGTGCGAGAACACCGTGGTGAACAGACTCTCGCCGGTGATCAGGCGCTTGCCGGCGCCGACCAGCTTGTCCATGAAACCGCCGCCGGCCGAACTGGCGGTGCCGTCGCCGAACACGGTGTCCATGCTGACCACCGATTCCTTGTACATCAGCGAACCGGCCTCGGCGACCGCGCTTTCACCCGGGTCGAGTTCGATCTCGACGAACTGCATGTCCTCGCCGTAGATCCTGTAGTCGATGACGTCGCTGCGCTGGCTGGAAGCCGCCGGCGGCGGCGTCGGCACGGCCATCGCGCCCGCGGCCGATTCGGCGCGCAGCTCGGTGCAGGCGCTGATCGGCATCCATTCGGCGAATCCCTGGCGCCAGCAGTGGCCGTCCGGATTCTTCGCCGCCTGCGCGATCGCGGCGGCGTGGTCGAGCGGACCCATCTGCTGGCCGTTGTAGCTGAGGAACCACTGGTGCATGGCGAACTCCTTGCGGGGGTGTGGGGAGGTCGGGACTGAAGTCCCTCCCACAGAAGGGATTACTGTGGGAGGGACTTCAGTCCCGAAACGTTCAGTCCAGACCGAGCTGGCCGTGGATGTCGCGGCGCGCCGCCTCGTCGAGCGACAACTGGCCGGCAAGCCGGTCCAGGAATGCACGTTCGGCCTCGGTGTCGGTGGTGATGGCGATGAGTGCGGCGGCGTAGACCTCGGCGCGCAGGTTGTCGGGCGTGCGCGCGACCAGTTGTTCGACCGTGAACGGCGCGCGGATCTCGGCGTCGAGCGCCTGCAGGCTGTCGGCGTCCAGGCCGGCCTCGCGGGCGCGGCCGAGGATCGATTCACGCTCTCCGGCGTCGATCAGGCCGTCGGCGTGCGCGGCGGTGATCATGGCGCGCAGCAGGTGCATGGCCTGTTCGGTGCGCGCCGGCGTGGAGGCGGCCGGCGGCGGAGGCGGCGGTGGGCTCGCCGTGGCGCCCGGCGGAGGCGGCGGCATGGCGGCGCCCGTGCCGGCCAAGGGGTTCGGTGCCGACCCGCCCCCGGGCTGTTGCTGGTAGTGCTGGTAGGCCGCGACCGCGATGCCCAGCAGGCCCAGGCCCAGCTTGGCCTTGGTGCCGCCGGACATCCCGCCCATCAGGCCGCCCAGGCCCGAGGAGGACGAATACGACGCCGAGCGCTTGCGCTTCTTGCCGCCGAGCTGGCCGGAGAGGGCATCGCCCATCAACTGGCCGAGCAGGCGTTCGGGATTGAACATGTAAGGCTCCATCGGGGGTCGGGGATGATCCCGATCTGGGGTGGGCTCCCCCAGTGCACAAGGTCAGGGCCGGCCCGGCACGGGGCCGGGAGGACGGACTGTGGCAAAATGCCGGACCTGCGTTCCGTCACCGAGCCCGACCTCCATGCCGATCCCCGGCCTGCGCCCCGCCTCCCAGGACTGAGCCCGGCCATGGCGGACAGCACCGGCAGCCACGCTCCGCGCAGCCCGTTCCGGGCCTGGCAGGCGTTCCTGTGGTCCATGAAGGGCCTGCGTGCGACCTGGGACGTGGAATCTTCGTTCCGGCTCGAGGTCTATCTGTTCGTGCTGCTGGCGCCGCTGGCGCTGTGGCTGGGCGGCGACGGGGTCGAACGTTCGATCCTGGTCGGCTCGATGATGCTGGTGCTGGTGATCGAAGTGCTCAATTCGGCGGTCGAGGCGGTCGTGGACCGCTGGGGCCCGGAGCACCACGAACTGGCCGGGCGCGCCAAGGACATGGGTTCGGCCGCGGTGTTCCTGGCCGACATGAACGTACTGATCTGCTGGGGCCTGATCCTCGGTCCCCGTTACCTGAATTGAACTGAGGCTTCGCCACGATGGAATGGATGTACAGCACCGAAATCTGGATCGCCCTGGCGACCCTGACCACGCTCGAGATCGTGCTGGGCATCGACAATCTGGTGTTCATCTCCATCGCGGTGAGCAAGCTTCCGCCGGAACAGCGGCCCAAGGCCCGCAAGTTCGGCCTGGCCCTGGCCTGCATCTCCCGCATCCTGCTGCTGCTGTCGCTGGCCTACCTGGCCACCATGCAGAACAGCCTCTTCCACCTGTTCGGCCAGGACTTCTCGGTGCGCGACCTGGTGCTGATCGCCGGCGGCCTGTTCCTGCTGGTCAAGGGCACGATGGAGATCCACGACTCGGTCGAGGGCCGCGGCGAGGAAGAGGACATCGGCACCCGGCCTTCGGCGGTGTTCGGTTATGTCATCGCCCAGATCGCCGTCATCGACATCGTGTTCTCGTTCGACTCGGTCATCACCGCGGTGGGAATGGTCAACAACCGTTGGGTGATGGTCGCCGCGATCCTGATCGCGGTGGCGGTGATGCTGTTCGCCGCCAACCCGATCGGCGACTTCATCGACCGGCACCCGACCGTGAAGATGCTGGCCCTGGCCTTCATCATCCTGGTCGGCGTGGCCCTGATCGCCGACGGCTTCGAATACCACATCGACCGCAAGTTCCTGTACTTCGCCATGGCCTTCTCGGCCGGCGTCGAGACCCTGAACATCCTGGCGAAGCGAAAACAGAAACGGCACGGCTGACGCGGACGTCAGCCGGCAACCGAACCAAGCCGTGTCCCTTCGCCGCCCGGAGCCCGCATGACCCTGTTGCACGATATCGACCCGCTGGCCGTTACCCTGCCGTTCTGGCCGCACGGCATCCACTGGTACGGCGTGATGTACCTGCTGGGCTTTGGCGTCGCCTGGTGGCTGGGGCGTCGCCGGGTGCGGGCCGGCCGGCTGCCGGGCGTGAACGAGGAAGGTTTTGGCGACCTGCTTTTCTACGGCATGCTGGGCGTCGTGCTGGGCGGTCGCCTGGGTTACGTGCTGTTCTACGGTTTCGAGGCCTTCCTGGCCAACCCGCTGATGCTGCTGAAGATCAACGAAGGCGGCATGAGCTTCCACGGTGGCCTGATCGGCGTGATGCTGGCCGCCGCCTGGTGGACGCGCCGGCAGCAGCTGCACTTCTTCGACACGATGGATTTTGTCGCGCCGCTGGTGCCGGCCGGCCTCGGTTTCGGCCGTCTCGGCAACTACATCGGCGGCGAGCTCTGGGGCAAGTTGACCGGGGGTGACGGCGGCGTGGTGTTTCCCGCCAGCCTGCCGGCCGAATACGCCCGCCTGCCGGCCGAACAGCTGCGCGAGCTGCACGCCTCCGGCGCGCTCGACGCTTTCGCACGTTACCCGTCGCAGCTCTACCAGGCCGCGCTCGAGGGTCTGGTGATGCTGGTCGTGCTGGTCTGGTACTCGCGCAAGCCGCGGCCGCGTTATGCGGTGTCGGGCCTGTTCGCGCTGCTCTACGGCGTGTTCCGTTTCGCGGTGGAGTTCATCCGCGAGCCGGACGCGCATATCAGCTACCTCGCCTGGGGCTGGGTGACGATGGGCCAGGTGCTGTCCTTGCCGCTGGTGGCGCTGGGGCTGTTCCTGCTCTGGCTGTCGCGCCATTCACCCACGCTTGCGCCTTCTTCGGCGCCCGGAGCCGCCTGATGCGCCAATACCTCGAACTGTTGCGCCACGTGATGGAACACGGTGCGGAAAAAGCCGACCGTACCGGCACCGGCACCCGTTCGGTGTTCGGCTGGCAGATGCGGTACGACCTCAACGAAGGTTTTCCGCTCGTCACCACCAAGAAGCTGCACCTGCGTTCGATCATCCACGAGCTGCTGTGGTTCATCCGCGGCGACACCAACGTGGGCTACCTGCGCGACAACAAGGTCACGATCTGGGACGAGTGGGCCGATGAAAACGGCGACCTTGGCCCGGTTTACGGCAAGCAGTGGCGGCGCTGGACCGGCCTGGATGGCCGCGAGATAGACCAGTTGCGCTGGGTAGTGGACGAGATCGGGCGCAACCCCGATTCGCGCCGGCTGATCGTCAGCGCCTGGAACGTGGCCGAACTGCCGCAGATGGCGCTGATGCCCTGCCACACCATGTTCCAGTTCTACGTGGCGGACGGGAAGCTCAGCTGCCAGCTCTACCAGCGTTCGGCCGACATCTTCCCGGGCGTGCCGTTCAACATCGCCAGCTATGCACTGCTGACCCACATGATCGCGCGGCACTGCGGCCTGGGCGTCGGCGACTTCGTGCACACGCTCGGCGACGCCCACGTTTACAGCAACCATTTCGAGCAGGCGCGCGAGCAGTTGGCTCGCACGCCGCGGCCGCTGCCCAAGCTGGTTCTGGCGCCGGAGGCGACCGACCTGTTCGCGATGCGCTACGAAGACATCACCATCGAGGCTTACGACCCACTGCCCGCCATCAAGGCGCCGGTGGCGGTGTGAGCGGGCTGGTCCTGGTCGCGGCGATTGATCGCCAGCTGGCGATCGGCCGCGGCAATGAACTGCCCTGGCGGCTGCCCGACGACCTGAAACGATTCAAGGCCCTGACCCTGGGCAAGACCGTGCTGATGGGGCGCAGGACCGCCGAATCGCTGGGTCGCGCGCTGCCCGACCGCCGCAACCTGGTGCTGACGCGTTCCGGCCAGGTGCCGTTCGCGGGCATGGAGGCCGTGGCTTCGCTTGACGCGGCCCGTGCGGGCTGCCCGGATGGGGAATTGGTGGTGATCGGCGGTGGCGAGGTCTACGCGCTGGCCTTGCCGCTGGCCAGCCGCCTGCACCTGACCCATGTGCACACCCGGGTCGAGGGTGCGGATGCGTTTTTCCCGCAGTGGGCCGCGGACGACTGGGAGCCGGTGGCGCGCGAAGCGCATGCCGCGGATGCGCGGCATGCTTTCGCCTTCGACTTCGTGGACTACCGGCGCCGGGGCGCCGGGATGCCTCAGAGCGGCGTGTTGGCCGCCAGCTCGTAACGCAGCAGGGTGGACAGCTGGCGCTCGAGCTGCAGGTACTTCAGGGCCTTGGTCGCCGGCAGCACGCGGCTCATGCGCGAATAGGTCTGCTCGTTGAGGCGGGCCTCTTCCATGTCGATTTCCGCCATTTCCTCGGCCAGCTCGGTGGCCTGGTCCTCGTCCAGGCTGGCCAGCCGGGCGTACGCCGTGGCCGCGGCGCGGCGGCGCAGCACGAGGTCGGCCAGCTCGCTCTGGTGGGCATCGTAGACCGGCCAGAAGTCGGCTTCCTCGGCCGGCGTGAGGTCCATCTGGCGGGAAATGAAGATCTGCTTGCCGGGCGCGAGCTGGGATTTCAGCGTCGCCATGTGCATGGCGGGATCGGCGGCGGTCTGCGCCAGGACCGGGGAGGCCAGCAGCAGGGCCAGGGTCAGGATGGCGAGGGAACGGTGCATGGAACGACTCCTTGAAGCGGGACAGGCAGGGTGACCATACCCCGCCTGAACCGAGGTGCGGCACTAATCGGCCGCGGCAGGCGACCAGAAATGTGATGGATTTCTCAGTCTTCGACGCGGGTGCCGGCCGGCACTTCGCGGCCCGGGACCTGGTAGAGGCGCAGTTCCTGGCCCAGTTCCATCGCGGTGAGCTTGCCGCCCCAGACCGCGCCGGTGTCGATGGCGTAAACGCCCAGGCCCATGAACAGGCCGAGCGTGGACCAGTGGCCGCAGACCACCGGCAACTCGCGCGGGGCATGGCCGGGCACTTCGAACCACGGATACATGCCGGGTTTCTGGGTGCCGGGGCGCCCCTTGTCGTCGAAACCGATGCGGCCGCTGGGCGTGCAGTAACGCAGCCGGGTGAAGACGTTGATGATGGCGCGGTGGCGGTCCACGCCGGTGAGCTTGGGCGACCAGGCCGGCTTGTCGCCATACATGTTCTTCACCAGCTTGAAGAAGCCGTCGCCCTGCAGTTTTTCCTCGACCTCGCGCGCGCGCGCCTCGGCCAGGCTGATCGTCCATTTCGGCGCCAGGCCGGCGTGCACCATGGCGAAACCGAGCGTGCGGTCCACGTGCATCAGCTTCTGGCGGCGCAGCCAACCGATCAGCACTTCGTGGTCGTCGGCGAACAGCACGCGCTGCAGGTCGGGGTTGACCTTGCGCTGGTCGGCTTCGCGCCGGGTGGAGATGGCCAGCAGCGACAGGTCGTGGTTGCCCAGCACGATGGTGCTGTGGATGGCCAGCGAGTGCACCAGGCGCAGCGTTTCCAGCGACTGGCCGCCGCGGTTGACCAGGTCGCCACAGAACCACAGGCGATCCAGGGCCGGGTCGAAGCGGATGCCCTCCAGCAGCCGCTGCAGCGCGTCATAACAGCCCTGGACGTCGCCGATGGCGTAGGTGGCCATCAGTGCAGCGTCCGCGGGATGGACAGGGTGAAGGGGTCGATCATGGCGTCGAAAGCGGTGCCGTCGTCGGCCAGCATCTGGTAGCTGCCGTGCATGGTGCCCAGCGGGGTTTCGAGCACGGCGCCGGAGGTGTACTCGAAATGTTCGCCGGGCCGCAGCCAGGGCTGCTCGCCGACCACGCCCTCGCCGCGCACCTCCTGCACCTTGCCGTTGGCGTCGGTGATCAGCCAGTGGCGGCTGATCAGCCGGGCCGGGACCTGGCCGACGTTGTGGATGCGGATGCTGTAGGCGAAGACGTAGCGGTCGTCCTCCGGGATCGACTGGTCGTCGAGGTAGCGGGTGCTGACGATCACTTCGATGGCGTGCAGGGGCGAATCCATGCCGCCATTCTACGCAGTCCGCTCGGCCGGGGGCAGTTTGGCGAGATGGGCCGTCAGCCTCACGAAATCAGCCACTTCCAGCTGCTCCGCGCGTGCGTCCGGGCGCAGGCCGGCGGCTTCGATCTGCGCGCCGGAGCAGACCTGCGAAAGCGCGTTGCGCAGCGTCTTGCGACGTTGCCCGAAAGCGTCGCGCACCACGTTCTCGAACAGCACCGGATCGGTGATGCCGATCGTGGCGGGATCGCGCGGCACCAGCCGCACCACCGCGGAGTCGACCTTCGGCGGCGGCCGGAACGCGCCGGGCGGCACGTCGAACAGCGCCGTGACCGTGCAGTACGCCTGCAACATGACGCTCAGCCTGCCGTACACCTTGGTGCCGGGGCCGCAGGCCATGCGGTCCACCACTTCCTTCTGCAGCATGAAGTGCATGTCGCGCACTGCGCCGGCGTGTTCCAGCGCATGGAACAGGATCGGCGAGGAGATGTTGTAGGGCAGGTTGCCGACCAGGCGCAGCGGGCCCTCGTCGCCGGCCAGCCGGCTGAAGTCCACCTGCAGCACGTCCTTGTGGATGATGGTCAGGCGGCCCACGCCCTCCGAACCTTCCATCAGCGGCGTGATCAGGTCGCGGTCGAACTCGATGACGGTCAGTTCGCCGTGTTTCTTCAGCAGCGGGAAGGTGATCGCGCCCTGGCCCGGGCCGATCTCGACCAGGCGGTCGCCCGGCTTCGGGTTCACCGCCATCACGATCCGGTCGATATAGCTGCGGTCGGTGAGGAAGTGCTGGCCGAGGCTTTTTTCGGGGGCCTTGAAGGAACTCATGCCGGCATCCTGCGGGCCGCGAGCCGGGCGCACAAGTCGGCGGCCGCGAACAGGCTGGACGGGTCGGCGCTGCCGTGTCCCGCCAGTTCCAGCGCGGTGCCGTGGTCCACCGCCACGCGCGGGTAGGGCAGGCCCAGGGGTGATGTTGACCGCCTGCTCGAAGCCGCTGTGCTTGAGCACCGGCAGGCCCTGGTCGTGGTACATGGCCAGCACAGCGTCGAAACCGGCCAGCTTCTTCGGCAGGAAGGCGGTGTCGGCCGGCAGTGGGCCGACCAGGTCCAGGCCTTCGGCGCGCAGCGCCTGCAGTGCCGGGAGGATGACGTCGAGTTCTTCGCGGCCCAGGTGGCCGTCTTCGCCGGCGTGCGGGTTCAGGCCCAGCACGGCGATACGTGGCGCCACCAGGCCGAAGTCGCGTCGCAGTGCGGCGTGCACGATGCGCAGCGTGCGCTTGAGTCCATCACCGGTGATCGCATCGGGCACGGCGCGCAGCGGTAGATGGGTGGTGGCCAGGGCGACCCGCAGCGAGGGGTTGGCCAGCATCATCACGACTTCGGTGCCCGCCTGGCGCGCCAGCAGCTCGGTGGTGCCGGAGTAGGCGATGCCGCCGGCGTTGATGCTGGCCTTGTGCACCGGACCAGTGACCAGTCCCTGCAGTTCGCCGGACAGGCAGGCGGCGCCGGCCTGTTCCAGCGCGGCGATCACCGCCGGCGCATTGGCCGGATCGGCATGGCCGAAATGCGGGGCGTGGGCTTGGAGAATGGGGTGCAGCGCCAGCTCGCCGGTGGCGGTGGCCTGGCCCGGTTCACGCAGCCGCAAGGGCAGGCCCAGGGCCGCGGCAGCGGCCAGCAGGGTTTCCGGGGCGGCGTAGGCGATCAGGTCGGCGGCGACCGGCCGCTGGGCCAGCCGCACGCACAGTTCGGGCCCGATGCCGCCCGGCTCGCCAGCAACCAGGGCCAGCCGGGGCCGCATCGGCGTCAGGTGGCCGCTTCGGGCGCCGCCAGGCGGCTCTCGACGTAGGCTTCGGAGCGGATCTGGCGCAGGAAGCGCTCGAATTCCTCTTCCGCCTTGCGCTGCGCGATGATCTCGCGCGCCTGGTTGCGGCGGTTCGTTTCGGTCACGTCCTGTTCGCGGGTGCCCAGGCGCCTCACCACATGCCAGCCGACCGCGCTCTGGAACGGCTGTGACAGCTGGCCGTCGGCCAGGCTCTGGATCTGGTTGCCGATCGCGGTGCCCCAGGCGTTGATGACGAACCAGCCCATGTCGCCACCATCGGAGCGGGTGAGGGTGTCGTCGGATTCGGCGCGCGCGATGGCCGCGAAATCCTCGCCGGCGGCGATGCGGCCGTGCAGGGCCTCGATCTTCTGGCGGGCGACCTCGACCGGCACCGTCGGGGTGACGCGGACCATCAGGCCCTGGGCGTTGTATTCGGTGACCGTCTGTTGGCTGGCCTCGCGGGTCTCGGAGACGTGGATCAGCTGGTAGCCGTTCGGCCCGCGCAGCGGCTGGGTGATGTCGCCGGCCTTCATGCCGCGGATGATGTTGGAGAAAGCGGGCGGTATCGCGTCGAGTCCGCGCCAGCCGATCTCGCCACCATCGAGCGCGTTCTGCGAGTCGGAATAGCGGATGGCGGCCGCGCGGAAGTCCAGTTCGCCGCTCAGGATCACGTTGCGGATGCCTTCGATCTTGCGCTGGGCGGTGGCCACCTGCTCGGGCGTGGCGCCGTCGGGCAGCGCGACCACGATGTTCGCCAGGCGCACTTCCGGGCCGCCGATTTCACGCAGCGCCAGCAATTGGTCGATCTCGGTCTCGCTGACCTGGACGCGGCTCTGGATGTAACGCTGGCGCAGGCGCTCGACCAGCATCTCCTCGCGCAGGCTGTTGCGGAATTCCTCGTAGCTGATGCCGTCGGCGGCAAGGCGTTGGCGCAGCTGGTCCTGGGTCATGCGGTTGCGCGTGGCCACGCTCTGGATGGCCTGGCTCAGTTCGCTGTCGCTTACGCGGATGCCGGTGTCCTGGGCCTGGACCAGCTGCAGGCGCATCAGCACGAGGCGGTCGAGGACCTGCCGTTCCAGCACGTCGCGGGGCGGAAGCTGGCCAGGCTGGGAGGCGTACTGGGCCATGATGTTGTTGACCGCGCGGTCGAGTTCACTGCGCAGGATCACATCCTCGTCCACGACGGCGACGATGCCGTCGATGGCGGTGGTTCCTGGGCTTGGGCCTGGGCCAGTGACGGCGCCGCGGTGGAACACAGGGCCAGCAGGGCAGCCAGGACGGTGGAAAGGGCGTTCTTCATGCGGGGGCGGGCTCCGGCGCCGGGGCCGGCGCCATGGGGTCAACGGGAGTAGTCAAGGATAGCATCATGGAGCAGACGGTCCGTGTCGCGGCCGATGCTGCCGACGCCGTTCAGCTCCAGCTCAAGGTAAATGCCGGTATTCGCCTCGCCGTCGACTTCGGCGAGGTAACGACGGCCCATGACCCGCACGGCGATGCAGCAGCTCTTCCACTCGATGCCGCCGAGGGCTTCGAGGGTGGCCTGGTCGCGCAGCGAATAGTTCCAGCGGCCGATCAGGCGCCAGCGCAGGTCGATCGGCACGACGAAGGAAATGTCGGTCTGTTCGACCAGGTCGTTTCGATAACGGTATGCGGCGTTCACCAGCCCGCCGTCGCCGAAAAGCCATTGGCCGCGCACGGCCGACAGGGCGGTGAGTTCCGTATCGGGGTCCCACTGCTGGGCCACGCCCAGGCTCCAGTTTTCGGAGGGCGAGATGCTGGCTTCGAAGACCCAGGCCGAGCCGTCCTCGGACAACGGCGGCGCACGGGGCACGGTGACCCGTGGCGGCTCGAAATAATGGATGCGGCCGACGCTCGCGCTGATCAGTTCGCGGCCATCCTGGGAACTCAGGATGCGGCTGGTGAGCGCCATGGTGACCTGGTCCGCATCGCCCTGCCGGTCGGCGCCGCCGAAGCGGTTGTCGCGGAACAAGGCAGGCCAGCTGAAGGTCAGCGGCTGGGTGTCGAACAGCGGCAGGTCGTCCTGGTCGCGATAGGGAACGTGCAGGTAGAACAGGCGCGGCTCCAGCGTCTGCAGGTAGTCGCCTCCCTGCCATTCGAAGTCGCGTTCAAACACCGCGCCTGCGTCCAGGCTCATGATCGGCACGCTGCGGCTGGGGGTGTCGTCCCCGTTCGCGGGCACCAGGCTGTCGTCGAGCTGGTAGGTGGTGTAGCGCCACGCGAATTCCGGCGTCAGGAACCACGATGCACCACCGAACGGCAGGCGCAGGTAGGGTTTGACGTCCATCCGTTCGCCGCCGGCGAGGGTTTCGTGCTGGAAGCGGGTGGCCTCTGCGCGCAGCCCCAGTTCGAACCAGTTGGCGAACGGGCGGTTCCAGGTGACTTCGGCGGTGGGCAGGCGCCGGTAGGGTTCTTCACCCGGGCGCAGGCTCGGGCTGGCGATCTGCCAGCTCTGTGCCCAGAGTCCGGCGTTCCAGCCCAGGCCACGGCCATACAGCCCGGCGCGGCTGGTGATGGTCGTGATGGTGGTCGAGTCGAGCGACTCGCCGAAATCCTCGAAATAATCCACGTCGCTGACATGGTTGAGGTTGGCCGTGGCATTCCAGTGCGGCCCCAGCTTCGTGAGGTGGCGCCATGATCCCAGGCCACGGTCGTAGCCCGTGATGTCGTCGTCTGGAAGCCAGGTGCCGTCGATCACGCCCCGGTGGCGTTGGCTGAGGTACCGGAATTCGCTGCCCAGCATCAGGCCACGCTGGCCCAGCACGTGCGGGGTCAGCGTGGCGTCGTAGTTCGGTGCCAGGTTCAGGTAGATCGGCTGTTCGTATTCGATGCCGTTGCGGTCGTCGTAGCCGAGCTTGGGCGCCAGCAGGCCGGTGCGGCGACGGTCGTCGGTCGGGAACCGGATGTACGGCAGCCACAGCACGGGCACGCCGCCCAGGCGGAGGGTGGCATTGCGCGCGGTGCCCATCGCCTCTTCCTGGTCCACGTCGATGCGGCTGGCGGAAAACTCCCACTGGCGCTGGCCCGGTGGGCAGGTCGAATAGGTGCCCTGTTCCATCCGGCCCAGGTCGCCCTGCAGCGTGATGGATTCGGCGGCGCCATTGCCGACGTTTTCATTGAACTGGTACTGCACCTTGTCCAGGCGCACCACGTCGGCCTTCTGGTCGCCCTCGGCTTTTTCGGCCAGGAAGCGCAGGCCGCGATCCTGGTATTTCACGGGACCTTCGGTGACGAAGGTTTCCGCTTCGTGTTCGTAGGTCAGCTGGTCGGTGCCCAGCCACTGCTCGCCGCGCTGCAGCTCCACCTTGCCCGTGAGCACGGTGACCTTCTCCCGGCTCACGTCCAGGCGTTCGGCACTGATGTCGGTGGCGAGGCCTTCGCGCACGGCCTTGGTTCCCGCCTCCGGCAGCGGCTGGAACAGCGGCAGCGCGTCGGTGACGGGGCACAGCTCCCAGGTGGGTGCTTCGGGTTATGGGCGCGGGCGGTGCAGGCCATGGCCAGGCAGACGGGGAGCAGTCGAAGGGCTGGACGGCGCACGGGGGTTCCCGGAAAAAGACGCGCTAGCTTGGCGCAAGGCGCCTATCGGGGCAACACGCGATGCCTTGCGTTCAGGCGCCAAGACCCCGCAGATGCGCCACGCTGCAGGCGCGCAGCGCCGCCAGGCTGTAACCGCCCTCGAGCAGCGACACCACGCGGCCGCCGGCGTGGCGCCCGGCCAGCGCCGCCAGTTCGGCGCTGAGCCAGCGGTAGTCTTCGGCCTCGAGCTCCAGGTCGGCCAGCGGATCCAGCCGGTGGCCATCGAAACCGGCGGACACCAGCAGCAGCTGCGGCCGGAGAAGGCCTCCAGCGCCGGCAGCAGTGTGCGCGACCAGGCGGCGCGGAAGGCTTCGCTGCCCGCGCCCGGCGCCAGCGGCGCATTGGCGATGTTGCCGACGCCGCGCTCCTCCGGACGGCCGCTGTCGGGATACAGCGGCATCTGGTGCGAGCTGGCGTACATCACCCGCGGCTCGTTCGCGAAGATGTCCTGGCTGCCGTTGCCGTGGTGCACGTCGAAGTCGGCGATCGCCACGCGCTCGAGGCCATGCGCGTGCACGGCATGCGCGGCCGCGACCGCGACCGCGTTGAACAGGCAGAAGCCCATCGCGGTGTCACCGGTGGCGTGGTGGCCGGGCGGGCGCACGGCGCAGAAGGCATGGCTGGATTCGCCCGCCATCACCGCGTCCACCGCGGCGATGCCGGCGCCGGCGGCGCGCAGCGCGGCTTCCGGTGAATCGACGGACATGGCCGTGTCCTCATCCAGGCGCCGGTGCCCTTCGAAGGGCGTGTCGAGCACGTCGGCCACCAGTGCGCGCGCGTGGACACGCAGCACGGCGTCGCGCGATGCCCGTGGTGCCTCGCGCCAGGGCAGCGCCGGGAAGGTGGCGCGCAGCGCGTGCAGCACGGCTTCGAGCCGGGCGGGGCATTCCGGGTGTCCGGCGCCGGGATCGTGCGAAAGGCAGGCCGGGTGCGTGTAGAGCAGCACGCTAGCCCTTGCGGCGCTCGTGGTTCCAGAGCACCTCGCCGTGGCCGCTGGCGCGTGCCAGCACCCGCGACAGCACGAACAGCAGGTCGGACAGGCGGTTGAGGTAGCGGATCGCCTCGGGCCGCACGGCGTCATGGTGCGACAGCGTCACCACTTCGCGCTCGGCGCGACGGCATATGGTGCGGGCGAGGTGGCAGTGCGCGGCCGCCAGGCCGCCGCCGGGCAGGATGAAGTCCTTCAGCGGCGGCAGGTCGGCGTTGAAGCCATCGAGCTGGTCTTCAAGGCGCTGGATGTCGGCATCGAAGATGGCGGCATGGCCCGGATGCACAGCTCGCCGCCGAGGTCGAACATCTGGTGCTGCACCGACACCAGCACCGCGCGCACGTCGTCGGGGATATCGCAGGCCAGCACCAGGCCGATCGCCGAGTTCGCTTCGTCCACGGTGCCATAGCCGGTGACGCGGGCCGAATCCTTGGCCACGCGCGAACCGTCGCCCAGGCCGGTGCTGCCGTCGTCGCCGGTGCGGGTGTAGATCTTCGACAGGCGGTTGCCCATCGCCCGGTCAGTGCGCCGTGCGGCCCGCGGACGGGGCGTGGCGCGCCATCAGGGTGATGGCGACATGCGCGACGGTGGCGATGGCGACGTAGATGCCGGTGGTGCGCAGGTAGGGCAGGAACCAGTCGGCGTAGTTCTTGGCCCAGCCGGCCACGGTCGGTTCGGCGACCTGGCTGCTGAGCCAGTAGAAGCCGCCCTGGGCGAAGAAGTGGCACAGCGCCACGCCGCCGAACACCATCAGCACCAGCAGGCCCAGGGGTGTTGGGCTGCAGGCCGTGGTAATGGCGGCGCAGCAGGCTGCCCGCGGCCCACAGGCTGAAGTGCGCCGGCAGCAGGAACCAGTAGCCCGGGGACACGCAGTAGTGGTTCCAGAAGCTCAGGCCGGCCTGGGTGATCACCAGGTAGTCCACCGCCACCGCCAGCACCATCAGTGCCGGGAAGGCCCAGCGGGCGCTGCCGCGCAGGTAGAAACCGGCGATGAAGAACACCGCCCAGGACGCGTCCGGCACCACGCCGAAGTGGTTCAGGCGGGTCGCGGCCATCACGGCGGCCAGCACCAGGGAAGATGGTCAGGCGCGAGCGGGTGGTCAGGGTCATGGGTCCGGCTTCCTTGGGTCAGGCCGGCATTTTAGCGGAAGTGGAGCGCCAGCGGGCCAGGCGTGGGCGGGCCCGGGGCGGGCGCGTATCATCGCCGCATGGTGCGCGATGACGCTTACGACCACGACATCCTGATCCTCGGCGGTGGCCTGGTGGGCAGCGCGCTGGCCTGCGCGCTCGACCGCAGCGGCTGGCGCGTGGGCCAGGTCGAGGCCAGTGCCCCGCAGGCGGGCGCGCCGGGTTTCGACGAGCGCAAGCTCGCCCTGGCCCAGGCCAGCCTGAATGCGCTGCAGGCACTGGACGTGCTGCCGCGCCTGGCCACGCCGCCCGCTCCGATCCGGCGCATCCACGTCAGCCGCGCCGGGGATTTCGGCAGCGTGCGCCTGGAGGCTGCCGAACATGGCCGCGAGGCTTTCGGCGCCGTGGTGCTGGCGCGCGAACTGGGCCAGGCGCTCGAGGCCAGGCTGTCGGCCTGCGGCGATCTGGTCCGGCATCGTCCCGCGCAGGTGATCCGTGTTCAGCCGGATGCCGACGGGCCGGTGGTGTGGATCGAACAGGACGGAAGCGAGCGCCGGTTGCGCACGCGCCTGCTGGTCGCCGCCGACGGCAGCCGGTCGCTGGCGCGCGCCGCCCACGGCATCGGCGCCGAAGAACACGACTACGGCCAGACCCTGGTGGTCTGCAGCGTCGCCACCGACCGTGCGCCCGACGGCACCGCCTACGAACGGTTCAGTGACGAGGGGCCGGTGGCGCTGCTGCCGATGGCAGGCGGCCACTACGGCGCCATCTGCGGCGTCGCGCGCGAAGACGCGGCGCGGGTGCTGGCGCTCGACGACGCCGGTTATGCGTCGTATTTCCAGCAGCGTTTCGGCTGGCGTGCCGGCCGCGTGTTGCGGGTCGGCGCGCGGGGCGGCTATCCGATCGTGCGGGTGGTGGCCGAACGGCTCACCGCGCCACGCCTGGTGGTGATGGGCAATGCGGCGCAGACCCTGCATCCGATCGGCGCCCAGGGGTTCAACCTTGGACTGCGCGATGCACTGTCGCTGGCGGAAGGGCTGGTGGGCGAAGATCCGGGCGCCGCACCGGTGCTCGCCGCCTACGTCGAAGCGCGCCGCGAAGACCGCGAACGCACCCTGGCTTTCAGCGACGGCCTGGCGCGCGCCACCGCCAATGGAAGTTTCCCGATGCACTTGCTGCGTTCGCTCGGACTGCTCGCGCTTGGCCATGTGCCGGGCCTCGCAGACCCGCTGGTGGCCGGCGCGATGGGGTTCCGCGGGCGTGTGCCGGTGCTGTCGCGGGGTGGCGCATGAACCGCCGCGCCGGATTCGACCTGGTGGTGATCGGCGCCGGCGTGGTCGGCAGCGCCGCGGCGCTCGCGGCCGCGCGCGACGGCCAGCGCGTGGCCCTGGTCGAGGCGCACGAACCGCCGGCCTGGCACGCCGACGCGCCCGATCTTCGCGTCTATGCATTCGCGCCGGACAACGCGGCGCTGCTGGCCGATCTCGGCGTCTGGCCTTCGGTGCTGGCCGCGCGTGCACAGCCCTATCGCCGCATGCGCGTATGGGACGCGGCGGGTGGCGGTGAACTGGCCTTCGACGCCGATGCGCTGGGTCGCGATTCGCTGGGCCACATCGTCGAACACGGCCTGCTGGTGGACCGCCTGTGGGCCGCCTGCGGCCGCGAACCGGGCCTGCAGCGTTTCACCGGCCGGCTGGACACCCTTGAACAGGACGAGGACACGGTGACCGCGGTGCTGCAGGACGGCCAGCGCCTGCGCGCGCGTCTGCTGCTGGGTGCCGACGGCGCCGCATCGCGGGTGCGCGGACTGGCGGACCTGCCGAGCGAACGCCACGACTATGGCCAACGCGGCCTGGTCGCCTACGTCGGTACCGCGTTCCCGCACGAAGACACCGCCTGGCAACGTTTCCTGCCGACCGGGCCGCTGGCTTTCCTGCCCTGCGCCGACGGCCGCTGTTCGATCGTGTGGACGCTGCCCGACGACGAAGCCACGCGCCTGCTCGCCGTCGACGACACGACATTCCTGCGCGAGCTCACGCGCGCCTTCGATGCCCGCCTGGGCGAGCTCACCTCGGTGTCGGAACGGGTCGCGTTCCCGCTGCGCCGGCAACTGGCCAGGGACTACGTGGCGGGCCGCGTGGTGCTGGCCGGCGACGCCGCCCATGTCGTGCATCCGCTGGCGGGGCAGGGCGTGAACCTGGGGCTGCGCGACATCGCTGCGCTGCGCCTGGCCTGGCGCCAGGCCGGTGAACGGGGATCGGATTTCGCCACGCCGCACCGGCTGGCGCGCTGGGCGCGCGGACGGCGCAGTGAGAACGCGATCGCCGCGCACAGTTTCGAGGCGATCAACCGCGCCTTCAGCAACGACGCGATGTGGCCGACGCTGCTGCGCGGCCAGGTGCTGGGGCTGGCGGGAAAGCTGCCGCCGCTGACCCGACTGCTCTGGAAACGCGCCGCCGGTTTGACGCGAACCAGGTTCATTTTCTTTCTCGCTGAGACGGAGTCTCAGCGAGAAAGAAAATGAACCTGGTTCGGCTTGTTCAGGTCAGGCCGCTTCGGCCTGCGACTTGCGCGGGCCCTTGAGCAGGGCCTGGCGGATGTGCTCGATCACCAGGTCCGCTTCCTCGCTGGTGACATTGAAGTGCGGGGTGAAACGCAGCGAATTGGTGCCGCCGTGGATCACGCCGATGCCGTGTTCGCGCATGTACTCCTCGGTGGAGCCGGCGCCGTAGCACTTGAACGACGGGTCGAGCTCGCAGGAGAACAGCAGGCCGGTGCCCTGGATCTTGGTGATCAGGCCGCCGCCCAGCTCGTCGCGCAGCTTGGCCAGCTTGTCCAGGAACTCCTGGCCGCGCTCGCGGATGTTCCTGCGCAGCGCCGGCGTCAGCAGGTCCAGCACGGTGGCGGCGATGTCGAGCGCGCGCGGGTTGGCGGTCATGGTGTTGCCGTACACGCCCTTGCGGTACAGGCCGGCGGCACGTTCGTTCACTGCCAGCACGCTCAGCGGGTACTGGCCGCCGTTGAGCGCCTTGGAATAGGTTTCCATGTCCGGCGCTTCCAGGCCTTCGAAGCCCGGGTAATCCACGATGGACAGCACGCCGTGCGCGCGCAGGCCGGCCTGGATCGAATCCACCAGCAGCAGGCTGCCGTGCGCCTGGGTCAACTCGCGCGCGACGGCGTAGAACTCCGGCGGCAGCGCCGGCCCGGGTCGCCTTCACCCATCACAGGCTCCAGGAACACGGCCTCGATGAACCAGCCGTTGGTTTCGGCGGCGGCGAAGGCCGCGCGCAGCTGCTCGGACGAATACGGCTCGACCGTCAGCACGCTGTCCTCGCCACGGAAGCTGGCCAGGTGCTGGATGTAGGTCTTGCGGCTGGAGTCGGAATACAGCGCCGGGCGTTCGGTGCGGCCGTGGAAGGCACCCTTCACCACCAGGCGCTTGATCACCCGGTTGGCATGGCGGCCGCCGGCGTCGGTCATCAGCTTGGCGTTGACGTCGGCGATGCGGCTGGCCAGCGACACCGACTCGGAGCCGGAGTTCAGGCACATGAAGCGGGTGTAGGGGCAGCCGCCGCGGCTGTGGCCGATTTCGGCGCGCAGCGCGCGCACGACGCGCAGCTGCGACAGCGACGGCGTCATGACGTTGGCCAGCACCTGCGGTTTGGCCATCGTGTCGAGGATGGCCTGCGGCGTGTGGCCGAAACCGAGCATGCCGTAGCCGCCGGAATCGTGGATCACGGCGCCCTTGAGCGTGACCACCCAGGGACCGCAGGCGGCGAGGGCGACATAGGGGTTCACGGCGTCGTCGGAGTAGAAGTTGACGAAACCGGCCTGCACGGCGTCGATCTGGGCCTGCTCGTCGAGGTCCAGCAGGTCGGCGAACTCGGCGCGGATCGCGGCGTACTGCTCGACCGCGGCCTGCACGGCGTTGGCGAGTTCCGGGAACTGGCCGGCCAGGCGCAGCACGGTGGCGTCATCGAGGCCGCGGGTGCGGACGGTGCCGGCGTGGTTGCGCAGCGGGGCGAGCGTGTCGATCAGGGTCATGGCGGTCTCCGGACCCGGAGATGGAGCGCCGCGGGGCCCTCGCTAGCCGAGTCTTGCGTTGAAAATCAAATACTTGGCGGCGATGGTACCACCGCGCCCAGACCCGCGTAACCCCCACGCGTTTGAATTCCGGTGGCCACCGGGTGACAGCTGTCAGGCGCGATCGCTGACGGCCACCACTGCCGGCCGCGGGGCGCGGAAACGAGTGGCGACACCCTGGAGGTGTCCCATGAATCGATCCTTGTCCCCCGACCGTCCGCTGGCGCAGTTGCGCGGCGCCGTGAAGCGTTACGGCGCGCTGACCGCCCTCGACCAGGTGAACTTGGACATCCGCGCCGGCGAAGTGCTGGCCGTGCTCGGCGCCAACGGCGCCGGCAAGACCACCGCGCTGGGCCTGCTGACCGGCCGGCTGAGCGCGGATGCCGGTGCCGCCACCCTGTTCGGCGCCGACCCGCGTGACCCGGCCGTGCGCCGCGGCATCGGCGTGATGCTGCAGGACGGTGGCCTGGCCGACACGGTGCGCGTGGCCGAACACGTGCGACTGTTCTCCAGCTACTACGCCCGGCCGCGCCCGGTCGCCGAAACGCTGGCACTGGCCGGTCTCGAGGACCTCGCGCACCGCCCCTATGCCGCACTGTCCGGCGGCCAGCAGCGCCGCGTGCAGTTCGCGCTGGCGATCTGCGGCCGGGCGCCGCTGCTGTTCGTGGACGAACCCACGGTCGGCCTGGACGTCGAATCGCGCCGCAACTTCTGGGCCGTGCTGCGCCGCCTGCGCGGCGAGGGCACCGCCATCGTGCTGACGACGCATTACCTGGAAGAGGCCGATGCGCTGGCCGACCGCATCGTGCTGCTGGCCGGCGGCCGCGTGCTGGCCGAAGACACGCCGGCCGGCCTGAAGTCCCGTGCCGCCGGAAAACGCGTGCGCGCCCGCAGCGCCCTGGCCGCCGCCGAACTCGCGGACTGGCCGGAAGTCGCCCGCGTGGTCGCGGAGGCCGGCCGCCTCGAGGTCACCAGTCCCGATGTCGAGGGTCTGCTGCGCCGCTGGCTGGCCGCCGACCCGGCGCTGTCCGAACTCGAGGTGCGGCCGCTCAATCTCGAAGAAGCCTTCCTGTCCCTGACCGCCACTGCCGCCGACGAGGTGACCGCATGAACGCCACCGCCCATCCCGTGCTCGATGCGCTCGGCACGCCGTCAGCACTGCGCATCCACGCGCTCGAAGCCTGGTACGAATTCCTGCGCGTGCTGCGCACGCCGGCCTTCGCGCTGCCGACCCTCTGCTTCCCGCTGGCGTTCTACGTGGTGTTCGCCTTGCTGGTGCCGGGTTCGTGGGGAAGCCTGCACAAGGCGTCCTACCTGTTCGCGACCTATTCGGCCTTCGGCGTGATCGGCCCGGCGCTGTTCGGTTTTGGCGTTGGCCTGGCACTGGAACGGCAGCAGGGCTGGCTGGAACTCAAGCGCGTGTCGCCGATGCCGACCTCGGCCTATTTCCTGGCCAAGATCGCCATGAGCCTGGCCTTCGGGCTGGCGGTGGTGGTCCTGCTGTCGATCGCGGCGATCGGTTTTGGCGGCGTGGTGATAGCGCCGCTGGACTGGCTGCGCCTGGTGGCGGTGCTGCTGCTGGGCACGTTGCCGTTCTGCGCCATCGGCCTGTGGATCGGCACGCTGGTGAAGGGCCAGGCTGCGGTGGCGATCGTCAATCTGGTCTATCTGCCGATGGCGTTGCTCAGCGGCCTGTGGATGCCGCTGTTCGTGTTCCCGCCGCTGATGCAGAAACTGGCCGTGGTCTGGCCGTCCTGGCATCTGGGCCAGATGGCGCTGGGCGTGGTCGGCCAGGTGCAGGACGTGCGCTACGGGCTGCACGCGGGCGTGCTTCTGGTGACCACCGTGCTGTTCCTGTCCCTGGCTGCGATCCGGCTGCGCAAGGAGTGATGGCCATGAATTTCCTGAAAGTCGGTGCCGCGGCCAGCGTGCTGGCGCTCGGCGGCCTGCTGTGGACGGTGGCGCCGGAGTCCGCCACGACCGCGCCGGCGCGGCCGGATCCGACGCGATTCGTGATCCGCGATGTACGCGTGTTCGACGGCGAGCGTTTCATCGAACGCGCCACCGTGCGGGTGAAGGATGGCCTGGTCGAAACCATCGGCGCCGATGCCGGAGTGCTCGCCGGTTGGGAGGTCGTGGAAGGCAAGGGCCGCACCCTGCTGCCCGGTCTGATCGACGCGCACGTGCACACCTGGGGCGAGGCACGCCGCGATGCGCTGCGCTTCGGCGTCACCACCCAGATCGACATGTTCAGCGACCACCGGCAGCTGGCGGCGGCGAATGCCGAGCGCGAGGACATCCGCCAGTCCGGCCAGGCCGATCTCTGGTCGGCCGGCACGCTGGCCACCGCGGCCGGCGGCCACGGCACCCAGTTCGGCATGACGGTCCCGACGCTGGCGGCACCGGGCGAGGCTGCCGCGTGGGTGGCCTCGCGCCGCGACGAGGGTTCGGACTTCATCAAGATCGTGCGCGAAGACCTGCACGTGTACACCGACGACCGGCGCCTGCCGACACTCGATGCCGCGACCGCGGCGGCGGTGATCGAAGCCGCGCACGCCAACGGCCTGCGTGCGGTTGTGCACGCCTCCGCGCAGGAAGCCGCGCGCGAATCCCTGCGCGACGGCGCCGACGGCCTGGTGCACGTGTTCCAGGACGCGCCTGCCGACGAGGCCTTCGTCGCCCTGGCGCGCGAACGTGGGGCCTTCGTCGTACCGACGCTCACCGTGATCGCCGGCTTTTCCGGCGAACGCAGCCCGCTCGCCGACGATCCCCGGTTTCGCGCCTGGCTTTCGCAGGAGCAACGCGATTCGCTGTCCGCACGCATGCACGACGGCGCCGGCGATCCCGCCATGCTGGCGAATGCGGTGGAAAGCGTGCGCCGCCTGCATGCGGCGGGCGTGGCCATCCTCGCCGGCACCGATGCGCCGAATCCGAACACTGCGCACGGCGCGTCCCTGCACGAAGAGATCGCCCGGCTGGCCGCGGCCGGCCTGGGCAATGCCGGCGCGCTGGCCGCCGCCACGTCCGGCCCGGCGCGTGCCTTCGGCCTGGACGACCGCGGCCGCATCGCCCCGGGCCAACGCGCCGACCTGGTGCTGGTCGAAGGCAATCCTGGAGCCGACATCACCGCCACCGGCGCCATCGCCATGATCTGGAAAAACGGCCGGCGTGTGGACCGGCGCCTGGTCGCCGGCGAATCGCCGGTGCTCGATCCCGGCCTGCTCAGCCATTTCGACGGCGAACGCATCGACAGCCGCGTCGGCAGCGGCTGGATGGCGACCAGCGACCAGATGGCGGGCGGCCAGTCCGAAGCGGTCATCGAACGCCGCGCGGGTGGTGCCGCCGGCAGTGCCGGTGCGCTGCACGTCAGCGGCGTGGTGCGCGCTGGCGGGCCGCAGGTCTGGGCCGGCGCCTTCTTCAATCCGGGCGAGCAGATGATGCAGGCGATGGATGCCGGCGCCGCGCGCGAGCTGGTGTTCCATCTGCGTGGTGACGGCCGCGAGATGTCGGTGCTGCTGTTTTCCGGCGCGCAGGGCGGACCGCCGGCGCGACGTGGCGTGACCGCCACCGCCGGGTGGACCGAGCACCGCATCGCGCTGGCGGATTTCAAGGGCGCCGACCCGTCCCGCCTGCGCGCCATCGCCATAACGGCCGGCGCGCCGGAGGGTGAGTTCGCCTTCGACCTCGACCAGGTCGAAATCCGCTAAGGTTCCGCCCGGGGAGACTCATGGCCACGATCACCGGACCGGCGCAGGTGGACAGGAACGACATCCACGACAACCCGTGGGTGACGCTGGTCTACCTGTTTTTCGTGTTCGTGCCGCTGGTGTTCTATCCCCGCGCCGCCGGCTGGCCGCTGCTGGCCAGCCTGGTCGCGATCGCGGTGTTCCTGCCGCTGCATTTCCGCTATTACCGCACCGGGCCGGCCGACCGGGCGCCGCTGGTGTTCGCGGTGGCGGCCATCGGTTACCTGCTGATCCCGATCAATGCCGGCGGCCAGACCTTCCTGATCTATGCCTGCGCCATGTGCGCCTGGGCGTTCCCGCCGCAGCGGGCGGTGATGGTGGCTTCGCTGCTGCTGGCGATCATGGTCGCCGAGTTCTTCCATGTCATGCCGACCCTGCGCCTGGCCCTGGGGTGGAGCGGCATGGCGGTGCTGATCGCCGGCATGGTGCTGACCGGAACGCTGTTCGCCCGCGCCAAGGCGCGCCGCGATGCCGAACTGCGGCTGACCCAGGATGAAGTCGGCCGCCTGGCCGCGATGGCCGAACGCGAACGCATCGGCCGCGACCTGCACGACCTGTTGGGCCACACCTTGTCGCTGGTGGCGATCAAGAGCGAGCTTGCGGGTCGGCTGGTGGACCGTGATCCCACCGCCGCCAAAGCGCAGATCGGCGAAGTCGAAACCGTCGCACGCCAGGCCCTGGCCCAGGTGCGCGAAGCCGTGGTCGGCATCCGCGCCACCGGCCTGCAGGCGGAACTTGCAGCGGCCCGGCTTGCCCTGTTGTCGGCAGATGTCCGGCTCGACCAGCGGCTGGCGCCCGTGGCGCCGACGCCTGCGGCGGAGTCGGTGCTGGCGCTGGGCCTGCGCGAGGCAGTGACCAATGTGCTGCGGCACGCCGGCGCCGGCCGGGTCGAGGTCGAGCTGTCGGCGCGCGACGGCGGCCTGTGCCTGGCCATCAGCGACGACGGCCGCGGCGGGGCGGGTACGACCGGCAACGGCCTGCTGGGCATGCGCGAACGGCTGGCAACCCTCGGCGGCACGCTGGAGATCGAAAGTCCGCCCGGCGGCGGCACGCGCCTGCTGCTGAAACTGCCGCCGGCCGCGCTCGAGGGCCCGTCGCCATGATCCGGCTGGTGCTGGCCGAGGACCAGGCCATGGTGCGCGGCGCACTGGCCGCGCTGCTGCGCCTGGAGCCCGATTTCGACTTGCTGGCCGAAGCCGGCGACGGCGAGGCAGCCTGGCACGCGGTGCGCGAACACCGGCCCGACCTGCTGGTCACCGACATCGAGATGCCCGGCCTCACCGGGCTGGACCTGGCGCTGAAGGTGCAGGAATCCGGCCTGGCCACGCGCGTGGTCATCCTCACCACCTTTGCGCGCGCCGGTTACCTGCGGCGTGCGCTGGATGCCGGCGTGCGCGGCTACCTGCTCAAGGACGCGCCCTCGGCCCAGCTGGCGCAGGCGCTGCGCCAGGTGCAGGCCGGCGGCCGCGCCATCGACCCGCAGCTGGCCGTCGCCGCCTGGGGCGAGGACGACCCGCTGACCGAACGCGAGCGCCAGGTGCTGCGGCTGGCGGGCGAGGGCGTGAAGAGCGCCGAGATCGCCGAACGCCTGCACCTGTCGCAGGGCACCGTGCGCAACTACCTGTCGGAGGCGATCGGCAAGCTGGGTGCCGCCAACCGCATCGAGGCCTATCGCACGGCAAGGGCGAAAGGCTGGTTGTGACGCCGTTTCTGGGATAATACCGGCCCGCTGCCGCCTTGCCCCGCCTTGAAGAAGTCCGACTTCCACTACGAGCTGCCGCCCGAACTGATCGCCCAGGCGCCCCTGGCCGAACGTTCGGCCAGCCGCATGCTCGTGGTTACGGCCGACGCGCCGCCCTACGTGGACAGCCACGTCCGCGAGCTTCCCGGTTACCTGCGCGCCGGCGACCTGCTGGTGTTCAACGACACCCGGGTGATTCCCGCGCGCCTGCACGGCAGCAAGGACAGTGGCGGCCGGGTCGAGATCCTGCTCGAACGCCTGGTCGGCGGGCACGAAGTGCTGGCCCAGGTCGGCGCCAGCAAGTCGCCCAAGGCCGGTGGCCGCATCACCCTGGACGAAGGCACGGCGCTGACCGTGCTCGGCCGCGAGGGCGAGTTCTACCGCCTGCGCTTCGACACCGACGAACCGCTGGAAAAGCTGCTGATGCGTGCCGGCCGGCTGCCGCTGCCGCCCTACATCCAGCGCGAACCCGGCGCCGAGGACCTGGAGCGTTACCAGACCCTGTTCGCGCGCCACACCGGCGCGGTGGCGGCGCCCACGGCCGGACTGCATTTCGACCAGTCGCTGCTGGCGACGCTGCAGGCCGGGGGCGTGAACTTCGGCCACGTCACCCTGCATGTCGGCGCTGGCACCTTCCAGCCGATGCGCGCCGAGTCGCTGCAGGACCACGTGATGCACAGCGAGTGGCTGAACGTCGGTGCCGAACTGTGCCAACAGATCGCCCGCACCCGCGCCGCCGGCGGCCGTGTGGTCGCGGTCGGCACCACGGTGGTGCGCGCGCTCGAGACGGCGATGCGCGACGGCGAGGTGCGGCCCTTCGCCGGCGACACCCGCATCTTCATCTTCCCCGGCCACCGCATCCGCAGCGTGGACGCGCTGCTGACAAACTTCCACCTGCCCGAAAGCACGCTGATGATGCTGGTGTCGGCCTTCGCCGGCCGCGAGCGCATCCTGGCGGCGTACGCGCACGCGGTGCGCGAGAAGTACCGCTTCTTCAGCTACGGCGACGCCATGCTGCTTTATCCGGAGGCCGCGCCGTGAGCCGGATGACATTCGAGAAACTCGGCCAGGACGGCCTCGCCCGTCGCGGCCGGCTGCACTTCCCGCGCGGCACGGTGGAAACGCCGGCCTTCATGCCGGTGGGCACCTACGGCACGGTGAAGGCGATGCTGCCGGAATCACTGCGCGCGATCGGTGCCGAGATCATCCTGGGCAACACCTTCCACCTGTGGCTGCGGCCGGGCATGGAAGTGATCGACGCGCACGGCGGGCTGCACGGGTTCTGCAAGTGGGACGGGCCGATCCTCACGGACTCCGGCGGCTTCCAGGTGTGGTCCCTGGCCAAGCGCCGCAAGATCACGGAGGAGGGCGTGACCTTCGCCTCGCCGACCGACGGTGCCAAGGTGTTCCTGTCGCCCGAGGTCAGCATGCAGGTGCAGCATTCGCTGGATTCGGACATCGTGATGATCTTCGACGAGTGCACTCCCTATCCGGCCACTGAGATCGTCGCCCGCAAGTCCATGGAACTGAGCCTGCGCTGGGCCGAGCGCAGCAAGGCGGCGCACGCGGGCAACGACGCGGCGCTGTTCGGCATCGTCCAGGGCGGCACCCACATCGACCTGCGCGCGCGTTCGGCCGAAGGGCTGAAGGCGATCGGTTTCGATGGTTACGCGGTCGGCGGCCTGGCGGTGGGCGAACCGCCGGAGGAGCGCGATGCGACGCTGGACGCGCTGGTGCCGCTGCTGCCGGAGGACCAGCCGCGTTACCTGATGGGGGTGGGCAAACCCGAGGACATCGTCGAGGCGGTGGCGCGCGGCATCGACATGTTCGACTGCGTGATGCCGACGCGGAATGCGCGCAACGGCCACTATTTCGTGCGCGGCGGGCAGGTGCGGATCCGCAATGCGCAGTACGAGAAGGACCTGCGCCCGATCGAGGAAGGCTGCACCTGTTACACCTGCGCCAGCGGCTACTCGCGTTCGTACCTGCGGCATCTGGACCGCTGCAACGAGATCCTGGCGTCGATGCTGGCCACGATCCACAACCTGCACCATTACCAGCAGCTGATGCGCGAAATCCGCGCCGCCATCGAGGCCGGCCGTTTCCAGGCCTTCCGCGAGGCCTTCCACGCCGCGCGCCTTACCGGTGCATCCCGTCCGTCCTGAGTTCTCGCTTGCCGCGCAAGAAGGCCTGACTTGCTCGTGTTCGGTGGGTTCGGTGCGCCGGGCTCGTTCCTGGCGATAGGCCGCCGTACGTGAGGTCGCTTTCCGGGGACGCCGTGAATCCATCCATGGAGGCTCTTCGAAAACGTCCATGTTTTCGAAGCCCCGGAAAGCGACCTCACGCACGACGACCTGCGGACCGTCCGGGCCGGGATTCCGTTTTGGGGCAAGAGCTCGCTTGCCTCGGCTTCTGGCAGGCATTCGGAACCTGGAACCACACAGGGCAGCAAAGCGACGGGCTCGCAAGGCTTTTCGAATTCGATGGCCCGGCCCAGATCGACCACAGGACGTCGTGCGAGGGAACTTTTCCGGACCTTCAGCGACACGGACGTCGCTGAAGAGCCTACATGGACGTACTTGCGGCGTGTCCGGGAAAGTTTCCTCGTGCGGCGGCCTATCGCCACGAACGATCCCGGCACCCCCAACCACCCGGATGCGAGCAAGACAGTCCTTCTTGCGCCCCGAAGGGAGCGCAAGCCGGGGCGGGCAGGGGGTGGCGCCCTGTGGCATACTTGCGCGCTAAATTCACTAGCGAGACGCCAAGCCCATGTCCCTGCTCGATATTCTGATTTCCCCGGCCGCCGCCCAAGCCGCCGGCCAGGCCGCCCCGAGCCCCCTGCCGAGCTTCCTGCTGATGGGCGCCGTGTTCCTGGGCATGTACTTCCTGATGATCCGTCCCCAGATGAAGCGCGCCAAGGAACACCGCGAACTGGTGTCCAAACTGCAGAAAGGCGACGAAGTGATCACCAGCGGCGGCATCGCCGGCCGCATCGACGGCCTGGACGAGAATTTCGTCAGCGTCGAAGTCGCCGACAAGGTCAGCATCAAGGTCCAGCGCGGCGCCGTCACCGCGGTCCTGCCCAAGGGCACGTTGAAGTCCGCCTGAACCGTCCCCATCCGAATCACCCACGGCCCTGACCGGGCCGCCACCGGTTGTCGCCCATGCTTCAGTACTCCACCTGGAAATACGTCGTCGCCGCCCTGGTGATCGCGCTGTCCCTGTTCTACTCGCTGCCCAACCTCTACCCGCAGGATCCTGCGGTGCAGGTGGCGGCCAACCGCGGCAACGTGGTGGACGACTCGCTGGTGCTGCGCGTGCGCGGCGTGCTGGATACCGCCAAGGTGCCGGCCAAGTCGGTGGCGATCGAAAAAGGCAACGTGGTCGTGCGCACCACCAACGCCGACCTGCAGACGGCCGCCGCCGACAGCCTGCGCGCCGAGCTCGGCACCGGCTACACCGTGGCGCTGAACCTGGCCTCGACCGTGCCGGACTGGCTGCTCAAGACCGGCGCCCGGCCCATGTCCATGGGCCTCGACCTGCAGGGCGGCGTGCACTTCCTGCTGGAAGTGGACCAGAAGGCGGCGATCGAGAAGCGCAGCAACGCCTTCGCCGACGAGATATCGACCGTGCTGCGGGAAGGCAAGTTCGCCTACACCAGCGTGGCGCGTGCGCCCGAGGGCGTGCAGGTGGAGATCAAGAACGCCACCGACATGGCCGCCGTGCGCAACGCGATTTCGCGCGAGGCGCCCGAGCTCGAGCTGATCGTGGACCCGGCGCAGCCGACCCGCCTGCTGGCCCGCATCACCCCGACCGTGATCAAGCAGATCATGGACGGTGCGATCGAACAGAACCGCACCACGCTCGACAACCGCATCAACAGCCTGGGCGTCGGCGAGCAGGTCATCCAGCGCCAGGGCGAAAGCCGAATCGTGGTGCAACTGCCGGGCGTGCAGGACACGGCCGAGGCCCGCAAGCTGATCGGTGCCACCGCCACCCTGGAATACCGCCACGTCGTCGACCTGGGCCCCCAGGCCATGGAGGCTGCCCGCACCGGCGTGGTGCCGCCCAACGCCCGCCTGTACTTCATGCGCGAGCGCGGTCCGGACGGCAAGCCGCGCCCGATCCTGCTGTCGCGCCGCATCATCGTTTCCGGCGACCAGCTGGTGAACGCCACCTCGCTGCTCGACCCGCAGTCCGGTACCCCGGCGGTGTCGATCGAGCTCAACCGCCTCGGTGGCGACCGCATGCTGGCGCACACCCGCGAGAACGTCGGCCAGCTGATGGCCGCGGTGTACATCGAGACCATCCCGGAAGTGAAGATGGTGGATGGCGTGGAAGTGCGCACCTCGCGCGTCAGTGAGGAGGTGATCAACGCCGCCACCCTGCAGGGCGTCTTCGGCCGCAACTTCCAGACCACCGGCCTGGACAGCATGGACGAGGCCACCAGCCTGGCCCGCCTGCTGCGCGCCGGTTCGCTGGCGGCGCCGATGGTGATCATCGAGGAACGCATCATCGGCCCGAGCCTGGGCGCCGAGAACGTCGAACGCGGCCTGACCGCGGTGTTCTGGTCGTTCGCCTTCGTGCTGCTGTTCTTCCTGGTCTATTACAAGATGTTCGGCATCGTCACCAATCTGGCGCTGCTGCTGAACCTGCTGATGGTGGTGGCGGTGATGTCGGTGATCGGCGCCACGCTCACCTTGCCCGGCCTGGCCGGCATCGCCCTGACCGTGGGCATGTCGGTGGACGCCAACGTGCTGATCAACGAACGAATCCGCGAGGAGCTGCGCAACGGCAACACGCCGCTGTCGAGCATCGCCAACGGCTACGACAAGGCTTCCGGCACCATCGCCGACGCCAACGTGACGGCGCTGTTGGCCGGCATCGCGATGGCGGTGTTCGGTTCGGGCCCGATCCGTGGTTTCGGCATCACGCTGATCATCGGCATCCTGACCTCGATGTACACCGCGGTCTCGGTTTCGCGCGGCATTGCCACCCTGATCTACGGCAAGCGCAAGAAGCTCGCCAAGGTCTCGATCTAACCGTTTTCCAGGAGGCGACGTGGAACTCTTCCCGTCCAACAGCAAGATCAACTTCATGAAGATCCGGGTCGCGGCCCTGGTCGTGTTCACGGCCCTTGCCGTGGCCGCGGTCGGCGCGCTGGCGACCAAGGGCTTCAACTACGCGCTCGACTTCACCGGCGGCACCGTGGTCGAGGTCGAGTTCCAGAAGCCGATGGACGTCGAGGGCGTGCGTGCGCGCCTGAGCGCCGCCGGTTACGACAGCCCGGTGGTGCAGACCTTCGGTTCGGGTACCGACATCGTCATCCGCCTGCAGCCGCCCGAGGTCGAGGGCGAGGCGGAAGGTCCGGTCGAGGCCACCCCGAGCGAGCAGACCGGCACGGCGATCCTGCAGGCCGCCCAGACGCCCGACAACCCGGGCCGGGTGATCCGCAGCGACTTCGTCGGCCCGCAGATCGGCAGCGAGCTGGCGCTCAACGGCGTCTATGCGGCGATCTTCGTGGCGATCGGTTTCCTGGCCTACATCGCCATCCGCTTCGAGTACAAGTTCGCGATCGCCGCGGTGACGGCGACGCTCGGCGACATCCTGCTGGTGTGCGGCTGGTTCGCGCTGAACCAGCATGAGTTCGACCTGACGGTGCTGGCCGGCATCCTGTCGGTGATGGGTTTCTCGATCAACGACAAGATCGTGGTGTTCGATCGCGTGCGCGAGAATTTCCGCCTGCTCAGCAAGCTCGAGCCCAGGGAAGTGCTGAACCGTTCGGTCAACCAGACGCTGTCGCGCACGATCATCACTTCGTTCGTCGCGTTCCTGACCATCCTGGCGCTGTATCTGTACGGTGGCCAGTCGCTGAAGGGCATGGCGGAGTCGCAGATGATCGGCATCGTGATCGGCACGCTGTCGTCGATCCTGGTCGCCTGCCCGCTGCTGTTGCTGCTGGGCGTCACCAAGCAGGACCTGATGCCCAGGGCCCGCGACGACCTGGAAGCCGAGCTCGCGCGCCGGCCGTAACGGCTCGCTCTGCCTGTTCTCGAAAGGCCCGCTTCGGCGGGCCTTTTCTATTTGCGCCCGATGGATCTGGCGCCGACAACACCGGAGAGGCGAGGGTCTCTTTCTGCTCAGTGAAGCCTTTTATTTCGCAGAAAGAGACCCTCACCTCTCCGGCGCCGCCGGTTCCATCCTCGCGGGTACTTGAGGGGAGTTCCTGAGGGGCATCGGTGCCTTGCTTGCGCGTACGGCTGGCGGGCTTCCGCGTGCGGGATCTTTCCTGCGCCTTGTCGTTTGCTAAAACGCACGCGTCCCTTGTCGTCAGCGCGCCCCCGCGGGCGCGTTCCCTGAACGCGTCTGGTGCCATTTCCGAAAACTGGTCAGGAGTACCCGCCGCTTCGCGGCGCAGAGCCCTGACCAGCAGCCGAGCCAGGGCGGGTCCGCTTGTGCCGTCGCCGTTGCTGGCGCTGTTGCTGTTCGCCGCGCAGCGGCGAGCACTTGTCGCAACCTAGCCCAAATGGCACCGGACGCGTTCAGGGGAACGCGCCCCACGATAGGCGAGCCGCCCCGATTTTGAGCGTGCTCCCACTTCACAACCCGCATGGCGCAGGAAAGATCCCGCACGCGGAAGCCCGCCAGCCGTACGCGCAAGCAAGGCACCGATGCCGCTCAGGAACTCCAATCAGCAACCCGGACGATCCGCACCGGCAGTGCCGGAGGAGTGACATGCTCTTTCTGCGAAATAAAAGGCTTCACTGAGCAGAAAGAGCATGTCACTCCTCCGGTGCTGACGGCGCCAGATCCCAAAGCCGCGAGCATGAAAAAGCCGCCCCAAGGCGGCTTTCTCGAAGCAGCATGGAGCGGCGAGGGTCAGACCGAGAAGGCCGCCGCGTAGTTCGACGACACGATCGCCTTCTGCAGCGAATCGCTGATCTTGAGATTGCCCGCGACGATCTGCCCCGACATCAGCAGCTTGTCGCCACCGCCGCGGAAATCGCAGACCCGCCCACCGGCCTCGCGCACCAGCAACAGACCGGCAGCGATGTCCCAGGGCTTCACCCCGCCTCGAAATACGCATCCGCCCGCCCACAGGCCACATAGGCCAGGTCCAGCGCCGCCGAACCCGTGCGGCGGATATCCTCCGCCTCCGCCAACAGCCTGCCGATGCATTCCAGATGCGGCGCCAGGCGCGCCCGCTCACGCGGCGGGAAACCCGTCACCAGCAGCGCACCGTTGAGGTCCTTGCGCTCCGCCACCCGGATCTTCTTGTCGTTGAGCACCGCACCGGCACCGCGCGAAGCGGTGAACAGCTCGTTGCGCAGCGGATCGAAGATCACCCCGTGGATCGGCTCACCGCCCTCGCACAGCGCGATCGACACGCAGAAATGCGGCAGCCCCCGGAGGAAGTTCGAAGTGCCGTCCAGCGGATCGATGACGAAGGTGTAGCGGCCCGTGCCCATCGCGCCCGATTCCTCGCCGAGGATGGCGTAGTCGGGGAAGGCGCGGCGCAGCTCGCGTATGATCTCCGCCTCGGCCTGGGAATCGACCTCGCTGGCGTAGTCCTGCTTCGACTTCTCGAAGACGTTCAGGGCGTCCAGCTTGCCCATGTGGCGAAGGATAAGGTTGCCGGCCGAACGGGCCGCCTTGACCATGACGTTGACGACAGGTTTTTGCATGGATCCCGTCCGATGACCGCTGGATTGTGTGAAGAACAAGGGGCCGGTCGAGCCGGCGCGGCGCAAAGGATAGCAGGTTGGCCCGAGCCGGGCCTCTAGAAACGGCATGACCATCCCCTTCCAGAACCTCCGGATCGTGCTCGTCGGCACCCAGCACCCGGGCAATATCGGCTCCGCGGCCCGGGCCATGAAGACCATGGGCCTGTCGGCCCTGCACCTGGTCGCGCCCGAACGTTTCCCCGACCCCGAGGCCAATACCCTGGCCGCCGGCGCCGACGACCTGCTGGCCGCGGCCCCGGTGCACGCCGGCCTCGACGAGGCCCTGGCCGGTTGCCACTTCGTGCTGGGCACCAGCGCCCGCCGCCGCCACGTGCCCCTGCCCGAACTCAGCCCCGTGACGCGGCCCGGCAACTGGTGGAAGCCTGCGCCCGGGGCCCGGTGGCCCTGCTGTTCGGGCGCGAGCGCACCGGCCTGGAAAACGAGGAGCTGCAGCGCTGTCACGCCTCCGTCGGCATCCCGACCGACCCCGGATTCAGCTCCCTCAACCTCGCTGCGGCGGTCCAGGTGTTGTCCTATGAACTGCGCCTGGCCTGCCTGGAAGCCACCGCCGGGCAGATGCCCTCCGGGCGGCAGATGCCGGCGCCGGACGAGGAGCCGCTGGCCACGGTGGACGAACTCGAGCGCTTTTTCGGCCACCTGGGCCAGGCCCTGGACGACATCGACTTCCACAAGGGCCGGGCGCCAGAAATGGTGATGGCCCGGCTGCGGCGCCTGTACCTGCGGGCCGGGCTGGACGCCCGCGAGGTCAAGATCCTGCGCGGCATCCTGTCCGAGGCCCAGCGCATGGCCCGGCTGGCCCGCGGCGGACAAGCCTAGCGCCGCCGCGGCGGGGCGCATACAGTAGGCCAGCCCGATCCGAGCCGCCCCCGAGCCTCTTGTGACGCCAACGTTTCCCAGTGCAGTTCCCGGCGGTTTGCGGCGTCTGACCTTCACCCTCTTCCTTTTGGCCTGCAGCCTGACCCAGGCCGCCGACGGCGTGCTGGTGCTCGGCCGCATCAGCGACGACCCGCGCCGCCACTACGAACAGCTGCAGCCGCTGCTGGACTACGTGGTGCCGCGCATGAAGTCGGTGGGAATCACCGAAGGCCGCGTGCTGATGGCCCGTGACCCGCAGCAGATGATGAGCTACCTGCGCCGCGGCAAGGTCGACTGGGTCACCGAGACGCCCGGCACCGGCCTGCTGCTGGCCGACCGCGCCGGCGCCCGGCCGCTGCTGCTGACCGAGCGCAGCGGCGCCCGCGAATACCGCAGCGTGGTCTTCACCCGGCGCGACAGCGGCATCACCAGCCTGCCGCAACTGCTGGGCAAGACCATCGCCTTCCAGTCCCCGTCCTCGACCAGCGCCTACCTGGTGCCGGCCATGGCGCTGCGCGAGCAGGGCCTGCCGATGAGCCTGATGGTGTCGCCGCTGGAAGAAGCCGATGCCGGCAGCCTGGGTTACGTGTTCGCCAACACCGATGCCAACCTGGCGGCCTGGGTGCACAAGGGCCTCGTGGACGCCGGCGGCTTCAGCGACCAGGACTGGGCCTCCCTGCAGCGGGTGTCGGAAGCCTTCCGCCGCGACCTGGTCATCATCCACACCACCGAACCGGTGCCGCGGGCGATGGAGCTGGTCAGCGCCGGCATGTCGCCCGAGGTGGCCGAGCGCCTGAAGCAGGTGCTGCTGGGCGCCAGCGCCGACCCGCAGGCGCGCGACGCGCTGCGCCAGTTCTTCCGCACCACCGGCTTCTACGAGGCCGATGCCGGCACCCAGGCGCGCCTGGAGCAACTGCGGCGCGGCGCCCGCGACGTGCGCGAGGCGCTGGAATGAAGCTGCCATTCCGGGTGGGCCTGCGTGGGGAACTGCTGCTGCTGATGGCCGGCGTACTGGTGGTCGTGGTGGCCCTGTTCACCGCCCTGTGGTGGCACGAGAAGCGCAGCAATGCCGACGCCCGCGAGCTCAGCGCCGGGGCCATGCGCGAAATGGCGCGCGAGGGCCTGCTCAGCCGCGGCCAGACCCTGTCCAGCCAGCTCGCCGACGCCGCCACCAATCCGCTGTACTACCTCGACCTGGCCAAACTGGGCGAACTGGCGCGCGCCACGCTGCGCCAGCCCGACGTGGTGTACGTGATCATCCACGACGCCAACGGCCAGGTGGTGCACGACGGTTCCGGTGACATCCCGGCCTTCGGCCAGCCGATGTCCGACCCGATGGCCTACGAGGCCCTCAACGCCCAGAACGTGCACGGGCAGTGGAGCGACAAGCTGCTGGATGTCGCCAGCCCGATCCGCATCGGCGACGAGCGCATCGGCGGCGTGCGCGTGGGCCTGTCGCGCGAGAATGCCAACCGCCGCGAGATCGAGATGCTGGGCCCGCTGGGCGAGCGCCTGCAGGCCGCCAGCAACGAACACCTGGGCTGGTTGCTGGCCCTGTTGGCGGCCCTGGTCGGCATCGCCATCGTCGCGATGGTGCTGCTGCAGCGACGCATCGTGCAGCCGATCTCCGAATTGGCGGTGGCCACGGCCCGCGTCGAGCAGGGCCGCTATGCCGACGTGCGCCTGCATTCGGACCGCCAGGACGAGATCGGCGAACTGGTGCGCGCCTTTTCGCGCATGAGCGACAGCGTGGCGCGGCACGACCGCGACATCCGCCGCATGGCCTACACCGATTCGCTGACCGGCCTGTCCAACCGCCTGGCCTTCCGCGAGGCGCTGGACGAACGCCTGCTGACGCTGCAGGCCAGCAGTGGCGAGCTGGCCCTGCTGTTCGTGGACCTGGACGACTTCAAGCGTGTCAACGACACGCTCGGCCACGAGGCCGGCGACGAGGTGCTTGGCCAGCTGTCGATGCGCATCCGCATGGCGGTCGAACGCCTGGGCGGCCTGGGCACCGAGATCGCGCGCTTCGGCGGTGATGAATTCATCGTGCTGTTCATGGCCGAGGACATCCGCACCAGTTCCGGCCGCCTGGCCGAGTCGCTGATCGAGGAGATCCAGCGGCCGCTGGTGCTGCGCGGGCGCCAGGTGTTCCTGGGCGCGTCGGTCGGCATCACCCTGTTCCCGTTCGACGCCGCCAGCGCCGGCCAGCTGCTCAAGAACGCCGACATCGCCATGTACCAGGCCAAGGTCGCGGGCAAGGGCTGCTACCGCTTCTACAGCAAGGCCATGGACCAGGCGGTCGAACGTCGCGTGCAGTTGGAAGAGGAACTGCGCGGTGCCTGGGATCGCGGCGAACTGAGCCTGCACTACCAGCCGATCTACCGCCTGGCCGACCGCCGCCTGATGGGCGCCGAGGCGCTGTGCCGCTGGCAGCATCCGCGCCTGGGCGTGGTGCCGCCTTCGGTCTTCATCGAAGTGGCCGAGCAGAGCGGGCTGATCGAATCGCTGGGCCGGCACGTGCTGGTGCAGGCCTGCAAGGACGCCGCCACCTGGACACCGCCGGGCGGCGAACGTCCCTTTGTGTCGGTGAACATCTCGCCGCGCCAGCTGCGCACCGGCGACCTGCCGGACGTGGTCGCCAGCGCGCTCGCCGCCACCGGCGTACTGCCACAGCAATTGCACCTGGAACTGACCGAAACCGCCGTGCTCGGCGACGAGGTACAGGCCAGCGCGCTGCTGTCGCGCCTGCGCGCCACCGGCGTGAAGGTGTGGCTGGACGACTTCGGCACCGGTTTCTCGGGCCTTAGCCACCTGCGCCGCGTGCCGGTGGACGGCGTGAAGATCGACCGCAGCTTCGTCGCCGACGTGCTGCGCGATCCCGACGACCTGGCGCTCACCTCCGCCATCATCGCGATGGCGCATTCGCTGGGCATCACCGTGGTCGCCGAAGGCATCGAGGCCGAGGGCCAGTACGCCGTGCTGCGCGAGCGAGGCTGCGACCAGGGGCAGGGCTTCTGGCTGGGCCGGCCGATGGTGGCCGCCGACATCCAGCGCAATTTCAGCGAATGATCAGCTGAAGACGTCGGACGCCCAGCGGGCGATCTGGCCCGAGAACACCACCAGCGCCACGATCTCGGCCACGCCCAGTACCCAGGCGATCGCCATCAGGCGGCCGTCACGCTCGATCAGGGCGATGGCATAGGCCAGCAGGATGATGCCGAACGGATAGTTGGTGCCCGGTATCGGCAGCGCCAGCAGGAAGCCGAGCAGCACCAGCAGCAGGCCGGTGAAGGTGCGCGCGGCGAAGTGGTCGATCAACACCTCGGTGCGCGGCCGGCTGAGTTTCTCCAGGCGCCGCAGCAGGCCCGAGGTGCGGTCGCGGAAACGCGTGACGCTGTCGCGCGACAGCGGGCGCCGGGACAGGAAGCCCGGCACCCAGGGGTGCGCCATCTGCGCCAGGAACTGCAATCCGATCAGGCTGACCAGCGGGCCGCTGATCGCGCCGGCACCCACCGGCAGCGGCACGAAAGCCGGAAGCACGCAGATCAACAGGAACACGCCGTAGGCGCGTTCGCGGAACCTGTCCAGCATGCCGCCCAGCGTCAGGGCTTCGCCATCCGCGCCCTCGGCCAGGGTGTCGAGCAGGGCGCGGGTGCTGATTTCTGGGCTCATTGGCCGGCAGTCTGGAAGGCGATGGCTTTATCCGCCCTAAACCCCGTCGTCCATCTGCGGGTCGGGCAGGCGGGCGATCAGCAGCTTGTCGATGCGGGCACCGTCGAGGTCGACCACTTCCATGCGCCAGCCCTGCCAGTCGAAGTGTTCGCCCGCGTGCGGGATGCGGCCGAAACGCGCGATCACCAGGCCGGCGGCGGTGTGGAAGTCGTGTTCCTCTTCGCCGGGCAGGGTATTGAGCGAGAGCAGCTCGCGCAGTTCCTCGCTCGACAGGCGGCCGTCCACCAGGAAGGAGCCATCGGCGCGGGTCACCACCAGGGCCTCGTCCTCGCTGGCCTCGCTGGCCTGCACACGGCCCAGCACGGCGTCCAGCAGGTCGTTGGCCGACACCATGCCCTGGATGTCGCCATATTCGTCCACCACCAGGGCCAGGGTCTGCTGCTCTTCGCGGAAGATCTCCAGCAGTTTCAGGGCATGGGTGGACTCGGACACGAACAGGGCCGGGCGCAGGTCGCGGAACAGGTCGGGCGTGCCCTCGCAGGGGCTGCCGATCAGGCCGGTGAGCGACTTGATCTCCAGCACGCCCAGCACTTCGGTGTCGCTGCCGCGATAGACCGGGTAACGGGCGTAGGGCGTCTCGCGCATGATGGCCAGGTTTTCCTCGGCGTCGGCCGCCGCGTCGAGCCAGATGATGCGCGTGCGCGGCGTCATCAGTCCGGCGCTGCTGCGGTCGCCCAGGCGCAGGACGCGGTTGATCATGTTGCGTTCGTCGGCGTCGATCACGCCTTGTTCGTGGCTTTCGGCCACCAGCAGGCGGATCTCTTCTTCCGTCACCTGGTTGTCGCTGCCCTTGTCCAGGCGCAGCAGCCGCATGAAGGTCCGGGTGCTCAGGGACAGCAGCCAGACGAAGGGGGAGGCGATCTTCGAGACCCAGGACATCGGCAGCGACACGCCGCTGGCGATCTTCTCCGGCGCGAGCAGCGCGATCCGCTTGGGCACCAGCTCGCCCAGGATGATCGAGACATAGGTGATCAGTGCGACGGCGAGCGCCGTGCCGATGGCCTGGTTCACGTCGAGATCGGCGCTCATCCAGGCCAGCAGCGGCTCGAGCCAGCCACCGACCAGTTGGTCGAGACCCAGTGGTTCGATCCAGGTGGCGATGCCGTCGCCGATGGCGTCGCCGCCGAGCATGCCGGTGAGGATGCCGATCGAGGTGATGCCGACCTGGACCGTGGACAGGAATCGTTCCGGGTGCTCGGCGAGATCCAGCGCGGCCTTGGACCGGCGGCTCTCCTGCGCCATCTGGCGCAGCTTGGGCTTGCGGGAGGCGACGACGGACATCTCCGACAGAGCGAAGAAGCCGTTGCACAGGACCAGGAACAGAACGATGGAAAGGGCGAGGGTCATGGGCCGCCGGACGGGCCGGCAAAGTCTTCCATTCAGGGGTGGGGAGTGTCGGCACTATGCCATAGGCCGGCCCCGGGCCTGGCCGCCCCCGGCGTCGCCGGATCGGGTTTCCGCCAGGTTTCAGGCGGGTTTCAGCGGGCGAGGGGAGGCCGGAGCGCGCGTCCGGCGAGCCTTGGGCCCGGCCGGCGTTGTAATATTGCCGTCACGAAACGCCGGGCATCCCGGCCAGCCACGGGGTTCCGCATGTTTTCCCTCCAGACCATCTTCGGCAAGGGCGACAAGTTCTACGGTCTGCTCGAAGCCAGTGCCGCCGCCGGCCGCGAAAGCGCCCGCGCCCTGGCCGAACTGCTGGCCACGCCGCCGGCCCAGCGTTCGCTGGAGAAGTTCAAGCTGGCCCGGCAGCGCGAGAAGGACCTGGCCGCGCAGATCAGCCAGGAGCTGGTGAACACCTTCGTCACCGCGCTCGAGCGCGAGGACATCGAGGCGCTGTCGAACGCGCTGTACAAGATCCCGAAGGTGGTCGAGAAGTTCGCCGAGCGCTACATGCTGGCCTACGAGCGCATCGGCGACGTCGACTTCATCGCCCGCTCGGGCATGCTCGAACGCGCCTGCGGCGTGCTCGAGGAAATGGTCGGGCTGTTGCGCAAGGGCATGGCACTGGAAACCACCAAGGCGCTCAACGACAAGCTGCAGGCGATCGAGGCCGAAGCCGACCGCCTGATCCTCGACCTGTACCGCGACACCTACACCAACGAGAAGGATCCGATGCGGTACCTGATCCTCAAGGACCTGTTCGAGATCCTGGAGAAGGCCATCGACCGCTGCCGCGACGCCGGCAACGTGATCTACCACGTCGTCCTCAAGAACGCCTGATTCCATGACCACCGCCTTGATCCTGGTCCTGGTCGTCGTGCTGACGGCCCTGGTGTTCGAGTACATCAACGGATTCCACGACACCGCCAACTCGATCGCCACCGTGGTCGCGACCAAGGTGTTGACGCCGACCCAAGCGGTGACGCTGGCGGCGGTCATGAACCTCATCGGCGCCCTGCTGGGCACGGCGGTGGCCAAGACCATCTCCTCCGGCCTGATCGATGCCGAGGTGGTGGCGATCTCCTCGCAGCTGATCATCTGCGCGCTGCTGGGCGGCATCATCTGGAACCTGATCACCTGGTGGTTCGGCCTGCCGTCCTCGTCCAGCCATGCGCTGATCGGTGGCCTGTGCGGCGCGGCGCTGGCCGCGGCCGACAACAACCTCGGCGTGCTGATCTGGTCCGAGGCCGCCGAGGACTGGACCAAGAGCAAGGGCATCCTCTGGAAGGTGGTGATCCCGATGTTCAGTTCGCCCGTGGCCGGCTTCTTTCTCGGTCTGGTGATGATGGGCACGCTGATGGCGGTCATCAGCGCCATGAACGGCGCCGGCGGCTGGATCGCGCGCATCTCGCGCCCGCGCTGGGTCAACGCTTTCTTCGGCAAGGCGCAGATCATCAGCGCCGGCTACATGGGCCTGGCGCACGGCATGAACGACGCGCAGAAGACCATGGGCATCATCGCCCTGGCGCTGTTCGGTGCGCAGGCCGCGGGCACGCTCGACGACCTGCCCGGCTGGCTCGCCTTCCTGCATCCCGACAGCGCCGACGAGGGTGCGATCGACACCTGGATCATCTTCACCTGCGCCATCGTGATGGCCGCCGGCACCGCCGCGGGCGGCTGGCGCATCATCAAGACGCTGGGCCACAAGATGGTGAAGCTGCATCCGATCCACGGCTTCGCCGCGGAGACGAGCTCGGCCACGATCCTGTCGCTGGCGGCGCATTTCGGCATGCCGGTGTCGACCACGCACAGCATCTCGACCGCGATCATGGGCGTGGGTTTCGCCAAGAATCCGCGCGCGCTGAAGTGGTCGGTGATCGAGCGCATCGTCTGGGCCTGGATCCTGACGATCCCGGCCGCCGGTGGCCTGGCCTGGCTGCTGTTCGAGGCGCTGCGCGTCCTCGGCTGGGCCTAGTCTCTTCTCCCTCCCCTGCAAGCAGGGGACCCCGGCTCTGCTCCCTCCCCTGCTGGCAGGGGAGGGTTGGGGAGGGGTGAGCTTTTCGCTCAAGTTCCACCCCCTCCCGGCCTCCCCCTGCAAGCAGGGGGAGGGGCTGAATCAGAGGAGGTCGCCGCCGGCCGAGAGCATGCGTTCCATCTGGTCGCCCAACCCGCCGATCTCCAGCACCAGCCGGTCGAGCTCGGCGGCGTTGAGGGTGTCGTAGGGACGGTTCTCGCACAGCTGCAGGTAGGGCACCGAATCGAGTTCGCCGATCGCCAGGTAACCCACGCGGCTGGCCCAGTTGAAGGACAGCATGCGACGGGCATCGATGCCGGTCATCGGCGCGATCACCGTGCTCACGCGCAGGTAGGGCCGGCCGTCCTCGCTCACCATCTCCGACAGGAAGATGCTCTGGTGCCGCTTGCCCTTGTCGAGCGACAGCTGCACGCAGGCCAGGTAGGGCTCGCTGGTGGTGAGCTTGTACTTGCCCAGGTGGCTGCGGATCTGTTCGAAGTTCTGCATGGCGGGACGGTTTTTCATCGGGAGGGGTATCCTAAACCCCATGCCGGCAAAGCCCAAGGATGAAAACGCCTCCGAGCGCGGCCGACGCCTGATCCTGGCGGCGGTTTGGGCGATCCCGCGCGGGCAGGTGGCCGGTTACGGGAAGTCGCAAGGCGCGCCGGCCTGCCGGGCCGGGCCCGCCTGGTGGCGCGACTGCTGTCGGCCGGTGACGTGCCCGGGCTGCCCTGGCATCGCGTGCTGCGCTCCGACGGCCGGGTGGCGTTTCCCGAAGGTTCGGAAGGATTCGATGAGCAGGTCCAGCGGCTGCGCGCCGAGGGCGTGCGGGTGGAGGCCGGGCGGGTGCGCGGGCAGCGGGCCGCGGCCACGCTGGACGAGATGCTGTGGGCGCCGCCGGAAACGCCGGTCAAACGCGCTGGCCCGGAGAAGAAAGCGACCCGCAAGCCGGCCAAGAAACCGCGCGTGACCACGAAGCCGAAAGCTACCGCGGCCGTTGCCGGAACCACGCGGCGACGCTGAAACGCGCCCGGTCCGCCGGCAGCACTTCGTGTTCGACCTCGGCGCTCAGGAACAGCGCGACCGTGCCCGCCCGCGGCGCGATGTCGTGCGGACCGCCCGGCAAGTGCAGTCGCAGGGCGCCCCGGCGTGGTCCGGCCAGTCGGGGTTGAGATAAAGCACCAGCGACAGCACGCGCGCGTCGTCGCTGCGGAACCGGTCGCGATGGCGGGCGTAACCCGCGCCGGGCGGGTAGTGCGCGAAATGCGCTTCGACTTCGTCCAGCCCCAGCAGCAGGCGCCGGTTGAGGTCGCCACGCAGCCCGTCGAGCGCCGCCTGCAGTTCGCGCGCGGCCGCACCGCAGGCCGGATCGTCCAGCCACAGCGTCGAGTCACCGCGATGGCCCGCGAACCGGCGGCCGTCGTTGCGGCCGGTGGCGGCGGGGTGCAGGCGGCCACCGGTGGCGTGGTTCACGGCTTCATCGCGTGCGGCGAGCAGCAGGGGCAGGTCGGCGGGTACTTCCAGCACCGCCCAGTCGTTTTCGCGCAGTTGCCCGGACAGCCGGTCGAGAGCAGGGGAGTCGTACGGCAATCGGGGCGCGTCAGGCATCCGGCTATGATACGGCCACGACCCGCACGAGCCTTCCCGCATGCGACTGACTCCGGCCACCACCGCCCTGCTCTGGGCCATCGGCATCGGCTTCCTGCTCCAACAGGTGCTCAGCCCCGAACTGATGCACTACTTCATGCTGTGGCCACTGGGCGAGTACCCGGCCGGCTTCGCCGCCGACGGCTCGCCGATCAGCGTCGGGTTCCTGCCCTGGCAGATCGTCAGCTACGGCTTCCTGCACGGCAGCTTCGGCCATCTGTTCTTCAATGGCCTCGCCTTGTTCATGTTCGGTTCGTCACTGGAGCAGACCTGGGGCCGCAACCGCTTCCTCACCTATTACTTCACCTGTGTTGCCGGCGCCGGCCTGATCCAGTTGATCGTGGTCACGTCGGGCATCACCGGGCAGGGCATCTACCCGACCATCGGTGCGTCCGGCGGCGTGTTCGGCCTGCTGCTGGCCTACGGCATGCTGTTCCCGAACCGGCAGGTGATGCTGCTGATCCCGCCGATCCCGATGAAGGCACGCACCTTCGTCATCGTCTTCGGCGCGATCGAACTTCTGCTGGGCGTGTTCAACACGCAGTCGGGCATCGCCCACTTCGCACACCTGGGCGGCATGCTGTTCGGTTGGCTGATGATCCGCTACTGGCGCGGCCAGCCGCCGTTCCGGCCGCGCGGGCCGCGGCTGGTGCGCTGACGCCCGGAAGAATCAGCGCCGCAGCTGCAGGAAGTCGGTGCTGGCCACCAGGCGCAGGCTGTCCAGGCGTGGACGGGCGGTGGGCAGGGCGGACAGCACGGCTTCGCGTTCCTTCTCCAGCGCCGCGATCTCCTCGGGGCGCACGGCCGGGTTGACCCGGGCCAGGGCGCGCAGGCGCTGGATCTCGTTCGACAGCAGCGCATCGGCGCGGGCCATGGCCTCGGCGATGCGGGCCTGGGCGGCGACCTGGGTTTCCTCGCGTGCGCGTTCGAGCATCGGCGGCACCAGCGCGGCCAGCACCTTGCGCTGGGGCGAGAGGTCGAACACGCGGTCGCCCGCGCGCAGACGCGCACGTTCGCCGGGCGCGAAGTCGGGGCGCAGCTGCAGGCGCGTGTCCACCGCGACGCTGAGCGGCGCCGGCGGCAGGTAACGTTCGATGTCCAGGCCATGCGGCGCGACGCACTCGAGCACGTTCACCGCCTCCATCACCACGGTGCGCGGCGGCAGGCTGTCGTCCACCGGGAAGGCGGCGTTGCCGGTTTCGCCCGAGACCAGCAGTTCGCCGGCCGAGAGCAGCAGCGGGTGGTCGGCGCGCAGGTAGAGCAGGTCGTCGCGCGCCAGCGCGGTGGCGCGGTCGAAGGTGGCGGTGCGTGGGCCGTTCTTGAGTTCCTCGAAGCCGTCCACGGTGACGTGTTCGGGATCGAGCAGCCACAGGCCGGGCGCCAGCGGTTCGTTGTGTACGCCGAAGGCTTCCAGCAGGCGCAGCGCGTGGTCGTCCATGGCCGCGTGGCGGTCGTCTTCCTGCAGCGCGGCCAGCAGTTCGCCGCCGCCCTCGCCGCGGCTGCCCAGTTCGAGCAGGCGGTCGCGGCCGTCGGCGATGATGCGCGCCAGTTCGGCGTGTTTGTCGCGGCTGCGGGTGATCAGCTCGGTCAGCGCGGGTTCGCGTGCGTCGGCATCCTGTTCGGCCAGCTGCAGCAGTTCGGCACCGAAGGCGCGCAGCAGTTCGCGGCCATCGGCCAACACGCCGCGGAACGCGTCCAGGCCTTCGTGCACCCAGCGCAGCAGCACTTCCTGCGCGCTGCCTTCCACCGCGGCGGCGTGGATGTTGACGTCGCCGCGCTGGCCGATGCGGTCCAGGCGGCCGATGCGCTGTTCCAGCATGTCCGGGTGCAGCGGCAGGTCCCACATCACCAGGTGCTGGGCGAACTGGAAGTTGCGACCCTCGGCGCCGATCTCGCTGGCGATCAGCAGGCGCGCGCCTTCCGGGTCGGCGAAATAGGCGGCGTTGCGGTCGCGCTGCAGCAGGTTCATGTCTTCGTGGAAACGCGCCACGGCCAGGCCGCTGCGCAGGCGCAGGGCTTCCTCCAGCGCCTGCACCTTGGCGCGCGAGCGGCACAACAGCAGCACCTTGGCCGGCGCCACAGCGTCCAAGATGCCCAGCAGCCAGTCGGTGCGCGGATCGCGGGCGTAATCGTGCGCGGGTTCGTCGTCGGTGTCGCCGACGTCGTGCGCGAACTCGGCGCGCAGGCGGCCAAGTACGGTGGGATCTTCGGGTTCGGGCAGCACGCTGACGTTCGGCAGGCGTTCCGGAAAACCGCCCACCGCCGCACGCCGGTTGCGCACCATCACCCGGCCGGTGCCGTGGCGGTCCACCAGGTCGGCCAGCAGGGCGTCGCGTTCGGTCGTGTCGCCGCTGGCGATGCGGCCCAGACGCTGCGCCAGCACGTCGCCTTCGTCGGGGAACAGCGCAGCCAGCCGTTGCATGTCGCCGGTGGTCAGGGCCTGGCCGTCGAGCAACCGTTCGGCGAGGGCGGAGAGTTCGAGATAACCGCGCGATTCGGCGCGGAAGGCTTCCAGATCGGTGTAACGCGCGGGGTCGAGCAGGCGCAGGCGGGCGAAGTGGCCGCCCAGGCCCAACTGTTCCGGGGTGGCGGTCAGCAACAGCAGTCCGGGCGTGCGCGCGGCCAGCGCTTCCACCAGCGCATAACCCGGGCTGGCGAACTCCGGCGTCCACACCAGGTGGTGCGCTTCGTCCACCAGCAACAGGTCCCAGCCGGCGGCCAATGCCTGGCGCGCGCGTTTTTCATGGCTGGACAACCAGTCCACCGCCGCGATCACGCACTGTTCGTCCTCGAAGGGATTGGCCTGCGGCTCGGTCATCTCCAGCGATTCGCAGCGCTCTTCGTCGTAGATGGCGAAGGGCAGGTTGAACCGGCGCAGCAGTTCGACGAACCACTGGTTGACCAGGCTTTCCGGCACCAGCACCAGCACGCGGCGGGCGCGGCCGCTGGCGAGTTGCTGGGCGGCGATCAGGCAGGCTTCGATGGTCTTGCCCAGGCCTACTTCATCCGCCAGCAGCAGGCGCGGCGGGCGGCGTTCGCCGGCCATGCCGGCGACACGCAGCTGGTGCGGGATCAAATCGATGCGTGCGCCCAGCACGCCCCAGCCGGCATGCGCGCGCGCCTCGGCGCGACGCTGCAGGCATTCGCGCCGGAATTCGAACTGGTCGTTGCGGTCCACCCGGCCCGACAGCAGGCGCGAGTCGGCCTGCGACACGGGTTGTTCGGCATCCAGCTCGCCTTCGGCGTGCAGGTGGCCGTCGCACAGGTAATGGATCAGCGCCTCGCGCAGCTCGGCGCGTTCCACCGTCTTGTCGGTACCACCGATGCGCACGCGCTCGCCCGGGCGGAACACCGCCCGCAGCAGCGGCGCCGAACCGAGCGCGTACATGCGCACGACGCCCGTGCCGGTGAACACGATCTGCACCTGGCGCCCGGCCAGGCGCAAAACGGTCCCCAGGCCCAGCTCGGGCTCCGCGCTGGAGAACCAGCGCTGTCCTGGCGCGAAACTGTTCACGTCAGCGCCACAGGGCGACCTGCTCCTTGGGCTGGCGCTGCATGGCCACGCGGCCCTTGCAGCCATAGGCCTCGGCGAACGCCGGCAGGTTGGCCAGCGGGCCGTTCACCCGCCACTTGGCCGGCGCATGGTCGCTGGTGGCCTGCGCCGCGGCGAGCGCGGTGGCTTTGTCCTGGCGTGCCCAGATCGTCGCCCAGCCGGTGAAGAAGGCCTTGGCGGCGTTGGCGTCGGGCTTGCCCCGGGCGTTCAGCGCATCCCAGGCCAGCTCAAGGCCCGCCAGGTCGGCCTGGTTCTGCACGAAGCTGCGGCCACCGTTGACCCTGGTGACGCCGCCGGTGGCGGAATAGGCGTTGTACTGCGCGATCAACGGCGTGGCGCGGGTGCTCCAGGCGGCGGCATCGGCGCCGTTCCAGGCCTGCAGCGCCATGCTCATCTGCTGCGCGACCAGGGCGCCGAACCCACCGAAGTCGGCGGCGCTGCCGCCGTCGTCCAGCAGCGGCGGCTGCAGCGTGGCGGCGGTGACCAGCAGGCGGTTTTCCTGCGGCAGGTAGGCCACCAGCGGCTGCCACTGTTCCGATGGCCAGGCGAAGCGGGCGCGCACCAGCGCGTACTTCATCAGCCAGCGGCGCAGGGCCAGCACGTTGCCGGGCAGGTTGTCGCGTTCGAAGCGCAGGTCGTCGAAGACGTTGTCCGGCACTTCGCTGCCGACCTGCACCACCATCGTTTCCAGGCGCTGGCGGGCGCCGGCCTTGCCCTCGGCGCTGAGCCAGGTGGCGCGCTCGACCGCGGCCAGCGCGCTGGCCTTCACGGCATCGGCGATGGCCTTGGCGCGCTGCTGGCGCGGTACCGGCAGGAAACGCTGGGTGTAGGCCGCGTCCAGGAATTCCGGTACGCGGGCCTCCAGCGCCCAGCGGGCACGGGTGGCGCGCGGCGTCGGCGCCGTCTGGCCGGCGAGCGTCACTTCATACAGCTGGACCCAGGGCTCGTGGAACGCCTTGCCCAGGGTCGGGGCCATCTCGCGGGCGACATGCGCGCGCAGGTAGGTTTTCCACTGATCGGGTTTGGTCTTGGCGATCAGCTGGTTGAGGGCCTGGAAGAAGCCCGGGCCGGACATCGCCACCTGGGTGGCCTTGAGGCCGTGCGCGGCCAGCAGCTTCTCCAGCTCGAGCGCGCCGGCGACCTTGGCGGCGTCCGGGGTCTGCATGACGGTGAAGGATTCGGTGGCCAGCACCGACTGCGCCAGCGTGCGCTCCATCTGCAGCACCTGGCCGGACTGTTCGGCCAGCTTGGCGGCCGGGGTGCCGGTCAGGCGCAGCCATTCGGATACGGCGGCGCTGTATTTCTGCTCGACCGGCTGCACCAGCGGGTCGGCGCTGCCGTAGAAACCCGGGTCGGGCAGGCCCATGCCGGCCGGGCCGACCTGGGCGTAGGGGTTGCCGCGGTTGTCGCGCAGCACCTGCAGGTCCACCAGCACCGGCAGGCCGGCGGCGTGCAGGGCGGCGATCGCGGGGGCGATGTCGCGGTTGCGCTTGATCTTGTTGACGATGGCCAGCAGCGGCTCGAGCGGCTTGGCGCCCAGGGCCTCGATGGCGGCCTCGTCCTCGGCGCTGGCGAACAGGTCGGCCAGGCGCATGGACACGGTGGCGCCAGCGGGGGCGGTGGTGGCGTCCAGCACCTGGTTGCGCTGGACCAGGCCCAGGGCATTGAGCTGGTCCCAGCGGCTGAAGTGGTCCTGGTTCGCCGGCAGCGGGTTCTGCGCCAGCCAGGCGGCATTGGTGTGGCCGTAGAAGTCGGTGCAGGCCTGCGGGGCGGCCGGTGCGCGCTGGGCGGCGGCAGGGGCGGCGGCCAGGGTCAGCAGCAGGCTGCCGAGCAGGGGGTGAGCAGGGGACGGAGGCGAGAGGACATCGGGGACTCCACGAGGGGGAGGGGATTCTAGCGCCCGTTGCCTGCTTGCCCCAACGCCGGGGGCCTTGGGCGTCGCCTGTGTCGTCTGGGGGCGTGGGGATCTGGCGCCGTCATCACCGGGGAAGTGGATACCTCTTTCTGCTCAGTGAGGCCTTATATTTCGCAGAAAGAGGCATCCACTTCCCCGGTGTTGCCGGCCCGGATACCCGACAAAAGAACGGCCCGGACAAGCCGGGCCGTTGATTCCACAGGGCTTTGGGCCCGCAGGGTTTACCAGATGGCGACCTTGGCGTCGCCCGCACGCACCATCGCATCGCCTTCCTTGCAGCCGAAGGCGGCCGCGAAGGCCGGCAGGTTCGACGGCGCGCCGATGGCGCGGAAGTTGGCCGGCGCATGCGGATCCGTGGTCAGGCGCACCTTCAGCTCCTCGGGCTTGAAGTTGCGGCGCCACACCGTGGCCCAATTCATGAAGAAGCGCTGGTCCTGACCGTAACCGTCGATCTCCGCGACCTTCTTGGTCTGCAGCTCGCGCTGGAGCGCATCGTAGGCCACCGCCAGGCCGCCCAGGTCGGCGATGTTCTCGCCCAGGGTCAGCTTGCCGTTCACATGCAGGCCCTCGATCGACTCGTAGGCGTCGAACTGCGCCACCAGCTTGCCGGTGCGTTCCTCGAAACCGATCTTGTCCTTCTCGCTCCACCAGTTCTCGAAATTGCCCTTGGCATCGAAGCGGCTGCCCTGGTCGTCGTAGCCATGGATCATCTCGTGGCCGATCACCGCACCGATGCCACCGTAGTTGAGCGCGTCGTCGGCGTTGGCGTCGAAGAACGGCGGCTGCAGGATCGCGGCCGGGAACACGATCTCGTTGGCCAGCGGGTTGTAGTACGCATTCACCGTCTGCGGGCTCATGCCCCACTCGGTCTTGTCCACCGGCTGGCCGATCTTGGCGAGGTTGAACTTGTAGTTGAACTCGCTGGCGGCGATCAGGTTGCCGACATAGCTGTCGCGAGCGGTCTGCAGGCCGCTCCAGTCACGCCACTTGTCCGGGTAGCCGATCTTCGGGGTGAAGGCGGCCCACTTCTCGAGTGCCTTGGCCTTGGTGTCCTCGCCCATCCAGTCCAGGCCCTCGATGCGCGCCTTCAGGGCCTCACTGAGGTTGCCGACCAGGGTCTGCATGCGCGCCTTGGCTTCCGGCGAGAACGCGACTTCCACGTACTCCTGGCCCAGGGCTTCGCCCATCTGGCCGTTGATGGTGTTGAGCACGCGCTTCCAGCGCGGCTGCATCTCCTGCTGGCCGCGCAGGGTCTTGCCGTAGAAGTTGAAGTTCTCCTGCGCGAACTCGTCGGCCAGGAACGGCGCGGCAGAGTCGATGGTCTGGTAGCGCAGGTAGGCCTGCCAGGTGGCGACCGGCACGTCGGCCAGCATCGCGTTCACTTCCTTGTGGAAGTCGGGCTGGGCCAGCGAGAACATCTCCGGCTGCGTCAGACCCTGCGATTCGAAGAAGGTCGACCACTTGAAGTTCGGGGTCAGCGCATCGGCGTCGGCGATCGACACCGGGTTGTAGTACTTGGACACGTCGCGCGAGAGTTCCTCGCTGGACATCGACACCTTGGCCAGGCGGGTTTCGAAGGCCATCACGTCCTTGGCCTGGGCCGTTGCGGTGGCTTCGTCGGCGCCGGCGAGCTTGAGGATGTTGCCGATGTGGGCGACGTAGGCCTCGCGCACCGAGGCGTGTTTGTCGTCGAAGTAGTACTCCCGGTCCGGCAGGCCCAGGCCGGCCTGGCCGGCGTAGGCGATGTTGATGGTGGAGTTCTTGAAGTCCGGGCTCGGGCCGAAGCCGAACACGAAACCCTGGCCCCGGGCGTAGCTGACGCGCATCAGGGCGGCGATGGACTCGGCGGAGTCCAGCGCGGCGATCTCGTCGAGGTAGGCCTGGATCGGGGTCAGGCCGGCGGCGTTGATCGTGGCCTCGTCCATGCCGGTGGCCCAGACGTCGCCGATCAGCTTGGCGGTGCCGCTGGCGTCGGTCTGCGCGGCCAGGTTCTCGACCAGCTTCTGCTGGATCTCGAGCGAACGTTCGGCCAGCAGTTCGAAGCTGCCCCAGGTGGTGCGGTCGGCCGGCACCGGGTTGGCGGCCAGCCACTTGCCGTTGACGAAGCCGTTGAGGTCGGTGCAGGCGGCGATGTTGCTGTCCAGGTCGGCGGCCTGGAAGGAGATGACGGGGGTCTTGAGGGTGGCCAGGTCGACCAGCGGCTTGGCCGGTTCGGGGGTGGCGGCGGTCTCGGCGGGAGCCTCGGTCTTCTGGCAGGCGGCGAGGGCGACGGTGACCGCGAGGGCCAGGGTCAGGGGTTTGATCGAGCGAAGGGTCACGTTTGGCTCCAGCCCCGCGGGGCGGTTGGTGGGTTTCGGCCGTCGGCAGCGCGGCGGACCGCTGATTCTGGACCTTCGGCCGGGTCGCGACATAGGTCGAAGGTCACGGGACGTGGGCTTTGCCCTACGAAAAGCTGTCTTGCTCGCGGGTGGATGGTTCGGCGTATGCCGGGATCGTTCCTGGCGATAGGCCGCCGCACGAGGGTCGTTTCCCGGGGACGCCGTGAACCCATCCATGGGGGCTTTTCGAAAACGTCCATGTTTTCGAAACCCCGGAAAACGACCCTCGCACGACGGCCTGTGACGTTTCCGGGCCGGGTTATCGAATCCGGGAAGCTCGCAACCTGCGACATGCAGGCTCTTCGTGACCGGAGGGCACGAGCGGGGTTTCAACGGCCCGCGGAGATGAGTCGTGGCGACGGCACGCATCGGTAGTGACCCCTGAAGTGGAGGCAGGATGCCGTAACGGCCGGTCGTTAGCTGGGCAGGATGCCGCTCGCGTGCGACCGGGCAGGGGTCACTACCGATGCGGGCGGCGCACGCCGGATCAGACGACCACGAGCACTTGATCTGCTTGCGCAGCAGCAAACCCCGGGCAGCGGACTGCCCGGGGTTGTCGGAACCGCGTGGATTACCAGATGACGACGCGGTCGGCTTCCGGGCGCACCATCTTGTCGCCTTCCTTGCAGCCGAACGCCGCGGCGAAGGCCGGCAGGTTCTGGTGCGGACCGATCGCCCGGAACATGCCCGGCGAATGCGGACCGACCGTGATCTGCTGCTTGAGCTGCGCCTCGGTGAACGCCACGCGCCACACCGTCGACCAGTTCATGAAGAAACGCTGGTCCTGCGTGTAGCCGTCGATCATCGGGTCGGTGAACCCCTCGCCCTGCGCCTGCTTCAGCGCGTCGTAGGCCACCGTCACACCGCCCAGGTCGGCGATGTTCTCGCCCAGGCCCAGCCGGCCGTTGACGAACAGCCCCGGCAGCGCCTCGTAACCGCTGTACTGGTCCGCCAGCTTGCCGGCCGCCGCGTCGAACTTGGCGCGGTCGGCGTCCGTCCACCAGTTGGCCATGTTGCCGGTGGCGTCGAACTTGCTGCCCTGGTCGTCGAAACCGTGCAGCATCTCGTGGCCGATCACCGCGCCGATGCCGCCGTAGTTGAGCGCGTCGTCGGCATTGGCGTCGAAGAACGGCGGCTGCAGGATCGCCGCCGGGAACACGATCTCGTTCGCGGTCGAACGGTAATACGCATTCACCGTCTGCGGGCTCATGCCCCACTCGCTACGGTCCACCGGCTTGCCGATCTTGTCGAGGTTGAAGCGGGTGTTGAACGCCGCCGCCGCGATCAGGTTGTCGGCATAACTTTCGCGCGAAACCTGCAGGCCGCTCCAGTCGCGCCACTTGTCCGGGTAACCGATCTTGGGCGTGAAGCTGGACCACTTTTCCAGCGCCTTGGCCTTGGTCTCGGCACTCATCCAGTCCAGGTTCTCCAGCCGGCCCTTCAGCGACTGCATCAGGTTCTGCACCAGCGCTTCCATCTTGGCCTTGGATTCCGGCGGGAAGGCCTGGGCGACGTAGATCTGGCCGAAACCTTCGCCCATCGAACCGTTGAGCGCTGCCAGCACGCGCTTCCAGCGCTCCTGCATCTGCGCCTGGCCGGCCAGGGTCTTGCGGTAGAACTCGTAATTGGCCTGCTCGAAGGCGCTGCTCAGGTAGGGCGAGGCGCCGTCGATGGCGCGGAAGCGCAGCCAGGTCTGCCACTGGTCCAGCGGCACGTCGGCCAGCATGGCGTCGAATTCCTTGAAGAAATTCGGCGTGGCCAGCGAGAAGGTGGCGGGTGCGTCGACGTCGAGCGCGGTGAAGAAGGCGGTCCAGCTGAAGTTCGGCGTGCTGGCGTCGGCGTCGGCCAGGGCGACCGGGTTGTAGCGCTTGGCCGGGTCGCGCAGGTCCACGCGGCCCAGCGAGGCCTTGGCCAGGCGGGTCTCGAAGTCCAGCACCTGCTGCGCCTGGGCCTTCGCGGTTTCGGTGTCGGCGCCGGCCAGCACCAGCACCTTGGCGACGTGTTCGAGGAAGGCGGCGCGCGCGGTCTTGTAGTCCTCGCGGTCTTCCAGGTAGTAGGCGCGCTCGGGCAGCGACAGCCCGCCCCATGGCGTAGGCCATGTTGGTGGTGGAGTCGTTGTAGTCGGCCATCGCGAAGAAGCCGAACAGCATGCCCTGGCCACGGGCGTAGGCATCACCCAGGTAGGCGGGGATGTCGGCGTTGCCGGCGAGCGCGGCGATGCGGTCGAGTTCGGGCTGCAGCGGCGCGATGCCGGCGGCTTCGATCTTGGCTTCGTCCATGCCGGCGGCGAAGAAGTCACCGACCTTCTGTTCCATCGTGCCGGTGTCCCAGGTGCCGGCCGCGGCGGCCTTGGCCAGTTCGTGCTGGACCTGGAGCGAACGTTCGCCCAGGGCCGCGAAGGCGCCCCAGACCGTGCGATCGCCCGGCACCGGGTTGGCGGCCAGCCACTTCGAGTTCACGAAACCGTTGAAGTCCTGGCAGGCCTGGATGTTGGTGTCGAGGTCGGCGGCCTGCAGCGAGATCGGCTGCTGGGCGACCTTGGTCAGATCGATGGTGAGTTTTGGCGCCTCGGGGGCAGCGGCGGTTTCAGCGGGTGCGTCGGCCTGCTGGCAGGCAGCGAGGGCGACGGTGATCGAGAGGGCGAGGGCGAGCGGGCGCAGGGTCATGGCGGGGTCCGGGGCGGGTGAAGTTGCCGAGGTTAGGGGGTTTGCGGGGGTGGGGGTAGGTCATTGGTCATGGGGTCCTGCTTTTCTCCTCTCCCCTTGTGGGAGAGGTTGGGAGAGGGGGGCTTTGTTGCTCCTCCCCCGCTTGCGGGGAGGTTGGGAGGGGGTGCTTCGGCGGAGCCGAAGAAGAGACAAGGCTCGCTATCTGGGGTGGGCCATAACGGGGCGGTTTTTCGGCCGCGATAAACGGTAAGGTGAACTCGTTGGTCCTGGACTCCCATGCTCATGAAGCCCCGTCTCCAGACCCGCGGACAAACCGGTTCCGTTCAGCCGTTCCGGTTTTCTGATGGTCACAGCGCAACAGCGCGATTCGACCGCCCTTCGGCGTCGTTTCTCCTTGCCCGCACGTCCGTGCGCCGGCAGACGGTGGATTTCCTGCGTACCCAAGCCCCCGCTCCGGCGGGTGCTGGCGTTTCCGCGATCTGAATCCCGAGCCCGGCCGTTGCGCCCCGCCCGGGGCGTGCGGACCGGTCTCCCACCGCTGTTGATCCGAGGAGATGGTGTATGCGCGTGTTGGCTTGTGATGGCATCCATGAAGACGGCCTGGAACTGTTCCGCAACGCGGGCTGGACGGTCGAAGTGTCCGAACCGATCAAGGACGCCAAGGCCCTGGCCGCGAAGCTCGAGGGTTTCGATGCCGTGCTGGTGCGCTCCGCGACCCAGGTGTCGGCCGAGTCGCTGGTGAAGGCCGGCGCGCTGAAGGTGATCGGCCGCGCCGGTGCCGGCGTCGACACCATCGACGTCGAGGCCGCCACCGCCCGCGGTATCGCGGTGATGAACGCGCCGGACGGCAATACGCTGGCCGCGGCCGAACACGCGATCTCGCTGCTGTTCGCCCTGGCGCGGCACGTTCCGCGCGCCGACGCCGGCATGAAAGCGGGCGAATGGCCGAAGGCGGGCCTCACCGGTTTCGAGCTGGAAGGCAAGAAACTCGGTGTGATCGGCCTCGGCCGCATCGGCGCCACCGTGGCGCGCAAGGCCCAGGGCATCGGCATGGAAGTGGCCGCGCACGATCCCTTCCTGCCGGCGTCCGCGGCCGGAAAGGGCAGCGTGCCGCTGATGGCGCTGGACGACCTGCTGGCCTGGGCCGACGTGGTCACCCTGCACATCCCGCGCACCAAGGAAACGACCAACCTGCTCAGCGAAGCGCGCCTGCGTTCGATGAAGAAGGGTGCGTTCCTGGTCAACGCCGCCCGCGGCGGTCTGGTGGACGAGGACGCGCTGCTGGCCTTGCTGGACGAAGGCCACCTCGGCGGCGCCGCGCTCGACACCTTCGCCACCGAACCGTTGCCGAAGGATTCGGCCCTGCGCGGCAATGCCAAGCTGATCCTGACCCCGCACCTTGGCGCCAGCACCGGCGAGGCGCAGCAGGCGGTGAGCACCATTCTTGCGCGGCAGATCATCGATTTCGTCGCCACCGGCGCGGTCGCCGGCTGCGTCAACCTGCCGCCGCTGACGCCGGAAACCGCGCGCGAGGTCGGGCCATGGATGCCGCTGATGACGGCGTTGGGCAAGCTCGCCGCAAAGCTGGTGCCCGCGCCGGTGAAGCTGCACGTCACCTACGCCGGTCGCACCGAAGGCCTGGATACGCGGCCGCTGACGCGCCTGCTGGTGGCGTCGCTGCTGGGGCCCGCCTCCGGTCGCGTCACGCCGGTGAACGCGCTGCATGAAGCGGTGTCGCGTGGCCTGGAAGTGGCGGAAACGCTCGGCGGCGACGGCGACGGTTTCGACCGCCTGCTGCGCATCCGCGTCGAAGGTGGTGGCGCCACGCGCGAGATCGAGGCGACGCTGCACCGCGGCCCGCGCGTGGTGCGCCTGGACGGTGTCGAACTCGACTTCGACCCGCTGGCGCACATCCTGCTGATGCGCAACGAGGACAAACCCGGCGTGATCGGCCTGGTTGGTTCGCACCTGGGCGCGGCGGGCGTGAACATCGTCAACTTCTCGCTCGGCGCGACCGGCGATGGCGGTGCTGTGGCGGCGATCACCGTGGACCGCGAGGTTCCGGAGGCGCAGTTGGCGTCGCTGCGCGGCATCCCGGGCATCGTGGCGATGGAGCAGGTCTGATGAAGGTCCTGCTCGCACGCCATGGTGAAACGCCCTGGAACGCCGAAGGCCGCTACCAGGGCCAGATGGACATCGCGCTGTCGGAGAACGGCGAACGCCAGGCGCGCCTGCTGGGCGAACGCCTGGCCGACGTCGCGATCGCCCGCGCCATCGCCTCGCCGCTGTCGCGCGCGCGGCGCACCGCCGAGCTGGCGCTGGGTGAGGCGCGCGCCGCCACGTTGCGCTTCGATGAAGGACTGAAGGAAATCGCGCACGGCGACTGGGAAGGCCTGCTGGCCGCGGAGATCCGCGAGCGCGACCCGGTGCGCCTGCGCGCCTGGCGCGAGACGCCCGAGACGGTGCAGATGCCCGGCGCCGGCGGCGAATCGATCGTCGAAGTGCTGGACCGCGCCTGGCCCGCCTTCCAGCGCGCCTGCGCCGGCCTGGGCACCGACGACACGTTGTTGGTGGTGGCCCACGACGCGGTCAACCGCGTGATCCTGTGCCGAATCCTCGGCCTGCCGCTGTCGCGGCTGTGGACCTTCCGGCAGGCGCCGACCACGATCAATCTGCTCGAGGGCCCGTCGGCCGAAGCGTTGGAAGTGGTGCGGCTGAACGACTGCAACCACCACACCGCCTTGTTCGGCGAAGCGGTGCACCGGGCGTTGTGACGCGGCGAGATCCCGGCTTCAGTCCGAAGCCGGTGGCAACGCCTTGCACATCCTGAACCGCTCCAGCCCGACGCCATCGAGCTGGACGGTTTGTGCATGCACGACCCGCCAGCCCTGCCGTTCGAACACCGGGCGCGACACGTGGCTGGCGAAGGTGCTGGCTTCACGCAGGCCGGCGGCGCGCATGCGCGTTTCCGCTTCCAGATAAAGCGCGGTGGCGATGCCGCGACGTCCGAACGTGGGCGCGGTGAACAGCAGGTCGACCAGGCCGTCGTCGTCCCAGGCGATGAAGCCGGCCAGTTCGCCGTCGCATTCCGCCAGCAGCACGTGCTGGTCCGCCAGGCGCGTTTCCCAGTCGGCGGCCTGCAGGTCGACCGGCGCCCAGGCGTTGCGCTGGGCGGTGTCGTAGTGCGAAGCGGCGGTTTCGTGCACGGCGGCGCGGAACAGGGCCACCACGGCGGCCGTATCGCCGGGGCGATGGGCGCGCAGCACCGGGCGGGCGCGAAGCATGACCGCGGGTGCGGGTGTCGCGCCGACGCTCAGTCGCCGGACGGCGCCGGGGTCTCGTCGTCGGTTTCCGACGCCGGGGCCGGTTCGCCGGCCCGCTTGCGTGCCGCCTTCTCGGCGTCCTTTTCGGCTTTCTTCTTCTGCTTGGCGAGTTCGCGCTGACGCTTCTCGAAGGAATAATTGGGCTTGGCCATGGGGGCGCTCGGCGTGGGAATGGCGTCAGTCTAACCGCTGAGCCACCGGCCCAGGCGCGGCTCCGGCCGGAATCCGCCCGGCATTGCGCCGCGAAGGCTCAGAACAGCCGGCACATCAGCCGGACATTGGCGGCGAACAGCCCGCCGATCCAGACCGCGACCGCCACCCCCATGAAAACCACGCTGAACAGGGCGCGCCACCCAGGGGTGGCCTGGGTTTCCAGCAGCCAGGGCAGCGCCGCCACGGCCAGCGCCACGGCGATGCCGGTCAGGACGTAGGCCTTCAGCCCCCATTCGCAGGAATGCGGCGCGGCGACGAAAGCGAACCCGAACATGCCCAGGATCAGCAGTGCGGCGGTGACGAGGGTGCTGGTGTGCAGGGCCATGTGCGGGAACAACGCATTCCGGTGTCGCCCCCTGCCATCCGGGGCCGGGCGGGGCGGATAATACCGGCATGAAGCGCACCCTCGACCAGTGGCTCGAATACCAGCAGGCCGTGCACCCCAAGGCCATCGACATGGGCCTGGAGCGGATAGGCGAAGTGGCGCACCGGCTCGGCCTCGGCCGTCCCGCGCGGCAGGTGGTCACCGTGGCCGGCACCAATGGCAAGGGTTCGACGGTCGCCTTCCTGGAGGCGATCGCACGTGCCGCCGGCCTGCGCGTGGGTGCCTACACCTCGCCGCACCTGCTGCGCTACAACGAGCGGGTGCGGGTGGACGGCACCGATGCCGACGACGGACAACTGGTGTCGGCGTTCGAGCGCATCGAGACGGCCCGGGGCGACATCCCGCTGACCTATTTCGAATACGGCACGCTGGCAGCCCTGTTGCTCTTCGAGGCCGCGGACCTGGACCTGGCGCTGCTGGAAGTGGGGCTGGGCGGCCGCCTGGATGCGACCAACATCGTCGACCCCGACGTTGCGGTGATCACGACGGTGGACCTGGATCACCAGGACTACCTGGGCGACGACCGCGAAAGCATCGGCGCCGAGAAGGCCGGCATCCTGCGCGCGGGCAGACCCTGCGTGCTGGCCGAGAAGGATCCGCCGTCCTCGGTGCTGCGGCGTGCCTACGCCATCGGCGCCTTCGCCATCCGCGGCCATTCCGATTACCTGATCGATCTGCTGGACGAGGGCTGGCGCTGGCGCGAGCCCGGCTACGAGATAGACCTGCCCGAACCGGCGCTCGAAGCCCCCGCCCAGCGCGGCAATGCCGCTGCGGCCATTGCCGCGCTGCGCGCCCTTGACCTGGCCATCCCCGATGTCGCGATCCGCGAAGGCGTGCGCACGGCGCGTGCCCCGGCCGCCTGCAGCGCCTGCCCGGTTCGCCCGAACGTGTGCTCGACGTCGCCCACAATCCGCAGGGTGCCCGGCAACTGGCCGACTGGCTGGCCAAACACCCGAAACCCACCGTCGCCGTGTTCAGTGCACTGTCCGACAAGGACCTGGCCGGCATCAGCGCGCCGGTGGCGCCGTACCTGCTGGCCTGGCACCTGGGGCCGATCACCGACGCCGGCCCGCGTGGCCTGGAGGTCGAGGAACTGACGCGGCGCCTGGGCGAGCACCTGCCGGCCGAGATCCTGTACCCGCACCGCAGCCTGGCCGACGCGCTGGCGGCGGCCACCCGGCAGGCCGGCCCGGACGGGCGTGTGCTGGTGTTCGGCTCTTTCCACACCGTCGCTGAAGCACTGGCCGTGGGATGAACCGGGCGGGGTGGCATCCCGGCTATAATTCGCGCCTCTCCCGGCCGGACTGAAATCCCGATGGATTCCGCCCTGAAACAGCGCCTGATCGGCGCCGCCGTGCTGGTGGCGCTGGCCATGATCTTCCTGCCCATGCTGCTCAAGGGCCCCGAGACCACTGAGCCCGATGCCGCCCAGGTTCCGCTGGACATGCCGGCCGCGCCCGACCAGGAGTTCGAGACCCGCGAATTGCCGCTGACGGTACCGGCGCCGGTCACCTCCGAAGACGGTGTACTGGGCCTGGACACCACCCGCCCCGCCGCCGGTGAAGACCCGGACGCGCTGGTCACCATCGGCCCCGATGGCCGCCCGGTGGGCGGCAGCGAGCCCTTGTCGGAAGAAACCGCTGTACCCGACGACGCGCCGCAGGTGGCGGTTGACGCCGCGACCGGCGAAGTCCCGCCCACGCCGGCCGCCCCGGAACCTGCGCCGGCCCCTCAGGCACCCGTCGCCGCCACGCCGCCGGCCCCGGCCGCACCGCTGCCGGTGGCCACCGCCGGCGGACGTTACATGGTCAATGTCGGCAGCTTCTCCAACCTGGACAACGCCCGCGCCCTGGCCGACAAGCTGCGCGCGCAGGGACTGCCGCTGACCAGCGAGTCGGTGGACGTGAACGGCAAGCCGGCCATGCGCCTGCGCGTGGGGCCGTATGCCGAACGCACCGCCGCGGAAGCGGCGCGGCTGCGCGTGGAAGGTGTCGCCGGTGGGGCGGCGACCGTGGTCGCGCTGGATGCGGGGCCAGCGCGGCCTCGACGCCGGCCGCTCCGGCGTCGCGGCCTGCCGCGGCCGCCGACGTGGGCTTCGCCGTGCAGCTGGGTGCGCTGAGTTCCGAAGCCGACGCCAACGCCCTGCGCGACCGTGCCCGCGCCGCCGGTTTCGTCGCTTTCCACCAGCGCGTGAACACCGACCGCGGTGCGGTCTGGCGCGTGCGCGTCGGCCCGGAAGCCGACCGTGCCGCCGCCGACCGCCTGCGTACGTCGGTGGTCGAGAAGCTGGGCCTGAAGGACGCGATCGTCGTCCCGCATCCGTGAACCGAGTCTGCCGCCGATGCTGAACTGGGCCGACTTCGCGCTGCTGGGCGTGCTGGCCATTTCGATGGCGGTCGGGCTGTGGCGCGGGTTCGTGATCGAGGTGCTGTCGCTGACGGTGTGGATCGCTGCGTTCTGGCTGTCGATCGGGTTCGGCGCCGATGTGGCCGCATATTTCACCGGCGTCTCCGAACCCTCGGCGCGCCTGTTCCTCGGCTACGCCGGCGTGTTCTTGGTCGTGCTGATCCTGGGCGGCCTGGCCACCTGGGGCATCGGCAAGCTGATCGCCAACACCGGGCTGTCGGGCACCGACCGGGTGCTGGGCCTGGGCTTCGGCCTGGCGCGCGGGCTGGTGCTGGCCTGCGTGGCGGTGATGCTGCTCGGCTTCACGCCGGTGCCGCAGGACGCCTGGTGGTCGCAGTCGCGCTTTCTGCCCGGCGTGCAGCGTGGCGCCGAGTGGATGGTGACGTTCCTGCCGCCCGAGGCGGCCGGGTTGATCCGGTTCGAGGCGCCGCCCGAGGCGACCGAGCCGACCCTTTCAAGCGAACCGCCGGACGCGGTCGCTCCCCCTGTTTCGGAGACCTGAACCATGTGCGGCATCATCGGAATCGCCGGCGCCAGCGACGTCGCGGCGGCCCTGTACGACGGCCTGACGGTGCTGCAGCACCGCGGCCAGGACGCGGCCGGCATCGCCACCATGGACGGCAACAAGGTGCGCCTGCACAAGGGCAATGGCCTGGTGAAGGAAGTCTTCGACGAGGACGCGATGGCGCTGCTGACCGGGCGCGTGGGCATCGGCCACTGCCGTTACCCGACCGCGGGCTCGGAAGGTTCCGATGAAGCCCAGCCCTTCTACGTCAACTCGCCCTACGGCATCGCGCTGGCGCACAACGGCAACCTGATCAACACCGACGCGTTGCGGCGCCTGGTGTTCGAGCAGGACAAGCGCAACGTCAACACCGAGTCCGATTCCGAAGTGCTGCTGAACGTGTTCGCGCATGAACTGCAGGCCCAGGGCGCGTTGACGCCGCAGGCCGCGGTCGCCGCGGTCGCCGGCGTGCACCGCCGCTGCACCGGCGGTTATGCGGTGGTGAGCATGGTGCTGGGCCTGGGCCTGGTCGCGTTCCGCGACCCCCATGGCATCCGGCCGCTGGTGCTGGGCAAGCGCGAGCGCGCCGATGGCGGCACCGACTACGCGGTGGCCTCGGAAAGCGTGGCGCTGGACATCCTGGGTTTCGTGCGCGAGCGCGACATCCAGCCGGGCGAGGCGGTGGTGATCACCGGCAACGGCCAGCTGCACGCCGAGGTCTGCGCGGCGCCGAAGGAACACGCGCCCTGCATCTTCGAATACGTGTACTTCGCCCGCCCCGACTCGATGATCGAGAACATCTCGGTGCACAAGGCGCGCATGCGCATGGGCGTGACCCTGGGCCAGAAGATCCAACGCCTGCGGCCCGACCACGGCATCGACACCGTGATCCCGATCCCCGACACCTCGCGCGACGCCGCGCTTGAGATCGCGAACGTGCTGGGCGTGAAGTACCGCGAGGGTTTCATCAAGAACCGCTACGTCGGCCGCACCTTCATCATGCCGGGGCAGGGCGAGCGCGTGAAATCGGTGCGCCGCAAGCTCAACCCGATCCCGCTCGAGTTCAAGGACCGCGTGGTGCTGCTGGTGGACGACTCGATCGTGCGCGGCACCACCAGCCAGCAGATCGTGCAGATGGCGCGCGATGCCGGCGCCAGGAAGGTGTATCTGGCGTCCGCGGCGCCGCCGGTGCGGCATCCGAACATCTACGGCATCGACATGCCATCGGCCGAGGAACTGGTGGCGCACGGCCGCAGCGAGGCCGAGATCGAGAAGCTGCTCGGCTGCGACTGGCTGATCTACCAGGACCTGGCTGACCTCGAGGCCGCCGTGGCGGGTCCGAAGTTCCCGGGAAAGAAGTTCGACAGCTCCTGCTTCAGCGGCGAATACGTCACCGGCATCGAGGCCGGGTATTTCGAACGCATCAAGCAGCTGCGTTCGGACGAGGCCAAACGCAAGCGCAAGGCGTCCTGAGGTACGGGCGCGGCACCTGCGCATGCATTCCCTGTTCGACGCCGCCCAGCGTTGCCTCGCCGAAGCCGACCCGGCGGCCAAGGTCGCCCTGACGCATGAAGCCGCCGCGTCGTTCCGCGCCGGTGCCCTGTCTGTTCCCGAGGATGCATCGCCGCCGGCGCTGATCGCCGCACCGGGTCGCCCGGAAAAGCCGCGGCTCGTGCATCCGCGTGACGTGCCCCAGCGTGGCATGGGCACCGTCGAAGGCCGTGCGGCCTTCCTGCACGCCATCGCCCACATCGAATTCAATGCGATCAACCTGGCCTGGGATGCGGTTAACCGTTTCCGTGGCATGCCGGTGGAGTTCTATGCCGACTGGGTCGGCGTGGCCGACGACGAAGCGCGGCACTTCGCGCTGCTGGCCGCGCGCCTGGCCGAGCTCGGCGCCGCCTATGGCGACCACGACGCGCACAACGGGTTGTGGGAAATGGCGGAAAAGACCGCGGATTCCTGCCTCACGCGCATGGCCCTCGTGCCGCGGGTGCTCGAGGCCCGCGGGCTGGACGTGACGCCGGGAATGATCGCGCGCCTGCGCAGCAACGGCGACAACGCCTCCGCGGAGATCCTGGAATTGATCCTTCGCGAGGAAGTCGCGCACGTCGCCGCCGGCAGCCGCTGGTACCACTGGTGCTGCGAACGCGAGGGCCTGGCGCCCGCGCGCGAATTCATCCGCCTGGTGCGCGAAGTCGCGCGCAGCTCGGTGCGTGGTCCGTTCAACCGCCCGGCGCGCGCCGCCGCCGGTTTCGGCGATGATGAGATGCGCCTGCTCGAAGCCATGGAGCCGAAACGATGATCCGAATCCTGTTGCTCGCTTGCCTGCTCGCCCTGTCCGCCTGCCAGCCCGCCGAGATAGACCCGGCGTTCGACGAGACCAAAGGTGCCGAACTGCTGGCGTCCTACGAGGCCGCCCGCGCCGACGGCGACTGGGAAATCGCCGAAGCCCGCGGCAACGAGCTGCGCCAGCGCCACGGCGAAACCGCCGCCGCGAAAACCATGCGCGAAACGCTGGACGAAGTGCGCGCCGAAGCCGAGAAGATGCGCGAACAGCGGCGCCTGGTGGGCCTGTGGGAATACCAGTCCATTCCGGCCGGCGGCGGCACCCAGCACACCGCCGCGATCTACAGCCGCGTCGAAACCGACCCGTATGCCGAGGAAGGCACGCCGGTCGCGATTCCCGATGCGCGCCTGATCCTTCGTCGCCACCCGGACTGGGGCGACAGCGCCTACCTCGTATTGACCCAGCAGGCGCTGCAATGCGGCTCGCCCTGCGTGCTGGAGATCCGCTTCGACGACGGCGAACCGCAGGACTACACCGGCGACCCCGCCGACACCGGCACCGGCCCGGCATTGTTCATCGAGGAACGCGACCGTTTCCTGGCCGCGATGCGCGAAGCCCGCCAGGTCCGCATCAAGCTGCCGCGCTCGGGCCACCTGGTGCCCGTGTTCGAATTCGAAGTCGGCGGTTTCCGGCCGACGCCCGAACTCATCGACTGAAGCGCGGATTCTCCACGTCGCCACGCGACGTTTTCCGACATCCGGTTTTCGCCAGATCCCCCATTCTCCTCCCCCTGCCCGCAGGGGGAGGCCGGGAAGGGGTGAGCACTTGCCAGGAATCAGACAATTCGCCAGAACCCTGCGCAACAGCAGCACCGACGCCGAGCGGCGCCTATGGCGTCATCTGCGAAACCGCCAACTGCTTGGCCTGCGCTTCCGCCGCCAGCACCCGATAGTCGGCTTCATTGCCGACTTCGCCTGTGTTGAAGCCCGTTTGGTCATCGAGCTTGATGGCGGGCAGCATGCTGACGCCCGCGAATACGACCTGCGGCGCACGGAGATACTCGAAGGCGCGGGGTATCGCGTGCTTCGGTTCTGGAATCATGACGTGTTGTTGAAGACGGATGACGTGCTTGCGGAGATTTTCCGGCAAGTACTTACCCCTCCCCAGCCCTCCCCTGCAGGCAGGGGAGGGGGCAGAAGCTAGAGCGCGCTGAGGGCCAGACCGTCTTCGGAGAGGCGCAGCACCGAGCCCTGTTCGTACCAGTCGCCCAGCACGACGCGGGTCGCGGGGTGGCCGTTGACCGCGAAGGAATGGATGGCGGGGCGGTGGGTGTGGCCGTGGATGAGGCGGTCGACGCCGTAGGCGGCCATCGTGTTTTCCACGGTGCTGGCATTCACGTCGGTGATGGCTTCGGACATACCCGACTGGTGCTGTTTGCTGGCCGCGCGCGCCTGCGCCGCGAAGGCCTGGCGTGCGGCCAATGGCTGCGCCAGGAAGTTCGCCTGCCAGGCCGGGTCGCGTACCTGGCGCCGGAACGCCTGGTAGGCGGTGTCGTCGCTGCACAGCAGGTCGCCGTGCATCAGCAGGGTGGGACGGCCGGCCAGCGACACCACGCAAGGATCGGGCAGCAGCCGCGCGCCGCAACGTTCGGCGATGCCCTGGCCGTAGAGGAAATCACGGTTTCCGCGCATCAGGTACACCGGCACGCCGCTGTCCACCAGCGCGCGCAGGGCCGCGCACACCGACGCGCCCGGTTCACCCGGGTCGTCGTCGCCTACCCAGGCTTCGAACAGGTCGCCCAGGATGTACAGCGCCTCGGCCTGGCGCGCCTCGCCCGCCAGCAGGTCCAGGAACAGCGAGGTGATGGCCGGGCGCGAAACATCCAGGTGCAGGTCGGACACGAACAGCACGGTCATGGTGTGGTCGGCTCCACGTCGACGGGAGCGACGGGTGCGGCGGGCGCCAGTACCTGCACGCGTTCGATCAACACCGGCGTGTCGGGCACCCAGCCCGGGAACGGCCCGCGTGCCGAAGTCGGCAGCGCGGCGATGCGGTCCAGCACGTCCAGCCCCTGCAGCACGCGGCCGAACACCGCGTAACCGGCGGTGTAGGGACTGTCGCCGTCCTGGCGGTCGAAGTGGTGGTTGTCGGCCAGGTTGATGAAGAACTGCGTGGTGGCCGAATCGCTGACGCCGCGGTCGCGCGCTGCCGCCACCGTGCCGCGGCGGTTGGACAGGCCGTTGCCGGCTTCGTTGGGAACCGGCGTGCGGCTTGGCTTCTGCTGCAGGTCGGGTGTGAACGCGCCGCCCTGCACCAGCAGGCCGGGCACCACGCGATGGAAGACCGTGCCGTTGTAGTGGCCGTCGCGGGCGTAGGCCAGGAAATTCTCGACAGTGCGCGGTGCCGCCACGGCGTCCAGTTCGATCGTGATCTCGCCCAGGCTGGTGACCAGCAGTACGCGCGGCGCCGGTGCGGCGGCTTCGGCAGGCTCGGGACCGGACGTGGGTACCGGCGTCGCGGCCGCGTGGGCGCACACGGGCAGCAGCCACAGGCAGGCGAGCAGGACGGCTGAACGGACGGGCATCCGCGACTCCGGGCGGGACAGGATCGGCGGTCATGTTACCGCAGCCGGACCGTTGACCCGGAGCCAACGCGTACACGGTTACGATGTGCGCCTTCATCGCCACGGGAGTCACGCCATGAACCGCATCCGCCATGGACTGATCGCGCTGGGCCTGTTGGCCGGCGTGGCCTTCGCCGCCGAACTGCCGCGCACGCCGGCACCGCCGGACGCCGCGGTCTATTTCATCAGCCCGGAAGACGGCGCCACCGTCAGTGGCCCGGTGACCGTGCGGTTCGGACTGCGCGGCATGGGCGTTGCACCGGCGGGCGCCATCATCGAAGGCACGGGACACCACCACCTGATCGTGGATGCGCCGCTGCCGCCGGCCGGGCAGCCCATCCCCAACGACGCCAGGCACCTGCATTTCGGCAAGGGACAGACCGAGACCACGGTGACGCTGGCGCCGGGCAAACACACGCTGCAGCTGCTGGTGGGCGACCACAGCCATATTCCGCATGATCCGGTGGTGGCTTCCGAAGTGATCACGATCACCGTCAAGTGATGGACTCCCTCCCCTGCTGGCAGGGGAGGGTTGGGGAGGGGTGAGGTCTTGCTCCGAAGTTGCACCCCCTCCCGGCCTCCCCCTGCAGGCAGGGGGAGGAGAAGGGCGCTGGCTCGCGAGCAGGGGGAGGGGCTAAGGCGTAAAATGCGCAGCTTCCTGCTTCCCGAGCCTGGCCCGATGACCTGCCGCACCCGTTTCGCCCCCAGCCCGACCGGTTTCCTGCATATCGGCGGCGCCCGCACGGCGCTGTACTGCTATCTGGAAGCGCGCCGCCGCGGTGGCCAGTTCATCCTGCGGGTGGAGGACACCGACCGCGAGCGCAGCACCCAGGCCGCGATCGACGCCATCCTGGCGGCGATGGACTGGCTGGGCCTGGACTACGACGAGGGTCCGGTCTTCCAGACCGCGCGCCTGGACCGCTACCGCGAGGTGGCCGAGCAGATGGTCGCCGCCGGCACCGCGTATTACGCCTACGAGACCAAGGAAGAACTGGAGGCCATGCGCGAGACCGCGATGGCCGCCAACCTCAAGCCGCGTTACAACGGCTTCTACCGCGAGCGCAACGAGCCGTATCGCGATGACCCGAACCGCGTGATCCGCTTCAAGAACCCGATCGGCGGCACGGTGGTGTTCGAGGACAAGATCAAGGGCCGCATCGAGTGGAGCAACGACGAGCTCGACGACCTGGTCATCTTCCGTTCCGACGGCTACCCGACCTACAACTTCGCCGTGGTGGTGGATGACCTGGACATGGGCATCACCGACGTCATCCGCGGCGACGACCATGTCAACAACACCCCGCGCCAGATCAACATCTACAAGGCCCTGGGCGCGCCGGTGCCGCACTTCGCGCACATGCCGATGATCCTGGACCCCGAGGGCGCCAAGCTGTCCAAACGCTCCGGTGCCGCCAACGTGATGTCCTACAAGGACGAGGGCTACCTGCCGCACGCGCTGGTGAACTACCTGGCGCGCCTGGGCTGGTCGCACGGCGACCAGGAAATCTTCAGCCGCGACGAACTCAAGGTGCTGTTCGCGATCGAGGACGTCAACCAGAAGGCCTCGCGCCTGGACCCGGCCAAGCTGGGCTGGCTCAACCAGCACTACCTCAAGACCGACGATCCGGCCGAGGTGGCGAAACACTTCGAACCGCAGCTGCTCGCTGCCGGTTACGACCTGGCGCAGGGGCCGAAAGCCGCCGATGTCGTCGTCGCGCTGCGCGACCGCGTGCAGACGCTGAAGGAAATGGCCGAACGCGCGGCGGTCTGGTACCAGCCGCTGACGACGTACGACGAAGCGGCCGTGGCCAAACACCTGGTGGCCGCCGCGAAGGCGCCGCTGGAAACCATGCGCGGCGAACTGGCCAAGCTGACCGACTGGTCGGCGCAGGCCGTGCATGGTGCATTGGAAGCCACCGCCGCGGCACTTGGCGTGGGCCTGGGCAAGATCGCCCAGCCGCTGCGCGTGGCCATCACCGGCACCCAGGTCAGCCCGTCCATCGACCACACGGTGTTCCTGGCCGGCCGCGAGGCCGCGCTGGCCCGCATAGACGCCGCGCTGGCGAAGATTCCTGCCTGAACCCGAGCCGCGTCCCGACCGGCCGCGAATTGATTTCGCACCGGTCAGGGGCCACCCTAGGCCCATGTCCCGCCACGCCCACGACCACGACTGCACCAGCCCCGAGCATCACGTGCACGATGCCGACGGCTACCTGCAGGCCGTGGAAAAAGCCTGCGGGGAACGTGGCCTGCGCCTGACCCCGCTGCGCGCCCAGGTGCTGGGGCTGATAGCCGCGGCCGGCAAACCGGTGAAGGCCTACGACCTGCTGGACTCGATGAAGGCCGAAAACGGCAGCAGTGCGCCGCCCACGGTCTATCGCGCGCTCGATTTCCTGCTCGAGCAGGGGTTCATCCATCGCCTGGCCTCGGTGAACGCTTTCGTCGGCTGCCACCACCCGCACGAGCGGCACTCGGTGCCGTTCCTGATCTGCGACAACTGCCAGGCCGCGATCGAACTGGAAGACGAACGCATCCCGCACCTGCTGGAAACCCAGGCCAAGACCCTGGGCTTCACGCCGCGGGCCCAGACCCTAGAGGTGCACGGCCTGTGCGCAAGCTGTTCGGCCGCCTGATGCGGCGCCTGTCCCCCTGCTGGCCGCGCTGCTTTTCGCCGGCGCCGCAACGGCACAGGACTACCCGGTCGACCTGCCCACCGGCCCGGAAACGCCGGAGGTGACGCCGCCCCCGGGGCATCGCCGTGCCCGACCTGCTGCCGCCCGCGCCGGAACTGGTGACGCCGCTGGCCATCCTCGACCGCCTGGTCGTGCCCGGCACGCGCCTGCAGCTGGAATGGCGCCCGGGCGGTGGCATCAGCAATGCGGAAATCGCCAGTCCCGTGATCGTGGCGCGCGGCGCCCTGGCCGGCCCGGTGCTGTGCCTGGTGGCCGGCATCCACGGCGACGAGATCAACGGCGTCGAGATCGTGCGGCGCATCGCCCATTCGGTGGACCCGACCCGGCTGTCGGGCACGGTGATCGGCGTGCCCATCGTCAACGTGTTCGGTTATTCGCGCGGCACCCGCTACCTGCCGGACCGGCGCGACCTGAACCGCTACTTCCCGGGCAGCCGCCACGGCAGCATCGCCTCGCGCATCGCCAATGGTTTTTCCAGGACATCGTGCGGCACTGCGACGTGCTGGTGGATTTCCACACCGGCAGCTTCGACCGCAGCAACCTGCCGCAGGTGCGCGCCGACCTGACCAACCCCGACGTGCTGGAATTCACCCGCGGTTTCGGCGCCACCGTCGTGCTGCACAGCCCGGGCAACAAGGGCATGCTGCGGGTCGCTTCGACGGCGGTGGGCATTCCCGCGGTCACCTTCGAGGCCGGTGCGCCGACCCGGCTGGAGCCGGCGGAAATCGCCCAGGCCGTGGCCGCCATCGATCGCCTGATGCTGAAGCTGGGCATGCGCGTGGTCGAACCCGACGCGATCGAGATCACCGCCACGCCGCTGCTGGAACTGGCCGAGCCGCCGCCGATCTTCCTGGACTCGCGCTGGGTGCGCGCCAATTCCGGCGGCCTGCTGATCAGCGAAGTCACGCTGGGCCAGCGGGTCACGGCCGGGCAGCGCCTGGGACGGGTGATCGACCCGGTCAGCAACGTCGAGCGTTACATCCTGTCGCCGGTGCCGGGCCGCGTGATCGGCATGGCGCAGAACCAGGCCGTACTGCCGGGATACGCCGCCTTCCACCTCGGCACCGAAACCAGCGAACAGCAGGCCGTGCAGGAAGCCGCGGCGCCGCACGCGCCCGAGCCGGTCGAAGAAGATCCGGAGGATCGCCCGGAAGCGATGGACGTCGAGGAGGGCGAGGACTTCGAGTAGTCCCCGCCCGTTGCGGTCAGAAGCTGACGCGCACGCCCATCGCCACGTTGCGCCCCGGCAGCGGCGCGAAGTCCTTCAGGAACGAAGTGTGCACGCGCGCGTCCTCGTCGGTGAGGTTGCGGCCTTCGAGGAAGGCTTCCCAGCCGACCTGGCCGACGTCCCAGTGGTAGGCCAGGCCCGCGTCCAGCAGCGTGTATCCCTCGGTCGGGCTTTCCAGTTCGGCCACGTCGTCCTGGTCGGCCACGCGCACCGCGCCGAGGCGTGCGCGCCAGCCGCCCAGCGACCAGTCGAGGTCCGCGCCGAAACGGCCGGGCGCGATGCGCGGCAGGCGGTCGCCGTTGTCGAGCCTGGCGTCCACGCCGTCGGCGAACAGGCGCAGTTCCCACAGGCCACTGGCGTTTTCGAACAGTTCGGCCGAGAGTTCGGCCTCCCAGCCGGTGAACTCCGCGTCGCCCTGCACCCAGGCGCGCACCGGTAGTCCGTCGAGTTCGCCGCCGGTTTCCGACAGATAGATGAAATCGTCGAAATCGGTGCGGTACACCGACAGCTTGCCCTCGAAGCGGCCCTGGTGCAGGTGCAGGCCGAGTTCGGCGCTGGTGGCGGTTTCCTTGTCCAGCGTGGCGTCGCCGATCTCGTAACTCTGCGTGGCGATGTGCGGGCCGTCGGAGAAGAGTTCCTCGGCGGTCGGTGCGCGTTCGGCGCGGTCCAGGTTCAGGCTCAGGTGCATCAGTTCGCTGAAGCGCCACAGGCCGCCCAGCGCGAGGCTGGTGGCATTGTGGTCGACCTCGGCCAGGCCGCCTTCCGGGTCCACGCGGACCTGGTCGTGGCGTGCGCCGAGTTCGAGCTTGAAGTCGCCGAAGTCGCGTTCCTGCACGACGAACAGGCCGACGTCGCGGCTGACCGACGGCGGCACGAAGGCCTCGTCGCCGATCGCGGAGAAATCGCGGTGCCCGTACTGCAGGCCGACCACGCCGCGCCAACCGGCGATTTCATTCTGCACCGCTTCGATGCGCGCCTCGGTGCCTTCGTTCTCGAACACGGTGCCGACCTCGTCGCCTTCGAACTCGGTGTGTTCGTACTGGCTGCGGGTCAGGCGGTAGTTCAGTTCCTGCAACGGGCCCAGGCCGCGAATGCCGCCGCGGAAATCGAAGCGGTCCTGGCGCAGGTCCAGGCGCACGACTTCCCCGCCGTGCTCCTCATCGCCTTCGTGGTCTTCTTCTTCCTCTTCTTCGTGCTCGTGCGCGCCCGGCGGTACACCGTAGTTGCTGCGGTAGGTGTTGGCGGACGCACCGAACCAGGCCTTCTCGCCGAACCAGCTGGCGCCGAAGGCGCCGCCTTCGGTGGTCAGCGAGCTGTTGGGCAGTTTGCCGCGGGCGAAGTGCTCGAGCTCTTCGCCTTCCGCCAATTCTTCGGCGATGAGTTCCGGCGAAAAGGCATAGCCGGGGATTTCGTAGTCGCCGCTGTCGCGCCGGAACAGGTCGGCGTGGAAGGTGACCGGGCCGGCATCGGCATCAAGCCGGCCCATGCCGGTGTTCTCGCCGGCAGCGGTGCCGTGGCGGATCTCGGCACGACCGGAAAGGTCGCGGCCCACGGGCGCGGTCGGCACGCGGCCGTCCACCACGTTCACCGCGCCGCCGATCGCGCCGCTGCCGTACAGCAGGGTCGCGGGGCCTTTCAGCACTTCGATCTGGTCGGCGAGGAAGGGTTCGATGGTGACCGCGTGGTCCACGCTGACCGTGGACACGTCCAGCGAACCGGTGCCGCCGCTGAGCACCTGCACCCGCGCGCCGTCCTGGCCGCGGATGATCGGACGGCCGACGCCGGCACCGAAATACGAGGACTGCACGCCGGTCTGGCGCTCCGGGGTTTCACCCAGGGTGCCGGCCTTGCGGGCGTCCAGTTCGGGGCCGGCCAGCACCTCGACCGGGCGGACGATGTCGTCCACGGCGTTGCGCAGCGGGGAGGCCGTGACTTCCACCGTATCCAGGGTCCGGGCGGTGTCGTGACTGTGGCGTTCGGCGGCATCGTCGGCCCAGGCCAGGGCCGGCAGGGCCAGGAGGATGGCGGCGGTGAGGGCGGTGCGGTGGGGGATTCGGGGCATGGATCGGTCCGGTTGTCTGGCGTCGGGGTGAAATGTTATATTGTTCCAACTTTGACGCAACCCCCGGATGTCATGTCCAGCCTGATCGCTCCGCGCAAGTTCCGACTGCCGCCTTGGGCCGACCGCCTGGGCGCGGTGGGCGCCTTCATCTGCGCGCTGCACTGCGCACTGATCCCGGTGGCCCTGGCGGTGGTGCCGGCGCTGGGCCTGGGGCTGGTGGGCTGGCACGGGTTCGAATGGGCCTTCAGCCTGTTCGCCACGGTGCTGGCGGTGGTCAGCCTGTCTGCTGGGCTACCGCGGCCACCGCGCCTACCACGCCTGGTTGCTGGTGGCGCCGGGCCTGCTGCTGATCTGGGGCGCCTACCTGTACCCGCCGCTGCACGAATCCATCACCCCGCACGCCGTGGCGATGGCGGTCGGCGGCGTGTTGATCGCGCTGGCGCACCTGGTCAACCTGCGCCTGTCCTGGGGCCATTCGCACTGAGTCCGGCGACCGGCCATCTTGGTCGGAAGGGCCCGCGGTGATAGGCTACGCGCCTCACCGCACATCACTTTCTAAGGAATCACCATGGGTAGGGGCGACAAGAAGACCGCCAAGGGCAAGCGTTTCACCGGCAGCCACGGCAATGCCCGTTCGCAGACCGTCAAGAAGCCGACGGCCGTGAAGGCCGCCACCGTGAAGGCTCCGGTCGCCGCTGCCAAGGCCCCGGCCAAGAAGGCTCCGGCCAAGAAGGCCGCTGCCGCCAAGTAATCGCGCATCGCGCCTTGCTTGAACGAAGCCCCGCCTTGGCGGGGCTTCGTCGTTTCCGGCGAACGAAACTTCAGTCGCTGACGCGGCGGCCGGCGATGTGCACGGAATGGGCGGCCTCGCCGCCCAGCCAGTAGGCCAGTTCGGCCGGGTGGGCGATGTTCCACTGCACGAAGTCGGCGCGCTGGCCGGGCAGCAGCCGGCCACGGTCGTGCAGGCCGGGGCGCGGGCGGCATGCACGGTGGCGCCGCGCAGGGCTTCTTCCGGCGTCAGCTTGAAATGCGTGCAGGCCAGCGACATCGCCAGCCGCAGCGACTGCAGCGGCGAGGTGCCGGGGTTGAGGTCGGTGGCGATCGCCATCGGCACCGCGTGTTCGCGCAGCGCGGCGATCGGCGGCAGTTTCGTTTCGCGCAGCACGTGGAAGGCGCCGGGCAGCAGCACCGCGACGGTGCCGGCGGCGGCCATCGCGCGCACGGCGTCGTCGCCGGTCCATTCGATGTGGTCGGCCGACAGGCCGCCGAACTCCGCGGTCAGCGCCGCGCCGCCGAGGTCGCTGAGCTGGTCGGCATGCAGCTTCACCGGCAGGCCCAGCGCGCGCGCCGCGTCGAACACCCGCCGTGTTTGCGCCGGGCTGAAGCCGATGCCTTCGCAGAACGCGTCCACCGCATCCACCAGCCCTTCGGCCTGCAGCCGCGGCAGCCATTCGATCACCGCGTCGATGTAGGCATCGGGCCGGCCGGCGTATTCCGGCGGCAGCGCATGCGCGGCGAGATAGGTCGTGCGCACCGTCAGGCCCAGCTTCTCGCCGAGCTGGCGCGCCACCCGCAGCATCTTGCGCTCGTTGTCGAAGTCCAGGCCGTAGCCGGACTTGATCTCGATCGATGTCACGCCGTCGGCGCGCAGTGCCCGCGCCCGCGGCAGCGAAGCGGCCAGCAGTGCGTCTTCGTCCAGGCCGCGCGTGGCGCGCACGGTGGAAACGATGCCGCCGCCTTCGCGCGCGATCTGTTCGTAACTCGCACCCTGCAGCCGGCGCTCGAATTCCACCGCGCGGTCGCCGCCGAACACCAGGTGCGTGTGGCAGTCCACCAGGCCCGGCGTGATCCAGCGCCCCTGTGCCGAATCCACCCGTGCCGCTAGCTGCGCCGGTGCGCCCGGCAGTTCGGCGCGCGGGCCGGCCCAGGCGATCAGGCCGTCCTTCCAGGCCAGGGCCGCCTCTTCGATGGCGCCGTAGGCGCCGAGGTCGTCGCGCAGCGTCGCCAGCCGCGCATCCAGCAGCAGCCGGTCCCAGGGCGGGGCGAGGCGGCCGATCACCGGATGGCTCCCGCGGCGCGCAGCGTGGCCGGATCGAAACCGTAGGCAAGCGCGATTTCCTCACTGTGCTGTCCCAGCCCGGGCGGCGCGCGTTCCAGGCGCGGCGGCGAGCCGGACAGTTTCAGCGGGCTGCCGACCATCGGCACGCCGTCGATCTGCACGCGCATGCCGCGCGCCTGCGCCACCGGATGGTCCAGCGCCTGCCGCACCGAATTGATCGGCGCCGCCGGTACGCCGGCGCGTTCGAACAGCGCCAGCCAGTGCGACACCGGTTCGGTCGCGAACAGTGCCGCCAACTCGCCGCAAAGCGCCGCGCGGTGTTCGACCCGGGATGCGTTGTTCTGGAAACGCGGATCCCGCAACCAGTCGCGCCGGCCCAGTGCATCGCAGGTCTGCATCCAGAGTTTTCGCTGGCGACCGCCAGCACGAACTCGCCGTCGCGCGCCCGGAACGCCTCGTAGGGCACGATGCTGGCGTGCGCATTGCCATAACGCGCCGCCTCGCCGCCGGTGAACAGCGCATTGCTGCCTACGTTGGCCAGCAGCGCCAGCTGGCTGTCGAACAGCGACACGTCGATGCGCTGGCCCTTGCCGCTGTGGTGGCGCTGCAGCAGCGCGGCCAGGATGGCGGTGGCGGCGTTCTGGCCGGTGGACAGGTCGGCCACGGCCACGCCGACCTTGTACGGTTCGCCGTCGGACGGACCGGTGACCGACATCAACCCGGCCTCGGCCTGCACCACGTAGTCGTAACCCGGCAGCTGCGCGCCAGGGCCTTCGCGGCCGTAACCGGAGATCGAGCAATAGACCAGGCGCGGATTGATCGCCGCCAGTTCCTCGTAGCCCACGCCCAGCGACTCCGCGCCACCGGTGCGGTAGTTCTCCACCAGCACGTCGGCCTCGCGCACCAGTGCTTCCAGCAAGGGTCGCGCCGCGTGGGCCCGCAGGTCGATCGCCAGCGAGCGCTTGTTGCGGTTGCAGCAGGCGAAGTACGCCGACATGCCGTCGAGGAAGGGCGGGCCCAGGCCGCGGGTGTCGTCGCCGTCGAAGGACTCGAGTTTGATCACGTCGGCGCCGAGGTCGGCCAGGATCATGCCGCACCACGGGCCGGCCAGGACCCGCGACAGTTCCAGCACGGTGATTCCGGACAGGGCGCTCATGGGGCGCCATTGTATGCGGCCCGCATCGCGCCATGCGAAACTCGCGCCATGCCGCAACGCGCCTTCCATGCCTTCCTGCCCGCCGGTTGGACCCGCGGCGGGGAGGACGACGCCCACGCCGCCTCGCGCTGGCGCCTGGCCGGACTGCCGAACCTGCATTCGCACGCCTTCCAGCGCGCCATGGCTGGCCTGGCCGAACGCCAGAGCCATCCCGAGGACAGCTTCTGGACCTGGCGCGAGCTGATGTACCGCTTTGCCGGCAAGGTGACGCCCGACACTCAATACGCCATCGCATGTCAGCTCTATGCCGAGATGCTGGAGTCCGGCTACACCACCGTCTGCGAATTCCACTACCTGCACCACCAGCCCGACGGCCGGCCCTACGACGACCCCGCCGAGATGTCGCTGGCGCTGGCTGCCGCCGCCCGCGACACCGGCATCCGGCTGACGCTGCTGCCGGTGCTGTACATGACCGGCGGCTTCGACGGCCGTGCGCTCTCGGATCGCCAGCGCCGTTTCGGCCACACGCTGGACGCGTATCTCGCGCTGCTGCAGTCGCTGCGCGCGCGCGGGAACGACATGCTCAAGGTCGGCATCGCCCTGCACAGCCTGCGCGCGGTGCCGGAAGCGGCGATGCGCGAACTGCTGGCCGCGGTCGCCGGCACGCCGATGCCGGTGCACATCCACATCGCCGAACAGATCGGCGAAGTGCAGGACTGCCAGGCCCTGCGCGGCGCCCGCCCGGTGGAGTGGCTGCTGGCGAACGCGCCGGTGGATGCGAACTGGACCCTGGTGCACGCCACGCATCTCGAAAACGCCGAAGTGCAGGGCATCGTCGCCAGCGGCGCCACCGTGGCGATCTGCCCGACCACCGAAGCCAACCTGGGCGACGGCCTGTTCCCGCTGCGCGAGTTCCTCGCCGCCGGCGGGCACTGGGGCGTGGGTTCGGATTCGCACGTGTCGGTGTCGCCGGTCGAAGAACTGCGCTGGCTCGAATACGGCCAGCGCCTGGTCACGCGCCGGCGCAACATCGCCGTCAGCGCCGGCCAGCCCAGCACCGGCGAACTGCTGTACGCGCAGGCGCTGGCCGGTGGCCTGCGCGCCTGCGGCCAGAGTGCGGCGGCGGAGTCGGACTTCGTGCTGCTCGACGCACACGCACCGGCCCTGGCGGGTGCGACCCAGACCGACCTGCTAGACCGCTACGTGTTCGCCGGCAACCGTAACCTGGTGGCCGAGACCCATGTCGCCGGGCACCGGGTCGTGGCGGCGGGACGGCATCGCAACCACGACGCCATCGCCCGCTGCTACCAGCAGGCCATGGCCGCTCTGCTGGCGGACTGAGCCGCCGGCTCCGCCGCACCGCCATTCCGTCGCCCGCAGGCCGGCTTTCGTCGCAAGCCGCTGCAAGGGCCTCCATGCTCGGGCAGGGTGTCACCGTCCCTGATCCGGAGTGCGCCATGTCCCTGCCGATGTCCGCCCTTGCCTTCGCTTTCGCGTTCGCCCTGTCTTCGCCCGCCGCGGCCCTGAGCCAGCCCGAGCTGCAGGCCACCGTCGAACAACGCCTGACCGGCGACCGCACCGGCGCCTGTTTCGCCGTCGCGGTGATCGACAAAACCGTCACCCGCGCTTTTGCCTGCGCCGATCCCGCGCAGGCCCGGCGCATCGGCCCCGACAGCGCCTTCGAGATCGGCTCGGTCAGCAAGACCATGACCTCGGCCCTGCTGGCGGAAATGATCGACCAGGGCCAGGCCTCGCTCGACGACCCGCTGTCGGCCTGGTTGCCCGAAGGCACGAAAGTGCCAAGCTTCCAGGGCCAGCCCATCCTGCTGCGTCACGTCGTCACCCACACCAGCGGCCTGGCCTCGCTGCCGCCCGGCGTGCCGATGCCGGACCCCACCAACCCCTACACCGGCATGAACGCGAAGATGCTGCTGGGCGCGCTCGAGCGCAGCGAACTCACGCAGGCGCCCGGCACCCGTTTCGAATATTCGAACTTCGCCTCGATGCTGCTCAGCTACGCGGTCGCGCGCCGGGCCGGCACCGACTTCGAAAGCCTGCTCGACACCCGCCTGTTCACGCCGCTGGGCATGGAACGCGCCTACATCAACAAGCCCCCAAAGGGCGTGCGCGCGGCGCAGGGCCACACGCCCAACACCAAACCCACTACGGCCTGGACCTTCAAGACCGACCTCGCCGGTGTCGGCGGCGTGCGCGCCACGCTCGACGACATGGTTCGTTATGTGCAGGGCCAGCTGGGCACCGCGCCCGAACCGCTGGCGAGTGCACTCGCGCGTGGCCAGGTACCGGTGGATCCGGATTCAAAACCCGCGATGGCGATGAACTGGATGCTGGCGCCGCTCAACGGCCACACCTGGCATGTGCATGAAGGTGGCACCGGCGGCTTTTCGTCCTTCGTGGCCTTCGACCGCAAACGGCAGCGCGGCGTGATCGTGCTGTCCGACACCGCCCTGCATTCGCTGGGCAGCCTTGGTAGCCTGGGCCTGCACCTGGCCGACTCGTCCGTGCCCTTGGGCAAGCCGCGCAAAGCCGTCGCGGCGTCGCCGGAACTGCTGGACGCGCTGGTGGGCAACTACCAGCTGCAGGGCGCGATGAAGATGCGGCTCAGCCGCAAGGGCGACACGCTGGTGATCCAGGCCGAAGGCCAGCCCGCGTTCGAGATGGGCCACGACGATGCCGGCGACTTCTATCCGCTGGCGTTTGATGCGCTGCTCAAGCCGCAGCGCAAGGGCGACGGCAGCTATGGTTTCACCTGGGTCCAGATGGGCGGCGCGATGCCGGCGGTGCGCATCGATGGCCCGGCCAAGGCCAAGTTCGCCACCCCGTCGCCGGCCGAACTGCAGGCCTACGCCGGCGACTACCCGCTGATGCCGGAGTTCTCGCTCAAGGTGTTCGAGCGCGGCGGCAAACTGTTCATCCAGGCAGCGGCCAGCAGGCGCTGGAAACGGTCGCGGTGGCCAAGGACGTGTTCACCGTGGACCAGGTCGGCGCCGAGGTCCGGTTCGAACGGGATGCCGATGGGCGGGTCGTCGCGGTCACGCTGCACCAGGGCGGCCAGGCGCTGCGCGGCGTGAAGCCGTGATCCGGACGCAGCCGACGCGCCATCGCCAGGACCTGGACGGTATCCTGCGCAGGCCATGACCCGACCCTCCGACAACCACTATTCGCTGCAGCAGGTCCTGCCCGCAGAAGTGCTGGTGCGCGGCAATTCCGTCTGGGCGCGTTATCGCCAGTACCCGGTGTTCAGTTGGCCGTGGTTGCGTGGCCGCAGCCTGATGTTCGCGGCGATCATCGCTGTGTTCGCGCTGGTGACGGCATTCGGCACCGGCGCCGCGGCCCGCGATTTCGGGCTCGGCGCGCTGGCCGGTGCGCACCTTTTCGCGGCCTTCCTGTTGATGGCCACCGCCGGCCCGGCGCTGGCGACCTGGATCCGGCACCGGCGGCTGCCGGTGCGGCGCGAACGCGTGGGCGTGGTCCTGGCCGTGTTGCTGGGCATGGTCGCGAGTTACCACGTCGACCGCTGGGCTTCGGAATCGGTGGACCACAAGGTCGAAGCCGCCCTGGTCGAACAGGGGTCGCCACCACGAAGAAGCCCGACGTGGCGCCCGAGATCAAGCCGGTCGCCAGTGTCCTCCGGGTCATCTTGCTGGCGACGGTCTACGGCCTGTTCGGCGGCGGCCTGGCGCTGCGCGCCTACTTCAGTGAAGGTCGTCGTTTCACCGACAACCGCCGGCGCCAGGAGCTCGACGCCCTGCGCACGCAGAAGCAGCAGGCCGACCTGCGCCTGGGCCTGCTGCAGGCGCAGGTGGAACCGCATTTCCTGTTCAACACCCTGGCCTCCGTGCGGGCGCTGGTGCGCCAGGATCCGGCGCAGGCCGAGGCCACGCTGGATGCACTCGTGGACCACCTGCGCGCCACGATTCCAAAACTGCGCGACGGCGAAGCGATGCTGCATTCGACGCTGGGGCAGCAGTTGGACATCTGCGCGAGTTACCTGGCGCTGATGAAGCTGCGCATGGGCGGGCGCCTGAGTTATGCGGTTGAGGCGGAAGCTTCGTTGCGGCAGCAGGCGTTCCCACCGTTGCTGCTGATCACCCTGGTGGAGAACGCCATCAAACACGGCATCGAACCGCAGCCGGGCCCCGGTCGCGTCGAGGTGCGTGCATCGGTGAAGGGCGAACGGCTGGTGGTGAGCGTGGTGGACGACGGCGCCGGCCTGCAGCCGGGCCTGGGCAGCGGCGTGGGCCTGGCGAACGTGCGCGACCAGCTGGCCACGCGTTTTGGCGACCGCGCGACGCTGAGCCTGCGCGGGTTGCCCGGCCGCGGCGCCGTGGCCGAGATCCAGCTGCCGCTGGAGCCCGCCGCATGAACCGCATCACCGCCCTGATCGCCGAAGACGAAGCGCCGCAGCGCGCCGCGCTGTTGGACATGCTGGAAGCGGCCTGGCCCGAACTCGAACTCGTCGCCGTCTGCGAGGACGGCCTCTCGGCGCTGGACGCCGCGAAGGAACACCAGCCGGCCATCGCCTTCCTCGACATCCGAATGCCCGGCGTCAACGGCCTGGACGTGGCGCGCGCCGTGGTGGCGCACGGCGGCCTGGTGGTGTTCACCACCGCATACGACGACTACGCCATCCGCGCCTTCGAAGCCGGCGCCGCCGACTATCTGTTGAAGCCGGTGCAACCCGCGCGGCTGGCGCAGGCGGTGGAACGCCTGCAGGCCCGGCTGGCCGAACCGCGCCCGCCCGACCTGCAGACGCTGGTGGAAGACCTGGAAGCGCGCCTGCGCCCGCAGGGCGAACGCCTGATCCGCTGGATCAGCGCCAGCATCGGCGACAGCGTGCGCATGATCGGCATAGACGAGGTGCTGTATTTCCAGGCGCAGGACAAATACGTGCGCGTGGTCACCGCCGGCGACGAAGCCATCATCCGCACGCCCCTGAAGGAGTTGCTGGCCGGGCTCGATCCCGAGACCTTCTGGCAGGTGCACCGCGGCGTGGTGGTGCGGGTGGCGGCGATAGACCGCCTGCGCAAGGACGAGCTGGGCAAGGCCAGCCTGAGCCTGAAGGGACGCGCCGAACCGCTGCCGGTGAGCGCCGCCTTCCTGCATCGGTTCCGAGGCATGTGGTGGCATCGCATGCATTGCGATGTGAATCGGCCAGGCCTTTTCAGATACTCGAGCCCCAGGGCTGTCTGTGCTGCCGTCCGGCCTTTTCAGGTTCCGGAGTACTGAAAGGATGAACGCTCAGGCAAGCGTCAACGGCGTATGCCGCCCTTCGTGCTGCAGCAGGAACTTCTTCAGCGGAAGCCCGCCACCGAACCCGGTGAGGCTGCCGTCGGCGCCGATCACGCGATGGCAGGGCAGGATCACCGGCAGCGGGTTGCGGCCGTTGGCGGCGCCGACGGCGCGCACGGCTTTCGGTTCGCCGATGTGGCGCGCCAGATCGCCGTAACTCCAGGTGCGACCGTAGGGGATCCGCGCCAGCGTGGTCCACACCTTCACCTGGAAGGCGGTGCCGGTAGGCGCCAGCGGCAGGTCGAAGGTCTGGCGTTCGCCGGCGAAGTAGGCCAGCAGCTGCTCGCGCGCTTCGCGCAGTGCGCCGGCATCGCGGCGCCAGGACGTGTCGCGCGCCGGCGGGTATTTGTTGTCGGGGAACAGTACGTGGCGCAGGCCGGTCGGGTCGGCGGCCATCGTCATCACGCCGATCGGCGTGTCGAATTCATCGAACCACATCAGGTTTTCTCCTTCGCCAGGTCGCCGGAGAGGAACCACAGGTGCAGCACCGCGTAGGCGCGCCAGGGTCGCCAGGCCAACGAGCGGGTTTCGGTTTCGCGTTCCGACAGCCGGCCTTCGTCGCCGCCGAGTACCTGCTGAAGTACGAGGTCGCCGGCCGGGAAGGCGTCGGGGTGGCCCAGCGCGCGCATCGCCACGTAGTGCGCGGTCCAGGGCCGATTCCGGGCAGGGCGGTGAGCGCGTGCACGAAATCGTCGAGCCGCTGGCCGGCGCCGAAATGTACGCGACCCTGGGCGACGGCGGTGGCGAGCGCACGGATCGTCGCGGCGCGCGACTTCGGCAGGCCGATACTTTCCAGTGCGGCGCCGGCGAGTGTTTCCGGTGTAGGGAAGATCCGGTCGAGGCCCGGCGCCGCGTTCGGCCGCAGACCGCCAAACGCCTGCACCAGCCGCCGCGCCAGCGTGGTCGCGCCGGCCACGCTGACCTGCTGGCCCAGGATCGCGCGCACCGCCACTTCGAAGCCGTCCCAACCGCCCGGTACACGCAGCCCGGGCCGGCGGCGCAGGCCGCGCGCCAGCAGCGGCGTGCGCGACAGCAGCGCGTGCACCGCGGCGGGATCGGCGTCGAGGTCGAAGAGGCGGCGCACGCGGCGCACGATGTCGGGGATCGCGCGCGGGTCGCCACCGGAGAGTTCCAGGCGCAGTTCGGGACGCACGGGGTCGGCAGTGACGCGCAGCAGGATCGGCGCCTCCGCGGGGCCACACACGCGTTCGTAGGTGTCGGCGCCCACACGTTCGATGCCGTCAATGGCACGTTTGCCGAGGAAGGCCAGCATCAGCGGGAAATCCAGCGGCGGTCGGTAGCCCAACCGCAGCGCCAGCGTGCCGGCCGGCGTTTCGGTGCGCTGGCGGCGGATCGCGGTCGGCGCCATGCCGCAGCCTTCGAGGAAGGCGGCGTTGAAGCGGCGCAGGCTGCGGAAACCCGAGGCCAACGCCACCTGGGTCACCGGCAGTGCGGTTTCGGTGAGCAGCTGTTTCGCCAGCAGCAGGCGCCGGGTGCCGTGCACCGCCATCGGCGTGGCGCCGGTCTGCGCCAGGAATACCCGGCGCAGCTGCCGGTCGCCCAGGCCGACCTGTTGTGCGAGATCGGCGATCGAGCCTTCTTCAAGTGCGCCATCCGCGATCAGCGCCAGCGCACGCTGCACCGCCTGCTCGCGGTCACCGGCGTGGCGCTCGGGCGACAGCTCCGGCCGGCAGCGCAGGCAGGGCCGGTATCCGGCGGCGGTCGCGGCGGCGGCGCTGGGGTAATACCGGATGTTCTGGCGCTTTGGGGTTGGCGCCGGGCAGACCGGGCGGCAATAGATGCCGGTGCTGCGCACGGCGGTGAAGAACAGGCCGTCGAAGCGCGCGTCCCTGGCGGCGCGGGCGCGGTCGCAGACGTCGGTTGGGGGCAGGGTGGCGAGGTCCATGGCGCATCCTAGCGCCGGGCCTGGTGCCGTACTCGCCGTTTTCGGACATCAATGCCGGGCCGGGGAACCTATAATCACCGTCTGCCTTTGGGAGCCGCCGATGTCCGCCAACCGCAACGACCCGTCCCGTTCCATCCGTGCGCCGCGCGGCAATACGCTCAGCTGCAAGTCCTGGCTCAGCGAAGCCGCGTACCGGATGATCCAGAACAACCTCGACCCGGAAGTTGCCGAAAACCCGGCCGAGCTGGTGGTCTACGGCGGCATCGGCCGCGCCGCGCGCGACTGGGCCTGTTACGACGCCATCCTGAAGTCGCTGCGCGAGCTCAACGACTACGAGACCCTGCTGATCCAGAGCGGCAAGCCGGTCGGCGTGTTCCCCAGCCACCCCGACGCGCCGCGCGTGTTGCTGGCGAACTCCAACCTGGTGCCGCACTGGGCGACCTGGGAACACTTCAACGAACTCGACAAGAAAGGCCTGGCGATGTACGGCCAGATGACCGCCGGTTCCTGGATCTACATCGGTTCGCAGGGCATCGTCCAGGGCACCTACGAAACCTTCGTCGAGATGGGTCGCCAGCATTACAACGGCGACCTCACCGGCCGCTGGATCCTGACCGCGGGCCTCGGCGGCATGGGCGGCGCGCAGCCGCTGGCCGCGGCCCTGGCCGGCGCCAGTTCGCTGAACATCGAATGCCGGCAGACCAGCATCGACATGCGCCTGCGCACGCGCTACGTGGACGAACAGGCGGTGGACCTGGACGACGCGCTGGCGCGTATCGAGCGTTACACCAGTGGCGGCCAGGCCAAGTCGATCGCACTGCTGGGCAATGCGGCGGAAATCCTGCCCGAACTCGTGCGCCGCGGCGTGCGTCCGGACGCGGTCACCGACCAGACCAGCGCGCACGACCCGCTGCACGGTTACCTGCCGGCCGGCTGGACGCTGGAGGAATGGTTCAGCGAGCAGAAGAACAACCCGCAGCGCGTGGTGGACGCCGCCAAACATTCCATGCGCGTGCACGTCGAGGCGATGCTGCATTTCCAGAACCAGGGCATCCCGACTTTCGACTACGGCAACAACATCCGGCAGATGGCCAAGGACGTCGGCTGCGACGACGCCTTCGACTTCCCGGGTTTCGTGCCGGCCTACGTGCGGCCACTGTTCTGCCGCGGCGTCGGCCCGTTCCGCTGGGTCGCGCTCAGCGGCGATCCCGAGGACATCTACAGGACCGATGCCAAGGTGAAGGAACTGATCCCCGACAACCCGCACCTGCACCGCTGGCTGGACATGGCGCGCGAGCGCATCAGCTTCCAGGGCCTGCCGGCGCGCATCTGCTGGGTCGGCCTGGGCGATCGCCATCGCCTGGCGCTGGCCTTCAACGAAATGGTGCGCAATGGCGAAGTGAGCGCGCCGATCGTGATCGGTCGCGATCACCTGGATTCGGGCTCGGTCGCGTCGCCAAACCGCGAAACCGAAGCCATGAAGGACGGCAGCGACGCCGTGTCCGACTGGCCGCTGCTCAACGCCATGTTGAACGTCGCCGGTGGCGCCACCTGGGTCTCGCTGCACCACGGCGGCGGCGTCGGCATGGGTTACAGCCAGCACAGCGGCGTGGTGATCGTGGCCGACGGCACCGACGCGGCCGCGAAGCGCCTGGGCCGCGTGCTGTGGAACGACCCAGGCACCGGCGTGATGCGCCATGCCGATGCGGGTTACGAGATCGCGAAGGATTGCGCCAAGCAGCAGGGCCTGAAGCTGCCGATGCTCTGACCACCACAAGGGAAACGCCATGATCGGTTACGTCACCCTCGGCACCTGCGACATCGCGCGTGCCGCCGCGTTCTACGACCGCCTGCTGGGCGAGGTCGGTGCGAAACGTTTCATCGACAGCCCGCGCTTCATCGCCTGGTCCACAGGTCGTGGCAAACCCTGGTTCGCCATCGCGCTGCCCTACGACGGCGAACCCGCCCATCGCGGCAACGGCCTGATGACTGGCCTGCTCGCCGCCGATCGCGCGGCGGTCGCACGCCTGCACGCACTGGCGCTGGAACTCGGCGGCAGCGACGAAGGCGCACCCGGCGAACGTGTTCCGGGTTTCTACGCCGGCTATTTCCGCGATCTCGACGGCAACAAGCTCAACATCCACTACATGGGTGCGTAAGCGGCACGCGGGCCGGATTTCCGGCCGGTGCTAAACTCCCCGCGCGGCACCCGCCGCCCCTGGGGAGGACATGCACCATGTTGAGCATTCTCTGGACCATCCTGATCGGTTTCGTCGTTGGCCTGGTCGCGCGCGCGATCAAACCCGGCAACGACAAGCTGAGCCTGCTGTGGACGATGGTGCTGGGCGTCGGTGGTGCGCTGGTGGCCAAATACGTCGGCCAGGCCATGGGCTGGTACACAGAGGGCGAACCGGCGGGTTTCATCGCCTCGGTGGTGTTCGCGATCGTGCTGCTGTTCATCTACGGCGCGGTGAAGAAGAACAAGACCGGCTGAGCCGGCGGCGCGCGCGTGGTTCAGGCCGCGCGCACGTGGATCTCGATATCGTCCAGGCGCACCACCTGGCCCGCGCGGATCTTGCAGGTCTTGCGCAGCTCGACCGCGCCGTCCACCGTCACCTCGCCGCTGGCGACGATGGCCTTGCCCATGCCGCCGCTGTCGCAGACACCGGTCAGCTTCAGCAGCTGGTTGAGTTCTACGAACTCGCGATCGAGTTCGAATTCCAGGCGGGGCATGCGGAGGTCCGGGATCTGCGGTGGGCGCACAGGGTAACGCGTCAGGCGCCGTGGCCGGCGACGTCGGCCAGCAGCCAGTCCACGAAGGCCTGCGCCGCCGGCCGCAGCCGCCGGTGCGCCGGGTACACGACGTAATAGCCCCAGCGGGCGGTCAGCGCCGGACCCGGCAAGCGCATCAGGCGGCCATCGGCCAGGAAGGGCGCGAGCAGTCGGTCGCGCGCAAGCACGGCCCCAAGGCCCTGAACGGCGGCCTGCAGGCTGCCGGTGCTGTCGGTGAAGCGGTAACACTCCTCGAACGGTCCGCCGTGCACGCCCGCGGCGCGGAACCAGTCCGGCCAGCCCTGGCGCGCCAGGTCGGAGATCAGCGGCAGCCGGGTGATGCCGGCGGCATCGCGCACATCCTTCACTCCGGGCAGGTCCGGCGAAGCGACGGGGTACAGGGTTTCGTCCATCAGCGCATGCGCGCTCAGGCCCGGCCAGTGGCCCGGGCCGTGGCGGATGCCGAGGTCGGGGCCGGCGTCATCGAAGCGCACCAGACCGGCGTCGGTTTCGAAACCCAGGCGGATCTCCGGGTGCGACGCGGCGAAGCGCGGCAGGCGCGGCAGCAGCCAGCTGAAACACAGCGAGTGCAGGGTGGTGATGCGCACGCGTGGTGTTTCCTGCGGCGTGGCGCGCAGGCCGCGCAGCGTGCCATCGAGATCGGCCAGGGCGTTGCTGGCGGCGTCCGCCAGTTTCCGCCCTTCCGCGGTCAGTGAAACGCCGCGGGCCTGGCGCTGGAACAGGCTCACGCCCAGGCGCGACTCGAGCTTGCGCACGTGGTGGCTGACCGCGCTGGCGGTCAGGTGCAGCTCTTCGGCGGCGTGGGCGAAGTTCTGGTGCCGGGCGGCCGATTCGAAGGCGGCCAGGGCCGGCAGCCAGTCCGAACGAAGAGTCATGGCAAGCCTCAAGTCTGATTTGTGGCTGACGCCGAAAGTATGCGCTTGTGCGCGCCAACGGCTCAAGCAGAATGGCCGCCAGACACGAACCGGGCTTGCCTCGCCATGAAGAATCCGTCCCCCGCGGTCCTGCCGGTGCAGCCGGCCAATGTTGCCGCCTGGCGTACCCCCGTCGAGCTGGGCCTGCTGGCGGCGATCTGGGGTGCGTCCTTCCTGTTCCAGCGCGTCGCGGCGCCGGAGTTCGGCGCCAGCGCGCTGGCCGAACTGCGCCTGCTGCTGGGCGCGGCCGTGCTGCTGCCCTTCCTGTGGCTGGCGCGCGCCGACTTCCCGGCGCGGCTGTGGCCGCGGTTGGCCCTGCTGGGCGCCATCAACTCCGCCATCCCGTTCGCGCTGTTCGCCTGGGGCGCGCAGCGGGCGCCGGCCGGCGTGGGCGCCATCACCAATGCGATGGCGGTGCTGTTCACCGCCCTGGTGGCCTTCCTGTTCTTCCGCGAACGCATCGGCGCGCGCAAGGTGCTGGCCCTGGTGGTCGGCTTCATCGGGGTGATCGTGCTGGCCAGCGACAAGACCGAAGGCGCCAGCGTGGGCTGGGCCACCGCGGCCGGCGTGGCGGCGGCGCTGATGTACGGCGTGGGTGCCAACCTGGTGCCGCGCCTGCTCAACGGCCTGCCGCCCTCGGCGGTCGCGGCCGCGACCCTGGGCAGCGCCGCGCTGCTGTTGCTGCCGTTCTCGATCGCGCACTGGCCCGAACAGTCGGTGTCGGCGCCGGCCTGGGGCTCGGCGATCGCGTTGGGCGTCATCTGCACCGGCCTGGCCTATGCCATCTATTACCGCCTGATCCAGCGCATCGGCGCCGCGCGCGCCGTCACCGTCACCTACCTGGTGCCGCTGGCCGCCGTGGCCTGGGCCTGGAGCCTGCTGGGCGAACCGCTGACCTGGCCGATGGCCATCGCCTGCGCCCTGATCCTGGGCAGCGTCGCCATCAGCCAGCGGCCGGCGAAGCAGGGCGGCTGAGGTCCAGGCAAAAAAATGGCAGGGCCGCCTGTCCCGAAAACAGTCGATCGCCCTGCCGAAGGTCGTCAACGCCAGGGGGCGGTTGACCTGAAAACGTGACGCCGTTCCGACGAGGTGGATCGGCGGCGTGGCGCGACTGGACCATTTACCGTCGGCCCTGCGCAAGCGCCTGCTGGCGGTTCTGGCCTGTCCGGGTCTGCTGAACTGCTCACTATCACTGTCTGGCTGGCGGGAAAGCCTGTCGGTTGGCCTTTTCAGCCGGATGCTGTAGCGATGCCGGACAAGCTTTGCCTAGTTATTCTTCCCTTGTCCTTAATCACTACCATCAGCCGCCCGGGGCCGGGGTGTCGAGCAAGCGCTTGAATTTGCCGAATCCCCTCCGGAGCCGGACAATGCGCCGTCCATACGGAGCCCTGCCTTGAGCGAAGCCGCCGAAACACCTTCCACCCCGGTCAACCTGCGCCAGCTGTGCGCGCGTTTCGCCAAGCCCCACCTGGGCAAGGCCGTCTGGCAACTGCTGAACACGCTGCCGCCGTTCGCGGCGATCTGGGCTCTCATGGCCTGGAGCATCCACGCCGACTGGAACTACGTCTTCACCCTGCTGCTGGCGATCCCGGCAGCCGGCCTGTACGTGCGCACCTTCATCATCCAGCACGACTGCGGCCACGGCTCCTTCTTCGCCAGCGGCAAGATCAACGACACCGTCGGCCGCTGCCTGGGCCTGATCACCCTGTTTCCCTACGGCTACTGGAAGAAAACCCACGCCGTGCACCACGGCACCTCGGGCAACCTCGACCGCCGCGAGATGGGCGACATCGAGACCCTGACCGTGGCCGAGTACCAGGCCATGCACTGGTTCAAGCGCTTCTGCTACCGCTTCTACCGCAGCACCCCGGTGCTGCTGGGCATCGGTCCGGCCTACCAGTTCGTGATCAAGCACCGCTTCCCCTTCGACCTGCCGTTCTCGTGGAAGAAGGAATGGGCCAGCGTGCTGCTGAACAACCTGATGCTGCTGGTCGTGGGCGGCCTGATGGCCTGGGCCATTGGCTGGCAGACCGTGCTGATGGTGCACCTGCCGATCGTGCTGATCGCCGGCGCGCTGGGCGTGTGGCTGTTCTACGTGCAGCACACCTTCGAGGACGCGTACTGGACCAAGGGCAAGGAGTGGGACTCGCACGAAGCCGCGATCGCCGGCAGCTCGTTCTACGACCTGCCGCGGGTGATCCACTGGTTCACCGGCAACATCGGCTACCACCACATCCACCACCTGGCCAGCCGCATCCCGAACTACAACCTGCGCGCGGCGTTCGAATCGCACCCGATGCTGCAGGCGGCGCCGCGCCTGACCTTCTGGACCAGCCTGAAATCCGCGCGCCTGAAGCTGTGGGACGAAGACCTCAAGCGCATGGTCGGTTTCCCCAAGCGCGCGCGAGCCTGATCGGTGCCGCGCCAGTACTTCGACGGCAAGAGCCTCTAGCCTCGTGATGCCGGCGTTCCGCTGCCGGCCGCCAGGATCTTCTGCTGCCGCGCCAGCGACCAGCCCGTGTACGCCCAGACCAAGGCCATTGCCGCACCGGCCAGCGCCACCACGGACGGATTGCCCGCGATCGCATCAATGCCGGTCTTCACCCAGCCGCTGACCGCGTCGGCGCCGCGATAGACCGCGGTGTCGATGACGTTCTTGGCCTTGTACTTGGCTTCAGGCGGAACCACGGTGAACAGCATCTCGCGGCCCGGGCGCGCCAGCGCGTATTCACCGGCGCGTCGCGTCACCATCACCACCGCGAACACGGCGAAGGTGGGCGCAAACGCCAGCCACAGGAAACCCAGCGCCATCACCACCGGCACCGCCGTCAGCAGCACCACGAGGCCCAGCCGCTGCACGATGCGACCGGTCAGGAACATCTGGGTGAAAAAGGCCAGGCTTTGCACGATGAAGTCGAGCGTGCCGAACACCCGCGTCTGGTCGGTGCGGTCGGGAAAGTTCAGTTCGACCAGGCGCGCCTGCTCGAAGTACAGGAAGGTGGTGACGCTGGCCAGCAGCACCACGAAGGCGGCGATGCCCAGCAGGTAGGGCGAGGCCAGCACCGTGGTGATGCCCTTGAACGGATTGCCGCCCAGCGGCTGCTGGCGCGCCCTGGGTTCGTCCGCGGCCAACGGGTTCCGATCGCGCCAGCGCTGCAGGCTCATCGCCGCCAGCGAAGAGCCCAGCAGGAACACCGTCGCCAGCACCATCAGCCCGGCGATGCCGAGCGGCCCGACCAGCAGCACGCCCAGCAACGGACCGACCAGCCCACCGGCACTCAGGCCCGCGGCGACCAGGCCGAACAGTCGTTTGGCCTGCAGCACCGAAAACAGATCGGCCAGTACGCTCCAGGCCACCGACACGCTGAGCAGGCTGAACACCGACAGCCAGATGTAGAACCCGCGCGCGATCCAGGGGATTGTCCGGCTGCGCCGCGATGCCCGCCGCGAAACCCAGCAGGTTCAGCGCGAAGAAGCCGTAGGTCCAGGGCAGGATGCGCCGCCGCGCCGCGCGCGCCCGCGACCCAGCCGAACAGCGGAATGGCCGCGAGTGTCGCAATGAACGTGCCGGTGAACAGCCACTGCAGGTTATCCACGCCGCCAGCGATGCCCATGGTCTCGCGCACCGGCCGCAGCATGAAATAACCCGCGAACAGCAGGAAGAACATCAGCACGCCGGCCATCACCGCCGGCGCTTCGTCGGCTTCGACGCCGAACAGCCGGGACAGGAAGCGCAGCACCGGTCCCGGCGCAGACGTCACGCGAACATCGCCTCGAGTTCGGCGCGCTCGGCGTCGCTCAGGTCACGGCCGACGCCGGCCTTCAGGTTGTCGCTCTGGCGGTCGGGCTTGCCGGTGGCCGGAATCACCACCGTCACCGCCGGATGGCTGGTGACGAAGCGCAGGAACATCTGCGCCCAGGACGTCACGCCCGCCTCGGCCGCCCAGCCCGGCAATGCCTTGCCCGCCACGCGCGAAAACAGCCGGCCGTCGTCGAAGGCCCGGTTGATCATCACTGCCACGCCCAGGTCTTTCGCCATCGGCAGCAGGCGCTTGGCGGCGTTGGTGGTGCTGACGGAATAGTTGATCTGGATGAAGTCGGGTTTTTCGGCGGCCATGATGCCGGCCAGCTCTTCGTGCTTTTCGTTCACGTAATGGGTCAGGCCGACGTATTTCGTCTTGCCTTCAGCCTTGAGTTCGCGCGCGTAGGCCAGTTGCGTCTTCCAGTCGCGCAGGTTGTGCACCGCCAGCAGTTCCACCTTGTCGGTGCGCAGGCGCCGCAGCGAATCGGCGAACTGCGCCTCGCCGGCGGCACGGTTGTCGGCGGCGAGCTTGGTGGCCAGGAAGATCCTGTCGCGCACGCCCAGCTCGGCCATCAGGTCGCCCAGCACGTCCTCGGCATTGCTGTAGTTGGGCGAGGTGTCGATGACGCTGGCGCCGCCGGCGACAAAACGCCGCAGCACTTCCTTCAGCGGCTCGCGGCCAGCGGCGTCCACTTCGAAACTGCCGGAGGTGCCCATGCCGATCACCGGGATCATCTCGCCGGAGGAAGGGATGGCACGCCGCACCAGCGTGGTCGCGACCGGCGACACGGCGAAGGCGGGCAGGGGATGCAGCGCGGCGGCCGTGGCGGCAAGTGCGGCGGCGGAGAGGAAGGAGCGGCGGCTGGTCATGGCGGCACCTCGTGGTCGGGACGTGAGCAGCGATGGTGCGTCAGCCTAGGTGAAAATTCCGTTCCGCGGCCGGAAGAACTCCGGTGCTAGAGTCCGGATGAGGCCGCACGGGCAACCGTACCGTTCTGGAGTTCCCGACATGGTGACGAGCCGCTGCGTCCGCACGTTCCTGCTGGTGTCCGGCGCGCTGTTCGCGCCTGACGGGCATGCCGGGGAGGCGCAGGCCACCGGGGAAGGCCACGTGGCCGGGCCGCACTGGTCGGGATTGCCGATCTGGGGCGCGGAGGCCGAAGCACGGGGATTCGTCCTTCCGGCACCCTTCGGCATCGCCATCACCGCCTATTCGGCCGAACAGCCGGTGAACATCGAGGACCTGCGGCTGGGACGCAATGGCGCACCGCCGGTGTCGGTCAGCAATGTCCTGCAGATCGACCGCGTCGACACGACCCAGCAGAACGTCTCGGCGAAGTTCGACGTGCTGGTGCTGCCGTTCCTGGATGTCTACGGCCTCGCCGGATACACCCGGGGAACGACCCGCGGCGTCATCGAGGTCCCGGGTGATTCCCTGCCGGGTTTCATCGTGCCGCGGCAGCTGCAGCTCGATGCGGAATTCTCAGGCCCCACCTACGGCGCCGGCGTCACCCTTCAGGGCGGAACCCCGGTCGGCGAGGACCCGGACCTCATGGCCATCGTCGTGCTCGACTGGAACCGTACCCGTACGGACCTCGAGTTCGAGAACGACGCGCTGATCGCCGAAACCAACCCGGAAGCCACGGTGTTCTCCGCGCGCCTGGGCCTGCACGGTACGCTGGGATCGAAGATGACCGGCGCCGTCTGGATCGGGGCGATGCACCAGACCATCCAGCAGACGGTCGCTGGCGGTGTCTCCGACACCGACCTGCAGTTCGTCGTCCAGCAGTCGCCGACCCGTCCCTGGAACACCCTGCTCGGCGCGCTGCTGGAACTGGGCGACGATGGCGGTTACGTGCTGGTCGAGGGCGGCCTGGGGGCACGCAAGTCGTTGCTGCTTTCGGCGGTGTACCGTTTCTGATCGGGCGGTGGCCTGCCGCTACACCGCTGCTCCCGGCGGATCCTTCCTGAAGTCCCTGTGCGCGAGGCTGCGGGTGAACCGGAACACCCCTTCCCGCACCACCCGCGTCAGGCGCAGGTCGATGATCGTCGTCTGGTTCGGCGTGATCACATCCACCAGGTCCGCGATGCCGCGGCCAAGTTCAGCCGGCCAGTGTTCGACGAACCTCTCCACATCTCGAGGCTGCAGCCGCAGGCCGTAAGGCGGGCGCGGGATCAGTTCGGGGCGACGTACTTTTCCATCCTTGTCTTTCAGTTCCGGGCAGCCGGTCAGCACCGCGTGGTTCAGGAAGAAGGTGATGTTGCCCGACGCACGCCGGTTGCCCTGGCGGTCGGTCAGGAACCCCTGCGGCAGCTGGTTCGGATCGGCGGCGGGGCCGGCGGTGATCAGCAGGTTCATGTCGGGCACGCGGGCGCCGGTGTCGTCCATCAGCCGGAAGATCACCATCGCGTGCGGGTCGTGGAAATAACGACGATCTGGCAGCACCGGGATCTTTTCGACCTCGATGCGGTTTTCCAGGCGTTGGTGCTGGCTGTTTTCGGCGGCGAAGGCCTGGCGCAGGGCGGTGTAGCCCGCGGCGTCCTTCACGCCCAGGCAGCGCAGCACCGCGTCCACGGTGGCGTGCGGGCGGCCGTCGTTGCGCACGCTGGCCATGATTCCCATGTCGGTGCCGCTGTGCGACACGCCCGGCACGATCTTGAAGGCGCAGGGCGCCGACTTGTGGTGCGACACCTTCACCAGGTCGCGCAGGCGTTTGCGTGCGGTCGGCAGCGTTTCGCCCGGCGCCAGCGCGTCCTGCGCCAGCACCATAGGTGGTTGCAGTCCAGGTTGGCCGCGGCCAGCCGCACCACGCCGTCGCCGCCGGTCTCGCCGGTGTAGCTGTTGATGTGGTCGTAGAGCTTGCGGTCGATGGCGTCGCCGCTGAGCACGAAGGGGAACACCGGGTTGGTGCCTTCGGTGAGCTTGAGCTTCGGGTAGTCGTGGACCCAACGCAGTGCCAGCGCGACCGATTCGGGGCTGGCCAGTTCCAGCCAATCCAGCACACCCTGGCCCGGTTCAACGCCGTTGAACCACGCCTTGATCGCGCCCAGCCTGCTTTTTCCGAGCTGCGCCAATGCCGACCCGAAATTCGCAGGCGCAAGCATGATCAGGTGGCTCATCGGGCACGCGTCCAGCGTCTTGCGTTGCACGTGGTAGCGGTCCAGCCACTCGCGCACCACCGGCCCGCCGGTGCTGTGGGTGATGCAGGCGAAGCGGCGGTTGCGGCCCGACTCGGCCAGCACCCTGGCGATGGCGGTGTCGAAGGCGCGGGCGATGTCGGCCACGGTCACTTCGTCGCGGAAGCTGACGTACTGGCCCAGGTGCACGTGGGCGATGTCGATCGCGCCACCCGCTTCGGCTTTCAGGCGGGCGGGCAGTTCGCCATAGGTGCTGGTGCTGGTGACGGACCAGCCGTGGACGAAGACGAGCAGGGATCTGGACATGCGGGCCTCGGTTCGGGGGATGCCGGGTCCGGTGCGTGGGCACCGGGGCTCAGTATCCCGAACGCGGGCGGGTGGAAAACGGGCCGGGGGCGTCGGCTGGGGCGGGCCACGTGGTGTGGCCAGGCCCGGAGGCGGTGTGCCGCCCCGGACCGGGATCGAGACGTTGGATCGACCCCATCTGGCGCTCCCCACGCAGATGGGCTTGGTTTATGCCTGTACGGGCCGGAAAAAGTGATCCGCGTCACAGATCGGGAGAGTTCGACCAAAGGACTACCCGCAGGCGCGCGGCCGTCTCAGGCCGGGGTCGCGGCATCGTCGGCCGCCTGGGGCATGGCCGGCAGGCGCTTTGGCACGGAATTGGCGTCGAGCAGGCGCTCGATGCGGGCGAACACCTCGGCACGCGAGAACGGCTTCTTCATGAAGTCGTCGGCGCCGATGCGGTGCACGTAGAACTGCTCGGTCGCCTGTTCGTTGCCGCTGATCATGATCACCGGGATGTCGCGGGTGAACGGGTCGCGGCGCAGCTGGCGCAGGGCGGCGAAACCGTCCATGCCCGGCAACACGATGTCCAGGAAGATCAGTTCGGGTTGCTGGGTGCGGGCGATCTCGAGGCCGGTTTCGGCGTCCTCGGCTTCCAGCACGGTGTATTCGTTCTGCCGGAGCATGCGCGCGAGCAGCGCGACGATGGTGGCCGAGTCGTCGATCACCAGCATGCGGGTGCCGGGGCGGGCGTTGACACGGGGTTTGCTGCGGCGTTCGGGCGCGGCGCTGTCGGTGCCGCCGGTGGCCGGGGCGGGCGTGGTGGCCGGGCGAGCCGGTTCCGTCTTGGGTCCCCAGCCGAACAGGCGCTTGATCTTGTCGTAGATATCCACGTTTCCGGCGCTCCCCGCGCGATTTCCCGGCGACAGTGTCCACGCCCGCCCGCCGGCTGGCAATCGCACCGGGCTGGACAAGGCCGTCCATGGCGCGCACCCTGCCGGCCCCGATGCACTTCCGGAATCGCCGTGGCCCCCAAATCCACCGTCTACAAGGCCGAGCTGCAGGTCAGCGACATGGACCGGCATCACTACGCCAGCCACGCGCTGACCCTGGCCCAGCACCCGTCGGAAACCGAGGAGCGGCTGATGCTGCGCCTGCTGGCTTTCGCGCTGCATGCGGACGAGCGCCTGGAATTCGGCCGCGGGCTGAGCACGGACGACGAGCCGGACCTGTGGCGCAAGGATCTGACGGGGTTGATCGAGCTTTGGATCGATCTGGGCCAGCCGGACGAGTCGCGCCTGCGCAAGGCCTGCGGGCGGGCGGGGCAGGTGGTGCTGATCACCTACGGTGGGCGGGGTGCAGACCTGTGGTGGGAAAAAAAACGAGGCGGCGCTGGCGCGCTGCCGCAATCTGACGGTGCTCGACATCGCACCCGAATCCAGCAAGGCACTGGCCGAACGGCTGCAGCGCGGCATGAATCTCCAGGTCTTGATCCAGGACGGTGTGCTGCAGCTCATCGACGGCGACATCACCCTCGAGGTCACCCCGCGACTTCGGCGTGGGCCTTCTGCCTGATCTTCCTTGTGCTGGGTGTGTGCCGGGATCGTTCCTGGCGATAGGCCGCCGTACGTGAGGTCGCTTTCCGGGGACGCCGTGAATACGTCCATGTAGGCTCTTCGAAAACGTCCATGTTTTCGAAGCCCCGGAAAGCGACCTCACGCACGACGGCCTGCGGACCACCCGGGCCGGGATGCCGTTTTGGGGCAAGAGCTCGCTTGCCTTGGCTTCTGGCTGGCATTCAGCAATGACCCTGGAACCACGCCCAGGAGGCGGTGACACGACGCGCTTTTCGAGTTCGACAACCCGGCCCGGAAACGTCACAGGCCGTCGTGCGAGGGGACTTTTCCGGACCTTCAGCGACATGGACGTCGCTGAAGAGCCTACATGGACGTATTCACGGTCGCCGGGAAAGTTCCCTCGTGCGGCGGCCTATCGCCAGGGACGATCCCGGCAAACCGAACCAACCGCCCACTAGCAAGAGAGTTTTTCTTGCGGCAAGCCAAAAGCCAGGTCAATCCAGTGATTTGGATTCCGCGGTGCCTAGCGTGGAAGGATCGGGCTTGTGCGGCGGCTCCCGCGACAGCAGCGGATGCACGAACACGCCGGCCAGGATGATCGCCACGCCGGCGTAGAACATCCCGCCCAGCTCGCGCTGCTCACCCAGCAGGATGACGGCCAGCACGATCGCGTAGATCGGCTCCAGGTTCACCGCCAGCTGCGCCGAAAACGCGCTCATGTGCCGCAGCGCCACCAGTGACAGCGCGAACGGCAGCAGCGTGCAGGCCAGCGCCAGGATCAACAGCAGCACCCCGTCGCGCAGTCCCGGCATCACCAGCGGCGACCCGAACCACGGCAACAGCGGCGTGCACAGCGCCAGGAACAGTCCGCCCGCGCCCAGCTCGATCGCCGTCACCGTCAGCGGATCGGCGCGTTCGACATAACGTTTCTGCAGCGCGCCGAACAGCGCCACCAGCACCGCCGAGATCGTGCCGACCACGATGCCCGCGCGCATGCCCGACGGCACGCCACCCACCACCAGCGCCACGCCCGGAACCGCCGCCACGCCCAGCAGCAGTTCACGCGGCTGGAAACGTTTGCCGGTGACCCAGGGTTCGACCAACGGTACGAAGACGGTCGCCAGGGCGATGCACGTGACCGCCACCGACGCATTGGCCAACTTGATCGCCCCGTAGAACGTCAGCCAATGCAGCGCCACCAGGGCGCCGATACCGGCATAGATGCCGATCAACCGCCGCGGCAAGGCCCGCAATCCGCGCCACACCCGCGGCACCAGCAACAAGGCCAGCGTCACCAGCCCCATGCGCCACACCACCAGCGCCATCGCAGGCAGCGTGATCGCCTTGCCCAGGATCGCGGTGAAGCCCCACAGCAGCACGCAGAAATGCATCTGCCACTGGGCTTTGAGGGCGGGGCTCATGTTTCCGGCATTCCTTGTCGGGCCAGCGCGCGTTTTTCGCCCGCCGAAAGTTGTTTGATCGCGTATTCGGCCTTGAGCGCGCTGGACCGGTCAGGATGCGGGAACGATGCCAGCAGCCGCGCCGGCGGATGCGATCGGGTGTAGCGCGCGCCCTTGCCGGCGGCGTGTTCGGCATAACGTTTGTCCACGTCCACCGCCACGCCGGTGTACAGGCTGCCGTCGGCGCACTCGATCAGGTACACGAACCAGGGTTTCACTGCAGGCTCAGCGCGATCCGGCGCCAGTCGTCGCGCACGTCGCGGCAGTCGCCGCCGCCCATGTCGAATTCGCGGCAGACGAAGGGGCGCTGCTCGTAGATGCTGCAGCACATCCGGTCACGGTCCAGCGCCACGCACCAGCCGTCGTCGGCCTTGGCCATGATCAGGTAACCGTCGTCGTCCTCGTCCAGGAAATGTTCCGGCGGCAGATCACCCGGCAGCACCCGCACCGGCAGCTGGCAGCAGCAGGCCTGGCAGGTGTCGCAATGGATGGTCGGGTCGATGGCGGTGTCCACGGCGGCATTGTCCCACGACGACGGCGGGCAATCCCGGCCGGAACGACGGTCCTGGCGGCAAGGTGGTCCGGGCCGGGAAACCCGGCTGGCCGGGCGCTCAGGGCGCCGCCGCAATCTCCCGCACCGGCACCGGCACGAAACACAGTTCGATGTGGCCGGCCTGGCGCAGGAAAAATTCCTCGGGCCGGTTGCGGCGCGATTCCACCAGCGCCTCCCAGGTCGGCGTGTCGGTGCGCAGGATCTCCAGCCGTTCGCGCTGTTCCGCCGGCAGGTCCGCCGCCAGGGTGACCGCCTGGATCGGCACCAACTGCTTTTCATTTTCGTAGAAGCCCAGCGGGCCGGTGCCACGCGGGTGCGCGCTCAGGAATTCCATGCCTTTGACCACGCGACCGACCGTGGTCATCAGGCGGTCGAGCTGGCGGCTGGGGCCGATCGCCACGTACAGCTCGGCGCCGGTGCTGCTGTCGGGTTCCATGCCGCGGCCGGCGCCGACGGTGCCGTAGCAGTGGGTCAGCCAGGCTTCGTTGCCCGCAGGATCGCGGCCGGCGGGAAAACCCTGCACGAAGCCGACTTCCGGCGCGTAACCATCCACGTCCGGCAGGCGCGTGAAGGACAGGCCTTCGGCGGGGCGGGTGAATTCCGCCGGCAGCGTCGCCTTGGCCGAACCCAGCGGGCGCGCCTTGGCCGGGTCGCCGCCGTCAGGGTCGCCCCACTGCACCACGTAGTTGTCCTGCGAACGCACGATGGCCAGGCCGTCGAAATAATTTTCCTGCGCCAGCGTGCGGATGTTGGCGACGTGTCCGGGCGCGAAGTCCGGTGCCAGTTCGATCACCACGCGGCCGCCGCCCACGTCCATGTACAGCGTGTTCTGCGGGTCCAGCGGGCGCCAGTCGGCCGGGGTGGAGGCGTCGAGCACTTCCTGCATGGTCTTGCCCTTGGCCTTGGGCGCGTCGTCGGCCGGAGTGGTTTCGGCAGCCGCGGTCGTATCCGGGGACGGTGCCTCCGGCGGCGTGGCGGGCGAACAGGCGGCCAGGGCGAATGCACGATGGCGATGGGCAGCAGGGTGCGGGCGGGATTCATGGGTCTCGATTCCAGGCGGGAAAGGAAGTGGGGGCAGGGTAACCGAGCCGGTCGGCTCAGTCCGGGTCGGGGGGCTTCGTGCAGCGCGGCCAGTTGTTCCTGCATCTGGGTGATCACCGATTCCCAGTGCCGGGGTTCCTGGAACCACGGGAAGGCGACGGGGAAGGCCGGGTCGTGCCAGCGCCGGGCGATCCAGGCGTTGTAGTGCAGCAGGCGCAGGGTGCGCTGCACTTCGACCAGGTGCAGTTCGCGGCGGTCGAAGCGGCGGAACTGTTCATAACCTTCGAGCAGCCAGCGCAGCGGTTTCGCCATGTCCTCGCGCCGGCCCAGCAGCATCCACAGGTCCTGCACGGCCGGGCCGGTGAGGGTGTCGTCGAAGTCCACGAACAGCGCCTGGTCCTCGCGCCACAGGATGTTGCCCGGGTGGCAGTCGCCGTGCAGGCGCAGCAGGTGCACGGCGCCGGCGCGTTCCTCGGCGGCGTCCATCGCGTCCAGCAGGGCTTCGGCCAGGCGCTCGAAATTGCTGGTCAGCACCGGCGGCAGCCAATCGTTTTCCAGCAGGTAGTGCACCGGGTCTTCGGCGTGGCTTTCGATGCCGATGCGGCCGCGGTGCACGAAGGGCGCGTTGTCGCCGACCGCATGCAGGCGGCCCAGCGTGCGGCCCAGGTGGGTCAGCACGGTGCGGTCGCCCAGTTCCGGCGCGTGGCCGCCGCGCATCGGGTACAGCGCGAAGCGGTGGCCTTCGAACGGGAACAGCGTGGCGCCGCCGTAGGCGAGTGGCGCGACCACCGGGATGTCGGCGGCCTGCAGTTCCAGTACGAAGGCGTGTTCCTCGGCGATGGCGGCATCGGTCCAGCGGCCGGGGCGGTAGAACTTCGCCACCAGCGGCGCGCCGTCCTCGAGGCCGATGCGATAGACGCGGTTTTCGTAGCTGTTGAGCGCCAGCACGCGGCCGTCGGCGTGCAGTCCCAGGGACTCGACCGCGTCCAGGATGCGATCGGGGTCGAGGTCGGCGTAGGGCGTGTCGCTCATGCGCGGTCCGGGGCCGCGGATCAAGGCAGCTCGAGCGCGGTGGCCGCGGCGGCGACGTCCGCGCTCAGGTACAGGTGCGATCCGGCGGCGGTGAACCCCGCGCGCGCGAACGCACGGCGGTACCAGGCGGCGGGTCGGCGGTGCATCTCCTGCAGGTCGCCGACGATGTCGTCGCCCTCGGCGAACACTTCCAGGAAGGCGACGCCGTCGCACAGGCGCGAAAATTCCTTCAGGCCGCGCTTGAGTTCCTCGTCGGACAGGTAGTGCATCACGTCCGAACACACCAGCAGGTCCACCGGCCGCATCGGCGGCAGCGCCGCCAGGTCGCCGAAGGGCAGCCAGTGCAGGTTGCGGCGGGCGCCGTGGCGGGCGATGGCGTAGTCGCTGGAGTCCACGCCCATGTAGTGCAGCTTCGGTCGCAGCGCCAGCAGCGGCGCGCGCCAGGCGCCTTCGCCGCAGCCCACGTCCAGCACCGACCGGAGCGGCCGGCCCAAGTGGTATTCGGCCAGCGCCACCGCCAGCGCGACCTTGCGCGTCAGTGCGGCCTTGCCGCCCAGGTCGCGCTGGCGGTACCAGGTGTCGAAGTAGCGGCGGTCGTAGGCCTTGCTCATGCGCGGCGCGGCCGGCGGTGCAGCAGCCAGGCGGCGAACAGCGCGCCGGTGAGGTACATGCTGAGCGAATAGATGGCCGGCGCGATGGTGGCCTGGGCGCGTCCCAGGACTTCGAGCGCGATGAAGATGGCCAGCGTGCCGTTGTGGATACCGACCTCGAAGCCGATCGCGATCGCCTGCGGTTCGGACAGTTTTGTCGCCCGCGGCAGGAAGTAGCCCGCCAGCAGGCTGATGACGTTGAACGACACGCAGGCCAGGCCGACCACCGGCGCGAATTCGCGCACCGTCTCCCATTCCGAGATGAAAGCCAGGGCGATCAGCACGCCCAGCAGCAGCGAGGACAGGACGCGCACGGGTTTTTCCGCCGCGTCCGCCAGCATCGGGTTCCAGGCGCGGACGGCCATGCCCAGGTCACCGGCACGATCACCAGCAGCGCCACTTCCACCACCTTGCCGGTCGGTGGCGGCACGCTGGCCTCGTCGCCCAGGAACAGGGACAGGGCCAGCGCCGTCCACAGCGGCAGGGTCAGCAGCGCCAGCAGGCTGTTGATCGCCGTCAGACTGATGTTCAGGGCGACGTCGCCACGCGCGAGATGGCTGAAGAGGTTGGCGGTGACGCCGCCGGGCGAGGCGGCCAGCAGGATCAGGCCGAGCGCCAGTTCGCCGGGCAGCGAAAACGCGCGGCAGAGCAGGAAGGCCAGCGGCGGCAGCAGCAGCGCCTGCACGACCAGTGCCACCAGCACGGCGCGCGGTGTCGCCAGCACGCGGCGGAAATCCGCCAGCGTCAGGTGCAGGCCGAGGCCGGCTATGACCACGGCAAGCGCGATCGGCAGGAACAGGACCAGCAGGGTGTTGTCGGCCACGGTTCACTCCTGGCGGGCGGCTGGCGGAGCCTAACATCCGGCCACGCTCCGGACATGTGCGGATGCCGCGTCCTGCGTCGCGCGTCCGGGGCGATTATCCTCGGGGCACAACGATCTGCACGGAGGACCCATGTCCAGTTATTCCGCGGCACACCCGGGACGCGCGTCGCGCGCCCTGGCGATCGTCAGGATCCTGCTGGCGACCCTGCTTTTCATCCACGGGCTGGCGCGCGTGATGCACGACGGCGTGGTGCCGTTCGGCGGCTGGCTGGGCAGCCAGGGCATTCCGCTCGGGTTGGGCGTCGCCTGGTTCGTGACCGGCTTCGAGCTGGTGGCCGCGCCGCTGCTGGCGCTGGGCGTGCGCCGGCTGGTGGCGCCGGTCTGCCTGGTGTTCGCGCTGATCTACAGCATCGGCCTGTGGCTGGTGCACTGGCCGGCCGGCTGGTTCGTGGTCGGCCTGGGGCGCAACGGCATGGAGTACAGCGTGCTGATCATCGTGACGCTGCTGGCGCTGGCCTGGAACGGCTGGCCGGAGTTTCTGCCGCGCAAGCGGCGTTGAACCCATTCGCGCTCAGGCGCCGATCAGCACCGAGCGCATCGAGATCGAGCTGGCCACTTCGTCGTTGAAGAACTCGACGCTTTCGCCCTCGCGCTGCAGCGCCAGTACATAGAGCAGGGGCAGGTAGTGTTCGGGCGTCGGGATCGCCAGCAGCGCATCCGGCCCCAGGGTTTCGTAACCGAGCATGCCCTCGTGGTGGCCTTCGGCGATGCGGTCGGCGATGTCCTCGTCGAATCGCTGGGCCCAGTCGTAGGCCTCGGGCTTGTTCTGCCGCCACAGCCGCAGGTTGTGCACGATGTTGCCGCTGCCGACCACCAGCACGCCTTCGTCGCGCAGCGGCGCCAGGTGCTTGGCCAGGTCGTAGTGCCAGGCGCCGGGCTGCAGGATGGACAGGCTCAGCTGCACCACCGGGATGTCGGCCTCGGGGTACATCGGCGCCAGCACGCCCCAGGCGCCGTGGTCCAGGCCACGTTTGTGGTCGAGGTGCGCATGCGGCTGGCGCAGCAGATCGACAACGCGGTGCGCCAGCTCCGGGCTGCCCGGCGCGCGGTAGCGCACGTCGAACAGGGCGCGCGGGAAGCCGTGGAAATCGTGGATGGTCTCGGGGTGTTCGGCGGCGCTGACGTACACACCCTGGGTTTCCCAGTGGGCGGATACGCACAGGATGGCCTTGGGGCGCGGCAGCCGCTGGCCCAGGGCCTGCCAACTTCGCCGCCAGGCGTTGTCCTCGATCGCGTTCATTGGCGAACCGTGCCCCAGGAACACCACGGGCATCGGACCGGACATGGACGCAGCGCTCATCGAGGACATCTCCATCGGGGCAGGGACCAGCCTAAACACTACCACCCTGACTTCCGGCACTGCGCAACCCCCACCACGACTGGCTAGTGTGAACTTAACGATATGGTCAAGCAGACCCTATCGGGCAGTCGAGGACAGGGCCATGGCCGAAACCGAGCCGCACCAGAAGAAATTCCAGAAGGAACTCAGCGCCGGGACCGTGTCCCCGGTGTTGCTGGCGGTGCTGGGCCAGTCCAGCGAACCGCTGTACGGCTACCAGATCGCCAAGCGCCTGGAACAGACCGGCGACCCGCTGCTGGGCGGCAAACAGAGCGCGCTCTACCCGGTGCTGCGCAACCTCAGCGCCGCCGGCCTGGCCGAGAGCCATGTCGAACCCTCGATCAGCGGGCCCCCGCGCCGCTACTACCGCATCACCCCGCTGGGCGAACAGGTGCTGGCCGAATGGGCCGCCACCTGGCGCAGCACCCGCCAATCCGTCGACTCCGTGCTGGAAGGACACCTGCAATGAACACCGTCACCCCGAAGACGATTCCCGAATACCTGGACCAGTTGCGCTACGAACTGCGCAGCGCGGACCCGGCCCTGTTGCAGGACGCGCTGTACGACGCCGAGGAGTACCTGCGTTCCGAACTGGCGGAGAACCCCGGCATACCCGAGGCCGAGATGCTGGCGCGCATCGCCACCAGCTACGGCGCGCCCGAAGAGGTGGCGGCGATCTACCGCGACACCGAGGTCCAGGTCAGCCAGGCTCTGCGAACGCCGAGGCCGCCACCGCGCGGCAGCACGCTGGGCCGCTTCTTCGGCGTGGCGATCGATCCACGCGCCTGGGCCGGGCTGTTCTACATGCTGCTGTCGCTGGCCACCGGCATCGTCTACTTCACCACGGTGGTGACGGGCCTGAGCGTGTCGGCCGGTTTCGCGATCCTGATCATCGGCATCCCGGTGGTGATCCTGTTCATCGGCATCGTGCGCATGCTGAGCCTGGTCGAGGGCCGCATCGTCGAAGTGATGCTGGGCGAACGCATGCCGCGCCGGCCGCTGTACGTGGGCCGCGGCCAGCCGCTGCTGACGCGCATCGGCGCCATGTTCACCGACCCGCGCACCTGGTCCACCATGCTGTACATGGTGCTGATGCTGCCGTTGGGCATCGCCTACTTCACGGTGGCGGTGACGGCCATGAGCGTGTCGCTGGGCCTGATCGTGGGCACGATCGGCGCCGTGCTGGAATACATCGGCCTGGACTGGTTCACCAGCAGCATCGACGGCCAGGTGTTCCTGCCCCCGGTCTGGCAGTTGCCCCTGCTGATGGCGGCCGGCGTGCTGGGCCTGTTCCTGACCCTGCACCTGGCGCGCGGCGTCGGCAAGGTCCACGGTCTGCTGGCCAAGCACCTGCTGGTGAAGACCGCGCAGCACTGAACCCGCACGATGAAACGCACGCACGGGCCGGCCATCGCCGGCCCGTCGTGTTTTCATGCCGGCAACAGGGTCCAGGCGATGCCCCACAGCGCCTGCAGCACCAGGCCGACCACCGCTGACGCCGGGAAGCGGGGATCGGATGGACCGGTCCTCCGATTCCGGTATCGTGGCGGCCTGCGCGTCCTTCCGGAGCCCTCCATGGTCGATCCGCTGGCCCAGCCGCTGCGCCTTCCCTGCGGCGCCGTGCTGCCCAATCGCCTGTGCAAGGCGGCGATGACCGAAGGACTTGGCGACGACCATCTGCGCGCCACCCCGCGGCACGAACGCCTGTACCGCGCCTGGAGCGAGGGCGGTGCCGGCCTGCTGGTCACCGGCAACGTGATGATCGATCGTCAGGTGCTTGAACGCCCGGGCAATGTCGCCATCGATCCCCGCCACGCCGCCAGCACCGACGCCGAAGCCCGCGCAAGTTTGCTGGCCTGGTCGCGCGCCGGCACCGTCGCCGGCAACGCGCTGTGGATGCAGATCTCGCATGCCGGGCGGCAGTCACCGCGTTATGTCACCCGGCAGCCGGTCGGGCCCTCGGACGTGCAACTGGACCTGCTGGGCAACTACGCACGGCCGCGGGCCCTGCGCGAACAGGAAATCCTGGAGCTGGTGCAGCGTTTCGCCCAGGTCGCGGTGATCGCGCGGGAGACGGGCTTCACCGGCGTGCAGGTGCATGGCGCGCACGGCTACCTGCTCAGCAGTTTCCTGTCGCCGGTGACCAATCGCCGGGACGATGCCTGGGGCGGGTCGCTCGAAAACCGCGCGCGTTTCCTGCTGGAGACCGTGCGTGCGGTGCGCCGGGCCGTGGGCGCCGATTTCCCGGTGTCGGTGAAACTCAATTCCGATGATTTCCGCAAGGGCGGTTTCAGCCATGCCGACTGCCTGGGCGTGGTGCAGTTGCTCAACGGCGAGAACATCGACCTGTTGGAAATCTCCGGCGGCAACTACGAACAGCCGCGCCTGCTTGGCGTCAGTGGCCGCAGCGTGGATGCCGTGGAGGTGCGCGCCAGCACCCGGGTGCGCGAGGCCTATTTCCTGGACTACGCGGCGGCGATCCGCCGGGTGGCGACGATGCCGCTGATGGTGACGGGCGGTTTCCGTACCCGCACCGGCATGGAAGCGGCGCTGGCCAGCGGCGACACCGACCTGATCGGCATCGCCCGACCGTTCTGCACCCATCCCGATGTCGCACGCCGGCTGCTGGCGCGGGAACTCGACGCGCTGCCGGCGTTCGAACAGGGGCTGCACCTGCGCGCGCGTGGCCGCCTGTCGCCGGCCAGCCCCTGGCTGGCCGCGAAGATGGTCAACGTGCTGGGTGCGCAGGGCTGGTATTACCAGCAGATGGACCGCCTGGCCGACGGCCGGCCGGTGGACCTGTCGCGCGGCGTGCTGCGTTCGTTCGCGCGTTACTGGTGGAACGACCTCAGCAAGGCCGCACAGATGCGGCGCTAGGAGGCGAACATGCACACGTCCGATCCCCTGCACGGCATCGAGCCGCTGTCCGACGAGGCGGTGATCGCCGCCACGCGCGACTGGCTGGAGAAGGCCGTGATCGGCCTGAACCTGTGCCCGTTCGCCAAGGCCGTGCACGTGAAGCGGCAGATCCGCTACGTGGTCAGCCACGCCGAAAACGAGGAGTCGTTGCTGGAGGACCTGCTGCACGAACTGCAGCTGCTGGCCTCGGCCGATCCGGGCGACATCGAGACCACGCTGGTCATCCACCCGCGCGTGCTGCGCGACTTCCTCGACTACAACGACTTCCTGGACATCGCCGACGCGGCGGTGGAGGAACTGGACCTGGGCGGCGTGCTGCAGGTCGCCAGCTTCCACCCGCAGTACCAGTTCGCCGACAGCGAACCGGATGACATGGGCAACTTCAGCAACCGCGCGCCGTACCCGACCCTGCACCTGCTGCGCGAGGACAGCGTGGACAAGGCGGTGGCGGCGTTCCCGGAGGCCGGGCGCATCTACGAGACCAACATCGAGACCCTGCGCAAGCTGGGGCCGGCGGGCTGGAAGGCCTTGTTCGGCTAGAACGCCTCAGTCCTGGCCGGCGTCCGCCGGTGCTTCGCCGGCGATGTCTTCCAGCGCCTGGGCCTCGGCCTCCAGTTGCGCCAGTCGTGCCTGTTCGGCGGCGACCATGGCCTTGAGTTCGGGCAGGTTTTCCTGGACGCGCCGCACGCCAAGATCGGCGCTCATCTGGATCAGGCGCGGCGTGACTTCGAGGAACTTGCTGCCGGCCGGCGTGGCATAGAACTCGCGGGCGGCGCGCAGTTCCTCCGCAGTGAACTCGCTGGCGTAGATCGCCACCAGGTCGTCGCGCAGCACCGCGTAGCTCATGTACTTGGCGAAGAAGTCGGTCATCACCTTGCGGTATGGCACGAGCTCCGGCTTCTGCTGCATCTCCGCATCGAGCATGGCATTCATCATCGCCTGCATCGATGCATCGGCCTTCATCACGTCGAGCAGCTTGCCGGCCTCGATGTGCGCTTCGCTCGCGCGCTGCGAGCTTTGTTCAGCCGGCGCGGCATGGGAAAAAGCCAGCAGAACTGACAGCAGGGGAATGGCCAGGCGCTTCATGGTCGTCCTTCGGGCAGAGAGGGTGGGGCGCAGGTCGGTCCGCTGGATGGACTCAGAACTGCGCGGCGTCGAGCGCCATCAGTGTGCCAGCTCCTGCACGCGCCGCCCGGAACTGGTGCTCGACCTCCGGCAGCAGCCACGCGAAATGGAAGCGCGCCGTCGCCAGCTTCGCGGCGTGGAAATGATCGGCGGCCTTTTCCGCGGAAACCGCCGCCATGCGCGCCCACATCCAGGCATAGGCCAGGTGGCCGACGATGCGCAGGTAGGGAACGGAAGCTGCGCCGACTTCGTTCGGGTCGGACTTGGCCTTGGCACCGATCTCGCCGGTCAGCGTGGCGGTGTCGGCCAGCAGCTTCGCCAGCGGGCCGGTGAACTCGGCCAGGTCCCCGCGGCCGGCGTGTTCCTTCAGGAAACCTTCGATCAGGCGCGCGAAACGTCCGAACTTCGCGCCGCCGTCCATCAGCACCTTGCGCCCCAGCAGGTCCAGCGCCTGGATGCCGTTGGTGCCCTCGTAGATCATGTTGATGCGCGCGTCGCGCACGAACTGGTCCATGCCCCATTCGTTGATGTAGCCGTGGCCGCCGTACACCTGCAGGCACAGGTTGGTGGTCTCGAAGCTGTTGTCGGTGATGAAGGCCTTGACCACCGGCGTCAGAAGCGCCATCAGCTCGTCGGCTTCCTCGCGCACGGCCGGGTCGGGATGCGAGTGCTCGCGGTCGATCAGCAGCGCGGTCCAGGTGGTGAAGGCGCGACCGGCCTCCGTGTAGGCGCGGCTGGTCATCAGCATGCGGCGCACGTCGGGGTGCACGATGATCGGGTCGGCAGGCTTGTCCGGCAGAGCCGGACCGGTGGGCGCGCGGCTCTGCAGGCGGTCCCTGGCATAGGCGACGGCGTTCTGGTGCGCGGCCTCGGCCAGGCCCAGCGACTGCATGCCCACGCCCAGGCGCGCCGAGTTCATCATCACGAACATCGCCGCCAGGCCCTTGTGCGGTTCGCCGATCAGCCAGCCGGTGGCGCCGTCGAGATTGATCACGCAGGTGGCGTTGCCGTGGATGCCCATCTTGTGTTCGATCGAACCGGCCTTGACGCCGTTGCGCGCGCCGACGCCGCCGTTCGCGTCCGGCAGGAACTTGGGCACCAGGAACAGCGAGATGCCCTTGGTGCCGGCCGGTGCGCCGGGCAGGCGGGCCAGCACCAAGGTGCAGGATGTTTTCCGCCAGGTCGTGATCGCCGGCGCTGATGAAGATCTTGGTGCCGGTCAGCGCCCAGCTGCCGTCGCCATTGTCCTCGGCCTTGGTCTTGAGGATGCCGAGGTCGGTGCCGCAGTGCGGTTCGGTCAGGCACATGGTGCCGGTCCATTCGCCCGAGACGATCTTGGTCAGGTACACCTGCTTCTGTTCCGGCGTGCCGAACGCGACCAGGCATTCGTAGGCGCTGTGCGAGAGGCCGGCATACATCAGCCAGGCCTGGTTGGCCGAGTTCCACATCTCGTACAGGCGGTTGTTGACGATGGTCGGCAGGCCCTGGCCGCCGAAGTCGGGGTCGCAGGCCACCGAGGGCCAGCCCGACTGCACGAACTGCGCGTAGGCGTCCTTGAAGCCGGGCGGGGCGGTCACCACGCCATCGCCGTGCCAGGTGCAGCCTTCGCGGTCGCCGACCAGGTTCAGCGGCTGGATCACCTGGCTGGCGAATTTCGCGCCTTCCTCCAGCACGGCCTCGATGGTGTCGCGATCAAGTCCGGCGTGGGCAGGCAAGGCCTTGAGCTCGTCCTCCACCTTCAGCAGGTCGAACAGGACGTAGTGCATGTCGCGCAGCGGCGCGGTGTAGGTGGGCATCGGAAAGAACCGGTGAGGAGACTTCGCCGGACTCTACCATACCGGCCCGTACGGCTTTCCAGGCCGGGCAGCGTCGAGCCGTCCGGGCGACTATGCTTCGGGTTTCGCCCCGAACGAGAGCCTATCGATGCGCCATTCCCTGCTAGCCGCCGCCATCCTCGCCACCCTGCTCGCCGGCTGCGCGCCGGGCGGCCAGGCACCGGCTTCCGACCCCAATGCCACGGCCGCCGCCACGGATGCGGTGTCCGAAGCCGATACCGCCTTCGCGGCGATCGCCGCACGTTTCCTCGATGAAGGCCTGGCGCTCAGCCCGGTCTATGCGACCGGCATGGGCGACCACCGCTTCGACGCCGAGCTCGACGACCTGAGCCCCGAAGGCCGGCAGAAGGCCGTCGCCTGGGCCGAAGGCCTGCTTGCGGACCTTGGGAAGATCGATGCAACGCAACTTTCGCGCGAGAACCAAGGTTGACGCCGCCATCCTTCGCAACCAGCTCGAATACGGGCTCTGGGACGAGGCCGTGCTGCAGCGCTGGGCCTGGGATCCGCAGAGCTACAGCAGCCTGGCCGGCGGCGCGATCTACAGCCTGATGGCGCGCGATTTCGCGCCGATGCCCGAACGCCTGGTGTCGGCGACCGCACGCATGGAGAAACTGCCGGGCCTGCTGGCGCAGGCGCGCGCCAACCTCGACCCGGCCCGCGTGCCGAAGACGCATGCGGAAACCGTTGCCCGCCAGAACCGCGGCGTGATCTCCCTGCTCGACACCTTCATCGTGCCCAACGCCGGGCAGCTGGACGGCGAGCAGCGCACCCGCCTCGATGCCGCCGTCGCCACCGTGCGCGCGGCCGTCGAGGAACACCAGAAGTGGCTGGACGAAACCCTGGTGCCGAACGCCGCCGGCGATTTCCGCATCGGCGCCGAGAAGTACGACCAGCAGCTGAAGTTCGCCCTGAACTCCTCGCTGACGCGCCAGGAGATCCGCCAGCGCGCCGAGGCCGAGCTGGCGCGTGTGCGCGACGAGATGTACGTGGTCGCACGGGGTGTGCTGGCCGGCCGGGAAGGCGCGCCGGCAACGCCGGAAGTGCCGGACGAGACGCAGAAGCAGGCGGCGATCGAGGCGGCGCTGGAGCTGGCCTACGCCGAGAAGCCGGGCCGCGACGAGGTGGTGGACTTCGCCAAGCACACGCTGGACGTCGCCACGGCGTTCGTGCGCGAGAAGGACCTGGTCACCGTACCCAACGACCCGGTCAAGATCATCCTGATGCCGGAGTTCCAGCGTGGATTCTCGGTGGCCTACTGCGATTCGCCGGGCCCGCTCGACAAGGGCCTGGACACCTACTACGCGATCTCGCCGATCCCGGACGACTGGACCGACGCCCAGGTCGATTCCTTCCTGCGCGAATACAACAACTACATGATCCACGTGCTCAGCATCCACGAGGCGATGCCGGGCCACTACCTCGAGGGCGTGCATTCGGCCGAACACCCGTCCACGCTGCGGGCGGTGCTGCGTTCCGGCCCGTTCGCGGAAGGCTGGGCCGTGTACACCGAACGCATGGTCGCCGACGCCGGCTACATGGACAACAACCCGCTGTTCCGCCTGACCCAGCTGAAGTTCTACGCGCGCGCGGTCGCCAACGCGATCCTCGACCAGGGCGTGCACGTCGACAACTGGACCAAGGACCAGGCGATGGACCTGATGGTGCGCCAGACCTTCCAGCAGGAGCGCGAGGCCGAGGGCAAGTGGGTACGAGCGCAGTTGTCCTCGACCCAGCTGGCGACCTATTTCGTCGGCGCGCAGGAACACTTCGACGCGCGCGAAGCGGCGAAGGCCAAGGCCGGCGATGCCTTCGACCTCAAGACCTACAATGACCGCATGTTGTCCTTCGGCGCGCCGCCGGTGCGCTTCGCGCGCCAGCTGATGCTGGACGAGCCGATCAAGTAAGCCGCGTTCCGGTCACGCCGCCAGCCCGGCGGCGTGACCCGAGGCCCAGGCCCACTGGAAGTTGTAGCCGCCCAGCCAGCCGGTGACGTCCGCCACCTCGCCGATGAAATACAGGCCGGGAGCGTGCTTCGAGGCCATCGTGGCCGAGGAAAGGCCGTCGGTATCGACACCGCCCAGGTGACTTCCGCGGTGCGGTAACCCTCGGTACCACTGGCCACGATCGGCCAGTGCGCCAGCTGCCGGGCGATGTTCGGCAGCTCGTGGTGCGTGTACTGGCGCATCGGCTTGTTGGCGAACCAGATTTCGCACAGGCGCTGGGCGAAACGTTTCGGGAACACGTCGCCGAGCACGGTCTTCAGTTCCGCCGCCGGCTGCGCGGCCTGGCGTTCCAGCAGCCAGGCTTCGATGTCGTGTTCGGGCAGCAGGTCGAGCAGCAGTTCCTTGCCCGGTTCCCAGTACGACGAGATCTGCAGGATGCTCGGCCCGCTCAGGCCGCGATGCGTCACCAGCATGGCGTTGTCGAAGCGCGCCTTGCCGCAGCGCGCCGACACGTGCAGGGCGACGCCGGCGAGGTCGGCATAGTGTTCCTGGTGTTTGCCGCTGAGGGTCAGTGGCACCAGGCCGGCGCGGGTCGGCAGCACGGTGTGGCCGAACTGGCGCGCCAGTTCGTAACCGAAGCCGGTGGCGCCCATGCTGGGAATGGACAGGCCGCCGGTGGCGACCACCAGCGATTCGACGGCCAGGATTCCCTGCGAGGTGCGCACGCGGAAACCGCCGCCGGCCAGCGCTTCGACCGATTCCACGGAACATGAAGTCTGCACCTGCACGCCGGCTTCCGCGCATTCGGTCAGAAGCATGGCCACGATCTGCTTGGACGACTCGTCACAGAACAGTTGCCCGAGTTCCTTCTCGTGGTACGCGATGCCATGCGCGTCGACCATGGCGATGAAGTGTTCCGGCCGGTAGCGCGCCAGCGCCGACTTGCAGAAATGCGGATTGGCCGACAGGAAGTTCGCCGGCGTGGTGCTGGTGTTGGTGAAATTGCAGCGCCCGCCGCCCGACATCAGGATCTTCTTGCCGCAGCGGTTGGCGTGTTCGACCACCCGCACGCGCCGGCCGCGCCGGCCGGCGGTGATGGCGCACATCAGGCCGGCCGCGCCGCCGCCGATCACCAGGACGTCAGTCTGCATGCCGGCCGGTACCGTGGCTGCTTATTCGGCGCGCGGTCCCTTGCGGTGCGGCTTCTTGAACGGCGGCTTGTCGCCACCGAACTTGCGCGGGCCGAATTCCTTCTTGGCGCCGGCGAAGGACTTCTTGCCGGCGGGCTTCTTGCCCGCGGTATCCGGCGTCTCGCCGTCGCGGGTGATGCGCAGCTGCTGGCCGGCGCACCAGACGCCCTTGAGGTGCTGCATGATCTCGGCCGGCATGCCGTCCGGCAGGTCGAGCAGGGTGTGGTCCTCGAAGATCTCGATGCGGCCGATGTGCTTGGCGTCCAGGCCGGCTTCGTTGGCGATGGCGCCGACGATGTTGCCCGGCTTCACGCCATGGTCGTAACCGACCTCGATGCGGAAAGTGGACTTGCCTTCGTCCGGCGTGCGCGCCTCGCGCTGCTTTTTCGGGAAGGCGGGGCGCTCGGCGCGGGCCGGGCGTTCGCCGCGCTCGGGCTTGTCGAAACGCGAGGGCCGGGCGAACTTGTCGGTCGCCGCCTGCACATCGCGGTCGAAGGCGCGTTTCTTGGCCTCGAACTTCGGCGGCTCCATCAGCAACGGCACGTCGCCGCGGGCCATCTTGGCCAGGGCGGTGGCAATCTCGATCGCCGGCACGTTCTTCTCGCGCTCGTAGTCCTCGATCAGCTTGCGGAACTCGGCCAGCTCGCCCGAGGCCAGCGTGTCGCTGATCTGCTGCTTGAACTTGGCGATGCGCACGTCGTTGACGGCCGCCACGGTCGGCAGCTCCATCGGCGTGATCGGCTGGCGGGTGGCGCGTTCGATCGCGCGCAGCATGCCGCGCTCGCGCGGGGCGATGAACAGGATTGCCTCGCCGCTGCGGCCGGCGCGGCCGGTGCGGCCGATGCGGTGCACGTAGCTTTCGGTGTCGTAGGGCACGTCGTAGTTCACGACATGGCTGATGCGGTCCACGTCCAGGCCGCGGGCGGCGACGTCGGTGGCGACCAGGGATGTCGATCTTGCCGTTCTTGAGCTGCTCGATGGTGCGCTCGCGCTGGGCCTGGGCCACGTCGCCGTTGATGGACGCCGCGGAGAAGCCCCTGGCCTGCAGCTTTTCGGCCAGTTCGTCCGTGGCCTGCTTGGTGCGGGCGAAGACGATCATGGCGTCGAAGGGTTCGGCTTCCAGGATGCGGGTGAGCGCGTCGAGCTTGTGCAGGCCGGACACTTCCCAGCTGCGCTGGCGGATGTTCTCGGCGGTGCGGGTCTTGGCCTCGATCGTGACCTCGACCGGGTCCTTGAGGTAGGTCTGGGCGATGCGGCGGATCGCGTGCGGCATCGTCGCCGAGAACAGCGCGGTCTGGCGCACGGCCGGCATCTTCTTCAGGATCGCCTCGACGTCGTCGATGAAGCCCATGCGCAGCATCTCGTCGGCTTCGTCCAGCACGAGGTTCTTCAGCAGCGACAGGTCCAGCGAACCCTTCTCTAGATGGTCGATGATGCGGCCCGGGGTGCCGACCACGACGTGCACGCCGCGGCGCAGGGCCGACAGCTGCGGGCCATAGGGCTGGCCGCCGTAGACCGGCAGCACGTGGAAACCCGGCATGTAGGAGGCGTAACGCTGGAAGGCCTCGGCGACCTGGATCCCCAGCTCGCGGGTCGGCGCCAGCACCAGGGCCTGGGGCTTGGTCTGCGTCAGGTCGATCTGCGACAGGATGGGCAGGGCGAAGGCGGCGGTCTTGCCGGTGCCGGTCTGGGCCTGGCCCAGCACGTCGCGGCCGCCGAGCAGGTGCGGGATGGTCGCGGCCTGGATCGGCGAGGGCGACTCGTAGCCGACCTCGGCCAGCACCTTGAGCAGGGGCTCGCTGAGGGCGAGATCACGGAAATGGAGCGTGGCGCTGGGCGCCTCGGGCGTTTGGGCGGTCATGGGAGTCCTGGAGGAAGCGAGGTACTTCGCATTCCGGCACACCACGGACACGAAGAAGGCGCGCGATTGTACCCCAATCCGCCCGTAACCGCCTGAACCGCAGCGGTATTGCGGCCCGCGGGCGATGCCGGAATCATGGGGCCCGGTCCGCGAAGGAGAGTCCCCATGCGTATGCCCCCGCGAAACTGCTCGCCGCCTCCGTCCTGGCCCTGCTGGTCGCCTGCAGCACCACCCCCACCGGCCGGTCCCAGCTGATCCTGGTCAGCGACGCCGACATGGACAAGATGGGCGCCACCGCCTTCAACCAGATCAAGACCAGCGGCAAGGTCGCCAACGACCCGGCCAAGGCCCGCTACGTACGCTGCGTGGCCGATGCCCTGATCGCCCAGTTGCCGGAGCCGGCGCGCAGCCAGAAGTGGGAAGTCGCGCTGATCGCCGACGACAGCGCCAACGCCTTCGCCCTGCCGGGCGGCAAGGTCGGCGTGAACACCGGCCTGCTCAAGGTCGCCAGAAACCAGGACCAGCTCGCCGCCGTGATCGGCCACGAGCTGGGCCACGTGATCTCGCGCCACGCCGCCGAACGCGTGTCGCAGCAGTTCGCCACCGAGACCGCGCTGCAGATCGCCAACTCCGCCACCGGCGGCCAGCGCCAGCAGCTGCTGGGCCTGCTCGGTGCCGGTGCGCAGGCGGGCGTGATCCTGCCGTTCTCGCGCAAGCACGAAAGCGAGGCCGACGTGCTCGGCCAGCGTTACATGGCCCAGGCCGGGTTTGACCCGAACGCAGCCGCGGCGCTGTGGCAGAACATGATCGCCCAGTCGGGCGGCAACCGGGTTCCGGCGCTGCTGTCCACCCATCCCGACCCGCAGCAGCGCATCAAGTCGCTTCAGGCCGCCGCGCCCGGCCTGATGCCCGCCTACCAGCAGGCCCGCGCCGCCGGGCGCAAGCCGGCCTGCCGCTGACACCGACCGAGGAAACCGCACGTGGCCTATCTCTGGACCAAGACCTTCCACCTGCTGTTCGTGATCGCGTGGATGGCGACCGTTTTCTACCTGCCGCGCATCCTCCCATCAACCTGGCCGAGACCCGCGGCCAGCCCGAGGTGCAGGCGCGCCTGGTGCTGATGGGGCGGCGACTCTACGGCTTCGGCCACAACATGTTCGGCATCGCGGTGATCCTGGGCGGCGTGTTGTGGCTGTACTTCGGCATCAGTGGCGGCTGGATGCACGCCAAGCTGGGGCTGGTGGCGGCGCTGCTGGCCTATTTCATCGTCGCGGGCCGCTGGCTGAAGAAGGCCGCGGCCGGTGGCGAACTGCCGTCGCCGACTACGCTGCGCTGGTTCAACGAGCTGCCGCTGCTGTTCCTGATCCCGGTGATCTGGCTGGTGCTCGCCAAGCCGTTCTGAGTTTCAGCGCCTGCCGCGGAGCCATTGCCGCAGCTCGCGCCAGGCGACGGCCGCCAGGGTCAGCGCGGTCAGCGGCAACACCACGGTGCGCATCACCAGGTGTATTCGTCCAGGGCGTCGTGGTCCTGGGCGTAGAGGATCAAGTAGGCCGTGTAGGCGAAGTAATAGGCCAGGAACACCACGCCTTCCCAGCGCGCGATCAGGTGGCCGGTGAAAAGCACCGGCAGGCAGGCCACGGCCACCGCGACCATCACCGGCAGGTCGAAGGCCAGCAAGGCCCCCGGCACCTGCAGGCCGGTACCGGAAACCACCGCGCTGATGCCCAGCACGGCGGCCAGGTTGAAGATGCTGCTTCCCAGCACGTTGCCGACCGCGATCTCGCGTTCGCCACGCAGCGCGGCGATCACCGAGGTGGCCACTTCCGGCAGCGAGGTGCCGATCGAGACGATGGTCAGTCCGATCACCAGCTGGCTGACGCCGAGCAGGGTCGCGACCGTGGTGGCGGCACGCACCAGCCATTGCGAACCGATCACCAGCATCCCCAGGCCCACGGCGACCAGCAGAAGTTGCACCCACGGGCGCGACATCAGGCCCGGCCGCGCGGCGATGGCGACCAGCGCCGGATCGGCGATTTCCACCGAAGGCGCGCGCTTGCCCTGGTGGTACAGGAGCACCGTGTAGCCAACCAGCGCCGCCACCAGCATGACGCCGTCCATCATCGAAACGACCCGGTCGAGCGCCATCCAGGCCACGGCTGCCGACAGGCCGATCAGGATCGGCACTTCCTGCCGGATCAACTGCCGGTCGACCACCAGCGGCGCCAGGATCGCGGACAGCCCGAGGATGAAAAGCACGTTGAAGATGTTGCTGCCCACGACGTTGCCCAGCGCGATGTCGGTCTGGCCACCCAGCGCGCCCTTGATCGAGATCGCCAGTTCCGGCGCGCTGGTGCCGAAGGCCACCACGGTCAATCCAACCACCAGCGGCGCGATGCCCAGCGACAGCGACAGGCGCGAGGCGCCGCGCACCATCAGGTCGGCGCCCAGGATCAAGAGCACCAGGCCGGCGAGGAACAGCAGCAGGGTCATCGGGGTCTCCGGAAAGGGAGGCCATTATCGCCCGTCCGGCGGAAACCGCCGCGTGAGTTCCCCCGGGTTTCGGTATTGTCTGCCGACCCTGACACCGATCAAGCCATGACCCCTGCCGCCTCCCGTCGTCGCGCCACCCTGGCCGGGTTCGCCGCGGTGCTGCTGTGGTCGTCGCTGGCCGTGTTGACCACGGCCACCGGCGACATCCCGCCGTTCCAGCTGCTGGCGCTGGGCTTCGGCATCGCCGGCGTGTCCGGCGTGCTGTTGCTGTTGCGGCCGGGTGGGCCGGGCTTCCCGGCGCTGAAACAGCCGCTGGCGGCCGGTGCGCTCGGCATCGGCGCGCTGTTCGGTTACCACGCGCTGTATTTCATCGCACTCAAGCGCGCGCCGGCGGTCGAGGCGAACCTGATCAATTACCTGTGGCCGCTGCTGATCGTGGTGTTCGCGGCGATGCTCGGTGGCGTAGCGGTGCGGCCGGCACAGTGGCTGGGCACGGCGCTGGGGCTGGCGGCGGCCTTCCTGCTGGTGTCACGCGGCGGGCGCGTCGACATCGATCCGGCGCACGTGCCCGGTTATCTCGCGGCGCTCGGCGCGGCCCTGGTCTGGGCCCTTTATTCGGTGCTCAACCGGCGCTTCGAAGCGGTGCCCAGCACCGCGATGGCCGGCGCCTGCCTGGCGGTGGGCCTGCTGGGCGCCATGGCGCATTTCGCGCTGGAGACCACGGTGGTGCCGACGCCGCTGCAGTGGGGCGTGATCGCCGTGCTCGGCCTGGGGCCGACCGGCATCGCCTTCTGGCTGTGGGACATCGGCACCAAACGCGGCGACATCGCCGTGCTGGGAACGCTGTCGTATGCGGCGCCGCTGCTGTCCACCGGCCTGCTGCTGCTCTTCGGCCGCGCCGCGCCGCATTGGACGCAGGCGGTAGCGGTGGGCCTGCTGCTGGCAGGTGCTTGGCTTAGCGTGCGTTCCGCCGGTCCGAAGGCCTAGCGCAGGGCCAGCTTCCAGGCCATCAGGGCGAACGGGAACGGGATCAGCAGGCCGATCACGACCATCCACATCGGATGCGTGAAGGACAGGAAGTTCATGACGATCAGGGCCAGCATCACGACGGCCAGGACAAAGGCGACGCCGCGCCGGTGCGCCAGGCTGATGGTGCTGGCGGTGTAGGCGCCCAGGAACATGCCGAAGGCGTAGGCGATCAGGACGAAGCCCAGGGCCATGGCGGGCATGGCGGCGATGGCGGCGTCCATGGCGGCGCGGTCGCTCATGTCCAGGGGCGGCGGCGGATACAGCGTGTGCCCCAGCCACTGCACTGCGGCCACGGTGATGCCCATCACCAGGAAACCCGCCAACACCGCCAGGATGCTCCGCAACATGTCTTCACTCCTTGCCCGGGATGGTCGGGAGCTTCCTGCTCCGCGTGACGGAAGGCAAGTGGCTTGGTGGGTATGGCGCCGTCGATACCGGAGAGTCGAAGGTCTCTTTCTGCTCAGTGAAGCCTTTTATTTCGCAGAAAGAGACCTTCGACTCTCCGGCACCGCCGGTACCACCCGTGTCGTTTCGTGAAGGGAGTTCCTGACGGCGTCGGCGCTTTGCTTGCGCGTAGGCCTTGCGGGCTTTCGCATGGAGGATCTTTCTTGCGCCACGCGGTTTGTTAAGTGGGGGCTCGCTCAAAATCGGGGTGGATCGCCTATCGTGGGGCGCGTTCCCCTGAACGCGTCCGGTGCCATTTCGGCAAGGTTGCGACGAAGACTCGCCGCTGGGCGGCGAACCGCAACTGCAACGACAACTGCGACGACAACTGCACATGGCAGGCCGCATACCCTTGGGCGGGTGATCACCTCGCCGCAAGGATTCCGTTTTGGCCTTTCGCCGCGCAGCGGCGAGTACGCCTGACCAGTTTGCGCAAATGGCACCGGACGCGTTCAGGGAACGCGCCCCACGGGAGGCGCGCTGCCGACAAGGGACGCGAGCGTTTTAGCAAACGACAAGGCGCAGGAAAGATCCCACATGCGGAAGCCCGCAAGGCCTACGCGCAAGCAAAGCGCCGATGCCGCTCATGAACTCCAATCAGCGATCCGGATGATCCGAACCGGAAGTGCCGGAGGAGTGAGACCCTCTTTCTGCGAAATAAAAGGCTTCACTGAGCAGAAAGAGGGTCTCACTCCTCCGGTGCTTCCGGCGACGCCAACCCCCAACCGCGAGCCCAAAGAAAGGGCCGCACAAGGCGGCCCTTTCCATCAAGCGAAACAGCAGGAATCAGCGAGCGGCGCGCGGATTGTCGCCACGGCCGCGGCTTCCGTCGCGGCTGCCGCTGTGGCTCTTCGGGCCGGCATGCGCGTGGCGCTCGCCATTGCCCGCGTGCGGACGGCGCGCATGGCGCTGCGGCGGACGCTGCCCACCCGGACGACCGGCCGGCGAAGGCGCATCGTTGCCCATGCGGATCGGACGGCTCGGCGAATAACCCTCGACCTCGACCATCTCGATGTCGGCCTTGAGCACGCGCTGGATCGCCCGCAGCAGACCGCCTTCGTCATGCGACACCAGCGAGATCGCCTCGCCGGACGCACCGGCGCGGCCCGTGCGGCCGATGCGGTGCACGTAGTCTTCCGCGACCATCGGCAGATCGAAATTGATCACCATCGGCAGCAGCGGAATGTCGAGGCCGCGCGCGGCGACGTCGGTGGCGACCAGCACCCGGGCCTTGCCCGACTTGAAGTCGCGCAGGGCCTTCAGGCGCTGCGCCTGGCTCTTGTTGCCGTGGATGGCGACCGAATTGATGCCGGCCTTGTCCAACTGCTCCGACAGGCGGTTGCAGCCGTGCTTGGTGCGGCCGAACACCAGCACCTGGTCCTCGTAGCGCTTGCTCAGGATCTCGAGCAGCAGGTCGCGCTTCCGGCTCGCATCCACCGGATGCACGATGTGGGTGACGTTGGTGGCGACGGCGTTGCGCACCGACACCTGCACTTCCTTCGGCTCGCGCAGGAATTCCATCGCCAGCTTCTTGATCGCGTCCTCGAAGGTCGCCGAGAACAGCAGGGTCTGGCGGCGCGACGGGATCTTGGCCATCACGCGCTTGATCGCGGGCAGGAAGCCCATGTCGAGCATGCGGTCGGCTTCGTCCAGCACCAGGATCTCGACGTGCGAGAGGTCCACGCTGCGGCGCTCGAGATGGTCGAGCAGGCGGCCCGGGGTGGCCACCAGGATGTCCACGCCGCGGCGCAGCGCGTCGATCTGCGGCTGCATGCCGGCGCCACCGTAGATGGTGGTGGCGTTCAGGCGCAGGTGCTTGCCGTAGGCGCGCAGGCTGTCGAACACCTGCACGGCCAACTCACGGGTCGGCACCAGCACCAGCGCGCGCGGCTTGCGCGGGCCGTGCATCGGGCCGGCCTGGGCCAGGCGGTGCAGCAGGGGCAGCGAGAACGCGGCGGTCTTGCCGGTGCCGGTCTGGGCGCCGCCCATCAGGTCGTGGCCGGCCATGACCAGCGGGATCGCTTCGGCCTGGATCGGGGTGGCGTTGGCGTAGCCGAGTTCGGCGAGCGCACGGTTCAGCTCGGGCGCGAGCCCAAGGGTTTCGAAAGACATGGTTGTACTCCGTTGCGTAACCCGGAGCGTTCCCTGAAACCGCGCTGCGAGCTGGTGAAGCTGGTTTTACGGCAGGGCCCAAGTCGGGCCTGACGGGTTTGCGCAGCGAAAGGCGTGCGGAGTGGGGCCAGACGCAGGGCGAGCGACGCTCGGGGCCTGGGTGGCGGGCATACCGGGGAAAACGGTCAGCCGTGCAGCAAACGCCGCGAACTGTACGCGAAAGCCGCGTCCGGGGCCAGTCGGCGCCCGGAAGGGGTGAATGGCCTGTTCAGGCTGAAGTAGGATGGGCGCGTGAAGATCTCATTCGAACTCGAACCCGGCGACATCGACCGTTTCCACGAAGCCCTGGCCCGTGCCGAGCGCCGGGTGGCCTGCGCCGAGGAATGCGACATCGTCGCCGCGGCCCGGCACGGGCTGGAAACCCTGCCCATCGCCACCGCCCCCGGCTACATCCGCCGCCGCATCCTGGAGGTGCAGGGGCTGATCGACATGCTGGAGGACGAGGCCTGGGCCCTGCCGCAGGTCGAACGCGCCGAGGTGTTGCGGCTGCTGGCCTATTTCAGCGACCCCGAGGACCTGATCCCCGACGACGTGGCCGTGATCGGCCTGCTCGACGACGCGATCATGCTCGAACTGCTGATGCGCCGGATCCGCCACGTGGTCGGCGCCTATGCCGACTTCTGCCGCGCGCGCCGACCAGGCCGTCGCGCCGGACAGCGACACCCGGATCCGGCTGGCCCGCGATCTGGCCCGCCGCCGCGACCGCCTGCACGCGCGCATGCGCCGGCGCGCCGTGCGCGACGCGCTGGCCGGCGCCGCCGACCCCGTCACGGATGTCTGAACCCACCCCGCCGCGATGCGGCAAGGAGCCGGTGCATGAGCGGTGAACAGCGCGAACTGACCTTCCGTTTCCTGGCCGAGCCCACCGACGTCAACTACGGCGGCAAGGTGCACGGCGGCGTGGTGATGAAATGGATCGACCAGGTCGGCTACGCGGCGGCGGTCGGCTGGAGCGGGCACTACAGCGTCACCGTCGCGGTCGGCGGCATCCGCTTCGTGTCGCCGATCCACACCTCCGACTTGGTGACGGTCACCGCCAAGCTGGTCTATACCGGCACCAGCAGCATGCATTTCGCGGTCGGCGTGCGCGCCCGCGACCCGATGCAGGACGGCAACGACAGGCTGTGCACGCACTGCGTGATCGTATTCGTGGCGCTGGACCAGGCCGATGGCCGGCCCACACCCGTGCCGCCCCAAACCCGTGGATGAAGACGATTGCCGCCTGGCCAGGTACGCGACCGAAGTGATGGCCCTGAGCAAGGACATCGAACAGGCCGTCGCCAACCTGCGCTCCTGATGGGCACTGGCCTCAAAGTCCGCCGCTGGCTGTGGCTGATCCTGGCCTATGTGTGCCTGGGCCTGGGCATCGTCGGCATCTTCCTGCCGGGCCTGCCGACCACGCCCTTCGTGCTGCTGGCGGCCTATGCCGCGGGCCGGGGTTCGAAGCGCCTGCATGCCTGGATGCTTGCGCACCACGTATTCGGGCCGATGATCCGCGACTGGGAAGCCAGCGGTGCGGTGAGCCGCAAGGCGAAATACTGGGCGATCGGCACCATGGGTCTGAGCGCGGTGGTGTTTTTCCTGACCGCGCCGGAATGGTGGATGGCCGCGACCGGCACCACGATCATGGTCGTCGTCGGCATCTGGCTGTGGCTGCGGCCGGAGCCGAAGCGCTGAGCCGGTCGCGCCGGGATGCTCCCGGCGTGATCGTCAGTAGGTCACGGTCGCCGTGACGGTGTCTTCATAGGTGCCGGTCGGCTTCGCCGCCTGCGGCGGCACCCGTCCGTACACCGGCACGGATTGCGCCAGGCCGTTGCCGGTGCCGCCGACCACGTTGCCGGCCGTGTTGCCCCAGACCAGGGTCCGTCCCGCATCGCGATAGAGCTGGTAGCTGACGGTGTTCGGTCCGGCGCCGAGGCGCATCTGTCGGTTGGCGACGGTGTTGGTGACGGTGCCGCCGTTCAGGGCAATGCTGTAGGCGGCGCTGCGGGTGCAGGTCACCGCGATGTTGCTGGTGGCGTTGTGGCCGGTCAGCGCGCCGACCGTGCCGAAGTCGAGTGGCGCCGCGGAGACGGTGCAGGCGGGGTTGAGCAGCAGGTGCGCCTGGAACGTGGTCGGTGCGAGGGTGGTGCCGCCCGTTGTTCCGCAATCCGGCGGCGAGCCGAACAGCGAATAGGGTTGCGCCTGCGCGGAGACCGTCAGCGTGGACAGGTAATTGCCGACCGAGTGCCCGGTCTGTCCCGGCGTGAGTTGGCCATGCACCGATACCGTCTTGGTCTGGGTGAAGGACAGGAACGTGTTGAACAGGACGAGGACGCGGGAATTGCCCGTGTTTCCGAACGCGGTCGCCAGCGACGGGTCCTGGTAGAGCGCATAGCCGATGTTGTCGGCCACCGGCGTGGTGATCGACATCCTGCGGCCGGCCACGGTGCTGCCGGTGCCCGTGCCCGCGGAGATGCCGACGCAGACCCGGATGCCCCAAGGCGGGACGCTCGCAGGTGATGTCGATGTCGGCGGTGACGGTGGTGCCTGGCGTCGGCAGCCCGACTTGGGTGCCGAACTCCAGTATCGGGTCGACGGTCGCGGTGCAGTTCTGCGCGAACGCCGGTGTGGCTGCGATCAGCAGCCCCAGCGTGCACGCCAGTCGGGCAAGGAAGGATTTCATCGCGCTCTCCATTCGCAGGCTACCGGCCCCAGGCGGACGGGCGTGCCATCGGTATTCGAATCGACGGCAGGCAGCGCGTGCCGGCAGACGCCATCGTCGGCCGGGGTTTCCAGCACGGTAGCCTGATCCAACGACTCGAAATAGGCCTCGCCGTCGAAACCGACGACCAAGGTGCCACCGTCGTCACGGTTCACGCGCTGGCCGGCGGGCAGGGGCTCGCCATCGCGGCCCAGCAGGACGGCGATCGCCGGCGCCTGCACATGCACATCGAACTCGACCAGCACACCGCTGCGGTCGGTCGGCGTCACCAGCCTTTCGATGTCGCCGATGCGGTAATTGGCCGGCAGTTCGTCCGGGTCGATCGCGACGCGGTTGCGCTGCCAGCCGCGCAGGTCGGGCAGCAGCAGGTGGCCGTCGGCGTCGGTATGGCCGTACAGGCGGTTTTCGTACAGCACCGGCACCCCGCCGATGCCGGTGGAGACCAGCGCGAAGGAGTCGTTGATGCGGCGCGCGAAGAAGACATTGCCGCCGAGCCCGACGATGCTGCCGGAGGTCTGCGCGAACATGCTGTCGGAATTCGGGTTGTGTTCGATGCCGGCGGCGGCTTCGATGTGATCGTTGCGATAGCCGGCGTAGGCGCGGCCCTGGCCCTCGCCATGGGTGCGGTCGCTGGCCTGCACGCCCCAGCCCCAGCCGCCCTCGTAGGGGATGTCCTGGCGCAGGGCGGCGACGGTTTCGGTGCCGCCGATCTGCGAATCCTGCACCGAGACCGACGCCTGCCGGTTGCCGGACAGGGGGATCGTGATGTTGATGCCGCCGCCGCGCTGGCCGCCGTCGTCGAAGACACTCGCGGTCAGGAAGAAGCCGGCCTCGAACTGCCGGTTCCAGGAAAGCGAGCGCACCTCGTTGCGGTTGCCGAAGCGGTCCTCGAAGCGGATCCAGCTCGCCGAGAAATCGCCGGCGATCGTCGGCACCCAGAACGTCGCCCGGTCTTCCTCGGGCAGCGAGGTGGGCAGTTCGTCGATGAACACACTGGCGTCGCCGAGGTCACGGAAGCCTTCGCTGCGGCGCTGGCTCTGCAGGTCCAGGCCCCAGTGGCGCGTGCTGTACTGATAGCCGATCGAATGCTGCCAACCGTCCTCGTCGCCGCTGTTGCGCGCGAACGAGGCATTGACCAGGCCCCAGCGGTTGCCCGGTGCCCAGACGATGCCGGCGCCCGCGAGCGTGAGTCCGCTGGTCGCTTCGGCATGCGCCTCGAGCGTGAGCGTGTCGGTCATGCCGCGGCGCCAGCTGGCGCTGGCGGCGGCATCGTCGCCATAGTCGTTCGCGCGGCCGCCGTAGCCACGGCGCAGCAGGCCGAGTTCGACGCTGAAGTCGGTCAGTCCGGTGGCGAGGCGCTCGTTGTCGAAATAGAGCGGGATGGTCGTGGTGGTCTCGCGGCCGAGCGCGTCGCGCACGACCAGCTGGGCCGTGCCGGCGCCGCTGATGGACGGGATCGCGTCGAGCACGAAGGGGCCGTCCTGCACGGTGCTGCCGAACTGGCGGACATTGTCGACGTAGAGCTCGACGGCCGACGGCAGCGTCGCATCGGCGCTGAAGCGCGGCAGCGGCATCGTCACCAGGTCGGGGCGGGTGGAGAAATTGCGGCGCCACTGGCCGCCACCCATGCGCACCGGGCGGGACCACGCCAGGCCGCCATTGACCAGGTCGCCGACGGTCCAGGTCCACATCCGTTCGGGATCGCTGTAGGTCCAGCGGGTGTCGAGACGTTCGAAGCCGCGGCCGGTACCGCCTTCCGGGGCGTCGGCGAGATGGGTGACGCCGTCCAGTTCGAAGGTGCCCAGCCGGCCGAACCAGGCCAGCGATGTTCCCAGGCCAGCGTGTCGATGTTTTCGGCATGCTGGCCGTAGGCGTCGTAGCCAAGCCGCCAGCCGCTCGAACGATCAGCCTTCACCGCCGTTGGCGCCTTGTAGCCGAGTGCCTGCTCCGGGCGCAGCGAGGGAGGGATGCCCAGGTGGAGGCGCTGCGCCGCCGCGTCGTAGCGCCATGACAGGCCGGGCAGGGCGTCCAGCGGCACCAGGCCCTCGTCGTCGGTGGCGAGGTTGGCGGGGACGATCAGGCCGATCTCGCCCAGCTCCTGCGGAGTGGCCCACATGCGCTGGTCGCGCAGGCGCATTTCGGCGACCAGGCCGATCGGCCGGTCGTCGTGGAAAATCTCGAGGAACAGGCGCTGTTCGCCCAGCGACTCCGCCTTGGACGGCGCCTCGTCGAGCGAAACATAGGCGCCGGCCGACGCATCCGCGCGCGCCCCGCCAGCCAGACCGAGGCAGGCGGCAGCGATGGCGGTGGCGATGAGCTTACGGCCGTCGTTCGACGGTGACGGTCGCGGCTTGGCCATTGATCCAGGTATCGAGAGTCATGGTGCCGGCGAGCGCGGGGCGTTCCGTCGGGAGCGTCCAGAGGCGCTCGCTGCCGGGCAGCACATAACCGAAGAGGCCCTCGCTGAGGGCCAGCTTGCTGGCTCCGGCGACCAGGGTGGTCGCGCCGAGCTGGGCCGGCTGGCCACCCGAGTTGCGGCAGGCCAGTCGGGTATCGCCATCGCGCAGATGGCAGGAAAGGGCAGGTGCCTTCGCACCTTTGGAGCGCACGAACGCGGGCAGCACGAAGCGCATGCGGACGCGGACGCCACTCGTGTCGGCGTCGGCCGAACCCGGAAGTTCGTCGACCACGACGCGGTAGGCCCGGTCCCGTCCGTCCGTCGGCGCGGGGCCGGCGAGCACGACGCGGACCAGGTGTTCGCCGCCCGCCGGCACTTCGGCGATCGGCGGGCTGGCGACCACGACATCGGTTTCCTGCAGTTGGTCTTCGCCGTCGACTTGCGTCCAGGCGTAGACACGGACCTGCGCCGCCACCAACTCGTCGCCGGTGTTGCTTAGCTGCAGGCGCGTGGACGTGGCCCCCGGCTGGATCTCGAGCAGCGTCGGTCCCGCCTGGAGTTCGCCGCGCGCCGAAACGGCGGACGCGGCGAACATCAGGCCCAGGGCCGTCGCGATGGCGGCGGCGCGGGAATGCATCAGTACGTCATCGTCGCGATGATGTCGGACGTGTACGTGCCGCCCGGCTTGATCGGCTGGCCGGCCGTGGTCTGGCCGAACACGGTGAAGGTACCGGTGCCGGTCAGGGCGACCGTGCCCGCGGGGGTGTTGTCGAGCACGGTGGTGTGGCCGATTTCCTTGTAGATGTTGTAGGAGATCGTGTCGGTGCCGTTGGTCATCAGTCGGCTGGCATAGGTGCCACCGCCGCTGCCGACGTTGAAGGTCACGGCGATCGGGCTGGTGGTGGTGCAGGTGACGGTACCGGTCGCGGTGGCGGTCTTGGCGGCGACCAGGTCGGTGTGGGACAGGAAGTCCAGATCGGTGATGCCGATCGTGCAGGTGTTGGCGATGGTGATCGACACGCGGAAGGTGTCGGTCGTCGTCGCCGCATTGGCGGTGGCGGCGAACATCGAGGCGGAAACGGCGATCGCGAGCAGGGAATTGCGGAGCAGGGTCATTGGTGGATCCTTTGATGGTTGACGAAGAGCCGCGCAGAAGCGCCGGTAGCAGGGCTTAAGCAAGTCCCATGCCAACAGGTCGATGCGAAGGTTTGGTGGGCCGAAAGGGGGTCGGATGACGCATTGCGTCACAGTTTGTCACCCAAACGGGAGCCTAGGGTGACGCAGTCCGCAAAAAATGGCCGCAACGGATCCGGAAATCCGTTCAGGCAATTCCGTCAAAGTACCCGGCGGGCGCCGGTGTAGACCCGACCCCAGTAGGGGCCGTCCAGCCGGTCCAGGCGGACCGTGCCGCCGGTGCTGGGGGCATGCACGAAGCGGCCCTCTCCGACGTAGATGCCGACGTGGAAGACCGAGCCGCGGTCGCCGAACAGCACCAGGTCGCCCGGCGCCAGCTTGTAGCGGGGCGGGGTGTCGGCGTCGAACTTCGCGATCTCTCGGGTGGTGCGCGGCAGGTAGACCTTGGCCGCGTCCAGGAACACATAACCGACCAGGCCGCTGCAGTCGAAGCCACCTTCGGGCGTATTGCCGCCCCAGCGGTAGGGGGTGCCGACCAGGCCTAGGGCGCGCATCAGCACATCGTTGGCGCGCAGCGGGTCGTCCGGGGTGACGTCCTCGACCTTGAACGGCGCCGTGGACGCGGCCGAGGGGCGGGGCGGGGGAGAAGACGAGCAGGCGGCCAGCAGCAGGGCCAGCAGCAGCGGAAGGGTGGCCGCAGCCCGGGGAACTGGCGCCGGGCGGGAGGGGCCGGGATAATGCGCGCTCGCTGTCACGGGCCGAGTTTGCCCGATCCTGCCGGTCGCGTCACCGGCCCCATCCCGGAATCCCCATGAAGATCGAGAAGAACCGCGTCGTCCGTTTCCATTACACCGTGTCCGAACCCGGCCAGCCTGCGATCGAGACGTCCAAGGAGCGCGAGCCCCTGGCCATCCTGATCGGCCACGGCGCCATCATCCCCGGCCTCGAGGCCGCGATGATGGACCACGCCGCGGGCGACAGCTTCGAGACGGTCGTGGAAGCGGACCAGGCCTATGGCCAGCGCCGCGACGAATTCACCCAGCGCGTACCGAAGAAACATTTCCGCGAGGCGCGCCTGCGCCCGGGCCAGGAAGTGATGCTCAACACCGCGATGGGCCCGCGCCCGGTCACCGTGCTCAAGGTCGGCGCCACCGTGGTGGACGTGGACCTCAACCACCCGATGGCCGGCAAGGCGCTGCAGTTCCAGGTCGAGATCGTCGACGTGCGCGAAGCCGAGCCGGTCGAGATCGAACACGGCCACGTGCACGGCGAGGGCGGCGCGCAGCACTGACGCGTCCTGCTCCGGAAACCGCGACGGCCCGCTTCGGCGGGCCGTTTGTTTTGCGCCGGGCTTGCGGCCGTGCAGGGCAGGCCGGATGATCCGGTGACTCTTCAAGCGAGCACGACCCGATGACCGGACCGACGATCGCCGCGCCCCTGCTGCCGCAGGAGCGCATCCAGGCCATGGACGTGCTGCGCGGCTTCGCCCTGCTGGGCATCCTGCTGATGAACATCGAGGGCATGGTCGGGCCGCTCAACGGCGCGCTCACCGGCGTGGACCAGGCGCTCACCGGCGCCGACCGGATCGCCGACACGCTGGTCTACCTGTTCGTCCAGGGCAAGTTCTATCCGCTGTTCTCACTGCTGTTCGGCATGGGCTTCGCGGTGATGCTGGTGCGCGCCGAGGCGGCGCAGCGGCCGTTCTTCATGACCTACCTGCTGCGCGTGCTGGCGTTGATGGCGATCGGCCTGGCGCATGCGCTGCTGGTGTGGTCGGGCGACATCCTGTTCACCTATTCGCTGATCGCGGTGGTGTTGCTGCTGTTCTTCCGCCGCACGCCGGTGTCGCGGCTGCCGAAGTGGGGCATCGCCTTCATCCTGCTGCCGTCGGTGCTGATCCTGGGCCTGGGGGCGCTCGTTTCGCTGGTGCAGATGGTGCCGGGGTCGGCCGCGCAGATGGATGCCTCGATGGCCGAACAGGGCGCGCAAATGGCGGCCGTGCTCGAGGCGCAGCGCCAGGCCTACGGCAGCGGGACTTTCGCCGAGGCCACGGCCCAGCGCCTGGCCGACCTGAAGATGATGATGGGCTTCCTGATGTTCTGGGGCCCGCAGCTGCTGGGCCTGTTCCTGGTCGGTGCCTGGTTCGTGCGCAGCGGCGTGATCGCGCGGCCGCAGGAACATGAGCGTTTCCATCGCCGCCTGCGCGTGGTGGCATTGCCGGTGGGCCTGGCCATGGTGCTGGTGTCGTACCTGCTGGCGCCGACTTCGGACATGGTCACGATGAACCTGCGGACTTCCACCGCCATGGGCCTGTTCACGCTCGGCGGCACGCTGATGGCGCTGGGTTACCTGGCCTGGATCGTGAAGGGCCTGCAATCGCCCGCGCTCGCCGGTCCGCTCGCGCGGCTGGCACCGGCGGGGCAGATGGCGCTGACCAACTACCTGCTGCAGTCGCTGATCTGCACCGGCATCTTCTTCGGTTACGGACTGGGGTATTTCGAACAACTGTCGCGCGCCTGGCAGGTGCCCTTCGTGTTCGCGCTGTTCCTGCTGCAGGTGCTGTGGAGCCGGGCCTGGATGTCGCGCTTCCGCATGGGGCCGATGGAATGGCTGTGGCGCGCGGCCACCTACCTGCGCCTGCCGCCTATGCGCCGCTGAGCGCCGGAACCCGCAGGTAGAATGGCGGCATGAACGAAGCCGGCGAAGCCGATGTCCTGATCCTGGGGGTGGCGTCATCGGCCTTGCCTGCGCGCACTACCTGCTGGCCGAAGGCCGCTCGGTGCGGGTGCTCGAACAGGGGCGGATCGGCGGCGGCGCCTCGCACGGCAACTGCGGAACCATCACGCCCAGCCACGCGCCGCCCCTGGCCGCGCCCGGCATGGTCGGACAGGCACTGCGCTGGATGCTTTCGCCGTCTGCACCGCTCTACATCAAGCCACGCTGGGACCCGGCGCTGATGCGCTGGCTGCGCACCGCGGCCGGGCGCTGCAACCACCGCGACTGGCGCGCCAGCGGCTTGGCCAAGGGCGCGATGCTGAAACATTCGCGCGCGCTGATCGAGGAACTGGTGAGCTCGCACGCGCTCGACTGCGGCTTCGAGCCGGGCGGGTTCCACTACGTGTTCCGCCGTGCCCGCGCGCTGGAGAAACAGCAGCGCGACCTGCCGCTGCTGGCCGAACTCGGCATCGAGGCGCAGGTGTTCGATGGCGCGATGCTGGCGGCCGACGAACCGGCGCTGCATCCGGGCATGGCCGGCTCGCTGTTTTTCCCGGGCGATGCACAACTGCGCCCCGAACGGTACACCGCCGAACTCGCGCGCCTGGTGCGCGCCGCCGGCGGCGTGATCGAGGAGGGCGTGCGCGTGACCGGGCTGCATCGTGGCCGCCATGGCATCGAGGCGGTGCAGACCACGGAAGGCCGCCATCGCGCCGGCAAGGTGCTGGTGGCGCTCGGCGCGTGGTCGCCGGAATTCGAACGCATGATCCGCATGCCGATCCCGATCCAGCCCGGCAAGGGCTATTCAATCACCTACGAACGCCCGGTGCTGGCACCACGCCGCCCGCTGGTGCTCAAGGAGCGCAGCGTCTGCGTCACCGCCTGGGCCGACGGTTACCGGCTGGGCAGCACCATGGAATTCAGCGGTTACGACGACCGCCTGAACCGCACGCGCCTGGACGCGCTGGAACGCGGCGCCGCCGAATACCTGCAACAGCCGGTCGGGCCGAGCAAACGCGAGGAATGGTGCGGCTGGCGGCCGATGACGCCGGACGACCTGCCGCTGATCGGCCGGGTGCCGGGCAACAACAATCTCTGGCTGGCGACCGGCCACGGCATGATGGGCATGGGCATGAGCGCCGGCACCGGCCGCCTGGTCGCCGACCTGGTCTGCGGTCGCGAGCCCGCGATCGATCCCGCGCCCTACGCGCCGGCGCGTTTCGCCCGCTAGACTGCCGGCATGGACGTACTGACCCTGCATCGCGGCAAGGCACCGCTGCTGATCAGCCTGCCGCACGACGGCATCGCGCTGCCCGAGGACATCGCCGCGCGCGTCACCCCGGAAGCGCGTGGCGTGCCCGACACCGACTGGTTCGTCAGCCGGCTCTACGATTTCGCGCGCCGGCTCGGTGCGTCGGTGCTGGTGCCGAACTATTCGCGTTACGTGGTCGACCTCAACCGTCCGCCCGACGATGTGTCGCTCTATCCGGGCCAGAACACGACGGGCTTGTGTCCGGCGGTTCGTTTCAGCGGCGATCCGGTGTATCTGCCTGGACAGGAACCGTCGGCGGATGAAGTCGCGGCGCGGGTCGGACGCTATTGGCGCCCGTACCACCAAGCGCTCGCGCAGGAACTGGCGCGGCTGCGCGCCGAGCACGGCCGCGTGCTGCTGTGGGAAGGACATTCGATCCGCAGCGTGGTGCCTTTCCTGTTCGAGGGCCGGCTGCCTGACCTGAACCTGGGCACGGCTGCTGGAGCCAGTTGTTCTCCGGCGCTGCAGGCGCGGCTGGAATCGGTGCTGGCCGCGCAGAAGGACTACACCTGGATCGCGAACGGCCGCTTCAAGGGCGGCTACATCACGCGCAATTACGGAAAACCCGCCGAGGGCGTGGACGCGGTGCAGCTGGAAATCGCGCAGTGCACCTACATGGACGAAGATGCCGGTCGTTACGCGCCGGAGCGGGCCGAGAAACTTCAGCGACTGCTGCAGGCCCTGCTGCGCGCCGGACTGGGTTGAGCAGCCGCGCGTTCAGCGCCAGCGCGTGTCCAAAAGTAAGCCGTCATCCGGCCGTTGCCGGGGTCAAAAAAACAGACCGCCTGGCGGGCGCGGACTAGCCGCGGAGCATTGCAGCCCAACGTGCGCGCGGCGCGGCCGTCCAGCCCCTGCAGGCCGACCGTGGCCTGGCCGCCCAGGCTGTCGTCAACAGAGGCGTACTGCAGAGCGATCTCGTGACTGTCGTGGTAGAGCACCGCCTGCGCCACCAGCGGGACAGTGCTCGGGATGGGGCCGGCCCGTTCGAAGCCGTTCCATTCGATCACGGTGCAGGCTTCCGGGCCGTTGCTTTCGCCGGTGCGTGGGCAGGTGGGGAAATAGGCCTGGCGCAGGCTGCCGCCGGCTCGGGGCCGCAGGTCGTCGTGGTAGACATAGATGCGGTTCTGGCTCGCCGGAAAATTGTTTGCCAGTACCGGCAGTTCGCAGTCGTTGCTGAAGTCGCTGCCGTCGTCTTCTTCCAGGAACCGGCTGCCGCAAGGTAGCCGTTGCCCGAAACGACCAGGGCGTGGATCGGCGACTGGTACAGCTCCATCGGCACCTGCAGCCCCAGTACCGCCCCGCCGTCGTCGGTAGCGGCACCGGGGCGTGACGACAGCGCCAGGCTCCGTCCGCCCGCACCCATTTCGACGTAGTCGTAGGGGCAGTCGGACGAGGCGGTGCTCTGGGCCATGGCGTAGCGGTAGAGTCCGGGATTGGCGTCGACTCCTTCGCGGGCCTGCAGTCCCACCGCCAGTGCCGCTCCGGCCAGCAGGGCCACGAGCGTGCGGATCAGCGACCGCGACAACTGGTCCTTGCGGGGTTGGGCGTTTCGGGGAGTAGGCGGCGAATGCGTCATATCAGGAGGCAAGAAGCAATTCGCGTGCCAGCCGGGGCACGGCAACCGCAAGTTCAAGCCATCGTTGATGTTGAAGACTGCCGACGGCAGCCGGGCGAGGCAAGACGGCCATCGCCGCCTGACCCACCGGGTCACATTTTCGCGGGCTGGGTCACACTTCGAGCGAGGCCAGGTCGCCCTTGGCCTCGAGCCAGGCCTTGCGGTCGCCGGCGCGTTTCTTGGCCAGCAGCATGTCCATCAGGCCGCGGGTGGCGTCGGCGTCGTCCACCGTCAGCTGCACCAGGCGGCGGGTGTCGGGGTGGATGGTGGACTCGCGCAGCTGCACCGGGTTCATCTCGCCCAGGCCCTTGAAGCGGGTGACGTTGACCTGGCCGCGGATCTTCTCCTTCTCGATCCGGTCGAGCAGGATCCGCTTCTCTTCCTCGTCCAGGGCGTAGAAGACCTGCTTGCCCACGTCCACGCGGAACAGCGGTGGCATCGCCACGAAGATGTTGCCGGCCCGCACCAGGGCCGGGAAATGGCGCAGGAACAGGGCCGAGAGCAGGGTGGCGATGTGCAGTCCGTCGGAATCGGCGTCGGCCAGGATGATGACCTTGCCGTAGCGCAGGCCGTCGATGTTCTCCACGCCCGGGTCGCAGCCGATGGCGACGGCGAGATCGTGCACTTCGGTGGAGGCCAGCACACCGGAGGACTCGACCTCCCAGGTGTTCAGGATCTTGCCGCGCAGCGGCAGGATCGCCTGGAATTCCTTGTCCCGCGCCTGCTTGGCACTGCCGCCGGCCGAGTCGCCCTCGACCAGGAACAGTTCGGTACGACCCAGGTCCTGGCTGATGCAGTCGGCCAGCTTGCCCGGCAGGGCCGGCCCCTGGGTGACCTTCTTGCGGGTGACCTGCTTTTCGGTCTTCAGACGGGCCGAAGCACGGTCGATGGCCAACTGGGCGATCTGCAGGCCGGTCTCGACGTGCTGGTTCAGCCAGAGCGAGAACGCGTCGTGTGCAGCGCCCTCGACGAAGGCCGCGGCCTGGCGCGAGCTCAGCCGTTCCTTGGTCTGGCCGCTGAACTGCGGGTCGGTGAGCTTGAGGCTGAGCACGTAGCTGACCCGGTCCCAGACGTCTTCCGGCGCCAGCTTCACGCCACGCGGCAGCAGGTTGCGGAAGTCGCAGAACTCGCGCAACGCATCCGTGAAGCCGGACCGCAGGCCGTTCACGTGGGTGCCGCCCCGGCGGTGGGGATCAGGTTGACGTAGCTTTCCTGCACCAGTTCGCCCTCGGGCACCCAGGCCACGGCCCAGTCCACCACTTCGGCTTCTTTGCCAAGGTGGCCGACGAAGAGTTCGGCCGGCAGCAGGTCGCGGCCCACCAGTTCGCCACGCAGGTAGTCGCGCAGGCCGTTTTCGTAGAACCATTCGTTGCGCTCGCCGCTGGCTTCGTCGAACAGCTTCACGGTCAGTCCCGGGCACAGCACGGCCTTGGCGCGCAGCAGGTGGCGCAGTGCCTTCACCGCGAACTTGGGGGTGTCGAAGTATTTCGGGTCCGGCCAGAAGCGCAGGCGGGTGCCGGTGTTGCGCCGGCCCACCGTGCCCACCACTTCCAGCGCCGAGCTGCGGTCGCCGTCGCGGAACTCCATGCGGTGTTCCTGCGACTCGCGCCGGATGAACACCTCCACCCGGGTCGACAGCGCGTTCACCACCGACACGCCGACGCCGTGCAGGCCGCCGGAGAAGGTGTAGTTCTTGCCACTGAACTTACCGCCGGCGTGCAGGCGGGTCATGATCAGCTCGATGCCCGGGATCTTCTCCTCGGGGTGGATGTCCACCGGCATGCCGCGGCCGTCATCGATGACCTCGCAGCTGCCGTCGGCATACAGGGTCACCTCGACCGTCTTCGCGTGGCCGCCCAGGCCTCGTCCACGGAGTTGTCGATCACTTGGGCCAGGTGGTTGGGCCGGGTGGTGTCGGTGTACATGCCGGGGCGGCGCTTGACCGGGTCCAGGCCCGAGAGGACTTCGATGTCGGCGGCGTTGTAGCGGGTGTTCATCGGGCGGGGGACTCGGTTCCGGGCGGTCTGGCGAGGCCGCAGGATGGGCGCCGGACCCGGGGCGGTCAAGCCGGTCCGGCCGGTTGCCGGGCGCAAGCCCTTGATCGCGAAAAGTTTCTCGCCGCCGGGCGGCCCAGCCGGTAGAATGCGGTTTTCCAGCGCCCCCAATCCCCATGACTCGTCTTATCTTCGTTACCGGTGGCGTGGTGTCCTCGCTCGGCAAGGGCATCGCCGCGGCCTCGCTGGCCGCCATCCTGGAAGCGCGCGGCCTGCGCGTGACCATGATGAAGCTCGACCCCTACATCAACGTGGACCCGGGCACCATGAGCCCGTTCCAGCACGGCGAGGTCTATGTCACCGACGACGGTGCCGAGACCGACCTCGACCTGGGCCACTACGAACGTTTCCTGCGCACCCGCCTGAGCCGAAAGAACTCGGTCACCACCGGCCGCATCTACGAGAACGTGATCCGCAAGGAGCGCCGCGGCGACTACCTCGGCGGCACCGTGCAGGTGATCCCGCACATCACCGACGAGATCAAGCGCGCCATCTTCGAGGCCACCGACGGCTTCGATGTCGGCCTGGTCGAGATCGGCGGCACGGTCGGCGACATCGAGTCGCTGCCGTTCCTGGAAGCGATCCGCCAGATCCGCACCGAACGCGGCCCGGACCAGGCGATCTTCATGCACCTGACCCTGGTGCCGTACATCGCCGCCGCCGGCGAGCTCAAGACCAAGCCGACCCAGCATTCCGTGAAGGAACTGCGCTCGATCGGCATCCAGCCCGACATCCTGGTCTGCCGCAGCGAAAAACCGCTGCCCGAATCCGAACGCCGCAAGATCGCCCTGTTCACCAACGTGCACGAGAAGGCGGTCATCAGCTGCGTGGACGTGGACAACATCTACAAGCTGCCGCTGTGGCTGCACAGCCAGGGTTTGGACGAGATCGCGGTCGAGCGCCTGCGCCTGGAAGACAAGGCCAAACCGGCCGACCTGTCCGAGTGGGAAGCGGTGGTGGACGCGGTCGAACATCCGGTGGACGAAGTCACCGTGGCCGTGGTCGGCAAGTACATCGACCACCAGGACGCCTACAAGTCGCTGTCCGAAGCGCTCAAGCACGGTGGCCTGCGCCAGCGCACCCGCGTGAAGCTGCGCTGGCTCGAGTCCGAGCAGGTCGAGAAGGACGGCGTGAAGGTGCTCGACGGTGTCGACGCCATCCTGGTGCCCGGCGGCTTCGGCGACCGCGGCTTCGAAGGCAAGGTGCTGACCGCGCAGCACGCCCGCGAACACAACATCCCGTATTTCGGCATCTGCTACGGCATGCAGGCGGCGGTGGTGGACTACGCCCGCCATGTCGCCGGCCTGGCCGGCGCCAACAGCACCGAGAACGACCGCAACAGCCCGCACCCGGTGATCGGCCTGATCACCGAATGGCGTACCGCCAGCGGCGAGATCGAGCGCCGCGACGAGAAATCCGATCTGGGCGGCACCATGCGCCTGGGCCTGCAGGACCAGCGCATCAAGCCCGGCACCCGGGCCCGCGAGCTGTACGGCAAGGACGTGGTCGGCGAGCGCCACCGCCACCGTTACGAGTTCAACAACCGCTACCGCACCCAGCTCGAGGACGCCGGCATGGTGATCAGCGCCAAGTCCATGGACGACCTGCTGGTCGAGATGGTCGAACTGCCGAACCACCCCTGGTTTGTCGCCTGCCAGGCGCATCCGGAATTCCTTTCGACGCCGCGCGACGGCCATCCGCTGTTCATTGGTTTCATCCGCGCCGCCCGCGAACAGAAAGCCGGTGGCCGCTTACTCAAGGAGGCGAGTGCCTGATGGACCTCTGCGGTTTCAAGGTTGGCCTTGACCAGCCGTTTTTCCTGATCGCCGGCCCCTGCGTGATCGAATCCGAGCAGCTGCAGCTCGACGTCGCCGGCCAGCTCAAGGAAATCACCGGCAAGCTCGGCATCAACTTCATCTTCAAGTCCAGTTTCGACAAGGCCAACCGCACCTCGGGCACCAGCTTCCGCGGTCCCGGCCTGGAAGCGGGCCTCAAGGTGCTGGCCGAAGTGAAACGCCAGATCGGCGTGCCGGTCATCACCGACGTGCACGAATACACGCCGATGGAGGAAGTGGCTTCGGTGGTGGACGTGCTGCAGACGCCGGCCTTCCTGTGCCGCCAGACCGACTTCATCCAGAAGGTCGCCAGCGCCGGCCGGCCGGTGAACATCAAGAAGGGCCAGTTCCTCTCGCCCTGGGAGATGAAGCACGTCACCGACAAGGCGCGTGCCACCGGCAACCAGCAGATCATGGCCTGTGAACGCGGTGCGTCGTTCGGCTACAACAACCCGAGGTATCCGACATGCGCTCGCTCAGCGTGATGCGCGACACCGGCTGTCCGGTGGTCTTCGACGCCACCCATTCGGTGCAGTTGCCCGGCGGTGCCGGCGGCAAGTCCGGTGGCCAGCGTGAGTTCGTGCCGGTGCTGTCGCGCGCGGCGATGGCCGTGGGCATCAGCGGCATTTTCATGGAAACCCATCCCGACCCGGACAAGGCGCTCAGCGACGGCCCCAACGCCTGGCCGCTGCCGAAGATGGCGGCCCTGCTCGAGACCCTGGTCGAGCTTGACCGCATCACCAAGAAAAACGGCTTCCCGGAGGCCTCCTGTGAGGCGCGTGATCGGGGTGATGCTGCCGGTATTGGCGCTGTGCGTCGCTTGCTCGCGCGGGCCGGAACCTGCAGGGGACGGCCTGCTGACGAAACTGTCCACCGACTACGCCCCATACCAGGCCTGCGTGGTGGATGGACTCAGGACGCGCCGGGATTTCGATGGCCGCCTGCCCGAGATGATCGTCCAGGCGGGCCTTGCGGACAGCCTTCAGGATGCGTCCCGGCGTTATCTGGGCCAGGCCAGCGACCTGGCCGCGCTGGATGAGACGGGGCGGGTGGAAGCCACCCGTCAGGCGCTGCAGGCCCTGGGGGCGTTCGGCGCAGCCATCGGGCAAGGAAGCGAACAGTCCTATCCGGACAACGTGCGCCGGCAGATGTCGATGGTCGAAGTCATGCAGATCATGGCAGCCGCGGCCTCCGTGGATTGCAGCCCTTCAGATTCCCTCTTGAGTGCGATGGAAGTTGCCAACAATGAATATTTCTAAGATCCACGCCCGCGAAATCCTCGACAGCCGCGGCAATCCCACGCTTGAAGCCGAAGTCACGCTGGGCAGCGGCCACGTCGGCCGCGCGATGGTGCCCTCGGGCGCGTCCACCGGCACCAAGGAAGCGGTGGAGCTGCGCGACGGCGACAAGAGCCGTTACCCGGGGCAAGGGCGTGAAGAAGGCGGTGGCCAACGTCAACACGACGATCGCCGAGGCGCTCAAGGGTTTCGACGCCGCCGACCAGGCGGGCCTGGACAGGAAGCTGATCAACCTCGACGGCACCGAGAACAAGGGCCGCCTGGGCGCGAATGCGCTGCTGGGTGTGTCGCTGGCCAACGCGCATGCCGTGGCCGCCGCCAAGGGCCAGCCGCTGTGGGCGCACCTGGCCGCGGGCCGCGAGGCCGTGCTGCCGGTGCCGATGATGAACATCATCAACGGCGGCGCGCATGCCGACAACAACGTGGACATGCAGGAGTTCATGGTGCTGCCGGTGGGCTGCGACAGCTTCGCCGAGGCGCTGCGCTGCGGCACCGAGATCTTCCATTCGCTCAAGTCGGTGCTCAAGGGCAAGGGCCTGGGCACCGCAGTCGGCGACGAGGGCGGCTTCGCGCCGGACCTGAAGTCGAACGAGGAAGCCATCGAAGTCATCCTCGAGGCCATCGGCAAGGCCGGCTACAAGGCCGGCGAAGACGTGTTGCTGGGCCTGGACGTGGCCAGCTCCGAGTTCTTCGAGAACGGCAAGTACAACCTGGTGGGCGAGGGCAAGCGCCTGACGTCCGAGCAGTTCGTCGATTTCCTGGCCGGCTGGAGCGCGCAGTACCCGATCATCACCATCGAGGACGGTATGGCCGAGAACGATTGGGCCGGCTGGAAGCTGCTGACCGAGCGACTGACGAGCAAGGTGCAACTGGTCGGCGACGACCTGTTCGTGACCAACCCGAAGATCTTCAAGGACGGCATCGACCAGCAGGTGGCCAACGCCATCCTGATCAAGGTCAACCAGATCGGCACGCTCACCGAGACGCTGGAGGCCATCGCCATGGCCGACGCCAATCGTTACGCCGCCATCGTCTCGCACCGTTCGGGCGAGACCGAGGACACCACCATCGCCGACATCTCGGTGGCCACCACCGCCACCCAGATCAAGACCGGTTCGTTGTGCCGCAGCGACCGCGTGGCCAAGTACAACCAGCTGCTGCGCATCGAGGAAGCGTTGGGCGCCAAGGCCCGTTACGCCGGTCGCGCGGCCTTCGTCAGCCTCAAGCGCTGAGTCCGCGCTTGCGCCGCTGGGGCCTGCTCGCCTTGCTGCTGCTGGTCCTCGCGGGCCTGCAGTACAAGCTGTGGTGGGGCGAGGGCGGCCTGGGCGAGGCGCGTGCGCTGCAGCAGCGTGTCAGCGAACAGCGCACCGAGAACGCGCGCCTGCAGCAGCGCAACGATGCGCTGGAGGCCGAGGTCGAGGACCTGAAGTCGGGCGAGGCCGCGGTCGAGGACCGCGCCCGCAGCGAGCTGGGCATGATCAAGCCGGGCGAAACCTTCTACCGCGTGGTCGAACCCGAGGCCGGCAAACCGGCCGACGACCTGGAAACGGATACGCCGGAGCCGGGGCAATGACCTGGGCGGTCGTTCCGCCGCCGGCCGCGGCAGCCGTTTTGGTGGCGAGACGCCCAAGCAGTACCTCACGCTGGCCGGCCGGCCCCTGATCGAACACAGCCTGCTGGCCGTGCTGTCGCATGACGATGTGGACGGTGTCGTGGTCGCCCTGGCGGCCGACGATCCATGGTGGCCGGGCTGGCGCGAGCTGGGCGGCAAACCGGTGCTGGCCTGCGTCGGTGGCGGTGAACGCGCCGATTCGGTGCTGGCTGGCCTGCAGGCGCTGCCGGCCACGGTGGACGATGACCAGTGGGTGCTGGTGCACGACGCCGCGCGCCCCTGCCTGCGTGCCGTCGACCTGGCACGACTGCTTGCCGTCGGCCAGGCCGATCCGGTCGGCGCGCTGTTGGCCGCGCCGGTGCGCGATACCCTCAAGCGTGCCGATGCCACCGGCCACAGCCAGGCCACCGAGCCACGCGACTGGCTCTGGCGCGCGCTGACGCCCCAGCTGTTCCGTCGCGGTGGCCTCACCCGTGCATTGCTGGCGGCCCTGCATGCCGGGGTGAAAGTCACAGACGAGGCGATGGCGATGGAGCGACTGGGCCTGAAGCCCGTGCTGGTCGAAGGCAGCGAGGACAACCTCAAGGTCACCACGCCCGCCGACCTGGCGCTGGCCGAATTCATCCTTTCCCAGAACCGGGCGCCGTGACATGACAGACATCCGCATCGGCCAGGGTTACGACGTGCATGCTTTCGGCGAAGGCGACCATGTCGTGCTCGGTGGCGTGCGCATCCCGCACGAGCGCGGCGTGCTGGCGCATTCCGACGGCGACGTGGTGATCCACGCGCTGTGCGACGCGCTGCTCGGCGCGCTGGCCCTGGGCGACATCGGGGTGCATTTCCCGCCCTCGGAAGCGCGCTGGAAAGGCGCCGACAGCCGCGTGTTCCTGCGCCATTGCGCCGGCCTGCTGGCCGAACGCGGCTGGCGCCTGGGCAATGCCGACGTCACCGTGGTCTGCGAGCGGCCCAAGGTGGCGCCGCATGCGGCTGCCATGCGCGCGCACCTTGCCGCCGACCTGGGTGTGGAGCCGGACGTCATCAGCGTGAAAGCGACGACCTCGGAGAAGCTTGGTTTCACCGGCCGCGGAGAAGGCCTGGCGGCGATGGCCGTCGCCCTGCTGGTGCGCGCGTGAGCGGGTTGCCGCGCGCCCACGGTGGTCCGGTGCTGTCGGCGCTGTTCCGCAGCCAGCCCGAAGACTTCCAGGTCGAGGAAGTGGATGGCTTCGAGGCCGCGGGGCAGGGCGAGCATCTGCTGTTGACGGTCGAAAAACGCGGCATGAACACCGCGCACGCCGCCAAACGCATCGCCCGCTGGGCGGGCATCCCCGAGATGGGGGTCGGATATGCGGGCATGAAGGACCGCCACGCCGTCACTCGCCAGCGCTTTTCGGTGCACTTCCCGAAGCGCGTGGCGCCCGACCTGGCCGAGCTGGTGTCCGACGACCTGCGCGTGCTCGCCTCCGTCTGGCACAACCGCAAGCTGCCGCGTGGCGCGCTCAAGGGCAACCGTTTCATCCTGGTGCTGCGTGGCGTCGAGGGCGATCCGGTCGCGATCGAACAGCGCCTGCAGGCGATCGCGGCAAAGGGACTGCCGAACTATTTCGGCGGGCAGCGTTTCGGCCGCGAGGGCGACAACGTCGAGTCAGCGCGACGGATGTTCGCCGGCCAGCGCGTGCATCGCGACCAGCGTTCGATCTACCTCTCCGCCGCGCGCTCGGAGATCTTCAATGCGGTGCTGGCCGAGCGTGTCGCCGACGGCAGTTGGGCCAGCGGCGCCGAGGGCGAGGTCTGGATGCTGGACGGCACCCAGAGCGTGTTCGGTCCCGAACCGGCCAGCGAGGAACTGGCGGCACGTGCCAGCCGCCAGGACATCCACCCGACCGGCCCGATGTGGGGTCTGGGCGAACTGCGTCCGACCGGCGCAGTGCGCGAGGCGGAGGAGGCGGCCGTGGCCCCCTTCGCCGAGCTCCGGGCCGGCCTCGAAGCGGCCGGCATGAAACAGGAGCGCCGGGCCCTGCGTGTGCGCGTGGACGGCCTGGCATGGCAATGGCTGGAACCTGGCCAGTTGCGCCTGGATTTCGGCCTGCCGCCGGGCGCCTATGCCACCGGCCTGCTGGACGCGCTGGGCGACGTCAGCGAGCCGCCCCGGGAGGGCTGAAACGCCCCGGGGCCGGCACTTGCGGATGCAACCGGCGGGAGTATTCTGACTTGGCGTTTTCCTGCCCAAGGAGTCCGCCATGAACACGATCAGAAAGTGTTTCTGCCTTGCTTCCGCCAGCCTGTTGCTTGCGGCCTGCGCCACCACCGGTGATCCGCCGGTCAGCAAACAGCCGAGCGCGACCAAGTACGACGCCGAATACATGGCCAACGTCGAGTACGTCAGCGGCCAGGCCGGCGTCGAAGTGCTCTGGATCAATCCGCCGCGCGACCAGGGGCGACGACGAAGATTGAGGTCTAGGCGGACGGGCCCTGCTCGGTCGCGCGTTTGCGGGCCAGCAGGGCCAGGACGGCGCCGGTACCCCCATCGCCTCCGGCGCGGAGGCGAAGGCCAGCACGTCCGCGCGTTGCCGCAACAATCGGTCCACCAGGGCCTTGAGCACCGAGCCGCCCTCGGCGGCGCGCAAGCCCTGCCATGGATGATGCGTACGCAGGCCACGCCCTGCGCGCGCGACTGCGCCAGGAACTCGCGCAGCCAGCGTTCCGCTTCGTGCGCCCGCAGCTGGTGCAGGTCGAGTTCGCCGCCGATGCTGTACTGGCCGCGCTTGAGGTTCTTCAGCACCTTTTCCGGGACTTCGTTGCGCCGGTAGCTCAGGGCTTCGGCGGCATCGATGGTGGCTTCCATCCAGGTCGTGGTGCGCGACTGCGCCAGCGCCTCGGCCTCGTCCCGCGCGTGCATGCGGGGTTCCGGCGCGGGTCGTGGACGCTCCGGCGCGGGCGGCGGCGGATCCAGCGGCCGCACTTCGCCGATCGCCTCGCGGAACAGGGCGGCATCCTCGGCGCTGATCGCGGGTGGTTTGCGCTTCATGCGTAAAGCCTAACCCGCCGAAGGTGACCACGAGGTGGCCGCGTGGCGGGGCGCATCCGTTATCATGGCCTCCTTTCCGCGGGACCCCCGATGCGCGTACTGGTGAGCAATGACGACGGCGTGGAAGCCCCGGCATCCGCGTCCTGGCCGAAGGACTGCGGGCCGCCGGCCATGAAGTGACCGTGGTGGCCCCCGACCGGGACCGGTCCGGCGCCAGCAATTCGCTGACCCTGGATTCACCGATCCGGGTCAGGGAAGTCGCCGAGCGGGTCTGGCGTGTCGGCGGCACGCCCACCGACTGCGTGCACCTGGCCCTGACCGGCCTGCTGGCCGAAGACCCCGATATCGTGGTTTCCGGCATCAACAGCGCCGCCAACCTGGGCGACGACGTCATCTATTCGGGCACCGTCGCCGCCGCCATGGAAGGCCGCTTCCTCGGCCTGCCGGCGATCGCGATGTCCCTGGTCACCGGCGAAAACAGCGCCCGCCATTACGACACCGCCGCCCGCGCCGCGCTGGAGATCACCGCGCGCCTGCTGGTGGACCCGCTGCCGGCCGACACCATCCTCAACGTCAACGTGCCCGACCTGCCCTGGGACGAAGTGCGCGGCTACGAAGTCACCCGCCTTGGCCACCGCCACCGCGCCGAGGCCTGCATCGAACAGGTGGACCCGCGCGGCCGGCCGCTGTGGTGGATCGGCCCCGCCGGTCCGGAACAGGACGCCGGCCCCGGCACCGATTTCCACGCGGTGCGCACCGGGCACATCTCGATCACGCCGATCCATGTCGACCTGACCCGCTACCAGGCGCTGGAGAAAGTCGCCAGCTGGGTCGGTGGCCTCGGCGAAGGACTGAACCCAAGCGCATGACCCCGCGTTTCCACAGCCAGCCCGCCGTGCACGGTCAGGGCATGACCTCGCAGCGCGCCCGCGACCGCATGATCGAACGCCTGCGTGCCGAGGGCGGCATCAATGACGAGCGCGTGCTGACCGCGATGCGCACCGTGCCGCGCCACCTGTTCATCGACGAGGCGCTGGCCAGCCGCGCCTACGAGGACACCGCGCTGCCGATCGGCAACGGCCAGACCATCTCCCAGCCCTGGGTGGTGGCGCGCATGACCGCCGCATTGATCGAACACGGCCTGCCCCAGCGGGTGCTGGAGGTCGGCACCGGCTCCGGTTACCAGGCGGCGGTGCTGGCCACGCTGGGGCTCGAGACCTACAGCGTCGAGCGCATCGAGGAACTGCTGCGGGTCGCCCGCCGCCGTTTCCGCAACCTGGCCTGAACGTGCGCACCCGCCACGATGACGGCCGCGCCGGCTGGCCCGAATATGCGCCCTTCGACGGCATCATCGTCACTGCCGGCAGCGCCGCGCTGGAACAGGCGCTCTACGACCAACTGCCGGAAGGCGGCACCCTGGTGGCGCCGCTCGGCGCGGCCAACGGCCAGCGCCTGCTGCGCCTGCGCCGCATCGACGGCGAGCTGGTGCGCGAGGATCTCGGCGCCGTGGTGTTCGTGCCGCTGCTGCCCGGAACCCTCTGAATGAAGCTGTTCGGACCGCTTTACGACCGCTGCCGACAACTCGCCGCCCATCCGCATGCGCCCTGGTACCTGGGTTTCATCAGCGCGATCGAGTCGATCTTCTTCCCGGTGCCCACCGACGTGATGCTGGCACCGATGGCGCTGGCCCGGCCCCGGGCATGGTTCCGTTACGCCATGCTGGCGGCGGTGACGTCGGTGCTGGGCGGCCTGGTCGGCTATGCGATCGGTTATTACGCGCTGGATGCAGTGATGCCGCTGATCGAGCGTGTCGGCTATCTCGACACCTACCACAAGGTGCAGGACCAGTTCGCACGCTTCGGGGTCTGGATCATGTTCGTCGCGGCATTCACGCCGATCCCGTTCAAGGTGTTCACCCTGGCCGGAGGTGCCGCGGCGATGCCGCTGCTGCCGTTCGCGCTGGCGTCGCTGGTGGGGCGGTCGATGCGCTTCCTGCTGGTCGCCGGGCTGGTGGCCTGGGGCGGTCCGCGCATCGAGCCGCATCTGCGCCGTTACATCGAAACCGTGGGCTGGATTGTGGCGGCAGTCATCATCGGCGCCATTGTCTGGTTGAATATCCGCGGATGATCATTCCGATGCCCCGGCTGCTGGCCTTGCTGACGATCGCCCTGCTGCTGGCGGGCTGCGGCCATTCGCGCGTGGTCAAACGCGAGGACGGGTCGCGCTCCGACCGGTCGGCGCGTTCGACATCGGTCAACGCGCGCGGCTCCAGCCGCGACGGTACCTATGTGGTGGCCCGTGGCGACACGCTCTACGGCATCGCTTTCCGGCATGGCCTGGACTATCGCGAGGTCGCGGCCTGGAATCGCATCCCGGCGCCGTACACGATCTATCCCGGCCAGCGCCTGAGCCTGCGGGGAAATCCAGCGGCGGCACGAACAGCGGCTCGGTCACCGGCATGCCGACGCCGGCGCGTCCGGTCACCTCACCGCCGGCCGGCCCGGCCGTGTCCACGCCGCTGCCGCCAGCCGCGACACCAGCCGCGGCCCCGGCTACCGGCACTACGGCGACTGCGCCGGCCACATCGGGCCCGGCACCGCCGGTGGCGGCCCCGGTCACGCCGCCGGCCGTGCCTTCCACCATCAGTGCCGCCGGCTGGCGCTGGCCGACCCAGGGCCAGCTGATCGGTCGTTTCGCCGCCAACGACCCCAAGCGCCAGGGCATTGATATCGCCGGCAGTGCCGGCCAGCCGGTGCTTGCCGCGGCCGATGGCGTGGTGGTGTATTCCGGTGCCGGCCTGGTCGGCTACGGCGAGCTGATCATCGTCAAGCACAGCGACGAATGGCTGTCGGCCTACGCGCACAACCGGCGACGCCTGGTGGCGGAGGGCAGCGCGGTGAAGGGTGGCCAGCAGATCGCGGAACTCGGCCGCAGCGGCACCAGCCGCGACATGTTGCATTTCGAGGTCCGCCGAAACGGCAAGCCGGTGGACCCGCTTCAGGTGCTGCCGCCGCCCTGAAAACCGGGAAGCAGGAAGGCCGCGACCACGCGCCGGCCTTCGGTCGCCAGCACATTGAAGGTGCGTGCCGCCGCGGCGCTGTCCATCACCTCGATGCCGATGCCGCGGGTGAGCAGGGCGGCCATCACCGCCGCGGACGGGAAAACCAGGCGGGTGCCGGTGCCCAGCAGCACCAGTGCCGGCTGCAGCGCCAGCACGGCGTCCATGTCGGCGGGTTGAAGGTCGGCGGACGAGGTCGGGCGCCAGCCGGGCACCAGCTCGTTGGGAGCCAGCAGGAAGCTGCGGTCCAGCGTTTCCTGTTTCACCAGCACGCCGGCGTCGCTGACGCCGCGCAGCACATACAGGAAGTCGGGGTTTTCCTGGGACAGTTGCACGGGTTCCCCCGGGCTCAGGCCTTGGGCAGCACGATCAGGGGCTTGTCCTGGCTGCGCTTGTACAACACGGCGATGTTGCCGATGCGCGCCACCAGGGCGGCCTGCGTGCGCTCGCAGAGGATGCCGATCCACTCGTCCCGCAGCTCGCGGTCACCGGCAGCCACGCGCACCTTGATCAGCTCGTGGTGTTCCAGCGCCAGCGCGGTTTCGGCCGCCAGGTTGTCGGTGATGCCCTTGGCGCCGACCAGGATGACCGGCTTGAGGTCGTGGGCCAGGCCGCGCAGGTAACGCTTCTGGGGATTGCTGAGGGCGGCGGCCATGACGTTCCGGACGGGTTCAAAAGGGGGCGTAGGGTATCATGGCCGCCTTTCCCGCCCCCGCCGACGGCGTCCCGTCGAACCCCATGGCCCGCAGCAAAAGCAGCCCCCGCTGGCTTGAAGAGCACTTCAAGGACCCCTTCGTGAAGAAGGCCCAGGCCGAAGGCATGCGCTCGCGTGCGGCCTACAAACTCGAGGAGCTGATCGAACGCGATCGCCTGCTCAAGCCGGGAATGGTTGTGGTGGACCTGGGCGCCGCCCCCGGCGGCTGGTCCCAGGTGGTGCGGCGCGACCTTGGTGGCAAGGGCCGCGTGGTCGCCCTGGACATCCTGGACATGCCGCCGATCGCCGGCGTGGAGTTCATTCACGGCGATTTCAGAGAGCCGGGGCCATTGTCCGAGCTGGAGTCCCTGCTGGGCGGCGCACCGGTCGACCTTGTGCTTTCCGACATGGCCCCCAATATGACCGGCGTGGATACCGTGGACCAGGCAAGGGCGATGTACCTGTCCGAACTGGCCCGCGATTTCGCGGAAACCCACCTCAAGCCGGGCGGCAACTTCCTGATCAAGCTGTTCCAGGGCGAGGGCTTCGATGCCTACGTCAAGGACCTCAGGACCCGCTACGACAAGCTGGTGATCCGCAAGCCGGCGGCCTCCGCCGCCGGTCGAACGAAGTCTATGCGCTGGCCATGGGCAAGCGCCGAGGAAAGAACTGATGAACGACCTGGCCAAAAACCTCCTGCTCTGGCTGATCGTCGCCGTGGTGCTGATGGCGGTGTTCCAGAGCTTCTCGGCCCCGGCCGGCGGCAGCAGTGAGCTGAGCTACAACCAGTTCATCCAGGAGGTGAAGGACGGGCGCGTCAGCTCGGTCAACATCGCCGACAACCAGATCGAAGTCACCGGCAAGCGCACCGACGGTTCCATCTTCACCACGGCGGCGCCGCGCGACGAGCTGCTGCTCGACACCCTGTTCGCCAACGACGTGCAGATCGTGCAGGAGAAGCCGCAGGGCCGCTCGCTGCTGTTCACGCTGCTGATCAACTTCCTGCCGGTGCTGCTGATCATCGGCTTCTGGTTCTTCATGATGCGGCAGATGCAGCAGGGCGGCGGCAAGGGCGCGATGTCCTTCGGCAAGTCCCGCGCCAAGCTTCAGGGCGAGAACGAGGTCAAGGTCACCCTGGCCGACGTCGCCGGCTGCGAGGAAGCCAAGGAAGAAGTGGGCGAGCTGGTCGAGTTCCTGCGCGATCCGGGCCGTTTCCAGAAGCTCGGCGGCAAGATCCCGCGCGGCGTGCTGATGGTCGGCCCGCCGGGCACCGGCAAGACCCTGCTGGCGCGCGCCATCGCCGGCGAGGCCAAGGTGCCGTTCTTCTCGATTTCCGGTTCCGACTTCGTCGAGATGTTCGTCGGCGTCGGCGCCAGCCGCGTGCGCGACATGTTCGAGCAGGCCAAGAAACACGCGCCCTGCATCATCTTCATTGACGAGATCGACGCCGTGGGCCGCCATCGCGGCGCCGGCCTGGGCGGCGGCCATGACGAGCGCGAGCAGACCCTGAACCAGCTGCTGGTCGAGATGGACGGTTTCGAGGGCGGCGAAGGCGTGATCGTGATCGCCGCCACCAACCGCCCGGACGTGCTCGATCCGGCCCTGCTGCGCCCGGGCCGCTTCGACCGCCAGGTCACCGTCGGCCTGCCGGACGTGCGCGGCCGCGAGCAGATCCTGAAGGTGCACATGCGCAAGGTGCCGCTGGACGTGGACGTCGAGCCGGCCACCATCGCCCGCGGCACTCCGGGATTCAGCGGCGCCGACCTGGCCAATCTGGTCAACGAGGCCGCGCTGTTCGCCGCCCGCGAGAATGCCAAGAACGTGCGCATGGAGCACTTCGACCGCGCCCGCGACAAGATCCTGATGGGCGCCGAGCGCCGCTCGATGATCATGAGCGAGGACGAGAAGAAGCTGACCGCCTACCACGAGGCCGGCCACGCCATCGTCGGCCGCGTCGTGCCCGAGCACGACCCGGTCTACAAGGTCACCATCATCCCGCGCGGCCGTGCGCTGGGCGTGACCATGTACCTGCCCGAAGGCGACAAGTACAGCTACAACCGCACCCACATCGAGTCCATGCTGTGCTCGCTGTACGGCGGCCGCGTCGCCGAGGAGATCATCTTCGGCAACGACAAGGTCACCACCGGCGCCAGCAACGACATCGAGCGCGCCACCAAGATGGCCCGCAACATGGCCACCAAATGGGGCCTGTCGGACGAGCTGGGCCCGATCGCCTACGGCGAGGAGGAGGACGAGGTGTTCCTGGGCCGTTCCGTGACCCAGCACAAGAACGTCTCGGACGACACCGCGCGCAAGATCGACGAAGTGGTGCGGTCCATCCTCGACCGCGCCTATTCGCGCACCAAGCAGATCCTGACCGAGAACATCGAGAAGCTGCACATCATGGCCGAGGCGCTGCTGACCTACGAAACCATCGATGCGCACCAGATCGACGCGATCATGGAAGGCCGCCGCCCGGGTCCGCCGGCCGACTGGGCCAAGTCCGGCCGCATCTCCAAGGACGACCCGGGCACCGGCCCGGCCGCCGGTTCGCTGGGCGGGCCGATGCCGCAGACCTGATTCCGGCTTGCCGCGGTCAACGGGAAAGGCCAGAGTCCGCTCTGGCCTTTTTCATTGGCGGAAACCTCATGTTCGACCTGACTCCGCAACTCGACTGCGCCGGGCGCGTGCTGGTCCTGGACCGCCCGCGGGTGATGGGCATCGTCAATGTCACCCCGGATTCTTTTTCCGACGGCGGCGCCCACGACACCGTGGAGGCCGCAGTGGCCCACGGCCTGCGCCTGGCGGCTGAAGGCGCCGACCTGCTCGATGTCGGCGGCGAATCCACCCGGCCGGGCGCGGATGAAGTCACGGTCGAGGAAGAACTGCGACGGGTGGTTCCGGTGGTCGAACGCCTGGCGCGTGAGACCGCGCTGCCGATCTCGGTGGACAGCTCCAAGCCCGAAGTGATGCGCGCCGCCGTGGCCGCCGGCGCGGGCCTGATCAACGACGTGTACGCCTTGCGGCGCGAAGGCGCGCTGGACGCGGCAGCGGCACTGGGCGTGCCGGTGGTACTGATGCACATGCAGGGCGAGCCGCGTTCGATGCAGGCGGCGCCGGCCTACGACGACCTGGTCGGCGAGGTGCACCGGTTCCTGGCCGAACGCATCTTCGCCTGCGAGATGGCCGGCATCCCGAAAAAACACATCGTGCTCGACCCGGGTTACGGTTTCGGCAAGACCAGCGCCCACAACCTGCTGCTGCTGCGCCAGCAGGCGCGCCTGCTGGACCTGGGCCTGCCGCTGCTGGCCGGCCTGTCGCGCAAGCGCACGCTGGGCGAACTCACCGGCCGCGAAGTGGGCGAGCGCCTGCCGGCCTCGCTGGCGGCAGCGGTGCTGGCCGCCGAGTACGGCGCCAGGATCCTGCGCGTGCACGACGTCGCCGCGACCGTGGATGCGATGAAGGTGTGGGCGGCCGTCAATGCGCAGCCATTGCCGAAGGCGACGGCGGCGAAACCGGCGATCCAGTGGCCTGACGACGACTGATCATCGACACGACTTGTGCACGATGTGGTCAACTAATAATCAAGGCTATTGACTCCCGCGCCAGCACTGGCGCGCAGCGATCCGTCCACAGGAGTTCTCCCAGGCTTGTCCACAGGCCGTGTGGATTGCCGTCATCGGCTGGTCAAAAACTGGCCGATGTGGCGCCAGCCCTTGCCACGCAAGGCGCTCAGCAATCCATCCACAGGCTTTGCCCGGAGGCTATCCACAGGGCGTGTGGATGACCCGATCGGTGCCGATGCCGGTCCGGGCCGCCGCCGCCGATCGCGTTAAGCTTGCCCGGCCCCAGCCACCCGACGAGCCGACATGAGCCAGCTGTCCCCGCTGCACATCACCTTCGCCATCTACATCCTGGGCATGGTCGGCATCGGTTTCGCCGCCTGGTACTACACCCGCAGTTTCGACGACTACATCCTGGGCGGGCGTTCGCTGGGCAGTTTCGTCACGGCGATGTCGGCCGGCGCCTCGGACATGAGCGGCTGGCTGCTGCTGGGCCTGCCCGGTGCGCTCTACCTCAACGGTGTGTCGGAGGCCTGGATCGCCATCGGCCTGGTGATCGGCGCCTGGGCCAACTGGCGTTACGTCGCCGCGCCGCTGCGCCTGTACACCGAGCGCAGCCAGAATGCGCTGACCTTGCCGGACTATTTCACCCATCGTTTCGAGGACCGCGGCAAGCTGCTGCGCGTGCTGTCGGCGCTGATCATCCTGTGTTCTTCGCGGTCTACTGCGCCTCGGGCATCGTCGCCGGCGCGCGCCTGTTCGAAAGCGTGTTCGACGTCCCGTACGATCGGGCGATGTGGTACGGCGCCGCCGCCACCATCCTCTACACCTTCGTCGGCGGTTTCCTGGCCGTCAGCTGGACCGACACGGTGCAGGCCACGCTCATGATCTTCGCGCTGATCATCACGCCCATCGTCGTGATCCTGGGCCTGGGCGGACCAGCCGAAAGCCTGGTCCTGGTGGAACAGCTCGACCCGAGCAAGCTCGATTTCTTCAAGGGCGCCAGCGTGGTCGGCGTGATCTCGCTGCTGGCCTGGGGCCTGGGCTATGTCGGGCAGCCGCACATCCTGGCGCGTTTCATGGCGGCCGAATCGGTGCGCACCATCCCGGTGGCGCGCCGCATCGGCATGACCTGATGGTGCTGTGCCTGGCCGGCGCGATGGCGGTGGGTTTCTTCGGCATCGCGCACTTCGCCGCGAACCCGGCCCAGGCCGGCGCCGTGACCGCGAACCCCGAGCGCGTGTTCATCGAACTCTCCAGCCTGCTGTTCAATCCCTGGATCGCCGGCATCCTGCTGTCGGCCATCCTGGCCGCGGTGATGAGCACGCTCAGCTGCCAGCTGCTGGTGTGTTCCAGCGCGCTGACCGAGGATTTCTACAAGGGCTTCCTGCGGCCGTCGGCCGGGCAGGCCGAACTGGTCTGGGTCGGTCGTTTCGCGGTGCTCGGCGTGGCCGTGCTGGCGATCTGGCTGGCCTCGGACCCGGACAGCCGCGTGCTGGGCCTGGTCAGTTATGCCTGGGCCGGGTTCGGCGCCGCCTTCGGTCCGGTGGTGGTGCTGTCGCTGTTCTGGAAGCGCATGACCCGCGATGGCGCGCTGGCCGGCATGCTGGTGGGCGCCGCCACGGTGATCCTGTGGAAGCAGTTCTTCGCCGCGACCGGCCTGTACGAAATGGTGCCGGGTGTCGCCCTGGCCACGCTCGCCATCGTCGTCGTCAGCCGCATGGGCAAGCCCACGCCGGCGATGGAAGGCCTGTACGACAGCGTGCAGGGCGAGCTCAAGCGCAGCGGCGTCTGAGCCATGCAGGACCAGCGCCCGCTGGCCATCGCCCTGATGGGCCCCACCGCCTCGGGCAAGACCGCCCTGGCGGTGGAGTGGCGCAGCGGCTGGGCACCGAGATCATCAGCGTCGATTCGGCCCCGGTGTACCGCGGCCTGGACATCGGCGCGGCCAAACCCGATGTGGACACGCTGGCGCGGGCACCGCACCACCTGCTGGACGTGCGCGACCCGCACGAGGTGTTTTCCGCCGCCGACTTCGCCCGCGAGGCGCTGCCGCCGATGCAGGCGTTGGCGGCCCGCGGCCGGGTGCCGCTGTTGGCGGGGGCACCGGCCTGTATTTCAGCGCCCTGCTCGAAGGCCTGTCGGAACTGCCGCCGGCGGATGCCGCGACCCGCGAAACCCTGGCCGCCGAAGCCCGCGACCGCGGCTGGCACGCCCTGCATGCCGAGATGGCGGCGAACGATCCGGCCGCGGGCACGCGCATCAAGCCACGCGACCACCAGCGCATCACCCGCGCGCTGGAGGTTTATCGCCTCACCGGCCGTCCGATCAGCGCCTGGCAGGGGATTCCCGCCGGCATGTGTTCCCGTTCCGCGTGTTGAAGCTGGTGCTGGCGCCGGCCGACCGCGCCGTGCTGCACGAGCGCATCGCGCTGCGTTTCGACCAGATGCTGGCGGCCGGATTCCTGGAAGAGATGCGCCGCCTGCGCGCCGACCCGCGCCTGCATCCCGACCTGCCGTCCATGCGGGCGGTCGGCTATCGCCAGGCCTGGCGCCACCTGGACGGCGAAACCGATACCGACACCTTCCGTGCCGAGGCCATCGCCGCCACGCGCCAGCTGGCCAAGCGCCAGTTGACCTGGCTGCGGGGACAGTTTGACGCGCGCTGGTTCGATCCGGCCACCGACCGGGCCGGGCTGGAGGCCGCACTGGCCGCCTTCATGACCCGCGGCTAACGGGGACAGCTGGTAGAATTGCCGGCATTCGCGGCCTCGGACCCTTTTGGCCGCAAATCGCGCCAGCTGGCGCGCCACAAAAAGAAGAACGGAGTCCACATGTCCAAAGGTCAATCCCTCCAGGATCCTTTCCTGAATGCCCTGCGCCGCGAGCGCATTCCCGTGTCCATCTACCTGGTCAACGGCATCAAGCTGCAGGGCACCATCGAAAGCTTCGACCAGTTCGTCGTCCTGCTGCGCAACACCGTCAGCCAGATGGTCTACAAGCACGCCATCTCCACCGTGGTGCCCGCGCGCAACGTGCGTGTCGGCCCGGGTGGCGGCCAGGTCGCGTCGGCCGGCGGTGAAGACGACGAGGCGGGCCAGGACGATTGAGCGTCCTGACGTCGTCCGATGTTTGAACGCGCCCGCAAGGGCGAACGCGCCCCTGCTGATCCAGCCGCATGCGCCGGGTCGGCAGGACCCGGCCCTGCTGGAAGAGTTTTCGGAACTGGCCCGTTCGGCCGGTGCGACCGTGGTCGGCACCGTGACCGCGCGGGTCGAGACGCCGAACGCGGCCTACTACATCGGCACCGGCAAGCTCGAGGAAGTGCAATCCGCCTGCGAAGCCACCGGTGCAGACCTGGTGCTGGTCAACCACCTGCTGACGCCCGGCCAGGAGCGCAACCTCGAGAAGGCGCTCAAACGCCGCGTGGTCGACCGCACCGGCCTGATCCTCGACATCTTCGCCCAGCGTGCGGCCACGCACGAAGGCAAGCTGCAGGTCGAACTGGCCCAGCTCAAGCACTGGGCCACGCGCCTGGTGCGCGGCTGGACGCATCTGGAGCGCCAGCGCGGCGGCGCCATCGGCCTGCGTGGTCCCGGCGAAACCCAGCTCGAGCTCGACAAGCGCATGCTGCAGAAGCGGCTGGAGTCACTGCAGGCGCGGCTGGAGAAGGTCGAAGTCCAGCGCACGCAGATGCGGCGCGCACGCATCCGCAACGAAGTGCCGCGCGTGGCGCTGGTGGGGTACACGAATGCCGGAAAATCCACCTTGTTCAATGCGTTGACCGGATCGGGGGTCTACGCCGATGACCGCTTGTTCGCGACGCTGGATCCGACGGTGCGCCGGGTGGATGGTGTCGCGCCGCTGGTCCTGTCCGATACGGTCGGCTTCGTTCGCGATCTTCCCCACGAGCTGGTGGCGGCGTTCCGGTCGACCTTGGCCGAAGCCCGCGAGGCCGACCTGCTGCTGCACGTGATCGACGCCGCCGACGAACTGCGCGACGAGCGCATCGGCCAGGTGGATCGCGTGCTGGACGAGATCGGCGCCGGCGACATCCCGCAGGTGCTGGTGTTCAACAAGATCGACCGGATCGAAGGCGCGCTGCCGCGGCTCGATCCCGAGGTCGAGGGGCGTGAGCGCGTCTGGCTTTCGGCCCGGGACGGCTTGGGCCTGGACCTGCTGCGCGACCTGCTGATCCGCCGGTTCGCCGAACGCCGCTTCACCGGCGAGCTGCGGCTGGCGCCGGACCAGGGCCGGCTGCGGGCGCGATTGCATGCCGCGGGTGCGGTCCGGTCGGAACAATCGGATGAATCGGGGTGGCTTCTGACCCTTGACTTGCCCTGGGCGGCGGCCGAGCGGCTGGCGGCCGAACCAGGTGGGCATCCGCTTCACGCGCTCTTGCTTGTGGCCCCCGGCGCCCCTACCTACAATCCTGACACTGACTAAAGCGCGCTTTCCCCGATCCTGGCCCCTGCCAGGGCAACGGCCCCGGCGGCGCGCGACGGAGCAAGCATGGCCTGGAACCAGCCTGGAAAAGGCAACCAAGATCCCTGGAAGGGCAAGGACCCCGGCAACGAGGTCGAAGCCTTCATCAATCGCCTCAAGGGCATGTTCGGCGGCGGTTCCGGCGGTGGGCGCGGCAGCGCCGCGGCCAACGGCTTCAATCCGCTGCCCTGGATCCTCGGCCTGATCGGCATCTGGCTGGTGTTCAACAGCTTCAAGCTGATGGACGAACGCCAGCGCGGCGTGGTGCTGCGCTTCGGCGAGTTCAACCGCATCATGACCCCGGGCCCGAACTTCAAGTGGCCCTGGCCGATCGAGACCGTCACGGTCGTGGACGCCACCCAGGTGGTCGAACTGACCGACCAGGTGCGCGTGCTGACCCGGGACGAGAATCTGATCGACATCAAGTTCAACGCCCAGTACACCCGTTCCGAGCCTCGCCTGTTCCTGTTCGGTTCGGTCAATCCGGAGCAGACCCTCAAGGACGCCGCGGAAAGCGCGGTGCGCGAGGTGGTCGGCCGCAGCAACATGGACACCGTGCTGTTCGATCGCGCCGAACTGGTGATCGAGGCCAAGGACCGCCTGCAGGAGTCGCTGAACTTCTACCAGACCGGCCTGACCGTCACCCAGTTCAACCTGCAGGACGCGCGTCCGCCGGAAGAGGTCAAGCAGGCCTTCGACGATGCGATCAGCGCCCGCGAGGACAAGGAGCGCATCGAGAACGAAGCCAAGGCCTACGCCAGCAAGGTGCTGCCCGAGGCCCGCGGTCGCGCGGCGCGCCTGCGCACGGAAGCCGAGGGTTACCGCGTGGCGACCATCGCCCGCGCCGAGGGTGACGCGGAGCGTTTCAGCCTGCTCGCCACCGAGTACCGCCGGGCCCCGGAAGTGACGCGCAAGCGCCTCTACCTGGAAACCATGCAGCAGGTGATGGCCGGCAACCCGAAGGTGGTCGGCGGCAACGACAACATCCTGTACCTGCCCATCGGCGGTGCCCCGGTCCGTGCCGGCGTGCCGGCCGAAGCGCCGGTGATCCGCCTGCCGGCCACCCAGGCCGCGTCCACCACTCCCGCCGATGCCACCCCCGAGCGCGATCCCCGCGCCGCCCGCCGCCAGGGAGGCCGCTGACATGCGCGCTTTGACCCTCATCCTGTTCCTCGCCATCGCCGGCCTGCTGGCCGCCATGGGTTCGGTGTTCGTCGTCAACGAAAGCCAGACCGCGATCGTGCTCAACCTCGGCCGCGTCGTGCGCAGCAACCTCGACCCCGGCCTGCACTTCAAGTGGCCGCTGGTGGAGGAGGTGCGCAAGTTCGACCAGCGCATCCTCTCGCTTGACGACGCGCCGGAGCGTTACCTGACCGCCGAGAAGAAGGACGTCAGCGTCGACTTCTTCGTCAAGTGGAAGATCGATGACGTGGCGGCCTACTACCGCGCCGCCAACGGCGGCAACGAAGAAGCCGCGCGCCAGCGCCTGACGCCGATCGTCAAGAACGCGCTGCGCAACGAGATCAACCAGCGCACGCTGCAGGAAGTGGTTTCCGCGGGCCGCGCCGAGCTGTCGGGCAGCCTGCTGGACCAGGTGAATGCCGGTGCGGCGACCCTGGGCATCGAGGTCGTGGACGTGCGCATCAAGCGCATCAACCTGCCCGAGGACAGCACGATCCTGGACACGGTCTACGGCCGCATGCGCACCGAGCGCACCCAGGTGGCCAACCAGCTGCGCGCCGAAGGCGTGGAGCAGAGCGAGACCATCCGTTCCGAGGCCGACCGCCAGCGCCAGGTGACCATCGCCGAGGCCGAACGCGATGCGCAGAAGCTGCGGGGCGAAGGCGACGCCCGCGCCGCCGAGATCTATGCCGCGGCCTACGGCGGCGATCCCGAGTTCTACGCTTTCTACCGCAGCCTGGAGGCCTACCGGAACTCGATGGCGGACGGCCAGACCGTGATGGTGCTCGACCCGGATTCGGAGTTCCTGCGCTACTTCGGCAACGACAAGCGCTGAACCCGGCGCTGTGTCCGACCTCTGGGCTGCGCTCTGCCTGGTCCTGGTGATCGAGGGGCTGCTGCTGTTCGTGGCCCCGGCCACCTGGAAGCAGGCCGTCTCGCAGCTGCTGGAACAGCCGGACCGGGCCCTGCGCGTGGCGGGTGGCGTGATGATGGCCGCCGGCCTGCTGGCCCTGTACTGGGTCCGGGCCTGATCCCGGCCCGGGCCGGCCCGCAGGGGCTGGCCCCGGCCCGGCAAACCGAGGATAATTTCGCAAAGCCGGGGCGACCTCCGGCTTTTTGCATGTCTGGGCCCCCGAACGGCCCGACCGCCGTCGCCCCCATCGCAGAAATCCTCTTTCGGAGTCAGGGTCATGGGTCAGTCGGTCGTAGTGCTGGGCGCGCAATGGGGTGACGAGGGCAAGGGCAAGATCGTCGACCTGCTCACCGAGGAAATCGGCGCCGTCGTGCGCTTCCAGGTGGCCACAACGCCGGCCACACGCTGGTGATCGGCGGCAAGAAGACCGTGCTGCACCTGATCCCGTCCGGCATCCTGCGCGCCGACGCGCTGTGCCTGATCGGCAACGGCGTGGTGCTGCATCCCGCCGCGTTGCAGAAGGAAATCGCCGAGCTCGAGTCCAACGGCGTCGAAGTGCGTTCGCGCCTGAAGATCAGCCCGGCCACGCCGCTGATCATGCCGTACCACATCGCCCTGGATCAGGCCCGCGAGAAGGCCGCCGGCGGCAAGGCCATCGGCACCACCGGCCGCGGCATCGGCCCGGCCTACGAGGACAAGGTGGCGCGCCGCGGCATCCGCGTCGCCGACCTGCACTACCCGGAACAGCTGGCCGAGAAGCTGCGCACGGCGCTCGACTACCACAACTTCGTGCTGACCAAGTACCTGGGCGTCGAGGCGGTGGATTTCCAGAAGACGCTGGACGAAGCACTGGCTTTCGGCGCCTACGTGGACCCGATGAAGGCCGACGTGGCCGGCATCCTGCACGAGCTGCGCAAGCAGGGTAAGCGGGTGATGTTCGAGGGCGCGCAGGGTTCGCTGCTCGACATCGACCACGGCACCTATCCCTACGTCACCTCGTCGAACACGACGATCGGCGGCGCCATGGCCGGCACCGGCGTCGGTGCCGACGCCATCGACTACGTGCTGGGCATCGCCAAGGCCTATGCCACCCGCGTCGGCGGCGGCCCGTTCCCGACCGAGCTCAACGACGACGTCGGCCAGGGCATCCGCGACCGCGGCCAGGAATACGGCGCCACCACCGGCCGCCCGCGCCGTTGCGGCTGGATGGACATCGTCGCGCTCAAGCGCGCGGTCGCCATCAACGGCATCACCGGCCTGTGCATCACCAAGCTCGACATCCTGGACGGGATGGAGAAGCTGAAAATCTGCATCGCCTACGAATACCGCGGCAAGCGCACCGAATACGCGCCGCTGGACGCCGCCGGCTGGGACGAGTGCACGCCGGTCTACCTGGAGTTCCCGGGTTGGGAAGAGTCCACCGCCGGCATCACCGAGTGGGACAAGCTGCCGCCCGCGGCCCGCGCCTATCTGCGTGCGCTGGAAGAACTGGCGGGCTGCCCGCTGGCCATCGTCTCCACCGGCCCGGGCCGCGAGTCCACCATCGTGCTGCAGGATCCGTTCGCCTGATCAGTGGCCGCCGGCCTCGCGCCGGCGGTGCGCGGCTTCGGCCAGCACCTTGGCCTGGTTCAGGCGCTGCAGCCAGAGTTCGTTCTTGTCGGCTTCCTGTTCAAGGCCCGCCTCCGGTATCCGGTTGAAGGAAATGCGCATCGGCGCCGCCGCCAGCGCGTCCTGGGCGCCGCCGAAGTAGATCTTGTTCAGGCCGTACTTGCGGTTGATGCGGTCCACCACGCCGTTGAGCGCCTGTGCCTCGGCGTGGTCCGCCTGGCCGAACAGCAGGCCGCTGGCCTGCCCGCGTGCCACCAGCCGGTGCAGGCTGACGCCCACCGCCAGCACCGGGCGCCGGTCGCGCCGCTGCGCCAGCAGGCGGGTGAGCAGGCGCATCAGCAGGCGGCTGTCGTCGTCATGGTCGAACTCCACCGCGGCTTCCCAGGGCTCTTCGCCCACGTAATTCACCTTCACCTGCATCAGGCCGGCCAGCAGCTCCGCCTCGCGCAGGCGCATCGCGGCCTTCTGCAGCAGTTTCTTCAGTACCGCGTCGGCGCCGGCCGTGGACCGGAACTCCGGGGCCAGCACGTGCGAGTGGCCGATGCTGGCACGTCGCGTCGGCGCCTCGGGCAGCTCGGTGCCGTGCAGGCGGGCGTGGAAACGTTCGCCCTCGATGCCGCCCCAGACGTGCCGCAACCGGTGCGCGGGCGACTGGCACAGTTGTTCGACAGTGTGGATGCCGTGCGCCAGCAGGCGCCCGTGCATGGCGGGGCCGATGCCGCACAGGTCCTGCAGTTCCAGGCCGAACAGCGCCTGCGGCAGCGCGTCCTGTTCCAGCACCACCAGGCCGTCGGGTTTCTGCATGTCCGAGGCGGTCTTGGCCAGGAAACGGTTCGGGCCGATGCCCACCGAACAGCGGATCCATCCGCCGACGTGTTCGCGCAGGCTTGCCTTCACCGCTGACGCCAGCGCGACCGCACGCTCGCGCTGGCGCCGGCTGCCGACCAGGTCGCAGGCCATTTCGTCGATCGAGCCGACGTGCACGTCGTTCTCCGGGAAGTTTTCTTCCAGGGCGGCGAGCGCGGCGTGGTGCAGTTCGACATAACGCGCCGGGCGGGCCGGCACGACCACCAGGTCCGGGCAGAGTTCGCGCGCCTCGCGCACCAGGGTGCCGGTGCGCACGCCGAAACGTTTGGCCTCGACGCTGGCGGCGATGCAGCAGGTGCTTTCGGCCATCACCGGCACCACGCCCACCGGGCGCCCGCGCAGGGACGGGTCGTCCTGCTGTTCGACCGAAGCGAAGTAGGAATTGAAGTCGACGAACAGGCAGCGCAGCGTCATGGCGCGGATCCGACGCGGGCGGCCGAGTCTACGCCGGGGGAGTTAAGCGGTCGTTTTCCATGCCGCGAGCCTGCCGCGGCGCCGTCTCAGGGGGCGAGAACGGCGCTCAGCAGCAGCGGCCGTTGCGGCCGCCGTAACGCGACTGCTGGCAGGCGCGGAAGAACTCCGTCTCGGTCATGGGCTTGCGGTCCGGGTGTTTTTCCCGGACGTGGGCGGCGTAGCGGGCGTAGTCGGGCAGGCCCACCATCAGGCGCGCCGTCTGCATGGTGCGCTGCCAGAAGTTCCTCAGGTCGACGGTCTGCATGCTCGTTTCCTCAGACGTTCGCCTGGTCGGCGCCCAGGGCCACATACGGTGTTTCGCGATCGGTGCGCGCCGTATTGGCCTGCGCCTTGCGGATCGCCAGCACCGCGTAGAACAGCACGCTCAGCACCACGCCAAGGAACAGCGCCGTCAGCCCGGCATTGACGTAGTTGTTGAACATGATCTGGGCCATGCCGTCGAAGTCCTTCGACGGCGCGATCAGCTCGCCGCGCGCGATCGCGTCGCGGTAGCGGTTGGCCTGCGCCAGGAAGCCCACCGCCGGATTCTCGTCGAAGATCTTGATCCAGCCGGCATAGGTGGTGCAGATCAGCAGCCAGGTCGTCGGCACGATCGATACCCAGGCATAACGCTGCTTCTTCATCTTGAACAGCACCACCGTGCACAGCATCAGCGCGATGCCGGCCAGCATCTGGTTGGCGATGCCGAACAGCGGCCACAGCATGTTGATGCCGCCCAGCGGGTCGGTGACGCCCCGGAGGAAATAGCCCCACAGCGCCACGCAGCCGGCGGTGGCCAGCAGGTTCGCGCCCCAGGATTCGGTCTTGCGCATCGCCGGCACGAAGTTGCCCAGCAGGTCCTGCAGCATGAAGCGGCCCGCACGGGTGCCGGCATCGACCGCGGTGAGGATGAACAGCGCTTCGAACAGGATCGCGAAGTGGTACCAGAAGGCCATCATGCCTTCGCCCGGTATCACCGCGTGGAAGATCTGGGCGATGCCGACCGCCAGCGTCGGCGCGCCGCCGGCGCGCGACAGGATCGAACTTTCGCCGATGTCGGCGGCGGTGGCGGTGAGCAGTTCGGGCGTGACCACGAAGCCCCAGTTGGAGATCACCTGCGCGGCGTTCACCGGATCGGTGCCGATCACCGCCGCCGGGCTGTTCATCGCGAAGTAGATGCCCGGATCGATCACCGAGGCCGCGACCATCGCCATGATCGCCACGAATGACTCCATCAGCATGCCGCCGTAGCCGATGTAGGGCGCGTGTTTTTCGTTGGCCAGCAGCTTGGGCGTGGTACCCGACGAGATCAGCGCATGGAAGCCAGACACCGCACCACAGGCGATGGTGATGAACAGGAACGGGAACATCGAACCTTTCCACACCGGCCCCGTGCCGTCGGTGAACTGGGTCAGCGCCGGCATCTTCAGTTCCGGCATCACGATCAGGATGCCGATCGCCAGGCCGACGATGGTGCCGATCTTCAGGAAGGTGGACAGGTAGTCGCGCGGCGCCAGCAGCAGCCACACCGGCAGCACCGCCGCGACGAAGCCGTAGCCGACCAGCATCCAGGTGATCTGGGTGGCGGTGAAGGTGAAGGCCGGGCCCCAGGTCGGGTGCGCGGCGACGTCGCCGCCGAACCAGATCGCCGCCACCAGCAGCACGATGCCGACCACCGAGATCTCACCGATCTTGCCGGGCCGGATGTAGCGCATGTACAGGCCCATGAAGATCGCGATCGGGATCGTCGCGATCACCGTGAACATGCCCCAGGGGCTTTCGGCCAGCGCCTTCACCACGATCATCGCCAGCACCGCCAGGATGATGATCATGATCAGGAAGGCGCCGAACAGGGCGATGGTGCCGGGCACGCGGCCCATTTCCTCGCGCACCAGGTCGCCGAGTGAACGGGCGTCGCGGCGGCTGGAGATCACCAGCACCATGAAGTCCTGCACCGCACCGGCCAGCACCACGCCGGCGATCAGCCACAGCGTGCCGGGCAGGTAGCCCATCTGCGCCGCCAGCACCGGGCCGACCAGCGGACCCGCGCCGGCGATCGCGGCGAAGTGGTGGCCGAACAGCACGTGCTTGTTGGTCGGCACGAAGTCGAGGCCGTCGTTGCGAAGGACCGCCGGGGTGGCGCGTGTGGGGTCGATCCCGAGCACCTTGTCGGCGATGAACAGCCCGTAATACCGGTAGGCCACCAGATAGATCGAGACCGAGGCGAACACGATCCACAACGCACTGATGTTCTCGCCGCGCCGCAGCGCCACCGTGCCGAGGGCGAAGGCGCCCAGGACGGCCAACAGGCCCCAGGCGGCGTGGCGGGCGAGCTTGTTCATGCGGAGGGATTCCGGAAAGGGTCTCCGGCCAGTCTAGTGACGGGCGGGGTCGGGGCCACCCGACCATCGTCGAATGTCCTCCCGGTGCCAGTCCGTGGCAAGCCCTCAGTCAGGGGGATAGCCCGGATACGAAGCGTGCGGGGCCCACTTCTCATTCATCGCCATCCCACTTCTCCAGAGGACCAATCTCGACAGTCCCGGTGGGGGCGTCATTCCACAGCTGATCGACCCATTTGTGGTACAGCTCGGGCTCCCAGAATTCATTGGCATAGAAATGATGCCCGCGGATGCGGATCGGCATTCCGGAGGGGCCGGGAACGATGACCGTGACATTCTTCCGCGGTCGACCGCCGATCATTGTCCATCGGGCCTTCCGCAAATGTTTGGTCAACCTCGTCCTGGCGACCGCGTCGCCAAATTCGTCCATGACGGGCTGTCCGATTTCAATCGCCCGGGTCCGATCTTCCGGCGCGAGATGGCCCCAATACGTCTCGCGAAGCACGATGAACAGTCGATATCCGCGCTCGGCGGACAGATCGGCCCAGACATAGCCGAGGACGCGATCTGCGGGCTGGCCGATCCCCTTCCATGCCATCTCCGCCAGCATCGCCTGCGATGGCTTGTCCGCGAATCGGGCGGCTTTCAGGAAACTGTCCCTGGCCTCATCGAAGCGCCCTTCCTCGTAGGCGATCAGGCCTTCATTCCGGAACTTCATGTCCGGATGGGCATCGAGGAAGGCCTTGGAACTCAAGGTGGCCTGCCGGTCGGTGAACCTTCCCTCATCACTGGCAAAAGTGGCGACCGAAGCGATCAGAAGCGCGGCGCCTGCAAACTGTCGAAAGCGCTCTCGCATCGGGGTTGCCATCAGCCGGTGAGCCCGTGGATGGATACTAGCCACCTCGAGCCAGCCCGTCGAAGTCGTTCTTGCGACCGGAACAGGCGTCCGTCACTCACTGGGCACCACCGGGCCATTGCGACCCCGGAAAACACGAAACCCCGCATGGGAGCGGGGTTTCGGAGGGGGTGACCCCGTACGTTGGTGCCCAGGAGAGGACTCGAACCTCCACGGTTTTACCCGCTAGTACCTGAAACTAGTGCGTCTACCAATTCCGCCACCTGGGCAGGTGCTTCCGGCGCGAGCGCCAGGAAGCCGCATAAGTTAATCGCGGGGCCGCGCCTTGTCAATTGTCTGCACGCGTTTCCGGACAATTAGGCCGGCCGTACAGGCGGGCGGGTGTACCATTCGGCCATGACAAAACCCCCGAAGAAGCCCGCAGCGGCCGGCAAACTGCCGTCCTGGATGCCGGAAAGCATGCGCGGCGCCACGCCCGCCAAGTCCGCCAAGCCGGGCGGCTCGCCCAAGGCGGGCAAGGCTGGCAAGCCAGCCAGGCCGGGCGGCCCGAAACCCGCCCGCGCCGCCGATTCCGGCAAACCCGCCCGCGTCGGCAAACGTTCCGGACCACCGGCCCGGGGCGGCAAACCGCCGCGTGGTCCGCGGCCCGGACCTGCCGGGGCCGCCAGGCACGACCCGCATGCGTCGCGCGAGGCGCAGAAATACGAACAGCCCATCACCAGCCGCGAGGCCATCGTCGAGTTCCTGGCCGAAAGCGACGGCCCACTGACCGCCGAGGACATCGCCAGGGCCCTGGGCCTGACCGCGCCGGACCGCTTCGATGCGCTGTCGCGCCGGCTGGCGGCGATGCTGCGCGACGGCCAGCTGCTGATGAACCGTCGCGGCGGTTATGCCGCCGCCCGCCAGCTCGACCTGATCGCCGGCACGGTGATCGCCAATCCCGACGGTTTCGGTTTCCTCAAGCCCGAGGACGGCGGCGAGGACCTGTTCCTGCCGCCCGGCGAGCTGCGCAAAGCCCTGCACGGCGACCGTGTGCTCGCCAGCGTCACAGGCGTGGACCGTCGCGGCCGCCGCGAAGGCGCCATCGTCGAAGTGCTCGAACATCGCCTGACGCGCCTCACCGGCCGCTACAGCGAACGTTCGCGCATCGGCATGGTGGTGCCGGACGACCGCCGCGTGCTGACCGAGGTGCTGATTCCGCCGGAAGACCGCAACGAGGCCCGCGAAGGGCAACTGGTGGTGGTCGAAGTCACGGCGCCGCCGGAGAAGGGCCGCCCGCCGATGGGCCGCATCCTGCTGGTGCTGGGCGACAAGCTGACACCGTCGCTCGTGGTGCAGGCGGCGATCCACGGCCACGACCTGCCGCACGAATTCCCGCGCGAGGCGCTGGCCGAAGCCGCGCTGGTGCCGGTGGAGGTGCCCGAGGCCGAAACCCGCGACCGCGTGGACCTGCGCAAGGTGCCGCTGGTGACCATCGACGGCGAGGACGCCAAGGACTTCGACGACGCCGTCTGGTGCGAACCGAATGCCGAGGGTTTCCGCCTGATCGTCGCCATCGCCGACGTCTCGCATTACGTGCGGCCCGGCACGGCGCTGGACGACGAGGCGGTCAAGCGCGCGACGTCGGTGTATTTCCCGGGTTTCGTGGTGCCGATGCTGCCCGAGACCCTGTCCAACGGCATCTGCTCGCTGATGCCGAAAGTCGAACGCATGTGTTTCGCCTGCGACATGCAGGTGGACTTCGAAGGCAATGTCACCCGCTCGAAGTTCTACGAGGCGGTGATGCGCTCGCACGCGCGCCTGACTTATACCCAGGTCTGGAAAGCCGTGGGCGAGGCCGACACCGCCGAGGGCGCCGAGGCGCTGGTGCAGGTCGGTTCGCTGCTGCCCCAGGTCCAGCGCCTGCACCAGCTGTACAAGGTGCTGGCCAAGGCCCGCACCCGCCGTGGCGCGATCGAGTTCGAGTCTGGCGAAGTGCGCTTCGTGCTCGACAACAAGGGCGAGGTGATCCAGGCCGGCATGCTCGAGCGCAACGACGCGCACAAGCTGATCGAGGAATGCATGATCGCGGCGAACGTGGAAGCCGCGAAATACATCACCGCCAAGCAGATCCCGGCCCCGTTCCGCGTGCACCCACGGCCGCCGGAGGCCAAGTACGCCGACCTGCTGGAATACCTGTCCGAGTTCGGCCTCAGCCTGCCGCCGTGGTCGAAGGTGCAGCCCAAGGATTTCACCCAGCTGCTGCGCAAGATCCGCGTGCGGCCCGACGCGCCATTGCTGGAAACCGTGCTGCTGCGCTCGCAGAGCCTGGCCGTGTACCAGACCGAGAACCTGGGCCACTTCGGCCTGGCGCTGGAGGCCTACGGGCACTTCACCTCGCCGATCCGGCGCTACCCGGACCTGCTGCTGCACCGTTCCATAAAGCATGCGCTGCTGTCGGGTGACCCGGATGGTTACCGCTACACGCTGAAGGAAATGTCGGCGTTGGCACTGCACTGCTCGACGATGGAACGTCGCGCCGACGAGGTCGAGCGCGAGGTGGACGAGCGTTACCGCAGCGCCTGGATGGAAAAACACGTCGGCGACGAGTTCGACGGCGTGGTCAGCGGCGTCACCAACTTCGGCCTGTTCGTCGAGCTGGCCGGCTCGAAGGTGAACGGCCTGGTGCACGTGACCCAGCTGCCGCACGACTTCTACCACTTCGATCCGCTGCGGCGTTCGCTGGGTGGCGAGCGCACGGGGCTGAAGTTCCGGCTGGGCGACCCGGTGCGGGTGCTGGTGCTCAAGGCCAGCGTCGAGGACAAGCGGATCGACTTCAAGCTGGTGGTGCCGGAAGGCGCGCCGAAGAAAAAGAAAAAGCCTGAGCCAGCGGCCGGGCCACACGGGAACAGACGATGAGCAAGAAAGACAACTGGATCGCCGGCATCAACGCGGTCGCCTCGGCGCTGGAGCACGACCTCGAACACGTGCGCGAGGTACTGATGGAAGCGGGCGCGAAGAACCCGCGCCTGACCGAGATCGAGGAAACGGCGCGCCGCCGCGACGTGTCGGTGCGGCGCATCCCGCTGCAGTCGCTGGAAGGCATCGCCGGCGGCCTGCGCCACCAGGGCGTGATCGCCCGGTACGAAGCGGCCAAGCCGACGGATGAGAAGGAACTGCCGGGCCTGGTCGAGGCAGCCGGCGGCAAGGCGCTCGTGCTGGTGCTCGACGGCGTGCAGGACCCGCACAACCTCGGCGCCTGCCTGCGCAGTGCGGCCGCGGCCGGCGTCACCGCCGTGGTGATCCCCAAGGACAAGGCGGCGCCAATCAACGCCACCGTGCGCAAGACCTCGGCCGGCGCCGCCGACCGCATCCCGGTGGTCAGCGTCACCAACCTGGCGCGCACGCTGCGCGCGCTGCAGGAGTTGGGCGTCTGGATCTACGGCCTCGACGGCAGCGCCACCCAGGCCATCCACGGCATCGACTTCACCGGCAATGTCGCGCTGGTGATGGGCGGCGAAGGCGAGGGCATGCGCCGGCTGACGCGCGAACACTGCGACGGGCTGGTGCAGATCCCGATGCCCGGCGAGATGGAGAGCCTGAACGTTTCGGTCGCCACCGGCGTGGCCTTGTTCGAAGTCGTCCGTCAACGGGGAGCTAAGGCATGAGCCTGCAATGGTTCGACTTCGTGGGACTGGCCGGCGTCGGTTTCGTGCTGGTGTCGTTTTTCCTGCTGCAGGCCGGCAAGCTGGCCGGGGATTCGGTCGGCTACCAGCTGGCCAACCTGTTCGGCGCGATTTTCATCCTGACCTCGATCTTCTGCTCGGATGCCGAGTTCAAGGACGTGATCTCGGCCACGGTGATGCAGTTCTGCTGGATCGCGATCAGTCTGTATGGCCTGTGGCGCGGCACCAAGGCCCGCGCGGCGCGCTTCCGCAACCGCGGCAATCCGCCCGCCGCCTGACCGTTTTCAATCCTGTCCGGCGGTCTGGCGCCAGCGGTTCAGCACCGCACAGAACAGCTGCGCCGTGCGTTCGGTGTCGTACACGGCCGAATGCGCCTGTTCACCATCCCAGGTCAGGCCCGCGGCCTGCACCGCACGGCTCAGCACCGTCTGGCCGTAGGCCATGCCCGCCAGCGTCACCGTGTCGAAGGTGCTGAAGGGGTGGAAGGGATTGCGCTTGTGGCCCACGCGCGCCACCGCCGCATTGAGGAAACCCAGGTCGAAGTGGGCGTTGTGCCCGACCAGGATCGCGCGCTGGCAGCCGTTGCGTTTCGCCGCGGCGCGCACCGGCGCGAAGATGTGGTCGAGCGCGGCGCGTTCCTCGAGCGCGCCGCAGCGGCGAGTCGAGCCGGATGCCGGTGATCGCCAGCGACTTGGGGTCGATCTCCGAACCCACGAAGGGTTCGACATGGGTGCTGACGGTTTCGCCCGGCACGTAGTAGCCATCGGCGTCGAGTTCGATCGGGATCGCGGCGATCTCGAGCAGGGCATGCCGGGTGCAGTCGAAGCCGCCGGTCTCGACATCCACCACCACGGGAAGGAAGCCGCGAAAACGTTCGGCCATGCGCGGCAGGGAGCTTGATTCCATGCCGCGCAGGATAACAGAGCAGCTCAGGCCAGCAGCAGGCGGTCCAGCGCCACCAGCAGCGCGCCGGCGATGGCGATCGTCAAACCCAGGGTCGGCAGCAGCAGGGCCAAGGGCAGGCCCACCACCAGACCGGCGAGACCCCAGGCCAGCGGGTCCTGCACCACCTGGCGCGGGCCGGCACCGGTGCGCGAGGCGATCAGCGCATCCAGGCTGAACTTGCCCGCGCCCTTGAGCACCAGCGGCAGCAGCATCACCGCGAAGATCAGCGGCAGCTTGAAGTTGCCGAAGCCCTTGTCACTGATCGCGTAGCCCATGGCCAGGTCCTGCAGCGTCTGCCAGTTCATCGGCCAGTGCACAGACGCAGTGGCCACCATCGTCAGCACGAACAGGTTGAAGGCGAAGAAGCGCGTGCCCAGGCCCAGCAACAGTGCGATCGCGCCGCCCAGTTCGAACCAGGTCGCCATCGTCCAGCTCAGGTCCGGCGGCATCCGGTTGAAAGGGAAGGGGAAGTCGGACTGGATGCTGCCGAACCAGTTCTCGCCGCGGTATTTCTCGATGCCGGCTTCCCAGAATTCCCAGGCCAGGATCAGGCGCAGGCCCAGCGGCGCCAGCCAGTCGCCGACGCCGTCCAGTCGTTCAGTGAGCGCGATCCAGCGCTCGCTCAAGTGGTTTCGCATGATGACTCCGTTGTCAGTTGCGGGTGCCGAGGACCACGCCGCCGGCACGCAGTTGATCGAACATGTCGCGGCCCGGCAAGACGAACGCCTCCGGGTCCGCTGACTGGGCTTCGGCCGCGAGCGCCAGCAGCTGTTCGCGGCCGGTGAGATCGGGCTGTTCCGACAGCCGCTGCAGCAGCCGGAAGGTGAGGGCACTGAGTTCGCTGAATCGCACTTTGTGGCTGGCGTCACGCTGCACCAGCAGGAAGGTTGGCGTATCCGGCATCGACGCAGGCTGGAACTCCGGCGACAGCCGATGCACCGGCCACGAATACGCCAGCGGCCAGGCCAGCGGCGAAGGCAGCGGCACGCCGGCGAGCAGGTCGCCCGCGGGATCGTGCGGTTCGTCGGCCGGATCGGCCTCGCTCAGGTCCAGCGCCAGCTCGGCCCATTCGTAATGCGCCAGCTCCGGCAGCCAGGGCGCATCGCCGCGGTCTTCCTCGGTGCGCAACAGCAGGTACTGGATGAACTCGCGGGGCAGCTCGGGGAAAAACGGCGTGCTGCAGCGGAATTCGCGATAGAAGTCCCGCACCAGCTCCTGCCAGCCGTCGGTGCCGAGGATCCTGCGGATGACCGGGAAATTCCCGGCCAGCAATCCCTGCAGACTGTTGAAGAACAGGTCGCGGTAGATGGCCAGGCGTCGCGCCTCGATGCCAGGCGGCGGCACCGCGCCGTCGGGGTCGCGGATGTACGCGGCCAGTTCGAACTGCTGCGCGCGCAGGCTCTCAGGCGCGGGCATGGCGGACCTCGGCCGGGGCATGCCGTGCGAGCACGGCGCGCATGGCCGCCACTTCCGCGACCAGCTCGGCATAGGGCGGGAAGTTGAAGTCGCGCTCGAGCAGGGCCGGGCGCGGGCCGAACAGGCGGCAGGCCTCGTCCAGCAGGGCGAACACGTCGGGCTTCACGGCGGCACCGTGGGTGTCCACCTTCAGGTCCTCGGCTTCGTCGTAGTGGCCGGCGACATGGAAATAGGCGATGCGTTCGCCGGGAATGCGGCGCAGGAATTCGTGGGCGTCGTAGCGGTGGTTGATCGCGTTGACGAAGACGTTGTTGACGTCCAGCAGCAGGTCGCAGTCGGCCTCGGCCAGCACCGCATTCAGGAAGTCGATTTCCGGCATCGCCTGGTAGGGCGCGGCGTAGTAGGAGACGTTCTCCACGGCGATGCGGCGCCCCAGGGCGTCCTGCACCTCGCGGATGCGGCCGGCGACGTGATGTACGGCCTCTTCGGTGAACGGGATCGGCATCAGGTCGTACAGCTGGCCGTCGTCGCTGCAGTAGGACAGGTGCTCGCTGAAGACCGGCACGCGGTGTTCGTCGAGGAAACGCCGCAGCTTCAGCAGGTAGGTCTGGTCGAAAGGTTCTACCGCGCCCAGCGAAAGTGACAGGCCGTGGCAGACCAGCGGATGTTTCGCCGTCAGTTCGCGCAATGCCTCGCCGAAGCGTCCGCCGACGCCGATCCAGTTGTCCGGCGCGCATTCCATAAATCGAAATCACCCGGCGCCGCAGCCTGCAGCGGACCCATCAGGGCCCGCCGCAGGCCGAGGCCGGCGGCCATCGGGGAAGGGGTCGGATGGCCGTCATCGCGCGATCAGCCGTTGCCGCCGCACTTGCCTTCGCCGCACTTGCCCTCGCCCTCGGCCTTCTTGTCGTCGCCGCACTTGCCTTCACCGCACTTGCCTTCACCTTCGGCCTTCTTGTCACCGCCGCACTTGCCTTCACCACACTTGCCTTCGCCGCACTTGCCCTCGTGGCCGGCCTTGTCGTCGCCGCACTTGCCCTCGCCACATTTGCCTTCACCGCACTTGCCTTCCTCGGCCTTGCTGTCGTCGGTCGCGGCTTCGCTGCCGGCGACCTGGTAGCCCTGGGCCAGGCTGCTCATGGCGAACGCGGAGTTGGCCAGGGCCATGCTGCCGAGCATCACGGCGCCGGCGGCCAGTACCACGGGTTTCAGGGTCTTCTTGGACATGGTCATCTCTCTCTCTTGGGATGGTGCGGGCGAACCCGCGGGAAAAGTCAGTCTTTCAGGTATTCACGGGCCAGTGAGCGCGCCCGGTGCAGTCGCGCCTTGGTGGCTTCGCGGGTCAGGCCCAGGCGGTCGGAAAGTTCCTCGATGGTCAGGCCTTCGAGGTCGCGCAGCAGCACGATCTCCCGGTAGTGGGCGGGCAGCGATTCCAGCGCGGCCGCCAGGTCCTGCGCCAGGCCCTGTTGATGCAGCGTGCAGGCGGCGGCGATGTCCTCGGTGATCGGTTCCTGGCGCAGGCCGCGCAGGCCGCGCTTGAGCCGGTTGCATTCGCGTTTGACGATGCGGAACAGCCAGGAGGCGAAACATTCCAGCTGGCGCAGGTCGGTGAGCCGGCGCGAGGCGGTGAACAGGGCTTCCTGCACGGCGTCCTCGGCATCGTTGACCACGCAGTGGTGCTCGGCGTAACGGCGCAGGTCCTGGCGCGACCGGCTGAGCACGCGCTCCAGCGCCGGGCGGTCGCCGGCACGGGCGGCTTCCAGGTCGTGGGTCCAGGCCAGGGTTTGCATGGGTCGGGCGTCCTCCGCGTTGCTCAGCATGGACCGGATCGTCGCTGCTGTCACACGGTGGAAAGAGCCCTGCGCCGGGGCGAAGGATTCGCGCGGCGGGCCGCAGGATTCAGTTCGCGTTTAGGTTTGCGGTGCGTGACGGGGAAGACTGCGCGACACCCCGGCGGCCAAGGCCACCAGTCCAGCCGAGGTCCACAGGCAGGCGGCCAGGCCGTGGGCCTGGTAGATCGCGCCTGACAGCACCGTACCCAGCAGCCGGCCCATGGCATTGGCCATGTAGTAGAAGCCCACGTCCAGCGACACGCCGTCTTCGCGCGCGTAACTGATGATCAGGTAGCTGTGCAGCGCCGAGTTGAGCGCGAACAGCACGCCGAAGCCCAGCAGCCCGCCGATCAGCACCGTCTGCGCCGGCCAGCCCGTGCCGAGTGCGAGAGCGATGCCGGCGGTCAGCACACACAGCGGCAGCGCCCAGCGCAGGGCGGTGCGGCCGTCGGGCACCGGTCCGCGGCGCAGGCCGGTGAGCGCCGGCGCCGCCGCCTGCACGAAGCCGTAGCCGATGATCCACAGCGCCAGGAAACCGCCGATCTGCGGATGGCTCCAGCCCAGCCGGTCGGCCAGGAACACCGGCAGCGCGACCACGAACCAGACGTCGCGCGCGCCGAACAGGAACAGCCGCGCTGCCGACAGCCGGTTGATGGCCGGGCTCTTCGAAAGCAGCTCGCGGAATTTCGGCTTGGCCTTCGCCTTGCCCAGGTCGGCTTTCAGGAAAACGAGGCTGCCGATCCACACCGCCGCCAGCACCGCCGCCATCGCCAGCACCGCGCCGTCGAAGCCCAGGGCCGCCAGCAGCAGCGCTCCCAGGAAGAAGCCGACGCCCTTGAGCGCGTTCTTCGACCCGGTGAGCACGGCGACCCATCGGTACAGGCGCACTTGTTGGTCGCCCGGCACCAGCAGCTTCAGGCTGCCCTTGGCGCTCATCTTGTTGAGGTCCTTGGCGATGCCGCTGACCGCCTGCGCCGCCATCACCCAGGGCACGGTCAGCAGCACCGCCGGCACGGCCAGCATCGCCAGCGCGCAGATCTGCAGGAACAGACCGAGGTTCATGGTGCGGTTCAGGCCCAGGCGCGCGCCGAGCCAGCCGCCGACCAGGTTGGTGATGACGCCGAACACTTCGTAGAACAGGAACAGCATCGCCACCTGCAGCGGCGTGTAGCCGAGCTCGTGGAAATGCAGCAGCACCAGCATGCGCAACGCGCCGTCGGTGAGCGTGAACGCCCAGTAGTTGCCGGTGACCAGCAGGTACTGGCCGGTCAGCGGCGAACCGGTGGACGCCGCCGGCGTCACGCCCGGCCGACCTTGCGCGCCAGTTCCACGGTGCGATTGGCGTAGGCCCATTCGTTGTCGTACCAGGCGAACACCTTCACCTGGGTGCCGTTGACCACCATCGTGAACGGGCCGTCGACGATGCTGCTGCGCGGGTCGGTGCGGTAGTCGATGGACACCAGCGGCCGCGTCTCGTAACCGAGGATGCCCTTGAGCGGGCCTTCGGCCGCGGCCTTGAACAGCGCGTTCACTTCCTCGACGGTGGTCGCGCGTTCTACCTCGAACACCGCGTCGGTGAGCGAGGCGTTGGCCAGCGGCACGCGCACCGCGTGGCCGTTCAGGCGGCCCTTGAGTTCGGGAAAGATCTCGGTGATGGCGGTGGCCGAGCCGGTGCTGGTCGGGATCAGGCTCATGCCGCAGGCGCGGGCGCGGCGCAGGTCCTTGTGCGGCTGGTCGAGGATGGACTGGGTGTTGGTGAGGTCATGCACGGTGGTGATGCTGCCGTGGCGGATGCCCAGGCCTTCGTGGATCACCTTTACCACCGGCGCCAGGCAATTGGTGGTGCAGCTGGCGGCGGTGACGATGCGATGGTTCGCCGGATCGAACAGGTGGTCGTTCACGCCCATCACCACGTTCAGCACGCCGGCTTCCTTCACCGGCGCCGTGACCACGACCCGCTTCACGCCCTGGTCAAGGTAGGCCTGCAGCACGGCGGCGGTCTTCATCTTGCCGGAGGCTTCGATCACCACGTCGCAGCCGGCCCAGTCTGTTTCCGCGATGGCCTTGTTGCGGGTGACGGCGATGCGCTTGCCATCGATCACGATGTTTTCGCCGTCATGGCCCGCCTCCCGGTCCCAGCGTCCATGCACCGAGTCGAAGTTGAGCAGGTGGGCGAGGGTGGCGGCGTCGCCGCCCGGGTCGTTGATGCGGACGAACTCCACGTCCGGCCAGGTCCAGGCCGCGCGCAGGGCGAGGCGGCCGATGCGGCCGAAGCCGTTGATGCCGATTTTCAGGGTCATGGGAAGGTCTCGTGCGTGGAGTTCAGCAGCAGGCCGAGGTGGACTTGGCCGGCGCGCAGCCGTTGCGGTCGCCACCGCAGCAATTTTCGGTCAGGTAATCGACCAGTCCCTGCATGGCGGCGAAGTCGGCGCGGTAGCGGATGTTGCGGCCCTGGGGTTCGGGCACGGCCAGGCCGGCCTGCTGCAGGGTGCGCAGGTGGAAGGAGAGGGTGTTGGCGGCCAGGCCCAGGTGTTCGGCGATCTCGCCGGCGAAGGCGCCGGCCGGGCCGAGCTCGACCAGGCGGCGAAAGATCGCCAGCCGGTGCTGCTGGGCCAGGGCGGACAGGGCGGTGACGGCGATGGTGGCGTCCATGGGCGGGTTCCTTGCGGCCGGTTGACGGCGGGGGCTTCGATTCGATATTACTTGAACAATCGAAGTATGCCAGCCCTCCCGGGACGATTTCATGACAGACCTGCTTCCCAACCTCAGCCCCGGCGCCCTGCAGACCCCAGCCTGGCCGGTCTGGCCATGGATGGCGCCGGCCATGCGCCGCGGATCCTGATCCTCTACGGCTCGCTGCGGCCCGAGTCCTACAGCCGCAAGCTGGCGCTGGAAGCCGAGCGGTTGCTGCGGCATTTCGGGGCCGAGACGCGGGTGTTCGATCCGGCGGGATTGCCCTTGGTGGGGTCCGTGGCGCCCGAGCATCCGGAGGTGCAGCGGCTGCGCGCTTCGTCTCTTTGGTCCGAAGGCCAGGTCTGGGTCAGCCCGGAGCGGCACGGCACCCTGACCGCGGTGTTCAAGAACCAGATCGACTGGCTGCCGCTGGAGCAGGGCGGCGTGCGGCCCACCCAGGGGCGCACCCTGGCGGTGATGCAGGTCTGCGGCGGTTCGCAGTCGTTCAATACGGTGAACGCGCTGCGCGTGCTGGGCCGCTGGATGCGCATGGTCACCATCCCGAACCAGTCCTCGGTGGCCAAGGCCTGGCAGGAGTTCGACGACGACGGGCGCATGAAACCCTCGGCCTACTACGACCGTGTCGTGGACGTGATGGAGGAACTGGTGAAGTTCACCCTGATGGTGCGCGGTCGCAGCGATTACCTGACCAGCCGCTACAGCGAACGCAAGGCCGATGCGGCGGCGGCGAAGTTGGCGGCGGTTTCGGGTGCCGTGGCGCGATAGCCGGCCCAAACGAAAGGCCCCGCATCGCGGGGCCTTCCTGACACGTCTTCGCCGGTCGATCAGGCCTCGGCTTCGTCCTTGTACGCATCCACCGGGATGCAGGCGCACATGATGTTCTTGTCGCCGTAGACGTTGTCCACGCGTGCCACCGGCGGCCAGTACTTCTGCTGGCGCAGGCTGGCCAGCGGGAACACCGCCAGTTCGCGCGGGTAGGCGTGGCTCCACTCGCTGGCCGAGACCGCGGTGGCGGTGTGCGGCGCGTTCTTCAGCGGATTGTCCTCGCGGTCCAGGCGGCCGTCCTCGACCGCGCGGATCTCGTCGCGGATCTGGATCATGGCGTCGATGAAGCGGTCGAGTTCGTGCTGCGATTCGCTTTCGGTCGGCTCCACCATCAGCGTGCCGGCGACCGGGAAGCTCAGCGTCGGGGCGTGGAAGCCGAAGTCGATCAGGCGCTTGGCGACGTCCTCGGCGCTGATGCCGGTGGCGTCCTTGAGCGGGCGCAGGTCCAGGATACACTCGTGCGCCACCAGGCCGTTGCGGCCGGTGTAGAGCGTCTTGTAGTGCGGCGCCAGGCGGGTGGCGATGTAGTTGGCGTTGAGCAGGGCCACCTGGGTCGCCTTGCGCAGGCCTTCGGCACCCATCAGGGTGACGTACATCCAGCTGATCGGCAGGATCGAGGCGCTGCCGAAGCTGGCGGCCGACACCATGCCGACATCGCCGGCGCCGACGCCCTCCGTGCGCAGGCCGTTCTTGTCGAGCGGACGCGGCAGGAAGGGCGCCAGGTGCGACTTCACCGCGCAGGGGCCCACGCCCGGGCCGCCGCCGCCGTGCGGGATGCAGAAGGTCTTGTGCAGGTTCAGGTGCGACACGTCCGAACCCCACTTGCCGGGCTTGGCCAGGCCGACCAGCGCATTCATGTTGGCGCCGTCGGTATAGACCTGGCCGCCGTGCTTGTGGATCAGCTCGCAGATCTCGACCACATCCTCTTCGAACACGCCGTGGGTGGACGGGTAGGTGATCATCAGCGCGGCCAGGCGGTCGCTGTACTTCTCGGCCGCACGGCGCAGGTCGGCGACATCCACGTTGCCGTTGGCATCGGTCTTGGTGACGACCACGGTCATGCCGCACATCTGCGCGCTGGCCGGGTTGGTGCCGTGCGCCGAATCCGGGATCAGGCAGATGTCGCGGTGCGCTTCGCCGCGGCTGCGGTGGTAGGCGCGGATCGCCAGCAGGCCGGCGTATTCGCCCTGCGCGCCGGAGTTCGGCTGCAGGCTGACGGCGTCGTAGCCGGTGCATTCGACCAGCATCGCCTCCAGGCTTTCGATCAGCGCCTTGTAACCGGTGGTCTGCGCGGCCGGCGCCAGCGGATGCATGTTGCCGAACTCCGGCCAGGTCACCGGGATCATCTCGGCGGTGGCGTTGAGCTTCATCGTGCAGCTGCCCAGCGGGATCATGGTGCGGTCCATCGCCAGGTCCTTGTCGGCCAGGGCGCGCATGTAGCGCAGCAGCTCGTGTTCGCTGTGGTGGGTGTTGAACACCGGGTGCTGCAGGAAGGTGCTGGTGCGCCACAGCGCCGCCGGCACCGCCTTGGTCACCGCCGCGTCCAGCGCGTCCACGTCGGCTTCCACGCCGAACAGCGCGGCCAGTGCGACCACGTCTTCGCGCGTGGTGGTCTCGTCCAGGCTGATGGCCAGGCTGCCGGCGTCGAGGCGACGCAGGTTGATGCGGGCGGCTTCGGCCTTCGCGTGCACGGCCGCGGCGTCGATGCCGGTGATGTGCAGGGTGTCGAAGAAGCCGTCGCCGACGCCCACGCCGGCGCCACGCAGCGCGGCCGCCAGGATCGCCGCCAGGCGATGCGTGCGGCGGGCGATGCGGGTCAGGCCCTCGGGGCCGTGGTAGACGGCGTACATGGACGCCATGACGGCCAGCAGCACCTGTGCGGTGCAGATGTTGGACGTGGCCTTTTCGCGGCGGATGTGCTGCTCGCGGGTCTGCAGGGTCAGGCGGTAAGCCGGCTTGCCCTCGGCGTCGACGGACACGCCGATCAGGCGGCCCGGCATCGAGCGCTTGAAGGCGTCCTTGCAGGCCATGAAGGCCGCGTGCGGGCCGCCGAAGCCATAGGGCACGCCGAAACGCTGGCTGTTGCCGACCACGATGTCGGCGCCCCATTCGCCCGGGGCGGCGATCATCGTCAGCGCCAGCAGGTCGGTGGCGACGGCGACCAGGCCGCCGCGCGCGTGCACGGTTTCGGCCAGGGCCCTGTAGTCGTTGATGCGGCCGAAGGTGTCGGGGTACTGCAGCATCACGCCGAAGGCGTCGATGCCCGCCGCGTCGGCGTCATCGGCGACGACCACTTCAATGTCCAGCGGTTCGGCGCGGGTGCGGATCACCTCCAGCGACTGCGGATGCAGGCCGCTGGAGACCACGAAGACCTTGGACTTCGACTTGCACGAGCGCTTGGCCAGGGTCATGGCCTCGGCGCAGGCGGTGGCCTCGTCCAGCAGGGAGGCGTTGGCGATCTCCATGCCGGTCAGGTCGGCGCACATCGTCTGGAAGTTGATCAGCGCTTCCATGCGGCCCTGGAGATCTCGGCCTGGTAGGGCGTGTAGGCGGTGTACCAGGCCGGGTTCTCGAGGATGTTGCGCAGGATCACGTTCGGCGTGTGGGTGCCGTAATAACCTTGGCCGATGAAGCTTCGGAAGACCTGGTTCCGGTCGGCGATGGCGCGGATCTTGGCGATGGCCTCGACTTCGGTCACCGGCGCCGGCAGGGCCAGCGGGGCGGCGGACTTGATGCTGGCCGGCACGATGGCGTCGGTCAGGGCATCCAGGCTGTCGTGGCCCACGACGCGCAGCATGTGGGCGATCTCGGCGTCATTGGGGCCGATGTGGCGTTCGAGGAAGGCGTCGTGTTGCTCGAGCGAGCGCAGGCTGTCGCGGTTCATGGGCGGTCCGGGCAAAGGGGAGGGCCGTGCATGGATGCACGGGGCGCCCCTCTGTCCTTTTGCCTGAGAGTTTTGGGCCGCGTTCCCTGCGGTCCCATGCCCCTTCGGCGCCGGAATGAACCGGTCTCTCCAGAGTTGCTCGCGCGGTACGGTTCCGGGTCCTGAGCGATTACGGGCGTTACGCCTTCGGCGCTGGCCTTGGCCAGCCTCTCCCGCACCACGCATCGAGCCCGCGCATTCTACCCCAGCCCTGCCGGTCGCGGGTGTCCCTGCCTTCCTGGCCTGCCGTAGCTAAGTCATTGCTGCGCAAGAATATTGGTGCCGGGGTGGCTGTGCCGGGCTCGTTCGTGGCGATAGGCCGCCGTACGTGAGGTCTTTTTCCGCGGACGCCGTGAATCCATCCATGGAGGCTCTTCGAAAACGTCCATGTTTTCGAAGCCGCGGAAAAAGACCTCACGCACGACGACCTGCGGACCGTCAGGGCCGGGATGCCGATCTGGGGCATGGGCTCGCGAGGCTCTTCGAGTTCGACAGTCCGGACCAGATCGACCACAGGCCGTCGTGCGAGGGAACTTTTCCGGACCTTCAGCGACATGGACGTCGCTGAAGAGCCTACAGGGACGTACTTGCGGCGTGTCCCGGAAAGTTTCCTCGTGCGGCGGCCTATCGCCTCGAACGATCCCGGCACACACTCGAACACCTGCCCCCGCGCGATGGATCTACTTGCGCAACAGCGCAAGCGTGTCACTGGCTGGTGAGGTCGCGTTTTCGCGCTCGCCTTCGGGCTGCTCGCCGTGCACCAGAACCAGGTGTTCTCGGCGATGTTGGTGGCGTGGTCGCCGATGCGCTCGATGTTCTTGGCCATGAACAGCAGGTGCGTGCAGGCCGTGATCTGGCGCGGGTCCTCGGCCATGTAGGTCAGCAGCTCGCGGAACAGGCCGGTGTATTCGGCGTCGAGTTCGGCGTCGCGGCTGCGCACCGCCATGGCGCGGTCGGCGTCGCGGGCGGTGTAGGCCTCCAGCGCCTCGCGCACCAGCGTGTTGGCGAGTTTGGCAAGCGCCGGCAACCCGCGCGCCGCCGAGACCGGCGCCGTCTGGTTGAGCACGATCGAACGCTTGGCGACGTTCGCCGCGTAGTCGCCGATGCGCTCGATGTCAGACGAGATGCGCAGCGCCGCATAGACCTCGCGCAGGTCGCGCGCCATCGGCTGGCGCAGCGCCAGCAGGCGCAGCACGTCGTGGCTGACCTCGTGCTCCAGCGTGTCGATGGCCTCGTCGTTGGCCACCACCCGCATGGCCGCCTGGCTGTCCCGGCGCTGCAGCACGTCGATGGCGGCGTCGAGCTGGGCGATGGCGATCCCGCCCATGCGCTGGATCTCGCCGTCCAGGCGCTTGAGCTCGCTGTCGTAGCTCTTGACGATGTGGTCGTTGGAGGTGGGGCTCATGGTCGCGTCCTGTGCTCAGCCGAAACGGCCGGTGATGTAGTCTTCGGTCTGCTGCTTGGTCGGCTTGGTGAAGATGGTGGACGTGACGCCGTGCTCGACCAGTTCGCCCAGGTACATGAAGGCCGTGTAGTCCGAGCAGCGCGCCGCCTGCTGCATGTTGTGGGTGACGATCAGGATCGTGAAGTGCTGCTTGAGCTCGGCGATCAGCTGCTCGATCTTGCCGGTGGCGATCGGGTCCAGCGCCGAGGTCGGCTCGTCGAACAGGATCACCTCGGGCTTGAGCGCCACCGCGCGGCCGATGCACAGGCGCTGCTGCTGGCCGCCGGACAGGCCCAGCGCGTTCTGCTTGAGCTTGTCCTTGACCTCGTCCCACAGCGCCGCCTGGCGCAGCGCCTCTTCCACGCGGTCGTCCATCGCCGAACGCGACAGCTTCTCGTAGTGGCCGATGCCGTAGGCGATGTTGTCGTAGATGGACATCGGGAACGGAACCGGCTTCTGGAACACCATGCCGATCTTGCTGCGCAGCTTGTTGAGCGGGTACTTCGGGTCGAGGATATTCTCGCCGTCCAGGATCACCTCGCCGCTGGCGCGCTGGCCCGGGTAGATCGAGTAGATGCGGTTGAAGATGCGCAGCAGCGTGGACTTGCCGCAGCCGGACGGGCCGATCAGCGCGGTGACGCGCTTCTCGGGAACGTCGAGGTTGATTTCCTTGAGCGCGGTGAAATCGCCGTAATGGAAGGCGAGGTTGCGCGCCGACAGCTTCGCCGAGCGCGGCGACAGTTCGGCGGCGACCGGAACGGCCGTGTTGATGGCGATCGAATGGGCGTTAGTCATGGCTCATCTTCTTGCGAAGCAGGAAAAAGCGGGCGGTGATGCTGACCAGCAGCACGAACACCGTGATCAGGAAGGCGCCGGCCCAGGCCAGCTGGTTCCAGTATTCGAACGGGCTGAGCGCGAACTGGAAGATGGTGACCGGCAGGTTGGGCACCGCCGCCGTCATGTCCGTGTTCCAGTACTGGTTGTTGAAGGCGGTGAACAGCAGCGGCGCGGTTTCGCCGCTGATGCGCGCCAGCGCCAGCAGCACGCCGGTCAGGATGCCGGGTGCGGCGGCGCGGTAGAGGATCTGGGTGGTGACCTTCCACTGCGGGATGCCCAGCGACAGGGCCGCTTCGCGCATCTGGGTCGGCACCAGCTGCAGCATCTCGTCAGTGGTGCGCACCACCACAGGCAGCACGATGAACGCCAGGGCGATGGCACCTGCGAATCCCGAGAATCCGCCGGTGGTCCGCACCACCAGGGTGTACACGAACAGGCCCAGCACGATCGACGGCGCCGACAGCAGGATGTCGTTGACGAAGCGGATCACCTCGCCCAGCACGCGGTGGTTGACGTATTCGGCCAGGTAGGTTCCCGCGGCCACGCCGATCGGCGCGCCCAGCAGCACGGCCAGAGCGCTGATCAGCAGGCTGCCGACGATGGCATTGAGCAGGCCGCCGGTGTCCTGGCCCGGGGGCGGAGTCATCTCGGTGAACAGCTGCAGGCTCATCGCGTCCACGCCCTTGGTGAACGTGGTCCACAGGATCCAGACCAGCCAGAACAGGCCGAAGATGGCCGCGGCGCCGGACAGCACCAGGGACAGGCCGTTGATGATGCGGCGCTTGAGGAACAGGCGGTCGGCGACGACGGACATCACTTGCCTTCCCTCTTCTTGAGCTGCATGAGCATGAGCTTGGCGATGGCCAGGACGATGAAGGTGACCACGAACAGCAGGAAGCCCAGCGCCAGCAGCGCCGACTGGTACATCGGCGTGGTCGCTTCGGCGAATTCGTTGGCGATGCTGGCGGCGATCGAGTTGCCGGGTTCCAGCAGCGAGGCGCTGATGCGGTGCGCGTTGCCCAGCACGAAGGTGACGGCCATGGTCTCGCCCAGCGCGCGGCCCATGCCCAGGAAGATGCCGCCGATCACCGCCGAGCGGGTGTAGGGCAGCACGATGTCCCAGACCACTTCGGTGGTGGTCGAACCCAGCGCGTAGGCCGATTCCTTCAGGCGCGTCGGCACGGTCAGGAAAACCTCGCGCATCACCGAGGAGATGAAGGGGATGACCATGATCGCCAGCACGATGCCGGCGGTGAGCATGCCGATGCCCAGCGGCGGGCCGCGGAACAGCGCGCCCAGCACCGGCCAGGGTCCGATGGTTTCGTCGATCCAGGATAGACGTGGTTGCCCAGGATCGGCGCGAGCACGAACAGGCCCCACATGCCGTAGATGATCGAGGGAATGCCGGCCAGCAGTTCGATGGCGGCGCCGAGCGGCTGCCGGATCCAGGCCGGTGCCACCTCAGTGAGGAAGAGGGCGATGCCGAAGCTGACCGGCACGGCGATGATCATGGCGATCAGGGTGGTGACGACGGTGCCGTAGATCGCGACGGCGGCGCCGTATTTTCCTGCACCGGGTCCCAGTCGGTCGAGGTCAGGAAGCCCCAGCCGAATTCGCCGAAGGCCTCGCGGCCGCCCCAGTACATCGAGAACGCGGCCAGGAACAGCGTGATCAGCACGAACCAGCCGGCGATCGCGACGATGTTGCGGAACACCCAGTCGCCGATCCCGTCCAGGGATCGCGGCGCGGTGTCGGCGTTGGCGGCGGGACTGTGCATTCAGTCGTACTCGGCGTTGACGCCCCGTCGGGGGCGGAAACAGCCGCGCGCGCCGGAGGGCGCGCGCGGCCAGTCTAGAGCAGCCTTACTTGGTCAGCGACTTGGCCCAGTAGGCCTCGATCTGCTGTACCAGCGGGGCCGGCAGCGGCACGTAGCCGAGGTCGGTGGCCTGCTGGGCGCCGTTGGCGTAGGCCCAGGCGAAGAACTCGCGGGCGTGGCGGTTGTTCTCCACGTTCTTCGGCTTCTTCGACAGCAGGGCGAAGTTGGTGGCGGTGATCGGCCAGGAGGCCTCGCCCGGGGCATTGGTGATCACCAGGAAGAAGTCCTTGGACTTGCTCCACTCGGCGCTGGCGGCCGCGGCCTGGATCGACTCGTTGGACGGGGTGATGAAGTTGCCCGCGGCGTTCTGCAGCTGGCCGTAGGCGACCTTGTTGGTCAGCGCGTAGGACAGTTCGATGTAGCCGATCGAACCCTTGATCTGCTTCACGTACGCGGTGACGCCTTCATTGCCCTTGCCACCCACGCCCACCGGCCAGCGCACCGAGGTGCCTTCGCCGACCTTGGTCTTCCACTCCGGGCTGACCTTGGACAGGTAGTTGACGTAGTTGAAGGTGGTGCCCGAACCGTCCGAGCGGTGCACGACGGTGATGCGCTGGTCCGGCAGGGCCAGGCCCGGGTTGACCGTGGCGATGGCCGGGTCGTTCCACTTGGTGACCTTGCCCAGGTAGATGTCGGCCAGCAGCGGGCCGGTGAACTTGATCTGGCCCGGCGCCACGCCGGCCAGGTTCACGACCGGCACGATGCCGCCCATGACCAGCGGGAACTGGATCATGTTGGACGCCGCCAGGTCCTCGGGCTTGAGCGGGGCGTCGGACGAACCGAAGTCCACCGTGTTGGCCTTCATCTGGGCGATGCCGCCGCCCGAGCCGATGGACTGGTAGTTGATGCGGTGGCCGGTGGCGGTGTTGTAGTCGGCCGACCACTTGGACATGACCGGGAACACGAAGGTCGCGCCGGCACCGGTGATGTCGGCGGCCTGGGCGGCGGTGGTGAGGCTGGCGGCCAGGGCCAGGGTGGCCAGGTTGCGCTTGAAGGACTTGAGCACGGAACGACTCCTCGGATGGATGGACGGCGTCGGAGGGGGCCTCCGATGGCGGCCATTACAGGACGCTTGGGTGACAAGCCTGTTTCTCAAACATGACAACCGTGTGACAGTCGCGTCCGTAAGCCTGCGGACACCGGTCACGCGGCTGTCATGAAACTCACAACTGGCGGTAATGAAACCGGTGCAGCCTGTGCTCGCTTAACAGCCCCGTAACGGACCGGGGCAGGGGCCGTTGATCCGGCCATGCACCGGTGCCGCGTCATCACATTTCCAAGGAGTTCCACCATGCGTCTGACCACCCTGGCCGCCGCCCTCGCGGTCGCACTCACCGGCCTCAGCCCCGACGTCGCCGTCGCCGCGGAAGCCTCGTCCCATAAATCGCCGAGCTCAAGGCCCAGGTGGCCGCCCTGATGGGCCGCATCGATGAACTCGAAGCCCGCGACGAAGCCCAGTCCGGCATCAACGTCGACACCGCCGAGGCCCTGAAGGCCCAGGCCGCCACCCAGCCCAAGGTCGAGACCAAGGGCGGCATCAAGGTGACCTCGCCCGACGGCCAGTTCTCGGCCCAGATCGGTGGTCGCATACACGGTGACATCTACGCCTTTGACCGCGATCTGGCCGCGACCACCGGCACCTCCGAATTCCGTCGCGCCCGCCTGACCCTGTCCGGCACCGCAATGGGCTGGGAATACAAGATGGAGCAGGACTTCGCCGCCGGCACCAATCTCGACGGCCTGCGCGACCTCTACATCGCCAAGGCCTTCGGCCTGGGCAAGCTGACCATCGGTCACTTCAAGCCCTATCGCTCGATGGAAGAACTGACCAGCTCGAACGAGATCCTGATGATGGAGCGCCCGTTCGCCTCCGCCACCGGCATCTACAGCGGCCGCCAGTTCCAGCAGGGCCTGGGTTATCTGTACGGCGGCCGCAACTACAGCGCCGGCGTGTCCGTGTTCAACCTGCGTGGTGCTTCGGGCCCCCGCAACGAGGGCATGGGCGTGTCCGGCCGCGCCACCTGGGCGCCGATCATGAGCGGCACCCAGACCTTCCACCTGGGCGCCTCGGCCAGCCATGAGGACGCCAACCAGGGTTCGGCCGACCTGGCCGCCAGCGTCAACTACGCGGGCCGTCGCGGTCCGTCGCAGCTGATCGCCACCACCACCGGCGCCAGCCGCAACCAGGTGGATACCTTTGGCCTGGAAGCGGCCGGCCAGTTCGGTCCGCTGTTCTTCCAGTCCGAGTACGCCAACGCCAGCTACGGCCAGCCGATCGGCGGCGACCAGGAAGTCGAGACCTATTACATCCAGGGCAGCTGGATGCTTAATGGCGGCCAGAAGATCTACAAGCCGCAGACCGGCGTGTTCGGTTCGCCCAAGGTCACCGACAAGGGCCTGTGGGAGCTGACCGCGCGTTACGACCACATCGAGAACAAGGACCTGTTCAACACCGAGGCCGAGTCGATGATCCTGGGCATGAACTACTACGTGAACTCGAACCTGCGCTTCATGTTCAACTACACCCAGGGCGACAACGAGGTCACGGGCGACGAAACCGCGCAGTACGCCGTGCGCGCCCAGTTCGCGTTCTAAGGCTGCACCCGCCGCGGTCTGGCGGACTTCGCGCCCCCGGTCTCCGGACCGGGGGCGTTTGTTTTGGCGGGGACTTCATCGTCGGCTGGCGTCTTGTCGCGGTAAGCGCACAGGTCGCGGATCACGCACTGCGGGCAGTCGGGTTTGCGGGCCTTGCAGACGTAGCGGCCGTGCAGGATCAGCCAGTGGTGCGCATCCATCAGGTACTCGGGCGGCACCGACTTGAGCAGTTTGTCCTCGACCGCGCGCACGGTCTTGCCCGGCGCCAGGCCGGTGCGGTTGGCGACCCGGAAGATGTGGGTGTCCACCGCCATGGTCGGCTGGCGGAAGGCGGTATTGAGCACCACGTTGGCGGTCTTGCGCCCGACGCCGGGCAGGGCCTCCAGCGATTCGCGGTCCTGCGGCACCACGCTGCCGTGTTTTTCCACCAAGATCCGGCAGGCGGCGATGATGTTGGCGGCCTTGGCGTTGTACAGCCCGATCGTCGAGATGTGGCGTTTGAGGCCGTCCTCGCCCAGCGCGAGGATTTTTCCGGCGTATCGGCGACCGGGAAGAGTTTGCGCGTGGCCTTGTTCACGCCCACGTCGGTGGCCTGGGCGGACAGCGTCACCGCCACCAGCAGTTCGAAGGGCGTGCGGTATTCGAGTTCGGTCTTCGGGTGCGGATTGAGTTCGGCCAGGCGGGCGAACAGTTCGCGGCGCTGCGCCGGCTTCATGCGGCGGTCCCGCGCCGCTGCCGCCAGCCCTGGCGCAGCGCGATCAGGCCGGCGAGCACCAAGGAAGGCGCCGATCGGCAGCACCGCCAGCAGGAAACCCGGATAACCCGCCGCCGCCAGCTCCAGGCCGGGCAGGCCGAGCAGGCGGCCGGCCCCGGCGAACAGGCTGCCTTCGCCCAGCAGCTCACGCACCACGCCGATCACCAGCAGCACCCAGAGGAAACCCAGGCCGATGGCGAAACCGTCCAGCGCGGCGCGCGCCGGGTCGTGCCGCGACGCGAAGGCCTCGGCGCGCCCCATCAGCGCGCAGTTGGTGACGATCAGCGGGATGAACAGGCCGAGCACCGCATGCAGTTCCGGCAGCCAGGCGCGCAGGCCCAGTTCGATCGAGGTCACCACCGCGGCGATGATCATCACGAAGGCGGGGATGCGCACGTCGCGCCCGGTCAGCCGCCGCAGCAGCGACACCGAGGCATTGGTCAGGGTCAGCGCCAGCACCGTCGCCAGGCCCAGGCCGAGCGCGTTGACGGCGTTGTTGCTGACCGCCAGCAACGGGCACAGGCCCAGCAGCTGCACCAGGCCGGTATTGCCGCTGGCCAGGCCGTATTCGAGGATCGCGCGGGGCGTGGTGGCGCTCATCGCGGGGCGGTGTCGTCGGGGGCGGTGTCGAAGCGCAGTGTAGCGCCGGCCGGTGCGGCCCTGAGTTCGTCGCCGTGGCGGGCGACGAAAGCGAGGCAGCGTTTCACCGCACGCACCACCGCGCGCGGGGTGACGGTGGCGCCGGCGAACTGGTCGAAATGGCCGCCGTCACGGCGCACCGCCCACTGGTCCGCGGGCGGGTCGCCCAGCGCGCGGCCGGTGAAGCGGGTGATCCAGTCGCTTCGTTCCACTTCGATGTCATCGCCCAGGCCCGGCGTTTCCTGGTGGCCGGTGACACGCACGCCGAGCACGCGGCCATCCTGCGCGACGGCGACCAGCAGGCGGATCGGGCCGGCATAACCGTCCGGCGCCGAAACCTGCAGCACCAGCGCGCTGGGTTCGCCCGCCAGGCGCGCGCGGTGCACGGTCGCCGTGTCCAGGCCCAGCCAGGCTTCGGCGTGCACCTGCACGCTGTCGGCCACCAGGTCGTTGTCGTAACGCGTGGACGGCAGCACGATTTCCAGTGCCGCCATCTGCGCGTGGTGTTCGGCGGCGACGATGTGTTCGCGGGTCAGCACCCAGGTGCCGGCCAGCAGCAGTGCCGCCAGCAGACCGGCCAGGCCGAGCTGGGCGGCGGCGCGCAGCGGTTCTCGCGCGGTGCCGTTCATGGCGACCGGCCTTCGCCGTAGATGCGCGGACGCGTGTGCAGGTCGATCCAGGGCGCCGCGCAGTTCATCAGCAGCACGGCGAAAGCGACGCCGTCGGGAAAGGCGCCCCAGCGGCGGATCAGCAGCGTCAGCACGGCCACGCCGATGCCGAACACCAGCCGCCCGCGCGGCGTGGTGCAGCCGCTGACCGGGTCGGTGGCGATGAAAAACGCGCCCAGCACCAGTGCGCCGGAAAACACGTGCTGCAGCGGGAACGGGTGCAGGTCGGGGTCGTACAGCCAGAAGGGCAGGGTGAGCAGGATCACCGTGCCCAGGGTCGCCACCGGTACCTGCCAGGGTATGACCCGCTTCCAGAGCAGGAAAAAAGCCGCCCAACGCGAAGAAGTTGGCCACCCATTCCCAACCGCGGCCGCCGAAATCGCCGAACAGCGGGTCGTGCCGGATCTCCGCCAGCGTGGCGCTCTGGCCGGCCAGCGTGCGCACCGTGTCCAGCGGCGTGGCCTGGGCGATGGTGTCCCAGCCCCCAGGGCGCCGGCAGCACGCCGGTGAAGACCACGCGCAGGCTGTCGCCCAAGCCGGGCAGACCGATAGACGGATCCAGTCCGGCCGGCGGCAGCCATTGGGTGAATTCGCGCGGGAAACACAGCAGCACCACCGCCACGCCGGCCATCGCCGGGTTGAACAGGTTGTGGCCCAGTCCGCCGTAGAGATGTTTCGCCAGGATGATCGCCGCGGCCATGCCGATCGCCGCGATCCACCACGGCGCCAGCGGCGGCACCGACAGCGCGAACAGCACCGCGGTCAGCGGCGCGCTCAGGTCGGTGAGGAAGGGCCGCAGCGGGCGGCCGCGCAGCCTGAGCATCGCGGCTTCGAAACCGAGCGCGAACAAGGTCGCCAATACGATCTGGATGGCGATGCCCGGACCGAAGAACCAGCCGTGCGCCAGCACGCCCGGTGCCAGAGCCAGCAGCACCAGGCCCATCACCGTGCGCACGTTGCGCTTCGGCGGCAGGTGCGGGGCGCTGGCGGTGTCGAAGGTTTTCACGCGCCCGCCCCTGGTTCGCCCGGTGCGGCGCGTTTGGCGCGGGCGCGTTCCAGCGCCGCGGCCACCGCGTCGGGGCTGGCGGCGTTGCGGCGTCGCGCGGCATCCCGTTCGACGCGTTCGGCGGCTTCGCGCTCCAGGCGCTGCTGGCGCGATTCATGGCGTTCGCGCGCCGCCAGGGCACGGGCGGTTTCGGCGGCGCGCGCACGCTGTTCGCCCTTGGCGTGGCGGAAGTGCGCGGTCAGCGGGATGTGGCTGGGGCAGGCCAGGTCGCAGCAGCCACATTCGATGCAGTCGAACAGGCCCTGGTCGGCAGCGCGCTCCGGCCGTTCGGCGCGCACCTGCCAGAGCAGTTGCTGCGGCAGCAGCCGGGCCGGGCAGACCGGCGCGCAGTCGCCGCAGCGGATGCAGGGCATCTCGGGTTCAAGCGTTTCGGCCGCGACCTCGGCGGCGGTCTGCACCAGCACGCAGTTGTGGGTCTTGCCCACCGGCACGTCGTCGTGCGGCAGCGCCAGGCCCATCATGGGTCCGCCCAGCAGCAGGCGGGCGGCATCGGGCGTGTAGCCGCCGGCCTGTTCGACCAGGTGCGAAACCGTCGTGCCCAGCGGCACGACGTAATTGCCCGGGTTCGCCACGCCCGGACCGGTGACGGTGACGATGCGTTCGGTCAGCGTTTCGCCCAGCGTCACCGCACGCCAGGCCGCACGCGCGGTGGCGACGTTCTGCACGATCACGCCCAGGTCGCGCGGCAAGCCGCCGCGTGGCACCTCGCGGCCGGTGAGCGCCTGGATCAGCTGGCGTTCGCCGCCTTCGGGATAGATCGTCGGCACGACCGCCAGTTCGACCTCGCCGGCGCCGTGTCCGGCCAGCGCCGCGCGGCAGGCTTCGAGCGCGGCGGTCATGCTGTCCTCGACCGCCAGCTGCACGCGTGCGGCGCCGGTGGCGCGCGCCAGCAGACGGCCGCCCAGCACCACTTCGTCGGCGTGGGCGCGCAGCAGGGCGTCGTCGCAGGCGATCCAGGGCTCGCATTCGGCGCCGTTGAGCACCAGGCGCTCGCGGCAGGCCGAGAGTTTTTCTGCGGTCGGGAAGCCGGCACCGCCGAGGCCGACGATGCCGGCTTCGCGGATGCGCTCGCGCAGTGTTTCCGGGGAGGCGAGGGTCCAGTCGAGTGGCGGCAGCGTCGTGACGCCGTCGCCTTCCACATCAATCCAGACTTCGACCACGCGCTGCCCCGGGAAAGCGGGCGACTCGCCGGATTCGATGGCCTGGATCCGGCCCGCGCACGGTGCGTGCACGTCGGCGCTGTACTCGCCCTCGGCGCGGCCGATGCATTGCCCGCGCCGCACCCGTTCGCCGACGGCGACGCAGGCTTCGGCGGCGCGGCCGGCGTGCTGCAGCAATGGCACCCGCAGCCGCGCCGGTGGCGGGCAGGGCCGCAGGCCGTCGGCGCTGGACTCGGCCTTGTGGCCCGCCAGCCTCAGTCCGCCGTGGAAGCGCTGCGGGCGCATGGCGCCGGTCCGCGCCTCAGCGGCCCGTGAACTGCGGCTTGCGCCGGGCCAGGAAGGCGCCGGTGCCTTCCTTCATGTCCTCGGTGGAGAAGGCCAGCGCGAAGGCCTGGGTTTCGTAGTCCAGGCCCGCCTCCAGGGGCGCCTCGCCGCCGGTCAGCACGGTGTCCAGCACGCCGCGCAGGGCTTGCGGCGCCGCGGCGGCCAACTGTTCCGCCAACTTCTGGGTTTCGGTCTCCAACTGGTCGGCCGGCACCACCCGGGTGACCAGGCCGAGCTGGGCGGCGCGGGTGGCGTCGATCGGGGCGCCCAGCAGGCACAGTTCCAGCGCGGCGCCGCGGCCGACCAGCCGCAGCAGGCGCTGGGAGCCGCCGAAACCGGGGATCAGGCCCAGGTTGACCTCGGGCTGGCCCAGTTTCGCGGTGTCGGCGGCGATGCGCAGGTGGCAGGCCATGGCCAGCTCCAGGCCGCCGCCCAGGGCGAAACCATTGACCATGGCCAGCACGGGTTTGCCCAGCTGTTCGATCCGGCTCATCAGGCGCTGGCCGTGGCGGGAGAAGTCGCGCGCCTGGACCGGGCTCAGGCCGCTCATCTCGGCGATGTCGGCGCCGGCCACGAAGGCCTTGGGGCCGGCGCCGGTCAATACCACCACGCGGATATCGGCATCGGTGCCGGCGGCCTCGAAGGCGGCATGCAGTTCGGTCAGGGTGGCGTGGTTGAGCGCGTTGAGCTTGTCGGGACGGTTGAGCGTGATGCGCCGGATGGCGCCGCTGTCCTCGACCAGCAGGTTGCTGAAAGCCATGGGAACTCCGTGGATGAATGAACTTCGGCCGCCCGTACGGGTCCGACGCCGGCACTGGCTGATGTCAGTAGCGGTTCAGCCGTGCGGGGGCTATCCTAGCGCGGCCTTTGGGGCCCCACATGGTCCCCGCATCCACAACTGGAGATTCCTGATGAAGTTGCGTCTGTTGGCTGCCAGTCTGGCGGCCCTTGGTCTGAGCGCCGGCGTTGCCCTGGCCCAGACCGCCCCGGCTTCGGCTCCGCAGGCCCAGCCGGCCCCGGCGCCGGTCAACAAGCCGGTGTTGAGCTATGCGATCGGCTACGACCTGGGCAAGGACCTGGCGCAGCAGAACGTCGATGTAGACATCAATGCGGTGATCCGCGCCTTGCAGGACGGTTTCGCCAAGAAGGCGCCGGCCCACCCGCAGGAGCAGATGGACGCCCAGCTGAGCGGCCTGCAGCAGCGCATGGTCGGCCAGGCCCGCGCCGAGTTCGAGCGCGTGGCGCGCGAGAACAAGGCCAAGTCCGACGCCTTCCTTGCCGCCAACCGCGCCAAGCCGGGTGTCACCACCCTGCCCAACGGCCTGCAGTACCGCGTGATCGAGCCGGGTGCCGGCGCCAAGCCGACCACGGCCAGCACGGTGCAGATGCACTACCGCGGCTCGGTTTCCAGCGGCCAGGAGTTCGCCAACACCTACGCCCAGCAGAATCCGACCCCGGCCAGCTTCAAGGTCAGCGAGTTCCCGATCATGGGCGTGCGCGAAGCCCTGGTGATGATGCCGACGGGCGCGCGCTGGGAAGTCTTCCTGCCGGCCGAGAAGGCTTTCGGCAACGACCCGCGTTCGCCGGTCGGCCCGGGCCAGGCCCAGTGTTCGACATCAAGCTGGTCAGCGTCAAGTAAGCACACACTGCCGCCGCGCCGGGTCTCCCCGGCGCGGCGGTTTCGTGTCCGGAGCCATGAACAGCAGTCCTTTCCGTGCGGTGCTCAGTCCTTGCGTCGGGGTTTGTTCCCTCGACCTCGCGGGCTTGTGCGAAGGCTGCCTGCGCACTACCGCCGAAATCGCCCGGTGGCCGCAGATGAACGACGACGAGCGCCTGCACCTGATGGAAGTGGTGCTGCCGCGACGCGAGGCGCAGCGGGTGTGACGCCGCCGTTCGATCCGTTCGAACGCCTGCCCCGCGCGCTGCATCCGCTCGCCCAGCCGCCGCCCGGGCCGGGCTGGAACCATTCCGAACTTGCCGATCTGTTGCCTGCGGGCACCCTGTTGCGTCCGGCCGCCGTGCTGGTCGCGCTGGTCGCCCGCGCCGATGGGCCACGCGTGCTGCTCACCCGCCGCACGGAAGCGCTGCGCCTGCACGCCGGCCAGATCAGTTTTCCCGGTGGCCGCATCGAGGCCGATGACGCCGACCCGGTGGCCGCCGCGCTGCGCGAGGCGCAGGAGGAAGTCGGCCTGGCCGCGTCGCTGTCCTCGCCGCTCGGTTACCTGGATCCGTTCGTCACCATCACCGGCTTCCATGTCTATCCCGTGGTGGCGACGGTGACGGGGGACTATGTGCCGCGACTGGATCCATCGGAAGTGGCGGAGGCCTTCGAGGTGCCGCTGGGTTTTCTGCTCGACCCGGCCAACGTGCACGAGCTGGACGTGGACTGGCAGGGCCGGCGCCGGCGCCTGCTGGAGTACCGTTACGGCAACCACCGCATCTGGGGCGCGACCGCCGCGATGCTGGTGAACTTCCGCCACCGCCTGGAGCAGGCCCCATGAACTGGACCACGCTGGTTTCCGCCGAGGACCTGGCCGCCGCGTACGGCGACCCGTCACTGGTCGTGGTGGATTGCCGCCATGTACTGGCCGGTGCCGATCCCGGCGCCGGCGAACGCGCCTGGCAGGTGTCGCATCTTCCGGGCGCGGGGCACGCGCATCTGGATCGCGATCTTTCCGACCATTGCAAGCCGGCATCGCTCGGGCGCCACCCTTTGCCCGAAGCTGCCGATTTCCGCGCGGTGCTGGTGCGACTCGGCATCACGCCGGCCTCGCAGGTCGTGGCCTACGACGCGGGCGACGGCGCCATGGCCGCCGCGCGTTTCTGGTGGCTGCTGCGGCTGCTGGGGCACCGGCGCGTGGCGGTGCTGGACGGCGGTTTCGCGCGCTGGACCGCGCTGGGCCTGCCGCTGGAGACCGTGCCGCCGACGCCCAAGGCGGGTGCCTACGAGGGCGACTTCGACATGGCGCAGGTGGCCGGCACCGACGAGGTGCGGACGCGCCTTCACGACGCGCCAGGCTGGTTGCTGGACGCACGTGCGCCGGAACGTTTCCGTGGCGAAATCGAACCGCTGGATCCGGTCGCGGGCCATGTGCCCGGCGCCCGCAACCGCCCCTACACCGACAACCTGGCGGACGGTCGCTTCCGTGCGCCCGGGGCCCTGCGTGCCGACTTCGAACGGCTGATGGGAGGGCGCGATCCGCGCGAAGTCGTGCTCGGCTGTGGCTCCGGCGTGACCGCCTGCCACAACCTGCTGGCGATGGAACATGCGGGCCTTGCTGGCGCGCGCATCCATGCGGCGTCGTGGAGCGGCTGGGTCAGCGACGCCTCGCGGCCGGTGGCGACCGGCGCCTGATCACAACCTCAGGCTGTCCTGGCCGCTTTCGACCGGCAGGATGTCCACGCGCGTCAGCTCGACCCCGTCCACCGTCATGCGCCAGCGGCCGTTGTCCAGGTGCGGTCCGCGCTGCACATCGAAATCGGCGCTCAGCGGCCCCACGCCGATGCGGAAGCCGTCATCGTCGAAGCTGTGCACATTGCCTTCGATCGAGACCCGGCGCTGCGCCTGCACCCGGTCGTAGTCGGCATGGCCGTCGGCGCGGATCACCAGCCGCATGCCGTCGCCGCGCCAGTGGCCGACGTAGTCGGCGAAGGCGGGTGGCACGGGTTCGGCGCAGGCCGCAAGCAGTCCCAGCAGCATGACCATAACGAAACATTTCAGGGGTGTCGCGGCGTTCACTTCTTGAGTCGCGCCACCAGGGCCTGCAGAGCGGCCTGGGTGCCGGGCGCATACCAGTCTTCGATGAAGGCATCGAGCTGGTCGTCCTGGAAGGCCTCCAGTGCGGCGACCGCATCGGCCCGGGCGATGTCGCGACTGGCCAGCATGGCGCCCGACGGCAGCGCCAGAAGTTCCTCGAGCCAGCGCACGGCGCGGGTGACGACCCCTTCGGCCTCGGTGAGTTCATCGACCAGGCCGATCGCATGGGCCTGCTCCGCCTCGACCAGGGCGCCAGCGACCAGCAGGCGTTCGGCGCGATAGGTGCCGACCACGCGCCGCATCAGGTGCTGGATCGAGTCCGGCGCCACCAGGCCCACCTGCACCTCGTTCAGGCCGATGCGGAAGGGACCGCGCGCCATGATGCGGTAGTCGCAGCACAACGCCAGCACGCAGCCGCCGGCCGGGCTGTGACCGCCGATCGCGGCCACCACCGGCACCCGCGAGCCGGCAATGGCGCGCGCGGCGGCAAACAGCGTGGACCAGCCGGCCTTCAGGCCCGCCCGGTCCAGGCCCATCAGGTGCGGCACGTCCATGCCGGCCGAGAAGATCTGCGTGCCGCCGGTGAGCACGATGCCGCGCGCGCCTTCCGAAGGCGCCGCCTGCACCGCCGTGCGCAGCGCCAGCAGCAGCTCCGGCGTCAGCGCATTGACCGGCGGGCGGGCCAGGCGGATCTCGTGGATGTCGCCGTGGCGGTGCAGTTCGATGCTCATGCGGGCCTCAGGGAATCTGGACGTCGGGAGCCCAACGATACCGCACCGTGTAGGTCACTTTCGCCGTGCCGCCCGCAGGCACGGTCAGGGCGAACGCGGCGGTCTGGGCATCGCGCTTGCCCGCCGGCACGGTGCTGGACACGATTTCCCAGTCGCTCCAGCGCGTCATCTGCTCGACCACGTGCACGGTGGCGGCTTCGGGCTTGGCGTTGCGGACGATGATCGAGACACGCTCTTCCATCGTGCGGCCGGTGCGGTCCAGGCGGAAATCATCGCGCGTGCGTTCGGTGGTCAGGTCGAACACGGTGCCCAGGTCCAGCGTGGTGCGGGCGTTCGCCGGCGTGTGGCCGAGCGTGGCTTCGCCCAGCAGGTCACCGCCGTCGAACACGCGCACGCGGCCGGCCGGCAGCGGTACGCCGAGGCCGTCGGTCTTGCGGTTCTCGAACTGCAGGCTGGCGATCACCTCATGTGCACTGGTTCCGGAATTGAAGCCGGCGTCGATCAGCGGGTAGGGCGGACGCCAGTCGCCCATCTGCGAACGTGTTTCGTAGCGGCGCTCGCAGGCGACGCCGCGCGCGGGGTTGATGAGCGGCAGCCGTTGCACGCTGCCCTGGGGCAGATTGGCGCTGCCTGGCATGCGGTAGGCGTGGTATTCGCCGGAAGCGACCGGGGCCGGGGCGGCGGCATCCGCCACCATCATTTCGGCGCGTGCGTAGCCCTTGGCCTGCATCGGCCCGGAAGCCGGCGCGCGGTTCGGCTGCCCGGCAACCAGCGTCAGCGCCACGCCGTTGAAATCGGCGCCCGAACGGTTGGCCACCATCGCCGCACCGTCGATGTCCATGCGGCAGGCCTTGGCCTGTCCGGCCAGGTCCACCCTGGTATTCGGCACGCCACGCCAGGCCGGCGGTGGCGTAGGCCAGGTCGAATTCCTGGCGGCCGGTGCCGGCGATGTCCCAGGTCAGCGTGGGTTCGTTGACGATGCCCTCGGGCAGCACCGGCAGCTCGAAGCTGGAATATTCCGACAGCACCTTCACCCGGCCGTCGGGCAGGCGCAGCGTGAGGCCGTTGCCGGCCGCCATCAGCACGCCGGTATGGCTCTGGCGGTTGCCGCCGCTGGACTGTTCGACGGTCACGGTCTGGCCGATGGAGCGGCGCAGCAGTTCGTCCTGGCCGGCGATCGCGAAGTCGAAACGCTGGCCGCGCACGCTGGCGTTGCCGCGCGGCTTCAGGCGCACCGAGCTGGCGTCGAGCGCCGTCGGCAGGCCGCCCTGGCTGACGCGGTTTTCGCCCTTGCGCAGGTCGAAACCAAGCGTGGAGTCGAACAGCGCGAAGCCCGGGCCGCCAGGCATCGCCTCGGACTGCACCACGGCGTCGTAGTCGCCGCTGTAGATGGTGAGGCGGGATGCCGCGGCGTGGGCCGGGGCGGCGAACAGGGAAGCGAAGGCGACGGCAAGCAGGGTACGGGTCATGCGGAACTCCTGGGGCGCGTGGGATTATCATAGGCCCATGAACGTACTGCGCCTTTCCATGGGGTTGATGCTTGCCCTTTCGTCTTCAGCCGCCGTTGGGGCTGAGACCGACTGTGTCCCTCTGATCGAAAAAGCCTGGGTGCGTGCCGCGCCGCCGGGTGCCAGCACGCTGGCCGGTTACCTGGTGCTGCGCAATCCGTGCGCCATGGCCGTGGACGTGGTGGATGTCGAGAGCCTCGATTTCGGCATGCCGATGATCCACCGCACCGAACAGGTGGATGGCGTCAGCCGGATGCGGCCCGCGGGCAAGCTGCAGGTTCCCGCTGGCGGCGAACTGCGATTCGAACCCAATGGCCTGCACCTGATGCTGATGAAACCGCTGCGCCCGCTGGCTGAAGGCGATACCGCGCGCTTGCGTCTGGTGCTGGCCGACGGCCGCCGGCTCTACGCCGAAGTGCCGGTGCGGCGCGAGGCGCCTTAACCGACGGCGCAGGCTGCGCGCACGTTCTCCGGCAGCAACACGGATTGGCCGCTGCGGTCGATCCAGACCAGCACGGTGTGGCCATCGCAATACAGCGTGTCCGCCGAGCCGGCGGCGACGATGCGGTGGCCCAGGTCAGGCTCTTGTTGCCGGTGCGCTCGGCGATCAGCTCGATGCGCAGTGTTTCCGGCCATACCGCCGGGCGCCGGTAGTTCATCGTCACCGACGCCATGACGGGTGCGGCGGTTTCGCCGGCCCAGTCGGTGCTGAGTGACTTGAACCAGCGCACGCGTGCTTCTTCGACATAGCCGAGGTAACTGGCGTTGTTGACATGGTTGAAGGCGTCCATGTCGCGCCAGCGCGCTTCGATGTCCAGGTGTAGACCACGTGGCTCATGCGCTCTTCTTCCGCTTGGCCGGCGCGGCGGGCGCCAGCAGCTTGGCCAGGAAACGGCCGGTGTGCGAACCCGGAACCGCCGCCAGGTCCTCCGGCGTGCCTTCGGCCAGGATCTGGCCGCCACGGTGGCCACCCTCGGGACCGAGGTCGATCACCCAGTCGGCGGTCTTGATCACGTCCAGGTTGTGTTCGATCACGACGATGGTGTTGCCGTCGTCGCGCAGCTTGTGCAGCACGGCCAGCAGGTGTTCGATGTCGTGGAAGTGCAGGCCGGTGGTCGGTTCGTCGAGGATGTAGAGCGTGCGGCCGGTGTCGCGGCGGCTGAGTTCCTTCGACAGTTTGACGCGTTGCGCCTCACCGCCCGACAGCGTGGTCGCCGACTGGCCGAGCTTGATGTAGCTCAGGCCGACGTCCACCAGCGTCTCGAGCTTCCGGGCCAGGGTCGGTACCGGCTCGAACAGCTTGAGCGCATCCTCGACCGTCATCTCCAGCACGTCGTGCACGCTGTAGCCCTTGTAGTGGATCTCCAGCGTCTCGCGGTTGTAGCGTTTGCCGTGACAGACGTCGCAGGGCACGTAGACATCGGGCAGGAAGTGCATCTCGACCTTGATCAGGCCATCGCCCTGGCAGGCCTCGCAGCGGCCTCCGCGCACGTTGAAGCTGAAACGGCCCGGCGAATAACCGCGGGCGCGCGCTTCCGGCACCTGCGCGAACAGTTCGCGCAGCGGCGTGAACAGGCCGGTATAGGTGGCCGGGTTGGAGCGTGGCGTGCGGCCGATCGGCGACTGGTCGATGTCCACGACCTTGTCGAACAGCTCCATGCCGACGATCTCGCGGTGCGGCGCCGGCGTGTGCGAGGCGCCGTTGAGCTCGTTCGCGGCCAGGTGGTAGAGCGTGTCGTTGATCAGCGTGGACTTGCCCGAACCGGACACGCCGGTGATGCAGGTGAACAGCCCGGCCGGGATCGTCAGGTCCACGTCCTTGAGGTTGTTGCCGCTGGCGCCCAGCAGCCTGAGCGACATCTTCGGGTTGGGCTTGTGGCGCTTCTTCGGGATCTCGATGCGGCGTTTGCCCGACAGGTAGGCGCCGGTGATCGAGCGCGGCGCCTTCAGCACGTCGGCATAGCTGCCCTGGGCCACCACTTCGCCGCCGTGCACGCCGGCGCCGGGCCCGATGTCGACGATGTGGTCGGCCAGGCGGATCGCATCCTCGTCGTGTTCGACCACGATGACGGTGTTGCCGAGGTCGCGCAGCCGGGTGAGGGTGCCGAGCAGGCGCTCGTTGTCGCGCTGGTGCAGGCCGATGGAAGGCTCGTCCAGCACGTACATCACGCCGACCAGGCCGGCGCCGATCTGCGAGGCCAGGCGGATGCGCTGGGCTTCGCCGCCGGACAGGCTGTCGGCCTTGCGCTCCAGGGTCAGGTAGTCGAGGCCGACATCCACCAGGAAACGCAGGCGATCGCGGATTTCCTTGACGATCTTGGCGGCGATCTCGCCGCGCCAGCCGGGCAGGGTCAGGTCGGAGAAGAAGGCCAGCGACTCGTCCACCGGCAGCTGGGTGATCTGCGAGAGGTTGCGTTCGGCCACGAAGACGTTGCGGGCCGAACGGTTCAGGCGCGCGCCGCCGCAGTCGGGGCAGGCACGGTCGGAGATGAACTTGGCCAGCTCTTCCTTCACCACCTGCGATTCGGTTTCGCGGTAGCGTCGCTCGAGGTTGGGCACGATGCCCTCGAACTTGTGCTTGCGCTGGGTGCGGCCGCCGGATTCGGTGAGGTAGGTGAAGGTGATGATCTCTTCGCCGCTGCCGTACAGCACGGCCTGGCGCACCTGTTCGCTCAGCTCCTGCCAGTGCGTGTCGGGGTCGAAGCCGTAGTGCTTGGCCAGCGAGGCGATCAGCTGGAAGTAGTAGGCGTTGCGGCGGTCCCAGCCGCGCACGGCGCCCGCGGCCAGGCTCAGCTCGGGATGCACGACCACGCGCGAGGGATCGAAGAACTGGGTGATGCCCAGGCCGTCGCAGCTCGGGCAGGCGCCCACCGGCGAGTTGAACGAGAACAGGCGCGGCTCGAGCTCGGGCAGGGCGTAATCGCAGACCGGGCAGCTGAACTTGGACGAGAACAGCAGCGGCGCGGCGGTCTCGTCGTCCAGGTCCTGGACCTGGGCCAGGCCGTCGCCGAGCTTGAGTGCGGTCTCGAAACTTTCGGCCAGGCGCTGCTTGAGCTCGGCGCGCGGCTTGAAACGGTCGATCACGGCTTCGATGGTGTGCTTCTGGCGCAGCGCCAGCGCCGGCACCGAATCGAGCTCGTGCAGCACGCCATTGACGCGCACGCGCACGAAACCCTGGGCGCGCAGCTGGTCGAACACCTGGGCGTGTTCGCCCTTGCGCTCGCGGATCACTGGGGCCAGCAGCATGTAGCGGCGGTCCTCGGGCAGGGCCAGCACCTGGTCCACCATCTGGCCGACGGTCTGGGCTTCGAGCGGGTAGTGGTGGTCCGGACAGCGCGGGGTACCAACGCGGGCGAACAGCAGGCGCAGGTAGTCGTAGACCTCGGTGATGGTGCCGACGGTCGAACGCGGGTTGTGCGAGGTGGACTTCTGCTCGATCGAGATGGCCGGCGAAAGGCCCTCGATGTGGTCCACGTCGGGCTTTTCCATCACGCTCAGGAACTGCCGGGCATAGGCCGACAGGGATTCGACGTAGCGGCGCTGGCCCTCGGCGTAGATGGTGTCGAAGGCCAGGGAGGACTTGCCGGACCCGGACAGGCCGGTGATGACGATCAGCCGGTCCCGGGGCAGGTCCAGGTCGATGTTCTTCAGGTTGTGGGTACGGGCACCGCGGATTCGGATCGTGTCCATGCGCCTGGGAGAGGCTCCGGAGGGGGCAGCCGGGCAGTTTAGCAGGGCCTCGTCGGCAGGCTGTGACCCTGCTTCGGGGCGAAACAAAAACCTGTCTGGTCAATGGTTTGGACGTAAGTTTTCCGATCCGCCAGCCCGTTTCCCGGTCCAGTCGCCTGACGCTCCCCGCGAGGGCGGGCAGCCCCGGTCGTCTGGTCACGGGGCGGAAAGTCAGCAGGCGATTGACCGTAAAGGCCTGTTTCCCCTAGAATTCCGCTTCTGTCCCGTGACCGCGGGGCAGGTTTGACCAAAATAACTACAGAGGAATCCCGGTCATGTACGCAGTCATCGTTACCGGCGGTAAGCAATACCGCGTTATGCAGGGCGAGACCCTGAAGGTCGAGAAGATCGACCTCGAGGAAGGCAAGAGCTTCGACATCGACTCCGTGTTGATGATCGGCGACGGCGAGAAGGTCACCGTCGGCACCCCGAACGTTTCGGGCGCCAAGGTCACCGCCACCATCAAGTCGCACGGCCGCCTCGACAAGGTCCGCATCGTCAAGTTCCGCCGTCGTAAGCACCATCGCAAGCAGATGGGCCACCGGCAGTACTTCACCGAAATCGAAATCACCGGCATCGCCGGCTAAGCAAGAGGAGCATTCGTCATGGCACAGAAAAAGGCGTAGGCTCGTCGCGCAACGGCCGCGACTCCAACCCGAAGTACCTGGGCGTCAAGATCTACGGCGGCCAGGCCATCGAAGCGGGCAACATCATCGTCCGCCAGCGTGGCACCGAGTTCCACCCGGGCATGGGTGTCGGCCTCGGCCGCGACCACACGCTGTTCGCGCTGGTCGACGGCGTCGTCGACTTCTCCGTGAAGGGCCCGAAGAAGCGCCGCACCGTGAGCGTCGTCCCGGCGGCCTGAGGCCAGCCCGGACCGGCTTGAAGGGCCCCGCTTCGGCGGGGCTTTTCGTTTCTGAACCCCGGCCACCGCGGCCCGCGCCCTTCACGGCGCGACGCGGACGGCCCACAATCGCGGCGGACGGCCTCGCGCCCCCGCCAGGGACCTGCCTGTGAAATTCGTCGATGAAGCCCAGATCATGGTGTACGCCGGAAAGGGCGGCAATGGCTGCATCAGTTTCCGTCGCGAGAAGTTCATCCCGCTCGGCGGTCCCGACGGCGGCGACGGTGGCAATGGCGGCAGCGTCTGGCTCGAAGCCGACGAGAACCTCAACACGCTGATCGACTTCCGCCACCAGCGCCAGTTCCGCGCCCAGAGCGGCCAGAGCGGAATGGGCCGCCAGGCTTTCGGCAAGGCCGGCGACGACATCGTCATCCGCGTGCCGATCGGCACCGAGGTCATCAACGTCGAGACCGACGAGATCATCGGCGACCTGACCGAACACGGTGGCCGCCTGCTGGTGGCCCAGGGCGGCATCGGCGGCAAGGGCAACGTGCACTTCAAGAGCTCGGTCAACCGCGCGCCGCGCAAGGCCGGCACCGGTACCCCGGGCGAAGAGCGCGAGATCCGGCTCGAACTCAAGCTGTTGGCCGACGTCGGCCTGCTCGGTTTCCCGAATGCCGGCAAGTCCACCTTCATCCGCGCCGTCTCGGCCGCGACGCCGAAGGTGGCCGACTATCCGTTCACCACGCTGTACCCCAACCTGGGCGTGGTCAGCGTCGAGATGGACCGCAGTTTCGTCATCGCCGACATCCCCGGCCTGATCGAGGGCGCGGCCGACGGCGCCGGCCTCGGCAGCCTGTTCCTGCGCCACGTGCAGCGCACCCGCGTGCTGCTGCACCTTGGTGGACATGGCGCCCTTCGACGAAGGCGTGGACCCGGCGACCCAGGTGCGTGCGATCGAGAACGAGCTGCGCAAGTACGATCCCGGCATGCTGGAAAAGCCGCGCTGGCTGGTGCTCAACAAGGCCGACCTGCTGCCGGAGGACGAGCGTCAGGCCCGCGCCGAGGCGCTGGTGAAGGAGCTGGACTGGAAGGAGCCCTGGTTCATGGTCTCGGCCATCGGCCGCGAGGGCACCTGGCCGATCGTGCTCAAGATCCAGCAGTTCTTCGACGACCAGAAGGCCGCGGCCCTGGAGGCGGCGGAAGACGCCGCCGCCCGCGCGGAGATGAGCCGCAATGGCTGATGCGCGCCGGGGCGCGCGGCAGGCCGGTACGTGCCGGGCCGGCCGGTCCGTCGGAACCCGGAAAGCAGAAAGGCCGGCTTGCGCCGGCCTTTCGCTGCAACCCTCCGGTGTGACCGGATCAGGCCTGCTTCAGCGCCTTGATGTGGGCGGAGATGCGGCTCTTGTGGCGGGCAGCCTTGTTCTTGTGGATCAGGCCGCGGGCCGAATAACGGTCCAGGATCGGCTGGGCGGTCGCGAACGCGGCCTCGGCGGCCGGCGCGTCCTTGGCTTCCAGCGCCTTGAGGACCTTCTTCACGGCAGTGCGCAGCATGGAGCGATGGCTGACATTGCGGGCGTTGCGGACGAGGGTCTGCTTGGCGCGCTTCTTGGCGGACTTGATGTTGGCCACGGAGGGCTCCTGAAATCGATGGTTGGTGGCCGGGTCGGTGTTCGGAACCGGCGGGGAAAGAGGGGTGGAGCTAGAAAGACCCGGAATTATGGGCGATTCAATGGCTTGAGTCAATTCCCCGAACCCTGCCGGGGTGCGGGCGTGAGCCGGGGCGGCCTGCTGCGGTCCACCGCGGTGTTCAGCGCCATGACCCTGCTGTCCCGGATCGCCGGTTTCGTCCGGGACATGGTCCAGGCCCACCTGTTCGGCGCCGGCGGCATTGTGGATGCCTTCGCGGTGGCCTACCGGATACCGAATTACCTGCGGCGCATCTTCGCCGAGGGCTCCTTCGCCTCGGCTTTCGTGCCGGTGCTGTCGGAATTGCGCCAGAAGAACGACCCGGCGGCGCTGAAGGACTTCCCACCACGTCGCCGGCGCCCTGTGCGCGGTGGTGCTGGTGGTCAGCGGGCTGGGCATGCTGGCCGCGCCGGCCGTGGTGGCCCTGATCGCGCCCGGCACGCTCGACGACCCCGCCAAGTTCAAGCTCACCTCCGACCTGCTGCGCATCGTTTTCCCTACCTGGCCCCGGTGTCCATGACGGCGCTGGCAGGCGCGGTGCTCAACAGCTTCCAGCGCTTCGCCCTGCCGGCGGTGACGCCGGTGCTGCACAACCTGGCGGTGATCGCGGCGATGCTGTGGCTGTCGCCGCTGCTGGCGGTGCCGATCAGCGCCCTGGCCTGGGGTGTGCTGGCCGCGGGCGTGATGCAACTGGTGCTGTTGTGGCCGGCGATGGGCCGGTTGGGCCTGCGGCCGCGCCTGCGCCTGGATTTCAGGCATTCGGGCGTGCTCCGGGTCGGCCGGCTGATGCTGCCCACGCTGTTTTCGTCGTCGGTGGCGCAGCTGAACCTGATCGTCGGCACCATGTTCGCGTCGCTGTTGATCGACGGCAGCCAGAGCTGGCTGTATTACTCCGACCGCCTGATCGAGTTCCCGCTGGGCCTGTTCGGCGTGGCCCTGGCCACCGTCATCCTGCCCCACCTTTCGCGCCGCCACGCCGACACCGACGCCGAAGGGTATGCCGCGGCCCTGGACTGGGGCCTGCGCACCGTGCTGCTGCTGGCGGTGCCGGCGGCGCTGGGCCTGGCCCTGCTGGCCGAACCGATGGTGGTGACGATCTTCGAGCGCGGCGAATTCGATGCCGGCGACGCCCGCATGACCGGCCTGAGCCTGATGGCGATGAGCCTGGGCATTCCCGGCTTCATGGCCAGCAAGGTGCTGTTGTCGGCCTTCTACGCCCGCCAGGACACCCGGACGCCGATGCGCGCGGCGGTGGTCACGGTGTTCCTCAACATCGCACTCACTGCCGCCCTTGGTGACGCCGCTGTGGCTGGGCGGCGTGTCCGGCGCGCACGCGGGCATCGCCCTGGCCACCGGCCTGGCCGGCCTGGCCAATGCCTGGCTGCTGTGGCGGGCCTTGCGCCGCGACGGCGGTTTCGTGCTCGCGCCCGGCTGGGGTCGGCACCTGCTGCGCATCGGCGTGGCGGCGCTGGTGATGACCGGGGTGGTGCTGATGTCGGCCCATGCGATCGGAGACTGGCGTGCCTGGTCGGGCATGGCCCGCTGGGGCTGGCTGCTGGCCGTGGTCGCGGCCGGTGCCGGCGCCTACGGACTGGCCCTGATGGCCTGCGGCTGGCGGCCGCGCGAACTGCGCGGGCTCTGAGCCCGGCTATAATTTCGGCATGAGCAGGCTGTTCCGGGACGTCGAGGGCGAATCACTTTGCCCGCAGGGCAGCGTGGTTTGCATCGGCGCCTTCGACGGCCTCCATCTGGGGCATCGGGCACTGGTCGACCGCGTGCGCGAGCGTGCGCGCACTGCCGGCCGCGCTGCGGTGGCCCTGAGTTTCGAGCCACTGCCGCGCGAATTTTTCGCCCGTGACCAGCCACCGCCTCGCCTGCTGCTGCCGCGCGCAAAGTTCGAGGGCCTGTGCGGGTTGGGCATGGACATGGTCGGCCTGCTGCGTTTCAACGCGGCGATGGCGGCGATGAGCGCAGAGGACTTTGTCGACCGGGTGCTGGTGCGCCGGCTGTCGGCGCGTGAGGTCTGGGTCGGACCGGATTTCCGCTTCGGCAACGGCCGTCGGGGCGACCTGGCCCTGCTGCAGGCACTCGGCGCGAAATCGGGTTTCAGCGCCGACGCGATCGCGCCGGTGGACGGCGAGGGCGGACGGTATTCGAGCACGGCGATCCGCCAGGCCCTGGCCGCCGGCGACCTCGACGGCGCGGCCCGCGCCCTGGGCCGGCGCTACGCGATCGCCGGCAAAGTCGTGCGTGGCCGGCAACTGGGCCGCAAGCTCGGCTACCCTACGGCCAACCTCAGGCTGGCGGGCAAGCGGCCCGCGCTGTCGGGCATCTACGCTACTTGGGTGCATGGCATCGGCGCCGAGCCGATGGCCAGTGTCTCCAGCCTGGGCACGCGCCCGACGGTGCTGGGTGTGGAGCCGCTGCTCGAGGCGCATGTGTTCGACTTCGATGGCGACCTGTACGGGCGCCGCATCGAAGTGGAGTTCGTCGCCAGGCTGCGCGACGAAGTGAAGTTTGACGATTTGCCCGCCCTGGTCCGGCAGATGGACCTGGATGCGGCGCAAGCCCGGCGCGTTTTGCGCCACGACCTGGAAGAACGCGGAGCGTTGGCGTGACCGAGAACGGCGGCAAGGACTACAAGCACACCATCAGCCTGCCGGAGACGGCGTTCCCGATGCGCGGCGACCTGCCCAAGCGGGAGCCGGGCATGCTGGCCGGGTGGCAGAAGCAGGGGCTGTACGCCCAGGTGCGCGCGAAGGCGAAGGCGGAAAAACGCCCGCTGTTCGTGCTGCACGACGGCCCGCCCTACGCCAACGGCTCGATCCACATCGGCCATGCGGTCAACAAGATCCTCAAGGACATGGTGGTGAAGTCAAAGCTGCTCTCCGGCTTCGACGCGCCCTACGTGCCGGGCTGGGACTGCCACGGCCTGCCGATCGAGCTGGTGGTGGAGAAGAAGTTCGGAAAGGTCGGCGACAAGCTCGACGCCGCCGGCTTCCGGGCCAAGTGCCGCGAGTACGCCGCCGAGCAGATCGCCGGGCAGTCGAAGGATTTCCAGCGCCTCGGCGTGCTGGGCGATTGGGACAACCCGTACCGCACCATGGACTTCGCCTTCGAGGCGGACATGCTGCGGGCGCTGGCGAAGATCGTCGAGCGCGGGCACCTGACGCGCGGCGTGAAGCCGGTGCACTGGTGCTTCGACTGCGGCTCGGCCCTGGCCGAGGCCGAGATCGAATACGCCGACAAGACTTCGCCGATGGTGGACGTGGCCTACGACGCCTTCGACCCGAAGGCGCTGGCGGCGAAGTTCGGCGTGGATTCCGGCGACGCCATCGTCGGCGTGCCGATCTGGACCACCACGCCCCTGGACGCTGCCCGCCTCGCTGGCGGTCACGCTCGGTCCCGAGGTCGACTACGTGCTGATGGTCGGCCCCGAGCGCGCGGGCAGGCACCAGTACCTTTATGATCGCCGAGCCGCTGTTCCACGAGGCCGCCAAGCGTTACGGCCTGGAGGCCACCGACGGTAACGGCCTGCCGCACTACGCCAAGAAGGGCGGCACGGTGAAGGGCGCCGAGCTCGAAGGCGTGCTCCTGAAGCACCCGTTCTACGAGCGCGAAATCCCGGTCATCCTGGGCGATCACGTCACTACCGATGCCGGCACCGGCGCCGTGCACACCGCGCCCGGCCATGGCCAGGAGGACTACCAGGTCGGCCTGAAGTACGGCTTGATGGAGAAATACTCCACGCCCGAGCTCAATCCGGTCGGCGGCAACGGCGTGTACCTGCCGGGCACGCCGATCTTCGAGGGCCAGTTCATCTGGAAGGCGAACAAGACCATCGTCGAGCTGCTGCGCGAGCGCGGTGTGCTGCTGTCCAGCGGTGAGATCAACCACAGTTATCCGCACTGCTGGCGGCACAAGTCGCCGGTGGCCTTCCGGGCCACGCCGCAGTGGTTCATCTCGATGGAGCAGGCGAACCTGCGTCGTGACGCGCTGGCCGCGATCGGGCAGGTCGGATTCGTGCCCGACTGGGGCGAGGCGCGTATCGCCGGCATGGTCGAGGGCCGCCCGGACTGGTGCATCAGCCGCCAGCGCACCTGGGGTGTGCCGATCGCGCTGTTCGTGCACAACGTCAGCGGCGAGCCGCATCCGCGTTCGATGGAACTGATGCGTGCGGTGGCCGACCGCGTGGCGGAGCAGGGCGCCGACGCCTGGTTCAAGCTCGATGCGGCGGAACTTCTGGGCGCGGAAGCGGGCGACTACCACAAGATCACCGACATCCTGGACGTCTGGTTCGACTCCGGCGTCACCCACGAAGGCGTGCTGGCGGCGCGCGCGGGCGACGGCCTGCGCAAGCCGGCCGACCTCTACCTCGAAGGTTCCGACCAGCACCGCGGCTGGTTCCAGAGCTCGCTGCTGACCGGCATCGCGATGGATGGGGCGGCGCCGTATCGCCAGGTGCTGACGCACGGGTTCACCGTGGACGCGCAGGGCCGCAAGATGTCCAAGTCGGTCGGCAACGTGGTCGAGCCGCAGAAGGTCAACGACTCGCTGGGTGCCGACGTGCTGCGCCTCTGGGTGGCCGGCACCGACTACCGCAACGAGATGTCGGTGTCCGACGAGATCCTCAAGCGCAGCGCCGACGCCTACCGCCGCATCCGCAACACTGCGCGGTTCCTGCTGGGCAACCTGCATGGCTTCGACCCGTCCGTGCACCTGCTGCCGAACGACCGGCTGCTGCTGCTCGATCAGTGGGCCGTGCACCGCGCCCACTCGCTGCAGGAAGAAATCAAGGCCGCCTACGAGCGCTACGACTTCGCCGCCGTGGTCGCCAGGGTGCAGAACTTCTGCACCAACGACCTGGGCTCGCTGTACCTGGACGTGACCAAGGACCGCCTGTACACGATGAAGGCGGACAGCCACGGCCGGCGTTCGGCCCAGAGTGCGATGTACCGCATCGCCGAGGCCTTCGCACGCTGGGTGGCGCCGGTGCTGAGCTTCACCGCCGACGAGATCTGGCAGCACCTGCCGGGTACGCGCGAAAGCCATGTACTGCTGGCGACCTGGTACGACGGCCTGGCGCCGCTGCCGGCCGCTGCCGCGCTGTCGGCCGCGGACTTCGATCGCCTTCTCGAGCTGCGCGAGGCGGTGAGCAAGGTGCTGGAGCCCATGCGCGCCGATGGCGCCATCGGCGCCTCGCTCGAGGCCGAGGTGGACATCTACGCCGACGAAGCGACGCTGGCGCGGTTCGCGCCGGTGGCCGACGAGCTGCGCTTCTTCTTCATCACCTCGCGCCTGGAACTCAAGCCGGTGGCGGCCAAACCCGAGGCCGGTGCCGGCCCCTGGGTGCATGCGGTGTCCACCACTTACGGCAAGTGCGTGCGCTGCTGGCACTACCGCGCCGACGTCGGCAGCCATGCCGGGGATCCCGAGCTGTGCGGCCGCTGCGTCGAGAACGTCAACGGCGCCGGCGAAACCCGGCGGTGGTTCTGATGTCACTGCCCAAGCCGAACGCGCTGTCCTGGCTGGGACTGTCGGCACTGCTGATCGTCGCGGACCAGTGGTCCAAGGCCTGGGCGACGGCCAGTCTGGTCTATCGCCAGCCCGTGCCGGTCATCGACGGCTTCTGGAACTGGACCCTGGTGCACAACTACGGTGCCGCCTTCAGCTTCCTGTCCGATGCCGGCGGCTGGCAGCGCTGGTTCTTCAGCACGCTGGCGGTGGTCATCAGCGGGGTGCTGGCGGTGATGCTGGCACGCACGTCGCGTTCGGACTGGCGCACGGCCCTGCCGTTCGCGCTGGTGATCGCCGGTGCCCTGGGCAACCTGGTGGACCGGGTGCGCTACGGCTACGTCGTGGACTTCGTGGACTGGTACGCCGGCAGCTACCACTGGCCGGCCTTCAACGTGGCCGACTCGGCCATCGTGGTCGGCGCCGTGCTGCTGGTCCTGTTCAGCTTCAAGGCCCCGGGCGGGGCGGAAAAGGGCGGATAATCCGCGCCATGGACGTCCTGCTCGCCAATCCCCGCGGTTTCTGCGCCGGTGTCGACCGCGCCATCGAGATCGTCAAGCGCGCCATCGAATCGCTGGGCGCGCCCATCTACGTGCGCCATGAAGTGGTGCACAACCGCTTCGTGGTCGAGGACCTGCGCCAGCGTGGCGCGATCTTCGTCGAGGAGCTCGACGAGGTTCCCGCCGGTGCCACCGTCATCTTCAGCGCCCATGGTGTCTCCCAGGCCGTGCGTGCCGAAGCCGAGCGCCGCGGCCTGAAAGTGTTCGACGCCACCTGTCCGCTGGTGACCAAGGTGCACATCGAGGTCGCGCGCCATTGCCGCGCCGGCCGCGACGTGATCCTGATCGGCCACGCCGGGCACCCCGAGGTGGAAGGCACCATGGGCCAGTGGAAGAAGGAATTCGGCGAAGGCCGGATCTACCTGGTCGAGGACGTGGGCGGCGTGGCGACGCTGGCGGTGAACCAGCCCGAGCAGTTGGCCTACACGACCCAGACCACGCTGAGCGTGGACGACACCCGTGAAATCATCGCCGCCCTGCAGGACCGGTTCCCGGCCATCCAGGGCCCGAAACACGACGACATCTGCTACGCCACCCAGAACCGCCAGGACGCGGTGCGCCTGCTGGCCGAGCAGTGCGACCTGGTGCTGGTGGTCGGCTCGGTGAACAGTTCCAACTCCAACCGCCTGCGCGAGCTGGCCGAGAAGCAGGGCGCCCGCGCCTACCTGATCGACGGTGCCGAGCACATCGATCCGGCCTGGGTGGCCGGCGCACGCCGGGTCGGCGTCACGGCCGGCGCCTCGGCGCCCGAAGTGCTGGTGCAAGGGGTCATCGCCCGCCTGCGTGACCTGGGCGCCGGCGTGGTCGAGCACCTGGAGGGCAAGCCCGAGGACGTGGTGTTTGCCCTGCCCAAGGAACTGCGGATCAGCCTGGTAAATTGACCCGGCTGGCCCTGGAAGCCTAGAATCCGCGCCTTCCGCCGGAATAGCTCAGTTGGTAGAGCGGCGCATTCGTAAGATTAAGGTCTCCTGACCGAAGCCCCATGAATTCGTGGATTCCCGGCTCGTGAGAACGGCCCTAGTAAGGCTATAATAAGGCTTCGCCGGAATAGCTCAGTTGGTAGAGCGCGTCATTCGTAATGATGAGGTCGTAGGTTCGATTCCTATTTCCGGCACCAGTAGACCCAGAAAGGCCGCCCCGAAAGGGCGGCCTTTTTGTTAGCGGACCATCCGCTTGTCAGGCGGATCGGTTTCGCGACGTTGCCGCCACGTTTGTGAACTCCGGCTCCACACCACGTCGTCAGGCGTCAGCTTGCGGAATTCCTCAAGGATGCCCTTGTTGATCCCCCAATTGTGCTGGCGGTTCTTGTAGACGTGCTGTTCGCCGAAGGTGGCTCGAATGCCGCGCGCCGCGGTTGCCTGAACCAGGCGATTGGATCGCCGGTATTGCTCAAGCATCCACTGCGCAACGTCCTTCTCTTCCTCGGTCGAAGAAGTCATGTTGCCTCCATTACCCGAGGGGACTGTGATGCCAGTGACGGGAGGCGCCCCGAAGGGCGCTCCCGGGTGCTGCTCAGCCCGGCGGGCTGCGCATATGCTTGCAGACGTATTCCAGACGGCCCTTTCGGAACCGGCTGTACGCGCAAACATGCACCGTCTTGGCACCGGACATAAGTCCTCCTCAAGTCGGTATGAGGAGGGCGATATGGAATACCAGAGTTCAAAGAGGTATACTCTTTGCCGTATCAAGGGCCTCGGTATCGGCAGAGGGACGCCCTCACTGCCTTGCCGTTGTCCGCCTCGCGCCTCAACTCAAGCCTGTTTAGTAGACGGGGACTTGGGTTGGGGCGTTTCTTTTTCTCGGCCACTCGCGGCGGCGGTTTTACGCGAGTAGCCAGCTGCTCTCCTCATCCCGGCTCCTCCTTGTTGACAGTCGGAACCGACTCCTCGGCCATCGTGTCGCGGTAGTTCTGCAGGATGAACTCCGTCATCTTGATGACGTTCTCCCACTGCTTAGCCGACATCTGGTCGGGCAAGTAGATGACGCCGTCCTGTCCCCCGAAGATGGGGATCGGGATCGCAACCATTCCTTCCCGCGGCGGCTTGGGCTTGCCGTGCGCGTGATGGTCGGGCGCCAGCGGGGCGCTGTCTGCTGAAGCGGCGTCGGAGTCTTGGTCTTTCGCTTCGTACCGCCATTGCTGGGAGCCGGCGGCGCCTTCGCATGAGGGCTGACCTTGATGCCCGCGTCCTTCGCTGCCGACAGGAAGAAGCTGATCGACTTCGTCAGCGTCGAACCACTGATCTCAAACTCGCGGAACTTGTCCGCGAGCATGTTGGTCGTCGCGCTTCCCAGCGCGAAGGAGCCGTCGGTGACTGCGCTGTAGGACTGCTCGACCATCTTCTTGAACATCGCGGCGGCTTTGATCTCGTCCGCAACGATGTAGTCGCGCAAAAGCTGCGTCGGAGCGCCGGAGTCATCAATCATGCCGAACCACTTCAGCGCCGCAATCAGGCCCGACTGCTCCGAGCCCGACCGCTTTTTCAGATAGCCACGGTCAATCGCACCCGGGAGGACGTCATGGGTGCGCAGCTCACCGATGAGCCACTGCCAGGTCTTGTAGGTGATGTAAGGCGGCTTCGCGATCTTCTCGTTCATATGGGTCCTTCCCCGGCCGGTGGTGGCGCGAGTGGCACACAGAATGACAGGACGAAGACGAGAATGCAAGCGCTCTCGCGCAAAAAGATGTTAAAAGAATGTTATATGTGCGAAACACATAGAACGGCTGACTATGTGTCATTAACAATCAACAACTTATGTAACAAAGGAGCGTATTCAGATTAGGCGTCTAAACGTTTCCGGTCTAGACCGAGTTTACCTAGACGCCTCCATGCATTCTCATTCCGTGAGAATGCCCGGCTCCGTTGCCCCGGGCCGGTGACGTCGTAAACGATCCCTCCTGTGGGTCGGACGGGCTGGAGCGGACGAAGCGCCTTTGGGCTAGGGAAACACCCATCTTGGGCCGCCGCTCAGCAGGACGCTGGGCGCGATTCGCCACCCCGGGACGTCTGGATGCGCCCAGCCACGAGGTCGTCAAGGGCGGGGGACTTGAGCCCGAACTGCTGGCGCATTTCGAGCTTCGTCCGGGACACGATCTGCCCGGAGGACACGCGCTGCCAGTAGTAGGTGCGCTCGTCCCGCCGGAAGCTGCCCGCGTTCTCTCGATAGGCCGTGTCCTGCCAGCGGGCCTTCATCTGGGCCGAGATTCGCTCCCGGAAGGCAGGATCGGCCCACTTGGCGCGAATCGCCTGCCTAGAGGCCTCCGCTTGGCGGGAGGCGGGCGCGTCGGCTAGGTCGGGGCCTCTGTTCGCGTCAGGGCGCAGCTTGCGTGATGCACCCACGAACCGAGGCCCCGAGTTCGACTAGGCGGATGCTTCCGCGATTGCCCGGGCGGCGAGCTGGTTCGACAGGTTCATGATCGGGTCTGCCCGGCCGCGGATGAACTCGGCGTTGGCGGCGCGGGCCGTCTTCTCGGCGAGGATCACCCCTTGCAGCTTCGCGTGTACCTGGCGATGGATCGCCCCGTAGGCACGCTCCGCAAAGGCGGAGGCGGTAAACGGCCGGCGATTCGTGGGGCGCCGGTCGATCACGGTCACGATTGCGGCGCAAAGGACGACATCCTCCGTGGCAATCGCGGTGATCGCCGCGGTTTCCAGCTCGACCGGGCCGGCGCCCTCCAGCTGCAGCTGGTACTGGGTGCGCTTGGTTTCGCCCAAGGCAACGCGACCGAGCATCTGGGCGGGGGAGTGGCAGAGGCTGAGAAGGAACTTCGCGTCCTCGGCAAGCCTTGCCAGCGGGCGAAGAATCTCCTCCCGCTGGGCGCGGCTCGAAACCTCGATGTTGGTCTTGAACTTGATGAGGCGCATCGCGGCCTGCTGCTTCGCGAACTGGCGGGCAACATTGCGGTTGGCCGGTTCGGTTTCGTTGACGATCTCATCGGCCTCGCGGCTATAGCGCTCGCGTGCCTCTCCGACCTGCTGCTGGATGTTCCCGATGCGATTCGCGAAGGCCGTGGCGAGTTCCGCGGCGCGATCCGCGAGGCGGTTGATGTTCTCGACGGTAAGGGGAACATCGGTGGGGATAGTGCTGAAATCAACGGCGGCCATGGGCTGGTCCTCGGCGAGTATCGTCAGGGCTATTCCTGAGTGTCGCGAGGACCATAGCTGGCCGGTTGGACCGAAATAAAGAAAAGCTTTTTGTATCTGCTATCTTCCGCAGAATAAGGGGCAGTCTGGAAGGCGAGAAGACTATGAACGTTTGGGAGTTCTATGGATTTTCTGAAAATCCCTATAGTCCCCGCCCTATAACGGCGAGCGACGATGGTGTCCGTTTGCTTGTTGGCCGCGACGATGAGTTGAGGTGGCTAGGTCGCTACCTGCGGTCAGCGGATACGCATCCAACTATTGAGGGTCCCAACGGCGTAGGAAAGACGAGCTTGGTGGCTGTTAGCACGTACACGCTTCAGCTCGAATTCTTTAACAAGGAGACGGAGCAGGCACTCATTCTGGTGGATCCGCCTTTCCAGCTAACTGGTGAGACGAAGCCTAGAACTTTCAAAAAGGAAGTGTTGTTCAAGATCGCGCAATGCTATATCGAGCACGAGCAGATGTTGCGCAGTCGGGGCAAGTTTGCGCCGGATGTTGACGAGGTTAGGCAATGGTTGAACTCTCCGCTATTCGTGACTGAGGGCGGCGGAGTGACGATAGCGGGTTTCGGCGGTTCTGCATCCGGTGGGTCTTCCCCGAACACCTCCTCCGGCTTTTCGGAGGAGGGCTTCATTGCGATGGTCAGTGACTGGCTATCGAAGACCTTCCCGAAAGCCAAAGATGGTGCTTTCGTTTGCGTCATAGACAACCTTGAGCTGCTCAACACTTCGCGTGCCGCGCGCGAGTTAATCGAGGCGCTGCGTGACGACGTACTGAACCTGCGTGGCCTGAAATGGGTTCTCTGTGGTGCGCGGGGAATTGCACGAAGTGTAGCCTCATCGCAGCGGCTGCAAGGTGTTATTTCTGAGCCGCTTGACGTCAGTCCGGTAGCGAACAAGTACATCGAACCGCTGATCGCGGCTAGGTTAGAGAGCTTTGCCACTTCTGGTGAAACGTTGGTGCCAGTCGAGGCGAGAGGATTCAATCATCTGTATTTGGTTGGGAACTCAAACCTTAGAAACGCGATGAAGTACAGCGAAGACTTCTCAATGTGGCTTTTTGACCGGGCGTCGAAGGATTTGAGTTCAGATGACAAGTACGAGCTGTTGGAGATATGGATGTCGGAAGTGGCGGACAAGGCCGCGGCAGACACCAAAGATGTGAAGCCAAGGGCCTGGACGGTTTTTGATCAGTTGGCCAAGGCTGGAGGGTTTACCTCTCCGGGGGAGTTTGCGGACTACGGCTTTGAAAGCAATCAAGCTATGCGCCCCCATTTGCGATCTCTCGAGGAAGCGAAACTGATTGACAGCGAAGTAGACGAGACGGACAACCGGAGAAAGACAATTTCCGTGACGTCCCGCGGATGGATCGTCTCATATCAGAGAAGTGGTTACCGACACTTGGCTGGTGCCCGCTAGACTCGAATCACTTTCGTTATATTTGGTTCTCGCTGCGAAGCGCCAAACGCGGTGACGCGAACCCGGCCTTGGGCCTCGCCCGCGATCGCGTAGCTCGTCGCGTCGAGGAAGTGGTCGTTGGCCTTCGTGTCCACGTCCTCGGGGATGCGGGAATCCCGCGGCAGGCTCGGCACGGTCGCCAGCCAGTAGCGGCAACGACTGGCGACGAAGAATTCGCCGTTGACCATGAGCTGCTTTAGATGCTCAAAACGTGGGACGCGCGCGCCCTTCTTTGCGGGCGTGACGCGAATGCCCGCCGCCCGGAACAGGTCAGAGATCGACGCTTCTAGCCGGCCGGCGGTTCGTGCCTCCGCGGCCGAGTCGATCACGCCGCGTGCGCGACAACGGTTCCGCCCAGCCATGGCATGGAGGGCGGGGGCAATCTGGCCCGGCGTCCGTCCGGTGCCGCGAGCCAGATTTCTTGGATCTATCTCCGCGTGTTCGTCGTAGATCACCCATGCGCCCTTCGGCAGGACGCGATCATCCGGAAGCCGAATGTCGAACGCGAGCTGCCCAGCAAGGACCGCGGCCATTGGAGCGGCGCTACCCCAGTCGATGGAGAGCTTCAGCGTCGAGAAACACTCCGGCGGAACGTCGTGATGGTCAATGACCATCCGCTCGGCGCTCCATATTCCTTGGAAGTAATCGCCCACCAGCGCGGACCAATCGCCCAAGCGCATGGCGCGGTAGATCGCGGGGTCCGTATGGCGGAGTACCTCGAAGTTCTTGCGGTATGCCGTTGGTAAATGCGGGTTGTCGTCGACGGTGGATGGGGCGTAGACCCACGTATTCCCAGCGAACTCGAACGGCGCCCACGGCTCGCGCGCGGTCACGTACCGCTCGGCGAGTGCGGAATGGTTGGCCCCGCCCGGGTTGCCGGCCAAGATCACGCGCAACGGCACCCCGCCGCCGCCGCGGAGCGAAAGGCCGAGCTGGTCGATTACTTCCATGCTCGGACCTTCGCCGGCTTCGTCCACGGCGATCAGCGTAAAGCTCATGCCTTGGGCGACGTCGGAAAGGGCGGACGGGGACTCAACGTGGGTGAGCTGGATCGTCGCGCCGTTGGGGAGCCGGAACACGGAATCGTTCTGGTTGTAGGCGACCTCCCGTCCATAGGCCGAGCGGAGCAGGGCGCGCATTTCCTCGGCGAACTGGATCAGGGACTTCAGCCGCCGCCGGGTCACGAGGACCTTCGCGCGCGTCGTGTATTGGTCGCAGTGCCGAAGGATCAGGAATTGCAGCGCCATGGACTTGCCGCCACCACGGCCCCCGCCCAAGAACACGAAGTGGTCCTCGGGAACGGACAGGACCTGCGACTGGTACGGCGTCGGCCGGATTTCAACCTTCATGGGTCAATGCCCCCGCTGGATATCGATCACCCGGGCGTAGTCGTCCGGCGTCAGCGCGGCATTGATGAAGATCGAGACGCGCGGCACCTCGACGTTGCCGTCGCCGCGGTTGAGCTGGAACACGCGATCCGCCAAGAATTCGGCCGCGCGCTCGGAGCCCTCCTTCATGCGGACCTTCATGAAGGCGATCACGTCGCCAGCTCCCTCGGCCCGGCCTTCCTCCAAGGCGAGCGCCAGTGGAGACAGCTCCCCGTCCTCGGCCTCGGTCTTCAGGGCCTTCCATTGCGCCACGGTCAGCCCCAGCGCGCGGCGGATGGTGTGTTCCCGGCATCCCTCCTGCGCCAGCAGGCGGACCGAGGCGAGCGCCTGCTCGGTCAGGTCGGCAGCGGACATGCTTCCAGCTCCCTCTTGATTCGGTAGACGGCGGCATTGCCCGTACAGGTCATGCGGGCGACCCTGTTCGCCGGGGTCCCTGCTTCGAGGAGTGCGCTTATGCGGCGCTCGGTCGCCGGGGCCACCCTCGGCCTGCCTAGCTTCTTTCCCTGCCGCCTCGCACGTTCTAGGCCCATTAGCGTGCGTTCCCGGATCAGCTCGCGCTCGAACTCGGCCAGCGATCCGATCACGTTGAACATCAGCCGGCCGGCCGGGGTGGAGGTATCAAGGGCGAGGTTGCGGACGAACAGGCCGACGCGGAGGGCTTCCAGCTCGGCCACGAACTGGACCAGGTGATTGAGGCTCCGGCCCAGCCGATCCAGCGCGGTAATGGCGATGAGGTCCACCTCCCGTCGCCCAGCGGCGAGGGCGAGGGCGGCGAGTCCCGGCCGTTTGTCCTTGCCCTTGGCCCCGCTGATGCCGTCGTCGCAGAACTCGGCCACGATCTGGTGGCCGTGGGCGGCGGCCCAATCGCGCAGGACCAGCAGCTGGTTCTGCACGGTCTGGTCCTTGTTCGTGGAGACCCGGACGTAGAGCGCCACCCTACTCATCGTCGTCGCCCCGGACGGCGCTCCGGGCTTCCCCGTCGTCGTCGATGTAGACCGCCTCGAAGGAGGTCGCCCCGGCGTCCCGTAGCCGCTCCTTGGTCTCCTCGAAGGAGGCTTCCAGCGCGGCCGATGCCTTGGCCCCCTCTTCGCCCGTCAAATGCCTGATCCGCATAGCTCACCCTCCGTCTCATCGGTGCGTGAGACGGCCGAGTATAGGCCGGGGTCCAATCCGAAATCGACCCTCATCAGGGGAAGAGATCGAGGAACTTGTAGAACTCAAATTCGTGGACGGAAAACGGCAATTTCCGAACCCGATTTCAGATTGAGTGGGTCTTGTATGTGGGCGGCGGTGCGCTGCCTTTCACTCGTTGGGGAGTCGCTCGATCTTCGCAACCTCTACGAGCCCTTGGCTGAGGTTCACGCAATGGCCTTCCGAGAGCACGTTGATCCGAAGCGCCGTGCATCGGCGGTACTCGGGCGGGTACTCCCGGGTGCGGAACCAGCCGGCCTTTGGCGTGTCGCGCGGCGGATAGTTCTCGATCTCGATCACTTCATCGTCGCGATAAGTGCGGACGACACCATTAACGAACGTCACTCGGACCATGGCCAGACTCCCGAAGCTGATGCGCCATTGTGCCTGCCGCCCAGAGGGAGGAGAAGCCGGGCCGGAACGATGCGGAACGATGCGAAACGATGCCCATCGTTCCCCCAGCCGACCACGTTTTCTGGTCCGCTTCTGTTCTAGGAACGATAGAACGATGGAATTTATAAGTAGCAGGAAGGAAGCAGGAGGGAGGGCAGGACGATCCCTGCTCCTCGTTCCTGGGCGTCTCCCCTAACGCCGTTTGCAGCCAATCGGAAATCCATCGTCCGTCGTTCCGGAGTGCTTATTTCCGCTCTCGGCTCATGCACTTAGGTGGGAACGATGGAAACCCCATAGCATCGTTCCGGCGCCCGAGGTCCGGGCATCAGAATGGCGGGTCCGCTTCGATCTCTGGCGGCTCGCCCTCGCCGCACCAAATGTAGATGCGTTGCTTAATGCCATCGACCGTGATCGCGTTTGGCGCCGCTTTCCAGCCCAGTGCCGCCATGACCGCCCGGACACGGTGGGCCACGTTACCAGCGCGCCGCCCGGCGTCGAGCCCCAGCCGCCGATAGACGCGCGCGTTGGTCACGAAGCGCTCCCCGTTGATCTCCCCGCTGGCCCTGATGAACTCCAACAGCTCGAAGTAGCTTTCGTCCACCACGACGCGCTCGCCTTGGATGCGCTTGGCTTGTGCTGCAGCCTCGCCTTGGAGCCACAATTGACGGTCGCCGCCGCGATAGCGCGCCAAAGCCTCAGCCAGCAGTTGGTCGCGCGCCGCGGCCAGCCCGTCGAGATCGATCCGCGTCACATCCACGGGCCAGAAGCGCCGGTTGCCGGTCGGGTCCTGCAGGAAACGCCTCTCATTGGTCGTTCCAGCGAGAACGAAGCGCCGGGGTACGTCACAGGTCGTCCGACCGAAAGCCCGCCGCGCCTTGTCGTGCGTCCGGGTGATTAGGGCCTTCAGAGCGGAAACATCCTTCTTCGTGATGCCGTCGAGTTCGGCGCATTCCTGAATCCAGACGCCGCCCGACAGCTCAAGCACCTCGCGGCCGTCGCGCGCGCCCAGCAAAGCAGCATCGGAAAAGAAGTCTTTGCCGCCCGCTATGACTTCCAGTGCCATCGACTTCTTCATGCCCTGTTCGCCGACAAGGATCAGCATGTAGTCGAACTTGGCGCCCGGCTCGAAGGCGCGCACGACGGCCGCGAGGAGCCACGCGGCCCCGACGGCGCGAACAAATGCGCTGTCCTCGGCGCCGCAGAAGTCGATGAGCCAGCGGTCGTTGCGCGGCTCGCCGTCCCATTCGGGCAGCGCGCTCAAGTGGTCATGCAGCGAGTCGCAGCGGCGAACCTCGCAGAGTTCCGCAATGGCGTCGTGCAGCGCTTCTTTGCCGGGATCGAACCCAAAGCGCCCGCGCACTTCGCGGCGGAGGATGACTTCGGCGCCGTCGGTCAGGCTGCCGGCATAGGCTTGCAGGCGGTGGCCGCCGATGACGCGCTGATCGCGGAAAACGTCATAGGAGAAACTCAACCCAAAGGTTTGAAGCGCCTCCACCGTGTTGTGGAAGCTCCGAACCGGCACGCCCACTTTGTTTATTGGATTCCACTGCGGGGTGTAGTCCCCATCCGAATAGTTGGTGACCGCGCGCTCCAAGGCCTCGGCGGTGACCTTTTCGCGCGCGCGATCAAGCTGGCGCCGCGCGTAGGAAACCTTGTTTCCCTTCTGATCGTAGATATGTGCAGAAACTGGGTTTTGCTTGTCGAGGAGAGCGCCCAGGATCAGGGCGTCGGGTACTTCGGCGCGGACAAGATCGAGGGCGACGCGATGGACCATGCGCGAGCGGTCGCCGCCGTACTCCGAGGCGTCGCCGGTCGCGATCAGTGCCAGCGTCTTGTCGTCTAGTTTCCGTCCCGCTTCTTCAGCCCAACGCGCTAGGTCGCCGGTACTGACACAAGCGGCCGGCTCGGCCTCTGAACGGGATACTTTGGGCTTGCTCGCGACCGTCCGTGTGGGCGCGGGCTGAAACTCGCTCAGATCGAAGGCGCGCTCGGGGTGGAACTCTACCAGCACGGCGGGGCGATCCTCGCGACCCTTCGCGCGCTTCTTGGCATCGACGCGGTTCACGCACCCGGGAAGCCGAAGAATGCGGGACACGTCCTGCGTATGGTCGCCACCTAGCTCGTTGGCGATCTGGACGTTGTAGCGGCTCAGCAGGTCCGCGCGCTCCTCGGTTCCGTCCAGCTCTGCCGCGTCACTTGGGCGAATGCGCCAGCCGCACTGGTAGCCATTTCCGCTGTCTACGACGAAGGTCGGCGGCTTCGGGTAGGCCCGGATTGCCGCGAGGATGCGGGCGCGCTCCGCGTCGCGCGCTTCGTTCGCGCGAGCCTTGAATTCATCGGCGCTCTCGCCCTTGGACGGCTCCACCGGGACCGGGTCAATATCGACGTGGAGGTACTCGACGCACGCGACGTCGGTCCGGCTGGCCTTCTTGTTGGCCTCGGCGTCGCCGCGCAGGGGATTGAGGTGGTAGTAGACGGAGTGGGTTCTGCCTACGTCCCGCGCCCAGTGCTCAGCCTCTTCGAGCGTGGCGAGGGTCTTCGCGGTGATTGGGCTGTGGTCATTGGCGCGCTTCTTGTCTGGGTGAATCGCCATTAGCACCCACGGCCCTTGAGGGCGAAGGTCGCGCAGGAAGTCAGCGATCATCGCGCGAGTTCCTGCGGCTGAGGTGGGCCTTGGGGCTCAAGTAGATTCCGCGTCCGAACTTCTCGGCCACGCTCAACCAGTGGCGCCGCGGGACAATAACCCGCCCGGCCAGAATGTCGGCGCACAGGGCGAGGCGCTGGCGGTACATGGAAAAGGCCTCGCTACCGTCGTCCTCTTCAGGCAGGCGCTTGGTCAGGTCGTCAACCTTGCCGACTACAGTCTCGACGAAATGCGCGTCTGCCTCCTCGGTGGTTTCGGCGCCGTGTGGGAACACTTCGTCCACGGGCAGGCGGAGGACCATTGCGACAAGGGATGCGTTGTCCAACGAAGGCTCATGCGCTATCGGACGCATCACTTGCCTCCGGCAGTATTGGCGCGTTCGTTGTCGGCGAGCCAGCGGTCGAGCGAGACCCTGCGGTAACGGACTAGCCGGCCGAGCTTCGCGAACATCGGACCGCCGCCGTTGAGACGGAGTAGCTCCAGGTTCTGTGGCGACATGCGGAGGTAGCCCGCCGCCTCGTCGGTGTCCATGACCGCGTTCGGGCGAGCTTGGCGAATTTCCGCCAGAAGGATCGCGAACTGTTGCTCAGAGAGGTCCATGGTCGTCGGCCTCCGTCCGCGCAAGGTTGAGAAAGACCCGTAGGTAGAACTCGAAGAGCGATATGCCGTAGATCAGCCAGTGAGCCCGGTCGAGATCGCGAATGCAGTTGCGCCAAGCGCGCTTCCGGAAAGGGTCGGCATCACCCGCGGCTTCGTCGCGCAGCTCGGCGAGGCGGAGATTTACTTGGGCCGCGGCGGCGGCCTCGATACGGGCAAGAAACTTGTCCGGCACCTCGTCTTCGGAGCCGCGAAGCCACGAACTTGCTGTGGCGGTCGAGACGCCTAGCGTCTCGCCCAGACTCGGGGCTTCGCCACCGGCGAGACTGTATGCAGCGAGTAGGGGGTGCATGGTTTGCCTTCCGTCGCGAAACTACGGATAGGCTAGATCGGTCGAAAATAATAACTACCGGGGGTAAGGCTTCCCCGGGGGCAGTCGGGATTATTTATTTCCGGGCTTCGGAGTTGAGGTTCTGTAGCCTTTTGACGCTCACCTCGAAGCCGTAAAGGCCCATGATTTCCGCGACCAACTCCGCAGCGCGCTTAGCGCTGTACTCGTCGCCCTGTCCCTTGCCATGGCCGTACCCAATTGCGCGGGTTAGTGCCATCAGCGATGCGCCGAGCATGGTTTCTTCGGTGGACTGCCCGCCACTCACGGACGCCTTCTGCTTGGGTGGCGGTTCGATCCGGCCGCGGATATCGAGGAGCGCCGACGAAAGCTTGGAAAGTTCATCGTCGGAAACCACGCCTTCAGTATTCAGCTCGTGTAGAGCGGTGACGGCCGATTCCAGCCGACCCTGAAGCTGCCCTCGATCCTTGCGGTGCTTGTTGGCGACCTTGAGCTCGTCATATGCGTCCACGTCTGGGATATCGCGAAGTGCGGCAGCGGGATTCGGCGTCGAGGCGCCCGCTTTCGGCCTGTAGTATTCGCATAGCGCCCGCGCCATTTCTGATGGAGCCGCGCGCGTAACTATTCCGCCGAGAATCTCATGCTCCTTCGCCCAGGCATCGAGTCTGTCCGGGCTATTGGCCAGCTTCTTGGCCGCGGCGTCGAGCTGCGCGAGCTTAGCTTTCAGTTCCGCCGGCTTCGCTGCTGCCGAGTCAACTGCCTTGTGGCTGGGCTTCGTCATGCGGCTTTCGCCTTTGGTTGGCAGAGGGTGAGGAGCTTGTCCGTCACTTGCTGCATTGGCTTCCGAAGCCGCTCCACCTCGGCGGAAATGTAGCCCGCGGTGACGTCCTGCTTGTTCGGGAGCGAGTGGTTAACCAGCATCTTGATCGCGTAGGGCGATAGGTCCAGCGAATCGGCGACGGTGATGAAAGTATTCCGAAGGCCGTGGACGGTGAACGCTACGGGGAGTGCCTTGACGATCTCGCCCTTCTTGTTCTTCTTCTCCTTTTCCGGCTCGGCAATATGGCCGTGCTTCTTCTTGCTGTTGGCGGGGAAGACCCAAGGTGACTTCGGATAGAACATCTTGGCGGATTCGCACGTCTGCCGGCGTTGGAGCAGCTTGAGAAGGTAGTCGGAGAGGGGCAGAAGGAACGGCTTCTGTCCCTTGGGCTGCGGAACCAGCAGCGCCTTGTTCGCGAGGTCCACGATTGGAGCCCGGGGAAGTCCCGGTCGGGCTCCACCTTTTTCGGGTCCTTCGGCCACCGGACGGCCTCGGCGTCCGAGCGGCGCAGCCCAGAGAAAGGACGAATAGGTGCCAGTCCCGGCGGATCGGGTCCTGAAGGCCGTTGATGTAGTTGTACCAAGTGGCGAGCTGCGCGCTGTGGATCGCGGCCTTCTTGCGTTGCTCCGGATACCAATCAACGGCGATGGCCGGATTTACGCCGAGGTCCTCGTGCACCTTGAGCGCGGAGTTGTAGACGGCACGGAAGACCCGAAAGGCGTGGTTGGCGACGTAGGGACCATTGTTGGTTCCGATCTTCTTGTGACGCTCTCGGCAGTCCGCTCGGGTGATCTCGCCCAAGGGGCGCTTGAGCCAGTCGGAGAGGTACTGGTCGGACAGGTAGCGGTAGTCCTCAAGCGTCCGAGGAGAGCGCTTCTTGTTCGAGTTGATGTGGGCGTCGAGGGCCTCGCCGTAGGTGACGGACCCGGGCTTGCGGCGCTCCTGATTCGGGTTGACCCCCTTGCTCATCTGCATCAGCAGCTCACGGGCCGCGTCGGTCGCCTGCCGGACCGTGTAGACGCCGTGCCGCCCGATAGTCGTCCGGACGGTTCGTCCGTTGAGGTCGCGCTGAACAAAGAAGGTCTTTGCCCTCGCGCCCACACAGACGCCGAAGCCCTTCAGGTCGGCGTCGAAAAACAATTGCTGGCGCTTCTTGTCGTTCGGCTGGACGAGCGACAGCGCGTCGATGGTCGATTGCTTGAACTTGAAGACGTTGGTCTGGGTCATGGTCTAGTAAGGCAATAAGAAGGGGGATCGCTAGGTCCGCCGAGGTCGCCCTTCTAACGGAAAGGGCGGAGAACGGCCCTACCATAGTGCTTCGCATGCCTTATTAGAATCCCCTAGGGCCGCCTCAGCCTTGGCCCTAGGGATTCGTAATGCGTAGGTCGCAGGTTCGACTCCTGTTTCCGGCACCAAAGTCCACGAATGGAAAGCAAGACCGGCCGCACTCCCCCTGCGAAGCCCTCGAAGCCCCAACCCGGGCTCTTCCGTGCCTCTCACCGTCCATTCGAAAAAGCCCGCCACCCGCGGGCTTTTTCTTGCCCCGCGATCTCAATCCCCGCGACGCCGCCCGGTTACAGTACCCGTCCACCCCACACCCGCCGGACCCCATGGCCAAAGCCAAGACCGCCTACGTCTGCAGCGAATGCGGCGACTCCTCCAGCAAATGGCAGGGCCAGTGCGGCGAATGCGGCGCCTGGAACACGATGAGCGAGTTCGTCATCGAACCCGCCTCCTCGGCCAAGGGCGGCGGCGCGGCGCCGGCGCGCCAGGGCGGCTGGGCTGGCCGGCCCGAGGCCGCGGGCATCACCGCGCTCAAGGACGTCAGCAAGGATGTCGAGGTCCGCGTCTCGACCACCATCGGCGAACTCGACCGAGTACTCGGTGGCGGCCTGGTCGAAGGGTCCGTAGTGCTGGTCGGCGGCGACCCGGGCATCGGCAAGTCCACCCTGCTGCTGCAGGCCCTGGCGCTGATGTCGGCGAACGTGCCGGCGCTGTACGTCACCGGCGAGGAAAGCCTGGCGCAGGTGGCGGGGCGCGCGCAGCGGCTTGGCCTGCCGCTGGACAACCTGCACGCGTTGGCCGAAACCTGCGTCGAGAAGATCCTCGGCCAGGCCGCGTCGGCGAAACCCGCGCCGCGGCTGCTGGTCGCCGATTCCATCCAGACCCTGTGGAGCGAACTGCTCACCGCCGCGCCCGGCTCGGTCAGCCAGGTGCGCGAGCGCGGCGCGGCTGGTGCGTTTCGCCAAGGAAACCGGCACCTCGGTGTTCCTGGTCGGCCACGTCACCAAGGAAGGCGGCATTGCCGGCCCGCGCGTGCTCGAGCACATGGTGGATGCCGTGCTGTATTTCGAGGGCGAGTCCGGCAGCCGCTTCCGCGTGCTGCGTGCGTTCAAGAACCGCTTCGGCGCGGTCAACGAACTGGGCGTGTTCGCGATGGGCGACAAGGGCCTGCGCGAGGTGCCGAATCCTTCCGCGATCTTCCTGTCGGGCTCCAGCACCGCACAACCCGGCAGCGCGGTGATGGTGACGCGTGAAGGCACACGCCCGCTGCTGGTTGAGGTGCAGGCGCTGGTGGACAAGTCACCGCTGGCCAATCCGCGTCGTGTCGCGTTGGGCCTGGAGCAGAACCGGCTGGCGATGCTGCTGGCGGTACTGCATCGCCACGGCGGTGTCGGCGTGTTCGACCAGGACGTGTTCGTGAACGTGGTCGGCGGCATCCGCGTGCAGGAAACCGCCGCCGACCTGCCGGTGCTGCTGGCGGTGCTGTCCTCGCTGCGCGATCGCCCGCTGGCGGAAAAAGACGGTGGCCTTCGGCGAAGTGGGCCTAAGCGGTGAGATCCGCCCGGTGCCCAATGGCGAGGAGCGGCTGAAAGAGGCCGCGACGCACGGGTTCAAGCGTGCCATCGTGCCCAAAGCAAACGCACCGAAGAAAGGGGCCTACAAGGACCTTGAAGTCATCGCGGTGGAGCGGCTGTCCGAGGCGCTGGAAGCCGCGGCGGAATAGGACGCCGCCCACGACCCGGTTGTTTGAGCGCGTCAGCTGCGATGCAGCACCAGTTCGTACACGAACTTGCTGCCGAAGAACGCCAGCAGCAGCAGCGCCATCGCTGTGATCGTCAGCTTCACCGCGCGCGGCCCGCGCCAGCCCCAGCGCCAGCGGCCGAACAGCAGCACGCCCAGCACGCCCCAGGACAGGATAGACAGCACGGTCTTGTGGCCCAGGTCCTGTGCGAACAGGTTGTCCACGAACACCACGCCTGTGAGCAGGGTCAGGCTGAGCAGTACGAAAGCGGCGCCCAGGCTCCGGAACAGCAGCGTCTCCATCTGCGTCAGCGGCGGCAGCACGCGCAGCCAGCCGCCCAGGTCGCGCCGGCGCAGCGCGCGCTCCTGGAACCACAGCATCAGCGCGACCAGCGCCGCCACCGCCAGCGTCGCGTAGGCGAGCAGGGCCAGCAGCGCGTGCATCTGCAACTGCCAGCCCAGGTCCGCGCGCGGTTTGCCGCCGCCCAACAACGCGTAGGCAACCAGCACCGCCGCCGCCAGCGGGAACACGATGATGCCCAGCGCCTCGATGCGCTGCGCCGGGCCGACCAGGGTGGTCAGCGCGGCCATGCCCAGGCCCACCAGGGACAGGGCGGCGAAGAAGTGCAGGTCCGGGCCACCCAGCAGGCGCCAGGCGAACAGGTGCACCCCGGCGTGCAGCAGCACCGCCGGCACTGCCATCAGCAGCCAGCGGCGGGGCAGGGGATTGGGCCCCGCGCATGCCCGGCCAGCTGCTGGCTGGCGAAGGCATACAGTGAAACGGCGAGCAGGCTGAGGACTAGGGCGGTCATGGCCGGAGTTTGGCACAGCTGCCGGAAGTCGAGAACCATTCTCGACAACCGGGGCGGGCACGCCGGCCGCGTTATACTTCGCGCCCCATCCGCAAGACCCCAGACCCCATGTTCGAGTCGCTGACCCAGCGCCTGTCCGGCACCCTCCAGCGCCTTCGCGGCCGCGGCCGCCTGACCGAGGAAAACATCCGCGAGGCCACCCGCGAGGTGCGCATCGCCCTGCTCGAGGCCGACGTCGCGCTGCCGGTGGTGTCGGCCCTGATCGAGCGCATCAAGGTGCGCGCGGTCGGCCAGGAAGTGCTGACCAGCCTCACGCCGGGCCAGGCCCTGATCAAGGTCGTACGCGACGAAATGGCCGCCGTCATGGGTTCGGCCGCCAGCGAATTGAACTTCAATGTGCCGGCGCCGGCCGTGATCCTGATGGCCGGCCTGCAGGGCGCGGGCAAGACGACCACCGTCGGCAAGCTCGCGAAGCACCTGAAAGAGCGCAAGAAGAAAAAGGTGATGGTGGTGTCGGCCGACGTCTACCGTCCAGCCGCGATCGAACAGCTGCGCACGCTGGCCCAGCAGGTGGACGTGCTGTTCTTCCCGTCCAGCGCCGACCAGAAGCCCGAAGCGATCGTGCGCGCCGCCATCGACGACGCGCGCAAGTCCTTCGTGGACGTGCTGATCGTGGATACCGCCGGCCGCCTCGCCATCGACGAGGCGATGATGGCCGAGATCAAGGCGCTGCATGCCGCCGTGAATCCGGTCGAGACGCTGTTCGTGGTGGACGCCATGACCGGCCAGGACGCCGCCAACACCGCCAAGGCCTTCAGCGAGGCGCTGCCGCTGACCGGCGTGGTGCTGACCAAGACCGACGGCGATGCCCGCGGCGGCGCCGCGCTGAGCGTGCGCTACATCACCGGCAAGCCGATCAAGTTCGTGGGCGTGGGCGAAAAACCCGATGGCCTGGACGTGTTCCATCCCGACCGCGCCGCCAGCCGCATCCTCGACATGGGCGACGTGCTCAGCCTGGTCGAGCAGGTCGAGCAGCAGGTGGACAAGGACAAGGCCCAGAAGCTGGCCGAGAAGGTCGCCAAGGGCAAGAAGTTCGATCTCAACGACATGCGCGACCAGTTCGAGCAGATGCAGAACATGGGCGGCCTGTCGGGCCTGATGGACAAGCTGCCGGGCATGGGCCAGGTCCCGGACCACGTGAAGGCCCAGGTGACCGGCAAGGAAGTGCCGCGCATGGTCGCCATCATCAATTCCATGACCAAGAAGGAGCGCCGCAACCCGGGCCTCCTGAACGGCTCGCGCCGGGCCCGCATCGCCCGGGGCTCGGGCACCAGCCCGGCCGACGTGAACAAGCTGCTCAAGCAGTTCCAGCAGATGGAAAAGATGATGTCCAAGCTGTCCCAGGGGCGGCATGAAGGGCATGCTGCGGAACATGAAGGGCATGATGGGGGCGGCTTCCCGGGCCGTTTCCCCGGCCGTTGAGCCCCCGGCACGGGCAAAATCGGCCCGCCGGGGTATCTTTCGGGCCGGCAAGGGCATACAATTCGCGATTCCCCGGCCCGCTTACGGCCGGACTTCCTGTCCCAGAACTACAGAGCAAACCGACATGGTCAAGATCCGTCTGACCCGCGGCGGCGCCAAGAAGCGCCCCTTCTACCACATCATCGTCACCGACCAGCGCAACAAGCGCGACGGCCGTTCGATCGAGCGCCTGGGTTTCTACAACCCGGTTGCCCAGGGCAACGAAAAAGCGCGTCGAGCTCGACACCGCCCGCGTGCAGCACTGGGTTTCCCACGGTGCGCAGCTGACCGACAAGGTCCGCATGCTGGTCAAGGAAGTCTCGGCCCAGGCTTCGGCCTGAGCCCTGCGGCCTCGCCCCGCGCGAGGCCCGTTGCCATGAGCACCGAGCGCCGCATCCTGCTGGGCAGGGTCGCCGGTGCCTTCGGCGTCCGGGGTGAGCTGAAGCTGCTCTCCTGGACCGACCCCGCGACGCCCTGTTCAAGTACCAACCCTGGATCCTCCGCGCTGGCGAAAGCGAGCGCGAGGTTTCCGGCGTGCGTGGTCGCGACACCGGCAAACAGGTCACCGCCAGTTTCCCGGGCGTGGACAGCCGCGAGGCGGCCGAGGCCATGTACGGCACCGAGATATGGGTGCCGCGCGACCGCCTGCCGCCGCCCTCGCCGGGCGAGTATTACTGGGTGGACCTGGAGGGCCTGGCGGTGGAAACCGTCGAGGGCCAGCCGCTGGGTACCCTGTCGCACCTGTTCAATACCGGCGCCAATGATGTGATGGTGGTGTCGGGCGAGCGCGACCGGCTGATTCCGTTCGTGATGGACCAGTACGTCAAGTCCGTGGATTTCGAGGCCGGCCGGGTCGTGGTCGACTGGGATCCGGAGTTCTGAACCGACGGTGGGAGCCGCCGTGCGCATCGACGTCGTCACCCTGTTTCCCGATTTCATCCGCGACAGCGCCGCGCTCGGCGTGGTGGGGCGCGCGCAGGAGCGTGGGCTGCTGTCGGTGCACGGCTGGAATCCGCGCGACTACGCCACCGACAACTACCGCCGGGTTGACGAACGTCCCTTCGGCGGCGGCCCTGGCATGGTGATGCTGGCCGAGCCGCTGTCGGCCTGCCTGGCGGCGGCGAAGGCGGCCGACCCGGCGCCGGCCCCGGTGATCTACCTCAGCCCGCAGGGCCAGCGCCTGACCCAGGCCAGGGCCCGCGAGCTCGCGGCGCGACCACGCCTGGTCCTGCTCTGCGGCCGCTACGAAGGCCTGGACGAACGTTTCATCGCCCGCGAGGTGGACGAGGAACTGTCCATCGGCGATTACGTGCTGTCCGGCGGCGAGCTGGCCGCGGCCGTGCTCATCGACGCTGTCGGCCGGCTGCAGGAAGGCGCCCTGAACCACGCCGAATCCGCGGTCCAGGACAGTTTCGAGGACGGCCTGCTGGACTGCCCGCACTACACCCGGTCCGACCTGGCCGGCACCGACGGGGTGCCCCCGGTCCTGCTGTCCGGCGACCATGCCGCCATCGCCCGTTGGCGCCGGCAGCAGAGTCTGGGCCGGACCTGGCTGCGCCGCCCGGACCTGCTGGCCCGGGTGAGCCTGGGCAAGGCCGACCGGGCCCTGCTGGAGGCCTTCATCGCCGACTGGCGGGCGGCCCACCCTTCCGGGGCCTGAACCCCTTCCCATTCAATGGTTTGGCGGGCTATACTTGCCAGCTCCGTTTTTCAGCCAAGCACGGTTACCGGGCCTCTGGCGCGCACATCAAACAACTATCAGAGGCGTGTAACCATGAATTTCCTGCAGCAGTTCGAGCAAGAGCAGTCGCAGCGCAAGCTGCCCGATTTCGGCCCCGGCGACACCGTCGTGGTCAACGTGAAGGTGAAGGAAGGCAACCGCGAGCGCCTGCAGGCCTATGAAGGCGTGGTCATCGCGATCAAGAACGCCGGCCTGAACTCCGCCTTCACCGTGCGCAAGATCTCGCACGGCTTCGGCGTCGAGCGCGTCTTCCAGACCCACAGCCCGATCATCGACTCGGTGTCGGTGAAGCGCCGCGGCAAGGTCCGCGCCGGCAAGCTGTATTACCTGCGTGGCCTGGAAGGCAAGAAGGCGCGCATCAAGGAAGACCTGGCCGCGCGTTCCTCGGCCGACTGATCCCGCCGCACCGTGTCCCCGAAACGGCCGCCCTTGGGCGGCCGTTTTGTTTTGGCGCCCCGCGGGCACTTGAGCGGCGATTTTCACCGGCCTAGGCTGGCGTGATGCGATCCGTGTTCACGCTGCTGTTCCTCGTGGCCTTCGGCGCCGCCGCGGCCCAGCCGGCAGGTGGTTCCCGCCAATCCCTGGCGCAGGCGTCGCCGCGGGCGACCGGCGAGGAGTTCTCGCGGCGATTGCTCAGTCCGATCGCAGCGGACGACATCGCGCGATTCCTGGCATCGGAAGGGCGTTCGTTGGCGCCGGAGCCGTTCGAACCTGGCAGCGAGGCCATTGACGTGTTCGTGCCCGCGCAGATGCCCGTCGCGGGTTTCGGCCTGATCGTCTTCGTGCCTGCGGGGGATGATTTTTTCCTGCCGCGTGACTGGAAGGCCTCGCTGGAGCGGCGTGGCATCGTGTTCGTCTCCTGCGCAATGCCGGCAACGACGCCGACGTGATTGGCCGGCGCATCCCGCTGGTGTTGCATGCAACCGACCATGCGATCGCATCGCTGCGCATCGACCCCGCGCGCGTGTACGTGTCGGGATTCTCCGGCGGCGCCCGGCTCGCGCAGCGCGTGGCCCTGGCCTGGCCGGACCTGTACAGCGGCAGCCTGCAGTTCGCGGGCAGCGTCGTGGTCGGAACACACCGCCTGCCGCCGCCGCCGATGGAGCTGATGACGCGGTTCCAGGACAACACGCGCGTGGTGATGGTCAGCGGCAACCTCGACTTGCCCAACCGGCGCAACGACGCCGAGACGCGCGAGGGCCTGCGCGCGTTGTGCGTGGCCGGCGAACGCGGCTTCGGCCCGGCGCGGCTGGACCACTGGGTGCCGGATGGACGCGCCTTCGCGCGTGCGCTGGAAATGCTGGAAACACCGGTGACGGTGGATCCGGTGGCGCAGGCCGACTGTCGCCGCCGACTGGCCGAAACCATCGCCGCGGAGCTCGATGCCGCGAAGGCCGACGCCGATGCGGCCAGGTGGACGCAGGCGGTGGATCGCCTCGTTGCGCTGGACGACCGGTTCGGTGGCCTGGCGGCGCCACGCTCGGTCGAGATGGCGCGCAAGATACTGGCGCGCCGCGATGGCGCCGGGCATTGACTTCGATCTCCCGAGAACCCATGCAGGCCCCATGACCGCGACTACTGAACTGGTTTCCGTCCGCCTCGATGTGTGGCTGTGGGCCGCGCGCTTCTACAAGACCCGCGCGCTGGCCAAACAGGCCATCGAAGGCGGCAAGGTCGAAGTGCAGGGGCAGGGCGCCAAGGCCTCGCGCCTTCTCAAGGTCGGCGAACAGCTGAAGGTGCGACGCGGCGAGGACCATTTTGAAGTCGAAGTGCTCGGACTCAGCGAACGGCGCGGCTCCGCACCGGTAGCGCAGGCGCTTTACGCGGAGTCCGAGGTTTCTCGCGAAACCCGCCTGCGCCTGGCCGCCGAACGCCGCGCCGCCAACGCCGGCTATCGCGCGCCGGCGAGCAAACCCGACAAGCGCGCCCGCCGCCTGATCCAGGCCCTGGGCGACCTCGACGCGCTGTGAGCGATGGCGGCTAGCGCAGCAGCTTGAGCCGGTACAGCGCCTCGAGCGCCTGCTTGGGCGTGAGTTCGTCCGGATCGATGGCCGCCAGCGCCTCCAGTGCCGGCGACGGCTGCGGGGCGAACAGCCCGAACTGCTGCGGCGAATCCAGCACTTCCGGACTCATCGCCGCCACGGCGTGCGGCGCACCCCGCTGCTCGAGCTCGGCCAGCGTGCGACGCGCCTGCTCGACCACCACGCGCGGCAGGCCGGCCAGTGCCGCCACCTGCAGTCCGAAGCTGCGGTTGGCCGGGCCATCCTTCACCGCGTGCATGAACACCAGCTTGTCGCCGTGTTCGATCGCATCCAGGTGCACGTTGGCGATGCCGCTGCCGGGTTCGGCCAATGCTGTGAGTTCGAAATAGTGGGTCGCGAACAGCGTGTAGGCGCGGTTGTGCTGCGCCAGGTGCCGCGCGCAGGCTTCCGCCAGCGCCAGGCCGTCATAAGTCGAGGTGCCGCGGCCGATCTCGTCCATCAGCACCAGCGACTGCGAAGTGGCGTGGTGCAGGATGTAGCTGGTCTCGGCCATCTCGACCATGAAGGTGGACTGCCCGCGCGCCAGGTCATCGCCGGCGCCGATGCGGGTGAGGATGCGGTCGGTGGGGCCGATCACCGCACGCGATGCCGGCACGAAACTGCCGATGTGCGCCAGCAGCACGATCAGCGCGTTCTGGCGCATGTAGGTGCTTTTGCCGCCCATGTTCGGGCCGGTGATGACCAGCATGCGCCGGTCTTCGTCCAGCACCAGGTCGTTGGGTTCGAAGGGTTCGTCGCGCACGGCCTCGACCACCGGGTGGCGGCCACGTTCGATGCGCAGGCCGGGGGCGTCGGTGAGTTCGGGGCGCGACCAGTCCAGCGCCAGCGCGCGTTCGGCGAAGGCGGCCAGGACGTCGAGTTCGCTGAGCGCGCCGGCGCAGCGCTTCAGCGCTTCCAGCCGGCCGTTGAGCGCATCCAGCAGATCCTCGTACAAACCCTTCTCGCGCGCGAGCGAACGTTCGCGCGCACTCAGTACCTTGTCCTCGAAGGCCTTGAGTTCCTCGGTGATGTAGCGCTCGGCACCGGTCAGGGTCTGGCGGCGGGTGTAGTGGGTCGGCGCGCGTTCGGACTGGCCCTTGCTGATCTCGATGTAATAGCCGTGCACGCGGGTTGTAGCCGACCTTCAGGGTCGGGATGCCGGTGGCGGCCTTTTCGCGCGCTTCCAGGTCCACCAGGAACTGGTCGGCATTCGTCGACAACGTGCGCAGTTCGTCGAGCTCGGCATCGAAGCCTTCGGCGATGACGCCGCCGTCGCGCAGCAGCACCGGCGGCTGCGGCACCACGGCGCGTGCCAGCAGGTCGGCGTTCTCGGCGTGTTCGCCCAGTTCGGCGGCCAGCGCAGTCAGGCGCGGCGAATCCAGCGGCGCCAGCAGCGCGCGCAGGTCGGGCAGCATGGCCAGGCCATCACGCAGTGTCGAGAGGTCACGCGGCCGCGCCGAACGCAGGGCGATGCGCGAAAGGATGCGCTCGATGTCGCCCAGGCCGCGGAAACGTTCGCGCAGTGCGTCGTGCGCGCCGGATTCGATGAAGGTGGCCACCGCATGGTGGCGTTCGCCCAGCACGCGCCGGTCACGCAGCGGGCGGTTCAGCCAGCGCCGCAGCAGGCGGCCGCCCATCGGGCTGATGCTGGCGTCGAGCACGCCGAGCAGGGTGTGTTCGACCCGGCCGTCGGTGCGGCTGTCGAGTTCCAGGTGCCGGCGCGTGGCGGCGTTGATGGCGATGCCGTCGTCGGCGGATTCGAAGGCGATCGCGGTCAGGTGCGGCAGGCGCTGCTTCTGGGTTTCCTCGACATAGGCCAGCAGCGCACCGGCGGCGCCGATGGCCAGCGGCTTGTCCTCGAGTCCGAAGCCGGTGAGGTCGTGCAGCTGGAAAAAACGCAGCAGCTGGCGGCGGCAGGCATCGGTTTCGAAACCCCAGGGCGGCCGGCGGCGCAGGCCGGGCAGGGTGGCCAGGAAGGGCGGCCAGCCGTCTTCGTCGGGCAGCAGGATTTCAGCCGGATCCAGGCGTGCGAGTTCCGCGGCGAGCTGATCGTCACTGCCGACTTCGGAAACCAGGAATCGGCCACCGGCCAGGTCGGCCCAGGCCAGTCCATAGCTGCCGCGTCCGCGAGACACCGCCAGCAGCAGCGTGTCGCGGCGTTCCTGCAGCAGGGCTTCGTCGGTGACGGTGCCGGGGTGACGATGCGCACGACCTTGCGCTCGACCAGGCCCTTGGCCAGCGCCGGGTCGCCGATCTGTTCGCAGATCGCCACCGATTCGCCCAGCGCCACCAGCCGCGCCAGATAACCCTCCATGGCATGCACCGGCACGCCGGCCATCGGAATCGGCGCACCGGCCGAGGCGCCACGCTGGGTCAGGGTGATGTCGAGCAGGCGCGCCGCCTTGCGCGCGTCATCGTAGAACAGCTCGTAGAAGTCGCCCATCCGGAAGAACAGCAGGATGTCCGGGTGCTCCGCCTTGGCGGCGAAGAACTGCTTCATCAGCGGGGTGTGCTGCGGCGGGGACGAGGTGTCGTTCGACATCAGGACGGGGAGGGGAGGAGGCTTCCGGAAGGCCGTCCATTGTGCCGGAACCGGCGGCCCGTCGCCGCCGGTCCAGTGCGGATGATCAGGGTGCGGCCGGCTCCGCGGGTTCGTCGGCGGAGAACTGCACCGGCACCATGACCCAGCCGGCGACCGGTTCGCCGGTGGAGGTGCGGCTGCCGGGCGAGAACTTCCATTTTTCGCGGCCTCGACCGCCACGGCGTCGAACACGCCGGCCGGCTCCGACTTCGCGACCTGCACTTCGCTGACGCTGCCATCGGCGGCCACCCGCACCTTCAGCCAGACCATGCCGCTGACACCGGCATCGACTGCGGATTTCGGGTATTTCGGTGGTGTCAGCACATCCGCGTCGGTGGTGGATTGAAGGTGCGGAATCTCCACCTTGGCCACGGGCTGCGCCGCCCAGGCCGTCAGCGCGCAAGCCGCGGTCAGCACAGTCACGAAAACCAGTCCGATCCGTCGGCGGGTGGTGCCGGGCAGCGGTTGTTTCAGCATGGCGAGTCTCTCCGTCAGTGGGTGGCAGGATTGCCAGTGGCAACCCAGCGGCAGGCCGAAGTCCGCCAGTTGGGTCTTGACCATGGCCGTGCCGTAGGCGCGGCGCGAACCAGGGTGTCGGGCCAGTACATCGGCGTCGCAGGCCAGTTCCTGGTCGAAACGGAAACGGCGGGCGCCGAGATGCACCAGCGGGTTGAACCAGAACAGCACGCGCAGCAGGCTGCACAGCGCCTGGGCGTGCAGGTCCCGGCGCGTCAGGTGCAGGTGTTCGTGCGCCAGCACCAGCGCCTGTTCTTCACGCGTGTAGCGCTGTTCGAAATCGGAGGGCAGCACCAGGCGCGGCTTCAGCAGGCCGATCACGGCCGGGCCGGCATGGTCCGCGACTTCGTATCCGGCGGCGGCGCCCGGGCGCAGCAGGCGGCGGAAGGCGATCTGCCGGCCCATCAGCAGCGCGAGCATCCCAAGTGCGCCGGCTGCCCAGGCCACCAGCCAGAGAAGCGAGCGCCGAAGACGGTGCCGGCGACAGCGTCGCCACCGAGGCGGCGATCACGGCGCCGACCGGCGGCGCGAACGTGGCGGCGGCCTGTTCGCTGCCCGGCAACAGGCTGGCGACCACGGCAGCGGGTACCAGCAGCCACAGGGCATACGCAGCCCGTGCGCCAAGGCTGCGCCTTACCGGTGAGCGCAGCAGCCAGGCGACGGCGACTGCGGCCGATGCCAGCAGCGTCGCCTGCACCAGTTGCGCAAACAGTTCACTGCTCATCGTCAAGTTCCTCCAGCAGGCGCCGCAGTTCGGCGATGTCTTTCTTGCCCAGGGCCTGCTTCTGGCTGAAGTGCGCCACCATCGGCGCGATGCGGCCGTCGAACAGGCGGTCGATCAGGTTGCGGCTCTGGCCGTGCACCCAGGCTTCGCGTTCGAGCACGGGGTGGTAGCGGTAGCGGCGCCCGTCCTTTTCGGCACGGAGGGCGCCCTTGTTGAGCAGGCGGTTGAGCAGGGTCTTGATGGTGGCTTCCTGCCACTGTTGGGCCTGGGCCAGTTCGGCCACCACTTCCTCGGCGTAGCGCGGGCTGCGCTGCCAGAGGACCTCCATCACCAGGCTTTCGGCGTCGCTGATCTGCATGGGCGTGTTTACGTTCGTAATCGTGGCTTGAGATTACGCCCGTAATCGAACTTGTCAAGGGGTGGGCCGCGCGCCGCCGTGGCTGCCGGCGCGGGCAGGCTTTAGGCTAGGGCCATGAATACCGAAGCCACGCCTGACGAAGCCGCCCTGCATGCCCTGGCCGAACAGGTTGGGGCCGCGCTACAGGACCACCACCTGATGCTGGCCACCGCCGAAAGCTGCACCGGCGGCTGGATCGCCAAGATGATCACCGACATCCCGGGCTGCTCGTCCTGGTTCGATTGCGGCATCGCCGCCTACAGCTACGAAGCCAAGCAGGCGCTGCTGGGCGTGCGCCCGGAAACCCTGACCGAACACGGTGCCGTCAGCCGCGAAACAGTGATGGAAATGGTCTCCGGCGCCCTGGTGACCTCGGGCGCAAGCATCGCGGTGGCGGTCACTGGCATCGCCGGCCCCACGGGCGGCACGCCGGACAAGCCGGTCGGCACGGTCTGGATCGGCTGGAAGCGTCGTGGTGGTTATCCGAAGGCCGAACTTTTCCACTTCGACGGCGACCGCGATGCGGTCCGCCGGCAGACGGTTTCGGCCGCACTGCAGGGCTTGTTGAAGCTTGCGGGCTGAAGTTCGACGCGGGGCTTGACAGGCCTGGGGTTGTCGTTAGTAGTATTACTACTAATGGACATCACCGACACCCAGCAGGCCATCCTGGCCATGATCGCCGAACGCATCGAGAGCGACGGCGTGCCGCCGTCCCAGGTCGAAATCGCCCATGCCTTCGGGTTCAAGGGTGTCCGTGCGGCCCAATACCACCTTGAAGCCCTGGAACAGGCGGGCGCCATCCGGCGTGTCCCTGGCCAGGCGCGGGGCATCCGCCTGGTGTCGTCCCCGGCCGCCGACCTCGTCCCGGCGGCCGGGGACGATCTCCTGCGCCTGCCGATCCTCGGCCAGGTCGCCGCCGGTCTGCCGATCGGCGCGGATGCCGGCGTCAGGACATGGTCCTGCTGGACCGGGTGTTCTTTTCGCCGGCGCCCGACTACCTGCTGCGGGTGAAGGGCGACTCAATGCGCGACGAAGGCATCCTGCACGGCGACCTGATCGGCGTGCACCGCACCACAGACGCGCGCAGCGGCCAGATCGTCGTTGCCCGCATTGATGAGGAAATCACCGTGAAACTGCTCAAGATCGGCAAGGACGGCATCCGTCTGCTGCCACGCAATCCCGACTACGCCCCGATCGTCGTCAAGCCGGACCAGGAGTTCGCCATCGAAGGCTTGTACTGCGGCCTCGTAAGGCCGAACCGTTGAGCTTCGGTCGGAAGAAATCGCCGCCGAAGAAGTCCCTTTCCCTACAGCGCGTCGAAGCGGAAACGGCTGCCGCGGGAGCGAGGGATGACGCAGATTCAGGGCCGTCGGCAGGTTCTCAGCCCGTGAGACCACCCCCGGCTAACCTGGCGCCCACTGAGAACAGAACCTCGAGGAGCAACACGATGGACGAGAACAAGAAGCGAGCCCTGACCGCGGCCCTGGGCCAGATCGAGAAGCAGTTCGGCAAGGGTGCCGTGATGCGCATGGGCGACAAGGCCACCGAGCCGGCCGAGGTCATCGGCACCGGTTCGCTGATGCTCGACATCGCGCTCGGCATCGGCGGGCTGCCCAAGGGCCGCGTGGTCGAGATCTACGGGCCGGAGTCCTCGGGCAAGACCACCCTGACCCTGCAGGCCATCGCCGAATGCCAGAAAGCCGGTGGCACCGCGGCCTTCATCGACGCCGAGCACGCGCTGGACCCGACCTATGCGGTCAAGCTGGGCGTGAACATCGACGACCTGCTGGTCAGCCAGCCGGACACCGGCGAGCAGGCGCTCGAGATCGCCGACATGCTGGTGCGCTCCAACTCGGTGGACATGGTCGTGGTCGACTCCGTGGCGGCGCTGACGCCGCGTGCCGAGATCGAAGGCGAGATGGGCGACCAGTTGCCCGGCCTGCAGGCCCGCCTGATGAGCCAGGCGCTGCGCAAGCTGACCGGCAACATCAAGCGCAGCAACTGCATGGTGATCTTCATCAACCAGCTGCGCATGAAGATCGGCATCATGATGCCGGGCCAGAGTCCCGAGACCACCACCGGTGGCAACGCGCTGAAGTTCTACGCCTCGGTGCGCCTGGACATCCGCCGCATCGGTTCGGTGAAGAAGGGCGAAGAGGTCATCGGCAACCAGACCAAGATCAAGGTGGTCAAGAACAAGATGGCGCCGCCGTTCAAGGTCATCGTCACCGAAATCCTCTACGGCCAGGGCATCAGCCGTGAAGGCGAGATCATCGACATGGGCGTGGACGCCAAGCTGATCGAGAAGGCCGGCGCCTGGTACAGCTACAACGGCGAGCGCATCGGCCAGGGCAAGGAGAACGTCCGCCAGTGGCTCAAGGACAACCCGGCCGTCTGCAAGGACCTGGAAGCCAAGCTGCGCGAGAAGTTCGTGCCCGGCCTGGTGATCGGCGACGAGTCGGCCGAGGCGGCCGAAGCCTGAGGCCGGAAGCACACGGAGACGGCCCGGAATGGACAGCGGAAACCGGACGGACCGGGCCTCGCGGGACGCTTACCAAAAGGCCTTGGAACTGCTGGTGCGACGGGAGCATTCCCGTCGCGACCTCAAGCGCAAGCTGGGGCTGAGGGGGCGGATCCCGAGGAAGCGGCCGCGGCAGTGGAGAAGCTGGCCGGCCTGGGGTATCAGGATGACGCCCGGTTCGCCGCTTCATTCGCCCGGGACCGGGCTTCGGCGGGTTACGGCCCGGTCCGCATCCGGCAGGAGCTGTCCGGGCATGGGCTGGATCGGGATCAGGTTGAAATCGCCCTGGCGACCTGCGAAACCGACTGGGCCGAACTGGCTAAGCAACAGGTATCCCGACGCTTCCGTCCCGCCGACCTGGACGACCCGGCCCGGCGCAGGAAGGCGCTGGACTTCCTGCTGCGCCGCGGGTTCGACCAGGACTGCGCCTGGGCCGCGGTCCGGCATCGTCCCGACGACGAGGGCTGAGCCGGGCCCCCGGAAACTGCCTGCGGGCTGGTAACCTTGGCGGTCACGCCGATTCGATTGCGAACTCCAGCGCCTGCCCACATCTTCGAGGGCAGGGTGGGCGGAAGCGTCGCCGGCCCCAGACCGCCACGAGATTCCAGAGCCGCCGCCGTCCATGACCAAGACCAGCAACCAGATCCGCCGGGACTTCCTGGAGTTCTTCCGTTCCAAGGGCCACGAAGTTGTGGCCTCCAGTTCACTGGTGCCCGGCAACGACCCGACCCTGCTGTTCACCAATGCCGGCATGGTGCAGTTCAAGGACGTGTTCCTGGGGGCGGAGAAACGCAGCTACACGCGCGCCGCCAGTTCGCAGCGCTGTGTGCGCGCCGGCGGCAAGCACAACGACCTCGACCAGGTCGGTTACACGGCGCGTCACCACACCTTTTTCGAGATGCTGGGCAACTTCAGCTTCGGCGACTACTTCAAGCGTGACGCCATCCTCTACGCCTGGGAGCTGTTGACCGGCGTCTGGGGCCTGCCCAAGGACCGGCTGCTGGTCACCGTCTACCACACCGACGACGAGGCCTACGATCTCTGGCACAAGGACGTGGGCCTGCCGGCAGACCGCATCATCCGCATCGGCGACAACAAGGGAGCGCCCTACGCGTCCGACAATTTCTGGCAGATGGCCGACACCGGCCCCTGCGGCCCCTGCACCGAGATCTTCTACGACCACGGCGCACACATCGCCGGTGGTCCGCCGGGCAGCCCGGACGAGGACGGCGACCGTTTCATCGAGATCTGGAACAACGTCTTCATGCAGTACGACCGCCAGCCCGACGGCACGCTGGTGCCGCTGCCGGCGCCTTGCGTGGACACGGGAATGGGGCTTGAGCGCGTTTCCGCCGTGCTCCAGCACGTGCACAGCAACTACGAGATCGACCTGTTCCAGCACCTGATCAAGGCGGCGGCGACCCTGACCGGCACCACCGACCTGGAGCACAAGTCACTTCGCGTGATCGCCGACCATATCCGCGCCTGCAGCTTCCTGATCGTGGACGGGGTGCTGCCCTCCAACGAAGGCCGCGGTTACGTGCTGCGCCGGATCATCCGCCGCGCCATCCGCCATTTCTGGAAGCTCGATGGCCTGAGCCCGGACGGCAAGTTCTGGCGCATGGTCCAGCCGCTGATCGACGTTATGGGCGAGGCCTACCCCGAGCTTGGCAACAAGCGTGCGCTGGTCGAGCAGGCGCTCAAGGCCGAAGAGGCCGCCTTCGCGCAGACGCTGGACGCCGGCATGGGCCGCCTGCACGACTATCTGGCCGCTTCCGGCAACCGCATCCGTGGCGAACAGCTGTTCCAGCTGCACGACACCTACGGCTGCCCGCCCGACCTGATTGCAGACCTGCTGCGCGAGAATGCAGACAAGGGCTGGCGATTGGCCGATGGTGCATTGGCCGAATACGACGTGCTGATGGAGCAGCAGCGCGACCGGGCCCGTGCCGCCAGCAAGTTCTCCGGCGCCACCGCGCTGCCGGCCGACCTGGTGGCCAGCCTCAAGCCGACCGAATTCCTTGGTTACGAGTCGCTCGAAGCCGACGGCGGCAAGATCGTCGCCCTGCTGCGCGACGGCAAGCCGGTGGATGCCATCACCGCCGGCGACGAGGCCATCGTGCTGATGGACCGCACGCCGTTCTACGCCGAATCCGGCGGCCAGGTCGGCGATGTCGGCGTGTTGCTTGACCCGCGTGGTGATCGTTTCGAGGTGCGCGACACGGTAAAGCTTTCCGGTGCCTTCCACGGCCACGTCGGCCGGCTCGCGAGTGGCAACCTGAAGCTCGGCGATCGCCTCTCGGGTCGCGTAGACGAGGCCCGCCGCCAGGCGACCGTGCTCAACCATTCCGCCACGCACCTGCTGCATGCCGCGCTGCGCCAGGTGCTGGGCGAACACGTGACCCAGAAGGGCTCGCTGGTCGCCCCCGACCGCCTGCGTTTCGACTTCTCGCATTTCCAGGCCATCCCCGCCGTCGACCTGGCGCGCATCGAAGCGCTGGTGAACGCCGAGATCCGCCGCAACGCGGAGGCCGAAGTGCACCACATGGGCATGCAGGAAGCGCTGGATTTCGGCGCCATGGCCCTGTTCGGCGAGAAGTACGGCGAACATGTGCGCGTGCTGCGCATGGGCGATTTCTCAACCGAGCTCTGCGGCGGCACGCACGTGCACTACACCGGTGACATCGGCCTGTTCAAGATCGTCAGCGAAGGTGGCGTCGCCGCCGGCGTGCGCCGCATCGAGGCGGTCACCGGCGAAGGCGCGCTGGCCCACATCGCCGAAGAAGAGCGCCAGCTGGACGAAGCCGCGCACCTGCTGGGTGGCAACGCCGGTGACGTGATCGACAAGCTCCGCCAGTTGCTCGACCGCCAGAAGAAGCTCGAGCGCGAACTGGAATCGCTGAAGGCCAAGGCCGCCGCCGGCGCCACCGCCGACCTGGCGGCTTCGGCGCCCGAGATCTCCGGCATCAAGGTGGTCGCCGCGCGTCTTGAGGGCCTCGACGCCAAGGCGTTGCGCGATGCCGTCGACCAGCTCAAGAGCCGCCTGGGCGACGCCGTGATCGTGCTGGCGTCCGCGGAGGCCGGCAAGGCGGCCCTCGTGGCAGGTGTGCAGGGCAAGGCCGCCGGCAAGGTGAAGGCGGGCGAACTGCTCTCGCACGTCGCCGCCCAGATCGGCGGCAAGGGTGGCGGCCGGCCGGACATGGCCCAGGCGGCGGGCCCGACGGCCCGGGCTGGTGGCCGCCCTAGAGGGCGTCCGCGACTGGGTGAGTGCCCGCCTGGGCTGATTCCAACCGTGCGGGGGCGTTTGCGCCCCGCGGTGGCCCGAACTACCATCGTGCCAGGCCGCTATCCTGCGGCCGGGGAACCGCGTTCGGCGCATTCGCCGCGCGGGCCGGTGCAAGGACGTATCGGGAGGGAAAACGATGCTGATTCTGACGAGAAGGGTGGGAGAAACCCTGATGATCGGCGACTCGGTCACGGTCACCGTGCTGGGCGTCAAGGGCAATCAGGTGCGCATCGGGATCACGGCACCCAAGGACGTGGCGGTGCATCGCGAGGAAATCTTCCAGCGCATCCAGAAGGATGACGCCGCGGCTCCGGGTGAATCCACCGTGCCGGGTTTACCGAAGGCCGAGTGAAAGGCTATCCTATGCGGCCGGTTACACCCGAAAGGGCGGGCCGGTGCCAATATCCGGAGTGATGCCCGAGAGGCCGAAGGGGCTCCCCTGCTAAGGGAGTATGGGGTCAAAAGCTCCATCGAGGGTTCGAATCCCTCTCACTCCGCCAGACCTGGAAGCGCCGCCCGAGGGCGGCGTTTTTCGGCAAGGCGATGGATGTCGGCAAGGTGTGCTTGGGTGGAATGCGGCATGTTGTTTGCAGGCAGATGTTGACGGCTTCCGCATCGTCCCCCATAATTTCGCTTCTGCGCGCCCGTAGCTCAGCTGGATAGAGCACCAGGCTACGAACTTGGTGGTCGGGAGTTCGAATCTCTCCGGGCGCGCCACTAATCGCAAGCAAACAGGGTGCTTCGGCACCCTTTTTGTTCGGAGGAACCGGTCAAGGATGCATTTGCACCCGCGGCCGGCCCCGCCGTAGAGTGGAACCCTTCGGCGGGCCGGTACGGTCGCCGGGCTTCAAGCCGGGGTATAGCTCAGCCTGGTAGAGCGCCAGCTTTGGGAGCTGGATGTCGTGGGTTCGAATCCCTCTGCCCCGACCAGGTCGTGCCATCCCCTGGACCCGCAACCCCCGCATGGATGCGAGCGGACGCGGCCGGTATCATCCCGGCAGGCGCCCGTAGCTCAATCGGATAGAGCACCGGCCTTCTAAGCCGGCGGTTGCAGGTTCGATTCCTGCCGGGCGCGCCAGGCGGGGAGGGTGCCGGAGCCGTAACAGGTCACAATGTGGTGGATGTAGCTCAGTCGGTTAGAGCATCGGATTGTGATTCCGAGGGTCGCGGGTTCGAATCCCGTCTTCCACCCCAGTTCCAGCCAGTCCAATGATGCGGCATAATGCCGCGTCGCAGCCGCTTCGGCGGGAAGATTACGGGCCGTTAGCTCAGTTGGTAGAGCAGTTGACTCTTAATCAATAGGTCGAAGGTTCGAATCCTTCACGGCCCACCAATCTTCCCGATTGAATCGTTACCGCGCGGCGTTGCGAAAGTGGCGGAACTGGTAGACGCGCTGGATTTAGGTTCCAGTGGGGCAACCCGTGAGAGTTCGAGTCTCTCCTTTCGCACCATCCGGCAACGGAGGCGCGGGGATGAGCCGGGGCTCTGCGGGTTTTTTCATTTTCGCGCCCAAGAAACGGCGCGGTCGCAGGAGTGGATATGCAAGTCTCGCTTGAGAACACCGCCAATCTGGAACGTCGCCTCACCGTCAGCCTGCCGGCCGAACGCCTCGACGGCGTCGTCGGCGAGCGCCTGCGCGAGATGGCACGCACCGCCAACATCAAGGGCTTCCGCAAGGGCAAGGTCCCGACCAAGGTCATCGAGCAGCGTTTCGGGCCGCAGGTCCGCAACGAGGCCTATGGCGAGCTGATCCGCGACAGCTTCGGCGAAGCGGTTCGCCAGCAGAACCTGCAGATCGCCGGCAACCCGGAGATCAAGGCCGAACCGGCCGGCGACGGCGGCGAGATCCGCTTCACCGCCACCTTCGAAGTCGTGCCCGACTTCGGCAAGGTCGACCCGGCCCAGCTCAAGATCGTGCGCGCCACCGCCACGATCGACGAAGCCGACATCGACGGCATGATCGAGACCCTGCGCCAGCAGCGCCGCGGCTGGGATCCTGTCGAGCGTGCCGCCGAAGCGGGCGACCTGGTCATGGTCGAGACCTTCGCGGTCACCGACGCCGGCCGCGTGCCGGCCGAGGGCTTCGATCGCGGCGCCACGGTGCTGGGTTCGAACGTGATGTACCCCGAGCTTGAAGCCAAGCTGGCCGGCATGAAGGCCGGTGACGAGCAGGCGGTCGACGTCAACTTCCCGGCCGGCTGGCGCGTTGCCGACCTGGCCGGCAAGTCCGCCAAGGTCACCCTGAAGGTCACGCGCGTCTCCGCGCCGCGCCTGCCCGACGTGGACGAAGCCTTCGTCAAGAGCTTCGGCATCAAGAGTGGCAAGTTGGAACAGTTCCGCAAGGAAGTGCGCGCCAACCTCGAGCGCGAGCTCAAGGGCAACCTGATGCAGCGCCTGCGCGCCGAAGTGGCCGAGAAGCTGGTCGCCGCCTTCGCCGCGGTCGAACTGCCGCCGCGCCTGATCGAGGCCGAAGCCCGCCAGATGGCCCAGGCCGCCGAGCAGCAGGCCCGCCAGCAGGGCCAGGCCAACGCCAAGTTCGGCCACGAGCAGTTCCTGCCGGCCGCCCGCAACCGCGTCGCCGCCGGCCTGCTGGTGGGCGAGGTCGCCCGCCAGAACGGCCTCAAGCTCGACAGCAAGCGCCTTAACGAGACGCTGCAGCTGATCGCTTCGACCTACGAGGACCCGCAGCAGGTCATTGAACTCTATCGGAACGACCCCAACCTGATGTCCAGCCTTCGCAATCGCGTGATGGAGGAGCAGGTGATCGACTGGATCGCCGAGCGCGCCGACGCCACCGAGCAGGCGATGAGCTTTTCCGAACTGATGCGTCCGGCCGCCTGAGGCGGCCCCAACGGAGGAAGTAGGGCATGGAACCGACCAAGGGCTTGAACCTGGTGCCGATGGTGGTCGAACAGACCAGCCGTGGCGAGCGGGCGTACGACATCTACTCGCGCCTGCTCAAGGAGCGCGTGATCTTCCTGGTCGGCCCGATCGACGACTACATGGCCAATGTCATCGTCGCCCAGCTGCTGTTCCTCGAGGCGGAAAACCCCGAGAAGGACATCAGCCTCTACATCAACTCCCCGGGTGGCGTGGTCACCGCCGGCATGGCGATCTACGACACCATGCGCTTCATCAAGCCGGACGTGAGCACGATCTGCGTCGGCCAGGCCGCCAGCATGGGTTCGTTCCTGCTGGCCGCGGGCACCAAGGGCAAGCGCTACATCCTTCCGAACTCGCGCGTGATGATCCACCAGCCCTCGGGCGGTGCCCAGGGCCAGGCTTCCGACATCGCCATCCAGGCGAAGGAAATCCTGTTCCTGCGCGAGCGCCTGAACAAGGAGCTGGCCGACAACACCGGGCAGCCGATCGAAAAGATCGAGCGCGATGTCGAGCGCGACTACTTCATGTCGGCCGAAGAGGCCAAGACCTACGGTGTGGTGGACGCGGTCATCAGCTCGCGCCCCGAAGACACCGTCCAGGCCTCCTGATCCCCTCCGGACACCGCCTTCACGCCCCGTCCCGGCCCCGGCCGGGCCGGGGCTTGACCCGTGCCGGCCTGTGATATTCTCGATTCCGACCCATTCCACCAGGGCAGCGACAGCATGACCGAAGACCGCCAGGGCCGTTCCGGCGACAGCAGCAAGATCCTGTATTGCTCCTTCTGCGGGAAGAGCCAACACGAGGTGCGCAAGCTGATCGCGGGCCCCAGCGTGTTCATCTGCGATGAATGCGTCGAGCTCTGCAACGACATCATCCGCGAGGAGCTGGAGGAGAAGGCGCACGCCGCCCGCAGCCACCTGCCCAAGCCGCGCGAGATCCTCGAAGTCCTCGACCAGTACGTGATCGGCCAGCAGCGCGCGAAGAAGACGCTGTCTGTCGCCGTGTACAACCACTACAAGCGCATCGAGAGCCGGATCAAGAACGACGACATCGAACTGTCGAAGTCCAACATCCTGCTGATCGGCCCGACCGGCTCCGGCAAGACGCTGCTTGCCGAGACGCTGGCGCGCCTGCTCAACGTGCCGTTCACGATCGCCGATGCGACGACGCTCACCGAGGCCGGCTATGTCGGCGAGGACGTCGAGAACATCATCCAGAAGCTGCTGCAGAAGTGCGACTACGACGTCGAGAAGGCGCAGCAGGGCATCGTCTACATCGACGAGATCGACAAGATCTCGCGCAAGTCCGAGAACCCGTCCATCACCCGCGACGTGTCGGGCGAGGGCGTGCAGCAGGCGCTGTTGAAGCTGATCGAGGGCACCGTTGCCTCGGTGCCGCCGCAGGGCGGCCGCAAGCACCCGCAGCAGGAATTCCTGCAGGTGGACACCAAGAACATCCTGTTCATCGTCGGCGGCGCCTTCGCCGGCCTGGACAAGATCATCCAGGCCCGCAGCACCGACGCTGGCGGCATCGGTTTCGGCGCCAAGGTCAAGAGTTCCGAGCGCAAGGTCGAAGTCGGCAAACTGCTGGCCGAAGTCGAGCCCGAGGACCTGATCAAGTTCGGACTGATCCCGGAATTCGTCGGCCGCCTGCCGGTGGTCGCGACCCTGGAAGAGCTGGACGAGGCTGCCCTGGTCAAGATCCTCACCGAGCCCAAGAACGCCATCACCAAGCAGTTCAAGAAGCTGTTCGAGATGGAAGGCGTCGAGCTTGAGGTGCGCACCGACGCGCTGATGGCGATCGCCCGGCGTGCGCTCAAGCGCAAGACCGGTGCGCGCGGCCTGCGCACGATCATGGAGTCCGTGCTGCTGGACACCATGTACGACCTGCCGTCGCTCGAGAACGTCAGCAAGGTGGTCGTTGACGAGTCCGTCATCAACCACCAGACCGAGCCCTACCTGATCTACAGCAGCGCCCCGGCGGCGCCCAAGGCCGCCTCCGGCGACTGACCCCGGTGGTGCAAGTGATTGAAAAACGGGCCGGTCTTGCCGGCCCGTTTTATTTGCGGCGGAAAAACTTGCAAGCCGGCCCGCAGGACCCCATAACCTGAGCCATAGCGGGGCCCAAGCCCCGGATGGAGCCCTCCATGGAAGAAGCGATCCCCACCCCGACCCGCCACGACCTGCCCGTGCTGCCCCTGCGCGACGTGGTGGTCTACCCGCACATGGTCATCCCGCTGTTCGTCGGCCGCGACCGTTCGATCAAGGCGCTCGACCAGGCCATGGCGGCCGACAAGCAGATCCTGCTGATCGCCCAGAAGAGCCCGGACACCGATGACCCGGGTGCCGACGACCTGTATTCGGTCGGTACGCTGGCCCAGGTGTTGCAGCTGCTCAAACTGCCCGACGGCACCATCAAGGTGCTGGTCGAAGGCTCCACGCGCGTGGCCATCGATGGCTACGGTGATCGCGATGGCGCGCTCACCGCCACCGGCATCGAAGTCGAATCGGTCTACGAGCGCGAAGAGCGCGAACTCGAGGTGACCCTGCGTTCGCTGATGACCCTGTTCGAACAATACGTCAAGACCAACCGCAAGCTGCCGCCCGAACTGCTTACCACGCTGTCCGGCATCGAGGACCCCAGCCGCCTGGCCGACACCATCTCGGCGCACCTCGGCGCGCGGCTGTCCGACAAACAGCAGTTGCTGGAAACGCTTGAGGTCGGCCAGCGCATGGAAATGCTGATCGGGCTGGTGGACGGCGAAATCGACGTCCAGCAGATCGAGAAGCGCATCCGTGGCCGCGTCAAGTCACAGATGGAGAAGAGCCAGCGCGAGTACTACCTCAACGAGCAGATGAAGGCGATCCAGAAGGAGCTCGGTGAACTCGACGAAGCTCCCAACGAGCTGGAAGAGCTGACCAAGAAAGTGGCCGCCGCCGGCATGCCCAAGGCGGTCGAGGCCAAGGCCCGCACCGAGCTCAACAAGCTCAAGCAGATGTCGCCTATGTCGGCCGAAGCCACCGTCGTGCGCAACTACATCGACTGGCTGGTGGGCGTGCCGTGGAAGAAGCGCAGCAAGATCCGCAAGGACCTCAAGGCGGCGCTGGACGTGCTTGACGCCGACCACTACGGCCTGGAGAAGGTCAAGGAACGCATCCTCGAATACCTCGCGGTGCAATTGCGGGTGAAGCAGATGAAGGGTGCGATCCTGTGCCTGGTCGGGCCGCCGGGCGTGGGCAAGACCTCGCTGGGCCAGTCCATCGCCAAGGCCACCAACCGCAAGTTCGTGCGCATGTCGCTCGGCGGCGTGCGCGACGAGGCAGAGATCCGCGGCCACCGGCGCACCTACATCGGGTCGATGCCTGGCCGCATCGTGCAGAACCTGAGCAAGGTCGGCAGCAAGAACCCACTGTTCATGCTCGACGAGATCGACAAGATGAGCATGGATTTCCGCGGCGACCCGTCCTCGGCCCTGCTCGAGGTGCTCGACCCGGAGCAGAACCACGCCTTCAACGATCATTACCTCGAGGTCGACCTGGATCTGTCGGAGGTGATGTTCGTAGCCACATCAATTCGCTCAACATTCCCGGCCCGCTGCTCGACCGGATGGAAGTCATCCGGATCCCGGGGTACACCGAAGACGAGAAACTGCACATCGCCGAGAAATACCTGATCCCCAAGCAGCTCAAGGCCAACGGCATGAAGTCGGCCGAGCTGAAGATCAGCGAGGGCGCGGTGCGCGACATCGTGCGCTACTACACCCGGGAATCCGGCGTGCGCAACCTCGAGCGCGAGATCTCCAAGATCTGTCGCAAGGTGGTCAAGGAAATCGCGCTTGCCGGTCCGCGCAAGACCACCGCCAAGGCTTCGTCGGTCAGCGTGACACCGAAGAACCTCGACAAGTACCTGGGCGTCCAGCGCTTCGATTTCGGCCGTGCCGAACAGGAAAGCGAGGTCGGCCTGGTCACCGGCCTGGCCTGGACCGAAGTCGGCGGCGACCTGCTGCAGATCGAGGCCACGCTGTTGCCCGGCAAGGGCCAGCTCATCCTCACCGGGCAGTTGGGCGACGTCATGCAGGAGTCGGTGAAAGCCGCCTACAGCGTGGTGCGTTCGCGCAGCGAGCGGCTTGGGCTGGACAGCGAGTTCCACCAGAAATTCGATACCCACGTGCATGTCCCGGAAGGCGCCACTCCCAAGGACGGCCCGAGTGCCGGCATCGCCATGGTGACCGCGCTGGTGTCGGTGTTGTCGGGTGTGCCGATCCGGGCCGACCTGGCCATGACCGGCGAGATCACCCTGCGCGGACGCGTACTGCCCATCGGCGGCCTGAAGGAAAAACTGCTTGCGGCATTGCGCGGCGGTATCCGCACGGTGCTGATCCCCGAGGAGAACCGCAAGGACCTTGCCGACATCCCGAAGAACGTCACCCAAGGCCTTGAGATCATTCCGGTCAAGTGGATCGACGAGGTGCTGGATGTCGCCCTGGTGCGGCCGCTGGCGCCCGAGTCGAGCTCGGAGCCGCCGGTCGATAACACCGGCGAGAGTGGCGCCAAGGATGCCGGCGGCGCTGCGTTGACGCATTGATCCGGAAGCGTCAGAAAACCCGGAAACCCGCGGAATATCTGGCTCTCACGTATTGCGCGGGCAAAATGCCGCTGGTATAAATCATTCCAACCGCTGCGTTGGATCAGGTCTTTCGTGGTGGCACAGGTGGATCGGTCCCGAGCCCAGGCCAATGCCGGGCAGGGCCGGTTTTTCAGTACGCGGGTTCAAACCGCTCAGGGAGTCAATAATGAACAAAGCCGAATTTACGAGTGCCGTCGCCGACGGCGCCGAGCTGTCGAAGGCCGATGCCGGCCGTGCGGTCGATGCGGTCATCGAAGTCATCAAGAAGGCCCTGAAGAAGGGCGAGACCGTGACGCTGGTGGGCTTTGGCACCTTCTCGGTCCGCAAGCGCGCCGCCCGCCAGGGCCGCAATCCGCAGACCGGCGACACCATCAAGATCAAGGCTTCCAAGAATCCGGCCTTCAAGGCTGGCAAAGCCCTAAAGGATGCTGTAAACTGAGCGTCTTCCTTGGAAGGGTGCTTAGCTCAGCGGTAGAGCGTCGCCCTTACAAGGCGAGGGTCGGGGGTTCGAAACCCTCAGCACCCACCAGGTAAGAGATGCAGCGGAGTGGTAGTTCAGTCGGTTAGAATGCTGGCCTGTCACGCCGGAGGTCGCGGGTTCGAGTCCCGTCCACTCCGCCATATCCTCGAGGGCGCCCCGCAAGGGCGCCTTCGTTTTTCAGGCTCCGGAAGGTCCGGGGCACCCACCGAACGGCATAGCCCACATGCTCCAGAGAATCCGCGACAAGTCCTCAGGCTGGATCGCTTTCGTCATCCTGGGTCTGGTGATCATCACGATGGCCTTCTTCGGCATCGAGTCGTATTTCGCCCCGAAGGTCGAGACGTTCTCGGCGAAGATCGAGGGTCCGGCCAAGTTCTGGATCTGGGGCAAGCAGTCCCGCGAAATTTCCCAGGACGAGTTCCGGCGCCGTTTCGAGCAGGTCCGCGTACAGGAGCGCAACCGCCAGGGCGAAAGTTTCGACAGCGCCGCGTTCGAGTCCATGGACATCAAGCGCCAGGTGCTCGATGCAATGGTCGACCAGGAACTGCTGGCCCTGGTGGCCGAACGCGACGGCATCACCGTCGGCGAGGCCGAAGTGGCCGAAGAGCTCAAGGCCACCCCCGAGTTCCAGGTCAATGGTGCCTACAGCGCGGACCAGTACCGGCTCGCGCTTGCGGCGCAGGGCCTGAGCCACGCGCAGTTCATGGCCCGTGCATGCGCAGCGACATGGCCCAGCGCACGATCCCGGGCCAGATCGTCGATACCGCGCTGGCCAGCGACTCCGAGCTCGAGGCCTTCCTGCGCCTGAGCCAGCAGACCCGCGACCTGCAGCTGATCGACCTGCCTACGCCTGCGCTGCCATCCGAAGCGCCGGGCGAAGCCGAACTGCAGGCCTTCTATGACGAAAACGCGTCGCGCTATCGCAGCGAAGAAAAGGTGGCGATCGAATATGTCGAGATCGACGGATCCCTGCTGGAGTCGCCGACCACCGTCGACGAAGCGACGCTGCGCGCGCGGTACGAGGACCTGAAGTCCCGCTACGTGACCGAGCCCCAGCGTTCCGCCTCGCACATCCTGATCTCGGTGCCGGCCGATGCCGCGTCCGAGGCGGACACGGCGGCACGCGAGCGCGCTGCGGCCCTGGCGGCCAAGGCACGCGAGGCCGGAGCGGATTTCGCGGCGATCGCCCGCGAGAACTCCGAGGACCTGGGTTCCAAGGCCGAAGGCGGCGATCTGGGCGTGGTGGAGCGGGACGTGTTCGCACCGGAATTCGAGCAGGCGCTGTTCGCGCTGCAGCCGGGTGAGGTCAGCGACCCCGTGCGCACGCCAGACGGCTGGCACGTGATCAAGCTGCGCGAGCTGAGCGGCGGAAGCGAGCGTTCGTTCGAAGACGTGCGGGCCGAGCTCGAGGCCGAGTTCCTGGCCACCGAACGCGAGCGTGTGTTCAGCGACCTCAGCGGCCGCCTGGTCGAGCTGATCTACAAGGACCCGACCGCGCTTGCGCCGGCGGCCGAGCAGGTTGGCCTGGAAGTGCAGCGCACCGGTCTGTTCGGCCGCGCGCAGGCCGAAGGCATCGCCGCGATCCCGGCCGTGCGCCAGGCTGCGTTCAACGACGCCCAGCGGCTGGAGCGCCAGGTCAGCGATACCGTCGAGATCGGACCGAATCACGTCGTGGTGGTGCACGTCATCGACCACCAGCCCGAGGCGCAGTTGCCCTTCGACCAGGTGCGCGAACGTGTGCTGGCCGACTTCAATGCCGACCGCCTCGCCAAGGCCTCCCAAGCCCAGGCGGAAGCGATCCTGGAGCGTGCCCGCAAGGGCGAGACGCTGGAAACGCTGGCCACCGACGTCGGCCGGACCGTGGCGACCATGCCCGATGTGGGCCGCCAGGCCCAGCTGCCGCCGGCGCTGATAGATATCGCCTTCAGCCTGGCCGCGCCGGAAGCCGACAAGCCCAGCCTGGGCATCGCCAAGGTTGGCGCTGATCGCCACGTGCTGGTCGCCGTCACCGCCGTCAAGCCGGGTGACCTGGCGGAACTGGACGAGGACACCCGCAAGCTGTTGCGCGACCAGCTGGCCCAGGCCCGTGGACTGGTGGAATACCAGGATTACGTCAAGGCCTTGCGTCGCCACTACACCGTGACGGTGGCCGAAGACCGGCTCTGACCGGCTTTCGTGGCGATAAAAAAAGGCCCGGGAAACCGGGCCTTTTCATTGGTGCCTGGCTGGCGTTCAGACGTCGTCGATGCCGGTCATGCCCAGGATGTTGTAGCCGGCATCCACGTAGGTGATCTCGCCGGTCACGCCGGCCGCCAGGTCCGAACACAGGAAGGCGGCGACATTGCCCACATCCTCGATGGTCACGCTGCGGCGCAGCGGCGAATAGGCTTCGACATGGCCCAGCATCTTGCGGAAGTTGGAGATGCCGGCTGCCGCCAGGGTCTTGATGGGGCCGGCGGAAATGGCGTTCACGCGGGTGCCTTCCGGGCCCAGGTTGAGCGCCAGGTAACGCACGTTCGCCTCCAGGCTGGCCTTTGCCAGGCCCATGACGTTGTAGTTGGCCAGGGCGCGCTCGGCCCCCAGGTAGCTGAGCGTCAGCACGCTGCCGTTGCGGCCTTTCATCATCGGCCGCGCCGCTTTGGCCAGCGCCGCCAGGCTGTAGCTGGAGATGTCGTGGGCGATGCGGAAGTTCTCGCGGGTCAGGCCACTCAGGAACTCGCCCTCGATCGCCTCGCGCGGCGCGAAGCCGACCGAATGCACCAGGATGTCGAAGCCGTCCCAGCGCTTGCCGAGGTTGGCGAACACCGCCTCGATCTGCGCATCCTCGGCCACGTCCAGCGGCAGCACGATGTCGGATCCGCACTCCCTGGCGGCATCCTCGACGCGCGATTTGAGCTTGTCGCTCTGGTAGGTGAAGGCGAGTTCGGCGCCCTCACGGTGCATCGCTTCGGCGATGCCGCTGGCGATCGAACGCTGGCTGGCGATGCCGACGATCAGGGCGCGCTTGCCGGACAGAAATCCCATCGTGTTCCTCCCGAGGCCGCCCGAGCGGCGGCGAAAGAAGCCTAGTTTGAACCGTGCGGGGCCATACCGCCAAGCATGGTCCACGACCGATCAGGGGTCGAGCCGGATCACCTGGCCGGGCCGGATCACCGACTTGGCGCTCAGTCCGTTCACCGAAAAAATCTGTTCCAGAGGCACCTCGTAGCGATGCGCGATCCGGGACAGGCTGTCTCCGCGCCTCACGGTGTGCGTGCGTGCGGCAAAGCCAGCTTCCCCGGTCGAAGCAGGCAGGTCGTTGCCGGCCGCGGCCAACATGGCCAGGGATGTCACCGGGGCCAGTACGTCACGTGGTGCGCCGGCGACGATGCGACCCTGGCGGTAGGCCGGGTTGAGCGAGCGCAGGCGTGCGGCGTCGGTGCCCAGGCGGATGGCGGCCTGGTCCAGGTGTGCACGCCGGCTGGCAGCGTCATGCGTGCCAGCGGCACGAAGCGGGCCTCGCGTGGCAGCACCAGTCCGTGCCGTTCCGGTTTGGCGATCAGGCAGGCCAGCGCGTGCAGTTTGGCGACGTAGTCGTAGGTGGTGCGCGAGAGGCCTTTCGGCAGGTGGCTTTCGCCGGAGACGCGTTGGTCGCCGTTGGCTCGGAAGGCGCGGACGATGCGGTACTCGCCGGCGTTGTAGGCCATGGCCATCGCCCGCCACTCGCCGTCGAACATGCCGTCCAGTTTCTGCAGGTAGGACAATGCGGCATCGGTGGACTCCACCGGCGACAGCCGGCCGTCATAACCCTGTTTGATGTGGATGCCGTGGTTGCGCGCCGTGCTCGAGATCATCTGCCACATGCCCGCCGGCCCCCGGGCCGATCGCGGCGGGACGGTACCAGCTTTCGACGATGGGAATGAGCACGAACTCCCCTGGCAGATCCTTGCGTTCGACTTCCTCCAGCACATAGGCCATCAGCGGCAGGATCTGCTCGACATGCCGGGCGAAGTTGGCTGGATATCCGGCGTAGCGTTTGCGCCATGTGCGGTTGTGCTGGCCCTTGACGCAGATGGGCGCCGAAAAGCGTGCGCTCATGCGGTCGAATACTTCCGCGCCGGTATCGATCGGGTCGGGGGCGGTTGGCGCCGGCTCCTGTTCCGGGGCCTGCGGGACCGGACTGGGCGTTGGGCTGATCGTCACCGGTGTAGCCGGTTCCTTCGGCTCGTCCAGGTCGGGGCGCACGGGGACTGGCAGGCCGCCAGCGCGAGCGTGAGGGCGGCGATCGGGACAAGACGCGTTGGGTTCATGTACGGAAATGGTCCTTCCAGTGGCGCAGCGCGGCGAAGGCCTCGATGCGGTCGCGGGGCGGGTGGCCCAGTTGCCGGGTCAGGCCCTCCTGCAAACCGGGTTCGTCGATTCGCAGGAATGGATTGCACGCACGTTCGATCGCGAGGGTGCTGGGCAGGCTGGGTTGGCCGCGGCTGCGCAGCGAGCGCACGCGTTCGAGGTGGCGGTCACGGGCGGAGTTGTCGGGTTCGGCCGCAACGGCGAAACGGCCATTGCCTTCGGTGTACTCGTGGCCGCAGCAGACCGCGGTTTCGCCGGGCAGGGCGGCCAGGCGCTCGAGCGAGGCCAGCATCTGTCCCGGCGTGCCCTCGAACAGCCGGCCGCAGCCGAGGCTGAACAGGGTATCGCCGCAGAACAGGTGGCCACCCCGTGGAAGGCGATGTGGCTGCGTGTATGGCCCGGTACGGCGATAACGTCCAGCGCCAGGTCCAGCGCCGCGATACGGACACGGTCGCCGTCACCGACCCGGTGGTCGGCCGCGTGGATGCGATCGTCCACCGGGGCATGGCAGGGCAGGGCGAAACGGTCGCGCAGCACCTGGCGCCGCCGACATGGTCGGCGTGGTGGTGCGTCAGCAGGATGGCCACCGGCCGGATGCCTTCGGCCACCGCCTGCAGCACCGGGCCGGGTTCGCCCGGGTCCACCACCAGAGCCTCGCCGCCAGGCGCCACCAGCAGCCAGATGTAATTGTCCTCGAAGGCGGGCAGGGCGATGGCACGCAGCACGGGATGACCTGGGGCGCGCTTATGACGCAGAATCGCGACCATGCCCCCGGCTCCCGCCCGACGTCAACCCGAAAAACCAGCCGATATCTGGTTCCGCCGCGAGGCCACCCTGCGCCTGACCCAGGAAGTGCAGCGCCAGGCGATTCCCGAACTGACCCGGGTCTTCGGCCACAGCGGCCTCTACCTGCGACCCAGCGACGCGCTGCCGCCGGTGCTGTCGGGCAACATGCTGGCAAACGTGCTCAGCCTGCACCGTCGTGGAGAGGACTTCTCGGGCGACCTGGCCTGCCGGGATGCCGGCCTTCCGATCGCCAGCGGATGCATGTCGCTCGTTTATGTGCTGTTCGTGTTGGAGAGCTCGCCGGATCCGTCGGCGCTGCTGGCCGAAGCCGCGCGCGTGCTCAAGCCTGAAGGCGTGGCCCTGGTCCTGAGCCTGAATCCCTGGGCGCCGGCCCGGCTGCGCTGGGCTTTCCGTGGGCTGAATTGTTTCGATCCGTCCGAATTGGCCTCGCAGGTGCGGGCGGCGGGGCTGGATGTCCAGCGTCGGCGCTACCTCGGTCCGCTGTGGTCGCCCCCGGCCGCGATCGACCTTTCGGTCCGTCGCAGCGAAGGCCCGGCTGCACGCCTGCGCATGGCCAGCCTGATCGTCGCCCGTCGCCGCGAACCCGGTGTCACGCCGCTGCGCAGCGCGGCCGGTTCCCTCAAGTTCCGACCCGGCGTCAGCGCCGGATGAGCCCGACCCCGCATGGAAGCCCAGATGAAATCCGTTGAAATCCACACCGACGGCGCCTGCCTCGGCAACCCCGGCCCCGGCGGCTGGGCCGCGCTGCTGCGGCATGAAGGCCGCGAGCGCGAACTCGCCGGTGGTGAAACCCTGACCACCAACAACCGCATGGAACTGCTGGCGGCGATCATGGCACTGGAGGCGCTGAAGTCGCCGTGCACCGTTGTGCTTTCCACCGACTCGCAGTACGTCCAGAAGGGCATCGGCGAGTGGCTGCCGAACTGGATCCGGCGCGGCTGGAAAACCGCCGCCGGCGAGCCGGTGAAGAACAAGGACCTCTGGCAGCGCCTGGAAGCCGCCGCCAAGCCGCACCAGGTGCAGTGGAAGTGGGTCAAGGGACATGCCGGCCACGTCGAGAACGAGCGCGTGGACAAGCTGGCCCGCGCCGAAGCCGAAAAATTCAGGAGCTGAGACCTTGCGCCAGATCGTGCTCGATACCGAAACCACCGGCCTGTCCTGGGAGAAGGGCAATCGCATCGTCGAGGTCGGCTGCATCGAGCTGATGGAGCGGCGGCCCACGGGGCGTCATTTCCAGCGCTACTTCAATCCCGGCCGCGAGATGGAGCCCGGCGCGCAGGAAGTCACGGGCCTGACGCTGGATTTCCTGCAGGACAAGCCGCGTTTCGAAACGGTCGTGGACGAGTTGCTGGAATTCATCGCCGGCGCCGAACTCATCATCCACAACGCCAGCTTCGACGTCGGTTTCCTGAACTACGAACTGTCGCTGGCCGGCCCGCATTACGGCCGGCTGGACCAGCACGCCTCGGTGCTGGACACGCTGGCGATGGCGCGGGAGCGGTTTCCCGGCCAGCGCAATTCGCTGGACGCGCTGTGCAAGCGCCTGGGGGTGGACAACGCCCACCGCAAGCTGCACGGCGCGCTGCTCGACGCCGAGCTGCTGGCCGAAGTTTATCTTGGTCTCACGGCCGGCCAGGGCGACCTGGGGCTGGCTCCTGCGGGTGAACCCCGGGCCGCGGCGGCAAACCAGCCTGGCCGGCCCGGTGACAGGCGTGCGCCGCGTATTGCGCGCCAGCGATGCCGAACAGGCCGCGCACGAAGCCCGTCTCGAAAAGATCGCCGCCAAGGGCGGCAAGCGGCTCTGGCCCGCCACCGGGCCGGCAGCCTGAGCGGCCTTGATGGATAATCGGCCCCGGTCAACGGCAGCGAGGTCGTCTTGAACGCCACGGTCCTGCTCACCTCGGTGGACATCAACATCCCGGGTTACCGCATCCTGCGCCCGATCGGCGAGGGCGGCATGGCCTCGGTGTTCCTGGCGGTGCAGGAATCGCTGGACCGCGAGGTGGCACTGAAGGTGATGTCGCCGGCGCTGGCGGCCAACACCGAGTTCGCCAGCCGCTTCCTGACCGAAGGCAAGATCACCGCCAAGCTGCAGCACCCGAACCTGGTGACGGTTTACGACATCGGCAGCCATGGCGGCGTGTATTACCTGGCGGCGGAATACATCCCCGCCGGCACGCTCAAGGAGCGCATCGCCGAAGGGCGGGCTTAGCGTCGCGCAGATCCTCGACATCGCCACCGACATCGCCCACGGCCTGGACTTCGCGCACGAGAAGGGTTTCGTGCACCGCGACGTGAAGCCCGGCAACGTGCTGTTCCGCAAGGACGGGCGGGTGGTGCTGGCCGATTTCGGCATCGCCAAGGCGATGGACGGCAGCAACAGTTCGACCGTGGCTGGCGCCTCCATCGGCACGCCGGACTACATGAGCCCGGAGCAGGCGCGAGGCGAGCCGGTGGATGGCCGCTCCGACCTCTACAGCCTGGGTACGGTGATCTTCGAGATGCTGACCGGCAGCCCGCCCTACCAGGCCGGCGATCCGTTCACGGTGGCGTTGATGCACGTCACGCACCCGGTCCCGGAACTGCCCGAGCCCTACGAATGGCTGCAGCCCTTGATCACGGGCCTGATGGCGAAGCAGGCCGGCGACCGCTACAACACCGGCGCCGCTTTCGTGGACGCGTTGAACAAGCTGGTGGCCACTGCGCCACAGGGCGCCGTGCTGCAGGAAACCAGTGCGCGCAAGGCGGCCGTGGGTGGACGCATCGCCGCCGGTGCCGCGACCCAGCAGCGCACCCGCATCCGCGCCCGCCAGCACGGCAGCCGTCCGGGCTGGGTGCTGCCCTCGGCAGCGGCGATCGTGATTTTCGCCCTGGCCGTATCGGCCTGGTGGCTGCTTTCCCCGTCGCCGGAACCCGCTGCTGACGCACCAGTGGTGACGACAGCCACGACGCCGCCAGAGTCAGCAGATGTGGCCCTGCCCGAGGATTTCGTCTTGCCAAAAGCGGTGGATGCGGCCGATGGCGAGGAAGTCGAACGCCTGCTCAATGCCGCCGACCAGCTCTATGAATACGCCACCAAGACCGAGATCGGCCGCAAGCTCGACCATCCCGAGGACGACAGCGCGCTCGGGTACTACCGGCGGGCGTTGGCGATGGATCCCGGCAATGCGCGCGCCATCGCCGGCATCGCCGAAGTCGTGAAGTTCTATCGCACGTATTCGTACCAGGCCTGCGAGCGCGGCCAGTGGGTGCAGTGCGGGTTCCTGGTCCGCAAGGGGCTGGCCGTGGACGACCAGGATCCCTACCTGCGGCAGATGCAGGAAGCTGCCAGGGCAGGCGAGGCAGGCGAGACGACGACACTGCCGCCGGCACCGCCGGGCTGAGCCGCCTCAGCTGCGGCGCAGCAGGACGACGGTGACGTTGTCCGAACCGCCGCCGTCCAGCGCGGCAGAGACCAGGTGGTCCACGCATTCCTGCGCCGTGAAGTCGGCCTTGCCCAGCAGGGCGGCGATGCTGGCATCGTCCACTTCCTCGGTCAGGCCGTCGCTGCAGAGCAGCAGCTGGTTGCCGGCGCGCAGCTCGCCGGACAGGGTTTCGACTTTCAGGTTCTGCGGGTCGGTGACGCCGAGCGCCTGGGTCACCACGTTGCGGTGGGGGTGCGCGCGCGCCTGTTCGGCGGTGATGGCGCCCGAGTCGATCAGTTCCTGCACATAGCTGTGGTCCGATGACAGCTGGCGCAGCTGGCCGTTCCAGAGGTAGGCGCGGCTGTCGCCGACCCAGGCCAGTTCGAACCGGTTGTCCTTGATGCGAAGCGCGACCATGGTCGTGCCCATCGGCAGGCTTTCGGCGCGCTGCCGGCTGTGCCGGATGATGTCCTCGTCGGCGCGGCGGATCGCTTCGGCCAGGCTGCGTCCGGCGCGCACTTCGCGCACCACCGCGTCGCGTGCCAGGGCGCTGGCGACTTCTCCGAATTCGTGCCCGCCCATGCCGTCGGCCACCAGCCAAAGGCCCAGCTCGGCGTCGCCGTAGTAGGTGTCCTCGTTCAGCTCCCGGCGCAGGCCGACGTGGCTGAGGTGCCCGAATTCGATCATCGGTGGGCCCGCGGTGTCGGCAGGGAAGGGGCGGTCATGGCCACCATCATGCGTTCGCGGCCCGCGGCGCCGCAAGCGCGGCCCGGGCCGACGGACGGGACGGGGAGGCCGGCGTACAGGTCAGAACTCCATCCGCAGGCCGAGCGCCAGGTTCCACTGCGACATGCCGTTACGGCCCACCAGCTGCTCGTAGTAGAAGAATCCCGAGCGGCCGCGGGTCAGCACCATGGACATGCCCAGGCCCAGGCGGAAATAGTCGGTGTCCAGCGGGTCGCCGCGGATCACCATCGCCGTGCCGGTGGGGTCGTTGATGAAGCGCGCCTCGACCGCCTGGGGGTCGTCCTTGAACTCGTGCTCCCACTCGAGCTGGACATGCGGTATCAGCACGCCCCAATCCGCGCTGTGGGTGTAGGTGAGCTTCCCGCCGAGCACGCTGGCCAGCGAGCTGACGTCGCGATCCTCGATCCGCAGGCCCAGGCCGCTGCCCGGCTCGCCGGCCTCCAGGGTTTCGTTGATCGTGTCGAAGCCGACCCGTGTGTAGAGCAGCCGGCCGTAAGGACCCAGGCCCCAGGCGCCGCGGTTGAAGTCGCGGCCGAAGGTGTACGCGGTCGAAAGCAGGTCGCCGGAAGCATCGGCGCGCGCGGTCTGGTCCACGCTGGTGAAACCGCCGCCGGCGGTCGGCAGGGTGTACCGGATGTGCCGCAGCAGCTCGTAGTCGTTGCGGCCCCAGGTGATCACGCCATCCATGTACCAGCTGTCCTGCCGGTAGTAGGTGGTGTAGGCCGACACGGTCCAGCCGCTGGTGTCCAGCCCGCTGCTTTCGCCGGGCAGCTCGGTGTCCTGGCGGGTGTAGCCGAGCGACGCGCCGACGATCCACTGGTCGTTCTTGCGGTAGTCCACGCCGGCGGTGAGGCCCTCGATGTCGTAGTCGTAGGCGGGGTTGCGTTGCCCCGGGTCGGCCTCGCCGCGGCCGATGGTGCCGGCGGCGAAGAATCCCCAGCGGCTGAAATCCGTACCGATCTCGGTCGGGTCGGCGTCGGCACCCAGGGGCGTTGCCCAGCATGCCCAGAGAGATCGGGCCGGTCGGCGTGTTCAGCGCCAGGCCACCGAAACTGGTGCCGTTGGTGCCGCTGCGCAGGGCGGCGATGCGGGTCTTGAGGTTCTGGAACTGTGCCTGCAATGCATTGAAGGCGGCATTGGCCTGGGTCAACGCGAGGTCGGGAAGCAGTTCGTCCAGTGCATCCACGGTGGCGCCGGGGTCGATGCCGGCGGCGGCGGTGAGGTCCTTGCAGCGCTGCAGCATGTCCTGCTGCTCCGGCGTTGGGGCGGGCAACGCCGCGAGCGCCGGGCAAGCGTTGTCGATGGCGATGGCAACGCTGATCTGCGGCGTTGTCAAACCCGTCAGGCTGGCGAGTGCGCCCTGCAACGCGAACTTGACTGGCGCCGAAGCCAGCGGCGAGCTGGCGCTTACCTCGACGGCCCCGGCCACGGTGGTGGTGACGGTGTTGCTGGCGATGCCGGTGGCGTCGGTGATGCTGGTCGCGCTGCCGAGGGTGCCGGCACTGGTGGACCAGGTGATCGTCGCTCCGGCCACCGGCACGCCGGCGGAATCCCTGAGCTCGACTTCAAGCGGTTCGGAAACGGCATTGGCGACCAGCGTCTGGTCATCACCGGAGACGATGGACAAGGTGCCCAGGGCACCCACGGCAAGTGTGAAGGTGGCAGTGGCGGCGGGGGCGTCCTGGCGCGTGGCCACGACCGTCACCGCACCGGGCGTGGTGCCGGCGGTCATGGTGGCGCTGGTGGTGCCGGCCGCATCGGTCGGGCCGCCAGCGACCAGCGTGGCATCGCCCGTGACGGTCCAGGTCACGCCCACGCCCGCCACCGGCGTCGCGCCGTTCAGGGCGGTCACCTGCAGCGGCAGCGCGAAGGCATCGCCCGGCAGCGCGTTCTGGCCGTCGCCGCCCGAAACAACCAGTGTCGGCGGCGGCGGCGCGACGGTGACGGTGAAGTCCTGCTGCGAGGTTGCGCAGAATGCGCAGCCGCTGTTCGCGTTCACCGTGTAGACACCGGCAACGCTGGCCGAGAAGCTGGCGTCGCTCTGGCCGCCCGCCGTGGGATTGCCGGTGACCGCGCCGTCGCCTCCGGCGGGTTGTGCAGTCACTGTCCAGGTGATGTTGGTGCCGTCCGCGGCCGGGATGCTGGCGCTGCCATACGTCACGGCGAGGTCGAGCGGTGTGCCCGAGGCGGTGGACGGGGTGGTGGTGCCGACCGCCAGCAGGTTCACTGCCTCGATCTGCACGGCCATGTCTACCGGCGCCACGGCGGCGCAGCCTTCAAGCACGAACGCGGTCGGGCAGTTCAGCGTGCCGCGCACTACATAGGCACCCGCGTTGAAGATGCTCTGTGTCGTGCTGGTGTCGCCTGCGGCATCCGGTACCAGCGTGCCGTAAGCGGTCGCGGGGGCGAGCAGGGCGAAGGTCGTGGCAAGCGTCCCGGGCGCGCCGTTGAGCTGGAGGTTCGTGCCGACGGTGAAGGGGGTGATCTGGTTGGCCACCACCGGGGTCGCCACGTTGGCGATGTAGTCGAAGTCGTTGTTGGTGGCGAAGTTGTAGACCAGCGTGTCGCCGGCGCAGCCGCCGGTGACGCAGGTGACAGTGACCGTGCCACTTCCGCCCGGCGTCGGGCCGAGCAGCACGTTGAAGGTCTCATCGGTGTCGAGCGTCGCCGTGAACGCAGCCGGAGCGGTGGCGCCGCCGGTGCTGTCGGTACTGATGACGATCGTGCCGGTCACGGTGGCCGCGCACGCTGTCTGCGCCTGGAACGTGAAACCGACCGATGTGCCCGGGAGGCCGATCTTGCTCGGCGCTGGATCTACGTTGACGAAGTCGCAGGCCTGAGCGAACGATTGCCCGCTCCACGCCATCGCCGACAGTGCCACCACGCACAGTGCAAGTCGGTTCAATAGCCGCGTGACGAATGTGGGTGCCGTCCGTCGGCTGCGTGCCGCGTCGCTGCGGAAGTCCATCGCTTTTCCCCTGGAATACGGCTATAACCCCGTCTCGAGTATAGCGGCTGGCGCGCCGCTGCAAGGGTCTCGGCGCGGGCCGCATCGCTTCCACGGAGCCATGCCAATGATCGTGCGCCCTCACTGTCCGGATCGGTCCCGACTTTTCGTTGGGGTTTCCAGTTGCCTGCTCGTTTTCGCAGTCGGTTCCGTGCCCGCGCCCGTGCATGCGGCGGTGCGAAATGCAGAAGACCTGCTGATCGTCGACTGCCTGCTGCCCGGCCAGATCCGCAAGCTTGGACGCCAGGCCACCTACCTCAGCGCGCGCCGTCCGGTGCGCACCACCCAGGCCGACTGCGAGATCCGTGGCGGCGAGTACGTGTCCTACGACCGCGCCAACTACCAGACCGCACTGAAGGTCTGGCTGGAGGGGGCGATGGGCGGCAGCGCCGAAGCGCAGAACAACGTCGGCGAGATCTATTCCAAGGGCCTGGGCACGGCGCCCGACTACGGCATGGCTTTCCAGTGGTTCCGCAAGGCCGCCGACCAGGGATACGGCCGCGCCAAGATCAACCTGGGTTACCTGTACGAACAGGGCCTGGGCGTGCCGCAGGACCAGGCGATGGCGCTCAACCTCTACCGCGAGGCGTCCGGCATCCAGGACGAGCTGCTCTACGCGTCGGTGGTGCAGGTGCAGATCAAGGCCAAGGACGAGCAGATCACCGGCCTGCAGCAGCAGGTGCAGCAGGGCGAGGCGGAATCCGCGGCGCTGCGTCAGCAGGTTGAACAGCTGCAGCGCGAACTGCAGCAGAGGCGCAGTGCCCTGCAGGCGGCGCAGAACGAACTTTCGTCCACCCCAGGAAAAGCTGGCGCAGGCGCGGCAGCAGCAGGACGACAGCCTGACCAGGCTGCTGGAAAACCAGCTGCTGGCCCAGGAAGAACAGATCAACAGCCAGCGTACCCAGCTCGCCTCGCTCGAGCAGCGGGCAGGCGCCGCCGGCGGCATGTACGCCGCGGCACCGATGCTCGAAATCCTGGACCCGGTGTTCGTCGCCACCCGCGGCCGCAACACCGCGGTCTACCGTGGCGGCCCCGGCAAGCGCCAGGTGGTCGGGCGGGTCACCGCACCGCAGCTGGTGCGCCAGATCACCGTCAACGGCCAGCCGGCACCGCTCAATGCCAGCGGCGGTTTCAGCGCCCAGGTGGACGTGCCGGCCGGTGGCGCCCAGGTCCAGGTGGCCGCCGTGGACAAGGAAGGCGCACGCGCCGAGCTGGCGTTCACCCTGCTGCCGCAGGCCACCTCCGGTGCCACGGCGGAGGCTGCGCCGGCACCTACCGGCAAGTTGCCGCGCGACGTCAAGCTGGGCCGTTATTACGCGGTCGTGATCGGAAACAACAGCTACCGCGATCCCAACTACGCCACCCTGCAAAGCGCCGCCAACGACGCCAATGCGGTCGCGGCCATGCTCAAGTCGCGTTACGGCTACCAGACCAGCCTGGTGCTCAACGGTGGCCGGCTGGAGATCCTGACGGCGCTCAACGAGATGCGCGAACAGCTCAAGCCCGAAGACAACCTGCTGATCTATTACGCCGGCCATGGCGAGATCGATTCCGCCGGGCAGGGGTACTGGGTGCCGACCGACGGCGCCGCCAACGCCAGCAAGACCTGGATCTCGAACGCCGCCATCAGCGACATCCTGAACACGATCGCCGCCAAACACGTGCTGGTGGTGGCCGATTCCTGCTATTCCGGCACCCTGACCCGCGCGTCGGCCCCCACCTTCGATGCCGGCTCGATGCCGGCCGACAAATGGGCCACCTGGGTCAAGGCCATGGCCAACGGCCGCTCCCGCACCGCTCTGACCTCGGGCGGCGTCATGCCGGTGCCGGACTCCGGGTCCGGCCGCCACAGCTATTTCGCCCGGGCCTTCCTGAACGTCCTGCAGGACAACAACCGCCTGCTCGAGGCCCAGCGCCTGTATCAGGAGGTCTCGACCTCCCTGGCCCTCGGGGCGATCGACTCGCCGGTGCCGCAGGTGCCGGAGTATTCCCCGATCCGCTACGCCGGCCACGAGAGCGGCGAATTCTTCTTCATGCCCAAGGGGGCGGCAGCGCGGCGGGTCCCTGAGGCTGGCGCGGGGACCGCAGCCCCTATAATTTGCGGCCCGGTGGTCGCCAACGCGGCGCCGGGTCCGGAGAGGTGGCAGAGCGGTTGAATGTACCTGACTCGAAATCAGGCGTGCGTTTATAGCGCACCGAGGGTTCGAATCCCTCCCTCTCCGCCAGATCAAGCCAGAAAGGGACCCTCGGGTCCCTTTCTTTTCCTGGCGCTAGACTGGCCGCTCATTGGAGCCCCTGCCCATGTCCGAAATCCAAGTCCCCGTCTCCTTCGGCGAACTGCTCGACAAGATCGCCATCCTGCAGATCAAGTCCGAGCGCATGGCCGACCCCGCCAAGCTCGCCAACGTGCGCCGGGAGCTCGATGCGCTGGACGCCACCTGGGCCGCACACCCCGCCTCGCGGACCGACATCTCGGAATTGCGCGCGGCCCTGAAGGCCGTCAACGAGCGCCTCTGGGTGATCGAGGACGATATCCGCCTGAAGGAAAAGGCCCAGGCCTTCGACGCCGAGTTCGTGCGCCTGGCGCGCGCCGTCTATTTCGAGAACGACGACCGCGCGAAGATCAAGAAGGACATCAACCTCGCCCTGGGTTCGGCCTACGTCGAGGAAAAGTCCTACCAGGACTACCGGGCCGGTTCGACGCCCTGAGCGCTCACTGGCCGGTGTCGGCGCAGAAGGCGTCGAAGCGTGCGGTCACTTCGTCCACGCCGACCAGGTCCATCACGCCGGGGAACTCGATCCGGCGGCCCCAGCGCACACGTTCCGCGGGCAGGCGCAGGAATTTTTCCGCCGCCTCGCCATAGTGGTTCACCGACCAGCGCCGGTCCGAGTAGGGTCCTGAACGTTCCGCATCGGTGGCGGCATGCAGGCCCAGCACGGCCGTGCCCATGGCATTGGCCATGTGGGTGGGTCCCGAGTCCGGCGTGAGCACCAGGTCGGCCCGCGCCAGCAGGGCGAGCAGCTGCTTGAGCGTGTCCTTGCCGACGAGGTCGAGGGCGGGATGCTGCATCGCCGCCATGATCGCGTCCGCCATGCGTCGCTCCGGTTCGCTGCGGCCGCCGCAGATCACCACGCGCCAGCCGCGGGATGCCGCATGGTCGGCCACTGCCGCGTAACGTTCAGGCCGCCAGTTGCGCAGCGGGTGGCTGGAGCAGGGCGAGACCAGCAGGGTCGGCTGGTCGCCAGGCAGTTGCGCTTGCGCCCAGGCGTGGGCTTCGTCCGGCACCGGCAACCGCCACTCCACCGGTCCCGGCGCCAGGCCCAGCAGGAGCAGGAACTGCAGGAAGGCGTCGAGTACATGGTGCCCGCCCTCCGGGATGCGTTCGTTGATGAACAGGGAGTGGCCTTCCTTGCTGCGTGCCCGGTCGTAGCCGATGCGGCGGTCGGCGCGAACGAGGGCCGACACCAGGCTCGCCCGCAGCGCCAGCTGCAGGTTCAGCAGCACGTCGAAACGCCGCCCTGCCAGTTTCGTGCGCAGCTCGCGGTAACCGGCCAGGCCGGCCTTCTTGTCGAAGACGACGAACTCGACGCCGTCCAGCCCTTCCAGCAGTTTCGCTTCGCCCTTGCCGATGATCCAGGTGATCGGCAGCTGCGGCCAGGCGCGCTGCAACGCGCGCACCAGGACCACCGCGTGGGTGGCATCGCCCAGGGCGGACAGGCGCAGCAGGCAGAGCGATCGCGGCGCGGGGGGCACGGTCATTGGTTAAACTGGCCTGGTATGGGAGTCAACGCCGCCGCCGAACGCCAGCAGCCCTTCCGCGATGCGCGCGGGCCGGGAGCGATTGTGTTCGACCCCGCGCGCCTGCGGCAAGCCGAACCGGCGATGCTCGAGCCGGGGTACTGGGGCGAGCGTGCGCTTCCCGTAAGCGGGCAGGGCGGCCGCGGCGCCGCCTGGTTCGTGAACGGTGGCGAAGGCCAGGCCGTGCTGCGGCATTACCGCCGCGGCGGCTGGATGGCGCGGATCAGCCGTGACGCTTACCTCTGGCAAGGTGAATCGCGTGTTCGCAGCGTGGCCGAGTTCCGCCTGCTGGGCGAACTGCAGGCCGAAGGCCTGCCGGTGCCGGCGCCTCTGATGGCCGGTTATTGGTGTTCGGGTCCGGTTTACCGGGCCGCGATCCTGGTCGAGCGCATCCCGCAGGTGCGTGCGCTGGCGGACTGGCTGGGACCGATGGCCGGGCAGGCGCCTTGGGAGGCTGTCGGTACGACGATCGCGCGCTTCCACCACGCCGGCGTCGAACATGCCGACCTCAACGCCCACAACATCCTGGTCGATGCCACCGGCAAGGTCTGGCTGATCGATTTCGACCGTGGCCGTCGACGCGTGCCGCAGGCGGCCTGGCGCCGCGCCAATCTCGCGCGCCTTTCGCGGTCGCTAGCCAAGCTGGCGGGCGACGACGGCTGGCGCGAGGGTTACGCACGCCTGGTCGCGCAGTACGAACGTGATTTCGCGCAGGCCACGCCATGAGCTGGTCGCTGCGTTTCCTCGGGGTCGGCAATGCCCAGGCGGCGATGACGCTGGGTTCGGCATCGGCGGTGATCGAACACCAGGGGCGCCCGGTGTTGATGATCGACTGCGGCCAGGAAGCCCTGGCCGCGTTCGAACGCCAGTACGTGGGCCTGCCCGATGCCCTGTTCATCACCCACGTGCACATGGACCACGTCGCAGGCCTGGAGCGGCTGTTCTTCGCCACCTATTTCGATCCCGCCCGCCGCGGCAAGGTGCGCCTGTACGTGCCGGTCGGCGTGCTGCCGCACCTGCAGTCGCGCCTGGCCGACTACCCCGGCGTGGTGGCCGAAGGCGATGCCAACTGGTGGGACGCTTTCCAGCTGGTGCCGGTGACCCGCGGCTTCTGGCATGGCGGGCAGTGGTACGACGTGTTCCCGGTTCGGCACCATCTGCCCGATACCGCTTTCGCGCTGCGCCTGCCCGGCAGCGTGGTGTGGACCGGAGACACCCGGCCGATCCCGGAGATGCTGGCGAAGTTCGCCGACGCCGGCGAAACCGTGGCGCACGACTGCGCCCTGCACGGCAATCCCTCGCACAGCGGCGTGGACGACCTGGAGCGCGAATACCCGCGCGGGCTGCTGGCACGCTGTGTGCTCTACCACTACGCCTCGGCGGCAGATGCCGAAGCCCTGCGCGCGCGTGGCCACCGGGTCGCCGAGCCGGGCGAATGCCTGCCGCTGTCCGGGCCCGCGCCGGGGATGTCGCGATGAGCGCCGCCGTTGCATCGGTTGGCTTGCCGCGCGACCGCCACGGCCGCCCGCTGCACGACCTGCGCATCTCGGTGATCGAGACCTGCAACTACCGCTGCCCCTACTGCATGCCCGAGGGCCTGACGCCGGAGGAGACCGCGCTCGGTCGTGCCCGGCGCCTTGATTTCGACGAGATCGAGACGGCGGTGCGTGCCTTCGCCCGGCTCGGGGTCAGCAAGCTGCGCCTGACCGGCGGCGAACCGCTGCTGCGCAAAGGCTTGCCCGACCTGATCGCCCGGCTGGCACGGGTGCCGGGCATTGATGATCTTGCGCTCACCACCAACGGTTCACTGCTGGCCGGCCAGGCGCGCGCACTGCGCGAGGCCGGGCTGCACCGCATCACGCTGAGCCTGGACGCGCTCGATCCCGCCGTGTTCAAGGCCATGTCCGGCGGCCGCGGCGACCTCGCCGACGTGTTGGCCGGCCTGGACGCTGCCGAAGCGGCGGGTTTCCGTTCGATCAAGATCAACTGCGTGGTGCAGCGTGGCGTCAACGAAGACCAGGCGCTGGCGCTGGTCGAACACTTCCGCGGCACGCCGCACGTGCCGCGCTTCATCGAATACATGGACGTCGGCACCTGCAACGGCTGGCGCCGCGAGAACGTGCTGCCTTCGGCCGAACTGCGCGACCTGATCGCCGCACGCTGGCCACTGCGGGCGCTGACGCCGACCTACCGCGGCGAAGTCGCTTCGCGGTACGGCTACGAGGACGGTGCCGGCGAAATCGGCTTCGTCAGCTCGGTCAGCGAACCGTTCTGCGGCGATTGCCACCGGGCGCGGCTGTCGGCCGATGGCCAGTTGTTCACCTGCCTGTTCGCCACGCGCGGGCAGCCGCTGCGGGCGCGCATCGCCGAGGGCGAGGATGCGCTGGCCGCGCACCTGGCCACGCTCTGGCAGGCGCGCGGCGACCGTTACAGCGAAGAACGCGCCTCGGCATCGCCGGCGCGCCGGAAGATCGAGATGTTCTACATAGGCGGTTGAGATGAAAAAGCGCTCCGCACTCACGCACGTGGATGCCGCCGGCCGGCCGGCGATGGTCGACGTGTCGGCCAAGGCCAGTACGGCGCGCGAGGCCGTCGCCGAATGCCGCGTGCGTTTCCCGGCGGCGGTGGCGGCGGCACTTCGCAAGGCGGGCATGGCCACGGCCAAGGGCGCGGTGGTGGATACGGCGATCATCGCCGGCACGATGGCGGTCAAGCGTACGCACGAGCTGATCCCGTTCTGCCATCCGCTGCCCATCGACGGCTGCCGTTTCGACGTCGCCTGGGCGACGGACGCCACGCTGCGCATCGAATGTGCGGTCAAGACCACGCACCGCACGGGTGTCGAGATGGAGGCGCTGACCGGCGCCACCGTCGCGGCGCTGACGGTCTACGACATGGCCAAGGCGCTGTCGCACGCGATCGTGATCGGCCCGGCGAAACTGTTGGCCAAACGCGGCGGCAAACGCACTGTCGGAAAGGCGAAGGCATGAGCATCACCGTGCTGTATTTTGCCAGCCTGCGCGACGCCGCCGGCCGCGACAGCGAACAGTTGCCGTTGCCGGCGTCACTGCACGGCCTCTACGACGAGCTGCGCGCACGCCACGGTTTCAGCCTGCCCGCGGATAAGCTGCGTGTGGCCGTCGACGGGGCCTTCGCTGCCTGGGACACGCCACTGCGCGACGGCAACGAGGTCGCCTTCATCCCGCCGGTGTCGGGCGGATGAAACGTTTCGCGATCAGTCCCGAGCCGTTCGAAATCGCGCCGCTGCGCGAACGCCTGCTCACGAACACGGCCGGCGCCTACGCCAGCTTCGAAGGCTGGGTGCGCGACCACAACGACGGCAGGCCCGTGCAGGGCCTGTTCTACGAGTCCTACCGCGACCTGGCCGAAGCCGAAGGTGAACGCATCCTCGAAGAAGCCATGTCGCGCTTCGATATCACCGCCGCCGCCTGCGTGCACCGCACCGGCGAACTCGCCCTGGGCGACCTCGCCGTCTGGGTCGGCGCCAGCGCCGCCCACCGCGGCCCCGCCTTCGACGCCTGCCGCTGGATCATCGACGAAGTCAAATCCCGCGTCCCCATCTGGAAACGCGAGAAATACGCCGAAGGCAACCAAACCTGGCTCCACCCCGATCCATAGAATCCGGGGACAAAGCGCGCAGACACGGTGTACGAAGCCCCCCTTGGTAAGGGGGCGCGCCGACAGGCGCAGGGGATCGGAAGTGGAGACGGGGACCCCTGGGTTTGCGAAGCAAACTTAGGGCGCCCTTTTGGGCTCCGCCCAAAGGGCGGTAGCCCCGCCGGCATTCCCCGGCACCCGCATCAGCCAATACCGTTGCTGCCTTCCGGCCCTGGCGGGATTTTCGACCTAGCGTCGCGGGGGCCGACGGGGCCACCATTGAAACAAACGGCGCACCGGGGGCGCGCCGTCTTTGGACCTCGCCGCGGCCGGAAAGTGCCGTGGCGTTGAAGAGTGGCGGAGAGAGAGGGATTCGAACCCTCGATACGGGGTTTAGCCGTATACACACTTTCCAGGCGTGCTCCTTCAACCGCTCGGACATCTCTCCGCAGAGATAACCGCCTGAAACAAGCCGGAAATCATACCCGTCGGCGGGGTCCGGGACAAGCGCGGCGATTCGCGCTGGCCCGGGGCCGGGGGTTGGCACAATGGCCCGGCCGGTCCCCGACCTGTCCCGAGTCCCCGAATGTCCTACCTCGTGCTTGCCCGCAAATGGCGCCCCCGGCGCTTCTCCGAACTGGTCGGGCAGGAACATGTCGTGCGCGCGCTCACCAACGCGCTGGAATCGGGCAAGGTCCACCACGCCTTCCTGTTCACCGGTACGCGGGGCGTGGGCAAGACCACCATCGCCCGCATCTTCGCCAAGTCGCTCAACTGCGAACGCGGCACCAGCGCCGAGCCCTGCGGCGAGTGTGCCGCCTGCCGCGACATCGATTCCGGCCGCTACGTGGACCTGCTCGAGATCGACGCCGCCAGCAACACCGGCGTGGACGACGTGCGCGAACTGATCGACAACGCCCAGTACATGCCGTCGCGCGGCAAGACAAAGGTCTACCTGATCGACGAAGTGCACATGCTGTCCAAGAGCGCGTTCAACGCGCTGCTCAAGACGCTGGAGGAACCGCCGGAGCACGTGAAGTTCCTGCTGGCCACCACCGACCCGCAGAAACTGCCGGTGACCGTGCTTTCGCGCTGCCTGCAGTTCAACCTGCGCCGGCTCGACGAAGCGCAGATCGGTGGCCAGATCGGCCGCATCCTCGAGGCCGAGGGCATCGCCGCGGAACCCGGCGCGGTCGAGCTGCTGGCGCGCGCCGCCGATGGCAGCCTGCGCGACGGCCTGTCCCTGCTCGACCAGGCCATCGCCTACACCGGCGGCAAACTCGACGAAGCGGCGGTGAACGCCATGCTCGGCACCGTCGACCGCGCCCAGGTCGGTGCGCTGCTGGAAACCCTGGCGGCCGGCGACGGCCCCGGCCTGATGGCGCGGATCGAAGAACTGGCGGCGTTTTCCCCGGACTTCAGCCACGTGCTGGAAGACCTGGCCACCGCCCTGCACCGCATCCAGCTGCAGCAGCTGGTCCCCGGCCTGGCCGGCACGGCGGACCGCGTGGACGTGGCCGGACTGGCGGCGCGGCTGTCGCCCGAGCTGGTGCAGCTCTGGTACCAGATGGCGGTCACCGGCCGCCGCGACCTGGGCCTGGCGCCCAGCCCGCGCACCGGTTTCGAGATGGCGCTGCTGCGCATGCTGGCCTTCCGGCCGGCAGGCGAGGGCGGGGCTGGCCTTCCGCTGCCGCAGGCGGGTGCCGCGGCGCCGGTGCGCGGCCCATCGCCAGCCACCACGGCACCCGCGATGCGTCCTGAATCCCCGCGCCCGGCGGCTCCGCCCCGGAGCCGGTGCGCCACGCTTCGCCGCCGGCCGCTGACCCCCGCGTGCTACGCCTGCCCCAGTCGTTGCACATTCGGACACCCCGGCCCACCACGGCGCGGTGCTGAAAACCGCCGAAGACTGGCTGTCCCTGGTCGCCGGCGCCGGCCTGAAGGGCCCGGTGCGCGAACTGGCGGCGCACAGCGCCTTCTGCGGCCATGCCGACGGCGTGCTGCAGCTTTCCCTGCCCGACAGCTTCGACCACCTGCGCAGCGACAACCTGGTGCGCCAGCTCGCCAACGCCCTGGCCGGTGCGCTGGGCGCGCCGCCCTCGATCAAGTTCGAATCCGCCCGCGCGGCCGGCTCGGAAACCCTGCACGCCCGCACCGAACGCCAGCGCGGTGAACGCCAGACCGGCGCCGAGGAGGCCTTCCTCGCCGACCCGGTGATCAGCCGCCTGGTGCAGCAGGGCGGCACCGTCATTCCCGACTCCATCCGTCCCCTGGACGACCACTGACACGAAGGAACACATCATGCGAGGCAATATCGCCCAACTCATGCAGCAGGCCCAGCGCATGCAGGACAACCTCAAGAAGGCCTAGGAAGAACTGGCCAGCATCGAGGTGCAGGGCCAGTCCGGCGGCGGCATGGTCAAGGTCACCCTGACCGGCAAGATGGAATGCCGCAGCGTGCGCATCGACCCGTCGGTGCTGGCCGATCCCGAGATGCTCGAGGACCTGGTTACCGCCGCCTTCAACGACGCGGTGAACAAGGCCAATGAAGAGAGCGGCAAGCGCATGTCGGCCGCCACCGCCGGCATGCCGATCCCGCCGGGCATGAAAATCCCGGGCCTGTTCTGATCCCGGGCGACGCCACGACGTGAGCGCTTCCCCGCTGCTCGAACAACTCATCGAGGCCCTGCGCTGCCTGCCCGGCGTCGGCCAGAAGTCGGCGCAGCGCATGGCCTACCACCTGCTCGAACGCGACCGCGAGGGCGGACTGCGGCTGGCCGGCGCGCTGGCCGAAGCGGTCGAACGCGTGGGCCATTGCGAAGCCTGCCGCGATTTCAGCGAAGCGCCCTTGTGCGCGATCTGCGCCAGCGCCTCGCGCGACCGCGGCCTGCTGTGCGCGATCGAATCGCCGGCCGATCGCCTGGCGATCGAAACCGCCACCGGCTACCGCGGCCTGTATTTCGTGCTGCAGGGCCGGCTGTCGCCGCTGGACGGCATCGGCCCGCGCGAGCTCGGCCTGGACCGGCTGGCCGCGCGCCTGGCCGAGGGCGAGGCGCGCGAGCTGATCATCGCCACCAACCCCACGGTCGAAGGCGAGGCCACCGCGCACTACCTCGCGCAGCTGGCGCACCAGGCGAACGTGAAGCCCAGCCGCCTGGCCCACGGCGTGCCGCTGGGCGGCGAGCTGGAATACGTGGACCGCGGCACGTTGGCGCACGCCTTCGGGTCGCGCACCGAGATACCTTCCTGACGGAGGCCGCCATGGCCACGATTTTCGACAAGATCATCGCCCGCGAGATTCCCGCCGACATCGTCTTCGAGGACGAACACGTGCTCGCTTTCCGCGACATCAACCCCAGGCGCCGGTGCACGTGCTGTTCATCCCCAAGCGCGCGGTGGCCACGCTCAATGACTTGGGCGAAGGCGACGAAGTGCTCGTCGGGCGCCTGGCGATGGCGGCGGCGGCGTTCGCGAAGCAGGAAGGGTTCGCCGAAAACGGCTACCGCGTGGTGATGAACTGCAACCGCGACGGCGGCCAGACCGTGTTCCACATCCACCTGCACCTGCTGGCCGGCCGGGCCATGCACTGGCCGCCGGGTTAGGCGCGTCTCACCACCCGTAGGGATAACGCTCGACGATCACGTCCACGTCGCGGCGTTCGGGCCACAGGAAGACCACGTCGGCGGCCAGGCGCGGGTAGCGGTAGTCGTATTCGCCGATCCTGCGGGTTTCGTAGCCGTCCACGTGGCCGGAGATGGTCACTTCGCGCCCGGGCAGGAACACCTCGGGGTCGTAGAAACCGGCGCGGCAGGCCAGGAACCGGCCCGAACTCTGGTCGTCCGGCAGCGGCCGGCCGTCTTCGCCCAGGTGCACGCCGACGATCTCGAAGCAGCTGCGGTCCACCAGCGGTTCCACCTTCACCACGCGTCCGCCCCAGCGCACCGGCAGGCCGATCTCACCGGTGCGGGCGGCCTGGGCCGGCTGGACCGGCGCAAATTCACCCTGCAGGGCTGCGGGCGTGGACACGCAGCCGGCGACCAGCAGCAGGGGGATCAGGGCAGTCAGGCGGCTCATGGGGGTCTCCTGGGCTCAGCGGACGGGGCGGTAAGCGCGCAGTTCGGCGATCAGTTGTGCCTTTTCGTCCGGCGCCAGGACCGCGCCACCGTAACGCCAGGCCGCATAACGCCGGCTGAGCGATTCCAGCGCGGCGGCCTGCGTCGGCAGGGCCGTGGCCAGCCGCTGGCCGAAACTCAGCGGCGGCTCGGACGGCGCCTTCGCCAGGCCGGCGCGATCCAGGCGGCGGGTGAATACCCGCCAGGCCGAGACCAGTGGATCCCGCGGCGGCGGCTGCCCACGCATCAGCACCCACAGCGTCAGTCCAGTGCCAGGCCGGCGCCGATCGAGAACGCCGTCACCAGCTGCCAGGTGTCGGCCCGGGAAATGCCCAGCGGCCGCAGCAGACTCGCTTGGCGCGCGGCATCGAAGCTGACCACCAGGTCGTTCCAGTTGCGCCGCAGCCAGTCGCCCATGTCGCGAAGCGGGGCGAAGGTTTCCGGCATCAGCGCTTCGCTGCGTGCGAGATCTTCGACCGTGTCCAGGATGCGGGCCGGGTGGACCGCTGCGGTCGGGTCCACGCGCACCCAGCCACGACCGCGCAACCAGACCTCGGTCCAGGCGTGCGCATCCATGCTGCGCACCACCCAGTAGCCGCCGTAGGGATTCCGGTAACCGCCGGCATATCCCAGCACCACGCGGGACGGAATGCCGGCGCCGCGCATCAGGTTGGCGAAGGCCGAGCTGAAGTGCTGGCAGAATCCGACGCGGGTCTCGAACAGGAAGTCGTCCACCGAATGGCGGCCGGCCGGCGGCACGGTCAGGCTGTAGCTGAATTCGGCGCCGATCCAGTCCAGCGCCCGGCGCACCACGGCGACGTCGTCCCCGGCAGCTTCCTGACGCCAGCGTTCGGCCAGGGCGCGCATGCGTGGATTGAAGCCGCGGGGCAGGGAAAGGGCGCGGCGCATTTCCAGTGGATCCAGCGGCACATCGTGGATGCCCTGCACGGTCGAAATGCCGGAATACTGGAGCAGGGATGTCACCGGCTGGTCGGTGGTCACGCTCATGTCGGCGCCGAGCCGGCCCGGGTCCGGTGCCTGCAGTGGCAGGTCGAGCGTGACCAGGTAGGGGCGATCGGTCGGTTCCAGCGTGGCCTGGTAACGGTAGATGTCGGCGCCGGCGTCCACGCGCAGTGCGCGGCCTTCGACAAAGGGCATGCCGCGGTTCCACGACTGGCCGTCGAACTCCCACAGCACCTGTCCACGCCAGTAGAGATCCTGGCGCCGGGGCTCGCGGTCTTCGAAGCGCACGCGCAGGGCCGGGCGATCGTCGGCGAACATCTCCACCCATTCGTCCGGCGTCATGCGCTCGCCCAGGCCGGTACGCCCCATTGCGTTCTCGGGCATGCCCCAGAGCGGGCTGGCCAGCCGCGGGAACAGCCAGAACCCCGCCAGCGCCAGCGGTACCGCCATCAGCACGGCCAGGCCCACGCTGCGCAACCGGGTGCGGCCCACCACCGGCACCGGTGCGCCCGGGCGCTGTTCGGCGAGCACCGACAGCGCCACCAGCAGCAGGCCCATCGCCGGCAGCGACAGCCCGAGCACCAGCGGCCCCTGGTCCTGCAGGAAAGCGGTGAACGGGGCGAACAGCGAGAAGCCGAGCAGGCTGTTGGCATCACGCAGGTCGCGGGTCTCGTAGGGCTTGAGCGCAAGCAGCGAGGCGAGCATCGCGCAACCGGTGTCGCGACCCAGGCTGTAGCCATGGCTGACGAGCACGTAGCCGCCCAGCAGCGCCAACAGCACCAGGCGCAACACCGTCGGCCAGGGGCGGACCACGATCATGCCGAAAGCGGCTGTCGCCGCCAGCGTCCAGGCCAGGCCGGTCGGCAACTGCAGCAGAAGCGGCAGCAGGCAGGACGCGGCAGCGGCCATGCACCAGAAGCGCACCCGCGGCGGAATGGCCTCAGCCATCAGGCAACAGCGCCAGGGCGCGCAGGCAGGCATGGCGGTGCTCGGGGCCACGTCCCGGGCCGATCACGTTGCCGGGCAGGCGGACGCGCCAGCGGCTGCCGAGTCGTTCCGCCTCCAGCACCCAGCGGGTCAGGCGGCGGATGCGGGCTTCATGCGGCAGGGGGCCAGCGTGTACCAGTCGAGTTCGATCTCGCGCTGCGCGCTGGCCTCGTACTCGCGCACCATCAGGCGGTCCACGCGTGCCGTGGCTTTCCAGGCGATCTGGCGCAGGGCGTCGCCCTGCCGGTATTCGCGCAGGTGATGCGGCTGTTCACCGTAGGCGCGCGTCCGGTTGGACGGGCCGTCGCCGCCGGGGTCCGGCAGCGGCACACCTTCGGCTTCCGGCGCCGGATAGACGAGCAGGCGGACATCGGGCTGCAGCCAGGACCAGGCGCGGGCGAGTCCGAACGGACGCACCGTGGACAGGCGCAGGCGGCCCGGAACCAGCCAGCCGCGGCGCCGGGTCGGCAGCTGCAGGCGCAGCTCACCCCGTTCGCCGGGAGCCAGCTGCAGGAATCCTTCCTCGTCGCCCACGCGCAGTTCCAGGCCTTCGCGCGCCAGGTTGCCGCTGGCCTCGAAGGCCAGCCGCAGCACGATCGGCTGCCCGGCGTGCACGGGCTCGGCATGCAGCGCCGTCAGGCGCAGGCCGGACAGCGTGAGGTGCGCGTGCACCAGGCTGTTGTGCGCCACCGCGATCATGATGAAGGCCAGCAGCAGCGCCGGGTTGTTGTTGTAGTTCAGGCCGCCGACCATCATCGCCAGCAGCATCGCCGCCAGGAACAGACCGAACCCGGTGGGCAGGATGTAGATGCGCCGGCGGTTGATCACGATCGGCAGCGGCTCCGGCTGCTTCGGCCGCACCAGTGGCAGGCCGGAGAGCCGGTCGCTCCAGCGCTCGACGAGGTCGCGCGGCCGGGCCACGGCCGTCAGTCCACCGCCACCGTGCGCAGGATGCGTTCGGCCAGCGCGTCGCGACCTTCGGATTCCGATTCCGGCACCAGCCGGTGCGCGGCCACCTGGGCGAACAGCGCCTGCACGTCCTCGGGCTGTACGTGGCCGCGGCCATCGAGCAGGGCATAAGCACGCGCGCCGCGCAGCAGGCCGAGGCCCGCACGCGGCGACAGCCCGACCTGCACGCCGGGATGCCGGCGGCTTTCCTGCAGCAGCGCCTGCACGTAGGCCACCAGCGCTTCGCTGGCGTGCACGCGTTCGACCGCATAACGCAGCGACAGCACCTCGTCGCCGGTCAGGCGCGGCAGGCTCTGCGCGATCAGGTCGCGGCGGTCTTCGCCCGACAGCATCTCGCGCTCGGCGCCGGCGTCGGGATAACCGAGCTTGAGCCGCAGCAGGAAACGGTCCATCTGCGAGTCCGGCAGCGGAAAGGTACCGGCCAGGTCCACCGGGTTCTGGGTGGCGACGACGAAGAAGGGCTGCGGCAGCGAATGGGTGACGCCATCCACGGTCACCTGGTGTTCCGCCATCGCCTCCAGCAGCGCACTCTGCGTACGCGGTGGCGCGCGGTTGATCTCGTCGGCCAGCAGCAGTTGGGTGAACACCGGGCCGGCGTGGAAGCGGAACTCGCGCGCCGTCTGGTCGAAGATGGACACGCCGATGATGTCCGATGGCAGCAGGTCGGACGTGAACTGCATGCGCTGGAAGTCCAGGCCCAGGCTGGCCGCCATCGCCCGTGCCAGCGTGGTCTTGCCCAGGCCGGGCAGGTCCTCGATCAGCAGGTGGCCGCCGGCCAGCAGGGTGGTGAAGGCCAGGCGCACTTCGCGCGGCTTGCCCAGCACCAGCCGGTTGACCTGGTCCACGGCTTCGGCGAGGGCCTGGCGGGTGCGGTCGGTTAGGATGTGCGGGTCGATGGCCTGCGCGTGCATGTGTGCGTCCGGGCGGAGTTTGGAAGAAGGATAACCCTCCCGGATGCTGGCATGCCCCTGAGTTCCGTGCGCGTGAAGTTCATCGCCGCCTGGGCGCTGCTGCTGTTGGCGAAACTGTGGCTGGCGCTGTCGCTGCAGCCGTTTGGCGACGAGGCTTTCTACGCGCTCGAGAGCCGGCGCCTGGCCTGGGCCTATTCCGACCTGCCTGGTTTGACCGCCTGGCTGATCCGGCTGGGCACCGAGATCGGCGGGCAGAACATCTTCGCGGTGCGCTTGCCCTTCCTGCTGCTGGGCGCGGTGCTGCCCTGGCTGGTGGTGCGCATCGCGCGGCGCTGGTTCGGCGACGAGGCCGGCTGGCAGGCGGGGTTGCTGGCGCTGCTGTTGCCACTGTCGGGGATGATGGGCGTGCTGGCGCTGCCCGACGTGCCGATGCTGTTCGCGGCGCTGCTGTGCCTGGATGCGTTCGCGGCGCTGCTGCGCCGGGTCGGTCCCGGCGCGCTGCTGCAGCTGGCGCTGGGACTGGCACTGGGCGCGTTCGCGCACTACCGCTTCGCGCTGGTGGTGGTGGCGGGTGCGGCGGGCCTGTTGTGCGTGCCGCGTGGACGCGCGCTGCTGCGCGAACCCGGTTTGTGGCTGGTGGTGGCTGTCGGCGCAGCGGCCTGGTGGCCATTGCTGGCATGGAACCAGGGGCACGCGGGTGCCGGCCTGGAGTTCCAGCTGGTGGACCGCCACCCGTGGAATCCGCACCTGGATGGTTTCTGGTGGCCGCTGGTGCAGGCGGTGGCGGTGACGCCTGCGTTGTTCCTGCTGCTGCTGGCGACGTTCCGCGAAAGCTGGCGCCGGCGCGCGGGAGCGCAGGAAGCCTGGCCGCTGCTGCTGGGCACGGCGTCGGTGTCGGTGCTGGGGTATTTCCTGCTCGGTTTTTCGCCGACAGCGAGCGCGTGAGTTTCCATTGGCCGCTGGCGGGCTGGTTGGCCTTGGTCTGTGCGGCACCGGTCGTGCTGGTGTCGTGGCGGCCGGGGCGCGGCTCGCCGTGCATGCGGTCGCCGCGGCGGGACTGGTCGCGCTGCTGGCTTATTTCGCCGTGCTCGCGCTGCCGCAGGGGCGGGCGTGGCTGGCGGGCGGCAAGGCCTACGCCGACAACTTCTCCGGCTGGCAGGAAGTGGCCGTGGCCGTGCGCGCGGACCTGGCGACGATGCCGGCGGACACCCGCATCGTGGCGGACAATTTCATGCTCGGTGCGCAGCTGTCGCTGGCGCTTGATCGCGACGACATCGTCGTACTGGACCATCCGCTGAACCACAAGCACGGCCGTGCCGCGCAGCTGTCGGACTGGGGCCTGTCGAGCGCGGGCCGCGCCGACTGGGGCGAGGGTCCGGTGCTGCTGGTGGTCGAAGACACGGCGCGTCCGCTCAAGCGGCGCCTGGAGGGTTATCGCGGGCTGTGCGCGAAAGCCGGTCACCTGCCCGTGCCGCAAGTTCTCAACGTGGACCACGGCCGCAAGCGTTTCCTGCGCTTCCAGCCGGATCCGCAGCGAAGCGGTTGCTCCATTCCGGCGATGGCCTGGGTGGACGTGCTCGATCCGGGACTGCGTGGTACGAAGCGGCGAACCCTGGAAGGCTGGGCGATGAAACCCGGCGTCGGTGTCTCCCGTGTCGCGGTCACGCTGGACGGTGTCGAGGTGGTCGAGGCCGAATACGGGCTGCCGCGGGCCGACGTGCTGAACTACTGGGGACTCGCGCAGGAAGAATCTGACGTTGGCGTCGGCTTGCGCGCCGACATCGATCTGACGGATCGCGCGCCGGGCATCGTCTGGCTGGGGCTGGTGGTCTACGGAAAGGACGGCAGCATCGAGCCCTGGCCCGAACAGCCGGTCCGGATCGAATAGCCCGGACCGGATGGTTCAGGGCAGCCGGAACCCGGCCACGCGCAGCGCCTGCGACAGCGCGATCAGCGGCAGGCCGACGAGGGCCGTCGGGTCCTGGCTGTGGATGGCTTCGAACAGCACGATGCCCAGGCCCTCGCACTTGAAGCTGCCGGCGCAGTCGTAGGGCTGTTCGATCTCGAGGTAGCGCAGGATCCCGTCGCGCTCCAGTTCCCGGAACCGCACTTCGGTCAGGTCCTGCCCGGCCAGGCGTTGCCCTTCCGGCCCCAGCAGGCACCAGGCGGTGTGGAATCGCACGCTGCGGCCCGAGGCCGCCAGCAGTTGGGCGAGGGCGGCATCGCGGTCGCCGGGTTTGCCCAGCAGTTGGCCGTCACGGTCCGCCACCTGGTCGGAACCGATGATCCAGGCGCCGGGGTGACGCACGGCCACGGCCCGGGCCTTGGCTTCGGCCAGGCGGGTTGCCAGTCCGGCCGGGGTTTCGCCGTGCAGGGCGGCTTCATCCACCTCCGGGCGGTCTGTGTCGAAGGCCAGGCCCAGCCGGCCCAGCAGCTCACGCCGGTAGCGTGAGGTCGAGGCCAGGATCAGGGGGTTCACGTCGGCCCCGGATCCCGCCGCAGCGTGGCCGGTTCCCGTCTGGCCGCCTCGGCACTGGCCTCGGTGGCCTGGGCCAGCTCGGCGCCGGCGCGTTCCAGCTCGTCCAACTGGGCCGCCAGGCGGCTGCGGGCGCGGTCCAGGGCGGCGCAGGCGGTGTCCAGCTCGCGCTGGCTGGCGCTTTGCCCGTGTTTCTGGATCCAGAGCCGGTGCTGCAGCACGTCGCGCTTGGCGTCCAGGATGGGCTGGGTGCCATCCAGCGAGGCATGGGCCACCGCAGCGATGTCGGCCGGGACCCGCCCGACCACGGCCTGCATCGCGGCCATGCGCTCCTGGCTGCGGTCGAGCAGGGCCTGCATGGCGTCGGCCAGGTCCAGCAGGCGGATCAGGCTGCGGTCACGGCGCCGGGCGCGCAGGATCGAGGCCAACAGGTAAAGGGCCAGGGCCAGGGCGGCCAGGCCGGCGATCGTCAGGGCGGTGGGCATGATGGGGTCCGAAAGGCTGGCGGCAGTCTGCACCAGGCCCCGACGGGGCGGCAAACCCCAGCGGACGCAAAGGCTTAGGTTTGACATGACCCGGCCCCGGCCCTATCATTTCGCGCTTATGTCCGCGTCCCTGCCCCCTGTGCTCGATGCCTGGCGCATGGTCGCGGCCAAGCGGCGTTTCGAAGGCCGCCTGCCGCTGTCCGGGATGACCCGGCTGCGCGAGGGCCTGATGGACGCCGAGGGTGACTGCCGCTACGAGATGGAGTTCGGCCGCGATTCGCTCGACCTGCGTTATGTCGAGATCCGGTTGGAAGCCGAGTTGCCGCTGCAGTGCCAACGGACGCTGGAACGTTTCCTGCATCCGGTCCAGCTGGTCCAGCGCCTCGGCCTGATCACCGACGAAGCGCAGGAAGCCGCGCTGCCGGAGGGCATGGAGCCGATCCTGCTGGATGCCCACGGCGAGCTGCACCCGGCCGAGCTGGTGGAGGACGAACTGATCCTCGCCATCCCGGTGGTACCGATCGATCCGCGCTCGATGGAGGTCACGGCCGAATGGCCCGCCGACATCGAGGAAGAAGAAGTGAAACCGAACCCTTTCGCCGCGCTCGCCGCGTTGAAGGCACCGAAGAAGTAGTTGGAGATAGACCATGGCCGTCCAGAAGTCCCGCGTCACCCCGTCCCGCCGCGGCCAGCGCCGCTCGCACGACGCCCTCACCGCCAAGCAGCTGGCCACCGACCCGACCTCGGGCGAGACCCACATCCGCCACCACGTGACCAAGGACGGCTACTACCGTGGCAAGAAGGTCATCGACGTGAAGTCGTCGGCGGTCGCCGAAGACTGAGTCCGGCCTTCGCCCCCAGGGGGCGAAACGGATTTATGCTGGACGCGGCGGGCCTGGTCCCGCCGCGTGCGTTTCTGGTGTTCCCCTCCGCCATGGCCGCCCGGGCCGGCGGGGCGCGTCGCTGAGAGGAAAGACGATGGCCGTGTATTCGCGTATCGCCGGCACCGGCAGTGCCCTGCCGGCCAAGATCCTGACCAACAAGGACCTGGAGCAGTTCGTCGAAACCAGCGACGAATGGATCACCAGCCGCACCGGAATCCGCCAGCGCCACGTCGTGGCCGAGGGCGAGACCACCTGCGACCTGGCCGAGCGCGCCGCGATCGCCGCCATGGAAGCCGCCGGCGTCACCGCCGCCGAGCTCGACCTGATCATAGTCGGCACCACCACGCCCGACCTCATCTTCCCGTCCACCGCCTGCCTGCTGCAGCACCGCATCGGTGCCAACGGCTGCGCCGCGTTCGACGTCAACGCCGCGTGCTCGGGTTTCATCTTCGCGATGAGCGTGGCCGACAACTTCATCCGGGCGGGCAACGCGAAGACGGTGCTGGTCGTCGGCGCGGAAACCCTGACCCGCATGCTGGACTGGTCCGACCGCAACACCTGCGTGCTGTTCGGCGACGGTGCCGGCGCGGTGGTGCTCAAGGCCGATGCCGAAGCCGGCATCCTGTCGACCCACCTGCACGCCGACGGCGGCAAGAAGGAACTGCTGTACAACCCGGTCGGCGTTTCCGTCGGCTTCAAGCCGGAAGAGAAAAACGCCGGCGTGCGTGTGCTGATGACCGGCAACGAGGTCTTCAAGCATGCCGTCAAGGCGCTCGATGCCGTCGTGGACGAAGCGCTCGCGGCCAACGGCCTGGACAAGCACGACCTCGATTGGCTGATCCCGCACCAGGCCAACCTGCGCATCATCGAGGCCACGGCCAAGCGCCTGGACATGCCGATGGACCGCGTCATCGTCACCGTGCACAAGCACGGCAACACCTCGTCCGGCTCGGTGCCCCTGGCGCTGGACGAAGCCGTCCGCTCGGGCAAGGTGCAGCGCGGCCAGTTGCTGCTGCTGGAGGCCTTCGGCGGCGGTTTCACCTGGGGTTCGGCGCTCATCCGCTATTGATCGGCCGTGGCGCAGACGCGAGTCCAGCGGGTCGCCGATGCGCCTGAGGGGGTGGCGTGGCGCAAGACCTATGCCGACGGCGGCCATCGCCGCCGCGTGGCCGCGCTGCGCTGGCTCGCGCGCCGGCTCGGCGCCAATGCGCTGCTGGCGCCGATCCCGCTGAGTCCCGAACTGGCCTGCCGCACCGAGCAGGCGATGATCCGGCGGCTGGCGGTGCTCGGAGCGCATGTTCCACGCATCCTCGAAGTGGGCGAACGCGAGCTTCTGCTGTCCGACCTCGGCCCGACCCTTGCCGAAACCTGCCGGCACGAACCCGATGCGCACCGTCGCCAAGCGCTGGTGTCGCTCGGGCTGGACGCGCTGCACGATCTGCACGTGCGCGGCGGTTACCTGAGCCAGGCCTTTGCGCGCAACCTCACCCTGCGCGATGGCCGCATCGGCTTCATCGACCTTGAGGAGGATCCGGCGACGATGATGTCGCTGCCGGCGGCGCAGGCGCGCGATGTGCTGTTCTACGCGCACTCCACCGCCCGTTTCCTCACCGACCTGCCGGGCGGGCATGCGCAGTTGCTGGTCGCCCACCTCGGGCGCGAGTCGGCGGAAACCCGGCGCGAGGTCTCGCTTACCGCGCGCCGGCTGGCCTGGCTCGCGCCGCTCACGCGGCCGTTCGGCGAACGCGCGCGCGCGGTGGGTGACGCACTGCACAGTCTGCATCGGGCCACCCGCTGACCCTACGCTTCGGTACAGACGCCACGCCGCTTCGCTCGCGTATCATTCGCCCCGTTCCGCCAACCGGACTCCCGATGAGCCAGCGCATCGCCTTCGTATTCCCGGCCAGGGCTCGCAGTCCCTTGGCATGCTCGCCGATCTCGCCGCGGCGCATCCGCAGGTGCGCGAGAGTTTCGCCGAGGCTTCGGAAGGCGCCGGCGTCGACCTCTGGGTCTTGTCCCAGCAGGGGCCGGAAGCGCAGCTCAACCAGACCGAGTTCACCCAGCCGGCCCTGTTGGCCGCGGGTGTCGCCGTATGGCGCGCCTGGCAGGCGCAGGGCGGCACGCAGCCGACCCTGCTGGCCGGACACAGCCTGGGCGAATACGCCGCGCTGGTGGCGGCCGGTTCGATCAGCCTGGCCGATGGCGCGAAGCTCGTGCGCGAACGCGGTCGCCTGATGCAGCTGGCGGTGCCGGCCGGCACCGGCGCGATGGCCGCCGTGCTCGGCGCCGAAGACGCTCTGGTCGCCGAGGTCTGTGCCGCCGTCGCCGGCGACGAGGTGGTGGTGCCGGCGAACTACAACTCGCCCGGCCAGATCGTCATCGGCGGCAGTGCCGCGGCGGTCGACCGTGCCCTGGCCGAACTGGCCGCGCGCGGCGTGCGCAAGACGGTGAAGCTCGCGGTGTCGGTGCCTTCGCACACGCCGCTGATGCGCGAAGCCGCGAACCGCCTGAGCGAAGTGATGAATGCGATGGCCTGGCGCGAACCCGCGCTGCCGGTCGTGCAGAACGTCGACGGCGAAGTGCACGAGGGCGTGCAATCGATCCGCGACGCGCTGGTGCGCCAGCTCTACCTGCCGGTGCGCTGGACCGACTGCGTGCAGGCGCTGGCCGCGCGCGGCGTCACGCACGTCGCCGAATGCGGCCCGGGCAAGGTGCTGGCCGGCCTGGTCAAGCGCATCGACAAGTCACTGGACGCACGCGCACTGGGCGCACCGGCCGATTTCGAGGCCGCGCTGGCCGAGTGGAAGAACTGAGCATTCCCGGAAAGGAAAACGATGAGCGACGTACTGAAAGGCGAAATCGTCCTGGTCACCGGCGCCAGTCGTGGCATCGGTGCCGCCATCGCCGACGAACTGGCGGCGCTCGGCGCCACGGTCATCGGCACCGCCACCAGCGACTCCGGCGCCGCCGCCATCGGCGAACGCCTGGCGCCGAAGGGCGGGGCGGGGCGCAAGCTCGACGTCGCCAGCAGCGCCGAGGTCGAGGCGGTGATCGAGGAGATCGGCAAGAGCTTCGGCCCGGTCTCGATCCTGGTCAACAACGCCGGCATCACCCGCGACAACCTGCTGATGCGCATGAAGGACGAGGACTGGCAGGCCATCCTCGACACCAACCTCAGCTCGGTCTACCGCACGTCCAAGGCCGTGATGCGCGGCATGATGAAGGCGCGCAAGGGCCGCATCATCAACATCGCCTCGGTGATCGGCGTCACCGGAAACGCCGGCCAGGCCAACTACGCGGCGGCCAAGGCCGGCATCATCGCCTTCAGCAAGTCGCTGGCCAAGGAAATCGGCAGCCGCGGCGTCACCGTCAACGTGGTGGCGCCGGGTTTCATCCAGACCGACATGACCAAGGACCTGCCGGAAGCCTCACGCGAGGCCCTGGTCGGCCAGATCGCCCTGGGCCGCCTGGGCGAGCCCTCGGACATCGCCAGGGCGGTGGCCTTCCTGGCCGGCCCGTCGGCGGCCTACATCACCGGCGAGACCCTGCACGTCAACGGCGGCATGTACATGCCCTAAGCCCTTGCTTTGGCAGGATTTGCGCTAGAATCCCGCCACCCCATCCAGACCGCGGCGCGACCGGCGCCCGCCGCGGCCGCCATTTGATTACAATGCGCCCGCAAACATCCCTCCGGGAGGAGAAAGATCCATGAGCAGCATCGAAGAACGCGTCAAGAAAATCGTCATCGAGCAGTTGGGCGTGAAGGAAGAAGAAGTCACCGTGAACGCCTCGTTCGTGGACGACCTCGGCGCCGACTCGCTGGACACCGTCGAGCTGGTCATGGCCCTCGAAGAAGAGTTCGAGTGCGAAATCCCGGACGAAGAGGCTGAGAAGATCACCTCGGTCCAGCAGGCCATCGATTACATCAAGGCCCACGTCAAGGCTTGATCGCCTGACGGTTGTGACGCCGGGGCCGCGCTTGCGCGGCCCTGCGCGTTTCAGGCGCCGGAGCGATACTCCGGCGCATGCGCGGATCGGCCGCGCGGACAGAATTCAGCGGAGTTGACCATGAGCCACCGTCGCGTCGTCGTCACCGGTATGGGCATCGTCTCGCCCATCGGCAACACCCTGGCCGCCGCCTGGGACAGCATCCAGGCCGGCCGCTGCGGCATCGGCCCCATCACCCATTTCGACGCGTCGGCCTACGCCACCCGCATCGCCGGCGAAGTGCGCGATTTCGACGCCAAGTCCTTCCTGCCGCCGAAAGACGTCAAGAAGATGGACACCTTCATCCACTACGGCCTCGCCGCCTGTTTCCAGGCGATGGACGACGCCGGGCTGGAAGTGACCGACGCCAATGCCGAACGCATCGGCGCCATCATCGGCGCCGGCATCGGCGGCGTGCGTGGCATCGAGGAGACCGCGATCGCCCTGCACGAGGGCGGCCCGCGCAAGATCTCGCCCTTCTACGTGCCCAGCACCATCATCAACATGTTGCCGGGCCAGCTGACGATCATGAAGGGCATCAAGGGCCCGAACTTCTCGGCCGTCTCGGCCTGCGCCACCTCCAACCATTCCATCGGCATCGCCATGCGCATGATCCAGTACGGCGATGCCGACATCATGGTCGCCGGCGGCGCCGAACACGGCTGCACCCCGACCTCGGTGGGCGGCTTCTGTTCGATGAAGGCCATGTCCACCCGCAACGACGATCCGCTCCGCGCCTCCCGCCCCTGGGACAAGGACCGCGACGGTTTCGTGCTCGGCGACGGCGCCGGCATCCTCATCCTCGAGGAGTACGAGCACGCCAAGGCCCGCGGCGCCCGCATCTACTGCGAGCTGGCCGGCTTCGGCGCCAGCTCCGACGCCTTCCACATGACCGCGCCCAGCGAGAACGGCGACGGCGCGGCGCGCTGCATGCGCGCGGCGCTCAAGGACGCCGGCGTCAATGCCGAGCAGGTCGGCTACCTCAACGCGCACGGCACTTCGACGCCGCTGGGTGACCTGGGCGAGACGATGGCGATCAAGGCCGCGTTCGGCGACCACGCCCGCGACATGATGGTCAGCTCGACCAAATCCATGACCGGCCACCTGCTGGGCGCCGCAGGCGGCGTCGAAGCGGTGTTCTCGGTGATGGCCCTGCACACCGGCGTGATCCCGCCGACGATCAACCTCGATAACCCGGGCGAGGGCTGCGACCTGGACTACGTGCCCAACGTCGCACGCCAGAAGAAGGTCGAGGTCGCCGTGTCCAACGGCTTCGGCTTCGGCGGCACCAACGGCACCCTGGTGTTCCGGACGATCTGATCGAACCCCGGGGCCATGCCGCGATGCTGACCCGCGAGCTGGCTCCCGGCACCGACCTGCTGCGGATGCAGTCCGCCGACCCGGCGCGTTTTCCGCTGCTGCTGGAAAGCGTCGCCGGCGGCAATGCGCTGTCGCGCTGGGACCTGCTGCTGCTGGGCGATGGCGACGGCCTGCGGCTCGACACCGATGGCCGGGTGCGCCGGCTGGACGGAAGCGATGCCGGCGCCGATTTCCTGGCGGCGCTGGACGCCGACTGGCTTTATGCGACGCTGCCGCATGCCGACGCAGGATTTCCTTTCCGCGGCGGTTGGGCCCTGTTCCTGGCTTATGAACTCGCGGGCCAGGTCGAGCCCGGCCTGCGGCTTACCGCGGCCCCCGGTACGTTGCCGGTGGCCCTGGCCCTGCGCGCGCCCGCCGCCGTCCTGCGCGACCGCGACAGCGGACGCGTGCTGGCGATCGCAGAGCCGGGGGCGGACACTGGCTTGAAGAGATCGGGCGTCTTTCGGCGGTCGGCCCGGCCGGAGTTCCCTCGTTTTCTCCGCCGCGCCTGCACGAAGACCCGCCGCAGCGTTTCCTGGACGGCGTGGCCCGAATCCACGACTACCTGCGCGCCGGCGACGTGTTCCAGGTCAACCTCTCGCGCGCCTGGCGCGCGGAATTCGACCGCGCTCCCGATCCCGCCGCCGTTTACGAGCAACTGCGGAAGGCCAATCCCGCTCCATTCGCCGGCCTGCTGCGCCACGGTGACGCGGCCCTGCTCAGTTCCTCGCCGGAACGGCTGGTTTCGGTACGCGGTCGCCGTGCCGAAACCCGGCCGATCGCCGGCACCCGGCCACGCTTTCCCGGCGACGACGAAGCCGCGCGCATCCGCGACCTGGTCGGCAACCCGAAGGAGCGCGCCGAACACGTGATGCTGATCGACCTCGAGCGCAACGACCTGGGCCGTGTCTGCAAACCCGGCAGCGTGCGCGTGGACGAGCTGATGACGGTTGAGAGCTACGCGCACGTGCACCACATCGTCTCCAACGTCGGCGGCCAACTGCGCGACGGCGTGACGCCCGGCGATGTCATCCGCGCCGTGTTCCCCGGCGGCACGATCACCGGCGCACCGAAGGTCCGTTGCATGGAGATCATCGCCGAGCTCGAGGGCGAAGGACGCGGCCCCTACACCGGCGCACTCGGTTACCTGAACCGCGACGGCGATCTCGACCTCAACATCCTGATCCGCAGCGCCTGGCTGCAGGGCAGGGAGCTGCAGTTCCGCACCGGCGCCGGCATCGTGGTCGATTCCGATGCGGCGCACGAACTCGACGAAACCCGGGCCAAGGCCCGCGGCCTGCTGCGCGCGCTGGGAGCGGCCGGGTGAGCGCGCTCGCGACAGTGATCTACCGCGGCCGCGAACGGGTGCCTGCGCCGGATCCCGCCGACCGCGGCCTGGCCTACGGCGACGGCCTGTTCGAAACCGTGCTCGTGCATGCGCGACGTGCCGTGTGGTGGCCGCAGCACTGGGAACGGCTGGCGCACGGTGCCGGCACGCTGGGCATCGGCCTGCCACAGCGCGAATGGCTGGAGGCCGAACTGGGCGTGCTGCTGCCCAAGGCGCCTGACCGCGCCGTACTCAAACTGATCCTCACGCGCGGCACCAGTGGCCGTGGCTACGCCGCCGATCCGCAGGCCGACCCGACCCTGGTCATCAGCATGCATGCGGTGCCGGCGACGCCGGTGGAGCCGCTGCGACTGCGCTGGTGCGAGACGAGGCTGGCGATCCAGCCGGCACTGGCCGGCCTGAAACACCTCAACCGGCTGGAACAGGTGCTGGCCCGCGCGGAATGGCAGGACCCCGGCATCCACGAGGGCCTGATGCTCGACACCGCCGGCCAGCTCGCCTGCGCCACGGCCGCCAACGTCTTCGTCCGCATCCAGGGGCGTTGGCTGACGCCACCGGTGTCGCGGCGCGGCGTCGCCGGCGTGACGCGTGCCTGGGTGCTGGCGAACGTGCCCGACGCGGCCGAGGCTGAGCTGGAGCGGGCCGACGTGGAGTCGGCCGAAGCGCTTTTCCTGTGCAACGCCGTGCGCGGTATCCTCCCGGTGGGCAGCCTGGGCGAGCGTCGCTGGGCTGCGCATCCGGCGCTGGACGAACTGCGCCGGCGGCTGGCCCGCTCCGAGCCGGCCTTTGATCCAGGAGTTAGGTTTTGGCGAAAAAATCCTCGCACCGGGTGCTAAAGGCACTGATCGCATTGACCCTGCTGGTGAGCGTCGCCGTCGGTGGCTGGCTCTGGCAGCGTTACCAGGGCTTCGCCAGCACGCCGATCGCGCTGTCCGGCACCGAACGCATCCTCAGCGTCGAGTCCGGCGACGGGTTCCAGGACATCCTGGGCAAACTGCGCGCCCTGGGCGTGCAGGAAGGCAGCGACCTGGAATGGAAGGCGCTGGCGCACGAGATGCAGGTCATTTCCCGGCTGCAGGTCGGCGACTACACCATCCGCCACGGCATCACTCCGCGCGAGCTGCTGCTCAAGCTCGAGAGCGGCAAGGTGATCCAGCACCGCTTCACCATCGTCGAAGGCTGGAGCCTGCGCGAGCTGCGCGCCGCGCTGGCGAAACACGAGGTGCTGGTGCAGAAGGCGCGCGACCTGGACGATGCCGCCCTGATGGCGGCGCTGGACCGCCCCGGCCAGCATCCCGAGGGCCGCTTCCTGCCCGAGACCTACCACTTCACCCGCGGCCAGTCCGACCTGGACGTGCTGCGCCGCGCCGCACTGGCGATGGACAAGGCCGTGGCCGACGTCTGGGCCATGCGTTCCGACGACGTGCCGCTGGAGACGCCGGAACAGCTGCTGATCCTGGCCTCGATCATCGAGAAGGAAACCGGCAAGGTATCGGAGCGTCCGGAGATCGCCGGCGTGTTCAGCCGCCGCCTGAAACTCGGCATGCGTCTGCAGACCGACCCTACCGTGATCTACGGCATGGGCAGTGCCTACGCCGGCAACATCCGTCGCAGCGACCTGACCACCGACACGCCCTACAACACCTACACCCGCGCCGGCCTGCCGCCGACGCCAATCGCGATGCCGGGCCGTGCCGCGCTGATGGCCGCCGCCAACCCGGCGCCAGGCGACACGCTGTACTTCGTTTCCCGCGGCGACGGCAGCCACGTGTTCTCCGCCACCCTGGCCGAACACAACCGCGCCGTCGCCTGCCACCAGCTGAGGCGCTGCCGATGAGCATTTCCAGCGGCGGGCTGTTAATCAGCATCGAAGGCGGCGAGGGCGCCGGCAAGTCCACCGTCATCGCGACGCTCAGCGACCTGCTGTCGGCCGATGGCCGCGAAGTGGTGCTGACCCGCGAACCCGGCGGCACGCCGGAAGGCGAGGCCATGCGCGGCGTGCTGCTGGACCCGGCCAACCACGTCGTGCCCGAGGCCGAACTTCTGCTGATGTTCGCCGCGCGCGCCCAGTTGGTGCGCCAGCTGATCCGACCGGCGCTGGCACGTGGCGCCGCGGTGGTTGCCGACCGTTTCACCGATGCCAGCTATGCCTCTCAGGGGCGGCGGTCGCGGCCTGGACATGGGCCGCATCGCCGAACTCGAACGCTGGGCGGCCGGCATCAAGCCCGATCTCACCTTTCTGCTGGACGTCGGCGTCGCCGAGGGACTGGCGCGGGCGCGTTCGCGTGGCGGCGAACCGGACCGGATCGAACGCGAGCGCGAGGATTTCTTCGAACGCGTGCGCGGCGTCTACCTGGCGCGCGCTGCTGCCGAGCCCGCCCGTTTCCGCGTGATCGACGCCAGCCAGCCGGCCGAGGCGGTACAGGCGGCGGTGCGTGCCGCGCTGGCCGACTGGCTGCAGGCGCGCCCGTGACGGCGCTCGCGCCCTGGCAGCAGCGTGTGCTCGACGGCGCCCTGGCGGCGTTGGGGAAGGCCGCCTGGGCCACGCACTGCTGTTCGCTGGCGCGCCGACGATGGGCAAGGGGCGCGTGGCCGGATTGCTCGCCCGTCGCCTGCTGTGCCGGACGCCAGGCGCCGATGGCCTGGCCTGCGGCCGCTGCCGTGGCTGCGAATTGTTCGCGGCCGGCACCCATCCCGACTTCAAGCCGGTCAGCTTCATTCCCAACGACAAGGGCGACAAGCTGCGCAGCGAACTGGTGGTGGACCAGATGCGCGAGCTCGGCCAGTGGTTCTCGCTGACGCCGCAACTGGGTGGCGCGCAGGTGGCCCTGATCACGCCGGCCGACGCCATGAACCTAAATGCATCGAACGCCCTGCTCAAGACCCTGGAAGAGCCGGCGCGCGAGCGTTACCTGCTGCTGGTCACCGACCGTCCCGGGCGACTGCCCGCGACCATCCGCAGCCGCTGCCAGCGGCTCGAATTCCGCCCGCCGTCGCAGGCCGAGGCCGTTGCCTGGCTGCGCAGCGAGGGGCATTCCGACAAGGCGCTGGAACCGGCGCTTGCCGCGGCCCGCGGCCATCCAGGACTGGCCGCGCAGTGGCTGGCCGAGGGCGGGCTGGGCTTGCGGCGCGAGGTGGTGGCGGACCTGAATGCCCTGGCGGCGGGAAAACAGCCGGCGGTCGAGTTGGCCCAGCGCTGGCTCGCCGATGACAATGCCGAACTGCGCCTGCGTTTCGCCGCCGAACTGGCCCTGGACGGCGCCGCGCACCGCCTGGCGGGCGCGCCGGCGCCGGGCTTGACCCTGCCGGAGGATTTCCAGAAGCTCAGCCTCTGGTTCGACGGCATGAACCGCGCACGGGAACAGTTGGCCGTGCCGGTACTGCGGCACGACCTGGCCCTGGCCGGTCTGCTGCTGGAATGGCGTAGCCTATTCATTGGTTCAGCGATGCAGGGAGCACGGTGATGGTCGGTGGCGCAGGCGCAAGGCAGGGCATCCTTTCCCTGGCGATCAAGGACAAGGCGGCGCTCTACAACGCCTACATGCCCTTCGTGAAGGGGGCGGCATCTTCGTGCCCACCACCAAGCGTTATGCGCTGGGCGACGAGGTCTTCATCCTGCTTTCGCTGATGGAGGAGAAGGACCGCCTGCCGGTGGCCGGCAAGGTCGTCTGGATCACCCCGGCCGGTGCGCAGGGCAATCGTGGCGCAGGCATCGGCGTGCAGTTCGCCGACACCGCCGAGGCCGAAGCGGTGAAGGGCAAGATCGAAACCTTCCTGGCCGGCACGCTCGAGGCCGACAAGCCCACGCACACGATGTAGATCGCGCTTCCGCAATCACCAGAATCCCCGCCCGAGCAGGGGATTCTGGTTTCAGCCCATCCGGCCACTCATCCACAGGCCCAGCGCCACGCCGCAGCTCGCCAGCACCAGGCCCGCGGCTGCGCCGATGCGTCCCAGCAGGCGCTCATGGCGTTGGCGCCGGGCCGCGCCGACCGGATCCATCGCCAACTCGTGCGCACGTCGGCGGGCGAGGATGCGCGGGAACCACCAGCCGCAGGCGAACACCATGCCCGCGGCAAATCCGACCGAGGCCGCCAGGTGCGGGATCCAGCCCGGCACACGGGCCAGCAGGGTGATGCCGATGCTGAAGCTCACCGTGAGTGCGCTGGTGAACAACGCATAGGCCATCACCCCGCGCCGTTCGCGCTCGTCGAAGGGCTGCCGCAGCAGCTTGCGTACGCCGAACCAGACGCCCCACAAGCCGCCGACGATGCCCGCGAACGCGCCGCCGAGGGCGCCGATGCCGAGCTTGGTCGCGCCATTCACCGCACCCAGCGCACCGGCGCCGAAAGCGGTGGCCGCGGCGGCCGGCGGAGCGCCGACCATCAGCATCGCCAGCACCGCGGCGCTGAAGCCGGCGCCGGGCGCGGTGGATTTGGCGAACTCGCCCAGGCGCTGCAGCAGTTCCTCGCGCACCCGTTCGCGCGCCCGTGACAGGCGCTTGCGCACCGCCGCGTCCTGCAGGCCCAGCAGGCCGGCGACCTGGCGCGAACTCTGGCCCTCGCGGTAATACAGCAGCAGCACTTCGCGCGATTCCTCGGGCAGGCTGTCTATGACGGCGGCGGCAATGGCGTGGTCCCGGGCGTCGCCCAACTGTTCGGCAGGACCCGGGTGCGGATCGGCCACCGAGGCGATCAGGGACTCGACGTCGCCGCCCGGCGGGGCGCGGCGATATTGGGAGCGGAGATGGTCGCGCGCCAGGTTGCGCGTGATCTGCCGCAGCCAGGGCAGGAAACTCGCGGCATTGTTGAGCTTGCGCAGGTTCTGCCAGGCGCTGAGGAAAGCCTCCTGGGCGATGTCCTCGCTGGCGTGCACGTCGCGCACGATGGCCAGCGCGATGCTGGTGACGGTGGACTGGCAGCCGGCGACGATGCGGCCATAGGCGTCCCGGTCGCCACGGGCGGCGGCCGGAAGCTGACTGTGGATCAGGGTTTCGAGGACTTCGGTGCTCATGGCGCGCTCCGGGGCATGGTATCCCGAAGACGCGCCGGGGCAGCGGATGTGACCGCCCGGATTACTCCGGCGCCGACTGGTACTTGGCCTTCATGAAGTTGTGGTAGATCCAGCCGTAGCGCTGGTACCAGTCGGTTTCGCCATAGTTCTCGGCCTCGCAGCGACCCAGCTTCTTCAGTGATCCCTCGAGGTTGCGCAGGTAGATCGCCGCCTTGTCGGTGTAGGTCTTCTTCAGGTCGCGCACCGCTTCCTCGATCTGCGGCTTGCCGCCCAGCGACCAGGACAGTCCGGTGACGCCGTGCACGCCGGAGCTGGAGTCGCCGAAGGCCATCGCCGAATTGGCCATCCTGATGTTGGCAGCGGTGATGCAGCGCGCCCGCTCGATGTAGTAGCGGTTGAAGTTGATGGCGGTGACGGCCTCGGTATAACACTCGCTGCAGCTTTCGTCCTCGGCGCAGTGCGAGGGCACGGTCGGGCCGGAGCTGTCGGAATAGGCGGAACCGCAGGCGGCTTCTTCACTGTCCAGGGCTTCCCAGTCGCGCAGGAACTGGTCGGCGTCGCGCGCGGGATCCAGCACCTCGCTGTCGGAGAAGATGTCGATAAGGTCGAGCGTTCCGGGGAGGTCGATACCGTCGCTGAAGCCCGTCCAGCCGGTGCCGGTGGGGCTTGCGAAGGCGAGGCCCGGCACCAGCAGCAGGGGCAGCAGGCAGCGGCCGAGAGTGATTCGGATCATGACGACTTCCTCCGGAAAGCGATGAAGGCGACCAGGCCGACCAGCAGCACCAGGGCGCCGGCGATGACCCACAGCACCAGCGAGCCCCCGCCGCCGCCTTCGCCCTCGAACTCGCTGGCCTTGACCACGACGGGCGCGAAATCGGGTTTGGTCTCGTCGCCCACCCATACCATCAGCCGGTAGTCGGTGCCGGGCTCGGGTGCGGTGACGCTGATCTGGAATTCGCCCTCGGTGCGGAAGCCGTAGCGCAGGATGTCGCCATCGGTGTCGCCCTGGCGCAGCGGGCTGTTCCAGGCGTATTTGGTGATCGCCAGCTCGACCCGGTTGCCCTTGTCCACGGGCCGCAGGGCCACGCCGACCGGGTTCATGAACGACAGGCCGTCCACCAGGAAGCGGTGCGCTTCCGGACCGGCCTTGCCCTTCACCACCACGGCCTTGCCGCGGTCCAGGCCTTCCATGGGTTTGGGTTCGAGCCGGATGATCCGCGGGCCGGCGTCGGGGGCCGGCGCCTGGGCCACGGCGGGTCCGGCCAGGCCCATGACGAGCAGGCAGGGCAGGGCGGAGCTGAGCAGGACTCGGGTCATCGCGGCCACCGGAAGGGAACGGACCACCAGGAGTATCGGCGTCTGCCCCTGCAGACGGCCACCGCAGTCTACCCCGGGTCCGGGCCCGGGGCAAGCGCCCGGTCAGGCCATGAAAATGCGCAGCAGCAGCAGGCCGCCACCCACCGCCACGGCGCCGAGCAGGATCATGCGGAAACGCGCCATGCGCGCCTGTGGACCGGCCGCCGGCGCGTCGCGGAACTTGAGCGCCTCGGGCACGTAGGAGTTGTCGCGGGTGGCTTCCAGCAGGCCGGCGTCGTGCAGGATTTCCCGCGCGCGCTTGAAGTCGTCGGGTTTGATCACCCACAGCGCCGGCTGCTGGCTGGGGTCGTGGTTCTTGTTGCTGTAGCTGAACTCGCGCCGGCTCACGCCCTTCCAGCTGCGGCCGCCGGTGATCTTGGTGGTGATGCCTTCCGCGTTGAGCAGGCGCTCGACGTTCTCGACGTTCTCCAGCCGCACCGATGTGAATACCTGGCGCATCAGCGGGCCTCCTGGTTTCGGGCAGAACGCGGATCAGGCCTTCCTGCGCGGTGGACGCCACCAGGCGGCCATCGCGGCTGTAGATCATGCCGCGCGACAGGCCACGTGCGCCCTGGGCGCTGGGGCTGTCGAGCGAATACAGCAGCCAGTCATCGGCGCGGAAGGGGCGGTGGAACCACATCGCGTGGTCCAGCGAGGCCATCTGCACGTTCGGCTGGTAGTAGCTGATGCCGTGCGGGAAGGTCGCCGTGCCCAGCAGGTGGAAGTCGGACGCGTAGGCCAGCAGCGCCTGGTGCAGGACCGGCGAATCACCGACCTCGCCGGTCAGCCGGAACCAGACATGCTGGAACGGCGGGCGTTTTGGCGGCCGCAGGTCGTCACGCGGGTAGACCGGGCGGATCTCGAACGGCCCCATCCGGCTCAGCCAGCGCTGCGCCTTGGGCGGCAGCTGCGCGAGCTGCTCTGCGCTCGGCGCCGGCACCGCCTCGATGTCTTCGGGCTGCGGCACCTCGGGCATCGACAGCTGGTGTTCGGCGCCCGGCTCCGGCTCCTGGAACGAGGCCGAGGTGAAGAAGATCGGCTGGCCGTGCTGGATCGCGGTGACCCGCCGCACCGAGAAGCTCTTGCCGTCGCGCGCCCGGTTGACGTCGTAGACGATCGGGTGGTCGACATCGCCGGCACGCAGGAAGTAGGCATGCAGCGAGTGCACGTGGCGGCCATCGTCCACGGTCTGCTGTGCCGCGGCGAGCGCCTGCCCCAGCACCTGGCCACCGAAGACGTACTTGGTGCCGATGTCGCGGCTCTGGCCGCGGAACAGGTTGTCCTCGAGGCGTTCGAGGCGTAGCAGGTCGACCAGTTCGGCGACGACGGGTGCGGTCATGGGGACTCCGGGTTTCAGCCGCCGATTATACCTGCCGCATCAGGGACGCCGTGGTCCGGCCCCGGCCCGCGGTTCAGGGGCGGATGCGGTCGAGCGGCACCGTGTCGAGCACGCGCGACCAGGGAAAACGCGGTCCGGGGTCGCGCTTGCGGAACACCAGCTGGTGCAGGTTGTCGCTCGACGGCACGCGGGCCTGGTCCAGGTCCTCGTGGCCGGCGATGAATTCCAGTGTCGGGATCTCGCGCCGTAAACGCTGCAGCAGGGCCAGCAGGGCGTCCACCTGGGCGTCGGTGTAGGGCTCGTCCATGGTCTGCCGGCGCGAGTCCAGCCAGTCCGGGTAACGGCCGGCGTTCACCAGTTCGATGCCGACCGAACGCTCGTTGTAGCCCTTGGTGTGGTGCGCGACGCGCTCGGGCTTCACGAACACATGGATGCTGCCGTCGCGGTCGATGTAGTAGTGGCCGCTGTTGCCGGTGCCGCTGTCGTAGAGCTCGCGCTGGCCGTATTCGCGTGCCAGGGCCAGGTCGGGCAGTTCGGTGCAGTGGATGACCACCAGGTCCACGGTGTCCAGCGGGCGCGCCTCCAGCCGCTGCTCGTAGGGCAGCGGCCAGTCGTTGATCGTGGGGTCTGGCGGCAGGTCCGGGCTCATGGCCGCATGCTAACATCGCGGCCTTCCCGGAGCCCCCGATGCCCTTTCCCGCCGACTCCGCGCTTGGCGCCCTCATGGCCACGCTGCCGCGTCCGGGCAGGTGCGCTGGATCGGCCTGCGTCCGGCGCGCGACGTGGCCATGGTGGACGTCGCCCGGGTCGAGGCGGTGGCGGGCAAGGGGCTGGTCGGTGACCGTTACACCAGCGGCAGCGGCAAGCGCGGCATCACCCTGATCCAGGCCGAACACCTGCCGGCCATCGCCACGCTGAGCGGTCACGATTCCATCGCCCCGTCGCTGCTGCGTCGAAACGTGGTGGTGTCTGGCATCCCCCTGATCGCGCTGAAGGGCCGACGGTTCCGGATCGGCCAGGCCCTGTTCGAAGGCACGGACGAGTGCGACCCGTGCTCGCGCATGGAAGCGGCATTGGGACCCGGTGGTTACAACGCGATGCGCGGCCACGGCGGCCTGTGCGCGCGCATCCTGGAAAGCGGGCTGATCGCGGTCGGCGACCCGGTGGTGCCGGTCGTGGAGGAGGGCGCATGAGCGGCCACATCATCATTTCCCATGGGCTCGACAGCGGACCGGACGCCACCAAGGCCACGGCGCTGGCCAAGGTCGCCAGCCAGATGGGCTGGACCCACGAACGCCCGGACTACCGCGACCTCGATGTGATCGGCCCCTTGGGCGACGTGCCCGGCCGCATCCTGCGCCTGGGCGCGCGTGCCCACGCCAATACCCGCAAGCCGCTGGTGCTGGCCGGGTCGAGCATGGGCGCCTACATCTCGGCGCATGTGTCGCGGGAAGTGCCGGTGGCCGGCCTGTTCCTGATGGCGCCGCCGATCGCGCTGGACGCGAACCCGCGTTATCTCAAGGCCGCGATGGTGCCCACGCGCATCGTGCATGGCTGGGAGGACGAACTGATTCCCGCCATGGACGTCGTGCGCTGGGCCCAGCGCCGCCAGGACACCTGGTGCTGGTGCCCGACAGCCACCGCCTGGCCGCGCACGTGGAGTTCTGCGCCGAGGAGTTCGGCCGCTTCCTGCAGATGCTTTCCTGATGCGGTTCTTCGTCGCCTGCGCCAAGGGCCTGGAATACCTGTTGGCCGATGAACTGGTGGCACTGGGCGCGGGCAAGGCCACCGCCGCACTGGCCGGCGCCAATGCCGAAGGCGAACCCGGGGCCGCCTACCGTGCGGTGATGTTCTCGCGCCTGGCCAGCCGCGTGCTGTGGCCGTTGGCCGAGTTCGACTGCGCCAACGAGAACGACCTCTACCACGGCGTGCACGCGATCGACTGGAGCACGCACCTGGATCCCGAAGGCACGCTGGCGGTGGACGCGCACGTCTCCGGTCCGGCGCTGACGCATGAACGTTACGCCGCGCAACGCGTGAAGGATGCCGTGGTCGACCGCCTGCGCGCCGCTCATGGCGTGAGGCCGTCGGTGGACACCGAGAACCCCGACCTGCGCCTGAGCCTGGTGGTGCGCAAGGGCAAGGCCATCGTTTCGGTGGACCTCGGCGGTGGCCCGCTGCACCGGCGCGGCTGGCGCCAGTCGCAGGGCGAGGCGCCGCTGAAGGAAAACCTGGCGGCGGCGATGCTGCTGCGCGGTGGCTGGCCGAAGATCCATGCCGAAGGCGGCGCGCTGCTGGACCCGATGTGCGGCAGCGGCACCCTGCTGATCGAAGGCGCGCTGATGGCCGCCGACGTGGCGCCCGGCCTGCAGCGCCTGCAGGGTGCGCTGCCGACGCGCTGGCGTGGTTTCGACGAGGTCTTGTGGAACCGCATCGAGCTCGAAGCACGGCAACGTGCGGAAGCCGGACGCGCCGCGTTGCAGCCGGTGTTCTTCGGTGCCGACTCCGACCCCGCGGCCCTGCATTCGGCCCAGGCCAATGCCGACCGCGCCGGCGTGGGCGACCTGATCCGTTTCGATCGCGCCGCGGTGAAATCGCTGCGGGCGCCGGGCCACGCCCGAGGGCTGGTCGTCTGCAATCCACCTTACGACGCGCGCCTGGCGGCGGATGCAGCGCTGTACCGCGAGCTGGGCGACGCGCTGCGCGGCGCCGTGCCCGAATGGCGCGCGGTGCTGCTCTGCGGCTCCGGGGAACTGGCCCAGGCCACCGGCCTGCGTGCGGCCAAGCGCTACGAATTCTTCAATGGCGCGATCGCCTGCACCTTGCTGCTCTGTGATCCGCTGCAGCCCCCGGCACGCGAACCGCGCGAGGCGAAACCGCTGTCGGAAGGCGCGCAGATGGTCGCCAACCGCCTGCGCAAGAACCTCAAGCGCTTCAAGTCCTGGCGAGAACGCGAGGGCATCACCTGTTACCGCGTCTACGATGCCGATCTGCCGGAATATTCCGCCGCCATCGACATCTATCGCGAGGACGGCGGCGAAGCGCGCGAATTCGTGCACGTGCAGGAATACGAAGCGCCGTCCAGCATCCCCGAGGCCGACACCCGCCGGCGTTTCGGCGAACTGCTGGACGCCACCCGCGAGGTGTTCGCGGTGCCGCCGGCCCAGGTCGCCATCAAGACCCGTGCCCGCGGCAAGGGCGGCAGCAAGTACGGGAAGATGGACAAGCGCGGCGAGTTCATCACCGTGCGCGAGGGCAAGGTGCGGCTGCAGGTGAACCTGCACGACTACCTCGACACCGGCCTGTTCCTGGACCATCGCCCGGTACGGCTGCGCATCGGCCGCGAAAGCGCCGGCAAACGTTTCCTGAACCTGTTCGCCTACACCGGCGTTGCCAGTGTGCATGCGGCGGCCGGCGGCGCGGCGGAAACTACCAGCGTCGACCTGTCGGGTACTTACCTGGAATGGGCCGGCCGCAACCTGGCGCTCAATGGCGCCACCGGCCGCCAGCACCGGCTGGTGCAGGCCGACGCGATGGCCTGGCTGGCCGCCGACCGCGGCCAGTACGACCTGGTCTTCTGCGACCCGCCGACCTTCTCGAATTCCGCCCGCGCCGAGGACTTCGACACCCAGCGCGACCACGTGCGCCTGCTGCGCGCGGCCATGGCCCGGCTGGCGCCCGGCGGCCTGCTGCTGTTCTCGAACAATTTCCGCCGTTTCCGGCTGGACGAAGCCGCGGTGGCGGAGTTCGCCGTGTGCACTGAAATCAGTCCGCGCACGATCGACCCCGACTTCGAACGCAACCCGCGCATCCACCGCTGCTGGGAACTGCGGCGGACCTGACCCGGGTTCAGTCGGTCGACGCGGACGTGGAGACCTCGCCCTTCCGGCCGTCGGTGCTGGCCTTGTAGGTTTCCGCATCGATGATCTCGATGCGTTCGATCCGGCAGCTCATGCTCTTGACCTTGACGGCCTCGGCGACATTGCCGCAGACGCGGCCGCCGATGCTGTCGCCCTTGAAGCTGATCTCGGCGCCGTAACCGAGTTCGGTGCAGTACTCGGCCAGCGTGATGCGATATTTCCGGCGCCCCGCATCCACCAGCAGCTCCGTGCCCGAGACATAGTCCCAGGTCCGCGCCGAGGTCGGGTCCAGGCAGTCGGCCCCCGCAGTGGCGTACGCGCCGGCGCGTCGGGGTTTTCATCGGCCGCCGACCCGGCGACCGGCATCAGGACAAGTGCTGAAAGCAACAGGACAGCGCGCATGGGCCGGGCCTCGGGCGGGGCAAGGGACGCCAGTCTTGCGCGATAGGGCTTAACCCGCGCGAAACACGTCCGGGGCATTATGCTGTCGCCATGGCACCCCAGAACAACAACGCCCTCGCACATGGTTGGACCTTCTTCCGGCAATGGTTGAAGAACCCGCTCGGCGTGGCGGCGATCTCGCCGTCCAGCCCGCAGCTGGCGCGCCAGATGATGTCGGAACTGCCGCGTGGCGCCCGGCGCGTGATCGAACTGGGTGGCGGCACCGGCGTGTTCACCCAGGCCCTGCTCGACCACGGCATCGCGCCGGCCGATCTGCTGGTGCTGGAGCTCAACGAGGAACTGCACCAGCACCTGCAGAAACACTTCCCTACCGTGCAGGTGGCCTGCGCCGATGCCCGCGACCTGGGCGACGTTGCCGCGGCGCGCGGTTTCGGCCCGGACGCGCCGGCGGACGCGGTGATCTCCGGCCTGGGGCTGCTGTCCATGCCCAAGGCGACGCAGCAGGCGATCCTCACTGCAGCCTTCGATGTCATGCAGCCGCAGGGGCGTTTCGTGCAGTTCACCTATGGGCCGGCCAATCCGGTGGCCAAGGAAGTGATCGAGGCCCTGGACCTGAACGCACGCCGTGGCAGTTTCACCTGGTGGAACGTGCCGCCGGCCACGGTGTACGTATATTCGCGACGTGTCTCGCGGGCCATCGCGCCGCGCTCCATGCGCTAGCAGCCGCGGGCATGCCGTGAACAAAAAAGGCGCCCCGAAGGGCGCCTTTTCCATGGTTCCCGGTCCGGGCTTCAGCGCCCGGTCTTGATCGTGGTCCAGGCGCGCACGCGTTCGCGCGTGACCTCGGGCGCGAAGGTGGCCGGGTCGACCAGCTTGGCCATGACCTCGGCCGGCGGATAGATGGCCGGGTCGCCCGAGATTTCCGGGTCCACCAGCGGCGTCGCGGCGGTGTTGGGGTTGGCGTAGGCGACGTAGTCGGTGATGCTTGCCGCCACTTCGGGCTCGAGCAGGTAGTTGATGAAGGCGTGCGCGTTGTCGGCGTGCGGCGCGTCCTTGGGGATCGCGATCAGGTCGAACCAGCGCACGGCGCCTTCCTTCGGGATCACGTACAGGATCTCCATGCCGTTCTCGGCTTCGGCCGCGCGGTCGCTGGCCATGAAGACGTCGCCCGAATAACCCATGGCCAGGCACAGGTCGCCGTTGGCCAGGTCGTCGATGTACTTGGACGAGTTGAAGTAGCGGATGTGCGGGCGGATCTTCGCGTAGGCGTCGGTGACCACCTGCACCTCATCGCCACCGGTGGCGTTGGCGTCACGGCCGGCATGGATCAGGGCGGCCGCGAAGGCTTCCTGTTCGTCGTCCAGCACGCTTATGCCGCAGGCGGCAAGCTTCTCGGCGTTGGCCGGGTCGAACAGCAGCGACCAGGAGTCGAGCGCGACGTCTTCGCCCAGTGCTTCCCTGACTTTGCCGACGTTGATGCCCAGGCCGGTGGTGCCCCACATGTAGGGCACGGTATGGGCATTGCCGGGGTCCACGTCCTGCAGCGCGGTGAGCAGCCCGGTGTCGAGGTTGCCGTAGTTCGTCAGTTTCGACCTGTCCAGCGGCGCATACACCCCGGCGGCGATGTGGCGCTGGGCGAAGGGCCGGGCCGACGGGAACACCACGTCGTAACCGGAGGCGCCGGCCATGAGCTTGGCCTCGAGCAGCTCGTTGGCGTCGTAGACGTCATAGACGACCCGGATGCCGGTGGCCTTCTCGAAGTTGGCCAGCGTGTCCTCGGCCACGTAGTCGGACCAGTTGTACACATAGACCATTTTTTCGCCGTCGGAGGCCGGTGGCGTGGCGGCGGTGCCGCCCTCGGCGGCGGGTTCGGAGGGACCGCCGCAGGCGGCCAGCAGCAGGGCGGAGGCGATCAGGCTCAGGCGCGGCGACATGGCGGGCTCCAAGGGGTCGGGGCTGCCATGTTCGGCGTGGTGCCGGGGGCTGTCAACGCGATCGGGAAGTCAGCCCGGCCTCAGCGCGGCGCCTGCCAGTCGCTGGCCAGCAGGCCCATCATCACGCTGTCCTGCAGTTCACCGGCGACCTGCCAGCGTTGCCGCAGGTAACCCTCGCGCCGGAAGCCCAGGGCTTCGAGCGTGCGCAGGGAAGCCTGGTTGCGTGGATCCACGTCGGCCTCGATCCGGCGCAGTTCCATCACGCTGAAGGCGTGGTCGAACAGCACGGTCAGCGCCTCGCGGGCGTAGCGGCGGCCCCAGTGCTCGCGCGACAGCGCGAAGCCGAGTTCGGCGCGTCCCTGGGCGTGGTCGATGCCGTACAGCGTGGTCGTGCCGATGATGCGGTCGTCGCCGCGCAGGGCGATGCCCCACTGGAACAGGTTGCCCTGGTCGTAACCACGCTGGATCGCTTCCAGGTAGATGCTGGCCTCGTCGCGGTCGCGCCAGGCGCTGTGGCTCCAGAAACGGGTGACGTCGTTGTCGGCGAACACCGCGTAGAGGTCGTCCAGGTCTTCGGATTCCAGCCAGCGCAGTTGCAGGCGCGGGGCCACCAGGCTGGGCAGCCGGGCACCGGTCGGGGCAACGGCGGCACCATCGGTCCGGCGGCGGCGCAGGTTGGGCATGGGGCTCAGGACCATGGGGCACCGGCGGAGGGGATCATCAAGCAGAACGCAATCGCGGGTCCGGACCGGCCTCGGCTGGTGTCATCGCCGACCCCATGCAACCCTGCGTTGCGGGCCCGGCGCTGTGGATCGCCGTGCCGGGCCTTACGTTATGCCCAGGGCGCATCCGGCGCCATGCTTACAGGAGACTGACATGTCCACCCCGATCCGCCAGGTCGTCCGCAAGCTTCGTGGCCAGGCCGCCAGCGATGGCGCCGGGGTCCGGCTCACGCGCGTCATCGGCGGGCAGTCGCTGCCCGACCTCGATCCTTTCCTGCTGCTCGACGAATTCGGCACCGACCGGCCGGAAGACTACCTGGCGGGCTTCCCCTCGCATCCGCACCGCGGCTTCGAGACCGTGACCTACATGCTCGACGGCCGCATGCGCCACAAGGACAACCATGGCAACGAAGGCGTGCTGGTGCCCGGCAGCGTGCAGTGGATGACCGCCGGACGTGGCATCGTGCATTCGGAAATGCCCGAGCAGGAAGAAGGCCGCATGCGCGGTTTCCAGCTGTGGGTGAACCTGCCCTCGGGCGAGAAGATGACGGCGCCGAAGTACCAATAATACGGTCCCGACCGGTTTCCCGAGATCGATGCGGCGCCCGGCGTGCGTGCCAAGGTGATCGCCGGCCGGGTTCGCGACACGGTGGGTCCGATCTCGCAGCCCGCCACCGATCCGACCTACCTCGACCTGCGTCTCGCGTCCGGTGCCCGCTTCGAACAGTCCCTGCCCGTCGGGCATTCGGCCTTTGCCTATGTCTACGAGGGCGCGGTGGATTTCGGCGAAGCCCAGCAGTCGACGACGGTGGTGGCGCAGGAGCTGGCGGTGTTCGGCCCGGGTGAGCGCATCGTGCTCGAGGGTCGCGACGCCGATACGCGCCTGATCCTGGTCGCCGGCCGCCCGCTGCGCGAGCCGGTGGCGCGTTATGGCCCGTTCGTGATGAACACCCAGGCCGAACTGCGGCAGGCGTTCGAAGACTTCCAGGCCGGGCGTTTCTGAGCCCGGCCCCACCGCACCAGGAGCACGCCATGACCCGTCCCGCCACCGTCCGCATCGGCGCCACATATCCGCCTTACGCGACCCAACTGGTCGTCGGCCACCACCACACGGTCGCCGACGAGCCGGTGGACGCCGGTGGCGGCGACACCGGCCCGGCGCCCACCGAGATCCTGCTCAGCGCATTGGGCGCCTGCACGGCGATGACGCTGCGCATGTACGCCGAACGCAAGCAATGGCCGCTGGAAGGCGTCGAGGTGAAGCTCGACTACGCCCAACGCGACAAGGAACGCACCGTGATCACGCGCAGCGTCGAACTGCGTGGAACGCTCGATGACGAACAGCGCGAGCGCCTGCTGCAGATCGCCAACGCCTGCCCGGTGCACCGCATCCTCACCGGCACGGTCGAGATCCCGACCACGCTGGCCTGAAAACGACGGAGGCCGGGTAACCCGGCCTCCGTGGAGCACGCTTGCAACGGCGGGTTCAGTCCGCGTCGTCCTGCAGCCAGCGCGAAGCCAGCCCGGCAAGCACCGCACCGACGATCGGCGCCACCCAGAACAGCCACAGCTGCGACGCCGCGGCGGTCTCCGCGAAAAACGCCACGCCGGTGGAACGCGCCGGGTTCACCGAGGTGTTGGTGACCGGGATGCTGACCAGGTGGATCAGGGTCAGCCCGAGGCCGATGGCGATGGGCGCGAAGCCGGCCGGCGCCCGCTTGCTGGTGGCGCCCAGGATGATCACCATAAGAAGAAGGTCATCACCACTTCGGTGATCAGGGCCGCGTGCATGGAATACCCGCCGGGCGACAGTGCGTCGAAGCCGTTGCTGGCGAATCCGCCAGGCGCGAAGCCGGCGACGCCGCTGGCGATCTGCAGCAGCACGAAACCTGCCGCCAGGCCGCCGATCACCTGCACGGCGACATAGGGCACGACGTCCTTGGCCGGGAACTTGCCCGCCGCCACCAGGCCCAGCGTCACCGCCGGGTTGAAGTGCCCGCCCGAGATGTGGCCGACCGCATAGGCCATGGTCAGCACGGTCAGGCCGAAGGCCAGGGACACGCCGACGAAACCGATACCCAGCGGATTGCCGTCGCCGCCGAAATTCGCGGCCAGCACCGCACTGCCGCAGCCGCCGAACACCAGCCAGAAGGTGCCGAAGAATTCGGCACCGAGTTTCTTTCCGATTGCCATGTCTCTCTCTCCCCAGGGGTCCAGGATCGGGGCCCGCCTGGCGGGCCTGCCGCCGACGGCGACCCGGCCTTTATGCACCCATTCGCCCCGGACCGGAAGGGATCAGGATTCCGGCAGGGGATGAACTCGGTTTCGCCGGGGACCTGGCCGATGCGGCCTTCACGCCAGTCGGCCTTGGCCTGCTCGATGCGTTCGCGCGAGCTGGACACGAAGTTCCACCAGACGTGCCGGTTGCCGTCCAGCGGCGCGCCGCCGAGCAGCATCACCCGCGACGCCGTTTTCGCGCGCAGCAGGGGCTCGGTACCGGGGTCGAGTACCGCGAGGTGTTCCAGGGGCAGCGCTTCGCCGTCGAGTTCGAGCTCGCCGGCGACCGGATAGAGCGCACGTTCGGCGTGTTCGGCGGGAATGGGCAGGGCGCAGCCCGGCTCGAGATCGATCGAGACGTACAGCGTGTCCATCAGCACGGCCACCGGCGCGCGTTCGCCGAAGGCATGGCCGGCGACGATGGTGAGCGTGGCGCCGGGCAGTTCGATCACCGGCAGTGTCGCCTTCGGATGGTGCGCGAACGTGGGCGCGTGCTCTTCGTGCGCCAGCGGCAGCGCCACCCAGGTCTGCAGGCCGTGCATGCGCTGTGGTTTGCCGCGCAGGCGGTCGGGCGTGCGTTCGAGTGCACGATGCCGCGGCCTGCGGTCATCCAGTTCACGTCCCCGGGTTGATCTCCTGCACCGAGCCGACACTGTCGCGGTGCATGATCGCGCCTTCCCACAGGTAGGTGACGGTGGCCAGGCCGATGTGCGGATGCGGCCGCACGTCGAGCCCCTGGTCGGGGCCGAGTTCGGCCGGGCCGATGTGGTCGAAGAACACGAACGGGCCGACGCGGCGCGCCTTGGCATGCGGCAGCAGGCGCTTGACGGTGAAACCGCCGCCCAGGTCGTGTACGCGCGGCGGGATGGACAGGGTCATGGCGGGCTCCGGGGGCGAGGTGCCGATAGCATGCCACGCGGCCCAGGGCCGGGAAGGTCCGCACCGGAAACCCAACGTTGCGGATCAGTAGCGGCTGGTGCTGACGCGGGCCTTGCCGTCGGCGTCGAGCGTGATCACCGTGTAGCGGTCGAATTCCGACTCCGGCATCGGCTCCGCCGCCAGCCCCGAGATCGCCTGCACGAGTTCGGGCACGGTGTTGCTGTGGCCGACCACGAGCGCGGTGCTGCCGGCGGGCAGGGCGCGCAGGTCGCGGGCCAGGTCGGCGGCGTAGGTGGCGGCGTTGTTTCCGTCGATGGGCCGCACCTTCACCTCAAGTCCCGCCGCCTTCGCGGCCGGCTCTGCCGTCAGACGCGTGCGTCGGTACTGCGTGCTGTAGACGGCGTCGAGGCTGGCGTGTTCCAGCGCCCTTGCCAGTGCCGCCGCGCGGGCCTGGCCGGCTTCGCTCAGCGTCGGGTCGCGCGGGTCGTTGGCGGCCTTCTCGGCGTGGCGGACCACGATCACGACGGTGCTGGACTGGGCGAGGGTGGTCATGGGCAGGGCCAGGGCGAAAAGCATCCAGAAAACGCGCATCACATCTGCTCCATCGTTCCCAGCAGGCCGACAAACAACACCAGCCCGATCAGATACACGATCGGCGACACGACCAGGCTGCACACCAGCTGGCCGATGCCCTGCGCGGTTTCACCTTTCGACATCACGATGATGGACAGGATGAAGGCGACCAGGTTAACCACCCAGCCCAGGATGCCGAAGCCGGGGAAGGGGATCAGGAACAGCAGCCATGCCGCGCCCAGCGAGAGCCAGCCCGCCATCACCGGTGCCTTGCCTGCCACTGCATCGTTCATTGTCCGCCCCTGTGCCGATGTGGCCAATGTAGCCGGCGCAGTGCCCCCGGCCAAGCGGATCGATCAGCCCTTGGCCAGAAGGGACAGCAGGCCCTTGGCGGTGCGCAGGCGCGAGCTGGCGTCAGGCAGTTCCATCCGCAGGCGCAGTTTGTCCGGGCCTTCCATCGCATAGACCTTGGGCTGGCCCTGGATCAGGCGGATCACCGACATCGGGTCGATGGTGGGCTGGGGCAGGAAGATCACGCGGCCGCCGGTGGGGCCGAGTTCGAGCTTGCGGATGCCGAGCGGGGTTGCGGCCAGTTTCAGTTCCGCGACGGCGAACAGCTGCTTGGCGGGATCGGGCAGCACACCGAAGCGGTCCACCATTTCCACCTGCAGTTCCTTGAGGCGGTCCTCGTCGCGGGCGCCGGCGATGCGCTTGTACAGCGTCAGGCGCGCATGCACATCGGGCAGGTAGTCGTCGGGGATCAGGGCCGGCAGGTTGAGTTCGACCTCGGCGCCGTGGCGCAGGGTCGGGTCGAGGTCGGGGATCTTGCCGGACCTGATCGACTTCACCGCGCGCTCGAGCAGCTCGGTGTACAGCGAGAAGCCGATCTCGGCCATCTGGCCGCTCTGGTCCTCGCCCAGCAGTTCGCCGGCGCCGCGGATCTCCAGGTCGTGCGTGGCCAGGGTGAAGCCCGCGCCCAGTTCCTCCAGCGAGGCCAGTGCTTCCAGCCGTTTCTCGGCATCGCCGGTCATCGCCTTCTTGTTCGGCACCACCAGATAGGCGTAGGCGCGGTGGTGCGAACGACCGACGCGGCCGCGCAACTGGTGCAACTGCGCCAGTCCGAACCGGTCGGCCCGGTGGATCACGATGGTGTTGGCGCTGGGGATGTCGATGCCCGACTCGATGATGGTCGTGCACACCAGCACGTTGAAACGCTGGCGGTGGAAGTCGAGCATCACCTGTTCCAGCTCGCGTTCGGGCATCTGGCCGTGGGCGACGCGGATGCGCGCCTCCGGCACCAGTTCGCCCAGCTCGCGCGCCATCCTGTCGATGGTGTCGACCTCGTTGTGCAGGAAATAGACCTGGCCGCCGCGCGCCAGTTCACGCTGGAAGGCTTCGCGCAGCAGGTTGGCGTCCCAGGGCGTGACCACCGTCTGCACCGCCAGGCGGTGCGCCGGCGGCGTGGCGATGATCGAGAGTTCGCGCAGGCCGCTCATGGCCATGTTCAGCGTGCGCGGGATCGGCGTGGCGGTGAGCGTGAGCAGGTGCACCTCGGCGCGCAGCGCCTTCAGCGCCTCCTTCTGGCGCACGCCGAACCGCTGCTCCTCGTCCACGATCACCAGGCCCAGGTCGTGGAACTTCACGTCGCCCTGCAGCAGCCGGTGGGTGCCGACGATCACGTCGATCTTTCCTCCGCCAGCTGCGCCAGCGCCGCCTTGATCTCCTTGGCGGACTTGAAGCGGCTCAGCACCTCGACGCGGATCGGCCAGTCCGCATAACGGTCCCGGAAATTGCGGTAGTGCTGCTCGGCCAGCAGGGTCGTCGGCACCAGCACCGCGACCTGCTTGCCGGCGGTGGCGGCGACGAAGGCGGCGCGCACCGCGACTTCGGTCTTGCCGAAGCCGACATCGCCGCAGACCACGCGATCCATCGGCTGCGACTTGCCCAAGTCGGCGATCACCGCGTCGATGGCGGTCAGCTGATCGGGCGTTTCCTCGAACGGGAAGGTCGCCGCGAAGGGTTCGTACATCGCCCGGTCCAGCGGCAGCGCCAGGCCCTGGCGGGCCTGGCGGCGTGCCTGGATCTCCAGCAGCTCGGCGGCCACGTCGCGCACCTTCTCGGCGGCCTTGCGCTTGGCCTTTTCCCACTGCTCGCCGCCCAGCGAATGCAGCGGCGCCAGCTCGGGCGAGGCGCCGGAATAACGGCTGACCAGCTGCAGCTGCGCCACCGGCACGTAGAGCTTGTCGCCCTTGGCGTATTCGATCTGCAGGAATTCGCCGCGCACGCCGCCGGTGTCGAGCACCACCAGGCCGTGGTAGCGGCCGACGCCGTGGTCCTCGTGCACGATCGGCGAGCCGAGCTGGATCTCGCTGAGGTCGCGCAGCACCGTGTCCGGGTCGCGCGCGGCCTTGCGGCGGCGGCGCGACTGTTCGGCGCGTTCCGGGAACAGCTGGCGCTCGGTCAGCACCGCCAGCGGCGGCGCGTCGAGCGCAAAACCTTCCTCCAGCGGCGCGACGGTGATCGCGAATTTCTCATTGCCGGCGAGGAAGGCATCCCAGCCGGCGACCGCCGCGGGCTTGAGCTCGGCCGAGGCCAGCAGTTCGATCAGCGCCTCGCGCCGGCCGGCGGAATCGGCGGCCATCAGCACGCGGCCCGGATAGGCGCGCAGGAAACCGTGCAGGGCGGCGCCCGGGTCGCCGCCCTTCTGGCTCCAGGGCAGCGTGGGCGCGGGCTGTTCCGCCATCGCCACGGCCTTGTCGCGCTGGGGATGCGCCTGCCCGCAGACTTCGATGCGTGCGGTCTTGTTCAACGATGCGCGCAATTCTTCCGGCGGCAGGAAGATCTCGGCGGGCGCCAGGATCGGCCGCTCGATGTCGTGGCGGCGTTGTTCCCAGCGATTGCTGGTCTGTGCCCAGAAGGCTTCGGCGGCTTCGGCCACGCCGTCGCCCAGCACCACCAGCGTGTCGCCGGAGAGGTGTTCGAACAGCGACGCGGTCCTGTCGAAGAACAGCGGCAGGTAATACTCGATGCCCGCCGGCGCGCCGCCTTCCTTCAGGTCCTGGTACAGCGGGCAACGGCGCGGGTCGAATTCGAATCGTTCGCGCAGCAGCTCGCGCACGCGTCTGGCACTGTCGGCATCGAGCGGGAATTCGCGCGCCGGCAGCAGGCGCACCGATTCGACCGCGTGGTCCGAGCGCTGGGTCTCGGGGTCGAAGCTGCGCAGCGAGTCGATCTGGTCGTCGAACAGCTCGATGCGATAGGGCTGGTCCGCGCCCATCGGATACAGGTCGAGCAGGGCGCCGCGCACCGCAAAATCGCCCGGGTCCAGCACCTGCGGCACATTCCGGTAGCCGGCTGCTTCGAGCCGGCGCTTCTCGGCGTCGAGGTCCAGCTTCTGGCCGCGCGTAAGGTCGAGCGTGTTGCCGGCGATCCAGGCCGGCGGCGGCAGCCGCTGCATCAGGGACGCGACCGGCACCACCAGCACGCCCTTGCGCGTCGTCGGCAGCCGGTACAGCGCCGCCACGCGCTGGGACACGATGTCCGGATGCGGGCTGAACAGGTCGTAGGGCAGGGTTTCCCAGTCGGCGAAATGCAGCACCGGCAGCCCGCCGGCCAGCACGCGCAGGTCGTGTTCCAGCGACTGCGCGGCGTGGCTGTCGCGGGTGATCGCCAGCACCAGGCCATCGTGTCCGCACGCGGCTTCGGCCAGGCCGAGCGCCAGCGCGCTGGCACTGGCGGGCGCGCGCCACAGGGCGCGCTGCTGGCCGGCCTTGGGGCGCGGCGCGGAGGGAAGGTGGGGGCGGGTCATGGGGCCGCGGAGTTTACCGCAGGCGGTGGCCGGGCCGGGTCAGCGGCGACGCGTTTTCTTCGGCGGAGACAGTTCCAGCACGATACGCAGCAGGTTGGGCGACTCGGGGCTGGTGTCGCGCCGGAAGCCCATGACCTGGGCCAGGGCGATCATCGCGGTATTCTCGTCCAGCACGTCGCCCCAGATGCGGCGGATGCCGTTCGCCTCGGCCCATTCGACCAGCCGGCGCATCAGCGCGATGCCCAGTCCCTGGCCGGACACGAAATGCGAGACCAGGATCGCGAACTCGGCGCTGTCGCGGTCGGGGTCGCGGCTCAGGCGCGCCAGGGCGCCGACCAGGGCTTCGCCCGGCGGCAACGGTTCGGCCGCGACCACGGCGAAGGCTTCGCCGGGAACAGGGCGCACCAGTGCGTCCAGGTATTCAGGGTTGAGCGCCTTCACCGGGTGCAGGTAGCGGCGCCGGACCTCGTCTTCGTCCAGCAGTTCGAACGCACCGGCGATCGGTCCGGCATCGGCCGGGTGCACCGGACGCAGCCACAGCTCGCGGCCGTCGGCCAGGCGCAGCGCTTCGGTGCGTTCCGGGCGCGGGTCGGGCCGGGTGGGGCGGCGGGCTTTCATCGCGGGCAGGGTGGCAGCAAGGGGCTGGGGGCGTGCTCTAATCGCGGCGAGAAACGTTCACAAAACAGCCATCCGGGTGGCCATCATGGACGAAGCTGCCGAAAAGACTACAGCGTGAACCCTGAGCTGGCTGAGCCGATGAAGCCCACCTTCGCCCAGGCGCTGAAGTTCTGGTGGACGCTGGGCTGGATCAGCTTTGGCGGCCCGGCCGGGCAGATCGCGGTGATGCACGCGGAACTGGTCGAACGCCGACGCTGGGTGGACGAGGCGGGATTCCTGCACGCGCTCAACTACTGCATGCTGCTGCCCGGTCCGGAGGCGATGCAGCTGGCGACGTACCTGGGCTGGCGGCTGCACGGTTTGCGTGGCGGATTGGCGGCCGGCGTGCTGTTCGTGCTGCCGGCGACCCTGCTGCTGGCCCTGTTGTCCTGGGCCTATCTGCGCTTCGGGGCGCTGCCGGTGGTCGGCGGCATCAGCCTTGGATTGTCGGCGGCGGTGCTGGCCTTGCTGTTGCAGGCGGTCATCCGGCTGGGAAGACGCGTGCTCAAGCGTGGTTTTGCACGCATGCTGGCGATGCTGGCCCTGATCGGACTGGGCGCAGGCCTGGCCTTTCCCTGGATCGTGCTGGGGGCCGCGTTGCTGGGCCTGTGCGCCGGCCGGTTCCGGCCCGGGTGGCTGACGGTGGAACTGCACCAGGATGCCTCGCCATCCCTGCCGGGCACCGGGAGGGCCGATCCCGGCAAGCGCCGCGCACTGATGCTCGCGGTGGCGCTGTTGGCGGCTTGGTGGCTGCCGCTGCTGGCGGTTCGTGCTGCGCTGGGTGCCGACAGCACCGCCTGGGCGCAGGCGGTCTTTTTCAGCCAGGCCGCGATGGTGACCTTCGGCGGTGCCTATGCGGTGCTGCCGTACGTGGCGCAGTTGGCGGTCGAACAACACCAGTGGCTGACGACGGGGCAGATGATGGTTGGCCTGGGGTTGGCCGAAACCACGCCCGGTCCGCTGATCATCGTGCTCGAGTTCGTCGGCTTCGTCGGCGGCTGGCAGCATCCCGATCTTGCTTCGCCGCTCGCCTCGGCCCTGCTGGGCGCAGTGGTGACGGTGTGGGCGACCTTCCTGCCCAGTTTCCTGTTCGTGCTGCCGGTGGCGCCCTGGATCGAAAGCCTGCGCGACCGCCCGCTGCTGGCGGCGGCGATCGGCGGCATCAGTGCGGCGGTGGTGGGCGTGATCGTCAACCTTGCGCTGTGGTTCGGGCTTCATCTCTATGCCGGGCGTCGTCCTGCCGAGATCGTTTTGATCACGGCCGTGGCGCTGCTGGCCTGGTTCGCGCTGGCGCGTGGCCGGCATGTGCTTGCCGTGGTGGTCGTGGCTGCGCTCGCGGGTGGCCTATGGCAGGTGTCCGGGGCCTGAGGGGTTCGGGTTGCGCCACGGGCGCGGGTTTGGGCTAGGCTGGGGACAGGAGTCCGTCGCACAGGAATGTCACGCATGACGGAATATCGCGGCCGCGGGATATCCGGGTTCATCCTGGCCGCCGTGCTGTGTCTGTCGCCATGGTCCGTGCCGGGGCCCCGACCACCAGCCCGGTGCCGCCGGCCCCGCCGATCTCGCCGACACGGTCGAACGCGATCCATTGGAGCTGCGCGCATTGCTGGAGCCGGAAGCCGTGCTCCGGGAACTGGTGCCGGCCATCCGCGACGCCCGCATCGCCGGCGACCACCGGCGCCTGTCCCTGCTGTTCCTGGCGCAGGCCAATGCCTGCCGCGTGGTGGCGGACTGGAGCTGCCAACGGGAAGCGGGCATCGAGGCCCGCAAGGAGGCCCGCGCGGCGCAGTCACCGCATCTGGAGGTGCGCGGCCTGATCGCCGAAGGCCGCGCCCGCATGGCGATGCAGGACTACACCCGTGGCGAGCGCCTGCTCGGCGAGGCCGAGGTGCTGCTGAAGGATGCACCGCAGGCGGAGCTGCTGGCCGACATCTACCTCGCCTATTCGTCCATGAGCTATTCGCTGGGCAAGCACGACCTGGCCGCCCAGTACGCCGAGCGCGGCCTGGCCCTGCTCCGGGAAGGCGAAGGGCTGACCGTGCACGCACGGCTGCAGCGCAACCTGGCGCGGGCGCTGGCGCAGACCGGCCGCATCGAAGAGGCGGGCAGGGCGCTGGAAAGCGCGACCCGGCTGGCCGAGCGGCTGTCCGATCCAAAGCTTCGCGCCGAGCTGTATCTGGAAGCGGCCAGGCTGGCGCGCATCGCCGGTGATGGTCCGACCCAGCGGCTGAACGGGCGACGGATACTGGAGTTGGCGGAACGGTTGCAGAATTCGCAGCTGGCGGGGTTGGGGCATGAGGTGTTGGGGTTGGCGGCGGCGGATACGGGCGATTCAACACTCGCGCTCCGGGAGCTGAGGGCGGCGCAGCAGTCCTTCCATTCGCTGGAGTTGGTCAGCGACGAACTGCGCGTGCTGCGGGAACTGGTGGCCTTCATGCTGCGCGTGCAGCCCACCAGCCCGGAGTTGCCGCCGCTGTTCGAACGTTTCCTGGCGCTGGACAACACCCTGACCCTGAACGAACGCGCGCAGGCGGCCGACGATTTCGATGCGCGCCTGAAATATGCCGAGCGCGAGAACGAGCTGCTGCGGCTGCAGGCCGAAACCCAGATGGCACAGGAGCGCGAGAGCGCCCTGGCCCAGGCGAACCGGCTCAGCGGCATCCTGATGGTGCTGGGTTTCGCCACGCTGGCGGTGCTGGCGGCGTTTTTCCTCGCCCAGCGCCGCAGCAACCGCCGCCTGCGCACCGTGCTGGCGCAGCTTGGCGACAGCGAGATGCAGTACCGCACGCTGGCCGAGAACGCCAGCGACATGGTGATGCGGATGCGGCTGGACGGGACCCCGCTGTACCTGTCGCCCTCGAGCCGCGAACTGCTGGGCTTCGAACCGGAAGAGCTGATGCAGCCGCGCTGGGACCTGATGCATCCCGATGACCGCGTGCGCCTGCAGCAGCAGCTCCAGGCCCTGGCGCGCGACGGCGGTTCGGCCACTGTCATCTATCGCGCGCAGCATCGACATGGCCATTACGTCTGGATCGAGGCGCTGGCGCGCCGGGTGACCGGACCGGATGGCCAGCCCGAGATCCTGCTCACTGCCCGCGACATCTCCGCCCGCGTGCGCGCCGAACAGGTGCTGGCCGCCACCCAGTCGCGGCTGCGTGCGGTCACCGACAACATCCCGGCGATGATCGCCCACGTGGATACGCAGGAACGCTACACCTTCGTCAACGGCCACAGTGGCCGCATCCTGTCCAGCGATCCGGCCGACGTGATCGGCCGCACGGTGCGCGAGGTGCGTGGCGAAGCCATCTACAGCGAGATCAAGGGTCACATCGCCGCGGTGCTGCGTGGCGAGCACGTCACATTCGAGGGCCAGGCGCAGGTGGACGGCCGCGAATACCACTACCAGACCAATTATGTTCCCGACCTGGGTCCGGACGGGCAGGTGCAGGGTTTCTTCTCCTTCATCTTCGACATCAGCCAGCTCAAGAGCGCCGAACGCGAGCTCGAACGGCAGGCGCGGATGGACGGCCTCACCGGCGTGGCCAACCGCCGTTATTTCGACGAACGCCTGTCCTCGAGCCTGGCACGCGGACGCCGCCGCGCCGCGCCGATGGCGCTGCTGTACCTGGACATCGACCGGTTCAAGGCGATCAACGACGGCCACGGCCATGCCGCCGGCGACCAGGTGCTGCGCGAATTCGCGCGCCGGGTCACGGCCTGCGTGCGCGAGGGCGACCTGGTGGCGCGCATCGGTGGCGACGAATTCGTGGTGCTGGTCGAGGGCGCCGATTCCCTGGCCGGCGCCGAGGCCATCGCCGCCAAACTGATGCAGCAGATGCAGCAGCCGTTCGAAGTGGCCGATGGCACCATTGATGTCGCCACCAGCATTGGCCTGGGCTACAGCCGCGCTTCCGTGGACGCCAGCCGCCTGCTGGCCGCCGCCGACCAGGCGCTGTACGCCGCCAAACAGGCCGGCCGCGGCACCTGGCGCACGGTCGAGCTGGACTGATCGCTTGCGCGCCTGCCGCGCCTGGGCTCAACTTCCGTCATGGACCTGCGCGAACGTTTCCTGACCCACGCCGTCGAGAACCAGCCGCCTGCGCTGGCGCCGTACGACGCCTGGAACACCGACCTGCCGCTGCGCGAGGCCCTGGCCCGCGAAGGCGGCGGCTGGGCCGAGGCACAGGTGGCCGAGTACGGAAAATTCGCCGGCGGCGAACTGGTGGAACTGGGCCGGCTGGCGAATGAACACCGGCCGCGGTTCGTGCCGGTTGACCGGTACGGTCATCGCCTGGACGAGGTCGAGTTCCACCCCGCCTACCACCGCCTGATGGCCACCGCCGTGCGACACGGCGTGCCGGGCTTCGCCTGGCGCCACGCCGACCGGCCCGGCGCGCATGTCGCGCGTGCGGCGCTGATGTTCCTGCACAACCAGGCCGACCAGGGCACCAGCTGCCCGCTGACCATGACCTACGCCTGCGTGCCGGCGCTGCGGCACCAGCCGGAGCTGGCCGCGTCGTGGCTGCCGCGCATCGTCGCGCCCGACTACGATCCGCGGCACGTGCCGGCCTGGGACAAGGTCGGCAACACCATCGGCATGGGCATGACCGAAAAACAGGGCGGTTCGGACGTGCGCGCCAACACCACGCGCGCGTTTCCCGTCGCGACCGCGGGCCCGGGACAGCTGTACGAACTGGTGGGGCACAAGTGGTTCTTCTCGGCGCCGATGTGCGACGCCTTCCTGGTGCTGGCGGCGCAGGCCGCCGGCGGTCTGAGCTGTTTCCTGCTGCCGCGGTTCGCTCCGGACGGCAGCCGCAACGCCATCCGCATCCAGCGCCTGAAGGACAAGCTGGGCGACTGGAGCAATGCCAGTTCGGAGGTGGAGTTCCACGGTGCCACCGCCTGGCTGGTCGGCGAAGAAGGGCGGGGCGTGGCGACCATCCTGCAGATGGTCGCGCTGACCCGACAGGATTGCCTGATCGGCTCTGCCAGCCTGATGCGCCAGGCCCTGGTGCAGGCGCTGCACCATGCACGCCACCGTTCCGCTTTCGGCAAGCCGTTGCTGCAGCAGCCGCTGATGCGCAACGTGCTGGCCGACCTGGCGCTGGAATCGGAAGCCGCCACGGCGCTGACGTTCCGGGTCGCACGCGCCGTGGATGCCAGCGTGCGCGACCCGCGGGAAGCCGCCTTCGCGCGCCTGGCGACGGCGCTGGGCAAGTACTGGGTCTGCAAACGCGCGCCGGCCTTCGTCAATGAAGCGCAGGAATGCCTGGGCGGCGCCGGTTATGTGGAGGAATCGGGCCTGCCGCGGCTGTACCGGCAGGCGCCGCTCAATTCGATCTGGGAAGGCAGCGGCAACATCCAGTGCCTGGACCTGCTGCGGGCGCTGGGCCGCGAGCCGGCCAGCGCCGAAGCGTATTTCGCCGAGCTGGAAGCCGCACGTGGCGGACATGCACTGCTCGACACAGAGATCCCGCGGCTGCGCGCGCAGCTGCAGGCCGAACCCGCGGTGCTGGAAGCCGGTGCCCGTCGCCTGGCCGAACGGCTGGCGCTGGCGCTGCAAGCGGCCCTGCTGGTGCGAAGTGGCCACGCCGCGCTGGCCAACACCTTCTGCGAACAGCGGCTGGGCAGTGAACGCGCGCTGGTTTACGGCGGCCTGTCCGGCGCGGCGGCGGTGGCGACCCTGATCGAACGCGCCGGCCCCTGATCCGCCCCGCCCCAGGGCGCAAGCATCGACTCAGGCGCGGGGACGGTCGGACTGCAACATGCGCCGCATCGAACCGAAACGCCGGCGGTAGTGCAGCGGGCTCAGGCCGACCTTGCGCTTGAACAGCCGGCTGAAGAAGCCGGGATCCTGGTAGCCGACCGCTTCGGCGACCACCTCGATGGCTTCTTCACCGGCCTCGAGCATCTGCTTGGCTTCCTCCAGCCGCAGCGTGTGCACGTATTCCAGCGGCGACAGGCCGGTGGCCTTCTGGAACCGGCGGGCGAAGGTGCGTTCGGGCAGGGCGCTGCGGCGGACCATCTCGGCCACCGGCGATGCCCCTGGTAGTTCTCGGCGATCCAGACCTGGCAGCCGGCGATCAGCGCGTCCTCGCTCTGGCGGGCGCGTGCCAGGTGCGCGTAGGGCTGCTGGCCCGCGGCGTGCCAGTCGATCAGGTTCACGCGCGCGGTCTGCATCGCCACCTCGACGCCGGCGATGCGTGCGATCAGGTACAGGGCCAGGTCGAACCAGCTGGCGCCACCGCCCGCCATCACCAGCCGCTGGCCTTCGCCCGAGGCCACCAGCGCATTGCGCGGACGCATCTTGATGGTGGGGTGCCGCGCCTGGAGCGTTTCGCAGAAGGCCCAGTGCGTGGTCGCCTCCTCGCCGTCCAGCAGGCCGGCTTCGGCCAGCAGCAGCGCACCGGAACAGGCCGACGCCAGGATGGCGCCCTGGGCATGACAGCGCTGCAGCCAGGCGATCTCGGGCGTGAAGCGGCCGTCGATGGTGTCGTCCGGCGCCAGGAACACCTCGGGTACGCAGACGATGTCGGGTGCGGTGACGTTGTCGAAAGTGTCGTGCGGCGTCAGCCGGACGTTGTTGGCGATGTCGAAGGTGGCGGCCTGGCGGGCCACCACGATCGGGTTCATCAGCGGTTTGCCGGCGCAGCCGGTCACCATCAGGTCCCAGTCGCGGCCGGCGGACTTGAACAGGTCGTACATGCCATAGACGACGGACGCACCCGCTTCGGGCAGGGCGAGGATGGCGATGGTGGGCAGGGCAGAGGTCATGGTGAGGCAATGCTTTCGGTGGATATCCCTTAATACGCAGTAGGGGCACCATGTTGTCCACGCCGCGGCACAGTCGTTTCAGGCCCCCGGACGCGACAGGTGCTTGCCGCGGCTGCGGCGCAGTCCTAGCCTTGCCCCATGCCCACCAAGATCAAAGCCTACGAGGGCGCCGCCGGCGGCTGGGATGCGCTGGCCAGTTCCTTCCGGCATGTGCGCGAGCAGGGCATCGTCGGCCTCGGCGCGCGCACGATGCTGCGCGCCAACCAGCCCCAGGGTTCGACTGCCCCGGCTGCGCCTGGCCGGACAAGAACCATCATTCGTCGTTCGAGTTCTGCGAGAACGGGGTCAAGGCGGTGGCCGCGGAAGCCACGCACCGGCGGGTGACACGCGAATTTTTCGCGGCGCATCCCGTCGATTGGCTTGCGCACCAGGACGACTATTTCCTGGAATCGCAGGGACGGCTGACCGAACCGATGTTCTACGACGGCCGCGACGACCACTACCGGCCGGTGTCCTGGGAAGAGGCCTTCGCCATCATCGCCGGGCACCTGAACGCGCTCGACCATGCCGACCAGGCGCTGTTCTACACCTCGGGCCGCACCAGCAACGAGGCGGCCTTCCTGTACCAGCTGTTCGCGCGCGAGTTCGGCACCAACAACCTGCCGGACTGTTCGAACCTGTGCCACGAGCCCTCGGGCCTGGCAATGGGCGAGCAGATCGGCGTCGGCAAGGGCACGGTGACCCTGGCCGATTTCGAACGGGCCGAGGCCATCTTCGTGTTCGGCCAGAACCCGGGCACCAACCACCCGCGCATGCTGGGCGAACTGCGCAGCGCCGCGAAACGCGGCTGCCGGATCGTGGTGTTCAACCCGCTGCGCGAACGCGGGCTGGAACGTTTCGCCGACCCGAAAACCCGGTGGAGCTGCTGGGTGGCTCCACCGCCATCGCCAGCCACTACTACCCGCTGCGCATCGGCGGCGACCTGGCGGCGGTGAAGGGCATGATCAAGCGCCTGGTCGAACGTGGCGCCGTGGATGCCGGGTTCATCGCCGAACACACCCAAGGCTTTGAAACCTTGCGAGACGATGTGCTGGCGACTGGATGGGCCGAGATCGAGGCCGCGTCGGGTCTGTCGCGCGCACAGATCGAGGAGGCGGCCGATGTTTACGCCGGGTCGCGGGCGACCATCTGCTGCTGGGCCATGGGCATTACCCAACACCGCGACGCCGTCGCCACGATCCAGATGCTGGTCAACCTGCTGCTGGTCGGCGGCAACTTCGGCAGGCCCGGCGCCGGTGCCTGCCCGGTGCGCGGGCATTCGAACGTGCAGGGCGACCGCACGATGGGCATCTACGAAAACCCTCGCTGGCCTTCCTGGATCGCCTGGGCGCCGAGTTCGGGTTTTCGCCGCCGCAGGCGCACGGTCACGACGTGGTCGGCGCCATCGGCGCGATGGCGCGCGGCGAGTGCAAGGTGCTGTTCGCGATGGGCGGCAATTTCGCCGCGGCCACGCCTGATACGGAAGTCACGGCGCAGGCGCTGCGGCAGTGCGCGCTCACGGCCCATGTCTCCACCAAACTCAACCGCTCGCACTTGGTGCACGGACGGCAGGCATTGATCCTGCCCTGCCTGGGTCGCACCGAAATCGACCTGCAAGCCGGCGGGCCACAGGGCGTGACGGTAGAGGATTCGATGAGCATGGTGCATGTGTCCACCGGCATGAACCCGCCGGCTTCACCGCAGCTGCTTAGTGAACCGGCCATCGTGGCGCGGCTGGCGCAGGCGACGCTGCCGGACTCGACCACGCCCTGGGCTTTCCTCGTCGAGGACTACGACCGCATCCGCGAGCGCATCGCCCGGGTCATCGACGGTTTTGCCGACTTCAACGCCAGGGGTGCGGCAGCCGGGTGGTTTCCATCTCGAGAATCCCGCGGCGCAGCGGCGCTGGCTGACGGCCTCGGGCAAGGCGCGCTTGCATGCGCATGCGATCCCCGCGCCCGTGTCCGCCGGACCGGGGCTGATGACCCTGATGACGATCCGCAGCCACGACCAGTACAACACCACGATCTACGGTCTCGAGGACCGTTACCGCGGCGTGTCGGGCGAGCGACGGGTGTGTTTCATCAGTGCGATGGACCTGCGACGCCTCGGACTGGAAGCGGGGCAGTGGGTGGACCTGGTGTCGGTCTGGCACGACGGTGAGCGCGTGGCGCGCCGCTTCCTGCTTGTCGAATACGACATCCCCCCGGATGCCTGGCCGCCTATTACCCGGAAACCAATGCGCTGGTGCCGCTGGGCCACCATGCCGTGGGGGCCCGCACGCCGGCTTCGAAATCCATACCGGTACGGCTGCGGCCGGCCGCCGACATCCCCTTGGCCCTGGGCGCGCCCTGATGGAGCAGCAGCTCGCCGGTCTCCTGCAGTTCCTCGCCGCGAACGACGGCGTATCGAACGCCCGCGCCTGCAAACAGCTGGGGCTGGCGCGCAGCGAACTGCAGCGGCTGCTTGTCGTGCTGGGCGACGATGCCGCGCTGGGCGGCCTGGGCCTGGTGGCGACGGAGGTCGCCGGCGAACGTGTGCTGCTGCGCCTGACGCCGCGCGGACGCGACTGGCTGGAGCGCCACGCGTGACTTTGCCGCCCAGCCACCGCGAATGGCGCGCCCGCCGCGTGGACGACGGCGTCGGCCGCGACCAGATTGAAAGCCTGGCGGAAGAAACGGCTATCGCCCTGGTCTACAACGGCCGCCCGCACGCGGTGATGATGGCGACACCGGCCGACCTGGACGATTTCGCACTCGGCTTCAGCCTCACCGAAGCGATCGTGGCTTCCCGGATGAACTGCGCGTCGTGGACCGCCTGATCACGGCGCACGGCATCTCGCTGCAGATGCACCTGCCGCAGGCACGGTACGACGCCCCGGAGCAGCGCGGCCGCAGCCTGACCGGCCGCACCGGCTGCGGCCTGTGCGGCACCGACAGCCTGGAAGCGGCGATCCGCCCGGTGCGCCCGGTGCCGGCCTGCGGCCTGGATCCCGGCGCGCTGGCGCCGTATTTCGCCGAACTGCTGTCGCAGCAGCCCTTGAACGCACGCACCGGCGCCGTGCACGCGGCCGCCGTGCTCGATGCCGACGGGCAGTTGCACGTACGCGAGGACGTCGGTCGCCACAACGCGATAGACAAGGCGGTCGGCGCCACGTTTCGCGCCGGGGCCACGCCGCGTGCGCTGCTGGTCACCTCGCGCGCGAGTTATGAGGTGGTGCACAAGGCCGCCGAGGTCGGCATCGGCCTGGTCGCGGCGATCTCCGCGCCGACGGCGCTGGCGGTGCGGTTGGCGCAGGAGGCGGGCGTGGCACTGGTGGGCTTCGCGCGCGGTTCGCGCTTCACCGTGTACTGCGAGCCCACTGCCGGGGCCTGAAACATGCCGGCGCAACCCTTCATTCGCGGAACAGCAGGGCCGCCTGTTCGTTGAGCGTGCCATCGGCTTCGATCACCGCGAACCGGTGGGTGTCCGATTCAGGATCACCGCCGTCGGTTCCTGGAAGGGCGGATGACGGACGAACTTCAGTGTCCAGCCGAAGCGTTCGAGCTGCGTCAGTGTGTCGCGCTGGTCGTCGGTGAGGTCTCGCTTGAGCGCGCTGATCAGCTCGTGTTCGGTCTTGCGGCGTTCGCGGTCGGGCATGGCCGGGTCTCCGGAGGGGGCTGCCGGTGCCATGGCGATCGGGCACGGCTCCCGTATTGTTGTACGGCCTTCCATCGGGCTGTCGGACATCACGAAGGACCGGGGCGTGGCGGGGATGGCGCCGGAAGGGCGTATTGGACAGTGCCGCCGCCCTGGCGCGGTTTCACGGCCTTGCCGGTTAAACCCGGGAGCCCGTGACGGCATCACAACGCGCACCCCCCTGGAGATCCCCATGTCACGTGTCCTTTTCAAGGCTTTGGCCTTCACGGTGGTCTTGCTGCTGGCCGGTTCGGCATCGGTCGCCAAGGCACAGCCCGTCACCAACACCGATCCGGACGCGGCGCGGCTCGTGACCGAAGACATTCCGCGGTTCTGGGCCGCCTACGACGCGGCCGCCGCCGAAGACAGCGCCGACGCGCGTGCGGAAAGTTACCAACGTCTCTACCTGGCGCCCGGTAGTGCCGGTCTGCGCGCCTTCCTCGAATTCCGTATCAGTGACGCGGGGAAGCTGGTGGCGACCATCGACAAACACCCCGCTACTACGCATCACTGCGAGCGCATACCGACGGCGTGCAGCGCTATGAAGCGCCGATCCGCGCCGCGATGCACCGGCTCGCGGACATCCATCCGAAAGCCGTTTTCCCGGACGTCTATTTCCTGGTCGGGCGCATGAACTCGGGCGGTACCATCAGCCCGACCGGCCTGCTGATCGGCCTGGAGATGTACGGCCGATACCCGCACACTCCCGACGCCGAACTCGGCGACTGGCATCGCGCGGTGCTGCGCGACATGGACGGCCTGCCGCACATCATGGCGCACGAGCTGGTTCACTACCAGCAGAAATACGAGATTCCCGGCGAACCGAACCTGCTGCAGAAATCCATCTACGAAGGCACCGCCGATTTCCTCTGCGAGCTGATCAGCGGCCAGCACATCAACCCGCAGGTGCACGCCTGGGCGGAACCCCGGGCGCATGCGCTCTGGCTGGAGTTCCAGGCGGCCATGCACGGCACGTCACACGAGGGCTGGCTCTACGGCGCGGTTCCCGGCAGCGACCGGCCGGCGGACCTCGGTTACTGGATGGGCTACCGGATCGCCAAGGCCTATTACCAGCAGGCCCCGGACAAGGTGCAGGCGGTCAGGGACATGCTGACGATCCGGGATTTCGACGCTTTCCTGGCCCGGAGCGGGGTGGCCATGACCTTCGGCACCCCTGAACAGGTTCCTGCAAAGCATTGATATAAATAATTTTATCGGGCATTACTTCCGGCCCATGGCGGACCCCCTTAGGTGTTGTAGATTACCAGCACACCAACTCACAAGGCCCCAGCCATGAAGACCCTGTCCGACTTCTACCGCCTCTTCCCGAGCCGCCCGGTTCCGGCGGTGAATGCGGCCCGTCCCATGCCGGCCCCGGTCCAGACGGTCATCGTTCCTGACGAACCCGCCCGCAACGCGCCGCGTTACCAGACGCGCGATTACGGCACCGGTTACGGCCGCAGCAGCGGTTACGCCCGCGCCGGTTACACCGCCGGCCGCGGCGACCGGATGCTCCGCGTCGGCTGATCCCCCGGCTGGTCCGCGGCCGCGCATCTCCCTCTCCCGGATGCGTGGACGCGGGCCGGCGCCGTGCCAAGCGGCCGCCGCCGCGCTGGCGGCGGCCGGTCCGCCTGCATAGACTGGCCCGGGCCTCATCACCGGGATCGCCGATGGCGGATGTCTTCGTCAGCTACGCCAGCGCCGACCGCGACGTCGCGTTCCGCATCGTCGCCTACCTCGAAGAACAGGGCATCCGCTGCTGGGTCGCGCCACGCGACGTTGGCCCCGGCGTGGAATATGGCCAGGCCATCATCGATGCGATCGGCGAAGTCCGCGCCCTGGTGCTGGTGCTTTCGGACCAGTCCAACGAATCACAGTTCGTGCGCAAGGAAGTCGAGCGCGCGGTCAGCAAGACCAAACCCGTACTGCCCGTGCGCATCCGCGAGGTGACGCCGTCCGGCGCGCTCGAGTTCTACATTTCGTCGGCGCAGTGGGTGGATGCCTGAAGTCGCCGATGGAGCAGCATCTGCTGCCCCTGGTCGCCGCGATCAAGGCGATGGCGGCGCCGGGGTCCCCGCCGGTCAGGTCGAACACGCCGGCCGCCGCAGCTTCCAAACCGTGGTACCAGCGGCCACCGATCTGGGTGGCGATCGCCGTCGTCGTGATCCTGCTGGCGGTGAACTTTTTCATGGCGCTCCGGCACCCCATTGTCGTGGACCTGCCCCAGCGAACCTCGACGGCGCCGGCCAAGCCCGAACGCAGCGATGTCGCCTTCTTCGCCGGCACCTTATGCCAGCCCTACAACGGCCTGACCATCGTTTACGAAGTGGTACGCACCGGAACCGATACCGTGCTGACGCGCGTTGACCACCCGCAGGCCTCGCCCTGGGACGTGGCCGCGCGCATCGTGCCGATCGCCGGTGGTTTCGAGATGCAGCCGCTCGATGAACCGGTGAGCGATGACAACGTCGCCCGCTTCGAGATCATCGACGAAAACATGATGAAGCTGGTGTTCGCCAACGGCGCAGCCGAGGACGGCTCGATCCTGCGCATGCGCTGCGACGGCCGGAAAGATTGAGCGTCATGAGCGGCGCCGCCGACTGGCTGGCGCGCGTCCGCGGGCACGAGGCACGCGGCGAGCTTCTACTGGCCTACGACACGGCCCTGCAGGGCCTGTCCGAACACCCCGACGACGTCTGGCTGGCGCACCGTGCGGTGCTTAACCTGGCCAAGGCCGGCGCCACGCTGCGTGCCGAAAGCGAGTTCCTGCGCCTGGGTCTCGCGCGTTCGCAGGAACCCGAGATCGCGGCGCTGGCTGCGCGCATCGCCAAGGACCGCGCGCTGGCCGCGCCCGCCGACAAACGTGAAGTCCTGCTGGCCCGCGCTGCCGACCTGTACGAAGCCGTGCACCTGCGCGGCGGTGGTTATTACCCGGCGGTGAACGCCGCCACCCTGCGCCTGCTGTCCGGGCATCCCCAGGCCGCGGAGGCGCTGGCACGCGACGTCATCGCACTTTGCGAAGCGGGGCAGGACGAGGCGTACTACCGCGCGGCTTCGAAAGCCGAAGCCGCGCTGGTGCTGGGTGACCCTGAACTGGCCGCGCAGGCACTGGACCGTGCCGCGGCGGCCGGCGGCGACCTCGCCGCACGGGCCGCCACCCGCCGGCAACTGCGCCTGGTCTGCGCCGCACGTGGCCTGCCCGATGGCGTGCTCGACGTGCTGGCGCCGCCGACGGTGATCCACTACACCGGCCACATGATCGCCGCGACCGGGGCCACGGGCCGCTTCCCGGCGGAGCGCGAAGCCGCGGTCGCCGCGGCTGTCGGCGCGCAGCTTGAACAGCACCGGGTCGGCTTCGGCTATGGCGCACTGGCCTGCGGTGCCGACATCCTGTTTGCCGAAGCGCTGCTGGCGCGCGGCGCCGAGCTGCACGTGGTGCTGCCGTTCGAGCTCGAGGAATTCATCGCCGTGTCGGTGGCACCGGCCGGTCCGGACTGGGTGGCACGTTTCCATGCCTGCCTGGAGCGCGCGACCTCGCTGACCTACGCCACCGAGGACCGGCAGCTGGGACATGAGTGGATCTTCGCCTACGGCTCCTTCCTCGCGATGGGGCTGGCGGCGCTGCGCGCACGTTTCCTGGATGCGCCGGTGCGACAGATGGCGGTCTGGGATGGGCAGGAAAGCGCAGGTGTGGCGGGCACGGCTTTCGACGTGCGGACCTGGCGCGAAGCCGGCCGTCCCCTGGACGTGGTCACGCCTGACTCCGGCGCAGTACCGAAGACGCCTGCGGCGGCGCCACCTGCTCGTGCCGGCGAGCGCGAACTAAAAGCCATGCTGTTCGGCGACATCCAGGTTTCAGCCGCCTCAGCGAAACCCAGGTCACCGCCTTCGTCACCCACGTGCTGGGCGCGTTCGGCGGCGTGCTGGCGCAGTACGGGGCGCAGGTGCTGTACCGCAACACCCGGGGCGACGGCCTGTTCGTGGTGATGGCCGACGCCGGCCTGGCCGCACGCTGCGCGTTGAAACTGCAGGCGGCCATGGACGCCATCGACCTGGCCCAGTGCGGCCTGCCGGATTCGCTGGCGCTGCGGCTGGGCGGCCACTTCGGTCCCGTGTACGAGGCGGTGGACCCGGTGCTGGGACTGACCAATTATTTCGGCGCGCACGTCAGCCGCACGGCGCGCATCGAACCGGTGACGCCACCGGGCGAGGTGTATGTCACCGAACAGTTCGCGGCGCGGCTGGCGCTGGACCGCGACGGTTTCGACTGCGACTACGTCGGCCTGGTACCGGCGGCCAAGGGTTACGGCAACCTGCGCATGTACCACCTGCGCGCCGGCGGCGGCGACTGAGCCGCGGAAACGGCACCCGGCGCAGGCCGGCCGACGAGGGTGGCCGGGGCTGCGCCGGAAGCACGGGACCCGCTATGGAAACCGCATTTCAGTCGCGCGCGGCCAGGTGTTCGCGTTCCGGCAACTGCTCCGGCCAGCCGCCGGCCAGCGCACGGTAGACGGCGACCAGCGAGTTGGCCGTGCGCGCCTGGCTCTGCGCCAGCTGGTCCTGGGCTTCCAGCCGCGTGCGCTCGGCATCGAGCACCTGCAGGAAATCCACCAGTCCGCCTTCATACCTCAGGCGCGCCAGCTCGGCGCCGCGGGCACTTGCGACGGCTGCCGCTTCCAGGTGCGTGAGTTCGCTGCGCGCATGCTGGTAGCGCACGAGTGCAGTCTCGGTTTCCTCCAGCGCACGCAGCACGGTCTGCTGGTAACGCGCCAGGTGTTCTTCGGCGCCGGACTCGGAGGCGGCGATGCGTGCGCACGCGGCCGACATCCAGGAAGGACCAGTCCACGCCCAGCGCAACCAGGCGGGTTTCGCTGTCGCGCGAGAACAGGTCGTTGCTGTCGATCGCCTGGCTGCCGATCAGGCCGCCCAGCGTGAAGCGCGGAAACAGGTCGGCGGTGGCGACGCCGATGCGCGCGGTCGCGGCCTCCAGCCGGTGTTCGGCGGCGGCGATGTCGGGGCGGCGGCGCAGCAGCTCGGCCGGCGCACCGGCGGCGACCGGGTCCTGCAGCACCGGCAGGGCCTGCGAGGACTCCAGCTCGGCGACCAGGGCTTCGGGCGTGCGTCCGGTCAGCACCGCGATGCGGTGCATGTTCGCGGCGACTTCGGCTTCCAGTGCCGGAATGCGGGCGAGGGTGGACTGCCATTGGGCGCCCGCGCGCGCGGTATCGAGCTCCGTGCCACGGCCGGCCTCGTACTGCACCGAAACCAGGTCCAGCGAACCCTTCTGGTTGTCGGCGTTGCTGCGGGCCACCGCCAATTGGGTCTGGCGGCCGCGCAGCTCGAAATAGCTCTGCGCCAGCTCGGCCACGACCGACACCTGCAACGCGGCCAGGTCGGCTTCGGCCGCGTCGCTTTCCGCACGTTGCGCCTGCACGCCGCGGCGGACACGGCCGTAGAGGTCGATCTCCCACGACAGCACCGCGGCGGCGCTGTGGCTTTCGATGTCGCGCTCGTCGCGCGACAGGCCCGGCGCCTGGTCCAGGCTGCTGCGTGATTCGCTGGCGCGCGCTTCCGCGGTGACGGTCGGCGCCAGGTCGTAACGCGACTGCCGCGACAATGCGCGCGCCTGGTCCAGTCGGGCCAGGCCGATGCGCAGGTCGTGGTTGGCGCGCAGCGCGTCCTCGACCAGCCGGGTCAGCAGCGGATCCTCGAACCGCTGCCAGAACGCGACTTCGGTACCGGCGGCGATCGTCGTCGCGGGGCTGGCGGACGCGGTGGCGACTTCATCGCGCAGGAAGCTGTCGCCGGTGGCGATCTCCGGGCGCACGTGGTCGGGCCCGACCATGCAGCCGCTCAGGAACAGCGACAGTGCGACCGCGGCGGACAGGGTGGAATTACGCATGGGTGGTCTCCAGGGCGCCACCGGCGGCGGCGCGGGTTTCGCCGCGCGACACCAGCTTGCGCAGCGCGACGTAGAACACGGGGGTCAGGAACAGGCCGAACAGCGTCACGCCCAGCATGCCGGCGAACACGGTGATGCCCGTGACCGAGCGCACTTCGGCGCCGGCGCCGGTGGCGAACAGCAGCGGCACGGTGCCGGCGATGAAGGCGATCGAGGTCATGATGATCGGACGCAGGCGCAGGCGGCAGGCCTCGAGCGCGGCTTCGACGATGCCCTTGCCCTGCATTTCGAGTTCGCGGGCGAACTCGACGATCAGGATGGCGTTCTTGCAGGCCAGGCCCATCAGCACCACCAGGCCCACCTGCACGAACACGTTGTTGTCGCCGCCGGTCAGCCAGACGCCGAACAGCGCGGACAGCAGGGTCATCGGCACGATCAGGATCACCGCCAGCGGCAGGGTCCAGCTTTCGTACAGTGCGGCCAGCACCAGGAACGCAAGCAGCACCGCAAGCGGGAACACCACCATCGCGGCGTCGCCCCAGGGTCGCTTCCTGGAAGCTCAGGTCGCTCCAGTCGTAGGCCATGCCGGCCGGCAGCACCTGCCCGGCGAGCTCGTCCACCTTGGCCATGGCCTGGGCCGACGAGAACTGGCGCGGATCGGCTTCACCGAGGATGTCGGCGGCCGGATAACCGTTGAAGCGGATCACCGGGTCTGGCCCGTAGGTCTGCTTGATCGTCACCACGCTGCCGACCGGCACCATCTCGCCGCGGTCGTTGCGGGTGCGCAGGTTGGAGATGTCCTGCACGTCGTCGCGGAAGGGCGCGTCGGCCTGCGCGATCACCTGCCAGGTGCGGCCGAACAGGTTGAAGTCGTTGACGTAGGCCGAACCCAGGTAGGTCTGCAGGGTGTCGAACAGTTCGGTCAGCGGCACGCCCCAGGCCTTGGCCTTGACGCGGTCCACTTCGGCGTCCAGCTGCGGCACGTTGGCCTGGTAGCTGCTGATCGGATAACCCATGCCCGGTGTCTGCGACACCGCGCCCTTAAGGCGTTGACGGCGTTCTGCAGCTCGCCGTACCCGAGACCGGCGCGGTCTTCGATGAACAGCGAGTAGCCCGAGCCGTTGCCCAGCCCCTGGATCGGCGGCGGCATGAAAGCGAAGGCGAAACCTTCCTCGATGCCGGCGATCTTCTGGTTGAGCTCGGCCGTGATCTCCTCGGCGCTGCGGTCGCGCTGGTCGAAGGGCTTGAGCGTGAAGAAGGCCACGCCGCTGTTGGGGGTGTTGGTGAACTGCAGCGGGTTCAGGCCCGGGAACGCGACCTCGCTTTCCACACCCTCGATCGACTGGGCGATCTCGGCGATCTTCTTCAGGGCCCGGTCGGTGCGCTCGATCGAGGCGCCTTCCGGCATCTTCACGCCCGAGATCAGGTACAGCTTGTCCTGCACCGGGATGAAACCACGCGGCACTGCCGAGAACACGGTCAGGGTGCCGACCAGCAGGGCGGCGTACACCGCGAACACCGCGCCGCGACGGCCGAGGGTCTTCTTCACCGCGTGTTCGTAACGCTCGGAGTTCTTGCCGAAGAATCGGTTGAACGGGCGGAACACCCAGCCGAACAGGCGGTCGATCAGGCGGGTCGGCGCGTCCGGCGCGGCGCCGTGCGGCTTGAGCAGCTTGGCGGCCAGGGCTGGGGACAGGGTCAGCGAGTTGATCGCCGAGATCACCGTCGAGATGGCGATGGTCACCGCGAACTGCTTGTAGAACTGGCCGGTCACGCCGTCCAGGAAGGCCATCGGCACGAACACGGCGCACAGCACCAGCGCGATCGCGATGATCGGGCCGGAGACTTCCTTCATGGCCTGGTGCGCGGCGGCCAGCGGGGCCAGGCCCTCGCTGATGTTGCGCTCCACGTTTTCGACCACGACGATCGCGTCGTCGACGACGATGCCGATGGCCAGCACGAGGCCGAACAGGGTCAGCGTGTTGATAGAGAACCCGAGCAGGTAGAGCACGGCGAAGGTGCCGACGACCGACACCGGCACCGCGATCAGCGGGATGATCGAGGCGCGCCAGGTCTGCAGGAACAGGATGACGACCAGAACCACCAGCAGGGTGGCCTCGAGCAGGGTCGCGACCACCGCGTTTATGGAGTCGCGGACGAAGATGGTGGTGTCGTAGATGGACTTGATCTCGACGCCCGGCGGCAGGCGCTCGGAGATCTCGTCCATCTTGCCGATCACGGCATCGCGGATCTCCAGCGCGTTGGCACCAGGGGCCTGGAAGATGCCGATGGCCGAGGCGTTCATGCCGTTCAGGCGCGAGCGCAGGGTGTAGTCGCCGGCCGCCAGTTCGATGCGGGCGACGTCGGACAGTTGGACGATCTCGCCGTCGGTGCCGGCCTTGAGCACGATGTCGCCGAATTCCTCGGCGCTCTGCAGGCGGCCCTTGGCATTGATCGGCAGCAGGAAGTCGCTGCCGTTGGGCATGGGTTCGGCGCCGAGCTGGCCGGCCGAGACCTGGATGTTCTGTTCACGCACGGCGCGCAGCACGTCGCCCGCCGTCATTCCACGGGCGGCGATCTTGTCGGGGTCGAGCCAGATCCGCATCGCATAGTCGCCGCCGCCGAAGGCCTGGGCGTCGCCCACGCCCGGGATGCGGGCCAGTTCGTCCTGACGTGCAGGCGCATGTAGTTGCGCAGGTAGAGCGAGTCGTACTTGCCGTCGGTGGACACCAGGTGCACCACCATCAGGAACACGGGCGACTGCTTCTGGGTGGTCACGCCCTGCCGGCGCACGTCCTCGGGCAGCCGGGCCAGGGCCTGGCTGACGCGGTTCTGCACGCGCACCGCGGCCTCGTCGGCGTCGGTGCCGGGACGGAAGGTGACGGTCATCTGCATCACGCCGTCGGAACCGGCGACGGACTTGACGTACATCATGTCCTCGACGCCGTTGATGGCTTCCTCGAGCGGTGTCGCCACCGTCTCGGCGATGACCTTGGGATTGGCGCCCGGATAGACGGTGCGCACGACCACGGAAGGCGGCACGACCTCGGGGTATTCGCTGATCGGCAGCCGCGGGAGCGCGATCAGGCCGGCGGCGAAGATCACGATCGACAGCACCGCCGCGAAGATCGGCCGGTCGATGAAAAAGCGGGAAAAGTCCATGGATGACTCCGTTGCGGCGTGGCCGCGGGAATAGTTCGGCGTGGCGCGCGTCCTGCGCACCCCGGGTGTGTCGGGGGCCCGACGTGCGGCGCCGGCTACGAGGGGGAGGCGTAGCGGGGCGCCGCACGTTGGGCGGCAAAGCGGAAAGCTCAGGCGGTCACGGCGAGCTGGCGACGGCGTTGGCGATCACGGCTGCTTCCTGCGGCTTGGCGTCCAGCGGCATGCCGGGGAAGAAGATCTTCTGCACGCCGCTGACCACGACCTGGTCGCCGGCGGCCAGGCCGGTCTCGACCACGCGCAGGCCATCGATGATCCGGCCCAGGGTGATGTCCTTGCGCACGGCGGTGTTGTCGGCGCCGAGCACGTACACATACTTGCGGTCCTGGTCGGTCAGCACGGCCTTGTCGTCGATCAGCAGCGCCGAATCCGGCTCGCTGCCGATCAGCTGCACGCGGGCGAACAGCCCCGGGGTGAACACGCGGTCGGTGTTGTCGAGCACGGCGCGGGCGCGGATGGTGCCGGTGCTCGGATCCACCTGGTTGTCCATAAGTCGACCACGCCGGCATGCGGATAGCCTTCCTCGCTGGCCAGGCCCACGCGCACCGGGTTACGGGCGTCGCGGGAGCTGGGGCGGCCACCGTCGCGGGCCATCTCGTTGTAGCGCAGGTAGGTCTGCTCGTCGCCTTCGAAATAGACGTGTACCGGGTTGAGCGAGACCACCGTGGTCAGCACCGTCGCATCGGGCGAGGCCAGGTTGCCGGTGGTGACCATCGCGCGGCCGGCGAGGCCGTCGATCGGCGCGCGCACCTGGGTGAATTCCAGGTTCAGGCGTGCGACCGCGGCCTGCGCCTCGGCGGCGCGCACGTCGGAGACGGCCTGCGAGGTGGCGGCGCGGCGCTGTTCCAGTTCCTCGGTGGAGATGGCGCGGGCGTCGGCCAGTTTCCGGGCGCGGGCCAGTTCGCTTTCCGACAGTGCGGCGCGGCTGCGGGCGCGGCTCAGTTCGGCTTCGGCGCGGTCGAGTTCGGCACGATAGGTGCGGGCGTCGATGACGAAGAGTACCTGGCCCTTCTTCACCTCCTGGCCCTCCTCGTAGTTGACACGTTCGATATAGCCGCCGACGCGCGGACGCAGCTCGACCGTTTCCACCGCGGCGACGCGGCCGGTGAACTCGTCCCAGTGCGCGACCTTCTTCGCGAGCACGGGCGCGACGCTGACCTGGGCGGCCGGGATGCTGCCGTGTTCCTGGGCTTGGCTGCCGCAGGCGGCCAGCACGGCGAGGGTCAGCGCGAAGGTCGCGGCACGGGCGGCGTGGGTGAGGGGATGGCGGGTCATGGCGTTGCCTCTTGGCGTGAATGTGGGAAAGGGAAGCGGGTTCAGGCGGGGCGGCGGCGGCGGTCGAAGCGCACCACCGGCTCTTCGCCGGCGTGGGCGACGAGGTCCACCACGCGACTGGCGAGTTCTTCGGGCAGCGGCCAGTCCGGACAGGCGTTCTCGCGGTTGGCGGTCAGGCACAACGGCGCGCATACGGCCAGCTGCTGCACACGCACCGGACCGTCGCGGGTTTCTTCGCGCAGGGCGCGCGCCAGCATGCGCAGCGCCGCCGACGACACCGACATGTGGCCATATCCGGCCCAGGAGATTCCGCGGCCGGACCACCGATCAGCAGGTAGGGGCCGGGGCCGCCGGTTTCGGCCAGCAGCGGCAGCAGGTGGCGCGCGGCCACCAGGTGCGGGAACAGGTCTTCGTCGAAGGTCTCGCGCAGGCGTTCGACCGGCTGGTCGAGCAGACGGCCCGGCGTGAACTCGCCGCCGACCATCGCCACCACCGCACCCGGCGGGCGCCGCAGCAGGCGCACCGCATTGGCCAGCGCGGCGCCCGCGGTTTCGGTGCGGGTATTGCCCGGCACCCGCACCAGCTCCGGGCCGTTGCCGGCCGGACGGGTGAGGGCTTCGAGCTGGGCGCGTTCCGGCGCCACCGCGATCACCGGATGGTGGGCGGCCAGCAGGGCGTCAACCACGGCCTGGCCGACCTCGCCGATCGCGTCCAGCACGAGTACGGGTTTCTTGATTGTCCCGCTGGCGGGACGGTATGGCCCATTATTCGGGTAAATCGGGACAGTCGACATGGCGGTACTTCGGGAGGGAGGGGAGCCCAAGCCTCCTGACCGGGGGAGGGGATGCGGGAAGCCTGGGCTCAGGGCGCACAATCTATGCCCACAACCGGCACTTGATAAGCCGGCAAAAGAGGGAATAATTGTCCCGCCTGCGGGCCAATGGCCTGCGCCTCTCCCTCGGAGTCCTTACCCATGTCCCGCGATCTCAACGACACCCTGATCTTCGCCAAGGTGGTGGAACAGGGCAGCTTCACGGCTGCCGCGAAAGCGCTCGGCCTGCCCAAGACGACGGTCAGCCGCAAGGTGCAGGAGCTGGAGGAGCGCCTCGGTGCGCAGCTGCTCAACCGCACCACCCGCAAGCTCGGGCTCACCGAGGCCGGTGCCGTCTACCACGACCACAGCGCCCGCATCGCGCGCGAACTCGAAGAGGCGGAAAGCGCCGTCGGCCAGTTGCAGAGCGGGCCGCGTGGCTGGCTGCGAGTCACCGCGCCGTATTCGATAGGCATCCTGTGGATCGCGCCGCTGCTGAGCGAATTCCACCAGCGCTATCCGGAAGTGCGCATCGACCTGAACCTGGGCAATGAAAAGCTCGACCTGATCGCTTCGGAAACGGATGTCGCCCTGCGCATCGGCAACCTTCCCGATTCGTCCCTGGTCGCGCGCAGGCTCGAAAGCTTCCGGACCCAGATCTATGCCAGCCCCGAATACATCGAGCGCCACGGCGAGCCGCTGCACCCGGACGACCTTCAGCACCACCGCGTGATGGCCTATTCCAAGCACCGGCACGGCAACCGTTATTACTGGCCGCTGGTGGCCACGGGTGGCAACCAGCAGGTGGTGGACTACCTGGTCAATCCGATCTTCGTCGCCAACGACCCGGCGCCGCTGCAGGGTGCGATGCTGTGCGGCGAAGGCCTGCTGATCGCCACCGACGTCAGCATCAAGCCCTTCATCGAAAGCGGCCGCGCCGTGCGCGTGCTGGCCGGCTGGACCGGGCCGCAGGTGGATTTCAACGCGGTGTTCACCCGTGGCCGGGTGCCGTCGCCGAAGGTGCGCGCCTTCGTTGACTTCCTGGTCGAGCGCCTGAGCTTCGACGCCAGCTACATGATGAAGACCTGCCCGCAGGAAATGTGCCAGGAAGGGCGCGCGCTCGAACTGCCGGTGGTGGACGAGGTGCCGCGCAAGCTGGCGGCCGTACCGGATCCGGTCGCGGCCTGAGCCGCGGCTCTGGTCCGACTCAATCCAGCCGCTTGCTGAACTTCAGGATCGCCACCGTCATCATCACCGCGGTGAAGGCGCACAGCGCCAGCACCGACGGCAGCAGGTCGCCCAGGTCGGCGCCGCGAAGCATCACGCCGCGGATCAGGCGCATGAAGTGGGTCAGCGGCAGCAGCTCGGCCAGCCACTGCGCCAGCACCGGCATGCCCGCGAACGGGAACATGAAGCCCGACAGCAGGATCGAGGGCAGGAACACGAAAAAGGTCATCTGCATGGCCTGGAACTGCGACTTTGCCTGGGTCGAGATCAGCAGGCCCAGGCTCAGGCTGGCGGCGATCAGCAGCAGCGCCGCCACATAGACCGAGGCCAGCGAGCCACGGATCGGCACCTGGAAGATCCACATGCCGAGCAGCAGCACAACGGTAGTCTGGACCAGGCCGATTCCGACGTAGGGAAGCACCTTGCCAATCATCAGTTCGGCGCTGCTAACCGGGGTGGTGATCAGCAACTCCATGTTGCCGCGCTCGCGTTCGCGCACGATGGCCACGCCGGTGAACAGCACCATGGTCAGGGTCAGGATCACGCCGATCAGGCCGGGCACGATGTTGACCGCCGAACGCCGTTCGGGATTGTAGAAACTCACCACGCTCACCAGCTGCTTCGCGGTGACCTGGCCTTCAAGCGGGATCCGGGCCAACTGCCCGGCGCTGGCCTGCACCACGGTGTCGCTGCCGTCGACCAGGATCTGGACCGATTCGCGGCCGTCGATGCGCCGGCGTTCGTAGTCGTGCGGGATGGCGATGCCGACACTGATGCGTCCGCTGCGCAACAGGTCCATCAGGTCGGCCGGTGAGCGTGCGGAGGCCGTTGGCACGATCACGCCCGTCGCCAGCAGGTCCTGAACCAGCGCGCGTGATCCCGCCGTTTGCGCTTCGTCAGCCACGGCCGCGGGCAGGTTGCGCACGTCCATGTTGATCGCGTAGCCGAACAGCAGCAGCTGCAGCACGGGAATGCCGACGATCATGCCCAGGTCATGCGGTCCCGGGCCAGCTGCCGCAGCTCCTTGACCATCACCGCGAGCAGGCGGCGCGGACTCATGCCGCTTCCCCGCGGGCCGCGCGCCGGCCGTGGGTCGCCGCCACGAACACGTCCTCCAGGCTCGGCGCCACCGGCACGATGCGCGCTTCCGGATCCTGCGCCTGCAGGGCCGCGCGCAGGCCGTCGAGGTCGCGGAATCCGGGTTCGGCCAGCACGCGCAGTTCATTGCCCACCTGGGCGACGCTGGCGATGCCGTTGAAACCCGACAGCAAAGCCGCGGCGCGACGCGGATGCGTGCTGGTGGCCAGCAGCGTGCGGTCCACGAGTTCCGCGCCCAGCTCCGCGGGCGTGCCATCCGCCACGAGTTCGCCCTGGTCGAGGATCGCCAGTCGATGGCAGCGTTCGGCCTCGTCCATGTAATGGGTGGAGACGAGCAGGGTGGTGCCGCCGTCCGCCAGTTCGAAAAGTTTTTCCCAGAAGTCGCGCCGCGACTCCGGATCCACTGCGCTGGTGGGCTCGTCCAGGAACAGCAGCTCCGGGTTGTGCACTACCGCGGCCGCCAGCGCCAGGCGCTGCTTCTGGCCGCCGCTCATCGTGCCGGCCAGCTGTTTCTGGCGATCGGCCAGGCGGTAGTCGACCAGCAGTTCGTCCACCCGTGTGCGCATCCGCCTGCGCGGCAGGTCCTGTACGGTGGCCATGAATTCGAGGTTCTCGCGCACGCTCAGGTCCTCGAACAGCGAGAACTTCTGGGTCATGTAACCGATGCGGCGCTTGAGCGCTTCGGCCTGCTGCGGCACCTTCAGCCCCAGTACCTGGATCTCGCCGGCGCTGGGCGTCAGCAGCCCGCACAACATGCGGATGGTGGTGGACTTGCCGGAGCCATTCGGGCCGAGGAAGCCGTACACGCAGCCGCGCGGCACGGTCAGGGCCACGTCGTTGACCGCCACCAGCGCACCGAAGCGCCGGGTCAGGCCTTTCGTGCGGATGACGATCTCGTCGTTCATGGTTTCGTGGCCTGGAACTCCGCGCGCACCGGATGCCCGATCGGCAGCGCGTCGGCGGCTGTGTCAAGTTCGATCTCGGCCAGCCATGAAAGCCGCGACGCGTCCTCGCCGGACAGGGCGTAGTAGGGCGTGAAACTGGGTTCGCTGCGGATGGCGCGCACACGGCCGTTGAAGTGGATGTCGGTGCCGTGCAGGCGCACGGTGGCGGTCGTGCCCACCTGCACCGAGGCCCGCAGCGGCTGCGGGATGTAAACGCGCGCATAAGGACGATCGCCCACCAAGAGGATCGCCAGCGGCGTGCCGACCGGCACCTGGTCGCCGAGCCGGTAGGGCAGGCTTTCGACGAAACCGGCGCGCGGCGCCGTGATGCGGGTGCGCGCGAGGTCGACCTGCAGCGATTGCACCTCGGCTTCGGCGGCCGCAAGCGCGGCCTCGGCCTGCACGATCTGCTCGCTGCGGGTGCCGTTCTCGAGCAGGGTCAGCGACTCGCGCGCGGCCAGTTCCTGGGCATCGGCGCTGGCGAGCGCGGCGCGGGCGAAGTCCAGGTCGGAAGGCGGCAGCATTTCGCGTTCGACCATGCGGCGCACGCGGTCGAAATCGCGGCGGGCGGTCAGCGCCACGCCCTCGGCGCCGCGCAACTGGGCGCGTGCGGCGGCGATGGTTTCACCGCGCGGGCCGGCGCGCGCTTCGTCCAGGGCCGCGCGCAGGCGCATGGCGTCGGCGCGGGCGGCGTCGAGGCGGGCGCCGGTGCGTTCGGGCTCCAGCACCAGCACGGTGTCGCCGGCGGCCACGGTCTGGCCTTCGCGCACGACGATTTGTGCGATGCGTTCCGACACCGGTGCCGGCAGCGTGATCCGGTCGCGCTCCAGGTGTGCCCAGGGCGTAGTCCGGTTCGGGACTGCAGGCGGCGAGCAGTGCCGCCAGGGGGATCAGCAGGGCGGGATTCTTCATGGGCTCTTCGCGATGCCGGCCATCAGCACGGCGAGATGGTGGGAAATCAGGGCATCCGCATGCTTCGGGCTGGTGTCGATGCCCAGCGCCATGTTGACCAGCGGCGCGGCGAGGAAGGGAAAGATGCAGAGCGAGAGCACGGACATGGCGACCTCGGACGGGTCCAGGTCGGCGCGGAAATCGCCGCGTTCCTGTCCTGCCTGCACGACCCCGCGCAACATCGCTGCCATGCCGCCCGCGAAACGTTCCGGGAACGTGGTGCGCAGCGCGCCACCGTCGCTCAGGACCTCGCGAACGATCAGCCGGGGCAGCCACGGGTTTTTCGAAGCGGTCGTGGTGTAGGCGTGCACGAAGGCGCGCAGCGCCGCGACCGGATCGGGCCCGGCCGCCTTGACCGCCACGCCGAGTCCCTGCGCCAGCGGCGCGACCCGGTCTTCGACCACGGCGTCCAGCAGGCCGGCCTTGTCCTTGAAGTAGTAGTGGGTGAGGGCCGGCGTCACCTTCGCGGCGAGCGCGATCTGGCGCAGGCTGGTCGCGGCGAAACCGTGTGCGGCGAACTGCTCGCGCGCGGCGTCGATCAGGGTCTCGCGATGGTCGTGCAACCCTGCCGCCGGACGGCCGGGGGTACGGGTGCGGCGGGCGGTGGTCCTGGCAGGAGTCCGGGGCATGGCGCGGACATTAATTTATGGGGTAATTAAATACAAGTGCCGGGCTGGAACCCTCGCCTGGCCGGTCTTCAGTCCTCATTGCCAGATCGCTGCGAGCCGCGTCGGCCGGGCTTGGCGGGCAGCGGTGCCAGCACGAAGGACAGGCTGACCAGTTGGTCCCGGCCGGCCCGCCGAGGTCCCTGCAGCAGCTGCTGCAGCCGGATCAGCAGGCGATTGGCTTCGGCCAGGTCGCGCGGGTTCACCCAGCCCTTGTTGCGGCCGGCCCAGAGCTCGCGTTCCGGACCGTCCTTCACCGTTCCGGGATCCTGCAGCGCGGCGCGGAAATCACGTCGCGCCGCCTGCAGCAGCTTGTCGACGACGCGGCCAACGGCATCGCTGCTCTCCGCGTCCTTGCCGTAATCGAGTTTGAGTGGCGCGCCGCGTCCTTTGCCAAGGCGGTAACGGCGGGCGTTGCCCGCGGTTTCCACACGCTGCAGCAGGCCGGCCTTGGCCAACAGGTCGAAGTGGTAGTAGAGGCCGTCGGGTGGTCGCCCGAGCTGCGCGGCGACCGCCGCGACATCGGCTTCGCCGCCCAGCGCCTCCAGGTGTCGACCAGGTCCTGCCGGACCGGACTGGCCAGAAGGGCGATCTGTTCTGGGCCGCTGACGCGCTGGTATCTCCGTGCGCGGGTGGGGGAGGACTTTCGGGAGGGTGCCATGAGTTGGCTTGCCTGTGTTGAAAAACGAGTCTAGTTTTCAACACAACATCCACCGAGGGCAAGTGCCATGAATGCGTCCCGTCCGTCCCGTCCCCTGGCCCGCGTCGCCGCCGCGATCGGCCTGGCCCTGTGCCTGGCCGCCTGCGACCAGATCACGATGGCCCGGCTCTATTTCGCCAACAACGGCACCGAGGTGCAGTTGAAGCAGGCGTTGCCGCTGACCCTGCCGTTCCGTGAGAACAACGGCTGGGTGATCGTTTCGGCCCACGTCAACGGTGCACCGGCGGACTTCGTGCTCGACACCGGTGCGTCCATGCTCGCCATCCTCACCAGCGACAGGACCGAGGGGCTGGGCCTGGACATGAGCAACGTCCAGCGCATCGGCGACGCCGACAGCCTGGCGGCGATCAACGCCGCGGTGCAGCCGTCGGTGGACATCGATTTCGGCCCGCTGGTGCTGCCGGACCAGACCGTGCTGGCCATTCCGGTGCAGACGCTCAAGTGCGCCGGCGAGATCCCCGAGCCGCCGTTCCAGGGGGTGATCGGCCACGAGCTGTTCCATCGTTATGTGGTCGAGATCAATTACGACCGCGGCGAAGTGGTGCTGCACGATCCGGAAACCTACCGGTACACCGGCAATGGCGAGATCGTCCCCGCCGACATCAGCAGCCGCCAGCCCTACGTGCAGGCGCGGGTCACGGCGCCCGACGGCGCGGCCTACGAGGCCCGGCTGCATGTCGACAGTGGCGCCGGCATCGACCTGAGCCTGTTCCCGCAGACGCACGAGGGCATCGTGGTGCCCGCGGGCGGTTCGACCAAGAACGGCTGTTTCGTCGGCGGCCTGGCCAAGTACCAGACCGGCACTTCGGTGGAGGTCGGATTCGGCGGTGGCCATGCCGTGTCCACGCCGGTCGACTATTCGATCGGCGACGAGGTCATCGACACCGGCCAGAACGGCCGGATCGGCTCGCGTTTCCTGCGCCGGCACAACGTGGTGTTCGACTACTCGCGCGGGCAGATGATCCTGGAGCCGCGGGACAACGCGGCTACCACGGAAGTTGCGGCAGCGGCCGGGGCCGGATCCGGGGATGAGTCCGTTCGACGCCGTGGACCAGCGGCGCCGGCGTGGCAAAGTGCCCCTGTCCGTCATCCCAGAGGAGCCCGCCATGGCCATCGCCGGCGCCACCATCGTTTCCACCGGCACCAACTACGTGCACGACATCGTCACCGCCGGCTTCGGCCTGATCGCCGACGAGCCGGAACGCGCGGGCGGCACCGGCGCCGGCCCCGCACCCTACGACTACTACCTGGCGTCGCTGGCGGCCTGCACCGCGATCACCCTGCGCATGTACGCGCAGAAGAAGGGCTGGGAACTGGGCCGGCTGACCGTGGACCTGGTGCTGCGCAAGGACGAGGCCGGCCACGCGACGGTGCAGCGCACCCTGCGCAGCGATGCGGCCCTGGACGAGGCGCAGTGGACGCGCCTGCTCGAGATCGTCGCCAACACGCCGGTCACGAAGACAATGCGCGAAGGCGCCGACATCCAGACCGTGCGCGGCGCCTAGGCAATAAAACGCCGGCCGGGGAGTCCCCGGCCGGCGTCGGTCAGCAAATCGCCCGCCGCATCACTCCATCGGCGGCAGGTCGAACACCAGTACCTCGGCGTCGCGGCCCTGTTCGATCACGATGCGCGGCTCGTCCTTGAACTTGAGCGCATCGCCGGCCGCCAGGTGCTGGCCGTTCACCACCAGCCGGCCGCGCACCAGGTGCACATAACCCAGGCGGCCCGGCGTCAGCGCCAACTCGGCACGCTCGTCGCCGTTGAACAGGCCGGCGTACATCCGTGCGTCCTGGTTGATCGACACCGAACCCTCGGCGCCGTCCTGGCTCACCACCAGCCGCAGGCGGCCACGCTTTTCCTCGTCCGTGAAGGTCTTCTGCGCGTACGAGGGCTTCACGCCCATGAACTTCGGGATGATCCAGATCTGCAGGAAGTGCGTGGTGCCGCTGGCGCTGTAGTTGAACTCCGAATGGGTGATGCCGGTGCCGGCGCTCAGGCGCTGCACTTCGCCCGGAACGATGGACTCTGTGTTGCCCATCGAGTCCTTGTGGCCGAGCGAGCCCTCGAGCACGTAGCTGATGATCTCCATGTCCCGGTGGCTGTGCGTGCCGAAACCCTGGCCCGCGGCCACGCGGTCTTCGTTGATCACCCGCAGCGGACCCCAGTGCACGTGCCTGTCGTCGCGGTACTCGGCGAACGAGAAGCTGTGCCACGAGTCCAGCCAACCGTGGTTGGCGTGGCCACGTTCATTCGCTGGACGCAGGGCGATCATTACGCACCGCCCTTCGCGCGGCGCGCGGCGATCAGGCCATCAACGCTGAACTTGCCGGCGCCATGCGCGGCGAGCACCAGGAAACCACCGGCGATGGCGATGTTCTTGAAGAAGTTGATGAACTGCATCTGGTCGGCCAGCTGGAAGTGGAACAGGAAGGCGCTGGCGACCGAGAACACGGCCAGGCCGAGCGCGGCCCAGCGGGTGAACAGGCCGGCGGCCAGGGCGAGGCCACCGACGATCTCGGCGAAGATCACCAGCGGAAGCAGGCCGCCCGGCACGCCCATGGCTTCCATGTAGCCCCTGGGTGCCTTCGTAACCGGCGCCCAGCTTGGCGAAGCCGGACAGCACGAAGATGGCGGACAGGCCGAAACGGCCGACGAGGTTGGAAAGGTTGTTCATGACGTGGCTCCTTTGGCAGGCGGACCGGGTCGGCGGGATGCCGTTCCTGCGGGGCGTCTGTCGTGGGGCGAAGTATGGGAGCCTACAAAACGGCATCAATTAGCAGTTGTGTACATCTATCGTTGCAATATGAGCAACGCCGGAGAGGCAGGCTCCGGGGATTCGGCACCGGAGTCGCCATCGGATCAAGCACTTAGGCTTTCAATCGCCGCCCGAACAGCGCCAGCGCCGCCTCCCAGGCCTGTTTCGCCGCCGCTTCGTGATACCGCGGCGTGGTGTCGTTGTTGAAGCCGTGCTGGGTGCCGGGCGGCTGCAGCAGGGTGTAGGTGACGCCGGCCTGTTCCAGCGCCGCCTCGTAGGCGGGCCAGCCGGCGTTCACGCGCTCGTCGTTCTCGGCCAGTACCACCAGCAGTTCGGCCTTGATCTTCGGCACGTCTTCGAGCGACGGGCCGCTACCGTAGAAAGGCGCCGCGGCGCTCAGGCCGGGCAGGCGCGTGGCCAGGAAATTGGTGATCGCGCCGCCGTAGCAGAAGCCGATCGCGCCGAGCCGGCCGTTGCCCGACGCATGCGCCTGCAGCCAGGCCGCGGCGGCGAGCATGTCCTCGCGGGTTTTTGCCTGGTCGAGCTCGCCGAACTTCGCACGGGCGCTGTCCTCGTCGCCCGGATATCCGCCCAGCGGGTACAGCGCGTCCGGCGCGAAAGACAGATAACCCTCGAGCGCCAGGCGTCGCGTCACGTCCTCGATGTGCGGGTTCAGGCCACGGTTCTCGTGCACCACCAGCACCACGGGCAGCGGGCCGGTCGCGTCGGCGGGACGCACGAGGTAGCCGCGGCCTTCGCCGTATCCCTTCGGCGACGGAAGGTCACGTACTCCGTCTTCAGGCGCGCATCGGCCGGCGCGATCTGCTGCGCGGCGGCGAAATCCGGCGTGAGTGCCGCGAGCAGGCCGGCGGCGCCGGCGCTGCCGGCGAACGCGGCGGCCCCCTTGAGGAAACCGCGCCGGTCGATCAGCCCGTGCACGTACTGGTCGAACAGGCGCATCACTTCCGGCGGGAAATCGTCCGCGGTCCTGCGGTGGCGTTCGCGCATGGCGGGGCTCCAGGCTGGGGTTGTGGCGATGATTCCAGAACCCGCGTATGGAAACGTGAAACCGATGTCAGCCGGTGTCGTTTCGGGACCAGGCGCGGATCTTCCCGATCTCGTCCTCATCCAGACCCAGCGACACCAGGAAATCCCGGTGCGCCTCCGGCTGCCGCGCCTCGAACGCGACGTGCCAGCGCCGCATGCCCTCGTCGTCCAGGCCGATGGCGCGGAACATCGTGGTCCATGCCGCCTTGTCCAGGCCGCGTGCAGGCGCCGGCTGCCCCAGCATGGCGCACAGCACGCGCTGCTGTTCCTGCATCTGCCGCATCTGCCCGTTGAGCGCGACCAGCTGCTGTTCCAGCACGGCCGTCAGCGACGAGCGGCTGTCGAGCACGGCACGGATGCCGTCCAGCGGCAGGCCGCCGGCGCGCAGGGCGACGATGCGCTGCAGACGCGCCACGTCGTCGGCCGAATACAGCCGGTACCCGGCGCCGCTGCGGGCACCGGGCGACAGCAGGCCGATGCGGTCGTAATACAGCAGGGTGCTGCGCGACAGGCCGAAGCGCCGGCCCATCGCGGTCACCGTCAGTGGTTTTTCCGTTGCGCGAACCATTGGTTCATCAGTCCTTCCCACGTTTCCATCATGGCCAGCCAGGCCTCGGCGGTGAAGCCGCGCACCGTGGCCGTGCCCGCGTCGGACGTGGCCGTGAAACGGTAGCGCACTGCGACTTTCGAATCATCCGGGCCATCGGGTGCGACATCGATGCTGATGTCCACCACCACGCCTTCGGGATGGAAGCGCACGAAGCGCACATGGCGGTCGGGTTCGTGCGCGGCCGTGTACCACACCGTCTCGCCCGTGCCACGCGGCGAGGCGAACACCGCGCCGGCCTCGGCCAGCCCGGAGCGGCTGTGGATCATCCGGGCTTCCCAGTCCGGCATCCATTCCTTTTCGCGCACCGGGCATAACAGGGGGAACACGTCGTGCGGCGGCGCGTGGATGGTCTGGACGTAGTGGTGGTCGACGTGTTCGGCGATGACGGGCGGGTGCATGGCGGGTCTCCTCGGGTCGGGGGAGGCCAGCGTGAAGGGTGAAGCGATGGACGGGTCAAGCGCCTGCACTATTCGCTGTCGATGCCGGCCAGGTCGAGCACCCAGCGTGGCGTCCGTGGTTCGCCGGCGAAAAATTCCGGCGGCTTGTCCTCGCCGATCGCCCAGCGGTGCAGCCAGCTCGGGCCCCAGCGGCCGGTATAGGCATCTGCGCGCGCGTAGGCCGGGTCCCGCATTGCTTCGGCCAGCGGCACCACGCGGTAGCCGCGGGCGTGCACGCCGGCGAGCAGGGCCGGGTAGGTGTCGGCATTGATCTGATTGGCGTGCAACAGCCAGGTCTGGGGCAGGGCATACCCGAGCAGGGCGATGGAAAAACGTTCGTAGTAGTCGAGCTTGGCCAGCATGTACGGCACGTACTCTTCGCGCAGGCGCTGCAGCGTGGCCACGTCGCCGCCCTGTTCAAGCACCTTGCGATAGGCCAGGGCCCAGATCCAGTCGCTGTTGTCCACCGTCACCGGGGCGATGCGGTAGCCGTGTTCCGCCAGGAATGCTGCCAGTGCGGCCTTGTCTTCGGCCGTGCGGCCGGCGCGCAGGTAGGGATGGCGGAACCACTCCGGTGCTGCGCCGCGTTCGGCCAGCAGCGGACGCAGTTGGCGCTCACCCTTGAGGATGTCGTCCTGGTAGGCGGGCAGCCCGACGGCGTGCAGGTCCACGTGGCCGTGGGTGTGGTTGCCCAGTTGCGCGCCGGCGTCGAGCCAGTCGCGCAGCATCTGCAGGCGTTCGGGCACGACCTCGCCGTCCACTTCGAGCTTGATCTCGTTGACGAAACCGGTGACCGGAGCGTCTGCGGCGCGGATCGCCGCCACCAGACGGTGGTGGCCCGCCAGCAGTTCCGGCGCGGGTATGCGCGGCGGGTGGCTGCCGAGGCCGGCCCAGGGCAGGTCATCCACGGTGATGGCGATGCGGCGGTCGGGTTCGACCGGTGTCAGTGCGGCGGCGGGCATGCACGACAGCAGGCTCGTGCACAGGACCAGGATCGGCAGGCGCATGCGGAATCAGCCCGGGGTCGAAAGAACGATCAGGATAGCCTGTCCGTCGGCCACCGGTCCGGTGACGGTTTGTCACGTTTCGCCCTGTCGCGCCGTCCATGCATTCGTCCGCTCCAGGACGGGATTCGTCACAAGGGCCCCACGGACCCCGTCGAGGCCCTATCCTCCACCGGCCGACTGGGGAGTCGGCCACCACCCGCAAAGGAAATCCTGCATGTCGCACCTGATCAACATCTACCTCGAGCCCGTCAAGGTCTTCACCGACCTGCGCGAGAAGCCCACCTTCCTGGTGCCGACCTTGCTGGCGCTGCTGGTGGCGACGGTTGCGATCCTGGCCTATCACCTGCACGTGGATCCGCAGTGGTTCGTGGACCACCGCAACCAGGCCATGGCCGGGCAGATGACCAAGGCCGAGCTTGAACAGGTCAGCGCGATGCTGCCGGGCGCGCGCGTGTCGGGCTATATCGGGGTCGCGATGGTGGTGGTGATGACGGCGGTGATCTACCCGCTGCTCGCGCTGTACTACCTGCTGGTGGGCAAGATCACCGGCAAGGCGGTCGGTTTCCGCCACGGCCTGGCGCTGACGGCCTGGGGCGGCATGCCGATGCTGTTCGCCAGCGTCATCGCGCTGATCGGCACGTTCACCAGCTCGCCGCAGACCTCGTTCGAATCGCTGCAGCTGCTGAGCATCGACCCGCTGTTCGTGCAGCTGCCGCTGGACCATCCCTGGAGCACCCTGGCCAAGTCGGTCAACCTGCTGTGCTTCTGGGTGATGTTCCTGGTGGCGCTGGGCTGGAAGACCTGGTTCCGCACCGGCTGGGGCCAGGCGCTGGCGATCGCGGTGTTCCCGTGGCTGCTGTATTTCGGGGCGCTGAGCATCCCCGCCCTGGTCTGACCGTCGAATCCGCCTGGAACCACGCATGAAACCCAACAAGAAGTTCATCGTCGCCGCGGGCATCGTGGCCCTGATCGCGATCCCGCTGGTCATCAAGGCCATGCGCGGCGAATCCAGCAAGGAAATGGACATCGCCGCCGCCGCTGCGCAGGAAATCCGCCCGACCATCCTGGCCTCGGGCGTGCTGGCTACCTCAACGAGGTCAACCTGACCTCGGAGCTGGTCGCCAAGGTGCGCGACATCAAGGTGAAGGAAGGCGACCACGTCGAAGCCGGTCAACTGCTGCTGACCCTGGACCCGGAGACCTACCGCAACGCGATCGAGCGCGAGGAGGCCAGCCGCCGCCAGAGCGCGATCAACATCGACCGGCAGCGGCTGGCGCTGGCGCTGGCCGAGAAGCGGCTGGCGCGGGGCGCGCAGCTGATCGAGCAGAAGATGATCGGCCAGAGCGAATACGACGACCTGCGCAATGCCCGCGACCTGGCCCGGGTGGAGCTGCAGAGCAGCGAGGAAGCGCTGCGCCGCGCCGACGCCATCCTCAGCGAGGCGCGCGAGCAGCTCAGCAAGACCGACGTGCGTGCGCCGATCACCGGCACCATCGTCGACCTGCCGATCAAGATCGGCGAGACCGCGATCGCCTCGACCAATGCCTTCGCCGGCGCCAGCCTGATGAAGATCGCCGACACCTCGGCGATCCAGGCCGAGCTGAAGGTGGACGAAGCCGACATCGCCCGCGTCAGCGTCGGCCAGTCGGTGGACGTCTATGCCACGGCCTTCCCGGAGACCGCGTTGAAGGGCAAGGTGCAGCGTATCGCGCTGGCGCCGACCCTGGAGAACCAGGCGCGCACCTACGAGGTGGTGGTGCTGATGGAGCCACCGGAAGACCTGGCCCTGCGTTCGGGCATGAGCGCGCGCGCCGACATCTTCCTCGGCGATGGCGCCAGCCGCCTGGCCGTGCCGGTGGAAGCCGTCGGCAGCGAGGAGAGCGAGGACAAGAAGACCGAACGTTTCGTCTGGGTGGACCGGGATGGTTACGCCCGGCGCGTGGTCGTGCAGGTCGGTCAGTCCGACGACCGCTGGGAGGAGATCACCGACGGCCTGACGGCAGGTGATCGGGTCATCACGGGCCCGGCCAAGCTGCTGCGCGGCCTGATGGACGGCGACCGGGTGCGCGCCAGTGCGCCGGCGGACAAGGCCAAGGCGCGGATGGATGCGGACGCCGTGGCCGCCACCGATGGCGAGGCCGCCGCGGAATGATCCGCCTCACCGGCATCACCAAGCATTACCTGATGGGCGACGAGGAAGTGCGCGCGCTCGACGGCGTGGACCTGCACATCGGCCGCAATGAATACGTGGCCCTGATCGGTCCGTCGGGTTCGGGCAAGTCCACCCTGATGAACCTGATCGGCTGCCTCGACAGCCCGACCTCGGGCAGTTACGTGCTCAACGGCCGCGACACCTCGCACATGGACGACAACGAACTGGCGAAAGTGCGCAACCAGGAGATCGGCTTCGTGTTCCAGAGTTTCCATCTGCTGCCGCGGCTGACCGTGCTCGACAACGTCGCCCAGCCGCTGGTCTACCGCGGCATCCCGCGCGCCGAACGACAGCGCCTGGCCACCGCGGCGCTGGAACAGGTCGGCCTGGGCAATCGACTCGGGCACCGGCCGAACCAGCTGTCCGGCGGCCAGCGCCAGCGCGTGGCGGTGGCCCGCGCCCTGGTCGGCAAGCCGTCGATCCTGCTCGCCGACGAACCCACCGGCAACCTCGACTCACGCACCTCGCTGGAGATCATGGCCCTGTTCGACGAACTGCACCGCAGCGGCCAGACCGTGGTGGTGGTGACCCACGAACCCGACATCGCCGCGCACTGTCGCCGCACCCTGCGCGTCAGCGACGGCCGCATCGTCGAGGACACCGTCAACCCACCGCGAGAGGCACTTGCATGACCGCCTACCTCGAAGCCTTCCGCGCCGCCCTGACCAGCCTGCTGGCGCACCGCATGCGCAGCTTCCTGACCACGCTGGGCATCCTGATCGGCACCGCGTCCGTCATTGCCGTGGTGTCGCTGATCCAGGCTTTTCGGCCTTCGTCACCGAACAGTTCGCCGACATCGGCGGCAGCACGCTGACCCTGCAGGCGCACACGCCCTTCAATGAGGCCGTGCTCGGTCGCGAGAACTTCCTCACCTTCCAGGACGTGGAGACGCTGCGCCACCGCGTGCCCGGCATCGAGAAGGTGGTGCCGACCATGATGGTGCCGGTGGTCGGCATCTCCGTGCGTGGACGCACCGCCGCCGCGCAGGTGCTGGCGAGTTCCTCGGAATTCACCGCCGTGCAGGGCCTGTACCCGGACATCGGCCGTTTCCTGGTCGCCAGCGACGACCAGAGCCGGCGCAAGGTCGTGGTGATCGGGCCGAAGGTGCGCGATGACCTCGAGTTGCCGGAGGATCCGGTCGGCCAATTCATCCGCATCGGCAGCGACTGGTTCAAGGTCGTGGGCGTGATGGAGAAACGCGGCGAGATCTTCGGCATGAGCCAGGACAACTACGTCGTGATCCCGTTCGACGTCGGCCGGGCGATGACCGGCAGCACCAACAAGCCGCGCATGTCCATTTCGTTCACCGCCAGCAACCTGGGCGAAATCGATGCGCTGCGCGAGCGGGTGAAGCGGGCGATCCGGCAGTCGCACAAGCTCAAGCCGGCGCAGGACGACGATTTCCGAATCCAGACGGCGGAGTCGGCGGTCAAGAGTTTCGAGGAGTTCGCGGCGATGACGACGGCGGTGCTCGGCGGCATCGTCGGCATCTCGCTGCTGGTCGGCGGCATCGGCATCATGAACATCATGCTGGTGTCGGTGACCGAGCGGACGCGCGAGATCGGCATCCTCAAGGCGCTGGGCGCGACGCGGCGCGACATCCTGGTGCAGTTCCTGGCCGAAGCCGGCCTGCTGGCGCTGCTGGGCGGCCTGATCGGCATCGTGCTGGGCTGGCTCACCGGACTGGGCGTGGCCGCGCTGATCCCGAACTTCCCGCCGGCCTCGGTGCCGATGTGGGTTGTCGTGGCGGCGGCCGGTTTCTCGGCCCTGGTCGGCGTGGTGTTTGGCATCATGCCGGCGTCCAAGGCCGCCGGCCTCGACCCCATCGAAGCCCTCCGCTACGAATAACAAGTGCGGGGACGGATTGTGGCTGGTTCAGCCCAGCGTGTAGGCGACCTTGCTGCCGTCCACCTTGATCTTGCCGGCCTTGGCCAGCTGGTCGAGCAGGGCGGCCAGGGCCTTGTCGTCCAACGCCGGCTTGAACCAGCTGCGCACGCTGGCGCCAAGTGTCTTGAGCGTGCGCGGGCGGCTGGCCTTCATGTTGCCCAGGTTTTCCAGCACCACGGCCAGGCGCGGGTCGGGCGGCACGGGTTTGACGGCCTCGCGGGCCGCGGTGCGCTTGGGCACGGAAGGCGTTTTCGCCGGCGGCACGGTCTTGCCGGCATCGCCGATGCTGGCGCTGCGGCGGCAGGCGATGCCCTTGCCCGCGAGGTGTTTTATCAGCGGGTCGAAACCGGTGTCTCGCGAGATGATGGTGAAGGTCGCGCCCGGATGCTGGGCCGACAGCCGGCCGATGTAGAAGGCGATGTGGAAGTCGAGCGCGTTGCTGCCGTTGCCCGAGACCTGCACGTATTTGGCGTCGGGCCCGAAGGCCTGCAGCGACTGCGCCAGCTCCAGCGTGATCTTGGTCTGGCTGGCGCCAAGGAACACCCGCACCTGGTGCTGTCCGCCCTGCAGCGAAGCCAGTGACTTCGGCTGCACGTTCTCGAAATCCACCAGCACGAAATGCGGTTTCATGTCGGATACTCCTTCAGGGGTCAGATCGCCGCGCGCGGCGGCCCGTTGGGTTCGATCACGATCTTGCCGTCGCGGGCGTTGCTGGCCGCCGCGGCCACGGCTTCCTTGATGTGGTCGAGTGAATAGGTGGCCTGCACCCGCGCCGACAATTTGCCCTCGGCGATCAGGCCGCCGATCTCGGCGAACACGGCGCGGCGCTGCTCGGCGCTGGCCTTCTTGAACCACTGCGACAGCCAGAAGCCGCGCAGGGTGATGTCACGGAACACGAAATAGCGCGGCGAGATCATGCAGCGCTCGCCGCTCATCGCGCCGTAGTTCACCAGGGGTGCCGCCCTCGGCCAGGCAGCGCGCCAGGTTCTCGGTGGACACGCCGCCGACGCAGTCGATGCCCAGCTTGATGGCGACGTCGCCGACCTTCTCGCGCACGCGCTTGGGCAGGTCCTCGGCGTCCACGATCACGTGCTCGGCGCCGGCGGCCTGCACCGCCTCGATCGCCGAGGCGCGGCGCACCACGTTGATGGTGTTGATGCCGCGCAGTTTTGCCAGTTGCACCAGATAACCGCCGACGGCGGAGTTGGCCGCGTTCTGGATCACCCAGTCGCCGGGCTGCAGGTCCACGAAATCGCGCAGCATCAGCAGGGCGGTGGGCGGGTTCACCGTGAGCATGGACACCTGCACCGGGTCGACGCCGTCGGGCAGCGGCACCAGGGCCTTGGCGGGCAGGTCCAGATGCGTCGTCCAGGTGCCGCAGCCGACCGGCAGCAGCACCATCGTGCCGGGCGCCAGGCCGGCGACGTCGCCGGAGACTTCCAGTACGCGGCCCACGCCTTCGTTGCCGCCGACCGCGGGCAGCGGCGGCAGCAGGCCGTATTCGCCGGTCAGGGTCAGCACGTCGGAAGGATTGATCGGCGCGGCCAGCACCGCCACCCGCGCCGTGCCCGCGGGCAGCGGCAGCGGCGGCAGTTCGAATTCGACCGCCGAGATCACGTCCTGCGGCACCGGGCCGCGCTGGCTGTACTGGGCTCGTTTGTGCGGTGTGCTCATGGGTCAGGCCTTGTCCTGCTTCAACCAGGTGAGGCGCCAGGAGGCGCCGGCTTCGCCCATGGCCTGGGCGAGGGGTTTGAGCGCGGGTTCGATCGCTTTCTCGATCTGCCAGGGCGGGTTGAGCAGCAGCATGCCGCTGCCGTTCATGCGCAGCGGCGAATCGTCCGGGCGCACCAGCAGTTCGATCGCCAGCGCGGATTTCGCCGGCAGGCTGGCGACCTTGCGGAAGAAGGGGTGCAGGCTGGGCCGCTGCTTGATCGGGTACCAGACGGCGTAGGTGGCCTGCGGGAACTTCGACAGCGCGTCGTTCAGTGCCGCCAGGATCAGCGGGTACTCGCCTTCCTGCGCCTCGTAGGGCGGGTCGATCAGCACCAGGCCGCGGGCGAAGCGGGTGGCGCCGTCCTTCGGCGGCAGCAGGGCCTTGAGCGCGGCGTAACCGTCGCGCGCATGCACGTGCACTTTGGGGTCGCCGGCCAGCACGGCCTTGAGCGCGGCCGCCTCCTCGGGCAGCAGTTCGCAGGCGGCGGCGCGGTCCTGGTCGCGCAGGGCGTGTGCGACCAGCAGGGGTGAGCCCGGGTAGGTGCCGGGTGCGAGTTCCTGGGTTTCAGCCACGGCCTCGAGGTAGCGGGCGAAGGCGGGTGGCGTGCCCGGCCCGGCGGCCGGCAGGCGCAGGAACCCTTCCCGGGCCTCGCCGGTGCGGCTGGCCTGGCTGCCGGACAGGTCGTACTGGCCGCGGCCGGCGTGGCTGTCGAGCACGTAGAAGGCGCCCTCCTTGCGTTTGAGCGCATCGAGCAGGGCGACCAGGACCAGGTGCTTGAGCACGTCCGCGTGGTTGCCGGCATGGAATCCGTGGCGATAGTTCATGCCGGCAGTCTATCGCTCATGACCCGCGGCAGGGTGGACGCCGGTCCGGCCTCTGCTATGTTCCGGGCTTCGCCTGGAGACCCCGAATGAAGACTCTGTTCCGACTGACCGGTTGGCTGGTGTTCGCCCTGATGGTGATGGCGACCGGCCTGGCCCTGCATACCCTGTACGCGCGGCCGGCCAAGATCGACTGGTTCTTCGAGCGGGTGTTCATCGAATACGCGGTAGACGACCCCGAGATGCTGACATCGCTGGGCATGCTGCCGTCCTGGATGGACTGGTACAGCGACGAACTGACCGACCGTTCACTGGCGCGCGAGCGCGAGATGCAGGAGAAACTGCGGGACGACCTCGCCACCCTGCGTGAATACGACCGCGAGGCGATGGACGAGAACACCCGGCTGTCCTACGACATCCTCGAATACTTCCTGGCCATCCAGGCCGAAGGCGAACGGTTCGCCCACCACGACTACCCGCTGAACCAGCTGTTCGGCGTGCAGAGCAACTTCCCGACCTTCCTCGCCACCCAGCACGGCGTGTCTTCGGCGGCCGATGCGGAGAACTACATCGCCCGGCTGCACAAGACGCCGGTGATGGTGGAACAGGTGCTCGAGGGCCTGCATGCCCGGGAGAAGGCCGGCATCCTGCCGCCGACCTTCGTGGTCGAGAAGGTGCTGGCCGAAATGCGCGGCTTCACCGGCGCGGCGGCGAAGCAGAACATCCTCTACACGTCCCTGGCACAAAAGCTGGACAAGCTGCCCGCCGGCACCCTGGGCGAAGGCGAACGCGACAGCCTGCTGGCCCAGGCCGAAGCCGCGATCACGGACCAGGTGTATCCGGCCTATGGCCAGTTCATCGCCTACTACGACGGCCTGCTGCCCAGGACCACCGGCAACCACGGCGTCTGGGCCCTGCCCGATGGCGCGGCCTTTACGCCTGGTCGGCGCGCCAGCACACCAGCACCGACATGACGCCGGCGCAGATCCACCAGTTGGGCCTGGACGAAGTGACGCGCATCGAGGCCGAGATGAACGCCATCCTGATCGGCGAAGGCCTCGAGGAAGGCACGATCGGCGAACGCGTGCAGTTGATCGCCCAGCGTCCCGACCAGCTCTATCCCGACACCGATGCAGGCCGCGCGGCGATCATCGCCGACTTCACCACCATCATCGGAGAGATCGATGCCGGCATCGGCGACTACTTCAATGTGCGGCCCAAGCAGGGCGTGAAAGTCGAACGCGTGCCGGAGTTCCGCGAGAAGACCGCGCCGGGCGCCTATTACAATCCGCCGGCCTTCGATGGCTCGCGGCCGGGCGTGTTCTACATCAACCTGCGCAATACGGCCGAAGTGGCGCGTTTCGGCATGCGCACGCTGGCCTACCACGAGGCCATCCCCGGCCATCACTTCCAGACCACGATCCAGCAGGAACTGACCGGCGTGCCGACCTTCCGCAAGATCCTGCCGTTCACGGCGTTCTCGGAAGGCTGGGCGCTGTACACCGAACGCCTGGCCTGGGAGATCGGTTTCCAGGACCAGCCACTCGACAACCTGGGTCGGCTGCAGGCAGAGATGTTCCGCGCCGTGCGCCTGGTGGTGGACACCGGCATGCACGACAAGCGCTGGACCCGCGAGCAGGCGATCGCCTACATGCTGGAAAAACCGGCATGCCGGAAACCGACGTCGTCGCCGAGATCGAACGTTACCTGGTGATGCCGGGCCAGGCCCTGGCCTACAAGGTCGGCATGAACAAGATCCTGGCGCTGCGCGAGAAGGCGAAGTCGTCGCTGGGCCCGAAGTTCGACATCAAGGCCTTCCACGACCTGGTGCTGACGGGCGGTGACCTGCCGCTGGCGCTGCTCGAGCGCCGGGTGGATGCCTGGATCGGGGAGCAGGCCGGCAGGTGAGCACGGCGATCACGGTGAAGCGGGCCTGCGGAGCCGCGATCGGTCCGTGGCTGGACGACGTGGCGCGGCTGCGGGTGGTGGTGTTCCGCGACTGGCCGTATCTGTACGACGGCGATTTCGGCTACGAGCAGGACTATCTGCGGGCCTACGCGCGTTCGGCCGACAGTGTGTTCGTGCTGGCCTTCGATGGCGGGCGGGTGGTGGGTGCATCCACGGGCCTGCCGCTGGCGGACGACACGGTGGAATTCCAGCGGCCTTTCCTGGACGCCGGTCGTCCGGTCGCCGATGTTTTCTATTTCGGTGAGTCGGTGTTGTTGCCCGCCTATCGCGGACGTGGGCTGGGCCACCGATTCTTCGACGAGCGCGAAGCCCACGCGCGTTCGTTCGGCCGTTTCGCCTTCACTGCCTTCTGCGCGGTAGACCGCGACCCCGACGATCAGCGCCGCCCGGCGCATCACCGTGGCAACGAAGCCTTCTGGACCAAGCGTGGCTATGTGCGGCAACCCGGACTGACGATGCGACTGTCCTGGAAGGAGATCGGCGCCGCCGCGCCCTCCGAAAAGCCCCTCACGTTCTGGCTCCGCGCTTTGTCGTGAGCCTTGCTGCGCAAGCAGGTCAAGTACTCGTGCTCGGTTGGTTCGGTGCGCCGGGAGCGTTCCTGGCGATAGGCCGCCGTACGTGAGGTCTCTTTCCGGGGACGCCGTGAACCCATCCATGGGGGCTCTTCGAAAACGTCCATGTTTTCGAAGCCCCGGAAAGAGACCTCACGCACGACGACCTGCGGACCGTCCGGGCCGGGATGCCGATTTAGCGCAAGAGCTCGCTTGCCTTGGCTTCTGGCAGACAGTCCGGCCCAGATCGACCACAGGCCGTCGTGCGAGGGAACTTTTTCCGGACCTTCAGCGACATGGACGTCGCTGAAGAGCCTACATGGACGTACTTGCGGCGTGTCCGGGAAAGTTTCCTCGTGCGGCGGCCTATCGCCAGGAACGCTCCCGGCGCACCGAACCAACCGAGCACGAGCCCCTGACCTGCTTGCGCAGCAAGCGCTTCAGAAGAGGCCGACGCCGGGCACCAGCCAGAGCGAGAACGAGGCGAGCGCGCAGCCGATGCCCGTGGCGGCGATGACATCGCTGGGATAGTGCAGGCCGAGCACGACCCGCGACACCGCGACCGAAGCCGCGAACGGCACCAGCAGCCACGCCAGCACCGGATAGTGCGCCAGCGCCACCACCGTGAACGACACCGCGTGCAGCGTATGGCCCGACGGGAAACTGAACTCGTCCAGCGGCGCGATCCACGGCTGGATGCGACCGTCCGCCGCATATGGCCGCGGACGCTTCGTCCAGCGCTTGAGCTTGCGGTAGAGGACCAGCGCGATCACGCCGGTGGCCGCCAGGTGCGCCGAGGCACTCAGGCCGCGCCACCCGTCGAACAACACCAGCGCCGCCATCAGCGCATACCAGAACGCGCCATCGCCGAGCCGGCTGATCAGCCGGAAATAGGCGCGCACCGCCGCACGCGCGCCCCAGCGGTTGGCGGCCAGGCACCAGCCGTGCTCGCGGGACACGAGCCGGCGGGTGCGGGCGTTCACGCCGCCTCCCGCCGTTCGGCCAGGCCGGCCAGCAGGCCGGCGAAATCCTCGGCCACCCGGTCCGGGTGCAGGTGCAGCACCGCCTGCCGGGCTGCCGATCCCATGCCGGGCAGATCGGTGGCCAGGGCCGTGGCCAGGAAGGCGCGTTCGAAGCCCGCCTCGTCGCCGAAGGCGGCGGTGGCGCCATGCGCACCGTCGCACAGATGCTCGCGCGCGGCGCCGTAGTCGAAGGCGACCGTGGCGATGCCGCTGGCCATGGCTTCCAGCGTGACGTTGCCGAAGGTCTCGGACAGGCTGGGGAAGCAGAACAGGTCGGCGCTGGCGTAGGTGCGCGCCAGTTCGTCACCGCGCTGGATGCCGGTGAAGATGAAGTCGGGGTTGGCCGCCTGCAGGTCAGCCCGCGCCGGGCCGTCGCCGACCCAGACGAAGCGTGCCTCGGGCTGCTGGCGCTGCAGCGCCCGGAAGCAGCGCACGGCCAGCGGCAGGTTCTTTTCCGGGGCGATGCGGCCGACGTGGACCACCACCGGGGCGCCTTCGACCGCGCCCCATAATCCCGCAGCGACAGGTCGCGGAAGCCGGGATGGAAGGCGCGGGTGTCCACCGCGCGACCCAGCCGCAGCACATGCCGGAAACCCTGTTGGGCCAGCGTGTCCTGCAGTTCGCGCGTCGGCACCAGGGTGGCGTCGGCACGGTTGTGGAAGCGGCGCAGCCAGGAGAACACCCAGGGGCTGAGGAAGGCGGCGCCGTAGCGGCCCACGTAGTCGTCGAAACGGGTATGGAAGCCGGTGGCGACCGGGATGCCCAGGCGACGGCAGGTGCGCAGGGCCGACCAGCCCAGCGGGCCTTCGGTGGCGATGTAGACCGCATCCGGGCGCTGGGCGGTCCAGCGGGCGGCGAGGTGCCGGCCGGCCGGCAGGCCGAAGCGCAGGCCGGGATAGCGGGGATGGGGGCCCCCTCGACCAGCAGCAGGTCGGCGTCCGGCCGGCCGCTGTCCTCGTCGCGCTGGGGCCGGACCAGGCCGACCGGGTGGCCGAGCCGGCGCAGGCCGGTTTCGAGCGCCTGCACGGTCAGGGCGACGCCGTTGACGTCGGGCGGGTAGGTCTCGGTGACGAGTTCGAATCGGCGGCTTCGGTTCATGGCGGCCAGCATCGCCGCGGCCCGTGCCAGCGGCATGACCGGGGAATGACGGGGCCATGACGGCGGACCCGCAGGGGTTAGCTTCACTAAACGGCGGCGTATGGCTAGGATAGGCGCGCTTCGGGAGTCATGAGCCGGTAACACCCATCAGGCAGGGGAGCCTGGCGCGCCAGCGCGGGTGCACAAGGATTTTCCATTTCGCCGCCCGCTTTCCGGTCGGTGCCCTCATGTGTCGCTCCATAAACCACCATGCCCAAGATCGCCAATGCCCGGCGTGCCCGGCCCAGCCGCGGACTGCTCCCGCTCGCCATCGCCCTCGTGCTCAGCACCCAGGCGCAGGCCCATAAAACGACCACCGCCGAGAGCACGGACTACGACACCACCCAGCTCGATGTCATCGAGGTGACCACCCAGCGCCGCGTCGAGAACATCCAGGACGTGCCGGTGTCCATCACCAGCCTGGGCGGCGAGAAACTCGACGTGCTCGGGTCCGGCGGCGAAGACATCCGTTTCCTGTCCTCGCGCCTGCCCAGCCTGCAGATCGAATCCTCGTTCGGCCGCGCCTTCCCGCGTTTCTACATCCGCGGCCTGGGCAATACCGACTTCGACCTCAACGCCTCGCAGCCGGTGTCCTTGATCTACGACGACGTGGTGCAGGAGAACCCGATCCTCAAGGGTTTCCCGCTGTTCGACCTGGACCAGGTCGAGATGGCGCGCGGCCCCCAGGGCACCCTGTTCGGCCGCAACTCCCGGCCGGCGTGCTCAAGTTCGGCTCGGCCCGTCCGGAACATGAGTTCGGCGGCTATGGCCAGGTCTCCTACGGCCGCTTCAACAGCATGAACCTGGAAGGCGCCGTGACCGGCGGCATCAGCGATGGCATTGCCGCGCGTCTGTCCGTGCTGCACCAGCGCCGCGACGACTACGTGGACAACACGCTCAACGGCCCGGGCGAAGACCTCGAGGGCTACCGCGAGTCGGCCGCGCGCCTGCAGTTCCTGTTCGACGGCAGCGACGACTTCGAGGCGCTGGCCAATGTGCACATGCGCAGCCTGGACGGCACCGCACGCCTGTTCCGCTCCAGCATCATCGTGCCGGGCACCAACGACATCCAGCCGGACTTCCGCCGCGAGTTCATCAGCATCGACGGCCGCAACGAGCAGGACCTGGACCAGATCGGCGGCAACCTGCGCATGCGCTGGGATTTCAACCGCGTCAGCCTGTACTCGGTCACCGGCTACGAGAGCGTGGACACCTACAGCCGCGGCGACATCGACGGCGGCTACATCTACGGCAACTTCCCGCCGAACGAGCCGGGCGAGGCGCTGTTCCCGGCCGAGTCCGCCGACGGCCTGCCGCACCACCGCCAGCTGAGCCAGGAGTTCCGCCTGGAATCCAACGAGTGGGGCCGTTTCGACTGGCAGGCCGGCCTGTTCTGGTTCGACGAGTCCATCGACGTGGACAGCTTCTCCTATGACGGCTTCGGCGGCGCCGAGAACGGTTACGCCGTGCAGCGCCAGGACAACACCGCCTGGGCGGTGTTCGTTTCCGGCGAATACGACCTGACCGACCGCTGGATCCTGCGCGGTGGCCTGCGCTACACCGACGACCAGAAGGATTTCGTCGCCGAGCGCGTCACCGGTCCGTTCGGTCCGCCGATCGCGCCGATCGCGGTCAGCCCGGAAGACACCAACGTCAGCGGCGACTTCAGCGCCACCTTCAAGGTGAACGACGACGTCAACGTCTACGGTCGCATCGCCAGCGGCTTCCGCGCGCCCAGCGTGCAGGGCCGCCTGATGTTCGCCGACGCCTCGCTGCCGGCCGACGAGCTGGTGACGGTGGCCGAGACCGAGACGGTGCTGTCCATCGAGGCCGGCGTGAAGGCCGACCTGCTGGACAACCGCGTGCGCCTGGGCTTCTCGGTGTTCGACTACACGGTGGACGACCAGCAGCTGACCGCCGTGGGCGGCAACGCCAACATCGCCCGGCTGGTGAACGCCGACGAGACCAAGGGCCGCGGCTTCGAGGTGGACCTGGAGGCCTATGTCACCGAGAACCTGCTGGTGACCTTCGGCGCGAGTTACAACGACACCGAGATCAACGACCCGGACCTGAGCGTGATCCCGTGCGCGGTGAACTTCTGCACGGTGCTCGATCCGGTGGATCCGGGCAATCCGGCGGCGGTGCTGATCGACGGCAATTCGCTGCCGCAGGCGCCAAAGAACGTCTACAACCTGACGGCTCGTTGGGGTGTGCCGATGGGCAATGGCGAATTCTTCATCTACACGGACTGGGCCTATCGCAGCGAGGTCAATTTCTTCCTGTACGACTCGGTGTCGTTCACGGGCAAGTCGTTGCTGGAGGGAGGTCTGCGGGTGGGCTACAACTGGAACTACGGTGATTACGAGGTGGCGATGTACGGCCGCAACATCACGGACGAGGAAGTGGTGGTCGGCGCGATCGACTTCAACAACCTCACCGGCTTCCTCAACGAGCCGCGCCTGTGGGGTCTGGAGTTCACCGCGCGCTTCTGATCGCGGGGTCGCCTTGAAAACCGAGCCGCCCTTCGGGGCGGCTTTTTCTTGCTCGCGGTTTATTGGTCTGGCGCCGTCATCACCGTGGAAGCGAAGGGTTCTTTCTGCTCAGTGAAGCCTTTTATTTCGCAGAAAGAACCCTTCGCTTCCCCGGCGCTGCCGGTGCGAATTGTCCGGGTCGCTGATTGGAGGGCCGGTGTGGCATCGGCGCTTTGCATGCGCGTGCGGCCTGGCGGGCTTCCGCATGTGTGATCTTTCCCGCGCAGCACGTTTGGCTAAGTCGGGCAACGCGAAAAACCAGCGACACGTCTATCGCGGGCGCGTTCCCCTGAATGCGTCTGGTGCCGTCGGGGCAAGGTTGGGTCGTAGGCGAGTGTGCTGTTGCTGGCGAAAATCGGGCAGGTGTGTGCGGCGCATCGCGCCGCCCGCTTTCGCCGCTGTGCGGCGGGTACTCCTTCCGGCCTTGCTCCGAAGGCACCAGACGCGTTCAGGGGAACGCGCCGCGACGTGACGCGTGGTGGAAAAGGGCCTCGGCACGTTTAACCGCCAGATCCGCAAGAAAGATCTCGCACGCGGAAGCCCGCCAAGCCACACGCGTATGCAATACGCCTATGCCAGTAAGAACTCCGTCACGAAACCACGTCGACACGACCGGCGGCGCCGGGAAGTGAACACCTCTTTCTGCGAAATAAAAGGCTTCACTGAGCAGAAAGAGGTGTTCACTTCCCCGGTGACGACGGCCCAGATCCCCACGCTGCGCTCCAGAATCAAGAAGCAGCCGATCAGACAGCCTTGAGCTGAAGTTTGCGGTCCACGTCCCGGAGATAGTCGATCTCGGTGTCGAGGTCGGCGCGGGTCAGGGATGGCCATCCAGCCAGCGCTTCGACAGCTTCAGCGTCATGTCGTTGCCGACCACCTCCAGCACCGCCTCGGGCGCCGGATCGCGGTCGTGGCTGCGGTGCAGCAGCACCGCCAGGCGCAACAACAGCGCACAGCGCAATGCATTGGGCACCAGTCGGTCGGGCAGCTTGTCGAAACTGGGCAAGTGCACCGCACGCCGCTGGTTGCGCACCAGCGCCGCCAGGATCTGCTGCTCGGTGCGGGAAAAACCCGCAATGTCCGAGTGCTCGACCAGATAGGCACCGTGCTGGTGGTACTGGCTGTGGGCGATCGCCAGACCGATCTCGTGGATGCGTGCCGCCCACGACAGCCGCCGCCGGTCGTCCGCGTCCAGGCTCCAGTCCTGCTCGGCCTGGTCGAACAGCGCCAGGGCGGACTGTTCTACCCGCGTGGCCTGCTCCGTATCGACACCGTAGCGGTTGCACAGCGCCACGATCGAGGCCTCGCGCGGGTCCGACTGGCTGGCACGGCCGATCAAGTCGTACAGCGCGCCTTCGCGCAGGGCGTTCTCGCTGACGTACATGCGCTCGATGCCGAGCTCGGAGAAGGCGGCGTCCAGCACCAGCAGGCCGCCGGCGATGATCGGCCGGCGCTCCGAAGACAGGCCGGGCAGGCGGATGTCCTCCAGCCGGTCGAAGTCGAGCAGCTTCTCGCGGATGCCGGCCAGGCTTTCGGCGGTGATCGAAGCCTTGGTCAGCTTCATCGCGATCGAGATGTCGCAGATGGCCTTGATGGTGCCCGACGAGCCCATGGACTCGTGCCAGCCGCGGCCGCGATAGGTGTTGGCGAACTGCTGGAACTCGGCTGTGATCTCGGTGCGGGCTTCCTTCCAGCGCTTGCGCGAAAGCTTGCCGTCGGCGAAGAAGCGCCGGGTGGTGGCGATGCAGCCCATCTGCAGGCTTTCGCGTTCGATCGCCTCGAACCCCTGGCCGATGATGAATTCGGTCGAGCCGCCGCCGATGTCCATCACCAGCCGGCGCTTGCCTTCGGGAGGCGGGTTGCCGTGGGCGACGCCGAGGTAGATCAGGCGCGCCTCCTCGCGGCCGGCGACCACGTCGATGCCGTGGCCCAGCGCGGTCTCCGCCGGCATCAGGAAGGCCTGCGGGTTGGCCAGGGCGCGCACGGTATTGGTGGCGATGGCGCGCACGCGTGACGGTGGCACGGTGCGCAGGCGCTGGCCGAAACGCGCCAGGCAGTCCAGCGCGCGCGGCATCACGTCCGGGTTCAGGCCGCCGCGGCCGTCCAGGCCTTCGGCCAGACGCACCGTTTCCTTGATGCGGTCGATGATGCGCAGCTGGCCAAGCACGTAGCGGGCCACGACCATGTGGAAGCTGTTTGAGCCCAGGTCGACCGCCGCCAGCAGGTCACCGTCCTTCAGTGGCTGCTCGGCTTCGGTCGGCATCGGTCATCCGCAGAGTTTGGCGAGGAGCGCGCCCTGCGCAGAATAAGGCATCTCGCCCTCGTGCGGCGATACCCGCGCGTAGCTGCCGTCGTGCTGCAGCAGCCAGGCGTTGAGGTTGTCGGCCAGGTAGTTGGCCAGCTCCTCGTCGTACACGCGCTCGGCCAGCCTCGGGTCCAGGATCGGGAAGCAGGTCTCGACCCGGCGCATCAGGTTGCGCTCCATCCAGTCGGCGCTGGAACAGTAGATCTCCGGCGCGCCGCCATTCCGGAACCAGTACACGCGGCTGTGCTCGAGGAAGCGCCCGATCACCGAGCGTACCGTGATGTTCTCGGATACGCCCGGCACGCCCGGGCGCAGGCAGCAGGCGCCGCGCACGATCAGCTCGACCTTGACGCCGGCGCGCGAGGCTTCGTACAGCGCACGGATCACCGTCGGTTCGTTGAGCGCGTTCATCTTGGCGATGATGTGGCCGCCCTTGCCGCTGCGGGCGTTCTTCGCCTCGCGTTCGATCTTCTTCAGCAGGCCCTTGTGCAGCGTGAACGGCGACTGCAGCAGGCGGCGCAGCTTGATGGTCGGCGCCAGGCCGGAAAGTTGCTGGAAGACGTCGTGCACGTCGGCGGCGATGTCCGGGTCGGCGGTCATCAGGCCGATGTCGGTGTACACGCGGGCGGTTCCGGCGTGGTAGTTGCCGGTGCCCAGGTGCACGTAGCGCTGCAGCTTCTTTCCCTCGCGGCGCACGATCAGCATCATCTTGGCGTGGGTCTTGTAGCCCACCACGCCGTACATCACCTGCACGCCGGCTTCCTGCAGCTGGTCGGCCAGGCGGATGTTGGCTTCCTCGTCGAAACGCGCGCGCAGCTCGACCACCACGGTCACGTCCTTGCCGTTGCGCGCGGCCGTGATCAGGTGGTCGATGATCTTGCTGTCCTTGCCGGTGCGGTACAGCGTCTGCTTGATCGCCAGCACGTCCGGGTCGTTGGCGGCATGCTGCAGCAGGTCCAGCACGGTCTGGAAGCTCTGGTAGGGGTGGTGCAGCAGCACGTCGCCCTGGGCCAGCGACTGGAACGGCGCTTCCTCGTCGATGCTGGCCGCACGCGGCTTGAAGGCCGGGAACTTCAGCTCCGGGCGGTTCACCAAGGTCATAGACCTGCGTGACGCGGTTGAGGTTGACCGGGCCATTGATGCGATAGACCGCATTTTCGGTCAGGCCGAAGTTCTGCAGCAGGATCTTCACGATCGGCTTGGGGCAGTGTTCGGCGATCTCCAGCCGCACCGCCGGACGGAAACCACGGCTGGCCAGTTCGTCCTTGAGTGCGCTGGCCAGGTTTTCCACTTCTTCCTCGTCCACGAACAACTCGGAGTTGCGGGTGACGCGGAACTGGTAGGCGCCCTTGACCCGCATGCCGGTGAACAGGTCGTCCACGAAGGCGGTGAGCACCGCCGACAGCAGCACGAAGTCGTTCTGGCCGCCGGACACCTCGGGCGGCAGCTGGATGATGCGCGGCAGCGAACGCGGCGCGCGCACGATGGCCATGCCGCCGTTGCGGCCGAACGCGTCCTTGCCTTCCAGCACCACAACGACGTTGAGCGACTTGTTGAGGATGCGCGGGAACGGATGCACCGGGTCCAGGCCCAGCGGCGACAGCACCGGCAGCAGCTCGTCCTGGAAATACTTGTGCAACCAGCGCTTCTGCTTCGCGTTCCAGGCGTGGTGGGCGAGGATGCGGATGCCGGCGTTGCTCAGTTCGGGCCGCAGGGTCTCGTTCCAGTAGCGGTACTGCGCCTCGACCAGCTCGCCGGCCTTGTCGTGGATCAGCTCCAGCGCCCGGGTCGGCGCGATGCCGTCGGGTGGCAGCGGGCCGCCGAACTGCTGGGCGGTGCGCACGGTGGCGGCGCGGATCTCGAAGAATTCGTCGAGGTTGGTGCAGCTGATGCACAGGTACTTGAGGCGCTCCAGCAGCGGCACCTTCGGGTCCTGCGCCTGCGCCAGCACGCGGAAGTTGAACTCCAGCTGCGACAGCTCGCGGTTGAGGTAGAGCTCGGGGGCCAGCAGGTCGGGCGTTTCGGGGCTGTCGGGGCTCATGGTCCGTGCGGTGCGTTCGGGGCGGCAGGTGGGGGGCCCGCGCCAAGGGGGTAGTGTAAGCCGGGTCTCAGGCCACGACCGCCTGGCGGGCGCGCACCCGCGCCGGGCCGAACACGCAGGCGAAGGTGCTGCCCTTGCCGACTTCGCTTTCGATCTCCAGCCGGCCCTGGTGCAGGCTGAGCACGTGCTTGACGATGGACAGGCCCAGGCCGGTGCCGCCGGACTCGCGCGAGCGGCTGGTGGAGACCCGGTAGAAACGTTCGGTGATGCGCGGCAGGTGCTGGGCCGGGATGCCGTAGCCGCTGTCCTGCACCGCCAGCCGGGCGCCGCTGTCGGCGGTGCGGTCGAAGCGGATGACGATGCGGCCGTCGGTCGGTGTGTAACGCACGGCGTTGCTGACCAGGTTGGAGAAGGCGCTGTGCAGTTCCTTGGTCGAGCCGGTCAGGTCGCAGCCGGCCAGGTCCTCCACCACGATCTGGTGCCGGCCCTGGCTGAGCGCCTCGGCCTCGCGGCGCAGCGTCACCAGCATCGGCGCCATCGCCAGCGGCTCCTCCGGCAGGTGTTCCTGGGCTTCCAGGCGCGACAGTGTCAGCAGGTCCTCGACCAGCTGGGTCATGCGCTGCGATTGCCGGCGCATTTCCTCGACCATCACCGCCAGGTCGGGATGCTCCTCGGGCTCGATCATGTCCAGGTAACCGTGCACCACGGTCAACGGCGTGCGCAGTTCGTGCGAGACGTTGGCGACGAAGTCGCGGCGCACCTGTTCCAGCCGCATCAGCTTGGTGACGTCGCGCACCACCACCAGCCACTGGGTGCTGGAGTAGGGGATCAGGCGCAGGCTGATCCGCACCAGCGGGTCGACCGGGCTGGCGAGGTCGGTCAGTGGTTCGTCGGTGTGGGCGGCGGCCAGCCAGTCGCGCACGCGCGGCTGGTTCGGGAAGAAGTCCACCAGGGGTTCAGTCAGGCTCTGCGGGTAGCGCAGCCCGACCAGGTGCCGTGCAGTCTTGTTGAACCAGACCAGGCGGCCGTCGCGGCGGCTGATCACCAGGGCACCGTCGGGCATGGCGGTGGCGGCCTGGCGGTAGGCGCGCAGCAGGCGCACCAGGCGCCGGCTGCGGGTGCGGTTTTCGGTCTGGCGGCGGTGGATCAGCGTTTCCAGCGCCGCCCACAGGCCCTGGCCGTCCACCGTGCGCAGCTGTTTGCGCCAGTCCAGGAAGCGCAGCACGCGGTACAGGCGCCAGTAGGCGCGGGCCGCCAGCAGGGCGGTAGCGATGCCCAGGCCCCACCAGAGTTCATCCAGCGCCAGGCCGATGCCCACCGCCAGGGCGTAGAACAGCAGCAGCCGGATCAGGGACTGGCGCCAGGCCAGCCGCAGCAGCATCGAGACGCTCATGACCGGCGTTTGTCCATGCTCAGGCCATGGCCGCCGAGAAGCGGTAGCCCGAGCCGCGCACGGTCTGCACCATCTCGTCGAGCCGGAAGGGTTCCAGGGCCTTGCGCAGGCGGCGGATGTGCACGTCCACCGTGCGTTCCTCCACGTACACGTTGCCGCCCCAGACATGGTCCAGCAGCTGGGTGCGGGTGTACACGCGGTCGGCGTGGGTCATGAAGAAATGCAGCAGGCGGTATTCGGTGGGGCCGACGTGCACCGACTGGTCGCCGGCGAACACCCGGTGGGCGGCGCCGTCGATGCGCAGGCCGCCGACCGTCACCGAACCGTCATCTTCGTCCTCGCGCGAACGGCGCATCACGGCGCGGATGCGCGCCAGCAGCTCGCGGGCCGAGAAGGGTTTGACCACGTAGTCGTCCACGCCCGATTCCAGGCCGCTGACGCGGTCGTTCTCCTCGCCGCGGGCGGTGAGCATGATGATCGGGATGTCGCGGGTCAGCTCGTCCTTGCGCCAGCGCCGGGCCAGCTCCAGGCCGCTGGACCCGGGCAGCATCCAGTCCAGCAGGATCAGGTCGGGCACCTTCTCGGCGATCGCCGTCTGGGCCTCGCGGGCATCGCCGGCGTGCACGGGTTCGTATTCGCCCTTGCGCAGGGCATAGGCCACCATCTCGCGGATGGCGGGCTCGTCGTCAACGATAAGGATGCGTTTTTGCACAGGTTTACCGTGTCACCGGGAGGGGCCTGTGTGCAAGTAGATAAAACTTTTGTGACCGGGTGGTGACAGCGCCCTCTCCCCGCAGGGGGAAGCCCTCACGTGGCTCCTCCCCCTGCTTGCAAGGGGAGGCCCTCGCGTGGCTCCTCCCCTGCTTGCAGGGGGAGGCCGGGAGGGGGTGCTCTGGGCTACTGGGTATCCGGCCGCTGTTCGTAGGCCCGCATGCCCTGGCGCTCCATTTCGAGCACGACCGGAGTGATCGCGGCTATCCGGGCCTCGATGCGCGCGCGCTGGTAGTAGTCCAGGTCGTCCCGCTGCTTCAGGGCCTCGAGCTGGTTCAGGGCGTCCACGGCGCGCCCGTTCAGGAAGGCGGTTTCGGCGTAGGCCTCGCCGGCCCGGACCATGTCGCCGGCCAGTTCACTGGCGCGGGCGAAATTGCGCTGGAACAGCGGGTCGCTGGCGCCATCGGCCAGCAGCGGCCGCAGGACTTCCTGGGCCCGCCGACCCGCCGCGGGCGTGGCCAGCTCGCCCAGGACCTGGGCGTAGGTCAGGCGGATGGCGCGGTTTTCCGGGTGTTCCAGCAGCAGGGTATCGAAACGCTGGCGGGCCAGGTCCTGTTTCCCGGCCCTGGCGGCGCATTCGGCCCTGGCCAGCTCCAGCCAGAGCTGGCCGGGGTGGCGGGCCAGCAGGTCATCCAGGGTTTTTCCGCTTCGGCCGGGTAGCCGGCGCGCAACAGGGCCAAGGCCAGGCCGTAATCACGGCCGTCGTCGGGCCTGGCCCCGGGCGCGCGGGCCAAGGCACGGTACTCGCGCAGGCCGGCGGCGGGGTTGTCGGCACTCAGGGCCCGCAGGCGGTCGCGGGCCCACATGAACTGTTCGCCGTTGTCACTCGCGTAGCCGCTGCCCAGGCTGTACAGGCCGGGCAACAGCGGATTGCCCAGGGAACGGGGTGTCGGGGTTGCGGCCGGACCCGACAGGGCCAGCTTCTGGGCCAACTGGCGGGTTTCGCTGATGCGGGTGGTGGTGACGGGGTGGCTGCGAAGGTAGTCGGGCAGCTGGTAACCACCGCTGTTGCCGCGGGTCACGCGCTGCATGCGCTCGAAGAAGTCGGCCATGCCGTCTGGCTTGTAGCCGGCCCGCGCCATGGTGTTGATGCCGACCCGGTCGGCCTCGGATTCGTTCGAACGGGTGTAGTCGATCTGACGTTGCTGCATCAGCGCCATCGCGCCGGCGATGGCGGCGGCGGTGGCATTGGATCCGGAGTCGTCGCCACTGTTGCTGGCGTTGCTGACGGCCTGGGAGGCGGCGATGGCGCCGATCATGGCCAGCAGGATCGGGATCTGGTCTTTCTGCGCGCGCTCCACAGACCGCAGCACGTGGCGCTGGCTGACATGGGCGATTTCGTGCGCCATCACGCCGGCGACCTCGGCTTCGCTTTCGGCGGTCAGCACCAGGCCTGCGTTCATGCCGATGTAGCCGCCCAGGGTGGCGAAGGCGTTGATGTTGCGGTCGCGCAGCATGAAGAAGGTGAACGACTGGCGCGGCGTGTCGCTGGCCGAGGCCAGGCGGTAGCCCATGGCCTGCAGCCAGGAATCGATCAGTGCGTCGTCCAGCACCAGGCCCATGCGCCGCAGCTCGTAGAGCATGTACGCGCCGTAATTGGCCTCCATGCTTGGATCGATCACTTCGCCCGCGGATGAGCCGATGTCGGGCAGCCGGGAGTCCTGGGCATGCGCGCTGCAGGCCAGGCCGATGGCCAGGCTGAGGACGGCGGCGGGAAGCAGGGTGCGCACGGCGGCTCCGGACGGGGGACGGCTCAGGATAGCGGCTAGCCTGCGCCGCGGGGTGAATCGGCCGTTAATACGGACGGCCGGCATTCCGCAGCGTTGCAGGGCCGTGCTGGAAAAGCCGGCGCCGGCCCCCAGACTTGCGCATCTCCCGGAGGTATCCCGTGTCCGACGTCCTGATGTACACCACCGCGATCTGCCCCTACTGCGTCGCGACCAAGAATTTCCTGAAATCGCGCGGCGCCAGCTGGACCGAGGTGCGCGTGGACACCGATCCGGCGCGCCGGGCCGAGATGATGGAGCGCACCCGGCGCACGTCGGTGCCGCAGATATTCATCGGCGAGCGCCATGTGGGCGGTTACGACGAACTGGTGGCGCTGGACCGCGCGGGCGAACTCAAATCCCTGCTGGAGACGCAGGCATGAGCGCGGACGAGCAGGATCGGATCAAGGAGTTCACCGAGTTCAGGCAGCGCATGAACGAGCGCATCCTGGGCCAGGACAACCAGGTGGTGCGGCGTTTCTTCGCGCTGGACACGCAGACCTACAAGGCCGGCGCGCTGGACGTGAAGACCAAGGAACTGATGGGCCTGGTGGCCTCGATGGTGCTGCGCTGCGACGACTGCATCAGCTATCACATCGCCCAGTGCAAGGAAGCGGGCGTGGACCGCGACGAGTTCTTCGAGGCCTTCAGCGTGGCCCTGGTGGTGGGCGGTTCGATCGTGATCCCGCACCTGCGCCGTGGCGTGGATTTCCTGGATCAGCTGGAAGGCGAGGGCATGCACGCCCCGGCCCAGCCCCAACACGACCACTGACCTGTTCGGGCCTGAAGGCCCTCCTGCATGGGATTCCCTGTAGGAGGGCCTTCAGGCCCGACCGACCCCGCGACCAAGGTCCAGTGGGCAGGAGGGGCGGGGGTTCTGGCATAATACGGCGCCTTCGGCGGCCGTCCGGCCGGCCAGAACCTCTTGGAAGAACAACACCTTATGACCCAGACCATCGCGGTGATCCGTGGCGACGGCATCGGCCCGGAAATCATGGATGCCACCCTGCAGGTGCTCGACGCGCTCAAGCTCGGCCTGCAGTACGACTTCGTCGAAGCCGGCCTGGCCGCCTACGAAAAGCAGGGCGAACTGCTGCCCGCCGCCACCCTCGATGCCATCCATCGCCACCGCGTGGCCCTGAAGTCGCCGCTGACCACGCCGGTCGGCGAGGGCTTCTCGTCCATCAACGTCGAGCTGCGCAAGCGCTTCGACCTGTACGCCAACGTGCGCCCGGCGATCAGCTTCCCGAACACCAAGTCGCGCTACGAGAACATCGACCTGATCACGGTGCGCGAGAACACCGAGGGTGCCTACATCGGCGAAGGCCAGAACCTCACCGCCGACGGCGAGACCGCCACGCTCACCCAGAAGGTCACCCGCCGCGGTTCCGAGCGCATCGTGCGCTACGCCTTCGACCTGGCGCGCCGCGTCGGCCGCAAGAAGGTCACCGTGGTGCACAAGGCCAACATCCTGAAGTCGACCTCGGGCCTGTTCCTGAAGGTGGCGCGCGGCGTCGCCGCCGAGTACCCCGACATCCAGTGCAACGAGATGATCGTGGACAACACCTGCATGCAGCTGGTGATGAAGCCCGAGCAGTTCGATGTCATCGTCACCACCAATCTGTTCGGCGACATCATCTCCGACCTCTGCGCCGGTCTGGTCGGCGGCCTGGGCCTGGCCCCGGGCGCGAACATCGGCACCGAGGCGGCGATCTTCGAGGCCGTGCACGGCTCGGCGCCGGACATCGCCGGCAAGGGCATCGCCAATCCGGTGGCCCTGCTGCTGGGCGCGGTCCAGATGCTCGAGCACCTGGGCAAGGTCGAAGAGGCCGGCCGCCTGCGCAAGGCCATCGTCGACACGATGGCGGCCAAGGACAACCTCACGCCGGACCTCGGCGGCACCGGCACCACGCAGAGCTTCGCCCAGGGCGATCGCCGCGCGCGCCGCCGGCTGAAGTCCTCTTCCGGGACATGAAAGGGCGCCTTCCGGCGCCCTTTTTCGGACCACGGCGGCGTCCTCAGGCCGGCATCAGCCCGGCATACAGCGCCACCAGGCCAATCGTGTCGACCAGGCCGTGCGCGATCACCAATGGCCACAACGAACGCAGGCGCAGGTACAACAGCCCGAACACCAGGCCGATGCAGCCGGTGACCACGATGCCGGTCATTCCCGGTAGGCGTGCGCCAGCCCGAAGGCCAGGGACTGCACCAGGACGGCCAGCAGGCCGGCCCGCTGCCCGCCGCCCCACATCGCCTGGAGCCGGCCCTGCAGGAATCCGCGGAACAGCAGTTCCTCGCCGAGGGCCGCCGTGCTCCAGGCGATCGCCAGCATGCCCAGCAGCAGCGGCAGGTTGTCCTGGATGGCACCGAGCCGGCCCGATTGCATCGGCGGCCAACCCAGCACCTGGGTCGTCACCACGACCGCGACCGCCGCGGTGAGGTAACCCAGCACGGCGCCGCCGAGCGCCGTGAGCAGTGTGCGCGGCAGGGACGAACGCACCAGCCCCAGCGACGGCCAGTCCTCGCCGGTCGAACGCAGCGACAACACGGCCGCGATACAGGCCAGCACCACCGCGATCGGCCCGGACATCGGCACTCCGATGGCGCGAAGGCCGAACAGGGCGGCGAGGAACACGGCGGCGACGATCAGGATCTGGCGTGGCATGGCGGGCTACAGGGACGGGGAGTGGCCTGCAGCGTGCCGGCGGAGAAAGAGAACGGCCATATACTTTTCCGCGACCGCATCCGCGGCGCTTCCGGACCCGACCATGGCCAGACGCGAAAGCCAGGCTGTCTTGCCGGCAAGGCAGCCACGCAGCCTGCTGACCCAGGAACGCATCCTCGCCGCCACCCAGGCGCTGCTCGCCGAGGGGCCCGTGGAGGCGATCACCATGGAGCAGATCGCCGAGCGCGCCCATGTGTCCATCGGAGCCATCTACAAGCGTTTCCAGGGCAAGACGTCGCTGCTGCCGCTGGTGCTCGAGCGGGTACAGGCACAGCAGTTCCAGCGCTTGAAGGGATTCTTCGCCGAGCCGCAATGGCCAGGCACCGACCTGGCCGGCCGCATCCACGGGTTGCTCGGCGTGTTCGCCGAGGCGCAGGTGCAGCAGCGGAAGCTGATCCGCGCCCTGGTCATCGGCCACTGGCAGTCGTCGGACCGCAGCGCGAATGAAGCGCAGGCCGCCGAACTGCTGGGGGCGATTCACGCCTGGCTGGCGGAGCGCCAGTCCGAGATCCGCCATCCGGCGCCGTCCCTGGCCTTGTCGCTGGGCTTGTTCACCACCCTGCAGACCCTGCAGACCGCGATCCTGATGGATCGCATCCCGCCCGGGCTGGGCGTCGAGCGTTTCACCGCTGAAATGGCGACGCTGTTCCAGCGTTATCTGGGGCTGGATTCCGCCGCCTCGGGTGCACCGAGGGCCTTGCTGTAGAACCCTGACCGGTCGAAGCAGCACACGCGCTTCTTGCCGGAGGCCAGCATGTCGCAGGCGTTGGCGACCCGCCGCGCGCGCGTTTCCGGCTTCCTGGCCGAGGTGATCCAAAGTATCCAGTCCCGCCGCGCCACCGGCGTGATGTCCTTCCACAGCGCCTTGGCCGGCGGCGCGCCAGCCAGTGCCTTGCGCAGGTCGGCCGGAACTTTCGCTTCCATTTCCTCTGCCGCCGGGCGGATCTCCAGCACCACGGTGTCGCCCACTTCGGCGCCAGCCGCCTCGCGCAGTTTCCGGTCCACCTTCAGCCAATGACTTTTCTGGCCGTCGGGTTCGAGCACGGCCCGGAAAGGCTGGCCGTTGAGATGTCCTTCGACGGTGGTCGAGCCTCGCGTGGGCAGCCTGGCGCTGGCGGCCGCGGGCAGGACCATAAACTCCAGGCCACCCTGCCAGCCGGCGCCGCCGGCTTGACGAGCCTTGCCTTGAATCCGATGGCAGGATCGGTCTTCCTCATACCCGTTCTACGCTGGCAACCCGAACAGGCGACGGGTTTCCGCATCCGGTTCCCCGTTGAATGCCAGCATGTTGACCTCAAGATTCCCCAGCCCGCTGAACGTCCGGGTGAACCCCGCCTTCTGCACGGCCTTCTGCAGCGACTTGTTGGTGAACCCGGTCTTGTGGGCGTAGTACTCGTTGCCGCTGCGCTCGATCTCGGCGCCATAGCCGTAGAACACGTCCAGCACGCTGATCGGTCCCGAGGGCGAGGTGTAGAGCGTGTCCTCGATGTCCAGGCCCTTCTCGAGGGCCATCTTCATCACGGCATGCATGTCCGGCACGCGGATCTGGGCGAAGCCGCCGGGCTTGAGCACGTGCTGGAATCCGGCCAGGACCCGGGGTACGTCGTGCGCGTAGTAGTGCTCGAGGTTGTGCGAGCAGTAGATGGCATCGAATTGCCGGGGCTCCAGCGTCGTCAGCAGCCGGGCGTCGCAGAGGATGTCCGGGGATCCGGAAGGGTCGATGTCGAGCAGCAGGTGTTCGAAATCAGCGTACTGGGGCGGCAGCGCGATCGCCTTGGTGTTGCCGCCCACGTTCAGGACTTTTTCATTGCGTACTCAAAGCGGTGCATGCATCGGAGCGAAGGCCCGGCATGTGCCGGGCCCCGCCGGGTGCACCTTCGGGTTCAGTCCCGCGACTGCAGCTTGGCCAGCAGGCGCAGGATTTCCAGGTACAGCCACACCAGCGTCACCACCAGGCCGAAACCGCCGTACCACTCCATGTACTTGGGGGCGCCGGCTTCGACGCCGGACTCGATGAAGTCGAAGTCCATCACCAGGTTCAGCGCGGCGATGATCACCACGAACACACTGAACAGGATGCCGAAGGTGCCGGATTCATGGATGAAGCCCATGCCCCAACCCGAACATCTGCATGCCGAAGTTGATCAGGTAGAGCACGGCGATGCCGCCGGTGGCGGCGACCACGCCCAGCTTGAAGTTCTCGGTGGCCTTGATCAGGCCGCTCTTGTACGCCATCAGCAGCGCGGCCAGCACGCCCATGGTCAGCATGACGGCCTGCATGACGATGCCCGGGAAGCTGGCTTCGAACATCGCGGAGACGCCGCCCACGAACAGTCCCTCGAGCGCGGCGTAAAGCGGTGCGGTGACCGGCGACCAGGTCTTCTTGAACACCGTGACGATGGCGACGATCAGACCGCCGATGCCGCCGACCAGCAGCCAGGGCATCACGGCACCCGGATTCTCCGGCGTGTACAGGCTCCAGGTGTAGGCGGCCATGGCCACCAGCAGGAGCAGCATGAAGCCGGTCTTGTTGACCGTGCCGTTGAGCGTCATCACTTCGCCATCGGCGCGCGAGACGACCTGGCCGCTGCCGACGTCGAGGAAGGTGTTCTGGTTCAGGGCCGGGTTGCCGCTGCGCATCGGGGTGGCTCCACGTGGATGTTGGAACCGATGCTAGCCCAGGCCGCCCCGGGTCGGCCAGTTCAGTCTGGCGGTGGCTCGACGTGCTTGCGCCAGAAGTGGTCCAGGACCGCTACCTTGCCCTTGCCGGGACGGTAGGCGTGCACCAGCGCGCCGTGCACGTAGTCGGTGGCGCTGGCGCAGGCTTCGCGCAGGGGCAGGCCGCGGCACAGGTTGGCGGCGATCGCGGAGGCCAGGGTGCAGCCGGTGCCGTGGCCTTCCAGGTCCAGGCGCGGATGTTCGAACTCCAGCAGCGCCTCGCCGTCGTCGTAACGGTCCACCATGGCGCCGGTGCCGGGCAGGTGGCCGCCCTTGAGCAGCACCGCCTTCGGATCCAGGGCCAGCAGTTCGACCAGGGCGGCTTCGGCGGCCTCGTCGTCGGTGATGGCGTGGCCCAGCAGCAGCTCGGCCTCGGGAATGTTCGGGGTGAGCACGGTCGCCAACGGCAGCAGGCGTTCGCGCAGGGCTTGCAATGCATCGTCCGCCAGCAGCTTGGCACCCGACGTGGCCACCATCACCGGGTCGAGCACGACGAAGGACGGTCTGTGGGCTTCCAGCGCATCGGCTACCGCGTGGATGACTTCGGCGTTGGCCAGCATGCCAAGCTTCACCGCGCCGACCGGGAAGTCGTCGAAGCAGGCGTCGATCTGTGCGCGCAGGAAATCTACCGGTGGCACGTGGACGGCGGTCACGCCGCGGGTGTGCTGGGCGGTGAGCGCGGCCAGCGCGCTCAGCCCGTGCACGCCGTGCGCGGCGAAGGTCCGGAGGTCGGCCTGGATGCCGGCGCCGCCGCCGGAATCGGAGCCGGCGATGGTGAGGGCGCAGATCGGTCGGGTGTTCATCCGCCGCATTCTGCCCGCCGGAGGCCGGGCTGGCGACTCCCGCCCGGGCTCAGACCCCGGCGACGTCCCGGATCAGGGAACTCCCGCCCAGGGACTCGGCCAGGGCGCGGGCCTGTGCGAAGTCGGCCACGAAGTGAAGTTCGCCCGGGCGTTCGACAACACCCATGCGCCGGATCACTTTCAACGGCTGCGGCTGCAGGCCGGAAACGATCAATATGATTCCCATGCGCCGGCAACGTTCGGCCAGCGATTGCAGTGAGTGCACGCCGCTGGCGTCGACCAGCGGGACCTGGCGCATGCGCAGGATGAATACGCGCGGCTTGGAATACATCTGGTCCAGCAGGTTGTCGAGCCGGTTGGCGGCGCCGAAGAACAGGGGTCCGCTGATCCTGAAGACTTCGACGCCGGGTGGCAGCTCGGCTCGCTGGTCCTCTTCGGGAACCGCAACACCGGCATCGTCATCCGCCTCGTCGTTGATCAGTTTCACGCCCGAGCTGACCTCGACCATCTGCGCCATCCGGTGCATGAAGGCGAACGCCGCCACCACCATTCCGACCTCGATCGCGACCGTGAGGTCGACGAATACGGTGAGCAGGAACGTGAGCACCAGCACCAGGCGATCGCCGCGCGGCGCCGCCCGCAGCGTGTGGCGGAAGTGGCCGTGTTCGCTCATGTTCCAGGCCACCACCACCAGCACGCCGGCCAGCGCCGGCATCGGCACGTAGCTCGCCAGGCCTGCCGCCCACAGCACGAAGGCGAGCAGGAAGAGCGCATGCAGCATTCCGGCCACCGGCGTGCGGCCGCCGGCGCGGATGTTGGTCGCGGTGCGGGCAATCGCGCCGGTGGCGGGCAGGCCGCCGAACAGGGCGAACCTGTGTTGGCCAGGCCCTGGGCGATCAGTTCGGTGTTGGAACGGTGGCGGCGACCGGTCATGCCGTCCGCCACCACCGCCGACAGCAGTGATTCGATGCCGGCAAGGAAGGCGATGGTGAGCGCGGCGGGCAGCAGTTCGAACAAACGCGCGAAGCCGATGTCGGGCACGGCGAACGTGGGCAGGGCGCTGGGGATGCCACCGAAGCGCGAGCCGATGGTGTCCACCGGCAGCCCGAACGCCACGGTGGCGATCGCGCTGATGACCACGGCGAACAGGAAACCCGGTGCGGTGGGCGCCAGCCGGCGTGTGCCGACAATGATGACCACGCAGCCCAGGGCCATGGCCAGCGCCCACGGGTTGAAGCTGTCCAGGTGCTGGCCGATCGCCGCCAGCTTGGGCAGGAACTCGGCGGGCAGTTGGGGCGTCTGCAGCCCGAGCAGATCCTTGATCTGGCTGGCGAAGATGATGACCGCGATGCCGGCGGTGAAACCGGTGACCAGCGGTTGCGGCAGGTATTTCATCAGCGTGCCGATACGCAGCAGGCCCGCCGCCACCAGGATGACGCCAGCCATCAGCGTCGCGAGCACCAGGCCGTCGAAGCCGTGGCTGACGATGATCGCGTACACGATCGGGATGAAGGCGCCGGTAGGCCCACCGATCTGGAACCTCGAACCGCCCAGTGCCGAGATCAGGAAGCCGGCGATGATGGCGGTGACCAGGCCCGTGCCGGGATCCGCGCCGCTGGCCACGGCCAGGGCCATCGCCAGGGGCAGCGCGACGATGGCCACGGTGAGGCCGGCGATGCTGTCGGCGCGAAGGTCGCCGAGCCGGTAGCCCTCGCGCAGCACGGTGGCCAGTTTCGGGTGGAAATGTTGTGCCACCCGTTCGCGCCAGAGGCTCATGGGCCGAGGTCCTTCAGGCGCACGCCGCGGCCCTGGCCCTGGCTGGGTTGTGCATTGCCGATCAGTTCGACGCCGGCAGCATCCAGCGCCGCGACGATCCGGGTCAGCGAATCCACCTTGCCGCCGACGGTGCCGGCGGTGCTGGCTTCCATGCGCTGGATCGTGGGAAGGGACAGGCCGGCGAGGGCGGCCAGGGTTCGCTGGTCGATGCCGAGCAGGGCGCGCGCGGCACGCAGTTGGGCGGCGGTGATCATGGTGGCGGCACCTGAGGGGCTCCAGGCGTCATTTGACGCCTGGAGCCCCTGTGCTGCAAGTACCGTACATCTATCGTGATGTTCAGTACATCATTAAGACTACTGGCCTCAGAGCACTTCCGAAGCGTAGTCGGCCAGTCTCGAACGCTCGCCGCGACGCAGGGTGATGTGGGCCGAATGCGCCCAGTTCTTGAAGCGGTCCACCGCGTAGGTCAGGCCCGACGTGGTTTCGGTCAGGTAGGGCGTGTCGATCTGCTCGACGTTGCCCATGCAGATGATCTTGGTGCCCGGGCCGGCGCGCGTGATCAGGGTCTTCATCTGCTTGGGCGTCAGGTTCTGCGCCTCGTCCACGATCACCCAGCGGTTGAGGAAGGTGCGGCCGCGCATGAAGTTCATCGAGCGGATCTTGATGCGCGACGCCAGCAGTTCGTTGGTGGCGCCACGGCCCCAGCTGCCGTGGTCCTCGGTGTGGGTCAGCACTTCGAGGTTGTCGGTCAACGCGCCCATCCAGGGGGTCATCTTTTCCTCTTCGGTGCCGGGCAGGAAGCCGATGTCCTCACCCACGCTCACCGTCGCGCGGGTCATGATGATCTCCCGGTAGCGCTGGATGTCCATGGTCTGCGTCAGGCCCGCCGCCAGCGCCAGCAACGTCTTGCCGGTGCCGGCGGTGCCGAGCAGGGTGACGAAGTCGATGTCCGGGTCCATCAGGGCGTTGAAGGCGAAGTTCTGCTCGCGGTTGCGGGCGTTGATGCCCCAGACCTGGTGCTGCGGGTTGCGGAAGTCGTCGACGATCTGCAGCACGGCGCGCTGGTCGTCGAGCCTGGCGACCTTCATCTCCACTTCGTCGTCGCCGGGCATGTACAGGAACTGGTTCGGGTACCAGCCGTCGTCCTCGGTGCGGCGCACTTCGTAGAAGGTGCGGCCCTTTTCGGTCCAGCTGCGCAGGCTGCCTTCGTGGCGCTCCCAGAAATCCGCCGGCAGCTCGTTGGCGCCGGTGAACAGCAGGTTGAAGTCGTCGATCGCCTTGTCGTTTTCGTAGTCCTCGGCCTTGACGCCGGCGATGGAAGCCTTGATGCGCAGGTTGATGTCCTTGGACACCAGCACCACCGGCACGCCGGGGTTGTCCTCGATCAGCTGCAGGATCGACGACAGGATCAGGTTGTCCGGCATGACCTTGCCGAACTTCTTGCCGCCTTCGACCGGTTTGAGCTGGAACAGCAGGCGGCCGACGCTTTCCTGCGCACGCAGCTGCAGGCCCTTGGGCTGTTCCAGCTTCACGCCCTGTTCGAGGTTCTGGCCGCCGTGCGCCTCGATGATCTCGTTGAGGAAGCGGCTGACCTGGCGGGCGTTGCGGCTGGCTTCGCTGTGGCCCTTCTTGCCGTTGTCCAGCTCCTCCAGGACCATCATCGGGATGAAGACATCGTGCTCCTCGAACTTGAACAGCGAGGTCGGGTCGTGCATCAGCACGTTGGTGTCCAGTACGTAGATCCGCTTGCTTCTAGTCATGGGGTTCTCGGCTAGGTTGGACACGGACAACAGACTCACATCCCTGTGTGACCGCAAAGGCGCGTCCCGCGCCCGCGGCTTTCGGTCTTCCTTGGAACGCACGGCAGCGGACCGCCGTGGCTCGCGGGGCGAGACGGCGGTGCGGAATTTCGCGGGGGTGGGTCACTTTGCCTTGGCGGCCTTCTGCAGGGCCGCGAGGACTTCCTCGGCGTGGCCGGCCACTTTCACCCCGCGCCAGCTTTCGGCGACGCGGCCCTTGGGGTCGATCAGGAAGGTGCTGCGTTCGATGCCGACGTATTCGCGGCCATAGAGCTTCTTGGGCTTGATCACGCCGAAGGCGCGGCATAGTGCTTCATCGGCGTCCGAAACCAGGTCGAACACGAAACCATGTCTGGTGCAGAAGTTGGCGTGCGAGCGCACCGAGTCGCGCGACACGCCGAGCAGGTCGCCGCCGGCCTTGCGGATCTTCGGGTAGACGGCATTGAACTCCATGCCTTCGGTGGTGCAGCCCGGCGTGTTGTCCTTGGGGTAGAAGTACAGCACCAGCCAGCGGCCCCGGTAGTCGGACAGGTTGGCGGTGCGGCCACTGCCCAGTGCCAGGGGGAGGTCGAAGATGCGGTCGCCGGTGTCGATCATTCCGTGCTCAGAACTTCATCGGGTCCATGATGGCGTCGAGGTTCAGGTGGTCGCAGAACTCGAGGAAATCGTCGCGCAGGGCCGCGATGTGCATGTTGGCCGGGATGCCGATGGTGACCTGGGCCGAGAACATGTCGGCGCCGGTCTGCATGGCGCGATAGCGCGAGCTGTGCAGGCTTTCGATGGTGATGCCCTGGCGGTCGAAGAAGTCGGCCAGCTGGAACAGGATGCCGGGCTTGTCGGCGGCGACCACTTCGACGATGTAGGGCAGCAGGTTCGACTGCAGGGCCTTGGGGCCGGTGCGGTACCAGACCAGCTTGTAACCTTCCTCGCGCTCGAGCCGGGTCAGCATGGCCTCGAGCTTGGCCACGGCATCCCAGGAACCCACTGCCAGCGCGGTCACGGACACGTCGCGGCCGACCGTGGACAGGCGGGCGTCCACCATGTTGCAACCACTGTCGGAAATGCGGCGGGTGACGGCCAAGAGCGGCGACTGCGGATGCGTGGTGTAGGCGCTGATCAGCAGGTGGTTCTCGTTGGCGGTCGGGCGTGCGGCAGGGTCGGTCAATTCGGTGTTCCGTGGCGGCGCGACTGAAGCTGCGCGGAATGTTCGCAGCCAGCATACTTGCCGCCGCTTTGAGCCCGCAAGTAACATCGGCCCCAGTCCCTGCAAGGCCCTTCCTTTGCACCTTTCCGGCAGCATCACCGCCCTGGCCACCCCGTTCACGCCGGCCGGCGACCTCGACCTCGACGCCTGGCAGCGCCTGATCGACCTGCAGCTGCGTGGCGGCAGCCGCGGCATCGTCGTCGCCGGTTCCACCGGCGAAGCGGCGGCGCTGTCGGACGACGAATACACGACACTGCTGCGCGCGGCGGTGGCCCAGGCCGGCGGCAGGCTGGTCGTGCTGGCCGGCACCGGCCAGTCCAACACCGCCAAGACGATCGCCCAGACCCGGTTGGCCCGCGACGGCGGTGCCGACGCGGCCCTGGTCGTGACGCCACCCTATGTGCGTCCGACCCAGGACGGCCTGGTGGCTCATTACACCGCGGTAGCCGAGCAGGGCGGCCTGCCGGTGGTGCTCTACAACGTGCCGGGCCGCACCGGCTGCGACCTGCTGCCCGAGACCGTCGCCCGGCTGTGCCGGCACCCGGGCATCGTCGGCCTGAAGGAAGCCCGTGGCGACGAAGCGCGCTGGAGTGCGCTTTATCCGCTTGCCGGTGCTGATTTCGCCCTGTTGAGTGGCGACGACCCGACGTTCGTGCGGGCAATGCGCGGTGGTGCCGCAGGTGTCATCTCCGTGGCCTCGAACATCGTGCCGGCCACTTTCCGCCGGCTCTGCGAACGGGTCGCTGCGGGGCAGGGCGACGCGGCTGCGGCGCTGGATGCCCGGCTGGCCGAGTTGTACGACTTCCTCGGCGTCGAATCCAACCCGATCCCGGTCAAGGCCGTTCTGGCCCGCCAGGGCATCGGCCACGGCCTGCGCCTGCCGCTGCTGGCGCTGTCGCAAGCACACCATGGCCGGGCCGACGCCATGGCCGGGCTCTGCGACCGCCTTGAACACGAAACCCCTTAAGCCGTTTACCCTATCGGCCATTCACCCTATCGCACCGAGCCCGCGGCGCTGCCGCGGTGCCACCCGAGATCACCATGACCGCGTCCCCGTTTTCCTTCCGCCCGCTGCTGATCGGCGCCATCGCCGTCGCCCTGCTTTCCCAGGGCGGCTGTGCCTGGACCCGGTCCAAGCTGGGCATGGACGCCGATTACGAAAACAGCGTGCAGAACCGCCCGCTGGAAGTGCCGCCGGGCCTGGACCTGCCGTCCACCGCCGGCGCCGTCACCGTGCCCGAAGTGACCGCGAACCCGAACGTCGCCGCGCCCGTGGCCGGCGTGCCCTCGTCGACGGCGTCGGGCGTGGCCGTCGCCGGCATCGATTCGTTCACCATCGACGACACCGTGGACAGCGCCTGGCGCCGGCTCGGCCTGGCCCTGGCCAAGATCGACGGCGTGACCCTGGGCGACCGCGCCCAGTTGCTCAACAGCTATGAGGTGACCTACCAGGGCACGGCCATGCTGATCCGCGCCGAAGCGGTGGGCGAGCAGACCCGGGTGGTGGCCCTGGGCGCCAACGGCCAGCCGCTGACCACCGGCCCGGGCCCGCAGCTGCTGGCCCTGCTCAAGGCGCGCCTGGGCTGAGCCGCGGGAACCGCGAAACAAAAAGGCGCCGCGAGGCGCCTTTTTTTCATGGTTGCGCCGGGCTTCAGCGCTGGAGTTCGTCGAGCTTGCCGGTCTTGCCGTCCCACTCGGCGGCGTCGGGCAGCGGGTCCTTGCGGGTGGTGATCACCGGCCAGGCCTTCGACAGTTCGGCATTGAGGGCGATGAAACCTTCCTGGCCCGCGGGCACGTCATCTTCCGGGTAGATCGCCTTGGCCGGGCATTCGGGCTCGCACAGGGTGCAGTCGATGCATTCTTCCGGGTCGATCACCAAGGAAGTTCGGGCCCTCGTGGAAGCAGTCCACCGGGCAGACCTCGACGCAGTCGGTGTATTTGCAGCGGATGCAGTTCTCGATGACGACAAAGGGCATGGCCGGGACTCGCGGGCGTTCGGATGGCGTGGATTCTAGCCGCAGCGCGATGCTGCGCCCAGCGCCGGTGTCCGGAAAGAAGAAGGCCCGGCAATGGCCGGGCCTTCGGAATGATGGCGCTCCCTAGGGGACTCGAACCCCTGTTCCAGCCTTGAGAGGGCCGTGTCCTAGGCCACTAGACGAAGGGAGCGCGGATGGCGAAGCTGCAGGACGGGCGCTAGTATAGCCGGCTTGACCGCCGCCGGGAAGCAATCCGGCCCGCCGCCCGCCGCCGCGCAAGGACCCCGCGCCGCCTCGCCCCCATGACGGACACCCGTATCGCCATTCCGACCCAACCCCTGATCGTGCCGCGCGCCGAGCACGGCATTTCCCGCAAGGACATCAGTCCGAACGCGTTGCGCGTGCTCTACCGCCTGCGAGAGGGTGGTTTCCAGTTACCTGGTGGGCGGCGCCGTGCGCGACCTGCTGGTCGGCGGGCATCCCAAGGACTTCGACGTCGCCACCGACGCCACGCCCGAACAGGTGAAGGCGCTGTTCCGCAATTGCCGGCTGATCGGCCGCCGGTTCCGGCTGGCGCACGTGGTCTATGGCCGCGAGATCATCGAGGTGGCCACCTTCCGCGCCAACATCGACGACGGCAGCGGCGACCGCGAGACCGAGGACGGCGGCCGCCTGCTGCGCGACAACGTCTACGGCACGATCGAGGACGATGCGGTCCGTCGCGACTTCACCGCCAATGCCCTGTATTACGCCATCGAGGATTTCTCGGTGCGTGATTATGTCGGCGGTTACCAGGACTGCCAGGACCGCGTGCTGCGCCTGATCGGCGACCCGGTCGAACGCTACCGCGAGGATCCGGTGCGCATGCTGCGCGCGGCGCGCCTGGCCGCGAAGCTCGGTTTCAGCATCGCGCCGGATGCGGCCGCACCGATACCCGAACTGGCGCCCCTGCTGTCGGCGGCGCCGCCCGCGCGCCTGTTCGACGAATGCCTGAAGATGTTCCTGGCCGGCCACGCCGAAGCCAGCTTCACGACGCTGGAAGACCACGGCCTGCTGCCGGCGCTGTTCCCCGAGACCGCCGTCGCGCTGGAGACCAACCGCAGCGGCGCCCTGCGCGCCATGCTGCTGCAGGCCCTGCGCAATACCGACAAGCGCATCGCCGAGGACAAGCCGGTGACGCCGGCCTTCCTGTTCGCGGCCCTGCTGTGGCCGGCGTACTGCCGCGAGCTGGCGGTGCTGCAGAAGGGCGGCACCGACCCGCTGGTGGCGCAGCAGCGCGCCGCCGACCGCGTCACCCTGCACCAGGCCCAGCGCATCGCGCTGCCGCGGCGCTTCTCGATGCCGATGCAGGAGATCTGGCTGCTGCAGCCGCGTTTCAACCAGCGGGTGAAGAAACGCGTGTTCCGCCTGTTGTCGCATCCGCGTTTCCGCGCCGCCTACGATTTCCTCGAACTGCGCGCCAGCGCTGCGCCCGATGTCGCCGATGACCTGGCCTTCTGGCGCGAGGCCCAGGCCCAGGCACCGGAGCAGCTGGCCGAACGCCTGAGTCGAAAGCGCCGCGTCGCGCCCGCGCCGAAGGCGAACCCGCCGGCAACGACAACACGTCCGCCGATGCCCCGCGCAAACGTCGCCGCCGCCGCAAACCCGGCGGAGGCGAGGGCGCCGCGGAATGAGGCCGGACGCGCCGATCCGCGCCTTCGTCGGCCTCGGCGGCAACGAGGGCGATGTCGAGACCACGCTCACCGAGGCGCTGTGGGCGGTGGACGCGTTGCCGCAGACCACCATCCGCCGCCAGTCGGCGCTCTATCGCACGCCGGCCTGGGGCCGCACCGACCAGCCGGACTTCCTCAACGCCGTGGTTGAACTGCAGACCCGCATGGTCGCGCGCGTGCTGCTGGATTCGCTGCTGGAGATCGAACAGCGTTTCGGACGCGTGCGTCGCCCGGAAGACCGCTGGGGCCCGCGCGTGCTCGACCTCGACCTGCTGCTGTACGGCGACGAGGTGATCGACGAGGCCGGCCTGAGCCTGCCGCACCCGCGCCTGCACGAACGCGCCTTCGTGCTGGTACCGCTGGCGGAAATCGCACCCGGGCTGACCGTACCCGGTCGCGGCGTGGTCAGGGACCTGCTCGCGGCGGTGGATACCGCAGGCATCGAAGCGATACCTTAGGCGTCCCCACCCCGGGCCACCGCCATGTACGCGAACGACCCCAAGACCACGGCGCGCACGCGCCTGACGGTACCGGCCCTGCGCCAGATGAAGGCCGAAGGCCGGCGCATCGTCTCGCTGACCGCCTATGACGCCGGCTTCGCCCGCAGCGTCGACGAGGCCGGCATCGACCTGGTGCTGGTCGGCGACTCCTGGGCATGGTCTGCCAGGGCCACGACAGCACGCTGCCGGTGACGGTGGACGACATCGTCTACCACACGCGCTGCGTCGCGGCGGGCCTGACCTCCGCCTTCCTTATGTCGGACCTGCCGTTCCAGGCCGATGCCACGCCGGAGCGTGCACTCGAAGCCTCCACGCGCTGCCTGCAGGCGGGCGCGGCGATGGTCAAGCTGGAAGGTGCCGACCACAAGCTCGCCGTGATCCGCTTCCTGTCCGAGCGCGAGATTCCCGTCTGCGCCCATCTGGGCCTGACGCCGCAGTCGGTGCTGCGCCTGGGCGGTTACAAGGTGCAGGGCAAGGAAGCCGCCGCGGCGAAAAACTGCTGGCCGACGCCAGGGCGGTCGCCGATGCCGGCGCCGACCTGCTGGTGCTCGAATGCGTACCCTCGGCGCTGGCGGCGGAAATCACCGCGGCCATCGCCATCCCCACCATCGGCATCGGCGCCGGGCCGGCCTGCGATGGCCAGATCCTATGTGATGCACGACCTGCTGGGCATGAACAGCGGCCATCGCCGGCCGCGTTTCGTCAAGGATTTCCTGGCCACGGGCGGCTCCGTCCTGGGCGCTTTCCAGGCCTATGCGGCCGCCGTGCGCAGCGGCGAATTCCCCGGTCCCGAACACGGATACTGAAGACACATGCAGACCCACACCACGCTGGCCGCGTTGCGCGCACAGATCAGGCAATGGCGGCGCGAAGGCGCCAGCGTCGGTTTCGTACCGACCATGGGCAACCTGCACGCCGGCCACCATGCGCTGATCGACCTGGCGCGCCGGCATGCCGATCGCGTGGTCGCCAGCATCTTCGTCAATCCGACCCAGTTCGGGCCGAACGAGGACTACGCGCGTTACCCGCGCACGCCCGACAGCGACATCAACGGCTTGGCCGAACGTGGCTGCGACGCGTTGTTCCTGCCACCGGTCGAGCAGATGTATCCCTACGGCACCATGGCCTGCGTGCAGATGCACGTGCCGGGCATCACCGACATCCTCGACGGCGCGTTCCGGCCCGGCCATTTCAATGGCGTGGCGCAGGTGGTGGCGCGCCTGTTCAACATGGTGCAGCCCGACCTGGCGGTGTTCGGCCGCAAGGACTACCAGCAGCTGCAGGTGATCCGCTACATGGCCCGCGAGATGAGCTTCCCGGTCGAGATCATCCCGGCACCGACCCTGCGCGAATCCGATGGCCTGGCCATGAGTTCGCGCAACCAGTACCTGCAGGGTGACGAGCGCCAGACCGCGACGCGCATCCACCAGACGCTGCTGTTCATGCGCGACGCCGCACGCCCAGGGCCTGCCGATCGCCGGCATCGAGGACGAGGCCACCGCACGGCTGGAGGCGGCGGGCTTCAGCGTGGACTACACCGAAGTGCGGCGCGCCGACCTGTCGCGGCCAAAGTCGCCCGACGAGACCGGCCTGCTGGCGTTGATCGCCGCGCGCCTGGGCCGCACCCGCCTGATCGACAACCTCGAGTTCGACGGCCCCTGACGCGGGCGCCGGATTTCGCCCCCAACGGCAAGGATTCCGAATGCTGACCCCCAGCCACTGGCAGATGCTCAGGCGCGAAGCGCAGCGCAGCTCGGCGACGACGCTGCGGCAACTGAACCTGGATACGCCCGGCCGCAGCGCCGATTTGTCGCTGCGGGTCGGCCCGATCCATGCGAACTTCGCGCGCCAGCACTTCGACAGGGAAGCGTTCGGAATGTTGCTCGACCTCGCGCGCCAGGCGGAGGTGCCGGCGGCGATCCGGGCGCTGTTCGACGGCGCGGACGTCAACGTGTCGGAAGCGCGGCCGGCCCTGCACACCGCGTTGCGCGGCAACCTGGGCATCGGCGCCCTGGCCGAATCGGCGCACCGGGACGCACTGGCGGTGCGGGTGCGCATGGACGCCCTGCATGACGAACTCGCGGCGAGCGGTGTCACCGACATCGTCAATGTCGGCATCGGTGGGTCCGACCTCGGGCCGAGGTTGGCGGTGGATGCGCTGAAGGACTACCACGACGGCCGTTTCCGCATCCATTTCCTCAGCAACGTGGACGGCAGTGCCGTGCAGCACCTGGTGCGCGGCCTGGATCCGGCGCGCACGGCGGCGATCCTGGTGTCCAAGAGCTTCAGCACGCAGGAAACGCTGCTCAACGGCGCCTTGCTGCGCGAGTGGATGGGCGGCGGCGAGCGCTTGTACGCGATCAGCGCCAATGTCGACCGGGCCGGCGCGTTCGGCGTCGCGGCGCGACGCGTGCTGCCGATGTGGGATTGGGTCGGCGGCCGGTTCTCGCTCTGGTCGGCGGTGGGTTTCGCCCTGCAGCTGGCGATCGGTCGCGAGGGTTTCGCCCGGCTGCTGGACGGTGCGGCGGAGATGGACGCGCACGTGCTGCAGTCGCCGCCCGAGGCCAACCTGGCGGTCTGGCATGCGCTGGCGGCCATCTGGAACCACAACGGGCTCGATTACGTCAGCCAGGCCGTGCTTCCCTACGACGAACGCCTGGCGCTGTTGCCGGCCTATCTGCAGCAACTGGTGATGGAAAGCCTGGGCAAGTCCGTGCACGCCGACGGCAGCCCGGTGGCGACGGCGACCGTGCCGGTGCTGTGGGGTGGGGCGGGCACCACGGTCCAGCACAGTTTTTCCAGGCGCTGCACCAGGGCTGCGATCCGGTGCCGTCCGATTTCATCGGCGTGGTGCGCCCCAACCACGGTTACGCCGAGAACCACGCCGTGCTGCTGTCCAACCTGCTGGCGCAGGCGGAGGCGCTGGCGAACGGCGCCGGCTCGAGCGACGGCAACAAGCGCTATCCCGGTGGGCGGCCTTCCACGCTGTTCCTGCTCGATGAACTGAGTCCGCGTTCGCTCGGCGCGCTGCTGTCGCTGTACGAGCACAGCGTCTACGTGCAGTCGGTGCTCTGGGGCATCAACGCCTTCGACCAGTGGGGCGTGGAGCTGGGCAAGCGCATCGCCAACGAACTGTTGCCGGCGGTCGCCGGCGAGACCGAGCCGGCCGATCCGGTCACCCGTGCCCTGCTCGCGGAGATCCGCGCCCGGCGTTGAACGCCGGGATCAATGCGCGTGGCGGGCCAGCGCCCAGGCCACGTGCTCGCGCACCAGCGCGCTGGGATGGTCACGGCGCGAAGCCAGCGCTTGCAGCACCTGCGGCGTGCCGGCGGCATTGCCCAGGCCACGGCGATATTGCGCAGCCAGCCTTCGTAGCCGGTGCGGCGGATCGCCGAGCCTTCCGTGTTGCGCAGGAATTCCTCTTCGCTCCATGCGAACAGCTCGACCAGGCTGGCCTGGTCCAGCCCGTGCCGGACCCGGAAATCGGACTCGTCGCTGCGCACGGCGAACTTGTTCCAGGGGCAGGCCAACTGGCAGTCGTCGCAGCCGAACACGCGGTTGCCGACCAGCGGCCGCAGTTCCTCGGGAATCGATTCCCTGAGTTCGATCGTCAGGTAGCTGATGCAGCGGCGCGCATCCACGCGGTAGGGCGCGACGATGGCGCCGGTCGGGCACACCTGGATGCAGCGCGTGCAGGTGCCGCAGTGCGCGCTGGCCGGCGTATCCACCGGCAGCGGCAGGTCGGTGTAGATCTCGCCCAGGAAAAACCAGCTGCCGGCGTCCTTGTTGATCAGGCAGCTGTGCTTGCCGATCCAGCCCAAGCCGGCGTCGCGCGCCAGTGCACGCTCCAGCACCGGCGCCGAATCCACGAAAGCGCGATAGCCGAACGGACCGATGTCGGCGGCGATCCGGTCGGCGAGTTTCTGCAGCCGGTTGCGCATCACCTTGTGGTAGTCGCGTCCCAACGCGTAGCGGGCGACGTAGGCGCGTTCGCCGTCTTCCAGCGTCGCCCAGGCCGCGGCATCGTCGCCGGTGCCGTAGTCCATGCGCACCGAAATCACGCGCAGGGTGCCCGGCACCAGCTGATCGGGCCGCGTGCGTTTGTCGCCGTGGCGGGCCATGTAGTCCATGTCGCCGTGCTGGCCCCTGGCCAGCCAGTCGCGCAGGTGCGCCTCGTCCTCGCCCAGGCTATGCCGGCCACGCCGGTCTGCTGGAAGCCCAGTTCCCGGCTCCAGCGTTTGATGCGTTCGGTCAGGGCGGCGAGGTCGTGCACGGGGGCAAGTATAGAATCCCGCCATGAGCGAACTGCTGCCGCTGTACCGCCCGGCCCAGGTGCGGGCCATGGACGACCACGCCATCGAGGTGCTGGAGCTGTCCGGCTACGAGCTGATGACGCGGGCCGCCTCCGCCGCCTGGCGCCTGGTGCAGCAGCGCTGGCCGGCGGTGCGCCGCATCGGCATCGCCTGCGGTCCGGGCAACAATGGCGGCGACGGATACGTGCTGGCGCGGCTGGCGCATGCGGCCGGCTGCAGCGTGCACGTGGTGACGCCGCCGGGCGCCACGCCCCGCAGTCCCGAAGCGCGACAGGCCCTGGCCGATTGGCGCGCGGCCGGGGTGCCGTGGCCAGCTTCGACGGCCTGCTGCCCGAAGCCGGGCTCTGGGTGGACGCGCTCTACGGCACGGGCCTGGCGCGGGCGCCGTCGGAGGCGTCGCGGGCGATGATCGAACGCATCAATGCCAGCCGCGTGCCGGTGCTGTCGCTGGACGTGCCCTCGGGCCTGGATGCCGACACCGGCCACGCCGCGGGCGTTGCCGTGCGCGCCGACGTCACGCTCAGCTTCATTGCGGCCAAACGCGGCCTCTACACCGGCATGGCCCGCGACTTCGACGGTGAGGTCCTGCTGGATCGCCTCGACCTGAAGTTCGGCGTCTTCGACGAGTTCGTGCCGGCGGCCTGGTTGTGCCGCCCGGACGGCCTGGCCCGCTGGCTGACGCCCAGGCATGCGAACGCACACAAGGGCGAACACGGCCATGTCCTGTGCATCGGCGGTGAAGTGGGCATGGGCGGGGCGGTGCGCCTGTGCGCGGAGGGTGCGTTGCGCACGGGGGTCGGCCTGGCCAGCGTGGCCACGCGCAGCGCCGGTGTCGCGGCCCTGGTCGCGGCGCGCCCGGAAGCGATGACGCACGCGGTCGAAAGCGTGGAGGCGTTACTGCCACTGCTGGAGCGCGCCACGGTGCTGGCGGTCGGGCCCGGGCTGGGGCAGGGGGCGTGGGGCCGCAGTCTCTATCGCGCCGCGCTGGCGGCGGACAAGCCGCTGGTGCTGGACGCCGATGCACTCAATCTGCTCGCCGAGGAACCGCACGCCGTGCCTGGTGCGGTGATCACGCCGCATCCGGGCGAGGCCGGGCGCCTGCTGGGCAAGGACAAGCGTGAGGTGCAGGCCGACCGTTTCGGTGCTGCCGAGGCGTTGGCGCAGAAGTTCCGTTGCGTGGTGGTGCTCAAGGGCGCCGGCACGATCGTCGCCGCGCCCGGTGAAATCCCGGCGGTGATCGCCGCCGGAAATCCCGGCATGGCCACGGGCGGCATGGGCGACGTGCTGTCGGGCGTGATCGCGGCGCTGCAGGCGCAGCACTTGCCGGTGTTCCAGGCCGCGGTGGCCGGTGCGCTGCTGCATGCGGCGGCCGGGGATGCCGCCGCCCGCATCGGCGGCGAACGCGGCCTGCTGCCTTCCGATCTGTTTCCCCACCTGCGCCGCATGGCCAATCCCGAATGAACCCCGACCGCCTGCTGCCCGACCCGGACGCCACCGAAGCCCTGGCCACCGCCCTGGCGCGGACGCAGCCGGAGCGCGCCGTGGTCTGGAAGGCGAGCTCGGCGCCGGGAAATCCACCCTGGCCCGCGCCTGGTTGCGCGCGCTGGGCGTAACGGGGGCGATCAAGAGCCCGACCTACACCCTGATCGAGCGTTATCCGGTCCCCGGCGGGGAAGCCGCGCACCTGGACCTGTACCGCCTGGCGGGCGCCGCCGAACTGGACTTCCTGGGCCTGGACGACCTGGCGGCCGACGCCACCCTGTGGCTGGTGGAATGGCCTGAGCGTGGGGCCGGCAGCCTGCCGGCCCCGGACCTGCGGCTGCAGCTGGCGACCGAGGGGGCAGGGCGCCGTGCCCGCCTCCAGGCGGGGACCGGGGCCGGCCGGGCCTGGCTGGACAGGCTCGGCCGGGGCCCGGAATGACAGCTTCTCCGGGCGTCTTCTGAACCGAATCCGAGGAAGGTTTGGCAGGTCCCGGATTCCAAAGGAAATTTCTTGCTTTTGCCGTGGCCCGGTGGTTCAATCCCGCCCATGCGCCGGAATCTTGCCCTGCTGCTGATCGTTTCGACCCTGCTGGGTCTGGCCGCGTCCGGCGCCCAGGCGGCCCAGCTCAAGGGCGTGACCCTGGTCGAAGGCGAGACCGGCACCCGGGCGGTGCTCGAGCTCACCGATACCGCCGACTACAAGCTTTTCACCCTATCCAATCCCGATCGCCTGGTGCTGGATCTTTCCGGCAGCTCGCTGGCGGGCGGTTACAAGGCGCCGGCGCCGAACGGCGTGGTCGCCGGCGTGCGCACCGGCAAGCCGGCCGACAACCAGTTGCGCGTCGTGCTCGACCTGGGCCGAGAGGTGAAGCCGCGCAGCCGCATCGAGCGCCATGGCAACAGCGCGCGCCTGGTGCTTGAACTGTTCACCGACACCGACACGGTCGCCGGCAAGCCGGCGCCGGCGCGCACCGTGCAGGACGTCATCGGCACCGGCCAGCGCAAGCTGATCATCGCCATCGACGCCGGCCACGGCGGCAGGACCCGGGCGCGATCGGCCCGACCGGCAAGTACGAAAAGAACATCACGCTGGCCGCGGCGCGCGAACTCGCCGCGCAGATCAACGCCGACCCGGGCATGCAGGCCTTCCTGGTGCGCGACCGCGACGTGTTCATCCCGCTGGACCAGCGCTACATGATCGCCCGCGAAGCGCAGGCCGACCTGTTCATTTCCCTGCACGCCGATGCCGCCCACAACCGCGCCGCCAGCGGCGCGTCGGTGTACGTGCTGTCGCTGCGCGGTGCTTCCTCGGAAGCGGCGCGCTGGCTGGCCGACCAGGAAAACGCGGCCGACCTGGTCGGCGGCGTCGAACTCGATGCCCGCGACAAGAACCTCGCCGCTGTGCTGCTGGATCTTTCACAGAACGCCACGATGCGCGTATCCGACGACGTCGCCAGCGAAGTGCTGGCCGCACTCAAGCAGGTCGGCAAGGCGCACAAGCCGCAGATCGAACGCGCCAACTTCGTGGTGCTGCGTTCGCCCGACGTGCCCTCGATGCTGGTCGAGGCCGGTTTCATCTCCAACCCGGGCGAAGAGGCCAAGCTCAGCGACCCGGCGTACCGCAGCCGCATGGCCGCGGCCATCGTCAGCGGCGTGCGCGGCTATTTCGCCAACCAGGCGCCTCCGGGCACCTGGTATGCCGCCCACCAGGGCCAGTTCGGCGGCAGCCGCCAGCACGTGGTCAGCCGCGGCGAGACCCTGAGTCTGATCGCGGCCCGCCACGGCGTGCCGATGAACACCATCCGGACCGCCAACAAGCTCAAGGGCGACACCGTGCGCATCGGCGAGCGCCTGACCATCCCGATGGCCGCCACGACCGTCGCCTCGCTTCCCGAGTAAACCGGCCGCCGCTGCTATCATCCGGTCTCGTTGCCCCGAGACCCGCCAGGCCGTGCCGATCCAGCAGCTTCCCGACACCCTCGTCAACCAGATCGCCGCGGGCGAGGTGGTCGAACGCCCGGCCTCGGTGGTCAAGGAACTGGTGGAGAACGCGCTCGACGCCGGCGCCACCCGCGTGGACATCGACCTGGAGGAAGGCGGCATCCGCCTGATCCGGATCCGCGATGACGGTGGCGGCATTCCGGCCGACGAACTGCCGCTGGCGATCTCGCGCCACGCCACCAGCAAGATCGGCTCACTCGACGATCTCGAGGAAGTCGCGACGCTGGGCTTCCGCGGCGAGGCACTGCCTTCGATCGCCTCGGTCAGCCGTTTCGCGCTGAACTCGCGCACGTCGGCGCAGGAACATGGCGTGCGGCTGGAAGTGGAGGGCGGCAAGGTCGCGCCACCGCAGCCGTTCCCGCATCCGGTCGGCACCACGGTGGAAGTGCGCGACCTGTTCTACAACGTACCCGCGCGGCGCAAGTTCCTGCGCGCCGAACGCACCGAGCTGGGCCACATCGAAGAGTGGCTGCGCTCGCTGGCACTGGCGCGTCCGCACGTCGAACTGCGCATCAGCCACAACGGCCGCCTGTCGCGTCACTACAAGCCGGTGCGCGACGGTGCCGAACGCGCGCGGCGCGTGGCCGAGGCGCTTGGCGAGGAGTTCACGGCGCAGTGCCTGCAGATCGAACATGCCGGTGCCGGGCTGCGGCTGCACGGCTGGGTCGGGCTGCCGACCGCGGCGCGCTCCAGTGCCGACCAGCAGTATTTCTACGTCAACGGCCGCGCGGTGCGCGATCGCACTGTCGCGCATGCGGTGCGGCAGGCGTATGCGGACGTGCTGTTCCATGGCCGGCATCCGGCGTTCGTACTGTTCCTGGAATGCGACCCGCGGCAGGTGGACGTGAACGTGCACCCGGCCAAACACGAGGTGCGTTTCCGCGAACAGCGGCTGGTGCACGAGTTCATCTACCGCACGCTGCACGAGGCGCTGGCGTCGACCCGGGCCGGGCTGGCGGCTGGACACGATGTCGGTCTGCCGGTGACCGGGGCTTCTTCGCCGCCGGGCTGGGGCGCTCCGGCCCAGGTGGCCTGGGCCTGCCGGTGCGCGACACCCTGGCCGGCTATGCCGCGCTCTATGGCGGTCCGTCCTCCGGGCCGGCGTCGGCGCCGATACCGGCGGCCAATGAGGCCGAAGCGCCGCCGCTGGGCTATGCGCTGGCACAACTTCACGGCATTTTCGTACTCGCCGAGAACGCCCAGGGCCTCATCCTGGTGGACATGCACGCCGCGCACGAACGCATCACCTACGAACGCCTCAAGGCCGCCCGCGACGGCGAGGGCATCCGCTCGCAGCCGCTGCTGGTGCCGCTGTCGCTGGCGGTGTCCGAGCGCGAGGCCGACCTGGCCGAACAGCATGCCGACACTCTCGCCGGCTACGGCTTCGAGCTGCGTCGCGCCGGCCCGCAGGCCCTGAGCGTGCGCAGCGTACCGACCCTGCTGGCCGACCTCGACCCGAAGGCGCTGGTGCTGGACGTGCTTTCCGACCTGCGCGAGCACGGCAGCAGCCGCAAGCTCGAGGAGGCCCGCAATGAACTCCTGTCCACCCTGGCCTGTCACACCTCGGTGCGCGCCAACCGCCGGCTGAGCCTGCCGGAGATGAACGCACTGTTGCGCGACATGGAATCCACCGAGCGCAGCGGCCAATGCAATCATGGCCGGCCGACCTGGGTGCAGTTGACCAAGGCCGAACTGGACCGCCTGTTCCTGAGGGGACGTTGATGAAGCTGCGAGTGCTGATGATGACGATGACCACGAGCCTGGTGCTGGCCGCCTGCGGCGGCGGTGGACAGGAAGCTGCCCAGGCCGAAGCCGAAGCCCGCGCGGCCAAAGCCGCACGCCTGCAATACGAAGGCGAGATCCTGGCCTGGCGCGACGAGCGCCTTGCGCGCCTGCAGCGCCCCGACGGCTGGCTGTCCCTGGTGGGCATGCACTGGCTGGCGCCAGGCGCCACCTACGTCGGCAGCGCGCAGGACAACGGCACGCGGCTGGCGGTCGGCCCCGCGCAGCTGGGCATGCTCAGCCTGGGCAAGGACGGCTTGGCGACGCTGAAGCTGCACCCCGGCGTCGAGACTGAAGTCACCATCGACGGCCAGGTGCCGGAGGCCGAGGCGCTGGTCACGCTGGTGCCCGATACCCGCGGCACGGCGACGGTGGTCGCCTTCAACAAGGGCGACGCCAGCTTCATCCTGATCGAACGCGCCGGCCGCTACGGGCTGAGGGTGCGCAACGCGTTCGCACGCACCCGCACGGCCTTCCCGGGGCTGGACTATTTCGACATCAATCCGGACATGCGCATCGTCGCCCGGTTCGAGGCGCATCCGCCCGGCCAGACGGTCGAGATCGTCAACGTGCTGGGCATGATCGAGAAATTCGCCAACCCCGGCACGCTGAGCTTCGAGAAGGACGGCAAGTCGTTCCGCATGGAGGCGGTGGACGAAGGCGATGGCCGGCTGTTCTTCACCTTCGCCGACCGCACCAGCGGCCACGAGACCTATGCCGCCTCGCGCATGGTCTATGCCGACCCGGCCGGGTCCGACGGCACCACCGTGCTCGACTTCAACAAGGCCTACAACCCGCCCTGCGCCTTCACGCCGTTCTCGACCTGCCCGATGCCGCTGCCGGAGAACCGGCTGGACCTGCGGGTCGAGGCCGGCGAGAAGAAACCGCGTCCTTTCCCGGAATGATTCCTCCACCCAAGGAACCGAGCATGTCCAAACGCTGGATCGCCGCACTGTTGTCCCTCTCCCTCGCCGGCACGGCATGGGCCGAGCCGCCGCGTCCGCTGCTGTGGAAAGTCAGCGACGGCGACAACTCGATCTACCTGCTCGGTTCCTTCCACCTGCTCAAGCCCGCCGACTACCCGTTGGCGTCCAGCACCGACGCCGCCTTCGATGATGCCGAACAGGTGGTGTTCGAGTTGTCGCCCGCCGAGATGGCAGATCCGGCCGGGCCTGCCCGCATGGCCCAGGCGGCGATGCGCACCGACGGCAGCACGCTGCAGCAGTCCCTGCCGCCCGACGTCTGGAGCAAGCTGGAGGCCTACGCGGCCCGCCGCAGTATTCCTCTGGAAAACTTCCAGCCGATGGAAGCCTGGTTCGTCAGCCTGGTGGTCAGCATCACGGAGATGCAGATGCTGGGGCTGAACCCGGAACTTGGCCTGGACAAACATTTCGCCGACCGCGCCGGCGAGGCCGGCAAACCCACCCGCGGCCTCGAGACCTTCGACCAGCAGATCGCGCTGTTCGACGGCATGAGCGCCGAGGAACAGCGCCAGGCGCTGGAAGACACGCTGGAAGAGGTGGCCGAGATGCAGGGCGAGATCGAACGCATGCACGCGCTGTGGCGTGCGGGCGACGACGAGGCCCTGTTCGAGGAAACCGGCGCGGAGCTCAAGGCCGAATACCCGGCGCTGTACAAGCGCCTGAACCACGACCGCAACCTGGCCTGGTTGCCGCGCCTGCAGGCCATGCTCGATGACGAGGCCGAGGACGAAACCCTGGTCGTGGTCGGTGCCCTGCACCTGCTCGGCGAGGATGGCGTGGTGGAGCTGCTGCGCGACAAGGGCTACAAGGTCGAGCGCCTCTGAATCAGCCCGCGGTCCCGCCCCTTGCCGGGCGGGGCCAGCGGATCTCGCCCGGCCTGGGCACCGGCGGCACCAGCACGATGCAGTCCACCGGGCAGGGCGGCAGGCAGAGTTCGCAGCCGGTGCACAGTTCGGCGATCACCGTGTGCATCAGCTTGGGTCCGCCGACGATGGCGTCCACCGGGCAGGCCTGGATGCACTTGGTGCAGCCGATGCAGTCGTCCTCGACGATCAGCGCCACCACCGGCGGTTTTTCGGTGCCGTTCTGCGGGTTCACCGGCTTCGGTTCGCGGCCCAGCAGCTCCGCGAGTGCCCTGACGCCGGCTTCGCCGCCGGGCGGGCACTGGTCGATGTCGGCTTCGCCGGCGGCGATCGCCTTCGCATAGGGTTTGCAGCCCGGGAAACCGCATTGTCCGCACTGGGTCTGCGGCAGCAGGCGGTCTATGCGTTCCACCATCGGGTCGGACGCGACCCGGAACCGGCGCGCAGCCCAGCCCAGCAGGGCGCCCAGCAGGGCCGCCAGCGCCACCACCACCAGCACCGCGGTGGTCATGTCAGGCCGGCACCAGGCCGGAGAAGCCGAGGAAGGCCAGCGACATCAGGCCCGCGGTCACCCGGGGCGATCGGTGCGCCACGCCAGGCGGCCGGCACGTCGGCGGTTTCCAGCCGCTCGCGCATGGCCGAGAACAGCACCAGCACCAGACCGAAACCCAGTGCCGCGCCGAAGCCGTACAGCACCGACTCGAACAGCGTATGCCGCGCCTGCACGTTCAGCAGGGCCACGCCCAGCACCGCGCAGTTCGTGGTGATCAGCGGCAGGTACAGGCCCAGTACGCGGTACAGGCGCGGGCTCTGCCGGTTCATCACGATCTCGGTGAACTGCACCACGGCGGCGATCACCAGGATGAAACCCAGCGTGCGCAGGTACTCCAGCCCCAGCGGCAGCAGCAGCCAGTGGTGCACCATCCAGGCCAGCGCCGAGGAAAGCGTGAGCACGAAGCCGGTGGCCAGGGCCATGCCGTAGGCGGCGTCGAGCTTGCGCGACACGCCCATGAACGGGCACAGCCCGAGGAACTTCACCAGCACGAAGTTGTTGACGAAGACCGCGCCGACCAGCAGCAGGGCGATTTCGTCCATGCGCGCTTACCGCACCGGCATGCCGGGCAGCGCGCCGGCGTCGGCATCGAGCAGGGCGAGCTCGCCACCGTCGAAACCGGCGGACAGGATCATGCCCTCGCTCAGGCCGAAGCGCATCTTGCGCGGCGCCAGGTTGGCGATGAAGACGACCTTGCGGCCGACCAGCTTCTCCGGCTCGCCGTAACTGCCGCGGATGCCCGAGAAGATCTGGCGCTGGCCGAGTTCGCCGGCGTCGAGCAGGAAACGCAGCAGCTTGTCGGAACCGTCGACGAAGCCGCACTCGAGCACGGTGCCGATGCGCAGGTCGAGCTTCGCGAAATCCTCGATGCCGATGAAAGCTGTGGGAGGGACTTCAGTCCCGACCGTTCCGGCGGCCTTGTTCGGGACTGAAGTCCCTCCCACAGGCTTCGTCGGTTGGGTCAGGGGTTCGGCGGGCTTGAGGTCTTCCTTGCTGGCATCGGTCATGGTTTCGATCTGCTTGGGGTCGATGCGCGTCATCAGCGCTTCGAAGGGGCGATGGTGTGGGCGGTCAGCGGCTGGGCGATGTCGTCCCAGTGCTGCACGGGTGCGCGCAGGAAGGATTCGGCGCGCGCGACGGTGTCGGGCAGTACGGGCTTGAGCGCGGCGGCCAACAGGCGGAACAGGTTCAGGCCCTGCGTGCATACGGCCTGCAACTCGGCGTCGGCGCCTTCCTGCTTGGCGATCACCCAGGGCTTGCGCTCGTCGATGTAGCGGTTGGCCTCATCGGCCAGCGCCATCACCTGGCGCATGGCCTGGCCGAACTCGTCGCGGGAGTAGCTGGTGGCGATCTCATTCACGCCGGTGACGAAACGCGTGTACATCGCCGGGTCCGGCAACGCTGCTGCCAGTTGCCCGTCGAAGCGCTTCGAGATGAAACCCGCGCAACGGCTGGCGATGTTGACGAACTTGCCGACCAGGTCGGAGTTTACGCGCGCGACGAAATCGTCGAGGTTCAGGTCCAGATCCACCACGCCCGCACCGGTCTTCACCGCGAAGTAGTAGCGCAGGTACTCGGGGTTGAGCCCGGCGTCGAGGTAGGTGCGCGCCATCACGAAGGTGCCGCGCGACTTGCTCATCTTCGCGCCGTTCACCGTCAGGTAGCCGTTGACGTGCAGCGCGGTCGGCTCGCGGAAGCCGGCGCCGTGCAGCATCGCCGGCCAGAACAGGCCGTGGAAGTTGATGATGTCCTTGCCGAGGAAGTGGTGCATCTCGGTCTCGCCGGTACGGTTGCGCGCACCGTCGGTGAAGGTGGCGAAATCGGCGCGGCCGCTGTCGCACAGGGCCTTGAACGAGGCCAGGTAACCGATCGGCGCATCCAGCCAGACGTAGAAGAACTTGCCCGGCGCGTCCGGGATCGGGAAGCCGAAATAGGGCGCGTCGCGGCTGATGTCCCAGTCGCGCAGGCCGCCTTCCAGCCACTCGGCCAGCTTGGCCTTCACCGCCGGGTGGGCGACGTCGCCGGCCAGCCAGTCGCGCAGGAACGACTCGAACTTGCCCAGTTCGAAGAAGTAGTGCTCCGAGTCGCGCAGCTCCGGCACCGCACCCGAGACCACCGAGCGCGGGTTCTTCAGGTCGGTCGGCGAATACGCCTTGCCGCAGACCTCGCAGTTGTCGCCGTACTGGTCCGGGCTGCCGCAGTTCGGGCAGTCGCCCTTGATGTAGCGGTCGGGCAGGAACATCTGCCGCTCGGGATCGAACAGCTGCTGGATCGAACGGCGCGCGATCGCATTCACGCCATGCGTGCCGTCGCGCAGCCGGGTGTAGATCAGCGAGGCCAGCTCGCGGTTCTCGTCCGAATGGGTCGAGTGGTAGTGGTCGAAGGCCACGCCGAAGGCCGCGAAGTCGGCCTCGTGGCTGGCCTGCATGCCGCGGATGAAGTCCTCGGGCGACAGGCCGGCCTTTTCCGCGGCCAGCATGATCGGCGTGCCGTGGGCGTCGTCGGCGCAGACGAAATGCACGGTTCCACCGGCGAGGCGGCGCGCGCGCACCCAGATGTCGGCCTGGACGTAGCCCACCAGGTGACCCAGGTGCAGCGGGCCGTTGGCGTAGGGCAGGGCGGTGGTGACGAGGGCGGGGGCCGGCGTCGGGGTCTGTGCGGTCGAAGTCATGGCGCGATTATCGCAGAGCCGACCGGCCGCGGGCGGGCCGAGGCCGATGCGGATACAATTGGCCGGCTTTCTTCCGAGGTTTCCAGCGCATGAGCAACCCCAGCCAGGACAGCGTCCGCGCCTGTCTCTCCGGCATCCACGACCCCCACACCGACACCGATCTGGTCAGCAGCCAGGCCGTGCGGGGCATCGGCGTGGATGGCGACCGTGTCGCCATCGAGATCCAGTTGGGTTACCCCGCGGCCGGCTGGCATGCCGCCCTGGCCGACCGGGTGCGCCTCGCCGTCGAAGCCCTGCCGGGCGTGGCCAAAGCCACGGTGTCGGTGACCTCCCGTGTCTTCGCGCACCGCGTGCAGAAGGACCTGACCCCGCTGCCGGAAGTAAAGAACATCATCGCCGTCGCCTCTGGCAAGGGCGGCGTCGGCAAGTCCACGACGGCGGTGAACCTGGCCCTGGCGCTGCAGGCCGAAGGCGCCACGGTCGGCGTGCTCGACGCCGACATCTACGGCCCGTCCATCCCCAAGATGCTGGGCCTGGAGGGCCGGCCCGACAGCCCGGACGGCAAGTCGATCGAACCCAAGCGCAATCACGGCCTGCAGGCGATGTCGATCGGCCTGCTGATCGGCGAGGACACGCCGATGATCTGGCGCGGCCCGATGGTCACCCAGGCGCTGCAGCAGCTGCTCAACGACACCCGTTGGCAGGGCCTGGATTACCTGGTCATCGACCTGCCGCCGGGCACCGGCGACATCCAGCTCACACTGGCCCAGAGGGTGCCGGTTTCGGGTGCGGTGATCGTCACCACGCCGCAGGACATCGCCACGCTCGATGCGCGCAAGGCCCTGCAGATGTTCGGCAAGGTCGAGGTGCCGGTGCTCGGCATCGTCGAGAACATGGCGGTGCACGTATGCACGAACTGCGGCCACAGCGAGCACGTGTTCGGCGCCGGTGGTGGCGAGAAGATGGCCGCGCAGTACGATGTGCCACTGCTGGGTGCGCTGCCGCTGGACATCCGCATCCGCGAACAGGCCGATTCGGGCGCGCCGACCGTGGCCGCCGACCAGGAATCGCCGCTGTCGCTGGCCTATCGCGACATCGCCCGGCGCACGGCGGCGCGACTTTCGCTGCAGGCGCGCAACAAGGCGATCTCGTTCCCGAACATCGTGATCCAGAACACCTGATGGGCCGCGGCGAGTGCACGCCCCCTCCCGGCCTCCCCCTGTCAGCAGGGGGAGGGGCCAATGCTCCCTCCCCTGTTTGCAGGGAGGGCTGGGGAGGGGTGCTCTTGCTCCTCCCCCTGCTGACAGGGGGAGGCTGGGAGGGGTGAGGCCTTGCGTCGCTGGTTCATGGCGGCCCTGCTGCTCCTGCCCACCCTGGCCCAGGCCCAGCCCCCCGAAATCACCCAGGTCCTCAAGGCCGCCCATGCCCAGGTCGGTGTGACCCGTCACTACGACGGCAGCTACGTGCGCCTGGACTACCCGGGCGGGGACGTGCCGGCCGACCGGGGCGTCTGCACCGACGTCGTGATCCGGGCCTACCGTGCCGCCGGCCTGGACCTGCAGCTGGCGGTGAACGAGGACATGCGCCGGAACTTCGCGGCCTATCCGCAGCTGTGGGGCCTGTCCCGGCCCGACCGCAACATCGACCACCGGCGGGTGCCGAACCTGGAGACCTGGGCCCGCCGGGCCGGCCACGCCCTGCCAGTCACGACCGATCCCGCCGCTTACCGGCCGGGCGACCTGGTCAGCTGGCGCCTGCCCAACGGCTTGCCGCACATCGGGGTGGTTTCGGACCGCCGGACCTTCGACGGCTCGAACCGGCCCCTGATCGTGCACAACATCGGCGCCGGGGCCCGGGTCGAGGACGTGCTGTTCGCCTGGCCGCCGGTCGGCCACTTCCGGATCTTCCGCGACCCGGAGCCGGCGGCATCGCCGCCAGGCCGGGCCAGCCAGTAGAATCGCCGCTTTCGCCCCGGAGCCTCCGCCCCGCATGAGCATCAAGTCCGACAAGTGGATCCGCCGCATGGCCGAAGGCCAGGGCATGATCGAACCCTTCGAGCCCGGCCAGGTCAAGCACGCCGCCGACGGCCACCGCATCGTCAGCTACGGCACCTCCAGCTACGGCTACGACGTGCGCTGCGCACGCGAGTTCAAGATCTTCACCAACATCAACTCGACGATTGTTGATCCGAAGAATTTCGACCCGACCAGCTTCGTGGACGTGGTGTCGGATGTCTGCATCATCCCGCCGAACTCGTTCGCGCTGGCGCGCACGGTCGAATTCTTCCGGATCCCGCGCGACACCCTTATGGTCTGCCTGGGCAAGAGCACCTACGCGCGCTGCGGCATCATCGTCAACGTCACGCCGCTGGAGCCCGAGTGGGAAGGCCACGTGACCCTGGTTCAGCAACACGACGCCGCTGCCGGCCAAGATCTACGCGGGCGAGGGCGTGGCCCAGATGCTGTTCTTCCAGTCCGACGAAGTCTGCGAGACCTCGTACAAGGACCGCGGCGGAAAGTACCAGGGGCAGACCGGGGTCACGCTTCCGAGGACTTGACGCATTCGCGTCAGGTCCTCCCGGCGATCCGCATCAGCCTGCCTTGCGGCGGTAGGTGACGAAAAAGCCCAGCAGGTCGCCGTTTTCGATGTGGTCGGTCACGGACACCGGTTCGAAGCCCCGGTCCGAGAAGGCCTTGTGCGCATCGTTGAGCTCGCTGGCGGCCACGCGCTTGCGCATCCCGAAGGTCACGTCCACGTAGACCGTGTAACCGGCCGAGCCGCTGGTGTAGGCCTCGGCGGCATGTTTGTCGTAGTTGGCGGAAAACGCCGGGGACGAGGCCAGGACCAGACCCAGGACAAGTGTGCGGGGATAACGCATGGGCTACCTCAGGATTCGATCAGCGAATCCATATGCTGGCGCAAGCGCGCCACCAGGGCCAGCCTCGTCGTTTCGTCGTAGCGCAACGCAGCCCCGGAACCCCAGGCCGGCCCGGGCCACGCGGCATCACCTTCCTGCCGCGCCAGCACATGCACGTGCAGCTGGCGCACGATGTTGCCGAGTGCACCGATATTCAGCTTGTGCACCGGGCCGAGGGATCGCAGCAGTTTCCCGGCCAGATTGACCTCGGCCAGCAACAGGCGCTGTGCGCCGCCATCCAGGTCCAGCCATTCGACCGCGCCCGCCAGGCGCGGCACCAGCACCAGCCAGGGGAAACGGGCGTCGTCCATCAGGCGCAGTTGCGACAGCGGGCCGTCGGCGACCAGCACGGAGTCGGCGGCCAGCCGCGGGTCGAGCGCGAAACCTTCGCTCATCTCAGCGCAGGGTCTTCTGGAAGAAACCCAGGGTGCGGGTCATGGCCTGCGCGGCCACGTCGGCGTTGTAGTCGGCGCGCTGGTCGCAGTTGAAGCCGTGGCCGGCGCCGGGCCAGACATGGATTTCGGCCGAGGTCAGGGCTTCGCGGTGCTTTTCGACGTCTTCGGGCGGGATGATCGGGTCGTGTTCGCCGAAATGCAGCATGAGCGGCGCCTTGGGCCGGTCCTTCAGCAGTGGCACGGTACGGCCGCCGTAATAACTGACCGCGGGCAGGCCGAGCCGGGTATTGGTGTAGAAGGCGACGCTGCCACCCCAGCAATAGCCGACGATGCCCACCTTGAATTCCGCCTCGAGGAAGTCGAAGGCGCCGCGCACGCCGTCCAGGGCGCCGTTGAAGCCCAGTTCCTCGACGATCTCGCGGCCGCGGGCGACCCCGGCCTCGTCGTAGCCGAGCTCGGTTCCGGGGTGCACCAGATCGAACAGGGCGGGGGCGATGGTGACGTAGCCGTAGTTGGCGAAGCGGTCCGCGACCTGGCGGATGTGCGAGTTCAGCCCGAAGATCTCCTGCACCACGATCAGCGCGCCCTTGGGCGCGACATGTGGCTTGGCGTGCCAGGCCGAGATGCGCCCGTGGCGGGTGTTGATCGAGATCGTCTGGCCCATGGTCGCTCCCCCAAGCAGTCCGGGGCCTAGCCTACACCGGCTGCGCGAGCCGGGGAGGGCTATAATCCGCGCCCCCGACCCCACGGCCCAGCCCATGTCCGCCAGCCACCCCAAGGTGGGCTTCGTCAGCCTCGGCTGCCCGAAAGCCCTCGTAGACTCCGAACGCATTTTGACCCAGCTTCGGGTCGAGGGCTACGAGATCGTGCCCAGCTACGATGCGGCCGACGTGGTGGTGGTCAATACCTGCGGCTTCATCGACTCGGCCGTGGCCGAGAGCCTGGACGCGATCGGCGAGGCCCTGGCCGAGAACGGCAAGGTCATCGTCACCGGCTGCCTGGGCAAGAAGCCCGAGCAGATCCGCGCCGCCCACCCGGACGTGCTGTCCATCAGCGGCCCGCAGGACTACGGCAGCGTGATGAACGCGGTGCATGCGGCGCTGCCGCCGCGGCACGACCCGTTCGTGGACCTGCTGCCGGACTACGGCCTGAAGCTGACCCCGAAGCACTACGCCTACCTGAAGATTTCCGAGGGCTGCAACCACCGCTGCAGCTTCTGCATCATCCCGTCCATGCGCGGCGACCTTGTGTCGCGCCCGGTGGACGAGGTGCTGCGCGAGGCCGAGAAGCTGGCGCGTGGCGGCGTGCGCGAACTGCTGGTGGTGTCGCAGGACACCAGCGCCTACGGCGTGGACATGAAATACGCCGAGCGCGAATGGCGCGGCAAGGCTTTCCAGACCCGCATGAAGGGCCTGTGCGAGGGCCTGTCCGAGCTGGGCCTGTGGACCCGCCTGCACTACGTCTATCCGTACCCGCACGTGGACGACATCATCCCGCTGATGGCGGAAGGCAAGATCCTTCCCTACCTGGACATCCCGTTCCAGCACGCCAGCCCGCGCATCCTCAAGCTGATGAAGCGGCCGGGCGCGGTGGACAAGACGCTCGAGCGCATCCAGCGCTGGCGGGCGATCTGCCCGGAAATCACCATCCGCAGCACCTTCATCGTCGGTTTCCCGGGCGAGACCGACGAGGAATTCGAGCAGCTGCTGTCGTTCCTGGACATGGCCGAGCTCGACCGCGTCGGCGCCTTCGCCTATTCGCCGGTGGACGGTGCCAAGGCCAACGACCTGCCCGATGCCGTGCCCGAGGAAGTGAAGCAGGAGCGCCTGGCCCGCTTCATGGAACTGCAGGCCCAGATCAGCGCCGAGAAGCTCGAGCGCAAGGTCGGCAGCGTGCAGACCGTGCTGGTGGACGAGATCGACGGCGAGCTGGCGATCGGTCGTTCGAAAGCCGATGCCCCTGGCATCGACGGCCTGGTGCAGATCCAGGACGGTGCCGCCGCGGGCCTGAAACCGGGTGATTTCTGCGAGGTCCGGATCATGGGCAGCGACGAACACGACCTGTTCGGACTGGTGGGCGACGAGGAAGACTGACCGGATTCCCGCGCGCCCGCTCCGGCGCTAGAGTGCCGGCACACGCCCCGGAGTCCGCCATGCGCCGCCTTCCGACAGTCCTGCTGCTGTTGACGTTGTCCCTGGCCGCCACGGCCCAGTCGCCGCCGGACCCCCGGCCGGTGCTGGAGCCCATGACCGACGAGATGCTGGTCAACCAGTTCACCGGACGGGTCGAGGCGCGCATCGACGGCGACCTCAATGGCGACGGCGACCTGGACACCGCCGCGGTGATGCGCGACGACGAAGCGGAAACCCGCCGCCTGGTCGTCGCGCTCGGCTACCGCACCGAGGTCGACTTCGGCCACGAGCCGGTCGGCGAGATGGCGATGGACCCCTATCCGCTGGGCAACGCCTCGCTGTCGGTGAAAAAGGGTGTGCTGGTCGTCGAGGACCTCACCGGCGGCACCAGCGCGGTCTCGAGCACCTACCGCTTCCGCTTCGACAAGGCCGAACACCGCATGCGCCTGATCGGTGACGACGTGACCTATTACAGCCGCACCAACAACCACGACCAGCTGAAGATCAGCAGCAACCGCCTGACCGGCCTGCGCCTGCGCCAGGTCGGGGTCGTGAACGAAGGCGCTGGCGACGAGGCCTACGTCATGCAGCCGGAAACCCGCGAAACGGTGCCGACCACGCCGGTGTGGATGGAAGACGCGCCTTCGCCGGAGGCGACGCTGGGCCTGGGCGGCGAGTAGGTGGACCGGCTGCCGACCCGGAGCATCGGCCCGAGGCCACAGGGAGTCGTCGATGCCCGCGCCTGAAACCATCGGCAAACCCAATCGCGCCGCCCGCCCCAGCGTGCGTGAACGTTGGGACGCGATGCGCAACCTGCGCCCCTTCCTGCGCCAGATCTGGGACACCAGCCCAACGCTGACGCTGGCCACGCTCGGCCTGCGCCTGGTGCGCGCGCTGCTGCCGGTGGTGATGCTGTACGTCGGCAAGCTCATCATCGACGAGGCGCTGCGCCTGGTGTCGCTGGACGCGGGGCTGGCCACGCTGGGCGAGTGGGTGGACAGCGGCCTGCTGGCGCCGCTGTTCTGGCTGCTGGCGCTCGAGTTCGGCCTGGCGGTGTTGTCGGACGTGCTGGGGCGCCTGGTGTCGCTGTTCGACTCACTGCTGTCGGAACTGTTCACCAACGCCACCAGCGTGCGCCTGATGGAGCACGCTGCCACGCTCGACCTGGAGGATTTCGAGGACAGCGAACTGCAGGACCGCCTGGACCGCGCCCGACGCCAGACCATGGGCCGCATGACCCTGATGAGCCAGCTGTTCGGCCAGGCCCAGGACCCTGGTGACCATCGTCAGCTTCGCCGCCGGCTTGATCGTCTACGCGCCCTGGCTGATCGTGCTGCTGGTGGTGGCGCTGGTGCCGGCCTTCCTGAGCGAAGCCCACTTCAACGCGCTCAACTACACGCTCAACTACACCAAGACGCCCGAACGACGCGAGCTGGAATACATCCGCCAGACCGGCGCCAGCGTCGAGACCGCCAAGGAAGTGAAGATCTTCGGCCTGCACGGCTTCCTGATCGGGCGGTTCCGGGAGCTGTCGGAACAGTTCTACCGGGCCAACCGATCGCTGGCGATCCGGCGCGCCGGTTGGGGCAGCCTGCTCACGGCCTTCGGCACGCTGGGGTATTACGTCGCCTACGCCTACATCGCCTGGCGCACGGTGCGCGGCGAGTTCAGCATCGGCGACCTGACTTTCCTTGCCGGCAGCTTCCGGCGCCTGCGCCAGTTGCTGGAAGGCATGCTGGTCGGGTTCTCGCAGGTGGCTGGGCAGGCGCTGTACCTGGACGACCTGTTCTCCTTTTTCGAGATCGAGCCGGAAATCACCTCGCCGTCCGCGCCGCGGCCGTTTCCGGCAGCGATCCGCGAAGGCTTCGTGTTCGAGAATGTCGGCTTCCGCTATCCCGGTGCGGAACGCTGGGCGGTACGGCATCTCACTTTCACGCTCCAGGCGGGCGAGGTGCTGGCCCTGGTGGGCGAGAACGGCGCGGGCAAGACCACCCTGGTCAAACTGCTGGCGAGGCTATACGACCCGGACGAAGGCCGCATCCTGCTGGATGGCCACGACCTGCGCGAGTACGACCTGGACGTGCTGCGCTCCAACATCGGCGTGATCTTCCAGGACTTCGTGCGTTACCACCTGACCGCCGCCGAGAACATCGCGGTTGGCCGCATCGAGGCGCGCAACGACCGCGAGCGCATCGTCGAAGCCGCGCGGCGCAGCCTGGCCGACGAGGTCATCGACAGGTTGCCGAACGGTTACGACCAGGTGATCGGCAAGCGTTTCAAGAGCGGCATGGACCTGTCCGGCGGCGAGTGGCAGAAAGTGGCGATCGCGCGCGCCTACATGCGCGATTCGCAGCTGCTGATCCTGGACGAGCCGACGGCGGCGCTGGATGCGCGTTCGGAATTCGAGGTGTTCCAGCGCTTCAAGGAACTCAGCGCCGGCAAGACCGCGGTGCTGATCTCGCACCGGTTCTCCAGCGTGCGCATGGCCGACCGCATCCTGGTGCTGGAGCAGGGCCAGGTCGAGGCGGTGGGCACGCACGAGGAGCTGCTGGCGCAGCGGGGGCGGTATGCCGAGCTGTTCGAACTGCAGGCCGCGGGTTACCGCTGATCAGTCGTAGCCGATGGCGAGGATGGCGTAGCGCCGCGGCCCGGCGGGCAGGGCGACTTCGAACTCGTCGTCCACGCGTTTTTTCAGCGCCGCCCGCGCCAGCGGCGAATCCACGCTGATGTCGCCGGCCTTGGCGTCGGTTTCATCGGGGCCGACGATGCGGTAACGCGCCGTCTCGCCGCTGTCCGTGTCTTCGATTTCGAAACGCGCGCCGAAGAACACGGCGCCCGGGTCGGAAGGGCGGCCCTCGGCGACCTTGAGGACCTCCAGCCGCTTGCTGAGGTAACGCACACGCCGGTCGATCTCGCCGAGCTGCTTCTTGCGGTAGGTGTATTCGGCGTTTTCGCTGCGGTCGCCTTCGGCCGCGGCGGCGGCCAGCGCCTTCACCACTTCCGGACGGCGCAGGCGCCAGAGCTCGTCAAGCTCGGCGCGAAGGCGTTCGAAGCCGGCACGGGTGATGATCGCGGTCGAATGTTCGGAGGGTGGCCGCCAGCGGGACATCGAATTCCAGGGGGTCGGGGCAGGGGGCGATTCTAGCGGCGACGTGGGTCCCAGGCCCAATGGACAAGCTGGCCGCGGGGGATAGGCTGGGCCGGCATGCCGCGCCCCTGCGCGCAGCCGTCGACAGGAATCGGAGGCCATGGAAAGCAAGGTACGGGAGATCGGCATCTTCGCGAGGAACCTGTCGGACGGCGAGCGCCTCGGCGAACTGCTGTTCGGCCTGATCATGACCCTGACCTTCACCCTGACGGCCGGATTCGTCGTCGGCGACGACCAGGACGCGGTGCGCGAGCTGCTGATCGCCACCATCGGCTGCAACATCGCCTGGGGCATCATCGATGGCGGACTCATGATCATCGGCAATGCCTTCCGGCGCGGCCAGCTCGCGCTTCTGGGCGAAACCCTGCGCAGCAGCGACCGGCCGGAACAGGCGACATCGCTGGTGGCCGCCGAGCTCGGCGACATGGTCGATCCGCTCATCCCGGCCGAACGACGCGAGACTTTCTACCGGGAAATCGCCAACCACGTGCGCAACAAGGCCCCGGAGCGCAGCGGCATGCGTGCCGATGACTGGATCGGGGCGATGGTCATGTTCGTCATGGTGGTCATCAGCAGTCTGCCTGCGGCCTTGCCGTTCGTGTTCATCGACGAACCCTGGATCGCGCTGCGCGTCTCCAATGGTGTACTGCTGGCGATGCTGTTCCTGATCGGCTGGCGCTGGGCCGGTTACACGACGATCAGCCGTTGGCGCGCCGGGTTGACCATGTTCGGATTCGGCGGGCTGCTGGTGGCCGTCGCAATCGCCCTCGGCGGCTGATCCCGCGGCGGCCGGCGTACCAAGGCTGGTCGTGTGGGTCCGCCTGTGCCGATAATCCGGCAACCATCGCCGGTGAGGTGCGGGAAATGACCTGGATCGTGGGAGCCATCGCCTTCGCGTTCGTGCTCTGGGCCGTGCTGGGCTTCAACCGGCTGGTGCGCCTGCGCAACCAGGTCAGGGCCGGCTGGAGCGACATCGACGTGCAGTTGATGCGCCGGCACGACCTGGTGCCGAACCTGGTCGAGGCGGTGCGTGCCTACGCCGGGCATGAGAAGGCGCTGCTGGAGAACGTCACCGCCCTGCGCGCGCAGGCCCTGGCGACGCAGTCGCCGGCGAAGCTGGCCGAAGTCGAGCGGGCGCTGGAGCAGGGCATCGGCCGCCTGATGGTGATCCAGGAGGCCTACCCCGACCTCAAGGCCAGCGAGAACTTCCTGAAGCTGCAGCGTGACCTGGTGGAAGTCGAGGACCACCTGCAGTACGCGCGCCGCTTCTACAACGGTGCCGTGCGCGAGAACAACGACGGCGTCCAGCGATTCCCGGACCTTCTGGTGGCGCGCGTCTTCGGGTTCCGCGACGCCGAGTTCTTCGAGGCCGATGCCGCGGCGGCCGCCGCGCCGTCGCTGGAGCCGGGCCGGTGAGCCGCGCCTGGGGGGTCCTGCTGGCGCTGCTGTGCGCACTGCCCGCCGCGGCGCAGGAGCGCATCCTCGACTACGCCAGCGTGCTGCACATCCAGCCTGACGGCAGCCTGGAAGTCACCGAGACCATACGCGTGCGCGCCGAGGGCCAGCGCATCCGCCGCGGCATCTACCGCGACTTCCCGACCCGCTACGAAGACCGCTACGGCAATCGCGTGGTGGTCGAGTTCGAACTGCTGGGCGTGGAACGCGACGGCCGGCCCGAGCCGCATTTCACCGAGGCCATGCCCAATGGCGTGCGCATCAATACCGGCAACGACGACTTCCTGACCGTTCCCGCCGAATACACGTACACCCTGCGCTACCGCACCACGCGCCAGCTCGGGTACTTCGACGGGTTCGACGAACTGTACTGGAACGTCAACGGCCTGGGCTGGGATTTCGCCATCGAATCGGTGTCGGCGCGGGTGATCCTGCCGGCGGCCGTGCCCGAAGCGCAGCTGCGGCGCGACGCCTACACCGGTCCCAGTGGCGCGCAAGGGAAAGACTTCGAATCAGAAGTGGTCGGGCCGGATGAAGTCCTGTTCCGCAGCACGCGGCCCTTCGGGTCCTACGAGGGCCTGACGATCGCGCTGGGTTTCCCCAAGGGCCTGGTGCCGGAACCTACGCGGGCGCAGCGCTGGGGCTGGTTCTTCCGCGACAACCGTGGCGTGCTGGTGGCGCTGGCGGGCCTGGGCCTCCTGCTCACCTACTACTACCGGACCTGGAACCGGCACGGGCGCGACCCGCAGTCGGGCCCGGTGTTTCCGCGTTACGAACCGCCGGCGGACTTTTCGGCAGGCGAAGTGCGCATGTTGAGGCGGATGGGCTACGACAACCGAGCTTTCGCCGCCGACGTGGTGCAGATGGCTGTACAGGGTGCGCTCGACATCCATGCCGAGGGCAGTGAGTGGCGGCTGGTTCGGCATCCTGGCGCGGACACCCAGGCCCTGACACCCGGCCAGCAGGCGATCGCCGCCAAGCTGTTCGCGGGGTCCGACGAGGTCGTGCTGAAGAACACCGAGGCCGCCCGTGTTGGCGGCGCACGCACGGCGCATGCGGTGGCGCTGACCCGGAAGCTGCAGCCGGCCTGTTTCGTCACCAATTCCGGCACCCCTGGTGCTGGGGGTCGTGCTGTCGGTCATTGCAATGGTCGTCGCGTTCGCCGTTTCTGGGGGCAGCGGCATCCTGGCGATGCTGTTGCTGGGTGCGGCGATGCTGGCGGCCCATATCCTGTTCGGCTGGCTGCTCAAGGCGCCCACGCCTGAAGGCCGCAAGCGCATGGACGAGGTCGAGGGCCTGCGGCAATACCTTTCCGTGGCCGAACGCGACGAGATCGGCGCGATGGCCGCGCCTTCCTCGACTTCGGACGCACCCCCGTCGCTGGATGCGGCCCGCTACGAGCGCTTGCTGCCCTACGCGATGGCGCTGGATGTCGAAGCCAAGTGGAGCGACCGGTTCACGCGCGCGGTGGGAGTGCAGGCCGCCGAGGCCGCGAGGCCCCGGTGGTATCACGGCGGCACCGGCTCGACGCCGATGGGGCTGGCCAGCATGGGCAGTTCGCTGGGCAGCGCGCTGACCCAGCACATCTCGTCTTCGTCCTCGCCGCCCGGCAGTTCTTCGGGCAGCGGTGGCGGCGGGTCCTCCGGCGGTGGTGGTGGCGGAGGCGGCGGCGGCGGTCGCTAGTCAGCGTTTCTTGCCGCCGAGCAGGCTGCCCAGGATGCCGCGCAGGATCTGCCGGCCGATGCCGTTGGCGACGGTGCGGGTGGCGGACTTGGCGGCGGTCTCCACCGCACCCTGGCGGCGTTTGGTACCCCACAGGAATTCGTCGAGTTTCGAGGGCTTCTCGGGCTCGGCCTTCGGTGTTCCGGGACTCGGCGTTTTTGCCGGGGCTTCCGGCGCGGCCGACTGTTCGGCCCGCTGCGCCAGCATCTCGAAGGCCGACTCGCGGTTCACCGCAGTGTCGTACTTGCCGCCGACCGGGCTGCGGCCGCGCACGGCGGCACGTTCCTCGGGCGTGATCGCGCCCATGCGGCAGCGCGGCGGCGCGATCAGGGCGCGTTCGACCGGCATCGGGATGCCCTTGTCCAGCAGCATCGACACCAGCGCCTCGCCGACGCCGAGTTCGCCGATCACCTTGGCGACATCGAGCTTCGGGTTCTGCACGAAGGTCTCGGCGGCGGTGCGCACCGCCTTCTGGTCGCGCGGCGTGTAGGCGCGCAGCGCGTGCTGCACGCGGTTGCCGAGCTGGCCGAGCACGGTATCGGGAATGTCGTCGGGATTCTGCGAGCAGAAGTACACGCCCACGCCCTTGGAGCGGATCAGGCGCACGACCTGTTCGACCCGCTGCTGCAGCGCCGGCGGGCAGTCGTCGAACAGCAGGTGCGCCTCGTCGAAGAAGAACACCAGCTTTGGCACCTCGAGGTCGCCGACTTCCGGCAGGGTTTCGAACAGTTCCGACAGCAGCCACAGCAGGAAGCTCGAATACAGGCGCGGGCGCAGGATCAGCTGGTCGGCCGCCAGCAGGTTGATGACGCCGCGGCCGGACATGTCCTGGCGCATCAGGTCGGCCAGCTGCAGGGCCGGTTCGCCGAAGAACTGCTCGCCGCCGTCCTGTTCCAGGCGCAGCAGCGAACGCTGGATCGCGGCCACGGTCTGCGCGCTGACCAGGCCGTACTCCTGCGAGACGTCCTTGCGGTGTTCGGCGACGAAACCCAGCAGCGCCCGCAGGTCGTCGAGGTCGAGCAGCAGCAGGCCCTTGTCGTCGGCCAGCTTGAAGGCGATGTCCATCACGCCCGACTGGGTGTCGTTGAGTTCGAGCATGCGCGACATCAGCGCCGGACCTACTTCGGAAACGGTGGTGCGCACGGGATGGCCCAGCTTGCCGTAGAGGTCCCAGAACACGACCGGGCTGGCCTCGTTGGTGTAGCCCTCGACGCCGATCTGCTGCACGCGTGCGGCGATCTTCTCGTTCGACACGCCGGCGACGGCCAGTCCGGCAATGTCGCCCTTCACGTCGGCCATGAACACCGGCACGCCCAGCCGCGAGAATCCTTCGGCCATCACCATCAGGGTCACCGACTTGCCGGTGCCGGTGGCACCGGCGACCAGACCGTGGCGGTTGCCGTACTTGCCCAGAAGGCGCGCGGGCTGGTCGCCCTTGCCGATCAGGATGTCGCTCATCAGGGGCCGCTCCGGGGCGTGTGGGGATCTCCGGATTCTAGCGGCTGATCACGGCACCGAAAGCGCCGGCTTGCCCAGTTGCGGGCGCGGCCGCTAGTCTGCCGGCCTGTAGTCTGGATTCCCCGAATGCGCGCCTCGCCCCTCCTGATCCTGATCCTGGCCGCCTCGGCCCTGTCGCCCGGGTTTGCCGATGCCCGGCGTGTTTCAGCCAACACCCAGAAGCTCTACGACGAACTCGAGCAGGCCAGCACCGACTACCGGGCCGGCCTGGCCCAGGTGCGCAAGGGCGAGACCGCCGCCGGCCGGGAAGCCGTGCGCAGCGCCACCGCCCGGCTGTCGACCGCGGCAAGGCGCTGCGAAGACACCCGAGGCTGCGAAGTCGCGCGTTTCGTGGCGGCCTACGACGCCCTGCTGCAGCACGGCACCGACCTGGCCGCCGGCGGCGGCGAGGGCTACGGTGCCGAAGCGGGTGAAGGTTCGGTGGCGGGCGAGGGTGTGCTGGCCTCCATGCCGGCGGCGGGCCGCTCGGTGACCCTGCTCAAGGGCCAGGACCTGCGCCAGCTGATCGAGATGAACGAGCCGGTGAAGGCCGCGCTGGCCGAATGGCTGACCTGGATGCGCCCCAGCCTGATCACCAGCTGGGAGAACTACCAGCAGATGCGTTTCCTGATGTGGCCCGAATACGAGCAGGCAGGGCTGCCCGAGGCCCTGCTGTTCGGCATCCTGGCGAAGGAATCAATGGCCGCGTGCACGCGGTCTCGCGCGCGGGTGCCGCCGGGCCGATGCAGTTCATGCCTGCCACCGGTGCACGTTTCGGCCTGGGATGGCGCGACGGTTTCGACACGCGCTACGACCCGCAGTTGGCGGCGCGCGCCAGCGTGCTGTATTTCAACGAACGTTTCGCCGAGCTCAACAACGACCTCGAGTTCGCCATCGCCGCCTACAACGGCGGCGAGGGCCGCGCGCTTCGGCTGAAGAACGCGGCGGGTGGCAAGGACTTCTGGGATCCGTCGGTGTACGGCCAGTTGCCGCCGGAGACGCGCGATTACGTTCCTTACGTGCTGGCGGCGGCGTGGCTGTTCCTGCATCCCGAGGAATACGGCCTGGAGTTCCCGAAGGTCAATGGTGCGGCGACCGTGCTCAAGCTGAAGGCACCCGCTTCGATCTACCAGCTGTCGATCTGCCTGGGCGGCCCGCGCGACGGTTATTTCCGCGCGCTGCGCAACCTCAACCCGCGCTACGAGCCGCACAACCCGATCGCTGCCGGCACTGAACTGCGCGTGCCGGTGATGGTGCCGCCGGAATACGACAAGAATTGCGTCAGCGGCCCGCGTGCCGAGCTGGCGGTGAACCTGATGGCCGCCAGCAAGCCAACGGTCGCCGCGTCGCCGGCGCGCACCTACCGGGTTAAATCTGGCGACACCTTGAGCAGCATCTCGCGCCGGCACGGCTGCGATGGTCCCACCCAGCTGGCGCGTGCCAACGGGTTGCGGGCGCCCTATGTGATCCGTGCGGGGCAGCGCCTGCAGCTCAAGGGCTGCGGCTGACGGGGACTGGCGCCAGCATCTGGCGCCGTCATCACCGGGGAGACGAGGGTCTCTTTCTGCTCAGTGAAGCCTTTTATTTCGCAGAAAGAGACCCTCGTCTCCCCGGCGCTGCCGGTGCGGTTCATCCGGATCGCTGATGGGAGGGCAGGTGTGGCATCGGCGCTTTGCATGCGCGTGCGGCTTCGCGGGCTTCCGCGTGTGAGATCTTTCCTGCGCATCACGTTTGGCTAAGTCGGGTAACACGGAAAGCCGGCAACTCGCCTATCGCGGGCGCGTTCCCCTGAACGCGCGTCTGGTGCCTTCCGTACGAGGTTGGGTTGTAGGCGAGTGCGGCGTTTCTTGCGAAAACCGGGCAGGCGCATCGCGCCGCCCGCTCTTCGCCGCTGCGCGGCGGGTACTCCTTCCGGCCTCGCTCCGAAGGCACCAGACGCGTTCAGGGGAACGCGCCGCGACGTGACGCGTGGTGAAAAGGGGCCTCGGCCCGTTTAACCGCCCGGTCCGCAGGAAAGATCTCGCACGCGGAAGCCCGCGAAGCCACACGCGTATGCAAGACGCCGATGCCCGCAAGAACTCCGTCACGAAACCGCACTGACACGACCGGCGGCGCCGGGAAGTGCATACCTCTTTCTGCGAAATAAAAGGTTTCACTGAGCAGAAAGAGGTATGCACTTCCCCGGTGTTGCCGGCCCAGGTGCAGCAGGCATGAGAAAAAAGGGCGACCAATGGCCGCCCCTTCCGATGCAAAAACAGCCGTCAGCTCAAAGCGAATCCCACCCGGCCCGCGGCTTGAAGCGGCCGCCGTAACGCGTGCTCAAGGTCTCCAGCCGCGCCTTGAGCTTGTCGGCGCCGACCGCCTTGATGTGCTGGATCGGGCCGCCTCGGAACGGCGCGAAACCGGTGCCGAAGATCACGCCGGCGTCGAGCAGGTCGGCGTCGGCCACCACGCCGTCGTGCAGGCAGGACACCGCTTCGTTGAGCAGGGGCAGGACCAGGCGGTCCTCGAGATCCTCGGGGGCCTGGAAGTCCTTGGGCACTTCGGGTTTGACCGGCTTGCCGTTCTCCCATCTGTACAGGCCCTGGCCATCCTTCTTGCCGCGTTTGCCGGCTTCGACCTTGAAGGCCTCCGGCAGCGACTGGCCGTGGAAGTCCGCCATGATCTTTCCGACGCTGGCGGCGACATCGAGGCCGACGGTGTCCACCAGTTCGATCGGGCCCATCGGCATGCCGAACTTCAGCGCCACCTTGTCGATCACCGGGCCGGGGATGCCTTCGGCGAAGGCGATGATCGCTTCCTGCATGTAGGGCGCCAGGATGCGGTTGACCAGGAAGCCGGGCGTGCCGGCGACCGGCACCGGCAGCTTGTCGATCGCCTTGCAGAACGCGGCGAGCCGGCGTTCGGTTTCGGGGTCGAGGCCGTCGTGGCGCACGATCTCCACCAGCGGCATCAGTGCCACCGGGTTGAAGTAGTGCAGGCCGGCGAACCGCGCCGGGTCCTTGCGGCCTGCGCGCAGGTCGGTGAGCGGAATGGACGAGGTGTTCGAGACCAGGATTGCGCCCGGCTTCAGGGTTTCCTCGACCTTGGCGAACAGCGCCTGCTTGGCCTCGAGGTTCTCGAAGATGGCTTCGATCACCAGGTCGGCATCCGCGACGCCCGCACCTTCGACGTCGGCCTTCAGGCGCGCCGAAGTCGCCTCACGTTTGGCGGGATCCTTCACCTTCTTCTCGTACAACGCCTTCGCGCGATCCAGCGCGGGCTGCACGTACTGCATCTCCCGATCCTGCAGCGTCACTTCGAAACCACGCAGCGCGCACCAGGCGGCGATGTCGCCGCCCATCACGCCGGCGCCGACCACGTGCACCTTCTGGATGCCATGGTCTTTACCGCCCAGGCCCTTGAGGCGGTCCATCAGGAAAAACACGCGCACCAGATTGTGAGCGGTCGGCGTGCCGGCGAGTTTCACCACCGATTTCGCTTCGGCTTTCAGTGCCGGATGCACGGGCAGGCCGCCGCTGCGGCGCCAGGTCTCGATCAGCGCGAACGGAGCGGGGTAGTGCTCCTTGCGCGCCTTGCGGGCGACCTGCCTGGCCATCTGCGGCGCCAGCAACGCACGGCCGATGCCGGTGTTGGTGGCCCAGGCCAGGAAACGCTGTTTGAACGGCCGCTTCGTGCCGCGCTGGGCGAGCTTCACGGCTTCGTCGAGCAGCTGCTCGCGCGCCACGACCTTGTCCACCAGGCCCATCGCCCGCGCCGCCGACGCCGACAGGCTGCGGCCGGTAAGCATCAGGTCCATCGCCGCCGGTGCACCCACCAGGCGCGGCGCGCGCACGCTGCCGCCCCAGCCTGGATAGATGCCCAGCTTGATCTCGGGCAGGCCGATGCGGGTTTTTTCGTCGTTGCTGGCGATGCGGTAACGACAGGCCAGCGCGATCTCGGTGCCGCCGCCCATGCAGTGGCCATGGATGGCGGCGACGGTGGGGCAGCGCAGTTCGGCGAGCTTCTGGAAGATCAGCTGGCCGCGGCGGATCCAGTCTTCGACCAGGCCCTTGGCGGCGATGGCCTCGAAACCCTTGATGTCGGCGCCGGGAATGAAGCCGGCGTCCTTGCCGGAAATGATCACGATGCCCTTGGGCAGTTCCAGCTGGATGCGCTCGATCATCGACTCGAGTTCGTCCAGCACGGCCCGCGAGCGCGTTCACGCCCTGGTCGGAGCGGTCCAGGGTGAGCACCAGGGATGCCGTCGGGGCGGCGGGTGGCCTGCCAATGGGCCAGGCGAAGTCCGTCGAACATGGCGGGCTCCATACGTTGGGGTAGGGAAGGGAGGACGTATCATCCGGGCCAGACCCCGGGGGGTCAACGCCGGTGACGCCCGATGAATGCGCGTTGCGGAACTTTCCCGGGCCATGGATGTCCATGCAGCGGCCCGGATGGCCGCAGGAGCAGCGGCCCGGATGGGCGAGAACGAACTGGACCTGGCCCTCGTCAAGCGTGTTCAGGCAGGCGACAACTCGGCTTTCGACCTGCTGGTGCGCAAGTACCAGCACCGGATCGGCGCCGTGGTGTACCGCTTCGTGCCCGACCATGCCGAGGCCCAGGACATCGTCCAGGAAGCCTTCATCCGCGCCTACCGGGCGCTGGCGAACTTCCGTGGCGATGCCCAGTTCTACACGTGGCTGTACCGGATCGCCGTGAACACCGCCAAGAACCACCTCGTGGCCATGAAACGCCGACCGCCTACCGCCGACATCGCAGCGGAGGACGCCGAACATTTCACCGGCGCCGGACGCCTGCACGACCACGACACGCCAGAGCACCAGCTGTTGCGACAGGAGATCGAGCAGACCGTCACCGACACCGTCGCCGGCCTGCCCGAGGAACTGCGCCAGGCCATCACCCTGCGCGAGGTGGACGGCCTGAGCTACGAAGAGATCGCGCAACTGATGCAATGCCCGATCGGCACCGTGCGTTCACGCATCTTCCGCGCCCGCGAGGCGATCGACCAGCAACTGCGCCCGTTGATGCACGACGAAAGAGTCCGCCCATGACCGATATCGACAAGTCCCTGCTGGAACAGCTCTGTGCCTGGATGGACGGCGAACTGCCGGCCGACGAGGCCCGCTTCCTGCAGCGCCGCCTGCAGAACGACCCGGCGCTGCGCGCGCAGTGGGAACGCTGGCAACTGGCCTCCGCCTGCCTGCGCGGCCAGCCCGTGCGGGCCATGCCGGCCGGCCTCGGCGACCGCATCGCCTCGGCGGTCGCCGCGGAGCCGGCGCGACATGGCCGCTGGCCCCGGGTGGCGGGGCTGGCCGCCGCCGTGCTGGTGGCGGTGATGTTGCCGCGCATGCTGGCCCAGGACCCGTCGTCGGGCCGCCTCGTTCCCGAAGCCGTGCTCGCCGATGCGGCGGTGCCGGGTTCCGCGGACGCCCCGATCGTGCCGCCGCCGGATGCCGCGCCGGTGTCTCCGGTGCAGGCGCCGCCGTCCATCCGTGATTTCCCGTTGGCCGACAACGGCACCCGCAAACCCTGGCCGCGTTCGCCGCTGGCGCCGGACGACCGCGCGATGGAGGACTACCTGGTCCGCCACAACGCCCTGATGGCCGAAGACGGTCTCGGCGGCTTCATGCCGTACGTGGACGTGGTCGCGCACGAACAGCCGGTCGAGGATGGAGAGCCGCCACGGTGAGGCGCCTGCTGCTGGCCCTGCTGCTGACGCTGGCCGGCCCGCTGCAGGCGGCGGGCGCCGACGCCTGGCTGGCGCGCATCGCACCCGCGCTGCGCGAGCTCGACTACCAGGGCACCCTGGTCTACGTCGCCGGCGGCAAGGTCGAAACCCTGCGCGTGTTCCACCGCAACGACGACGGCCGCGAACGCGAACGGCTGGTCGCCATAAGCGGCCCGCCGCGCGAGGTGGTACGCGACGGCAGCCAGGTGATGTGCATCGGCACCGGCCTGGCGCCGGTGGCCTACGACCTGCGTCAGGCGGGGCGCTGGAGCCAGGCGCTGGCGATTTCCGAAGCGGCGCAGTCCACGGGTTATCGCGCCACGCTGGCGGGCGAGGGTCGTGTGGCCGGGCATGCCGCGCAGCTGGTCGAGGTCAAGGCCGCCGACCGGTGGCGTTACGGTTACCGGCTGTGGATCGAGCGCAAGACCGGGTTGCCGCTGCGTGTGGACCTGCTGGGCGAGGACGGGCAGGCCGTCGAACAGATCGCCTTCACTGAACTCGAGCTCGGCCACCGGCCGGACGATGCCGACCTGGAAGCCAGCGGTGCCGTGGCGCTGAAGCGCATCGAGGTGCTGGCACCCCTTGGCCACGAGCCGCCGCGCTGGACCGTGCCCACGCCGCCGGCCGGATACGAACTGCGCGCCGCGCGATACGGCACCGATGGCGTGCAACTGCTCTACAGCGACGGCCTGGCCAGCGTGTCGGTCTACGTCGAAAGGGCCGGCAGTGGCCTGCGCGGTGCAAGCACCCGTCAGCGCGGTGCGGTGCACGCGCGCTCGTTCTGGTTCGACGGCTGGCACGTGCTGGCGATCGGAAAGGTACCGGCCGCCACCGTGGACCGTTTCGCGCGCACGGTGCGTGCCGTGGACGGCGATGGCTGAGCGCCAGGTCGAAGTGGTTGCGGTGCATGCCGGCGAATTGCGCCTGCGCCTGCTCGGCAGCGCCTGCGACGGCTGCGCCGGCGGCTGCGGTGGCCGCTGCAGCCTGTTCGCCACCGACGATGGTGGCGAATACCGGATGCCTGCACCGGAGGCCACGCGCTTCGTCCCCGGGCAACATGCACGACTCCACCTTGACGATGCCGGGCTGCGTCGCGCCGCCTGGCGCGGTTACGGTGTGGCGTGGATGGGCTTGCTGCTCGGCGCCGGTCTCGGCGCAGCCGCTGGTCTCTTGTGGCCAGCGCAGGCAGACCTGCTGACCCTGGCCGGGCTGCTGGCGGGAACTTTCGCCGCCGTCCGCTTTTCCAAACGCCACTTGCCGGAGCCGCGGCTCACCGCCGCGGTTCCCGACGTTCTCCCCCATCGAGCATGAGTGACCCGACATGAGCTGGATGCCCCGCCGTTTTCTCGCCATCGTCCTGGCCCTGCTGGTGCCGGTGACGCAGGCCCAGGTGCCTGCCGCCGCGACCGAGGCCGAACCCATCGTCAATCTCCCCGACTTCACGCGGCTGGTCGAGCGCGCCGGTCCGGCCGTGGTCAACATCGAGGCCAGCATCGGCAATGGCCGGGACGAGCTCGCGCAGGGCCCGTCGCCACGTGGCCGGGAAGAGCTGCCGGAAGACATGCCGGAGTTCTTCAGGCGCTTCTTCGAGCAGCAGCCGGGCATGCCGCAGCCGGTGCCGCGCGGTGGCGTGTCGCAGGGCACAGGTTTCATCATCTCGGCCGACGGCTACGTGCTGACCAACCACCACGTGGTGGACGGCGCCGACGAGATCGTGGTGCGGTTGACCGACCGTCATGAACTCGAGGCCGAGCTGGTGGGCAGCGACCCGCTGTCCGACGTCGCCCTGCTCAAGGTCAAGGGCCAGGGCCTGCCGGTGCTGAAGATCGGCGATTCGCGCAGCCTCAAGCCGGGCCAGTGGGTGCTGGCGATCGGTTCGCCCTTCGGTTTCGAGCATTCCGTCACCGCCGGCATCGTCAGCGGCGTCGGCCGGCGCTCGCTCGATCCCAGTCAGCAGTACGTGCCCTTCATCCAGACGGACGTGGCGATCAACCGCGGCAACTCGGGCGGCCCACTGTTGAACGTGCGCGGCGAGGTGATCGGCATCAATTCGCAGATCTTCTCCAACTCGGGTGGCTACATGGGCGTCAGCTTCGCCATCCCGATCGAGGTGGCGATGAACGCCGTGCGCCAGCTGCGCGACACCGGCAAGGTGGTGCGTGGACAGTTGGGCGTGCGCATCCAGGACGTCACCCGCGACAACGCCGCCGAGCTGGGCCTGGACCGCCCGGGTGGCGCCTTCGTGGATTCGGTCGAGAATGGCAGCGCCGCTGCGCGCGCCGGCATCCGCCCCGGCGACGTCATCACCCGTTTCAATGGCCGCGAGATCGCCCGTTCGGCCGAACTGCCGCCGATGGTGGGCGCCATGCCGCCCGGCACCCGGGCCAGCCTGGGCCTGCTGCGCGACGGCAAGCCGCTGGACGTGGTGGTCACGCTGTCGGCTCTCGATACGGCTTCGGCGCCCACGGCCGGTCCGGCCGCGCCGGCGCCGGCCGAGTCCGCGGGCGGCAATCCCCGGCCTGGTGGTGGAGGAGCTCGATGCCGCCGCCCGTGCGGCCCCGGGCCTGAAGGCGGGCGAAGGCGTGCTGGTGGGCCGGGTCGCCGGCCTGGCCGCCCGCCGCGCGGGCCTGGCGCCGGGGATGTGATCCTGCAGGTCAACAAGGCCGAAACCGGCTCGGTCGCCGCTTTCGAGGCGGCCGTGAAGGCGCTGAAGTCCGGCGACGAGGTCCGGCTGCTGGTCCGCAATGCCCGCAGTACCGGTTTCGTGGTCTTCCAGGTGCGCTGAACGGCGCCGACGGAGCCCAGCGGTGACCCCGGGCCGGTCCGATCATGGGCGGGCCGGACCGGGGTGCTGTGCGATAATGCCGCGTTTTCGCCCAGGATACGGCCCGAGCCCCGCCACCCGCATGCAGCACATCCGCAATTTCTCAATCATCGCGCACGTGGACCACGGCAAGTCCACGCTTGCCGACCGCATCATCCAGATCTGTGGCGGCCTGCAGGCGCGCGAGATGGAAGCCCAGGTGCTGGACTCCAACCCGATCGAGCGCGAGCGTGGCATCACCATCAAGGCGCAGTCGGTGTCGCTGCCGTACACGGCCAAGGATGGCGTCACCTACCAGCTCAATTTCATCGACACCCCGGGCCACGTCGACTTCAGCTACGAGGTCAGCCGCTCGCTGGCCGCCTGCGAGGGCGCGCTGTTGGTGGTGGATGCGGCGCAGGGCGTCGAGGCGCAGTCGGTCGCCAACTGCTACACCGCGGTCGAGCAGGGCCTGGAAGTGGTGCCGGTGCTCAACAAGATCGACCTGCCCACGGCCGACGTCGAGAAGGTGAAGAAGGAGATCGAGGCGGTGATCGGCATCGATGCCGAGGACGCCGTCGCGATCAGCGCCAAGACCGGCCACAACGTCGAGGCGGTGCTCGAGGCGATCGTGGCGCGCATCCCGCCGCCCAAGCCGCGCGACACCGACAAGCTGCAGGCGCTGATCATCGACTCCTGGTTCGACAACTACCTGGGCGTGGTGTCGCTGGTGCGCGTGATGCAGGGCGAGATCAAGCCCGGCGACAAGATGCTGGTGATGTCCACCGGCCGCACCCACCTGGTGGACAAGGTCGGCGTGTTCACCCCCAAGCGCAAGGACCTGCCCAAGCTGGGCGCCGGCGAGGTGGGCTGGATCAACGCTTCGATCAAGGACGTGCACGGCGCGCCGGTCGGCGACACGCTGACGCTGGCCAACGATCCCGCGCCCGGTCCGCTGCCCGGTTTCCAGGAAATGCAGCCGCGCGTGTTCGCCGGCCTGTTCCCGGTGGACGCCGACGACTACCCGTCGCTGCGCGAGGCGCTGGAGAAGCTGCGCCTGAACGACGCCGCGCTGCGCTTCGAGCCCGAGAGCTCCGAGGCCATGGGTTTCGGCTTCCGCTGCGGCTTCCTCGGCATGCTGCACATGGAGATCGTGCAGGAGCGCCTGGAGCGCGAATACGACCTCAACCTCATCACCACCGCGCCCACCGTGGTGTACGAAGTGCTGATGAACGATGGCAGCACGATGCCGCTGGACAACCCGTCCAAGCTGCCGCCGGTGACCAAGATCGCGGAGATCCGCGAGCCGATCATCCGCGCCAACATCCTGACGCCGCCCGACTACGTCGGCAGCGTCATCAAGCTGTGCGAGGAAAAACGTGGCCGCCAGATCGGCATCAACTACATGGCCTCGCAGGTGCAGATCAGCTACGAGCTGCCGATGGCCGAGGTGGTGTTGGACTTCTTCGACAAGCTCAAGTCGGTGTCGCGCGGCTACGCCTCGCTCGACTACCACTTCGAGCGCTTCGAGGCCGGCCCGTTCGTGCTGATCGACACCCTGATCAACGGCGACAAGGTGGATGCGCTGTCGTCCATCGTGCACCGCAGCCACGCCGACCGGCGTGGTCGCGAGGTCTGCGAGAAGATGCGCGAGCTGATTCCGCGGCAGATGTTCGACGTCGCCATCCAGGCCGCCATCGGTTCGCAGATCATCTCGCGCTCCACGGTGAAGGCGATGCGCAAGAACGTGCTGGCCAAGTGCTACGGCGGCGACGCGACCCGCAAGAAGAAGCTGTTGGAGAAGCAGAAGGAAGGCAAGAAGCGCATGAAGCAGGTGGGCCGGGTCGAGATCCCGCAAGAGGCCTTCCTCGCCGTTCTCCAGTCGGACAACAAATAAGCGGCGTTCGCCGCGAGGACCCCCTGCGTGAAAATCGACCTTGCCCTGATCCTGACCTCGCTTGCCGCGCTCACCGGCCTGATCTGGCTGGTGGACCGCCTGTTGTTCGCACGCAAGCGCCGGCTGATGCAGGCCGAGGGCGAGGAGATCGCCGAGCCGGTGCTGGTGGATTACGCCCGCTCGCTGTTCCCGATCATCTTCCTGGTGCTGGTGCTGCGCAGCTTCCTGGCCGAACCCTTCCGCATCCCGTCCAGTTCGATGATGCCGACCCTGCTGGTCGGCGATTTCATCCTGGTCAACAAGTTCGCGTACGGCCTGCGGCTTCCTGTGCTCAACAACAAGGTCATTGCTCTGGGCGAGCCTGCCCGGGGCGACGTGGTGGTGTTCCGCTACCCGGGCATGGGTCGGACGACGCCCAGAAGGGCGCGGACTACATCAAGCGGGTGGTTGGCCTGCCCGGCGACAGGATCACGTTCAGGGATCAGGTGCTCTACATAAACGACGAACCTGTGGCCAAACAGCCGGTCGGGGTGTACGTGGGCAGCGGCCGTGGCCGGGAAATGACCGGGGCGACCCTGCTGGACGTGGACCTGACCGGGGTCCGGCATCGGAGCCTGGAAAACAGCCCGTTCGGCGACCCCGGACCGAAGGCAGCTGGGAAGTGCCGGCCGGCCACTATTTCGTCATGGGCGACAACCGCGACTTCAGCGCCGACAGCCGCGTATGGGGGTTCGTGCCCGAGGAGAGCCTGGTGGGCAAGGCCTTCCTGGTCTGGCTCAACTGCGAAGGCTGGTTCTGCAGCGGGGCGTTTGACTACACCCGGATTGGCGATACCATCCGCTGAACGTTTACCCAAGGGGAAGGGACATGGCACGCAATCAGAAGGGCATCACGCTGATGAGTTTTGTCATCGTGCTCGTGGTCGTCGGTTTCTTCGCGCTTGTGGCGATGAAGCTGTTCCCGATCTACAGCGAGTACAACAACCTCCGGGGCGTGATGAAGGACTTTTCCGCCCAGCCGAATGCAGCAAGCCTGACGCCGGCGCAGATCCATACTGAACTGAACAGGCGTTTCAACATCGCCTACGTCGAGTCGGTCAAGAAGGAACACATCAAGGTCCAGCGGGAGGGCACCATCATCCAGCTGAACATCGCCTATGAAGTCCGCAGGCCGTTTTTCGGGAATCTTGATGTCGTTGCCAAGTTCGACAATACCGTCAACTTGAACGGCACGCCGTCGAGTGAATGACCGGATCGGACACCGCTTCCGATCCCCGAACTGCTGCAGCAGGCCCTCCGGCACCGCAGCGCCGGGGTGCCTCACAACGAGCGCCTTGAATTCCTCGGCGACGCCCTGGTCAACCTGGTCGTCGCCGAAGCCCTGCATGCCCGCTGGCCCAAGGCCGACGAAGGCACGCTCACCCGGGCCCGTGCCAGCCTTGTGCGCGAGTCCGCCCTGGCCGACCTGGCCCGCCGGCTTGAACTGGGCGAACGCCTCGAACTGGGGCCCGGCGAACTCAAGAGCGGCGGGCACCGCCGCGATTCCATCCTCGCCGACGCCGTCGAAGCGATCGTCGCCGCCATCCACCTGGATGCCGGTTTCGAGGCCTGCCGGGCAGTGGTCCTGCCCTGGTTCGAACCGCTGATCGCCGACCTGCCGGCCGGCAAGGCCGACAAGGACCCCAAGACCCGCCTGCAGGAATGGCTGCAGGGTCGCCAGCTGCCCCGGCCGACCTACCATCTGTTGGAAACCCGCGGCAACGACCACGCCAGGATCTTCCTGGTCCGCTGCGAAACAACTGATCCCGTCCATTCCGAACAGGCCGAAGCGGCCTCATTGCGCGCCGCCGAACAGCTGGCGGCCGAACGCCTGCTGGCGATACTGGAGAAGAAGTGAACACCGAATCCGAGACCGGCCCGGAATTCCGCGCCGGCACCATCGCCGTGCTCGGTCGCCCGAACGTCGGCAAGTCCACCCCTGGTCAACGCGCTCGTGGGCGCCAAGATCAGCATCGTCTCGCCGCGGCCGCAGACCACGCGCCACCGCCTGCTCGGCATAGCGACATTCCCTGAAGGGCAGTTGCTGCTGGTGGACACGCCTGGCATCCACGGCCAGCAGAAGCGGGCGATGAACCGCATGATGAACCGCGCCGCCCGCGGCGCGATCGAGGGTGTTGACGCGGCGATGCTGGTGATCGAGGCCGGCCGCTGGACCGAAGACGACGCGCTGGCCTACAAGGCGCTGCAGGATTCCGGCGTGCCCTGCGTGCTGGTGATCAACAAGGTCGACAAGGTGCCCGACAAGGGCAAGCTGTTGCCCTTCATCGCCGAAGTCACGGCCGGGCGCGATTTCAGCGCCGTGTATCCCTTGTCGGCCCTGAAGAAGAAGGGCCTCGAAGGCCTGGTCAAGACCCTTGTCGAGCGCATGCCGGTGGCCGAGGCGCAGTACGCCGATGACGAGATCACCGACCGCAGCGAACGTTTCCTGGCCGGCGAACTGGTGCGCGAGCAGCTGATGCTGCGCCTGGGCGAGGAACTGCCGTACTCGACCACGGTCGAGATCGAGAAGTTCGAGTTGGACGGCGAGATGCTGCGCATCGGTGCCGTGGTCTGGGTCGAACGCGAAGGCCAGAAACCGATCGTGATCGGCAAGGGCGGCGAGCGCCTGAAGTCGATCAGCACCGGCGCCCGGATCGGCATGGAGAAACTGTTCGACCGCAAGGTGTTCCTGGAAACCTGGTGCAAGGTGCGCGAAGGCTGGTCTGACGACGAGGCCGCGCTGCGCCGTTTCGGATACTCGGACTGAACCATGCGCGTCGAGGCCCAGCCGGCCTACGTGCTGCACGCGCGTCCCTGGCGCGAAACCAGCCTGATCGTCGAACTGCTCAGCCGCGACCACGGCCGCATCGCCGTGGTCGCCCGCGGCGTGCAGGGTGCGAAACGACATCCGTTGCGTGCCGCCTTGCAGCCCCTGCAGCACCTGCGGCTGGATTTCCTGCCGCGGGGTGAACTGGGCCGGCTGGTCCAGGCCGAAGCGCTGGATGCCGCGCCGCTGTTGCAGGGGAAAACCTGATGGCGGCGTTCTACCTCAACGAGCTGATGATGCGCCTGTTGCCGCGCCAGGATCCGGCGCCGCTGCTCTACGAGCGCTACGGTGAAGTGAGGGCCGAACTGGCCGGTCCCGGGCCGCTGGCCTGGACCTTGCGCCGCTTCGAGCGCGACCTGCTGGAAGGCCTGGGCTACGGCCTGCCGCTGGACCAGACCGACGATGGCGAACGCCTGGATCCGGCGGCGCGCTACCGCATCGACCCCGAACTCGGTCCGGTGCGCGACCGCAGCCACGATGCCGGTTCGACCAGCGGCGCGGCCCTGCTGGCCCTGGCGGAAGATCGCCTGCCGCCGCCCGGACAACTGGCCGAACTGCGCAACGCGCTGCGCGGCGTGCTGTCCAGCCACCTCGGTCCGCAGCGGCTCAAGTCCTGGGGCCTGCTGTCGGAACTGGCGCGCATCCGTCGCGACGAACCGGATTCAGGCGCCGGCTGACAGTTCCCCGGCACGACGCACGAATTGCCCCAGCGCCGCTTCGTCCCCGGGGGCCGATGCCAGTACCCGCACCGCCGCCAGCAGGCGCATCGCGCCGACGAAGCCGCAGCCTGCCTTCAGGCGATGCAGGTGTTCGCGTGCAGCCACCGGGTCGCCCGCGCGGCAGGCGTCGGCCACAGCCCGCGCCTGCATCGGCAGCTCCTGCAGGAACAACCGTCGCAGCGCCTGCACGGCGGCGGCATCCTGGCCCAGCGCGGCGTGCGCGACGGCATCGTCCCAGGGTGCATCGACACGGGTCCGGGGAAGCAGCGCGCGCACGTTGGCATGCAGGTCCGGCACACGCACCGGCTTGCGCAGGACACGCAGGAAACCGGCGGTTTCGAGCCGTTGCAGCGCCAGGGGTTCGTCCTCGGCGGTCAGCGCGACGGCCGGCACCTGCAGTCCGCATGCGCGCAGTTCGGCCAGCAGGTCGGCGCCATGGCCGTCCGGCAGGCGGGCATCGAAGATCCACAGATCATGACCCGAGCCGGCGAGGCGGCGGGCACTGGCCACGTCCGGCGCGTGATCGACCCGGGCGGGCAGGGCGGCCAGCGCCTCGCGCAGGAAGGCGGCGCTGACGGCATCGTCCTCGAGCAGCAGCAGGCGCAGGTTCATCGCGGTGTCCGTTCAATGGGCGGGTCAAACCACTATGCTGGGCAGCATGCGGCGACCGGAAAACCTGGGCAAGGCGTTCCTGCTGGCAGGTCTGCTGATCGCGGCCCTGCCGCTGCAGGCGGCCGTGCTGCGCGCCGAGGTGGCGAAGGTGCGCAGCGGCGTGGGCCATCTGGACCAGGTCTCGATGCGGCTTTCCTGGCCCGAAGGCGCCGGGGAGGGCGAACTGGAGCTGCGCGCCACCGCCCTCGAGTTTCCGCTGCTGTCCTACAGTGCCCGCGACCTGGTCTGGCGTTGCCCGCTGCGGCGCGCCGAGGGCGATCAGTGGAGCTGCGACGGGCCGTTGCAGCTGACAGGCGCCAAGGCGCCGTCGCGTCTCGCGCTGTCGATTTCTCCCGCGGCCACGACCGCCGATCTCTCCGTCGGCAAGCAGAAGTTTTCCTACCTTTCGAATGCCTCCAGTCCCGACCTGTCGCGCATCCAGGTCGAACGCATCCCGGTGGCCTGGCTGCAGGCCTTCTTCTCCGGGCTCTGGGCCGAAGGGCAGTGGACCCAGGGTGAGCTGGGCGGCCGGCTGGACATCACCGCGCCGGCCGAGGGCCCGTTCCGGATCGCCGCCGGCCTGGATTTCGACGGCATCGGGCTGGAAACACCGGACGGCTGGCTGGCCGCGGCCGGACTGGCCGGCCACCTGGACCTGGACTATCGGGAGCAGGGCGCCCGCACCCGGGTGACCGCGGACATCGAAACCCGCGGCGGCGAATTCCTGGCCCAGGGCCTGTACGCGCAGTTGCCGGCGACGCCGGTGTCGATCCAGGTGGAGGCGGAGCAGACCGGTGGCGGCCCCTGGGCGCTGCCGAAGATCGCCTGGTCGGACAGTGGCGTGCTGCAGGCCCAGGGGCGGGCCATGCTGGATGCCGCGGCATCGGTCCAGGAGCTCGATCTCGACCTGCGCCTGGGCGACCTGGCCGTGGCCCGCGACCGCTACCTCAGCGGTTTCCTCGCGCCGGCAGGATTTTCCGATCTGGTGCTCTCCGGCGCACTGTCGGCGCGGATGCAGCTGCAGCAGGGCGAACTGCAGTCGCTGGCGATGGAACTGACCGGCATCAATGCCGTCGACCCCCGCCAGCGTTTCATCTTCGCCGGCCTCGAGGGCAGCCTCGGCTGGACGGCCGATTCGCATCCGGTGGCGAGCGAACTGCGTTGGGGCAGCGGTGCGCTCTACGGCATCGGCCTGGGGGCCGCGCGATTCGGGTTCGAGAGCGCCGGCGGCGAACTCCGGCTGCGCGAACCGGCCAGCCTGGCCGTGCTCGAAGGCAGCCTGCGCCTGGACGAACTGCGCTGGCAGGCGCCGGCCGGCAATCGTGGCACCCGCTTCCAGGTCGGCGCCACGCTCGACAATCTCGATCTGGGCAGCTTGTCACAGCGCCTCGGCTGGCCGCCGTTCACCGGCAGCCTGGGTGGACGCATTCCCGCCGCGCGTTATGAAAGCGGCGTACTGCAACTGGACGGTGGGCTGGCGATGCAGGTCTTCGGCGGCAGCGTCTCGCTGTCGGAACTGGTGATGGAGCGGCCCTTCGGCATCGCGCCGACCCTGTCGGCCGACGTCGCGATCGAGGACATCGACATGGAGCCGATGACCGCCGCCTTCGGTTTCGGCGCCATCACCGGACGGCTGGATGGACGCATCGCAGGCCTGCGCATGGTGGACTGGTCGCCGGTGGCCTTCGATGCGCGGCTGATGACCGACCCCGCCTGGAAGGGCAAGAAGCGCATCAGCCAGCGCGCGGTCGAGGACATTTCCAAGGTCGGCGGCGCCGGACTGGTGGCGGGTCTGCAGACCCAGGTGCTGAAGTTCTTCGATGATTTCGGCTATGCCCGCATCGGCCTGGGCTGCCGCCTGCGTGACAACGTCTGCGCGATGGAGGGTGTCGGTTCAGCCGGCGATGGCTATACCATCGTCGAAGGTGCGGGCCTGCCCAGGATCCAGGTGGTCGGGTTCCGCCGGCAAGTCGACTGGCCAACCCTGCTCGACCGCCTGAAGGCGGCGACCGAAGGACAGGCCCCGATCATCCAATAGGTTCCGAGAAGGAGAGTTACATGGCCGCACGCAAGCCCTACCTGTTTTCATCCCTGCTGGTGGCCGGCGTGCTGGCGCTGGGCGCCTGCGTCACCATCAACGTCTATTTCCCGGCGGCCGAAGCCCAGGAAGCGGCCGAAGAGTTCGTCGAGAAGGTGCTGGGCGACGAAGCCCAGGCCCCGCCGGCCGACGGCAACCCGCAGGCCCGGCTGGCGCCCGCGCGTGAGCCGGGCTTCGACCTGATGTCGCTGTTCATCAGCTCGGCGCACGCCCAGACCGCCGACATCACCATCCGCACGCCGGCGATCCAGGCGATCCAGGACCGCATGGCGGCCCGCTTCAAGTCCAGCCTGGAAAAACATTTCACCAGTGGCGCCCTGGGTTTCGGCAAGGACGGCCGCGTGGTGCTGCGTGACGCCACCAAGGTCGGCCTGAAGGACCGCGTGGCGGTGACCCAGCTGGTGGCCGAGGAAAACCGCGACCGCGACGCCGTGTACCGCGAGATCGCCGTCGCCAACAACCACCCCGAGTGGGAAGCCCAGATCCGCGAGACCTTCGCCAAACAGTGGGTCGCCAGCGCGCGGGCCGGCTGGTGGTACCAGGCCGCCGACGGCAGCTGGAAGCAGAAGTAACGCTCGACTCCCTCCCCCTGCTGGCAGGGGAGGGTTGGGGTGGGGTGAGTCCTGGCTCGAAGTTCCACCCCCTCCCGGCCTCCCCCTGCAAGCAGGGGGAGGGGCCATTCCGAAGCAGTTGGGGCGCGGATTTGCGACAATCCGCGCCCCGTTTCTTTTGGTGTTCCCCGTGGCCCGATCCCGCACCAAGCTGCACCAGCAATTCGAACTCCAGATCGACGACCTGAGCCACGACGGCCGTGGCGTCGGCCGGCGCGACGGCAAGGCGGTGTTCGTGGCGGGGGCGCTGCCGGGGAAACCGTGCGGGTCGAACAGACCGGCCGCAATCGCCACTTCGACGAGGGCAGGACCCTGGAGGTGCTGGTCGCCTCGCCCGAACGGGTCGAGCCGCGCTGCCCGCACTTCGGCACCTGCGCCGGCTGCGTGCTGCAGCACCTAGAGGAGTCGCGCCAGATCGCCGCCAAGCAGCGCGTGCTGACCGACAACCTGCAGCGCATCGGCCATGTCGAACCCGGCCGCGTGCTGCCGCCGCTGGTGGACGCGGCCTGGGGCTATCGCCGCAAGGGCCGCTTCTCGGTGCGCTACGTCGAGAAGAAGGGCAAGACCGTGGTCGGCTTCCGCGAGACCAATCCGCGCTTCGTCGCCGACCTCTCCGTCTGCCACACCGTGGTGCCTTCCATCGGCCTGCGCATTCCGGAAATCGCCGCCCTGGTCGAATCGCTCGACGCCAGGCGCACCCTGCCGCAGATCGAATTCATCGCCGGCGACGAGGCGGTGGCGCTGGTGTTCCGCCATCTCGAGCCCTTGAGTGCCGAAGATGTCGAGCGCCTGCGCGCTTTCGCCCGCGGCACGGGTTTCGCGGTATTCCTGCAGCCGGGCGGGGTCGAATCCGTGCATGCGTTGTGGCCGGAGCAGGTGCCGCTGTCTTTCGCCATTTCCGGCCACGACCTCAGCCTCGATTTCCGACCGCTGGACTTCATCCAGGTCAATGCCGGACTCAACGGCAAGATGATCGAAAGCGCGCTCGACCTGCTCGACCCGCAGCCGGAGGACCGCGTGCTGGACCTGTTCTGCGGCCTAGGCAATTTCACCCTGCCGCTGGCACGTCGCGCCGGTCGCGTGGTCGGCGTGGAAGGCGAGGCGGGGCTGGTGGCCCGGGCGCGCGCCAATGCCGCGAAGAACGGTCTGGCGAATGTCGAATTCCACGCCGCCGACCTGGCCAAGGACCTGTCGGCCGAGCCGTGGATGAAGGCCGGTTTCGACAAGCTGCTGCTGGATCCGCCGCGTGCCGGCGCCGCCGAGGTGCTGGCGCAGTTGCCGCTCAGGGGCATCCGCCGGATCGTCTACGTGTCCTGCCATCCGGGGTCGCTGGCGCGCGATGCCGGGTTCCCGGTGCGCGAGCGCGGTTATACGCTCAAGGCCGTCGGGGCGATGGACATGTTCCCGCAGACGGCGCATGTCGAGTCGATCGCGCTGTTCGAGAAGTAAAGCTGCTGGTGCTGGTGCTGGTGCCGTGATCGTCTTGGGCGATAGGCCGCCGTACGTGAGGTCGCTTTCCGGGGACGCCGTGAATCCATCCATGGAGGCTCTTCGAAAACGTCCATGTTTTCGAAGCCCCGGAAAGCGACCTCACGCACGACGACCTGCGGACCCTCCGGGCCGGGCTATCGAACTCATGGAAGCGCGCAGCCTGCGAGGTCCCGGTGCTTTTCGTGACCGGAGGGCACGAGTGGGGTTTCAACGGCCCGCGGAGATGAGTCGTGGCGACGGCACGCATCGGTAGTGACCCCTGAAGTGGAGGCAGGATGCCGTAACGGCCGCCATCCGCTGGGCAGGACGCCGCTGCGAATGGCGGGCAGGGGTCACTACCGATGCGGGGCGGCGCACGCCAGATCTACCGCCTACGAGTTCTACCGCCCTACTTGCGCAAAGCGCAAGGCGGGGAAGGGCGATTAGAATGGGCGCCTGGACGCGGGCGGGGAAACGATGGGCATCGAGATCGAACGGAAATTCCGGGTGGTGGGCGAGGACTGGCGCGGACAGGCCGTGAAGTCCGTTCGCATGGCCCAGGCCTACATCAACGACATGGCGGCGATGCGCGACGGACGCCAGAACGCCTCCGTGCGCGTGCGCATCGCCGGCGACCAGGCCTTCCTCAACCTCAAGTCGCGCGAACTCGGCACCACCCGCCAGGAATTCGACTACGAAATCCCCGTGGCCGATGCCGAGGCCCTGCTCAAACTCTGCGTCGGCGGCCTGATCGACAAGGTCCGCCACTACGTCGAACACGATGGCCGGACCTTCGAAGTGGACGAGTTCGCCGGTGACAATGCCGGACTGGTCGTGGCCGAACTGGAACTGGAATCGGCCGACGCCGCCTACACCCGCCCGGCGTGGCTGGGCCGCGAAGTGACCGAAGAACAACGTTTCTACAACCTGGCGCTCGCCGAGCGCCCGTACTCGCGCTGGAGCGCGGCGGAGCAAGCCTGATGCTGGTGATTGGAATCACGGGACACGAACTCGACGCCGCCGAACGCGAGTGGCTGCAACACCCGTCGGTCGGCGGCGTGATCCTGTTCAAGCGCAACTTCGCCTCGCGGGCGCAGGTGGCGGAGCTGTCGCGGTCGATCCGTGAAGCCGCGCCACGACCGCAGCTGCTGTGCGTGGACCAGGAAGGTGGCCGGGTGCAGCGTTTCCGCGAAGGTTATTCCGACCTGCCCCGGCTCGAAGGCTTCGGCCACCTGTTCGAACGCGACCGCGACGCCGCCCTGCGCCTGGCCCGCGAACACGCCTGGCTGATGGCCAGCGAGATCCGCGCCACCGGCGTGGACCTGAGCTTCGCGCCGGTCGTGGACCTGGGCCGCGGCAACCGCGCCATCGGCGACCGCGCCTTCCACGCCGAACCGTCCGTCGTGGCCGAATTCACCCGTGCCTACGTGGCCGGCATGCACGAGGCCGGCATGGCCGCCACGCTCAAACATTTCCCGGGCCACGGGTCGGTGCTTGAAGACACGCATTTCGACGACGCGGTCGACACGCGTCCGCTCGAAGTGCTGCATGCCGAAGACCTCGTTCCCTTCGTCGCGGGCATCGAAGCCGGCGCCGAGGCGGTGATGATGGCGCATGTGAAATACCCGGCGGTGGCACCTGAGCCGGCGGGATATTCGCCGCGATGGATCAGGGAAATCCTGCGCAGGGAAATGGGTTTCCGCGGCGTGGTGTTCTCCGACGACATCGGCATGGCGGCGGCGGAGTCGGCCGGAGGCATCAAGGCCCGCATCGACGCGCACCTGGACGCCGGCTGCGACGTGGTGCTGGTCTGCGCACCGGCCCTGGTGGCCGATTCGCTCAAGGCCATGGACGGTCGCGCCGTGGACGGCGCCGCGTTGGCGACGCTGATGGGGCGCGGCGACACCGGCTGGGACGGCCTGCTGGCCGACGCACGTTACGATGGCGCCCGGGCCGACCTGTCCGGCAAAGACCTGGGAGTGGCCTGACATGCAGAACCATCTCGCCGATGCGCTGAAGAAGTCCGAGGTGCTGTTCGACCGTGCGCATATCGAGGCCGGGATCCGGCGCATCGCCGCCCTGATCGACGCCGACTACGCCGAGGGACCGCGCCCCGTGTACCTGACGATCATGCATGGCGGCATGCCCTTCGCGGCGCAGCTGGCGATGGAAATGCAGGTGGACCTGGAGTTCGACTACCTGCACGCCACGCGTTACCGCGGCGCCACCACCGGTTCGGGCCTGGCCTGGCTGCACCGCCCGGCGACGCCGCTGCGCGGCCGCCGCGTGCTGCTGGCCGACGACATCCTGGACGAAGGCCACACGCTGAAGGCGGTCAAGCACTGGTGCGAGGACGAAGGCGCGGCCGACGTGCGCATCGCCGTGCTGGCGGTGAAGGACCACGACCGCCGGGTCGAGGGCATCGAGGCCGACTACATCGCGCTAGAAGTGCCCGACCGCTACGTTTACGGCTACGGCATGGACTTCCACGAACAGGGCCGCAACCTGCCGGCCCTGTACGCGCTCGGAGCCTGAGATGGCGGCGATCGACCTGGCCGTGATCGGCGGCACCGGCCTGTACCGGCTGGCTTCGCTGCAGGACGCCGAAGCGGTGTCGGGCGACACGCCCTACGGCGCACCCTCGGGCCCGATCCGGGTCGGCCGCATCGCCGGCAAGCGTGTCGCCTTCCTGGCCCGGCACGGCGAGGGCCATTCGCTGCCGCCGCACCGCGTGAACTATCGCGCCAACCTGTGGCGGCTGAAGGAACTCGGTGCGCAGCGTGTGCTGGCGATCAATACGGTCGGCGGCATCACCGAGCGTTTTGGCCCGCGTGTGCTCGCGCTTCCGGACCAGCTGATCGACTACACCTGGGGCCGCACGTCCAGCTTCTGGCACGGCGAAGGCGGGGAAGTACTGCATGTGGACTTCGGCGATCCGTACACGCCTTCGCTGCGCCGCGACGTGCTGGCGGCGGCCGCGAAATCCGGCATCGCGCTGGTGGATGGCGGTTGTTACGGCGCCACCCAGGCCCGCGCCTGGAGACCAGGGCCGAGATCGTGCGGATGCGGCGCGACGGCTGCGACCTGGTCGGCATGACCGGCATGCCCGAGGCCGGCCTGGCCCGCGAGCTCGGTCTGGACTACGCCTGCCTGGCCGTGGTCGCGAACTGGGCGGCCGGCTGCAGTGCCGACGAAGAGATCACGCTGGCCGAGGTCCTGGCCCACGTGGAGGCGGCCAGCGCCGGCCTGCCGGCGCTTTTCGACGCGCTGTTGGGGTGATTGTCAAGCGTTTTGCCCTTGTTCATACTCGGGTCGTGCACGCGACCGGGGAACGGCGGAGGGCACGCTCGACCAACAGCATCCGAGGATCTAGTTCATGAGTTTCGGCACCGTGAAGTGGTTCAACGACGCCAAGGGCTTCGGTTTCATCGCGCCCGAGGACGGCAGTGCGGACGTGTTCGTCCATTATTCGGCCATCAGCGCCAAGGGCTTCCGATCCTTGCAGGAGGGCCAGCGGGTCAGCTTCGAAGTGGTCCAGGGCCCGAAGGGCTCGCAGGCCGCCAACGTCGCACCGGCCTGACGGTTTCGGCCAGCGTAAAAAGAAAGCCCCGCTCCGGCGGGGCTTTTTCTGCGCGATCAGGTTCATTTTCTTTCTCGCTGAGACAGCGTCTCAGCGAGAAAGAAAATGAACCTGATCGGCTTGTTCAGGTCAGTGGTCGAACTGGAGGCGGGCCAGTTCGGCGTACAGGCCGCCTTGCGCCAGCAGTTCCGAATGCGTGCCCTGGGCGATGATGCGGCCGTGGTCCATCACCACGATGCGGTCGGCCTTGAGCACGGTGGCCAGGCGGTGGGCGATGACGAGCGTGGTGCGGCCCTGCATCAGGCGTTCCAGGCCTGCTGCACGGCACGTTCGCTCTGGGCGTCGAGCGCGCTGGTGGCTTCGTCCAGCAGCAGGATCGGCGCATCCTTCAGCAGCGCGCGGGCGATCGCCAGGCGCTGCTGCTGGCCGCCGGACAGGCGCGCGCCGCGTTCGCCCAGTTCGCTGTCGTAGCCCCGGGGCAGGGCGCTGAGGAAATCGTGTGCTTCGGCGCTGCGGGCCGCCGCTTCAATCTGGCTCTCATCGGCCTCGAGCCGGCCGTAGCGGATGTTCTCGCGCGCGCTGGCGCCGAAGATCACCGGGTCCTGCGGCACGAGGGCGATCTGGCGGCGCAGCGTGGCGGGATCCACCTTGCGCAGGTCCACGCCATCCACGGTGATGCGGCCCGCATCCGGGTCGTGGAAGCGCAGCAGCAACTGGAACACGGTGCTTTTGCCGGCACCGGAAGGGCCGACCAGCGCCACGGTCTCGCCGGGCGACACCGTGAGGCTGAAATCGTCCAGCGCGGCACGGTCGGGGCGGGTCGGGTAGTGGAAACGCACGCCCTCGAGCACGATGCGGCCCTGCACCGGTTCCGGCAGTCGCACCGGCGTCGCCGGCAGTGCCAGCACCGAACGTTCCTGCAGCAGCTCGTTGATGCGCGCCATGCCGCCGGAAGCGCGCTGCACCTCGGCCCAGACTTCGCTGAGCGCACCGACCGAGCCGGCGCCCAGCAGCGCGTACAGCACGAACTGGCCCAGCGTGCCCGGCGTCATCACGCCGCCGATCACGTCGTGCGCGCCGATCCACAGCACCGCGGTGATCGAACCGAAGATCAGCACGATGACGATGGCGGTCAGCATGGCCTGCAGCCGGATGCGTTTGCGGGCCGTGCCCAGCGCGGTCTGCACGGCGTCGCCGAAACGCTTGCGTTCGTAGTCCTCGCGGGCGTAGCTCTGCACGGTGTGCATCGCGCCGAGGGTTTCGCCGGCGCGGGCATTGGCATCGGCCACGCGGTCCTGGCTGTCCTTGGCGACGCCGCGGACCTTGCGCCCCGACAGCACCATCGGCAGCACCGCCAGCGGAATGCCGACCAGGGCCAGCAGCGCCAGGCGCGGGCTGGTGACGGCCAGCATCACCGCACTGCCGATCACCGTGATGCCGCTGCGCAGCGCCACCGACATGCGCGACCCCACGACGCTGCGGACCAGCTCGGTATCCGCCGACAACCGCGACAGCAGCTCGCCGGTGCGGGTCTTCTCGAAAAAGGTCTGGTCCAGCGACAGCAGGTGGCCGTACAGCGTGCGCCGCAGGTCGGCGACCACGCGCTCGCCCAGTAGCGTGACGAAATAGAAACGCGCCGCGGTGGCCAGGCCCAGCATCACCGCCACGCCGAACAGCAGCATGAACCACTGGTTGATCGGGCTGCCGGCCACGAAACCCCTGGTCGATCACGTATTTCACGGTGACCGGCAGCAGCAGCGTGGCCGAAGACGACAGCGCCAGCGCGCCCAGCCACAGGGCCAGCAGCTGGCGGTGCGGCCGCAGGAAGGGCAGCACGCCGCGCAGGGTATTCATCGGCGGGCGCGGGGTGGCGGCGTCGTCGCTCATGCGGGGTCGGTCTCGGATCGGGTGAGGCGGGCGGCGCCGCGGCTGAGGTCGCGCAGACGCGCGGCCAAGGCTTCATAACTTGAGGCGGGCAGGCGCAAAGACAAGCGCAGGCCCGACTCGTCGAAGGCTTCGGCCGATTTTACGGCCGAAAAGGCCTCCAGCAGCCCATGCACGGCACCCGACAGCGCAAAATCGCAGGCCAGTTCGGCCTGGCACCACACCACCAGCGGCCGGCGCGGGGCCGTGCGCAGGCATTCCGCGGCCGCGCCACCGTAAGCCCGCACCAGGCCACCCACGCCGAGATTGGTGCCGCCGTACCAGCGCACCACCAGGACCACGACCTGGTCCAGGTCCTGGCCATCGATGGCCGCGAGGATCGGCCGGCCGGCACTTCCGCCGGGTTCGCCGTCGTCGTTGAAGCGGTAGGCGGTACCGATGCGGTAGGCCCAGCAGTTGTGCGTGGCCTGCGGGTCGCCGGCCTGCTGCAGCCAGGCCAGGGCGGCTTCGGGCGACTCCACCGGCATGGCCTTTGCCAGGAAACGGCTCTTTTTCGCTTCGAGTGCGAATTCGGCCGGACCGGCCAGGGTTGCCGAGGCCATCAGCGCAGCGGGTCGAGGTCGGCCGGGACCGGCACGTCCGGATGGGTCTGGAGGAAAAGCTGCAGGCTGGCGCGGGCGCCGGCGTGATCGTCCAGGCGCAGTCGGTCGCGGATGCGTTCGATCCATTTGGCGGGCGGCAGCGCGGCGTCGTCGGCGACCGGCGGCAGCGGCAGGGCGAAGGCCGCGGTGTCCTGCAGGACGCGGGGTGATGCCGGTGCCGGTGCGGCGGCGGCCGGCGTGTCGGCCGCGGCTTCGCGGCGCTGGCGCGACAGCGCGGAATCTTCGGCCAGGGACTGCTCACGTGCCTGCGCCGCCTTGGCTTCGGCTTCCAGCGCTTCGCGCTGGGCCCGCGTCGCATAGGCATTCTGGTGCGCGCGCCGGGCGCGATCGCCGGATTCCGGCGGCGGGGCGACCCGCGTGCCGGTGACGGTGATCGAATCGAGGGTCGCGTTGTCGGCCTCCGAATCGGCGATGGGGGCAGGTTCGGCGGCAGCTTCCGCCGGGAAGGCCTCGGCGGTAGCGCCGGCGGCGGCAGGTGGTTCCATGGGGACCGGAGGTGGCGGGGGCGGCGCGGGCGCGCGCGCTTTCCGGCGCACTTCGTCCGGAGCCGACGGCGGCGGTGCGGGTGGCGGAACCGTCACGGCCTCGGGTTCGACCAGTTCCACGCTCATCCGCTCGCGCGCCTGCGGCAGCTCCTGTTTCGCGGCAGGCGCGGTCGCTTCGGCCGCAGGTCCGGGTGCCAGCGGCGGCCGCAGCTGCATGCCGATGCCGACCGCCAGCACGGCGGCGGCCGCGGTGCCGATCGCCCAGGACGGCAGCAGCCAGCGGGTGGTCGTCTTCGCTACACGGCGCGGGGCGACGGTGTGCGTGGGCGAATGGCTGTTCACGGCATCGGTGGCCGCCGCCAGGATGGCGGCGTCCACCTTCGCCGACGGTTCGCCGGCCGGCAGGGCGCGCAGCACCCGGGCCAGTTCGACTTCGTCGTCCTGGAGCGGGGTGGTGCGCGGGTCCTGCGGCTGGGTCACGTCGTGTTTACTCCGTACTGATCGCGATGGCCGGATCGTGGGCGGCGCTCAGGCTGCGCGCCTGGGAGAGCAGTTGCAAGAACTCCGACCGGTAGCCCCAGGGATCGTTCCCGCGGGCGCTGCGGGCGAGGGTTTCGACCTGGTCCCAGGTGAATCCGTTCATGTTTTCGCCACCGCGCAGCAGGTCGGCGTAGGCGGCCACCGCGGCCGCGAAACGCAGGCTTTCGCCGGCTTCCATCTTCACGTCGCGACGCGTGACCGGCCGTTCCATCAGCACGCTGCGGTCATTGCCCGGCTGCTTGTAGCGCAGCTTGAGGAAGGCCAGTTCCTGGCCCTTGCCCTCGACCAGGGCTGGCGCGGAATAACGCAGCGGGTCGCTGGCACTGCAGCCCATGCCGACCAGGCACACTTCGTAGATCGCGGTCACGTCATGGCCGGCGCCGATCTCGCCGGCGTCCACCTGGTCGTTGTTGAAGTCCTCGCGGGCCAGGGCGCGGTTCTCGTAGCCGATCAGGCGGTACTCGGCCACCATCGCCGGGTTGAACTCGACCTGGATCTTCACGTCGCTGGCGATGGTCATCAGGGTCGAGCTCATTTCCTCGACCAGCACCTTGCGGCCTTCCATCAGGTTGTCGATGTAGGCGTGGTTGCCGTCGCCGACGTCGGCCAGCTTTTCCGCCAGCGCTTCGTTGTAGTTGCCCTGGCCGAAGCCCAGCGTGGTCAGCGCGATGCCGGTCTTGCGGCCGGTCTCGACCTTGGTTTCGAGGGCGCGCTCGTCATGGATGCCGACGTTGAAGTCGCCGTCGGTGGCCAGCACGATGCGGTTCACGCCGCCGGTGATGAAGGACTGTTTCGCCATCGCGTACGCCAGGTCGATGCCTTCGCCGCCGTTGGTGGAACCACCGGCTTCCAGGCGGCCGAGCGCGTCCAGGATCTCGCCGTGGCGGTCGCCGGGCGTGGGCGGCAGCACCAGGCCGGCGCTGCCGGCGTAGACGACGATCGAGACGCGGTCCTGCGCGCGCAGCCGGGGCACCATCTGCCGGAAGCTTTCCTTCAGCAGTGGCAGTTTGTCGGGGTCGGCCATCGAGCCGGAGGTGTCGATCAGGAACACCAGGTTGGCTGCCGGGATCTCGTTGCGCGCAACGTCGTAACCCTGGATGCCGACCTGCATCAGCAGGCGCTTGCCGTTCCAGGGCGCGGGCGCGAGTTCGGTGCTGACGCGGAAGGGCTGGCTGCGGTCGGCCGGGCCGGCGTAGCCATAGTCGAAGTAGTTCACCATCTCTTCGACCCGCACCGCGTCCTTGGGCGGCAACTGGCCTTGTGCGAGCATCCGGCGCACATTGCTGTAGCTGCCGGTGTCGACGTCGATTGAGAAGGTGGACACCGGGTTTTCGACTGTGCGCACTATGCCGTTGTCTTCGAACTCGGCGTAGTTTTCGGTGTTGATTCCGCCGGTGCCGGCATCATCGGCGCCCGCGGCTGCGCGAAGTGGGCGACAGGTGCCGGGGGCGGCGCCATCGCCATGGGTTCGGCGGCAACGCGGACCTTGCGCGATTCCTGGCGCTGCAGTGCGCGGTCGCGTTCGGACGACGCGGCGCCTGCGGCAGCGGCGTTCGCGTCGGCGAGCCGGCTGCCGGTGACTTCGACGGCATCCAGCGAGGCCGATGACGGGCCGGCCTCTTCTTTGGTTTCGGTCTTCTTGGCGCAGCCGGCGGCGACGGCAAGGGCGAGACAGCTGATCAGCAACGGACGCATGGCGAGGCTCCTGGCCTGGGTGGTGCCCCTGTCAACGGCCGGATGCGGGAAACGGGGTTGACCGGTCATGGCCGCAGCCTCGCGCGCAGCTTGTCCATGGCGTATCGCAGCCGCGATTTCACGGTTTCACGGCCGACGCCGGTGATCTCGCCGATCTCCTCCAGGCTCAGTTCCTGTTCCAGCCGCAGCAGCACCACCTCGCGCTGGTCCTCGGGCAGTTCCTCCAGCGCCAGCTGCAGGCGGCGGCGCTCCTCGAAGGACGACAGCTGGCGCTCGGGCGTTTCCGGGTCGGGCACGCGCGACGCCAGCTCGTCGGCGTCGCCGGGCGCGTCCGGGCGGTGCTGTTTGGCCCGCCAATGGTCAGCGACCCGGTTGTGGGCGATCTGGTAGAGCCAGGTGCCGAACTTCGCGTCAGGCCGGTAGCGTTCGCGGGCGGTGATCACCCGCTGCCAGACGTCCTGGAACAGCTCCTCGGCCAGGGCCGTGTCGCGCACCTGCCGTCCCAGGTGCCGGAACAGCGGGCCGCGGTGCCGGGAATACAGGGTCTGGAAGGCGGCGACGTCGCCGGCCCCGTAGGCCAGCATCAGTTCCTCGTCGGTCGGCTCGGCCTGCATGCCCTGAAGCCTACGGACTTTCGCCACGGCGGTGAAGCCGGCCGCCCGGGTGTAGATTGGCGGGCATGGGTTCCCGCCAGACACCCCTGCCGCCGGCCGACAGCGATCCCGTGCATTCGGCGGGGGCCTGGCTCCGGCCGGGCCGGCATCTGTTCGCCGGCCTGGGCGTACTGCTGATGGGCCTGTACTTCAGCATCAACTCGGCGCAGTTGGAACGCCAGCGCGAGATCAGCAACCGGCGCTCGGAAGTGCAGCGCGACCTGTCCAATTTCCGCGCCAAACTCGAGACGGACATCTACGCCTGCGTGGCCATGGCAAAGGGCCTGGGCGTGAACGTGGTCGTGCAGGAAGGCATCACGGAACGGGAGTTCGAAAAGGCGGCGCTGGAACTGCTGCGCGAGGAGCGGCGGTTGCTCAGTCTTTCCCTGGCGCCCGGCTTCGTGGTGCGCAACGTCTTTCCGGCCGAAGGCAACGAAGCCGCCATAGGTCTCAATCTGCTCGACGATGCCGTGCAGAAGCATGCCGTACTGCGCGCCATCAGCGACGACGCACCCGTGCTCGCGGGTCCGTTCGAACGGGTCCAGGGTGGCAGCACGCTGGCGGTGCGCGTCCCGCTATGGGTGAACCGCGACGGTGTGCCCAGGCTCTGGGGCGCGGTCAGCGTGACGCTGGACTATGAGCAGACCATGCGCGACGCCGGCATCCGCAAGCTCGAACGCGACATGCGGATCCGCATCGTCGGTCGGGATGCCTCCGGGCCGGGCGGGGTGTTGATCCGCGGCGAACCCTTGCGCGACCAGGCAGGCGCCGTGAAGACCCCGTGCTGCTGCCCGGCGGCAGTTGGCTTATCTCGGCCGAGCCGATCGAAGGTTGGCATGCGCGTCCGCTGTGGCGCATGCCCGGTTTCCTGTTCCGCCTGGCATTGAGCGTGCTGGCCGGTCTCGCCACCGCGCGCATCCTGTACGACCGCCAGCGCATCCGCCGGCTGGCGGGCATGGATTCGCTGACCAACCTGCCCAACCGCCGCTGGGCGCTGCAGCAGCTGGCACGCATGATCGCGCGCGGGCGGCGCGGCGGCGGCGCGTTCGCGCTGCTGTCCTTCGATCTGGACGGTTTCAAGCCGGTGAATGACACCTATGGCCATGCCGCCGGCGACCACCTGCTGGCGGCGATCGGCCGGCGCCTGAGCGAGTCGGTGCGCCCGGGCGACGTGGTGGCGCGCATGGGCGGCGACGAATTCCTGGTGCTGGTGCCGACCGACGGCAGCGTGGACGAGGAATGGCTGCGCGCCGTCGCCGTGCGCGTGCAGTCGGCGATCAGCCGGCCGGTGCCGATCGATGGCCAGTGGCTGGTGGTGGGCGCCAGCATCGGTATCGCCCGGTTCCCGGAGGACGGCGACCAGTCGGAAGTCCTGCTGCGAAAGGCCGACGAGGCGATGTACCGCGCCAAGCACGGCCGGACGCATGGAGTCGAATTCGCCAGCCCGGTGCGCCTCGGCGCTATCGGGCCGCCTGTCGACTAGCCTTCGGGGTCGACTTCAACCCGCAGCAACAGCCGGCCTTCGGCCAACCGCGCCTGCAGCAGCTCGCCGGGCTCCACCTGGCCGGGGTCGCGGACCACGCGAGCGTCGGCCGGGTGCTGCAGGATGGCGTAACCGCGTCCCAGGGGTCGCAAGGGGGCTGACACTTTCCAGTGCGCGCGCCAGGCCCTGCACCTGCAGCCGGCGTTGCTGCAGCAACCGGGGAGGGGCCTGCTGCAGTTGCTGGCGAAGCAGCTGCAGGCGATGGGCGTGGTCCTGCAGGCGGCGGCGTGGATGCGACTGGTCCAGGCGCCGCAGCAGGCGCGCCAGGCGTTCGGCACGCTGGCCGACGGGCTGTTGCAGCGCGAGGTCGAGCCGGCGCCGCAGCGCCATCAACCGGCCACGGCCACGTTCCAGCCGCAGCTGCGGGCGCAGTGCCTGCAGTTTGAGGAAGGCCTGGTCGATACGTTGGGCGCGCGCGGTGTTGGCGCGGGTGATCAGCGCCTGCAGCTGGGCCTGCCGTTGCCGCAGCCGCGCCATCAGTTCGCCGCGTTCAGGCACCAGCAGTTCGGCCGCCGCGGACGGCGTCGGCGCGCGCAGGTCGGCGGCGAAGTCGCTCAGGCTGGTGTCGATCTCGTGGCCGACGGCGGAAACCACCGGCACCGGCGAGGCGGCGATCGCGCGTGCCAGGGCTTCGTCGTTGAAGGCCCAGAGGTCCTCCAGCGAACCGCCGCCGCGGGTGAGCAGCAGCACGTCGTAACGCCCGCAGGCAGCCGCGCGGCGCAGCATCTCCAGGATCTGGCTGGCCGCGCCGTCGCCCTGCACGGGCACCGGCAGCACGTCCACCGGCAGCAGCGGGAAACGCCGGCCCAGCACGCTCAGCACGTCGCGGACCGCGGCGCCGCGTGGCGAGGTGATCACGCCGAGGTGGCGCGGGAAGGCCGGCAGAACCCGCTTGCGGTCGGCGTCGAACAGGCCCTCGGCCGCCAGCTTCTGCTTGAGCAGCTCGAAGGCGCGGCGCAGCGCGCCTTCGCCGGCTTCCTCCAGGTGGTCGAGCACCAGCTGGTAGTCGCCGCGCGCTTCGTACAGCGTCAGGCGGCCGCGCGCCAGCACCTGCATGCCATCGCGCGGAATGAAACGCAGCGACTGGGCCCTGGGCTTGAACAGCGCGCAGCGCACCTGGGCACGTTCATCCTTCAGCGTGAAGTAGGCGTGCCCGGACGCCGGCCGAGAGAAGTTGCTGATCTCGCCCTCGACCCAGACCTGCGGGAAGCTGCCTTCCAGCAGGTCCCGTGCCAGCGCATTGAGCTGGGACGGGCGCAACACCTGGCGTTCGCGGGCGAGCTGGGACATGGGGCGGGCCGGGGACGGCCTGACAGGATACCGCGCCACGTTCGGGGACGGAGTAGGGGATTGCCCCGCGCCGGTCTAAACTGTCCCTCCATGAGGACCCACGATGAGCGATAGCTACCGAAGGCTCTGTGACGATCTGCCCCGGGGCAGTGGCGCCCCGGGCACCTTCGCCGCCGAGCCGCGCAAAGTGAAGGCCTGGGTGGCGGCATTGCCGCGCGCCAACGCGCAGGCGTCGGAACAGGAACTGGCGCGCGCCCTGGACAGCCTGCTGGCCCAGAAGCTGGACGGCGCCCAGCGCCTGGGGGCGCTGGAGGAACTGCGGGCCGCCGTGCTGGAAACGGTCACCCTGCTCGAGCGCCAGTTCACCGCCAACCCGCTGCCGCTGCCGCCCGACAAGGCGCGTGCCGCAGCGGTCGCTGAAAATTTCCACCTGCTGCTCGCGCATGGTTACCGCAAGTCGGCCGCTGAAGCCTGTGCGCCGTCCGGCACGGTGCCGTTCCTGCGCGGCGGCGGCGTGGTGCAGGCGCTGGAACGCGCCGCCTGGCATTATTCGCGCGCTGGCGCTGGCCTGGCGCGTCTACCGTGCGCCGGGCGCGGGTGCCTGGCAGGGACTGCACCGTGGCACCGTTTTGCGGTCAGCCTGAAACTGGACCGCAAGTCGGTGGATGACCGCGCGGCCGGCGGCAGCATGGATGTGCACACCGTTTACCTGCAGACCCTGCTGATGGCCTCGGTGAACCCCTACGCCTTCGGCCAGGCAGAGCAGGACACGCTGTGGCCGATCGCCCGCGGCTACGTATCGCGCTGCAGCCTTGCGGAGCATGCGCCCGATGGCCTGGCGCCGGTGGTGCCCGATGATGCGGACCGCGGCCCCGGTCCCGGTGCGAGTGACGAGACCCATTCGCTCTGGTTGGACCTGCGTGCGTTCGCCGAAGACATCGAACGGGCGCTGGCGCGCGTCCAAGACGGCCAGTCCGAACTGGTGCCGGCCGCGGGCCATGGCGTCCGGGTCGGCAACGACCTGCTGCTGCGCCTGCGCCGCGCCTTCGGCCAGATCGCCGCGCGCGGCCTGGTGCGGCTGCCGGCCGGTCACGGCCTGGACACCGTGCTGGGCCTGAGCGGACTGCATTATTTCCTGGCCGGCCAGCGCGACTTCGACACCTTCATGCGCCAGTCCGCACAGGGCACCGTGCATGTCATCGCCGGCGCAGCCTGGACCCAGGGCGGCGCGGGCATGGCCAAGGTCGCGCGTTTCACCGGCAAGGTGCTGGACCAGAGTCTGGGTGGCTACCGCATGACCTGGGAAAACGCCGAACAGGTACGCGCCCGCGTCGGCGAACTGGTCGGCCTGAGCTTCGGCGAGGATGGCGGGGAACAGGACTGGATGGTCGGCGTGATGCGTTGGCTGCGTTATGAGGACGACGGCGGGCTGTCGGCAGGCGTGGAACTGCTGTCGCGGCGCGGCAGCGCGGTCGCGTTGCGCGTGGTCAGTGCCGATGGCGGCAGCCGCCAGGTCAGCCGCGCGGTGGAGATCGTGCCGATGGAGCCGGGCGCTGGCCGCTGTTTCCTGTCCAATGCCGTGATCGAGTCCGGCAGCCGGGTCGAGGTGATCCACGACATGGACGGCCAGTTCCCGGAAATCGGCACGCGCGGCCCAGACCTGCTGCCCGAGGTCGAGGTGCTGCTGAACGCCGGCGACTACGTGCTGCTGGGCGAACGCCAATCGGCGGCGGCCGGAGCCGCGGCATGAGCGAAGCCGCCGCGAAACCGCGCCGCGCCACCCGCGCGGTCGCCGTGGACAAGGTATTGATCGGCGGCGGCGCGCCGGTGGTCGTGCAGTCCATGACCAACACCGACACCGCCGACGTCAATGCCACGGTGAAGCAGGTGGCGGAACTTTGGCGCGCCGGCTCGGAACTGGTGCGCGTGACGGTGAACAATCCCGAGTCCGCCGCCGCGGTGCCGCGCATCCGCGAAAAGCTCGACATGATGAACGTGCCGGTGCCGATCGTCGGCGACTTCCACTACAACGGCGACCGCCTGCTGGCGTCCGAACCGGCCTGCGCCGAGGCGCTGGCCAAGTACCGCATCAACCCGGGCAACGTCGGCTTCGGCAAGAAGCGCGACACCCAGTTCGCGGCCATCGTCGAGATGGCGATCAGGTACGGCAAACCGGTGCGCATCGGCGTCAACTGGGGTTCGCTGGACCAGGCCCTGGCGGCGCGCCTGATGGATGAGAACCACGCCCGCGCCGAACCCTGGGACGCCGCGCGCGTGCTGCGCGAGGCCCTGGTGGTGTCGGCGCTGGAATCGGCCGAACGGGCGGTGGAGATCGGCCTGGGCCGCGACCGCATCGTGCTGTCGGCCAAGGTCAGCGGCGTGCAGGAGCTGGTGGCGGTCTACCGCGACCTGGCCACGCGTTCCGATTTCCCGCTGCACCTGGGCCTTACCGAGGCCGGCATGGGCAGCAAGGGCATGGTCGCTTCCAGTGCCGCGCTGGCGGTGCTGATGCAGGAAGGCATCGGTGACACCATCCGCATCTCGCTCACGCCCGAACCAGGCGCGCCACGCACGCTGGAAGTGCAGGTGGCGCAGGAACTGCTGCAGACCATGGGCCTGCGCGCGTTCACACCGCTGGTCACCGCCTGCCCGGGCTGCGGCCGCACCACCTCGGAATTCTTCCAGGTGCTGGCGCAGAAGGTGCAGGAGCATGTGCGCGGGCAGATGCCAGTCTGGAAACTCAAATACCCCGGCGTCGAGAACCTGTCTCTGGCGGTGATGGGCTGCGTGGTCAACGGCCCGGGCGAATCGCGCCATGCCGACATCGGCATCTCGCTGCCGGGCACCGGCGAGGCGCCGTCGGCACCGGTGTTCATCGACGGCGAGAAAGCGATGACCCTGCGTGGCGAGAACATCGCCGACGAGTTCGTGGGCGTCATCGACGATTACGTGGCCCGGCGTTACGCCGCGCGCCCGGAAGGCTGATTCGGTTCAGGCCTCGACGCAGACGCGGTTGCGGCCCTCTTCCTTGGCCCGGTAGAGGGCGGCGTCGGCCGCCTGCATCAGGGTGCTGCGTTCGGTGCGCGACGGCGCCAGGCCGGCGATGCCGATGCTGATGGTCAGCCGCCGCTCTTCGCCGCCAAGCACGAAGACCGCCTGTGCAATGGCTTCGCGCAGGCGCTCGGCGAAGGCACGTGCCGCCTCAAGGCTGGCCTCCGGCAGCAGCACCGCGAACTCCTCGCCGCCGATGCGCGCGGCGATGTCCTCGCCGCGCACGAAATCGCGCACCAGCGCCGCCATCTGCCGCAGCACGCCGTCGCCGGCGATGTGGCCGTACTGGTCGTTCACCGGCTTGAACAGGTCCACGTCGATGATGCACATCACCAGCGGCCGGTCGTGGCGCAGCGCGCGCGCGATTTCCTTGTCCACCAGCTCGACGAAGTGCCGGCGGTTGTAGAGCTCGGTCAGCGCGTCGTGGGTGGCCAGCTGGTAGACCTCCTCGTGGTAGCGCGCCTCGACGCTGGCGTGGCTGATGAACTTGAGGATGCATTCGCCCAGCGTGATGTGGTCGCCGTCGGCCAGCAGGGTCTCGGTGATCGGCTGTTCGTTGACGCGCGTGCGGTTGGTCGCCCCCAGGTCGCGGATGCGGTAGGCGTCGCCCTCGCGGCGGATCTCGCAATGCTGGCGCGACACCGACTTGTGCGGGATGTGCAGGTCGGCTTCCTGCGAGCGGCCGACGACCACGGGCTGGCCTTCGATGTCGGCGCGTTTGCCCAGGCCCTCGCCGTGGATCACCACCACGCAGGCAGAACGCGGCCCGCTGCGGCGGGGACCGCCGCTGAGCAGGGTCAGCTGGGTGGTGATCGGATCGGAGTCGCGCTGGCTCATCGGAAACGTCGAACAGGGCGGCAGGTCGAGTCTAGCCCAGCCCGCCGGCGGGTGCCCGCCACGGAGCATCGGGTAACATCGCCACGTCCCCAAGGAAAGCCCACGATGACGACGCAAGGCCAGGACGACCTGTCGCCCACCGAAGCCCTGCCGACCCGTTCCGGCGGTCCAGGGCCAGCGCCCGAAGGCGCGTTGCCCGCCGGCACGCGCCTGGGCCGCTACCGCATCGAGGCCCTGCTCGGACGCGGCGGCATGGGCGAGGTCTATCGCGCCGAACAGTTGGAGCCGGTGCACCGCACCGTCGCCCTGAAGCTGCTCAACGCGCGCCGGCTGGACGCCCGTCACCTGGCCTATTTCGAGGTCGAGCGCCAGCTGCTGGCGCAGATGAAACACCCGGCCATCGCCCAGGTATTCGATGCCGGCGCCACGCCCGAGGGCCATCCCTTCTTCGCGATGGAATTCATCGAGGGCAGCGCGCTCACCGGTTTCTGCGAACAGCGCAGGCTGCCCCTGCGCGAACGCCTGGAGCTGTTCATCCGGGTCTGCGAGGGCGTGCAGCACGCGCACCAGAAGGGCGTGATCCACCGCGACCTCAAGCCCGGCAACCTCCTGGTGGCGGAGGTGGACGGCCGGCCGTTGCCCAAGATCATCGACTTCGGCATCGCCACCGCCGCCAGCCGTTCACTGGCCGTGGGCGAACGCGTGGGCGAGCTCGAGCGCGCAGGAACTCCCGACTACATGAGCCCGGAACAGGCGGGCCTGGAACCCGGCGCCGAGGTGGATACGCGCAGCGACGTCTATTCGCTGGGCGTGATCCTGTGGGAGCTGCTGGCGGGCCACCGGCCGGGCGCGGGCACGGAAACCGGCGCCGCGCCGCATACCGCCAGCACCACGGTGCCGCCGCCTTCGGAACAGATCGCCACGCTGGCCCCGGGCCTGGCCGCCGCACGCGCCACACAGTTGGGCATCAGCCCGACCCAGCTGCGGCGCCTGCTCAGGACGGAGTTGGACTGGGTGGTGCTAAAGGCCATGCGCCGCGACCGCGCCCAGCGTTATTCGTCGGCGGCCGAACTGGCGGACGAGCTGCGGCGTTTCCTCGAGGGGCGGCCGCTGGTGGCGGTGCCGCACAGCCGGCGTTACGTGCTGGGCAAGTACATCGCCCGCAACCGACTGGCCGTCGCCGCTTCCGCCGCGGTCGCTGCCGCGCTGATCGCCGGGCTTGGCCTGTCGCTCTACGGGCTGCAGCAGGCGCGTGAACAGCGCGCCATCGCCGAACAGCGCAGCGCCGAACTCGAGCGGGTGGTGGCCTTCCAGCAGTCCATGCTCGAAGGCGTGGACATCGAGGCCATGGGCGTCGGCCTGGCCAGTGGCCTGCGCGAACAGCTCGGCAAGGTGGACCCGGAACGCGTGCCGGCGCTCGAAGCGCTGCTGGCCCGCACCAGCCCGGCCGACCTGGCGCGCAGCCTGGTCGACCGCAACATCCTCGCCAGCGCGGAAACGGCGATCGAACGCGATTTCGCCGACCAGCCGGCACTGGCCGCGGACCTGCGCGAATCGGTCGCCGAAGTGCACGAGGCCCTGGGCCTGGCCGCCGCCGCCGAGGCCGGCTACACCCGCGTCGGCGACTACCGCGAACAGGCGCTCGGCCCCGGACATCCCGATACCTTGCGGGTGCGCACCCAGCAGGCCGGCGTGATGCTGTCCAGCGCCAAGGCCAAGGAAGCGAACGCGCTGATGGAGCAGGTGATGTCGCAGTCGGTCGCGCTGCCGCCGGACGGCGACCAGCGCCTGGCAATCGAACTGCGGATGAGCGAAACCATCGCGGCCCTGGGCGATCGTGTCGCCGCGCGCGAGCTGCAGCAGGCGCTGTACACGCGCGCCGCGACTGCGCGTGGCGGATCCGATCCGAAGGTTCTGGTCATCCTCAACAACCTGGCCATCACCCAGGCCCGCACCGGCGAACTGCCGACGGCGCGTGCGGCGATGGAGCGGCTCTATCCGCTGCGCCGCGAAGTGATCGGCCCCGAACACGAGGACACGCTGGCCTCGATGAGCAACCTGGCGGTGATGCGGGCGATGATGGGCGACCTGGAACAGGCGCTCGAACTGCAGCAGCAACTGGTCGAGATCCAGTCGCGCCGCCTCGGCGCCGAACACCCGATCACGCTCAACCAGCGCAACAACCTCGGCAACATGCTGCTCGACCTGGGCCGCCTGGACGAGGCCGAGGCGACCATGCGCGAGGTGCTCGAGGCGCGCGAACGCGTACTCGGCCCCGATTCGACCGACAGCCTGCGTTCGCGCCTGAACCTGTCCTCGCTGCTGGTGCGCCGCGAGCGCATCGACGAAGGCCTGGCCATGGAGGCGCAGGTCATCGCGGCCCGCACCCGGATCCTGGGTCCGGACCATCCCGACACGCTGTTCGTGCGCATCAACCACGCCGGCACCCTGCGCCGGGCCGGCCAACCGGAACAGGCCCTGGCCGAAGTGCGCGCCGTGCTGCCGGCCGCGCGCGAGGTGCTGGGCCCGAAGAACCCGCAGCTGCATGCGGCGCTGGCAGTGCAGGGCGACGCCCTGGCGAGACCGGCGACTGGCCGGGTGCCGTGGCCTCTTTCCGCGAGCAGCTCGAGCTGCGCCGGGAAGCGCTGGGCGAGGAACATCCGGACACCGTGCTCTCGGCCTGGTCGCTGTCGCATGCCCTGGCCGAAGCGGGCGAGCCGGCCGAGGCCGCGCAGCTGCGTGCGCGTTATGTGCAGCCGCTGCTGGAGGCGCCGGAGGAATCGTTGAGCCCGCCGCAGAAACGTGCGGCCGAGCGCATCCGCGAGGAAGCCGCGGAAGGCTGACGCCGGTCAACGCGGCGCCGGTGTTTCCTGGTTGATCTCGGGGTCGGTGACGGCTTGGCGCGCCAGCCGCGCCTCGCGCCGGGCGATGTAGACGTTGGAGCCGAACACGATCGCCGCGCCCAGCACCGTCCAGCGGTCCAGGGCCTCGCCGAACAGCACGTAGCCGAACACGGCGACGACGATGATCTGCAGGAAGCTGATCGGCGTCAGCATGGACGCATCGCCCAGCTTCAGCGCGCGGGTCCAGCACATGTGCGCGGTGGTTCCCAGGAATCCCGCCAGCACGATCCACAGCCAGGTGATGCCGACCGGCGTTTCCCAGTAGAACAGCGCCGGCACCAGCGACATCGGCACCCACAGCATGGTCGTGTAGAGCACGATCGCGTCGGGGTGTTCGGTGCGCGACAGGAACTTGATGCTGATCGCCACGCTGGCGCTGGCCACGGCCGCCAGCAGCGCCACCAGGCTGCCGGCGGTGAAGGCGTCGCTGCCGGGGCGCACGATCACCAGCACGCCCATAAAGCCGACCAGCACCGCGGTCCAGCGCCGCGCACGCACGATCTCGCCCAGCACCAGCACCGCGCCGATGGTGACGAACAGCGGCGTCGAGTACGACAGTGCGATCGCCTGCGCCAGCGGCAGGTTCACGATCGCCCAGAAGCCGGCCAGCATCGACACGATGCCTATCAGGCAGCGCAGCAGGTAGAAGGGCAGCTTGGTCGTGCGCAGGATCTTCGGGCCGTGCCGGAACAGCATCGGCAGGATGAACACGAAGCCGAAGAAGTTGCGGAAGAAGGCGATCTCGAACGGATGCAGCTGCTCGGAGGCCAGGCGGATGCAGACGGCCATGCAGCCGAACAGCACGGTGCTGGCGGTCATCAGCGCCACCGCGCGGCGCACGTCGCCGGCGCGCGATTCGGGGTGTCGGCGGTGGTGCTCAAGGGGTGTCGAAGCGGGCGCCGATGATGCGCGGCTCCGGTTCCAGCGCCACGCCGAAGCGCTCCCGCACGGAGGCGGCGATGCGCCGGGCCAGGTCGAGCAGTTGTGCGCCGCTGGCCTGCCCGTGGTTGACCAGCACCAGGGCGTGCTGCGCGGCGACGCCGGCATCACCTTCGCGGAAACCCTTCCAGCCGCAGGCCTCGATCAGCCAGGCGGCGGAGAGCTTGCGCTGGCCGTCGCTGCCCGGGAACACGGGCAGCAGCGGATGTTCCGCCTTCATCGTCTCGGCGGTGGCGGCATCCACCACCGGGTTCTTGAAGAAGCTGCCGGCGTTGCCCAGCACGGCCGGGTTGGGCAGCTTGCGGGTGCGGATGCGGCTGATGGCCTCGGCCACGTGCACCGCACGCGGCGTCGCGATGCCCATTGCCGCCAGCTCTTCCTTCACGCCGGCGTAGTCGAGCCGCAGATCGCGTTCACGCGGCAGGCGCAGCTCCAGTGCGGTCACCACCCAGCGTTCGCTCTCGCGCTTGAACAGGCTGTCGCGGTAACCGAAGCCGCAGTCGGTGGCGGCGATGCGCTTGACCTGGCCGGTGTCGCGCTGGAAGGCCTCGACCGTCTCGACGAATTCGCCGACCTCGACGCCATAGGCGCCGATGTTCTGGATCGGCGCGGCGCCGACCGTGCCCGGGATCAGGGCCATGTTCTCCAGCCCGCACAGGCCGCGCGCCAGGGTCCAGCCGACCAGGTCGTTCCAGTTCATGCCGGCTTCGGCACGCACCAGGGCGCTGCCGCCGTCTTCCTGCACGATGCCCACGCCGGCCATCGTCAGGCAGACCGCCACGCCGGGGAAATCACCGGCGAACAGCAGGTTGCTGCCTTCGCCCAGCACCAGCACCGGGCCCTCGCGCAGCATCGCGAATTCGAACAGCCCGGCCAGCGCGTCGGCGCGCGACACGTCGGCCATCATCGCGGCCCGGGCCGCGACCCGGAAGGTGTTGCGGCCGGCCAGCGAAACGTTCTCCGCCAGTTGGTAGCCGCTCATGGGTGGCCCTCGCGCAGGCGCCGGATGGCACCGACGCATTCGCCGATCAGTTCCGGCCCGCGATAGACCATGCCGGTGTAGAACTGCACCAGCCGGGCGCCGGCGGTGATCTTGCCGGCCGCATCGGCGCCGCTCAGGATGCCGCCCACGCCGATCATCGGGATGGCCGGGTCCAGGCGCGCGCGCATGCGCCGCAGCACCGCGGTGGACTTGCCGTACAGCGGCGCGCCCGACAGTCCGCCCGCTTCGCCCGCCAGGCGGTGGCGTTCCACCGGCAGCCGGTCCACGGTGGTGTTGGTGGCGATCACGCCGTCCACCTGCAGGTCGCCCAGCACGCGCCCGCAGGCGTCGATGTCTTCGTCGGACAGGTCGGGTGCGACCTTCACCAGCATGGGCACCCGCTTGCCGTGCTGTGCACCGAGTTTTTCCTGCGCCTCGCGCAGCGTGCCGACCAGCTGGCGCAGCGCCTGTTCTTCCTGCAGCTCGCGCAGGCCGGCGGTGTTGGGCGAGGAGATGTTGACCGTGATGTAGTCGGCCAGCGGATAGACCCGCTCGAGGCAATACAGGTAGTCGTCGGCCGCATCCTCGTTCGGCGTGTCCTTGTTCTTGCCGATGTTGATGCCCAGCAGACCGTGTTTGCGGCGCGCCTTCGAGACATTTCGCACCAGCGCGTCCACGCCTTCGTTGTTGAAGCCCAGCCGGTTGATGACGGCGCTGTGCTCGGGCAGCCGGAACATGCGCGGCTTCGGGTTGCCCTCCTGCGGGCGCGGCGTGGTGGTGCCGACCTCGACGAATCCGAAGCCCAGTGCCAGCAGGGCGTCCACGTGGGCGCCGTTCTTGTCCAGGCCGGCGGCGCAGCCGACCGGGTTCGGGAAGTCCAGGCCCATCACTTTTGTCGGCAGCGGTTTCGGCCGGCCGGCCAGCAGCGGGTTCAGGCCGCTGCGATAGGCGGCTTCCAGCGCCTTGAGTCCCAGGCCGTGGGCCCGTTCGGCGTCGAGGTGGAAGAGGAAGGGTCGCGCGAGTGAATACATGCGTCAGCGGCTCAGAGCTGGCCGCTGATGCCGAGGAAGCCGAGCAGCACGGCCAGTCCCCCGAAGAACAGGATCACCGCCAGGATGGTCAGCACGCTCAGCGCGATCATCACCCAGCCCAGCACCAGGCCGGCGATGGCCAGGCCATCGCCCTCCAGGGTGTCCGGGCTGCGGCGGATCTCGGCGCGGGCCAGGTGGCCGGTGATCACCGCCACCAGGCTGCCCAGCCAGGGCAGCAGGGTCCAGCCGAGGACGCCGGCGATCAGGCTGGTGATGGCCAGTGCGCTGGTCTGCCGGAAGGGAGCGGCCGGCGCCGGGGTGGCGGGGGCGGGCGGCGGCAGGTTCTGCGGGTCCATGCTCAGTCCTCAGAGGTCGAACTTGATGCCCCGGGCCAGCGGCAGCGCGTCCGAATAGTTGATGGTGTTGGTCTGGCGACGCATGTAGACCTTCCACGCGTCGGAGCCGGATTCGCGGCCACCGCCGGTCTCCTTCTCGCCGCCGAAGGCGCCGCCGATCTCGGCGCCCGAGGTGCCGATGTTGACGTTGGCGATGCCGCAGTCGGAGCCCGACGCCGCCAGGAAGGCCTCGGCCGCCTTGAGGTTGGTGGTGAAGATCGCCGACGACAGGCCCTGCGGCACGTCGTTCTGCATGTCGATGGCCTCGTCCAGCGTCTTGTACTTCATCACGTACAGGATCGGCGCGAAGGTCTCGTGCTGGACGATTTCATCGCTGTTCTTCAGGCCGGTGACGATGGTGGGCAGCACGAAGTTGCCCGGGCGCTCGATCTTGCCGCCGCCGGTCTCGACCTTGCCGCCGCTGGCCTTCGCCTTGGCCACGGCGTCGAGGTAGGCATCCACCGCGTCGGAGCTGTTGAGCGGGCCCATCAGGTTGGCCGGGTCGGTCGGGTCGCCGATCTTCTTCTCGACCTGCTTGTAGGCCGCGATGAGCTTGGCCAGCACGTCGTCGTAGATCGACTCGTGGATGAAGCAGCGGCGGGTGGTGGTGCAGCGCTGGCCGGCGGTGCCGACGGCGCCGAAGGCGATGGCCGGGATGGCCAGCTTCAGGTCGGCCGACGGGTCGACGATGATGGCGTTGTTGCCGCCCAGCTCGAGCAGCGAGCGGCCCATGCGGCGTGCGACGCGCTCGCCGACCATGCGGCCGACCTTGGTCGAACCGGTGAAGCTGATCAGCGGGATGCGCTTGTCGTCCACGAAGGTCTGCGCCAGCTCGGTGCCGCCGTCGTTGAACAGGAAGAAGATGTCCGGGAAGCCGCCGGCCTGCAGGGCTTCGTTGCAGATCTTCATCGAGGCGATCGCCGACAGCGGGGTCTTGGGCGAGGGCTTCCAGATGCAGATGTCGCCGCAGACGCCGGCCAGGAACGAATTCCAGGCCCACACGGCGACCGGGAAGTTGAACGCCGAGATGATGCCGACGATGCCGAGCGGCTGGTACTGCTCGTACATGCGGTGGCCCGGGCGCTCGGAGTGCATGGTCAGGCCGTAGAGCTGGCGCGACAGGCCGACGGCGAACTCGCCGATGTCGATCATCTCCTGCACTTCGCCGTCGCCTTCCGGCTTGACTTGCCCATCTCCAGCGCCACCAGCGAACCCAGCGCGTCCTTGTGCTTGCGCAGCGCATCCGCGCACAGGCGGATGGCTTCGCCGCGCTTGGGCGCCGGCGTGGTGCGCCAGACCTTGAAGGCGGCCTGGGCGCGCTCGAGGATCAGGTCGTAGTCGGCCTGGGACGAGGCGTAGACCTTGCCCAGCACCTCGCCATTGCTCGGGTTGACCGGTTCGATGACGCCGGCGTCGCGGGTCTTGGACCACTCGCCGTGGCCGAGATAGGTGCCGGATTCCTGGCCGGTCAGGCCAAGCGCGGAAGGACGGGATGGGACATGGAAGGCTCCGAACGGGTGGCCGCAAGCGGCCGAAATAAGAATGGCGGCCCCGATACGATTCGAACGTACGACCTTCCCCTTAGGAGGGGGACGCTCTATCCAGCTGAGCTACGGGGCCAGGCCCGCGGATTATCGCAGAAACCCCCGCCCGCTCCCTACCAGGCCCGCAGCAGGGCCTTCAGGGCCGGTTCGTCGGCGGCCAGCGGTTCGGCCTGGCTGGGTCGCTCGAGCATGGCCGCGAGGGCCGGGGGCAGGGGCACCGGGGCGCCGACCAGGGGCTCGACCACTTCCGGGAACTTGGCCGGGTGGGCGGTGGCCACCACGCACCAGTCGCCGGTTTCGCCGCGTGCGCGCAGACGCTGCAGCACCTGCACGGCGGTCGCCGTGTGCGGGCAGATCGTCTCGCCGATGCGCGTGTGGCTGGCGCGGATGGTGGCCTCGATCGCCCGGTCGTCCACCGATTCGGCCCGCAGGGCATGACGCAGCTCCGGCTCGTCCGGGAACAGCCAGTCCAGGCGCTCGAAATTGTTCGGCGATCCCACGTCCATGGCATTGGCAAGGGTCGGGATGCCGGGGCGCGGGCGGTATTCACCACCTGCGAAAAATTCCGCCAGCACCTGGTTGGCATTGCCCGCCAGCACGATGCCGCCGACCGGCAGGCCCATGTGGCGCACCAGCAGGCAGGCGAGGGCATTGCCCAGATTGCCGGTGGGCACCACGAAGCCCAGCGGACGCCGGTGCGCACGCCAGTGCGACAGGCTGGCCTGGGCGTAATAGGCCATCTGCGGCAGCAGGCGGCCCAGGCTGATGCTGTTGGCCGAACTCAGCGGCACGTCCTGCTTGAGCTCGTTGTCGGCCAGCACCGCCTTGGCCAGGCGCTGGCAGTCGTCGAAGCTGCCGGCCACGCGGAAGGCACGCACATTGCCGTCGAAACATCCGAGCTGATGCGCCTGGCGCGGCGACACCCGGCCCTGCGGATACAGGATCAGCACGCGGAAACCGGGCCGGCCGTGGAAGGCCGCCGCCACCGCCGCGCCGGTGTCGCCCGAAGTCGCGACCACGATGGTCAGTTCCTGCTCGCGCGGCGCCAGCGCGGCAAGGCCCGCGGCGAGGAACCCGGCGCCGTAGTCCTTGAAGGCCGCGGTCGGGCCATGGAACAGCTCGAGCAGGTAATCCCCCTCGTTGCCGAACGGCCGCAGCGGTGGCTCGACGGTGAAGGCGGCGCGACAGATCGCCGCCAGTTCCGGCGCCAGCACGTCGTCGGCGAAAAATCCCGCAGCAGTCGTTCGGCGATCATCGGCAGGTGCGTCAAACCGGCGAAATCCTCGGGCGCCAGGCGCGGCAGCGACGAGGGCATGTACAGCCCGCCGTCGGGCGCCAGGCCGGCGGTCATCGCTTCGCTGGCGGTCACCGGCGGCGACAGGCCGCGCGTGCTGATCATCTTCATGCCATCACCTGTGCGGCCGGGCCGGCCACGGGGGAAACGTGGAGGTCGCTGGAAAGGCCAGCGGAGGAGAAGGCGGCCGCCATGGCGATGCCGGCCATCCGCGCCTGCGTTTGATGTTCGAACCAGGCGAACACGCTGGGGCCGGCGCCGGAAATACTGGCGCCCAGTGCGCCGGCGTCCAGCGCTGCCTGTTTGACCGCCGCGAAACCGGGGATCAGGCGCGCACGCCGCGGTTCGACCAGGGTGTCGTGCAGGCCGGCGCGCACCAGCGCCGCATCGCCGCGCTCGCAGCCCAGCAGCACTTGTGCGAGTGAAGCACTTTGCGCGACGAACTCGCCCAGCGCATAGGCACCGGCCAGCGCCGCGCGCGCCTCGCGGGTTTCCAGCACGAAATGCGGATGCACCACGACGCAGGTCCAGGACGCCGGTACCGGCACCTGCATCAGGCGGTCGGCGGTGGCCAGCACCAGTCCGCCCAACAGCATCGGCCCGACGTTGTCGCCGTGGCGGCCGCCGCTGGCCACGGCTTCGCCGGCCAACGCATGCGGGTACAGCGCCTCGCGCGACAGCGGCGTGTCGAGCAGTGCGTTCGCCGCCACCAATGCCGCCACGCAGGACGCGGCCGAACCACCCAGGCCCGAACCCAGCGGGATGCCCTTGTCGAGTTCGAGTTCGAAACCCCCGTCCAGGCCCAGTCCCTCGCGCAATGACAGCAACGCGGCACCGGCGGTATTGCGCGCGGCTTCGAGCGGCAGCGTGGTGACGGTGCCGCGGATCGCCGCGATGCGCACCACCGGTTCGGCGATGCGGCGCACGGTGGCGCGGTCGCCGGGTCCGGCCAGGCTGTGCCCTGGGATGTCGAAACCGACCCCGACATTGCCGACCGAAGCCGGCGCGAACGCGCACGCGATGTCGCTGCTCACAGTCGCGCCCCCAGTGCGGCCGCCAGCCGCAGCAGGTCGGAGAACACGCCGGCGGCCGTGACTTCGGGCCCCGCGCCCGGGCCCTGCACGATCAGCGGATTGTCGCGGTAACGCCGGGTGGTGAACTGCACGATGTTGTCCGTCAGTCGCAGGTGGGCGAAGGCGTGGTCGGCCGGCAGTTCGGCCAGGGCCACGCGGGCCTGGCCATCCTGCCCGAGTCGGGCGACATAACGAAGCACGGCGCCGCGGTCGCGGGCTGACTTCAGGCGTTCGTGCAGTGGCGCGTCCAGTTGTTCCAGGTCGCCATGAACTGTTCGCGTGGTCCGCCGCGCATCGCTTCGGGCACCAGGCTCTCGACCTGCACCTGGTCCAGCGACAACGCCAGCCCGGCCTCGCGCGCCAGGATCACCAGCTTGCGCGCCACGTCCATGCCCGACAGGTCCTCGCGCGGATCGGGTTCGGTGTAACCCAGTGCATGCGCCTCGCGCACCAAGGCCGAAAACGGCAAGGCACCGTCGTAGCGGTTGAACAGCCAGGCCAGCGTACCCGACAGGATGCCTTCGACCGCCACCAGCTGGTCGCCGGTGTCGAGCAGGTCGCGCAGGGTCTGGATCACCGGCAGGCCGGCGCCGACCGTGGCTTCGTAGCGCAGGCGTGCGCCACCGGCCAGGCAGGCCGCCTCGATCGCCTGGCGCCGTGGCCATGGACCCGCCACCGCGTGTTTGTTCGGAGTGATCACGTGGATGCCGGCGGCCAGCCAGCCGGCATAACGTTCGGCGACGGTGTCGCTGGCGCTGCAGTCCACGATCACCGCATGTGGCAGGTGCGCGCCGAGCAGGTGCGGTGCGAGGGCGTCCAGGTCGCCCGCAGGCGCGGCGGCGAGATGCATGCGCCAGTCGCCGGCGGCACCGTGCTCGCCGAGCCAGGCGCGGCGGCTGTCGGCCAGCACGCGCAACCTCAGGTCGAGGCCGGCGTCACGGCGCAGGCGCGGCATCGCGGCATCCAGTTGGTCCAGCAGGGCGCCGCCGACCTTGCCCGGGCCGATGACCGCCAGTGCCACCGTCTGCGCCGACAGCCAGAAGGCGGCATGCGCGGCGCGCAGCGCGCGGGTGGCGTCTTCGGCCGCGACCGCGACCGAGATGTTGCGTTCCGATGCCCCCTGGGCGATCGCGCGCACGTTCACCCGCGCCCGCGCCAGGGCGCCGAACAGCCGTGCGGCGACGCCGGGCGTACCGGCCATGCCGTCGCCCACCACCGCCAGCACGCTGATGCCGCCGATGCGCTGCACGCCCTGCACCTGGCCCGCGGCCTGCTCGCGTTCGAAGGCGCGCGACAGCGCCGCGGCCGCCGCCGCGGCTTCGCCCTCGCGCACCACGCAGCAGATCGAATGTTCGGACGACCCCTGCGAGATCATCACCACCGAGATGCGCGCGGCGTGCAACGCGGCGAACACACGTTCGGCCGTGCCCGGCACGCCGATCAGGCCGGCGCCTTCCAGGCTGACCAGGGCCAGGCCGGGGCTCAGCGTCAGGCCTTTCACCGGACCGCCAGGTCCGCCGTCGGCCGTGATGCGTGTGCCGGGATGTTCCGGACGGAAGGTGTTGCGGATCAGCACCGGCAGGTTGCGTGCGATCGCCGGCGTCAGCGTCTGCGGGTGGATCACTTTGGCGCCGAAATAGGCGAGTTCGCAGGCTTCGCGGTAACTCAGCGCCGGCAGCGCGACCGCTTCCGGCACCAGGCGCGGGTCGGCCGACAGCACGCCGTCCACATCGGTCCAGATGTGCAGTTCCTCGGCCTCGAACAGCGCCGCGAAGATGGCGCCGGAATAGTCGCTGCCGTTGCGGCCCAGCACGGTGGATAGGCCGTCCTCGCTGCTGGCGATGAAGCCGGTGGCCACCACGCGCGCCTGCGGGTGGGCGTCGCGCCAGCGCGCGAGGTTGGCGCGCGAACGCGGCCAGTCCACCGCGACGCCGAGTTCTTCGTGCCGCACCACCAGCACCTCGCGTGCATCGAGCAATGCATGCGTGGCGCCACGGGCCGCCAGGTGCGCCCACAGCAGGCGCGATGAAAACACCTCCCCCAGGCCCTGGATGCGCTCAAAGGCAGGTCGTCCGGGCGACCCGAGCACGGACACGGCCTGCAACAGGCCGGCCAATCCCTCGAACTGTCCGCGCAGCCAGGCCAGCGTGTCGGCCGCCTGTTCGCCCAGCAGCGCGCGGGCAGTGTCTTCGTGGCGTTGCTGCAGCACCTGCCAGTCGGGGCGCCAGTCGCGGCCGCCGGCGGCGGCTTCGGACAGGGCGATCAGGGCATCGGTCACGCCCTGCATGGCCGAGACCACGGCCACCTGGCCGGGTTCGTCGGCGGCCATCAGCAGTCCGGCGACGTGGCGGATGCGCGTGGCATCGGCCAGCGAACTGCCGCCGAACTTGTGCGCGCGGGTGCGCAGGCCGACGGCAGGCGAGGGTTTGGCTTCGAGCAGCGACGCGTTCATGCAACCTCCGGAGGAGGCCGCGCGTGTCGTCAGGGGAGGGGTCGTGCAGTGGTCCCGCCCTCTGTCGAGGTGCGGGGCCGTGAGTGGAAAGACTTATCCAGGCATGACCGACCGCACCACCGCGAGGGTAGTGGAGGTGGTAATGATCGTGGTGGCCAAGTGCCGGGACATGGCCCGACTGTGCTGGCGTGGCGCCGTGGCTGTCAAGCGCGGGGGCGATCAGGCCAGTCGTTCGATCCGGTCCGCACCGTCGGTAAGGACCCGGAAGCGGTGCGGCCCGTAGTAGAAGGTGAGCCGGTAGAGGCCTTCGTCGGAACCGGTGCCGCGCTCGCACAGGCTGCGGATCCTGCCGGCGCGCATCAGTTCGCGGAACCGCTCCGGTTCCAGCGCCAGCCCGGCGGCCACAAGGGCGGCATCGATCTCGATTTCGGGCATGGCTGGCTCCGGTGGGGATCCCATGTTCGGTCCGGCGCAGTGGTGTCCGCCTTGACCCCGGTCAGCCCAGGTCAGGGTAGTACCGGCTAGGGTGGCGGCATGGACACCCCCTTTCCCTCGACACGGCGGCGCTGGTGCGGCTGGTCGATCGTTTCTACGACAAGGTCCGCCGGGATCCGCAGCTCGGACCGGTGTTTGAAGCGGCGGTGCACGACTGGGACGAACACCTCCGGCGGCTGGTTTCATTCTGGGCCTCCGTGGCGCTACGCGCGGGCAGCTATCGTGGCAATCCGATGGCCGTGCATCGCGCCCTGGGCGGTATCGGCCCCGGACATTTTGAAACCTGGCTGCGCCTGTGGCGCGAAACGGCGCGTGAACTTCTAGAGCCCGCCGCCGCCGACCTGATGATCGGGCATGCCGAACGCATCGGCACCAGCCTGCGCCTGGGCATGGGTCTGACGGACGGCCGGGGCCGTCCGCTGGGGCTGTCTGTCCGTGGGCAGGCGGACTGACGCGTCCGCATCGGCAAAAAAAGGCCGGACACGAGGTCCGGCCTTTTCGATTCGTGGTGGAGAGGATGGGGATCGAACCCACGACCTCGTCATTGCGAACGACGCGCTCTCCCAGCTGAGCTACCCCCACGGAAGGTCCGCGAATTATACGGATGCCCCGCGGCTCTGGCTAGCCGTGGCGTTCAGGCTGCAGGGATCAGCGGCGCCAGGGCCGGCTCCAGCAGCTCGCGGCGCCAGCCGTTCAGCGCTTCCGGCCAGCCGCGACCTTCCAGCAGCGACTCCAGGTGCCGGCGGGCGCACAGCAGGCCCTCGGGCAGGCCATGGGCCTGGGCCACGGTGATCACGGCTTCCTGCATCGCCTTGAGCGTCTGCTTGTCGTAGGACTCGGGCTTGAGCAGGGGAATGGCGCGCTCTTCGGCTTCGATCGGTGCCGTCAGGCGTTCCACAGCTCGCCGCGCGAACGGCGCGGCGCCTTGGGATGGCGATCCAGCATGGCGTTGAATTCGTTGAAATCGCGCGGCGGACGACGCGCCAGCCCGACCGCCAGTTCGTTGTCGATGATCCAGCTCTTGGGCCGGTCGCTGCGGCGGGCCTCGATGTCGCGCCAGCGCAGCAGGCGGCACAGGCGGACCTGGCCCTCGGCGTCCAGCGACTGCGCGCTGCGCACGCCCATAGGTGCGGCCAGGGTCTTCGCCTTCCTGCACGGCGTTTCGCAGCGCACGATCCGCATCGGCCTGCAGCCAGGCGTGACGGTTGAGTTCGGTGAGCCGGTTATCGAGCAGTTCGTGAACGGCGTGCAGGTGGCGCACGTCGTCGGCGGCGTATTCGTGTTGCGACTCGCTGAGCGGACGGCGCAGCCAGTCCGACCGGGTCTCGCCCTTGGCCAGTTGGATGCCGGTGACCTGTTCCACCAGCTTCTGGTAGCCCAGGCCGGATCCGAGCCCGCACAGTGCGGCAGCCACCTGGGTGTCGAACAGTGGTGCCGGCAGCGCCGCGCAGCCGCGCTGCAGGGCCTGGAGGTCCTCGCTGGCGCTGTGCATCAGCTTGGTGACCGCCGGGTCGAGCAGCAGCGGACGCAGCGCGTCATCCATGCCGGGCACCAGCGGGTCCACCAGCAGGATCTCGCCGGGAATCGCCAGTTGCACCAGCGCCAGCTGCGGGTAATAGGTGCGTTCGCGGATGAATTCGGTGTCCAGGGCCACGGTGGGCTGGCCGGCCCAGCGGGCAAGGCGTTCGGAAAGGGTCTGCGGGTTGTCGATCCAGGTGCTCAAGAGAAGGGCGTACTCAACAGGGCGGGGCGGTTGCCAGAAGCCGGCACCTTAGCCTAAGTTCGGGGCGCCCAGGTCGATCCGACGCCACGGGCATGCGCCCACACGGTATGACCCCAGCCCTGCTCCATCGATTGCCAGCCTTGTTGCTGGCCGGCGCTCTTGTCTCGGCCTGCGGCGCACCCTCTGCGCCTGCACCCGAGGCCGCGCCGCAGACCGAAACCGTGGATCCGGCCGAGCTGGAGGCCGCGATGGCGGTCGAAGAAGCGCCCGCCGCCGAAGCGCCCGAGGTGCCGGACTGGCAACCCGTGATCGAGCCGGTGCCGGAATCCGGTCTGCGCGCGGCGCTCCGGGCCGCCACCGAGGCCCACGAGGCCGGCAAGCTGTTGCGTGCCGAACCTCCCGCAGCCACCGACCCCACCAGCACCGCCGAACCCGAACCCGAACCCGGCGCACTCGAGCGCTATCTCGCCATCCTGGCCACCGACCCGGAACACGCCGAAGCCGGCGCCGGCGTGGACGCCATCGCAAGCGAGCTCATGCTGCGCGGCCGCGCCGCCCTGGCCGAGGGCCGAGTCAGCGACGCCCAGCGCTTCGAGCGCGTGCTGGCGCGTGCGCGCCCGCAACATCCGGACCTGGCGTCGTATCGCGAAGCCATCGAGGCCGCATTGCGTGCGCAGGACATGGTGCGTCGTGGCGACATCCGTGCCCGCGGCGGACGCATCTTCAAGCCCGAGGGAAAGGGCGCGGTCGCGGCCTATCGCGAGGCGCTGCAGGCCTATCCCGAGTTCATGCCGGCACGCGACGGTCTGGTGCGGCTGCAGTCGGACCGTCTCAACCAGGCCCTGGCGGCGGCCCAAGCCGGCGACTATGCCGAGTCCGAGCGCCTGCAGGCGGAAGCCGCGCGCATCCTGCCTGACTCGCCCGCCGCGCAGGACATGGCCGCGCGCATCGTCGAACTGCGGCAGGCACGCACCGACCAGTTGCTGGCCCAGGGTGATGCCGCCGTGGACGCGCTCGACCTGGAACTGGCGGCGCGGCGCCTGGCCGAAGCCGAGCGGGTGTCGGTGCAGGCACGCGGCCTGGACGCGCTGAGCGAACGCATCGAACTGGCGCGCCATTACGGCCGGTTCCGTCCGGGCCAGATTTTCAGTGAGCCCCTGGCCGTCGGCGGCGAGGGGCCGGAGATGATCGTGCTGGCGCACGGTCGTTTCACCATGGGGTCACCGGAAGAGGAAGCCGGCCGCCAGGACAACGAAGGACCGCAGCATGCAATCGAGTTCAAGCGCGGTTTCGCCATCGCCCGCAACGAGACCACCGTCGCCGAGTTCGGCCGCTTCGTCGAAGCGACCCAGTACCGCAGCCTGGCCACCCGCCGCGGACGTTCGACCGTCTATGACGAGCGCGGCGGCGCGATGAGCGAGCACCGCGGCGTGGACTGGCGGCGCGACCACGCCGGCCGCCCGGCGGCGCCGGAACTGCCGGTGGTCCACGTCGCCTTCGAGGACGCCGAAGCCTACGTGGCATGGCTGTCGGCGCAGACCGGCCAGCGTTACCGCCTGCTCAGCGAAGCGGAGTTCGAATACGCGCTGCGCGGCGGCCGCAGCGAGGCCTTCCCCTGGGGCGACGGCCCACCCGGCCGTGTGGTCGGCAACCTCACGGGCGACGGCGACGTCTCGCGGCTCAAGCGCCGCTGGTCGAATGCGATCACGGGTTACAGCGACGGCCACTGGGGCCCGGCGCCGGTGCGCAGTTTCCCTGCCGAGGCGCTGGGTACCTTCGACCTGATCGGCAACGTTTCCGAATGGGTGCAGGACTGCTGGCACGACAGCTACCGGCGCGCGCCAGGCGATGGCACGGCCTGGGTCAATCCGGGCTGCGAAGAGCGGGTGATCCGCGGCGCGTCCTGGGCCAGCACGCTCGACCGTGCGCGTTCGGCCTATCGCCAGCCGACGCCGGCGGACACCACCCATGCCCGCCTGGGCTTCCGGGTCGCGCGAGAGCTCTGACCCGCGTCAGAAGCTGATGAACAGCCCGCCGTTCACCGGCAGGTTCACGCCCGTCAGGTAACCGGCCTGCCCGTCGCACAGGAACACCACCGCGCGGGCGATGTCGGCGGGTTCGCCGATGCGGCCGGCCGGCACCATCGCCAGCACCTGCTGTTTGACGTCTTCGGGCATGGCTTCGGTCATCGCCGTGCGGATGTAACCCGGGCTGACCGAATTCACGGTGACGCCCTTGCGCGCCACCTCGCGCGCCAGCGCCATGGTGAAACCGTGCATGCCGGCCTTGGCGGCGGCGTAGTTGGTCTGGCCGAACTGTCCGGTCTGGCCGTTGACCGAGCTGATGTTGACGATGCGGCCGAAGCCGCGCTCGCACATGCCGTCCACCACCAGTTTGCACAGGGTGAACACGCTGTCGAGGTTCACCGACAGCACGTCATCCCACTGCTCGCGGCTCATCTTGCGCAGCGTGGCGTCGCGGGTGATGCCGGCGGCATTCACCAGCACGTCCACCGGGCCGTGGCTGCGTTCGATCGCCGCCAGTGCGGCGGCGCAGGAGGTCGGGTCGGCGACGTCCAGCGGCTGGAAGATCACATCCAGGCCCACCATCGTTTCCTGGAAGTCGGCCAATCGCGCGGCGTCGGCGGGCAGGTCGCCGGCGACCACGCGCAGGCCGGCGCGGGCCAGTTGCCGGCAGGTTTCGCGGCCGATGCCGCCGGTGCCGCCGGTGACCAGGGCGATGCGCGGGCTCATGCCGGCCGCTTCAGCGGGAGCGGGCGCGCGGGGTGCCCGTGCCGGACTTGGGCTTGCCCTTGCTGGCCGGGGGCGCGATGCCGCCGCCCAGGCCCTGCTGGAAGGATTTCCACAGGTCCATGTTGCGTTCCGCCAGCTGGTTCAGCAGCGCCAGGGCGCCTGGCCGACCAGGCTGCCGATCTGGCCGCGGACCTGTTGCTGCTGGTCGAGGAAGAACTGCAGGCTGCGCTCGAGGAAGCTGCCCAGCATGCCCTGCAGCGAGTCGCCGCGGAAACGGATCACCTGGGTCAGCAGTTCGGTGGTGAAGATCGGCTGCCCGTGTTCCTCGTGCTCGGCGATGATCTGCATCAGCACGGTGCGGGTGAGATCGGCGCCGGAACGGGCATCGCGCACCGTGAATTCCTCGCGCTCGCAGATCAGCTGGCGCACGTCTTCCAGGGTGATGTAGCTGGAGATCTCGGTGTCGTAGAGCCGGCGGTTCGGATACTTCTTGATGATGCGGACTTGCGACATGAAGGGCACCGGGAAGTTTTCGCGCCGCGGCGGCACGGTCGGGTCCCGAAGCATCCTCCAGCCCGGCGCCGGGTGCAAGTTGCACCCGGTGTCCGTCCGTGAACGTTCAGCGGACGGTGTCAATCCTGCTGACGGGCTGTCCGTGCACGCGCGGAATGCGCGCCGGATCGAACGCCGCCAGCGCCCGCTGCAGTGCAAGTTCCGGCTTGCCTGAACGCGCCAGCGCCGCTGGCGCCTGGCCGAGGAAACGCCAGGCGGCGATCAGCGCAGGCCAGGGATCGGAATCGTCCACCGGCAGCGACTGCAGTGACTTGCCGAGCTTCTGGCCGTCGGCGTCCAGCACCAGCGGCAGGTGCGTGTAAGCGGGCGTGGGCAGCCCCAGGCATCGCTGCAGGTGGATCTGCCGCGGCGTGGAGTCGAGCAGGTCGGCGCCACGCACCACGTCGGTGATGTCCTGCGCAGCGTCGTCCACCACCACGGCCAGTTGGTACGCCCAGAAACCGTCGCTACGGCGCAGCACGACGTCACCGACCTCGCGTGCCAGCGACTGCCGGAACACGCCCTGCACGGAGTCCTCGAACTCCAGCGTCGTGTCTGGCAGTCGCAACCGGATGGCGGCCGGCCGCGAGCTGTCGTTCGCGACACAGGCGCGATGGATGCCGCCCGTGGCCTCGAGCTGGCTGCGGCTGCAGCGGCATTCGAAGGCGTCGCCGCTGGCCAACAGGCGGCGCAGCGCGTCGGCATAGGCCGGGTGGCGCCCACTCTGGCGCCACACCGGGCCGTCGGCGGTCATGCCGAAGGCTTGCAGCGTGTGCAACTGGCGTTCGGAGGCCCCGGGAACTTCCCGGGGCGGGTCGAGGTCTTCGATGCGCACCCGCCAGTCGCCGCCCCGGTGCCGCGCCATCATCCAGCTGCCCAGCGCCGCCACCAGCGAGCCGAAGTGCAGGGGGCCGGTGGGCGAGGGGGCGAAACGTCCGCACGGACGGGCTGGCTGGGTCATGGTGACTTGAATTTAACGGCAACGGCGTACATTTACCCTAACAGCCGCGCTCAGCGGCACCCACTCCCACGGACCCGCCCCCATGTTCAAACGTATCGCCCTGTTCCTGGCCACCAACCTCGCCGTGATGGTGCTGCTGGGCATCGTCCTGAGCGTGCTGCAGAACGTCTTCGGCGTCACGCTCGGCAACAACGGCACGCTGTTGGTGTTCGCCGCCATCTTCGGCTTCGGTGGCTCGTTCTTCTCGCTCGCCATCTCCAAGTGGATGGCCAAGCGCACCACCGGCATGCATCTGATCGAACAGCCGCGCAACGAGGCCGAGACCTGGCTGTACAACACGGTGCGCCGCCAGGCCGAGGCGGCCGGCATCAAGATGCCCGAAGTCGGCATCTACGATGCGCCCGAGATCAACGCCTTCGCCACTGGCCCCAGCCGCAACAACTCGCTGGTGGCGGTGTCCACCGGCCTGCTGCGGGCGATGAACCGCGACGAGGCCGAGGCGGTGCTGGCGCATGAGGTCAGCCACGTCGCCAACGGCGACATGGTGACCATGGCCCTGATCCAGGGCGTGCTGAACACCTTCGTGATCTTCCTCGCGCGCGTGGTCGGCCGCATCATCGATTCGGCGATCAGCGGCAACCGCGACGGCGGCGGCCTGGCGTATTACGCCATCGTGTTCGTGCTCGACATCGTGTTCGGCCTGCTGGCGTCCATCATCGCCATGTGGTTCAGCCGCTGGCGCGAGTTCCGCGCCGATGCCGGCGGCGCCAGCCTGGCCGGGCGCGAGAAGATGATCGCGGCGTTGCAGAAGCTGGCCAGCACCTACGGCCAGAGCACGCTACCGACCCAGGTGCGCGCATTCGGCATCTCGGGTAGCGTCGGCGGCGGCTTCAAGCGCCTGTTCATGAGCCACCCGCCGCTGGCCGAGCGCATCCAGGCCCTGCGTGAAGCGCCGGCCTCCGCGCAGACCGTGCGTGGTTGATCCTTCGGGACATGGAAACAAAAGCCCGCCTTCCGGCGGGCTTTTTCGTTCAAACGGCCGGTGGATCAACCGAAGTCGTAGTTCATGGCAGGACCCGCGGCGGCCAGGAAGTTGCCCTCGACGAAGTCCATGCCCATGCCGAACAGCACGCTCATCGTGCCCGCGTCTGACACGAATTCGGCCACCGTCAGTTTTCCGGCGGCGTGAGCCTTGTCGACGATCTCGCGCACCTGTTTCTGCACGTCGGCGTTCTTGCCCAGCTCGGTGATGAAGCTGCGGTCGATCTTCAGGATGGCCGGGTCGAAGTGGCTGAGCATCTGGAACGAGTTCAGGCCGGTGCCGAACTGTTCCAGCGCCACGCGGCAGCCCAGGGCCGAGACCGCCTTCTGGAACGACTGCACGGCCTTGAGGTGGGTGAAGACCTTCGATTCCGGGATCTGCAGCACCAGCCGGTCGCCGGGGATGCCGTGGGCCTTGATCTGGTCGCCGATGAAGGCGTCCAGACCACCCTCGACCAGCGATGCGGGGGTCACCTTCACGAACAGGTTGGTGTGCTTGCCGGCCTTCATGCGCTCGGCGATGACCGAGATCGAATGCTGGATCACCCAGCGGTCGATGTCGTCGAGCAGGCCGTGTTCTTCGGCGATGGAGAGGTAGGTCATCGGCGGGATGATCTCGCCGCCCGGGCCCTTCATGCGCAGGTAAACGTCGTAGTTCTCTTCCTCGGCGCCGGTCAGGCTGATGATCGGCTGGTAATGCAGCACGAACTGGTCGCCGCTGAGTGCTTCGCGGATGCGCTCGACCCAGGCCTGGATGCGTTCTTCCTCGGCGCGGTCGCGTGCCGCCGGATCGAAGATCTCGATCCGGTTGCCGCCCATGCCGATGCACGAGGCCAGGCACTGGCTGGACTTGCCCATCACCTGCGAGACGCTGGCGACCTTCTCGCCGATCTGCACGCCGCCGATGCTCACGCCCTGGTTCAGCGAGCGGTTGCCCACTTCCAGGATGTGGTCGTGGAAGGCGTCGCGGATGCGTTCGGCCTGCTTCTGGCTGTGAGTGTGGTCGTGCGCCAGGCACAGCACGGCGAAGCTGTGGTCGCTCAGGCGCGCAGCCAGGGTGTTCTCGTCCAATGCCGACTGCAGGCGCTCGGCGATGCCCTTGATCAGGTCGTCGGCATGCGCCAGGCCGATCTCGGCCAGCAGGTTTTCGTACTGGTCGGGCTCGACCAGCAGGAAAGCCTGTTGGCCCTTGCCGTCGGCGGCGCGCGCCACCGCGGCCTCGAGTTCGGTCATGAAGTGCTGGCGGTTGAACAGGCCGGTCAGGGTGTCACGCTGGCGCAGCGTGTCGAGTTCCTTGACCATCTCGGCGTCCACCGTCTGCTGGCGGAATACGATCTGCAGACAGGACTCGCCCTCGTAGGTGGCCGGCGTGAACTCCATCACCGCGTCGAAGGTGCTGCCGTCGGTGCGCTGCGCCTGCAGCTGGAGCTGCTTCGGCGGCGATTCGCCCTTGGTCAGTTTCTTCAGCACCTGCTTGAAGGTGTCGGCGTGCTGGGACGCGATCAGGTCGAGCACCGACAGGCCTTCGATCTCGTCGAAACCCTCGAAGCCGAACATCTCCAGATAGGCGTCGTTGGCGCGGATGTGCATGCCTTCGTGCACGTAGGCGATCGGGTCGCGCGAGGAGGCGATCAGCGCGTCGCAGCGGCGTTCGGTCTCGCGCAGCGAGGCTTCCAGGTGGCGCAGGCCGCGGCGGGCCAGCAGCGCGGCGAATTCGCTGCGCACGACCGCCTGCACGTGGCCGGCGTGGTTGCGCAGTGCGATGTCGCGGGTGCCGGCTTCGAGCGCGGCCAGCACTGTTTTTTCGTCGAGCACGTTGGTGGAGGCCAGCACCGGGATGTCCTTGCCGGTGGCGGTGACACGTTCGACGACCGTGGCCAGCGGCAGGTATTTGGCCTCGAAAGCGGCCAGCACCAGATCGATGCTCTGGCTGGACAGCAACTGCACCAGTTCGTCCTCGGATTCCGGGCGCTGCGGGCGCACGGCCATGCCGCCGTTGCGGAGGTGGCTGATCAGCTGTTCAGCGTCCTCCAGGCGGTCTTCCACCAGGAGCAAGCGGATCACGGCGTCCTGCTGTGCCATCCAGAGGTACTCCTTTATGCATCAAGGGCTTGCACGGGGGATTGAGACAATACCAGAATGTCGGTCAGTCAACACCACTACAACGGGGTTTTTGCGGGGGCTCCTGCGACCTCCCGCACCAGCCGCGGCACCAGGTAGCCCGGCAGCCGCGCGGCCAGCCCGGCGTGCAGTTCCCGGGCGGTTTGATCCGGCACTTCGAAGTGGGCGGTGCCGGCGACCCGGTCCAGCTGGTGCAGGTAATAGGGCAGCACCCCGGCCTCGAACAGTTGCTCGGACAGTTCGGCAAGATCCTCGGTCCGGTCGTTGACCCCCGCAGCAGCACCGCCTGGTTGAGCAGGGTGGCGCCGGCCTGGCGCAGTGCCGCCAGGGCCTCGGCCACCGGGGCGTCGATTTCCCGGGCATGGTTGGCATGGATCACGACCACCACCTGCTGGGGCAGGGCGGCCAGCCAGGCCAGCAACTCGGCGTCCACCCGTTCGGGCAGGACCACCGGCAGGCGCGTATGCAGCCGCAGCCGGCGGACCGTGGGCAGGCGGGCGAGCGCGTCCGTGAATTCGGCGAGCTTGGACGTGGCCAGGGACAGCGGGTCGCCGCCTGACAGCAGCACTTCGTGGATGGACGGATCGGCCGCCAGGTAGTCCAGGGCTTCGCGCCAATGGTTGGCTGCCGCGGTTTCCTCGCCGTAGGGGAAATGCCGGCGGAAGCAGTAGCGGCAATGCACGGCGCAACTGCCGGTCGCCACCAGCAGGGCGCGGCCGTCGTATTTGTGGATCACGCCCGTGCCGCCGCGGGCGTCGCGGTCGCCGACGGCATCGAGGCCGAAACCCGGTACCACCCGGTCCTCGTCGTCCAGCGGCAGCACCTGGCGCAGCAGCGGATCGTGCGGGTCGCCGGGGCGCATGCGCGCCGCGAACCCACGCGGCACCCGCAGCGGGAACTGCGCCGCGGCCGATCCGGAAACCCGCGTGGCCAGCCCGGGCAGGCCCAGCAGGGCCAGCAGTTCGTCCGGATCACGGATGGCGTCGCGCCAAAGCGCCTGCCACCGGGCCGGGCCGTTGGCGGCAATCTGCTGCGGAGACAGGGGCTTGGCGGTTATCATGTGCGGCTTGAACGGGACCCGGCGGGTCCCGGAACGGTCACCATTGTAGCCGTCCAGCCGCCCCGACAGACCGGCGGCCCGGCAATCCACCCAGGAGCTCCACATGGCCAGCTATGGCATGAACGACGTCAAGAACGGCATGAAGATCATCGTCAACGGCGAGCCGTGCGTGATCACCGACACCGAATACGTCAAGCCCGGCAAGGGCCAGGCCTTCACCCGGGTGAAGTACCGCTTCATCAAGACCGGCCGCGTGGTCGAGCTGACCATGAAGGCCACCGACAACCTGGAAGCCGCCGACGTCATCGACACCGACATGCAGTTCCTCTACTCCGACGGCGAGTACTGGCACTTCATGCAGCAGGAGACCTTCGAGCAGGTCCAGGCCGACGCCACCGGCGTGGGCGAGACCAAGAACTGGCTCAAGGGCGAGGAGCCCTGCGTCGTGACGCTCTGGAACGGTACCCCGATCGCGGTGCAGGCCCCGAACTTCGTCGAACTCAAGATCGTCGAGACCGACCCGGGCGTGCGCGGCGACACCTCGGGCGGCGGCGGCAAGCCGGCCAAGCTCGAGACCGGCGCCGTGGTGCGCGTGCCGCTGTTCGTGAACCAGGACGAGATCATCAAGGTCGACACCCGCTCCGGCGAGTACGTCTCGCGGGTGAAGTGACCGCATGACGACCGCCGCCGCGACCCAAGCCTGCGACCTGCTGATCGAAGCCGGCTGGGTCGTGCCGGTCGAGCCGCACGCGGTCGTGCTGGAAGACCACGCCGTCGCCATCCGCGACGGCGTCATCCTGGCGGTGCTGCCGCGGGCCGAGGCCCGCGCCCGCTTCACGGCGAAAGAGGTGGTGAGCCGCCCGGGCTCGGTGCTGGTCCCGGGCCTGGTCAACGCCCACTGCCACAACCCGATGACCCTGCTGCGCGGCGTCGCCGACGACCTGCCGCTGATGACCTGGCTGCAGCAGCACATCTGGCCGATCGAAGGGCGGGTGATCGGCCCGGAGTTCGTCGCCGACGGCATCGAGCTGGCGGTGGCGGAGATGCTGCGCGGCGGCACCACGGCCTGCGCCGAAAACTATTTCTTCCCGGACGTGCAGGCCGCGACCTATTCACGCCTCGGCTTCCGCGCCCTGGTCGGCCTGCCGGTGATCGACTTCCCGACGGCCTGGGCCCGCACGCAGGACGAATATTTCGACAAGGCCCAGGGAAGTTCATGACAACTGGCGCCGCGACGCCCTGGTGTCGCTGTGTTTCGTGCCGCACGCGCCGTACACGGTCAACGATGCCGGCTTCGGGCGCATCCGCATGCTGGCCGACCAGCTCGACCTCGGCGTGCACTGCCACGTGCACGAAACCGCGCACGAGAACGTCGAGGCGATGAAGCAGCACGGCATGCGCCAGTTGGCGCGGCTCGACCGCCTGGGCCTGGTCAACGACCGGCTGATGGCCGTGCACATGACCGACCTGAACGATGCCGAGATCGCCCTGTGCGCGGAGCGCGGCGTGTCGGTGGTGCATTGCCCGGAATCAACCTCAAGCTGGCCTCGGGCTTCTGTCCCGTGCACAAGCTTCAGCAGGCCGGCGTCAACCTGGCCCTGGGCACCGACGGCTGCGCCAGCAACAACGACCTGGACATGTTCGGCGAGATGCGCACTGCGGCGCTGCTGGCCAAGGGCGTCTCCGGCGACGCTTCGGCGCTGGATGCCGCCAGTGCGCTGCGTATGGCCACCCTGGGCAGCGCCCGGGCGATGGGCCTGGGCGAGTCCATCGGTTCGATCGAGCCGGGCAAGCAGGCCGATCTGGCCTGCGTTGATTTCGATCCGCTGGAGACCCAGCCGATGTTCCATGCGATCTCGCAGCTGGTCTATGCCACCGGCCGGCACCAGGTGTCCGACGTCTGGGTCGCTGGCGTGCACAAGCTCGCCGATGGTGCGTTCACCGACCTCGATACGGACGCCATCCGTGCCAAGGCGCGGCAGTGGCGCAGCCGCATCGCCACGCTCCGGACCGGCGCATGACCGCGCCCTCGGCCAATGCCAGCCAGGCTGAACTGGACAAGTTCGGCGCACTCGCCAACCGCTGGTGGGACCCGCTGGGTCCGCAGCGGCCGCTGCACGAACTCAATCCCGCCCGCCTGGGTTACGTGCGCGATCGCGTGGCGTTGCCTGGCGCGCGCGTGCTGGATGTCGGCTGCGGTGCCGGTCTGCTCAGCGAGGCGCTGGCGCGTGAAGGCGCCGACGTGACCGCGCTCGACCTCGCGCCCGAATTGATCGATGTCGCCCGGCTGCACCTGCTCGAGTCCGGTCTCAAGGTGGACTACCGCCTGCAGTCGGTGGAGACGCTGGCCGCCGAATCGCCGGCCAGCTTCGACGCCATCACCTGCATGGAGATGCTCGAGCACGTTCCCGATCCCGGCGCCATCGTGAAGGCCTGTGCGACCCTGCTCAAGCCCGGCGGCCGCCTGTTCCTGTCCACGCTCAACCGCACGCCGGCGGCCTTCGCTGTCGCCATCGTCGGTGCCGAATACGTGGCGCGGCTGCTGCCCAGGGGCACGCACGACTACAAGCAGTTCATCAAACCTTCCGAACTCGCGGCCTGGCTGCGCGCGGCCGGCCTGCAGGCCGAGGACGTCAGTGGCCTGGCCTACGACCCGATCCGCCGCAAGGCCTGGGTCGGCGGCCCGACCGCGATCAACTACCTGGCCTGCGCGGTGAAAGCCTGATGTCCCAGCCGCTGCGTGCGGTGTTGTTCGACCTCGATGGCACCCTGGTCGACAGTGCCCCGGACCTCTGCCATGCCGTGAACCGCGTGCTCGCCGGCCTCGGTCGTGCGCCGGTGCCGCTGGAGCGCCTGCGGCAGGTGGTTTCAAGGGCGGCCGGGCGATGTTGTCGGTGGCCCTTCCCGATCTCGCCGAATGCGAGCGTGAAGCCCTGCTGGCGCCGTTCCTCGCGTTTTACGGTGAAGCCCTGGCGGTGGACAGCGTGGTGTTCCCCGGTATCGCCGAGTTGCTGTCCGCGATCGAAGCGCGTGGACTGCGTTGGGGCATCGTCACCAACAAGCCCGAAGGGCTGGCGGTGGGCGTGGTCGAGGGCTTCGGCTGGACGCGGCGCTGCGCGGTGCTGGTGGGCGGCGACACGCTGCCGCAGCGCAAGCCGGATCCGGCGCCGATCCTGCTGGCCTGCGAACGGCTGGGCATCGCGCCCGGCGAAGCGATCTATGTCGGCGACGACGAGCGCGACGTGGTCGCCGCGCGCCGCGCCGGCATGGTGTCGGTCGCCGCGCTGTGGGGTTATCGCGAACCCGGCGACGACCCGCTGCAGTGGGGCGCCGACCATGCCTGCGCCGATGCCCGCGAGCTGCTGGCGCGCACCGACCTGCTGCCGGCGTGAACACCCTGCCCGCCGACGCGATCGAACATTTTGTCGCCAAGTGGCACCGGCGCGAGCCGGAGATGGCGCTGGCCGAGGTTTTCTGTGCGCCGGAAGCGCGCGTGCATTACCGCGCCTGGGGTGCACTGGTGCACGAACTGCGCGAGGCCGCGTTCGAACTGAGCGACGCCCGCGTCACCGCGGTGAAAAGCCAGTGGTGGGCCGAGGAACTGGTGAACCTGGCCCAGGGCCGCGGCCGCCATCCGATCAGTGCCGTGCTGGATGCGCCGGCCTTGCCCTGGACGGCGCTGGCGCGCGCGCTGCTGGAACAGGCGCAGTTCGACGACCGGCCTGCCGATGCGGCCCAGGCGCTGGACCAGGTCCGTCCTTTGGCCCGCGCGCTGGCGGACGTGGAGGCGGCGCTGTTCGGTGAAACCACGGCAAGCGACACGGCGGATGCGCTGTCTGTGCACCTGCTGCTGCAGCGCCTGCCGGCCGGCCTGGCGGCCGAAGACCAGGCCCGGCTGCCGCTGAACCTGCTGGCCCGGCACGGCCTGACCGCCGCCCAGGTCGCGGCCGGGCAGGGCGAACGCCTGCTCAGTGACTGGGCCCGGGACCTGGCGCATGCGCTTCCCGGGGCCTCGGGCCCGCTGTTCCGCCGCCTGCGCACCGGTTTCGACCGGGCCCGGCTGTCGCGCCTGGCCGCCGGCAACGGCTTCGCGCCACCGGCCGCGCCGCTCAGCGTCTGGCGTGCCTGGCGCATCGCCCGGGGCGGCTGAGACGCATTGTTGCGGGCGCGCCGGCGTCCGGGTCCTGAACTTGACGTAGCCTGCACCCGCCCTCACTTAGCTTGCCGTGAATCGAAAAAGGAGCGCCGACGTGGCCCCCAGCAATCTTGAAAACACCGCCCGCGTGATGCCCGACATCGCCACCGACGCGCACCCGGCCCAGGCCGGCGCGCTGGACTGGGTCGGCATGGGCGAGATCGAGATGCCGGTGCTGCTGCAGGGCGCCGACGGCCGCAGCGTCAGCAGCGGCGCGCGCGTGAACGCCTTCGTCAACCTCAAGCGTCCCGACGTGCGCGGCATCCACATGTCGCGTCTGTACCTGCACGTGGACAAGAAGCTGTCGGCCGAGCCGGTCACGCCCGCCGGCGTGCACCACCTGCTGAAGGATTTATGGAATCGCACGCCGACCTGTCCGACCGCGCCCTGGTCAGCCTGAAGTTCGAGCACCTCGTGCGTCGCCAGGCCCTGGCCAGCGACAACAGCGGCTGGAAGAGCTACCCGGTGACGATCACCGGCGTGATGGACCGCGGCCACTTCGCGCTCGAGCTCGGGCTGCAGGTGCAGTACTCCAGCACCTGCCCGTGTTCGGCGGCGCTGGCGCGCCAGCTGATCCAGGAGCAGTTCGAAGCCGACTTCGCCGCCGGCAAGGCGCTGGACCGCGAGGCCGTGCTGGCCTGGCTGGGCACCGAGCAGGGCATCCGCGCCACCCCGCACAGCCAGCGCAGCGTTGCCGAGGTCAAGCTGCGGCTGGTGCCTTCGTTCCTGGATTTCCCGATCGTCGAGATCATCGACCGCATCGAGGACGCGTTGAAGACGCCGGTGCAGACCGCGGTCAAGCGCGTGGACGAGCAGGCCTTCGCCCTGCTCAACGGCCAGAACCTGATGTTCTGCGAGGACGCGGCCCGCCGCATCCAGGCGGCGTTGAACGCGGACGAGCGCATCGGCGACTTCTGGTTGCGCGCCTCGCACCATGAAAGCCTGCATCCGCACGATGCGGTGGCGGTCGCGACCAAGGGCGTGCCAGGGGGCTACACGGCGTTGCCGGATGGATTGGCGTCGCGCTGAAGCGGCGCTCCACTGCTTCCTCGACCCCGGGCTTGCCCGGGGTTCTGCTTTTCAGGGGAAGGATCAGCCGGCCGTGGGGCAGGGCGGGCCTTCGAAATAGGACTGCGCCAGCTCCTGGACGCTCGACTGGGTCTTGCCGCGGATAATGGTGTACAGCATCGCCTCGCCAGGTTTGCGGCCGGGCCAGAACGCATAGGCACCAAGCCGGTCCGGCATAACGAGCTCCAACTCCTGGCCGCCTTCGCTGAGCACGATCACGGGCTGGTTGACCATCGTGGTCGCGAGGGCAACACCGCGCTGCTCAAGGCAGCGGCGCAGTCTCAAGGCGAAGTCGCTCAGGACCTGCATGCGGTCCGGATCGCCCGTTGCTCCCTGCAGGACGAGGTGTGGCCCGTCGAGCGTGACCACCGCGCTGCGCGCCGCCAGCTTCGCTCGCTCGAGCACCAGCAGCGGGTCGATGCGCACGTCGAACCAGTTCATGCCCCAGTGCAGGTGCGGGCCGGTGGCGCGGCCGGTGGCGCCCACCCGGGCCACGACCTGGCCCTGTTCGACCCGGTCGCCCAGCTTCACGTCGATGCCCGAGAGGTGCAGGAAGTTAGAGCTGATGCCGTGGCCGTGGTCGATGATCAGGGTGCCGCCGGTGATGTAGAAATCCGGCGCGGCCAGCGTGACCACGCCGGCGGCCGGCGCCTTCACCGGCGTGCCCGCGGGCGCGGCGATGTCCATGCCTGAATGAGGACTGCCCGGGTTGCCGTTGTAGATCCGCTGGTTGCCGAAGCGGCCGCTGATGCGGCCGGCCACCGGCCACTGGAAGGGCTGCGCGAAGTCCGCACGGGCGTCGTCGGCGCGGCGGGCGGCACCCACCTGGGCGGCTTCGCGGGCGATGCGTGCGGCCACTTCCGGCGGCGGCGAGACCGTGCGCGGCGGTACGCCGCTGACCTTCTCCACGGGCCAGTCGCGCGCTTCGACCGCAATCGCCAGCGTCTGCCGGCTGCCGTCGGGACGCGTGACACTGACCTGCAGCGGCCCCGCCGCGTCTCGGCCCACGCCGAACACCACGCTGCCGTACCCGGTCACGCGCAACATCCGGCCGGCGTGCCGGACTTCGCTGCCGGGCGGCACCTTGCCGATCACCATCGCACCCTGTGACACGCTGTCCGGGAACACCACCCGCTGCGGATCCGCCGGCACCGGCGCGGCCGCGACGGCCAGCAGCGCGGCGAACAGCAGGCTCATCGTGCGAAAGCCAGGCGCCGGCCCTTCGCGCTGCCCACGTGCTGGCGGCCATCCCAGGCCAGTTCGCCATTGACGTAGGTGGCGGCCACGCGCGAGCGGAAGCTTTCGCCCTCGAACGGCGACCAGCCGCATTTCGACAGCACGTTCTCGCGCAGCACCGTGAACGGCGCGTCCGGATCCACAAGCACCAGATCGGCGAAATAGCCCTCACGCAGGAAGCCGCGTTCCTGGATGCCGAAGCGCAGCGCCGGGGCATGCGCGATCTTCTTCACAAGATGCGGCAGGCTGAAGTGGCCGTCGTGCACCTTCTGCAGCGCGCAGCTCAGGAAATCCTGCACCAGCGGCAGTCCCGACGGCGCGCTGATGTAGGGCTGCTGCTTCTCGGCGAGCGTGTGCGGGGCATGGTCGGTCGCCAGCACGTCCACGCGGTCCTCGGCCACCGCCTTGATGATCGCGGCGCGGTCACTGGCTTCCTTGATCGCCGGATTGCACTTGATGAAGTTGCCGCGCGTGGCGTAATCGGCGCGGGCGAAATGCAGGAAGTGCACGCAGGTCTCGGCGGTGATCTGCTTGCCCTCGACCGGGCCCGGCTCGAACAGCAGCAGTTCCTCGGCGGTGCTGATGTGCAGCACGTGCAGGGCGGTGCCATGCCTGCGGGCGAGTTCCAGCGCCAGCCGCGTGGACTTGATGCAGGCTTCGCGCGAGCGGATGACGCCGTGCAGGTCCACGGGAATATCGTCGCCGTACTTCGCCTTCGCCTTCGCCATCTCGGCGTCGATCATCGGCGTGTCTTCGCAGTGCGTGATGATCGGTACGCGGCACTCGCGGAACATGGCGTCCAGGACCGCCGGGTCGTCCACCAGCATGTTGCCGGTGGAGGCGCCCATGAAGATCTTCAGGCCGGGCGTGGTGGACGGGTCGATGCGCTTGACGTTCTCGAGGTTGTCGTTGCTGGCGCCGAAATAGAAACCGAAGTTGGCGCGCGAGCGGCCGGTGGCGCGCCGGTACTTGTCCTCCAGCGTCTCGTTGTCCAGCGCCGGCGGTTTGGTGTTGGGCATTTCAAGGAAGCTGGTGACGCCGCCGGCGACCGCGGCCGCGGGTTCGGTCTCCAGGTCGCCCTTGTGTTCCATGCCGGGCTCGCGGAAGTGCACCTGGGCGTCGATTACCCCCGGCAGCAGCCACTGGCCACGGGCATCGCGCACGGTTTCGCCGTCGCGCGCCGACAGGTCGGCGCCGATCTGTTCGATGCGGTCGCCGCGCACGCGCAGGTCGCCTTCGAATTCGCGGCCTTCGTTCACCATGCGGGCGTTCTTGATCAGCAGTTGGGTCATGGCGTCCTCTTTTCGGGCCAGGATTCGGGGACCGGATCCAGGCCGCCGGGATGGAAGGGGTGGCAGCGTCCGATGCGCTTCGCGCCGAGCCAACTGCCGCGGACCACGCCGAAGCGCTCGATCGCCTCCATGGTGTATTCCGAGCAACTGGGATGGAAACGGCAGCGCTGGCCCAGCAGGGGACTGATGAGCACTTTGTAGCCACGCAACAGCAGGATGGCGGGTTTTTTCACGGATTGCGCCGACGGGGCGGCAGGACTAAGGTTGCCGCTGGAGAAGGACTAGGCTATAACACGCCGCCTTCGAGCCTCAAGGAAAGAGAGGAATCGCCCTAGTGGCCGCTAAAAAAACCACCAAGAAGGCCGCCGCCAAACCGGCCGCCAAGAAGCCCGTCAAAGCCAGCAAGCCGGTGAAGAAGCCGGCTGCCAAGGCCAAGCCGGCCGCCAAGCCCGCCAAGAAGGCCGTCAAGAAGGTCGTCAAACCGGCCAGGAAGGTCGCCAAGCCCGCCGCCAAGGCCAAACCCGCTGCGAAGCCGGCCAAGAAGGCCGCCAAGCCAGTCGCCAAGAAGGCGGCGGCCAAGCCGGCGAAAGCCGTCAAGCCGGTCGCGAAAGCCAGCAAGCCAGCCGCCAAGCCTGCGCCCAAGCCGGTCGTCGCCAAGCCAGCTGCCAAGACGGTTGCCGCGCCCGCCAAGGGCAAGCCGGCCCCGGTCGCCAAGCCGGCCCCGACGCCAGTGCCGGCGCCCAAGCCGGCTCCGGTCCGTCGCGACGGCGTGCGTGCCGGTTACGTCAAGCCGGCGGCCCCGCGCCCGGAACGCAGCATCAAGCCGGCGGCCTCGCGCGAGCGGGTCACGCTGCCGGCGGGCTACAAGCCGAGTGCGAAAGAGGAATACATGGGCCCGATGCAGCTCGAGTACTTCCGCCAGCGCCTGCTGCAGTGGAAGGACGACCTGGTCGAGGAATCCAAGCAGACCATCGAGAACCTCAAGGAAGAAGTGCGCGACGTCGGCGACGAAGCCGAACGTGCCAGCCGCGAATCCGAGAACTCGCTCGAGCTGCGCACCCGCGACCGCTACCGCAAGCTGATCAGCAAGATCGACAGCACGCTCAAGCGCATCGAGGACGGCAGCTACGGCTACTGCGTGGACACCGGTGAGGAAATCGGCCTGGAGCGCCTGGAGGCGCGCCTGACCGCCGAGCGCACCATCGACGCGCAGGAACGCTGGGAACACCGCCAGAAGCAGATGGGCGAATAAGCCCTTCGGCACCGCACGAAGAAGCAGCCCCGCTCCGGCGGGGCTTCTTTTTGCCTCAACCCACCAGTTTCGTCAGCAGTCGGTCGAGCGTGGCTTCGGGGTCGCCGCAGCGGCCGGTGTGCACCGGCGAGGTCTGGATGATCGAGCTGCGGCGGGCGGTGAGCCAATGGAAACGCGCGCGCGGCGGCAGCGCGCCGATCGGGCCGGCGTCGGCATGGCCGGCGCAGATCGCCGGGATCGCCGCCAGGTGGCGCCGCACCAGTTCAAGGTCCACGTCCGGCGCCAGCGCCAGCAGCCGCGCCTCGTCCAGCGCGATGCGCGCGCCGAGGAAGCCGAGCTTCTGGCAGGAAAGGATCACGCCGGCATTGACGAATTCCTCGCGCTCGATCCGGGGCACGACGCGGATCACGGCATAGTCGTAGGTATCAGCCGCGTGCATCGATGGCCTCCTGGACGAAGTGGCGACGGGCCAGGCGGCGGCAGAAATACTCGACGTAGGCGCGGCGCTGGGTTTGTGCATCGCCGATCGTCGCATCCGGCAGCAGTGCATCGGGCACGTCGGCGACAATGCCGGCAATGGTGCCGGCGTCGAGCCGCGGCGCCAGCGCCGCGTCGGCTTCCACCAGTCGGCTGGCGAAGGGCAGCAGCACGTGGTCGCGGACCATCGGGAAGGCTTTGTCCGCGGCGTCGGGTTCGCCGTCCCAGCCGTGGTGGAAATACAGCGCCGCACCGTGGTCGATCAGCCACAGTCGCCGGTGCCAGGCCAGCAGGTTGGTGTTGCGGGCGCTGCGGTCGACATTGCTGGTGAAGGCGTCGTGCCAGACGATGCGCGAGGCCAGGGCCGCATCCACCGGATCGGCCACCGGATCGAAATTCGCCGAGCCGGGCAGGAAGTCGAGCGCGACATTGGTACCGCCACTGGCCCGGATCAGCTCCTGGATCTCAGGGTCGGGTTCGGTGCGTGCGAGGTCTGGATCGAGTTCGGCCAGCACGATCTCGGGCACGTCCAGGCCCAGTGCCCGCGCGATGCCACCGGCGATGATCTCGGCCACCAGGGCCTTCGGCCCCGGCCGGCGCCGCGGAACTTGAGTATATACAGCCCCTCGTCATCCGCCTCGACCAGGGCCGGCAGCGAACCCCCTTCGCGCAGGGGCGTGACGTAGCGGCCAACCGTGATGGTGCGCAGTGTCATGTGACCGGGGCTCAGCGGCCGCCGCCGAAGTCGTAGAACTTCCAGTCGGCCTGTAGTTCGCCCGGCGGCAGTTCGCCGCGCAGGCGGGCGCGCACCACGGCCACCGGCATCGGGCCGCCCTTGAGGATGGCGTCGTGGAAGTCGCGCTCGTTCATCCTGCCGGCGCCGACGATCTCGTCGTGCAGTGCGTAGAACTGCAGGCCGCCGATCATGTAGGCGATCTGGTACAGCGGGCCGTAGTCGCCGGCGAAACTGCGGCGCACTTCGGCGCGGGCGTTCTCGCGCTCGTGGCCGACACGTTCGACCAGCAGGTCCACGGCCTGGTCCGGCGTCATCTTCTCCAGGTGGAAACCCAGCGAGAACAGGATGCGGGCAGCACGGTGGCTGCGCCAGAACAGCATGCCGATCTTGTCCTCGGGCGTTTTTGCGAAACCCCGGTCCCAGAGGCGGAACTCCCAGTACAGCGCCCAGCCCTCGGTCCAGAACGGCGTGTCGAACAGTTCGCGCTGGGTCTGGTAGCGGCTGTTGTAGAAATACTGCAGGTGGTGGCCCGGGATCAGCTCGTGGTGCACCACCGCCCGGGAGAAGTGGCGGTTGTTGCCGCGCAGGGCCATCAGCTTCTTGTCGTGCGGCATGGTGTCGGTGGGGTAGGCCACCCACACGTCCTGGCCACCGAGGAAAAACGGCGCCTGCAGCTGGTACTCCGGCGTCAGCATGGTCATGCGCCAGTCGCGTTTGGCCAGCTCGGGCACCGAGACCAGGTCATTGGCGACCAGATAGTCGATCGCCTCATCGGCCAGCTCGACCACCAGCTTCGGCTGTTCGCCCGGGGCGGGGTGGCGCGACTTGACGATCTCCAGCGCCTGCTTCCAGTCCTTCACGCCCATTTCGGCGGCGGCCTTCTGCAGTTCGCGCTGGCACCAGGCCAGCTCGCGCTCGGCCAGGTCCATCAGCTGTTCGGGCGAGTAGGGGATCAGCTCGTGGCGCAGGCCCGACACCAGGGCCGCGCGGCCGATCGGGTCGCCGATGATGGTTTCCGGATCATTGGCGCCCGCCAGCTTGTCGCGCAGCAGCTTGCCGGTGTTCTGCATCTGCTGGTCCAGCGCCTCGTAGGGCTGTTTGGCCCACCAGCTGAACTGCGGGTCGTACCCGGCGTGGAAGCCGTACCACTCCTTCAGGTCGCGGCGCACGCCATCCAGCAGGCGCGATGCGCGGTGGGCGACGATGGGCGTGGTGCCCAGCGCCTTCGGGTCCTTCTCCAGCCGCTTGTGCAGATCGGACAGGGCACGCCGGCTGCGCTCGAGGGTTTCGGCACTGGTGCGTGCATCCGGGTACTGCAGTTCGCGGCGGGCCTCGGCCAGGTCGATCAGGGCGTCCACGCCGGGCAGCAGCGGTGCGGCCTCCAGATAACGGCGGCGTTCGAAGTCCAGTTGCTCCAGGCGGTAGGCCAGGTCGCGTCCGAGCAGGGCGTGGTCGATGCGGTCTTCAGACCCAGGCCCGACGGGTCGATTTCCCTCAGTCGTGCCTGCCAGTCGGTGTACAGCCCGCGAAGCGCGGCTTCACGGCGCGGTCCTGCGGTGGTGTCGTGGACGCGGCCCAGGCTGCCCAGGTCGGTTCGGAAACGCTGCACCACCGGCGCCAGGCGCTGGCTGTCGGCCGGCATCTCGTCCAGCGCCGGCGCCAGGCCCGGTGTTTGTGCCCCGGTGGCGGCCGGTGCGCCCAGGGCAGCAGCAAGGCAGAGGGCGAGCAGACGGCGGTGGGGCATGTGGATCACTCCTGGGGTGGCGAGAACCGGCGTGCGGTGTCCTGGATGAACTGCAGCAGGGACGCGAGGCCGTTGCTGCGGGTGGGCGACAGGTGTTTGGCCAGGCCGATGCCGGCGATGTAGTCGGGTGACGTGGCAAGGATCTGTGCCGCGCTGCGGCCGGAGTACACACGCAGCGCCAGGTAGATCAGGCCGGAGACGATGCTGGAATCGCTGACGGCGTGGAATTCCAGGTCGTCGGCATCACCGGAGACGGTGATCCAGACCATTGACTGGCAGCCATGCAGGCGGTTGGCTTCGGTCTTGGCGTCTTCGGGGAAGGGCGGCAGCTTGCGGCCCAGGTCGATCAGGTACTGATAGCGCTCGGACCAGTCGCCGAAGAAACCGAACTCTTCGGCGATGGCGGCCTGCGCTTCGGCGGCGCTGGGTTCGGTAGGACGCATCAGCCGCGCCTCCAGCGCACGCCCTGGGCCGTGTCCTCCAGCAGCACGCCTTCGTCGGCGAGCTGCTTTCGGATGGCGTCGGCGCGGCCGAAGTCGCGCTGGGCCTTGGCGGCATTGCGTTCGTCCACCAGGGCCTGGATGCGGATGTCGTCGCCTTCGGCACTGCCGCGATTGAACCAGGCGGCCGGATCCTGCTGCAGCAGGCCCAGCAGTTCGCCGCCGCCCAGCAGTTCGGCCTTTAGGTTGGCGCGGGCCAGCGGACCCTCCGCCTTCCGGGCTTCGCCGGCGATGCGCGAGAGTTCGGCCAAAGCCGCGGGCGTATTCAGGTCGTCGCACAACGCCGCTTCGACCGCCACCGGGACCATTGGCTGGGTCACGGGCACGTCAGCCAGGTCGCGCAGCGTTCCGTACAGCCTGTCCAGCGTGCGCACGCTCTGTTCGATCAGGTTGTCCGACCAGTCCAGCGGCTGCCGGTAATGGGCCGACAGCAGGGCATAACGCAGCGCCTCGGGCGGGTGCTGGTCCAGCAGGTCGTGCACCAGCGAGACATTGCCGACCGATTTGCTCATCTTGGCGCCGTCGAAGGTCAGCATGCCGTTGTGCAGCCAGTACCGCGCGAACACCTCGCCGCCGTGGGCGCAGGTGCTCTGGGCGATCTCGTTCTCGTGGTGCGGGAACTGCAGGTCGACGCCGCCGCCGTGGATGTCGATGGTGTCGCCCAGGTGCGCCTCGGCCATCGCCGAGCATTCGATGTGCCAGCCCGGGCGGCCGACGCCCTGGGCGAAGGCCAGCCGGGCAGGTCGGGCGTGGAGGGTTTCCACAGCACGAAGTCGCCGGGATCCCGCTTGTACGGGGCCACCTCGACGCGGGCGCCGGCCAGCATCTCCTCCGGGTCGCGGCGCGAAAGCTTGCCGTAGTCGGGGAAGCTGGCCACCGAGAACAGTGCATGGCCCTCGGCCACATAGGCGTGGCCGCTGTCGATCAGGCGCTCGATCATGGCGATGATGTGGCCGATATGCGCCGTGGCGTGCGGCGTCACGTCGGCCGGTGCCACGCCCAGCCGGGCCAGGTCGTCGAAATAGGCCTGGGTGTACTTGCCGGTGATCTCGCTGATGGGCACGCCGCGTTCGCGCGCCGCCGCGTTGATCTTGTCGTCCACGTCGGTGATGTTGCGGGCGTAGACCAGCTTCGGATAGCGCCGGCGCAGCAGGTTGGCCAGGACGCCGAACACCACCGGCGGCCGTACGTTGCCGATGTGCACGTAGTTGTAGACGGTGGGTCCGCAGACGTACATGGTGACCCGGCTCGGGTCCCGTGGCTCGAAGGTCTCGAGCTGCCGGTGCAGGTTGTTGTAGAGGCGCAGGTCCATGGCGGGGGTCGGGCGGAAAGCTGAAGTCTAGCAAGCCGGACCGGCCGCTTAACGAAATTCTTAGGCTCGGGTTCAGCCGCTGGATGCTTGAATTGCCGCGTCAGCATCGCGCGTGGCCCGAGTCCCGGGTCGGACCGGGGAGGTCCAGGTGCGATGCATGCCCCCGACGGAGATCCACCATGACCGCTGTGCACCGCATCCTGCCGCTCCTGCTGCTGGCCGCCGCCACGCCCGCGCTGGCCCAGTACGAGCAGGACTCCATCGAGCAGTCCCCCTATTACGAGACGGCGATTCCCGAGAACGTCAGCTATGGCTACGCCCAGGTGCTGCGCGCCGACGAAGTGGTCGAGACGATCCGCACCCGGGTCCCGGAAGAGCGCTGCGACGAGGTCGAATACCGGCAGTCGGGCAAGACCACCGGCAGCACCGTGATCGGCGCCATCGTCGGCGCGGCCCTGGGCAACCAGGTCGGCAGCGGCAGCGGCCGCAAGGCGGCCACCGTGGCCGGCGCGGTGGCCGGTGGCGCCGTTGGCCACAACATCGCCAAGAACAAGCAGGAGGCCGAAGCCCGGGGCTGCCAGGTCGTCGAGGTCGAGCGCGAGGAGCGCCAGGTGGTCGGTTACGACGTCGAATACATGTACAAGGGCGAAAAATACATGTCCCGCCTGCCCTACGACCCGGGCAACCGCCTGCGCATCCGGGTCTCGGTGATGCCTGACGACGGCGCCACCGCCGCCCGTTGAGTTGCGGCCGGCCGTCCCGGCCGGCATACTGCCCCCGAATGAACCTGACCTGCGCCAGCGCCGACGTGCTTACCTCCGCCTACATGGCGGCGGGCATGACCTCGCGCGCGCGCCGACCGGAACCCTCCACGCCAGCTGGGTAAACCGGACGTCACTGCTTGTTCACCGGAAAAGCCCAGCCTCGTGCTGGGCTTTTTTGTTTTTGGTTTTGGACTCCCGACAGGAACCCCTTGATGAAGCACTTCCTCAACACCCAGGACTGGTCCCGTGCCGAGCTCGATGGCGTGCTGGCCCAGGCCGCCGCGTTCAAGCGCAGCAAGGCCGGTGACCAGCTCAAGGGAAAATCCATCGCCCTGGTGTTCTTCAACCCCTCGTTGCGTACCCGCACCAGCTTCGAGCTGGGGGCCTTCCAGCTGGGCGGCCATGCCGTGGTGCTGCAGCCCGGCAAGGACGCCTGGCCGATCGAGTTCAAGGTCGGCTCGGTGATGGACGGGGAGGCCGAGGAGCACATTGCCGAGGTCGCCCGGGTGCTGTCGCGCTACGTGGACCTGGTGGCGGTGCGCGCCTTCCCGAAGTTCCGGACTGGGCGGTGGACCGCGAGGACCGGGTGCTTCAGGCCTTCGCGAAGTATTCGACGGTGCCGGTGATCAACCTCGAGACCATCACCCATCCCTGCCAGGAGCTGGCGCATGCGCTGGCGCTGCAGGAGCACTTCAAGACCACCGACCTGCGCGGAAAGAAGTTCGTGCTGACCTGGACCTACCACCCCAAGCCGCTCAACACGGCGGTGGCCAACTCCGCCCTGACCATCGCCACCCGGATGGGCATGGACGTGACCCTGCTGTGCCCGACGCCAGAATACGCGCTGGATGAACGTTACCTGGGCTGGGCCCGCGACAACGTCGCCGAGTCCGGCGGCAGCTTCCGCATGAGCCATGACATCACCGAGGCCTACACCGGCGCCGACGTGGTCTATGCCAAGAGCTGGGGCGCCATCCCGTACTTCGGCCGCTGGGAGCAGGAAAAGCCCATCCGTGACGCCCACAGGCACTTCATCGTCGACGAAGCCAAGATGGCGCTGACCAACAACGGCGTCTTCAGCCACTGCCTGCCGCTGCGCCGCAACGTCAAGGCCACGGACGGCGTGATGGATTCGCCGGCCTGCATCGCCATCGAAGAGGCCGAGAACCGGCTGCATGTGCAGAAGGCGGTGATGGCGATGTTGGCGAATCAGTAAGGCAAGACCGAGCACCCCCACCCCGGCCCTCCCCCGCCAGCGGGGAGGGGGACAAGCAGATTCCCAGGAAACCCGAATGACCTCGACCAAAAACATCGTCCTCGCCTTTTCCGGCGGCCTCGACACCAGCTTCTGTATCCCCTGGCTGCAGGAACGTGGCTGGGCCGTGCACACCGTGTTCGCCGACACCGGTGGCGTGGATGCCGAAGAACGCGCCTACATCGAGCAGCGCGCCGCCGAGCTCGGCGCCGCCAGCCACGTCACCGTGGATGGTGGCCCGGCGATCTGGGACGGTTTCGTCAAACCTTTCGTGATGGCGGGCGAGGGTTACCAGGGTCAGTATCCGTTGCTGGTGTCCGATCGTTACCTGATCGTTGACGCGGCGCTCAGGCGCGCCGCCGAGATCGGCACGCGCGCGATCGCGCACGGCTGCACTGGCATGGGCAACGACCAGGTGCGTTTCGACCTGGCCGTGAAGGCGGCGGGCGACTACCAGATCGTGGCGCCCATCCGTGAGATCCAGAAGGAGCACACCCAGACCCGCGCCTATGAACAGGCTTATCTGGAAGAACGCGGCTTCGAGGTGCGGGCCAAGCAGAAGGCCTACACCATCAACGAGAACCTGCTGGGCCTGACCATGTCGGGCGGCGAGATCGACCGCTGGGAAGCGCCGGGTGAAGGCGCCCGCGGCTGGTGCGCGCCACGCACCGAGTGGCCGGCCGAGCCGCTGCGGGTGACGTTGACGTTCGTACAAGGCGAAGCCGTGGCGCTGGATGGGCAGGAGATGGCGGGCGCCGAGTTGCTGGCGAAACTCAACGGCCTGTTCGCGAAGTACGGCGTCGGCCGCGGCATCTACACCGGCGACACCACCATCGGCCTCAAGGGTCGCATCATCTTCGAAGCGCCAGGGCTGGCGGTGCTGCTGGCCGGCCATCGTGCGCTGGAAGAGGCGGTGCTGAGCAAGCACCAGAACCGCTTCAAGCCCGAAGTCGCGCACAAGTGGGTCGAGTTGGTCTACGAAGGTTTCTACAACGATCCGCTCAAGACCGATCTCGAGGCCTTCCTCGCCTCCAGCCAGGGCACGGTCAACGGCGAAGTCGTGCTGGAAACCCAGGGCGGCAGCGTCGGCGCCGTGGCCATCCGCTCGCCGCACATCCTCAACGCCAAGGGCGCCACCTACGCCCAGTCCGCCGACTGGGGCGTGGCCGAGGCCGAGGGGTTCATCCGCCTGTACGGCATGAGCAGCACGCTCTGGGCCGAAGTGAACCGGAAGCCCTGACATGGCCGACCTGCTGCCCGAAGTCCTGAAGCACCTGGAAGCGCTGGTGTCCTTCGACACCCGCAACCCGCCGCGCGACATCGGTACGGGCGGCATCTTCGACTACTTGCGCACGCAGTTGCCGGATTTCCGCATCACGGTGACCGACCACGGTGCCGGCGCGGTGTCGATGCTGGCGGTGCGCGGTGCGCCTAAGCGCGTCTTCAACGTCCACCTCGATACCGTGCCTTCGTCGCCGGCCTGGAGTGCCGATCCGCACACCCTGCGCGTGACCGCCGACCGGGCCATCGCGCTTGGCGCCTGCGACATCAAGGGCGCGGCAGCGGGACTGGTGGCGGCGGCGCGGCGGACAACGGGGGACGTGGCCTTCCTGTTCAGTACCGACGAGGAGGCCAACGACGCGCGCTGCATCGCCGCCTTCCTCGCTTCCGACCATGGCTTCGAGGAAGCCATCGTGGCCGAACCGACGATGGGGCAGGCCGTGCTCGCGCATCGCGGCATCAGTTCTGTGCTGATGAAGTTCCGCGGTGAAGCCGGCCACGCTTCCGGTGCCCAGGCGCGCGATACCAGTGCCCTGCATGCGGCGATCCGCTGGGGCAGCCAGGCGATGGACTTCGTGCAGGCCCAGGACCATCTGCGTTTCGGCGGGCTCACCGGCCTGCGCTTCAACATCGGCCGGGTCGAAGGCGGCATCAAGGCCAACATGATCGCGCCCAGGGCCGAACTCCGTTTCGGTTTCCGGCCGCTGCCCTCGCAGTCGCTGGAGACGCTGCACGAACTGTTCCGCAGCTTCGCGCCGGCCGGCATGCTGGCTTCCTACGAAGAGACCTTCTCCGGGCCCTCCTTGCCTTCCGGCGACGTGGCTCGGGCCGAGGAGCGCCGTCTGGCGGCGCGTGACCTCGCCGACGAACTGGGCATGCCGATCGGCAATGCCGTGGACTTCTGGACCGAAGCTTCGCTGTTCTCGCAGGCCGGAATGACCGCGCTGGTGTTCGGCCCGGGCGACATCGCCCAGGCCCACACCGCCGACGAATGGGTTTCGCTGGACCAGCTCGCCACCGTTTCCGCCACCTACCAACGCCTGATGGAGGCCTCGTGAACGACCTCAGCCTGATCGCCCAAGCCGCCCCCGCGTTGACCGCGGGCCAACTGGAATTTTCCCGGAGGGCACTTCCGGGATTCGCCTTCGACATCGCCCACGCTCACCATGACTGAAATGCGCACAACGATCGTCCGGCTGCTGTCCAACATGGCCAGCGCCAAGGAGATCCAGCAGTACCTCAAGCGCTTCTCGCAGCTCGACGCCGAGCGCTTCGCCGTGGTCAAGGTCGGCGGCGCGATCCTGCGCGACGACCTGGACGCGCTGGTGAGCTCGCTGTCTTTCCTGCAGCAGGTGGGCCTGACGCCGATCGTCATCCACGGCGCCGGCCCGCAGCTGGACGAACAGATGAAGGCCGCGAAGATCGAAAAGGTCACCGTGGACGGCCTGCGCGTCACCGACGCCACCGGACTGGCCATCGTGCGCCGCGTCTCGCAGCAGGAGAACCTGCGCCTGGTCGAGGCCCTGCAGGCGCAGGGCGTGCGCGCCACGTCGATCACTTCGGGCGTGTTCGAGTGCGGCTTCCTCAACAAGCGCAAGTACGGACTCGTCGGCAAGGTCGATGCCGTGCACACCGCCGGCATCCAGGCGGCGATCAAGGTCGGCTCGATCCCCGTGATCGCCTCGCTGGGTGAAACCGCCGGCGGCCAGATCCTCAACATCAACGCCGACTGGGCCGCGAACGAGCTGGTCAAGACCCTGCAGCCCTACAAGATCATCTTCCTCACCGGCACCGGCGGCCTGCTGGACGGCGACGGCAAGGTGATCGACTCGATCAACCTCAGCACCGAATACGCCGACCTGCTGCGCCAGCCCTGGCTGCATTCGGGCATGAAGGTGAAGATCGAGCAGATCCATGACCTGCTGATGGAGCTGCCGCCCTCGAGCTCGGTCTCGATCACCCGGCCCGACCAGCTGGCCAAGGAATTGTTCACCCACCGCGGCTCCGGCACCTGGTGCGGCGCGGCGAGCAGGTGCGCAGCGTCACTTCCTGGAAGAAACTCGACCTCAAGCGGCTGAAGGTTCTGATCGAATCGGGCTTCAGCCGCAAGCTGGCGCCGGACTATTTCGAGAAGACCAACCTCTACAAGGCCTACGTCAGCGAACACTACCGCGCGGCCCTGATCATCACGCTCGAGGACGGCATCCCGCACCTGGACAAGTTCGCGGTCAGCGACGACGCCCAGGCGAAGGCCTGGGCCGCGCCGCCTGGCAGGTGATGCGCGACCAGACCCCGCAGCTGTTCTGGCGCGCCCGCGCCGGCAACCCGGTCAACGACTTCTACTTCGACGAGGCCGATGGTTGCCTCAAGGGCGAGAAGTGGAATGTATTCTGGTACGGGCTCGAGGGCTGGGAGCAGATACGCTACGCGGTCGAACACTGCCTGGCCCGGCCCGCCACCCTGAAAGGCTGAGGTTATGAACAACCTGCACTGGACCATCCCGCCCATGCTCGAGGGCGCCCACGTCAGCCTGGAACCGCTGCAGAAGGAGCATGTCGAAGACCTGCTGCTGGCAGCTTCGGACGGCGAACTCTGGAACCTCTGGTACACCTCGGTGCCGGGGCCGGAAACGGTGCGTCCCTATGTCGCCAAGGCGCTGGCCGACCGCGAAGCGGGCACCGCCATGCCCTTCCTGGTGCGCAATGCCGCCGGCGAACCGGTGGGCTGCACGCGTTACTTCCGCATGGACCCGGTGATCCCCAGTCTGGAGATCGGCTACACCTGGTACTCGACCCGCGTGCAGCGTACGCCACTCAACACCGAGGCCAAGCGCCTGCTGCTGGGCCATGCCTTCGATGCCATGGGTTGCACGGTGGTGGAATTCCGGACCCATGCCTTCAACCATCGCTCGCGCACCGCGATCGAACGACTCGGTGCGCACTTCGACGGCATCCTGCGCCGGCAGATGCGCATGCCCGACGGGCACCTGCGCGATACCGTCGTGTACTCGATCCTCGACAACGAGTGGCCGACCGTGCGCCGCAATCTCGACTACAAACTGGACCACGGAGCCTCGGCGTGACCGCAAGAATTTCCCTGGGCCTGGTCGGTGCGCGTGGCCATGTCGGTGCCGAACTGATCAAGCTGGTGGCCGCGCACCCGCGCTTCGAACTCGCCTTCGTATCTTCGCGCGAACGTGCCGGCCAGCCGCTGGCGGAGCATGAGCCGGCCTATGCCGGCGACCTGCGCTACGTGAACCTCGATGCCGCCGCGGCTGCAGGGCAGGGCGCAGACGCCCCGGTACTGGCCTTGCCCAACGGCATGGCCGCGCCTTTCGTCGCCGAACTCGATGTACGGGCGCCGCGCACCGTGGTCGTGGACCTCTCGGCCGATTACCGCTTCGACGACCGCTGGCACTATGGCCTGCCCGAACTCACCCGCGCCTCGGCGCCCGGCGCCACCCGCATCAGCAACCCGGGCTGTTACGCCACCGCGATGCAGCTGGCGATCGCGCCGATGTGCCAGGCCCTGGCCGGTCCGGTGCAGTGTTTCGGTGTGTCGGGATATTCCGGCGCCGGCACCAGCGCCTCGGACAAGAACGACCCGGTCAAACTGCGTGACAACCTGATGCCGTATTCGCTCACCGGCCACGTGCACGAACGCGAGGTCACGCGCCAGCTGGGACACGCGGTGGAATTCATGCCGCACGTGGCGCCGCATTTCCGCGGCATCACGTTGACGGCGAACCTGCACCTGGCCTCTGCGCACACGCCGGACACGGTGAAGCTCGCCTACGATCGTCTTTACGGCAGCGAGCCGCTGGTACGCGTGCTCGACGACGCCCCCTGGGTCAGCCGGATCGCAGGAAAGCACCATGCCGAGGTGGGCGGGTTCACGCTGTCCGCCGATGGCCGCCGCCTGGTCGTGGTGTCCACCCTCGACAACCTGCTCAAGGGCGCCGCCACCCAGGCCCTGCAGAACCTCAACCTGGCCTTCGGCCTGCCGGAAACGATGGGAATCCCGACATGAGCGAGCTGCTGTGGCAGAAACCGGGCGTCGAAGTGGACGCGCGCATCCAGGCCTTCCTGGCCGGCGGTGACGTGCTGCTGGACCGCGAATTCATCCAGGACGACATCACCGCCTCGGCCGCGCATGCGCGTGGACTGGCGCGCATCGGCATCCTCACGAACGACGAATGTGAAGCGCTGTGCCATGAACTGGCCATGCTGTCGGAGGACCTGAAATCCGGCACTTTCGTGCTGGACGAGCGTTTCGAGGACGGCCATTCCGCCATCGAATCGCGCCTGGTCGAACGCCTGGGCGACACCGGCCGCCGGATCCACACCGGCCGCAGCCGCAACGACCAGGTGCTGGTGGCCACGCGCCTGTGGCTCAAGCGCAAGCTGGGCGAAGTGAAGGCCCTGTGCCGCGAGACCGCCGAAGTCTGCCTGCAGCGCGCCGAAGCCGAAGCCATCCCCATGCCCGGTTACACCCACCTGCAGCGCGCCGTGGTCTCGTCCACCGCCATGTGGTGGGCGGGTTTCGCCGAGGCCTTCATCGACAACGCCGTGCGAGCGAAGCAGGCCCGCGACTGGATCGACGCCAATCCCCTCGGCACCGCCGCCGGTTACGGCGTCAACCTGCCGCTGGACCGCGAAGGCAGCACGAAGGAGCTCGGATTCGCGCGTTTGCAGGTCAGTCCGATCTATGCCCAGCTCTCGCGCGGCAAGTTCGAGATCGCCGCCGTGGACGCCCTCGGTGCCGCCGTGCTGGACCTGCGCCGCCTGGCATGGGACCTGAGCCTGTTCACCACCGCCGAATTCGGCTTCGTCAAACTGCCGCCGCAATACACCACCGGCAGCTCGATCATGCCCAACAAGCGCAATCCCGACCTGGTGGAACTGATGCGTGCGACCTATGCCAGCGTCGCCGCCGCCCGCACCGAGCTCGAACAGCTGCTGTCGCTGCCCACCGGCTACCACCGCGACCTGCAGTTCACCAAGGGTGCGCTCTTCCACGCCTTCGGTCGCGGCCTGGGCGCACTGGCGCTGCTGCCGGACCTGCTGCGCGGTCTGCAGTGGAATGCCGAACGCCTGTCGAACGCCTTCGACGACGGCATGTACGCCACCGACAAGGCCGTCGAGCTGGCCGTCGCGGGCCTGCCGTTCCGCGAGGCCTACAAGCTGGCCGCGGTGGAACCGCTGCCGGCGCATGGCGCGGACCCGCAGGCCAGCCTGGACGCGCGAACCTCACCCGGGGGTCATGCCTCCCCGGGTTTGAAACGATCAGGCGCCGGCTTGCGGAGACGGCGCTTCAGGGCTGAATCAACGGAATGGGCTCGCCTTCCGCCCTGGTCCCAGGCTGCTTGTTTCCGGCTGGTTGCCACCCGTGCTGCGAGAACTCCATCAGCCATTGATTGCCATCCGACGGCCAGATGTGGCCGGCGTTGTAGAGCCCGAACACGAACGGGGCGCCGCCCGGGCCCGGTGACTGCAGGTTGCAGCAGGTCATGAACTTCACCAGTGGGCCCTGCGTGCGATTGTGGCGTGTCAGCGCTTCGACGGTTTTCGCCCAGTCGTCCTTGAACTCACGGCCTTCGCCGCGGCCGAACAGGTACATCACCGGTTTGGGTGGCGCATCACTTTCGAAGCCGGGGTGCACCGAGCCGATCACGGTGAAAGTCGCGAATGCCTCCGGACGTTCGGCCAACAGCAACAGCACGAAGTGGCCCCCGTTCGAGAAGCCGGCAGCGTGCGTGTTTTCCGGTCGTGTGCCGTGGCGCCTGGCCGTTTCCTCCAGCAGCCGGTCGACCAGCGCCAGGTCGCGGTCGCCCTGGTCGCCCGGGCGGTACTGCCAGCCGCGCATCGTCGAAGCCTCGCGCAACTCGCCGCGCGGATAGGCAATGATGGCCTCGGGCCAGTCCCGGTGCAGCTGCACGGCGTTCGCGAATGCGGTGTCGTCATCGCCGCGGCCATGGAACACCACCATCAGGGTGCGTGGTTCGGTGCTGCGCGTGTCCGGCACGAACATCAGTACGCGGCGCGTCTGTCCTTCGATTTCGAACTCCAGCATTTCCCGCGCCGCATGCGCGCCCGACGCCGGGCCAAGCAGCAACGCTGCCATCAGGCACCTGGCGAAGAAGCATCGCCGGTCATCCATCCGCATCGTCATCGTGTCCTCCCGGCAAGGCCCGGCAGCAACGGCAGACGGGCGCTAGCCGGCCTTCGGCTGCCGCAATACCCTCAACGAAACCACCAGCACCAATCCGGCGCCTGCGGCCAGCACCGCCCACAACACCCACCGCTGCCAGTCCTCGCCACGTTCCGGCTCCAGCGCTGCCTGGCCACCGGCTTCGCTCCTCGCGCCCAGCGTCGCCGGTTGCGGCGGCGTGCTCGATGCCGCCAGGGCGGCCTGCACCGGATAGTCCTCACGGCTGGCACGCACGCTGCCGGCCACCAGCACGTAGGGGCCTTCGCCCTGGGCCAGCATCACGAACCGTTCGGGGCGGTAGGACAACACCAGGCTTGGCGCCTGGGCCAGCGCAGGCCGGGTGCTGACCTGCCATTCGCGGTCGCGAAGCGGGCTGATGACGGGCGCCACGTGGCGCACTTCGTCGCTGCCGCTACCGAGGCGGAAAGCGGTGAAACCGGCGACGCCGCGCCACCAGTCGGTGCCGGGGTCGCGGGCGGTCAGCTGCACGGCGGACACGGAATTGCCGGCGGCCAGGCGCAGGTCCACCCGTTCGACGGCCACCGGCGCGGGGCTGGTGTAGGTGAACGTGCCGGGCTGGTCGGCGACGGGCGTGCCGGTGAGTTCGAGCGACTTCCAGGCGCGCTCGTCGCCGCCGGCCACGCGGCGTTCGGCCTGCAGCGCGGCGATCACGGGCCAGTGGCCATCGTTTTCGATGCTCAAACGCAGGTAGCGTGCCTGCGTGCTGCCGATGTCCAGCTGCAGGCGTTCGATGCGCAGGCCGTTGTCGTCCAGCGCGACCAGGGGCAGGCCGCTGCCGAGCAGTTGCCAGTCGGCCAGGTCGTCGGAGGCGCTGATCCGCACGCGCAGGTTCACCGGCAGCGCGGCGCCTTCGCCAAGCTGCACATGCAGGCGCGACAAGGCGGGCGGCTCTTCTTCGCCGCGGTCCACCAGCAGGTCGTGGCGTTCGGCAGGCGGCGGCGTGTTTTCGCTGGTGCGCAGGTCCAGGCCGCGCAGGCGGCCATCACTGTCGCGCTCCAGCCGCAGCGCCAGGCTTTCGGGCTGGCCGGGGGCGGGCAGGGGCACGCGCAGCCAGGCCAGCGGTTCGCGCACGGCCTCGTCCTGGGGTTTCGGCGGCCAGGACGCGAAGGGCACGGCCTCGCCCCGGGCGTTGAACACCGCCAGGTCGCGCAGGTCGCTGCGCTGTACGTCGGCCAGTACTTCGGCATCGAGTTCAAGCACGTAGGCGGCGGCATCGCCATCGGCCTGGATCGGCCATTGCCAGGCGTAATCGTTCGGCGTCGCGGCCTGCGCGAAACCGGTTGCCAGCAGACCCAGCATCAACATCGAGCGCATGCGTTTACTCCGAACGGGGTGGGGTGGGGGCGATGCGGCCGACCACGATCAGCAGCAGGCCCACGACGACGAAGGACACGATGCCGGTGATGTTGCCGACGAACTGGCGGTCGACGATCAGCAGCTTCAGCAGCACCACGCCCAGCAGGGCCGCACCCAGCCACCACAGCGGGCGGTCGCGGCGGCGCGAGCCGAGGATCCAGGCGGTGACGCCGGCTACGCACCAGGCCACGGTGAGGCTGGTCTGGGCCAGTGTTTCGGACAGCAGGTCGGCCGACCAGGGCAGATCGCCCAGCTGGTGGCAGGCGCGCAGCACCGACATCGTCAGCAGGAACAGCGCCGCGCCGGCCCAGGCCAGACTGCCCAGGCGGTGTGGATCGGCGTGCGAACGCAGCGCGGCCGCGGCCACCACCAGGCCCAGCAGCAGCGACATTTCCAGCGGATTGAGCAGCGGCAGCCAGGGCAGGGGGTCGCTGTCGCCCGGCAGGAAATTGCCCAGCAGCCAGGCCAGGCCAAGGCCGGCTCCGGCGATCGCCAGCCACACGCGGCGCCAGCGCGGGAACTCGCCGGCGACTGGCCAGCCGGCCAGTGCCGGCTGCTTCCATGCCAGATAGAACAGCAAGGCCAGCGGTGCCATCACCGCCGGCAACAGCCAGCCATCGGCCAGGGCGCTGCGATCGTGCAGCACGCGCATCAGCGTGATGCCGGCCGCCGAAGCCACTGCCATCAGCCAGGCGATGTGCGCCACCGGCAGCAAACGCGAGCGCGGCTCGCGCAGCGCGGCCAGGGTGGGCAGGGCCAGCGCCAGCAGCACCCACCACAGCGCCAGCGGGGCGTCGAACAGGGTAATGAGGTCGTGTTCCTGCGAGGCGAACGACAGCGGCAGCATCAACGCCACCGAAGCGGCCAGCGGCCAAGACAGGCGCGGCCAGGCCAGGGGCTTGCGCAGCAGTGCCGCCAGCGCCGCAGTCACCAGGGCGAAGCCGCCGTAATACAGCGCATCGAACCGCGGCGACAGATTGATGTCGATCTCGCGGATGCCCAGCAGGCTCCACCAGAACAGGCCGCCCAGGAACAGCAGGACCTGCAGCGCCACCGCCCGGCCGGCGCGCTGGTAGAACCAGCTCGCGGCCATCCAGCCCAGCGTCAGCAGGCCCAGGTTCATGGCGTGGCCGTTGACCAGGAAGCGGTCCTCGATGCCCATGTTCCAGTCGAACAGGCTCACCATCCAGGCGAAGCTGGCCAGCACCAGCAGCACCAGGCCGGTCCAGCGCACCAGGCGGCGTTCCTGCCGCAGGCCCAGCCAGACCATGCCCGCGCCCTGCAGCGTCCAGGCGGCCGAGGTCCAGCGTGCGGTCAAGGCCAGCGGGACCGCCAGCGTGGCGAACACCACGCCCATGCCGGCCGCGCTCTGCGCCAGGTCGCGCAGGCGCTGGTTGCGCTGCGCCCACAACGCCAGCCCGGCGAAGATGCCGGCCACGAACACCGCGCTCGCCGCCAGCCCGAAGCGGTCGTCGCCCAGCAGCCCGACCTGCATCGGGAAGGCCAGCAGCGGCGTGCCGAACAGCAGGGTGCCGTCCACCTTGCCGTTCTTCTGCCGGCCGGCCAGCGCGTACAGCACCGGGATGGCGACGTAGAACAGGAAGAACAGGATCAGGAAGGGTTCGACGGTGGCGAACTTGTCGGGCTGGTAGTACTTCGCGCCCCACAGGCCGCCGATGGCGAAGGTGAAGACGAAACCCACCAGGTTCAGCGCCCGCCACGGCCGCTTCCAGGCGATGGCGAACACGGCGGCGTTGAGTACCGCGTAATACGAAAACAAAGCCACGTGGTTGCCGCTGCCGGTGGACAGCAGCACCGGCGCCAGGTAGCCGCCGATGAAGCCCAGCACGGCGAGTGCGGGTGCGTCCTGTTTCACCGCCAGCACGCTGGCGCCGGCGACCAGGATCACGATCAGGGCGAAGGCCGGCATGGCGTCCAGCACGCCGTAGTTGCGGAAGGCCGCGAACACCACCAGCAGCAGGATGCCGATGGCGCCGCCCTGCAGGCTAAGGCCGAAGGCCGGTCGTTCGGCGGCGCTGCGCAGGCCCCAGACCAGGCCGGCGATGGCGCCGGCGGCGATGCCGGCGAGGCGGAACTCGATCGGCATCGTCAGCCAGCCGGCATCGGCGGCGTACTTGATGGCGGCGGCGATGCCGAACATCAGCACCAGCACGCCCAGCTTCACCGGCACGTTGCCTTCGAACAGCCAGCCGCGCACGACAGCCACGGCGCGTTCAAGCGCGTCGGGTCCGGTGGGCTCGGCGGGTTCCTGCGTGTCGGGTTCCGTGCGGGTCCAGGCGGTCGGTATTTCCGTGCGTGCCGCTGCCGCGGGCATCGGTGGCGGTTCCGCACGCGGGGCAGCAGCGGCGTCGGGGGCTGGCACCGGGCCGGCACTGCCCGGAATCGGCGCGGCAGCGGCAACCTGCGGGGTTTCCGGGGTGGCGCGGGCTGTGGCGCGGGGGCCGCCGCGGCTTCGCCCGGACGCCGCGACAGGGCTTCGATGCGGGTCAGGCGTTGTTCCAGTGCGGCCAGGCGACTCCGTTGGCCCAAGGCCATGCCCAGCACGGCGCCGACCAGGGCGCCCCCATGAAGCCCAGCACTTCTTCGCCCACGGCGCCGAAAAACGCGCCCAACACAGCCCCGATGATCCCCAGGATCCAGCCCATTCCCATCCCCATGGTCGACGTCGGGCCGAGTGTAGCCGGGTCGGCCCGACGCGGGACATGCCGGTCGCGGCGGCTTGCCGCGGGTATCGGACGGGTCCACCATGCGCGGAGCACTAGGGGATGCCATGGCCGGGCCGCACGACGGATCGCGCATGCAACGCCTGTTCGCCGAGCTCAAGCGGCGCCGGGTGATCCGTGTCGCCGTCGTCTATGCCCTGGCCGGCTGGGCGGTGATCCAGGTCGCGGACACCGTGCTGCCCGCCCTGCAGTTGCCGCACTGGAGCGTGACCCTGGTGATCGTGCTGGTCGTGCTCGGTTTCCCGATCGCGGTGACCATGGGCTGGATGTTCGATGCCGGCGAGGATGGGGTGGTGCGCACCGCGCCGCTGCCTGCCGCCGAACCGGAGCCCGTTGCGCTGCCTGCGGCGACACCGGCGGAATCGAAACCGGCAGCCGCCCCGGCCACGCCCGATTCGGGACTCGACGACCAGGGCCGCCGCACCATCGCCGTGCTGCCCTTCGTCAACATGAGCGGCGAGGCCGAGAACGAATACTTCAGCGACGGCATCTCGGAAGAGATCCTCAACCTGCTGACCAAACTGCCCAAGCTCAAGGTCGCCTCGCGCACCTCGTCCTTCCTGTTCAAGGGCAAGGAAGCCAGCATCCCGACCGTGGCGCGCGAGCTGGGCGTCGGCATCGTGCTCGAGGGCAGCGTGCGCCGGGCCGGCGACCGGGTGCGCATCACCGCGCAGCTGATCGAGGCGGGCACGGATTCCCATCTCTGGTCGGAGACCTACGACCGCGAGCTCAAGGACGTGTTCGCCATCCAGGACGACATCGCCCACAGCATCGTCAAGGCCCTGCAGGTGACACTGACGCCGCAGGAGCGCCGTTCAATCGTGTCGGTGGCCACCTCCGACCCGGTCGCCTACGACTACTACCTGCGTGGTCGCGGCTACATGTATTCGATGGCGCGGCGCGACTACGAACACGCGATCCGCATGTTCCAGAAGGCGATCGCGGTGGATTCGAAATACGCGCTGGCCTATGCCGGCATCGCCGACGCCTGTTCGCACCTGTACCGCTACGTCGAGGCCAGCCGGGAAAACGTCGAACGCGCCAACCGCGCCAGCGAACAGGCGGTGGCCCTGGACCCGGGCTCGGCCGAAGCCCATGCCTCGCGCGGGCTGGCCCTGGTGATCAGCGAAAAGTACGACCAGGCCGAAGAGGAGTTCGAGACTGCGATCAGCCTCAACCCGAACCTGTTCGACGCCTGGCACTACTACGGCCTGGCCTGTTCCTCGCGCGGCGACCACGAGAAGGCGGCGCGGCTCTACAGCAAGGCGGCCGAGGTCAATCCGGCCGACTACCAGGTGCCGCTGTTCCTGGCCCAGACCCTGGCGTCGCTGGGCCGCAAGCAGGAAGAGATGAAGGTCCGGCTCAGCGCGCTGGGCACGGTCGAGCGCCACGTCAGCCTGAACCCGCACGACACCCGGGCCCTGTACCTGGGCGCCCAGAACCTCTACCGGGTCGGCGAGCACGAGCGCGCCATCGCCCTGGCCGAACAGGCCCTGCGCCAGGACCAGAACGAACCGGTGGTGCTCTACAACATCGCCTGCTTCTGCGCGATCCAGGCGACCACGAGCGGGCCATCGGCCTGCTGGAACGGGCGGTGGAGCTGGGCTGGGGCGACCTGGCCTGGATGAAACACGACAGCGACCTCGACCCGCTGCACGGCCATCCACGTTTCGAGGCCCTGATCGCGCGGATCGAGTAGGCCAGGAACGCAAAAGGCCGCCCTGGGGCGGCCTTCCGGAAATCGTCGAATTGGTCGGGGAGACAGGATTTGAACCTGCGACTTCTACGTCCCGAACGTAGCGCTCTACCAGGCTGAGCTACACCCCGAGGGATTCGAGCCGGCTATTCTAGTGATCCGGCGCGGTATCGGCAAGCCCGGAGAGCCCCCGGCCCGGCCGGAGCGGCCCCGGGCGGGCCCAGCCGCTAGAATGCGCCGTCCGATGGAGAGTCCACCTTGATCAAGCCCCGCACCCCGCCCGGTGTCATGGAGCTGCTGCCCCGTGACCAGATTGCCTTCCAGCGCATGCTGGACGTGATCCGCCGCAACTACGAGCGCTTCGGTTTCCTGCCGGTGGAAACGCCGGTGTTCGAACTGTCCGAGGTCCTGCTGACCAAGACCGGCGGCGAGACCGAACGGCAGGTGTATTTCGTGCAGTCCACGGGTTCACTGGAACAGGGTGGCCAGCCGGAACTGGCGCTGCGGTTCGACCTGACCGTGCCGCTGGCGCGCTACGTCGCCGAGCACGAGCACGACCTGGCCTTCCCGTTCCGGCGTTACCAGATCCAGCGCGTTTACCGCGGCGAACGCGCCCAGCGCGGCCGTTTCCGCGAGTTCTACCAGTGCGATATCGACGTGATCGGCAAGGACACGCTCAGCGTGCGCCACGACGCCGAGATGCCGGCGGTGATCCACGCCGTGTTCACCGAACTGGGTGTCGGCCCGTTCACCATCCAGCTCAACAACCGCAAGCTGCTGCGCGGCTTCTTCGAGGGCCTGGGCATCGCCGAGGGCGAGCGCCAGGCGCTGGTGCTGCGCGAGATCGACAAGATCGACAAGCGCGGCGCCGTAGCCGTGCGCGCGACACTGGTGGGCGGAGACTTCGGCCTGTCCGATGACGTCGCCGACCGCATCCTGGCCTTCGTGCAGGTGCGATCGACCTCGCATGCCGATGCGCTGGCGAAACTCGTCGCGCTGGGGCAGGGAAGCGGAATCCTCAACGAAGGCGTCGCCGAACTGCGCGAAGTCCTGGAGCTGCTCAAGGCCCACGGCGTGCCCGAAGCCAACTACGCGCTCAACTTCTCGATCGCCCGTGGCCTGGACTACTACACCGGCACGGTCTACGAGACCACGCTCAACGACCACCCGCAGATCGGCTCGGTCTGCTCGGGCGGCCGTTACGAGAACCTGGCCAGCAGCTACACCAAGTCGAAGCTGCCGGGCGTCGGCATCTCGATCGGCGCCACCCGCCTGTTCTGGCAGCTGCGCGAGGCCGGCATCATTTCCACCGCCGAAAGTTCGGTCGAGGTGATGGTGGGCCTGATGGACGAGGCCCGTCTTTCCGACTCGCTGGACATCGCCCGGCGACTGCGCGCCGGCGGCATCAATGCCGAAGTGCAGCTGGAGGCGAAGAAGCTGGCCAAGCAGTTCCAGTACGCCGACCGTGCCGGCATCCGCTTCGTGGTGCTGTACGGCGACGACGAGGCCACGCGCGACGTGGTCAAGGTCAAGGACCTGAAGTCGCAGGAACAATTCGAAGTGGGGCGCGAGGAACTCGCCGCCGCCCTGAAAGTGGAGCTGGAGCAACAGCGCGCGATGGGAGCCCGTTGAGATGAAACCGATCCGCCTCGACGGCCGCAGCCTCAACCGCGCGCAAGTCGCCGAAATCGCCCATGGCGCACCGGTCAGCCTGGACCCGCAGCAGATGCAGGCCGTGCAGCGCGCCGCCGACTTCCTGGCCGAGCAGGTACGCAGGCAGGAGCCCATTTATGGCGTCTCCACCGGCTTCGGCAGCAATGCCGACAAGCTGCTCGGCGCGCACCGGCTGCGCGAGGGCCTGCCCGGCGCCTCGAAGTCGGGCGACAGCGTGCTCGAGGAGCTGCAGCACAACCTGATCGTCACCCATGCCGTGTGCGTGGGCGAACCGTTCCCGCCTTCGGTCGTGCGGGCGATGCTGGCGATCCGCATCAACACCCTGATGATGGGCCACTCCGGCATCCGTCCCGCGGTGCTGGAGGCGCTGGTCGCCCTGCTCAACGCCGGCGTGGTGCCGGTGGTGCCGCGCAAGGGTTCGGTCGGCGCCAGCGGCGACCTGGCCCCGCTGTCGCACCTGGCCATCGTGCTGCTGGGCGGCGGCGAAGCCTTTTTCGACGGTGAACGCCTGCCCGGCGCCGAGGCGCTCAAACGCGCCGGCCTGTCGCCGGTGAAGCTGTCGCACAAGGAAGGCCTGGCCCTGAACAACGGCACCGCGCAGATGCTGGCCACCGCCGTGCTGGCGATCGAACGCCTGGAAGAGCTGTGCGACACCGCCGACCTCGCCGCCGCGATGACGCTCGACGCCTTCGCCGGTCGCCTGGGCGCATTCGCGCCGCATGTGCACGCCCTGCGCCCGCATCCGGGCCAGGTGCACGTGGCCGGGCACCTGCGCGAGCTGCTGCAGGGTTCGACCCTGTCCGACATCGCCTACCACCTGGTGCCGCGTTTCCGGCAGTGGCAGCCGGAAAGCTGGCAGGACCCGGCGCAGCAGGCGCTGGGTTTCGACATCGGCTGGGACTGGGTGCCGTTCACCCAGCGCCACGGTCGCGAGAAGTTCTACCAGCGGTTCCGGCCGTTCCGCGGCGGCAAGAAGCACCAGCCGCAGGACAGCTATTCGCTGCGCTGCATCCCGCAGGTGCACGGCGCCGTGCGCGACGCGCTGGAACAGGCCAAGCGCGTGATCGACATCGAACTCAACGCCGTCACCGACAACCCGCTGCTGTTCCCGGGACTCGAAGGTGCCAAGGAAGTCGAGGACATGGTGGTATCCGCCGGCCATTTCCACGGCATGCCGCTGGCGCTGGTGCTGAGTTACCTGAAGGCGGCGATCCCGACCCTGGCGTCGATTTCGGAGCGCCGCCTCAACAAGCTGGTGGACCCCGCCACCAACGACGGCCTGCCGCCGTTCCTGATTGGCAACGAGGACGGTACCGAAAGCGGCTTCATGATCGTGCAATACACCGCCGCCGCCCTGGTGAACGACCTGGCCAGCCGCGCGCACCCGGCCAGCGTGTATTCGATCCCGACCAGCGCCAATGCCGAGGACCACGTCTCGATGGGCGCCAACGAAGGCCGCCACGTGCTCGAGATGACCGAGGACCTGGGCCATGTACTGGCGCTGGAGCTGTACACCGCCGCGCAGGCGCTCGACTACCGTCGCGACATGATCAACGCCGCCCGTGCCCTGGCCCGTGGGTCGGATGCCGAAGCGCTGGCCGGCAAGGTGCAGGGCGCGCCGCCGGCAGGCCATGCCGACCGTGCCGGTTTCCTGGCCGAGGTCGAGGCCCTGCGCCGCGAACTGGCCGAGTCGGAGGAATTCCATCCGGGCGTCGCCGTCGGCGCCGCCTGGAGCGCCCTGCGCGAAGCCATTCCCTTCATGGGTCGCGACCGGGCGATGGACGGCGACGTCGCCGCCGCGGTGCGCCTGGTCCAGGAAGGCCGGCTGCTGTCGGCCGCGCGCGGCACGCGGGGCTGAGCCTCAGTCCGGGATCACGCCTTCCGCGGCCTGTACGCAGTTGCGGCCGCGGCTCTTGGCCACGTACAGCGCGTCGTCGGCCCGGTGCAGCGCGTCATCCACCCCGATGCCACTGCCCGGTCGCAGCACGTACACACCGATGCTGGCGCTGAGCGTGATGCTGTTGCCGGCATAACGCACCGGTTCGCCGCAGATGCGCAGGCGCAGCACCTCGGCGACATTGAGCAGGCGTTCGCCTTCGGTGTCGGGCAGCACCGCCACGAATTCCTCGCCGCCGAAGCGCGCCATCAGCGCCCCGTGTTCGACCAGGCTGTCGTGCAGGCAGCGGCCCAGCCAGCGCAGGCATTCGTCGCCGGCCAGGTGGCCGTGGGTGTCGTTGACGTCCTTGAAATGGTCGAGGTCGATCAGCAGTACGCCCAGCGACTGCCGGTGTTCGTTGGCATGGTGCAGCTGGTGTTCGAACACCTCGCGGAAGTGCTTGCGGTTGAACAGCCCGGTCAGCGCGTCGCGGCGGTTGGATTCGCGCAGGCGCTGGTTGGCTTCGGCCAGTTGTTCCAGCGCCGTGCTCAGTTCCGAGGTGCGGCGGGCGACGTGGCGTTCCAGCTGTTCGTTGTGTTCGTGCACCAGGCGTTCGTTCTCGCCGCGCAGGCGGGCATAGCGATAGGCCAGGGCGAAGGACAGCAGGATGATCTCCATGGCCGACCCGATCTGGATGCCGTATTCGGTGAAGAAATTCTTCGGCAGCAGGCCGAACGACACCGAGGCGTACAGCGCCGTGCCCAGCAGCAGGAAGGCCCAGGCCAGCAGGAACACGCGGGCCGGCGCGTAGCCCAGCCGGATCGAGTTGATGGCCAGGTACAGGATGAACAGCGCGCCAGGGAACACCGCAAGGGTCATCGGCCGCACCACGGTGCGGTACTCGACGAAGAACGACGCGACGCCCATCAGCACGAAGAACAGGATCAGTGCCTGCGACACCTTGTCGGCGCGCGGCTGGCGGTCTTCAAGCTCCAGGAACACGCGGCAGAACTGGTGCATGGCGATCTGCGAGATCGCCATGGACACCGGGATGGCCTGGTTGGCCCACCACGGCGAGTTCGGCCACAGGTATTCGAAGGCCAGTCCGTTGAGGCAGAACATCACCAGGCCGAAGCCGGCGACATGGCACATGTACCAGAAGTGGCTGGCGTCCCTGAGCGACAGCCAGAGCACCAGGTTGTAGCAGAGCAGGGCGACCAGGATGCCGCCGTAGAACACGCCGATGCCGAACTGCGAGTCACGTTCGAGTTCGGCGAAGGCCCCTGGGGTGTACACCGCCAGCGGCACCTGCAGTGAACTGCGGCTGGCCACGCGCACCAGCAGCTCCACTTCCGTGCGCTGCGGCAGTTCGACCCAGAAGTTGGGGTGGCGGTAGCGGATGCTGCGCGCGCTGAAGGGCAGGGTGTCGCCCGAGGCCATGTGTTCGACCCGGCCATCGGGGTAGCGCAGGTACACGTCCACGTTGTCCAGCAACGGGTAGTGCAGCACCAGCAGCCAGCGCTGTTCGCGGCTGTTCTGGTTGTACAGCCGGCCATGGAACCAGGTGGCGCCCCGGGTGAAGCCGAACGCGGTGCTGTCACCGGGCAGGGGACTGAAGTTGCCTTGCGCCGCCTGCGAGAACATGGCCGCGGCGTCGGTCCGGCCCTCCGGGTCGGATTTCATGCTCAGGTAGGGCGCCAGCGGCAGCGCCTCGTTGCCGGTATCGAGCACGGCCGGTCCGGCCGCCCGGGCCGGGGAAGCGGCCAGGGCCAGCCAAAGGGCCAGCAGTGCGAACCAGGCTGTCTTGATGGACAAGTGCTTTCCCTCCCCGGGGGTGTCCACTGTATGCGGGGCTACGGGCCAAGGCCATGATCCCGGTCAGGCTTGCAATTTGTACTAACGCGCTATTACATTAGCGCGATGAAACGACGCGACCCCGCCAACCTCGAAACCCCGCCCGCCCTGGAAGGCCTGATCGAGGCCCTGCTGAGCCTGCGTTCGGCCGGCGAGGCGCGGGCATTCCTCGAAGACCTGTGTACCCCCGCCGAGTTGGAGGCCATGGCCGACCGCTGGCGGGTGGTGCCGCTGCTGGTGGCGGACGTGCCCTACCGCGAGATCCACGACCTGACCGGCGTCAGCGTCACCACCATCGGCCGAGTCGCCCGTTGCCTGGACCTGGGCGCGGGCGGCTACCGCATCGCCGTCGAGCGCCTGGGCGAATCCGCCCACGACGCTTCGCACTGACCCCACCTGCTTGAGAACCCGGAGAGCGTCATGAGGACGCACGACCGTTTGCGCATTGCCATCCAGAAATCCGGCCGGTTGTCGGACCCGGCCCGGGACCTGCTCGCGCGGGCCGGGCTGGTGTTCCGGGAAAGCCGCGACCGCCTGTTCTGTTATGGCGAATCCCTGCCGATCGACCTGCTGCTGGTGCGCGACGACGACATTCCCGGCCTGATCGCCGAAGGCACCTGCGACCTGGGCGTGGTCGGCCAGAACGTGCTGGAGGAACAGGCCGACGAACGCCTGGCCGACGGCCGCGGCGAAGCCTTCCATGCCATCCGCGAACTCGGTTTCGGCCGCTGCCGGCTGTCGATAGCCGTGCCCAACGACTGGGACTGGCCCGGTCCGCAGCGCCTGGCCGGCCTGCGCATCGCCACCAGCTATCCGCGGCTGCTGGCGCGCTGGCTGCGCGGGCAGGGCGTGGACGCGCAGCCGGTGGTGCTGTCGGGGTCGGTCGAGATCGCGCCGCGCCTGGGCAAGGCCGAGGCGATCTGCGACCTGGTCTCGACCGGCGCCACCTTGCTGGCCAACCAGCTCAAGGAAACCGCGGTGGTGTTCGAAAGCCAGGCGGTGCTGGTGGCGCCGTCGGCGCCCTTCGGCGATGCGCGCACCGATCTTGCGGCGATGCTGCTGCGCCGGCTCGATGCGGTGCTGAGCGTGCGCGCCAGCAAGCTGGTGCTGTTCCAGGCCTCGCGCGGGGCGGTGCCGGGCCTGCTCAAGCTGCTGCCCGACGCCGAACCGCCGACCGTGATGGCGATCGAGGGCCAGGACGACCAGGTCGCGTTGCAGGCCCTGTGCCGCAGCGCCATGACCTGGCAGCGCCTGGAGGACATGAAACGCGCCGGCGCCACGGGCCTGCTGGTGCTACCGGTGGAGCAGATGCTGGCATGAAGCGCATCGTCTGGAATCGACTCGATGCCGCGGCCCACGACGCCTGCCTCGCGCGGCCGGGGGCCGGCGACTGGAAGGAGGTCGAACACGCCGTGCGCCGCGTGTTCGACCAGGTCCGCGCCGACGGCGACACGGCCCTGCGCGCGTTGACGCGCCGTTTCGATGGCGTGGAACTGGCGCGGTTCCTGGTCGGCGCCGAGGAAATCGCGGCGGCGGAGCAGATGGTGGCGCCATCATTGCGTGCCGCGCTCGAGCAGGCCCGCGACCGGCTGCTGACCTGGCATCGCGCCGGCATGACGACGGAGTTCGAGGTCGAGACCGCGCCGGGGGTGCGCTGCGGCCGCCTCGTGCGTCCGATCCAGCGCGTGGGCCTGTACGTACCGGCCGGCACCGCGCCGCTGCCGTCCACCGCCCTGATGCTGGGCGTGCCCGCCTTGCTCGCCGGCTGTGCCGAGGTGGTGCTGTGCACGCCGCCACGCGTGGATGGCACCGCTGATCCGGCGGTGCTGATGGCTGCGGGCCTGTGCGGCATCACCCGCATCTTCAAGCTCGGCGGTGCCCAGGCCATCGCGGCGATGGCCTTCGGCACCGGGACCGTACCGCGCTGCGACAAGCTGTTCGGGCCCGGCAATCGTTATGTCACCGCTGCCAAACAATTGGCGGCGATGACGGCGGGTGGGCCGGCCATCGATATGCCGGCCGGACCTTCCGAAGTGCTGGTCATCGCCGACGCGGGCGCGGTGCCTGCCTTCGTCGCCTCGGATCTGCTGTCGCAGGCCGAACACGGCCCCGATTCGCAGGTGATCCTGCTCACCGATTCCCCGGAGCTGATCGAGGCGGTGTCGGCGGAGGTGCAGCGCCAGCTCGCGAGCCTGCCGCGCGAAGGCATCGCGCAACGGGCGCTCGAATACGCACGGCTGGTTCTTGTCGACGATCTGGACGAGGCGTTCGGGATCAGCAACCGGTATGCGCCCGAGCACCTGATCTTGGCCTTGCGCGAGCCGCGCGCGTGGCTGGGGAAGGTGGCCTCGGCGGGCTCGGTGTTCCTCGGCGACCATGCGCCGGAATCGCTGGGCGACTACTGTTCGGGCACCAACCACGTGCTGCCGACCAATGGCGCCGCGCGCGCCTGGAGCGGCGTCGGCGTGGCCAGCTTCCAGACTTCGATCAGTGTGCAGGAGGTCAATCGCGACGGGCTGGCGGCGATCGGGCCCTGTGCGGTCGAGATCGCGCGGGCGGAAGGACTGGAGGCGCATGCGCAGTCTGTTCTGCGGCGGCTGGAGGCGGCGTCATGAGCGCGTTGCTCGATCTGGTGCGACCCGACCTGCGTGATTTCTTCGGCTACAGCTCGGCACGGAAGACTGGGTCCACGGGTTCGATCTGGTTGAACGCCAACGAAAGCGCCTGGCGCAACCCCGCCGACCTGGGCTTCGGCGCGAACCGCTATCCCGATCCGCAGCCGGCCGCCTTGCGCGAACGCCTGGCGGCGTTGTACGGCGTGCGCGCCGCCCAGGTGCTGGTCGGCCGCGGCAGCGACGAGGCCATCGACCTGCTGGTGCGTGCGCTCTGCCGTCCCGGCCAGGATCCGGTGGTGATCGCGCCGCCGGTGTTCGGCATGTACGCGGTGAGCGCGCGGCTGCAGGGCGCGCCGGTGCGCGAGGTGCCGTTGCGCGACGGCGAGGCGGGCTTCGGGCTCGACCTGGATGCCGTCGCCGACAAGGCCGTCGCGTCGGGAGCCAAGCTCGTCTTCCTCTGTTCGCCGGCCAATCCGACCGGGCAGGCCGTGCCGGCCGCCGACCTGCTGGCGCTGGCGCGGCGCCTGGCCGGACGCTGCCTGCTGGTGGTCGACGAAGCCTACGGCGAATACAGCGACCAGCCGTCGATGGCATCGTGGATCAGTGAACAACCGAATTTGGCCGTGCTGCGCACCCTGTCCAAGGCGCATGCGCTGGCCGCCGCCCGTATCGGCTGCCTGCTGGCGGCACCCGAGCTGGTCGAGGTGCTGCGCAACTGCCAGGCGCCGTATCCGCTGCCTTCGCCCTGCGTGCAACTGGCGCTGGACGGATTGTCGGACGCGGCGCTGGCGCAGACCCGATCCCGGGTGCTGACGGTGCGCGCCGAACGCGAGCGGCTGCGGCACGAACTGGAAGCCTGTGCCGGCATCCGCCGCGTGTACGCCTCGCAGGGAAACTACCTGCTGGTGCGTTTCAGCGATGCCGAAGCGGTCTTCCAGCGGCTACTGGCGGCCGGCGTGGTGGTGCGCGACATGCGCGCCTCGCCGCAACTGGGCGACGCGCTGCGCATCAGCATCGGCAGTCCGGCGGAGAACGACGCGCTGCTGGCGGCGCTGCAGGCGGGGAGGGCGGCGGCATGAGCGGCCAGCGCATCCTGTTCGTGGACCGCGACGGCACGATCATCGAGGAGCCCGCGGACTTCCAGATCGACAGCTACGCCAAGCTGCGCTTCGTGCGCGGCGTGATCCCGGCACTGCTGAAGCTGCGCGATGCCGGCTTCCAGTTCGTGCTGGTCAGCAACCAGGATGGGCTGGGCACGGCCAGCTTCCCGCGCGAGGATTTCGAGGGCCCGCATGCGCTGATGCTGCAGGTGCTCGAATCGCAGGGCATCAGCTTCCGCGAGCAATTGATCGACGAGAGCTTCGAACACGAGGGCAAGCCGACCCGCAAGCCGGGGATCGGCCTGCTGCTGCCCTACCTGCGCGACCGCGGCATCGACCTGGCGAACTCCGCCGTGGTCGGCGACCGCGAGACCGACCTGCAACTGGCGGCCAACCTCGGCTGCCGCGGTTTCCGGCTGGCGCCGGGTCCGGACACCTGGGACGGCATCGCGCACGAACTGGCCGACGCACCACGCGTGGCCAGCGTCGAACGCACGACGAAGGAAACCCGGGTCAGAGTCCGGATCGATCTGGATCGTGCCGCGGATCCCGAGGTCAGCACCGGCCTGGGCTTCTTCGACCACATGCTGGAACAACTCGGAAAACACGGTGGTTTCGCCCTGCAGCTGAGCTGCGCCGGCGACCTGCACATCGATGAACACCACACGGTCGAGGACAGTGCCCTGGCGCTCGGCCAGGCGCTGAAAGAGGCGCTGGGCGACAAACGCGGCATCGCCCGTTACGGCGACTCGACCGGCCTCGCCGCAGTCACGCTGCCGATGGACGAAACCCTGGCTGCGGCCGCGGTGGATTTTTCCGGCCGCCCGTATTTCGTGTTCGAGGGAAGTTTCCCGCGCGCCGAGGTCGGTGGCCTGGCCACTGAGCTCGTCCCGCACTTCTTCCGCTCGCTCTGCGAAACCGCCGGCCTGAACCTGCACCTGCAGGTGCGCGGCGACAACACCCACCACCTGGTCGAAGCCTGCTTCAAGGCCGTGGCGCGCGCGCTGCGCCAGGCCGTGCGCCGGCAGGGCAGCGAACTGCCCAGCACCAAGGGGGCCTTGTGAACCTGGTGCTGGTGGACTCGGGCGGGGCCAACCTCGGTTCGGTGCGTTACGCGCTGCAGCGGCTCGGCGTCGAGAGCCGGATGAGCGCGGACGCCGCCGAGATCCGGGCCGCCGACCGCGTGATCCTGCCGGGTGTCGGCGCAGCCGGCCCCGGCATGGCGCGGCTGCGTGAACTCGGCCTGGTGGACACGCTGCGCGACCTGCGCCAGCCGTTGCTGGGCATCTGCCTGGGCATGCAACTGCTGTTCGAATCCTCGGAAGAGGGCGAGGTCGAAACCCCGGTTTGCTGCCCGGCCGGGTCGGCAAGCTGGCCGGCGCGCCCGGCGTGCGGGTGCCGCACATGGGCTGGAATCGCCTGGAGCCGTCGCGCGGATCCGCCCTGCTCGACGGTATCGCCGACGGCGCCCAGGCCTATTTCGTGCACAGCTACGCGGTGCCCGTCACGGAAGACTGCCTGGCGACGACCGAACATGGCGGCCGGTTCGCCGCGGTGGTGGCACGCGGCAATGTCGCCGGCGCCCAGTTCCATCCGGAACGTTCCGGCGCGGTCGGCGCGCGGCTGCTGGAGAACTTCCTGCGCGCGGGGCGAACATGAGCGGCCTGGTGCTCTATCCGGCCATCGATGTGCGCGAAGGCCGCGTGGTGCGCCTGGCGCAGGGCGACTACGCCCGCGAGACCCGCTATGCCGACGATCCTTTTGCGTTGGCCCAGGCCTACTCGAAGCCGGTGCCGAATGGCTGCACCTGGTCGACCTGGATGCGGCGCGCGCCGGCGGTTACACCCTGACCCCACTGCTGGCGCGACTGAAATCGGAAACCCGCCTGCGGGTCCAGACCGGCGGCGGCGTGCGTTCGGATGCCGAGGTCGAGGCCTTGCTGGCAGCCGGCGCCGACCGCGTCGTGATCGGTTCGCTCGCAGTGCGCGAACCGGGCCGCGTGGCTGCCTGGATCGCGCGCTACGGCGCCGAACGCATCACCGTGGCGCTCGACACCCGCCGCGACGACGACGGACGCTGGCACCTGCCGGTGCATGGCTGGACCGAGGAGGGCGGCAAGGAACTGGATGCACTCGCGGCGGCCTACGTCGACGTCGGCCTGCGCCACCTGCTGTGCACCGACATCGCCCGCGACGGCATGCTCGGGCCCGAATATCGAGCTGTACCGGCACCTGTGCGCCCGTTTCCCGCGCCTGGCGGTGCAGGCTTCGGGCGGCGTGCGCGAAGCGGCCGACCTCGCCGCCGCGCGCGAGGCGGGCTGCGCCGGCATCGTGCTGGGCAAGTCGCTGCTGGAAGGCCGGCTCAAGCTCCCGGAGCTGATGGAAGGACGCGCCACATGTTGAGCCGGCGCCTGATTCCCTGCCTCGACGTGAAGCACGGCCAAGTCGTGAAGGGCGTGCGTTTCCGCGACCACGTCGTGATGGGCGCCATCGAGGACCTGGCGCTGCGCTACCGCGACGAAGGCGCCGACGAACTGGTGTTCTACGACATCAGTGCCAGCCCCGAGGGCCGTGCGGTCGATGTGGCCTGGGTGGAGCGGGTGGCGCGCCTGATCGACATCCCGTTCTGCGTGGCTGGTGGCATCCGCTCGGTCGCGCAGGCGCGGACGATCCTGCATGCGGGTGCCGACAAGATCTCGGTCAACACGCCGGCACTGGAACGGCCGGCCCTGATCGGCGAACTGGCGGACGCGTTCGGTGTGCAATGCGTGGTGGTCGGCATCGACAGCCAACGCGACGGCGACGGCGAATGGCGCGTGCGCGCCTACACCGGCGATCCGGAACGGACGCAGACACTGCGCAAACGCACGCTCGACTGGGTGGCCGAGGCGCAGGCGCTGGGCGCCGGCGAGATCGTGCTCAACTGCATGGGCGCCGACGGCGTGCGCGCCGGTTACGACCTCGAACAGCTCAAGGCCGCACGCCCCATCTGCCGCGTGCCGCTGGTGGCCTCCGGCGGCGCCGGTGTGCCGGAACACTTCGCCGCCGTCTTCGCCGAAGCCGACGTCGATGCCGCGCTCGCGGCCAGCGTCTTCCATTCCGGCGCGATCCCGATTCCCGGACTCAAGACCTTCCTGCAAGCGCAGGGCTTCGAGGTGCGCGATGTCGCCTGAACAGATCGAAGCCCTGGCCTGGGACAAGCAGGGCGGCCTGTTGCCCGCCATCGTCCAGGACGCCACCGGTGGCCGCGTGCTGATGCTCGGCTACATGGACCGCGCCGCGCTCGCGGCCACCTTGGCCACGTGCCGCATCACCTTCTACAGCCGAAGCCGGCAGCGCCTGTGGATGAAGGGCGAGACCAGCGGCGACATCCTCGAACTGGTGTCGCTGGAGGCCGACTGCGACGGCGACACCCTGCTGGTGCAGGCCCGCCCGCAGGGCCCGACCTGCCACCTCGGCCGCGCCAGCTGCTTCGCGGAGGCGCCCGCGGATTTCCTGGCCGAGCTCGATGCCCTGGTCGCACGCCGCGAACGCGAACGGCCTGAGGGCAGCTACAGCACCCGCCTGTTCGAAAGCGGTGCCCACCGCATCGCCCAGAAAGTGGGCGAGGAGGGCGTGGAAACCGCACTGGCGGCCGTCACGCAGGACGACGAGGCTCTGCTGGGCGAAGCCGCCGACCTGGTGTTCCACCTGACCGTGCTGCTGCGCGCCCGCGGCCTGGGCCTGGCCGATATGGTGGCCGTGTTGCGCGACCGGCACGCGGCGGCAGCGCGCTGAGTGCGGGCTTGGGCATAATCCCGGCTCAGCCCGGAGAAATCGATGCGCCCGAGTCTGCCCTTCCTGCTGCTCTCCGCGAGCCTGGCGTCCATGCCGGCCCTGGCCTTGTCGCCGCCTTGCAACAGCGGCCATGTCTATGAAGACCGCGACGGTGACGGCCGGTTCGGCGAAGGAGATCAAGCCTTGGCCGGCGTGGCGGTGTCCGATGGCGAGACGGTCGTACGCACGGATGCACGTGGTGCGTATTCGCTGCCGGTGCTGGATGGCCGCACGGTATTCGTGGTCAAACCCGCGGGCTATCGTTTCCCGTCGCGGCCCGATGGCCTGCCGGATTTCTGGCGCCAGGTGCAGAACACGCCGGGGCCGGTGCTCAAGTACGGCGGCATTGCGGCGGAATTCCCCGCCTGCCGGGACTTCGCCCTGCAGAAGGACACACGCGGGCCGGGCCAGCTCGACGTACTGGTATTCGGCGATCCACAACCGCAGACGGCGCGGAACGTGCAGCACTTCGACCGGGGCATCGTCGAGGCGGTGCGCATCGCCCACTCGGTGCCGACGTCGGCCGAGGGCGAACCGGAATATTCCCCCGGCGCTGCAGGCGACCTGGGCCTGACGCTGGGAGACGTGGTGCACGACGACCTGTCGCTGTATCCGGCGATGAAACGCGCCACCGTTCGCCTCGGTTTGCCCTGGCTGCACCTGGCCGGCAATCACGACCTCGACTTCGACGCGGCCCGCGACGAGGACTCGCTGCGCACCTACCGCGCGAACTACGGCCCCGACACCCTGGCCTGGGAGGAGCACGAGGCCAGCTTCGTGCTGCTCGATGATGTCGTGTACCGGCCTGGCCAGTCGCCGGACTACATCGGCGGCCTGCGCGAGGACCAGTTCGCCTTCCTCGAGGCCTACCTGCCGACCTTGCCGCACGACCGCCTGCTGGTGGTCTCGGCGCACATCCCGTTCTTCGACCCGGTGCCTGGCCGCGAAAGCTTCCGCCGCGCCGACCGCGAGCGCCTGTTCGCACTGCTGGAGGATTTCCCGAAGCTGCTGCTTCTCACCGCGCACGGTCACGTGCAGCGCCACTACTGGCATGGCCCGGCGGACGGCTGGCAGGGCAGGTCGCCGCTGCACGAGTACAACGTCGGTGCCACCTGCGGTTCGTTCTGGAGCGGCGTGGCCGATGCGGCCGGCATCCCCGACGCCACCATGGCCGACGGCACGCCCAAGGGCTGGTCGGAACTGTCGGTGCGGCAGGACGGCCGCTACGGACTGCGCTGGCGCACGCCCGATCCGGCCTTCGACCGTTCCGGCATGGCCCTGCATGCGCCGAAGGTGCTGCGGCGCGGCGCCTACCCGGCCTTCGGCGTGTTCGCCAACGTGTTCATGGCCGATACCGACACCCGGGTCGAGTTCGGGTGGACGGCAGCGACTGGCTGCCGATGCGCAAGGTGGAGCGGGCCGACCCTCGCCTGCTGGTGGAGAACGTGCTCGATGATCGTGCCGACAGCCTGCGCGGTTACGACCGTTCGCCCGAGGCCGCGGATTCCAGCCACCTGTGGCGCGGCAGCCTGCCCACCGCCCTGGCGTCCGGCGAACACCGGGTCGAGGTGCGCGCCTTCGACCGCTGGCGTGGCGAACTCAGCGCGAGCCTGACTTACCGGTTGGAAGACGCGGCGGAATGATCTTTTCCGGCACGTCTTCGGGCTCTGGCTCGGCGTGCGGATAGGGCAGGGCCGGGCCGGGCGTGAAACCTGCCCGCCAGGCCGCGAGCGTGGTGTCGATGCGTGCGCCGCGGTTGATCTGCGGCAGCGAGGGCAGCAGGCCTTCGGCGATCTCGCGACGTTCGATCGCCAGCCTGGCCTGTTCGAAGGCCTGCACGAAATCCACCGTGTCGTTCAATCCATCCACCAGCCAGGCGCGGCCGAAGTAGGTCGCCACCGAATCGTTGCCGCAGCCGAAGGACGGGCGGTCGCGCCGGGCCGCCATCAACAGCAGGCTGTCGCGGTTGCCGAGCGCACGGGCGAAGCCGCCGGAATAACAGGCCGAGATCACCACCACGCGATGCCGGATGCCGGCATCGTCCAGGCGGCGCGCAGCCGTTTCGGCGTCAGCAGTCCGTCGGGTTGGTCGCCGCGGCGCAGCAGGAATTCATGATCCTCGGTGCCGTGGCTGCTGAGGTAGAGCAGCAGCACGTCCTCATCGGGGTCCATGGTCGCGCCGATGCCGGCGAGAGCGCGGCGCAGGCTGGCCTCGCTGGCCAGCGGCAGCGGGCGTTGCACCGGCAGGTTGTCGTGGTTGGCCAGCACCAGCACGCGCCCCGCGGCATCGAGGCGGCGGGCGGCCAGGTTTTCCAGGTGCAGCACTTCGTTGCGGAAGACCTCTTCGCTGCCGTCGCCGGCGACACCGAGCACGTAGAGGTCGATGTGTCCGGGCCGCTGCGGGGCCAGGGCCGCCAGGTCACGATCCAGCGCAGCGTTCGCCGCGAGGGCCGGATCCTGCTTCGGAAGTTGCGACTCGGATTTGGCGAGATCCTTGGCGCTGCTCCAGGCCGCGAACGAGAGCAGCAGTGCGAGGGCCAGCAGCCCGCGCATCCGGGTCCGGTGCGGATGCGGGCGGGTCAGGCGCGCTCCGGCGCGACGTCGGCGAAGGATTCGACCCGGCGATGACCGTGGGTCGCCTCGCCGTGGCGCGGTTGCGGATAGTCTTCGCGGCGGTCCAGCAGCACGGTGTCCAGGCCCGCCTCGCGCGCGGCATCGAGCTCCTCGACCACATCGGACAGGAACAGCACCTCGGCCGCCGGCACGCCCAGCGACCCGACGATGCGGCGATAGCTTCCGGCTTCGCGCTTGCCGCCCACTTCGGTGTCGTACCAGTTCGAAACCAGGGCCGTCAGGTCGCCCGCCGCGCTGTAGCCGAAGAACAGCTTCTGCGCCGCCACCGATCCCGAGGAATACACATTGATGCCATGCCCCTGCGCATGCCAGGCCCGCAAGGCCTCGGCCGCATCGGGATACATGTGCGCGGCATAGTCCCCGCGCACATACCCGTCCTTCCACACCAGGCCCTGCAACGCCTTCAGCGCCGTGTGCTTGCGGTCCTGGTCGATCCAGCCCTGCAGGGTCTCGACGATCATTTCATCCTGGCACAGCCCGCCGTTTTCGGCCGCCACGGCATCAAGCCAGCGGCGCACTTCCGGGTCGTTCCCGTGTGCGGCGACGAAGCCGGGCAGGGCGCGGCGCGCATACGGAAACAGCACGTCCTTGACGAAGGAAATGCTGCTGGTGGTGCCCTCGATGTCGGTCAGGATCGTCTTCAAGCTCAGCCCGCCTGGCCTTTTTCGTAGCGCGGGAATTTCTGCGCGATGTCGGTGCCGGTGAAATGGCCGACCCAGCCATCGGGCTCGGTGAAGAAGCGGATGGCGACGAAACTCGGCTCCGGCCCCATGTCGAACCAGTGCGTGGTCGAGTCCGGCACGCCGATCAGGTCGCCCTGTTCGCAGCGGATCTCGTACACGGTGTCGCCCACGTGCAGGGTGAACAGGCCCGAGCCGGCGACGAAGAACCGCACCTCGTCTTCCTTGTGGAAGTGTTCGTCCAGGAACTTGGCGCGCATCGCGTCCTTGTTCGGGTTGTCGGGCGCGATCGAGACCACGTCCACGGTCTTGAACCCGTTCTCGGCGATCAGCCGGTCGATGTCGGCGCGGTAGGCGGCCATCACTTCTTCAGGCGTGGCGCCCGGCTGCACCGGCTGCGCGGCCTGCCACTGCTCGAAGCGCACGCCGATGGGCTTCAGGCGTTCGGCGATCGTGGCCAGGTCCTCGGTGGAGGACAGCGGGGTGGACGGGTCGGTGTCCTTGAAGATCCGAAGGCGGCTCATGATTGCAGTCTCCTCAGGTCGAGTTCGCAGGCGAACAGGAATTCGAAAGCTTCCAGGTGGCGGCGCGCCTCGGCCATGTCCTTGCCCCATGCGTACAGGCCGTGGCCGTCGATCAGGTAGCCCCAGAACGGACCGGCGTCGAGCAGGCCTTCGACCTGCGCGGCCAGGGCCGGCATGTCCTGTCAGGTGTTGGGCAGCACCGGCACGTCGATGGCCATCTCGTGGGTCTGGTTGCCGGCGAAGGCCTTCAGCAGTTCATAGCCTTCCAGGCGCACATGGCCCTGGCCGGCGAACAGGCGCGAGCTCACCGTCTGGGTGCGCGAATGCGTGTGCAGCACGCAGCCGATGTCCGGGTAACGGGCATAGAGCTGGGTGTGCAGCAGGGTCTCGGCCGAAGGGCGGTGCGCCGTCGCCACCGGCTGCCCGGCGAAATCCACCACCATGATGTCGGCCTCGGTCAGCCGGCCCTTGTCGCGGCCGGAGACGGTGATGGCCGCGTGCCGGTCGTCCAGCCGCATCGAGAAGTTGCTGCTGGTGGCCGGGGTCCAGCCCAGGGCCGACAGTTCGCGGGTGTTGGCGACGATTTCCGCGGCGCGCTGGGCCAGCCGGGCCGGGTCGTAGGGCAGGGTTTCCATGCGCGGAAGTTTAGCCGAAGCCGGCGCCGGCTTGACCGGCGTCAACGTTTTGTTCACCCGCCGGGACTACACTGCGCGCAGCCATCGGAATCCCTCCGTAGCCAGCGAGCCACCCATGAACGCCCAATCCCCGTCCCGCCGCCGCTTCCTGGTCCGCGCCGCCGTCCTGGCCGCCGCCGTTCCCTTCGTCGCTCCGGCCCTGGTGGGCAGCGCCGCCGCCCAGGCCCTGAAGCCATTGCCGGCCGACAACGCCACCGCGATCGCCCTGGCTTACGTGGCCGACGCCAAGTCCACCAAACACGCCAGCTTCAAGCCGGGCAGCAGCTGCGCGAACTGCCAGTTCTTCACGGCGGCCACGGGTGCCTGCACCCTGTTCCCGGGCTTCAGCGTGCCGGCCGCGGCCTGGTGCAGCGCCTGGGCCAAGAAGGCCTGATCCCATCGTAATCGCCGGCCGTCTCGGCCGGTGAGACCCTTGGCGGCTAGAATCCCCGCATCGCTGATGCCGGGGACCGCCTTGTCCGCTTCCGAAACCACCTTCCTGTTGCTGGGCCTGCTCGCGGGCCTGGTGATCGCCGGCGCCGCCTCGTTCTGGATCGCCCGCGGCCGCCTGGCCGCGCTCGACGCCGAGTTCCGCCAGGTGCGCGACGGCCGCGAAGCCGCTGAAACCCGCGCCGCCGGCCTCGAGGCCCGGCTGCAGGAACAGCAGCAGGCCGCCGAGCAGCGCTACCGCGACCTCGAAGGCTCGCGCGAGCGCATGAAGGCCGAATTCCAGGCCCTGGCCGCCGAGATACTGGAAGACAAGTCCAGACGTTTCGGCGAACAGAACGCCACCCAGATCGGCCAGCTGCTCAACCCGCTGAAGGAACAGATCGACGGCTTCCGCAAGGTCGTCAGCGATTCCTACGAGAAGGAAAACAACTCGCGGGTCGCCCTGCAGACCCGGCTGGACGACCTGGTGCGCCTGAACCAGACCCTGGGCCAGGAAGCGCAGACCCTGAGCCGCGCGCTCAGCAGCGACAACCGCAGCCAGGGTTACTGGGGCGAGCTCAAGCTCGAGCGCCTGTTGGAAACCGCGGCGCTGGAGAAGGGCCGCGACTACTTTACCCAGGAAAGTTTCAAGGACGGCGACGGCGACCGTTACCGTCCCGACGCCGTGCTGCGCCTGCCCGAAGACAAGTCCATCATCATCGACGCCAAGATGGTGCTGCTCGACTACCAGCGCGCCTGCGAGGCCAGCGACGAGGCCGAGCGCGAGGCGCACTTTGGCCGCCACGTGGTGGCGCTGCGCAACCACGTCAAACAATTGGGCGAGAAGGACTACAGCCGGCTGGAAGGCCTCACCAGTCCGGAGCTGGTGTTGATGTTCGTGCCGGTGGAAGCGGCCTTCCTCGAGGCGCTGCGCCGCGACCCTCAGCTCTACGGCTATGCCTTCGACCGCAAGATCATCCTGGTCGGGCCCAGCAACCTGCTGGCCTCGCTGAAGCTGGTGGCGCAGATCTGGCGCACCGAACACCAGAACGCCAATGCCAAGGCGATCTCCGACCGCGCCTCGGCGCTGTACGACAAGTTCGTCGGTTTCACCGACGACCTGCTGAAGGTCGGCGAGGCGATCAAGCGCGCCCAGGACATGCACGCCGGCGCGCTGGACAAACTCTCGCAGGGCCGCGGCAACCTCGTGCGCCAGGCCGAGATGCTGCGCAAGCTGGGCGTGGCGCCGTCGAAGAAGCTGCCGGCTTCGCTGCAGGATCTCACCGACACCGGAAACGACGACGGCGCGGAATGACCGCGCCGTCGTCGTGGTTGCCGTGAAGGGTCAGGCCGTCTTGCGGCCGAACACCCGGAACAGGATCCAGGCCACCAGGGCCACGCCGGCCGCACCGCCGATCAGGTTCAGCGGCGACGAGAAGATCAGCAGCGAGCAGGCCAGCAGGGCGCCGATGCCCAGCAGCTTTTCCTTGAGGCCCGAAGGCCGCTGCGGCGTGCCCACCAGCAGGCTGAGGCCCGCGGCCACATAAGCCAGCACGACCAGCAGCACCACCATGCCGATGATGGTTTCGAACTGCCCGGCCACGGTCGGCGCCAGCGTCACGAAGGCGATGGCGGTCATTGCCAGCGCGACGAACATCAGGCCCCAGCCGGCCGCGCCGTTGGCGAACAGCCGGCCGAAGATCGCCGGCAGGTAACCGCGCATCGCGGCGCGTGCGCCGGATTCGCCCGACACCAGCATCCAGCCGCCCAGCGTGCCGGTGGCCTTCAGGGCCGCGGCCGCCGCGATCACCGGGATCGCCCAGGGACCGAAGATGCTGCCGGCCACGAGCGCAAACGGCGCGCTGGAGGCCGCGAGCTCGGCCGCCGGCACGATGCCCATCACCAGCACCGAAGACAGCAGGTAGACCACGCCCGCCAGCAGGATGCCGGCCAGGGTGGCGCGCGGCACGTTCTTGTCCGGGTCGCGCACGATGCCGGCCACCATCGCGCCGGTTTCCAGGCCGACGAAGGCCCAGAAGATCGGCGCCAGGTTGGCGATCACCACCGAGGCGTCGGATTCGCCGGTGACGTTCCAGGCTTCACGGTACAGGTCGGCGTCGAAATGGCCCCAGCCGCCGATCAGCACCACCGCCACCGGCAGCAGGCCGAACACCACGCAGAAGGACTGGAAGGTGGCGACCTTGCGCGGCCCCATCAGGTTGATGCCGAACATCAGCCAGATCAGCGACACCTGGCCGGCGATGCGCACCGAGGTGTCGGTGCCGTCCAGCGGCATCAGCGTGACCAGGTAACCGAAGGCCGCCACTGCGATCGCGTTGTTGCCGATCCAGGACGAGGCCCAGTACAGCGTGGTGGCCAGGAAGCCCATGTCGCGGCCCAGCGAGGGCCGCACATAGTCGTCGGGGCAGTCCAGCTGCGGGTAGTCGCGCGCCAGCCGGGCGAAGGCGCCGCCCAGGATCACGGCGATCACCGTGCCCAGCAGCCAGCTCAGCGCGGTCACGCCGCCCTGGCTGGCCAGCGAGGCCGGCAGCAGGAAAAACCCGGAGCCGATCATGTTGTTGGCCACCACGAAGGTGGCCAACAACGGGCCGATCTTTTAGCCGTGCTCACGGAACATTACTTCCGCAGCTTGCTGTGGCTGTAACCGTAGAAGAAGTAGATCAGCATGCCGAGCGCGGTCCAGCCCAGCATCAGCGTGTAGTGCTCCTTGAACGGCTGCCAGAACAGGTACAGGCAGGCGACCACGCCCAGCGGGCAGATGATGGCCGCCATCGGCACCTTGAACGGGCGCGGCAGGTCCGGACGGGTGCGGCGCAGGATCAGCACGCCGGCGCAGACGGTGGCGAAGGCGAGCAGGGTGCCCATGGACACCAGTTCGCCCAGCAGGCCGATCGGCAGGAAGCCGGCCAGCGAGGCGGCGAAGATGCCGACCAGGATGGTGCCGATGTATGGGGTCTGGTGCTTGGGATGGACCTTGGCGAAGAACTTCGGCAGCAAGCCGTCCTTGGACATCGAATAGAAGATGCGCGGCTGGCCCATCAGCATCACCAGGATCACCGAGCTCAGGCCGGCGATGGCGCCGATCTCGATCACGGTCTTGAGCCAGGCCAGGGCCGGGTAGGCCTCCAGCGCGGTGGCCACCGGCTTGGGCGTGCCCAGCTGGGTGTAGGGCAGCATGCCGGTCAGCACGGCCGAGACGATGATGTAGATGATGGTGCAGAAGAACAGCGAACCCAGGATGCCGATCGGCATGTCGCGCTGCGGGTTCTTGGCTTCGCCTGCCGCGGTCGAGACCGCGTCGAAGCCGATGTAGGCGAAGAACACCACGGCCGCGCCGCGCACCACGCCGTCCATGCCGAACTGGCCGGGGCCGACGTTTTCGGGGATGAAGGGCACCCAGTTTTCCGGGTTGACGTACTGCAGGCCGAAGGCCACGAACATCAGGATCACGACCACCTTGATGGCGACGATGATCGAGTTGACGAAGGCCGACTGGGTGATGCCGACGTAGCACAGGCCGCTGATGGCGGCGATGATCGCCACCGCCGGCAGGTTGATGATGCCGCCGGTGTAGACGATGCTGCCGTCCACCACGTTCAGCGGCGCCGCCGCGAAGGCGGCCGGCAGGCCGATGCCCATGCTGGTGAGCAGGCTGTTGAAATAGCCCGACCAGCCCACCGCGACGGTGGAGGCCGCGAACATGTATTCGAGCACCAGGTTCCAGCCGATGAACCAGGCCACGAACTCGCCCAAGGTGGCGTAGGAATAGGAGTAGGCGCTGCCCGAGACCGGCATCATCGCCGCGAACTCGGCGTAACACAGGCCGGCGAAGGCGCAGGCGATGCCGGCCAGCACGAAGCTCAGCATGATCGCCGGGCCGGCGTGCACCGCGGCCGCCTGGCCGGTCAGCACGAAGATGCCCGCGCCGATGACCGCGCCGATGCCCAGGAACACCAGCTGCCGGGCCGTGAGGGTGCGCTTGAGTGTCGGCTCGCCCTCCAGGCTGCCTTCGACAGGTTCGCCGGCGTCGACGTGCGGCGCCGGTCCCACCGGCTTGATGGCGAAAAGGTTCTTGAGCATTCGGACGAACTCCCCTGCGTGTTATTCGTTCTGCCGCTCTTGGTGGCGGCAAGCGGAAACTTGGACATCGCGCCGGGCGCGACGGCGGGCCACCATAACCCGGGCCGGGAGAGCCCGGCAAGGGACCGGCGGCGGCCCTGAAAGCGTTGATAATGGCGCCCCGCCGCGATACCGGAGTCCCGAATGCCGACCGACCACGCCGCCCTTGCCGCCGTCCTGCAGGCCTACGGCCGGCAGGCGCCGGAGCAGGCCGCCGAGGCCCGTTTGTTCGCGGATTTCCTGGCCTCGTCGCCAGACGTGTTCGAGCGCCGGCACCCACCGGGCCATTTCACCGGCTCGGCGTGGCTGGTCAGTGCCGACGGACAGCGCGTGCTGCTGACCCATCACCGCAAGCTGGGCCGCTGGCTGCAGCTGGGTGGGCATGCCGATGGCGATTCCGACCTGGCGCGGGTGGCCTTGCGGGAAGCCGAGGAAGAATCCGGGCTGGTCGATCTGGTGGTGGAGGGCGGGATATTCGATCTCGACCGGCATGCGATCCCGGCCCGCGGCGCGGATCCGGAGCACTGGCATTACGATGTGCGCTTCGTGGTGCGCGCGACCGGCAGCGAGGAATTCGCGATCAGCGAGGAGTCGCTGGAGCTGGCGTGGAAGCCGGTCGTTGAGATCGCCGCGGATCCGTCGGCCGACGAATCGATGCGACGGATGGCGGCGAAGTGGTTGCGGGTTCGAGGCTAGTACTCACCCCTCCCCAGCCCTCCCCTGTAAACAGGGGAGGGAGTCATCAGCTCCTCCCCCTGCCTGCAGGGGGAGGTCGGGAGGGGGGGAACTTCGAGCAAGGACTCACCCCTCCCCAACCCTCCCCTGTAAACAGGGGAGGGGGCAAAGCGTCAGGCCCGGCCGTTGAATTCGCCGGTCAGGGTGCTGACGTGGATCTTCTCGCCGTTGACGATGTACTCCGGCACCATGATCTCGATGCCGGTGTTGAGCTTGGCCGGCTTCGGGCGCTTGGTGGCGGTGCCGCCCTTGAGTTCCGGCGGCGTCTCGACCACTTCCAGCACCACGGTGGGCGGCAACTGCACGGCCACCGGCGCGTCCTCGATCAGCTGCACGTAGCAGCCGGCCAGGCCGTCGGTGATGTAACCTGCGGCGTCGCCGACCACGTCGGCGTCGAGCTGGTAGGGCGTGAAGTCCTCGTCGTCCATGAACACGAAGGCCTCGCCGTCCTTGTAGCTGTAGGTGCTGGCGCGTCGGCTGAGCTCGACTTCGCGCAGTTCGTCGTCGGCGCCGCAGCTCAGGTCGAACTTCACGCCGCCCGGCACGCTGTACAGGGTGAAGCGGAACTTGACGTTGCCGCCGCGGCCCTGCGGCGAGCTGCGTTCGATGTCGCGCACCTGGTACACGGTGCCGTTGTGTTCGATGACGTTGCCTTTCTTGATCTCGCCAGCTTTCATCTGCGTTCTCTTTTCATGTTTTTCTCCCTCTCCCGCGCGCGGGAGAGGGCTGTCTTTTCTCCCTCCCCCACTCGTGGGGAGGGCCGGGGAGGGGGTGCTCGGGATTACTTGGGAGCCAGCCGAACGGCGCCATCCAACCGGATCGTCTCGCCATTGAGATACCGGTTGCCCAGGATGTAGGCCACCAGGTCGGCGAATTCCTCGGGCCGGCCCAGGCGCGACGGGAACGGAATCGAAGCACTCAGCGACTGCTGCACGGCTTCGGGCATGCCGTCCACCATCGGCGTCCAGAAGATGCCCGGCGCCACGGTGTTCACGCGGATGCCGAAACGCGACAGCTCGCGCGCCATCGGCAGGGTCATGGCGACCACGCCGCCCTTGGACGCCGAATACGCGGCCTGGCCGATCTGGCCCTCGTAGGCGGCGACGGACGCGGTGTTGACGATCACGCCACGCTCGCCGTCTTCGCCGGCGGCGTTGTGCTGCATCACGTCGGCGGCGGCCTTGGCGACGTTGAAGCTGCCGACCAGGTTCACCATCACCGTGGCGCTGAAGTTCTTCAGCGGCATCGGCGCTTCCTTGCCCAGCACGCGGCCGGCCCCGAGGATGCCGGCGCAGTTGATCGCGGCGTTCAGTCCGCCCATAAGTCCTTCGCGGCAGCGATATTGCCGGCCACGTTGGCTTCGTCGGTGACGTCGGTGCGGAAGTAGCGGGCCTGGTCGGCGCCCAGTTCAGCGACGGCGGCGGCGCCCTTGTCGTCGTTGATGTCGAACAGCGCGACCTTGCCGCCGCCGGCGACGATGCGCTGGGCCACGGCCAGGCCGAGGCCGGAAACGCCGCCGGTGACGACGGCGCGGATGTCCTGGATCTGCATGGGGATTCCTGCAACGGGAAAGGCGGCAATTCTAATGCATCGCCCCCGGGCCGGCAGCCGGGCTACAGGTCCAGCAGGTAGAAGCGGTTGCAGCCGAAATGCCCGGTGGCGCCCATCGGCCCGTCCAGGCGCCGGAAACCGGTGCGTTCGTAGAGTTTCTGGGCCGAATCCATGCCGCGCAGGGTCTCCAGGTAACACTGGCGGTGGCCCAGGTCCGGGCCGCGTCCAGGCAGTGGGCCATCAGCGTGGCGCCGGCGCCGCGGCCGCGCAGTTCCGGCAGGAAATACATCTTGCGCAGCTCGCACACGCCCTCGGGCCCGCCGTCCAGCGGCGCCACGCCACCACCGCCCAGCACCCGGCCATCCACCTCGACCACGAAGTAGGCGGCCCCGGGGCGGTCGTAGGCCGCGCACATGGCCGAGACCTCGGGGTCGTGGATGGCGAAACCCGGCCGCTGGCGCCGAACTCGGGCATCACGCTGCGGATGATGTCGGCGACCGCGGCGTCGTCGGTGGGCCGGATCGGGCGGATGTGCAGATCGGGATCGGTCATTGCGGTGTATGCAGTCCGGTCTGGCGCAGGAAGGCGGTGAAATTATCCGGCTCCAGCGCCTGGCTGAAAAGAAAACCCTGGCCGGTGCGGATGCCCAGGCCCAGCAGGAAATCGCGCTGGGCCGGGCTTTCCACGCCCTCGGCCACCACGTCCAGGCCCAGGCTGCGGGCGATGCCGGCCACCGCCTGGCAGATCGCCACGTCCGATTCGTTGCCGGGTACGCCCTGCAGGAAGCTGTGGCTGAGCTTGAGGCCGTGGATCGGCAGCCGGCGCAGGTAGTTCAAGGCGCTGTAGCCCTCGCCAAAATCGTCGATGGTCAGCACCACGCCCAGGCCGCGCAGGGTTTCGAAGGTGTGCAGAGTGTCGGGTGCGTCCTCGATCAGCACACGTTCGGTGAACTCCAGTTCCAGCGCCGAGCCGGGCAGGCCGTACTCGTTCAAGGCGTCGCTGATGATCTGCGGCAGGTCCTCGGTGAGGAACTGGCGGTAGGAGATGTTCACCGCCACCCGTTCCAGCGCGAATCCCTCGGCGCGCCAGGCGGCCATCTGCTTGCAGGCGGCCTCGATCACCCAGGCGCCGATGCGCACGATGTCGCCGGTGGTTTCGGCATGGCTGATGAAGTGGTCCGGGCGCATCTCGCCCAGCACCGGGCTGCGCCAGCGGATCAGCGCCTCGGCACTGCGCACCTTGCCGTCGGCCAGCGCCACCAGCGGCTGATAGACCAGCCGGAATTCCTCGTTGTCCAGCGCCCGCCGCAGCTGTGCCTCGACCTGCACGCGGTCGTGCTGCTGGCGCGCCAGTTCCGGCGTGAACACCTGCCAGTTGTTGCGGCCGCGGCGCTTGGCGTCGTACATGGCCGCATCGGCGTTGTTGACCAGCTGCTGCACGCTCTTGCCGTGTTCCGGATGCCGCGCCAACCCCACGCTGGTGGTGATGGTGAATTCCTCGCCGGCGTAGCGGAAGCTGTCGCCGAAGGCGCGGGTGATGCGCTCGGCCAGGGCTTCGGCCTCGCCCGGGTCGTGTTCGGTGTCGGCCAGCACCAGGAATTCGTCGCCGCCGAAACGCGCCAGCACGCCGGACTCGCCGACGCAGCGCTCCAGCCGGCGCGCGGCGTTCACCAGCAGATGGTCGCCGGCGCTGTGGCCCAGCAGGTCGTTGACCAGTTTGAAGCGGTCCAGGTCGATGTACACGACCGTGGTGCCGGGGTGGTCGCTGCCCAGCCGCCGTTCGAGTTCGCTCAGGATGCCGTCGCGGTTGAACAGGCCGGTCAACGGATCGGTGCGCGCCTGGCTGCGCAGCGCTTCCTCGATCTGCCGGCGCTGGGTGATGTCCTGCAGCGTGCCGGTCAGTCGCGCATTCATCGGTGCGCGGCCTTCGGCCTGGCCGATCAGGCGCGCCCAGTGGCTTTCGCCGTCGGGACGCACGACCTGGATTTCCAGGTCGAAGGCGCCGCCATCGCGGATCACGCTTTCGATCGCGTCCTCGACCTGGGGCCGGTCGCTCGGCGCCACCTGGGCCAGCACGCCGGCCAGCGTACGCGGCGGGTCGTCGCGGCGACCGATGATGCGCAGGGCTTCGTCGGTGAGGTACAGGCGGTGGCGGCCGCCGTCCCATTCCCAGCCGCCGACCCGGGCCAGGGCCTGGGCGCGCAGGAACAGCGCGCTGTCGCGCTTGAGCTCGGTGACGTCGGAGAACAGCGAGATCACCTGGTGCGGCCGGTCGGCGCCTGGCCTGAACTGCGGCACCGACGTGGCCGACACCCAGGTCAGCTGCTTGCGCCGGTGGTGGTACAGGCCCAGCAGGGTGCTCTCGACGATCTTGCCCGTGGCCAGCGCACGCATCGGCGGCATGTCGCGGAAGCCGATCGGGTAACCGCGGTGGTCGATCACCAGCCAGTCTTCCCAACGCAGGCCCGAGACGATGTCCAGGCCTTCGTCTATCCCTGGATGCGGAAGGCGGCGGCATTGCCGGACAGGATGTGGCCGTCATCGCCCTGGAACAGCACGCCCTTGTCGATCGCCACCAGCAGCGCGTGGTAGTTGAGCTCGGCCTCGCGCCGGCGGGTCAGGTCGCGGGCCACCGCGATGACGTTGCGGTGCGGCCCGTCGAAAAAACTGGCCGAATGCACTTCGACCGGGAAGCGGGTGCCGTCGCCGCGCATGTTGTTGACTTCGACCACGTAGGTCTCGTCTCGCGAGAGGGCGTCCATCACCGGACCCATGTGGTCGCGCGGCAGGTCGGGGTTGATGGCGTGCACCAGGCGGCCCACCAGTTCTTCGCGCGGCAGCCGGTAGGCTTTTTCGCCGGCGCGATTGAGGTCAAGGATGCGACCTTCCGGGCTGATGATGCTGACCGGGTCGGGCACCGCGTTGAACAGGCTGTCGTAACGCAGGCGCAGGCTTTCGGATTCACGCTGCAGGCCGCGCAGGCTGGCCAGCAGTTCCGACAGCAGCACCGGATCGGCGCTGCCACCCGCAGTGATCAGTTGTTCCAGCCGCGCGATCAGGGCCTCGTCGCCATCGCGCGGCGCAGTCGTGCCGGTGGCGTCCTGGGCATCGCTGGGCGGGTTCTTTTGATCCATGCCGAGGTCGTCACGGGCAGGCGGGGGCGTCCCGAGCATACACCGGGGCCCCGCGGGTCCCGTGCTCAGGCGCTGGCCAGGTTGACCTTGCTGCCGGAGCCGCGGCCGAGCAGGGCGGCCAGCCAGCGGCCGGTCTCCACCAGCTTCGGCAGGTCCACGCCGGTGCGGATGCCCATGCCGTCGAGCATGTAGACCACGTCCTCGCTGGCGACATTGCCGCTGGCGCCGGGCGCGTAGGGGCAGCCGCCGGTGCCCGAGACCGCGGCATCCACCACGGCCACGCCTTCTTCCAGGCAGGCCAGGATGTTGGCCAGGGCCTGGCCGCGGGTGTCGTGGAAATGGATGGCCAGGGCCGGCATCGGTACTTCCGCCGCGACGGCCTTGAGCATCGCCCGCGCCTTGCCCGGCGTGCCGATGCCGATGGTGTCGCCGAGCGAGATTTCGTAGCAGCCCATCGTATGCAGGCTTCGGGCGACGCGCACGACGTCCGACAGCGGCACCTCGCCCTGGAAGGGGCAGCCGAGCACGGTGGAGACGTAACCGCGCACCTTCACGCCGTCAGCGAGGGCGCGTTCCAGCACGGGACGGAACCGTTCGAGGCTTTCGTCGATCGAGGCATTGATGTTGTTGCGGCTGAAGGCTTCCGAGGCGGCGCCGAACACCGCCACTTCCTCGACGCCAACCGCACGCGCGCGCTCGTAGCCCTGCATATTGGGCACCAGCACCGGATAGGCGACCGTAGGTTTGCGGCTGATGCCGGTGTAGACCTCGGCCGCGTCGGCCAGCTGCGGCACCCACTTGGGGCTGACGAAGCTGGTGGCTTCGACCGTGCGCAGGCCGGTGGCGGACAGGCGGTCGATCAGCTCGATCTTGGCCGCGGTGGGGATGAGGGTCTTTTCGTTCTGCAGGCCGTCGCGTGGACCGACCTCGACGATGCGGACCTGGGCGGGCGTGCGCACCTCAGTCACTGCGCACGCGCTGGAAGCGGCCGGGATCGGCATCGAAGAAACCGGCGCGGTCCAGCACCTCCGGGTCCTGCGTGCCGGTCAGGCGGTTGAACAGGCGTTCGTCGCGGGCGATCACTTCGCCCTCGAGCTCGTCATCGATGATCGCGTGCGCGATCGGCTTGTCCTCGGTGGACCAGAGTTCCAGCTGGTCGCCCTGCACGCGGTAGCGCATTACATAGACATCGCCCTCGGGCATGCGATGCTCTTCGTCGAAGCGGCGCATCAGCCAGTTCGCGTCCACCCAGGCGTAGGTGTGTCCGCCGTGGCGGCCGAGGTGGAAGCGGGTGGCCTCGCCGGTCTGCGGGCCGGCGGGTTTGCGTTCGGTCACTTCCAGCGTGCAGTCCTTGCCGACGTGCAGCACGACCTCGCCGTCGGCCTTGCCTTCCTCGTCCAGCGACGACCAGTCACCGGCCAGCGCGGAATCGCAGGACAGCGCCTGCAGCGGCGCCTGTTCGAAGCTGGTGGCCTGGCAGGCGGCCAGCAGGCCGGTGGCCAGCAGCAGCGGCAACTTGTTCATCACGCCTCCAGTTTCAGCAGCACCGCGTCGGCATCGACAAAATCGCCGGCCGCCGCCTGCACGGCGGCGACCTTGCCGGCGCGCGGGGCGCGCAGGCTCAGTTCCATCTTCATCGCTTCCATCACCAGCAGTTCCTCGCCCTCGGCAACGTCCTGGCCGGGCTGGGCGCGCACCAGCACGATCCGCCCGGGCATGGGCGCGGTCAAGCGGTCGCCGCGGCCGGCGGCGGCGCTGTCTTCGAAACGGAAGGCGGGCACGCGTTCCAGCCGGATCCGGCGGTCGCCGTCGTGGGCCGAAGCGCTGCGGGCATCGGCGTGGGCACGCATGCGGTGCTGGCGGCCGTCCACTTCGGCCACCAGGCGGCCGGCGACGAAGCGGGCGCCGCGGACCTGGTGTTCACCCCGTGGACCGAGCAGGCGATAGTCGCCGCGGCTGCCGCGGGCGTGCAGTTCGATACGTTCGCCGCGATGCAGGAAACACAGCAGGCGTTCGCCGGCATGGCCCAGGCGCCAGCCATCGGCGATCGCCCAGGGTGAATGCGGGTCGTTGCTGCCGGCGGCGGCGTCGCGGGTGGCGGCTTCGTCGTGCAGCAGGGCGGCCGTCGCGGCCAGCGCGAGGTGCGCGTCGGGCAGCGCCTCGTCCTTCGGCAGCACTTCCTCGAGGTGTTTGTCGAGGTAGGCGGTGTGGATGGTGCCCTCGACCACGCGCGGGTGCCGCACCAGTTTTTCCATAACTCGATGTTCGACTTCGGGCCGACCACGTCGCAGTCGGCCAGGGCTTCGCGCAGGCGGGCGAGGGCGCGCGTGCGGTCGGTGTCCCAGACGATCAGCTTGGCGATCATCGGGTCGTAGTGGATGGTGACGGTGTCGCCTTCGACCACGCCGGCGTCCAGGCGCACGTTCGGCGACGGTTCCGGCAGGCGCAGCGTCTCGAGCTTGCCGGAGCCGGGCAGGAAACCCTGCGACGGGTCTTCGGCGTACAGACGCACTTCGATGGCGTGGCCCGTGCTGGTGATGTCCTGCTGGTGCAGCGGCAGGTGTTCGCCGGCGGCCACGCGCAGTTGCCACTCCACCAGGTCCAGGCCCGTGACCAGTTCCGTCACCGGGTGCTCGACCTGCAGTCGGGTGTTGATTTCCATGAAATAGAAATCGCCATCCGGGCCGACGATGAACTCGACGGTGCCGGCGTTGACGTAATCGATGGCGCGTGCCGCTTCGACCGCCGCTTCGCCCATGCGCTGGCGCAGGTCCGGCGTGAGGAAAGGCGAGGGCGACTCCTCGACGACCTTCTGGTAGCGGCGCTGGGCGGAACATTCGCGTTCATTCAGATGCAGCGTCTGGCCGTGGCGGTCGCCGAACACCTGGATCTCGATGTGGCGCGGTTCGCCGATGTAGCGTTCGATCAGCACGCGGTCTCGGCCGAAGGCACCGGCGGCTTCGCGCTGGCAGCTTTCCAGCGACGCCGCGAATTCGGCGGCCGAACGCACGATGCGCATGCCCTTGCCGCCGCCGCCGTGCGCCGCCTTGATCATCAGCGGGTAGCCGACGCGGTCGGCTTCGGCCTGCAGGTGGGCGGGGTCCTGGTTTTCGCCGGTGTAGCCGGGCACCACCGGCACACCGCGCGCGTGCATCAGCTCCTTGGCGCCGGCCTTGCTGCCCATCTTGCGCATGGACGCGGCCTTCGGGCCGATGAAGACCAGACCCGCGGCTTCGACGGCATCGGCGAAATCGGCGTTCTCGCTGAGGAAGCCGTAGCCGGGATGGATGGCCTGGGCGCCGGATTTTTCGCGACCTCGAGAATGACGTCGCCGCGCAGGTAGCTGTCCTGCGGCCGCGGCCCGCCGATCGGCCAGGCTTCATCGGCCAGCCGCGCGTGTTGCGCGTCGGCATCGGCTTCCGAATACACGGCCACGGTACGGATGCCGAGCCGCCGGCAGGTGCGGATGACCCGGCAGGCGATCTCGCCGCGGTTGGCGATCAGGATCTTGGTGAACATCAGGATGGAATCCAGTTCGGCGGGCGCTTGTCGAGGAAGGCGGTCAGGCCTTCCTGGCCTTCGGGGAAACGCGCAGGCGGGCGATCAGGGCGGCGTTTTCGGCGTCGGTGCGTTCGGCCGATTCGCGGGTCATGCCGCTCATGCGCAGGGCGAGTTGTTTGGCTTCACGCTGGGCAACGGGGCCGCCCTTGGCCCAGAAGTGCAGGGCGCGGTCCACGGCCTCGTCGAGTTCGGCGACCGGCGACAGTGAATGCAGCAGGCCGATGGCCATCGCTTCCGGTGCTTCGATCACCTCCGCGCCAGTGAACAGGCGGCGCGCGTGCCGCGGTCCGATGGCGGCGACCACGTAGGGCGAGATCACGGCGGGCACCAGGCCCAGCTTCACTTCCGACAGCGAGAACTTCGCGCCCTCGGCGCCGATGGCGTAGTCGCAGCAGGCAATCAGGCCCACGCCGCCGCCGTAGGCCGAACCGTTCACCCGCGCGATGGTCGGCTTGGACAGGAAGTTCAGCGTGCGCATCAGCTTCGCGAGCTTCAGCGAGTCCTCCCGGTTCTCCGCCTCGCTGGCCTTGGCCATGCGCCGCATCCAGCCCAGGTCGGCACCGGCGGAGAAGGTGCTGCCTTCGCCGGTGAGCACGACGGCGCGCACAGAATCATCGGTGTCGAGCTGTTCGAGCGCTGCGGTGAGTTCGGCGATCAGCGTGTCGTCGAAGGCATTGTGGACCTTGCCGCGCGCGAGTGTCAGCGTGGCGGTGTGGTGTTGGCGGTCGAGACGGATGCTGGTCATGTGGTCACATCCGGAACACGCCGAAGCGGTCCTTCTCGATCGGTGCGTTCAGGCTGGCCGACAGCGCCAGGCCCAGCACGCGCCGGGTGTCGGCGGGGTCGATGATGCCGTCATCCCAGAGGCGGGCGGTGGCGTAATACGGGTGGCCCTGGCGTTCGTACTGGTCGCGGATCGGCGCCTTGAAGGCTTCCTCCTCGTCCTTGCTCCAGGTTTTGCCGCTGGCTTCGATGCCGTCGCGCTTCACGGTGGCCAGCACGCTGGACGCCTGTTCGCCGCCCATCACGCTGATGCGTGCGTTCGGCCAGGTCCACAGGAAACGGGCGCCATAGGCGCGGCCGCACATCGCGTAATTGCCGGCGCCGAACGAGCCGCCGATGACGACGGTGAACTTGGGAACGTGCGAGCAGGCCACGGCCGTCACCATCTTGGCGCCGTCCTTGGCGATGCCGGCGTTTTCGTACTTCTTGCCGACCATGAAGCCGGTGATGTTCTGCAGGAACACCAGCGGGATGTCGCGCTGGTTGCACAGCTCGATGAAGTGCGCGCCCTTGAGGGCGCTCTCGGCGAACAGGATGCCGTTGTTGGCGATGATGCCCACGGGGTAGCCGTGGATATGGGCGAAGCCGCAGACCAGAGTCTTGCCGTAGCGCGCCTTGAATTCCTGGAACTCCGAGCCGTCCACGACACGGGCGATGACTTCGCGGATGTCGAACGGCCGGCGCGTGTCCTTCGGGATCACGCCATAAAGTTCTTCCGGCGCGTACAGCGGGTCACGCGGCGGCTGCACGGCCACGGCCAGCTGCTTCTTGCGGTTGAGGTGCTTGACGATGTCGCGGGCGATCTCGAGCGCGTGGCGGTCGTTCTCGGCGAAATGGTCGGCCACGCCGGAAATGGAAGTGTGCACATCCGCGCCGCCCAGGATTCGGCGTCCACGACCTCGCCGGTCGCGGCCTTCACCAGCGGCGGGCCGCCCAGGAAAATCGTGCCCTGTTCCTTGACGATGATGCTTTCGTCGCACATCGCCGGCACGTAGGCGCCGCCCGCGGTGCAACTGCCCATCACCACGGCGACCTGCGGGATGTTCTTCGCGCTCAGCCGGGCCTGGTTGTAGAAGATGCGGCCGAAGTGTTCCTTGTCCGGGAAGACTTCGTCCTGCAGCGGCAGGAAGGCGCCGCCCGAGTCCACCAGATAGACGCAGGGCAGGTGGTTCTCCAGCGCCACTTCCTGCGCGCGCAGGTGTTTCTTCACGGTCATCGGGAAGTAGGTGCCGCCCTTGACCGTGGCGTCGTTGGCCACCACCACCACTTCGATGCCATGGATGCGGCCGATGCCGGTGATCACGCCGGCGGCGGGCGCCGCGTCGTCGTACATGCCGCCGGCGGCCAATGCCGACAGTTCGAGGAAGGGAGAGCCTGGATCGAGCAGGGCGGTCACGCGCTCGCGCGGCAGCAGCTTGCCGCGTTCGGTGTGTCTGGCGCGGGCCTTGTCGCCGCCGCCCAGGGCGGCCTTCGCCAGCTGGGCCTCGAAATCGGCGACGGCGGCGCGCAGTTGCGTGGCGTTGTCCTGGAACTCGGGGGAGCGCGGATCGATCTGGCTGGTGAGGATGGGCATGCGCGGCCACTCGATGGAAAACCCGTCGAGTTTACGGGCCACGCCCGGTCCAGCCTAGCCGCCCGGTCGGGGGCTGGCGGTGGCCCAAAGAAAACGGGCGCGACTCGCGTCGCGCCCGTTCACTCGAAACTTGCAGCTGGGGCTTAGTTGCCGCCTTCAGCAGCGTCGGCAGCCTCTTCGGCGGCGTCAGCGGCGTCTTCAGCCACTTCGGCAGCGTCATCGGCCATATCGGCAGCGGCTTCGGCCGCACCTTCGGCGCCAGCCTCGGCGGCAGCAGCGGCGTCAGCCGCGGCGTCCGTGGCGACTTCGGCAGCGTCGGTAGCAGCTTCGGCGGAAGCATCGGCGGCGTCGGCAGCGACTTCAGACGCGGCGTCGGTGGCGGCAGCAGCGGCGTCGGCGGCCTCGGTGGCGGCAGCATCGGCAGCAGCAGCGGCATCGGTAGCCGCGTCAGCCGCCTGCTCAGCCTGGTTCGAGCAGGCCGCCAGGGCCAGGCCCAGGGCCATGGCGAGCAGGGTCTTGTTCAGGGACATGGGTTGTTTCCTCGTCTAGACGTTTTTAGTAACAGGACGTGCGCCCGCGGCACACGCGTTCAAAATCATGACAAGAACTAGCCGGGAGTCAAGCGGTATCCCGCTTTTACGAAAAATATACTTCTTGCGGTCGCTCGATATCCCGGCAATGCCCCGTTGGCCGATCAGGCCAATTCGATCGCAATGGCGGTCGCTTCGCCACCACCGATGCACAGCGCGGCGACGCCACGCTTGCCGCCCCGGCGCTGCAGGGCGTGGATCAGGGTGACCACCAGACGGGCGCCGGAAGCGCCGATCGGGTGGCCCAGTGCGCAGGCGCCGCCGTTGACGTTCAGCTTGTCGTGGCTGATGCCCAGCTCGCGGATCGGGGCCATGGCCACGGCGGCGAAGGCTTCGTTGACCTCGAACAGGTCCACGTCGGCCACCGACCAGCCGGCCTTGGCCAGCACCTTCTGGATCGCGCCGACCGGGGCCGTGGTGAACCACTCCGGCGCCTGGGCATGGCCGGCATGGGCCACGATGGTGGCCAGCGGGGTCAGGCCCCAGCCTTGGCGGCCTCCTCGGAGGCCAGCACCACGGCGGCGGCGCCGTCGTTGATGCTGGATGAGCTGGCAGCGGTGATGGTGCCGTCCTTCTTGAAGGCCGGGCGCAGGGTCGGGATCTTGCCGATGTCGCAGCGGCCCGGCTGTTCGTCGGTGTCCACCACCACGTCGCCCTTGCGGCCGGCGACGGTGACGGGGGCGATCTCGTCCTTGAAGGCACCCGAGGCCACCGCGGCCTGCGCGCGGCGCACGGACTCGGAGGCAAAGGCGTCCTGTTCCTCGCGGGTGAAGCTGTACTTGCCGGCGCACAGTTCGCCGAACACGCCCATGGCCTGCTTGTCGTAGGGGTTGGTCAGGCCGTCCCAGGCCATGTGGTCCAGCATCTCGGTGCTGCCGTACTTGGTGCCGGTGCGCGAGCCCATCAGCAGGTGCGGGGCATTGGTCATCGACTCCATGCCGCCGGCCACCACGACCGCGGCCGAACCGGCCTTGATCAGGTCGTGGCCCATCATGATCGCCTTCATGCCCGAACCGCACACCTTGTTGATGGTGGTGCAGCCCGCCGCGGTCGGCAGGCCGGCGCCCAGCGCCGCCTGGCGGGCCGGGGCCTGGCCCAGGCCGGCCGGCAGCACGCAGCCCATGATCACCTCATCGACCTTGTCGCCGGACACACCGGCCTGATCCAACGCGGCTTTGATGGCGGTGGTGCCGAGCACGGTGGCGGGCACGCCGGTGAACTGGCCCAGCAGCGCGCCGAGGGCGGTGCGCTTGGCACCGGCGATGATGACCTTGGACATGTTGGCTCCGGAGGAAACGTGGAAACGGCAATTATGCCCGAGCCGGCCAGCCGGCCGCAGGCTTGTTCAGGCGACGTATTGTCCCTTCCCGGGCAACGCCGGCGCCATGGCCGGAACCGCCGGAAACTGGCGGGAACCACATTGGTCGGGCGTATCAGTGTTTGGGACGCTAACCATCCCATCCCCCCACCACCTGTGAGAACGCTGATGATCCACACCGATGCCCACGGCCACCCCCTGAGCGGCGCCAGCGCCCAGGCCGCCTCCCTCTACGACCAGGCGCTGCGCCAGTTCCAGTGTTATTCCGGCGACCCGGTCGCCACCCTGCAGCAGGCCGTGGCCGACAGCCCGCGCTTCGTCATGGGCCACGCCATGCTTGCCTGGCTGTTTCTCACCGCGTCCGAAGCCGGCCCGGCCGGCCTGGCCGCCACCACGCTCAAGGCCGCCGAAGGCCTGAGCGCCACTCCGCGCGAGCAGGCGCACCTGCGCGCCGCCACCGCCTGGGCCGAAGGCCGCTGGCGCCTGGCCGCGCGTGGCCTGGAGGACATCAGCATCGCCCACCCGCGTGATGCGCTGGCCCTGCAGGTCGGCCACCTGCTCGATTTCTTCACCGGCGACGCGCGCATGCTGCGCGACCGCATCAGCCGTGCGCTGCCGGCCTGGTCGGCGGAGCAGCCGGGTTACCACGCCATCCTCGGCATGCACGCCTTCGGGCTGGAGGAGTGCGGCCAGTACGCCCAGGCCGAGTTCGTCGGCCACCGCGCCCTGGAGCTGGACCGCCGCGACGGCTGGGCCTGGCATGCCGTCGCCCACGTGATGGAGATGCAGGACCGGGTGGACGAGGGCATCGCCTGGCTGCACGAGGACAGCGAAGCCTGGTCGAAGGACAGCTTCTTCGCTGTGCACAACTGGTGGCACCTGGCGCTGTACCACCTGGAGCGCGACGAGATACCGGAAGTGCTGGCGCTGTTCGACGGCCCGATCTTCGGGCACAAGCCGGCCACGGCGATGGAGCTGGTGGACGCCTCGGCCATGCTCTGGCGCCTGCAGCTGCGCGGCGTGGACGTGGGTGACCGCTGGCGCGCGGTGGCCGAAGCCTGGGCGCCGCTGGCCCGTGATGGCTGGTACGCCTTCAACGACGTGCATGCGGCCATGGCCTTCGTGTTCGCCGGCCGCCGCGACCTGCTGGCCGAAGTCCGCGAGGCCCAGCGCCGCGCCAGTTCCGGAGCCGGCGACAACGCCCTGTTCACCGCCGAAGTGGGTGCGCCGCTGCTGGAGTCCCTGGTGGCGCTGGCCGAAGGCGACCACCGCCAGGCGGCGCGTGGCCTGCGCTGGGTGCGGCCGGTCGCGCACCGGTTCGGCGGCAGCCATGCCCAGCGCGACCTGATCGACCTGAGCCTGATCGAAGCGGCCATCCGCAGCGGCGACCGCGGCCTGGCCGAAGGCCTGGTGGGCGAACGCGCCGCCACCAAGCCCGAACGCGCCAGCACGGCCGCGATGCTGCGCCGGGCGCTGGCGGCTTCGCCGGTGGCGCAGGCGGCCTGAGGTCAGCGGAAAGTAGAAGGGCGGAGCCTCGCGGCTCCGCCCTTCGTGTTTTCCGGAAAATGCGGCTCAGCCGCGGTCTTCGAACAGCTCGCGGCCGATCAGCATGCGGCGGATCTCGTTGGTGCCGGCGCCGATCGCATAAAGCTTGGCGTCGCGCAGGATCCGGCCGGTGTCGTACTCATTGATGTAGCCGTTGCCGCCCAGGGCCTGGATGCCTTCCAGCGCCACCTGCACGGCGGCTTCGCTGGCGTGCAGCAGGCAGCTGGCCGAATCAATGCGGCTGGCGCGACCGGCGTCGAAATCGCGCGCCACCTGGTAGGCGAAGGCGCGGGACGACTGCAGCGCGGTGTACATGTCGGCGATCTTGCCCTGCATCAGGCCGAAGGTGCCGATGGCCTGGTCGAACTGTTTCCGTTCGCGCACGTAGGGCAGGGCGATGTCCATCGCGGCCTGCATCAGGCCAATGGGACCACCGGTCAGCACCAGCCGCTCCGTGTTCAACCCGCTCATCAGGACTTTCACGCCCTGGTTCACCTCACCCAGCACGTTCTCGGCCGGGATGGCGCAGTTCTCGAACACCAGCTCGCAGGTGTTGGAGCCACGCATGCCCAGCTTGTCCAGCTTCTGCGCGGTGCTGAAACCCTTCATGCCTTTTTCGACGATGAAGGCGGTCATGCAGCGGCTGCCGCTGTCCTTGCCGGCGGTGCGCATGTAGACCACCAGCACATCGGCCTCGGGGCCGTTGGTGATCCACATCTTGCTGCCGTTGGCGATCCACTGGCCGTCGCGCAGCTCGGCGCGGCAGCTCATCGAGCCGACCACGTCCGAACCCGCGCCCGGTTCGCTCATCGCCAGCGCGCCTTTCCATTCGCCGCTGCACAGCTTGGGCAGGTACTTGCGGCGCTGGGCGTCGTTGCCGTTGGCGTAGAGGTTGGCCACGCACAGGTTCGAATGCGCACCGTAGCTCAGGCCGACCGAACCGGAGGCGCGGGAGATTTCCTCCATCGCCACCAGGTGGGCCAGGTAACCCATGTCGCTGCCGCCGAACTCGGCGGGCACGGTCATGCCCAGCAGGCCCAGGTCGCCCAGCTTGGTCCACAGGTCGGCGGGGAAGAGGTTGTCGTGGTCGATCTGCGCGGCCCGCGGCGCGATCTCGCTCTCGGCGAAGCGCCGCACGGCGTCGCGCAGGGCGTCGAGGTCTTCACCAAGGGGGAACGTACGCATGACGACTCCGTGTCAGGAATGGATAGCCAGTCTGACCGGGCCTGCGTGCAGGCCCGGTGCAGACGGTGGATCAGTTGCCGCGGCGGCCCTGGAAGCGGGGGCCGGGGCGCCGAGATGCGGCAGGCGCAGCTTGCCGATGGCGGTGATGCGCTCCTCGGCCATGCGGTCGGCCGCCTGGTTGGTCGGGATGCCGTCGCGCTTGCTGATCTCGAAGATGCGGCCCAGGTTGTAGTAGATCGTCCGCATCATGCGCATGGCGCGCTCGCGGTTGTAGCCGTCGATTTCCAGCGAGACGTTCATCAGGCCGCCGGCGTTCACGGCGTAGTCGGGCGCGTACAGCATGCCCTTGGCCGCCACTTCCACGCCCATCTGGTCGTTGGCCAGCTGGTTGTTGGCGGCGCCGCAGATGACCTTGCACTTCAGGCGCGGCAGGGTCTTTTCGTTGATGGTGCCGCCCAGCGCGGTCGGCGAGTACACATCGGCGTCCACGTCGTAGATGTCGTCCAGGGCCACGGCCTCGCAGCCGAACTCGTCCACGGCGCGCTGCACGGCGTCCTTGTTGATGTCGGTGACGAAGACCTTGGCGCCGCGCTCGCGCAGCAGCTTCACGAACTCCATGCCCACGTGGCCCACGCCCTGCACGGCGTAGGAGTAGTTGCCCACTTCCTCGTTGCCGAACTTGACCTGCAGCGCGGCCATCAGGCCCTGCAGGGTGCCGTAGGCGGTGAACGGCGACGGGTCGCCCGAGCCGCCGTGCACCTGGTGCACGCCGGTGACGTATTCGGTCTCGCGCAGCACGTATTCCATGTCGTTGACGTCGATGCCCACGTCTTCGGCGGTGATGTAGCGGCCGCCCAGCGAGTTGACGAAACGGCCGAAGGCGCGGAACAGCGCTTCGGACTTGTCCTTGTTCGGGTCGCCCCAGATCACCGCCTTGCCGCCGCCCAGGTTCAGGCCCGACACCGCCGCCTTGTAGGTCATGCCGCGGCTCAGGCGCAGCACGTCGTTCAAGGCCTCGGCCTCGCTGGCGTACGGCCACATGCGCGTGCCGCCCAGCGCGGGGCCCAGCACGGTGTTGTGGATCGCGATGATGGCCTTCAGGCCCGCGTCCTTGTTGTGGCAGAACACCACTTCCTCGTGGTTCGAGGTCGAGATGGTTTCGAAGATCATGGAAAGCTCCGGGGTCCGGCGGAAAACGCGGCCGCCTGCGCGGATGCGGGCGTGCGTCTTTACTCGAAGAGTGTTCCGCAAGTGATTGATTTGGTTCGGCCTATCCCTGGACAGCAGGGGCTGTCCCGGGCCGAGGCGCGCCGTAGTGTAAAGCAAACGCTCTAGACGGACAGGAGGCGGCGTCGCGGGTCGCCTGCATGCGCCCATCGGTCCATTTCGACCGTTGGGCGGGCCTGGCCAAAAGGCTGGCCGGTAATTCCGGTGGCGGTCGTTCCTAGAAGAGCTTGGCGGTTTTGTCTCTCCCCGGAGAACCGCCAGCCTCCAACCCTTAGAGCAGGGTTCATTGGGCGACCGCCACGCGGTCGCCCTTTTTTTTGCTTCGCGACGCCATCGGCCGTCACATGACCGAGCCCCCGTCCGTGGCACGTTTCTATTGCTTGCCAGACAGGAATCCCCCATGCCTCTCGAGCTCGACCAGTACCTCCGCCAGATGGTGGACGAGGACGCCTCCGACCTGTTCCTCAGTGCCGGCGCGCCCGCCTGCCTGAAGGATGACGGCCGCATCCGCCGCCTCAACGACGAGCCGCTGGCGGGTGAGCACATCCAGGCCATGGCCATGTCGGTGATGAACGAGCGCGAGCGCGCCGAGTTCGAAGCCGAGTGGGAAATGAACCTCGGCATCACCCGTCCCGGCATCGGCCGCTTCCGCGTCAACCTGTACCGCCAGCGCGGCGAGGTGGCGATGGTGGTGCGCTACATCACCGACGACATCCCGTCCTTCGACAGCCTGAACCTGCCGCCCGTGCTCAAGGACCTGGTGATGCTGCCGCGCGGCCTGGTGCTGGTGGTCGGTTCCACCGGCGCCGGCAAGTCCACCACGCTGGCGGCGCTGATCGACCACCGCAACCGCAGCCGCACCGACCACATCCTCACCATCGAGGAACCGATCGAATACGTGCACCGGCACCGTTTGAGCGTGGTGGACCAGCGCGAGGTCGGCCTGGACACCAAGAGCTACGCCAATGCCCTGAAAAACGCCATGCGCGAAGCACCCGACGTGATCATGATCGGCGAGATCCGCGACCGCGAAACCATGCAGGCCGCGATCGCCTATGCCGAAACCGGCCACCTTTGCCTGTCCACCCTGCACGCCAACAACGCCAACCAGACCCTGGACCGGATCCTGAACTTCTTCCCGGAAGCGGCCCGCGACCAGTTGCTGGCCGACCTGTCGCAGAACCTGCAGGCCGTGGTCAGCCAGCGCCTGTTGCCGGCGATCGGCGGCGGCCGGGTGCCGGCGGTGGAAGTGCTGGTGAGCACGCCCTATGTGCGCAACCTGATCGAGAAGGGCGAAGTCGGCAATCTGAAGGACACCATGCGCCTGGATTCGGGCAATGGCATGCAGACCTTCGATGAGGCGCTGTTCCAGTTGTATTCGGAAGGCCGGGTGTCCTACGCCGACATCATGGAACATGCCGACTCGCGCACCGACCTGGCCCTGCGGGTGCGGCTGAAGGGCGGGCAGGGCGTGCTGGACCAGGCCGGCTTCAGCCTGGACACGCTGCCGGAAGAAGACGAGAAAAAGCCAGCTGAGCGTTTCATCCGCGGTTCCGGGGCGGCCGCGTAGGGTCGGGGCGATGAAAAGCCCGCCTGAAACTTCTAGACTCGCCGCCATGGGCGACCTGCAACGTGTTGACGACCTTCCGGGCAGCTTCGGCTACGGCTCGGGCGTGCTGTACGGCCTGCCGCAGCCGCCGCGCTGGATGGGGCAGGTCAACCCCGACCTGCAGAAGGTCATCCTGCTGCTCGATTCCGGCGACCTGCTGTTCGGCCACCTCACCGGCCTGGACTGGGAAGGCGGCAACGTCATCCTGCGCGCCGGCGAGGAAACCCATTCAATCCCATCGGCGACCTGCGCGGCATACTGCTCAGCGCCGACACCGAAGGCCGCGCCGTGGCGCCGCCGGGCTCGGTCACCAGCACCCTGAAGTACCGCGACGGCGGCGAGTGGACGCTGTTCGCCCACACCGCCAGCGCCGACCTGTTCGGTGCCGGTTTCTTTGCCCTTACCGACGGCGAACTGCACGCCATCTTCGTGCCCTGGCGCGCCCTGGCCGACAACCGCGTCACCTTCGAATCCGGCCTGGACGACCACAGCCGCGCCCGCCTGCAGCGCGAAGTCGCCTTCCGCCGCGGCGCCGAGATCGACCGCCTGCGCGGCGCCAGCCTCAACCTGGTGGACGCCGCCGGCCGCCCGGCGGTCGAAGCCCGCTGCACGGCCTTCGCCAAGTCCTTCTGCCAGACCCTGGGCGGCTGATGACCAATCCGTCCCTGCCGCGCTGGCAGCGCGCGGAAGCCCTGCTGGCCGCACGGCAACTCGAACCGGCCCGCGACCTGTACCTGGAACTGCTGGCCGACCCGGACTGGATCCTGCCCGCGCGCCTGCGCCTGGGCGCCATCGCCCTGGAAACCGCTCAACTGCGCGCGGCCGTGGACCACGCCCTGGCCGCCTTCGACACCCGCGAACCCGACCCGGTGCTGCTGGAAGCGCTGTGCCGGCTGCTGTTGAACGTCGGCGAACTGCGCCACGCGCTGGCCTGCGTGGACGACCCGAGCATCGCCACCTGCACCGACGCCGCCGTGCTGGCCGGCCTGGGCCGCATGATGGCCGACCAGGGCGTGCCCGAACGCGCCATCGCCCTGCTGCGCCGCGCGCGTTCGCTGGGTGCCGACAGCGCCGACCTGCATTACCAGCTGGGTTACGCCGAAAGTTACGCCGGGCACGACGACGCGGCCGAAACCGAACTCGAGGCCTGCCTGGCCCGCGCGCCCGACCACGCGCCTGCCTTCCGCACGCTGGCGAAACTGCGCCGCGCCACCCCGGCCCGCAACCACGTGGACCGCCTGCGCGCCGCCATCGCGCGCGTTCCCGAACAACACCCCGACACCCCGCTGCTGCACTACGCCCTGTTCAAGGAACTCGACGACCTGGGCGACACCGCCGCCGCCTGGCCAGCCCTGGAAACCGGCATGCGCCTGCGCCGGCTGCAGCTGCGCTACGACCCTGCCGCCGATGCGGCACTGTTCGAACAGCTGATGCAGGTGCGCGCCACCGCCACGCCGCCGCCGGTGGAACCCGGCCCAGTACCGATCTTCATCGTCGGCATGCCGCGCTCGGGCACGACCCTGCTGGAGCGCATCGTCGGCGGCCACCCCGACGTGACCGACGCCGGCGAACTGCGCGACTTCACCGTGCAGCTGCGCTGGTGCACCGAAGTCTTCGGCGGCCCCCAGCCCGACGCCGCCTTGGCCCGCGCCGCCGCCCGCACCGACCTGTCCACGCTGGGCCGCCGTTACCTGGACCACACGCAGTGGCATGCGCAGGGCAGGGCGTTCTACACCGACAAGATGCCGGCCAACTTCCTCAACGTCGGCTACCTCGCCAACGTGCTGCCGCAGGCGCGCTTCCTGCACCTGGTGCGCGACCCGATGGACGTGTGCTTCTCCAACCTCAAGGAACTGTTCGGCGACGCCTACCCGCACAGCTACGACCAGGGCGAGATGGCCGCGCATTTCCTGCGCTACCGGAAGCTGATGGCGCACTGGCACACGCAGTTCCCCGGCCGCCTGCTGGACGTGGCCTACGACGCCCTGGTCTCCGACCCCGAAACCACCGCCCACGCCGTGCTGGCCCACTGCGGCCTGCCCCCGCCATCGGCCTGTCCGCCATCGAATCCCGCACCGGCACCGTCGCCACCGCCAGCGCCGCCCAGGTCCGCGAACCCATCCACCGCCGCTTCCTCGGCCAATGGCGCCGCTACGAATCCCACCTGCAGCCCCTGAAGGCCGCACTGGGCGATTAGGCCTTCGCCGCGGCACATCACTTCTCCCTCCCTCGCGCAGCGGGGGAGGGCCGGGGAGGGGGCACAACCTCGCGAGGCAGTTACAATCGGGCCATCCCCGCCTTAGCTGTCCGAGCGCGCCCCATGAGCACCCCCGCCTCCCACCTCCCCACCGCCGACACCCAGACCGAACGCCAGCCCCTGCGCTTCGTCACCGCGGCCAGCCTGTTCGACGGCCACGACGCCGCCATCAACATCATGCGCCGCCTGATCCAGGCGCAAGGCGTGGAAGTGGTGCACCTGGGCCACAACCGAAGCGTCGAAGACGTGGTGCGCGCCGCCCTGCAGGAAGACGCCGACGGCATCGCCCTCAGCAGCTACCAGGGCGGCCACACCGAATACTTCAAGTACATGGTGGACATGCTGAAGGAACGCGGCGCCGAACACATCCGCGTCTTCGGCGGCGGCGGCGGCACCATCACCCCGGAAGAAATCAAGGAACTGCAGGACTACGGCGTCGAGCGCATCTACCACCCCAACGACGGCATGCAGATGGGCCTGGTGGCGATGATCGAAGACCTGGTCCGCCGCACCGAGGTGGCCCGCCAGGCGCGCAGCGCCGCCCCGCCGCCAAGGGCAAGAAGGGCAATAAGGACGCCGAATCCACATTCCCCGCCAAGCTCGACATCAACGACGAGATCAGCATCGGCAAAATGCTGACCGCCATCGAAGAAGGCGAACTCGACGAAACCCAGCTGGCCACCCTGCGCAAGGAATGGCAGCTGGCCGGCGGCAAGACCCCGGTCATCGGCCTCACCGGCACCGGCGGCGCGGGCAAGTCGTCCGTCACCGACGAGCTGATGAACCGCTTCCTGCAGCACTTCCCGGAAATGCGCATCGCGGTGATCAGCGTCGACCCGACCCGCCGCCGCACCGGCGGCGCCCTGCTGGGCGACCGCATCCGAATGAACAGCCTGCGCAGCCCGCGCGTGTTCATGCGCTCCATGGCCACCCGCCGCCAGAACGCCGCCATCAACCTGGTGCTGAAGGACTGCGTGGCCTTCCTGCGTGGCCAGGGCTACGACCTGGTGATGGTGGAAACCGCCGGCATTGGCCAGAGCGATTCGGAAATCGTGGACCTGGTGGACTTCCCGGTCTACGTGATGACCAGCGACTTCGGCGCGCCCAGCCAGCTCGAGAAGATCGACATGATCGACTACGCCGAGCTGGTGGTGCTGAACAAGTTCGACAAACGCGGCGCCGAAGACGCCCTGCGCGACGTGCGCAAGCAGTGGAAGCGCAACCGCACCGCCTTCACGATGAAGGACGAGGACGTGCCGGTCTATCCGACCATCGCCTCGCAGTTCAACGACCCGGGCGTGAGCTGGATGTTCGCGAACCTGTGTCGTTTGGTGAAGGCCAAGCTGCAGCCCAACAGCGCGCACTGTGACTTCGCGCCGAACGTCGACACCGCCCTGAAGGAACCGCGCGCCACCGTGCTGATCCCCGGCGCCCGCACGCGTTACCTGGCCGAGATCGCCGAACAGGGCCGCCACATCAACACCGCCATCGAGCGCCAGGCCGAAGCCGCCGACCGCGCCCAGAGCTACTGGCAGAGCCTGCGCGACCTGGAAGACCCGGACCTGCCGCGCCAGCTCGACCTCTACGACCCGCACCACCTGATGCTGCAGCGCGCCCCGGCCACCCCGGCGGCAGCCCGAACGAATACCCCGCCTGCGGCGAACGCCGCACCGGCGGCGACCGCCGCAAGGTCGTGTTCAAGTGGCAGCAGGCCCTGGGCGAACGCGCCGACGGCAGCCGCCCGGTGCAGGAAGAACGCCGCGTCGCCGCCACGGTGGACCGCAGCCTGGTCACCCTGCGCCAGCGTTACAACGACGCGGTGAAGGCGCTGAGCGCCGAAGCCATCACCCTGCTGCGCGAATGGCCCGAGCGCCTGAAATCCATCACCGACGAAGTGGGCGAGTACAAGGTCCGCGACAAGGTGCTGCGCGTAGAGAACTACCGCGAATCCCTGAGCCACCAGAAGATCCCGAAGATCGCCGCGCCCAAGTACACCAGCTGGGGCGAACTGCTGACCTTCCTGAGCAAGGAAAACCTGCCGGGCGCCTACCCGTACACCGGCGGCGTATACCCCTACCGCCGCACCGGCGAAGACCCCATCCGCATGTTCGCGGGCGAGGGCACGCCCGAACGCACCAACCGGCGTTTCCATTACCTCAGCGTCGGCCAGCCGGCCGCGCGCCTGTCCACCGCCTTCGACAGCGTCACCCTGTACGGCGAGGACCCGGCCGAACGCCCGGACATCTACGGCAAGATCGGCAACAGCGGCGTGTCCATCGCCACCCTGGACGACATGAAGAAGCTGTATTCCGGCTTCGACCTCTGTGCGCCCTCGACCTCGGTTTCCATGACGATCAACGGCCCGGCGCCGATGATCCTGGCGATGTTCATGAACACGGCTATCGACCAGCAGGTCGAGAAGTACCTGCGTGAGGACCAGAAGCGCTGGGACGAGGCGCACGCGAAGATCGAGGCCTTCTTCGAAGGCAAGAAGCGCCCCGAGTACCACGGCGAGCTTCCGCCCACGAACGACGGCCTCGGCCTGGGCTTGCTGGGCATCACCGGCGACCAGTTGGTCGAGCCGGAAATCTACGAACAGATCAAGGCCAAAACCCTAAGCACCGTGCGCGGCACCGTGCAGGCCGACATCCTGAAGGAAGACCAGGCCCAAAACACCTGCATCTTCAGCACCGAATTCGCCCTGCGCATGATGGGCGACATCCAGCAGTTCTTCGTCGACCGAAAGGTGCGCAACTTCTATTCGGTCTCGATCAGCGGGTACCACATCGCGGAAGCCGGGGCCAACCCGATCTCCCAATTGGCCTTCACGCTGAGCAACGGCTTCACCATCGTCGAGTACTACCTCGCGCGCGGCATGCACATCGACGACTTCGCGCCGAACCTGAGCTTCTTCTTCAGCAACGGCATGGACCCGGAATACACGGTGATCGGCCGCGTGGCCCGCCGCATCTGGGCCCGCGCCATGCGCGAACGTTACGGCGCCAACGAACGCAGCCAGATGCTGAAGTACCACATCCAGACCAGCGGCCGCAGCCTGCACGCGCAGGAGATCCAGTTCAACGACATCCGCACCACGCTGCAGGCCCTGTACGCGCTGTTCGACAACTGCAACAGCCTGCATACCAACGCCTACGACGAAGCCATCACCACGCCGACCGAAGAAAGCGTGCGCCGCGCCGTGGCCATCCAGATGATCATCAACAAGGAACTGGGGCTCAACTTCAACGAGAACCCCTGGCAGGGCAGCTTCGCCGTGGACCACCTGACCGACCTGGTGGAAGAGGCCGTGTACAAGGAATTCGAAGCCCTGAGCGAACGCGGCGGCGTACTGGGCGCCATGGACACCATGTACCAGCGCGGCAAGATCCAGGAAGAAAGCCTGTACTACGAACACAAAAAACACGACGGCAGCCTGCCCCTGGTGGGCGTGAACACCTTCCTGCCCAAGGACCACGCCGGCGAAGTGGCCACCACCATCGAGCTGATCCGCAGCACCGAACCCGAAAAAGACGCCCAAATCGCCAACGTCCGCACCTTCCAGGCCGCCCGCAACTCCCTCCCCCTGCTGGCAGGGGGAGAGGGCGGCGAAGCCGCCCGAGGGGGTGGAACCCGAAGCGCGAACCCACTCAGCTACCTACAAACCACCGCCCGTGACCGCAAAAACATCTTCGCGGCGTTGATGGAGGCGGTGAAGACGCATTCGTTGGGGCAGATCAGTCACGCGCTTTATGAGGTGGGTGGGGAGTACCGCCGGAATATGTAAGTAGGGCCCTTCATAGTTGTTGAAAATTCCAGTCGATTCAGAAGGAACTACCTGTGGTTGAAAGCAAAAGTTACCTTCTAGTCGATCTGCTGCTGGATGCTGTAAATAGCCCATATGGGCGGCTTTTCATCGGCATTGGAAGCTTCATCGGTGCGGTTGCGGTAGTTTTGCGTCTCATAAATGCAGTTCGTGAGTACCGTGATCGCTCAAAAAGCAGGCAATTTGCGGCGGTGTTGGCCTCAAATGCTGGAATTCAGTCTCTCTCGGCTGAGGACGTTTCCGCGGCAGTACGCTTCTACGTGGAACCAAACTGCACACAAACGGATCCTTCTGATGAGAAGGATCTTCGGAATGTGGTCGCTTTGGCCCCACTGTTTAAGACGGTAGAAAGCTACTTTCAGTCCGGAGGAGAGAAGCGGCATTTACTGGTGCTGGCAGACTCAGGGATGGGGAAGACAAGTTTTTGCATAAATTACTTCGTCAAAGAGGCTGGAAAGGGTGGCAAAGGATCGCCAATAGTGATCATTCCGCTGGGTCGGGGGATGCATTCACGCAAATTTCGGCGGTCAAGAATAAACGAGAAACGATAGCTTTCCTCGACGCTTTCGATGAGGACCCTGGGGCAATTGGCAACAAAGCGCAGCGCCTGGCGGATCTGATGAATGCTGCAGCAGATTTTCGGAACATTGTCGTGACCTGTCGGACCCAGTTTTTCGACAACGATGATTCGATTCCAAAAGGGTCTGGCGTGATGTACGCAGGACCGCGCAGGGCCGGCGTTCCGAGAGAGCTCCCTCTGTATAAGATATTTCTTGCGCCATTCTCACGCGAACAGATCGAGATATTTATACGACGGAATTTTCCGTTCTTCTCGATTAGTAATGGTGCACTAAGAAGAAAAGCAAGAGGTCTTGTTGAAGCAATTCCAGAGTTGAGTGTTAGGCCGATGCTCTTGGAGTTGCTTCCAGATTTGGTTCGAGAGGGCCGCAAAGTTTCGGAGCTCTTTGAGCTCTACTCTTTCTTGGTCGATAAGTGGGTGCTTAGGGAGAAGGGCTGGATCGAGCCAGAGCATTTGCTTGGCATTTCAACTGAACTGGCAATCGTTCTCTTGGAGAAGCAGCAGGCGGGCGGTGGAGACAGGCTCTCTCCAGATGAACTGGGGAAGATTGCCTCACAGCACAGTCATCCACTGGATGAGTGGAAACTAAAGTCTCGGTCATTATTGAATCGTGACATTGCAGGCCACTACAAGTTCGCGCATCGATCTGTGCTTGAGTTCTTTATTGTCCGAGGGATCATTCAGGGAGATCGAAGGTGTTTCGCTCTCGATTGGACGGACTTGATTAAGGACCTGCTGGTAAGTTGGGGTCAGCTGAATGCATCTAACTCCACGCTCTTGGCACAAATGATTGGAAGCGATAGCGCGACACGAGAGCGGTTGTATTCGCTTGCAAGCCCGTTGCCGATCCCCTCGTTGAGATCTGCCGCAAGTGTTCGTGATGTGTTGAGAAAGCGGGATATCTCTCGGAGGCATGCTCGGACGATTCCTGTTGCATGGAGGAACTGCCAGTACCGGGTAATGACAAATGGAAAGTCCCTCCAATCTTTGGCTTACATCATTGATGATGGGACGCACGGACTTCGTTGGTTTGTAAATGACACGTCCCAAATTGAGGATGCCTCGGACCGCGGAATCTTTCGCGAGAAGTACAGTTCAATAATGAGGGTCGCGGGCGGGAAGCGACTTCCTTCCCTTGAAGAGGTAATTACCATCTGGGAGAGTGAGATTTACTTGTCAAACGAGACGGCTGTCCGGCGCGTCTTTGATGATAGAGAGGTCTACTGGATCGGTGATTCGACCGAAGGAGGAATCTTGTGTTGTTCGTTCGGGATTGAGTCGTTGGCTGGTTTTCCACTAAAGCTAATTGGTACTCGCGTGGCAGAGGGTCGAAGAAACTTGCACGTTTATGAAATGCTTGCGAAGCATGGTTCAGTCGCTGGAAAGCAATATGAAGCCATGGTGGTTGCCATTGACGGGGCATAGAAGTCTTACTCGCGCTCAGGGCGGCGCTCCCAATCTCGTGTCAGACGTGGCGCCAAAGCCCGGCCGAGCGCCAGATGGCGCACCAGACGGCCGCCGCATGGATGCAGGGCCTACAGGCTGAGGTTCGCGTGACCCGTTACGAACAGGCCGCCAAGTTCACGCTCACGTTTCAGGGCCACCGCCTGCAGGCGAGCCGGGACGGGCAGGGGCCGGCGCTATGGCTTATCCACGGGTTCCCGACCTCGAGCCGTGACTGGCGCGAGGTGTGGCCCGAGCTGTCGACACACCACGAACTCTTCGCCCTCGACATGCTCGGCTTCGGCGCCTCGGCCAAGCCGCGAAACTTCGACTATTCCATCGCCGCCTCGGCCGACCAGTGGGTGGCGCTGGCCGAGGCCACGGGCGTGCGCGAGGTGGCGGTACTGGCGCACGACTACGGCAATACCGTGGCGCAGGAACTGCTGGCGCGGCAGCGCGAGGGCCGGCTGGGGTTCCGCATCACGTCGGTTGCCTTCCTCAATGGCGGGCTGTTCCCCGAGGCCACGCGGCCGCTGCGTATCCAGCGCCTGCTGGCCGGGCCGCTGGGGCCGCTGCTGGCGCGCTTCGTCAGCGAGCGCACCTTTACCGCCAGCCTGCAGCGCATCTGCACGCGGCCCTGGCCCGCCGGCGAGCTGGCCGAAGCCTGGAAGCAGCTCACCCGCGACGGCGGCAAGGCGGTGATGCCCAAGCTGCTGCGCTACATCGCCGAACGCCACCAGCATCGCGACCGCTGGGTCGGCGCCCTGCAGCACGCCACCGTGCCCATCGCCCTGATCAACGGCCTGGAAGACCCCATCTCCGGCCGCAGCATCGTCGCCCGCTGGCGCGAGCTGCTGCCGCAGGCGCCGGTGTACGAACTGCCGGGCGTGGGGCATTACCCGCAGGTGGAGGCGCCGGGGAGGTGTTGGCGGCGTATCGGGATTTCACGCGCACCAGTTGAAGGGATCGCGAGAGCTGATCCTCAGGGCGGCTGGTGCGCGTCGGCTTCGGCGCCAGGCTAGGTGAGTCCACGAAGCGCCGCATCGCCCACGTGCTGTCCGAGAGATACCCTGCAAAATCAGATTGATTCATCGGGGCTCTGCAGAGAATCAATCCCACAGGACTTCTTCGGGCCTTCGATTGCTGATCTGCTCTTCATACCCTGCATCGACATGCTCCAGGAAGTCCTCCGTGCTGGCCAATCCAGAGGCCAGTTTCAACTTTGTCACTTCATTGGCCAGGCTTAGTCCGTTCAGAAGTAGTACCGGGTACTGGTCTTCATAGACCTCTCGCTGGACGGGTTCGGAGAAGAACGAAGTCGTCACGTAAGCGCCGACCCAGCCTCGGCGCAGCCGAGCTACGGTTCGCGCGATATGTACGCCCCCAGTGGGCGAATCGATTTTTTCGCACTTCGCTTGGCCCAGCACCACGAGTTTGGTGCTGGAAAGACCTTCACCGATATCGATCCGGCCGACGAAATCCAACCCTCCGTCACCGGTGCCGCGAGTGAGCCAGCCGCGGTGGTAGCTTGCGCCGGTGCCGCGAACCATGGATTCGCACGCCAAGCTGGCCAGCGCCTCAAAACGGTGACGTCGCGGTTCGTAAAAGCGATAGATTGCCTCCAGGGTCTTTCCGCTCCCTGAATTCGTCGACGCAACTTGGTTGCTTTTGGAAAGGATGTGGTACCGAGCTACTCGTCGTTTGACGCGTTCAATCTCCGGGCTGCCGTATTTGACCCACTGTTGCCATGACTTGGGCGCCATGGCATTGGCTATCTTCGCTTCGCGTGCGTGATCTCGACGGTCTTGAATCCAAATCATCGCTAGGCTTTCGTCCTCTTCAGTCAGCGAGAGCACGGCCAGGTCGAAAAGGTAGTTCGTGAAGAATCCACCGTTCTTCTCGGAATACTGAGTAACCCGCCTTGCGCCGGTTATCAGTGCAAGGCCAGAGAACTCTTTGAATCCCTTTTTCGATGACCTGAACAGCAGGACCGGAGCGGCGAGCTCACGTTTCGCTTTCTCGGGCGATGTGTGCAGCTCGAACTGTCGCAACAAGGTTCTATTCCCCTGGTGCGGTACCTGGGTCGACTCCGGGTGTCTTGTTGTCACCGAAGTAGCGGGCGAAGCCCTCGTCCGGCGCAATGGTGTCGTGCCATGGGTTCTCAGCCGAGCCGAGTTTGTTTTCATTGCTGGAGAGGAGAATTACCGCAAGGCGTTCGCCATCAGATGCTCGCGTTGGGCTCGGTGCATTTATTCCCTTTTCCAACTGCAGCGTCGGCATTCCTTCAATAGCGACGACAAAGTGGAAATTGGGGATTCCGTCGATCGTCGGGATTCCCGGAGTTGCGGGTTTCGGGTAGCGGCACAATTCGCCCATTCGGAAACGTTTCATCGGATGCTCCGACAGCCAACTGTTCACCAGGTTAACCCGTAAGCCGGCTCGACCTCGATTCCAGCAGTTATCTCGGCGCCGGGCACGTCAAATTCCGACAGACGACCATCCCGAGATGTCCGAGAAGTGTAGGCCGAGGCAATTGCCGTCTATATCAAATCGGATATATGATCGCCGCGAAACCGGTCAAGTTCCTAGGAGACTCCTTAAAGCGGCTACGTGCGTTTCCAGCCAATGCCCGGCAAGACGCGGGCTACCAACTGGATCGTCTGCAGAACGGCGAGCAGCCACAGGACTTCAAGCCCATGCCCAGCATCGGGCCTGGCGTCGAGGAAATCCGGGTGCGGGACGATTCCGGCGCCTATCGCGTCATCTACACCGCACGGCGGCAAGAGGCGGTTTACGTACTGCATGCGTTCCAGAAGAAGACCGAGCGCACCGCGATGCTGGACCTCGAACTGGCCAGGCGCCGGTTCGCATCGCTGAAAGGAGAGCAGCCATGAGCAAGATCAGCGAAACAAGCTACGCCAGCGTCTGGGATGCCCTCGAACAGGATCCCATCCAGGCCGCGAACCTCAAACTCCGCTCTGCCCTGATGATCGCCATCGCCGAGCACGTGAAACGAAAGGGCTGGACCCAGTCCATTGCCGCGACCCACTGCGGCCTCACCCAGCCCCGCGTCAGCGACCTGCTGCGCGGCCACATTTCGCGCTTCTCGCTGGACGCACTGGTGAATATCGCTACCGCGCTAGGCCTGCAGCTCAGCCTGAAGATCCGTGCGGCCTGAGTCGCCGCTACCGGCCGCGCTTCACCCGCTCCCGATACGCCCCCACATTATCCCCATCAATCCGCGTCTTCCGCGTCCCCGTCACCGTGTCCACCTTGCGGTCCGACCCCGTCACGGGTTTGGCGTCGACTTTCGTCTCGCGCTCGAACGCATGCGACTTGTCGGTGTTGCGGTAGTACCGGTAGATGGCCCAGTACAGGGCCGTGCCGCCGGCCGGGCCGAGGGCGAGCAGCCAGATGCCACCGTCGTCGCTCATTACTGGCTCCCCAGGATGACTAGCACCACAGCTTCGATGAAGGTGCCGGTGGTGAGTGCCGCCAGCAGCAGCTTCCACTGCTGGATCGGGATGCTGCCCATGGTTTCGCCGGTGCGGCCGTTCACGGCGATGTAGTGCAGCATGCCGCCGTTGGCGCCGGGCTGGTGGTAGGAGTACAGCCACACCGGCAGGTACATCGCCACCCAGCGGGTGCCGTGCACGTCCAGGCTTTCTTCTTCCCAGCGCACGCCGCGGTCGTAGCGGTCCACCGAGGATTCCACCCGGTGTCGGGCGATCGACAGCAGCTGGTCTTCCAGGCGCGGGCGCAGCGCCTCCACGTCCACGTCGCGCCGTTCCGAGGTGTAACCGGCCAGGTAGCTCGCGTTCCACTTCACCGCGTTCTTGGTGTCGAAGGGCAGCACGGTGTTGATGATGTTGTGGGTGTTGGCCTTGGCGTCGAGCTTGGCGCGTTTGGCCGAGGACTCCAGCGGCAGGTCGTCCACGGTGAAGTCCACGTGACGCTGGATCGCGTACACGTCGGCGTCGTAGTAGGTCTTCTTGTCCTTGCCGGAGCCCTTCGTGTATTCGCGCGTCTTGATCTCGCCCTGGCCGGCCACGTCGGCGCTGCACTTGCCGTCCACGATCATGTAGGGCAGGTACACGCCCACTACGTTCTCGGGCGAGAACTGCGCCTTGAACTCCTTCAACGCGAACATCTTGCGCTTGCCCACGAACTGGCGGATGCGCTCGATCGCATCCTCCTTCTTGATGCGGAACGGCAGCACCGCATCGGGCACCGCGCCGTTCGCTATCTGCTCGTTCACGCCGAAGACGTGGCGGCACCAATGGCAGCGGGCCGTCATCGTGCTGTCGGTGTTGACGGTGACCTCGGCGCCGCAGCCGGTGCACTTGTAGGACATCAGGTGGGACACGTCGGCCGCGATGTTCTGCGCGCCGGACGAGATGATCGTTCCCTCCAGGTCGTCCAGGCCTTCGCCGAACCCGAACGCTTCCTCGACCCGTTCGCCATGCCATTCATTGCGGCAGTACAGGCAGATCAGCACGTCGGTGCCGGGCCGCTGCTTGATGTCGGTGGCGCCGCATTTCGGGCAGTGGTTCTGGCCGTCCTTGAGTTCCTCCGACGCCGTGTCGATGGCGACCGGGTCGGGCGCCAGCACTTCGTCGCGGATGGGCTTGGGCAGAGTGGCCGGATCCACCGGGAACGTGCCCGGCAACGGCGGCACTTCCTGCGGCGAACCCGGCCCGATGCCGGGTGGCAGCGGGGGCGGGAGGGGCGGGGGCGTATTGGCCATGGGGTCGGCTTACAGGCCCAGGGGCTTGGCCTTGACCGCGTCGTAGTCGGCCTGGCTGATCAGCCCCAGGTCCAGCATCTCCTTGGCCTTCTTCAGCTTGGCGATCGGGTCGTCGGCCGCCGGTGCCACCGGCTGCTGCATGCCGCCGACGCCGAGCATGCCGGTCGCCATGCCCACGCCCACCAGGCCCGCCGCGCCGCCGGTTTCGCCGGCCGACTGGATGCCCGCGGCCACGCTGGCCTGCAGGTTGGAATTGCCGCGGCTGCCGGCCAGCGCATCGGCGCGCTGCACGGTCTTGAGCAGTTCCTTCGTGTTCGCGTCGTACTCGATCGAGACGATGGCGGTCTTGACGATGGCCAGGCCGCGGTCGGTGCTCCACTGGTAACCCTGCTCGACGGCCGCCGACAGGCTCTTGGCGAACCCGATCGAATCCTGCTGCAGCTTGGTGATGCGGTTGCCCTTGGACGGATCGTTGGAGTACAGGCTGAAGGCCGGCGCCAGCGAACCCACCACTTCGTTGAACAGCTGGCTGGCCGCGGCATTGTCGATGTCGGTGAAATCGAACACCTGGCCTGGCGCCAGGTACTTCGCCGGCACGAAATTCTTCACGAACAGGATCGGGTCGATGATCTTGAGCGTGTACGAGCCGCGCGTCACCGCGCCGACCTGGGTGTTGAGGAAACCGTCGTCCCAGTAGATTTCCGACTGGGTGCCGAAGCGGTTGTCCGGCAGTTCCTTCAGCGAGACGAAGAAGGCCAGCTGCTGGCCGCCCGGCTGGCCGCCGAACTTGAAGCGCTCCCAGCTCTGCTTGATCAGCGGGCTGACGATGCCGTCGCCGGCGAAGATCGACTTGGAGTTGATGTCGTCCGAGCGCCATTCGTAGCCACCCGCTTCGGCGGCGAAGCCGGTGACCTTGCCGTCCTGCATCAGCAGCAGGCCATAACCTTCGGGCACGACGATCTTCGAGCCGTTGCTGATGATGTTGGTGGAACCCTTCGTGTTCGACCCGCGCCCGGCATTGGTGCCCCGGGCACGGCGGCGAACAGCGCGGCCGTCGCCGGCAGCCCGGCCGGCACCGTGTAGAAGTCCTTCCACTGGTCGGCCAGCACGCCACCGACCGCACCCACCACCGCCTGCACAAGACCCATGACTGCTCTCCGTGTTTCGTGACCGGTAGGGCACCGGTCGGCCTGACGAATATATATCGGGGCGGGGGCCGCGGTTCGGACAGGTGACTCTTGGCAGGGGGCTTTTGCCATGGCCGGCTTCGGATCGGCCTTGATGTGCGCGCTGTTCGACCGAAGGGAATTCGCGCTGCCCAAGCGGTACGATGCCGCCCAGGGGCCCCTGGCGGAGAACCGCGATGGACGTTGACAAGGCACTGGCCACGCAACTGGCCAACATCGAGAAGCGCAGCGGCAAGTCGCTGGCCGAACTGGCGGCGATCATCGCCGGCAGCGGGCTGAGCAAACATGGCGAGCTGGTGGCGATGCTGAAGGCCGACCTCGGCCTCGGGCACGGTGACGCCAACACCGTGGTGCACACGGTGAAGCAGGCCGCCACCCCGGCGCCCGCGGCCGGTGCCGATCCGCTGGACGCGATCTACACCGGTGCCAGCGCGGCCCTGCGCCCGATCCATGAGCGCCTGATGAAGGGCATCACGGCCTTCGGCCCCTTCGAGATCGCGCCGAAGAAGGGCTATGTCAGTCTGCGCCGCAAGAAGCAGTTCGCCATGCTGGGGCCGGGCACCAAGACTCTGCTCGAAATCGGCCTCAACGCCAAACGTGACGAACTGGGGCAGGCTTCACCCGGTTGCCGCCCGGCGGCATGTGCCAGTTCAAGCGCCGGATCGCCGGTGTGGATGAGGTGGATGCGGCGTTGTTGGCGGCGATCCGGGTGGCCTACGACGAGGCGGGTTGATGCCGGCCCCAACGCCATGCAAGTGTCCGCGCCGGTCCCGGAGGCGCTTAACGGCAGGTTGAGAAGCGCGTGAGATGCTGCGGGGCGCCACCCCGAGCCAGCCCCGATGCGTTCGCTGAACATCCTAATCGTCGAAGACCAGTCCGACCTCGCGGCCAACCTCTGGGACTACTTTTCGCGCCGCGGCCACACCTCGACCACGCCGCCGACGGCCAGGCCGGCCTGCGGATGGCGATGACCGGCGCCTACGACGTGATCATCCTCGACCTGGGCTTGCCCCGCCTGGACGGCCTGGTGCTGTGCCGCCGGCTGCGCGAGGCCGGCCGCGGCGTGGCGGTGATCATGCTGACGGCCCGCGACCAGCTTGACGACAAACTGAAGGGGTTCGCGGAAGGGGCGGACGACTACCTGGTGAAACCGTTCGCGCTGCGCGAGCTGGAAGCGCGGATCGGCGTCCTGACCCGATTGCGTGCCGCCGACCCGGACCAGCCGCTGACGGTCGCTGGGCTTGAACTCGACCCCAAGGCGCACCTGGCCCGCCGCGACGGCAAGGTCATCGTGCTGACCCGCACCCAGACCCATGCCCTGGAATGCCTGATGAGGGAGTCGCCGCGGATCGTGGACCGCGCCCGGCTGATGCGTGCAATGTGGGGCGAAGGCGACGCGGACGCCGCGGCCTTGCATACGCACATCTACCTGCTGCGCGGCCTGGTGGACAAGCCGTTCGACACGCCGCTGATCCACACCGTGCACGGCATCGGTTATCGCTTCGGGAGAGACACCTGATGTTCAGAAGGCCGTTGAGGAACCGGATCGCGCTGACCTGCGGGGTCATCGGGTTCGTGCTGAGCCTGTGCTTCGCGGTCGCGACGACCATCGTCGCCGAAGAGTACGAACACATCGTGATCCAGGCGGTGCTGGATGGCCAGGCCAGAGAGGTGATGGAGCAACTTCGGTCCGATCCGCAGGCCGTGCTGGTCAACTCCGAACATTTCTCAAGTTACCGCCAAAGCGATGCACCGGAGATTTTCCGGGCGCTGCCGAACGGGTTGCACGAAGTCGAGGCCGAAGGGCGCGACGGGTTGCACGCCGCGGTCTACGGCGAGGGGAGCGACCGGTGGGTCTTCGCCATCGAGGTCGGGCCCATCGAAATTCTGGAGCGCTACCTGGCCCGCGCGATGTTCGTGATCGTGATCTGCGGCTCCCTGCTGGCCGGTTGGCTCGGCTGGCTGCTCGCCAACCGCGCCATCCAGCCCGTCGTGCACCTGGCCGACCGGGTGAGCGCTTTGCCCGCACGTCCCGTCGCGACGAACATGGCCGAAGACTTCATTGCCAACGACGAGATCCGCCGGCTGGCTTCCTCGATTGACGGCTACCAGCAACGTCTGGTCGAGGTTGACGCTGCAGAGAAGGTGTTCTTCAGCAACGCCAGCCATGAACTGCGGACACCGATCGCGGTCATCCAGGGCGCCGTCGAAGTGCTCTGCGACGATCCCGCCATGACGTCCGGGCAGCGGGTGCGAATCGGCCGCATCGATCGGGCCATCCTGGAACTCGGGTGGTTGCTCGAGGCCCTGCTGCTGTCGGCTCGTGGCGTGCCGGCGGACTCGGAGCAGATCGACATCGCGGCGACCATCGAGGAGGCGCTGGCCCGCATCGTCGCCGTCGAACCCGACGCGGCCCGACGCATCACGCTCGACCTGCGTTCGCCGCTGACCGTGACGGCGCCACGTCGGTGGACCGACTGCATCCTTTCGGTGCTGTTGCAGCGCGTGTTGAACAAGGCGCCCGGTACGGCATGGCAGGTCGTCGTGACCGATGCCGGGCTCGACGTGCTTCAGCCGGATAATGGCCAGGTCGCCGGCGATCGGGTGCAGCGAAGCGACCTGGGCCTGAACCTGATGTTCGTCGACCGCCTTTGCCGCGGCCTGGGCTGGCGCCTCGAACAGCGGATATCCGAACAGGGCGCGCTGACGCTGCACCTCGGCATCCGTTGACGGCAGGCGTGGCGCGGCAGAGGGGTGGTGACGGGTACCTAGTGCGTGGATCGCTGCCTGTTCCAGCCGCGATGACGGATGTCCAGCCACAGGCTGTAGGCGGCGGTGAAGGCCGGGAACAGGTTCTGCACCACGCCGACCGCGTCCTGCTTCTGTGAAAAGACGAAATAGCTCAGGGTCATCGCGCTGCCGGCCAGGCTCATGTACCAGAATGCGCGCGGGATGACCGGTTTTCCGTGCTTGCGGGAGACCAGGAACTGGACCAGCCAGCGGCCCCCGAACATCAGTGCGCCCGTCAGGCCGATCAGCTTCCACGGCGACATGTGGATGCCGGTCCATTCCAGGCTGGCGATCGGCGAGTTCATGAAGTCGAAAGGCATCTCAGAGCTCCTGGATCCGCGTGATCCTGCTGCGCTTGATCAGCCAGGCAACGCCGACCAGGTCGCGGATGCCGACCAGGGCGCGCTGGAGGTTGTTGTATTTCGAGACGCCGGACGAGCGCGGCCGGTGGTGCACGGGAATGCTGACGGTGGTCCATCCCGCCCGCTGCATCAGCGCCGGCAGGTAGCGGTGCATGTGATCGAAGTAGGGAAGATCGAGGTAGGCCTCGCGTTCGAACAGCTTGATGCCGCAGCCGGTGTCCGGGGCGTTGTCGCGCAGCATCCGCGCGCGGATCGCGTTCGCCCAGCGCGATGCCCATCGCTTGCTGGTCGAGTCCTTCCGGTCCACGCGCCAGCCGGCGAACAGCCTGGTTTCCGGCGAGGCGGCGTCGCGTGCGGTGAGCAGTTTCGGGATGTCGGCCGGATCGTTCTGGCCGTCGCCGTCCAGCGTGGCGATCCAGGGGGCGCGCGCGGCCTTCACGCCGGTGCGGATCGACGTGCTCTGGCCGGCGTTGGTGAGGTGGCGGACGACGCGAAGTTCTTCGAACTCGGTTTTCAGCATCGAAAGCACGGCCAGCGAGCCGTCGCGCGAGCCGTCGTCGACGTAGACGACCTCGAACGCCACCACGCCGCGCAGTGCCGCGACGATTTCGCGCAGCAAAGGCGCCAGGTTGGATTCCTCGTTGAAAACGGGGACCACCACCGAGAGTTGGGGCCGTTGAGCCTTGACCCCGGGCGACCGGGCGTTACTGGTGGGCAGGGCGTGATTCATTCGATCACCTCGTCCGGCAGCGGCGGCGTGGTGCAGCCCGGGATCAGCGCGGTGCCGGGCACCAGCATCCAGTTGCGCCGGTTCGCCCGCCCGGCCGCGACGACACGGCCCGGATCCACGCAGGGGCTGGTGGCTTCCTCGAGTACGAAGATCCAGCGGCGTTGGGGGCTGCCGCCAACCAAGTGGCCGCCTCGTTCCACTGCGCCTGCCAGGGCTGCTTGAATCCGAAGTCGACGACGGGGCGGTCGGCCTGCAGCAGGTTCTGCTCACGCCAGGCGATCATTCCCAGCTCGGCCTCCGGGCCCAGGTGGTCGCCGACCCGCGTCATCAAGCCCTTGGCGGAACTGCTGGCATCCAGTGCCGGCGCCAGGCCCAGCCCGTAGGCCGTCCAGAGAACGGCCGTGAACGCCACCGTGGCAATCGCGGCGTGGCGCAGGCGTCCGACGAAGGCGAGGCCGAGCCCGACGATACCGACCGCCGTGATCCAGCCCAGGAACACCCGCAGCGCCTCATCGCCGATGTCGCGTTCGGCGGCCAGCTTTGCGCCCACAAGCCCGGTTCGAACAGGCCGCTCGCACCCAGCGCCGTCAGCGCCAGGGAAAAAAGCACGACGTAGCCCAGCAGCACGCGTCGCGGCCCGGTACGCGCGAGCAGTTCCGGCAGCAGCGGCGCCGCGGCGAGACACAGGGCGGGAAACGCAGGGAACAGGTAGACCTCGCGCTTGCCCGGGCTGGCGCTGAAGAAGACGAAGACCAGCAGGCTCCAGCCGAGCAGGACCAGGGTCTCCGGAGCGCGGCCGCGCAGTTGCCGCCACCATCCGGGGACGAGCCAGGGCAGCAGCAGGGCCAATGGCAACCACAGGGTCGCAATGACCTGCAGGTAGTACCAGGCGGGCTGCACGTGGTGCCAGGCGTTCACGTATCGCTCGCCGGTCTGCCTGAACAGCAGTTCGGCGGCATAGGCACGCAGGTCGGGTTCGTCGGAGACGGCCAGCGTCGCAAGCAGCGGGGCGAGCCAGACCGCTGCGCCGGCCAGGAAGCCTGCCGGTACCAGCAGCCAGCGCCAGCCATCCGACGTCGTCGGTGAGGCCGGCCCCACTTGCGCGCCACCGCCCACGGAATCAGCGCCAGCAACGGCAGGAAGCCGACGCCCTTGGTGACGGTACCGACGCCGGCCGCAAACGCGCCGACCCACAGGGCGCCCCAGGCCGGCCCGCGAAGGGTGTGCCGCAGCAGACCCCACAGCGACAGCGTCGTCAGGAATACCAGCACCATGTCGATCTGCGCCCGCTTGGCCTGCAGTCCGAACTGCACGCAGACGAACAGGGCACCGGCCGCGTAGACCGCGGCTTCGGGACCCCATAGCCGCCGGGCGAGGTCGTAGGTCAGCCACAGCGTGCCGAGCGCCGCGAGCAGCGAGGGCAGCAGGAAGGCGATGTCCCAGTTCCGGATCGCCAGGAAGCTCGCCGCCTGGGTCCACATGAAGACGGGCGGCTTCTCCGCGTACAGCTCGCGTCCCCGGTGCGGAACGAGCCAGTCGCCGCTTTCGACCATGGTCCTGGCCGCCAACGCGAACCGTGGTTCGTCCGGCGGCGACGGCTGGCGCATGCCGAGGCCGGCTGCCAGGCTGATCGAGGCGATCAGAAGCAGCATGACGATCGGGTTCGACAGCGAACGCCAGGTTCTGGCGCGGGTCGCGGAAGCAGGCATGTACGCACGGTCTCGGGGAGTGCCGGAATTTTATCGACCGCGATTTGGGCCGAATTAACGCCCGGCTGAGAATCGGCCTAGGGCAGCCTACGTCGCCTGTCCGCAGTCTGTGCCGAATGAGCGCACATCCCGACCGTACGAGTATCGAATCCCCCTTCCCGCTGCCCCGTCGATCACCTTCCTTCGTGGACGTTGCGCGCGACCGGCTTGGCTGGCGCCCGGAGCTCGACCAGGAGTGGCTGGGCCTGCTGGTCAGTCTCTACTTGACGATTGCCTGCAACGGCGCGTTTTGGCGCGCTTTCGCGGCATCCACCGATCCATTCACGGCGAAGGGCTGGCTGACGGCAGGCAGCCTCTTCGTCGCGATCACCGGGCTGCAGTGGCTGCTGTTGATGGTGGTGCAGATGCGTTGGTCGGCGAAGGCCATTCTGGCGGTGGCGATCGCGGTGAGCGCGGCGGCGGCGTTTTATATGGACCGCTACACGGTTTATATGAACCCGGAAATGCTGCGCAACATCCTGCACACGGAACCCAAGGAGTCGGCCGAGTTGCTGACGGCGGGGCTGTGGTTGCACCTGTCCGTATTCGCGGGCCTGCCGATCGCCGCCCTCTGGCGCGTCCGGATCGTACGGCTGCCGTGGCGGCGCGCCGTCGTTCGACGCGCCGCGGCGCTGGGCATCGCGTTGACCGTCACCGTCGCCGCCGGCACGATCGGGTTAGGATACCGCCGCGCTGATGCGCAACCAGAAGGAACTGCGCTACCTGATCACGCCGGGTAACGTGGTCGCCTCGCTGGTCGCGGTGATTTCAGCCGACTCCGCCGGCCATGGGCAGCCACTGAGGCCGATCGCGGAGGATGCGCATGTCGAGCGGGTGACCGGCGCCCGGCCGAAGCTGCTTGTGATCGTCGTCGGCGAGACGGTGCGCGCGCAGAGCTGGGGACTGAACGGCTACGCCCGCCAGACCACGCCCGAACTCGCGGCGCTCGACGTCGTCAACTTCAGCAACGTCACCGCCTGCGGGTCCAGCACCGAAGTGTCCTTGCCGTGCATGTTTTCCCTGCGCGGACGGCGCGACTATGACGCCCGCGACATCAAGCGCAGCGAGTCGCTGCTGCATGTGCTGGAGCGCGCCGGGATCAGGACCTTGTGGCGCGACAACCAGACGGGCTGCAAGGGTGTCTGCGAGGGCCTGGCGTTCGAGTCGTTCCTGCATTCGGACGATCCAGCCTGGTGCGACGGCGAACGCTGCCTCGACGAGGTCATGCTTGACAACCTGTTCGAGACACTGGACCCGGCCGCCGGCGACCGTGTGATCGTCCTGCACCAGCTCGGCAACCATGGGCCGGGCTACTACCGGCGCTACCCGGCGCGGTTCAGGCGGTTCACACCGACCTGCGATACCGACGACCTCGGCGCCTGCCGCCGGGAAGAGATCGTCAACGCCTACGACAATGCAGTTCTCTATACCGACCATGTGCTCGCCAAGGCCATTGCCGGGCTCGATGCGCAGCAGGGCTTCGATGCCGGGATGATGTATGTGTCCGACCACGGGGAGTCGTTGGGCGAGAACGGCCTCTACCTGCATGGCATCCCCTATGCGATCGCACCGGACGTGCAGACGAAGGTTCCGTTGTTCCTTTGGTTTTCGCAGCGCTGGGCCGAAAGTTATGGCGTCGACCGGCCTTGCCTTCGGGCAAGGCAGTCGGCGGCGCTGGGCCACGACAACCTGTTCAGCACCGTGCTCGGGCTGATGCAGGTTCGAACCAGGGCCTATGATCCGGAACTTGACCTGCTTTCGAATTGCAGCAATCCGGCTCGGCACTTTTGATTGGCCTAGACTCGGCCCTCGATCCCACGCCTCGAACCGAAGCGTTCAGGCTTTTGCCAGCCCCGGCTACGGCGGCACAGAGGAGGTAATCCATGAACAAGAACACCATCTGCCTGTGGTTCGATCACGACGCCGAGGAGGCCGCGCGTTTCTACACCGGCCTTTTCCCCCAGAGCAGCCTCGGCGCGGTGCACCGGGCCCCGTCCGACTACCCCGACGGCAAGGCGGGCGACGCCCTGACCGTGGACTTCGTGGTGGCCGGCATCCCCTGCATGGGCCTCAACGGCGGCCCGCACTTCAAGCACAGCGAAGCCTTCTCCTTCCAGATAGCCACCGAAGACCAGGCGGAAACCGACCGCTACTGGAACGCCATCGTCCAGAACGGCGGCCAGGAAAGCCAGTGCGGCTGGTGCAAGGACAAGTGGGGCATCAGCTGGCAGATCACGCCCAAGGTCTTGATCGAGGCCATGGTCACGGGCGGCGCGGTGGCCAAGCGCGCGTTCGAGGCCATGATGCCGATGCGGAAGATTGATGTGGCGGCGATCGAGGCGGCGGTGCGGGGGTGATGACCTGAGGCCCAGGTATCGGCATTTGCATGGTGTTTCATTCGGCCTGACGCAGGTCAAGGCGCCCACACCCCATCGGCGCCACCCTCACCCCTGCCGAGCGCACTCCCGCGCCCACGACAGAGGCCGAGCCATGAAATTCCACATCCCGCTCTCCGGCGCCCAGTTCGACCTGGCGCGCCTGCAGTCCGTCATCACCGCCGTTGACCCGGCGGCCGTGATCGACCGCGACCCGCTGGCCTCGCAGCTGCGGATTTCGGCAGGGCTCAGCGTCGGCGAGCTGCAGGCGCTGGCCCGCGATGCCGGGCTGGAACTGACGGAAGCGCAGATCCAGCGCCAGCCCTCGGAATGCTGCGGGGGTTGTGGCGGGTAGGTGCACCCTTCACGCCACCTCGGTCTCGGCCAGGCTCTGCGCCGCATGGGCCGCCACCGCCGCCTCCAGCGCCACCATGTCGCCCGGCAAGCGCTGGCTTGCCGCCATCGCCGCCTGCGCCAGCCGGCGGCCTGAGCGCAGACCCAGCGGCAGGTGCGCGGTGAGCACACGCTCCGGCGCCAGGCGTTCGACGGCGCCGAAACGGCGTGCGCGCAGCGTGGGCTCGAGGTCGGCCTGCCACGGCGCATCAATGGCGCCCCAGGTCACCAGGCCGTCGCGCAACGTGCTTTCGTCGATGTCCTCCAGCGACGCCGCGGCCTCCGGAAGCACGGCGCCGAACGTGTCCACGGCGTACAGCACGCCGGTTTCATCGTGGAAGCCCAGGGTTTCCGGCGCGTCGTAACACGGCGGACGCACCGCACGCAGGCGCCGGCCGCCGATGATGATCTCGTCGCCCGGCATCAGCACCTGGCAGCGCGACACGTCCATGCCGGACAGCTGCAGCTTGGCCTGGCCCAGCAGGCCCACCAGCACGCGGGCCTGCGGCGCCAGTTCAAGGATGCGCGCCAGGTTGCCGGTGTGGTCCGGGTCGGCGTGGCTCAGCCAGATCCAGCGCAGGTCGGCCGGATCGACCACGGAACCGAGGGTCTGGATGAAGGCGTCGCCGAACAGGCCGGCGCCGGTGTCCACCAGCATCGGCTCGCGGCCGGCGTGCACGAAGGCGTTGTTGGCCAGCATGCCCAGGCCGGGAATCGGCATCCACGAGGGCAGGGCGGACCACATCGAACCCAGTAGCTGGGCCGGGGCCATGAAGGGGGTGGGGGTGACGTTTGTCATATTGGGTGAACATAGGTGTTTGGGGGAATTCAGGCTAAAACCGGCCCCTTGGCGTTGTCAATAGTTCAATAGACACATATGATCACCCAATGACAGAAAAGCGCCCCTACCGCATGCGCCGTCGCGCCGAGTCGCAGGACCAGACCCGGCAGCGCATCGTCGACGCCATCATCGAACTGCACGAGGAGCTGGGGCCGCGCGCCAGCAGCATCAGCGCCATCGCCGAACGTGCCGGCGTGCAGCGGCTGACGGTGTACCGGCATTTCCCCGACGACGAGGCGGTGCTCACTGCCTGCACCAGTGAATGGGGCCGCCGCAATCCGCCGCCGGATCCGGCCCTCTGGGAAGGAATCGCCGACCCGGCCAAGCGTGTTCGCTCGGCGCTGGCGTCGTTCTTCAAGTACTACTCGGGCACCTGGCGGATGTGGTCGGTGGGGCACCGCGAAGCGCCGGACGTGCCGCCGCTGCAGCCGGTGCTGGCGGAGTTCGGGCGGATGCTGGACGGCATCGCCGCATCACTGGCCACGGGCCGGCGCGGCAGCAAGGCGCATGCACGCGCCGTGGCCACGCTGCGCCATGCGCTGGCCTTCCCGACCTGGGAAAGCCTGCAGGCCCAGGGCCTGGACGACGACGGGAAAGTGGCCCTGGTCGAGGCCTGGCTGGCGGGTGTCGGCGGGCGCTGAGTCACCGCATCCGTCGCAGCGCACGGCTCAGCCGCCCAGCACCACCACCGGCTGGAATCCGCCATAGATCATGCGCATGCCGTCGTAGGGCGGCGGGTTCAGTTTCGGGTCCATGCGCGGGTCTTCCATCATCTGCTTCATGCCGGCGTCGCGGATGGTCTTGTCGGGCCATTCGACCCAGGCGAACACCACCGTTTCGTCATCCTTGCACTGCACCGCGCGCTGGAAGTCGGTCTGTTTGCCGGGCGGGACTTCATCGCCCCAGCACTCGTAGACGCGGATGGCTCCGAGCTCGAGGAACACCGGGTCGAGCCGGCGGGCATAGTCGATGAGTTCCTGCTTGTTGGCGGTGGGCACAGCCATCACGAAACCGTCTACGTAGGCCATGGCGCTTTCCTTCGTCGGGGGAACGGGAATGGTGCACCGGGGCCGTTGCCTGGTTGTGAGAATTTCGTTTGACGGTGCAGGTGCTTCAGGCCCGCACCACCCGATCCCGTCCCTCTGCCTTGGCCCGGTACAAAGCCTTGTCCGCCGCGCTGAGCACGCGTTCCGGCGAATCCCCGTCGCACGGAACCATGCTCGCCACGCCCGCGCTGAGGGTGACGATGTCCGTTACCTCCGAGGCGCGGTGGGGAATGCCGAGGGCGCGTACGGCGTCGCGCATCCGCAGGGCGAGGGTGGCGGCTTCGTCGATGTCGCAATCGGGCAGCAGCACCGCGAACTCTTCGCCGCCGTAACGCGCCGCCAGGTCGGCGTCGTTGCGCACGGCCTTCGCCAGGGCCATGGCCACGGCGCCCAGCGCCGCGTCGCCCGCCAGATGGCCGTAGCTGTCGTTGTAGGCCTTGAACGCGTCCACGTCGGCGATCAGCACCGCCAGCGGCGCGTGGCGCCGGGCGTGGTCGTCCCAGGCCTGCACCAGCCGGCGGTTGAACTCGCCGCGGTTGGCGATGCCGGTCAGGCCGTCGAGGGCGGCGACGCGCTGCAGCCGGATGTTGGCTTCGCGCAGGGCTTCGGTGCGCTGAGCGACTTCATGGGTGAGTTCGCGTTCGCGCACGTGCGCCTGGCGCAGGCGCACGCGCACGATGGTGGCGATCAGAACGAGGCCGATAATCACGGCCAGCACGCGGAACCAGGCCGTCTGGTTCCACAGTGGCACCAGCGTGAACTGCACACTGGCGCCTTCTTCGTTCCAGACACCGTCGTTGTTGCTGGCGATCACGCGGAACACATAGTCGCCCGGCGGCAGGTTGGTGTAGTGGGCGATGCGGCCGTTGTCGCCCTCGTGCCAGTCGCGGTCGAAGCCGTCCATGCGGTAGCGGTAACGCACGGCGGCGGGGGCGATGTAACTCATCGCCGCGTAGTGCAGCTCGAGGCGTTCGACACCGGGGCCCAGGCGTCCGGCGTTTTCGGGATCAACCTCGACACCATCCACCAGCAGGCGTTCGACCACCACCGGCGGCGGTCGCGTGTTCAGCTGCAGCCGCGCCGGATCCACGATCACCACACCCTTGGCGGTGCCGAACCACAGCCGGCCATCGGCCGTGCGCCAGGCCGGCGTCTGCGAGGCGCCGTTGGCCTGGGCGTTGAGCATGCCGTCGGAGACGCCGTACCAAAGCGGACTTATGGAACTGACCCGGCCGGCATCCAAGGCATCGAGATCCGTCTTCTTCACCCGGCCAATGCCGCGATTCGAACTGACCCAGAAATACCCCAGCCCATCATCAAGAATCGCGAACACCGCATCCCCATGGAATCCGGCCCGCTGCAGGTATTCGGTGACGACGCCGTCGCGGACGCGCATCAGGCCCAGGCTGGTGCCCAGCCACAGATCGCCATCGTCCGTCGGGTGGAAGGCGAACACGCTGGTGCCTGCCAGGCCATCGGTGCCGCAGCGGTCCAGCTTTCCGTCGGTCACGCAGCGCAAGCCACTGCGCAGGCCGATCCAGAGGCGGCCGGACGGGTCCTCGTACAGCGCGCGGGTATCGTCGCCCCGCGTGACTTCCAGTGGTTCGACCCGGTCGCCGACGATGCGCACCACGCCCTGCAGCGTGCCGGTCCACATGCCGCCGTCCCGCGCCGGCTCGAAGGCGAACACGATCGTGCCCGGCAGCCCGTCGTCGATGCCGAAGCTGCGGGCGCTGCCGTCCGGATCGAACCGCGTCACGCCCTCGGTGCCGGCCACCCAGAGACGTCCGTCGGCATCGGATTCGATCGAGCGCACCAGCTGGCTGGGCAGCTTTTCATTGAAGCGCGGGGCGGGGATCAGTTCCGGCTCGACGTAACGCGCCAGTCCACTGCCGTCGGTGCCGACCCACAAGGTGCCCTTGGCGTCCTGGTGCACGGCGCGCACGGCGTTCGAGGCCATGTCGCCGACCACGGTGACCAGTTTGGACTGGCTGAGCCGGTGCACGCCGCTGGAGGTGGTGCCGATCCAGAGATTGCCCTCGACGTCCTCGAACATCGAACGCACGGTTTCGCCGCGCATGCCGTTCAGGCCGTCCTCGCAGTCGAAGCGGGTGGCCGTGAGGCGGCACAGGCCCATGTCCAGCGGGGCGAACCAGAGGTTGCCGTCGCGGTCGCCGAACAGCGAATAGATGCGCCGACCCTTCAGCGCCGCCAGTCGCGGGTGGGCCTCGAAGCGGCCGTTGCGGAAACGCGCTGGTCCGGCCTGGGTGCCGACCCAGGCGGTGCCGGTCGCGTCCATGGCGAGGCTGTAGACGGCATTGGTCGGCAGGCCCCTGGATTCGTCGAAGACTTCGGCCTTGCCGTCGTGCCAGCGCACCACGCCCACGCCGTCGGCCGCGATCCAGACGCCGCCCGCGGGGTCGGCGACGATGGCGCGGTAGAAGCCACGGGGAGGGAAGCCGTCGTCGGTGCCCAACAGGCGGGCCTGGCCGTCATCCACCCGGACCACGCCGGCATTGGTGGTGAGCCACAGTGCCCCCGAGCGGCTGGCGACGATGCCGAAGATGCTGTCGATGCCGTCGGGCAGCGCAAAGGGTTCCAGCCTGCGGCCGCGATAGTGGAACAGGCCGCTGTTGAGCGTGCCGACCCACAGCGTGCCGTCCTGGTCCGCGCCCACGGCCGTGATCGCCGAGCTCTTGAGCACCGGTGCGATCCGCGGGTCGATGGTGTTGAAGCCGGCGCCGCTGTGGTGCACCAGGCCGCCGTAGGTCGCCAGCCAGATCGAGCCGTCGGCGCGCTGGGTGATCGACAGCACCGTGCCCTGCGGCAGCTGGTTTTCGTACCAGGCATGGGTGAACTGGCCGATGGCGCGCTCGGGGTCGAGGGCGTAGGCCGGCAGGGTGGGCAGGGCACCGCAAAGGGCGCAGAAAAGCAGCGCGCAGACGCGCCAGGTGCTACGTATCACGCGACATCATGTGCTTGGGTCCCCCAACCCGGTGAGATGGCGATGTTAGCAGCCGTTACGGGGTGTTAGTGAATAAGCGGACAGCCGCGCGCATCGGTCCGCAGGTGCGCCCGTACTATCCGCGCGGCCCGCGCCAGGCCAGCCAGCCGGTCACCAGCGCGGCAGCGGCCAGCACCAGGCTCGACCAGGCCGCGACCTGCGGGATGATGCCGGCCATTTCGTCGAAGGCGCGGCGCCCGGCCGGGGTGTGCAGACCCCAGTAGCCGAAAATGCCGCAGCCCAGGGCCAGCAGGAACAGGATGACGGTGGCGGTGCGCATGGTCGGGCCTTCCGGACGGCAGGGGCGCGGCCAGCCTATCCGGTCTGGTCCCGGGTCGTCATTCCGTACGGGTGCATCCCTATACTGGGGTCTCCAACCCTTGCCCCGGACCTTCCCATGCTCGGCACTTCCCTGATCCTGGTCGCCGCCATCGCCGCGGCTGCGCTGTTTGGCGTCACGCTGTTCTTCTGGGTCATCGCCCTGCGCCGCGTGGTGCCGGTGAATGAAGTGCACATCGTGCAGACCCGCAAGAACACGGTCTCGTACGGCAAGGGCTTCGACAGCAACACCTATTACGAGTGGCCCTCGCGCATCCCGATGATCGGCCTGACCCGGGTCACGCTGCCGGTGTCGAACTTTTCCATCGACCTGCCGGACTACGCGGCCTACGACAAGGAACGCGTGCCCTTCCTGGTGCACGTGATGGCCTTCTTCCGCATCAGCGACTCCAACACCGCCGCGCAGCGCGTCGCCTCGTTCGAGGAATTGAAGGAACAGCTGACCGCCATCGTGCAGGGCTCGGTGCGCACCGTGCTTGCGGCGCACGAGATCGACCAGATCATGCTCGACCGCAGCCGCTTCGGCGAAGCCTTCACCAAGGAAGTGCAGCCGCAGCTGGGCGGCTGGGGCGTGGAGGCGATCAAGAACATCGAGCTGATGGACATCCGCGACAGCAAGGACAGCGACGTCATCCACAACATCATGGCCAAGCGCACCTCGGGCATCGAGCGCGAGTCGCGCCTGGTGGTGGCCGACAACATGCGCCAGGCCGAGATGGCCGAGATCGCCGCCAAGCGCGAGATCGAGATGTCGCGCCAGCTGGCCGCCGAACAGGTGGGCCTGCGCACGGCCGAGAAGGACAAGAACGTGGGCGTGGCCAACGAGCAGGCGTCGCAGCAGGTGAAGGTGCAGCAGCGCGAAACCGCGGCCAAGGAAATGGACGTGGTGCAGGTGAACACCGTGCGCGGCGCCGAGATCAGTCGCGAGGCCGCGGTCATCGCCGCCGCCCAGGCCAAGGACGTGGCCATCGTGCAGGCCGACGCCGCCCGCCAGGTGTCCGTGGTGTCCGCCGAGGCCGCCAAGCAGGTCGCCATTGTCTCGGCCGAGGGCAACAAGCAGCAGACCGTGCTGACCGCCGAAGGCCAGCTGGAAGCCGCCAAGCGCAACGCCGAGGGCATCACCCCGGAAGGCAACGCCAAGGGCCAGGCCGAAACGGCGATCCTGATGGCGCCGGTGGACGCGCAGATCAAGCTGGCCGAGAAGATCGGCAGCGACAAGGGTTACCATAATACCTGCTCGGCATCCGCAACATCGAGGCCGCGCAGGCGGTGGGCACGGCCCAGGCCGAAGCGCTCAAGTCCGCCGACGTGAAGGTGATCTCCAACGCCGGCAGCCCGGGCAAGGGCCTGTCCGGCGTGATGGACCTGTTCTCGGCCGACGGCGGCACCGCGGTGGCCAGCATGCTCGAAGGCCTGGCGCAGTCGCCGGAAGGCAAGAAGCTGCTGGAGAAATTCGTCAACAAACCAGATTCCAAGGGCTGACGCCCTTCGCCTGGGCACCTCACTTCTCCCTCTCCCCTCGCGGGAGAGGGCCGGGGAGAGGGGGCGGCGGCAAAGCGGAAAGCCCTGGCGGGTCACCGCGCATTCCTGCGTATGACCTGCAGGTTCGTCCGACCCTGCGAGACCCGCATGAAAACGCACCTGCCCGACCTCCGCATCCGAGCGGCCGATGTCGCAGACCGCGAGGCGCTGGACGCCGTCCGCGCCGCGGCCTTCGCACCGGTCTTCGCCTCCTTCCGCAACCTGCTGGGGCCGGAGCTGTATGCGCTGGCGCAGGAAAAGGACGACCAGGCCCACGGCGAGCTTCTGGCCGGGCTGATGGCACCGGATTCCGGCTGGGAGGTGTACGCCGCCGAATGCAGCGGGCAGGTCGTGGGCTTCGTGTCCGTTCGACTGGATTCCGGACGCGCGATGGGCGAGATAGGACTGAATGCCGTCGCCCCGGACCACACCGGCCGCGGCATCGGCACGGCGATGTACGAATTCGCCCTGGCGCGCATGCGCGAGGCCGGCATGCGGGTGGCGACGGTAGGCACCGGTGGCGACGTCAGCCATGAACCGGCGCGCCATGCCTACCGCAAGGCGGGTTTCAACGCGCAGGTGCCCAGTGTCTGGATGTGCTGCCGCTTGTAGGACGGGTCGGCATCGCTGCCGCGGCAGGGTGCGGGCTACACTTGGCCAGCGATATCAAAGCGAGCACCCACCATGAACACACTCGAACGTTTTTATCCCATCGGCCAGCCCGGCCAGCCCTGGGGCGCGGCCGAAAAGGCCCAATGGCGTGCCAGTCAGCGCCAGCACCGCAGTTACGCCGGGGATGTGCTCAGCGCGATCGAGCGCCTGCGCGAACGATTCGACGTGGTGCCGTACGGTGAGCTTGATTACGCGCCGGACGGCCGGTATCCACTTTTCGCCGTCCGCAGTCGCCACTGGCGTGACGGTCTGCCCTGTGCGCTGGTCACCGGCGGAGTGCACGGCTACGAAACCAGCGGCGTGCATGGCGCGCTGCAGTTCATTGACCGGCATCTGGCGGACTACGACGGCCGGCTGAACGTGCTGGTGGCGCCCTGCATCAGCCCCTGGGCCTACGAGCGCATCCACCGCTGGAACCCGGACGCGATCGACCCGAACCGGTCCTTCCGCGCCGACAGCCCGGCGGGTGAGTCGGCCGCGCTGCTGCGCCTGGTCGAACCGCTGCGCACGCAGTTCATCGTGCATATCGACCTGCACGAGACCACCGACAGCGACGAGTCCGAGTTCCGCCCGGCGCTGGCCGCGCGTGATGGCAAGCCGTTCGAACCCGACCTCATTCCCGATGGTTTCTACGCGGTGGACGACACCGAGGCGCCGCAGCCGGCCTTCCAGCAGGCGATCATCGAGGCGGTGGCGAAGGTGACCCACATCGCGCCGGCCGACGCCAAGGGCGAGATCATCGGTTCTCCGGTGGTGGCGCACGGCGTCATCCGGTATCCGCTGCGCCAGCTGGGCCTGTGCGCCGGCATCACCGACGCGCCGTACAAGTGCACCACCGAGGTCTATCCCGACAGCCCGCGCGCCACCACGCAGCAGTGCAACGACGCGCAGGCGGCGGCCGTGTGCGCGGCACTGGATCATGCGTTGGCGCACAGCGGCCGTTGAGGCGTCCACGAATCCGCGCCGTCGGCCAGGCATGACCCGATCGTCTCGTCCGCTGTGGGTGGCTATGCTTCTGCTCGCCGGCTGCGCCACCACGCCGCCGGGGCCGACGCCCGACGAGGTGCGCGGCGAGATCGCACGCCGGTTGCCCGCCACGCTGGACGACCGTGCGGGCTGGGCCACCGACATCCAGGCGGCCTTCGCCGCGCAGGACATCGCGCCGATCCCCGAGAACATCTGCGCGGTGCTGGCGGTGACCGAACAGGAATCCGGCTACAAGGCCGACCCGCCGGTCGCCAACCTGCCGGTGATCGCGCGGCGTGAACTCGAGCGCCGTGCCGCCGCGCTGCACGTGCCGATGTTCGCGCTCAACGCCGCGTTGAAGCTCAAGTCCACCGACGGCCGGACCTACGACGAGCGCCTGTCGAAGGTACGCACCGAACGCGAACTCAGCGAAATCTACGAGGACCTGACCGGCCGTGTGCCCCTGGGCCGTCGCCTGCTGGACGGAAAGAATCCGGTGCAGACCGGTGGGCCGATGCAGGTGTCCATCCCGTTCGCCGAATCGCACGCGGACGACTATCCGTATCCCATCCAGGACAGCGTGCGCCGCGAAGTGTTCACGCGCCGCGGCGGCATGTATTTCGGCATCGCCCACCTGCTGGGTTACGACACGCCGTACACGCGCAAGGTGCACCGGTTCGCCGACTTCAACGCCGGCTGGTATGCCAGCCGCAACGCTGCCTTCCAGAATGCCGTGGCCGTGGCCAGCGGCCGCACGCTGGCATTGGACGGCGACTTGTTGACGCCAGGCGCGCCGCTGGCCCGTCCCGGCGAGACCGAACTGGCCGTACGCAGCCTGTCCGGCGAACTGGGCATGGACTACCGGGCGATCCGCGAGGCGATGGAACGCGGCGACCGCCTCGACTTCAACGACAGCGAGCTCTTCGGCCGGGTGTTCGCCCTGGCCGAACGCCGCGCCGGCAAGCCGCTGCCGCGCGAGATGATCCCGGGCATCACCCTGGAAAGCCCCAAGATCACCCGCCGGCTGACCACGGCCTGGTTCGCCACCCGGGTGGACGAGCGCTACCGGCGCTGCATGGTGCGCTAGCCGGGACCCCCGACTTTCGCCATGTGCGGCTGGCCTGGACCAGTGTCATGGTCGCGTTTCCATTCCGCGCCAGGGGAGCGCCATGTCCACCACCCGCCGTGACCTGTTGAAGCTCGGGGCCCTCGCGGCTGCAGGTTCCGTACTGCCGTCCCTTGCCGCCGCGCAATCGTCCGCGGCCACCATCCCGAAGGCCGCCAGGCCGCTGCGCATCCTGATCCTGGGCGGCACCGGCTTCACCGGCCCGTTCCAGATCAACTACGCACTGGCGCGCGGCCACAAGGTGACGATGTTCAACCGCGGCAAGCGGCCGACGCCGGAATGGTCGGGCGAGGTGGAGCAGTTGCTGGGCGACCGCGACACCGGCGACCTGAAGTCACTGGAAGGCCGCCAGTGGGACGTCTGCATAGACAACCCCACCAGCCTGCCGTCGTGGGTGCGTGATGCCGGCAAGGTGCTCAAGGGCAACGTCGGGCATTACCTGTTCATCTCCACCATCTCGGTGTACGCCGATGGCGCGAAACCCGGCATCACCGAAGACGCGCCGGTGGCCCAGTACAAGGGCAAGGACGCGATGGCCGAAACCATGGTCACGCTGCGCGCCGACGTCGAAAACCTCTATGGTTCGCTGAAGGCCCTGAGCGAGGCCGAGGCGCGCAAACAGTTCGGCGCGAAGGTGACCATCGTGCGGCCGGGTTACATCGTCGGCCCGCGCGACGAGACCGACCGCTTCACCTACTGGCCCAAACGCATCGCCCAGGGCGGGGAAGTGCTGGTGCCCGGGGATGGCCTGGATCCGGTGCAGATCATCGACGGCCGCGACCTGGGCGAGTGGATGATCCGCCTGGCCGAAAGCGGCAGCACCGGCACCTTCAACGCCTGTGGCCCGGACTACGCATTGACGACCGATGCAATGGTGCACGGTTGCCACGCCGTCACCGGCGGGCCGGTGCGCTTCACCCATGTGACGCCGGCTTTCCTGGACAAACACCAGGTCGGCCTGCCGATCTGGGTGCCGCGCGAAGGCACGCCGTATTCGGGTTACGGCGCGGTGAGCAATGCCAAGGCGATCGCAGCGGGCCTTACGTTCCGTCCGTTGGCCACCACGGTCACGGACTTGCTGGCCTGGTACCGCAGCCTGCCGGCCGAACGCCAGGCCGAAATGCGCGCCGGCATCCCGTGCGAGAAGGAAACGGAGCTGCTGCAGGCCTGGCACGCCCAGGCCTGATCCGGCGACTGATAAGGTAGGGGCGGTGTTCCGGAGGGCGTCTCGATGATGGACGAGGTGCTGGTGGTCCGCTTCCAGGGGCGAACAGACCTTCCCGCAGGCGGTACAGGCGGTTGACGAGGCGCTGCGCCGTGCGGTGGAACAGGGCGCCCGCAAGGTGCTGCTGGATGTGCGCGAAATGACCGGTTTCGCCAGCCCGGGCCTGGCCCAGCGGGCCGAGATGGTGCGGCGCTGGGCCGACACCGTGCACGGCCGCGCCAAGGTGGCCATGATCAGCCGGCGCGAGATCAACGATCCGGAGCGGTTCGACATCGTCGTGGCCCGCCGCCTGGGCTTCGACGCCGACTTGTTCGAAAGCGAAGTGGCGGCACTGGAATGGCTGCACCAGCAGCCCGCGTTGTGGACCGGGCCGCCGCCCGAGTTCTGATCGGGATCAGCGCGGCAGGCGTGCCGCGTGCACGGCCCGGATCACAGGGTACAGGTCACCGTCGCTGAACTCGAAGGCCTGCCCGGTGTTCACCCGCTGCACCAGCACAGCGACTCGAGGCCGGAGGTCGAATAGCCGGCCTGTTCGGGCGTGATGCGTTCGAACGCGTCGCGGGATAGGACCGGCCCTGCCAGCAGCAGCAAGGCGAGGGCGAGCAGGCGCAGGGGCATTGACGTCTCCGCGAAAGGTGCCGAGACGATGCTAGCCAGTGCGTGGCCGGTACCGCAAACCAACGGCCTGGGCATGAAAAAGGCCAGCGCCGGTCGCCCGGGGCTGGCCTTTCACGCGGCGGGGCCGCCGTCGGATCAGCGGATGCTTTTCAGACGGGCAGCGCGGCGGCGGGCGCGGGCTTTCTTGTTCATGGGGATGGTCTCGGGGCGTGGATGGGGGCGCAATTGTGCCACATCCGCGGTCCTGACCGGGGATTCGTGATGCCATTCGCATCGCTCGCCTGTCGTCGAAGCTAGGTTTGAGCCTGTCCTGTGCCGGCGGCCGGCTGCGTGTAACGCCGGTTGTAAGTCGAATCCACCAGGGGGCAGCTCATGATCAATCGCAGCAAGAATCGCACGGGTGCGGGGCGACTGAAGTCGCTATCGCGGAACTTGGCGGGCGTCGGAATGGTGGCGCTGGTCTCGGCGTGCGCATCGACCCCACGGTATTCCGCGCCGCCGTCCGCCCCTCCGAAATACCGAAATCGGACAGTCATGGCGCAGCGATGGTCAACATCACGCCATGGAGTGGCTACGTGGACGAATGGAAGGAGCCGTCGTATCGAGGGGCCGATTTTTCAGGCATGTATACCCGCCTGATGATCCACGGCGAGATGGCGTCCAGGGGCGGGCAAGACGATGGCACCGAAGTGTTGCCGTACGAACCGAGGGGTTGGGTGGCGCGCGCGTTCGTGGACCGCGATTTCTCCATGAACCTGTCGGCCCATGTGACGGCGGGAAACTTCGTGGCCACGGTGCCGCTGGCGACCATATCGCACGAAAGCGGTTCGAAGGGCGAAAGCTGGAGTCGGTCGATACACCATTCACGCAGCGGTTTCCCACTCTTCCTGGTTTCTGTGGACGGCCGCTCGTCGGCGCCCAGCGTCAAGATTTCCGTGAACGGGAGCAAATCGTACACATCCCGCGGTGCGGCCACCGCCATGCAGGTGGCGGTCGGTATTTCCGACGCGGTCTCGCACAACCTGCCGGTGATCACGCGACTGACCCAGTCGGTGGCGAAGGAGCAGGCGATCGCCCTGGACGACGCCATTTCACGGCTTTTCGCCAGTGGTTTGACCGAGGAGCACTGGTCGGACCGGGATCTCAAGGAGTGGCGCGTGGGCGAAGAAGGCGAACCCCGGGGCGTGCACGTGCGTTTCTTCATACCGAAGGACTATTCCTGGAACAGCAAGGAACCTAGATATGTCGGCTCGTGGATACTGACCTTCGACTATCCGCGGCCATCCGTGTTCTCGGACTGGAGGGTCTGTCCGGAGCAGAACCAGCTCAAGCGTTGCGTGACGGACAAGGTCCAGGCGCAGCACAACGCCATGACCAGTTTCAGTGCAGGCGAGATCCTGAACTACCCGGTGCTCGTCGGGGGCCAGGAAACCGGCAGCGTGCACGCGCTGCTGTCGCAGAAGGCATGGTTCACGGCCAGCCAGGTGGCCATGGCCAACCGCAACAAGGCCGACGCGGCCGGGTCCAATTTCTGCCGCCTGATCGTCAACGAGATCACCGGCCTGGGATTGAACGAATTCGACGCCCGGGCGGTGGTCTGGGCGGTGGCGAAGGGAATGCCCATGGCGGATGCCGCCATCAGCCTGGACAAGGCCACCGGCTGCCGCGCGATCATTGCGGAAATCGATGCGGTGCGCGGCCGCTAGAGCCGATACCTGGACTTAGTTGCGCCGCCGGGCACGCTCGCCCGGCCACGCATCCTTTCGCCCTCAACGGGCCTCCTGTATCCAGGCAACCCACTGGAGACCGTCATTAAGAACCTGATCCGACACTGTTTCGCCCTGATGCTGATGCTCGCCCTGCCGGCCGCCGCCGTGGACGAGGTGTTCCAGACCGGGAGGGCGCCCTGCGGGGCTACGACACGGTGGCCTACCATACGGTTGGCGCGCCGGTGAAAGGCCGGGCCGAATTCAGCCACGACTGGAACGGCGCCACCTGGCGCTTCGCCAGCGCCGCCAACCGCGACGCCTTCGCCGCCGATCCGGCGAAATACGCGCCGCAGTACGGCGGCTATTGCGCATTCGGCACCTCGCGCGGCTACAAAGTCGGCACCGACCCGGCCGCTTTCGCGGTCGTGGACGGCAAGCTCTACCTCAACTACAACCTGCCGGTGCAGACGACCTGGAACAAGGACCGCCCGGGGTATATCGCCCAGGCCGACCGCATCTGGGTGACGCTGGAGACGACGCCGTATACGACGGAATGACCGTGCCGGTGCGCCTTCGGCCCGGTGTCAGAACCGGTAACGCAGGTACAGCCGCGCTTCTTCCTCGTTGGTGCGGTTGAGCGAGGCGGCGTCGCGGGTATAGGTCCAGCGCAGGCCGAAGCCCAGGTGCCGGGTCAGTTCGTAATGCAGTTCGGCATCGATGTCGCTGCCGACGTCACCGGTTTCCCAGTAGTAGAACTCGCCCCAACCCTTGGCGGAAAGCCGCGTCGAGAGCTGCCATTCGCTGGCCAGGTAGATCGATGGTGCGTTGACTCGCTCGTCGGCATCCAGGTCGACCAGGCTGACGTCGAATTCGTTCCAGAGCACGGCAACGCGCAGCATGCCCCGGTCGCTCCAGCGCCAGCGGTAACCACCGCCGGCGGCGGCCTGCAGCAGCAGATAGTCGTAGTCGACGTCCTCGAACTCGAACAGGTCGCGCTCTGCGTATCCCTCGGCCATCACGAACCAGCCCGGTTGGAAGTCGCGGATCCAGCGCAGGCGGCTGGCCACCTCGCGGCTGAGGATCTCGCCGTCCCGGGTTTCGTATTCATTGTCGAGCGTGAACAGGGTCACGTTGGCGCCGCGTTCCCAGCCGGCTTCCACCCGCAGTTTGATTTCATCGTCGTCGGCTTTGCCGTCCTCGGCCTCGCGGCTGAGCGCAGCGTCAATCTTCAGGTCGTCTGGTTTCCAGAACGGCGGTGCCAGGGTGTCGGCCACCAATTCTTCCGCCACGGCCTCCGGAGTCTGTGCGGGGATGAGCTGAAGGGTGGCGACAGTGGGAGCCTCCTTTGATTTGTCCAGCGTCGCCAGCACCTGCCGTTCCTCGCCGCAGGCCAGCAGCCAGATCTGCAGGCCGGTCTCCGACACCTGCGGTTCCTTGTCGGCGAAGGTGATGGAACCGCCGCGGGCCGCGCATTCGGCCAGTTCAATGGCGGCGGGGTCGCCCGACTCCAGTTGTGAACCCAGATGGCGCAGGGCGGCGATCACGGGCGGGGCCTTCGACGCGCTCAGTGTGTGCGAGCGCACGTCGTCGCAGGCCTGCCCGGACAGTCTGGCGCCGACACGGTACTGCGCCGACAGCGGCTTGCCCAGGTCCAGTGCCTGGTCCCCGGCGACGGCCAGGCCGACCTGGATGCAGGCGTGGGCTTCTTCGATGCGGGAAACGGGTGCCGTGTCGGTGGCGATGGCGGGAAAGCTCAGCGTCAGGCCCAGCAAGGCACCGGCGATCCCGGCCGCAGGCGGCCTGCGTGCGATGGTCCACATCGCACGACAGGCACGGTCATCGGTCTGGTTTGGCAAGGACGCGGCTCAGGGTTGGCGGACCAGTTCCACGCGCCGGTTCTTTGCCCGGCTCGCCTCGTCGGTTTCCGGCACCAGCGGCTTGTCGGGGCCGAACCCCTGGGCGCTGAGGCGGTCGGCGGCGATGCCCTTGCCGACCAGGGCGGCGAGCACCGACTCCGCGCGCTGCTTCGACAGTTCGCGGTTGCGTTCTGCGGTGCCGGTGGCGTCGGTGTGGCCATCAATGGACAGCTTCAGTGCCGGGTCGCCGGCCAGCAGCTTGGCGATCTCGTCGATCACCGGCGCGGCATCCGGGCGCAGCACGGCCTTGTCCACGTCGAAATTGATGTAGAGCGCGATGCGGCCGTCGGCGTCGAGCTTCTTCTTCATCTCGGCGGCGTCCACGAAACCGAGCTTGCTGGTCATGCCCTGGCGTTCCAGCACCACCACCTCGCCGTGCAGCGGGATGGCGCCGGTGCTGACCTGGATCCACCATTCCTTGCCGCCCTGGCGGATCAGGTAGGTATTGTTTTCGCAGCCTTCGCTGGCGCAGGTGCCGTGGTAGTGGCGGTCCACCTTGTCGCGGCCGCCGAAGGCTTCGAGCACTTCACCGGTGTACTGGGTGTCGCTGACCTTGACGCCGCCGAGCGCGGCGATGGCGTCGGCGTAGTTGCGCTGGAATTCGATGTCGCTGTATTCGCGCTGCTCCGGATGCGTCAGCTGGAAGCGGTCGCGGAACACCTTGCCTTCGACGGCGATGACCTTGCCGCCGGCGATCATGTGTTCTCGGTCGAAGTTCTTGTTGCGGTCCTTGTCGTCCAGCGTGGTCTTCAGGCCCTCGGGTTCCTTGAAGAAGGGGAAGGGCGGCAGGCTGGCGCCGGACTCGGGCACGCTGGCGGGGTCGAAGTCGGCGACGACGGCGGGTGCGGCTTCGGCGGCCGGTTCGGCAGAAGGTGCGGGGCTTCCGGCGCACCTTCCATCGGCAGCTCGGCCGGGGATTGATCGCCACCACTCGGCGCGCTGTCCTCGTAAGCCAGCTCCGTGACGCCTGCGGCGGTCTGGGCAGCGGCTTCGGGAACCTCCTGTCCGGACTCAGCGCTGGCGGCATCGTCCGCGGGGCTGGGCTCGGCCTGGCTGCCGCAGGCGGCAAGGCTGAGGGAGGCGGCAAGCATCAGGGGAAGGGCAGGCGCATGGTTTGCTCCGATCGGGGATGCGGGGAAACCGGGCGGAGGGCCTGGAGGGCGGCACCGCTCGCGGCGACAGCGTCGGCATCGTAACCCGCCTGAACGATGCCCGGCCAATGGCCCTCCGTGCGGCCAGGCCCTTGGATTCCATCGGCAACGGCCACATCATCCGGACATCCCCACTGCAATTCCCGGAGCGAGCCATGGCCACCGGTTGGGCCGGCGACGGCGCCGTACAGGACCAGATCGACGCCACCATCAAGGATGGCATCCAGCGCGTGCGCGACCAGCTGCCCAAGGGCCCGAGCCTGAAGCGCTGCGAGGAGTGCGACGCGAAGATCCCCGAAGCCCGCCGCAAGGCGCTGCCGGGCGTGCGGCTGTGCGTGCCCTGCCAGGAAGCGCACGACCACGAACAGACGGCCGCCAGCGGCTACAACCGCCGCGGCAGCAAGGACAGCCAGCTGCGCTGAGTGGCTGTCCCGTGCGCTTGCGTCAGAGCCCCAGCACCTCGCGGCCCTGCGTGAACACGATGTCCACCGGGATGTTCGCCTGCTCGATGCGGTCCAGGTCGGACTGCAGCACCGGGCCGATGCCGCCCAGCTCGTCCTGCAGCGCCTTGGCGCCGGCGTAGTCGCCATCGCCCTGCAGGGTCAGGATCTTCGCCGACAGCGAATCCACCGCCGCCTGCATCTTCTCGAAGTCCACGCGGTACTGGCCGGTGGCTTCGTCGCGGCTGAAGGCGCCTTCGCGCTGCAGCCAGTTGAAGGCGACCATGTTGGCCCGGCCGTGCGCGCTGGAAGCACCGAAGCGCACCGAGCGGAAGATGCCGGCCAGGAAGGTCACGTAGTTGTGGTTGCGTTTGGCGGCGTCCAGTTCGCCCATCTCGCCCAGCTTGCCGATCATGTACAGGCCCAGGATGTCGGCCTTGCCTTCTTCGTAACTGCTGGTCAGGTCGGTCAGCGCCTCGCGCACCGTGCCCTTGCCGTCGAGCGTGTTCTTGATGCCCAGGCCGTGCGCGACCTCATGGAACATCACGTTCTCGAAGAAGGCGTCGAAGGTGACCTGGTCGCGCTGGTCCTCGGCGATCAGCTGGGCCGAGATCGGCAGCATGATGGTGTCGAACTTGGCGCGCATGGCGTTCTTGAGCTGCAGGCGGCGTGAACCCTTGGCGAGCTGGACTTCTTCGTCGTTGGGCAGGTTGATGGCGATGGTCTTGGCGCCGGAATTGGCGTCGCCGCCGTAGTAGATGGCGTCGTAGGCGTTGAGGTCGGCGTCGGTGCCCGGCATCTCGGCCTTGTACTTTTCCTCGACCGGCAGGCCGCGCTGCAGCGCCGGCAGGTGCTGCGCGAACTTCGCCAGGCGCTCGCTCCATTCGATGTCCTTGACCAGCACGAAGGCCTCGAACGCGGCCTTGGTGCCGTACAGCGCGTCCTGGTAGCTCTCGATCGGACCGATGACGACGTCGATCGGGCTGGTCTTCATGTCCATCCAGGCCATGTCGCTGGGCTGGTAGTTGTCGGTCTCCAGCGCCTCGGCGCGCAGCTTCAGGTAATTGCGGAAACTCTCGTCGCTGGCGACTTCGGCCGCCTGGCGCAGCAGGTCTGCAACCTGCTTGAGTTCGGTTCCGTATTCGACGTGGTAGGGAACCACCACCAGCTGGCCGCCTTCGTCGCGCGACAGGATCGTGTACAGGCTGTCCTTGCCGGGCAGGTCGGCGGCGGCGAATTCCTCTTTCGTCATGTCGGCCGGGTAGAAACGTGCGCCGGGCGGACGTGGGCCGACACCGTCCACGAAGGGTTTGTCATTGTCCAGGCGGTCCCAGGGGCCGTAGTTGATCTCGACGAAACGGCGCGTGGCTTCGTCGGGAATGGTCGACAGCAGGCCGTCCTTGTCGCCGTACACCTGCTTCCAGAACAGCGCGTCCATGATCTCGCCGGCCTGAAGCAACAGCACGATGGCCTGGCGGTCGCCGTCGGACAGGTGCGAAAGGTCGGCCGTCAGCGGCACCTGGGCGTAGGCCGCCACTTTGGCGGCGATGTCGTTCGCCGGTTGCGCGGCAGCCGGTGCTTCGGCAGATGCTTCCGGTGCCTGGGGGCGGGCTGGCAGGCCATCAGGCCGCTGCCGAGCGTGAGGATGATGGCGAGACTGAGGGGGCGCAGGGACATGGGCTTTCTCCGGGATTCCGACCGGCGCCCATCCTAGTCTGCCCGGGCCCGTCCGGCACCCCTGCCGGAAGTCGCCTGACTCACATGCATCCGGGTACGGTCGAACAAGTGGGGCGGGGTTTCGGGACTTCCGGGCCGAAGGTTAGACTCCGGCCATGCCCGTTTCCCAGATCATCGTCGACGACTTATGGACAACGCGCAGGACCTGCGCGAGGCGGGACTGCGCCTGACCTATCCGCCGGTGGACGGCAATTTCCCCGGCCGCAACTCGCACGAACGCATCACCATCCAGGGCCTGGACCAGCAGGTCTCGAAGCTGGTGGGCGAGCCGCTGGTGGCGCTGTCGCCGAGCCAGGCCCACGGCAAGTTCCGCATCGCCACCGCCGGCGACACCGGCCGGGCCAAGGTGCACGTGGACGCCTCGCACTGGTCGGGCATCCTCTACCTGAGCCGGCCGGAAGACTGCCGCGGTGGCACCGAGTTCTTCCGGCACATTCCGACCAATACCGAACGCGGTCCCTACAACGACCAGGAAGCGCAGGCGATGGGGCATGTCTCGGCCAAGCAGATGATCGCCGACATCCTGGAGCGCGACACGCTGGACGATTCCAAGTGGGAGCTCACCATGCGGGTGCCGATGCGCTTCAACCGCCTGGTGCTGCTGCGGCCCTGGCTGTGGCATACGGCGGGCGAGGCCTTCGGTGATTCGCTGCAAAACGGCCGCTTCGTCTACCTGATGTTCTTTGCTTCGGCGCGACAGGTGGCGGGTGCGTCTTCCCCTATGCCGGCGCGACGTCCGGGCCGGCCGCGCCTTCCTACCTTTCGAGCTGAACCACGCCATGTTCGCCACCTGCCTTGGCCTGATGCTGGCGCTGGCCGCGCCCGAAGCGCCGCCCGTTGCCGCCGCCGTCACCGTGCACCTGGCCGGTGATTCGACGATGGCGCCGAAACTGGACGTCAAGCGCCCGGAAAGTGGTTGGGGCGAATACCTGCAGGCGCAGTTCCGGCCCGGCACCGTGGTGGTGGACAACCGCGCGCGCAACGGCCGCAGCACGCGCACCTTCATCGAACTGGGCGAATGGCAGGCGCTGCTGGAGGTGCTGGCGCCGGGCGACGTGGTGCTGATCCAGTTCGCGCACAACGACCAGTCCGAGAACAAGCCCGACCGCTACACGCCGCTGCCGGACTATGTCGCCAACCTCGAGCGTTTCCTGCGCGAGGTGCGGGCGCGCGAGGCGACGCCGATGCTGCTGACGCCGGTGGCCCGGCGGAACTTCGACGCCACCGGCAGGCTCGTGCCCAGTCACGGCGGGTATCCGCAGCGTGTGCGCGAACTCGCGGCGCGCGAACAGGTGGCGCTGGTGGACATGGAGCGGCTGAGTTCGGACGTAGTGACCGCAGCGGGTGTCGAGGGTTCGAAGGCGCTGTTCCTGTGGCAGGCGCCGGGCCAGCATCCGAACTATCCGCAGGGCATCGAGGACGACACGCATTTCTCGCCGGAAGGTGCGCGCCGCATGGCGGCCGCGTTCGCGGACGAGTTGCGCCGGCAGTCGCTGCCGCTGGCGGACCGGTTGCCCTGACGCACGGCCAGCGTTTGGCTCAGCTCTCGACGACGTTGCGGGCCTCGCCCGTCGAGGCACGGTTGCGGCCTTCGTGTTTGGCGCGGTAGAGCGCGCGATCGGCCGCCTCGATCCACTCGCGCAGTCCCAGGCCGCTGACCGGCGCCGCCGCCAGGCCCAGGCTGATCGAACCGCGCAGGTCTGGACTGTTCTCGAAGCGCAGGCCTTCGACCGCGGCGCGCAGGCGTTCTGCGATGTGCTGCGCTTCGGCCAGCGCCACCGGCAGCACCACCACGAACTCGTCGCCGCCCAGTCGGCCGGCATGGCCGTCGCCACGCAGTTCTCGGCGCAGCAGGTCGGCGATGCCGCGCAGCACGTCGTCGCCGACGCCGTGGCCATAGCGGTCGTTGATGCTCTTGAAATGGTCGGCGTCGATCAGCATCAGTGTCGCGGGCTTGTCTTCGGTCTGGTGGTGCCTGAGCAGGATCTGCGCCTGTTTCTCCCAGTGTCGGCGGCTGTCCAGGCCGGTCAGCGCGTCACGCTGGGTCAGGGCTTCGAGCTGCAGGTTCTGCTGCTGCACGCGACGCACCAGCTGGTAGCTGCCCAGGCTGACGGCCAGCGTGTGGATGACAAGGATCGGCAGGCTGGCCAGCACCACGGTCATGCTCGACTGCGGCTGCATCGCGAATCCGGTGAACAGGCCCGCGGCCAGCATCGCCACGACCACGCCGGGCAGCGAGCGCAGCCACAGGCCGCGGATGCCGGAATTGATCTTGTCGGCGGTGACCACCGTGAGCAGCACCACCGACGGCATCAGGTTGAAGTGCATCAGCGGCAGCCAGCTGCCGGCGAGGCAGGAATCGAGCATGAAATTCCTGAGCTCGGCCCGGAACGGGTCGCGGCTGCGGCGGGCGACCCCATAGGCCAGGTGCGGCCAGATGAAACAGCCGAACACCATCCAGGCCCAGGCCGGCCAGGGTGACTGCAGTTCGTGCATCACCGCGATCAGTGGCAGCGACCCCAGGCCCATGCCCAGCACCCGGAAACGATAGGTGCGCTGGGGCAGGGACTGCAGCCGGGTGGCTGTCTCACGGGACCGCTGCACCCGTTCGGCCGGATCGGCCTTGGCGGTATCGGCCTTGGATTGTGATGCGTATCGCATTCGGTGCTCCGCGCGGGCAGAAAACATGGCCTCATATGCAAAGCAAGATTCATGCCGTTGATGCCATGGAGTTCGCGGGCTTCGCCCCCACATCGGGAGTCTGGTCTTCCTGGACTCCCCATGATCCCGCTCTCGATCCTCGACCTGGCCCCCGTCACCGAAGGCAGCACGCCGGCGGCGACCTTCGCCAACACGCTCGACCTGGCCCGCCACGCCGAACGCCTCGGCTACCGGCGCTACTGGCTGGCCGAACACCACAACATGCCCGGCATCGCCAGCGCGGCGACCGCGGTGCTGATCGGCCATGTTGCGGCCGGCACGGACACGATCCGCGTTGGCGCCGGCGGCGTGATGCTGCCCAACCACGCGCCGCTGCAGGTGGCCGAACAGTTCGGCACGCTGGGCACGCTGTTCCCCGGCCGCATCGACCTGGGGCTGGGACGTGCGCCGGGTACCGACCAGGCCGCGGCCAGGGCCCTGCGCCGCTATTACGAAAACGCCGAGGAATTCCCGGCCGACGTGGCCGAACTGCTCGGTTATTTCGAGCCCGCGCGGGCAGGGCAGGCGGTGCGCGCCGTGCCCGGCGAGAGCGTGCCGCTGGAGGTCTGGGTGTTGGGGTCTAGCCTGTTCGGCGCACGGCTGGCAGCGGTGCTGGGGTTGCCCTATGCGTTCGCCTCGCATTTCGCGCCCGATGCGCTGGACACCGCGGTGGCGACCTACCGCCGCGAGTTCCGCCCGTCGGCGCGGCTGGCGTCACCGCACGTGATGTTGGCGCTGAACGTCGTGGCGGCCGAAACCGATGCCGAGGCCGGACGCCTGTTCACCACCCAGCAGCAGGCCTTCGTCAACCTGCGCCGTGGCCGTCCCGGCCTGGTGCCGCCGCCGCTGGAAAGCGCCGAAGCCATCCACGCCTACTGCACGCCGCACGAGAAGCAGGGCATCGATGCCGCGCTCGCCTGCGCCGTGGTCGGCAGTGGCGCGACCGTGCGGGCCGGGCTGCAGGATTTCATAGCCAGGCACCAGCCGGACGAACTGCTGCTTACGGCGAACATTTTCGACCATGCCGCGCGTGTGCGTTCGTTCGAGCTCGCGATGGACGCCGCGTCAGCCTGACACCACGGATTGGCTGACCGCGGGCCGCGGCGTATCCTGAAAACGCCTGGTTTTTCCAGCAGGAGGAGGCCGTTCCATGAACGGCGGTATTCCGGTCGCGGGCGATGTGTTCACCCGCCGGGTCGCGCAGCGGCTGCAGCCCGCGGACGTCCGGCTCGACGGCGGCCGCCCCTGGGACATCCGCGTGCACGATCCGCGGTTCGCGGCGCAGGTCCTGGCAACCGGTTCACTGGGGTTCGGTGAGTCCTACATGGACGAGGGGTGGGATGCCGACGATCTGGACGGCCTGCTGTTCCGCCTGATGCGTGCACGCGTGGACCGGCACCCGGTTGACATCGCCACGGCCTGGACCGCGCTGAAGGCGCGGCTGGTCAACCTGCAGTCGCGGCGCCGCAGTTTCGAGGTCGGCCGCCGCCATTACGACCTTGGCAACGATCTCTACCAGGCGATGCTGGGTCGGCGCCTGGTCTACAGCTGCGGCTACTGGCGCACCGCCGACACCTGGACGCTGCGCAGGAGGCCAAGCTCGACCTGGTCTGCCGCAAGCTGGGCCTGGCGCCGGGCATGCGCGTGCTGGACATCGGCTGCGGCTGGGGCGAAACGCTGAAATACGCGGTCGAACGTTACGGCGTGTCGGGCGTGGGGGTGACGGTGTCGACGCAGCAGGCGGAATTCGCGCGGCAGCTGTGCGCCGGCCTCCCGGTGGATATCCGCCTGTGCGACTACCGCGAGGTGGACGAACGCTTCGACCGGGTGCTGTCGCTGGGCATGTTCGAACATGTCGGCGTGCGCAACTACGGCGTGTTCTTCGACGTCGTGCGGCGCTGCCTGTCCGCCGGGGGCTGGTGCCTGCTGCACACGATCGGGGGTGAACGCTCGGTCCGCCATACCGATCCCTGGATCGCACGCTACATCTTCCCGAACTCGATGCCCCTCGGCGGCGCAGGTCAGCGCCGCGGTCGAAGGCCGGTTCGTGATCGAGGACTGGCACAACTTCGGCGCCGACTACGACCGGACGCTGCAGGCCTGGCGCGACAACATCGAAGCCGCCTGGCCGTCGCTGCCCGCCTACGACCGGCGGTTCCGGCGCATGTGGCGCTTCTACCTGTGCAGCGCGATGGCGCTGTTCCGCAGCCGGCGGGCCCAACTCTGGCAGCTGGTGCTGTCGCCGCAGGGCATCCCGGGCGGCTATGTCGCCCCGCGCTGAAGGGGCGTGCCGCACGGGCCAGGGTGTGCGGGCGCTATAATCCCGCCCCGTCCATCGCCCCAGGGTTTCCATGTCCGCACTTCCCGATTGCCCCGTTTGCGGCATGGGCAACACCTATCCTGACGGTACGAACCTGGTCTGCGCCGACTGCGGCCACGAATGGTCGCCGACCGCCGAGGTCGAGGCCGACGAGGACGTGGTGGCGGTGCGCGATGCCAACGGCAACCTGCTGCAGGACGGTGACGATGTCGTGCTGGTGAAGGACCTGAAGGTGAAGGGGTCGTCCCTGGTCCTGAAGATGGGCACCAAGGTCCGCAACATCCGCGTGGTCGGTGGCGACCATGACGTCGAGGGCCGCGTGGACGGCAGCCCGATGATGCTCAAGTCCGCGTTCCTGAAGAAGGTCTGAGCAGGCGGATGAAAACCCCCAAGGGCCTGCAGCCGCTGATCGACGACGGCATCGTCGACGAGGTGCTGCGCCCGCTCAAGAGCGGCAAGGAAGCCTCGGTCTATGTCGTGCGCTGCGGCAGCGAGGTGCTGTGCGCCAAGGTCTACAAGGACATGGCCCAGCGCAGTTTCCAGGCCCGCGTGGTCTACCAGGAAGGCCGCAAGGTGCGCGGCAGCCGCCAGCAGCGGGCGATGGGCAAGGCCACCAAGTTCGGCAAGCGCGAGGCCGAGACCGCCTGGAAGAACACCGAAGTGGACGCGCTCTACCGCCTGGCCGAGGCCGGGGTGACCGTACCGCGGCCGCATGGCCACTTCCACGGCGTGCTGCTGATGGACCTGGTCACCGACGCTGATGGTCACAGTGCGCCCCGGCTGGGCGAAGTCGAACTCGAGCCGGACCAGGCGCGCGACTACCACGCCCGCCTGGTGCGCGACGTGGTGCGCATGCTGTGCCTGGGCCTGGTGCACGGCGACCTGTCCGAATACAACGTGCTGGTGGCGCCCGACGGCCCGGTTCTGATCGACTTCCCGCAGGTGCTCAGCGCCGCCGGCAACAACGCCGCACGCGCGCTGCTGCTGCGCGACGTGCACAACGTCCGCGACAGCCTGGCCCGGTTCGCGCCCGAGTTGAGCGCAAGCCACTACGGCGAAGAAATGTGGGCGCTCTACGAAAAGGGCGACCTGCGTCCGGACAGCGTCCTGACCGGGCACTTCGTGTTCGACGAGCGCGAAGCCGACGTGGACGCGGTGCTGTACTCGATCGAGGACGCGCGCCAGGAGGCGGTCATCCGCCAGCAGGGGCGCGAGGCGGCGGAACAGCAGGACTGATCCGGGGATGGCGATGAAGAAGCGACTGGTGCTGGTGGCGGCGATCATCCTGGCCTGGCTGGCCTTCCTGGCCTGGCAGCGGCAGACGATCGAGCAGTTCACCGGCTAGAGCAGGGTCTGGATGACGCAGATGTGCAGCCCGTCGGGGTTGCGCACACGGCCATCCGGGTCCAGCCGGACTTCCTTCAGGCCGATGCTGTCGCCTTCGTTGCCGCCGATGGTGCGCAGGTAACCGCCGCGCGGATCGGCACCGACTTCGACCACGATGGCGCTGTGCGACTCGTAGCGGCGGTGGCTGGCGGCGTAGTCGAAGTCGTAGCGGTGGCCGGCGCGGTTGTTCTGCAGCAGGTCGCCCACTTTCGGTGCGTGCGTTTCCACCGGGTGGCCGCGGAACACGCCCTGGCCGCGGGCGGTGTTGGCGATGGCGGCGTGCACGAAGTCGCCGTGGCGCATCGAGAACACGAACTGGTCGGCCGTGGCCCCGGCCTGGTGCACGCACCAGCTGACGAACACCGCCGACCACGCCGTCTGCACCCGCTGAAGGCCAGGCCCAGGTCGGTCCAGTAGGTTTCGATCTGGGCCGCCAGCGGCGCCTGGTTCTCCCGCACCAGCCGGTAGCGCCGGTACTGGTCCTTGGCCAGGCTGGCGAGCCGTTTCTGGAAGGCGGTTGCCATGGTCGGGTTCTCCGGTCAGGAGGCCCGATCCTGGGGAGCCGGCTGTCCGCCAGGGCAAGACATGGCCGTTGTTTTGGCCACGAGCGCTGACCGGGACAGCGGAATTGCGGGGCGGGCGCCGGATTCTGTGACCGCCTTGGTGGGCTCCCGCGGTCGCTTGGGCTAGATTGGCCGGGTCACTGAGCCCGCAGAGGGGGCCCGATGGGCGGCGAGACCGGCGCGAAGGCGCGCATCCTGGTCGTGGACGACTCAAGCTGATGCGCAAGGCGGCGCTGAAGATGCTGGGCGACGAGTTCGACGTGGTCACGGCCGATGACGGCGTGGACGCCTGGGGCGTGCTCGAGGGCGATGCCAGCATCCAGGTCGTCTTCACCGACCTCAACATGCCGCGCTGCGACGGCTACGAGCTGCTGCGCCGGGTCCGCACCGCGGAAGATCCCGGCGTGCAGGGCCTGCCCGTGATCGTCGTCACTGGCGCCGAGAACGACGAGGCGGCGCGCATGCAGGCGCTGGACCTGGGCGCCACCGACTTCATCACCAAGCCCTTCACCACCACCGACCTGGTGGCACGCGCCCGCGCCCATGCCACGCACCAGCGCGTCACCCGCGAGCTGCAGGCGCAGGCCATGCTCGACAGCCTGACCGGCCTGGCCAACAAGAGCGGCCTGTTGGACCGGCTGCAGCAGGACATCGCCTACGCGCGCCGGCACCAGCAGCCGCTGAGCCTGGTGCGGATCGAGATCGAGGACTTCCGGCGCTTCTTCCTCTATTACGGCCGCAACGTGGCCGAAGCGCTGGTGCTGCAGGTGGCGCGCCTGGTGCGCGCCCGCATCCGCAAGGAAGACACCGCCGCGCGCATCGGCCTGGGTGGTTTTGCGCTGTCGCTGCCGGGCGGCCAGGCCGAGGGCATCGCCGGCATGATCGAGCGGCTGCGCGCCGAGATCAGCGCCCAGGCGCCGCACGACGAAGACGGCAAGGTGATCGAAGTGGCGTTGCGTGCCGTCGTGCTGGCGCCGGACCTGACGGCCGGACCGAACGCCACGACGGTGTTCGATGAGTGCCAGGCCTTGCTGGATCAGACACCTGTCGCCGAACCCCCGCCGCGCGAAACGCCGGCATCGGCGCCCGCGCCTGCAGTTCCGGCGGCTCCCGCTGCACCGGCCGCACCCGCCGCACCCGCCGCACCAGCGACTGCAGCGCCGGTGCTTACCCAGGTGTCAGCGCCCGCATCGGTCGCGCCCGCGCCACCACCGCAAAAGACGCACGACACGTCCCCGGCCCCGGCCGAAGCGCTGCGCCTCGACCCCTTGTTCGACCAGCTGGCAAGCGGCGACAGCCTGCCGCTGCGGCAGAACCTGCCTGGCGTGATCAACCGGCTGCTGCCGCTGTTCCGGCTGCTGAGTCCGAACCAGCGTGCCCAGCTGGTCCAGTTCCTGCAGCGCCTGGGTTAGTCCATCACCCGCGCCAGGCCCGAGACGCGGATGGAAGCGCCGCGTTCCAGGCCGATCTCGGCGCGCAGCCGCGAACGCTGGCCCATGTCCTCACCCTGCACCAGGGTGATCGCGCCACCGTGTGGCCAACCCAGGTCGCGAAGGTAACCGGCCAGCGCGGCGGTCGACGCACCGGTGGCCGGATCTTCGTAAACCCCGCCCGACGCGAACGCGTTGCGGGTGTGGAAATGCCGCTCGTTCTCGGCGAAGGCGAGGGCGATGGTGACCAGACCGTGGTCCTGCATCAGCGCGCGGCCGGCCGCCAGGTCGTAACGCATCGCCCGCAGCGTTTCGCGGTCGCGCAGCGCCAGCAGCAGGTGGTCGGCGCCGCCGTGGATGCGCGCCGGCGGCAGGCGTGGGTCGAGGTCGCCGGTGGCCAGGCCGAACAGCGCCAGCGCGGGGGCCAGGAGCCCGGGCGGGACGGCTTCGCTGCGGGTCGGCGGCGACTGCAGTGCGGCGCTGAGCTGTGCGCCATCGCGCCGGCCTTCGACGGTGATGCGGGCCTGGTTGAGCGTCAGCGCGAACACGCCGTCGCCGTGGTCCAGCGCCAGTGCCGCGCCCAGCGCGATGGTGGCGTGGCCGCAGAAGGGCACTTCCGAGGCGGGCGAGAAGTAACGCACGCGCCAGCCATCGGCAACCGGCGCCGCGAACGCGGTTTCGGAGAACCCGACTTCGGCGGCGATGCGCTGCATCGCCGGGACGTCGGGCAGTTCGGCGGAGATATGCACGCCGGCGGGATTACCGCCGGTGCGGCCATCGGAAAACGCGGCGATGCGGCGAAGGCTCATGGTCGGGTCCGGTGATTCGGTCTGTGCCCATCTTGGGGGCAGAGCGCGGCCGGTACAGCCCTTGCCTGCGAAACGGTGTGGCGCATATTCGCGAACAGGGTCACGAATCGGCTCAAGCCGACGCGGTCATGGCGGCATCGCACCGTCGAAGCCTTGGCAAGGCCATTGATCTGCCGGAAGATCGAGGCACGTTCCAGGGAAAGCATCCATGCCCTTGTCGCCACGCCGCGGTGCCGGAATCCGGCGCCTGTCCGCCATCGTGCTGATCCTGGCCGCGGGCCTCGCCGGTGCCCGCGATTTCAGGGTCGATCCGGGCGAACTGCCCGAGCTGCGGCCGGGCGAGGGCCTGCTGGTGGTGGCCGTGGACTCGGATACCGAGGTGAAGTGGCTCAGCGTCAAGAGCCAGGCCAGCATTTTCACGGGCGGAAAACTTCCCGACATCGGCGTCGGCTATACCGTGGCCCTGTATGTGCTGCCTGCGGGGAGTACCGCTGGGACCGCCTGAGCCTGGGCTGGCTGTACTGGAGCATGCGCGAGAATACGGAGGCACGGTTCGAGGTCAAGCCCGGCCGCATCACCTATGCCGGTGACCTGATCTACCGCGATTTCGGCCGCATCCGCATCGCCAATCGTGGACTTCGCGTGCTCGACTGGCTCGAGGAAAAACATCCTGCCCTGCTGCGCAAGCACGACTTCGAATACGTCGGCTATTACCCGGACCCGTTCCCCGACTATTACCGCGGGCGGCTGGCGCAGGCCACGAAGCCGGTGCGGGACGAAAGTCGCGCCGCGCCGAAACCCGGCAAGCTGCCGCTGCCGGTGCGCGAGCTGTGGAAGGAGTCGCGCGTGCGTTCCGTGTCCCTGAGTCCCGGCGGAAGGTATGCCGCGGCGTCGGTGAGCGAGGGCGTAAAACACTGGGGCATCGAGCTGTACGACCTGGAGAACGAGTCGGTGCGCACCCTGGCGACCGGCGAGATCGAGATCGAAGGCGTGCGCTGGATCAAGGATGACGTGCTGATGGCCACCCTGGCGACCTTCAATGGCCTGCCGGTGGTGACCCTGTACCGTTTTGACGAGGACGGCAGCCAGACCATGCTTACCGCCGGCCGCCCCGGCGTGGTCGTCGATACGCTGCCCGGTGATCCGGGCCACATCCTGTTCGCCACCATCGCCAGCGACGGCCGCACGGCGGTGCACCGGATCGACATCCGCAGTCAGGCGGCGCTGGGCAAGTTCAAGTACAACCTCCGGGAACGGCTGAACATCGGCCTGGAGGGCGACTACAGCTGGTTCACCGACGGCGCCGGCAATATCCGCGCCGCGCTGGTCGAGCGCGACGAGGGTGCCGATGTGCTGGTGCACGGGGGTGACCGCAAGTTCCAGACCGTGCTCGAACTCGACGAGCCCGGGTTTTTCACGCCCCTGGCGGTCTCGGCCGATGGCCGCCTGGTCTATGGCCTGAGCGAGTCGGAGCGGGACCAGCGCGAACTGGTCGAGTTCGATCCGGCGACCCGGAAGATCACCCGCACCCTGTTTTCCAAACCCGGTGTGGACGTGGTCAGGCCGCTGTTCGATGACAAACACCAGCCCATCGGCGCGACCTACTACGAAGGTGGCCGACTGGTGAGCGAATATTTCGACAAGACGCGGCAGAGCCAGGTGGACGCGCTGCAGCGTGCGTTCCCCGGACGCACGATCGCGGTGATTGATCGCGACCGGTCCGGCCGCAACCTGCTGCTGTGGGTGGACGGCATCGACCAGCCACCGCAGATCTACCATGTGAATGCCGACGCGGGTCGCGCCAGTCTGCTGGACGAGTCGGCACCCTGGCTGGCCGACAGGACGCTGGCGCCGGGCCACATCATGCGCGTGCGCGCCAAGGACGGACTGGAGATCGAGGCCTTCCTGACCCTGCCGGCCGGCGACAGGCCGCGTCCGCTGGTGGTGATGCCGCACGGCGGCCCGATCGGCGTCGCCGACCGGCCGCATTTCAACCCCGAGGTGCAGTTCCTGGCGTCGCTCGGCTATGCCGTGCTGCAGATCAACTTCCGCGGCTCCGCGGGTTATGGCAAGGCCTTCCGGGAGGCCGGCCACGGCGGCCACGGCACCGTGATCGAGGACGACGTCGAAGCGGCGCTGGCCGAGGCGCTGAAGCGTTTTCCGCTCGATCCCGGGCGCATGTGCATGCTCGGCAGCAGTTACGGCGGGTATTCGTCGCTGGTGTCGGCAGTGCGTTCGCCGGACAGGTTCCGCTGCGTGGTCTCGATCGCCGGCGTCAGCGACCGCACGCTGTTCTTCACCTCCAGCGACGCCGGGCGGTCCGAACAGGGCCGGCGCGAGCTGGAACGTGTGATCGGCGATCCGCGCACGGAAGGCGAACGCATGATCGCCACTTCGCCGCTGTTCCAGGTGGAGAAGCTGACCACACCGGTGATGCTGGTGCACGGCGCCGAGGACATGCGCGTGGACTACGAACACACCCGGCGCCTGGTGCGCATGCTGGGCATGGCGGGCCACCCGCCGGTGGTGCTGCGCTTCGAGGACGAGGGTCATGGCCTGGACGACCTGGACAACATCGAGACCGCCTGGGAAGGCATCGCCGGATTCCTGCGCCAACACCTGGATGAGCGTCCGCCGGCGGCCACCGGAAGCTAGCCGCCGCGGGCGCTGTCCTCGCGGATGGCCCGGCAATACGGCCCGGCCATCAGGAATCGCCGGCAGGCCTGCGGGCGCTGTTCGTAGATGCCGCACATGTTGCCCTTGAGCGCCATGCAGTAACCGTTTTCGCCGCGTGCCATCACCCGCAGGCCGGCAGGATCCACCGCCACGAATTCAGCGGGTACGGCATGGTCTTCCGGCATCAACACCACAGTCAGCCGGCAGCACAGCGCACTGCAGTTGTCGCAATGCACCGGTGACTCCGGTGGTTGCCGGGTGTCGAGCAAGTGCAGGGTGGCGCCCGGCAGCGGTCTCATCGCCGGTAGCTCAGCAGGCGACCGCGGTAGGGCGCGATGTCGCCGTCATCGAAGGCGCTGCGCACCTCGTCCACGACGTAACCCTGTTCGTGCATCGCCGTGGTAAAGGCGCCGCTGTTGCCGCGCCCCGGGTCGGTGATCAGCACCTCGGCCTGCGGGCTGGCGTGGTGGGCCAGCAGGGACGCCAACTGCGCGGCGTGGCCACGTTCGTACAGTACGTCGCTGCCGATGATCAGGTCGAAGTGGCCCAGCGCCGGTTGCGGCAGCGTCCAGGCCAGGTCCAGGTAATGCGGCATCGGCAGGCCGTTCAGCGCGGCGTTGTAGGTCAGGAATTCTTCCGCCAGCGGATGGTGGTCGCTGGCGGTGATGTCGGCCTGGCGCCGCTGCAGCACCAGGCTGGACAGGCCGAGGCCGCAGCCGAGCTCCAGGATGCGCTTGCCGGCGACGTCGAAGCCGCTCATGGCCTGCGCCAGTACGCGCCCCGAGGGCCAGACCTGGCCGAACAGGCTCCATTGCGCCGACGAGATGCCGGCGCGTTCGGCCAGGCCGTGCGGATCGGCGAACTGCTGCAGGTCGCTCAAGGCGCGGATGCGGTAGTCCTGGCCGCCGAAACGCAGGGTGAGCAGGCGTGTGGTGTAGCCCGGCATGGGCACTCCCGTGGGGGCGTCGTCCCAGGCGGGACGTGAACGCGGTAAGGGAGCGAAACGGAGGGGCGGTGGCCCGGGCGTGACGCGCTCGAAGGACGATGGCGCGTCGCCATCTTACGCCCTCGGTGGCCGGGTGGCGCGTTCTGTCTGCAGCGGTTCAGGCCCGGGCGGGCCTGCGTTCACGCGGGTTGGGGCTTGCCCGGGCCGCGCAGCTTCTGCCACGCCGTGACCGCCAGCACCACCACGATGCCGGCCAGGATGCCGAAGAGGGCGTCGCCCAGCAGCGACACCACGGTGCCCATCCCGCCGGCCGGCGAAAGGTCCTGGATCAGGTGGTGCACCGGCGCGATGGCATGCGTGAGGATGCCGCCGCCGACCAGGAACATGGCTGCGGTGCCGGCGAAGGACAGCAGTTTCATCAGCCAGGGGGCAGCCCGCAGGATGCCGCGGCCGCAGGCGCGTTTGAAGCGGCGGAAGGCGCTATCACGGGGCAAACGGCTCAGGTACAGGCCGCCATCGTCGAGCTTGACGATGCCCGCGACCAGGCCATACACGCCGACGGTCATGATGACCGAGATCGCGATCAGCACGCCGAGCTGGGTCGTGAAGCCCTTGCCCGCCACCGATCCCAGGCTGATGACGATGATCTCGGCGGAAAGGATGAAGTCGGTGCGGATGGCGCCCTTGATCTTGTTCTTTTCGAACGCCACCAGGTCCACCGACTCGTCGGCTACGGCCTCGACCAGTTCGACGTGATGCTGCCGGTCTTCGGCCTTGCTGTGCAGGAACTTGTGCGCCAGTTTCTCCACGCCTTCGTAACAAAGGAACGCACCGCCGATCATCATCAGGGGCAGCACCAGGGGGCACGTTCCAGCCGCGCGACCCGAGCCAGGATTCCAGCGCGACGATCGCCAGCGCCGCCGGCACCAGGATCATCTTGTTGACCGCAGAGCCCTTGGCCACTGCCCAGACCACCGGCAGTTCGCGCTCCGGCTTCACGCCGGACACCTGCTGCGCGTTCAGCGCCAGGTCGTCGCCCAGCACGCCGGCGGTTTTCTTGGTGGCGACCTTGGTCATCACCGAGACGTCGTCCATGATCGTGGCGATGTCGTCGAGCAGGGCGAGCAGGCTGGAGGCCATGGATGCGACCACTTGGGAAAGAGGGCGCGATTCTCTCACCGCCATGCGGCGGCGCCTACCCTGCGGGTGTCAGCCCCCGGCGGCGGGCGACGCGACGCGGTTGCCCGGGAAGGCGTGTTCGCCGGGCTGCTGCAGCCAATCCGACAGGCCGGCGGGTTCGTCCAGCTCGCACAGGTCCGGCCCGGTGCCCTTGGGGGCCGGCCAGAACGCCGCGTTGATGTCGTGCACGATCTCGGTGCGGCGTTCGGCCCGCATCGCGGCGATGCGCAGCGAACTGTTCGCTGGCAGCAGCACGCTGCCGGTGATCTTCTCTTCCTGGAACACTTTGCCCGTGAAGTCGAGCTTCGGGCGCAGGCAGTAGGGCTGGTCCGAATGATTCCTGACGACCACGACGAAGACATCGCCTTCCTTCGCGGACAACGCGTCCACGTAACCCCAGGCCATGTTGAAATCCAGCTGCGCCGCCTGGTTCAGCGGTGCGGTGCGGTACTGCCACTGGGACCAGCGGGTGCTGTCCTCGCCGCGGCCCTGCATGTCCTGCTCGAACTGCTCGCGAGCCGATACCTGCGCCGCGGCGGGGCGATCCAGGCCGCCAGGGCGGCGATCGGCAGCAACAAGGCAAGCAGGCAGCGTTGAGAGGTCGGGGAAGTCATGGCGGGCTCCATCAGGTCCGGCCACGAGCCTGACCCCTGACCCGGCCTGGGACAAGGCCGGGGCGCCCGGCGGACGATTCTGGCCGACGTGTGCGGGCAGGCCACGAGGCCGGCCTGGTTGCCGTCAGGCCTCGGGCAGGCGTTCCAGCACGAGGTCCGCTTCTTCTTCCGAGATCACCCGCAACGCCCTGCCGGTGTCGTCCAGCTCGAAGCGCAGCGGCGCCAGCCCGCCGTCGGGCCAGTAACGGGTTTCGGACAGTGGGATCAGTCGCAGCGACGGGCCGTCGGGGTCCACGGCCAGCAGGTTGTCTCCGTCGCGACGGATCTCGAGCGACCAGTCGTAACGTTCGTTGCGATAGTGGCCAACCAGGCCGTCGAAACGTGCCGGGTCCACGGCCACCGCTTCCGGGAGCTCGATCCGGTTACGTTCGCCCAGGCCGTGTTCCTGGCCGCAGACGGTACACAGGGTCGGTGGCGCCTGGTTGCTGATCCAGTGCGCGATCGGCGGCCGGCTGGCCAGCCAGGCATGCAGCGCGTGCAGGTCGGTGTCGTCCAGGTTGCGGAAGGCGACCCACGGCATCATCGGGTGCGTGGTGCCGCCCTTGCCGGTGCGGATGATCCGGATGAAGGCCTCGGCGTCGTAGTCCACGCCGGAAGCATGCGGATTGAGGTTGGTGCTGTGGGCGTGGTGTTCGCCCCGTTCGATCAGGTTGCCGCCGGCGTACAGGCCCGCCAGACGTGGTGCCTCCCAGCCGGTATGGCAGCCACTGCAGTCGGCCAGGCTGGCGAGGTAGCGGCCGCGTTGCACGGGCATGGAGACATCCGGTGCGTGCACCGGTTCAAGGATGGCGCGTGGCGCCGTGGCGGCGCGCTTCAGCTCTTCTTCGCTCATCTGCGTTCGCGGCAACGGATTGCGCACCGGCGTCAGTGTGCGCAGCCATACCACCACCGAGGCCAGGTCCTCGTCGCTGAGGTTGGAGAAGCTCCGGTACCACATCGCCGGGTGCAGCACGCGGCCGTCGTGACCGATGCCCTCGCGGATGGCGCGGGCCAGCATGTCGTCGGTCCAGCGGCCGGTACCGGTTTCGGCATCGGGCGTGATGTTCGGTGCGACCAGGCGGCGGCCCTTGCCGTCGTCGCGCCAGACCAGCCCGGCGCCTTCGCGGCCCAACTTGGGCGGCGCGCCGGGCTGTTCCCAGTCGCGTTCGGAATGGCACACCAGGCACTGCAGCAGCCCTTCGCCGAGATAGCGGCCGCGATCACGGCGCGCGGCGGTGGCTTCGAACACGCGGTCGGTGAGTGGCCGCAGCGAGGTGCCGGGCGGCACGTCGACCTGGGGAACGGCGGGGGCAGATGCCGTCGCGGGAGGCGTCGGCGGCTGGCCGCAGCCGGTCAGTACCGATACGGCGACGAACAGCGCCGCGCGAAATGACGTGGTGCGGCATCGGGTCATCTTCCAGCTTCCGTCGGGACTCTCCGCTTGAACGGACAGCCTTCCGGGGGCCGGCCAGGACCGTCAGGCCCACTCGCGCGAAGGCAGCACCACCCGGCGTGCCGGCCGGCCGACCAGGTCCAGGAAGGCCTCGAAGGCGGGTTCGGCAAGGCGCTGCAATGGCGCCGCGCGGTCACGCGTGTGTTCGCGGATCGTGTCCACCCCATGCGGCAGGGCCGGGTGGCAGAGTTCGTCGGCGTGGTCGGGTTTGGCCAGCCAGCGTTCGATCAGCGGCGCGTCCACTTCCGGGTGGAACTGCAGGCCATAGGCGTTGTCGCCCCAGCGGAAGGCCTGCTGTTCGCAGCTGTCGGTTCGCGCCAGCTGCACCGCGCCGTCGGGCAGGTCGAAGGTGTAGCCGTGCCACTGGAACACCGGCGTGGCGGCGCCGAGCTTGCCCAGCATCGGGTCGTCGCGGCCGGCGGGCGTCAGCTGCAGGTCGTACCAGCCGATCTCGGGCCGGTCATGCCGGCGCACCGGCGCGCCCAGCACATGCGCCAGCAGCTGCGCGCCCAGGCAGATGCCCAGCACCGGCTTGCCCTGGCGCAGGGCCTGTTCGATCACCCGCAGTTCGGTACGCAGGTGCGCGCGCTCATGCTGGTCCTCGACATTCATCGGCCCGCCCAGCACCACCAGGCCGCGGTAGCGGTCAATGGTGGGCTGGGCCTCGGGGTCGCGGTCGAAATTGACGAAACGGATGCGGTGGCCACGGCGCCGGATCAAGGGATCCAGCGTGCCCAGCGGTTCGGCGGCGACGTGTTGGAAGACCAGCAGGCGGGACATGGCGGAATGGTGGAGGGTGGACCGCCACGACACCCGATGCGGCCGGCAAGATCAAGCCCGGCGCGGGAATGACCCGATGTCCTGGCGGCATATGCGGGCCTTGCCAGCGGTGGCGCGGAAGCGGCTAAATCGAGGCCGGGTTCCCGGGGAGACACCGTGATGCGCATCTTTCTGTCTGCAGTGCTGGTCCTGCTGTTCGCCTGCCCCGCGCTGGCCGAGGTCAAGGACAGCAGCCCCTCGGGCTTCACCCTGGAAAACAGCGAAGTGGTGCCGGTGGACGCCGACACCGCCTGGGATGCGCTGGTGAACGACGTGGACCGCTGGTGGCCGGCCGACCACACCTGGTGGGGCGACGCCTCGAAGCTGTCGATCGTGCCGCGCGTCGGCGGCTGCTTCTGCGAACTCAACGGCGACCAGCAGGCCTGGCACATGGCCGTGAGTTTCGTGGACCCGGGCAAGACCCTGCGCCTGACCGGCGGCCTGGGCCCGCTGCAGGGCATGGGCCTGCACGGCGCGCTGGAATTCCGCCTGGCGCCGGTCGAGGGCGGCACGCGCATCACCCTGTGGTACCGGGCCGGTGGCTACACGCCGGACGACCTCTCGAAATTCGCTCCGGTGGTGGACCAGGTGCAGGGCCTGCAGTTGGGAGGACTGGCGGACTACCTGCGTGGAAAGGCGCCGGCGACGCCGCCCGAGGAAGAAGCCTGAGTCAGAAGCGGTCGTTGACCGGCAGGTAGCGCCAGTTGCCCGCCGGCATCTTGGCCAGGCCGACGCGGCCCAGGCGCAGGCGCCGGATCGAGGTGGCGCGCAGCCCGACCTGTTCGCACAGGTGGGCGACCAGGCCCGGGCGCACGGCCTTGATCGCAAAACGCAGGCGCTGCTCGCTCTGCCAGCTCACCTTGAACGCCGGCACCGGCCAGCCCTGGAAGGTGGTGCCGCCGCTGAGGCGGTTCCAGCCGTAGGGCGCCAGTTCGCCTTCGACGTCCACCACCAGTTCCTGTTCGATGCGCTGGGATTCTTCCTGCAGCCGGCGCAGCACACGGCCGTCCTGGCTGAAGACGGCCAGGCCGGTGGCGCCGGCTTCCATCGGCAGGGCTTCGACCAGGCGCGGGAAGTGGCGTTTTAGCAGGCGCCAGCCGGAGGGATCCTCGGGCCAGCGGAATTCGGGGCGGAGCAGGTCGGCGGCGTTCGCGCCGGCGGGCAGGTTCAGCAGGATCGTCGCCGGTTCGGGCGCGGTGAGTTTCGCGTCTGGGTCCAGTTCGACCCGCTCGGTGCTGACCATGTGCTGCGGGGCTTCGACCACGACCCCGTCCACGCGCACCCAGCCGCCCTGCACATAGTGTTCGGCCTCGCTGCGCGAGCAGCCGGCGATCTCGATCACGCGCCTGGCCAGGCGGACCGGTTCGGGAGTGGGTGGGGAGTTTTCGGACATGCGCCATTGTAGGCGCCTGCGCCGGGTCATGCCGGCGCAGGACGCGTGGCGCTGGGGATCAGCCTTTCGAGGCCTTTTTCTGCTGCTTGGCTTCGCGCTTTTCCTTCAGCGACTTTTCCGGCTTCTTCTTTTCCGTCTTTTTCTGGTTCAGGCCCTTGGCCATGGGGTGCTCCTCATCGGTGGCGGCCCGGTTTCGATGGCCGGGTCCGGGGCGATCATGACGCGCCGGCGGCGGTATTGCCACGGGCGCAGTCAGTCCACAATGCCGGCATGACCCAGACCCTAGGCGCCTTGTCCCTGCTGGTGCGCGACTACGACGAGGCGATCGCCTGGTACGTGGGCGTGCTCGGATTCGAACTGCTCGAGGACACGCCGCTCGGTCCCGACAAGCGCTGGGTGCGGGTGGCCCCGCCCGGCGCGTCCGGAACCTGCCTGCTGCTGGCACGGGCCGCGGACGACAGGCAGCGCGCCCTGGTGGGCGGGCAGGGTGGCGGCCGAGTCTGGCTGTTCCTGCACACCGACGATTTCGCCGCCGACCACGCCCGCATGCTGGCGGCCGGCGTGCGCTTCCTGGAATCGCCGCGGCACGAGGCCTACGGCAGCGTGGCGGTGTTCGAAGACCTGTACGGCAACCGCTGGGACCTGCTGCAGCGGCGCGCGCCGGGATGAAGACCCGGGTCATCGCCCACCGCGGAGCCTGCGGCTACCGGCCCGAGCACACGCTGGAGGCGTATGCACTGGCGATCGACCAGGGCGCCGACTTCATCGAACCCGACCTGGTGCCGACCCGCGACGGCGTGCTGATCGCCCGGCACGAAAACGAACTGTCCGACAGCACCGACGTGGCCGACCGTCCGGTGTTCGCCGACCGCCGCTGCGTGAAGGTGGTGGACGGCGTCGAACGCCATGGCTGGTACAGCGAGGACTTCACGCTGGACGAGATCAAGACGCTGCGCGCGCGCGAACGCATTCCGGCATTGCGGCCCGACAGCGCCGCACACGACGGCCGCTACGAAATACCGACTTTTGCCGAGATCCTCGACCTGCTGCAACGGACGGAACGGCGCGTGGGGTTTACCCGGAAACCAAGTTGCCGACCTTTTTCGCGCACGAAGGGAAACACCAGGACGGTCGTGCGATCGCGCTGTCGATGGCCACACGTGTGGTGGCGGAGCTGCAGGCGGCCGGATTCACCGACCGCGACCGGGTGTTCCTGCAGTCCTTCGAAATCGAAAGCCTGCTCGACCTCAAGCAACGGATCCTGCCGGCAGCAGGCCTCGATTTTCCGCTGGTGCAGTTGATCGCTTCCCCGCGCCGTGGCCGTCCACGCGACCTGGCCTGGCATCTGGCACAGGGCCACGACCTGGCGGCCATCTACGGCGGACTCGCGGAAGTCCTGGAAGACGGGTTGGGTGAACACACGCGCTACGCACACCTGCTTCAACCACCCGCCCTGGCCTGGATGCGTCGGGAATACGCGGCGGTGCTGGGTCCGTCCTTCGAATTGCTGTTGCCCGAGGGGCCGGACGGTCCGGCGTCGCCACTGTTCGTGCAGGCGCGTGCCGCAGGTCTGGCGCTGCATCCGTACACGCTGCGCGCGGAACTTGGCGGCGAAGCCTACGGGCGCCGGCTGCTGGCCTTGGGCGTCGAAGCATTCTTCATCGACCAGCCCGACCTGGGTGTCGCACTGCGCAACGCCTGAGCCCACTCACGCAGCGATGCGCCGCGCACGCCAGGGCAGGGTGAGTGCGATGCCGGCGAGCACCGCCGCCGAACCCAGCGCCAACCGCAGGTCGATGGTTTCGCCCAGCAACAGCACTCCAGCGATCGCGGTGATCACCGGCACGCTCAGCTGGCAACTGCCCGCGGCCTGCGGCGACAGCCCGCGCAGGGCGGTGTACCAGACGGCGTAACCCAGGCCCGAGGTCAGTGCGCCCGACACCAGTGCGCAGGCCAGTCCCAACGTGTCCACGGCCAGCCAGGGCAGGGCGGGCAGGCAGGCCAGCAGGCCCAGCGGCACGGCGCGAATGAAGTTGCCCGCGGTCGCCGCCGTGGCGTCACCGGCGCCCCGTCCACGCAGGCTGTACACGCCCCAGGCGATGCCGGCGGCCAGCATCAGGGCCGCCGGCAGTGGCGGCGGAGCCGTCAGGCCGGGCAACAACAGGCCGACCAGTCCCGCCAGGGCGAGCGTGAGGCCAAACGCCTGCAGGGGAGACCAGCGCGCGCCGGCCCACAGCCCTGCCAGCAGCATCGTCGCCTGCACCGATCCAAACAGCAGCAGGGCGCCCGTGCCGGCGCTCAGGCCGATATAGGCCCAGGAAAAGGCCGAGGCGTAGACGAACAGGGCGAACGCTGAGGTCCAGTCGCCGGTGGGTTTGCGGTGGCCGACCTGTGCACGCACCAGGACCCAGAGCACCACCGCGCCTGCCGCCAGCCGCACCGCCGTGAAGCTGGCCGGGTCGGTCGCGCTGCGGTCCAGCGCCAGCCGGCACAGCAGCGAATTGCCGGCGAAGGCCAGCATGGCGAAGATGGTGAGGGTGATCGTGCGAACGGGCGTCATCGCGCCGGATTATGGCCTGGGCGGCGGGCGCGCCGGGCTATGATCCGGCCATGGCCATCCTGCTGCTGAACCTGCGCCACGTGCCCGAGGACGAAGCGGACGAGGTCCGCGCGCTGCTCGAGGCCCAGGGCATCGAGTATTACGAAACCCAGCCCGGTCCGTTCGGGATTTCCGCGGGCGGCATCTGGCTGGTGCACAGCGAACAGGAAGAGCGCGCGCGCATGCGGCTGCACGAGTACCAGCAGACCCGGCTGCAGCGCGTGCATGTGGAACGCGAAACCGCTCGTCGCGAAGGCCGGTTGCCCGGCACCTGGAGCCAACTGCGCGACAACCCGCTGCAAGCCCTGGCCGCGGTCCTGGGCATCCTGCTGGTGCTGGCGGTGACGCTGTTGCCCTTCCTTCTCCTGGGCGAATGAAGTCTCAGCTCTGCAATGCGTCGAACTGGTCGTCGGGCAGGGCCAGGAAGGCCCAGAACGGCCGGCCGTGTTCGCGCCAGTCCTCGCAGGCGCCTTCCAGCACTGAAACCAGCGTCGTGTAATCCGCGGGATCCGCGTCGCGCAGGTCCTGCAGGTTCTGCAGCGTCAGCACGTAACCTTCGGCGGGCATCCAGTCCAGGTCGACCAGACAGTCGGCCAGCGCGTCCCAGTTGTGGCCGAAGTAAGGCGGGAAGGCGAAGGCGTCAGCGAAGTGCCGCATCAGGCCGGCTTTGTCCGCGCAGCCGGCCAGGTCGATGTCCACGCAGCGGAAGCCCAGGTCGCCGGCGGCGGCGCGCAGCCCGTCCAGGTCGGACGCGGTGAGATAGAAGGTGCCGGCCTGGTCGGCTTCCACCAGCAGCGCCTGCAGCGGCCGCGCGTTCATCGGGGCACCTCGAAGCGCCGGAAGCTCTGGTAATGGTCGTCGGTGTACCAGTATTCGGCCGGCGGATCGCCGCCGGTGACGATGCGGCGCGGGCCGCGATGGCCCAGGCCGGGCGTGCGCACGGTGTATTCGCGGTAATGGCCGCGCGCGCGTTGCGGCAGCCGGCGCTCGCGGTTCTGGAACACGCTGCCGTCCTGGCGATGCGGGAACGGACCGCCGCGTGCGATCAGCACCAGCGTGTCACTGGCTTCCGGCGGCAGGAAATCCGGCAATGCGGATCGCGGTGCCGGCGCCTGCGACACCACGCCAGCATCTTGTGCGGGTGCGGATTCCGGCGCAGGCACGCCGCCCAGCCAGGACCAGGCCAGTACCAGCACCACCAGCAACACAAGGACCGGCCGAAACTTCTGCATGCCTGCATGGATGAGCGTGGACGGCCCGAGTCTAACAAGCCCGGCGTGAGGGGCCAGGGGTTGTGCATGCGTTGCCGGGCCGGCAAGCTCGGGGTCGCGAAGGCGCAGGGAGCGGGCGGGATGCAGTCATGGATGCTGGTGCTGGCGTTGCTGCCCGCGGTGCCGCCGGCCACGGAGTCCGTTGAGCAGGGGCTGCCCGGTTTCGTATACATCGAGCACCGCAAGTACTACGACCTCGATGCGCGCACCCTTTATGCGCTCCGCACGCAGCTTGAGGAGCGACGGCGTGAAATGGGCACCGGTGCCGAACCCGTCGGCCGCACCACGCAACGCCTGGAAGTGCGCTACGAACTACTGCCGCTACCGGCTGGCTGCCAGCTCCGCGCCGTGGAGCTGACACTGGAGGTGACCATCCACCTGCCACGCTGGCGGCCGGAAGGGCGACGCCCGGTGGGTCTTGGAAAACGTTGGGACACCATGCTTGAAGCCCTGACGCGGCACGAGGAAGGACATCGCGACAACGCGCTATGGGCGGCCCACGGCCTGCACCGCCGACTGCTGGAGCTTGCTGAGCCGGGGCAGGACTGCCTGGCCCTGCACCGCGCGGCCCAGCGTGAGCGTTTCAAGGCCGAAGTGCGCTACCGGCAGCGCGACCAGGCCTACGACCGCCGCACCGACCACGGCGTGCGCCAGGGCTCGGTGCTCTAGGGTCTGGTGGCTGGATTTGGGCCTGGCCCGCGATCTGTGGACAATGCCCCCGGACCCCGCTTCCCCGAAGGACCCCTGATGACCCCAGCCGCGACCCAGACGGCCGCCGCCGACCCCAACGCGCCGCTTCCGCGCCAGATCCCCTACATCATCGGCAACGAGGCCTGCGAGCGCTTCAGCTTCTACGGCATGCGCAACATCCTGGTGCCGTTCCTGATCAGCTCGATGCTGCTGGCCTATCTGCCGGACCAGGCTTCGCGCGAGGGTGCGGCCAAGGACCTGTTCCACAGCTTCGTGATCGGCGTGTACTTCTTCCCGCTGCTCGGTGGATGGCTGTCGGACCGGTATTTCGGCAAGTACAACACGGTGTTGTGGTTCTCGCTGATCTACTGCGCCGGCCATGCCTGCCTGGCGATGTTCGAATCAAACGCCACCGGCTTCTACACCGGCCTGTTCCTGATCGCACTCGGCTCCGGCGGCATCAAGCCGTTGGTGGTCACCTTCTGCGGCGACCAGTTCGACCAGAGCAACAAGCACAAGGCCAAGATCGTCTTCGACGCCTTCTACTGGATCATCAACTTCGGCTCGTTCTTCGCCTCGCTGCTGATGCCGCTGGTGCTGCGCAGCTGGGGTCCGGCCTGGGCCTTCGGCATTCCCGGCATCCTGATGTTCATCGCCACGGTCATCTTCTGGGCCGGGCGCCGCAAATACGTCAACGTGCCGCCGTCGCACGGCACGGATCCTGATTCCTTCCTCAAGGTCGTGCGCACCGCGCTGCTGGGCAACGGCTACGGCGTCGGCACGCTGATCGCCGGCGGCAGCGTATTCATCGCGGTGGCCATGCTGGCGCTGTGGGCGCTGAAGTTCGCCGGCGTCGCGCTGTGGCCGGAGGCATGGGGCTTCGTGATCACGGCCTGCCTCGCGCTGGGCGTGGTCATCGCCGGCGTCGGCTTCGGCGCCTCGGCGCAGCTGGAGCGGGCGCGCGGCCAACATCCGGACCTCGCGATCGATGGTGTACGCGCCGTGCTGCGCGTGCTGATCGTGTTCGCGCTGGTGACGCCGTTCTGGTCACTGTTCGACCAGAAGGCCTCGACCTGGGTGATCCAGGGCAAGGCCATGATGATCCCGCACGAGCTGTGGTGGTGGCCGAGCTGGCTGGTGAAGGACGCCACCCAGATGCAGGCGCTGAACCCGCTGATGGTCATGCTGCTGATCCCGTTCAACAACATCGTGCTTTACCCGATGCTGACGCGCATGGGCTTCCGGGTCACCGCGCTCAAGCGCATGGGCTGGGGCATCGCGATCGCAGCACTGTCCTGGGTGATCGCCGGCATGCTGCAGCTGCGGCTCGACGACGGCGCCCAGGTGTCCCTGGCCTGGCAGACTCTGCCCTACCTGCTGCTGACCTTCGGCGAAGTCCTGGTTTCCGCGACCGCGCTGGAGTTCGCCTACAGCCAGGCGCCGATGGCGATGAAGGGCGTGATCATGGCCTTCTGGTACCTGACCAGCACCTTCGGTGGCCTGTGGGTGCTGCTGACCAATGCGACCGTGCGCGACCCGGGCGTGATCGCCTGGATCACTGCCCAGGGCTGGACGGAGAACGCCTTCCTGATGTTCTTCTTCGCGGGCTTCGCCTTCGTGGCGGCGATCGCCTTCGCGGCCTACGCGCGCCGCTACAAGGTGATGGACTACTACCGCACGGCGTGACGCGGACGGCGGGTCGGCCCGAGGGCTGGCCCGCCGGCGTCACCCCGGCCTGGTGGGTTTTCCGTACCAGGCCCTGGCCAGCACCGACCGTCCGGCGCAGGCAGCGCCGGGATCCGGTTCAACGGGCGGGCGCGGGTTGCGAGGCGCCTGACGGGCGCGGGCTGGCACCGACGGGACGCGGTGTCCGTCCCAACAGGGCAGGCAGGTGATTGTGCCGCGGACAGTTGTCCCGCCGCAGCAACTCCCAGTGGCCGAAGGAAAAGGGGGTGACATGCAGCAGGTCGCAGGCATGGCTGCCCAGGCGGGCCAGCCAGCCGGGAACAGGAAGCACCAGTGCCGGGCGGTGGTCATGCATCCGGCGTAGCGACGCGAGATAGTCGCACAGGGGCATGGCGTGGTTGCCGCCGAGGTCGAACTCGGCGGGCCCCTCCCGGGTGGCAAGGGCAGGGCGGAGCGCCAGTTTGGCCAGCGCTTCGCCCAGGTCGCGCACATCCAGTGCGGCGATGCGTCCCGTGGCATCGGCTGGCAACACGTGCACCGGCCAGCGGGCGACGCGGCGCAGCCAAAGAGCGCCATAGCCGCCTTTTTCGGCGTCCAGCAACGAGGGGCGGACGATGCAGCAATCGGCGCCGCTCGCGCGCAGGGCGGCTTCGCCATCGCGTTTCGAGCGCAGGAAGCGGCTGCGGGCTGGCCGCTCGAGGCCGAGCGCCGACACGTGCACCAGGCGCCGGCCGCTGCGGCGGCAGGCTTCGGCGAGTGCGGCGGGCGCGAGGTGGTGGACGCGGTCATAGGTCTCGCGGCCGCGCTGGCGCAGGATGCCGACGCAATTGATCACGACATCAATGCCCTCCAGCCTGGCAAGCCAGGCCTCGGGGCTCAGCAGTTCTTCGAAGCGGGTCTGGTGGCGTGGGCAGGCGCGAGCTTGATCGGGCAACCGCTGGTCGATCCGGCCGGGATGGCGGCTGCCGATGTGCGCATCCAGGCCTTCGGCCAGCAGCGCGGCCACGGCGTGACGGCCGATGAAACCGGCGCCACCGAGAACAAGCACCGTCGTGCGTGGCAGCGGGGTTCCATCCATGTTTGTTCCCCTAATTTTGACAGTAATTTCTGTCTTGACAGAAATGTATGTCGGAACTAGTCTGTTTGCAAGCCCGGACAACAGGCCAGGAACCCCGAGATGAGCGAAGCAATCCCCGTATGCCGTCGATCCGCTGAGCCCGCTCAGCCGTCGTTTTGTCCTGCACTGGGGCGAGATGGGCTCGCGCTGGGGCGTCAACCGAACAGTGGCGCAGGTGCATGCGCTGCTGTTCCTGTCGGGCCGGCCGATGGATGCCGAGGAGATCGCCGCCACCCTGGCGGTCGCGCGATCCAACGTCAGCAACAGCCTGCGCGAGCTGATGAACCTCAAGCTGGTACGGGTGGCGCACCTGATGGGTGAGCGCCGCGACCACTTCGAGACCTCGAAGGATGTCTGGGAACTGTTCCGCACCGTCGTGCGCGAACGCAAGGCGCGCGAATTCGACCCCACCGTGGCGATGCTGGCCGAACTGCGCGCCGACCCTGCCTTCGCCGCCGAGGACGCCGGCGCCCGGCAACGCATCCAGGACACCCTGGCGCTGACGACCGCGCTCTCGTCCTGGGGCGAGGAAATGCTGCGTCTGGAACCGGCCACCTTGATGAAGGTGATGAAACTAGGCAGTAAAATCCAGAAACTGCTGCGCGATGGAGACAACAGGAAGTGAATGCCGCTTGGCCGCTGGTGATCTATTACGACGCGTCCTGCCCGCTGTGCCGGGAGGAAATGCACGCCCTGACCAGCCACGACCATCGGCAGCGGCTGCGCCTGGTGGACGCGTCGACGCCCCGGTTCCAGGACCCGGACACCGCGGCGGCGGGGCTCGACGCTGAAGCGCTGATGCGCCTGATCCACGCCCGCGATGCGCAGGGGCGCTGGTACCGCGGGGTAGAGGTATTCGAACTGGCCTACCGGGCGGCGGGTCTTTACGGCATCGCGAGTGTCTGGGGCCACCCGCGCCTGCGACCGATCTGGGATCGGCTGTATCCGTGGGTCGCCCGTTTCCGGCAGCCCTTGTCGCGCCTGCGCCTGAACCGTCTGTACGGTGCGATGGTGCGCCGCGCCGCCAAGCGGGCGCAGCGCCGCTCTGCCGGGTGCGCATCGGGGCTGTGCCATCTGCCCGGTGTCGATCCCTGACATGCTGTTCCGCCTGCCCAGTGGCCTGCGCGCCACATTGGCGGCCGTGCTGGTGATCACCAGCACCGTGCTGCACGTGCCGGTGTTGCTGGTCGTGGCCCTGCTCAAGGCCTTGCTGCCATTTGCCGCCCTTCGTCCGTACCTGGACCGGGGTTGATGCTGATCGCGGAAAACTGGATCGGCTTCAACAGCCGCATGATCGATGCCTTCACCCGCACGCGCTTCGTGATCGAAGGGGTGGACGGCCTGCGTTATGGCGGCCACTACCTGGTGCTGGCCAACCACCAGAGCTGGGTGGATATCCCGGTGCTGCAGAAGGCGCTCAACCGCCGCGTGCCGCTGCTGCGGTTTTTCCTGAAGAGCCAGCTGTTCTGGGTGCCGTTCCTGGGGCTGGCCTGGTGGGCGTTGGATTTTCCCTTCATGAAGCGCTACTCGCGCCAGGAGCTGGCCAAGCATCCCGAACTCGCCGGCCGCGATATCGCCGCCACCCGGCGCGCCTGCGAGAAGTTCCGGCACATCCCGGTGTCGGTGATGAACTTCGTCGAGGGCACGCGCTTCACGCCGGCCAAGCATGCCCGGCAGGCCTCGCCGTTCCGGCATCTGCTCAAGCCCAAGGCCGGGGGCGTGGCCTTCGTGGTCGGCGCGATGGGCGAGGCGATCGGGTCGGTGCTCGACGTCACCCTGCATTACGACATCGGCCCGCCAACCCTGGCCGATCTGTTCTCCGACCGCATCGGCGTGGTCCGCGTGCACGTGCGCGAACGCGCCATTCCCGAGGGTCTCGCCGGCGGCGACTACGAATCCGACCGCGCTTATCGCGTGCGTTTCAGGCCTGGATCAACCAGATGTGGCTGGACAAGGACGCCTTGCTCAAAGACTGGAACTCGGGGCAGCCCTGATCAGCCCCTCCCCCTGCTTGCAGGGGGAGGTTGGGAGGGGGTGGAACTTCGAAGCAAGGACTCACCCCTCCCCAGCCCTCCCCTGCAAGCAGGGGAGGGAGACAAGCTTCAGAGCTGGACGGCGGCAAAGGTGTCGCACTTCCTGTAATCGCCACTCTCGAAGCCGATGCGGAACCAGCGCACGCGCTGCTGCGCACTGCCATGCGTGAACGAGTCCGGCACCACCTGGCCCTGTCCCTGCCGCTGCAGGGTGTCGTCGCCGATCGCGGTCGCGGTGTTCAGGGCTTCTTCGAGGTCGCCGGGCTCCAGCCAGGCATGGCGCTGCTGCGCGTGGTGGGCCCAGAGGCCGGCGTAACAGTCGGCCTGCAGTTCCTGGCGCACCAGAGGGCCTTCCGCGCCTTCGACGTTGCCGCCGCGCTGGCGGACCTGGTTCACCTTGGCCGACACGCCGGTGAGCGTCTGGATGTGGTGCCCGACTTCGTGCGCGATCACATAGGCCTCGGCGAAATCGCCGCCGCCACCGAGGCGGTCGCGCATCTGCTGGAAGAAGCTCAGGTCGATGTAGACCTTGCGGTCACCGGGGCAGTAGAACGGGCCGACCGCGGCCGTGGCGCCGCCGCAGGCCGAGTTCACGCTGCCGGTGAAGAGCACCAGCTGCGCCGGCGGGTACTGTTCGCCGCTGGCCTGGAAGATCGCGCCCCATACGTCCTCGGTCTCGCCGAGGATGCTGGCGACGAACTGCGAGGCCTCGTCGTCCACGGGCGCCGTGGTCGCACCGCCGGGCTGGTCGGTGCCGGCCGGTGCCTGCTGCTGCACTTCGGCCAGCAGGCCCAGCATCTCCATCGGGTTCTTGCCCAGCAGCAGGCCGATCACCACTACGATGGCGATGCCGCCCAGGCCGAGTTTCATGCCGCCACCCCCGCCCGGACCCATGCCGCGGCGGTCTTCCACGTTGCTGCTGCGTCGTGCACTGCGCCACTTCATGGCCATGCTCCATGCCGGGGTGTGGGCGATTGTTGCCCGAAACCGGCACTGGAGGCGACCTGGCCGGGCAGCAGATGGCCGGTCTGGCGGGTCCGGAGTCCGGCTCGATGGCGGCCGGGGGTTTGGCGGGGCAGGGCCTGGCCGGGTAGAGTCGGCCGTCCTGTCCACCCCGGTCCCGCCCCGAATGAATTCCACGCCCGCCGCTGCGCCCGTGCCGCAGCTGACCTTCCGCGCCATCGTGCTGTCCGTGATCCTGGCCGTGATCCTGGCCGCCGCCAATACCTATCTGGGCCTGTTCGCCGGCCTGACCATCGCCACGGCCATTCCCGCCGCGGTGGTGTCGATGGGCGTGCTGCGCCTGCTGGGCGGCGGTTCGATCCTGGAAAACAACATCGTGCAGACCGGCGCCTCGGCCGGTTCGTCGATCGCGGCGGGTGTGATCTTCACGATCCCCGCGCTGATCATCCTCGGCCACTGGCAGACCTTCCAATACTCCTGGGTGCTGGCCATCGCGGGTCTTGGCGGCCTGCTGGGCGTGCTGTTCTCGGTGCCGCTGCGCCGTTCGATGATCGTCGAAGAGCCGCTGCCGTTCCCGGAAGGCAAGGCCGCGGCCGAAGTGCTCAAGGCCGGCGACAACCCGGGCCCGGGCCTGAAGATCCTCGGTGTCGCCGCTTCGCTCGGCGCGCTGGTGAAGCTGGGCGCCCAGAGCGGCCTGCGCCTGATCCCGGACACCGCGGCCGGCGCCGGCTTCTTCGGCAAGTACCTCGGCTACATGGGCACCAACCTGTCGCCGGCGCTGCTGGGCGTGGGCTACATCGTCGGCCTGAACGTCGGCATCGTGGTGCTGTCGGGCTCGATCATCTCCTGGCACATCGCGATCCCGATCTACCACGCCTTCTTCCTGGCGACCGACCCGGTGCTTTCGGTGTCGCTGGCCGAAGCCGGCGCCGAGGACGCGGCCTGGGCGATCTGGTCGACCCAGATCCGCTACCCGGTGTCGGCGCGATGCTGATCGGCGGCATGTGGACCCTGTTCACGCTGCGCAACTCGCTGCTGTCGGGCATCAAGAGCGGCATCGCCGCCGCGCGCCAGGCCAAGGGCACCGTGGTCAAGGAAACCGAACGCGACCTGCCGATGAAGTGGATGCTGTTCTCGCTGGTGCTGTTCGTGATCCCGCTGCTGATGCTCTACCAGGCGGTGGTGCAGCAGTGGAGCGTGTCGATCCCGATGACCATCATCATGATCGTCGCCGGCTTCGTGTTCGTGTCGGTGTCGGGTTATCTGGCCGGCCTGGTCGGTTCGTCGAACAACCCGGTCTCGGGCATCACCATCGCCACCATCCTGTTCGCCTCGGTGGTGCTGTGGTTCCTGCTCGGCGGCGATTCCGAAATCGGCGCGGTGGCGGCGATCATGATCGGTGCGGTGGTGTGCTGCGCGGCGGCGGTCGGCGGCGACAACCTGCAGGACCTCAAGGCCGGTTACATCGTCGGCGCCACGCCCTGGAAGCAGCAGCTGATGCTCGGCATCGGCGCCTTCTCCTGCGCCCTGATCATGGCGCCGGTGCTGAACCTGCTGGCCGAGGCCTACGGCATCGGTGCGCCGACGCTGGAGAAGCCCAACTCGCTGGCGGCACCCCAGGCCACGCTGATGGCCTCGGTGGCACGCGGCATGTTCGGCGGCGACCTGCCCTGGGGCACGATCGCGGTCGGCGCCGGCATCGGTGCGCTGATCATCCTGGTGGATGAAATCCTGAAGGCGCGCAAGGCCCGGTTCCGCGTGCCGGTGCTGGCCGCGGCGATCGGTATCTACCTGCCGCTGGAGCTGATGGTGCCGATCTTCATCGGTGGCCTGATCTCGTATGCGGTCGAGCGCTGGCACAAGGTCGATCCGAACGACGACGAGGCGCGCGACCGCATCCATCGCCCGGGCACGCTGTTCGCCGCGGGCCTGATCACCGGCGAGGCGTTGATGGGCATCCTGATCGCGATCCCGATCGTGGCGACGGGCAAGCCGGATGCCATCGCGCTTCCGGCCGGTCTCAACGTCGGCGAAATCGGCGGCCTGGTCGTGCTCGCCCTCGTCGGCTGGTGGATGTACCGCGTCGCGACCCGGCCGGCCGTCAAGGTCGACTGAGTCGGGTTTTCAGGGGCGGTCGTCCGCGACCGCCGCCGATTTCAGCGCTTCGAGGATGGACCGGCCGGCGCGGCCGTCCGGGTCCCGGCCCAGGCGCCGCTGTTCGGTGGCGATGGCTTCGCGCGACTTCGCGCCGATCATGCCGTCGACTTCGCCGATGTCGTGGCCGCGATCGAGCAGCAACTGCTGCAGTTCGCGGCGCTGGGCGCGCGACAGGCCGGGATCGTCGGTCGGCCATGCCGCCTTGAGGCCGGTACCACCCCGCAGGCGATCAGACAGCAGCGAGATCGCCAGCGCGTAACTTTCCGCGGCGTTGTAGGAAAAGATCGCGTCGTAGTTGCGGAACACCAGGAAGGCCGGGCCATCCTTGCCCGCCGGCAACAGCAGGGCTGCCTGTGCGTCCGAGGAACCCAGCGGCTGGCCATCGGCACGCGTGATGCCACGTGCCAGCCACTGCGACAGGGGGCGCCGCGCCTGGCGGCCGTTCACCGATGAATCGAATGCTTCCGGCAGCAAGACTTCATGCCCCCAGGCCTGGCCGCTGCGCCAGCCGCTGCGCTTGAGATAGTTCGCGGTCGAGGCCAGCGCATCGGGGATGCTGCCGACCAGGTCGCGCCGGCCATCGCCGTCACCATCCACGGCGATGCGGGCATAGGTCGAGGGCATGAACTGGGTATGGCCGAAAGCACCCGCCCAGGAACCCACCAGGCCCTCGGCCTGCAGGTCGCCGGACTGGATCAGTTTCAGGGTGGCGAAAAATTCACCGCGGAAGAAAGCCTGCCGCCGGCCGGCGCAGGGACAGCGTCGCCAGCGAACCCAGCAGTGGCTTCTTGCCGAAGGTCCGGCCGTAGTTGCTTTCCACGCCCCAGACTGCGACCACGGTGGCAGCGTCCACGCCATGTTCGCGTTCGACCTTCGCCAGGGTCGCGGCGTGTTCGGCCAGCATGGCCCGGCCGTCGGCCACGCGTTCCTCGTCCACCAGTCCGGCCAGGTAATCCCAGATCGGTGTGCGGAACTCGGGCTGGTAGTCGAGCGATTCGAGCACCGTCGGGTCGCTGGCGAGGCCGGCGGTGTGACTGTCGAAGGTCGTGGCCGTGATGCCCTGGGCCAAGGCCTGCGGGCGCAGGCCGGACAGGCAGCCGGAAAGATCGGAAGCGGTAGCCGGCAGGGCCACCGCGAGCAGGAGCAGGACGGGCAGGGTGCGCATGGGCGCCACTGTGCCACCGCGCGCCTGAATCGTTGCCGGGGATCGGATCGTGTCGGCCGCGTTATGCTGGGCCGGTCGCCAGGAGGGAGTTTTCCATGATCGTGCTTCACCACCTCAACAACTCGCGCTCGCAGCGGGTGCTGTGGCTGCTGGAAGAGTTGGGGCTGCCCTACGAGGTCAAGCGTTACGAGCGTGACCCGAAGACGATGCTGGCGCCCGATTCGCTGCGTGCCGTGCACCCGCTGGGCAAGTCGCCCGTCATCGAGGACGACGGCCAGGTACTGGCCGAGTCCGGCGCGATCATCGAATACCTGGCGGAGAAATACGGAGAAGGCCGGCTGCTGCCGCCCGCCGGCAGCCCCGAGCGCCTGCGCCACCGCTACTGGATGCATTACGCCGAAGGTTCGGCCATGCCGCCCCTGTTGATGAGCCTGGTGTTCTCGCGCGTGCGCAGCGCGCCGGCGCCGTTTTTCATCAAGCCCATTGCCCACGCCATCGTCGAAAAGGTGATGGGCAACTTCGTGTCGCCGCAGATCCGGCTGCACCTGGACTTCATGGAATCCGAGCTGGGCAAGTCCACCTGGTTCGCGGGTGAGCAGTTCGGTGCCGCCGACATCCAGATGAGTTTTCCGATCGAGGCCGCCGCCGCCCGCGGTGGACTGGACGCCAGCCGTCCGCACCTGATGGCATTCCTGGCAGACGCATCCACGGCCGTCCGGCATACCAGCGTGCGTTAAGTACGGGCGGGCCCTACGCCTTGATGCGCTAGGTCCTTCACACCCCGGAGGAGTCCACATGAAGCCATTCACCAGCCTTGCCGCCCTGTGCCTGGTCGCCGCCAGTGCGTTCGCCGTGTCGTCCGAACCGCCGGTCGAAACGACAGCCGCAACCGAAGCGGCCGTGCCGGACGCAGCGCCCGGCGCCGCCGACCGCGCCTTCGCCGAAGCCCTGGTCGGCTGCCGGCCGGCCACGCACCAGGGCCCGCATCCGTTCGTGAAGGGGTTTGTCATCGAGCACACGATCGCCGGCGAGACCGACGGCCTCTGCGCCTACTCCCAGACCATGCCCGGTAGCATGACCATGGACTGCAAGCTCTCCACCGAGGGCCGGGCGGCGCTGGCCACCGAGTTCCGCGAGCTGGCCGAGGGTCGCATGAGCGGCGGAACCGGTTCGCAGCCGGGCTGGTCGCGCGAATGTGAGATCGTGACCCAGGACGGCAAGCGCATGCCGATGCAATCGGGCTGAGGCCCGCCCACGAGGAAAGGACTCCATGGAATTCAGCCTGAGCCTGGCCATCATCGCGATCACCGCCGTCGTGTCGTGGCTGGCCTTCAACAACGGGAAACTGATGCAGGCCCTGGTGCTGTGGCCACCGGCGATCACCCGTGGCCACGAGTACCACCGCTTCATCGGTTATGGCCTGGTGCATGCCGACTTCATGCACCTGCTGATGAACATGGTGACCCTGTTCTTCTTCGGCCGGGTGATGGAAGGCTTCTACGCGCAGTACCTGGGCAGCCTGGGGTTCGTGTGGTTCTACGTCTCGGCCCTGGTGGTCTCGGCGCTGCCGAGTTACCTGCAGCACCGCCATGATCCCAAGTACGTCACGCTGGGTGCGTCCGGCGCAGTGTCGGCGGTGCTGTTCGCCTTCATCCTGCTGCGGCCGTGGGAGACCATCTTCCTGTACGTGGTGCCGGTGCCGGCCATCCTCTTCGCGGTGGGGTACACGGGCTATTCGATCTACATGAACCGGCGCGGCGGCGACCGCATCAACCACAACGCCCACCTGTCCGGGGCCGCCTACGGCATTCTTTTCACCGTGCTGATGGAGCCGCGGGTGATCGGGCACTTCATCGCCGAGCTGACCGGCGCCGGCGGCTGAGGCCGGGGCTCGACCCGGCCATGCGAGAATGCCGCATGACCGAATTCGCGAAACTTCCCCTGCTGCCCGAGCTGCACCAGGCCCTGGGCGTGCTCGACTACAGCCACATGACCCCGGTGCAGGCCGCCAGCCTGCCGCCGATCCTGGCCGGCCGCGACGTGATCGCCCAGGCCCGCACCGGCAGCGGCAAGACCGCGGCGTTCGGACTGGGCCTGCTGTCGAACCTGGACCCGGCGCAGACCGCCGTGCAGTCGCTGGTGCTGTGCCCGACCCGCGAGCTGGCCGACCAGGTCGGCAAGGAAATCCGCCGGCTGGCGCGCTTCCTGCCCAACCTCAAGGTCTCGGTGTTCTGCGGCGGCGTGCCGCTGCGGCCGCACCTGGCATCACTGACGCACCTGCCGCACGTGGTGGTCGGTACGCCGGGCCGTATCCAGGAACTGATCGACGAGGGCGCGCTGCCGTTGGACGCGCTGCGCACCGTGGTGCTGGACGAAGCCGACCGCATGCTCGACATGGGTTTCGAGGCGGCCATCGCCGGCATCCTGTCGCAGGCGCCGAAACAGCGGCAGACGCTGCTGTTCTCGGCCACCTTCCCCGAGGAGATCCGCGCCCTGGGCCGCCGCTTCCAGCGCGACCCGGAGGAGCACACGGTCGCCGACGGGGAGGGCGGCACGATCGAACAGCGCTTCTATGAAGTGGAAACGCCGCGCAAGAGCGACGCCCTGGCCCTGCTGCTGGCCGACCTGGCGCCGGAATCGGCCCTGGTCTTCTGCAACACCCGTCGCGATGTCGCCCAGGTGGCGGACGACCTGGCGCAGCGCGGGTTCTCGGTGCAGGCCCTGCACGGTGACCTTGAACAACGCGAGCGCGACGAAGTGCTGGTGTGTTTCGCCAACCGCAGCTGCGCGGTGCTGGTGGCCACCGACGTCGCCGCACGCGGTCTGGACATCAAGGACCTGCCGCTGGTGATCAGCCATGGTCTGGCCAGCGACGCCGACACGCATACCCACCGCATCGGCCGCACCGGCCGGGCGGGCGAGAGCGGGCTGGCCCTGGCCCTGGTGGCCTCGGCCGAACGTGGGCGGGTGGTCGGGATCGAGGAGAAGCTGGGCCAGGCGGTGCGCTGGGAGCGCATCGACCTGTCGCGCAAGCCGGGCAGGCCGGCGCCGGCGGCGATGGTGACCCTGGTGATCGATGCAGGCCGGCAGGACAAGCTGCGGCCGGGGATGTGGTGGGTGCCCTGACCGGGGAGGCCGGCCTGCCGGCGACCGCGATCGGCAAGATCGACGGGTTCGCGACCCGGACTTACGTGGCGATCGAACGCAGCCAGGCCAGCAAGGCCCTGGACAGGCTCCGGGCCGGGAAGATCAAGGGGCGCAGCTTCCGGACCCGGAAGCTGGGCTGACGGCGGGAGCGCGGCAGGTAGCGGCCGCGACTCCAGCGGGAGCCCGTGAAGGCCGGATGCATGGTTTCAGCGCCAGGGGCTGCCGGCGCGCACCGGCTCGCGGCGCGGGGCCGACTGCGACCGGCGGCGGCTGATCTCGGCGTCCAGGCGGCGGTATTCCGCGCTGCCGATCTCGCCGGCCATGACCAGTTCCCAGAGCCGGGTGGCCAGCTCGTCGTCCATGACCTGCTTGGTGGGGAAGGGGATGACGATGCCCATGATGTTCAACTCCCGTGGTGATGTTGCTTGGATGCCGCTCTCAGGGAGTTGAGTTGCACGTTCCGTGCCAAGCCTGCCGGAACTGGGCCGAGACTGGATTAAACGGGTCCGGATTGCGAACCCGGTCACAGCTTGGTGCCCGGCGGCCCCCAGATATTCGGCCCGCACGGCGGCCGGAACACAAGGCGTCGGCGCCGGCCGCGGATGACTTGGCCGGCCCGCCATGACAGCATGCGCGCCACTTCTGACGCGCCGCGGCACCCGCCGGCTATAACGCATGCGATTGAACAAGCACATCGCCGAAACCGGCTTCTGTTCCCGGCGCGAGGCCGACCGCCTGGTGGCCGAACGCCGGGTCACCGTCAACGGCCTGCCGGCCGGCATCGGCACCCAGGTGGCCGAGGGCGACGAAGTGCGCATCGACGGCCAGGTCCTGAAGGTGCGCGCCGCCAAACCCGGCGCCCGCCGCCACGTCTACATCGCCCTGAACAAGCCGGTCGGCGTCACCTGCACCACCGATACCGCGGTGAAGGGCAACATCGTCGACTTCGTCGGCCACGAGCAGCGCATCTTCCCGATCGGGCGCCTGGACAAGGATTCCGAGGGCCTGATCCTGCTGACCAGCAACGGCGACATCGTCAACGAGATCCTTCGCGCCGAAAACCACAAGGAAAAGGAATACCTGGTCGGCGTGAACCAGCCGGTGACCGACGAATTCCTGCGCGGCATGGCCAAGGGCGTGCGCATCCACGGCGAGATGACCTTGCCCTGCCGCACCCGCCGCATCGCCAAGTTCGGTTTTTCGATCGTGCTCACCCAGGGCCTGAACCGGCAGATCCGCCTGATGTCGGCGGCCTTCGGCTATCGCGTCACGCAGTTGCGCCGCATCCGCATCGCCAACGTGAAACTGGCCGAGCTCAAGCCGGGCCGCTGGCGCAACCTCACCGAGCAGGAACTGCGTGGCCTGCTGCCGGAGCGCAGCGAGTGGTGAGCCGGGCGGCATCGGCTAAAATCCCGCCATCCCGATTTGGGTTACTCCGGAGTTTCCGCATGAGCAAGCGCGCCTGGCCCCTGGGCCTGCTGGTCCTGATGTCCGCCAGCGCCCTCGCGGTTGCGCCGCTGCCGGCGCCCAAGCCACTGGACGCGCCGCCGGCCCAGGCCACCGAGACCGCGAGCGGCATGAGTTATCTCGTGATCAAGGCCGGCCCCGACCAGAACCGCATGGCGCGTGGCGACTTCATCGAATACCGCGCCGACGTCTGGAGTGCCGACGGCGTCACCCGTGCCAACTCGAAGGAAACCGGCGCGCAGATCGGCACGGTCCGCCGGCTGATCAGTGAACAGCCCGGCCTGGCCCGCGCCCTGTTGACCACGCCGGTGGGCGAGACCCGCCGCTGGTGGATCCAGCCGGAGCGGATGTTGCCGGGATATCCAGGCATGCCGAACCTGCCGCATGTGATCGACCTGACCGTGCTGGGTGAAAAGAGCCCCGTGCAGACGCCGGACCAGTTGACGCCGCCGGCCGATGCGCTGCGCACGTCCAGCGGCCTGGCCTACAAGATCCTGAAGAAAGGTCCGGGCGGCGACCGCCCGCAGCGGGCCAGCACCGTGGTGATCGACTACAGCGGCTGGGATGGCCAGGGCCGCCTGTTCGACAGCTCCGTCACACGCGGCGAGCGTGCCAGCCTGCCGCTGCCTCAGCTGATCGCAGGCTGGCAGGAAGGCCTGCCGCTGATGGCGCGTGGCGACAGCTTCCGCTTCTGGATCCCCGGCCACCTGGCCTACGACGGCGAGCCGGGCAGCCAATCGCCCAAGGGCATGCTGGTGTTCGACATCACCTTGCACGACTTCAGCAACGAAACGCCCTGACTCAGCGGCTGCGCGCAATCCATTCGACGGCGCCCAGTCCGGCGCGGCGGCCGCTGGCGAAACAGGCGGTCAGGAGATAACCGCCGGTCGGGGCTTCCCAGTCCAGCATTTCACCGGCGCAGAACAGGCCCGGGCGCTCGCGCAGCATCAACTGCGCGTCGAGCGCCTCCAGCCGCACGCCACCGGCGCTGCTGATCGCCTCGGCGATCGGGCGCGGGCGGATCAACCGCACCGGCAGCTGTTTGATCGCCGCGGCCAGGCGGGCGGGGTCTTCCAGCGTCGGCTTGTCGAGCACCTCGCGCAGCAGCCCGGCTTTCACGCCTTCGATGCCGGCGGTGCGGCGCAGGTGTTCGCCCAGGCTGCGGCCGTTGCGCGGGCGCGACAGGTCGCGCTGCAGGCGCCCGGCGTCGCGGCCGGGCGCAAGGTCCATCAGCAGGGTGGCTTCACCGTCACGCCGGATGCGTTCGCGCAGCCCGGACGACAAGGCGTAGACCAGGCTGCCTTCCAGGCCCGTGGCGGTCGCCACGCATTCGCCCTGGCGCCAGTTGAGAGTGCTGCCCGGTCCCGCCATCGCCAGCCGCACCGGTTTCACCGGCGCGCCGGCGAAACGTTGCGCGAAATGTTCGCTCCAGCCGACGTCGAAACCGCAGTTGGCGGGTTGCAGCGGCGCGATGTCGGCACCGACGGCCGCCAGCGGCGCCACCCAGGCGCCGTCCGAACCCAGTTCGGGCCAACTGCCACCGCCCATGGCCAGGACGGTGGCGTGTGCGCGGATGACGCGTTCGCCTTCCGGTGTGTCGAAACGCAGCGCGCCCGTTGCGTCGAAGCCGCGCCAGCGGTGCAGCACATGGAAACGCACGCCCTGTTCGCGCAGTCCCCGCACCCAGCCGCGCAACAGCGGCGCCGCTTTCAGGTCGGTCGGGAACACGCGGCCGGAACTGCCGACGAAGGTGTCCACGCCCAGGCCCCGGGCCCAGTCGCGCAAGGCTTCGGCATCGAAGTCGCGCAGCCAGTCGGCCACGGCGTCGCGGCGCTCTCCATACCGGGAGACAAAAGTCGGGAACGGGTCGCTGTGGGTGAGGTTAAGGCCCCCTTGCCCGCGATCAGGAACTTGCGACCGACCGAACCCTTGGCTTCGAACAGGTCCACGGCAAGGCCGGCCGCACGCGCAACCTCGGCGGCCATCAGGCCGGCGGGGCCGCCGCCGATGATGGCCAGGCCGGGCAGGGGAATGGTTTGCATGCGCGGATTCTATCGTCCGGGCCGTGGCCGAGTCCGGTGCGGCGGCGGCATGACGTGGACTTGCAGCGGCGCGCGCTGGGCCTGATCCTGCGGCCATGCCGAATGACAGCGCCGCGGCGGGGCCATGACCGAAGACCAGCAGAGGGATCGCGAGGAAGGACTGCGTTTCGCCCGCCGCATCTATCCGATGCGCGTACTGGGGCTGGGATTGGGCGGTGTCTGCGTCGCGAGCGCCCTGGCGCCCTTGGACCCGCATGGCGTGGTGTGGCTGCTGCTGGCCGGAAATGCCCTGTTGTGGCCACACCTGGCGTACCAGCTCGCGCGCAACAGCCTGGACCCGGCGGGCGCGGAATGCCGCAACCTGATGATCGACTCCGCCTGCGGCGGCGCCTGGATCGCGGTGATGCAGCTCAACCTGCTGACCTCGGTGCTGCTGCTGACCATGCTGAGCATCGACAAGGTCGCAGCCGGCGGCTGGCGACTGCTGTTCCGGTCCTGGATCGGCATGGTGGTCGCCTTCGCGCTCACCTGGAGCCTGCTCGGTTTCCCGCTGCGCCCGGAAGTGACGACCTGGAACGTGCTGGCCTCCATTCCGTTCCTGGTGTCCTATCCGCTGGCCCTGAGCCTGCTGACCTGGCGCCTGGGCCAGCAGGTGGTGCGGCAGAATCGGCACCTGCAGGCCTTCACCCGCATCGATGGCCTCACCGGCCTGCCCAACCGGCTGCACTGGGAACAGACTGCCGGCCAGGAGCTTCGCCGGCACCGCCGCAGTGGCCGCCCCGCTGCGCTGATGATGATCGACATCGACCACTTCAAGCCGATCAACGACCAGCACGGGCATCTGGTCGGCGACGAAGTGCTGAAAGGCTTCGCGCAGGAACTGCGCCGCTGCCTGCGTGAAGTGGACACGGCTGGTCGTTATGGGGGTGACGAGTTCGCCGTGGTCCTGCCCGACACCGGTCCCGAAGGCGCGGCCCAGGCCGCACGGCGCCTGCTGCAGCATTTCCGCCGCCGGGCGGAAGACCCGGACACGGAAGTCGCCTACACCATCAGCATCGGCTACGCCCTGGCGCGCAACGAGATGGCCGATACCGCCGCCTGGATCGCCGCCGCCGATGCCGCCCTTTACCGCGCCAAGGCCGCCGGCCGCGACGGCGCCGCCTACTGAGAAGCAGATGCCCTACACCCCGATCCTGGCCACCCTCGGTTACGTGCTTTCGCCCGATGGTCGCCGCTGCCTGATGGTCCACCGCAATGCCCGCCCCGGCGACCAGCACCTGGGCAAGTACAACGGCCTGGGCGGAAAGCTTGAAGCCGATGAGGACGTGTTGAGCGGCATGCGCCGGGAAATCCGCGAAGAGTCCGGCCTGGTCTGCGAGTCACTGCAACTGCGCGGCACCATCAGCTGGCCGGGTTTCGGCAAGCACGGCGAGGACTGGCTGGGTTTCCTGTTCGTGATCGACCGCTACAGCGGCCAGCCGCCCGCCGCCAACGAGGAGGGCGACCTGGAGTGGGTGGATATCGACCGTCTGGACCAGTTGCCGTTGTGGGAAGGCGACCGGCATTTCCTGCCTCTGGTCTTCGATGGCGACCCGCGACCGTTTCACGGGGTCATGCCTTACCGGGATGGCCGCATGCAATCCTGGACGTATTCTCGTTGAAAATCGCCTAACTTCGCTTAAATGTAGCGATATAGGTTTTAATTGATTGTTTTAATCCGGGCCATCAGCCCGGATAACCGAATTTTTACGCCGTGGAACGTATCCTGCACGGGCAGTAAACGCCCCCTCGGGGGCCCTACCGCCCGCTTTCCTTCGTGATTGCCTCGCCCCGGGTTCCGGGGCCCACCGCCGCCTGGCTTGGGTTGCGGGACGATCACGCTGTCATTCCCCTCACGCCAAGGAGCGCCGCATGACCGACACCACGAACAGCATTTCCGACCTGATCGAGATCAGCGAGGACGGGATCGCGTTCTACGAAGAAGCGGCGCAGAAGGTGAAGGACAAGAAGCTCAGCACGCTGTTCAGCCGCCTGGCCAAGGCCAAGTCGGAGTTGGCGGCCGAGCTGTCCGGCGAGGTCAAGCCCGTCGCCGGCAAGAAGAAGCCCGCCAAGAAGGCCGAAAGCAGCCTGGGCGAACTCAGCAAGGCCTACGCCGGCCTGCGCAAGCAGTGGCCCGACGCCGCCGCCGAACGCTACAGCCGCATGGCCGAGGTCGAGGGCCAGCTGCAGGTGACCTTCCAGAAGGTCGTGCTGGACCGCGAGCACAGCTTCGTGGTGCGGGTGCTGGCCAAGCAGTACGTCAGCAAGGCCGAAGTCCTGAACAAGGAACTGCGCGCCTGCCAGCGGTCGGTCGCCTGAATCGTAAAAACCATGCATTGCGCGGGAAATCCCCGCGCAATGCATGTGATGTACAACACGCAATGCCTTGATTCTGTGACTGTTTAGGCAGTCGGGCCAGTGCGCCCTGGGTCACGGAATACACACGCCGCCGTGCCAAAACACACCGTATATTGTGCAGCGCATCGCGAATTGGTGATGCGTTCGCACATAGCGTGCGGCCGCGCACACATCATCTCTCCGTTGCTCCGTATCTAAGCCCCCATGCGGTCACCCACCGCATGGCGCGGCGCCCCCGCTTGCGGCGTGGTCCTCACCCCCGAGGACCGGATGCAGAGGGTACGGACATGCTCCGCTACTTCGCGAAAGTCCTGCTGGTCATGTTCCTGCTGGTCCCGGTCGCCCAGGCGGCCGGAACGACGCTGACCATCAACATCGTCGGCAGGCCTGATACGGCCCGTATGGCGGCAGATGCCGATCTGGCCCGCCGTGTCGCCACGGTGCTGGCGGGCGACGTGCGACTCCAGGACTTCGCCCTGCGCGTTGAAGTGAAGCACGGCGTGACCATGATCGCCGGCCGTGTCTTCAACGACCACGAACGTCAGCTGGCGCTGCAGGTTGTCCGCGCAGCCGTGGGCAGCTCCGACGTCGAGAACCGCATCGTCGCTCTGGAAGACTTCATGCCCACCACACTGGGTCGCAGCGGCGAACAGGTGATCGTCGGCATCTGACGGGAACCTGGACCATGAAAAAACCGCCCGGCATGGCCGGGCGGTTCTGTCTTCTGCCGGTGCCTCAGTCGTTCGAGGCGGTGGTGGCCGGCGCCTCCAGGCCGCGGCGCTTGAGCAGTGGACCCACCTGCGGGTCGCGGCCGCGGAAGTCGCGGAACAGCTGCATGGCATCGACGCTGCCACCGCGCGAGAGCAGGGTCCTGCGGAAATGGTCGCCGTTCTCGCGCTTGAGGCCGCCGTTTTCCTTGAACCACTCCACCGACTCCGCGTCCAGCACCTCGGACCACAGGTAGGCGTAGTAGCCCGCCGAGTAGCCGCCCATGATGTGCGAGAAGTAGGTGCTGCGATAACGCGGCGGCACCGGTGCGTAGTCCAGGCCCACGGCCTTGAGCGCCTCGGCCTCGAAGGCCAGCGTGTCGGACGGCACTTCGTTGGCGCTGAGCTGGTGCCACTTCTGGTCCAGCATCGCCGCCGCCAGGTATTCGGTGGTGGCGTGGCCCTGGCCGAACTGCTCGGTCGCGACCACCTTGTCCAGCAGCGCCTGCGGGATCGGCTCGCCGGTCTGGTAGTGCTTGGCGTAGTTGGCCAGGATCGAGGGCCAGGTGGCCCACATCTCGTTCACCTGCGACGGGTACTCGACGAAGTCGCGCGGCACCGAGGTGCCGGCGAACTGCGGGTACTTCACGTTCGAGAACAGGCCGTGCAGGGCGTGGCCGAACTCGTGGAACATCGTGGTGACCTCGTCGAAGGTCATCAGGGTCGGCTGGCCGGCGGCCGGCTTCGGGATGTTCTGGTGGTTGGCGACCACCGGCTGGGTGCCGGTGATGCCGTTCTGCGGCACGTAGGCATTCATCCAGGCGCCGCCGCGCTTGCTGGAGCGGGCGTAGAAGTCGCCGTAGAACAGGCCCAGCGGCTTGCCGTCGGCTTCGAATACTTCCCAGACGCGCACGTCGGGGTGGTAGACCGGGATGTCCTTGCGCTCCTTGAAGCTCAGGCCGTAGAGCTGGTTGGCGGCGTAAAACACGCCCTTCTCCAGCACGTTGTCGATCTCGAAGTAGGGCCGCAGCTGCGACTCGTCGAAGTCGTACTTCTGCTGGCGCACCTTCTCGGCGTAGAAGGCCCAGTCGGCGGCCTCGAGCTGGAACTTGCCGCCCTCGGCGTCGATGATCGCCTGCATGTCGGCCGCTTCCTTGCGGGCATTGGCGACCGCGGCCGGGGCCATGTCACCCATCAGCTTGTTGACGGCGCCGACGGTGCCGGCGGTTTCGTCCTCGAGGATGTAGGTGGCGTGGTTGGCGTAACCCAGCAGTGCGGCGCGCTCGGCGCGCAGTTTCGCCACCCGGGCGACGATCGCGCGATTGTCGAATTCGCCGCCGCGGCTGCCGCGGGTCAGCGACGCCGCCATGATCTGCTTGCGCAGCTCGCGATCGGTGAGCGAGGCCAGCGGTGGCTGGCCGCTGGTGTTCATCAGGGCGATCAGGTACTGGCCTTCCTTGCCGGCGGCCTTGGCGGCTTCGGCGGCGGCGGTGATGGCGTCGGCCGACAGGCCGTCCAGGCGCTTGACGTCATCCACCAGCACGCCCGAGGCGTTCACTTCCTTGAGCACGTTCTGGCTGAAGGTGGTGGCCAGGGTGGCCAGTTCGGCGTTCATCGCCTTCAGCGTTTCCTTGTCGGCATCCGACAGGTTGGCGCCGGCGCGCACGAAGTCGGTGTGGTAACGCTCGAGCAGGCGCAGGCTTTCGGCGTCCAGGCCCAGCTTGTCGCGGCCGTCGTACAGGGTCTTGATGCGGGCGAAGAGCTTGCCGTCGAGCAGGATCGCGTCCTGGTGCGCCGCGAACTTCGGCGCCATCTCGGCCTGCACTTTCTGGATGGTCGGGTTGGTGTGGGCACCGGCCAGGTTGCCGAACACCGCACCGGCACGGTTGAGCAGGGCGCCGGTCTTCTCGAGCGCGACGATGGTGTTTTCGAAGGTCGCGGCCTCGTCCTGGTTGGCGATGGCGTCGATCTCGGCGCGCTGGTCTTCCATGCCCTTGTTCAGCGCCGGCGCGTAATGCTCGTCCTTGATCAGGTCGAAACGCGGGGCCTGGTAGGGCAGGGTGCTCGCAGTGAAGAAGGGTTCTGGGTCACGGGGGCTTCGGCCTGGGCGGCGGGTTCGGCCGCCAGGGCCAGGGCGGGCGTGGCCACGCTGAGCGCGGCGGCGAGGGCGATGGAAAGCTTGCGACGGTTCATGGGTTTCCTTGCGGCGTCGTGGGAAAACCCCGAAGCCTACCCCAAGCCGTCGCCGGGCCACGCATGACGAAAGGCAGGGGTCAGGTGTGCCAGGGCCGGCGACGAGGGATTAGGCTAGGCTGGACCCCGGACCGGAGCCCGCCATGACCACCGCCTACGATTTTTCCGCAAAGACCCTCGAGGGCACCGACATTTCCCTGGACAGCTACCGCGGCAAGGCCATGCTGGTGGTCAACACGGCGTCCAAGTGCGGTTTCACCCCGCAGTACACCGGCCTGGAGAAGCTCTGGCGCAAGTACCAGGACCAGGGCCTGGTGGTGCTGGGTTTCCCCTGCGACCAGTTCGGCCACCAGGAGCCGGGCGACGAGGAGGAGATCAAGAACTTCTGCTCACTGACCTATGACGTCAGCTTCCCGATGTTCTCCAAGATCGAGGTCAATGGCGCCGGCGCGCACCCGCTGTACAAGTGGCTGAAGTCCGAGAAGTCCGGCCTGCTGGGGCTGGAGGGCATCAAGTGGAACTTCACCAAGTTCCTGGTCGGCAAGGACGGGCAGGTGCTCAAGCGCTACGCGCCCACCGACACGCCAGAGAAGATCGAGAAGGACCTGGCCAAGGTCCTGGGCTGAACCCCGGCCTTATTTCTCGACGAAGGCGCGCTCGAATACGTATTCGCCCGGCGTGCCGATGCGCGGCGCGGCGCTGAAGCCGCGGGCATCGAGGATGGCGCGGAAATCGGCCAGCATCTGCGGGCTGCCGCAGATCATGGCGCGGTCCCGGGCCGGGTCCAGCGCCTCCAGTCCCAGGTCGGCCATCATCCGCCCGCTGTCCATCAGGGTGGTCAGGCGGCCGGAATGGTGGAAGGTTTCGCGGCTGACGGCCGGGTAATAGAGCAGCTGCCGCGAGATCTGTTCGCCCAGGTGTTCGTGCCGCGGCAGTTCGTTGACGATGTAGTCGTGGTAGCAGAGGTCGCCGACGCCGCGCACGCCGTGCGTCAGGACCACGCGCTCGAAACGGTCGTAGGTTTCCGGGTCCTTCACAACGCTCAGGAACGGCGCCAGGCCGGTGCCGGTAGCCAGCAGGTACAGGTTGCGGCCGGGGTGAATATCACTGATCAGCAGGGTGCCGGTGGGCTTGCGGCTGACCAGCAGGTCGTCGCCGGGCTGCAGGTGCTGCAGGCGCGAGGTAAGCGGGCCGTCCTGGACCTTGATGCTGAAGAACTCCAGCTCCTCCTCCCAGTTGGCGCTGGCGATGGAATAGGCGCGCATCAGCGGCCGGCCATCCACCGGCAGCCCGATCATGACGAACTGGCCGTTCTCGAAGCGCAGGCCGTCGTCGCGGGTGGTGGTGAAACTGAAGTAGTCGTCGTTCCAGTGCCGGACGCTGAGCACACGCTCGGTAGCGAAAGCGGACATATGGGTTCGGGGCTCGCGTGGGGGACCGGCGGGCGGGACGCTGGCGGGTCCGGGAAGCCGGCCATTGTATGCCATTCGCTTTCCCGGCCATAAGCGGGTATGGTCCGTTCACTGCGGTTGCCGGGTTCACGGTGAAACCGTGGTACCCAACCTACCGTTACAAGGATTAGAGATATGTCGGATCGTCAGACTGGTACCGTGAAGTGGTTCAACGACGCCAAGGGCTTTGGCTTCATCACCCCCGAGAGCGGCGAGGACGTGTTCGTCCACTTCCGTTCCATCATGGGCACCGGCTTCAAGTCGCTGCAGGAAGGCCAGAAGGTCTCCTTCAAGGTCGTGAAGGGCCAGAAGGGCATGCAGGCGGACGAAGTGCAGCCGCTGTAAAGCGCTCGCACAAGCCTTGCGAACAAGCCCCGGCCGGCAACGTCCGGGGCTTTTTCATGGCCGTTCCTGCCCGGCCGCCGGACCGCCGGATTTGCGCGGACCGGACGCTTGGCCTAGCCTATGCGCCCTTTTCCCGCCCCCGGTTCTCCGGGCCGGCCCTCCCAAGGATTCCCATGCAGATCGCCGAGCGCACCGTCGCGTCCTTCCACTACACCCTGACCAACGACGCCGGCACGGTGATCGACTCCTCCGCGGGCGCCGATCCGCTGACCTACCTGCACGGCGTGGGCAACATCGTCCCGGGCCTGGAGAAGGCGATGGAAGGCCGCCAGGCCGGCGACAAGTTCGACGTGGTCGTGTCCCCGGAAGAGGGTTACGGCACCCCGAACGAGATGCTGGTCCAGGTCGTGCCGCGCGAAGCCTTCCAGGGCGTGGACGACATCCAGGTCGGCATGCAGTTCCAGGCCCAGACCCCGCAGGGCGCCATCTCCGTGGTGATCACCAAGGTCGAGGACGGCATGGTGACCGTGGACGGCAACCACCCGCTGGCCGGCCAGAACCTGAACTTCGCCATCGAGGTGGTGGACGTGCGCGAAGCCAGCGTCGAGGAAGTGGTGCACGGCCACGTGCACGGCGCCGGCGGCCACAACCACTGAACGCCATGGGTGCCCGCGGCCGCCTGATCGAATCCGACGACGACCTGCGGGCACTGCTTTCCCGGGTGCGGCGCATCGCCGTGCTCGGCATCAAGACCGAGGCCCAGCGTGACCAACCGGCGATCGAAGTGCCGCGTTATCTCGAACGCGTGGGCTTCGACGTGATCCCGGTGCCGGTCTATTACCCCGAAGTCGAACAGATCCTGCGCCGCCCGGTGTTCCGCCGCCTGGCCGACATCCCCGGCGAGGTGGACCTGGTCGACGTGTTCCGCCGCCCGAAGGACCTGGCCGCGCACCTGGACGACATCCTGGCCAAGCGGCCGGGCGCGGTCTGGCTGCAGGAGGGCATCCGCGACGATGCCTTCGCCGAGACCCTGCTGGCCGCCGGCATCGACGTGGTGCAGGACCGCTGCCTGATGGTGGAGCACCGCCGCCTCATGGGCGGCTGAGCCTCAGGCCTCCGGTTTCGCCTTGCCCGGCCGGAAGGGCATCAGGTGCTGGCGCCAGATGCCGGCCGGCACCGTTTCCGGCTTCAGCACGCCGTATTCCTGCGGCCAACTGCCATCGCGCGGCAGCTTGAAGGTGCCCATCAGCATGTCCACCAGCGGCAGGTGGATGGCGTAGTTCACGTCCACGTAGTCCGGCTGCCGGGCATGGTGCCAGTGGTGGTAGCGCGGCAGCACCAGCACGTATTCCAGCCAGCCGAAGCGCAGGCCCAGGTTGGCGTGCGCCAGCACCGCCTGCAGGCCGACCAGGATCACGTAGGCGTTGATGGCCGCCGGCGCAAAGCCCAGCACCACCAGCGGCAGCAGCACGAAGCCGCGGGTCAGCACGATCTCGACGAAATGGATGCGCGAGCCGGCCAGCCAGTCCATGTGCCGGCTGCTGTGGTGCACGGCGTGGAAACGCCAGAGCCACGGGATGTTGTGGTACGCGCGGTGCAGCGACGCCTGCGCCAGGTCGGCGCAGAACACCGCCAGCAGGAACTGCGCCCAGACCGGCAGCGACTGGATGGCCGCCTTCAGCGCCGGGAACGCGGCCAGCGCGGCGATCTGCGAAGTCCAGGCGGTCACCAGGATCAGGATGAACTGCACCAGCACGTGGCTCATGAAGAAGTAGGCGACGTCGGTGCGCCATTCCGGCCGCAGCGGCGACTGCTCGATGCGCCCGAGCGCCTTTTCCAGCGGAATGAACACCAGCGCCGAGAAGAACAGCGACACCACGAACCAGTCCAGCCCGAGCGAGTAGGGCGTCTGCCCGATCGCGTCGAACTGCACGTCGGTGCCGCCCAGCAGGACCGCCAGCGTCGCCGTGCCGACGCCCAGCAGCGCCACCCGGCGGTTGCGTCCGCGCAGGATGGCCAGGGTGCCGAGCACGAAGGCGGCAACCAGCCCGAGCAGCAGCAGGTTGCGGGCGAAGGTCTCGGTGTAGACCTGGCGGAAGTCGCGGCTGGTCAGCAGTTCCGGGAAGTGGAAACACAGCACGCCGCCGAGGCTGAGCAGGCCGAGCAGGGCGGAAAGGTGTGCGGTCCAGGAGCGTCGGGTCGGGGTCATCGTGGCCTCGTGGCGGATCGCCTGCACGATAAACCAGCCGGCGCGACACGAAAACGTGCCGCCCGGGCTAGAATGCGCCTCCCCCGATCGTGCGTGCCCCGTGATCCCCCTTCCCGAAGATATCCGACTGGTCTTCGAAGACCGTCCAGGCTACCTCTACGCCCAAGTCACCGGTCCCCGCGACAGCCACGAGATCACCCTGGCCTACTGGACCGCGATCGCGCATGAAGTCCGCAAGCGCGGGGCCGGCAAGCTGATGGTGTTCGAGAACCTCGGCGACCACGAGGGCGGGCGTGACCTGCCCGCCGTCGTCGATGCGCTGATCGCCATGGGCCTGGACCGGATCCAGGTCGCATTCGTGGTCGGCCGCGTCGAGCAGATGGCGCATATGGAGCACGGCGAGATCCTCGCGTTGGAGCGCGGCGCCAACGGCCGCGTGTTCGGCAACTCCACCGTGGCCGAACACTGGCTGCGGCACGGCAGCCACTGAAGTGCGGGGGCTGTAAACTACGTGGCATGTCCCTGATCACTCTCCAAGGCGTCGACTACGGCGTCGGCGGCCCGCTGCTGCTCGAATCCGTGAACCTGACGATCGAGCGCAACGAGCGTGTCTGCATCGTCGGCCGCAACGGCGCCGGCAAATCCACCCTGCTGCGCCTGCTGGCCGGCGAGATCACGCCCGACGACGGCGCCATCAAGCGCGAAGGCCGCATCGCCGGCCTGGCCCAGGAAGTGCCCAAGGACCTGGCCGGCAGCGTGTTCGACGTGGTGTCGATGGGGCTGGGCGCACTCGGCGCCGACCTGGCGCGGTACCACCACATGCTGCACGACGGCGACGACATCGACATGGACGAGCTGGGCGCGGTGCAGGCCCGGATCGAGGCCGGCAACGGCTGGGCGATCGAGCAGCGGGTCGAGCAGGTGATCAGCAAGCTCGACCTGCCCGAGGACGCCGAGTTCTCGGCCCTGTCGGGCGGCATGAAGCGCCGGGTGCTGCTGGCCCAGGCGCTGGTGGCCGCGCCGGACCTGCTGCTGCTTGATGAGCCGACCAACCACCTGGACATCGAGTCGATCGCCTGGCTGGAAGAATTCCTGAAGAACTTCGGCGGCAGCGTGGTCTTCGTCACCCACGACCGCGAGTTCCTGAAGAACCTGGCCACCCGCATCCTCGAGATCGACCGCGGCCAGGTCACCAGCTGGCCCGGCGACTACGAGAACTTCCTGCGCCGGCGCGAAGAACGCCTGCACGCCGAGGCACAGGCGAACGCGCTGTTCGACAAGAAGCTGGCCCAGGAAGAAGTCTGGATCCGCCAGGGCATCAAGGCCCGCCGCACCCGCAACGAGGGCGCGTCACCGCGCTCAAGGCCATGCGCCGCGAACGTGCCGAGCGGCGTGAGCAGCAGGGCAGCGTGAAGCTGGCTGCGGCCGGTGCGGAGAAGTCGGGCCGCAAGGTGTTCGAGGCCAAGAACGTGGGCTTCGCGTTCGGTGACCGTGTGCTCGTTCGCGATTTCAGCACCGTAATCCAGCGCGGCGACAAGATCGGCCTGATCGGCCCCAACGGTTCGGGCAAGACAACGCTGCTGAAGCTGCTGTTGGGCGACCTGCAACCGCAGTCGGGCAGTGTGCAGGTCGGCACCAACCTCGAGGTCGCGTTCTTCGACCAGCTGCGCGGCGCGCTGCGCGAGGACTGGAACGCACTCGACAACGTCTCCGAAGGCCGCGAGTTCATCGAGATCAACGGCAGCCGCAAGCACGTGATGGGCTACCTGCAGGATTTCCTGTTCAGTCCCGACCGCGCGCTGGCGCCAATCACCAAGCTCAGCGGCGGCGAACGCAATCGCCTGCTGCTGGCCAAGCTCTTCGCCAAGCCGTCCAACTTGCTGGTGATGGACGAGCCGACCAACGACCTCGATGTCGAGACGCTGGAGCTGCTGGAAGAGCTGTTGATCGACTACCCCGGCACCCTGATCCTGGTCTCGCACGACCGTGCCTTCCTCGACAACGTCGTCACCAGCTCGCTGGTGATGGAAGGCAACGGGCGGGTAGGGGACTACGTGGGCGGTTACACCGACTGGCTTCGCCAGCGCCCGATGTCGGCCCGCATCGCGGCCGCCGCCGCACTGTCCTCGCCGAAGCTGACGCCCCAGGTCGCGCCATCGCCGAAACCGGCCGCACCCGCGGCGCCGGCGCCCGCCAGGCGCAAGCTCGGCTTCAAGGAACAGCGCGAGCTGGAACAGTTGCCCGGCCGCATCGAAAGCCTGGATGCCGAGCTCGCCGCGCTCACCGCACAGATCCAGGATCCGGCCTTCTACCGCCAGCCCGCCGAGGCCGTGACTGCCGCCAATGCCCGCCTGGCGGCCTTGCAGGCGGAGCTGGAGCAGGCCTACGCCCGCTGGAACGAGCTGGAGTAGGGCCCTGTGGGAGTGGCTTCAGCCCCGATGCTTTTGCGAAAAGTGGTCGGGGCTGAAGCCCCTCCTACAGGGTAAAATGGCGGCCCCCACCGCCCGCCGACGCCCGCCGTGACCCAGATCAAGCAGGAAGACTTCATCCAGAGCGTCGCCGACGCCCTGCAGTACATCTCGTACTACCACCCGGTCGATTACATCAAGAGCCTCGCCGCCGCCTACGAGCGCGAGGAATCGGCTGCGGCCAAGGACGCGATCGCGCAGATCCTGATCAACTCGCGCCTGTGCGCCGAGGGCCACCGGCCGATCTGCCAGGACACCGGCATCGTCACCGTGTTCCTGGAAGTCGGCATGGATGTGCGTTGGTCCGACGCCACCATGGGCGTCGAGGACATGGTCCACGAGGGCGTGCGCCGCGCCTACAACCATCCCGACAACAAGCTGCGCGCGTCCGTGCTCGCCGATCCGGCTGGCAAGCGCACGAACACAAAAGACAACACGCCCGGCGTCGTGAACATGAAGATCGTCCCGGGCAATACCGTGGACGTGATCGTCGCCGCCAAGGGCGGCGGCAGCGAGGCCAAGTCGAAGTTCGCGATGCTCAATCCGTCCGACTCGATCGTGGACTGGGTGCTCAGGACCGTGCCGACCATGGGCGCCGGCTGGTGCCCGCCGGGCATGCTGGGCATCGGCATCGGCGGCACCGCCGAGAAGGCGATGCTGCTGGCCAAGGAATCGCTGATGGAGCCGATCGACATCACCGAACTACAGGCCCGCGGCGCGTCCAACCGCGCCGAGGAGCTGCGGCTGGAGCTGTACGAGAAGGTCAATGCGCTCGGCATCGGCGCCCAGGGCCTGGGTGGCCTGACCACGGTGCTCGACATCAAGGTCAAGGACTACCCGACCCACGCCGCCAACCTCCCGGTGGCCATGATCCCGAACTGCGCCGCCACCCGGCACGCGCACTTCACCCTCGACGGCAGCGGCCCGGTGATGCTGGACCCGCCCTCGCTGGAAGACTGGCCCAAGCTCACCTACGACACCTCCAAGGGACGCCGCGTCGACCTCGACACGCTCACCCGCGAAGACGTTGCCGGCTTCAAGCCCGGCGAAGTGCTGCTGCTCAACGGCAAGCTGCTCACCGGCCGGGATGCCGCCCACAAGCGCATGGTGGACATGCTCAACAAGGGCGAGCCGCTGCCGGTGGACCTCAGGGGCCGCTTCATCTACTACGTCGGTCCGGTCGACCCGGTGCGCGACGAGGTGGTGGGCCCGGCCGGCCCGACCACGGCCACCCGCATGGACAAGTTCACGGAACAGGTGCTGGCCCAGACCGGCCTGATGGGCATGGTCGGCAAGGCCGAACGCGGCCCGGCCGCCATCGAGGCGATCCGCAAGCACCAGTCGGTCTATCTGATGGCCGTGGGCGGGGCCGCCTACCTGGTGTCCAAGGCCATCAAGGCCGCCCGGGTGGTTGGGTTCGCCGACCTGGGCATGGAGGCCATCTACGAATTCGAGGTCCGGGACATGCCCGTCACCGTGGCCGTGGACTCGGCCGGCGAGTCCGTGCACCGGACCGGACCCCGTGAGTGGCAGGCCAGGATCGGCAAGATCCCGGTGGCCGTGGAATGAGCCCGGGCCGGCCCCGAACCTGAATGACCTGGTCGGATCCGGCCGGAATCCGCCCCAAGCGCCCGAAACCATTGGCTTTCCTTCCCGGAAAGGCGTAAGGTGCCGGCGACTGTGTTTGCGAAGGGTCACTGTGAATCGTGGCCTGATGCGGTAGATCCACCGATCCGCTACATCTTTTCACCTCGCTCTCCTTGCAACCCCAGTCGCGCGGCGGAATGTTTCCGTCAGCGATTTCTTTCTTTGTTCCAAGGAGTTTCAAATGTCGGATCGTCAGATCGGTACCGTTAAGTGGTTCAACGACGCCAAGGGTTTTGGCTTCATCTCCCGTGAGAATGGCGAGGACGTGTTCGTGCACTTCCGCTCCATCCAGGGCACCGGCTTCAAGTCCCTGCAGGAAGGCCAGAAGGTCTCCTTCAAGCTCGTCAAGGGCCAGAAGGGCATGCAGGCTGACGAAGTGCAGCCGATGTAATCCCTTCGATCCGCAAGGATCGAAACCTGAACCCCGGGCAGAAACGCCCGGGGTTTTTGTTTGTGTGGCCAAGTAGTGCCGAGGCCCCGCCGGCCGTCGTATGCTTCGGGCTCCCCTGCCGCACGGAAGCCCGCATGTACACGCTGTATTTCTCCCCGGCGCCGCCAGCCTGGTGGTGCACTGGCTGCTGATCGAAACCGGCGCCAGGCACGAACTTCGCAGGCTCGATCTCGCCGCCGGCGAACACAAACGCCCGGAATACCTCAGCCTCAATCCCAACGGCGTGGTGCCGACCCTGCTCATCCACGGCGAACCGATCACCGAATCGGCGGCGCTGCTTCTGCACCTGGCCGACGCGCATCCGTCCTTCGGCCTGGCGCCGGAACCGGGCAGCGTCGAGCGCGGTCGTTATTACCAGTGGATCCTGCACCTGGCCAATACGCTGCAGCCGGCGTTCCGCACCTGGTTCTATCCGCACGAAGCGGCGGGCGAAGCGAATGCCGAAGCGGCCAAGGAACTGGCCCGCGAACGCATCGAGGCAACCTGGGACCGGATCGAGGCGCACCTGGCCAAACGCGGCCCCTACCTGCTCGGCGCCTCTGCCAGTGCTGCCGATTTCCTGCTGACCATGCTGATGCGCTGGTCGCGCAACATGCCCAGGCCTGCGACCGAATGGCCACAGCTGGCCGCGCTGGCGCAGCGCATGAAGGCACGCCCCTCGTTCCGCACCCTGTACGAGCGCGAAGGCCTCACCGAGTGGGCCTGACCTGGTGAGCTCGCCCCGGCGCGTACTGCTGGCGGGTGCCACCGGCCTGGTTGGCGCGCAGGTGCTGGATCGCCTGCTCGCGGAACCCGAGGGGCCCTGGGTACTGGCACCGGTGCGGCGTCCGCTGGCGATCGAGTCGCGACGGCTCACCCCATTCGTCGCCGACCTGGCCGACCCGGCGCAGGACGCGGCGCTGGCCGATCGGCTGCGTGCGGCCACCCCGGTGCTGGACGCTTTCATCTGCGCGCTCGGCACGACGATTCGCCGCGCCGGCAACCGCGAAGCCTTCCTGGCGGTGGATCGCGAGCTGGTGCTGCGCCTGGCGGCGATCGCGCACGGGCTGGGGGCCCGGCAGGCGATCCTGGTGTCCTCGGTCGGCGCCAGCGCACAGTCCGGCAACTTCTATCTGCGCGTGAAAGGCGAGACCGAGCGCGCGATCAGTGCCCTGGGTTTCGAGCGTGTGGACCTGCTGCGCCCCGGCCTGCTGCTGGGCGACCGCGAAGAATCGCGCCCGGGCGAATCCATCGCCAAGGTGCTTACGCCGCTGACCAATCCGCTGCTGCGCGGCCCGCTGCAGCGTTATCGCGGCATCGCCGCGGACGATGTCGCCGCCGCCGCCGTGGCGCTGCTGGACCAGGCCGGGCCCGGGCGTTTCGTGCACGAAAACGCCGGCCTGCTGGCGCTCGCCCGCGCCTAGGGTTTCGCCTTCAGTCCGACCCGCAGCAGCTTGCCGTTGGCCGCGTCGGTCAGCAGGTAGAGATAACCGTCGGGCCCGACCCGTACGTCTCGGATGCGCTCGCCGAGATCGGTTAGCAGGGCTTCTTCGCCGACCACCTTGTCGCCCTGGAGCTCGAGCCGCACCACGCGCTGGAAGGCGAGGGCGCCGACGAACAGGTCGCCTTCCCAGGCGGGGAAACGGTCCGCGGTGTAGAACGCCATCCCGCTCGGTGCGATCGATGGCGTCCAGTGGTGGATCGGTTGTTCCATGCCCGGCGCCTCAGCCTGGCCCGTGCCGATCGGCTGACCGTTGTAGTTGACGCCGTGGGTGATCACCGGCCAGCCGTAGTTGAGGCCGGCACGGGCGATGTTGAGTTCGTCGCCGCCGCGGGCGCCGTGTTCGGTCTGCCAGAGTTCGCCGCTGCCCGGGTGCAGGGCCGCGCCCTGGGCGTTGCGGTGGCCGTAGGACCAGATCGCGGCGATGGCGTCGTCGCGGCCGACGAAGGGGTTGTCGGCGGGAATGCCGCCGTCGCGCTCGATGCGGAAGATCTTGCCCTGGCCGCGGTCCAGGCGCTGCACGTTGTCCCAGTTGCCGCGGTCGCCGCTGGTGACGTACAGCCGGCCCTCGCGGTCGAACACCAGGCGCGAACCGAAATGCTGGCCGGCATCGAGCTTGGGTTCCTGGCGGAAAATCACTTCCACGCCTTCCAGGCCCGCTTCGCCCAGGCGCCCGCGGTAACCGCGGTTCCGCCGCCGCCGTCACCGGGTTCGCTGAAGCTGAAGTAGACCCAGGGGCGTGGTGGCGAAGTCGGGGTCCACCGCCACGTCCAGCAGGCCGCCCTGGCCGCGGGCATAAACCTCAGGCAGGCCGGCCAGCGGTTTGGAAACCACGCCGTCGGCATCGATTAGGCGCATGCGGCCGGTGCGCTCAGTCACCAGCCGGCGGCCATCCGGCAGGAAGGCCAGTCCCCAGGGATGTTCCAGGCCTTCGGCCACGGTGGTGACTTCCAGTTCGCCGTGCTCGCTGGGGAAGCGTTCGGCGGCCGCGGCGGCCGGTGCATCGCCCGGGCTGCAGGCGCTGAACGTCAGGGAGATGATCAGGGCAAGGCCGGTCCGCATCATTCGTACTCCTTGTCGGTCTCAGTCGAGCAGGGGTTCCAGCGCCGGCCACACGTGGTCGCGCAGGCGCGGCTGGGCCGCGGCGACCGGGTGCAGGTTGTCGGCCTGGAAGGCATCGCGGTCGGTGGCGATGGGCTCGAGGAAAAACGGCAGCAGGGCCACGGCGTGGGTTTCCGCCAGCTCGCGGTAGTTGCGCTCGAATCCCTGGGTGTACTGCGGGCCGTAGTTGGGCGGGATGCGCATGCCCAGCAGCAGCACGCGGGCACCCGATTCTTTTGCGGCGATCACCATGCGTTCCAGGTTGGCCTTGGTCTGTTCCAGGCCCAGCCCGCGCAGGCCGTCGTTCGCGCCGAGTTCGATCACGACCACATCGGGTGTGTGCCGCGCCAGTTCCGCGCCGATGCGGCTGGCGCCACCGGCCGTGGTTTCGCCACTGACACTGGCATTGGCGACCTTCAATTGCGGACGGCTGGCCGCGAGTTGCTCGGCCAGCAACGCCACCCAGCCCTGCTGCGGGCTCAGGCCGTAGGCGGCCGACAACGAATCGCCCATCACCAGCACCGTACGGGTTTCGGCCGCCTGTGCGCCGGACACAAGCAGCCCGGGCCAGACAAGTGCCAACAGCAGGGCCATGACACCCTGTTGAACCCGGGTGCGCCATGCTCCATATCCTGATTGCATCATTCCCACATCTCCATTCAAGCCCACGTCTCCGTCCAAGAGGATCACCATGGCCGACACCCACGAATCGCCCGTCCAGGCCAGCACCGAGTCCCTGCGCGCGGAAGGGCTGGGCAAGCGGGTGCCGCTGCCGTCGGGCGAGCTCACCATCCTCGATGGGGTCGGTTTTACCATCGCCAAGGGTGAAGCGGTTGCGATAGTGGGTGCCTCCGGTTCAGGAAAGAGCACGCTGCTGTCCCTGCTGGCGGGCCTGGACGTGCCCAGCGACGGCTCGGTGAAACTCGATGGCGCCGCGTTGTCGAGCCTGGACGAAGACGGCCGGGCGCGGGTGCGCGGCGAGAAGGTCGGTTTCGTGTTCCAGAGTTTCCAGCTGCTGCCGTCGCTTACGGCGCTGGAGAACGTGATGCTGCCGCTGGAGCTGCGTGGCGACGACGATGCCGAAGGCCCGGCCCGCGCGATCCTTGCCCAGGTCGGCCTGGCGGAGCGCCTGGGCCACTATCCGCGGCAACTGTCGGGCGGCGAACAGCAGCGCGTGGCCCTGGCCCGCGCCTTCGTCACCCGGCCGGCGGTGCTGTTCGCCGACGAACCCACCGGCAACCTCGACACCCAGACCGGGCAGGCCATCGTGGACCTGCTGTTCGCGCTCAACCGTGAGTCCGGCACCACCCTGGTGCTGGTGACCCACGACGAACGCCTGGCCGCGCGCTGCGACCGCATCCTGCGCCTGGCCGCCGGCCGTCTGGTGACCGCGTGAAGTGGCCGGCGCTGGCCTGGCGCCAGCTGCGCCGCGATCTTGCCGCGGGCGATGTCCGCATCCTGCTGGCGGCGATCGTGCTGGCGGTGATGGCGGTGACCTCGGTCGGTTTCGTCACCGATCGCGCGGAGCGCGCACTGGCATTGGAAGCGAACCGCCTGCTCGGCGGCGACAGCGTGCTGCGCGCCGACGAGCCGATCACCGGCGCCGTACGCGAGGCCGCGGCCGCACCGGGCCTGCAACAGACCGAGACGCTCGGCTTCCCGAGCATGATCCGCGCCGGCGATGCGCTGCGACTGGGCGAACTCAAGGCACTGGGCGAGGGTTTCCCCTGCGTGGCCGGTTCCGCGTACTTGACCCAGCCACTGGTAACGAACGCGACGCCGACGCCATCCCCGCGCCGGGTACGCTGTGGCTGAGCCGCGCCGGCGCCGACGCGCTGGACGCGCAGGTGGGCGACCGTATCGGCATCGGCAACATCGAGCTGCAGCTGGCGGCGCTGGTGGTGCAGGAACCCGATGCGGCGCTGGACTATTTCAACGCCGCGCCACGCGTGTTCCTCAACCTGGCCGACATCCCCGCCACGGGCCTGGTGCAGGAAGGCAGCCGCATCACCTATCGCCTGGTGGTGGCGGGCGAGGCGGCGGCGGTCGAACAATTCAACAATGTCGTTCGCGACAACCTCGAGCGCGCGGCAGCGGCTGGAAACCGCCGGCGAAGCGCGCCCGGAAATCCGTCGCGCGCTCGATCGTGCCGACCGGTTCCTGGGCCTGGCCGCGCTGGTGTCGGTGGTGCTCGCAGCGGTTGCGGTGGCGATGGCCGCGCGCCGCCACAGTGCCCGCCATCTGCAGGGTTCGGCGGTGATGCGCTGCCTGGGCGCCAGCCAGTCGACGCTGGTCGGCATCCATGCCGGCGAACTCCTGCTGCTGGGCCTGCTGGGCAGCGCCATCGGCGTCGCCCTGGCATTCGGGCTGCAGTGGCTGGTGGCGGACTGGCTGACCGCGGCCCTCAAGCTTTCAATCCCCGGCGCCGGCTGGCGCCCGGTCCTGGAAGGTTTCGGCGTCGGCCTGACCGTGTTGCTGGCCTTCGGCGTGCCGCCGGTGCTGGCGCTGCGGCGCGTGCCGGCGCTGCGCGTCCTGCGTCGCGACCTCGATCCCACGGAACCCAGCGCCTGGCTGGTGGCGCTGGCCGGGTTCACCGGGCTGGCGTTGCTGCTGTGGTGGAAAGCCGGCTCGGCCACGCTGGGCACGGCCATGCTGGTCGGCATCGTCGCCACGCTGGCGGTGCTGGCTGGGCTTGCCTGGATCCTGATCGTGATCCTGCGTCGCGTACGCTCGCGCCTGCGCGGCCCCTGGCGTTACGGCCTGGCCAATGTCAGTCGCCGCGCCGGGGCCAGCATCGCCCAGGTGTCGGCGCTCGGCCTGGGCCTGATGGCGTTGCTGCTGCTGACCTTCGTGCGCACCGACCTGCTGGACCGCTGGCGCAACGCCATGCCCGCGGATGCGCCCAACCGCTTCATCGTCAACGTGCAGCCGGACCAGGTCGAGGGCGTGCGCGGATTCCTGGCCGCGCAGGGCGTGTCGGAACCGGTGCTGTATCCGATGATCCGCGCCCGCCTGACAGAAATGAACGGCAAGCCGGTCAGCGGTGATGATTTCGAGGAAGGCGGCCGTGCGCGGCGCATGGCCGAACGCGAGTTCAACCTATCCTCGACCGATGTACTGCGCGACGACAATCAGATCGTCGCCGGCGAGTTCTGGACAAACCGGGTACCGGCGACACCGGAGCTGTCGGTTGAAGAAGAATTCGCCGACACGCTGGGTTGGAAGGTCGGCGACGAAGTCGCCTTCGACATCGCCGGCACCCGTTATGCCGGCCGCATCACCAGCCTGCGCAAGGTGGACTGGGAAAGTTTCCGTCCGAACTTCTTCGTGGTCGGTTCGCCGGGTTCGCTCGAGGGTTACAGCGGCAGCCACATCACCGCGGTGAAGGTGCCCAGGGGCGGACCCGCTTCACCGCCGAGCTGGTGCAGGCCTACCCGAACCTGTCGGTGATCGACGTGGACGCGGTGCTGGACCAGGTGCGCGGCACGGTGGAGCAGGTCTCGACCGTGGTCGAGGCCGTGTTCTATTTCTCTTTGGCAGCCGGTGTGCTGGTGCTGCTGGCCGCCGTCAGCGCGAGCCAGGACGAGCGCCTGCTGGAAGGCGGCGTGATGCGCGTGCTCGGCGGCAGCCGGCGCCAGCTGCGCTGGGCCCAGGTGTCCGAGTTCGCGGCGATCGGCCTGCTGTCGGGACTGGTGGCGGCGATCGCGGCAACGGTGCTCGCGGGCGTGGTGGCGAAGCAGGCGTTCGACCTGCCCTGGACACCTGACCCGGGCCTGGCGCTGACCGGCGCGGCGATCGGAACCCTGGCGGCGCTGATCGCCGGCCTGCTGGCGACCCGCCGGGTGATCTCGGCGCCGCCCTCGGTCACCCTGCGCGAGCTGCAGGGCTAGGGGCTCAGTCCACCCAGAGCGCCAGCCCGAAGATCGCCAGCATCGAGAAGGCCAGTGCCAGTTTGAGCGCGGCCCCCAGGGCCAGGCCCACCCAGGTGCCGAAGCCCACCTTCGAGGCCTCGCGCCATTCCCGGCCATGCGCCATCTCGCCGATCGCGGCGCCCACGAACGGGCCGGCGAGCAGGCCGGGGATGCCGAAGAAGATGCCGACGAAACCGCCGAGTCCCGCGCCGAACAGCGCCTTGTTCGAGGCACCCACGCGTTTTGCGCCGAGGATGCTCGACAACACGTCAACGACGATCGAGATCGCCAGCAACAAACCCAGCACCCCCAGGGTCCAGACGCCGATGCGCTGGAAACCATCGGCCCAGGCGGCCAGCAGCATGCCGGCAAACATCACCGGCAAACCGGGCAGTACCGGCAGCACGGTGCCCAGCAGGCCGACCAGGATCAGCGCCCCGGCGATCAGGTAGTACGCGGTGTGGGTGTCCATGCGCCGAGTCTATCCCGGCGCGCATGAAAAAACGGCCCGCCGCAAGGCGGGCCGTGGGCGTCCCCCGGGGCGCCTTACTCGGGCAGGATCACGGCGTCTATGACGTGGATGACCCCGTTGCTTGCGGCGATGTCGGTGGCGGTGACGTTGGCCGCGTCCACCTTGACCTTGCCGTCGAGTACCGTGATGTCGGCCGTTTCGCCGTTTACCGTAGTGGCACTGTCGAGCTTGACCACTTCGGCCGCGGTCACCTTGCCGGCGACGACGTGGTAAGTGAGGATCGCGGCCAGCTTGTCCTTGTTCTCGGGCTTGAGCAGGTCTTCGAGCGTGCCCGCCGGCAGCTTGGCGAAGGCCTCGTCGGTCGGCGCGAACACGGTGAACGGACCGTCCCCGCTGAGCGTTTCGACCAGGCCGGCGGCCTTGACCGCTGCGACCAGGGTTTCGAAGTCGGCGTTGCCGGCGGCAACGTCCACGATGGTGCCGGGCATCTTGCCGTCGTTCTCGTGGTGGCCGGCGAAAGCCGGAGTGGCGACGATGCCGGACAGCAGCACGGCGAGCAGGGATTTACGGATCAGGGTCATGGCGATTCCTTCGATGGGTGGGTGCCCTCCGGCACGACGCTACATTGCATGCCGTGCCGTCGTGGCCGTGTCGCTGGCGCGTCAATGGCGGGTGCATTCCACGTAAAGTTGGCGTGATTCGCCATGCCGGCGTCACCGTCGAGCCGCTATGCTCGCGGCTGTCCCAGCGGGTGCGTGACGATGACCCCGACCGAACTTCCCGTGGCCGCCGCCGATGGCCACAGCTTCCGCCTGCGCCGCCACGGGCAGGGGGTACGCGGCCTGTTCTGGATTCCGGCGCTGGGTGTGCCGGCGCAGAAATACGATGCCTTCGCCGAGACCCTCGCCGCGGCCGGCGTTCCCTGCGTGGTGCACGAATGGCGCGGCATGGGCAGCAGCTCGTTGCGGGCCCGGCGTGGCGTGGACTGGGGTTATGCAGAACTGTTGCGCCAGGACCTGCCGGCGGCGTTGGCCGCGCTCGATCCGCAGGTGCAATGGAGCTTCGGCGGCCACAGCCTGGGCGGACAGCTCGCGGCGATGCTGGCGGCGTTGCACCCGGAGCGTTGCCATGGCCTGTTGTTGGTGGCGAGTGGTGTGCCGGAGGCGGCGACTTTCCGCGGACGGCAGCGTTTCGGCGTCGGCCTGTTCGCGCACGTGCTGCCGGTGCTGACGGCCTTGGCCGGGTATTACCCGGGCCATCGCCTGGGTTTTGCCGGCCGCGAGGCGGGGCAGGTGATGCGTGACTGGGCCGCCACCGTGCGCAGCGGCCGGTACCTTGCCTACGGCGGTGAACGCCCGATGGATGAGGTGCTGTCCCGATTCGGCCGGCCGGTGCTGGGCCTGCGCCTGACGGGCGACTGGCTGGTCCCCGAAGCCTCGCTGCGCAAACTGCTGGCGAAACTGGGACCTGGCGTACACACGGTGGAGAACATGGACGAAGCGCAATTGGGCGCCTTGGCCGATCACTTCCGCTGGATGCGCCACCCGGTCGCGGTCGCGGCGCGTATCGCCGCGTGGATGCGGATCAGTTCTTGAAGTCGCGGTGGCAGTCCTGGCAGGCCCCGCCAATCCGGTCCACCACCACGCCGGCCGCCGTGCAATCCGCCGGCGGCGCCGCCAGGGCGGCATCGAGCGCGGCGCGAAGCTGCGAGGCGTGCGAGACGAAACGTTCGTCGTCCTGGGTCGGCAGGAAGGCCGGCTCCAGGTCGTTGCCCAGGCGACGCAGGGTCTGCAGGCGCGGCGTCAGGTCGCTGGCGCTGCAGCGGTTCTGCTTGAGCGAGGACTGAAGCCCCTTCATCTGGGCGCCCATCACGGCCATGACGCCATTGGGGTAGGCCGTGCCCTGGCGCAGGGCGTTCATGCCGATCAGGGTGGCGGCGAAACCGACGAACAGCCCGATCAGGACCAGGATCAACGAACGCATGCACTACTCCGGACTGGAAAAAACCGCCGTGACGATATCACGGCGGTTTTTCCCGGGCGATCCCGGACCGGGCCCGGGCCTTGCCGGATCAGCGCAGCGGGGTGAGGCGGGTTCCGTCCACGCGCACATAGGCGCCGACGCGGATGTCATTGCCCAGGCTGTTGCGGTTGATCACGAGGCGGCGACCATCGTCCATGCGGACATGGATGTCGTAGGTCTCTTCGTTCATCTTGTTTTCGATGGCATTGCCGGCGACCGCGCCCGCGACTGCGCCCGCGACGGTGGCAGTGTTTTCCTTGCCCTGGCTGCCGTGCTTGGGGATCTCACGGGCGGCGACCGCGCCCACCAGGCCACCCAGCACCGCGCCGGTGCGGCTGTTGCTGCGGGCCCCATAGACGGTTTCGATGCGTTCGATCTGGCCGCAGTCGTAGCAGCGCTGCGGCTGGGAGTAACCGCTGTTGTAGCCATAACCCGACGGACGCGGCTGGCTTGCGCAGGCGGCAAGGGTGGTGGCCAGGGCGGCGGCGATCAGCAGTTGGCTCTTCATGGCGTGCTCCGAGGGGTGGACTTTCGGGTCCGACCCTAGGCGGGAGCGCCTGAACCGGTGCCGACCAGGCGGCCCACGGTTGCGGACCGGTTCATGCGCCTAAAATGCCGGCATGACTTCTGCACAGCAAGCGCGTTTCGCCGGCATCGACCGGCTGTATGGCCGCGGCGCGGCCAAATCCCTTTGGGGCGGCCCAGGCCTGCGTGGTCGGGCTGGGCGGCGTGGGTTCCTGGGCGGTCGAAGCCCTCGCGCGCAGCGGCGTCGGCCGGCTCGTGCTGATCGATGCCGACGAGGTCTGCGTCAGCAACACCAACCGCCAGTCGCATGCGCTGGAAGGCCAATACGGCCGTGGCAAGGGCGAGGTGCTGGCCGAACGCTGCCGGGCGATCAACCCTGGGATCGAGGTCGAAGTGGTGCCGCAATTCCTGCTGCCGGCCAACCTGGAATCACTGCTCGACCGCGGCCACGACGTCGTGCTGGATGCCTGCGACAGCTTCCGCAGCAAGCTGGAGATGATCGCCTGGTGCCGGCGCCGCAAGTTGCCGATCGTGGTCTGCGGTTCGGCCGGCGGCCGCACCGACCCGACCCTGGTGCGCGTGCGCGATCTGTCGCGTACCGAACAGGACGCGCTGCTGGCCCTGGTCCGCAAGCAGCTGCGCCAGACCTTCAGGTTCCCGCGCAATCCGGACCGCTATTTCGGCGTGCCGGCGGTGTATTCGCTGGAGAACGTGAAGTACCCGCAGGGCGACGGCACGGTCTGTGGCGTGCGGCCCAAGCTGGGTGCCGACGCCGCTCTCAAGCTCGACTGCGGCGCAGGACTGGGGGCTGCCACCCACGTCACGGGGGCTTTCGGATTCGCGATGGCCGGCAAGGCCATCGAACTGCTGCTCAAACGAGCCTGAAGCATCCGACGGCCCGGCTTCAGGGCCCGAACAGGCGGATGGCATTGGCCGTGGTCGCCGCCGCGATCTCGCCCGGGTCAACGCCGCGCAGAGCCGCCACGGTGCGCAGGACTTCGCCGATGCGGGCCGGCTCGTTGCGCTGCCCGCGGTGGGCGACGTCGGGCTGGTCCGGGGCATCGGTTTCAAGAAGAAGGTGTTCGATCGGCATGGTCGCGACGGTCCGGCGCAGTCGCTGGGCACGCTCGAAGGTTATCGGCCCGCCGATGCCGAGGTGGAAACCGAGCTCGAACAGTTGCCGCGCCTGTTCCTCGCTGCCCGACCAGCTGTGCACGACGCCGCGCAGGCCGCCGGTGCGGCGCAGCGCGGCGATCACCTCGTCAACCGCACGGCGTGCATGCAGCACCACCGGCAGGTCGTGTTCCCGCGCCAGCGCCAGCTGGCCGTGGAAGTAGTCGCGCTGTGCCTGCGGGTCCAGCCCCTCGACGAAAAAATCCAGGCCACATTCGCCGACCGCGGCAGGGCGTTCACGCACCAGCCAGTCCGCCAGTTCGTCCAGGTGCCCGGGCTGGTGCCGGTCGAGGAACATCGGATGCAGACCATAGGCCGGACGCAGGCCGGGATCGGCGGCACAGATATCGCGCAGTTTCTCCCAGCCCGACCGGTCCACGGCCGGCACCAGCTGGCAAGCCACACCGGCGCCGCGTGCACGCGCGAGCACCTGGTCGCGGTCGGGGTCGAACTCCGGCGCGTCCAGATGGCAATGGCTGTCATAGAGCAGGATCATTCGCGGCGCGATTCTCGATCAATGACCTGGCCAGCCGGTGGCGGGGGCGGTGCCTCCGGCACGCGCCAGCTGGCCAGCACCAGCGTGGCCAGGGCGGTCACGATCTCGTCGATGAAGGGGATCGGATCGAAGGGCCAAAGCCAGCTGATCAGCATCAGCATCAGCGTGATCTTGAAAAGTGTGGGGAAACGAAGCCGGCTGGCGAAGCCCACCAGCGGGCCGGTCAGGGGTGCGTCATGGAGGACTCCCGGGGGACAGGCGTTGACGTGAAATTAGCATGACGGCTTCGGACTTTGGCTTAGGCTTCCGTTCAGGCGGACTGGCACAGGCTGCCAGCGCGATGACGGCCACCCCGTCGCCACAAAGAGGACTAGATCATGAACAAGACAGTATTGGCCGTGCTGGCCGGCGTGTTGGTCGGTGGCGGCGCCATAGCCGCCTACCAGAGCCTTTCCACCCCCTATGCGGATGTGGTGTCGTCCACTCCCATCACCGAGAAGGAACCCATCTACGGTGACGTTCTTTCCTCCACCGCCGTCACCGAGACGCGCACCGGCTCGCGCCAGGTCTGCGAGGACGTCGCGGTCGAGAAACGCGAGCCGGAACGTTTCGGCAACAAGGATGGCGCCGTGGTCGGCGCGGTCGTCGGTGGCCTGCTCGGCAGCCAGGTAGGCGGCGGCAGCGGCAAGAAGGTGGCGACGGTAGCGGGCGCGGTTGCCGGCGGTTTCGCCGGTCGCGAGATCGACGAGCGCCACACGGGCGGCAAGAAGTACACCGAGATCGAGCAGCAGTGCCACACCGTCACCGAGCCGCGCGAGGAAGTGATCGGCTACGACGTCCAGTACCGCAGCGAGGGCGAGGTTTCGACCACGCGCGTGGACAAGAAGCCCGGCGCGCAGATCCTGCTGGGAGAGCGTGACAAGGTGGTCGGTTACGACGTCACCTGGCGCTACAAGGACCAGACCGGTTCGCTGGTGATGGACGAGGATCCGGGCGACCGCCTTCCGATCGAAAACGGCGTGATCGCCGTGGCGGCCAAGGATACGCCGCCGCAGGGTTGACCCCGGCCTTCACGCGTGACCCCTGGAAGGGCCGGCGAAAGCCGGCCCTTCCTCATTGCCGGACGGGTCCGGGGCTGGGGCTGGGGTGGGGTGCTCCCGCGGCCGCCGAGGGGCTAAAATGCCGGACTTTCCCCGCCGACCGCAGACCCGCTCCCATGGCCCTGAATCCGACCGACCTGTTCGACATCCGTTCGCTGCTCTCGGAAGAGGAGCGCATGATCCAGGACAGTGTCGCGCGCTTCACCGACGAACGCGTGCTGCCGATCATCGGCGATGCCTTCGACCAGGCCCGGTTTCCGAAGGAGCTCATTCCCGAAATCGCGGCGATGGGCCTGCTCGGTTCGTCGCTGCCCGAGAAGTACGGCTGCGCCAACCTCAACGCCGTCAGCTACGGCCTGATCTGCCAGGAACTCGAGCGCGGCGATTCCGGCATCCGCAGCTTCGTCTCGGTGCAGAGCTCGCTGTGCATGTATCCGATCTACGCCTACGGCAGCGAAGAACAGCGTTTGCAGTACCTGCCGGGCATGGCACGCGGCGAGATCATCGGCTGCTTCGGCCTGACCGAACCGCACGGCGGTTCCGACCCGGCCAACATGAAGACTGTCGCCAAGAAGGACGGCGGCGACTGGGTCATCAACGGCGCCAAGATGTGGATCACCAACGGCGGCGTCGCCGACATCGCCATCGTCTGGGCGCAGACCGACGAGGGCATCCAGGTTTCATCATCCCCAAGGGCACGCCGGGCTTCGCCACCCAGGACGTGCACCGCAAGATGAGCCTGCGCGCCTCGGTCACCTCGGCGCTGTTCTTCGATTCCGTGCGCGTGCCGGACAGCCAGCGCCTGCCGAACGTCAAGGGCCTCAAGGGTCCGCTGGGCTGCCTGAGCCAGGCGCGTTACGGCATCACCTGGGGCCCGATCGGCGCCGCCATCGCCAGCTACACCTCGGCGCTGGAATATTCGAAGGAACGCATCCTGTTCGGCCGTCCGATCGCCGCGACCCAGGCGGTGCAGCTCAAGCTCGCCGACATGGCCCGCCGCATCACCCTGGCGCAGCTGCTGTCGCTGCAGCTCGGCCGCCTGAAAGACGCCGGCACGCTGCAGCATTCGCAGGTCTCGCTGGCCAAGTGGAACAACTGCCGCATGGCGCTGGACATCAGCCGCGAGGCGCGCGACATCCTCGGCGGCGCCGGCATCACCACCGAACACCCGCCGATCCGCCATGCGCTCAACCTCGAGTCGGTCATCACCTACGAAGGCACAGAAACCGTGCACCAGCTGGTGATCGGCCGCGAAGTCACCGGCATCAACGCGTTCTGATGGCGACGGTCCGGCCCCGGCCGGACCGAAGGGGCAGGGATGGTCACCGTTTACGGCATGAAGGCCTCGGGCAACTGCTACAAGGTGCAGTTGCTGCTGGAGTTCCTCGGCCAGCCTTGCCGCTGGGTCGAGATCAACAGTGCCGCGGGCGAGACCCGCACGCCGGAGTTCCTGGCCAAGAACGCCAATGGCCGCGTGCCGCTGCTCGAGCTCGAGGACGGCCGCCGGCTGGCCGAGTCGAACGCCATCCTGTGTTTCCTGGCCGAGGGTTCGCCTTTCCTGCCCAGGGACGGCTTCGCCCATGCCCAGGTGCTGCAGTGGCTGTTCTTCGAGCAGTACAGCCACGAACCCTACATCGCCGTGGCGCGTTTCATCAGCGGCTGGTTGCCCGAAGACCACCCGCGCCGCGCCGACCTGCCGCGCCTGCGCGAGCGCGGCCACCAGGCGCTGGCGGTGATGGAACAGCACCTGTCGCAACACGACTGGTTCGTCGGCACCCGCTGCACCGTCGCCGACATCGCGCTTTACGCCTACACCCACACGGCCGCCGACGGCGGTTTCGACCTGGCGGCCTATCCGGCGCTGCGCGCCTGGCTGGCGCGGGTCCCGAGGCCCAGCCGCGTTTCGTGCCGCAGACCCATTGATCCCCGAGACCCGAATCCCATGTCCGCCGTCGCCCCCTGATTCCCGCCCGCCAGAAAGACGTCAACCGCGCCAAGGTCTGCGACGACAACTTCGTCGAGTTCGTGAAGGGCTGGAATGGCCGTCCGGAACCGCGCCCGGCGCCGCACGAGGCGGTGATCGAGGGCAGTGCCTGCACCGCCGCCGACTTCCTCGATCTGTTCGAATCGCAGCTGGTGTCGCGCCACCTCGACCTGATGGCGCGCGTGCTGCGGGTGCAGCAGAAGGTGTTCTACACCATCGGTTCCTCGGGCCACGAGGGCAATGCGATGGTCGCGCGGCTGACGCGCCATACCGATCCGGCCTTCCTGCACTACCGCTCCGGCGGTTTCATGGCCGAACGTTTCCGCAAGCTGCCCGGCATGGACCCGGTGATGGATTCGGCGCTGAGTTTCGCCGCCAGCAGCGAGGACCCGATCTCCGGCGGCCGACACAAGGTCTGGGGCAGCAAGCCGCTCTGGGTGCTGCCGCAGACGTCCACCATCGCTTCGCACCTGCCCAAGGCCCTGGGCACCGCCATCGCCATCGAACAGGCGCGCCGCATCGGCCATGCGCTGCCGATTCCCGATGATTCGATCGCGATCTGCTCGTTCGGCGACGCCTCCAGCAACCACGCCAGCGCCCAGACCGCGTTCAACACCGCGCAGTGGACCGCCTACCAGAAGCTGCCGGCGCCTGTGCTGTACGTGTGCGAGGACAATGGCATCGGCATCTCGGTGAAGACGCCGGGCGGCTGGATCGCCAATGCCTTCCGCAACCGCGACGGCCTGGACTACTTCTACGCCGACGGCCTCGACATCGCCGAAGGTTACGGCCAGGTGCAGGCCGCAGTGGACCATTGCCGCCGCACGCGCCGGCCGACCTTCCTGCACCTGCGCACGACGCGCATCATGGGCCACGCCGGCACCGACTTCGAGATCGAATGGCGCAGCTTCGAGGAACTGATGGCGGTCGAGGCCAGCGACCCGCTGCTGCGTTCGGCGCAGATCGCACTGCAGTCGGGCCTGATGGGCAAGGACGAGCTGCTGGCCAAGTACGAGGCCATGCGCCAGCGCTGCTTCGCCGCCGCCGACGAGGCCGACCGCAGGCCCAAGCTCACCGACCTGGCCGAGGTGATGCGCCCGCTGGCGCCGTACACGCCGGACAGGGTGGCCGCCGAAGCCGCCCGCAGCGACTACGCCGACAAACGCCTGGCCGTGTTCGGCAGTGAGGCCAAACTGCCCGAGAACCAGCCGCCCAAGCACCTGGCGATCCAGATCAACCAGGCCCTGCACGACCTGTTCTGCAAATATCCCGAGACCTTGTTGTTCGGCGAGGACGTGGCGCAGAAGGGCGGCGTGTACACGGTCACCAAGGGCCTGCACAAGGCGTTCAAGAACGCCCGCGTGTTCAACACCCTGCTGGACGAAACCATGATCCTGGGCCTGGCCCAGGTTACGCCAACATGGGCCTGCTGCCCATGCCCGAGATCCAGTACCTGGCGTATTTCCACAACGCCTGCGACCAGATCCGCGGCGAAGCCTGCAGCCTGCAGTTCTTCAGCAACGGCCAGTACCGCAATCCGATGGTGATGCGCATCGCCTCGCTGGGTTACCAGCGCGGGTTCGGCGGCCATTTCCACAACGACAACTCGATCACCGCGTTGCGCGACATCCCGGGCCTGGTGGTTGGCTGCCCGAGCCGCGGCGACGATGCCGCCACCATGCTGCGCACGATGATGGCCCTGGCCAAGGTCGACGGCCGCGTCTGCGCCTACCTCGAGCCGATCGCGCTCTACATGGCCAAGGACCTTTACGAGGCCGGCGACGGCCAGTGGCTGACCAGCTACCCGCCGGTCGACCAGGCCATGGTGCTGGGCGAGGAACGCGTGTACTGCCCGGAAGCCCGCGACCTGGTGATCTTCAGCTTCGGCAACGGCGTGCCGATGAGCCTGCGCGCGGCCCGCGAGATCGAGCGCAAACACGGCTGGAAGGTGCGCGTGGTGGACCTGCGCTGGCTGCAGCCGCTGAACGACGCCGCCATCGCCCGCCATGCCGGCGAATGCGCCCGAATCCTGGTGGTGGACGAGGGCCGGCGTTCGGCCGGCGTGGGCGAGGGCATCATCACCGCGGTGGTCGAGGCCGGCCACGGCGCCAAGCCGCTGCGCCGCGTGGTCGGCCAGGACACCTATACGCCGCTGGCCGGCGCCGCGTTCCTTATATTCCGGCGGACGCGGACATCGTCGCGATGGCCGCGGAACTGGCCTGAAACCGTTGGGGGAATCAACGCATGACGCTGCCGACGCCATCGCCTAGACTCCCCGCATGAGCCAGTCGCGCCCCCAGACCATCCTGTTCGCCGACGTCAGCGGCAGCACGCGGCTGTTCGAGACCAAGGGCGACCAGGAAGCCCGCCGCCTGATCGCGGCGGTGCTCGGGGCCCTGAGCAAGATCTGCCAGCAACACGGCGGCCGCGTCATCAAGACCATCGGCGACGAGATCATGTGCACCTTCCCGGGCGCGCTGAACGGCGTGCTGGCGGCCTGCGACATGCAGCGGCGCATGGGGCGCGACATCGAATTCGTGCGCGACAGCCTGGCGGTGCGCATCGGCCTTCACCATGGCGATGCCCTCGAGGAGGACGACGGCGACGTCTATGGCGATGCGGTCAATACCGCCGCGCGCATGGCCTCGCTGGCCAAGCGCGAGCAGGTGGTCACCACCGCCGCCACCTACGACAGCCTGAGCGGCAAGATCCCCGAGGCGCGCAGCCTGGGCAAGGCCCGGGTCAGCGGCAAGCTGCTGCCGATCGAGATCGTGGACCTGGTCTGGCAGGAGGACACCTCCGGCATGACCATGGTGCAGAGCGCGATCCGCAGCACCGAGGCCGGCGGCGAGGAAGTGGCGACGCTGAGGCTGCGCCACCGCGCCCAGCAGGTCGAACTGGACGCGCATTCGCAGCCCTTCAGCATGGGCCGCGAGCCGGGCAACAACCTTTATGATCGAGGCCGACTGGGTCAGCCGCACCCACGCCATGATCGAATACAAGCGCGGCCACTTCATGATCGCCGACCGCTCCACCAATGGCACCTACGTGCGCATCGGCGACGACGACGAGATCAAGGTGCACCGCGACGAGCTGCACCTGCGCAAGGCCGGCACCATCAGCCTGGGCCAGAGCTTCGGCGTCAACACCGGCGACATCATCTATTTCGAGGCGGACTGACCGGCGTCGTCCGTCCGCGCAATGAAAAAAAGCCGGCGGATTCCGCCGGCCTTTCGTTTGTGGCGATCGCTGCGCCGTCAGTTGTCGGCCTGGACCTCGATGCCGCCGGTGATTTCCTCGTCATCGAGGGCTTCGTCGGTCTCCGGCTCCGGCTCCGGTTCCGGCGTCGCCGAGGCGGGCTTGGCCTTGTAGCCGAACACGCCGCGCAGCAGGCTCTCGTTGCCGGCGTATTCCTCGGCCGTGGCAACCACGAACTGGCTGGCGCCGAGTTCGACCAGCACCTCGTACAGCGCATCGTCCTGGTGCAGCTTCAGCATCGCTTCCGACACCGCCGCGCGCACGTCGGCCGGCACGGTGCCGCCGGCGCTCAGGGCGCGGCCGGTGAACTCGCGCGATTCCGACACCGCCACCAGGTTCGGATACAGCTGGGCGATGTAGTTGGGCACCATCGCCGCCTCGCTTTCCTGCGCGAAGACCATCTCGACGCCGTCGCGCCAGTTCGAGGCCACCGACTGGATTTCGGGCTGGGCGATCGGGTTCTTGTACAGCTCGCCCAGCAGCAGGTAACCCAGGCTCGGCGCCGGCATGCTCACCACGCGGTAGCCGATCAGGCCGGGCACGCCGCCCTCGGCGACCGGCGCATCGGCCAGCAGCGTGTAGCGGGTGGCCTCGGCGACGCGCACCAGCGGCGTGAAGCCGAGGCGGTCGATGCGGTAGTCGGTGAAATGCGCTTCCTCGAACGCGAAGTCGGTCTTGGCGTTCGAACGCAGGTCGCGCCAGTAGACGTGGTAGTTGGTCGCGGTCTTGAGGATGAAACGATGGCCGGTGGAGCGGGACAGGTAGTCCAGCAGCGGCTTGTAGACCTGTTGCGCCTGCGCCGGCGGGTAGTTGGGTTCGACCGCCAGGGTGTAGTCGGCCGCCATGGACGGCGCCGCGAGCAAGGAAAATACAAGGGCCGCAAGGCCTTGGCTAAGCTTCATAAGTGGACTCCTCCCGTGGCGGCCGGTATAGCAGACATCCCGCGTTGCCGCCAAATCGTGACGTCCGTCTCAGGACGGGCGGGCCAGGCCGCCCAGCAAGGGAAGTCGCCGGCAATGGCGGTCCCCGGTCGCCAACACATCGGGCGCATCCGAGGCGAGTACCGCCAGGCCTTCGTGACCTGCGGCGTCACTGCAGACCAGGCTGCCCACCGTGACGCCTGCGCCTTCAACGGACATGCCCGGTCTGAGCGCCTGGCCTTCCAGCCGGACCAGCCCACGCTTGGCCTGCCCCAGATAATGGGTCCGGGCCACGATTTCCTGCCCCGGATAACAGCCCTTCTTCAGGCTGAAGGCCGACAGGCGGCCGAGCGACAGCATCTGCGGGGTCCAGGCCTCGACGGCCTCCGCCGGCAGGCGCGGCAGGCCATGGGCGAGGTCGGCGGCGAACCAGGCGCGATCGATGCCGGCATCGGGCGGGGCCAGCGCAGGGTGCGAGGCCGGCAGCAACCACAGCGTACGTGCGCCACCGTCGCCACCGAAGTCCAGTGCCCAGCCTTCGACGGCATCCCCCAGGGCCAGGTCCGGCGCCGGCAGCGTGGCCTGCGGGCCCGCCGCGGCCACCATGTCGTCGGCCGTCCTCAGGCTGAGCTTGCTGCGGAATACGAAACGCTGCAGACGCTGGCGCAGGTCGTCGGCGGGAAAATCGGGGAGCACCGCCAGGAAATGATCAGGCGCCACGCGCAGCAGCACGAACAGCGCGACGACCCGGCCCTTGGGCGTCAGCCAGCCATTCCATTGCCATTGGCCGGGGGTCAGCGTGGCGACATCGTTCATCGCCTGCGCCTGCAGGAAGGCGGCGGCATCGGCGCCCCGGATGTCGAGCACGCCGAAGCCCGACAGGGCAGGGCAGGACGCCGCGGGCAGATTTGTCTTGAACGTCATGGGGGTGGGACTTAACATTGCCGCATGGCGACCGAGCCGAGAATCATAGGCGAAACAGCGTCTCCCACCGAGTCCGTACCCGGCCCCGAGGGAGTTCCGGTTTCCCCGTCGCCCCCGGCCGGCCGCGAGATCGGCGGTCGCGACGGCCCGGAACCCACCCGTTATGGCGACTGGGAAAAAACGGCCGCTGCATCGACTTCTGACGCGCCGCACACGCCGCGCCCCCACACTCCACCGATAACGAGACGAACGCAGCCCATGGCGACGCCAAAAGACCGCTGTCCCCCTTCATGATCGGCCCGTACTACCGGCCGCAGCTCACCAGCATGATGTCCTTCGCGCATCGCGCCACCGGCGTGGCGTTGGCCGTGGGCGCACTGGTGCTGGCGGCCTGGCTGGTGGCCGCCGCCGGCAGCGCCGAGGCTTACGCCGCCTTCGCGGCCTGCCTGGGCTCGCCGGTCGGCAAGCTGGGGCTGTTCGCCTTTTCAGCGTCCCTGGTCTACCACTTCCTCAATGGCATCCGGCACCTGTTCTGGGACGCCGGCCATGGCTACGAAATTCCCAAGGCCTATGCCAGCGGCTACGCCGTGCTGGCGCTGTCGGTGCTGCTGACCGCCGCGCTCTGGTGGTTCGCGCTGGGAGGTGTGGCATGAGCCTCGTCAATCCGCTGGCCCGCGCCAAGGGCCTGGGTTCCGCGAAGGATGGCACCGGCCACTGGTGGTCGCAGCGACTCACCGCGGTCGCACTGGCCCTGCTGACGCCCTGGTTCGTGGTGTTCGCGGTCGGCCTGCTCGGTGCCGACCAGGCCACGGTGCGCCTGGCCATCGCCCAGCCCTTCACCGCGACCCTGCTGGCCGCCTTCGTGCTCTCGCTGTTCTGGCACGCGCAGCTCGGAATGCAGGTGGTGGTCGAGGACTACATCCACGGCGCGCTGGAAGTGGTGCTGCAGATCGCCATCAAGTTCGCGTACGCGCTGGCGGCCATCGCCTCCCTGCTGGCCATCGGCCGCATCGTCTTCACTGCCTGAGCCCGCCATGACCACTGCCTACAAGATCCACGAACACACCTACGACATGGTCGTCGTCGGTGCCGGCGGCGCCGGCCTGCGCGCCACTTTCGGCCTGGCCCAGAAGGGCCTGAAGACCGCCTGCATCAGCAAGGTGTTCCCGACCCGTTCGCATACCGTGGCGGCGCAGGGCGGCATTTCCGCCGCGCTGGGCAACATGGGCGAGGACGACTGGCGCTTCCACTTCTACGACACCATCAAGGGTTCGGACTGGCTGGGCGACCAGGACGCGATCGAATACATGTGCCGCGAGGCCATCCCGGCGGTGATCGAGCTCGAGCACCAGGGCGTGCCGTTCTCGCGCACCGAAGACGGCAAGATCTACCAGCGCCCGTTCGGCGGCATGACCACGCACTATGGCAAGGGCACCGCCCAACGCACCTGCGCCGCTGCCGACCGCACCGGCCACGCCATGCTGCACACGCTGTACCAGCAGTCGCTGGCGCACTCGGCCGAGTTCTTCATCGAATACTTCGCGCTCGACCTGATCATGGATGCCGACGGCGCCTGCCGCGGCGTGCTGGCGCTGGACATGGCCTCGGGCGAACTGCATCTGTTCCGCGCCCAGGAACGGTGCTGGCCACCGGCGGATATGGCCGCGCCTACTTCAGCGCCACCTCGGCCCATACCTGCACCGGCGACGGCGGCGGCATGGCGCTGCGCGCCGGCCTGCCGCTGCAGGACATGGAGTTCGTGCAGTTCCACCCGACCGGCATCTACGGCGCCGGCTGCCTGATCACCGAGGGTGTTCGTGGCGAGGGCGGCATCCTGCGCAACTCCAACGGCGAACGTTTCATGGAGCGCTACGCGCCCAACGCCAAGGACCTGGCCTCGCGCGACGTGGTGTCGCGCTCGATGACCATCGAGATCCGCGAAGGCCGCGGCGTGGGCCCGAAGAAGGACCACATCCACCTCGACCTGACCCACCTCAATCCGGCCGACATCCACGAGAAGCTGCCCGGCATCGCCGAGACCGCCAAGGTCTTCGCCGGCGTCGACGTCACCAAGCAGCCGATCCCGGTGCTGCCGACCGTGCACTACAACATGGGCGGCCTGCAGACCAACTACCACGGCGAAGTCGTGACGCTGAAGAACGGCAACCCCGACACCGTCGTGCCGGGCCTGTACGCGATCGGCGAAGCCGCCTGCGTGTCGGTGCACGGCGCCAATCGCCTGGGTTCGAACTCGCTGCTCGACCTGGTGGTGTTCGGCCGCGCCGTGGCCAACCGCTGCGCCGAGACGATCAAGCCCGGCGCGATGCAGCCTTCGCTGGCGCCCTCGGCCTGCGACAAGTCGCTGGCCAACCTCGACAAGCTGCGCCACGCCAAGGGCGGCCTGTCGACGGCGCAGGTGCGCGACGACATGCAGCAGGCCATGCAGGGACATGCCGCGGTGTTCCGCACAGCGGAGACGCTGCAGCAGGGCGTGGACAAGATCAAGCAGGTGTTCCAGTCCTTCGCCGACGTGCGCGTGAGCGACCGTTCGCTGATCTGGAATTCGGACCTGATCGAGACGCTGGAACTGCAGAACCTGCTGGGCCAGGCCGTGGCCACCATGGTCTCGGCCGAGAACCGCAAGGAATCGCGCGGCGCCCACGCCCGCGAGGACTACCAGGACCGCGACGACGTCAACTGGCACAAGCACACCATCTGCTGGGTGGACGAGGCGGGCAAGACCACCCTCGACTACCGCCCGGTGCACATGTACACGCTGAGCAAGGACGTCGACGTGGTGCCTCCGAAGGCGCGCACGTACTGAGGCACCCACGCCCGTCCGCGGGCCCAGGCACCGAACCGAGAAGCGAACAATGGCTGAGTTCTCCCTCCCGAAAAATTCCAAGGTCACCAAGGGCAAGCACTTCGCCGCCGCCGGCGCGAAGAACGTGCGTACCTTCAAGGTCTACCGCTGGAACCCGGACGACACCGCGAACCCGCGCACCGACACCTACGAAGTCGACATGGACTCGTGCGGGCCGATGGTTCTCGACGCGCTGATCAAGATCAAGAACGAGATCGACCCGACGCTGACCTTCCGCCGGTCCTGCCGCGAGGGCATCTGCGGTTCCTGCGCGATGAACATCGACGGCACCAACACCCTGGCCTGCACCCGCGCCATCGACGAGTGCGGCAAGAAGGAAGTGCCGATCTACCCGCTGCCGCACATGCCGGTGATCAAGGACCTGGTGCCGGACCTGAGCCACTTCTACGCCCAGTACGCCTCGATCAAACCCTGGCTGCGCACCCAGAGCGCCGCGCCCGCCAAAGAGCGCCTGCAGTCGAAGGAAGACCGCGCCAAGCTCGACGGCCTGTACGAATGCATCCTCTGCGCCTGCTGCAGCACCAGCTGCCCGAGCTACTGGTGGAACGGCGACCGTTACCCAGCCCGGCGATCCTGCTGCAGGCCTACCGCTGGATCGTGGATTCGCGCGACGAGGACACCGGCGCCCGGCTGGACGACCTCGAGGATCCGTTCAAGCTGTACCGCTGTCACACGATCATGAACTGCGCCCGGACCTGCCCGAAGGGCCTGAACCCGGCCAAGGCCATCGGCGAGATCAAGAAGCTGATGCTGCAGCGGCGGGGCGCGTAAACCATGACCGCCGCGAGCAACCAGGCGCTGCTGATGCCGCTGCTGGCCATGGTCTGCCTGACCTTGCTGGTCTGGCTGCGGCTTTACATGGTGCGCATCCCGGAGATGCGCAGATCGCTCATCCATCCGCAGCAGCTGGCCGGATCGGCCGACAAGCACCTGCTCAAGGACACCCGCGCCAGCGACAACTTCATCAACCTGTTCGAAGTGCCGGTGCTGTTCTATGTGCTGGTGCTGGGCACGATGCAGGTGGGGCTGGCCGATGACGGCTTCATCGGACTGGCCTGGGCCTTCGTCGGGCTGCGCGTGCTGCACAGCCTGATCCAATGCTCCTACAACCGGGTGATGCACCGCTTCGCGGTGTATTCGCTGGCCACCGGCGTGCTGCTGGTTTACCTGGCGCGCCTGGCCTGGCTCCTGGCGGCGTGAGCGACGACGCCGAACTGCGCCGCCTGCGCTGGCGTTGCCGGCGCGGCATGCGCGAACTCGACCAGCTGATGCTGCGATATCTCGACGGCCGTTGGCCGGCGGCGGATGACGCCGAGCGCGGCGTTTTCCTGCGCCTGCTCGACACCGAGGACGATAAGCTCTGGCGCTGGTTCATGGGCCGCGAAACGCCGCAGGAAGCCGACCTTGACGCACTCGTCCACCGCATCCTCGACCTGCCGCATTGACTGGCGGCCTTCGCGCTGGCTGCTGGCAGGGCTGCTCGCGCTCGGGCTGCTGGCGGCGGTTTCGCTGCTGATGAGCGCCTTGCCGGGAGCGCCCGCCGTGCTGTCCTCACTTGCCGCGATCGCCTGGTCCGCCTGCCTGGCCTGGCGCGAAGGCCGGCGGTCGCCGATCGTGCTGGTGCTGGCCGGGCAGGAGGCTTCGGTCCAATGGAATCCGGACACGCCGCCGGAACCGTTGCTCGACACGCACTGGCACCTTCGGGGTCCGCTTGCCGTGTTGCGGGCCCGCGATCTTCGTGGCTGCCGCCTGACCTTCAGCTGGTGGCCCGACACCCTGCCACCCGCGACCCGACGCCAGCTTCGGCTGATCCGCGACCTCAGCTCCCGTTACGACAAACCGCTGCCTTCCGTGGCAGCCTAGGCCCCATGTTCCAGCCCCTGCCATTCTCGATCGGCCTGCGCTACCTGCGCGCCAAACGGCGCAACGGTTTCATCTCTTTCATATCGATGGCGTCGATCCTGGGCATCATCATCGGCGTCATCGCCCTGATCACCACCATCGCGGTGATGAGCGGCTTCCAGCAGGAACTGCGCGAACGCATCCTGGGCATGGTCGCGCATGCCACCGTATCCGGAATCGACGGCCCGCTTGAAAACTGGCCGCGGGCGATCGAGCTGGCCGGGCAGGACCCGCGCGTGCTCGGCGCTGCGCCCTATACCGAAACCGAATCGCTGCTGCAGGGGCGGCAGCGCCGCGGCGCCATCATTCGTGGCGTGTTGCCCGGACTGGAGCCGCGCGTCAGCGAGATCGCCGGCAAGATGAAGCAGGGCCGCCTGGACGACCTCAAAGCCGGCGAGTTCAACATCATCCTCGGCCAGGAGCTGGCGCTGATGCTTGGCGTCGGCCCGGGCGACGCGGTCAACGTGTTCGTGTCCGAAGCCACCGTCACGCCGGTCGGCGCACTGCCGCGGGCGAAACGTTTCACCGTGGTCGGCGTGTTCGAAGCCGGCGCGCAGGAATACGACCTCGGCCTGGCCCTGGTGCACCTGTCCGACGCCCAGCGCCTGGGCCGAATGGGCGAGGGCGTCACCGGCGTGCGCCTGAAACTGGCCGACATGTGGCAGGCCTGGCCGGTGGCGCGTGACCTGTCCGACAGGATGGACGGTTTCTACCGTGTGCGCGACTGGGGGCGCGACCACGCCAACTTCTTCCGGGCGCTGAAGATGGAGAAGACGGTGATGTTCATCCTGCTGTCGCTGGTGATCGCCATCGCCGCCTTCAACCTGGTGTCCTCGCTGGTGATGCTGGTGCAGGACAAGCAGTCCGACATCGCCATCCTGCGCACCCTGGGCATGTCGCCCGGCGCGGTGATGCGGGTGTTCATCGTGCAGGGACTGGTGATCGGCGTGGTCGGCATCTCCATCGGCGTGGCCGGCGGCGTACTGCTGGCCAGCAACCTCTCGCACGTGGTGCGGTTCGTCGAGGGCCTGGTCGGCGCCGAGCTGATGCCTTCCGACGTGTACTACATCAGCGGCGTGCCGACGGTGGTCCACGGCTCGGACGTGGCGATGGTCGCGGGCGTGGCCTTCGTGCTGTGCCTGCTGGCCACCCTCTATCCGGCCTGGCGTGCCTCGCGCACCGATCCGGCCACGGCGCTGCGTTATGAATGAGGCCACCGGCATGGATGTCGTTATCCGCTGCGAAGCACTGGGCAAGACCTACGAGGAAGGCGATCTGCGCACGCCCGTGTTCGACCGCCTCGATCTGCAGGTGCGTGCCGGCGAGACCGTCTCGATCGTCGGCGCTTCTGGCGCCGGCAAGAGCACCCTGCTGCACCTGCTGGGCGGCCTGGACCGGGCCAGTTCGGGCGAGGTGTACGTCACCGGCCAGCGCATGTCCGGCCTGGGCGAACGCGCCCGCGGCGAACTGCGCAACCGCGCGCTCGGTTTCATCTACCAGTTCCACCACCTGCTGCCGGAATTCACCGCGCTCGAGAACGTGATGATGCCGCTGCTGATCAGGGGCGAGAGCGTGGTCTCGTCGCGCAAGCCGGCGCAGGCGCTGCTGGAGCGCGTGGGTCTGGGCCATCGCCTGGGCCACAAGCCGGGCGAACTTTCGGGCGGCGAACGCCAGCGCGCCGCCGTCGCGCGCGCCCTGGTGACGAAACCCGCCTGCGTGCTCGGCGACGAGCCCACCGGCAACCTGGACGAAAAAACCGCCGCCGGCGTGTTCGAACTGCTGCTGGAACTGAACCGCGAGCAGGGCACCGCCCTGGTCATGGTCACCCACGATCGCCGCCTGGCGCAGCGACTGGATCGGACCCCAACTGACCCAGGGACAACTGCGACCCCTGCCGGCGGACTAGGTGCGGCCGGGGCCGGCCTTCGCGCCGACGCCCTTCGGACTGGCCACGGCGGCGGCGCTGCTTGCCGGCGTACTGCTGGTGCAGGGGTTTGCACACCTGCCGCCGAACGCCGTGGCGCTGGCATTGGTGTTCGCCGGCGTGCTGCTCTGGTCACGCACCGGCCTGGCACGATTGTCGGGAGGCTTCCTGGTCGGCATCGCCCTGGCCAGCCTGCACGGACAGGCTGCCTTGTCGCTGCGTCTTCCGACTGAATTGAACGGCGAGGAACTGGTGGTCGAAGGCCGCGTGCTCGGCCTGCCGGTCATCGAAACCGATGCCAGCCGCTTCGAGCTGCGGGTCACCCACGGCCAGGGCGCCGCCGCCGCACTCGTGGGCCGCAAGCTGCGACTGGGCTGGTACGTGCACCCGCCCGACACCGTGCCGCGGATCGAGCCCGGCAGCACCTGGAGACTGCGGGTGAAGCTGCGGCGACCGCGTGGCCTGGTCAATCCCGGTGGTTTCGATTTCGAACGGCGTGCGCTGGAACAACGCATCGCCGCCACCGGCCACGTGCTCGACCCGGACACGGCGCTGCGCCTCACGCCGGGGCAGGGCATCGATGCCATGCGCGGGGACCTGTCCGAGCGCATGCAGGCCGCGGTGCCGACACCGTCGTCGCGTTTCGTGACCGCACTCGGCCTTGGGGACACGCGCGGCCTGGACGACCACGACTGGCGTGTGCTGCGGGCCACCGGCCTGACCCACCTGATCGCCATCTCCGGTTTCCATGTCGGCCTGGTGGCGGGTTTCGGCGTGCTGCTGGCGCGTGGGTTCTATTGCGTGTTCGGTGCGTCCGGGCGGTATCTGCCGATGCCACAGGGCACCGCCGCGATGGCCCTGGTACTGGCGGCGGGCTATACCGCGCTGGCCGGTTTCGCCCTGCCGACAGTGCGCACGCTGCTGATGATCGCCGCCGTGCTGCTGGCACGGCTGCTGCGTCGCGCACAGGCGCCGTCGCAGACCCTGGCGCTGGCGCTGATCGCCGTGCTGCTGGTCGATCCGCTGTGCGTGCTGGCGCCGGGCTTCTGGCTCAGTTTCCTGGGCGTGGCCTGGCTGATGTGGTGCCTGCCGGCCGTGCGTGGCGAAGGCTGGCTGCGTCCCTACCTCAAGTCGCAGGGCATCGCCGTGCTCGGCCTGCTGCCGCCCAGTGTCTGGTTTTTCAGCCAGGCCTCGCTGCCGGGGCCGCTGGTCAACCTGATCGGCATCCCCTGGATCAGCCTGGGCGTGGTGCCGCTGTGCCTTCTGGGCATCGCCCTGTCGCCGCTGTGGGAAACCGGGGCGACGGCGTGCTGGCAGGCCGCGGCATGGCTGATGGAACTGCTCTGGAGCGGCATGGAACAGGTGACCGCGTGGCCTTCCGCCCTGGTCTGGTTGCCCGAACCCGGCCTGCCGGCGATCGTGCTCGCACTGCTGGGCGCGTTCTGGTTGCTGCTGCCGCGCGGCGTGCCTGGCAAGGCGCTGGCCGCGATGCTGTTCCTGCCACTGCTGTGGCCGCGCCTGGATCGCCCCGCCCACGGCGAGGTCGACCTGTGGCTGTTGGATGTGGGCCAGGGGCTGTCACTGCTGGTGCGCACCCGTGAACACACGCTGCTGTACGACGCCGGTCCAGCGATGGCGCGCGGCCTGGACCTGGGCGAAACCGTCGTGGTGCCCGCGCTGCGTGCGGTCGGCGTGGGACGACTGGACCGGTTGATGCTCAGCCACGGCGACAACGACCATGCGGGCGGCGCGGGTGCCGTGCGCGCGGCCTTCCCGCAGGCCCATGTATCCGCGCCGCCGGGCTGGGCCACGCCGGGCATGACGGAATGCGAAGACGGCCAGTCCTGGGAGTGGGACGGCGTGTCGTTCACCGTGCTGCATCCGCCACGCTATTTCCCGTACCAGCGCAACGAGAGTTCCTGCGTGCTGCGCATCGGGACGACCGGGGCTAGCGCGCTGCTGCCGGGCGACATCGGCCGGCACGTCGAGGCGCGGTTGATCCGGCGCCCCCGGAACAGATCGCGGCCGATGTGCTGCTGGTCCCGCACCACGGCAGCGACACCTCGTCGAGCCTGGATTTCCTCGCCGCCGTGCGGCCACGGGTGGGGCTCGCTGCCACCGGCCACGACAACCGCTTCCGTCTGCCGAAACCCGTGGTCCTGGGTCGCTATGAACGTTATCGCGTCGAACTGCACGACACCGCCGGCAGCGGCGCGATCCACATTCGCCTGGGGCAGGGCGGGGTGGGCCCGGTGGGGCGCCTGCGGCTGGATCGCCGGCGATACTGGCGCGATGCCGGCCCGGACGGCACAGGCTATGCTATCGGCAGTTCTGAACCAGACAGGTGAGGCGTGCTCGAACTGATCAAAGCCGGCGGCTGGGTAATGCTGCCGATCCTCCTGTTGGCCGTGCTGGCGCTGGCCATCATCCTGGAACGTTTCTGGAGCCTGCGCCGCCGCGAAGTGCTGCCACCCGGGCTGGGCGAGGAGGTGCGGGAATGGGCCCGGGGCCGCGCCCTGGACCCCAAGCACATCGACGTGCTGCGGCGGAACTCGCCGCTGGGCGAACTGCTGGCCGCCGGCCTGGACGTGCGGCACCGCCCGCGCGAGATCATCAAGGAGCGCATCGAGGACGTCGGCCGCCATGTCGCGCACCGGCTCGAACGTTTCCTCAACACCCTGGGCACGATCGCCGCCGTGGCGCCGCTGCTGGGCCTGCTTGGCACCGTGTTCGGCATGATCGAGATGTTCCTGGACATCCTCACCGCCGGCGTCGGCGACGCCAACCGCCTCGCGGGCGGCATCGGCCAGGCCCTGATCAGCACCGCTGCCGGCCTGTGCCTGGCGATCCCGGCGCTGATGTTCCACCGCTACCTGCGCGGCCGCGTCACCGGTTACGTGGTGGACATGGAAAAACAGGCGACCGCGCTGCTGGACGCACTCGACGAGGGCGCCTCGCCGCCGCCGGCCAAGGCGGTGCGCGCCAAGCGGGGTGAGGCATGAGGCTCAGTTCGGGCCGCGTACCCGACGAACCGGAGATCAACCTGGTCTCCCTGATCGACGTCGTGTTCTGCCTGATCATCTTCCTGGTCGTCACCACCACCTTCGACCACCGCTCGGCGCTGAAACTGGTGCTGCCGCAGTCGCAGGCCAATTCGGACGTGGATCCGGGCGAGCCGCTGACCCTGCTGGTGGACGCCGAGGGCCGCTTCTTCATCGGCAACAACGAAGTGCTCAAGCGCGACGTCGCCTCGCTCAAGGAGGCGATCGTGCGCGTCGCCGGCGACGACCGCCAGCGCCCGGTGGTGCTGCGCGCCGACGCCCGCACCCCGCACCAGTCGGTGGTCACGGCGATGGACGCACTCGGCCAGGTCGGCTTCAAGAAGATATCGATCGCCACCACCCCCGAGGCCAGGCCTTGACCACCGAATCCTCGGCCTGGGCGATCTACAGCCGGCTGCTGGGACGGGCACGGCGTTACTGGCCATTCCTGGCGGCGGCCTTCGTCGGCATGCTGTTCGAGGCCGGCGCCGCCGGTGCGTTCACCGCGCTGATGGAGCCGATGGTCAACGAAACCTTCGTCGCCCGGAACCCGGAGGTGCGCTGGTCGTTGCCCGCCGCCATCGTCGGCATCTTCCTGCTGCGCGGCATCGCCACCTTCGCCACCGACTACGGCATGTCGCGGGTCGGCCGCAGCGTGGTGCGCGACCTGCGCGAATCGGTGATGGGCAAGTACCTGCGCCTGCCCAGCACCCGCTTCGACCGCGAGCCGGTCGCGGCCATGGTCTCGCGCCTGAACTACGACACCGAACAGGTGGCCCAGGCCAGCAGCGATGCCATCAAGGTGATCCTCACCGACACCCTGACCATCCTGGTGCTGCTGGGAGTGATGTTCTACAACAGCCCGCGCGTGACCATCGTGATGCTGGTGGTGGCCCCGCTGATCGCCGGCATCTCGGCCGTGGTGGGCCGCCGTTACCGTCGCATCAACCGCGGCATCCAGGACGGCGTGGCGAACATGGCCCAGGTCGCCGAACAGGCGCTGTCGGCCCAGCAGGAAGTGAAGATCTACGGCGCCCAGGCCTCGGAACTCGGGCGATACCGCAGCCTGATCGACCGCAACCTGCGCCTCGGCGTCAAGGTCGATTCGACCCGCGCCGCCGCCTCGTCGGTGGTGCAGATGCTGGCGGCGGTCGCGCTGGCGGTGATCCTGCTGGTCGCCGGCACCGAGGCGGCCCAGGCCGCATGACCGCGGGCAGCTTCGTGGCCATGCTCTCGGCGATGATGGCAATGCTGCCCTCGCTCAAGCGCATCACCAACGTGCAGAGCCTGGTCCAGCGTGGCGTGGCGGCGGCCGAGCGGCTGTTCGCCATCCTCGACCAGCCGGACGAGGCCGACACCGGCACGATGCCACTGCTGAGCACCCGCGGCGAGATCGAATTCCGCGACGTCAGCGTGCTGTACCCGGGGCAGGACAACCCGGCGCTGGACCATGTGTCCTTCCGCGCCGCGCCAGGTACGGTCACCGCCATCGTCGGACGCTCGGGCAGCGGCAAGTCCACCCTGATCCGGCTGCTGCCACGCTTTTACGAGGCCAGCGCCGGCACCGTGCTGATCGACGGCGTGCCGGTACAGGATTTCCGTCTGTCCGACCTGCGCCGCCAGATCGCCCTGGTCGGCCAGCGGGTGATGCTGTTCGACGATTCCATCGCCGCCAACATCGCCTACGGCCAGACTGAAGGCATGGACGAGGCCCGCATCCGCAAGGCCGCCGAAGCCGCCAATGCCACCGAATTCATCGACCGCCTGCCGGGCGGCATGGACGCCGGCATCGGCGAGAACGGCGGCCTGCTGTCCGGCGGCCAGCGCCAGCGCCTGGCGATCGCACGCGCCATCCTCAAGGACGCGCCGATCCTGATACTGGACGAAGCCACCGCGGCACTCGACACCGAATCCGAACGACTGGTTCAGGACGCGCTCAACCGCCTGATCCCCGACCACACCACCCTGGTGATCGCCCACCGCCTGTCCACGGTCGAACACGCCGACCAGGTGCTGGTGCTCGATGCCGGCCGGCTGGTGGAGCAGGGCACGCACGTCGAGCTGCTGGCGCGCGGCGGCCTGTATGCGCACCTGCACCGTATGCAATTCCGCGAGCCGGAGGCCGGGTGAAAGCCGGGCTGGAGCGCTGGCTGCTGCGGCGCTGGTACGGCGGCGTGGCGCCGGGCCCCGGCCTGCGGCTGTTGTCCCTGGTCTATGCCGGCGTGCTGCGGCTCGACCGGGCGCTGTACCGGCGCGGCCTGCGCAAGGTCCACCATCTGCGGGTGCCGGTGATCGTCATCGGCAACCTGGTCGCCGGCGGCACCGGCAAGACCCGCTGACGATCGCGCTGGCCCGGGACCTGTCCGCCCGCGGCTGGAAACCCGGCATCGTCAGCCGCGGCTACGGCCGCCGTTCGCAGGAGCCGGTGCGGGTCTTGCCGACGCTGTCCGCCGAGGTCTGCGGCGACGAACCGCTGCTGATCGCCCGCCAGACCGGCCTGCCGGTGTTCGTGGACCGCGACCGCGTGGCGGCGGCGCGCCGGCTGGTCGCCGAAGGCTGCGACCTGATCATCGCCGACGACGGCCTGCAGCACCGCCGGCTCGGCCGCGACCTGGAGATCGAAGTCATGGATGGCGAGCGCCGCCACGGCAACGGCCGGCTGATACCCGCGGGCCCCCTGCGCGAACCGGCGGGACGGCACGTGGACATGCGCGTGGTGAACGGCGGCGATGGTGCCGCGGAGGCCGATGGCACCTGGCGCATGCGCCTGGTGCTGGCCGACGCGGAGCCGCTGGGGGTGGCGCACCGCAGCCGCTGTCCCGTTTCACCGGCATGCCGGTGCACGCCGTCGCCGGCATCGGCAACCCTTCGCGTTTTTCGCTTCCCTGCGCGCCGCCGGCATCCACCCGATCGAACATCCCTTCCCGGACCACCACGACTTCGTTGCCGCCGACCTGGCCTTCACGCCGCCCGCGCCGCTGTTGCTGACCGGCAAGGATGCGGTGAAATGCGCGGAATTCGCACTGCCCCAGGCCTACGCCGTGCAGGTGCGGCCCGAACTGCCCGACGGTTTTTCACCGCCGTGTCCGAACGCCTTGCCGACTGGAGCTGCGCCCGTGCCGCACACTGATTTCATCGTCGCCATCCCCGCCCGTCATGGTGCCTCGCGCCTGCCGGGCAAGCCGCTGCGCCTGATCGCCGGCACACCGATGGTGGTACACGTGGCCCGCCGCGCCCTGGCGGCCGGGGCGAGCCAGGTGGTGGTGGCCACCGACGATCCCCGCATCGCCGACGCGTTGTCCGGCGAAGCGTTGACGGTGTGCATGACCCGGCCCGAACACGCCTCCGGCACCGACCGTCTGGCCGAATGCGCCGACCAGCTGGGCTGGGACGACCAGCAGATCGTGGTCAACCTGCAGGGCGACGAGCCCTTCGCGCCGCCGGAAGGCATCCATGCGGTGGCCACCGTGCTGGCGGCGGGCCAGGCACAGATGGCGACGCTGGCGACCACGGTCGAGGACACCGACACGCTGTTCGACCCGAACGTGGTGAAACTGGTGCGCGACGTCCATGGCCTGGCGCTGTACTTCAGCCGCGCGCCGATCCCCTGGCAGCGCGACCGGTTCGCGCGCGACCGCCTGGGGCCGGTGGGCGAGGGCGTGCTGCGCCACATCGGCATCTACGCCTACCGTGCCGGATTCCTGCGCCGCTTCGCCGCGATGCCGCCGGGCCGGCTCGAACAGCTCGAAGCACTGGAACAACTGCGGGTGCTGGAAGCGGGTTACCGCATCGCCGTCGGACTGAGCCCCGTGCCGTTCCCGCCTGGTGTGGACACCGAGGAAGACCTTGCCCGTGCCGAGGCCCGGCTCCTTGGCTTTAAATAGCTTCAATAAAGTCATATAAAGCATTGAATATATTGTTTGTTTGCATGGGAAACATCTGCCGCTCGCCGCTGCTCGAAGGCTGGGCGCGACAGGTACTGGCCCAGGCCCGCCATCCCGCCGTGGCGGGCCTGGATTCGGCCGGCACGGGCGACTGGCATGTCGGCGACGCGCCGGATCCCCGCGCCATTGCCGTGGCGGCGCGTCATGGCGTGGATATCTCCGCGCAGCGTGCCCGGGTGGTGGTGCCGGAAGATTTCCAGCGCTTCGACCTGATCCTGTGCGCCGACCGCCGCAACCTCACCGCGCTGCGCACATTGGGCGGCCAGGCGGCGAGTGGGCGCATCGCACTCGCGCTCGACTGGAGCGGTGTGGCGGGCGGCGGTGACGTGCCCGATCCCTACACCGGCACCGCCGCCGATTTCGAACACGTGAACATGCTGGCCCGCGAAGTGGCGCACGGCCTGCTGCGCCGCCTGCCGCCGCAGGCATAATGCCCCGACCTCCGGAGCCGAACCCATGTCGCAGGCCGCCACCGCCGCTCCCGAACTGCTGCCGAGCCTGCAGTGGCTCAACGCCGAGCCGCAGGCCATCGCCGGCCATCGCGGACGCGTGCTGGCCCTGGTGTTCTGGAACGCCAGCTCGGCCTACTGCCACAACCTGATCGACGAGCTGGTGCGGCTGCAGGCGCGTTTCCCGCTCGGCCTGTCCCTGGTCGGCATCCACCAGCCCAAGTTCGATTCCGAACTCGATGGCCGCCTGGTGCTCAAGACCGCCAACCGCCTCGGCGTGCCGTTCCCGGTGGCGAACGACCGTGCCTGGACCACCTGGCAGCACTACGGCATCCAGTCCTGGCCCTCGGTGGCGCTGATCGACACCCGCGGCCGCCTGCGCCAGGTGCTGGCCGGCGACCACCAGGGCGCGGCGCTGGACGCCGCCATCACCAACCTGATCGACGAAGTGGGCGGCGCCGTGGTGCCCGCCCAGCCCGGCCGCCGCAGCGGCGCCGAACCGCGCCTGCCGCTGGCCTTCCCCTCGGGCCTCGCGGTGGGCGAGAACCATCTCTACGTCGCCGACACCGGCCACCACCGCATCCTCGAATGCACGCATTCGGGCCGCATCCTGCGCGAGTTCGGCACCGGCCACGGCGACCTGGTGGACGGTCCGCCCGAAGACGCCGCCTTCCGCAATCCACGCGGCCTGTGCCTGGTGCGCGAGGCGCTGTACGTCGCCGATACCGGCAACCATGCCCTGCGCCGCATCCGGCTGCTCGACGGCGCGGTCGAGACCGTGCTCGGCAACGGCCGTCCCGGCCAGGTGCGCGAAGGCGCCAATGAAGCGGCGGCACGGTTGCCCCTCAACCAGCCCTGGGATGTCACCGGCAGCCAGGACCGGCTGTTCATCGCGATGGCCGGCAGCAACCAGATCTGGGAATACGATCTTTCGCAGACCCGTTTGAAGCTGCTGGCCGGCAGTGGTGAGCTCGGCATCCTGGATGGCCCGGTGCGCAATGCGATGTTCGCGCACCCCGCCGGGCTGGCGCAGGTGCAGCAGACGCTCTACGTCGCCGACTCGGCCACGTCGGCGATCCGCGCTGTCCAGATCACCCAGGCAAGTCCAGACCCTGGTGGGGCAGGGCCTGTACGAATTCGGCGAACACGACGGCCAGCGTCGCGACGCCCGCATGCAGTTGCCGATGGCCCTCGCCCTGGACCCCGGTTCGCCGCTGCTGTGGGTGGTGGACAGCTACAACGGCAGCCTGCGCAAGCTGCGCCTGGGCGGCGGCGAGATGAGCACGCACGACTTGCCGCAGCCGCTGGACCAGCCCGGCGCACTGGCGGCCGGCGCCGGCTCCCTGTGGATCGCCAACAGCGGTGCCCACGAAGTGCTGCGCTATGACCTGGGCAGCGGCAAGCTGGGCCGCCTGCCGATCGGCGAATGAAGCCGGACGACCGTACCGCCACGCCTTTCGACGGCAAGGCCTTCGTGCGCGACCTGACGCCCGCGCCGGGCGTGTACCGCATGCTGGGTGCCGACGGGGCGGTGCTCTACGTCGGCAAGGCCGCGTCGCTCAAGAAGCGCGTCGGCAGTTATTTCCTCAAGGACCTGCCGTCGCGGCGCATCGCCCTGATGGTGGCGCAGATCGCCGCCATCGAAGTCACGGTGACGCGCACCGAGGCCGAGGCGCTGATCCTGGAGAACCAGCTGATCAAGTCGCTGCGGCCGCGTTACAACGTGCTGCTGCGCGACGACAAGAGTTACCCGCACATCCTGCTGACCGACGAGACCTGGCCACGGCTGGGTTTCCACCGCGGGCCACGTTCGCTGCCGGGACGTTATTTCGGGCCATACCCGAGCAGCGGCGCCGTGCGCGAGACGCTGGACCTGATGTTCAAACTGTTCAAGCTGCGCAGCTGCGAAGACAGCGTTTTCCGCAACCGCAGCCGGCCCTGCCTGCAGCACCAGATCGGCCGCTGCAGTGCGCCCTGCGTCGGCCTGGTGGCGACCCGCGACTACGACGCCACCGTGCGCCGGGCGGCGTTGTTCCTCGAGGGCCGCAGCACCGAACTGGTGGACGAACTGGGCCGGTCCATGGAGGAAGCCAGCAAACGCCTGGATTTCGAACAGGCGGCGCTGCTTCGCGACCAGATAGCCGGCGTCCGCAAGATCCAGGCCCGCCAGTACGTCGAGGGCGAGCAGGTGGAGATGGACGTGCTGGCCTGCGTGCTCGAACAGGGCGCGGCCTGCGTGCTGCTGATGGCCTTCCGCAACGGCCTGAACCAGGGCACGCGCAGTTTCTTCCCCAAGGCCAATGGCGCCGAGAGCGCCGAGGAAGTGCTGGGCGCCTTCGTGGCCCAGTACTACCTGGAACAGCGGCCACCGCGCGAGGTGGTGCTGAGCCATGCGATCGCCGATGTCGAACTTCTGACCGAAGTGTTCACGGCCCAGGCCGGGCGCAAGGTCGAGATCAAGACTTCGGTGCGCGGCGAGCGGGCGCGCTACCTCGACATCGCCCGCCAGAACGCCGCCCTGGCGCTGGCGACCGACCTCGCCAGCAGCGCCAGCCAGCGCGCGCGGCTGGCGTCGCTGCAGGAGCTGCTGGAACTTTCCGAACCGCCCAAGCGCATCGAATGTTTCGACATCAGCCACACGATGGGCGAGGCGACCGTCGCGTCCTGCGTCGTGTTCGACGCGGAGGGCCCGGTGCGCGGCCAGTACCGGCGCTTCAACATCACCGGCATCGAACCCGGCGACGACTACGCCGCCATGCACCAGGCGCTGGAACGCCGCTTCAAGCGCGGGGTGGAGGAGGGCGTGCTGCCCGACCTGCTGTTGATCGACGGTGGCGCCGGCCAGCTGTCCCAGGCCCGTGCCGTGCTGGATGAGCTCGGCGTACAGGGCGTGGCCATGGTCGGCGTGGCCAAGGGTGAGGCGCGGCGTGCCGGCCACGAGGCGCTGGTGCTGCCCGACGGGCGCGAACTGCGTCCCGGAGCCGCATCGCCCGGCCTGCAGCTGGTGCAGCAGGTGCGCGATGAAGCGCACCGCTTCGCCATCACCGGCCATCGCGGCAAACGGCAGAAAACGCGCGAGACCAGCCGCCTGCAGGACATCCCCGGCATCGGCCCGCGCCGGCGTGCCAGCCTGCTCAAACATTTCGGCGGGCTGGCGGGGCTGAAGTCCGCCGGCATCGAGGAAATCGCCCGCGTCGAGGGCGTCAATGCGGCCCTGGCCCAGCGCATCTACGCCGCGCTGCACGGACTTGAGCCACAATCCCCCAGAACGAGTCCTGACGGGAACCCCGTGACCCTGACCATTCCGACCATGCTGACCCTGTTCCGGATCGTGCTGATCCCGGTGCTGGTCATCGTTTTCTACCTGCCTTACGGCTGGACCAACATCGCGGCGGCGGCGATCTTCATCTTCGGCGCCATGACCGACTGGCTCGACGGCTGGATCGCCCGGCGTTACGGCATGTATTCGGCCTTCGGCGCGTTCCTCGATCCTGTGGCGGACAAACTCACCGTGGCCTTCGCGCTGCTGCTGGTGGTCGAACGCCACGACACGCCGTGGATGGCGCTGCTGAGTGCCATCATCATCGGCCGCGAGATCACCATCTCGGCGCTGCGCGAATGGATGGCGCAGATGGGCGCGCACGGCCTGGTGAAAGTCGCGGGGCTGGGCAAGCTCAAGACCATCGTGCAGATGACCGCGATCAGTTGCCTGCTGTTCCAGGAGGACCTGTTCGGGCTGCCGGTATTCCACATCGGCGAATGGCTGCTGGCGATCGCCGCGGCGCTGACGCTGTGGTCGGGTTTCGACTACCTGCACGCGGCCTGGCCGACCATGCGGCGCAAGGGCTGAACCGGGGCCCGGCAAAATCCGTGCCGGGGTGTTGACACCCATGGGGCCGTTCCCCCAAAATGCGCGTCTCTTGCGGGAATAGCTCAGTTGGTAGAGCACGACCTTGCCAAGGTCGGGGTCGCGAGTTCGAGTCTCGTTTCCCGCTCCAGTTCCAGACAAAACCCCGCCCGCCGGGGTTTTGTTTTTTCAGGCGGTGGCAACCGCCGCCGGACGCGCTAAGCTTCCGGCAACGCTTCCCGGCCGGGTGGCAGAGTGGTTATGCAGCGGACTGCAAATCGATATAAATCAACGTTTAATCAATGACTTATAGCGACTGTGCCTAACATTGGCTTGGCGATTGAGCAGTCGGTAACCGGCCGGAAGCTTGGCTATCTAGAAGCCAAATAGGGCGAGTCAGTTGCATGGACGACAAGAAGCTCCGTCTCTTAGCATTTGCCCTCGGCTCACTCATCACGCTCGCGATGCTCCTGTTGGAGTCGAGGCCGTGGAGTCGCTTCGGCATCTTCACCTCAGAGATTCACTACACAATCTCCTACGCTTTTCTGCACGACTTTGCGGCGTTGTTTGATCGCCCGCCCTATTCATTTCCGGCGTTGTACCGTGCTTCATTGTTTCTCTGGCTCTGCTGCCTTGGGGTTGGTGTCACCGTGTCGTGGCGTCTGAGAGGTGTGGTTGCCCGTCATTTGAATAAGGCGTTTGAAGCAGTCTAGCGACAGAGGCCTGAGCTTCAGATAATTCCATCTGGCGAGTTCATTGGAGAAGCTATGGTCACGTTTGAAGAAAGAGACCTTCTAGGTGGCTGGTCCCTTGCAGTCCAGCGTTCGGGAGTGACGCTTGGCCACATTCGGAAGCATGCCGACAACAGTGGCTATGCGTATTTCAGTGGCCCCGACAATCGCTTGAGTCCAACGATGGAGGAGGGGGACCTGGCCCTCCTAAAGAAGAGAGTCGAGCTGTCGCTCCGGTGACCTCAGCACCCCGATTTGGGGTCGTTTGGCTTGTTTCGCTTGATTTGGTTGGGCATACTTCGCGCCTGCTCCTCGTGTGTCTAGGCACGTTTTCCAGCGGTGGACGATTTGACCCCGCTAAATGCTTGACGCGAAAGAAATTGGCCGGGTGGCAGAGTGGTTATGCAGCGGACTGCAAATCCGCGTACGCCGGTTCAATTCCGACCTCGGCCTCCAGTTCGAAAGCCCCGCTCCGGCGGGGCTTTTGTTTTCTGGCGGCCGGTACGGGCTTGCGGCACACTGCGGACAGGCCCGGGTGGCGGAACTGGTAGACGCATGGGACTTAAAATCCCCCGGCCGCAAGGCCATGTGGGTTCGACTCCCACCCCGGGCACCATCAGCTGCATGCTGCGTGGGGACGTGCGACCAGCAAGCCAACCTGACCGGGAGTAGAAGATGCTGCCTTCGCGTTATTGGGTATTCGCGATTTGCCTGCTGCTCACCGTGGTCTCGGGGTTCGCCCTTGGTTGGACACCGGTAGCGGCCTGGGGCCTGGTGATCTTCGGTTCGCTGTCGCTGCTGGGGACATGGGACCTGCTGCAGCGCAAGCAGGCGCTGCGGCGCAACTTCCCGGTGACGGCGCATTTCCGCTACGGGCTCGAGGCGATCGGGCCCGAGATCCGCCAGTACTTCATCGAATCCGACACCGTCGAGCTGCCGTTCTCGCGCCAGCAGCGCTCCATCATCTACCAGCGCGCCAAGGACGTACTCGACAAACGCCCGTTCGGCACACAGCGCGACGTCTACACCGACAAGTACGAGTGGATGAACCACTCGCTGCGTCCGTCGCAGATCGACTCGCACGATTTCCGCATCACCGTCGGCGAAGGCCGTGCGCAGCCGTATTCGGCCAGCGTATTCAACATTTCGGCCATGAGCTTCGGTTCGCTGTCGGCCAACGCCATCCGCGCGCTCAATCACGGCGCGAAGCTGGGCGGCTTCTACCACGACACCGGCGAAGGCTCGATTTCGCGCTACCACCGCGAGAACGGCGGCGACCTGGTGTGGGAAATCGGATCGGGTTATTTCGGCTGCCGCGACGACGCCGGCCGTTTCGATGCCGACAAGTTCACCGCCAATGCACGTGACCCCAGGTCAAGATGATCGAGGTCAAGCTGTCGCAGGGTGCGAAGCCGGGGCAGGGCGGCATCCTGCCGGGCGCCAAGGTCAGCGCCGAGATCGCCGAGGCCCGTGGCGTGCCACAGGGCGTGGAATGCCATTCGCCGGCCTCGCACACGGCGTTTTCGACGCCGATCGAACTGCTGCAGTTCGTGGATCGCCTGCGCGAGCTGTCCGGCGGCAAGCCGACCGGTTTCAAACTGGCCATCGGCCATCCCTTAGAATGGTTCGCCATTGCCAAGGCCATGCACGAGACCCGGATCCTTCCCGACTTCATCGTCGTGGACGGCGGCGAAGGCGGCACAGGCGCGGCGCCGCTGGAGTTCACCGACCACGTCGGTGCGCCGATGCGCGAGGCGCTGATGCTGGTGCACAACACCCTCGTCGGCCTGAACCTGCGGCCGCGGGTCAAGATCGGTGCGGCCGGCAAGGTCGTCACCGGTTTCGACATCGCCCGGACGATGGCGCTGGGCGCGGACTGGTGCAATGCCGCGCGTGGATTCATGTTCTCGCTCGGCTGCATCCAGTCGCAGGCCTGCCATACCGACCGCTGCCCGACCGGCGTGGCCACCCAGGACCCGAACCGACAGGCCGGCCTCGACCCGACCATCAAGTCCACCCGGGTGTTCAACTTCCACCGCAACACGGTGATCGCGCTCAAGGAGCTGCTGGCGGCTGCCGGCCTGCAGCATCCGAGCCAGCTGGGTCCCGAGCACATCATCCGGCGCATTTCATCGACGGAAGTCCGTTCGCTGGCCAAGCTGCACCACTTCGTGCGGCCGGGCGAACTGCTGGAAACCATCCCGGACCATGCCGTGTTCAAGGTCTTCTGGGATCAGGCGCGGCCCGACACATTCGCGGCCCCGGCCATGGTCAGCCAGATGCAGGCCAGCAAGCTGCAGTAGGCCTGTTCTTGACCGGATCGGGGCCGGCCGCGTAAGATTCGCGTCCTCTTCCGGGCGGTTAGCTCAGCGGTAGAGCATCGCTTTCACACGGCGAGGGTCACAGGTTCAAGCCCTGTACCGCCCACCAGTTCCAGAGAAAAGCCGGGCATTGCCCGGCTTTTTCTTTCCGGCCGCCGGGCGGCTCATTCCAGCTGCGACTTCGCGAACTCCGCGTCCAGCTTCTCCATCGCGTCCCGGGCCTTGAGCTTGCCGGCCTTCTCGAAGGCCGCGGCTGCCGCGTCTTCCTTCTTGTCCCCGTGCAGCAACAGCAGCAGGTTGCCGTGCTCGATATGGGCGATCGGCGAGTCGGGGGTCAGCTTGAGCGCGGTGGCGAGGTGCTTCTCTGCCTCCGAGGCCTTGGCGCCGTAGGTCATGCCGCCGACCAGGGCGCCGATCTTGGCGATGATCTCGGCGTGGTAAAGGCCCAGCGCCGTGTGCGCCTCGGCGTGTTTGGGCGACAGTTCCAGCGTGGCCTCGAGCGCCTTGCGCACCTTGCCGGCCAGTCCCATCTTCAGCGCCTTGGCGATGCTGATGCCCTGGCTGTATCGGCCCATGCCGAAGGCAAAGCGATAGTGGCTGTTGGCTTCGCCGGGCAGGGCGGCGATGGCGGCCTCGGCGAGCTTGCCGACCTGCTCGTAGCGCTTGAGCTGCTCGGCCTCGTCGTCCACCGGGTAGGTGGCGTGGATGCCGAGCGCCTTGCAGGCGACGGAGGCGCCAACCGGCCCCAGCGCCTCGCCGGCCTCGAAGGCCTGCTGGAAATCGCCGCGGTGGAAAGCCCGCCAGGCGTCCTGCAGCGCTTCCGCCAGCGCGGCGGCGTCCAGGCCCTTGGGTGCGGCCTTGCCGGCGGCCTTGATCAGCGCGGCGGCGCGCTTGTCGTCGGGAAAGGCTTCGGTGTCGCCGGCGTGGAGCGCTGGCCAGGCCTTCTTGAGCTTGTCGCCGGCGTAGTCGTAGGCCTTGGCGTCGTGGGGAAACCGGGCCCAACTGGATTTCTTGGCGGCCATCGTCGCGCTCCCCTGGAAAGACGGCCAGAATGTCCCGGCGACAGGCGCGCCGCAAGCCTCCGACTTAGTGTGAATGCTCAAGGGGCGGCGGACAGACTCGCTGGCGAGACCGGCCACCCTGGCCACCCGTCACGAGGCTTGCCATGACCCGTACCCGAACCACCCGCCGCAGCGTCCGCAAGACCAAGACCAAGACCGAACTGAGCCCGCGCGCCGTTCTGCTGGCCGGCCTCGGCGCCGTGTCCCTGTGCCGCAAGCAGGCCCTGAAATCGGTGGACGGCCTGGCCACCGGCGCCGATGACCTGCGCAGCCGCGCCGAAGCCGCCGCCCGCGAGGCCGGCAACCGCGTTGCGAAGTTCCGCAAGCAGGCGAAAACCAGGATCGCGCCGGTGCAGAAGCAGGCCGCCCAGTTCGCCCAGCTCGCCCAGGCCGAATTCGAGGCCCGTTTCGCGCCGGTCCTGGTCAAGCTCGGTGCCAAGGCGCCGGCCAGGAAGCGTACCGCCCGCACCGCCAAGCGCACGACGCGCCCGGCCGCCAGGCGCAGCCGCAAGCGCGCCTGAGCCCAACGATCTCTTTCCCGTCAGTGGGATTTCAACGCCCCGGTCACCCCGGGGCGTTTTTTATGCGCCGTGCCTGCGCTGGGCGGCTTCGAAAGCCGCCAGCTGTTCGGGCGTGGCGTCCGGCTGGTGCAGGCGCTTCCATTCAGCGAAGGGCATCCCATAGATGCGTTCGCGTGCTTCGTCCTTGCCGATGGGCGTCCCGGCGGCCTCGGCGGCCTCCTGGTACCAGTTCGACAGGCAGTTGCGGCAGAAGCCGGCGAGGATCATCAGGTCGATGTTCTGCACGTCGCTGCGCTGCTGCAGGTGCTGGACCAGGCGGCGGAAAGCGGCGGCTTCGAGGGCGGTGTTGTCGGTCATGTGGCGGGGCAGGGAAGGCTTCGGGGATAATCGCGGCTCGCGAGGGTGCATTGTGCGCCCAACCTCCCCCAGAAACCGGAGCCCCATGAGCGCCCGCATCCTCGACGGCAAAGGCATCGCCGACGCCCTGCTCGACGACCTGGCCCGCCGCGTGCAGGTCCGCCTGGCCGCCGGCAAGCCGGCGCCCGGCCTGGCCGTGGTGCTGGTGGGCGAAGACCCGGCCTCGTCAGTGTACGTGCGCAACAAGCGCCGTGCCGCCAAGAAGGTCGGCATCCGCGCGATCGATTACGACCTGCCGGCGCACACCACGGACGACGAACTGGCCGCTCTGATCGACCGCCTCAACGCCGACCCGGCCATCCACGGCATCCTGGTGCAGTTGCCGCTACCCGGGAACCGCGACGCGACCTGGCTGATCCACCGCATCGACCCGCGCAAGGACGTGGACGGCTTCCATCCGAGAACGTCGGCCACCTGGCCCTGCGCCAGTTCGGCCTGCGCCCCTGCACGCCGCGCGGCATCACCACCCTGCTGGCCTACACCGACCGGCCCGTGCGCGGGCAGAGCGCCACCATCGTCGGCGTCAGCAACCACGTCGGCCGGCCGATGGCGCTGGAACTGCTGATCGCCGGCTGCACCACCACCAGTTGCCACAAGTTCACCCCGCGCGATGTGCTGGAACGGCACGTGCGCGAGGCGGACATCCTGGTCGTCGCCGTGGGACGGCCCGGCCTGGTGCCGGGTGAGTGGGTCAAACCCGGCGCCGTGGTGATCGACGTGGGCATCAACCGCCTGGACGACGGGCGGCTGGTCGGTGACGTGGGTTTCGAGGCGGCCGCGCAGCGGGCGGCCTGGATCACGCCCGTGCCCGGTGGTGTCGGCCCGATGACGGTGGCCACCCTGATGCAGAACACCCTCGAGGCGGCCGAAGCTTTCGACGCTGAAAAGACGTCACACTGACACCGCAGACTGGAGACTGACGCCATGCCGACGCTCCGCCACCGACCGACGCGACTGATCGCCCCCGCGCTGCTGATGCTGGCGCTGGGCGGCTGCGCTTCGATCGCCAGCAACGCCGGCGACCGCCTGGCGGCGCAACTGGGCAGCGCCGTGCTCAACAGCGACGACCCGGCCACGGTGCGCGACGGCCTGCCGGCCTACCTGCTGCTGATCGACGGCCTGGTGGCCGACGACGGCAAGGGCGATGGCGGAAAGGAGTCGCTACTGTTCGCTGCTGCCGAACTCAACGGCGCCTATGCCGGCAACTTCACCGGCAGCGACAGGGACCGCGCGCGACGGCTGTCGGCCAAGGCGCTGGCTTATGCCCGCCGCGGCACGTGCGTGCAGGATGCCGCGCTGTGCAAGGCCCTCGACGGCGACATCACCGGCTTCCAGGCCGCCGTGGCCGCGGCGCCAGAAAAGGACGTGGCGGGCCTGTACGCGCTGGCCGCCGCCTGGGCCGGGTTCCTGCAGTCCAACAGCGAGGACTGGGGCGCCATCGCCGACCTGCCCAAGGTCCAGGCACTGCTCGACCGGGTGGTGGCGATCGACCCCGGCCATGCCCGCGGTATGGCCCGCGTGTATCTGGGCGTGCTCAATTCGCTGCGGCCGGAGGCCATCGGCGGCAAGCCCGAGCTCGGGCGCGAGTATTTCGAAGCCGCGATCGCCCAGAGCGACGGCCGCAACCTCTATGCCAAGACCCTGATGGCCGAGTACTACGCCCGCCTGGTGTTCGACCAGGAACTGCACGACCGCCTGCTGGTCGAAGTGCAGGCCGCCGACCCGCGCGAACCGGGTTTTACGTTGATGAACGTGCTGGCTAGGAACGCGCGAAGGCGCTCGTGGAATCCGGCAAGGACTATTTCTGAGGCCCCGTCGTGAAGGCACACCGGATCATGCGCACCCTGTCCACCCTGCTGCTGTCGCTGGCGCTGGTGGCGCCCGCGGCGGCACAGACCATCAAGGTCGCCACCCTGGCACCGGACGGTTCGGCCTGGATGCGCGAACTGCGCGCGGCAGCGGCCGAAGTGAAGCAGGGCACCGGCGGCCGGGTCGAAGTGAAGTTCTACCCCGGCGGCGTGATGGGCAACGACGCGGTGGTGCTGCGCAAGATGCGCCTGGGCCAGCTGCAGGGCGGCGTGCTGACGGCCAGCGAACTGTCCCTGGTCTACCGGGACGCGCCGGTCTACAGCCTGCCGTTCCTGTTCAAGTCCTGGGAAGAGGTGGACCGCGTGCGGCCGACGGTGGACCCGCTGCTGGCCAAGGGCTTCCAGCAGCACGGGCTGCGCATGCTCGGCGTGTCCGGCGTCGGTTTCGCCTACCTCATGGGCGACAAGCCGCTGCGCAGCCAGGCCGACATGGCCGGCATCAAGCTGTGGGTGCCTCAGAACGACGAGATCGCCATCCGCACCTTCAAGCTCGGTGGCATCAGCCCGATCCCGCTGCCGATCGGCGATGTCTTCACCAGCCTGCAGACCGGCATGGTGGACACGGTGGCGAACACGCCCAGCGGCGCCATCGCGCTGCAGTGGCACGGCAAGCTCAAGGCCATGGTGGACCTGCCGTTGACCTTCGTGGTCGGTTATCTGGTGGTCGATGAAAAGGCCTGGCAGAAACTCAGCGCGGCCGACCAGGCGGTGCTGGCCAAGGCCTTCGCCAGCGCCGCGCAGCGCATGGACGCCAATGTCCGCCGCGACGACGTCTCGGCCCTGGCGGCGATGCGCAAGCAGGGCCTGGTGGTGACCACGCTGGAGCCGGCCGAAGCCGCGCGCTGGCGTTCGCTGGGCACCCGGGTGACCGCGGAAATGGAGGCCGAGAAATCGATCTCGCCCGAAATCCTGGCGGCCGTACGCCAGGCGCTGGCCAACGGCAAGGCGCCCTGAATGCGGGAACGCTGGCTGCAGCGCCTGCACCGGGCCGAGGACCTGCTGCTCGCGATCCTGCTCGGCAGCCTGCTGCTGCTGTCGGTGGCCCAGATCGCCTTGAGGATGTTCTTCGACAGCGGCCTGGACTGGGCTGAGCCCGTAAGCCGCGCCGGTGTGCTCTGGCTCGCCCTGCTCGGCGCCCTGGGCGCCACCCGGGCGCGCAAACACATCGCCATCGATGCCTTGCCGCGGGTGCTGCCGCCCGCGGTGCAACGTGTCGCATGGGTGCTGTCGCATCTGTCGGCAGCCGTGATCACCGGCATGCTCGCCTGGCTCGGTGCCGGCATGGTCGGCCTGGAACAGGAGGCGCCGGTGCCCTTCGTCGCCGGGATCCCGAGCTGGCTGCCGATGCTGGTGTTCCCGGCCGGTTTCGGATTGATGGCGCTGCGTTTCCTGCTGGTCGCCATGACACCGCCGCCGCCGGGCACGATCGAGGAGGGTGGGGCATGAACCTCGGCCTCGGCCTGCTGCTGATCCTGCTGCTGGCGGCCCTGGGCATGCCACTGTTCGCGGTGATCGCGGCGGTGGCGCTGTTGGGTTTCCACCTGGCGGGCTACGACCTGATCGTGGTCGCCGTCGAGTTCTATCGCCTGGGCGACATGCCGGGCCTGATCGCCATCCCCCTGTTCACGCTGGCCGGCTACCTGCTGGGCGAAAGCCGCGCGCCACGCCGCCTGGTCCAGCTTTCGAACGCCTTGCTGGGTTGGCTGCCGGGTGGCCTGGCCATCGTCGCCATCGTCGCCTGCGCGTTCTTCACCGCGTTCACCGGCGCCTCCGGCGTCACCATCGTCGCGCTCGGCGCGCTGCTGTACCCGGCGCTGCGCCAGGCCGGTTACAGCGAACGTTACAGCCTGGGCCTGGTGACGGCGGGCGGCAGCCTGGGCCTGCTGTTCGCACCTTCACTGCCGCTGATCCTCTACGGCTTCGTGGCCGGCCAGATGGGCAGCGACCCGGCGGTGACGATTCCCGACCTGTTCCTGGCCGGCCTGTTGCCCGGTGCGCTGATGGTGCTGCTGCTGTCGGGGCATGCGATGTGGGTCGGGCGGGGCATTCCGGAGTCGCGCCACGCCTTCGACCCCGCGAGCTCTGGGCCGCGCTGAAGGAGACCGCCTGGGAGCTGCCGCTGCCGGTGATCGTGCTGGGGGCATCTATTCGGGCCAGCTGGCGGCGAGCGAGGCTGCAGCTGTGACAGCACTTTATGTTCTTGTTGTAACTGTATTGATTAAAAAAGAAATATCTCTATCAGACCTGCCCGGCGTGATGGCCGAATCCATGCGCATGGTCGGCGCCATCCTGCTGATCCTGGGGGCGGCCCTGGCGCTGTCGAACTGGCTGGTGGACCAGGAGGTGCCGGCCCGCCTGTTCGCCCTGCTGCAAGAGCATGTCGAGAGCGCCTGGGTGTTCCTGCTGCTGCTCAACCTGTTCCTGCTGGTGGTGGGCATGCTGCTGGACATCTTCTCGGCGGTGGTGATCCTGACGCCGCTGCTGCTGCCGATCGCCGCCGGTTTTGGCATCCACCCGGTGCACCTGGGCATCGTCATGCTGGCCAACCTGCAGCTGGGCTACTTCACGCCGCCGGTCGGCATGAACCTGTTCATCGCCTCGTACCGCTTCGGGGCACCCGTCACCACCCTGGTGCGCGCCTGCCTGCCGTTCCTGCTGGTGCTGGGCGCGGCCGTGGCCCTGATCACCTGGTGGCCGGCACTGAGCCTGGGCCTGCTCTGACCGCCACAGCGTTGCATCCGGTGCGACATCGGGCCGCCCGGGCGGGCTATAATGCCGCGCTTCCTACACCCCGGAGCCGCTCCATGCTGCGCATCCAGGCCGAAGCGCTGACGTTCGACGACGTCTCCCTCGTTCCCGCCCACTCCATCGTCCTGCCCAAGGACGTCAGCCTGAGCACCCAGCTCACGCGCGGCATCACCCTGAACCTGCCGATCGTGTCCGCCGCGATGGACACCGTCACCGAAGCCCGCCTGGCCATCGCCATGGCGCAGCTCGGCGGCATCGGCATCCTGCACAAGAACATGTCGGTGGCCCAGCAGGCCGCGCACGTGGCACAGGTGAAGAACTTCGAGGCCGGCGTGATCCGCGAGCCGTTCACCGTCAGCCCCGACACCACCATCGGCGAGGTGATCAAGCTCACCCGCGCCCGCAACATCTCCGGCGTGCCGGTGGTGGACGGCGGCCAGCTGGTGGGCCTGGTGACCAGCCGCGACATGCGCTTCGAGAAGAAGCTCGACGACCCGGTCCGCAACATCATGACCCGCAAGGACAAGCTGGTCACGGTGCGGGAAGGGGCGACCGACGACGAAGTGCTGCAGCTGATGCACAAGTACCGCATCGAGAAGGTGCTGGTGGTGGACGACAGCTTTGCACTGCGCGGCCTGATCACCGTCAAGGACATCCAGAAGGCGCGCGACAACCCGTTCGCGGCCAAGGACGCCGACGAGCAGTTGCTGGTCGGCGCCGCGGTCGGCGTGGGCGGCGACACCGAGGCGCGCATCGCTGCGCTGGCTGCAGCGGGCGTCGACGTGGTCGTTGTCGACACCGCCCATGGCCACTCGCAGGGCGTGCTCGACCGCGTCGCCTGGGTCAAGAAGAACTTCCCGAACCTGCAGGTGATCGGCGGCAACATCGTCACCGGCGACGCCGCGCTGGCGCTGTACGACGCCGGCGCCGACGCGGTGAAGGTGGGCGTGGGCCCGGGCTCCATCTGCACCACCCGCATCGTGGCGGGCGTGGGCGTGCCGCAGATCACCGCGGTGGGCATGGTGGCCGAGGCACTCAAGGGCCGCATCCCGCTGATCGCCGACGGCGGCATCCGCTATTCGGGCGACATCGCCAAGGCGCTCGTCGCCGGCGCCAGCTCGATCATGATCGGCGGCCTGTTCGCCGGCACCGAGGAAGCGCCGGGCGAGGTCGAACTGTTCCAGGGCCGCAGCTACAAGAGCTACCGCGGCATGGGTTCGCTGGGCGCGATGGAGCAGGGCAGCAAGGACCGTTATTTCCAGGACGCCTCGGACGCCGACAAGCTGGTGCCGGAAGGCATCGAGGGCCGCGTGCCTTACCGCGGCCTGCTGCGCAACATCGTGCACCAGCTGGCGGGCGGCGTGCGCGCCTCCATGGGATACGTGGGTTGCTCGAGCATCGAGGAGATGCGCACGCGGCCCAAGTTCGTGCGCGTCACCAATGCCGGCACCCGCGAAGCGCATGTGCATGACGTGCAGATCACGAAAGAGCCGCCGAACTACCGCGCGGGCTGAAGCAAAACGAGGGAGGCCACGCGCCTCCCTCTTCACATGGCGAACCGGAACCCCATGACCGACATCCACAGCGACAAGATCCTGATCCTCGACTTCGGCGCGCAGTACACCCAGCTGATCGCCCGTCGCATCCGCGAATTCGGCGTCTATTGCGAGATCTGGGCCTGGGACCACGACCCGGCCGAGATCGCCGCCTATGGCGCCAAGGGCATCATCCTGTCGGGCGGTCCGGAGTCGACCACCGAAGCAGGTTCGCCGCGGGCACCGCAGCAGGTGTTCGATGCCGGCGTGCCGATCCTGGGCATCTGCTACGGCATGCAGACCATGGCGATGCAGCTGGGCGGCGACGTCGAGGGCGGGCACCATCGCGAGTTCGGCTACGCCGAGGTCGAGGTCACCGCCGAATGCGCGCTGCTCGATGGCCTGAAGGACCATGCCGGCAGCCCGCCGCGCCTGGACGTGTGGATGAGCCACGGCGACCGCGTCACCGAGGTCCCGGAAGGTTTCGAGATCGCGGCGCGCACCGAGTCGGTGGACATCATCGCCATGGCCGATGAGCGTCGCCGCTGGTATGGCGTGCAGTTCCACCCGGAAGTGACCCATACCAAGTCGGGTGAGCAGATGCTGCGCCGCTTCGCGGTGGATATCTGCGGCTGCAGCACGCTGTGGACCGCCGCCAACATCATCGAGGACCAGATCGCCCGCGTGCGCACCCCAGGTGGGCGAGGACGAGGTGCTGCTGGGCCTGTCGGGTGGCGTGGATTCTTCCGTCGTGGCCGCCCTTCTGCACAAGGCCATCGGCGAACGCCTGACCTGCGTGTTCGTGGACACCGGCCTGCTGCGCTGGCAGGAAGGCGACCAGGTGATGGCGATGTTCGCCGAGCACATGGGCGTCAAGGTGATCCGCGTGAATGCCGCGGAGCGTTATTTCGCCGCGCTCAAGGGCGTGGACGAGCCGGAAGCCAAGCGCAAGATCATCGGCCGCCTGTTCGTCGAGATCTTCGAGGAGGAGTCGGCCAAGCTGCGCAACGTGAAGTGGCTGGCGCAGGGCACGATCTACCCGGACGTGATCGAGTCGGCCGGCAGCAAGACCGGCAAGGCCCACGTGATCAAGAGCCACCACAACGTCGGCGGCCTGCCCGAGCACATGAAGCTGGGCCTGGTCGAGCCGCTGCGCGAGCTGTTCAAGGACGAGGTGCGGCGCATCGGCGTCGAACTCGGCCTGCCGCGCGAGATGGTCTACCGGCATCCGTTCCCGGGCCCGGGCCTGGGCGTGCGCATCCTGGGCGAGGTGAAACCCGAGTTCGCCGAACTGCTGGCCAAGGCCGACGCCATCTTCATCGACGAACTGCGCAAGTCCGGCTGGTACGACAAGACCAGCCAGGCCTTCGCGGTCTTCCTGCCGGTGAAATCGGTGGGCGTGGTCGGCGATGCGCGCGCCTATGAGTGGGTGATCGCGCTGCGCGCGGTCGAGACCGTGGACTTCATGACGGCCCATTGGGCGCACCTGCCTTACGAACTTCTAGACGATTGTTCTCGCCGTATTATCAATGAGTTGCGCGGTGTTTCTCGCGTGGTTTATGACATCAGCGGCAAACCCCCGCCACCATCGAGTGGGAATGACCCGATGAGCCCCAAGCCTGACTTCAGCGAAGACGACACCCGCTGGATGCGCCAGGCCCTGGCGCTGGCCGACCGCGCCGAACGCGAGGACGACGAAGTCCCGGTCGGCGCGGTGCTGGTGGACGCCGACGGCCAACTGCTGGCCGAAGGCTCCAACCGCAACATCATCGACTTCGATCCGACCGCGCACGCCGAGATAGTCGCCCTGCGCCGGGCCGGCGTGGCGCGGCGCAACCACCGCCTGCTGGGCAGCACGCTCTACGTCACGCTGGAGCCCTGCGCGATGTGCGCCATGGCCCTGGTACATGCCCGCGTGGCGCGCGTGGTCTATGCCGCGAAGGATCCCAAGACCGGCGCCGCCGGCAGCGTGTTCGACCTGCTCACCGATTCGCGGCACAACCACCGGGTGGCGGTGCAGGGCGGCCTGCTGGCCGAAGAGGCCGGACAGCGCCTGACCGACTATTTCCGCCGCAAGCGCGGCAAGTCCGCCTGATCGCGGACAGATCGCCCGGGAAATTCACGGCGCCTGGTCGCTGAAACGACCGTCGCGAAGGAAATGCTTCACCTGCCGGATCGCTTCATCATCAGAGAGGATGAACGTGTGGTTCGCCGGCAAAACGCGGAAGTCCGCCATGCCTTCCACCCGGGCCTCGTCTACCGTCACCTTTCCGTCGCTTGCTTCCTCGATACCGTCCGAGAGGAATGCATCCACGACCGTGCGTTCATTTCCAGCCAGCACACCCAGGGGAATTCCACCGGCCCCAGACGAGCCGCGATGCCCTCGGGCCCTGTGCCCAACTGCTGTCCGGCCGGACCATTGAAGATCCGATAGGCCCGCTGGTCCATCAGACGGTCCGCCACCGCGCTGCCCTGGTTCGGCGGCCCCAGCATCACCACCCGCCCCAGATCCGGCAGCGTGTGCCGGGACAGGTAGTAGCGCGTCAGGATGCCGCCCATCGAGTGGGTGACGATATGCAGGGTCTTGCCTCCCGCCCGGCGGCATTCGGCTATGCCACGCGGCAATGCATCAGCCGCCAGCACCTCGACCGGATGCTCGCGCGAGGGATAACCGATGTTGGCCGTCAGGTACCCCGCCTCCTCGAGTGCGCGTGCCATCGGCGCCATGGACAGGGACGTACGGCCCAGGCCGTGCAGCAGGATCACGCAGGCGGGCGGGTCGGGGGCAGGGTCGCCCACATCGGCCGCTCACGGGATCCGCCAGCCCGGCCAGCAGCAACACGGTCGACAGCATCAAGGGTCTGCGCATGCCGGAACGTTGCCACGGCGGTGCTGAACAATTGGCTGTCACGGACGTCTCAACGCCGGCGGCGCGCCAGTTCGATGTCGAGCTCGGCATCGAAACTCTTCACCGACAGGCTGACTTCGCGTCCCAGGTACAGGCTGGCGCCCAGCAGGCCCAGCACACCGACCACGGCCAGTCCGGTGGGCAGGTAGGGCAGGCGGAAACCGAGCAGCGCATCCACCGCCAGGGCCAGGCTGGTGCCGACGAAGGCGCCCAGGCCCAGGTACAGCATCAGGCAGGCACGCAGCACCAGGTGGGCGCGGCGGCGGTGGCGCAGGATCTGGTCCTCGAGTTCGGGCCGGCTCAACTCGTCGCCCCCGTCGAGCTGCGCGATGATCGCCCGCAGCCGGTCCACCACCCGGGCCAGGCGGGCATTGGCCGACACCAGCAGCGATCCGGTCGCCGCCATCAGCAGGGCGGGGGCCAGCATCGAGGTGAGGATGCGGTAGTGGTCCAGGGCTTCCTGCGGGTTCACGGCGGGCCTCTCGTCGGGCGACGCTGAAGTATGATGCGGCCATCCCCACTGCCGCCAGCCGCGCATGCCCGCCCACGAGCAGAACCTGATCTGGATCGATCTGGAAATGACCGGCCTCGATCCCGACACCGACTCGGTGCTGGAGATCGCCACCCTGGTCACCGACAGCCAGCTCAACATCCTGGCCGAGGGGCCCGAGCTCGCCATCCACCATCCGGTGGAACGCCTGCACGCGATGGACGAATGGAACCGCGGCACGCACAGCCGATCCGGCCTCTGGAAGCGCGTGCTCGACAGCCAGGTGAACATGGCGCAGGCCGAAGCGCTGACCGTCGAATTCCTCAGCCACTGGGTGCCGGCCGGCAAGTCGCCGATCTGCGGCAACTCGATCTGCCAGGACCGGCGTTTCCTGGTCCGGCACATGCCGCGGCTGGAGCGTTATTTCCATTACCGCAACCTCGACGTCTCGACGCTGAAGGAACTGGCGCGGCGCTGGGCGCCGACACTGCTGGACGGCTTCAGCAAAGTCGGCGCGCACACGGCCCTGTCCGACATCCGCGAGTCGGTGAAGGAACTGGCGCATTACCGCCAGCACATGGGCAAGTTGGGTGGCCTGTGAGGCGCGGGCCGTGATGCGGCTTTCCTGGGGACTGTTCCTATCCTGCTGCTCGGCGCCGTCGCGCCGGCCGCCGCGCTGGAAGAAAAATCGCTGGCGACCTACGCCCGCGAAGTCTGGACCACCCGCGACGGCCTGCCGCACAACCAGGTCAACGGTATCGCCCAGACGCCGGAGGGTTATCTGTGGTTCGCCACCTGGGAAGGGGTGGTCCGCTACAACGGCCAGGAATTCCGCAGCTTCGGCCGCCAGAACGTGCCGGAGATCCGCGACAACGGCATCCGCTCGGTGCGGGTCGGTTTCAGCGGCGCGCTGGTGGTGGCGACTTCGCGCGGTGGTGTCAGCGTGATGCGCGGCGAAACCTGGAGCACCTACACCACCGCCGAAGGCCTGGGCCAGGACGAACTGGCGGCGGCCATCGAGGACCATGCCGGGCGACTGTGGGTAGCCACCGAAAGCCGCGGCGTTACCCGGCTAGACGGTGGCCAGGCCACCCATTTCCGCACCGAACAGGGTCTGCCCTCGGACGACACCTTCGCGCTGCTTGAAGATGGCGCCGGCGCGGTCTGGGTCGCCACCGGCGAAGGCGTGGCGCGCATCGAGGGCGACCGCGTGCAGTCGTTCTCCGCCGACGCCGGCCTGCCGGCCGGCTCGGCCTTCAGCCTGGCCATGGATGACAATGGCGACCTGTACGTGGGCACGGAGAAGGGCGTGTATGTCGGCCGGAGCGGCAAATTCGGCCTGGTCACGCCCGACTTCCCGGCGGAAGCGATTCCCAGCCTGCAGATAGACGCCCAGGGCAGCTTGTGGATCGGTACCGTCAACCGCGGGCTGATGCGACTGGGCAGCCGCGGACTGGAAACCTTCGACGCGGCCGAGGGCCTGCCGAACAACCGCGTGGCCTCACTGTTCGCGGACCGCGAGGGCAGCGTCTGGGTCGGCACCAATGCCGGGCTGCTGCGCTTCGCCGATACACCCTTCATCACCCTGGACAGCCATCACGGCCTCTCCGACGACTATGTGCGTGCGCTGCTGCAGGGCAGCGACGGCAGCATCTGGATCGGCACCAGCCGTGGCCTGGACCGTTGGCAGGACGAAACGGTCGAGCAGACCGAAGCCCTGTCCGGTGACGCCATCCTGAGTCTGGCGGAAGAGGGTGATTCGATCTGGGTCGGCACCTATTCCACCGGCCTGGCGCGCTGGCAGGACGGCGCGGTGCGGGAACGGCTGACAAGCGACAACGGCCTGCCGTCCAACCATAAGTGCGCGCGGTGGTGGCGGGCCGCGACGGCACCTTGTGGGTGGGAACGTCGCGCGGCTGCTGCGCAGCAAGGACGGCCAGAACCAGGTGCTGCGCGAGGAGGACGGCCTGCCGCGCAATTTCATCCTCAGCCTGTTCGAGACCCGGCGCGGCGACATCTGGGTCGGTACCACGAACGGCGCGGCGCTGATCTCTGACGGCAAGGCCAAGACCTACGACCTTAGTTCGCTCGAGCAGGCACAGGACGTGTTCGGCATGCACGAGGACGATGACGGCACGATGTGGCTGGCCACCGACCGCGGCGTCGTGCGCCTGCGCGGCGAGGAACTGCGCATCGTCGGCTCCGCGCAGGGGCTGCCGGTGGACACCATCTTCCAGGTCGTGGTCGACACCTACGGCAACTTCTGGCTGACCTCCAATGCCGGCGTGGTCTATGTGCGCCGCGACGAGATGGAGGCGGTGGCCGATGGCCGCCAGCAGGGCCTGGATTACCAGCAGTTCGCCGAGCCCGACGGCATGGGCAGCGCCCAGTGCAACGGCGGCGCCGGTCCGGCCGCGCTGCGCGCCGCAGACGGCAGCATCTGGGTGGCCACGGCCAAGGGCGTGTCGGTGGTGCAGCCCGACCAGTTGCCGCGTTACCAGCTGGCGCCGCCGCCGGTGGTGATCGAAGGCCTGCGCGTGGACGACCGCAATGCCAGCGCCAACGGCAACCTGGTGCTGCCGCCGGGCACCCGCAAGCTCGAGCTCGACTACGTCAGCCTGAGCTACCGCACACCCGAGCAGATCCGTTACCGCTACCGCCTGGAGGGCTTCGACAACGGCTGGGTCGAACGCAACCAGCGCCGCAACGCCCAGTACACCAACCTGCCGCCGGGCCGGTACCGCTTCCAGGTCAGCGCCGCGCAGCGCGGCAGTGGCTGGAGCCCGGAAACGGCGTCGGTGAACTTCGAAATCCAGCCGCGGCTGTACCAGCGCGCCTGGTTCCTGCCGCTGGCCGGCGCCACCCTGGCGCTGTTCCTGTACGCGCTCTACCGCGCCCGCGTCAGCCAGCTGAAGTCGCGCGAAGCGCAGCTGAGCCGTGTGGTCGAGGACCGCACCCGTGCACTGAGCGAGAAGAACACCGAACTCGAGCAGAAGAACGAGACCATCCGCAAGCAGAGCGAGATATTCGAACAGCTCTCGCGCACCGACGCCCTGACCGGGCTGCCGAACCGCCGCAGCATGGACGAGACCCTGGCCGCGGCCTACCAGGACGCCGTGCTGGGCGACAAGCCGCTGTGCTTCGGACTGCTCGACATCGACCACTTCAAGCGCATCAACGACGGCTTCTCGCACGACGTCGGCGACGAAGCCCTGCGCCGCGTGGCCAAGGCGATGCAGGAAGGCATGGGCCGGGAGAACGTCGGGCGCTGGCGCGGCGACGAACGCGTGGCGCGCTGGGGCGGCGAGGAGTTCGCCCTGCTGTTCCCGCAGATGGACATGGCCGAAGCACTGCGCCAGGCCGAACACCTGCGCCAGGCGATCGAGGCCATCGACTGCAGCGATTTCGCACCGGGCCTGAAGATCACCGCCAGCATCGGCGTCGCCGGACGCACCGGCCTGTCGCACCACGAGCGGCTGGTGTCACGCGCCGACCAGCACCTGTACGACGCCAAACACGCCGGCCGGAACCGGGTGGTCGGCGGCTGATCAGCCGCGGTCGGGGTCGTCGACCGCCGCGGTGACCTGCGCCAACGGCCGTCCATCGGCGTCATGGTGGTACACGTGCAGGTCGCGCTGCGGATAGGGAATGGAAATGCCGGCGTTGGAGAACTCGCGCGCCATCGCCTCGATCAGTTCACTGCGGACCTCGACGTAGTCCGGCGTGGCGCACCAGGCACGCAGCACCAGCTCGATGCTGCTCTCGCCGAGCCGGGTCACCAGGACGTCGGCGGCCGGATCCTTCAACACGCGTGAATTCCGGGCCGCCAGCCCCAGCAGCACCGCGCGCGCCTCTGCCAGGTCGTCGTTGTATCCGATGCCCACCGGCAGGTCGATGCGCCGCTGGGCGCGGGCGGTGTAGTTGATGATCGGCGCCGTCGTGATCTGGCTGTTGGGAAGGATCACGTCGTGGTTCTGGTAGGTGCGCAGCAGGGTCTGGAAGATCCGCACCTGTTCGACGATGCCTTCCTGGCCCGCGATCACCACCGCGTCGCCGGCCCGGAACGGGCGCAGCACGATCAGCATCACGCCCGAGGCGATGTTGGACAGCGAATCCTTCAGCGCCAGGCCAATGGCCAGGCCCGCGGCACCCAGAACCGCAAGGAGCGACGTGGTGGGCACGCCCAGGCATCCAGCGCCGCCACGAAGACCACGATCAGGCCGATCGCATAGGCCAGGTTGCGCAGGAAGTCGCGCAGGATCTGTTCGACCCCGAAACGGCCCATCCCGCGATCCAGCGCCCGCGACAGCAGACGCGCCAGCCACATGCCCAGCCCGGCGATCAGCAGGGCCAGGCCGATGCGCAGCAGCCAGTCGGAAGCCATGGCCTGCGACAGCAGGCCCGGGGCGGTGGCGCCGATTTGATCCGCCGCCGCCGGCCGCATCACTGGGCCTTGAGCTTGGCCAAACGCAGCCAGGTGTCCACGACGGTGTCGGGGTTGAGCGACACCGACTCGATGCCCTGCTGGAACAGCCACTCTGCCAGGTCCGGATGGTCGGACGGGCCCTGGCCGCAGATGCCGACGTACTTGCCCTTGGCCTTGGCCGCCGAGATCGCCATCGACAGCATCTTCTTCACCGCCGGATTACGCTCGTCGAACAGGTGCGCGACGATGCCCGAGTCGCGGTCCAGGCCCAGGGTGAGCTGGGTCAGGTCGTTGGAACCGATCGAGAAGCCGTCGAAGATCTCCAGGAACTCGTCGGCCAGCAGGGCGTTCGACGGCAGCTCGCACATCATGATGACCTTCAGGCCGTTGACACCGCGCACCAGGCCATTGGCCTCGAGCGTGTTGATCACCGCCTGGCCTTCCTCGAGCGTGCGCACGAAGGGGATCATGATCCAGCAGTTGTCCAGGCCCATCTCGTCGCGGACCTTGCGCACCGCGCGGCATTCCAGCGCGAAGCAGTCCTTGAAGTCCGGGTGCACGTAGCGCGAGGCGCCACGAAACCCGATCATCGGGTTCTCCTCGTGCGGCTCGTATTCCTTGCCGCCGACCAGGTTGGCGTACTCGTTGGACTTGAAATCCGACAGGCGCACGATGACCGGGTGCGGCGCGAAGGCTGCCGTCAGCGTGGCGATGCCCTCGGCCAGGCGTTCGACGTAGAACGACACCGGATCGGAATAACCGGCGGTGATCTTGTCGATCTGCGCCTTCAGCGCCGGCGACTGCTTCTCGTACTCGAGCAGGGCGCGCGGATGCACACCGATCTGGCGCGCGATGATGAACTCCAGGCGCGCCAGGCCGATGCCCTGGTGCGGCAGCTGCGCGAAGTCGAACGCGCGTTCCGGGTTGCCCACGTTCATCATGATCTTGAGCGGGGCAGGGGCATGTTGCCCAGGTCGGTGGTGGTGACCTCGAAGCCCAGCTGGCCTTCGTAGATGTAGCCGGTGTCGCCTTCGGAGCAGCTGACCGTCACCGGCGTGCCGTCCTTGATCACCTGCATCGCGTCGCCGGTGCCGACCACGGCCGGCACGCCCAGCTCGCGGGCGATGATGGCCGCGTGGCAGGTGCGGCCGCCGCGGTTGGTGACGATGGCGGCGGCGCGTTTCATGATCGGCTCCCAGTCGGGATCGGTCATGTCGGCCACCAGCACGTCGCCGGCCTGGAACTTGCTCATCTCGGCCAGGTTGCGCACCACGCGGGCGACGCCGCTGCCGATCTTCTGGCCGATGGCGCGACCTTCCGACAGCACCGGGCCGCGGGCCTGCAGGTGGTAGCGCTCGATCTGGGTGGTGCGCGCGCGCGACTTCACGGTCTCGGGGCGCGCCTGCACGATGTAGAGCTTGCCGGTGTTGCCGTCCTTGGCCCACTCGATGTCCATCGGGCGGCCGTAGTGTTTTTCGATCGTCAGCGCCTGGCGCGAGAGTTCCTCGACGTCGGCGTCGGTCACCGAGAACCGGTTGCGCAGCTCTTCCGGCGTGTCCTCGATGCGTACGCGCTCACCGGGCTGGTCGGAATAGACCATGCGGATCAGCTTGGAGCCAATGGTCCGCCGCAGGATCGCGGGCTTGCCCTGCTGCAGCGTCGGCTTGTAGACGTAGAACTCGTCCGGATTGACTGCGCCCTGGACCACCATCTCACCCAGGCCATAGCTGGAGGTCACGAACACCACGTCGCGGAAACCCGATTCGGTGTCCAGGTGAACAGCACACCCGAGGCGCCAATGTCGGAACGCACCATCAGCTGCACGCCGGCCGAAAGGAACACGTCCTCGTGCTTGAAGCCGTGGTGCACGCGGTAGGCGATGGCGCGGTCGTTGTAGAGGCTGGCGAAGACTTCCTTCACCTTGCGCACCACGTCGTCCTCACCGGTGACATTGAGGAAGGTTTCCTGCTGGCCGGCGAAGCTGGCGTCGGGCAGGTCCTCGGCGGTCGCCGAGGAACGCACGGCGACGGCGATGTCCTTGGCGCCGGCTTCGGCGCACATGCGGCGGTAGCCTTCGCGGATCGCCTGGTCCAGGTCCGGCTGCAGCGGCGCCTCGATCACCCAGCCGCGGATCTCGCCGCCGGCATTGACCAGCGCGTCCACGTCCTCGACATCAAGCTGGGCCAGGCGGTCGAAGATGCGCTGGCTCAGGTTGTTGTGGGCGATGAACCGGCGGAAGGCATCGGCCGTGGTGGCGAAGCCGCCGGGCACCGAGACCCCCAGCTGCGCCAGGTTGCCGATCATCTCGCCCAGCGAGGAATTCTTGCCGCCGACCTGGGCCAGGTCGGTCAGGCGGAGTTCGTGCAGCCACAGGACATCGGCGTTCAAGGGGGTCTCCAATCGCTCGGGGAGGGGGCACGGCCCGCCGGCGGGCGCCCCACAAGAGAGGTTTCAAGCTGCGTATGATGCGACCCCGGGGCTACCCCATACAAGCTTGAATCCACAAGGAATTCATGCGTCGCCAGGCGACGCGGGCAGGGAGAGTGCGGCATGGCGGGAGTTCGACCGGTTTTTTATGTGTCCGACGGCACCGGAATCACCGCCGAAACCATCGGCCACAGCCTGCTGACCCAGTTCAACGGGGTCGAATTCGACACCCGGCGCATCGCCTTCGTGGACAGCGTGGAGAAGGCCGAGGCCGCCGTGGCCGAGATCCGCCAGGCCGGGGCCGTGGCCGGCTGCAGGCCGGTGATCGTCAACACGGTCGTGGACCCCGACCTCAACGGCCTGCTGGCCGAAAGCGGCGCCCTGATGCTGGACCTGTTCGCCCCGTTCATCAGCCCGCTGGAACACGAACTCGGCATCCGCCGCGAACCCCGGGTCGGCCATGCCCACGGCATGGTGGATTTCGCCGCCTACGAACAGCGCATCAACGCCACCAACTACGCCCTGACCCACGACGACGGCATCGACCTGCACTACGACGACGCCGATGTGATCCTGGTCGGCGTGTCCCGCTCGGGCAAGACGCCGACCTGCCTGTACATGGCCCTGCATTACGGCGTGAAAGCCGCCAACTACCCGCTGACCGAGGAAGACCTCGAGGGCGCCGGACTGCCCAAACGACTGGTCCGCCACCGCCGCAAGCTGTTCGGCCTGACCATCGACCCGGTGCGGCTGCAGAAGATCCGCGAGGAACGCAAGCCCAATTCCCGCTACGCGAAGATCGAAACCTGCCGTTCCGAGGTCGCCGCCGCCGAGGCGCTGTTCCGCCAGGAAGGCATTCCCGCACTCAGCACCACCCATACCTCGATCGAGGAAATCGCCGGCAAAGTGCTGGCGCAACAGGGCATCCACCGGCACATGTTCTGAGCCCCGGAGTGTCCGGGACGCTGTGCTAGCATCGGCCCATGCCGGCCGCCGGACGCCATCGCAACGCCTTGCCCCACCTGAGCCGCTTCGCCTGGCTCATGGGACTGTACGGCGAGAATTTCCAGCGCCTGAGCCGCATGTTCCAGCCGCAGGCCTTGCCCGCCGGCACATATGTCTCGCGTATTCCCGGTGGCCTGGACCTGCTGGTCGAAGTGCTTGAACAACACCCGTACACGGTTGAACTGCGGCTCAGCTACCGGATGCACGACGCCGTCACCGGCCAGCCCGACCCATCGGCCTACGTGCGGCTTTACCGCGACGCCCGCCAGGCCGAAGTCACCCACTGTTATGTCGGCCGCCACTGGCAGGACGTGCTCGGCCTGCGCCCCAGCGTGCAGGCGATGCTCAGCCATCGCCTGCGCATGAACAGCTTCCTCAACAAGTGGCTGGACTATCTGGACGGGCAGGGGCATGGCCCGCACACCCTTTCGGCCATCGAGCCGGAAGCGGCCGACGAGAAAACGTGGCCTGTGCTTGACGAGTCCGCGGCGCCTGTCTAAACTTCCGCTTCTTCCTTCGGTGGGGCTATAGCTCAGCTGGGAGAGCGCTACAATGGCATTGTAGAGGTCATCGGTTCGATCCCGATTAGCTCCACCACCGATTCAAAGACACGCTGTCCAAGTCCCCATCGTCTAGAGGCCTAGGACATTACCCTTTCACGGTAGCGACCGGGGTTCGAATCCCCGTGGGGACGCCAGCGCAGCGATGTCCAGAAGGCCCGGCTAACGCCGGGCTTTTTTGTTTGTTCCGCCCCGGGAATGGGAAGATGACCGCCCTCGAGGCTCGCGATCAAATCACAAGATGCCGGGAAGCATGAACAACCAGTTCAGCGTGTTGTCCTGGGCCGCGTTCGCCCCGGGCCTAGACTCCGCCCAGGCCTGGCACGATTGGGCTGCCCGGTCCTGGTTGCCCGAAGGCGACGATGTGCCGGCGCTGTCCGAGATGCCCGCCATGCAGCGTCGCCGCCTGGAGCGCCTTGGCCGCATGGCCTTGCAGGTTGCCTGGCGCTGCCAGCCCGATTACGGCGAAACAACCCCGATGGTCTTCGCTTCCCGGCACGGCGACATCGCCCGCACCTTCGAGATGCTGGGCGGCCTGGCTCGTGGCGAACCGCTGTCGCCCACGCATTTCGGCCTGTCCACCCACAACGCCATCGCCGCCCAGTATTCGATCGCGCGCACCCTGACCGGCAACTACCTCGCCGTCTCGGCTGGCCCCGAGTCCGCCGAAGCCGCCGTGACCGAAGCCCTGGCCCTGCTGGCCGAGGGCGCACGTGATGTGCTGGTGGTGGTTTACGAAGGGCCGACGCCGGAGGACTACGCCGGCTTCCGCGACGAACCGGAATGTTTTTTCGCCTGGGCCTGGCGCCTGGGACCGCCGGAAACCGGAAAGCCCGTCTTCTCGCTGGAACCGGCCGAAGCCGACGTGCCTCCGTCGGGTGCACACCTGCTGCCGCATGGCTTGGACGTGCTGCGTTTCTTTCTGTCCGGCGAAACCGTCCTCGCCTCGCCACGCAGCGGCCGGCGCTGGCGACGCCATGGGTGAGCGCCTGGACCGGCTCTGGCGGATCTTCGGCACCGGCGTGTCCTTCGTGGCCTTCGGCCTGGGTGGCGTGCTGCTGGGGCTGGTCGTGTTCCCGATGCTGCGGCTGTGCGTACGCGACCTGCCTCGGCAGGGGCGGATCGCACGCTCCCTGATCCGCCACAGTTTCGCGGGCCATGTCGGCCTGATGCACCGCATCGGCGTCATGACCTACGAGATCCACGGGCTTGAACGCCTGCAGCGGCGCGGCCTGCTGGTGCTGGCCAACCACCCGACCCTGATCGACGTGGTGCTGCTGGTCTCGCGCATCCCCGAAGCGGACTGCGTGGTGAAGGCACGGCTCGCCCGCAACCCATTCACGCGCGGCCCGCTGCAGGCCACGGGCTACATCTGCAACGACAATGGCGCCGGGCTGATAGACGACTGCATCGCCTCGGTGCGTTCAGGAAAGAACCTGGTGATCTTCCCGGAGGGCACCCGGACCCCGCCCGGCGCCGACCTCGGGCCACTGCAGCGGGGCGCCGCGAATATCGCGGTGCGGGGTGGCCTGGACGTGACGCCCGTGCTGGTCTCCTGCACGCCGCGGACGCTGGGGAAAGGGGAGAAATGGTATCGTGTGCCTTCACGGCGATTTCACGTACGGATCGAGGTCCTGCCCGATATCCCGGTGGCGCCGTTCCTGGCGGGCGGGACCGCCGAAGCCCTGGCGGCGCGCCGTTTAACCGGGCACCTGGGCGAAACCTTCAAGACGGAGTTGGCACGTGTTGGCGCTTGAACCTGAAATCAAGGCACTGATCATCACCACGATGTCACTCGAGGACATCACCGCCGAGGACATCGACCCCGAGGCGCCGTTGTTCAACGAAGGCCTGGGCCTGGACTCGATAGACGCCCTGGAACTGGGACTGGCGCTGCAGAAGAAGTACGGCGTCACCCTGGCGGCCGATTCCGAAGAAACCCGCCAGCATTTCGCCAGCGTGCGCGCACTGAGCGCGTTCGTGGCGGCCAACCGCACTTTGTAAGGCCGCCCGGCCGTCGCACCGCACGAGCAAGACCATGACCAAGGACCAGCTTTTCCAGCGCATCGTCGCCATCCTCCACGACACCTTCGGCATAGATCCCGCCAAAGTGAACCTGGAATCGAAACTCGGCGAAGACCTGGACATCGACAGCATCGACGCCGTGGACCTGATCGTGCAGCTCAAGCCCTTGCTCGGCGGCAACCTCAAGCCGGAGGCTTTCCGTTCCGTGCGCACCGTGCAGGACGTGGTGGATGCCCTGCACGGCATGATGCACGTTGGCGCCGAATCACACGCAGGCGATTGAATGCGCGCCGCGACGGCCCTGGCCTGGCTGGCGACCCTGCTGTACCCCCTGGCGATCTGGTACGGGCTCGCGCGCTTCGAGCCGCGCTGGGTCGCTTTGTTCCTGCTGCTGTTGGCCGCGCTGCGTGCGCTCGCCTCGCGCGAGCCGGTCTGGCTGGGCGCGGCGGCCGGCGCCGGCCTGCTGGTACTGGCCAGTTGGCTCAGCAACGATGGCCTGCCGCTCAAGCTCTACCCCGTGCTGGTGAATGCCGCGCTGTTGGCGGTGTTCGCGCTCAGCCTGCGGCATCCCCGACCGTGATCGAACGCCTGGCCCGCCTGCAACACCCGGACCTGCCGCCCGCGGCGATTGCCTATGTCGCCAAGGTAACCCGGGCCTGGTGTCTGTTTTTCGCGGTCAACGGCGGCATCGCCCTGTGGACGGCGCTGGCCGCGTCGGATGCGACCTGGGCCTTGTACAACGGCCTGGTCGCCTACCTGCTGATCGGCGCCATGTTCCTGGGCGAACGCCTGCTGCGGCCACGTCATGAGCGCTGATTCCCGCATACCGCTGGCACGGCTTGCGCTGGCGTCGTCGGCGCCGCAGGACCTTGCCGTGACCGCCGATGTCACGCGCGGTGAGTTCCTCGCCCGCATCGCCGCCTGGCGATCGTGTTTCGAGGCGGCAAACGGTATCAACCACGCGCTTCACCTGGACGATGGCCTCGAATTCGCCGCCGCGCTGTTCGGAGGCTGGCAGGCCGGCAAGACGCTGTGGCTGCCCGGCGACACATTGCCCGCCACCCTGGCCCGGCTTTCGGACCAGGTGCAGGGCTGGGCGGGCGACCTGCCGCAGGGCCGGAAGCCCACGACCGCTGCACCAGCGCCGGTGGACAAGGAACTCGACGCCGACAGCTGCCGGCTCGTGCTCTACACCTCCGGTTCCACCGGCGAGCCCGGCGCCATCGTCAAGACGCTGCGCCAGCTGGACCGGGAAATCGCCGCGCTGGAAACGCAGTTCGGCACACTGATTGGCGACGCGGTGGTGCACGGCACCGTGTCGCACCAGCACATCTACGGCCTGCTGTTCCGCCTGCTCTGGCCGCTGTCGGCGCAGCGCGCCTTCGCACCCCGGCGCCTGGCCTACAACGAGGAACTGACCGCGCTGGGCCCGCCGCCACTGGTGCTGGTGGCCAGCCCGGCACACCTCAAGCGTTTGCCCGACAACCAGGACTGGACGGCGCTGTCGCGCGGCCTGCGCGCGGTGTTTTCCTCGGGCGGCCCGCTGCCGGCGGATGCCGCGCACGACGTGCAGCGGCTCTGGGGGCAGACGGCCATCGAAGTGTTCGGCAGCACAGAAACCGGCGGCATCGCCTGGCGCCGCGGCGGCGGCCTGCCGCAACCCTGGCAGCCGCTGCCCGGCGTCGCCTGGCGCATCCGCGAGGGCCTGCTAGAACTGCGCTCGCCGCATCTGGCCGACGAGCACTGGTACACCACCCAGGACCGCGCGCTGGCCCATGCCGACGGCGGCTTCGAGCTGCGCGGACGCGCCGACCGTATCCTCAAGCTGGAGGAACGCCGCATCTCGCTCAGCGCGATCGAACGTCGCCTGCTGGAATCTCCACTGCTGTCGGAAGCGCGCGTGATCGCCCTGCCTGGCCATCGCATCCTGGTCGCGGTGGCTGCCGTGCCGAGCACCGAAGGGCGCAAGCTTCTGGCAGGGCAGGGCAAGGCTGCACTCGGCAACGTGCTGCGCGCCTGGCTGTCCGGGCACACCGAAGCGATCGCGCTGCCGCGCCGCTGGCGTTTCCTCGACGTGTTGCCCAGCGACACCCGCGGCAAGACCAGCGAACGCCAACTGGCCGATCTGTTCCACCCGCACATGCCGGTGCCGCACTGGCTCGAACGCGATCACAACCACGCCCGCCTCACCCCGGAAGTGCGGCCCGAACTGGCCGCCTTCGACGGCCACTTCCCGCAGTCGCCGATCCTGCCCGGCGTGGCCATGCTCGACTGGACAGTGCGCCTGGGGCGCGAAGCGTTCGCGATTCCCGCCACGTTCCTGTGCATGGAGACGGTGAAGTTCCACCACCTCGTCCGCCCGGGCACGACCCTGCAGGTCGAACTCGACTGGCAGCCCGGCACCGGCAAACTGGGCTTCCGCTACCGGTCGGACCATGGCGTGCATGCCAGCGGTCGCCTGCTGTTCGATCCCGGGGCGGCGGCATGAGCCGGGATTTTCGCCGCTGATCGTGATCCCGGTCTTCGACCACGAGCGGGCGATCGTGCCGCTGATGGACCGGCTGCGTGCACACGGCGTGCCCTGCCTGCTGGTGGACGACGGCTCCGGCCCGGACTGCGCCGGAACGCTGCGCCGACTGGCCGCGGCCGAACCGGGCTGGATTTCGCTGCTGCGACTGGAGCCGAACCAGGGCAAGGGCGCCGCCGTGATGGCCGGGCTGCGCGAAGCCGGCCGCCGCGGCCACAGCCACGTGCTGCAGCTCGATGCCGACGGCCAGCACGACACCGCCGACGTGCCGGCTTTCCTGGCGCAGGCACGCGCCGAGCCGGACACGATCATCAACGGCCGCCCGGTCTACGACGACTCGGTGCCGCGCAGCCGGCTCTACGGCCGCTACGCCTGCCATGTCTGGGTCTGGATCAACACGCTGTCATTCGACATCGCCGATTCGATGTGCGGTTTCCGCGTCTATCCGCTGGCGCCGACCCTGCGCCTGCTCGACCGTACCCGCATCGGCCGGCGCATGGATTTCGATACCGAGATCATCGTCCGCCTGCACTGGGACGGCGTACCGGTACGCAACCGCCCGACCCGGGTGACGTATCCCGAGGACGGCGTCTCGCACTTCGACCTCTGGCGCGACAACGTGCGTATCACCGCTATGCACACCCGCCTGTTCCTCGGGATGTTGTGGCGCCTGCCGCGGCTGCTGGCGCGCAAACTGGTGCGGCAATGAAACGCCGGCACTGGGCCGAACTGGGCGAAAGCACCTTCGTCGGCGGCACCTGGGTGCTGTACGGCATCTACCGGTGGCTGGGGCGCTGGCCGTTCCGGGCCTGCCTGTACCCGGTGGTGTTCGCCTACTGGCTGGGCAGTCCGCTGGCGCGGCGTTCGTCGCTGGAATACCTGCGGCGGCTGCATGCTGCCGAACCCGGCGTGTTCGCCCGGCAACCCGGCGCGCGCGAGCCTGCGCCACTTCCTGCGTTTCGCCGAAACCCTGCTCGACAAGATGCTGGCCATCGGTGGCCACTACCCGCGGTCGAAAGTCGCCTTCACCGGCCACACCGACATGCTGGGCAGGGCGCAGCGCACGGGGCAGGGCGGGGTGATCGTGACCGCCCACACCGGCTGCCTGGAGCTGATGCAGATGGCGGCCGGCTGGCGCGAGGGCCTGCGCGTGACCATCCTGGTGCACACGGCGCATGCGCAGCGTTTCAACCGTATCCTCGAACGCCTGAACCCGGACGCGAGCGTGCGGCTGATGCAGGTCACCGACTTCTCGCCGACCACGGCGATGCTGCTGGCCGACCGGGTCGCGGCCGGCGAGTTCATCGCCATCGCCGGCGACCGCGTGCCCGTGTCGGGCGACCGCATCGCCCGCACGGTGTTCCTGGGCCACCCGGTGGACCTGCCCGCCGGCCCCTACCTGATCGCTGCGGTGCTGCGCTGCCCGGTCTGGCTGCTGTCCTGCCTGCACGAGGGCGAGGGCTACCACGCCCGCATCCAGCCGATGACCGACCAGGTGGTGCTGGCCCGCGGCGACCGCCAGGCCGGGCTGGACGCCCATGCCGGCCGGTTTTCGCACTGGCTGGCCGCCAGCCTGCGAGAATCGCCCTACGACTGGTTCAACTTCTTTCCTTTCTGGGACACCACCACCGATGCCCGCGATTCCTGATCCACGTCCGATCCTGATCGACGGCCGTCCGCTGCGGATCGAGGACGTGCTCGCGGTCGCCCGCCGCCAGGCACGTCCGGTGCTGTCGGCGGACCCGTCGTTCCAGGCGCGCATCAACCGCGGCGCCGAATTCGTGGACCGCCTTATCGCCGAGGACGGCGTGGTCTATGGCGTCAGCACCGGCTACGGCGACTCCTGCACGGTGGCCATTCCACCGGCCCTGGTGGACGAACTGCCGCACCACCTCTATGCCTACCACGGCTGCGGGCTGGGGCGGTTCCTGATCCGGAGGAGACCCGCGCGGTGCTGCTGGTGCGCCTGCAGTCGCTGGCGCAGGGCGTGTCCGGCGTCAGCCTGGGCCTGCTGCGGCAGCTCGAGGCGCTGCTGGCGCACGACATCCTGCCGCTGATCCCGGCCGAAGGCTCGGTCGGCGCCAGCGGCGACCTGACGCCGCTGTCCTACGTCGCCGCCGCCCTGTGCGGCGAGCGCGAAGTCTGGCACCAGGGCCAGGTGAAACCGGCCGCGGACGCACTGGCCGCACATGACCTGTCGCCGCTGCGCCTGCGCCCGAAGGAAGGCCTGGCGATCATGAACGGCACCGCGGTGATGACCGCGCTGGCCTGCCTCGCCTTCGGCCGCGCCGACCACCTCGGGCGCCTGGCCACGCGCATCACCGCCTACAACGTGGTCGCCAGCGCCGGCAACGCGCACCACTTCGACCAGACGCTGTTCGCGGTGAAACCGCATCCGGGCCAGCAGCGCGTGGCCGCGCGTCTGCGCGCCGACCTGGCCGCCGACCGGCCGCCGCGCAACGAACAGCGCCTGCAGGACCGCTACTCGCTGCGCTGCGCACCGCACGTGATCGGCGTTCTGGAGGACGCGTTGCCGTGGCTGCGCGCCAACCTCGAGAACGAGCTCAACAGCGCCAACGACAACCCCATCATCGATGCCGAGCAGGAGATGGTGCTGCACGGCGGCCATTTCTACGGCGGCCACATCGCCTTCGCGATGGACTCGCTGAAGAACCTGGTCGCCAACCTGGCCGACCTGCTGGACCGGCAGATGGCCCTGCTGGTGGACGCACGCTACAACCACGGTCTGCCGGCCAACCTTTCGGCCGCCAGCGGCGACCGCGCTTCGCTCAACCACGGCCTGAAGGCGCTGCAGATCAGCGTCTCGGCGTGGACGGCGGAGGCGTTGAAGCTGACCATGCCGGCTTCGGTGTTCTCGCGTTCCACCGAATGCCACAATCAGGACAAGGTCAGCATGGGCACGATCGCCGCGCGCGATGCGCTGCGGGTGATCGAACTGACCGAACAGGTGACCGCCGCGCTGCTGGTCACCGCACGCCAGGGCATCGCCCTGCGTCGCGCGCTTGATGGCGGCGCGCAACTGGCCACAGCGCCCGAGGCGATGTACGCCGACCTGGCGGCGCGCCTGCCGCTGGTGGTCGAGGACCGGGCGCTGGACGTCGAGCTGCGCCAGCTGCTGGCGGCGATCCGCGCCGAGGCATGGAGCCTGTATGCCGACTGATCTTTCCGCCGAGATCGAGCTGACGCCGGCCTTCCACGACCTGGACCCGATGGACGTGGTCTGGCACGGGCACTACATGAAATACCTGGAGCTGGCGCGCTGCGCATTGCTGCAGCGCTACGACTACGACTACCCGCAGATGCGCGACTCCGGCTACGCCTGGCCGATCGTTGACCTGCGCGTGAAGTACGTGCGTTCGGCGCGGTTCGGCCAGCGCCTGAAGGTGCGCGCACAGATCGTCGAGTGGGAGAACCGGCTGAAGATCGACTACCTGGTCAGCGACGCCGCCACCGGCGAAGTCCTGACGCGCGCACACAGCATCCAGGTGGCGGTGGACATGGCGACGGGCGAGATGTGTTACGCCTCGCCGACGGTGCTGCGGCAGCGGCTGGGCCTGTCGCCGTGACCAGGGCCTTCGCCGCGGCAATCCTGGCCGCGCTGCTGGCCTCGGCTTCGCCCGTGGCGTGCGCCAACGAAGACATGACGCCGCAGGCGGCCAGCGACGATGCCCGCGGCCGACTGGCCCGGCCGGCGGTACTGCGCGGAAGCTTCGAGCAGCGCAAGCAGTTGCAGGGCTTCAAGAACCCTTTGCTTTCGCGCGGTCGTTTCCTGTTGCTGCGCGACCGCGGCGTGATCTGGGACACCACCGAGCCTTTCGCCTCCAGCACGGTGCTGACACGCGACCGCCTGCTCACCCGGCAACCCGACGGCAGCACCCGGGTAGTGCTGGATGCCGCCGTTTCGCCTGCCATGGCGTCGGTGAATTCGCTGCTGCTGGCCCTGGTCGCCGGAGACCTGGACGCGCTGGCGCCGCAGTTCGAGATCAACGAAGACCGCCTGCCCGATGGCCGCTGGCAACTGCGGCTGCATCCACGCGATGCCGGACTGCAGCGGGTTTTCCGCGTCATCGAACTGCGCGGCGACGAACATGTGGACGAGGTGGCGCTGGAGGAAACCGGCGGCGACCACACCACGCTCCGGTTCCTCGAACTGAGCGACGAACCGGCCACCGCCAGCCCGGCCGAGGCGGCGCGGTTTGACTGAGCCCACGCAAGCCCGCGCACGCCTGTGGCCGCTGCTGGCCTGGCTGTGGCTGGCCGTGGTGGTCGCGATCGGCGCGCAGCAGACCGGCTTCTGGCGCGACGCCCGGCTGGACAGCGACGTCATGGCCCTGCTGCCGGGCGAAGGCGAGGACGCGTTGCAGCGCGCGGCCAACGCCCGCATCGGTGAAGCCGCCACGCGCCAGGTCGTCGTGCTGCTCAAGGCCGGGGACTGGGCCGGCACGCGCCGCGCCTCGGCCGCATTCCTCGCCGCTCTGGATCAACCGCCGCAACCCTTGGCCGCCGTGCACGACGACGGGGACACGCTGGCGCAGGCGCTGGCCCTGTATGCCCCTCACCGCCGCGGCCTGCTGACTCCGGCACAGCGCAAACGGCTGGAAACAACGGACGCCGCGGCACTCGCGGAATCCGCACTCGCCGCGCTCTACGGTTTCGGCCCCGGCAGCGGCCTGATGCGCTGGCAGGATGACCCGCTGGGACTGTGGCCGGACTGGTGGCAGGCGAGGGCAGGGCGGGTGCAGCCGCTAGATGGCCTGCTGACCTTGCAGGAGGGCGAGGCCCGCTGGGCGGTGCTGCGTCTTGAAAGCCGCACCTCGGCCTTCGCGCTCGACGGCGAACGACGCCTGCAGCACGCGCTGGAAACGGCTGAAACCGCCGCGCGTGACGCGGCCGGCACGCCACTCGAAGTCTTGCGCAGCGGTGTTCCCCTGCATGCAGAAGCCGCCGCGGCCCAGGCCAGCCGAGAGGTCAATACCATCGGCCTGGGATCGCTGGCCGCCGTGGTGTTGCTGGTGTGGCTGTCGTTCCGCAGCCTGCGGCCGATCCTGCTGGTGGCGCTGTCGCTGCTGGTCGGTGTCGCGGCCGGCGTGGCGGCGACCGCGCTGGTGTTCGGGCAGGTGCACCTGCTGACCCCTTTGTTCGGCGCCAGCCTGGTCGGCGTGGCCGAGGACTACGGCATCCACTATTTCGCCAGCCGCCAGGCCACGCCCGGGCAGGCGCCGCGATCCCTGCTGCGTGCGTTGTTGCCGGGACTCGCACTGGCCCTGGTCACCAGCGCGCTGGCCTATCTCGCCCTGGGCCTGGCGCCGTTCCCGGGGCTGCGGCAGATGGCGTTGTTTTCGGCCACCGGCCTGGTCGCGGCCTTCCTCACGGTGGTGCTGTGGTTCCCGTGGCTCGATCGAGGCACACCGCGTACCAGCCGCTTCGCGCACGCTGTCGCCGGCAGCCTGGCCATCTGGCCGCGCTGGCGTCCCGGGGCGGGCGGCTACGTGATGGCTGCGGTCGTGCTGGCCTTCATCGCCGGCGGCCTGTCGCAGCTGCGGGTAGATGACGACCTGCGCAGCCTGCAGAGTTCGCCGCCGGCCCTGCTGGCACAGGACCAGGCGCTGGGCCGGAAGCTGGGTTTGCCGAGTCCGGCGCAGTACTTCCTGGTCAGTGGCGACGACCCGGAAACGCTGCGGCAGGCCGAAGAGGCGCTGACGGATCGACTCGCCCCGCTGGTGCAGGCCGGCGAGCTGGGCGGCTGGCGTGCCGTCAGCGACTGGCTGCCCTCGACGGCTCGGCAGCAGGCCGATGCCCGCCTGGTCGCGACCGCGGAACACGCGGCACGGTCGCGCGCCGCGGCTGCACTGGACGAACCCGTCCCGCCGGCCGACAGCACGCACCCGCCGCTGACACCGGACGACTGGCTGGTGCACCCGGTGTCCGCACCGCTGCGCCCGCTGTGGCTGGGTGAAGTGGACGGGCAGTGGGGCAGTGTGGTCCTGCTGGAAGGCCCGGACCGCGCCGCCCTGCCTGCACTGGCGACGCTGGGCGAACAGTTGCCGGGCGTGCGCTGGGTGGACCGCACCGCCACCTATTCACGCCTGCTCGGCGAGTACCGGCAGAAGATGGGCGGGTTGCTGCTGGCCGGTTATGCGGCCGTGGCCCTGGCCCTGTTCCTGCGTTTCCGCGGCCACGCCTGGCGTGCGCTGCTGCCGACGGCGCTGGCCGCCGCGCTGAGCCTGGCGACCCTGGGCTGGCTGGGCGTACCACTGCAGCTGTTCGGCGTGCTGGCGCAGCTGCTGCTGCTGGGCATGGGGGTGGACTACGGCATCTTCCTGCTTGAACATCGCGACGACCCGGCCAGTTGGCTGGCCGTCTCCTTGGTGCCGCCAGCACCCTGCTGGCCTTCGGCCTGCTGGCGCTGTCGGCCACCCCGGCCCTGCACAGCTTCGGCCTGAGCCTGCTGCTGGGCATCGGCCTGGTCTGGGTGCTGTCGCCCTGTTTCCGTCCCGAACCCTCACCCCATTGAGCACCCAAGCCCCCATGGACCTGCGCACCGAACAAGTCGAGATCCTGATCATCGGCGCCGGCCCGGCCGGAGCCGTGGCCGCCGGCCTGCTGCGCCAGCAGGGCAGGGAAGTACTGATGCTGGAGAAGGAACAGTTCCCGCGGTTTTCCATCGGCGAAAGCCTGCTGCCGCAGAGCATGCAGTTCATCGAACAGGCGGGCATGCTCAAGGCCGTGATCGAGGCCGGCTTCCAGTACAAGAACGGCGCCGCCTTCGCGCGCGACGGCCGGCACACGCAGTTCGATTTCCGCGACAAGTTTTCCGAAGGCTGGGGCACCACCTACCAGGTGCAGCGCGCCGACTTCGACAAGGTGCTGGCCGACGAGGCCGAGCGTCTGGGCGCCACGGTGCGTTACCGGCACGAAGTGCTGTCGGTGGACGTCGAAGGCGACCGGCCGCGCGTGACGGTGCGTTCGCCCGATGGCGAAACCTATGCGGTGCAGGCGCGTTTCCTGCTGGACGCCAGCGGCTTCGCGCGCATCCTGCCGCGGATGCTCAAGCTGGAAAGCCCCTCGGGTTTCCCAGTGCGCGGCGCCATCTTCACCCACGTGCGCGACAACATCGCGCCGGGCTCGGCGGCTTTCGACCGCAACAAGATCCTGATCACCGTGCATCCCAGGCACGACCATGTCTGGTACTGGACCATCCCGTTCTCCAATGGCCGCTGTTCGCTGGGCGTGGTCGCGGAGACGGCCTTCCTCGACCAATACACCGGCAGCGAGACCGAGCGCCTGCGTGCCATCGTCGGTGAAGACCCGGGGCTGTCGCAGTTGCTCGCCGGGGCCGGATGGGACACGCCGGCGCGACAGATCGTCGGCTATTCGGCCAACGTGAAGTCGCTCTGGGGCAAGAATTACGCGCTGCTGGGCAATGCCGGCGAATTCCTGGACCCGGTGTTCTCATCCGGGGTCACCATAGCGTTCAAGTCCGCCAGCCTGGCCAGCGCCTGCCTGCAGCGTGTGTTCGCCGGGGAGCCGGTGGACTGGGAAGCGGACTACGGCAGGCCGCTGCGCGCGGGCGTGGACACCTTCCGCTGCTTCGTCGATGCCTGGTACGCCGGCGGCTTCCAGAAAATCATCTTCCATCCCAACCCGACCCCGGACATCCGCCGCATGATCTGCGCGATCCTGGCCGGGTACGCCTGGGACACGCGCAATCCCTACGTTGCCGAAAACAAGCGGCGCCTCGCCGTACTGGAGCAACTGTGTTCCGTTTCCTGAGCCTGGTGCTGTCCACGACACTGCTGGCCGCCTGCGCCAGCGCACCGACGCGCGCGCCTGCGCCGGGCGCCATGCCACCGCTGCGGCTGGCACCGGCGGAGCTCGGTCGCGAGCTGGTGCTGCGGCAGCGGCTCGATTTCCACCACGGCGAGCGACGCGAAAGCATCGAAGCGCTGGTGGAAGTGGATGCCGCGTCGGTGCGCCTGGTCATGCACGCGCAGGGCCAGGTCGCGCTGCGCGTGGACTGGAACGGGACGACCCTGGACCAGACTCGCGCTGAATGGCTGCCGCCGGTGCTGTCGGGCGAACGCGTGCTCGACGACCTGCAGCTGGTGTACTGGCCGGTGGCGGCGATCAATGCGCGCCTGCCCGCCGGATGGCACCTGGCCGAGGCCAGCAGCAACCGCCGGCTGCTGCAGGACGGCGAGATCGTCGCCACCGTGGTCTACGTTTCCGCGACTCATGTCCGGCTCCGCCAGCGGCGCCAGGGTTATGTGCTCGACATCCATTCCGTACCGGTGGCGCCGTGAGCGAGGTGTTCCTCAACACGCTCGGCATGGCCAATGCCCTGGGCCGCGACGTGGACGGGGTCGCCGCGAACCTCTTCGCGTCAGACGCGCCGCGTGGCGTCGCGCCGACCGACACGGTCACGTCCAACCGTCGGCTGGCGCTCGGCCTGGTCCCCGGACCCATGCCCGGACTCGGGCAATGGCCGCTCCGCTGCAGGGACGCAACAATGCGCTGATCGAACTCGCACTGGCGCCGATCCGCGCCGAGGTCGAACGTGCGGTCGATCGGTACGGTCCGGACCGTGTCGCCGTCGTGCTGGGCACCAGCACCTCGGGCGTCGGTGAAAGCGAGCGCGCGCACCGCGCATTCCATCGGGATGGCCGCTGGCCGCAGGACTTCCACTACGCGCAGCAGGAGATGGGCACGCCTGCGCATTACCTGGCCCACGTGCTCGGCCTGCGCGGGCCGGCGCACGTGATCTCGACCGCCTGTTCGTCCAGCGCCAAGGCCCTGGCCTCCGGCGCTCGCCTGCTGCGCGCCGGACTGGCCGATGCGGTGATCGCCGGCGGCGCCGACTCCCTGTGCGAATTCACGGTTGCCGGATTCAGCGCGCTGGCTTCGGTTTCGCAGACCCGCTGCAATCCGTTCTCGCGCCACCGCAACGGCATCAACATCGGCGAGGGTGCCGCGCTGTTCCTGATGACGCGCGAACCCGGCCCGGTGCGCCTCGCCGGCTGGGGCGAAAGTTCCGACGCCCACCACATGTCCGCGCCCGAGCCGACCGGTGAAGGCCCCGAACGCGCCATCCACGAAGCGCTGTCGCGCGCCGGCCTCAAGCCGGCCGACATCGGCTACGTCAACCTGCACGGCACCGCCACGCCGCAGAACGACGCGATGGAAGCCGCCGTCGTGTCGCGTGTGTTCGGCGCCGACACGCCCTGCAGTTCGAGCAAACCGCTGACCGGCCACACGCTGGGCGCGGCCGGCGCGATCGAAGCGGGGCTGTGCTGGCTGGCGCTGACGCGCCATGGCGGCCGTGCACTGCCGCCGCACTGGTGGGACGGCGAAGTGGACCCGGCGCTGGCGCCGCTGCACCTGGTGACGCCGGGTGCGCGGGCCGACCAACCGCTGCGCCATGTGCTCAGCCAGTCCTTTGCCTTCGGCGGCAGCAACGCCGCCCTGGTCCTGGGGGCGGCATGAACGACCCGCGCCAGGCCGCCGTCGAACGCATGTTGCCGCACCGTGGCGGCATGCTGTGGATCGACCGCGTGCTGCGCTGTGAGGACGACGACGTGTCGGTCGAAGCGGTGATCCGTGACGACCATCCCTTCCTCGACGGCGACCAGCTGCCGGCCTGGGTCGGCATCGAATACATGGCCCAGTGCATCGCGGCCTGGGCCGGCGGCCGGGCGCTGCGCCGCGGCGAGCCGGTGAAACCCGGCTTCCTGCTCGGTACGCGCCGCTACCAGGCCCATCGCGCCACGCTGGCGCTGGGCCTGCGGCTGCGCATCGACGCCCATTGCGAACTGTTCGGCGACAACGGCCTGGGCCTGTTCGCCTGCCGCATCTACGACGGCGACGAGGAAATCGCCACCGCCAACGTCTCGGTGTTCGAACCACCCGATGCCGACGCCTACCTGGGAAATCCGAACTCATGAGTGAACGCACCGTCCTGGTCACCGGCGCCAGCCGCGGCATCGGCCGCGCCATCGCCCTGCGCCTGGCGCGCGACGGTTTCGACCTGGTCGTGCACTGCCGCAGCCGGCGCGAAGACGCCGAAGCGGTGGCTGCCGAGGTCAACGCCCTGGGCCGCAGCGCCCGCGTGATCCAGTTCGATGTCGCCGACCGCGCCGGCTGCGCCGCGGCGATCACGGCCGACATCGAAAGCCACGGCGCCTACCACGGCGTGGTCTGCAATGCCGGCATCGCCCGCGACAACGCCTTCCCGGCGATGAGCGGCGAAGAGTGGGACGAGGTCATCCACACCAACCTGGACGGCTTCTACAACGTGCTGCAGCCGGTGGTGATGCCGATGGTGCGCCGGCGCCAGCCGGGCCGCATCGTTACCCTGTCCTCGGTGTCGGGCGTGGCCGGCAACCGTGGGCAGACCAACTACAGCGCGGCCAAGGCCGGCATCATCGGCGCCAGCAAGGCGCTGGCGCTGGAACTGGCCAAACGCCAGATAACCGTCAACTGCGTCGCCCCGGGCCTGATCGAAACCGAGATGCTTCCGGCCGAAGTGGTCGAGGAAGCGATGAAGATGATCCCGCTGCGCCGCATCGGCAAACCCGGGGAAGTCGCGGCCGTGGTCGCCTTCCTGATGTCGGACGAAGCGGCCTACGTCACCCGCCAGGTGATCTCGGTGAACGGGGGCATGGTCTGATGCGGCGCGTGGTGGTCACCGGGCGCGGCGCGCTCAGTCCGCTGGGGCACGACTGGCCGACGGTGCTGGCACGGCTGAAGTCGCGCCGCAACGCTGTGCGGGCCTACGAAGAGTGGGGCGCCTACAAGGGACTGAACACGCGCCTGGGCGTGCCCTGCGCGGACTTCGAGCTGCCCGACCACTATCACCGCAAGACCACCCGCAGCATGGGGCGTGTCGCCCTGCTGGCGACCCGCGCGAGCGAGCTGGCGCTGATCGATGCGGGGCTGCTGGGCGATCCGCTGCTGAAATCCGGGAAAGTTGGCATCTCGTACGGGTCGTCCGCCGGAACGCCGTCGTCCATGAGCGACTTCGGCCGCATGCTGGCCGAGATGAACACGCAGTACATCAACGCCACCACCTACATCAAGATGATGAGCCACACGGCGCCGGTGAACATGGGCGTGTTCTTCGGCATCACCGGCCGCATCATCACCACTTCCAGCGCCTGCACCTCGGGCAGCCAGGGCGTCGGCTATGCCTACGAGGCGATCAAGTCTGGGCGCCAGGTGGCGATGCTGGCCGGTGGTTCGGAGGAACTCGACGTCACCGCCGCCACCGTGTTCGACACCCTGTTCGCCACCAGCAACCGCAATGACACTCCGCAACTGACGCCACGGCCCTTCGACGCTGCACGCGACGGCCTGGTGGTGGGCGAGGGCGCGTGCACGCTGGTGTTGGAAGACCTGGAACATGCGCTGGCGCGCGGCGCCACCATCCATGCGGAAATCGTCGGCTACGGCACCAACAGCGACGGCCAGCACGTGACCCAGCCCAATGCCGCGACCATGGCGGTGGCGATGCGCCTGGCGCTGGACGATGCCGGCCTTGCGCCGGACGTCATCAGCTACGTCAATGCCCACGGCACCGCCACCGACCACGGCGACATCGCCGAGACCGCGGCCACGAATGCCGTTTTCGGCGAGCGCATGCCGATCAGCTCACTGAAGAGCTACACCGGCCACACTCTCGGCGCCTGCGGTGCGCTCGAGGCCTGGGTGACGCTGGAGATGCTGCGCGAAGGCTGGTTCCATCCCACGCTCAATCTGGAGGACGTGGACCCGCGCTGCGGCGCGCTGGACTACCTCGATGGCGACGGCCGCCGCATCGACGGCGAATACGCCATGAGCAACAACTTCGCCTTCGGCGGCATCAACACTTCGCTCGTATTCCGGCGCTGGCCGCACTGACCACCGACACGATTTCCCGAGGCAATCCGATGAAAACAACGACCGTCCTGCTTTCTCTCGTCCTTGCGCTGGCACCGGTCATGGCCGCCGCCAAGACAGACAAGCTTGATCCGCCGCAGCGCATGCTGTTCGTTGGCCCGGCCGGGAAAACGCCGGCACCCGACAGCCTGCGTGGCGCCATCGCCGCCGCAGGTAACGTTCGTGGCTGGCAGTTGATCGATGAGGTTCCGGGGCGCATGACCTTCCGGAACGTCATCCGGGGCAAGCACACTGTGGTTGTCGCCGTTGTCTACGATCCGCGCGGTTTCCAGATCGAATACGTATCGAGCGAAAACCTGAATTACAAGGAACGCCGGGGCCAGGCCTACATCCACCCGAAGTATCACCAGTGGATCGCCAATCTGGCTCAGGACATCAACGCCAGCGTTGCTGCACTCTAGGCGCACGCGGCGCTGTGACTAAAAATGCCTGCTCGAAGTCACCACGCTCGCCGCGTTCCCGCATCCGGACGCGGGTGACGGCTGGCTGAGCGCGGCGGAAGAATCGCGGCTGCAGACCATCCAGGCGCCGCTGCGCCAGCGCCAGTACCTCGCCGGCCACTGGCTGGTGCGTGAACTGGCCGCGCGCAGTTTCGGCGGCGAGCCGGGACAATGGTGCTGGGACGACCAGGCCGGGCCCCGCCCGCAGCTGCTGCGCGACGGGGTGCGCGCCTGGGCGACGCTGAGTCACAGCGGCGAACACCTGGCGGCCGCGGTCGCATCGCAGCCGATCGGACTGGACCTGGAACTTCCACGCCGGCCCCGGGATGTGATGGCCCTGGCGCGCCACATGTTCGCCGCCGATGAAGTGTCGCGGCTGGACGAAACCGAAGCCGGCGTCGAACGCGAGCGCCGGTTCTACATGTTCTGGGCGCTGAAGGAAGCGCGTGGAAAACGCGGCGGCGAAGGCCTGCAGGCGACGCAGGCACGACGGATCAGTGCGCGCCCCGGAGCGGCCGGCGACGCCGAAGCCTGTGTCTGGCCCCTGGGCGACACCGGTGCGCTGGCGGTCGCGGGCTGGCCTGGCCTGCGCATCCAGGCCCATGGACTGCCCACGGACATCAGCGCCGCCCATTGGACCTATGTTGCCGTCGATTGAATACGGCGGGCGCCGGGTTCAATCGATCCGCGCACGTCCCAGCCGCAGGGCATTCGACACCACCGACACCGAACTCAGGCTCATTGCCAGGGCGGCGATCATCGGGCTCAGCAGCAGGCCGGTGAACGGATACAGCAGGCCGGCGGCGACCGGCACGCCCAGCGCGTTGTAGACGAAGGCGAAGACCAGGTTCTGCTTCATGTTCGCGACCGTCGCCTGCGACAGGCGGCGCGCCCGCACGATGCCGCGCAGGTCGCCCTTGACCAGGTGACCTGGGCACTGGACATCGCCACGTCGGTGCCCGTGCCCATCGCCACGCCGACGTCGGCGCCCGCCAGTGCCGGCGCATCGTTGATGCCGTCGCCCGCCATCGCGACCTTGCGGCCCTCGGCCTTGAGCCGCTGGACCAGGGCGATCTTGTCCTGCGGGCGGACTTCGCCATGCACTTCATCGATACCCAGCGCCGACGCGACCGAGCGTGCCGTGGCGACGGCGTCGCCCGTGGCCATGACGATGCGCAGGCCTTCGGCGTGCAGGGCGCGGATCGCTTCCGGCGTCGAACCCTTGATCGGGTCGGCGACCGCGATCAGGCCGGCGAACCGGTCTTCCACCGCCACGAACACTACGCTCGCGCCCTCGTCGCGCAGGGTTTCGGCGCGCTCGGACAGGCTCGCGACATCCACGGACTCTTCATCCATCAAGGCGGTATTGCCGACCGCGACACGCCGGCCTTCGACCTGGCCGCGCACGCCGATGCCCGTCGACGACTCGAAGTCTTCGGCAGCGACCAGCGCCAGGCCACGCCGCCGCGCTTCGGCGACAATGGCCTCGGCCAGCGGATGTTCGCTGCCCTGGTCCAGGCTGGCCGCCACGCGCAGCAGTTCAACTTCTTCCATGCCTGCGGCGGGAATCGCCTCGCGGAACGTCGGGCGCCCTTCGGTCAACGTGCCGGTCTTGTCCACGACCAGGGTGTCGATGCGCCGGAAGTTCTCGATCGCCTCGGCGTCGCGGAACAACACGCCCGCCTGCGCGCCGCGCCCGGTTGCGACCATGATCGACATCGGCGTGGCCAGGCCGAGCGCGCAGGGGCAGGCGATGATCAGCACCGACACCGCGTTGAGCACCGCATAGGTCCAGGAAGGCTCGGGCCCGAACAGGCCCCAGCCCAGAAGGGTGAGCAGGGCGACGGCCAGCACCGCCAGCACGAACCAGAAAGCGACCTGGTCGGCCATGCGCTGCATCGGTGCCCGCGAACGCTGCGCCTGCGCGACCATCTGCACGATCTGCGCCAGCACCGTTGCCGAACCGACCTTGGCCGCGCGGATCACCAGGCTGCCGCTGCCGTTGAGCGTCGCGCCAATCACTTCGTCGCCGACGTCCTTGGCCACCGGCACCGGTTCACCCGTGAGCATGGATTCGTCGAGGTGCGAGCGGCCCTCCAGCACCAGGCCGTCCACTGGCACCTTCTCGCCGGGGCGCACACGCAGCCGGTCGCCGACATGCACATGGGACAGCTCGACGTCCTCTTCGCTGCCGTCGTCGCGCAGCCGTCTCGCGGTCTTCGGCGCCAGACCCAGCAGCGCCTTGATCGCCGCCGAAGTCTGCGCGCGTGCGCGCAGTTCCAGTAGCTGGCCCAACAGGGTGAGCGAGACGATCACCGCCGCCGCCTCGAAATACACGCCAACGCGGCCGTGCTCACGGAACGAGTCCGGGAACAGGCCCGGCGCCACGGTCGCGACCACGCTGTAGCCAAAGGCCGCTGCGACGCCCAGGCCGATCAGGGTCCACATGTTCGGGCTGCGGTTGCGGATCGACTGCAGGCAGCGTTCGAAGAAGGGCAGCGCAGCCCACAGCACCACCGGCGTGCTGAGCGCGAGTTCCAGCCAACTGCGGGCGGCATGCGGCAGGCCGGGCAATCTGTCGCCGAACATCGCCAGCACGAAGACGGCGACGGTCAGCGGCAGGGTCCACCAGAAGCGGTGGCGGAAATCGCGCAGTTCCGGATTTTCCTCTTCGTCAAGGCTGGGCATCTCCGGTTCCAGCGCCATGCCGCAGATCGGGCAGGTGCCGGGATGATCCTGCCGCACCTCCGGATGCATCGGGCACACGTAGAAAGTGCCGGGTGCCGCCTGCACGGGTTCGGCGGGCGCCGGACCGAGGAATTTCGTCGGCTCCACCACGAATCGCTCGCGGCAACGGGCCGAGCAGAAATGGAACGCCTGTCCGTCGTGTTCGGCGTGGTGGGGTGTTTTCACCGGATCCACGGTCATGCCGCAGACCGGGTCGAGTACGCCGCTGTCGGCCGGTTTCGAAGCGCAGCAGGGTGATTTGGCCCCAGCATCCGTAAGCCCGTGGTGGCCACCGTGGCCGTGGTGGTCATGCGTGCCCATGGGTCGTCTCCGTCGACAGGGCGGCAAGGATCGGGCATCGACCCCGGTCGCCGTGACCGGGACAGGCGTCCACCAGATGACGCAGGCCGTCGCGGATACGCTGCAGTTCCCCGATACGCTGCTCGATATCGGCCAGTTTCACCGTGGCCGCCTCGCGCACGGCGGCCATGTCCTCGTCGGGGCGCCGTGACAGCGCCAGCAAGTCGCGGATCTCGCGAAGGGTGAAACCCAGGTGCTTGGCGCGCCGCACGAAGCGGATGCGCGCCACGTCCTGTTCATCGTAATCACGGTAGCCGGACTCCCGGCGCTGGGCCGGGGGCAGGATGCCGTGGTTTTCGTAATAGCGGATGGTGTCGATCGGGACACCGGTGCGCTTCATCAACTCGCCAATCTTCATGGTCGTGATCCTCGACTGAGGCTGGCAGTGTCGAGCCTGGACCCTGGTCCAGAGTCAAGCCCGGAATCAGGCCGGCTTGCGCCGCACCGGGTCGCCGAAACCCGGGTCGGCGCTGACCCGCCGCGCCACCGTGCCGGCCGGATTGCGATACCAGCCCGGGTCGCTGAAATCGTCCGGCGCCTGGTCGTCGCGCACCTTCACCACGGTGAACATGCCGCCCATCTCGATGTTCCCGAACGGGCCCTTGCCGGCCATCATCGCCAGCGTGTTCTCCGGGCCCTTCATGTGGCCGCTGTCGGTGTGGTCCTGGTGTTCGGACATGCCGTGCTGGCCCATGGCCATGTAACCCGGGAGCATCTTCCGGATCTTCTCCTCGACACCGGACTGGTCCACGCCCAGGGTGTTCGGGATCTCGTGGCCCATGGGCCCCATCGTGTGGTGCGACATGTGGCAGTGGAAGGCCCAGTCGCCGGCGATGGCGTCGAACTCGATGTCGCGCATCTGGCCGACGCCGACGATCTCGGTGACCTCCTTGCGCCAGCGCGACTCCGGCCAGCGGCCGCCGTCGGAACCGGTGACCTCGAACTGCACCCCGTGCAGGTGGATCGGATGGTTCCACATGCTGAGGTTGCCGACCCGGATGCGCACGCGTTCGCCGGTGCGCGCGACCATCGGCTCGATCGCCGGGAAGACCTTGGAGTTGAAGGTCCACAGGTCGAATTCCTGCATCACCGCCGGGTCCGGCCGGCGCGTGCCCGGATGCAGGGCGAAGTTGTGCAGCAGCAGCGCGTAGTCGCGGTCCACCGTGTCGCCTTCGCGCGGGTGGATGATGAACAGGCCCATCATGCCCATCGCCATCTGCACCATCTCGTCGGCATGCGGGTGGTACATGTGGGTGCCGTGCTGCTTGAGCTCGAACTCGTAGGCGTAGGTTTCGCCCGGCTGGATCTTCGGCTGGCTCAGTCCGCCGACGCCGTCCATGCCACTGGGCAGGATCAGGCCGTGCCAGTGGATGGTGGTGGCTTCCTTCAGGCGGTTGGTGACATGGATGCGCACGCGGTCGCCTTCCACTGCCTCGATGGTCGGACCCGGCGTGCCGCCGTTGTAGCCCCAGCAGATCGCCTTCGAGCCGGGCGCGAACTCGTGTTCGAATTCTTCGGCGACGAGGTGGAATTCCTTGACGCCACTGTTCATGCGGTGGGGAAGGGACCAGCCGTTGAGCGTGCGCACTTTGCCGGCCCGATGCACGGCGGGGGAGGGCACGCCTTCTGGCGTTTGTGACGGCACATGGCCTTCATGGCCGCCGGACTGCGCGCCCGCCTGCACCGCCGTGGTGGTGACCAGGCCGGCGCCGGCGCCGATCAGCAGATTGCGTCGGGTCAGTTTCATGGCGTGGCTCCGTGGTGGTGGGCGTGTTCGTCTTCTTCCTCGGCGTCATTTTCCGGTTCCGGTTCGGATTCAGGGGCCGGTTCGCCGTGGTCCATGCCTTCGTGGCCGGAGTGATCCATCGCTTCCGGTTCGGCCGGCGCGCTGCCGCCGTGCTTGGAGTGATCAACCGTCTCGGGCGCCGCGTGATCCATGCCGCCGTGGCCGGAGTGGTCCATGCCCGCCTCACCCGGCGACAGGATCTCCTGCACGCTCGGCGTGCGTTCGCCGATGGCCGCGTCGCTGGGCAGGCGCTGACCGACGATGCGCGCCAGTTCCACCCGCGCCAGCCAGTAGTCGCGCACGGCTTCCAGGTAGGACTGGTAGGCGTCATATTCGTCGACCTTGGCGCGGATCAGCTCGAACACGCCGATCAGCATGTAGTTCTGCTGCTCCTGGCGACGTGCGACCACGGCTTCGCGCTGCGGGATCAGCGCCTGCTGGTGCGCGACGATCACGTCGCGCAGGGTGGCCACCGTGTGCGCATTCAGGCGCACGCCCTGTTCGACGGCCAGCTCGGCCTGGGCGACACGCGCCAGAGCGCCGGCCAGCAAGGCCTCGGCCCGTGCCAGCTTCGCCTGGCCCTGGTTGAAGATCGGCAGTTCCAGTTCCAGTGTCGGGCCGCGCAGGCGCTGGCCATCGGCATCGTCTTCCTGCTCGTAGCCGATCTCGCTGCCGCCAATCCAGCGCAGCCGGCGGGTGATGCCGAGGGCATCGGCCAGCACCTCGACCTCCTGGCGCGCGGCGAGCAGTTCGAGGTTGCCCTCGCGTGCCAGCGTCACCAGCGTTTCCGCCGGATCCTCTTCGGCCACGGGCATCGGCAGGCGATCGGCCGGTGCCCAGTCGGCGTCCTTGCCGCTCAGGCCGATTGCGCGGGTGAGTTCCAGCCGGGCCCGCGCCGCCTCGGAGGACGCACGCAGCGAGTCGATCCGCGCGCTGCTGGCCATGGCCTGTTCCTGCCGCAGTTGCAGTTCGCTGATGTTGCCGGCGTCGTAAAAACGTTGCGCCAGCTCGGCGCTGGTGGCGGCGCCTTCGGCGACCGCGGCGCGCATCTGCGCCACCTGCTGCGCGCCGATGGCGGCGTACCAGGCCGCTTCGACTTCACTGGCGACGCCCAGCACGGCAGCGGCGATTTCCAACCGGGCGCGTTCGAATTCCGCATCGGCCAGGCGTGCGCGCATCGGCAGCACCAGCAGGTCCGCCAACGGCAGGCTGAGTCCGACCGTGTGGTCCTCGCCCGAGCCGGGATCAAGCGCGAGCCAGGACAGCGACAGCCGGGGGTTTTCGACCTGCACCGCCTCCAGCACTTCGGCATGCGCCAGTCCCAGGCGCGCGTATTCCTCCTGCAGGCGCGGGCTGCGCAGCATCGCCATGCGCACGGCGCGCTCGGCGGTCATGGGTTCGGACAACCAGGCCCGCACGGATTCGGGTGTTTGATCCGATACGGCAGGCGGACCGCCGCGGGCGGTCAGCAATTCATCGATATCGGCATCGCCGGGGCGCGGCGAAGTGGTGGCGCAGCCGGCGAGGGCCGCGAGCAGGGCCAGCGCCAGCAGGTCGCGGCGGGGAAACAGGGTCATGGGTGAATCTCCAGGACATCCCGCGGAACGCAGGACGATTGGCCGCCAGGGTCGGCGAACAGGATCAGATACCGTTGCGGCAGATCAGGCGATCGGAGGTCGCAGCGGCGGCCGCATCGCCGCCGAGGGTGGGGTGATGTCACGCAGGGAAAGGCCGCGCGCGCCGGGCGGCAAAACCGACGGCGGACGAAGCACCTGCACCAGCCAGGCGCTGACGTGCAGGCAGTCGCACCGGCAGGTCTCGCCACCGCAGCAGTTGCCGGAAGGGTCCGGCACCGGCTCGGCCGCGGGTTCACCGTGGCAGGGCGGGGCGGCATCCGCAGCGACCTCGGCCTGCGCCATCCCGTGCCCGGCCGACACCGGCCCCAGGCCACCGGCCACGAGGGCCAGGACCAGCAGCAGGTTCAGCAGGGCGCGGACGGAAATCACGCGCGCATTCTAGCCCTTGCAACGTCCGTCACGTCCACGGCGATACTGTCCGGGCGATGGGGCCAAGGTCCAACTCAGCGCCCGGCGGCGCCCATGCCATGATTCAACCCACCTTGCCGAGGAGTCGATGATGAAGAAGCTTGTGCTGTTGTCCCTGGTCCTGCTGCTTTCTGCCTGCGCCACCACCGCGCCGCGCACCAGCATCGACTACGACCCGGCGGTGGATTTCGCCCAGCTCAGGACCTACAGCTGGCTGGACCACGACCTGGCCGGGCAGGGCGTCTCGCCCTTATGGTGTCCCGCATCATCGGCGCCGTGGACGCCCAGCTCCAGTCCAAGGGCTGGACCAGGGTTCCGCAAGGCCAGACCGGCCAGGTGGTGGTGGGCGTCGGCGTCTCCGTGCACCAGCAGCAGTCGGTGAACACCTACTACAACGCACCGATGTACGCCGGCTACGGCTGGGGCGGCCCGTACATGCGTCCGTATGCCTACGGCGGCATGGGCAGCGCCACCACCACGGTGCGCACCTACGATGTCGGCACCTTGATTGTCGACATGTTCCAGACCTCGACCAAGCAGGCGATCTGGCGCGGTACCGCCGAGAAGACCGTCAGCGACTCGCCGCAGAAGAACAGTGAAGCCGTCCAGATCGGCATCGAGAACATGTTCCGTTATTTCCCGCCGGCCGCCGATGCGGGCACGCCGCCAGCGAAGTAAACGCCAGCGCGGGACCGTTTCGACACGAAGGCCCGTGGCGGAATGCCGCGGGCCTTCGATTTTCTGCCGTGGGCTGAACAGGTGGCATAAAGGATCCAAGTGCTTCCAGGTTGGGAAGAAGGGGGCTCACCGTAGGGACCAAGGCCACCTGCATGGCCGTATTCTTTAATTGACATAATATACATTATGCGAAGTGATGCAGGCAGGATTACAGGGGTGCACCAGCCCCTCCCGACCGCCAGAAACCGTGCTGTCACAAGCTTTGATGGCTTACAGCACGGTGTAGTCAGATCAGCCTGCCCGGCAAAGTTCCTGCAAGGCCTGGTAGCCAGGGAAATGCCGGCCCGGCACACAGACTGGGCAGTCTGGATCGGCAGCCAACCGCGTCTCACGGAAACGCATCGCCAGTGCATCAAAATGCAGCAGGCGACCTGCCAGTGAGTCGCCCAAGCCGAGGATCAGCTTCAACACCTCGGTCGCCTGCAGCAGGCCGATGACGCCCGGCAGCACGCCCAGCACGCCGGCTTCGGCACAGTTGGGCGCGTCCTCGGGCGCGGGCGGTTCCGGAAACAGGCAGCGGTAACACGGCGCCTGGCCACGACGGCGGCCGGCATCGAACAGGCTCACCTGGCCCTCGAACCGGTGCACCGCTCCGTAGACCAGCGGTTTGCCCAACTGCACGCAGGCGTCCGACAGCAGGTAGCGCACCGGGAAGTTGTCAGCGCCATCCACGACCACGTCCACGCCGGACACCAGCGCCTCGACATTGTCGACATTGACCCGAACACGTTCGGTTTCGATCTGCAGCCGCGGATTGAGCGCCGACAACGCGATGCGCGCCGATTCGACCTTGGCCACGCCGATGCGCGCCTCGGTGTGCAGGATCTGCCGCTGCAGGTTGCTGCGGTCCACCACGTCGTCGTCGGCCAGCACCAGGGTGCCGACGCCCGCGGCGGCCAGGTAATACGCCGCCGGCGATCCCAGGCCACCGGCGCCGACCAGCAGCACCCTCGCCTGCGCCAGTTTGCGCTGGCCTTCGATGCCGACCTGCGGCAGGCGCAGGTGGCGGGAATAACGTTCCAGGAAATCGGCGTCCTCTGGCGCGCCGGCGGTTTCCGGCAAGCCCTCGGCGCGCCAGCGCTCGAAACCGCCAGTCACGGATCGCAGGCGCGAATACCCGGCCGCGGCCAACGCATCGGCGGCCAGCAGCGAACGGCGGCCGCTGCCGCAGATCAGCAGCACCTCGGCATCGGGATCGGGCAACCAGCGCCGTGGCTCGGCTTCCAGCGCCGCGCGCGCCACCGCAATTGCGCCTTCGGGCAGGCCCAGCGCGTGTTCGCCGGGCTCGCGCACGTCCACCAGCACGCAGCCGCCGGCCTGGCGCTCGCGCGCCTGTGCCGGGGTGATTTCCGCGATCATTTCCATGCGCGAAGTCTAGCCGGGCAGCCCGGCGTAGGGCAGCACGGTGACGATGTCGCCCACCGCATACTCCCCTGCCCCTTCCGGCAGCTGGATCAGGGCATTGGCATCGGCGGCGGCGCGCAGGCGATGCGAGGCGACCGCCGGATTGGGCGTCACGCACAGCCGTCCTCCGGCGTCGCCGCCGAGGTTGCCGCGCATGAACTCCAGCCGCGTGTGCGATTTGCTGATCGGTGCCGCCAGCCGCGCTTTCCAGGTGGCGCGCGCTTCGCTGCGTCCCTGCAGACCGTCCAGCAGCGTGCGCCCCAGCGTCAGGAAGGTCGCCAGCACCGACACCGGGTTGCCCGGCAGGCCCAGCACCAGTGCCTCGCCCAGGCGTCCGAACAGCACCGGCATGCCGGGCTTCATGCGCACTTTCCAGAAATACACTTCGCCGTGTTCGCGCAGCAGCGCCGGCAGGTGGTCCTTCTCGCCGGCCGACACGCCACCGCAGGTGATCACCAGGTCGAAGGAAAACGCCGCGTCGCGCAGGGCCGCCGCCATGCGCACCGGATCGTCGGGCAGCACCGGCCAGGCCACGGGCTCCAGGCCTTCGGCCATCAGCAGGGTCTGCAGCAGCACACGGTTGCTGTCGTGGATCTCGCCCGATGCCAGCGGCTGGCCGGGCGGGCGCAGTTCGTCGCCGGTGGTGAACACGGCCACGGTCGGTCGCCGGACGATCTCCAGCTCGGCCTGGCCGAGCGCGGCGGCGAGGCTCAAGCGCGCCGGCGTCAGCGGCTGGCCCGCGCGCAGCACGGTGTCGCCGACCGCGACATCCTCGCCCGCATGACGCACATGCATGCCTTTGCGCAGGACGACGGCCGGGAAGACACGTCCCCCTCCTCCCTCGCATCTTCCTTGATCAATACGGTGTCCGCGCCGGCCGGCATCGGAGCGCCGGTGGTGATGCGGCTGCACTGCCCTGCCCCAAGGGACAGCCCGAGGCTGGTGCCGGCGAACTGTTCGCCGGCCAGCAGCAGCCCGGTTTCAGCGGCAGCATTGGCTTCGTCGGCGCGCACGGCGTAACCATCCATGGCGGAATTGTCGAAACCCGGCAATGCGATAGGCGCGACCAGGTCGGCTGCCAGGGTGGCGCCACGCGCACGCGACAAGGCCACGCGCTCGGTCGACAGGCGCGAAGATCGCGCAGCGATGAGGGCGGTCGCCTCGTCGAAACCGATGCGGGTCGGGAAGTCCTGGCTCACGGCGCGTAACCCTCGGGGAAATCGTGCGGGAAATTGAGGTTGAGGATGCGGTGCGGCGAAACATCGCACCGGCTCACCTGCAATCGTGCCACCAGGCGGCGCGCGGCGGACTCACCGGCATCCAGCATCGAAGTCGCAGCAGTCGCCAGTGCCGCCGTGCGCCACAGGCCCAGCAACGGCTGCAGGCCGTCGGCATCATGCACCACCACACCGTCGGCGCCTGCCGCGGCGGCCAGCGTATCCACCAGGTTCGCAGGCAGGCCGTCGAGGTCCACGGGAACGGTCAGCAGCCAGGGGTGTCGCAGGCTCCGCACAGCGCTTCAAACGCCGCCAGCGGCCCGGCGAAATCATCGCGCCGGTCGAACACGGCCCGCAGGCCCATAGCTTCGAAGCGCGCATCCGGCGCGCGCGCGCTGACCAGGCGCCCGGCGAATTCGCCGGGCACGGCCATCAGGATGTTCTCGACCAGGAAACGCTGCCGGTGCCGCACCCAGGCCTTGTCGCGCCCGCCCAACCGCTGCCCCCGCCCGCCGGCGAGGATGCCGAGCGTGATCGCGGCGCGCGGTATCACTTGCCCTTGACGTGTTTCATCAACCGGCGCTTGGCCTTGACCTGGCGCTCGGTGAGCACGTTCTTCTTCCCCTCGTAGGGGTTCTCGCCTTCCTTGAACACGAACTTGATCGGCGTACCGACCAGCTTGAAGCGCTTGCGGAAGAAGTTCTCGAGGTAACGACGGTAACTCTCGCTCAGCGACTTCAGTCGGTTGCCGTGCACGATGAAGGTCGGCGGGTTGGCGCCGCCCGGGTGCGCGAACTTCATCTTGGCCGCGTGCCCGCGCACGACCGGCGGCGGGAAACTCTCTATGGCGATCGACAGCGCCTTGGTCGTCTCGGCGGTGCTGAACTGGTGCGTGGCCGAGGCGTGGGCGCGATGGATGGCCTTGAACAGCTCGCGCATGCCGGTGCCGTGTTTGGCCGAGATGGTGATGCGTTCGGCCCACTCGCAGAACGAGAGCTTGCGCTCGAGCATCGACATCGCCTGGTCGCGCGTGTACTTGTCCTGGCCGTCCCACTTGTTCACGGCGACCACCAGGGCGCGGCCGGCGTTGAGCACCAGGCCCAGAACGGTGGCGTCCTGTTCGGTAACGCCCTCGCCCGCGTCCAGCATCACCACGGCCACCTGGCAGGTTTCGATCGCCTGCAGGGTCTTGAAGGCGCTGAACTTCTCCACCGCTTCCTCGACCTTCGCGCGCCGGCGCAGGCCGGCAGTGTCGATCAGGCGGTAGTCGCGGCCGTCGCGGGTCAGGTCCACCGCGATCGAATCGCGGGTGGTGCCGGGCACGTCGGAGGCGATCATGCGCTCCTCGCCCAGCAGGCGGTTCACCAGGTGGACTTGCCGACGTTGGGGCGGCCGATGAAGGCGATGCGGATGCGATCCGGGTCGTCGGCCAGCACGTCGGCGTCGCCGTCTTCCGGCAGCTCGGGAATGATTTCCTCGAGCAGCTCCGGGATGCCGCGCTGGTGCGCGGCGGCGACCGGGATGACACGCTCGACACCGAAGCGCGCGAACTCGGCCACGGCGGCCTGTACGTCGATGCCGTCGGTCTTGTTCACGACCAGGAAGAAGCGCGTGCCGGATTTGCGCAGGAAAGACAGGATGTTCTGGTCCAGGCCGGACGGCCCCTCGCGGCCGTCCACGACGAACAGCACCAGGTCGGCCTCTTCGACGGCGGCGCGTGCCTGGCGCGCGGTGGCGCCGGCCAGGCCCTCTTCCTCACCGGAAAGGCCACCGGTGTCGCACAGGCCGAACGGCCGTTCTTCCACCAGGCGGCAGAAACCGTAGTGGCGATCGCGCGTCACGCCGGGCTCGTCGTGCACGAGGGCGTCGCGGCTGCGCGTCAGCGCGTTGAAGATCGTGGACTTGCCGACATTCGGCCGGCCGACCAGAGCGACCAATGGCAACACGGTGGATCTCTCCCGAAACTCTTGGAAATCGTCCGCGCCGAAGCGCGAAACGCCCGGCACGAGCCGGGCGGTGTAACGGCGCACCGGGGTGCGCCGCGCGTTTGGCCCGGCCCTCGCGGGCCGCGGCCGGCTTACTGCGGCTGCGGGTAGGCGGCCAGCTTGCCTTCCGCGGTGATCGCGAAAAGCATGCCGGTGGCCGATACCTGCGGCGTGCCTAGGATGGCGGAATTCTGGACGCGGTCGCGGCCGACGATCTGGCCGTCGTCCAGGCGGATCCAGTGCAGGTAACCCTCGATGTCGCCGAACACCGCGTAGTTGCCGTGGATCGCCGGCGTGGTCAGCCAGCGACGCGCCAGCGCCTCCTGTTTCCAAAGCGTGCTGCCACCATTGCGGTCCAGCGCCCACACGGTGCCACTCGGGTCGGCGACGATCAGCCGGTCGGCCAGCAGGGCCAGGCCGCCGTAACCACCCACGTCCCGGCTCCAGATCGGCGTACCGCTGGTGGTGGAGATCGCCATGGTCTGGCCGCGGTAACTGGTGGCATAGAGTTCCGCGAGACCCAGCTGCATTTCGCCGTCCACGTCGGCCATGCGCTCGAGTTCGTTGCGGCCATCCGATTCGGCGACCAGTTGTTCCCAGGCCAACTGGCCATCGGCCAGGCGCAACGCGACCACGGAGCCGTCGTCGTAACCCAGGTAGACCAGTTCGCCGCCGGCGATCGGCGAGCCGTTGCCACGCACGCCCAGGCTGGGCAGGCCGCGGTCGAACACCCACTTGCGGGTGCCGTCGGCGGCATCCAGGCCGAAGGTGCGGCCATCGTTGCTGCGCACCACCACCAGGCCGGCAGTGACCAGGGGCGTGCTGATGACTTCGGAGGTGACCGCGGTCTTCCAGCGCTCGGCACCGGAGTCGGCATCCAGGGCGATCACTTCACCGTTGCGGCCACCGATCACGACCAGGCCATTGCCGACGCCCGGACCGCCACTGAGGCCGGCTTCGATTTCCTTGCGGCGCCAGAACAACAGCATGTTCCCGGTCTTGCCGGTCTTCACCGCTTCGGAATCCCAGAGGGTGTCGCCGCTGTTGGCGTCGATCGCCAGAACACGGCCGTCGTCGTTGGACACGAACAGGCGGTCGCTCTCGATGGCCACCTTCTCGCGCAGGCCCAGCCGGGCGCGGCCGTCGCCGAGGTTCTTGCCCCAGGCCGCGTCCACCGCGATCGGGCTGGCGATCTCGGTCAGCTCGGCGGGCGCCAGGGCCTTGCCCTTGCTGTCGCCGAACCAGCCCTTGATGGTGCTGCAACCAGTGGCGGACACCAGGACCACGGCGAGGAACAGGATGCGGAACGACATGCGGTCAAATCTCCGGCTGGGCAGACGGCGAACCGCCCGCATCGGTGAGTTTCATCTCGACCATCGCTCGCGTGGGCGAACCGACGTCCAGCGAAGCCAATGCGATTTCATAGGCGGCACGGGCGGCGTCACGGTGCCCCAGGCCCATCTGGGCATCGCCGCGGATCTCCGCGGCCACTGCGGGGAAGACGGGATCGGCAATGGCGTCCAGGCGCTTGAGTGCGTCCTCGTGCCGGCCCATGCCCGACAGCAGCCGGGCGGCCCGCAGTTTGGCCAGTTCGACCAGGACCGGGTCCAGATGTTCGCCACCGACGGATTCCAGGCCTTCAACGCGTCCTCGTCCTTGCCCTGCGAATGCAGCAGTTCGGCACTGCGCAGTGCGGCCAGCGCGGGATACGGCGTATCGGGATGGTTCTGCTGCAGCGCGGTCGCGTGGGCCGCGGCCTTGTCGTCCTGCCCGGCTTCGACCGCTTTGTTGAACGCGGCGAATTCGGCGGCTGCGACCACCTTCTCCTGTGCCTGCTGGCCCTGCCACCACTGCCAGCCAAAGAGGCAGCCCAGGCCGATGGCGATACCGCCGATCAGCGAGGATCCATTGTTGCGCAACCAGGTGCGAACGCGTTCGCCCTGTTCGTATTCGTCGATCTGGTCCATGCGATGCTTCTTCGGGCCCGTGCGGAACGCGGGGGGGGAGGTGGGTGCCGCAGCGTTGCCGCCGGCGTCAGTGTTCGGCGGGAGCGGGCTCGCCGCCAGAGGATACCGCAAAGCGGGCAACATTCGCGGCGCGGTAAGGCGCCAGGTCCACCGTCTCGCCAGCGAAACTCACCTCGACCGCATCGGCGTTGCCGAGCGTAATGCGGGCCACCTGTCCGGGAGCGTAACGGCGTTCGCTGCCGCCGGCGACCAGGCCGCGTTCGATCCGGGCGCCGCTTGCGTCCACGGTTTCAATCCAGCTTTCGCCGCTGAACCGCAGCAGCAGTTCCGTGGACGTGGGTGCGGTTTTCTGGAACGGCGCCATCGAGGCCATGACTGGCGCCGGGTCGGCCGCTTGCGTCTGCGGCGGGGCCTCGGCGGCGGGCTCACTCACCATCGGCGGGGCCAGTGACGGGTCGGAAGCCAGTGCCGGGGCCGGCACCGGCGTCGACACGACCTCGGGTTCGAGCGTCAGCACTTGGGTGCTTCCCGCGGACTGGTAGTGGCGCGCGACCAGCACGACCGGGATGACCAGCACTGCCGTCATCACCAGGTAAACCATGTTGCGCACCGAATGCTTGAGTGCATGGCGCATCCTCGAACCCGTGCCAAGGGGGACGAGCTTGGGTGTCGCGCCGTTCTGGGCCACGTTTTCCGCGAGCGCGGCCGGCAGGCCGACCAGGCGCAGGTAGCTGCCCAGATAGCTTCGGACATAGACCGGCGCGCCCAGGCGCGGCCAATCGTCGCGCTCCATCGCCTCGATGATGGCGATCGGCAGCTTGAGCTGCTGGCCTACCTGTTCGATGCTCAACCCGGCCTTTTCACGGCCCTGGCGAAGACGCAAACCGATCGGATCCTGGAACAGGACCTCCTGCGTGTTCTCGTTGCTCATGGCTGGCGCAACCCCTCCGTGACAGGTGGCGTGTAGTCGGGAAATTGGTCGTTCAGTCGCCGGCGGTAGCGCTCGGCGGCCACCGGATCTCCGGCCCCCTGCTCTATCCGGGCCGCGAGGTTGAGCAGGTCCGCGCTGGGTGCACCCAGCGCTTCGCGGCGCTGGTAGAAGGCGCGCGCCGCCATGTAGTCGCCTTGCAGGTACTTCACTTCGGCCAGTTCGGCCAGCAGGCGCGGATCTTCGGGTGCAAGCTCCACGCCCGCACGCAGGTACTGCTCGGCGTGGTCGAGCTGGCCGGCGTCCAGGGCGCACTTGCCGGCGTTGAAGTAGGCCTGCTGCTTGTTCTTGTAGAACGGATCCTTCACCGCCCGGGTGAAGTAGGCATCCGCCTCTGCCGAGTCGCCCTGCCGGCAGAGCCAGACGGCGCGCACGTTCAGCACGTGGCCGGCGTCTGGCGCCAGCTTCACGGCCTCGGCGTAGTGCTCGCCGGCGCGGACCTTGTCGTCGAGCTTCTCGCGGATCATGCCCAGCACGATCTGCACATCCGGCGAGTCCGGGTCGCTGCGCAGCGCGCGGTTGGCGCGGTCGATGGCGTAGTCGAGCTGCCCGGCGGCCATGTAGTTGTGCGCCAGGTTGAGGTTGGCGAGCCCCTTGTTGCTCATCGCCGCATGGGTGCCGCCGACACCGGTGCCGCCGTTGGACTTGCCGGAATCCGGGCTGCTTGCGCAGGCACCCAACAATGCGAGGAAAACAGCGAATACCACCGGGCGAGCAGACTCAGGCCGCATCGGAAACTCCCTGTTGCTCAAGCTTGCGCTTGAATTCGGATTGGCGGCGCGTGCGGTCCATGACCTGCCCCTTGAGCTGGCCGCAGGCGGCATCAATGTCGTCGCCGCGCGTGCGGCGCACCATCGTCAGCACGCCGGCGTCGAGCAGTATCTTCTGGAACGCACGGATTTCCGTTTCGCCGCTGCGCTCGAAGCGCGTGCCGGGGAACGGGTTGAACGGGATCAGGTTGACCTTGCCGGCCTCGGAATACTGCAGCTGGTTGCTGAAGTGCTTGATCAGCTTCGCCAGCTGCCGGGCGATTTCCGGCGTGTCGTTGACACCCTTCATCAGGGTGTATTCGAAGGTGATGGATTCGCCCTTCCTGCGGCGGCGCAGGTAGCGCACGCAGGCGGCCATCAGTTCCTCGATCGGGTATTTCTTGTTGAGTGGCACCAGCTGGGTGCGCAGCTCGTCGTTCGGGGCGTGCAGCGAAACCGCGAGTGAAACATCCGCCGTCTCGCCCAGTTTGTCGATCATCGGCACCAGGCCGGCGGTCGAGAGCGTGACGCGCTTGTTCGCCAGGCCGAAGCCCAGGTCGTCGCGCATCAGGCTCATGGCGCGCACGACGTTTTCGAAGTTCAGCAGCGGCTCGCCCATGCCCATCATCACCACGTTGGTGAGCTTGCGGTGCAGGTGGGTCTTGTTGCCGAGGTGCTTCGAGGCAACCCAGACCTGTCCGATGATCTCGGCGGTGCTGAGGTTGCGGTTGAACCCCTGTGTGGCGGTGGAACAGAACTGGCAGTTCAGGCCGCAGCCGACCTGGCTCGAAACGCACAGCGTCCCGCGGCCCTTGTCGGGGATGAACACGGTCTCGATGGCATTGCCCGAGTCCATACCCAGCAGCCACTTGTGGGTGCCGTCCGTCGAGGGCTTGTCGAACTGCACCTGCGGCGGGCGGACTTCGGCATGGGATTCGAGCTTGGCGCGAAGCGCCTTGCCCATGTCGGTCATCAGCGCGAAATCGGTGACGTGCTGGTGGTAGATCCACTTCATCACCTGGTGGGCGCGGAAGCGCTTCTCGCCGAGGGTTTCGGCGAAGAAGCGCTCCATGCCTTCGCGATCCAGGTCGAACAGGTTCACCCGTTCCGGCGTTGCCGGCGCGGTTTCCGGCGCCGGGTTCACCAGCAGCGGGATGGACTTGTGTTCGGCCTGGGTCACGACGTCATCCGATCAGCGCGGGCAGAGCTCGGTGGCGGCGAAGAAGTACGCGGTTTCGATCGCGGCGTTCTCGAGGCTGTCGGAACCGTGCACGGCATTGGCGTCGATCGACTGCGCGAAGTCGGCGCGGATGGTGCCCGGCGCGGCTTCCTTCGGATTGGTGGCGCCCATCAGGTCGCGGTTCTTCTGCACGGCTTTGTCGCCTTCCAGCACCTGGATCATCACCGGGCCGGAGATCATGAACTCGACCAGCGCATTGAAGAACGGGCGCTCGCGGTGCACGGCATAGAAACCTTCGGCTTCCTTGCGGGACAGGTGCTTCATCTTGGCGGCGACGACCTTCAGGCCGGCCTTCTCGAATCGGGCGTAGATCTCGCCGATCACGTTCTTGGCGACCGCGTCGGGTTTGATGATGGAAATGGTGCGCTCCAGCGCCATGGTCTAACTCCTGGGTTCAGGGGTTTCGGAAGCCCGTAAATTTATCACAAAACCCCGCACTAACGAGGGTTTAGCGCATTTCCCTGAATATTTCCAGCAGCATCGCCCACCCCGCCCTGACCCGTCCAGGCGCACTGTCCGTTCCGTCAGTCGTTTGAATTGTCCATTTGACGGCCGACCGGATGCGGGTACACTCGCCAACACCCGTTTGAATCGAACGCTGGCAGGCCATGACGACGACCCATTTCAACACCAAGGAACGCATCCTCGGCGCGGCCGAGGAACTCTTCGCCCAGCACGGCTTCGCCGGCACCTCGCTGCGCCAGGTGACCAGCCGGGCCGACGTCAACATCGCCGCCGTGAACTACCACTTCGGCAGCAAGGAGAACCTGGTCAACGAGGTCTTCCGCCGCCGCATGGACGAGATGAGCGAGCGCCGCCTGACCCAGCTGCGCAAGGCCCAGGAGGAGCGCCCGGGCGACCTGGAGGCGATCCTGGCCGCCTTCATCGAGCCGCCCCTGGCCCTGACCATCGACCGCCACGGCGGCTCGGCCTTCGTGCGCGTGCTGGCCCGCGCCTTCGCCGAGAAGAACGACCGCCTGCGCAAGTTCCTGTCCGACAACTACGGCCACGTGCTGCGCGAATTCGCCAAGGCCATCGGTGCCGCACTGCCCGGCCTGGCCAAGGAAGACCTGGTCTGGCGCCTGGACTTCACTGCCGGCGCGCTGACCTACGCGATGGCCGATTTCGGCCTGATCAAGCGCCAGGCGGGCGTGTCCGAGAAGGCCCACTGCGAAAAGGCCGCCCAGGCCCTGATCCGTTTCGCCGCCGCCGGCCTGCGCGCCGGCGGCTGACCCTTTCCCTCCTCCCACGGAGCTACATCCATGTCGCAACTCCGCATCCGCAAGGTGGCCGTGCTCGGCGCCGGCGTGATGGGCGCGCAGATCGCCGCCCATCTCGTCAACGCCGACGTCGACACCGTCCTGTTCGACCTTGCCGCCAAGGAAGGCCCGCCCAACGGCATCGTCGACAAGGCCATCGCCAACCTGGGCAAGCTCTCGCCCGCCCCGTTCGCCAGCAAGTCCAAGGCGGCCGCGATCACGCCGGCCAACTACGACCAGCATCTGGACCTGCTCAAGGACTGCGACCTGATCATCGAGGCCATTGCCGAGCGCATGGACTGGAAGAAGGCGCTGTACGACCGCATCGAAGCCTACGTGGCTCCGCACGCGATCCTCGCCTCCAATACTTCAGGCTTGTCAATCAATGGCTTGGCGGAAGTTCTTCCAGAATCACTTCACCACAGGTTCTGCGGCGTGCACTTTTTCAACCCGCCGCGCTACATGCATCTGGCCGAGTTGATTCCCTGCGCGAAGACTGAACCGCAAGTACTTGAAGGACTTGAGACTTTCCTGGTAACCACGCTGGGCAAGGGAGTGGTCTACGCCAAGGACACGCCGAACTTCATCGGCAACCGCATCGGCGTGTTCTCCATCCTCTCCACCCTGCACCACACCGCCCAGTTCGGCCTCGGTTTCGACGAAGTCGACGCGCTCACCGGCCCGCTGCTGGGTCGTCCGAAATCGGCGACCTACCGCACTTCGGACGTGGTCGGCCTCGACACCATGGCCCACGTCATCAAGACCATGGCCGACACCCTGCCGGACGATCCCTGGCACAAGTATTTCGTCGCCCCGACCTGGCTGCGCGCGCTGATCGACAAGGGCGCGCTGGGCCAGAAGACCGGCGCCGGCATCTTCATGAAGAAGGGCAAGGACATCGTGGTGCTGGACCTCAAGGCCCAGGACTACCGTCCGGCCACCGGCGCCGCCGATGCCGAGGTCGTGGCGATCCTCAAGAACAGGAACCCGGCCGAGAAGTTCGCCCAGCTGCGCGCCAGCACGCATCCGCAGGCGCAGTTCCTGTGGTCGGTGTTCCGCGACCTCTTCCACTACAGCGCCTTCCACCTGGCCTCGATCGCCGAGACCGCGCGTGACGTGGACCTGGCCATCCGCTGGGGCTACGGCTGGAGCTTGGGCCCGTTCGAGAGCTGGCAGGCCGCCGGTTGGAAGCAGGTGGCCGAGTGGATCGCCGAGGACATCGTGGCCGGCAAGGCCATGTCCAGCGCGCCGCTGCCGGACTGGGTGTTCGACGGTCGCGAGGGTGTGCACGCCGCCGAGGGCAGCTTCAGCCCGGTGCGCAACGACAAGCTGCCGCGCTCGAACCTGGCCGTTTACAACCGCCAGCGTTTCCCGGATCCGGTGCTGGGTGAACGCGCCGCGCCGGGCGAGACCGTGTTCGAAACAGACGCGGTGCGGATGTGGCACGACGGCGACGGCATCGCCGTGCTCAGCTTCAAGACCAAGATGAACACCGTCGGCGACGGCGTGCTGGCCGGCGTACAGCAGGCCATCGATGTCGCCGAAAAGGACTTCCGCGGCCTGGTGATCTGGCAGCCGAAAGAGCCGTTCTCGGCCGGTGCCGACCTCGCCGGCGCCATCGCCTCGCTGCAGGCCGGCAAGCTGGACGAGTTCGAGGCGATGGTGGCGACCTTCCAGGCCACCAGCCAGCGCATCAAGTATTCGCTGGTGCCGGTGGTCGCGGCCGTGCGCGGCCTCGCCCTTGGCGGCGGCTGCGAGTTCCAGATGCATTCGGCCCGCACCGTGTTCGGCCTGGAAAGTTACATCGGCCTGGTCGAGGCCGGCGTCGGCCTGCTGCCGGCGGGTGGCGGCCTGAAGGAGATCGCCGTGCGCGCTTCCGCCGCGGCGGGTCCGGGTGGCGATGTGTTCGCCGCGCTGAAGCCTTATTTCGAGACGATCGCGATGGGCAAGGTCTCGGCCTCGGCGCTGGAAGCCAAGGAGTTGAAGCTGGCCCGCGACAACGACGTGGTGGTGTTCAACCAGTACGAGCTGCTGCACGTGGCCAAGGCCCAGGCCCTGGCGCTGGCCGAGTCGGGTTACCGCCCGCCCCTGCCCGCCCGCCAGGTGCAGGTGGCCGGCGACGTCGGCATCGCCACCTTCCGCATGATGCTGGAGAACATGTTCGAGGGCCGCTTCATCTCCGAACACGACTACGAAGTCAGCAAGCGCATCGCCACCGTGATGTGCGGCGGCGAAGTGGACCGCGGCGCGATCGTCGACGAGGAATGGCTGCTCAAGCTCGAGCGCAAACACTTCGTTGCCCTGGCCCAGATGCCCAAGACCCAGGAACGCATCGCCTACATGCTCAAGAACGGCAAGCCGCTCCGCAACTGACCCGGCGCCCAAGGAAAATCACATGACCAAGCAAATCCAGGACGCCTACATCGTCGCCGCCACCCGCACCCCGGTGGGCAAGGCCCCGCGCGGCGTCTTCCGCAACACCCGTCCCGACGAAATGCTCGCGCACGTGCTGCGCGAAGTCGTCGCCCAGGTCCCGGGCATCGACCCGACCCGCATCGACGACGCCATCATCGGCTGCGCCATGCCCGAGGGCGAGCAGGGCATGAACGTGGCGCGCATCGGCCTGCTGCTGGCCGGCCTGCCGAACGTGATCGCCGCCCAGACCATCAACCGCTTCTGCTCGTCCGGCCTGCAGGCCGTGGCCATGGCGGCCGACCAGATCCGCCTGGGCAACGCCGACCTGATGCTGGCCGGCGGCACCGAGTCCATGTCCATGGTGCCGATGATGGGCAACAAGGTCGCCCTGAGTCCGCAGGTGTTCGCGAAGGACGAAAACGTCGCGATTGCCTACGGCATGGGCATCACGGCGGAAAAGGTCGCCGAGGAATGGAACATCAGCCGCGAGGACCAGGACGCCTTCGCCGTCGCTTCGCACCAGAAGGCGCTGGCCGCGCAGGCCGCCGGCGAGTTCAAGGCCGAGATTTCTCCCTACCAGGTGATCTCGCGCCAGCCGGTGCTCGGCGGCAACACGGTCAAGCTGCGCGAGCTGCTGGTCGAGAACGACGAAGGTCCGCGTGCCGATACCAGCCTCGAAGGCCTGGCCAGGCTGCGCCCGGTGTTCCGCAACGGTGGCAGCGTCACCGCCGGCACCTCGTCGCAGATGTCCGACGGTGCAGCCGCGGTGATGCTGGCCTCGGAAAAGGCGATCAAGGAATACGGCCTGACCCCGCTGGCGCGTTTCGTCGGCTTCTCGGTTGCGGGCGTGCGTCCGGAAGTGATGGGCATCGGCCCGATCGCCGCGATTCCGAAGGTGCTCAAGCAGTCCGGCCTCACCCAGGACCAGATCGACTGGATCGAGCTCAACGAAGCCTTTGCCGCCCAGGCGCTCGCCGTCATCCGCACCTGCGGCCTGGACCCGACCAAGGTGAACCCGCTGGGCGGCGCCATCGCCCTGGGCCATCCGCTCGGCGCCACCGGTGCGATCCGCACCGCGACCATCGTGCACGGCCTGCAGCGCCGCAAGCAGAAGTACGGCATGGTGACCATGTGCATCGGCACCGGCATGGGTGCGGCGGGCATCTTCGAATCGCTCTGATCCCCTGCCCTCGTGTGATACCGAAACGGCGCCCTTGGGCGCCGTTTCTTTCGCCGGGTTTCAGCGCCCGCGCCAGTCCTTCCAGGCGTCCCTCGCCTGGTACCACCAGTAGCTCAGCTGCGCGCCAAGGTAGCCGGCCGGCTTCATGGCCGATACCAGCCCGTAGTCGGCGAACTCGCGCCAGCGCGGGTCGTCTTCGGCGATCGCCGCCGCCAGCACTTCGCCGGCCATCGTGGTCGGCGCCACGCCGTGGCCGCCGAAGGCCTGGGCCAGCCACAACCCCTCGTCCACACGGCCGATCTGCGGCATCTGGTGGCGGGCGTAGCTCATCAGGCCGGACCAGGCGTAGTCGACCCGCACCCCCTCCAACTGCGGGAAAACCTTCAGCAGGTCGCGGTACAGCAGCCGCTTCACGGCCTCGGGCGAGCGGTCGAGCACGGAAATGCGCCCGCCCCAGAGGATGCGCGTATCCGGCAGCGGCCGGTAATAGTCGAAGGCGAACCGGCTGTCGTAGATGGCGGCCCGGGTCCGGATGGCTTCGTCCAGCCGAGCGCCGAGCGGTTCGGTGACCATCACGTAGGTCGCGATCGGCAGCACGCCCGCATCCACTTCGCGGCGCAGGCCGGCCAGGTAGCCGCCACAGGCCAGCACCACCTGCCGGGCGGCGACATCGCCGCCGGGCGTGCGCACGCGCCAGCCATGGCCGTCGCGCTGCAGTGCGATCGCCGGCGAATGTTCGTGGATGCCAACACCGTGGCCATGGGCCAGCGTGGCCAGGCCACGTGCGTAATCGAGCGGGTTGAAATGCAGCGCGTTGCGTTCGTACAGGCCATCGCCGTAACGGCGGGTACGCACCTGCTCCGCCAGTTCGGCGGCGGGCACCCAGTCCCACTGCACGCCGAAATATTCGGCCAGCAGGCGCTGGCGGGCGCGCAGCGGCGCCGGATCCCGGAACCAGTTGGCCCACAGCACGCCGGCGTCGGTGGCCTGGCAGTCGATGCCGTGGCGTGCGATCCGGGTACGGATCAACTGCACCGCGTCCTGCGTGCCCTGGTAGAGCGCACGCGCACGCACCGGCCCGAGCTCGGCCAGCAAGGCTTCCTCGCCCCGCGAAAACCCGCCGAACACAAAGCCGCCATTGCGCCCGGACGCGCCATGTCCGACCGTGTCGGCATCCAGCAGCACCACGTCGCGCTGGCCCCGCTCGGCCAGCCCCAGGGCGGTGTTGAGCCCGGCAAACCCCGCGCCGACCACGCACACCGAAGCGTCGCGGCGGCCGTCCAGCGGCGCGAACCCCGCCTGCGGGCGCGCCGACGCGCGGTAGTAACTGGAAGCATCCATGGCCGGTACCGGAAGCGATCAGCGTCTAGGATGTCAGCTCACCCCGACGGCTGGAAAGCATGGACTCGCGGCAGGAACGAAAGAACCTCGCACAACGGCGCAAGCTGGGTCGGGCGCTGGGTGTGGCCGCCGCACTCGGTCTCGTACTGTTGCTGGCTTTCGAGTTCTGGCTGCGCCGGACTCAGGCGCAGGCGGAGCACGACCCGGACTCTGCAGTCCAGGCCGTCGGGGCGGTGTCCTCCTGCTCCAGCTCGCCACGGCAGCCTGCGCCGTCCTGCTCGGGCGATTCCTGTTGGACTGGGCCAGCCAGACGCGCCGGCAGAACCAATGGCCGCCGGCCGGGCTGGAACTTCCAGAACGCACCACTGCGCCATGGCAGCGACGCCCTGCGCATCGCCCGGCGCCTGCAGGCGGCGGGCCTGATCAGCCTTGCGGTCGCGCTGGCCGTGGTCCTGGCCGTCGCCTGGCGCTGGCTGGCCTGATCAGCGCTCCAGGGCGGCGCGCATGTAGGCCCGCGCGGGCTCCGCGAGATCTTCGTGGTCCAGGGCGAACTCGATGGTCGCCTCCACCAGCCCGATGCGGCTGCCGCAGTCGAAACGGCGGCCCTGGAACCGGTAGGCCAGCACCCGTTCCTCGGTCATCAGCGAAGCGATGCCGTCGGTGAGCTGGATCTCGCCGCCAGCACCTGGCTTCGTGCGGGCAAGGTGGTCGAAGATGCGCCCGCTGAGCACATAACGGCCAACCACGGCGAGCGTGCTCGGTGCGACCTCGGGCCGCGGTTTTTCGACGATGGCCGTGATGTCGCCATGGCGACCGGAAAAATCACGGGTGGCGACGATGCCATAACTTCCGGTCTGTTCCGGCGGCACGTCCTGGACGGCGATGACGCTGGCGGATTCCTGCGCGGCCAGCTGGGCCATCTGCTTGAGTGCGCCGGGCCCCTTGTTCCAGATCAGGTCGTCGGGCAGCAGCACCGCGAAGGGTTCGTCGCCGATCACCGGACGCGCGCACAGCACCGCGTGTCCCAGGCCCAGGGCTTCGGCCTGGGTGACAAAACGGCCCGCACGTGCCGCGGCAGCACATCGCGGATCATCGCCAGAAGTTCGGACTTCCCGGCCTTTTCAAGCTTCTGTTCGAGCTCGTAGGCCTTGTCGAAATAATCGGCCACCGAATGTTTGTAGCGGTTGGTGACGAAGACCAGCGTATCGCAGCCCGCCTCGATCGCTTCGTCCACGGCGTACTGGATCAGTGGCTTGTCCACCACCGGAAGCATTTCCTTGGGCACGGTCTTGGTGGCCGGCAGGAAGCGGGTGCCCAAGCCGGCAACGGGGAATACGGCCTTGCGGATCTGGAATGACATGTCTCTCCCGTCCGGTCAGTGCGTAGGATCCCGATGCGTCGCAGGCGACAACATCGGGGCGGACTCCGGATTGTACTCGGGCACGGCCCGACGCAGCAGCGCGAACATCGCCAGTTCGGCGTCTGACTGCTGCAGCAGCGATTCCATTTCGGCCAGCAACGGCCGCAACGCGTCGGCCCGCACGACGCGGGGTTCGGCCTGGAGAATGCGCGGGTGGCGTGTGCGCTGGTAGCGTTCCTGCGGATGGAACAGGATCTCGTGCAGCTTCTCGCCTGGGCGCAGGCCGATGTAGCTCACCTCGACGTCGATGCCCGGACGTTTGCCGCTCAGCCTGATCATCTGCTCGGCCAGCTCCCGGATCGCCACCGGGCGCCCCATGTCCAGCGCATACACCGCGCAGGATTCGCTGCCCAGGCTCACCGAATGCAGGATCAGCTGGCAGGCTTCGGGGATGGTCATGAAGTAACGCGTGACTTCGGGGTGGGTCACGGTCACCGGCCCGCCCTCCGCGATCTGCTTCCGGAACAACGGCACCACGCTGCCGGCCGAGTCGAGCACGTTGCCGAAACGCACGATCGACAACTGCACGGGTCCGCCCGCGAATACGACTTGGCAGGCAAGCTCGGCGAATCGTTTGCTGGCGCCGAGCACGTTGACCGGGCAGATCGCCTTGTCGGTCGAGATCAGCACGAAATTACCGACCCTGGCCTCGAGGCAGGCGCGGGCCACGGTCGCGGTGGCCAGTACGTTGTTGCGCAGGGCTTCGCGCACCTGCCCCTCCAGCATGGGCACCTGCTTGCAGGCAGCGGCATGGAATACGTAATCCATGCCCTGGGCCAGAGCGATGCGGCAGGCTGTGGCGTCGCCGCAGTCGGCGAGCATGGGCTGCACGCTGACGCCGGGATAGTCGCGCATCAGTTCGCAGCAGATGTCGTCCAGGGGCAGTTCCGCGCGTTCGAGCAGGAGCACGGACTGGGCACCTGCGGCCGCGCATTGTCGCGCCAGCTCGGAACCGATCGAACCGCCTGCGCCGGTCACCATCACGCGCTTGCCAGCCACCGAACTCCAGGCCTCGTCGAATTCGACCGGCTTGCGCCCCAACAGATCCTCGATCCTGACCTCGCTCAACTGCAGGCGCTGCGGCTTGCCGGACAACATGTCCGACAACCGCGGCACGGTGCGGAAGGGCACGCCGGTCTCGTCGCAAAGGGACACCACCCGCTGCATTTCGGCGGCATTGGCCGAGGGCATGGCGATCACCAGCAACTTGGGCGCGGTTTCCTGGGCGATGTACGGCAGTTCGTCGAGCGTGCCGAGCACGGGTACGCCCTGCACTTTCGCGCCCTTCAGCGCCGGCTGGTCGTCCAGCAGTCCGACCGGCTGGTAGCGGCCATCGCTGCGCAGGTCGCGCAGCAGGGTCTCGGCGGTGCGGCCGGCGCCCAGCACCAGGACACGCACCGCATTGGCGGGATGTTCCGACTGCCGGTAGTCCTTCCACAGCCGGTACAACAGCCTGGGAGTGCCCAGCGCCACCACGAGGGCCACCGGGTACGGGAACAGCACGCGCCGTGGCACCTGGTCGATCATGCCGAGCAGGAACAGGGTGGCGACGATCAGCAGTACGCCCAGCAGCGCCGCGCGCACCAGGTTGGCGAGATCGGGCAGGCTGGCGAAGCGCCACAGCCCCCTGGTACAGGCCCACCATGCGCAGCACCACACCCTGCGTGACCAGGACGATCAGCAGTTCGTAGCCCAGCGATGGCGCGGCCGGCGCACCCGCCACGCTGGCCAGCCAGCGCAGGCCGACCCAGATGAAGGCGATCATCACAAGGTCGTGCAGAACAATCAGCAGGCGCGGCAGCACCAACGACGCGCCGGGTTTGTGTTTCATCCAACAGACTCCATCAGGTTCTCGCGGCGCGGCCAGAAACGTCCCGCCAACAGGTAGATCAAAGTGCCGCACGCCAGCATCGCCAGTGTCGTGCACCGCTGGCGGGAGTCCGGGCCATCGGCGAACGACAGCACCAGCGCTACCGCCAGCAGCGTCCACAGCAGATAAACGCCGCAGATGCGCAGATGCGTCCAGCCATGGGCCACGGCCCGCTGGTAGAGATGCTCGCGATGGGCCAGCCAGAACTTCTGCCGGCGCCACAGCCGCCAGAGCAGGGTCAAGCCGGCATCCATGGAGGAACGCCGAAGGCAGCAACAGCAACTGCCAGGCGTTCGCGCTGCCCTGCCCGAGCGCCATCAGCAGCGCCGCCGCCACCGCCAGGCCGAGGGTGAGGCTGCCGACATCACCTAGGAACAGGCGCGCGCGGGGCACATTGTGCGGCAGGAAGCCGAGGCAGCCCGCCGCCAGGGCCAGTCCAAGCAGGCCTGGAGGCGACCCCGGACCGCAGAGCAAGGCCAATCCGACGCCGACCAGCAGGGCCTGACTTGCCGCCAGTCCATTGCTGCCATCCATGAAGTTCCAGAAATTGACGAACACGAGCACGACCAGCACACCGGCTGCCACGCCTCCCGCGGACCCCAGCAGTTCCGGCGCGAGCGGCCAGGCCCAGGCCACCGGCAAGGCGCCCAGCACCTGCAGCACGAGCTTGGGCAGGGCGGAGAGGTTGCGCAGGTCATCCGCCAGACCGGCGCCGGCCACCAGCAGCAGGCCCAGGGCGAAAGCCGCCCCACCCGCCCCCAGCCACGGCGAACAGGCTAGGAGGACCAAGGCGATGCCCAGCCCGCCGCCACGCGGCGTGGGCTGCTGGTGCAGGCGGCGCGGACCCGGCTGGTCCACCAGCTGCCGCCGCAGGGCATAGCGGCGCCAGGACGCGGCCACCGCCCCAGGACACCAGGCTGCCGGTCAGGAACAGGATCCAGGGCGACAGCGACACGGCTGGAATCACTCGCTCACCGCGCCGTGCACCGGCTTGATGCTGCCCCAGGACTTGCAGCCCGGGCATTGCCAGTGATGCGCGCGCGCGCCGAAACCGCAGCGCTGGCAGCGATACCCCGGCGTGCGCACCACCAACTGGTCAGTGATCTGCTTCAGGGTCTTGAGCGTCGCCCCGGGATCGACGGCGGTGTCCTTCAGGCTCAGGTCGATGAAGGCGGCCTCGCCGCGCACTGATGGCCGCTGCTGCAGTTGCCGGGACAGGAAGGCCAGCGCCGCGGCCTGCCCCTGTTCCTGCTCGATGATGCGTGTCAGCGCCAGCACCGGCGAGACGCCGGGGTAGTGTTCGATCATCTCCATCAGGAAACCGCGCGCGCGCGCCTGCTCGCCCCGGCGTTCGTAGCAGCGCAGCAACGGATCCAGGATCTCGGGCAGGAATTCGATGTCGTGGCGCGCGACCCGCTCGAACGCGCGGATGGCGGCGGCGTCGTTGCCGTCCGCCAGTTCGATCTGGCCCTCGGCCAGGCCGGCGCGCACCGAATGACTGTCGGCGGCATAGGCCTCGGCCACGTGGTGGCGCGCCTGCTCCATGTCGCCGGCCAGCCGGGCTTTTTCGGCCAGTTCGCAGTGGTACTGCGCGACCAGCTTGCCCATCGGTTCGCCACTGGCCGCCTCGTATTGCCGCGCGTGCTCGATCGCCTTGCCCCAGTCGCGCTCGGCCTGGTAGATCGAGATCAGGTGCTTCAGCGCCTGCGGCGCCAGCACGCCCATGCGCACCAGGTCGGTGAACAGGGTCTCGGCACGGTCCAGCAGGCCGGCACGCATGTAGTCCTCGCCAAGGGCAAGCACGGCACGGGTCTTCTGTTCGTCGCTCAGGCCGTTGCGGGCCACCAGGCTCTGGTGCAGGCGGATGGCGCGGTCCACCTCGCCGCGCCGGCGGAACAGGTGGCCCAGCGCGAACTGGGTTTCCACCGTGTCCTTGTCCACGGCCGCAATCTGCAGGAAGACCTCGATGGCCTTGTCCTGCTGCTCGTTCAGCAGGTAGTTCAGACCACGGAAATAGGTGTTGGACAGAAGCGACACCCGCGCCCCCCGCCCTTGCGCTCGCCGCCACGACGCCCTGCCAGCCAGCCACTGGCCGCTGCGACGGGCAACAGCAGGAGCAGCCAGGCCAGCTCACTCATGGGGTTGTGCGCCTTGCGGCTCGGCAGGGGCCGGGCTGTTGCGGCGCAGGCGGTGGCGCAATGGCCAGATCACGCCGGCCGTCAATACCAGGCCGGCCAGCAGCGCGCCCAGCAATACCGCCAACAGCAGGCTGGTACCCAGGCTGAAATCCACGATGGAGAAAAAACCGAGGTCGATGCGCACCGGCTCGCGATTGAGCGCACCGAACAACACGCCGAACGCGACGAACAGGAGGGCCAGCAGGGCTTTGATCAGTCGCATGCGCGGAAGATCCAGGGCCGGGTCGCGGCAAGCTTAGCCGATGCCGGGCCGGAAACTCAGCCTTCCGAAGCAGCCGGGCGGCTGTTGACGCGATCGCGCAACTCCTTGCCGGGCTTGAAATGCGGGACGTACTTTCCGGGCAGGGCCACGGAGTCGCCGGTCTTGGGATTGCGGCCCAGGCGCGGCGGACGGAAATGCAGCGAGAAACTGCCGAAACCGCGGATCTCGATGCGTTCGCCCTGGGTCAGCGCGCCACTCATCATCTCGAGCAGGGTCTTGACGGCCAGATCGACGTCGTCGGCCTTCAGATGGGCCTGGCGACGCGAGAGCACCTCGATCAGTTCGGACTTGGTCATTCCGGGCGGTCCCTCGGGTTCCTTGAAGGGGTGGCGGCGTGGCCCGGAAACCCGGGCCACGCCAACCGGACTTGCGATTACTCGCCCTTGTTCAGCTGCTCACGCAGCAGGGCGCCCAGCTTGGTGGTGCCGGAGGACGCGTCGAAGGACTTGTTGACCTCCGCCAGGTTCTCCTGCAGCTCGGCCTCGTCCTTGGCGCGGATCGAGAGCTGCATGACGCGGCCCTTGCGGTCCATGCCGGTGAACTTGGCTTCGACCTTGTCGCCGACCTTGAGGTGCTGCGTCGCGTCCTCGACCCGCTCCTTGGCGATGTCGTTGGCGCGGATGTAGCCCTCGATGCCGCCGTCGAGCTCGATGGTGGCGCCCTTGGCGTCCACTTCCTTCACGGTACCGGTGACGATGGTGCCCTTCTGGGTGGTGGCCATGTACTGGCCCACCGGGTCCTGCTCGAGCTGCTTCACGCCCAGCGAGATGCGCTCGCGCTCGGGATCCACGGCCAGCACGACGGCTTCCAGGGTGTCGCCCTTCTTGAAGTTGCGGACGACGTCTTCGCCGGTGGTGTTCCAGGAGATGTCGGACAGGTGCACCAGGCCGTCGATGCCGCCGTCCAGGCCGATGAAGATGCCGAAGTCGGTGATCGACTTGATCTGGCCGGACACCTTGTCGCCCTTCTTGAACAGGGCCGAGAACGCTTCCCACGGGTTCGGGGTGCACTGCTTGATGCCCAGCGAGATGCGGCGACGCTCGCCGTCCACGTCCAGCACCATCACCTCGAGCTCGTCGCCCAGCTGGACGACCTTCGACGGGTTGACGTTCTTGTTGGTCCAGTCCATCTCGGACACGTGCACCAGGCCTTCGACGCCCGGCTCGATCTCGACGAACGCGCCGTAATCGGTGACGTTGGAGACCTTGCCGAACAGGCGCGAGGAGGTCGGGTAACGGCGGGCGATGTTGTCCCACGGATCGTCGCCCAGCTGCTTCAGGCCCAGCGAAACGCGGTTGCGCTCGCGGTCGAACTTCAGCACGCGGACGTCGAGCTCTTCGCCCACGTTCACGACTTCGGACGGGTGGCGCACGCGCTTCCAGGCCATGTCGGTGATGTGCAGCAGGCCGTCGATGCCGCCCAGGTCCACGAACGCGCCGTAGTCGGTGAGGTTCTTGACCACACCCTTGATCACGGCACCTTCCTGCAGGCGCTCCATCAGCTGCTCGCGCTCGACGCTCGACTCGGACTCGACCACCGCACGGCGGGAGACCACGACGTTGTTGCGCTTGCGGTCGAGCTTGATGATCTTGAACTCGAGTTCCTTGCCTTCCAGGTAGCCCGGGTCACGGACCGGACGCACGTCCACCAGCGAACCCGGCAGGAACGCGCGGACGTCGCGGATGTCGACGGTGAAGCCGCCCTTGACCTTGCCGCTGATGCGGCCGGTGACGATCTCGCCGGCTTCCATGGAAGCTTCGAGTTCGTCCCACACCATGGCGCGCTTGGCCTTCTCGCGGGACAGCACGGTCTCGCCGAAGCCGTTCTCGAGGTACTCGAGGGCGACCTTGACGGTGTCGCCGACGGCGACTTCGAGTTCGCCGGCTTCATTACGGAACTGCTCGATCGGGATGATGCCTTCCGACTTCAGGCCGGCGTTGATCACGACGACGTCGGAGCGCACCTCGACCACGGTGCCGGAAACGATCGCACCCGGCTTGAGCTTGCTCAGGGCGTTCTGGCTCTGTTCGAACAGTTCAGCGAAAGATTCAGTCATTGTTGGATACTCGGTTGGACATACGGGCCGCCGCTTCTGCAGCGGACCCACCTGTTGGCGCTTGCGCGCGTGGATGGAGACTCCGCGCCTCATGGCGCGGGACCTGGTTTCCTGCTTCGGAAGCCGCGCCCGGGTCGGGGGCGGGATGCGCCGGGGTGTCGGTTACGCCTGGCGGGGCGGACGGAGTTTTTCCGGCAGCACCGCCAGCACGCGCTCGATCACCTCGGTGATGGGCGTACCGGTGGAGTCCACGATCACCGCGTCTTCGGCGGGTTTCAGGGGCGCCACGGCACGTCCGGCATCGCGCTCGTCGCGAGCGGCGATTTCGTGCAGCAGGCCGGCAAGATTAACCGAAACCCCTTTTTCCTTCAACTGCTTATAGCGCCTTTGCGCCCTTTCCTCGGCACTGGCGGTCAGGAAGACCTTGTACGGGGCGTCCGGGAAGATGACCGTGCCCATGTCCCGGCCGTCGGCGACCAGGCCCGGGGACCGGCGGAACCGGTGCTGCAGGTCCACCAGCGCAGCCCGGACCGGGGATGGGCGGCAATGGCGGAGGCCGCCGCGCCAGCGGTTTCCATGCGCAGCTGGTGGGTTGCGTCCTTGCCGTTGACGATCACGTGGAGATCGCCGCCCCCCTGGGATTCGAACCGGATCTCGGTCCGGGCGGCGCACTGGGCCACGGCCTCGGCGTCACTGAGGTCCAGGCTCTCCCAGGCAGCGGCCAGGCCGACCGCACGGTACAGGGCCCCCGAATCGAGGTAGTGCCAGCCCAGGCGCTCGGCCACGGCCCGGCTGATGGTGCCCTTGCCGGAGCCGGAGGGGCCATCGATGGTCAGGACGGGGATGCGGGGCATGGAGAGGGATTCTAGACGAAGCGTCAGGCGGGCCGCAGAGCGAATCCGGCCGAGGTCGCCAGTTCGATGAATCCGGGGAAGGACGTGGCCACGTTGGCGCAGTCGCCGATCCGTACCTCGCCTTCGGCGCACTGGGCCGCGATGGCCAGGCTCATCGCGATCCGGTGGTCGCCGTGGCTGTCGGCAGACCCGCCACGCAGGCGCCCCCTCGATCACAGCCCCGTCGGGGGTTTCTTCGATCCGGGCGCCCAGGCACGCAGACCCGTGGTCATCACCGCGATCCGGTCCGATTCCTTCACCCGCAGTTCGGCCGCCCCCGAAACCACGGTCCGGCCCTCGGCCAGGGCCGCCGCCACGAACAGCGCGGGGAATTCATCGATCATGTCCGGCACCAGGTCCGTGGGCACCAGGATGCCCCGCAGTCGCGCATGGCGGACCCGCAGGTCGGCCACCGGTTCGCCGCCCTGCTCGCCCGGTTTTTCTTCGGTGATGTCGGCGCCCATCAGACGCAGCGCGGCCAGCAGGCCGGTGCGCCGCGGGTTCATGCCGACCCGGCGCAGCAGCAGCTCGGAACCGGGAATCACGGACGCCGCGACCAGGAAAAATGCCGCCGAGGAAAAGTCCGCCGGCACGTCCACATCGGTGGCGCGCAGGCGGTGCCCGCCACTCAGCCTTGCCCAGCCGGGCCCGAAGGTGATCGGCCAGCCGAAGGCTTCGAGCATGCGTTCGGTGTAGTCGCGGGTCGGATGCGGTTCGCGCACGGCTGTTTCGCCCGCCGCATAGAGACCCGCAAGCAGCACCGCCGACTTGATCTGCGCGCTGGCTATTTGACTTTCAAAAACAATGCCTTGAAGATCATTGTTAGCGTGAATTCTAAGTGGCGGAAGCCCGCCAGGCTCCGAATCGATCTCCGCCCCCATGCGTCGCAGGGGTTCGATCACCCGCCCCATCGGTCGCCGGGAAAGCGAGGCATCGCCAACCAGTTCGCTGGCGAAGCCCTGCCCTGCCAACAACCCGGTCAACAGGCGCATGCCGGTGCCGGCATTGCCGCAGTCCAGCGGTCCACTGGGCGGCTGCAGCCCGTGCAGCCCCACGCCATGCACGTAACGCTGCGCGCCCTCGGCTTCGATGCGCACGCCCAGGCGCTGGAAGATCGCCGCGGTTGCGCGCGTGTCCTCGCCTTCGAGAAACCCGGTGATGCGGCTGTTGCCTTCGGCCAGGGCCGCCAGCATGACGGCGCGGTGCGACACGGACTTGTCGCCCGGCACGCTCAACTCGCCGCGCAGGGGCGTGCCCGCGCCGGCCAGCCAGTCCAGGCGGCCGCCGCTCACGCCAGCACCTCGTCCAGTGCCTGCAGCAGACGGCGGTTTTCGTCGCGTACGCCCACGGTCAACCTCAGGCAGTTGGGCAGGCCGTACCCGCCCATCGGCCGCGGCACCACGCCGCGGGCCACCAGACCAGCCTCGATCGGGGCGGCATCCCGCCCGAAATCCACCAGCAGGAAGTTCGTCTGCGACGGCGCCACCGCCAGTTCGCGCGCCCGCAGGGCGTCGGCCAGGGCCTGGCGTTCGTCGGCATTGCCGCGGCAGACCTTGGCCAGGTGCTCCTGGTCGCCAAGCGCGGCTTCGCAGGCCGCCAGCCCGGGGCCGTTGACGTTGAAGGACTCCCGGGCGCGTTCCATCACCGCCACCAGTCCCGGAGCCGCCATCAGATAACCCACGCGCAGACCGGCCAGACCGTAGGCTTTCGAGAAGGTGCGGGTCACGACCAGGTTCGGATGGCGATCGAGCAACGCCGTGGCCGATACCAGGGCCGGGTCGGTCACGTATTCCAGATACGCCTCGTCGACGACTACCAGCACCGTCGGCGGCAGTGCCGCCAGGAAGGCGGCGAATTCCGCGCTCGAAAACCAGGTGCCGGTCGGGTTGTTCGGATTCGCCAGGTAAACCAGTCGCGTCGCCGGGCCCACGGCCGCCGCCAGCGCCTGCAGGTCGTGGCCTCGTGGCATCGCATGATCCGGCGGGAACGTTTCGGCCAGACGCAGCGTCGCACCCGCCGCCTGGGCCGCCAGCGCGTACACGGCGAAGCCGTAACGCGAGGCCAGCACCTCCAGCCGCGGACCGGCGAACACCTGGGCCAGCATCATCAGCAGTTCGTGCGAACCGTTGCCGAGCAGGAATCTTTCGACCGGCAGGCCATGCCGCGCCGCCAGGGCGCGCTTGAGGTCGCCGCCCAGCGGATCGGGATAGCGGTAGAGCGTGTCCACCGCGGCAAGCATCGCGGCGCGGGCCGCGGGACTCGGGCCGTGGCTGTTCTCGTTCGAACCCAGCTCGACCAGGGCGCCGGCCGCATGGGCCCGGCGCAGGGCCACCAGGTCGAGACCCGGATCGTAGGCCCGCAGGCCACGGATGCCCGGCTGGGCCAGCGCGGCGAAGGCCTGTTCGTCCATGTCAGAGCAAGGCGACCGGATACGAACCCAGCACCTTCACGTCGGCGGCGTAGTCGCCCAGTTCGGACAGGGCGCGCGCCACGGCGGTGTCCTGCACGTGGCCGCTGACGTCGATGAAGAAGGCGTACTGCCAGCGGCCGGTGTGGGACGGCCGGGATTCGATGCGGTTCATGCTGACGCCGTGTTTCGCGAACGGGCTCAGCACGTTGTACAGCGCGCCCGGCTGGTCGCGCACGTAGACCAGCAGCGAAGTGCGGTCGTGGCCGCTGGGCGAGAACAGTTCGCGGCCCAGCACCAGGAATCGGGTGGTGTTGTCGGGCCGGTCCTCGATCGGGCCGGCGACCACCTTCAGTCCGTACACATGGCCGGCGTTCTCGCCGGCGATGGCCGCGGCATCGTCGGCAGTGCGGGACCGGCGCGCCGCCTCGGCGTTGCTGGCGACCGGGATCTTCTCGGCCTTGGGCAGGTTCTGGCGCAGCCAGGCCTTGCACTGGGCCAGCGACATCGGATGCGAATAGACACGCTCGATGTCCTCCAGCCGGCCGGTGCGCGACATCAGGTGCTGGTGCACCGCCAGCTCGACTTCACCGCAGATCTTCAGCGGCGAGGTCAGGAACATGTCGAGCGTGGACTGGATGGTGCCCTGCCCCGAGTTCTCGACCGGCACCACGCCGAAATCGGCATGGCCGGCCTCGACCTCCTGGAACACCTCCTCGATGCTGGCCAGCGGCAGGCCCTTGGCGGAATGGCCGAAGTGCTTGTGCAGGGCCTGCTGCGAGAAGGTTCCTTCCGGCCCGAGGAATCCGACCTTCAGCGGCTCCTGCTGGGCCAGGCAGGCCGACATGATTTCCCGGAACAGCCGCAGCAGCACTTCGTCCGCCAGCGGGCCGTCGTTGCGGTCCAGTACCTGGCGCAGCACCTGCGATTCGCGCTCGGGACGGTAGTAGTCGACGGCGGCCTTGAGCGGCCCCTTGGCCTTGCCGACCTGCTGGGCCCAGCGCGCGCGTTCGGCGATCAGGCCCTGGATCTGGCGGTCGATGCCGTCGATGCGCTCGCGCACCTCCGACAGCACGAGTGGTGCGGTCGGCACCGCGACCGGGGTCCTGGCCGCGACCTTTTTAGCCGCGGTCTTCTTTGCGGGCTTGCCGCCGGTGGGCTTGCGGGTGGCCATGGCTCAACCGTTCCGCCGGGCGAAATCGGCCATGAAATCGACCAGGGCCTGCACACCGGCCTCCGGCATGGCGTTGTAGATCGAGGCGCGCATGCCGCCAACGGCACGATGACCCTTCAGGCCCAGCAGGCCGGCGGCCTCGGCTTCCTTCAGGAAGGGTTTGTCGAGCGCGGCGTCGGGCAGGAAGAACGGCACGTTCATCCACGAACGCGCGGCCGGCGCCACGGCATTGCGGTAATAACCGCCGGAACCATCGATGGCCGAATACAGCAGCGCGGCCTTGCGGCCGTTGCGGGCGCCGATCGCGGCGGCGCCGCCTTCGGCCTTGACCCACTTCAGCACCAGGCCCAGCACGTACCAGGCGAAGGTGGGCGGCGTATTGAACATCGAATCGTTCTTGGCCTGGTTCTGCAGTTCGAAGATCGGCGGCAGCTCGCGGCCGTGTTTGCCCAGCAGGTCCTTGCGCACGATGGCGATGGCCAGGCCCGAGGGGCCCAGGTTCTTCTGCGCGCCACCGTAAAGCACGCCGAAGCGGCTGACGTCGATGGGCTTGGACAGGAAGTTCGAGGAGATGTCGGCCACCAGCGGCACGCCGCCCACGTCCGGGATGTCGTGGAATTCGACGCCGTGGATGGTCTCGTTCGGCGTGTAGTGCACGAAGGCCGCGCCCGGAGTCAGTTTCCAGCCGGCGCGGTCGGGGATCGACGTGTAGTTGCCGTCCTTGCCGCTGGCCGCCACGTTCACCTTCAGCGACGGCTTGCTGTTGTCCAGCGCCTTCTCGCCCCAGTGGCCGGTGAGCACGAAATCGGCGGTCTGCTCCGGGCCCGCGAGGTTCAGCGCCAGCAACGCCGACAGCGTGGTCGCACCGCCCTGCAGGAACAGCACGTGGTAGTCGTCGGGAATCGCCATCAGCTCGCGCAGGTCGCGCTCGGCGGCGGCGGCGCAATCGACGAAGGCCTGGCCGCGGTGGCTGACCTCCATCACGGAGGCGCGCTCACCCTGCCATTCCAGCAGCTCGGCCTGGACCTGGCGCAAAACGGGTTCGGGCAGCGCGGCGGGGCCGGCGCTGAAATTGAAGGCTCGCGACATCGGAAAACCTCGGGGAAGTGCGCGTTGGCAGGCTAGCACGGCGGAACCGCGCCTCGGAAGTTGCTCAGCCGACGATGCGCGAACCTGCCAAGAGCATTTGCTCGAAGTCCTCCGGCGGCAGCGCGCGGGAGAACAGGTAACCCTGCCCGTACTGGCAGCCGACCGACTTGAGCAGGTCGCGCTGGCCTTCGGTTTCGATGCCCTCGGCGGTCAGCGCCAGGCCCAGTTCGTCGGCGAAACCGGTGATCGTGCGGACGATGGCGCGGTGGCGCGGGTTGGTCTCGATGTCGCGGATGAACAGCTGGTCCATCTTCAGCGCGTCGAAGGGCGAGGCGGCGAAGGATTCGAGCGAGGAATAGCCGGTACCGAAGTCGTCCACCACCAGGCCCACGCCGAGGGCCTTGAGCGAGAGCAGGCGCTGTTCCGCCTGGCCCCGCCCGGCCCGGAACGCGGTCTCGGTGACTTCCAGGCGCAGGCTGGCCGGCGGCAGCTGGTGCGTCTGCAGCAGGGTGAACACTTCCTCGACGATCTCGGCCGACACCATCTGCCGCTCGTCCACGTTGACGTTCATGCTCAGCCCGGTGAACTCGGGGTAGGCCTTGCGCCAGGCCGCCAGTTGCCGGCACGCCTCGCGCAGCCCCCAGGCGTCCATGTCCACGATCAGGCCGGTCTCCTCGGCCACCGCCAGGAAATCGCCGGGCGGCAGCAGGCCACGCAACGGGTGGCGCCAGCGCACCAGCGCCTCGGCGCCGACCAGGCGGCCGCTGGCGAGCTCGATGATCGGCTGGTAGTGCAGCCGGAACTCGGCGCGTTCGAACGCCAGCCGGAAGTCGGTTTCCAGCTGCAGCCGGCTCAACGCTTCCTGGTGCATGGCTTCGTCGAAGATCACGTAGCCGGACTTGCCGGCGGCCTTGGCGCGGTACATCGCCGTGTCGGCGTCACGCAGCACCTGGTCGGGCGATTCGTAGTTGCGCTGCCCGATCACGATGCCCAGGCTGGCCGCCGAGAACACCTGCTGTCCACCGATGTCGAAGGGCTGCTCGAACAGCTTGAGCACGCGCCGTGCGATCTCCACCGCCCGGTCGCGGTCGCAGTCGCCATCCGGCAACAGGGTGAACTCGTCGCCGCCGTAACGCGCGATAAGCACGTCGCTGAGCAGGCTGTCCTCGAGCCGGCGGGCGATCTCCACCAGCAGGCGGTCGCCGGCGCCGTGGCCCAGGCTGTCGTTGACCCACTTGAAGCCGTCCAGGTCCAGGAACAGCACCGCGTAGCGCCGGCGCCGGCGGTCCGCGGCCTGGGACGACAGCAGCATGGACTCCGCCAGCCGCTGGTTGAACAGCATGCGGTTGGGCAGGCCGGTCAGCGGGTCGTGGGTGGCATGGAAGCGCAGGCGTTCCTCGGCCTCTCGCTGGCGGGTGATGTCGAGCACGGTGCCCGTGAGGTGTTCGACCCCGTCCAACTGCACCGGGCCGATGCTCACGCGCACGAACACCCGGCGTCCATCCCGGTGCAGCAGGCAGGTGCCGAAATCGGGCGGCACGTGCTCACCCGCCTGCCGAAGGCGGTCGCGTTCCTCGGACTGCGGAACCACCTCGGGCGCCATGATCTCGCGATAGTTGCGGCCGAGCAGTTCGGCCTCGGTGTAACCGAGCAGATTGGCGAAGGCGTGGTTGGCGTAGGTGTAAACGTCACCGCGCATGATGAACACGCCCACCTGGCTGTGTTCGACCAATGTGCGATAGCGACTCTCGGAATGCTGCAGCGCCACCTGCATCCGGTGGCGCTGATCGATGTCCAGCACCGAACCAGTGAAATGCGCCGGTTGCCCCGCCTCGTCGCGGATCAGCAGCGCGCTGGCGCTGACCCATTTCAGCTCACCGTCGCGGGTGCGGACCCGGGTCTCGTAATGGCTGAAGGAGCCGTCGCGCAACGCACGTTCGACCAGGTGCCGGCGCTCTTCCGGGTCGGCGTAGACCTGCAGCATGTCGGCGACCGAGGCCTTGAGCTGTTCGGCGCTGTCATAACCGAGGATCCCGGCCATCACCCGGTTCACCTCCATGATCCTGCCGTCCAGGCTGGTGCGGAACAGGCCGGCGGGGAATGTTCGAACAGCTCGCGGTAGCGGCGTTCGGCTTCGGCGATGGCGTGCTGGCGCTGGCGCTCCTCGGTGACGTCGCGCAGGGTGCCGGTGGAGGCGATGTCGCCCTGGTACTGGACGGCGTCGGCGCGCACCTCGCACAGGATGCGTTCGCCGCCCTTGCGGCGCAGGTGGATCTCGTAGACCTGCGGTTCGCGCGATCCGGCCTCGCGTTCGGCCCGGCGCCCGGCCTGGGCGTCGCGGTCGTCGGGATCCACCAGGGACATGTAGTCGAGTCCGGTGATCTCGCCGTGGCCGTAACCCAGGATGCGCGTCATCGCCTCGTTGGCGAACAGCACGCGACCGTGCTGGATCAGGAACACGCCGTCGCGGCTGTTCTCCACCAGCACCTGGTACAGCGCCTGCGACTGCCGCAGCGCCTGCTCCGCCTCCACCTGGGCGGTGATGTCCTCCAGCGAGCCTTCGAAGAACAGCGGCGCCCCGCGCTCGTCGTGGATGGCGCGGGCGTTCTCGCTGATCCAGATCACCCGGCCGTCGCGGCGGCGCACCTGCGAGCGTTCGCTCTCCAGGCGACCGCCGGCGCACAGGTGGTCGTGGAACTTCCTGGCCTGCAGGGGGTCGATGTACAGCGCGCTGGCGTCGCGCGAGCATTCATTCAGCATCTGCAGCGGCGATTCGTAGCCCAGGATGCGGGCCATGGCCGGGTTCACGTCCAGGAACCCGCCGCCGGGCAGCCGGCGGTAGATGCCCTCCGAAGCCGCCAGGTACAAGGACCGGTAGAGCGCATTGTCCGGTTCGGGTTCGCGGATGTCCTCGCCGTCGGGAAGGAAATGCAGCAGGCAGAACATCAATGTCTCACCCTCGTCCTGGGCGAATTCGACGCTCAGGTGGCCCGGGCGGATGCGGCCATCGGCGCAGGCCAGGCGCATGGGCATTTCCACCACGCGGTGTTCGGCACGCAGGACGCTCCAGATGCGCGCCCTGAAGCCGGGGTCCGGCCACAGGCCCACTTCGATCGGCAGGCGGCCGATCACCTGGCCGCGACGGTAGCCGGTGCTACGCTCGAAGGCGGCGTTCACGCCAAGGAACACGCCATCGCCGGCACGCAGCACGGCAACCACGCTTTCCGACGGCTCGAACGCCTCGACCAGGCGCATCCTTTTTCCCCCTGGCTCCCTCTGGCCGAGTATAGCCACCGAATCCGCCCCCACGGGGCCCCGCGGAGCCCACCCGTGAAGTACCGAAACGACCCGAACATCCCGCCTTCCGAGATCACGCCCGAGCCGGTCTACCGCGCCCGGCGCCAGCTGATGGGCCTGGGCCTGGCCAGCCCGCTGCTGGCCCTCGCCGGCTGCGCCGGCGCCGATGACGGCGCGGCGGCCGTTGCCGCCACGTCCGCCGGGGACAGCGCCGACGGCTTCCGCGCCGCGGACGAGCTGACCCTGCTCCAGGACGTCACCAGCTACAACAATTTCTACGAGTTCGGCACCGGCAAGGTGGACCCGTCGAAGAACGCCCATACCCTGCGCCCTTCGCCCTGGTCGGTCGTGGTCGGCGGCGAGGCCGACATCACGGGCACCTTCACGCTGGAGGATTTCCTTGGCGGCAACGCGGTGCAGGACCGCATCTATCGCCTGCGCTGCGTCGAGGGTTGGTCCATGGTGATCCCCTGGCAGGGCATCCCGCTGGGCGACCTGCTGAAACGCTTCAAGCCCAATTCGCGCGCCAAGTACGTGGCCTTCACCACCCTGGCCGACCGCGAGCAGATGCCGGGCATCCGCTGGCCGGTGCTGGACTGGCCGTATCGCGAAGGCCTTCGCATCGACGAGGCCATGCACCCGCTCAGCCTGATCGCAACCGGCCTCTACGGCCAGCCGCTGCCGAACCAGAATGGTGCACCGCTGCGCCTGGTGGTGCCGTGGAAATACGGCTTCAAGAGCATCAAGTCGATCGTGCGCATCGACTTCACGGAAGACATGCCGCAAACCAGCTGGAACATGTCGCAACCGTCCGAATACGGCTTCTATTCCAACGTGAACCCGGACGTGGACCATCCGCGCTGGAGCCAGCGCAGCGAACGCCGCATCGCCGGCAGCGCCAGCAAGCTGTTCGCCAAGCGCATCGACACCCTGCCCTTCAACGGCTACGCGAACCAGGTGGCGTCGCTGTATTCCGACATGGACCTGCGCAAGTGGTTCTAGGTGGTCGTTTCGACCCGCGCTGGTTCGGCCTGAAGGCCGCGGCGCATGTCCTGGCGTTGTGGCCCCTGGCCAGCCTGGTGCGCGGCGTCATCCAGGACAGCCTGGGCGCCGACCCGGTGGCCGCCATCACCCACGCCACCGGCGACTGGGCCCTGCGCCTGTTGCTGTTGTGCCTGGCGATGACGCCGCTGCGTCGCGTGCTGGGCCAGCCGTGGCCGATCCGTTTCCGGCGCCTGATCGGCCTGTACGCCTTCTTCTACGCCTGCCTGCACCTGGCGACCTACCTGGTGCTCGATCTCCAGGGCTACTGGATGCAGATCTTCGACGACATCGTCAAACGTCCCTATATCACCGTCGGCTTCACCGCCTGGCTGCTCTTGCTGCCGCTGGCGCTGACTTCCACCCGCGGCTGGATGCGGCGGCTGGGGCGGCACTGGGGCCGGTTGCACCGCCTGGTCTACGCCGTCGGCGTGCTGGCGGTGCTGCATTATCTGTGGCTGGTGAAATCGGACCTGCGCGAACCGCTGATGTACGCCGGAATCCTGGCGCTGCTGCTTGGCCTGCGGCTGTGGTGGCGCCTGCGCCACCCTCCGGTTCAGCCGCCGATGCGCGGGGCGTAGAGCAGATAGGTCAGGGCCGCCGCCAGCACGGTGGCGGCGGCGATCAGGTACAGCAGCCCGACCGGGTCGCGGGAATTCCGCGGCGACCGCGGCTCATGCTGGGGCGCCGGTGCCGGATCGGCGGCAACGGGTACACGCACGGCCTTCAAGGTCTGGGTGTGGGTGGTGACCTGGGGTTTTTGTGCGCCGGACTGGCCGCGGTTCGGCAGGCCGGGGGCCTCCAGCACGAAACGATGCTGGTCAATCGAAACCTGGTCGCCGGGCGACAGCACGGCGTCACGTACCGGCACGCCGTTCAGCAGGCTGCTGTCGTTGCCCAGCGCACGCAGCACCACCCGGTCGTTGTGCAGCTCGACCATGGCGTGGCGTTCGGCCACGGCCACGTCGTCCAGGCGGATGTCGGCCGAACCGGCACGCCCCAGCAGCCGCGGCTCGGTGAGGGTGTAGGTGCGGCCGAAATGCTGCCCCGAGAGTCCACGCAACACGACCCGGGCGGCCGAAACCCGCTGCGCCTCGTTCATCGGCGCCGGCGGTCCGCTGGGGATGCGGCGTTCGATTGCCGGCTCGTCGTCGGCCCGCACAACCAGGCGCAGCTTGTCCAGGCAGACCAGGTCGCCGGGGCGCAGCTGCGCCAGGCGCCGGACCGGTCCGTCGCGCGTTCAGGTGCACGCCCGGGGCGTCGGCGGGAACCCGCAACCATAGGCCGCGGCGGTCCTGGAGGAAGCTGGCATGCAGCGGGGCCAGGCCGCTGCCGGCCAGGCACACCCGGTTGCCGTTGCGGCTGCCGACCGTGACCTCGCCCTGCAGGGCCACATTGGCGTGTTCGCCGTTTGGAAACGTCAGCTGCATCCAGGATCCTCCGGCGGCGAATCTAACATGGCCGGTCGCCGGCGCACCCTTGGTGTGTACGGCAAAGCAACGCAGAATAGGCCGCCGAGGAGGGCCCCATGTCCAACATCGATATCCGCCGCAAACACGCGCGGCCGCTCAAGGACGCACGCGCGGCGGTCGAACGCGTGGCCGAGCACATCGCCGAGAAATTCGACGTCGAGTACGGCTGGAACGGCAACACCATGGATTTTTCCCGCGGCGGCGTGGACGGCCACATCGCCGTGACCGGCAAGGAAGTCCACGTCACCGCGACCCTGGGTTTCCTGTTGATGGCGATCAAGGGCCCGATCGAGCGCGAGATCCACCGTTACCTGGACCAGGAGTTCGGCTAGTCCCGAACGGATCCCTGTCGCCGGCGAACAGGCGGCGCGAGGCTTCCCGTTCGCGCCGTCCGATGGCCTCCAGGAAGTCGCCGGCGCCGCCCAGAGCCTCGAAGGCACCGAAGCCACGCTCCAGGAACCCCTGCAGCTCCGACAGCCCGGCCGCCCGCGCCGGCAGGCGCGACGCGCGCAGCAGCTTGAACACGCCGTGTTTGCGCACCGCCGCGTCCAGGGTCCAGCCCACGCCCAGGATCAGTTCGATCTGGTGCCGCCGCAGCCGCGGACAGCCGACGGCGCGGTAAGCCTGGCCGTAGTGTTCGACCGTGATCGCCGCGGCGGGATCGCGACGTTCCGCCAGCGCCGCCGCCATGCGCAGGTCGAAGGCGTGGCTGAGCACGGCCAGCTCGATCGCATCGGTGGCCGCCACCAGCAGGCTGTCGGGCAAGAGCCGGGACATCAGCGGCATGATCCGGGCCACGTCGCGGTCGCGGGCGGAAAAATCCCGTTCTCCATACAGATCGGTCAGGAAGAACTCGGCTGCCGGCCGCATGCGAGGGTTGGCCAGGAAGTCCTGGAAGCTGTCGGACAGGCGCCGGGTCTGCCAGGCACGCAGCGGTGGCAGGGTCGGCAGCCGGTTGCGCGGCTCGCGCACGGGATCGTGCAGGGCCTGCTGCCAGGCCAGGCGCTGCGCCAGGCGGTGGCGCTGGAAGGCATGGCTCATGCGTCGGGACCGGGACGGGGGTGACGGGTTTGGGGAATACGCGACTTCACGCTTGTCCGGGCAGGTGGGCGGGCTACAATCGCCGCGCCTTCGATGGAGTGTTACCGACAATATGCTAGTTCTGCAGCCCGCCCGGAAGCGCCGGGAAGCCAGCCAGGGCCGGATCGGCCTGGCCATCGCCGGCGGCGGCCCGATCGGCGGCATGTACGAGCTGGGCGCCCTGCGCGCCCTGGACGTGGCCATTGAAGGCCTGGACCTGACCCGGCTGGAGGTCTACGTGGGCGTCAGTTCCGGCGCCTTCCTGGCCGCCGGCCTCGCCAACCGGCTGGACACCGCCGAGATGTGCCGCATCTTCATCAGCGGCGACAGCGACCAGGTGAAGTTCCGCCCCGAGATCTTCCTGCGCCCGGCCTTCCTCGAATACTTCCGCCGCGCCTCCGCCCTGCCCCGGCTGGCCTTCGACTGGTGGAAGGACGTATTGACCGACCCCACCGGCTCGCATCTGAGCGAGCTGATCAGCCGTTTCGGCGGCGTGATCCCGACCGGCCTGTTCGACAACCGCGGCATCGAACGTTTCCTGCGCCAGGTGTTCACCATCCGCGGCCGCAGCAACGACTTCCGCGAACTCGCGGCCAAGCTGTACGTGGTCGCCGTGGACCTCGACAGTGGCCAGCCGGTGCGTTTCGGCAGCAAGGACTGGGACGACGTACCGATCTCGCGCGCGGTCCAGGCCAGCTCCGCCTTGCCGGGCCTGTACCCGCCCGTGGACATCCGTGGCCACCATTTCGTCGACGGCGCCCTGCGCCGGACCATGCACGCCTCGGTGATCCTCGACCACGGCATCGACCTGATGCTGGGCATCAATCCCTTCGTGCCGTTCAACGCCAGCGGTGGTGGCCAGCCACCCGAGGGCATGGACAAACTTTCCGAAGGCGGGCTGCCGGTGGTGCTGTCGCAGACTTTCCGCACCCTGCTGCAGTCGCGCATGCAGGTCGGCCTGGAGAAGTACGCGCAGCAGTATCCGGACACCGACCAGGTGGTATTCGAACCGAACGAGGACGACGGCGAGATGTTCTTCACCAACGTCTTCAGTTACTCCTCGCGCCAGCGGGTCTGCGAACACGCCTTCCGTTCGACCCTGGGCGACCTGCGCAAGCGTCGTGCCGAGCTGGCGCCGGTACTGGCCAAACACGGCCTGCGCCTGCGCGACGAAGTGCTGGACGACCCGGCGGCATCGATCATGGACGGCCTGGGCCTGGCGCCGAAGCCGACCGAGACCACGGCACGCCTTCGGCGCGCACTGGACGACGTGGACGCACTGGTCCGCGACCGCCACCCCAATCGCCGCCGCCGAACTGCAACACGCCGCCGATAAGCTTCCGCCGCGCGCCGGCTCTGGTGTGAATGCTCTAGACACCCGGCGCAGATTGGCGCCACACGGGCCTTCGCCCAACCACCTTGAACCGGAGTTCCGTTCCCATGGCCAAACTCAAGAAAAGCGTCCGCGCGAAATCGTCCGCGGGCACCCCGAGCGCCGACCTGCAGGCCAAGGCCGAGCAGATGTCGCGTTCGATCGTCGAGTCCGCCCAGCAGATCTGGATGGCCGGCGTCGGCGCCTTCACCCGTGCCCAGGGCGAAGGCTCGAAGTTGTTCGAAGCGCTGGTCAAGGAAGGCATGACCATCGAGCAGACCACGCGCAAGCTGGCGACCGGCAAGGTCGACGCAGTGCGTGATGCCGTCGAGGACCGCGTGGGCGTGGTGCGCGAGCGCGCCGTCGACACCTGGGACCGCCTCGAGAACGTGTTCGAAACCCGCGTCCAGCGTGCGCTGAACCGCCTGGGCGTGCCCAGCCGCGAGGACCTGACCGAGCTCACCGCCCGCGTCAACGAGCTCAACGGCGAGCTGCGCAAGATTTCCAGGTCGGCTCCGACCAAGCCGGCCAAGAAGGCCGCCAAGCCCGCCGCCCGCAAGAAGGCCCCGGCCCGCAAGCCGGCCGCCAAGAAAGCGGCGAAGAAAACCAAGGCCGCGCGCAAGCCGGCCCTGCCCAAGGCGCCCAAGCCCGTCGCGCCGCAGGCCTGACCCGCACCGGTTCATGTCCGCCAGCCAGTAACGAAGTCCGTTCGCTCCCTCCCCTTACGGCTTCCGGCTGGCGGACATCTTCTACAGGCAAGGCCCGGCTGACGCCGGGCCTTTGCTTTGGGGGCCTGGCACATCCCCGTTCCGCGTTATCCTGTTGCACCCCCGCACCCGGAGTTCGCTGGATGTTCGGTATGAGTCCGCTGGTCGCCGCCATCGTGGTCACCGTGGCCGCCCTGCTGGTCAGTGGCTGGTGGTTTGGCGTGCATCGCCGGCGCAAGGCCGAGACTGCCGCCGGTATCAGCGCGCTGGCCGGCATGAAGTGGCGCGAGTGCGCCGGACTGGTGCTGCAGGCGCTGGGTGAAAAGGGGTATGCCGAAGCGCCGGCGAGCCGCCAACCAGGCGACGGCGGCACCGAATTCCTGCTGATGAAAGGCGACGAGCGTTGCCTGCTCGGCTACAAGCACGGCACCGCCTACCGCCTGGGCGAAGCCAATGTCCGCGACTTCGCCAATGCCGTGCAGCTGCAGGGCGCGACCAGCGGCATCCTGGTCACGCTGGGCAGCGCCGAGGGTTTCGCGCGTGACCTTGCGCGACGCTACGGGATGGAGCTGATTGACGGCAGCAGTCTCTGGCCGCAGGTGGAGCCGTTCGCGCCGGCCGCGCTGATCGAAGACATCCGCAACCAGGCGGCGCAGAAGAACGTCCGGGGACAGCGCATGGGCCAGGTCGCCAGCGTTGTCCTGGGCTTGCTCGTGTTCGCGATCGGAACGGCCATGCAGCCGTCGGATCCCCCGACCCCGGCCGTCACCGGAACTCCGCCGGCATCGGCACCTTCCGCCGATGCATCGGCCAGTGCTGGCGCGGTCGCAGCCCCGCCGCGGAAATCGCTTCGCCCAAATTCGAGGACGAGGCCTCGCGCGTCGCCAATGCGGCGCTCGAAGAACTGAAGGAAGTCGCCAAACTCACCGACGAGGAGCGCACCCAGCGCCGCCTGATGGCGGCGTCGCGCGTGGCCAGCCTCGAGGCGGCGAACAACGCCATCTGGTCCACGCAGTCCACCCTGGTCATCCGCATGAACAGCGGCGACGGCATCGACCTCGGCATCGTCAACGATGCCTGCGCGATCCTGACCGAGTACGAAGAACTGCGCTATACGCGGCTGCAGCTAGAGCCGCCTTCCAACGAAGACGTGCCGGTGCGCTGGCGGCAGTGCCAATGAACCGGGTGCGCCTTCGGGGCCCGCTGAAATAAGAAGGGCCGGCGATTCGCCGGCCCTTTTCCGTTCCAGGCGATGCTTACCAGTGCACGCCGCGCATCAGCGCCGCGAAGGCCACCTGCTCATTCGTCGGGGTCTCGTCGCGAAGCGCCTTGCGGTCGCCCTTGGCGGCAGCCGAATCAGGAACATCTCGAAGGCCGTGTTCATGATCACCTCGTAGGCCTTCGGCACCAGCGCATTGAGCGTGGCGGCGAAGATGCCCATGCGGGTGGCCACGCGACTGGGACGCTCGATGATCGCCTTGACGACCAGGTCGGCGGCTTCCTCGGGAGTGAGCGTCGGCACCGAGTCGTACATCTTGGTCGGCGCGATCATCGGCGTCTTCACCAAGGGCATGTTGATGGTGGTGAAGGCGATGTTCTTGCCGCTGAACTCGGCCTGCGCGCAGCGGCTGAAGGCATCCAGCGCGGCCTTGGAAGCGACGTAGGCCGAAAAACGTGGCGAACTGGCCAGCACGCCGATCGAGCTGATGTTGATGATGTGGCCGCGGCGGCGCTGGGTCATGGCCGGCAGGAAGCCCATGATCAGGCGCAGGCAGCCGAAATAATTCAGCTGCATGGTGCGTTCGTAGTCGTGGAAGCGGTCGTAGCTGGCCTCGACCGAACGCCGGATCGAACGGCCGGCGTTGTTCACCAGCACATCCACGGCCTTGTGCTCGGCCAGCACCGTCTTGACCAGGCCGTCGCAGCTGGCCAGGTCGGTCAGGTCGCAGGTGTAGGCCCAGCACTTGCCGCCGGCGGCGAGGATCTCGTCACGGGTCTCGTGCAGTTCCTTTTCGCCGCGGGCGACGATGATGACCTTGGCGCCGGCCTCGGCGATCTTGATCGCGGAGGCCTTGCCGATGCCCGAGGAACCACCAGTGATGAGCACCACCTTGTTCTCGACCTTGCCCCGCAGCGACCGGTCCACGAACAGGTCGGGATCGAGCTGCCGCTCCCAGAAGTCCCAGATGCGCCAGGCGTAGCTCTCGAGCTCGGGCACGGCGATCTTGCTGCCCTTGAGCGCACGCTCCACCACGCGGGTGTCGAAGCGGGTCGGATAGGTGATGAAGGCCAGGGTGGACGGCGGGATCTTGAGGTCGCGCAGCACCATGTTGGTGAAACGCTTGACCGGCGGCAGGTTGGTGATGGCGCTGCGCACCGCGCCCGGCACCACGGCCAGCATGCGGGCGTCCACGCGCATGGTCATCTCCGGCGCGTGCGCGGCGCGGGCGAAGGTGTTCATCAATTCACCAAAACGCATCGGCTCCGGGTCGACCAGATGGAAACACTGGCCGTCCAGGCCCTTCTTGTGCGCGATGTGGTCCATGGCGTCGGCCACGAAGTCCACCGGCACGACGTTGATGCGCCCGCCTTCCACGCCCAGCGTCGTCGCACCCACTGCGGCAGCGTCTCGCGCATCTTCTTGATCAGGGTGAACAGGTAGTACGGACCGTCGATCTTGTCCATCTCGCCGGTCTTGGAATGGCCGATGACCATGGACGGGCGGTAGATGCGGAACGGCACCTTGCATTCCTTGCGCACGATGCCCTCGGATTCGTGCTTGGTGCGCAGGTAGGGGTCCTTCAGGCCTTCGGCCTCCTCGAACATGTCCTCGCGGAACACGCCCGGGTACAGGCCGGCGGCGGCGATCGAGCTGGTGTGATGGAAGCAGCCGGCCTTCAGGGCGGCGGCCAGTTCGACGGCGTGGCGGGTGCCGTCGATGTTGGCGACCTGCTGCGAAGCCGCGTCGGCCGAGAGGTCGTAGATCGCGGCCAGGTGGAAGAAGTGCTGCACCTTGCCCGACAGTGCCTTCACCTGCGCGGCGGTCAGGCCGAGCCTGGGCTTGGACAGGTCGCCGGTGACCGGGACGATGCGCTTGCGGTCCCAGCCCATCTTCGCGGCGATGGCGTCGAGTTTCTTCTCGGAGCCCTTGCGGACCAGCACGTGCACCGCGCCCTTGCGCTTGAGCAGGTTGCTGACCAGGTAACGCCCGATGAACCCGGTTGCGCCGGTGACGAAATAGCTCATGACCTCTCCCCTGCCCTTGTCCCTGAGCGGCCGCGATGGCCGCCCGCACCTGCCTAACTTGCCAGACCACAATGACGGTGACAAACGCTTCGTTGACCGTCCCCGGGGGTCGTGTTATCACCCGTGCTTCAACCCGGGGATCAAGAAAATGGCCGACCTGAAAGACCAGTTCCAGAAAGCCGCCCAGGATGTGATGGCCCTGGCCGAGCGTCCGGACAACGACACCATGCTGCGCCTGTATGCCCTCTACAAGCAGGGCTCCGAGGGCGACGTCAGCGGCCCCAAACCCGGATTCTTCGATTTCGTCGGCACTGCCAAGTACGAAGCCTGGGAGAAACTGGCCGGCACCAAACCCGAGGACGCGATGAAGAAGTACGTGGACCTCGTGAAGAACCTGCGCGGCTGACCGCCGCCGATGGCCAAGGGCACCCGCCAGCGCATCCTCGACGCCTCGCTCGCCATGTTCAACGAACAGGGCGAACCCAACGTCACCACCAACCACATCGCCGACGAGCTGGAGATCAGCCCGGGCAACCTGTACTACCACTTCCGCAACAAGGACGACATCATCGAGCAGTTGTTCCAGCGCTATGAAGAGCGCATGGACACGGCCCTGGTGTCGCCCGAGGGCCGGCTGCGGGACCTGGAGGACATCTGGCTGCAGCTGCACCTTATGTTCGAGTGCATCTGGGAATACCGGTTCCTGTACCGCGACCTGGTGGACATCCTCAGCCGCAACCGGCGCCTGCGCCTGCGCTTCTCCCGCATCCTGAAACGGGCCGCCGAGGGCGCCTCCTCGGGCATGAAGGGCCTGGTCCAGGCCGGGGTGATGCGGGCCTCTGCGGCCGAGGTCGAGGCCACCGCGACCAACATCCTGGTGGTGGCCACCTTCTGGATGAACTACGCCAGCGTGCGCGGCGACAAGGACGAGCACGAGGCCATCCGGATGGGCATCGTCCAGGTGATGATGCTGCTCTCGCCCCTGCTGCGCGACGCCGAGCGGGTGCACCTGAACACCCTGGTCCAGGCCTACCGTCTCTGACCGGCACACCGGACCCGGCCCGGAGCCTGATCCCGGCCGGCAAGGGCTTGTATTGCAAGCGGTTTTGGACTGGTCTATAATCCCGCTTCTTTATCGCCCCATTTACCCAAGGAACTGCCATGAAAGTGCTCTCGTCCCTGAAGTCGGCGAAGACCCGCCATCGCGACTGCAAGGTCGTGCGCCGTCGCGGCAAGGTCTTCGTGATCTGCAAGTCCAACCCGCGTTTCAAGGCCCGCCAGCGCTAAGCGCCGGCTGCCCGGGTTGTTGTGGAAACGCCGGCCTTGGCCGGCGTTTTCCGTTTCCGGGGCCGGGTTCCCGCAGGCCGCGCCGGCATGGCGGATCCGGGCAGGTTTTGCGATGATCCCCGGCCTACCCGTCATCCCGACGACCTGTGGAGGTGGACCATGAAGGCCCTGACCCTTTCCCTCGCCCTGACCGCCGGCCTGCTGCTGCAGGCGCCCGCCCAGGCCGACACCCTGCTGGTCGAACGTGTCCAGGCCGAACAGGGCCAGGCCCTGCCGGCCCGCGGCCAGTCCATGAAGCAGGTCGAAGCCCAGTTCGGCGCCCCGCAGCACAAGCACGACCCGGTGGCCGGCCCCGGCGACCGCAAGCACAACCCGCCGATCACCCGCTGGGTGTACCCGAACTTTTCGGTTTACTTCGAGCACAGCCACGTCGTCGACGCGGTGGCCAACAAGGCCAGCCCGGAAGAGATCGGCCCCAAGCCCGTCCAGTAAGCAATGCCCAACAACCTGCGCTTTCCGGCGGAATGGGAGCCCCAGTCCGCCGTCCTGCTCGCTTGGCCGCATGAAGGCACCGACTGGGCCGAACGCCTGGCCGGCGTCGAGCGGACCTATGTCGCCCCGGTGGCGGCGATCACCCGGTTCCAGCCCGCCCTGGTCTGCGTCGCCGATGCGGCCCTGCGCGAGCGGGCGGGCGGCCTGCTGAAGGCAGCCGGCGTGGACCTGGGCAAGGTGCGCTTCTTCGAGGTCGACTACGACGACACCTGGCTGCGCGATTCCGGCCCGATCACCCTGCGCGAAGGCGGCGGTTTCAGGCTGCTCGACTTCCACTTCACCGCCTGGGGCGGCAAGTTCGAGGCCGGGCTGGACGACCAGCTCGTCGGCAAGCTGCATGCCTCGGGCCGGCTGGTGCCGGCCGCGCACCAGCGCATCGATTTCGCGCTCGAGGGCGGCGGCATCGAGACCGACGGCGCCGGCACCCTGCTGAGCACCTGGACCTGCCTGCACGAACGGCATCCGGACAAGTCGCGCGAAGAGATCACCGCGACGCTCGAAACGTCGCTGGGTCAGTCGCGCACGCTCTGGCTCGACCACGGCTATCTGGAGGGCGACGACACCGACGCCCACATCGACACCCTGGCGCGTTTCGCCGCGCCCGACGCCATCGTCTTCCAGGCCTGCGACGACCCGGACGACGGCCACTACCACGAGCTGACCGCGATGGCCGGCGAGATCGCCGCCCTGCGCCAGTCCAACGGCCAGCCCTACCGGCTGTTCCCGCTGCCCTGGGCGCGGCCGATCCTGGACGAGGGCCGGCGCCTGGCCGCGTCCTACGCCAATTTCCTGATCGTCAACGGCGCGGTGCTGATGCCGGCCTACGGCGACGTGGCCGACAATGCGGCCGCCGAGGTACTGGCGCATGCCTTCCCGGGCCGCGAGATCGTCCAGATCGACTGCCGCCCGCTGATCTGGCAGAACGGCAGCCTGCACTGCGTCACCATGCAACTACCCGAAGGCCTGCTGGCATGAACAAGCGCACCCTCACCGTCGCCCTGGTCCAGGACCGCGACCACGGCAGCGTCGAAGCCAACCTCGCCAACATCGAGGCGCGCGTCGCCGAAGCCGCCGCCCGCGGCGCGAAACTCGTGCTGCTGCAGGAACTTCACAACGGCGCGTATTTCTGCCAGCACGAAAGCACGGCCGAATTCGACCGTGCCGAGGCCATTCCCGGCCCCAGCACGTTGCGCCTGGGCGCGCTGGCGAAAAACACGGCGTGGTGCTGGTGTCCTCGCTGTTCGAGCGTCGCGCCGCCGGGCTGTACCACAACACCGCGGTGGTGTTCGAAACCGACGGCTCGATCGCCGGCAAGTACCGCAAGATGCACATCCCGGACGACCCGGGTTTCTACGAGAAGTTCTACTTCACGCCCGGGGACCTCGGCTTCGAACCGATCAACACCTCGGTCGGCCGCCTCGGCGTGCTCGTCTGCTGGGACCAGTGGTATCCCGAAGGCGCGCGCCTGATGGCGCTGGCCGGCGCCGAACTGCTGCTCTACCCCACCGCCATCGGCTGGGACCCGGATGACGCGCAGGACGAGCAGGACCGCCAGCGCGGCGCCTGGATCCTGAGCCATCGCGGCCACGCCGTCGCCAATGGCCTGCCGGTGCTCAGCTGCAACCGGGTCGGCCACGAGCCTTCCCCGCTCGGCGCGTCGGGCATCCGGTTCTGGGGCAGCAGCCACGTGCTGGGGCCGCAGGGTGAATTCCTGGCCGAAGCCAACACCGACGCCCCGGAACTCCTGGTGGTCGAAGTGGATCTCGCGCGGAGCGAACAGGTGCGCCGCATCTGGCCTTTCCTGCGCGACCGGCGCATTGACGCCTACCAGGACCTGCTGAGGCGGTACCGCGATTGAACACCCAGACCGAGGCCGGCTACGACGGCCTGCACGACCAGCCGCACGCCATCGTCGAACGCGACGGCGTGCGCTACACCCTGCTCGGCACCGCACACATTTCCCGCGCCAGCGTCGACGCGGTCGAAGCGGCAGTCGCCACTGGCCGCTACGACACGATCGCGGTCGAACTCGATGCCCAGCGGCACCGGGCGATGACCGACCCGGATGCGCTGTCGAAACTCGACCTGTTCCAGATCCTGCGCGAGGGAAAAACCGGCCTGGTCGCCGCCAATCTTGCCCTGGCCGCCTACCAGCGCCGCCTGGCCGAACAGTTGGGCGTCGAACCCGGCGCCGAACTCAAGGCCGCCGCCCAGCGCGCCGACGAACGCGGCCTGCGGCTGTCGCTGATCGACCGCGACGTCGGCATCACGCTCAAGCGCGCCTTCCGCGGGCTCGGATTCTGGGGTCGGACCAAGCTGATCGCCGGCCTCGGCGCCAGCCTGTTTGCCGACGAACAGGTCGAGAGCGAGGAGATCGAAAAACTCAAGCAGGGCGATTTCCTGGAGTCGAGCTTCGGCGAATTCGCCGCCGGCAGTCCGCCCCTCTACGAAGCCGTGATCGCCGAGCGCGACCGCTTCATGGCCGCGCGCCTGCGCCAGGTCGGCGCCGAAGGTGCACGCGAGGTGCTGGCGGTGGTCGGTGCCGGCCACCTCAAGGGCCTCGCCGAACACCTGCGTGACGACCAGCAGGCGCCGGCACCGCAACTGGAATCGTTGAACAGCCTGCCGCCGACCAGCCAGGTGCCGTGGTTCACGCTGTTCCTTATGGGCCTTCCTGATCGGTGGATTCGCCTGGGGCGTGTGGCAGGGCGGCTTCGAGGTCGGTGGCCAGATGTTGATGCACTGGGCGCTGATCACCGCGGTTGGCGGCGCGCTGGGCTGCCTGGCGGCCGGCGGACATCCATTGAGCATCCTGGCGGCGTTCGTGTCGTCGCCGTTGACGCCGCTGCACCCGGCCCTGGCCTCCGGCACGGTCAGTGCCGCGGTGGAAGCCTGGGTCCGCAAGCCGACCTATGCCGACTTCCTGCGCCTGCGCGATGACACCGGCCACTGGAAGGGCTGGTGGCAGAACCGGGTGGCGCGGGTGCTGGTGAATTTCTTCCTGACCAGCCTGGGCACCGCCATCGGCGTGTGGACCGCGGGCGCCAAGCTCATCAGCCAGCTCTGATCGGAACGCAGGTCCGGTCCACGGCGTTTCCCGCCGGGACCGGATCGCGATTCACTCGCCCTGCACCACCGCGTCGCCCCGGGGCGCCATCGGCGCCAGCTCGCGCGCGCGGCTGAACTTCGCCGAGACGAACGCGCTGATGTCATCGAGGATCGCGTAGATCGTCGGCAGGAACAGCAGGCTGACCAGGGTCGAGAACGCCAGGCCACCGGCGATGGCGCGCGCCATCGGGTAATACGGCGGGCCGTCGCCGGCCATCTGCGTGCTGCTGAGCGCGATCGGCACCATGCCCAGGATCGCCGTGCCCATGGTCATCAGGATCGGGCGCAGGCGGTCGCGGCTGCCCTGCACCAATGCCGAAGTCCGATCCAGGCCGGATCGCCGCAGTATGTTGATGTGCTCGACCATCACGATGCCGTTGTTCACCACCACGCCCATCAGCACCAGGATGCCGATGAAGGCCATGATCGTGAACACGGTGCCGGTGGCCCAGAACAGCCAGAACACGCCGAAGATCGAGAACACGATGCTGCTCATGATCGCCACCGGGAACAGCAGCGATTCGAACACCGCCGCCATCACCACGTAGATCATCACCAGCGCCAGCACCAGGGTTGATCATCATCTGCTGGCCGGCTTCGTCGTTCTGGCGGAAGGCGCCGTCGAAGGCGTAGCGATAACCCGGCGGCATCGTCGCCACCGCCAGCACTTCCTCCATCGCCTTGCGGGCGTCCGGCAGGGTGGTGCCTTCCGCCAGGTTGGCCTGGATGTTGAGCATGGTCTGCCGGTTCTGCCGGTAGACCTGGGTCGCCGCCGACTGCACGTCCACGCGGACCACCGAGAGCAGCGGGATGTTCTCGCCCGACGGGGTACGCAGGCTCAGCGCCGACAGGTCCTCGATGCCGAAGTCCTCCGAGCCGTCGAAACGGACCCACACCGGCACCTCCGTCTCGCCACGGCGGAACTCGCGCAGGGGCGTGCCGCGCAGGGCGATGCCGACGTAACGGGCGACCTCGTCGGCGCTGAAGCCGAAGCCCAGCGCCCGTTCGCGGTCCACGCTGATGGCCAGCTCGGAGTTGACGTCACCGGTATCCACGCGCACGTCGCGCGCAGCGCCTTCTGTCGTGCCAGCTGCGGAATCAGGGATTCGGCCAGCACCTTGAGTTGTTCCGAGGAGTCGCCGACCAGGGACACCTGGATCTGGTCCTCGCCACCACCCTGCTGCTGGCCGCCGCCGCGGAAGCCAACCGTGGCGCGGGCGGAACGCGGCATGCCCTTGCGGATCTCCTCCTGCACCTCGGCGGGGTCCAGCAGCTTGGCACCTTCATTGATGAGGGTGATGCGGGTGCCCGCCCAGCCCTGCTCGCTGAACCAGGAATAGATCTGTTCGATCTGCAGCCGCTCGCGGTTCGCATCCAGCCATTGTTCGACGCGCAGTACCTCGTCGGACACCTGCTCCAGCGAGTAGGCGCCGTTCCACTGGTAGTACATCTCCAGTTCGCGGGTCGGCTCCTTGGTAGAACATGTCCTTCTGGGTCCAGACCATCGGCAGCAAGCTCACCGCCGAGATCAGGATGATGCCCATCACGCTGGCGCCGCGATGGCGCAGGGTCCACGCCAGGAACTTCGCGTAGTGGTCCTGCATCCGCGCGATCACGCCGCTGCGGGCCGTGGCCGCCGGTGGCGTCTTCATCCTGGCCGACAGCATCGGGATCAGGCTGATCGCCACCAGCCAGGACGCCAGCAGCGACACCGTGATGGTGACCGCGATCTGCAGCATGAAGATCGAGATCTGGTTGGTCTCGCCGAAGATGTTGGGCAGGAACACGATGCAGTGGCACAGGGTGCCGGCCGACAGCGCGATCGCGACGTTCTTGGTACCAAAGATCGAGGCCGCCGCCGGGTTGCCGGGATTGCGCTCGCGCTCCTGATAGATGCTCTCCACGACCACGACGGCGTTGTCCACCAGCATGCCGACCGCCAGCAGCAGGCCCATCATGGTCAGCACGTTCAGCGTGACGCCGAGGAAGTGCATGAAACCCAGCGTCATCACGAAGCAGATCGGGATCGCCAGGCTGACCATCAGCGTCGACGGCCAGTGCCGCAGGAAGAAGAACAGCACGGCCACCGACAGCACCAGGCCGATGATGCCGGCTTCGGTCAGCTCCCACAGCGAGTTGGTGACGTTTTCGCCCTGGTCGCTGATCAGGATGATCTCGATGCCTTCGAAGTCGGGCTCTTCGACGATGCGGTAGATCTCCGCCATGGTCGACTTCGCGGCCTCGACCAGGTTGGCATTGCGCTCGCGGAAGATGTCCAGGCCGACGGCCGGCTGGCCCTCCAGGCGGCGACCGAAATCCACGCGCGACGCCTTCAGGCGCACATCGGCGATCTGCTCCAGCCGCAGGCCGTTGGCTCCGACGACGAGTTCGCGCAGTTCGCGCAGGTCGCGCAGCTCACCGATCGGCTGCACACGCAGGCGGCGGTCGCCGTCGTCCACCATGCCGGCCGACACGGAAAAATTGACCGCCTGCAGTCGGCTGGCCAGCTCATTGAGGCTCAGGCCGTGGGCCGACAGCCGGTCCGGATCGATCGCGATCTCGATTTCGCTCGGCGGTGCACCGGAAATGTCGACCCGGGCGACGCCGGGAACGCGCTCCAGCCGGCGCGCCAGTTTCGTCTCGATCAGGTCGTAGGCACCGGTCAGGTCCCGATTGCCGCCAAGGCGGACGCGCAGCATCGGCTCGTCGGCGGTCGAGAACTTCATCACCTGGTATCGCTGGAAATCGTCCGGCAGGTCACTGCGCACCGCATCGATGCGCTCGCGCGCTTCGGAGGCCAGCACCTCGACGTCGCGGCCCCAGTCCGAGAACTCGATGAACACGCCGCCACCGTCGGCGCGGGCATTGGCCTCCAGGCGCTTGATGCCCTCCAGGTGGACAGCGCCTCTTCGACCGGACGCACGATGCTGCGTTCGACTTCCTGCGGCGTCGAACCCGGGTACGGCAGGTCAACGTAGATGCCGGGGAAGTTGAGCGCCGGGAACTGCTCCAGCGGCAGCCTGAACGAGGCGATCAGGCCGATGACGACCATGGACACGAAGAACATGATCACCGTCACCGGGCGGCGCAGGCTGAGCTCGACGATGCTCATGCGTGCGAACCCTCCGCCTCGCCCTGCCCCAGGTCCAGCGGCTTGGTGCGGGCGACGTAGCTTTCATCGCTGCGGCGGTCCATCAGGTTGTAGACGACCGGGATCACCAGCAGCGTCAGCAGCGTCGAGACCGCCAGGCCACCGATCACGGTGATCGCCATCGGCGAGCGGACTTCGGCGCCGGCGCCGGATGCCAGGGCCAGCGGCAGGAAGCCCAGCAGGGCCGTCAGCGTCGTCATGATGATCGGGCGCAGGCGTGATTCGGCGCCGTGGATGATGGCGTCGCGCTTGCCCACACCCTGCTCGCGCAGCTGGTTCACCTTGTCGATCAGGATGATGGCGTTCTTCACCACGATGCCGACCAGCAGGATCAGGCCAATGAACACGACGACCGACAGGCTCGAGCCGGACAGCACCAGCGCGAGCACCGCACCGACCACGGCCAGCGGAATCGTGAACAGGATGACGAACGGATGCAGCAGTGACTCGAACTGCGACGCCATCACCAGGTAAACTATAAGATGGCCAGGCCGAACGCGAACAGCAGCGACATCACCGACGCGCGCAGCTCCTCGCCCTGGCCGCCGACGTGCATGCTGACGCCGGCGCCGAGCGGGTTTTCCGCCACCAGCGACTGGATCTCGGCCACGGCACTGCCCAGGTCGCCATGCGCCAGGTCGGCGGACACCACGGCCACGCGGGTCTGGTTGGCGTGGTGGATCTCGCTGGGGCCGGTGGTGGCGACCACGTCGGCCACCGCCGCCAGGGTCACCGGCGCGGCGCTCTCGGGATTGACGATCAGGCGCTTGATGTCCTCGATCGAGGCGCGGTCGGACTCCTGCGACCGCACCAGCACGTCGATCTTGCGGTCGCGGAAGCTGTAGCGTGTCGCCACTTCACCGCGCACCTTGCGCACGACCTGGTCGGCGATCTGGCGCGTGGTCAGGCCCAGCGCCGCGGCACGTTCCTGGTCGAAGCGGATCTGGATCTCCGGGAAACCTTCCTCGACCGTGGACTTGATGTCCACGAAACGGCCGGACCCCTCCATCAGCGACACCAGCTTGGCGCCGGCCGCTTCGAGATCGCCGAGGTCGGCGCCCTGCAGTTCGATCTCCAGTGGCGTGGAGAAGCTGAAGATCTCCGGGCGGCCGAACTTGATCTCGGCGCCGGGGAACCGGGTTTCCATCGTTTCGCGCAGGCGCTCGGTCTCGGCCGCTTCGATCTCCGCGGCGTCTTCCGGCACCATCACCACGGTGATCTTGCCGATGTTCTCGCCCGATTCAGTCGGGTTGGCGTCCAGTCGCGTGCCGCTGCCGCTGACGGCATACAGCGCGTTCACACCCGGGTCGCCGGCATGTTCTTCCTGCACGGCCCGCACCACGGCGTCGGTATCGCGCAGCTGGGTGCCGGGCGGCAGCTTCACCGTCATCTCGAAGCGGTCCTGCGCCAGCTGCGGGATCAGGTCCAGGCCCAGCGTCGGCACCAGGGGCCAGCGAGGCGGCGAACACCAGGGCCGCCGAACCCAGCACCAGGCCAGGACGGTCCAAGGCCCTGGGCAGCGTGCGGTGGTAGGCCGCGGCGGCCAGGTCATAGGGCTTCATGACATGGCCCGCCAGCCACACCATCGCGCCGCCGACATAACGGCGCAGGAAGCGGAAGATCGTCAGCATCACGTAAGACATGCCCACCAGCAGGCCGCCGGCCGCCTTCTCCGTGCCACGGCGCACAGCGGCCACGGGCTTGAGCACCTTGGACTCCGGACGCCAGTCCGGATGCGGTGCTTCGGCCGGGAACGCCAGCGGGGCCTTCGCCTTCAGCGAGGACAGCATCGGGATCAGGGTCATGGCGACGACCAGCGACATCATGATCGCGATCGAGATGGTCAGCGCCTGGTCCTTGAACAGCTGGCCGGCGACGCCCTCGACGAACACCAGCGGCAGGAACACCGCGACGATGGTCAGGGTGGACGCCACCACCGCCATGCTCACTTCCTTGGTGCCGACCAGCGCGGCTTCCAGCACGCCCAGGCCGCGTTCGCGCGCCTTGGCGATGCTTTCCAACACGACGATGGAATCGTCGACGACCAGGCCCGTAGCCAGCGCCAGCCCGCCCAGCGACATCACGTTCAGGCTCAGGTCGAACTGGTCCATGAAGAAGAACGTCGCGATCAGCGAAATCGGCAACGACAACGAGATGACGAAGGTGCTCCAGCCATCGCGCAGGAAGAAGAAGATGATCAGGATGGCCAGCAGGCCGCCGAACACGGCGTCGAACTGCACGCCCCTGATCGCACTCTCGATGAACACCGACTGGTCGTCCACCGTGCGCAGTTCCGCATCGGCCGGGATCTGGCTGCGGATCTCTTCGATCATTCCCTTGACCGCGTCGGCCACGGTGACCGTGTTGGCGTCTCCTTCCTTGTAGATCGCCAGCTCGACCGCCTCGCGGCCGTCGAGGCGGATGATGGCCTCGCGTTCCTTGAAACCCTGTACCACGGTGGCGATGTCGCGCAGGCGGATCGCCTGGCCGCCGCCAGGACCACTGCCGGAACCCGAGGCGGCGCTCTGCGCGCTCGCGGAAGCCGCCAACGCTTCGGCCGAGCCGGTCAATGCCGCAACACGCGCAGCCGCGGCCGCCGCTTCCTGCGCCGCGCTGTTGCCACCGCCGGCGGTGCGCGCGGTGATCAGCAGGTCGCGCATCTGGTCGACGTTGGAGAACTGGTTGATGGTGCGTACCAGGTAGCGCTGGCTGCCGTCTTCGATGCGGCCGCCGGAAATGTTGACGTTCTCGGCCTTCAAGCGGTCGATGACCGTGCCGATGCCGAGGTTGAGCTGGGCCAGCTTCTGCTGGTCGATGGACACCTGGATCTCGTCCTCGAGGCCACCGGACACCTTGACCGCGGCCACGCCCTCGACCGGCTCGAGCAGTTTCTTGAGTTCGTCGTCGGCGAAGCGGCGCAGGCGCACCAGCTCGGCATTGGCGTCGGCGGCGCCGGCCTTGTCGCTGGCCGACAGGGTCAGGCGCACGATCGGCTCGGTGGTCGGGTCGAAGCGCAGCAGCACCGGCTGCTTGGCTTCCAGCGGCAAACGCAGGGACTCGAGCTTGTCGCGGACCTCCAGGCTGGCCCGGTCCATGTCGGTGCCCCAGGCGAATTCCAGCACCACGTCGCTCTGGCCGGTGCGCGACACCGACTTGAGCTTGCGCAGTCCCTTGACCACGCCGACGGCTTCCTCGACCGGCTCGCTGATCAGGGTCTCGATCTCGGACGGCGCGGCACCGGTGTATTCGGTGCGCACGGTCAGCGTGGGATAACTCAGGTCGGGCAGCAGGTTGACCGGCAGCGACGACAGGCCGATCGCGCCGAACAGCACGAAGGTCAGCGTCACCATCAGCACGGTGACGCGCCGACGGACGGAGAACTCTACGAGGTTCATCAGTTGTGAGTCCCGTTGCCGTTCTTGGCGACCTGGGCGACACCGGTATCCACGGCGCCACCGGCGGGCGGATTGAGCACTTCGACCGACGCGCCGTCACGCAGGGTGATCTTGCCCGCGGTCACCACCTGTTCGCCCTCGGTCAGGCCCTTGCGCACTTCGACCAGTTCGCCGCTCATGTGGCCGACTTCGATCGGCACGCGCACCGCCTTGGCTTCGCGCACGGCGAACACCGCGGTCTCGCCGGCATCCTCGAGCAGGGCCGCACGCGGCACCGTCAGCGCATCGGCGCGCTGGTCATAGACCACCTCGATGCGGCCGAACATGCCCGGGCGCAGGCCTTCGCCACCCTTGAAAAGGGTCACCACGCGGAAGGTACCGCTGCCGCCGTCCACCACCGGGCTGACGCGGTCGATGACGCCTTCGAACACCTTGCCCGGCATGGCGTCGGCGCTCATGTGCACCAACAGGCCGGGCTGCATGGTCGCCAGGTCGCGCTCGGGCACGTTCAGCACGGCCTCCAGGCGCGAGTCGTCGACGATGCGGAACAGCGAGGAGTTGAGTTGGATCAGGTTGCCGGTCTTGACCGCGCGCTGTGCGATCACGCCGTCGATCGGCGCGATGATGTTGGTGTACGACAGCTCGAGTTCGGCGAGCTCGTAGGCGGCGCGCGCGGCTTCCAGGTCGTAGCGGATCTGGTCGCTGGCTTCGGCGCTGACCAGCTTGGAGGCCAGCAGTTCCTGCGCGCGGCGGTAATTGTTCTCAAGCTTGCGCATGGTGGCGCGGGCGCGCTCCATCTCCAGGCGCGGGCGGTCGGGGTCGATACGGGCCAGTACCTGGCCGGCCTTCACCTGGTCGCCCTCTTCGGCCAGCAGCTCGAGCAGCACGCCGGAGGTCTTGGCCACCACCTGGGCTTCGTGCGGTGCCTCGAGGTTGGCGGTACCCGCGTAGCTGGCCGAGATCGGGCGCTTGGCCACCGCCGCGACTTCGACCGGCACCGCGTCGATCTTCTTCTCTTCGGACTTGCCGTCTTCGCCGGCTTTTTCGGCCGCTTCCGCGGTCTCGGCGGCCTCGGCATCGGCAGGGGCCTGGCCACCACAACCCGCCAGGGCCAGGAGATCGCCAGGGCCAGGAGGGCGGCGGCGCGGAGCTTCGGGGAGCGGCTGGGAGTCTTCATGGGTCTCGGCTTTGGCGGGGTGTTGTAGTTGAATAGAACAGTACAGGACGGGCGTGAAGACCCGCATATGCCGGAAGTCTGGATGCCCAACGGTGACAACCCGTCGCGGTCCAGGTGACGACCCCCTGTCCGGTATTCGGATGCTGCGGCTATAATTTCGGTTTAACGCCGTCCGCCGACCCTTTCGAGCCGGAAAACCCTGATGAAGCGAATCCTGTTGCCCGCCGCCAGCCTCGTGCTTGCCCTCGCCGCCCTGCCCGCCGCCGCCAAGGGCGACCCGGATAAGGGGAAGGCCCTGTTCTATACCTGCACCGGCTGCCACGGCATCGCCGACTACAAGAACGCCTATCCCACCTATCGCGTGCCCAAGGTCGGCGGCCAGAACGAGCAGTATCTGGTTGCCGCACTCGCCAGCTACAAGAAGGGTGAACGCAAGCACCCGACCATGCAGGCACAGGCGCAGTCCTTCTCCGACCAGGAGATCGCGGACATCGCGGCCTACCTGTCCAGCCTCAAGCCGGCCAAGTGAGGGCCACGATGACCATGCTGCGTACCGCTTCCGCCCTCGCCCTGCTCGTCCTGTCCGCCCCGGCCCTGGCTGCCGGCGTGAAGGGTGACCCCGTCGCCGGCGCCGAGAAGGCCAAGACCTGCGCCTCCTGCCACGGCGCCACCGGCAACGAGAGCCTCGACGACACCTATCCCAAGATCGCCGGCCAGTACCCGGAGTACCTGGCCAAGGCCCTGCACGACTACAAGTCGGGCGAACGCGAGAACGCCATCATGGCTGGTTTCGCCGCCGGCCTGAGCGACGAGGACATCGACGACCTGGCCGCCTTCTTCTCCACTACCGGGAAGGCGACCTGCACGACCTGAGCAAGGTCGACGAGCGCTGATCGCTCCGTCGCTCGCCGCCTGACCACAAGGCCCCGCAAGGGGCCTTGTTCATTTCAGCGGCACTTCGCTCGACTTCGCCAGCGGCTTGCGGCACTGCGCGTCGTAGAGCGCGCGTGTGGCGCCAGACATCCTGGCTGCTGGCGTTGACGATCTGGTCCCACCAGACCCGGCACTGCCGGTCCTCTTCGGGATCCAGGGTGGTCGGGTCGTCGTCGCTGACCACGTAGCCGTCGTTGTTGTTGCGGATGCCGCAGCCGCCGCCCGCGGCCAGGATCGCCACCGTGCAGACCAGCTTGGAGCCGGGGCTGCCGGGCACCGGCAGTTCGATGGTGCCGGTGCTCGCCTCGACGGCCTGCTCGAGCAGGCTGGTGAGGATGTCCTTGTTGGGGACCCAGTACTGCTCGAAACGCGTGGCTTCGTAGATCAGGGCGGGCTGGCGCTTCATGAAAGTGCCCGACTCGTTCAGGCCCGGCATCTGGAAGCTGAAATCGCGGTCGTTGCTGGTGGCTGCGCCCAGTTGGTCGACGACGTCTTCGGGCAGGTCCAGCGAACCATCGGCGCGATAGAGCTGCAGGCCGCTGGTGCCGCTGCCGGCGGGCGGCAGTTCGATCGCCTGCATGCCGCCGAAGTCGTCCACGGCCGGTGGGCCCGGGGGCGGGAACGAAGGCTGGGGCAACGACGACAGCGGATCCTCGGGAGCGGGCTCGAGATCTTCCGGACCCAGCTCGGGAACCAGGATCTCGCCGGTGATCGGGTCGAGCTTGCGCTTCTTCAGGCGCACGGGATCGATCGTGGTCACGGGCTGTACGGCGACCCGTTCGGGCGCGCGTGCGGGCAAGGCGGCCGGCGGCTCCGGCGACGGTTCGCTGACCGGTGGCGGCGCGGGTTCTTCCACCGGCAAAGGGGCCGGCGCGACGGTGATGGTGGGCGCCCGCACCGTGACCCGGTCGGGCTCGGGCTCGTCCACTGGCAGGCGGACCACGACGGGTTCGGGGACGTCGATGGGCTCGGGCTCGGGCTCGGGCTCAGGTTCCGGCTCCGGTTCCGGTTCCGGTTCCGGTTCCGGTTCCGGTTCCGGTTCCGGTTCCGGTTCCGGCTCCGGCTCCGGCTCCGGCTCCGGCTCCGGCTCCGGCTCCGGCTCCGGCTCCGGCTCCGGCTCCGGCTCCGGTTCGGGTTCGGGTTCGGGTTCCGGCACAGGCTCGGGTTCGACTACGGGTTCCGGTTCGGGTTCCGGAATCGGCTCGGGCTCCGGCTCGGGCGGCGGCGGGTCCAGGAAGACCAGGGTCGTGACACGTTCCTCGATCGGACGCATCACCGAAAAACTGCTGCGGTCGAACACCCAGAACACCAGCAGGTGCCCGCCGGCCAGCAGCATCAGCAGGCCCATCCGGATACGCCAGGGCAAGGGTTCGGAGCGCGTCGAATACGATCTTCGATGCCGCCACCGGTAGCCGGCGTCATTGAGTACCTGTGCGGGATCGAGCAATTCGTGGTCGTCGCTCACGGGCACCGCAGAAGTAGGAGGGGCCGCGAGAGAGTACCGGGACGACCCGGAAAGAATCGGTTAAGACCGAACGCGCCGCCCGGATCGTTCAGCCCCGGGCAATATACGGCGCGGCGCCGGTGCTGTGGTCGGTCGCATCGCGCACGGCGGTGACTTCGGGGAATTTCGCCATCATCGATTTCTCGATGCCCTGTTTCAGGGTCACGTCGGCCATGCCGCAGCCGTGGCAGCCGCCGCCGAAGCGCAGGTACACCACGCCATCGGCACCGATCGAGTCCAGCGCCACCCGACCCTTGTGCGAGGCCAGCTGCGGGTTGATCTCCGACTCGATCATCCACTGCACGCGCTCCACCAGCGAGGCATCGCCCGCCGGCTGGTCGCCCTTGATGCGCGGTGCCTTGATGGTGAGCTGGCCGCCGGTGGCGTTGTTGACGAAATCGATGTCGGCCGAGTCCAGGTAGGGCGCGCTGGGCGCGTCCACGTACAGCGTGAAGCCCTCGCATTCCACCGCCCACTCGTCGCCCAGCAGGTCGCCGTGTTCGGCGAACTCCAGGCGCGCATCGGCACGCGGCGTGCCGGGGTTCACGGCGGACAGGCGGATGCCCACGGCGTCGCCGCCCTGGGACTGCAGCAGGCGCTGGAAATAGCCCTGCGCGGATTCGGAGATGTTGATCATGGCGCGCATTGTAGACCCGCGGCCTATACTTTCCCCAACCGCCACGGAACGCTGTCATGACCTCGATCAATGAACTCGCCTCCCGCCGCTGCCAGCCGCTCAAGGGCGCCCACAACAAGCTGTCGGAGGAGATGGTCGCCCGTTACCTCGATGCCCTGCCCGGCTGGGACCTGGTCGAGGACGGCGCCGCCATCCGCAGGACCTTCCGCTTCCCGGACTACTACCGGACCATGGCCTTCGTGAACGCCCTGGCCTACGTGGCCCACGCCGAAGACCACCACCCCGACCTGGGCGTGCACTACGACCGCGCCGTGGTGCGTTATTCCACCCACGACGTGGGCGGCCTGAGCGAAAACGATTTCATCTGTGCCGCGAAGGCCCAGCAGCTGGCCTAAACCAGGCGGTCGAGCACGGCGTTGAGTTCTTCGCTCAGCGGCGCGTTGATCAGATAGGGCGTCTTGCCCTTGTCGAGCGCGAACTCGATCGAGGCCGCGTGCAGGAACAGCCGCTTCAGGCCCACCTGCTGCGCCAGCCGCTTGTTGGCCTCGTCGTCGCCGTATTTGTCATCGCCCGCCACCGGGTGCCCCAGGTGCGCGGCATGCACGCGGATCTGGTGCGTGCGCCCGGTTTCGATGCGCACTTCGCAGAAGCTGTGGCCACCGCGGCGCTCCAGCACCTTGAAGTGGCTGACCGACGGCTTACCGGTGGGATCCACCCGCACCGAACGTTCGCCCCCTGCAGCACCGCTTTCTGCAGCGGCGCGTCCACGGTGAGCGTGCCGTTCGGAACGCGCCCGACCAGCAGCGCCAGGTAACGTTTGCCCGGGCCTTCATCGTCCTCGCCGGCACGCATCAGGGCCTGCAGTTCCAGCAGGGCCGAACGTTTCTTGGCGATGATGATCACGCCCGAGGTGTCCCGGTCGAGCCGGTGCACCAGTTCCAGCGGCTCGCCCGGGCGCAGCGCCCGCAGGGACTCGATCAGCCCGTGGCTGATGCCGCTGCCGCCGTGGGTGGCCAGGCCGCTGGGCTTGTTCACGGCCAGCAGGGCCTTGTCCTCGAACACGATGCTGGCGGCCAGCCGGTCCAGCAGGCCCTTCGGCGGCGGCCGGACCTCGCCGGGCTCGTTCAGCTTCACGGGCGGGATCCTGACCTCGTCGCCCCCGGCCAGGCGGCTGTCGGCCTTGGCCCGCTTGCCGTTGATGCGAACCTGGCCGCTGCGCACCAGCTTGTAAACCAAGCTGCGGGGCGCCCCTTGAGCTGCAGCAGCAGGAAGTTGTCCAGCCGCTGGCCGTCCCGGTCCTCGGGCACCTTGACCAGTCTCACGCCGGTGGAGACATCATTTGCCGCCATGGGGGTTCCGCCTATACAATCGCTTCGCGAGATAACGTCCTGATTTCGCTGGGGTGTCGGCCGAAAGCCGCCCACCCGCGAATCCCGAGGAACCGCTACCACACCCCACGGGGGTGACCATGTTAGCCGGTGCCGAAGGCAGACGGATATTGCCGCGAACCCTAGGGTCCGCGAACACCGGAACACGCCAGGCGCGTTCCGGGCCCCTTTACCGAACAAAACAAAACAAGCGCTCCCGTGGGTACGCCCAAGGTTTAGAAGCGCTGGAAGTTCCTGCCAGGCCTGGGTGCGCGATGCGCCCCGGGTCGGAAACATCGGGCGCGGACCCCGGCGTTCCTCGCGGTTGAGCGCGTGAGGACACCAGACAATGAAGCGTATGTTGATCAATGCCACGCAGGCCGAAGAACTGCGCGTGGCGATCGTCGATGGCCAGAACCTGTACGACATCGACATCGAGCAGCCCTCGAAAGAACAGAAGAAGTCCAACATCTACAAGGGCCGCATCGTCCGGCTTGAACCTTCCCTTGAAGCGGCCTTTGTCGAATACGGCGGCGAGCGCCACGGCTTCCTGCCGCTCAAGGAAATCTCCGCGACTACTTCGTCCCCGGCGTCGACCCGAACAAGGCCGGCCTGAAGGAATTCCTGCGCGAAGGCCAGGAAGTGGTCGTCCAGGTGGACAAGGAAGAGCGCGGCAACAAGGGCGCCGCCCTGACCACGTTCATTTCCCTGGCCGGCCGCTACATGGTGCTGATGCCGAACTCGCCCACCGCCGGCGGCGTCTCGCGCCGGGTCGAGGGCGACGACCGCCAGGCCCTGAAAGAGGCCATGGACGCGCTGACCATCCCCGACGACATGGGCGTGATCATCCGCACCGCCGGTGTCGGCCGCGCCGCCGACGAGCTGCAGTGGGACCTCGACTATCTGCTGCAGGTCTGGAAGTCCATTACCGATGCCGCCCTGGCCAAGCCGGCCCCGTTCCTGATCTACCAGGGAATCGCGCCTGATCATCCGCGCCCTGCGTGACTACCTGCGCGCCGACGTGGGCGAGATCCTGGTGGACACCAAGGAGATGTACGAAGAGGCCAAGGACTTCATGGCCTCGGTGATGCCGCAGAACCTGCGCAAGCTCAAGTTCTACGAAGACCCGACCCCGCTGTTCAACCGCTACCAGATCGAGTCCCAGATCGAGGGCGCCTACGAGCGCCAGGTGCGCCTGCCCTCGGGCGGCAGCATCGTGGTGGACCAGACCGAAGCGCTGACCGCAATCGACGTGAACTCCTCGCGCGCCACCAAGGGCAGCGACATCGAAGAGACGGCGTTCAACACCAACCTGGAAGCCGCCGACGAAGTGGCCCGCCAGATGCGCCTGCGCGACCTGGGCGGCCTGGTGGTGATCGACTTCATCGACATGTCTTCCGGCAAGCACCAGCGCCTGGTGGAAGAACGCCTGCAGAACGCGCTCAAGCAGGACCGCGCACGCGTGCAGATCGGCCGCATCTCGCGCTTCGGCCTGCTGGAGATGAGCCGCCAGCGCCTGCGTCCGTCGCTGGGCGAATCCAGCCAGATCGTCTGCCCGCGCTGCGAAGGCCATGGCCGCATGCGCAGCGTCGAGTCGCTGTCGCTGTCCATCCTGCGCCTGGCCGAAGAGCATGCGATGAAGGAGAACACCGGGCAGGTGCTGGTGCAGGCCCCGCCGGAAATCGCCAACTACCTGCTGAACGAAAAGCGCCGCGCCCTGATCGAGATCGAACAGCGCCACGACGCGCCGGTGGTCATCGTCGCCGACGACCAGCTGGAAACCCCGCACTTCAACATCAGCCGCCTGCGCGAAAACGAGCTGGGCGAGGAAGCCGGCAAGCCGAGCTACCACCGCACCACCCCGCGCAAGCTGGCCGTGCATTCGCTGACCAAGGCGCACATCAATGTGCCCGACCTGCCGGCCGTCACCGCCGTGCGCCCGCCGAACCCGGCGCCGGTGCGCGAGGAAGCGGAAGTCGAAGTCGCACCCGCCCCGGTGTTCGCCAATACCGTGGCGGCGCCGAAGCGTGGTTTCTTCGCCCGTCTGATGTCCGTCTTCACCGGCGACGAAGCCCCGGCCGCCAAGACCACCGCGCAGCCGGCCCGTCCGGAACGCGGTGAGCGCAGCGACCGCGGTGGCAACGGCGGCCGCCGTGACCGCAACGACCGCAGCGGCCGTGGCCGTGACCGTGGCGATCGCAGTGAACGTGGCGAGCGTGGCGACCGCGGCAACAAGCCGTCGCAGCAGAACCAGGGCAAGCCGCAGCAGCAGCCCAAGCCGCCCAAGCCCGAGCGCACCGAAGAGCAGAAGAAGCTCGACGAGATCAAGCGCCTGGAATCCCAGGTGCGCCGCGAAGAGCAGCAGAAGAAGGACGCCGAACGCCGCGAACAGCAGCGCCAGGAAAACATCAAGCGCGAACAGGAACGCCGCGAAGCCCGCGCCGCCCGCCTGGCCGCGCAGGCCGCCGCCAGCGGCGGTGAACTGGCCGAAGGCGAAGTGCCGGTCGCACCGGTGGTGGACGCCGACGGCCAGCCGGTGGAAGGCCTGGAGAACAGCGCCGCGCCCGCTACCGACGCCGCCAATGCCGAAGGCACCGGCCGCCGTCGTCGCGGCCGCCGCGGTGGCCGCCGCCGCCGTCGTCCGGACGGCAGCCCGGAAGGTGCCGAGAACGCCAGTGGCCAGGAAGGCCAGCTGAGCGACAGCGAAGCCGACTTCGAAGACGAAGAGCCGGAACCGCAGGACGGCAACGCACCCCGCGCCGCCGCCGCGCCGACCGTGACCGCCGCCGAATCCGACTTCGACGACCTGGGCCCCGCGCCCGTGGCCGCGCCGAAGCCGGTGGCCGCCGCGCCCGTAGCGGCCGTAGCCGCCGCCGTGGTTGCGCCGGTGGTGGTGGCGGAAACCGTGGCGCCGGTGTCGGTGCCCTCGCCCACTGCCGCGCCTGCGCCGGTGGCTGCCCCGGTGGAAGTGACGCCGGTGGCCGCTGCCATTCTGGAAGCCACGCCAACCGAAGTTCCGCAGGCCGTGGTGGAGGAAGCGCCGGTTGCGCCGGTGGTTGAAGTGGTGGTCGAGCCGGTGGTTGCGCCGGCGCCTGTGGTTGCGGCGCCGGTCGTTACGCCGACACCCGCCCCCGCCGCCCCGGTGCAGGCCAGCCTGATCCCGTCCGAGCCTGTTCCGCAGCCGGTGCCCGCACCTGCCGCGCCGGCCGCCCCGGTGAACCCGTTCCTGCGCACGCAGCCCGCCATGTTCGACGCGCCGCCGCCCTACGAGGCCAAGCGCCCCGAGCCGGTGGCCGCCGCCGAGCCGGAGGCGCCGAAGGAAGAGGACGTGCCGCCTGCGCCGAACTGGTCGCTGGATAACGGTGATGAGCCGCCGCAGCCGGGTAAGCAGGGCTGATGAAGAAAGGGCGCCGCAAGGCGCCCTTTCCTTTCGCGGACCTCAGATCGCGTACACCGGATCCGACACCCCGTGCCGCGTGGCCAGCCGCGCCAGCGCCACCGTGTCCTTGATGCCCAGCTTTTCGAACAGCCGGTACTTGTGCGTGGCCACCGTCTTGCCACTCAGGCTCAGGCGCTTGCCGATCTCCTCCATGCGCATGCCGTGGCACAGCATGCGGGCGACTTCCAGTTCGCGCGGTGAGAGCAGATCAAATGGCGTGCCATCGCCGGAAATCCGGGCCAGGGCCATGTGCTGGGCGACGTGGCTGGCGAGATACCGCCTGCCCCGGAACACCTCGCGGATCGCCTTCACCAGTTCATGCGCATCGCAGCCCTTGCCCAGATAACCACTGGCGCCGGCCTCGATCAGCCGCCGCGGCATCGGGCCATCCTCCTGCACCGACACGATCAGCACCCGCGCGCCGAAGTCGCCGCGCACGATGCGTTCGGTCACGTCCAGCCCGCTGATGCCCGGCAGGTGCAGGTCGCACAGCACCACATCGGGTTTCAGGCGCCGCACCTGCGGCAGGCCCTCTTCGCCACTGCCGGCTTCACCCACCACCTCGATGTCCTTCTCCTGCTGCAGGATCAGGCGGTAACCGGTGCGCACCAGCGCATGGTCGTCCAACAGAAATACTCTGATCATTCGTCACGCTCCCCTTTGACTCGCCCCCAACGCTAGCCACTGCCCGCGTCGCGCTCCAGCGCCGACGGCTGGCATGGGCGTAGGAATTGACCGGCATCGGGCCGGCGCAAACATCATGCGTCGCCAGGAAGCCAACAACTCAGACACACAGCAGCTTGGCTCCAATCACTAACGCCATTAGCGATACTGCATAAGCTCGTCCGCAGGCGGTTTTCCCCGGGCTAGGATGCGGCATGTCCTTTAACATGCCGCCGATGAAGCCCGCACCGAATCCACTGCTCATGGCGATGTCCTTGCTGCTGCCGGTGGTACTTGCGCTGTGCACGCACATGTTCGTCAACGCGCTGATGCAGGTGGGGGATCACGACCGCGCCATCGTCTGGGCGCAGGGTGAGCATGACGCAGTGGTGAGTGCACGGACGGCACTCATGTCGAACTATGTTTTTTCTTCCGGTCGCGTCATCCCGGCATCCGCAACACTGCAACGGCCTGATACATGCGGCGATCACGCGGTGGAGCTTTCGTTCGGCAGGCTTCAGGTCGCCATGGCGCAGGCCGCACGCGAAGAACTGGAACACCTGGCCCACGCCAGCGGCCTTCAGGTCTGCGCCACCGGCCTGTTCCGCATCAACGACGCCAGCACCGACACCGTGGCGGGCCGCAGCGGGTTCGCAGCGCAGCACCTGCTGCTCTACCTGCTCGTTCCCGGCGGCATCTGTCTGAGCCTTTACTGGATGTTCCGCGAACAGTTCGCACTGCCGGCCTTGCGGCCCGGCGCAGGCGTGCAGAGGCATCTGGCCCTAGGCGCGGCGGCGGCGCTGGTGCTGTTTCTCGTCGTGGTCGCGGCCAACGGCGCCGTCGGCCTGCCTTGGCATGGCGGACAACCGGATGACGCGTCCGGCCTGGACACCAACGCGATCATCCTGCTGCTGGCGCTGGCCGCCTTCTCACCCATGATCGATGAACTCGCCTATCGCGCCTGGCTGATAACCCTCGCCGAACGCACCCTCGGCACCTTGGGGGCCGGCACGTTTTCCACCAGCGTATTCGTGCTGTCGTATCGCCCCACAACGCTGCATGAAACGTTTTCGCTACTGGGCATCGGCGCTGTCTGCTCACTACTTTACGTGCGAACCCGCTCGCTGGTCGCACCGGTCGCGGCGCATGCCGGTTTCGCCCTGGCAAGCCTCGCCGCAAGCGCGGCATGGGGCTGAAGTGGCGGAGAGAGTGGGATTCGAACCCACGGAAGGTTTGACCCTTCGGCGGTTTTCAAGACCGCTGCCTTAAACCACTCGGCCACCTCTCCGTTGTCTTTGCCGGCCGCCCTGCCCCGGCGGCCGCGGCGCAATTCTAGCCCGCCGCCAGCTTCGGTTTCTCGCAGGGCACGCCGCCGGGCGTGCCGCACTTCAGCCGGCTGTCCTCGATCAGCCCCGGCAGCCGCTCGGCCAGGAAATCGATGAACACCCGCACCGCCGGCAGCAGGCCGCGGCGGCTGGGGTAGATGGCGTGGCAGATGCCCTGCGGCAGGTGCCACTGCGGCAGCACCACTTCCAGTTCGCCCCGGCGGATGGCCTCGGCGCAGGTCAGCTCGGGCAGCAGCACCACGCCCAGGCCTTCGCGGGCGGCGGCCATCAGCAGGGGGAAGTCGTGCGCCATCAGGGTCGGCGTCAGGTCCACCTTCTGCACCTGGCCGTCGGGGCCGTGCAGGGTCCAGCGCTGGCGGCTGTCGTCTTCGCTCATGCTAAGGGTGGTGTGGTGGGCCAGGTCGCCGGGGATCTGCGGGCGGCCCACGCGGTCCAGGTAACGCGGGCTGGCCACCAGCAGTTCGCGCAGCTGGCCGAAGCTGCGGGCCACCATTTCGCCGTCGTCGGTCAGCTGGCTGCGCACGCGCACGGCGATGTCGAAGCCTTCCTGTATCACGTCCACCCGGCGGTTGCTGACGTGCATCTGCACGCGCACCTGCGGGTGTTTTTTCATGAAGTCGGGAAGGATGGGGCCCAGCACTTCCTGGCAATGGCCACCGGGCAGCTGACCTTGATGCTGCCGCGCGGCGTGGCGCTGACGCGGTCCACGGCTTCGCGCGCGGCCTGGGCTTCGGCCAGCATGGTCTGGGCGTGGCGGTACACCGACTGGCCCACGTCGGTGACGGCGAACTTGCGGGTGCTCCGCTGCAGCAGGCGCACGCCCAGTTCGGTTTCCAGCTGGGCGATGCGGCGGCTGAGGCGGCTCTTGGGAATGCCCAGAGCGCGTTCGGCCGCGGCGAAACCGCCGTGTTCGACCACCATGGCGTAGAACTGCAGGTCGTTGAGGTCCGGGTGGTTCATCCGATGCGCTCCTGGTTGCCCATGTACGGCCGCAACGCGGCGGGGATTTCAATGCTGCCGTCGGCCTGCTGGTAGTTCTCCATCAGCGCCAGCAGGCAGCGGCCCACGGCCAGGCCGGAGCCGTTGAGCGTGTGCACGGGCTCGGGTTTGCCGGTGGCCGGGTTGCGCCAGCGGGCCTGCATGCGCCGAGCCTGGAAGTCGCCGCAGTTCGAGCAGCTGCTGATTTCGCGGTAGGTGTCCTGCGACGGCAACCAGACTTCCAGGTCGTAGGTCTTGATGGCGCCGAAGCCCATGTCGCCGGTGCACAGCAGCACCTTGCGGTAGGGCAGCCCGAGCTTTTCCAGCACGGTTTCCGCGCAGCGCGTCATGCGCTCGTGTTCTTCCTCGGATTCTTGGGGGCGCGCTATGGAGACGAGTTCCACCTTTTCGAATTGGTGCTGCCGCACCATGCCGCGGGTGTCGCGGCCATGGCTGCCGGCTTCGGCCCGGAAGCACATCGAGTGCGCGGTCATCCGCAGCGGCAGCTCGGAATCCTCGACGATGGTGTCGCGCACGATATTGGTCAGCGGCACTTCGCTGGTGGGAATCAGGTAACGCTTGCTGTCGCCGAAGTCGATGCCGAACAGGTCTTCCTCGAACTTGGGCAGCTGGCCGGTGCCGCGCATGCTGTCGGCGTTGACGATCAGCGGCACGTTCACTTCCAGGTAGCCGTGTTCCTGGGTCTGCAGTTCCAGCATGAACTGGGCCAGGGCGCGGTGCAGGCGCGCCAGCGGGCCGCGCAGCACGGTGAAGCGGGCGCCGCTGAGCTTGGCGCCGGCGTCGCTGTCCAGCCAGCCGTCGCGGGCGCCGAGTTCGACGTGGTCCTTCACCGGGAAGTCGAAGCTGCGCGGGGTGCCCCATCGGTGGATTTCCCGGTTCTCCGTCTCGTCCTTGCCCAGGGGCACCGACGCGTGCGGAAGGTTCGGGATGGTCAGCGCGATGCGGTCGATCTCGGCGCGGATTTCTTCCAGGCGTTGTTCCGACGTCTTGAGTTCATCGGCAATGCCGGCCACCTCGGCCATCAAAGCGGTGGTGTCCTCGCCCTTGCCCTTGGCCATGCCGATGGCCTTGGACCGGGTGTTGCGCAGGTTCTGTAGTTCCTGGTGCGGCCCTGGATCTGCTTGCGCTCGGACTCCAGGCGCTCGAGCGTGGCCACGTCCAGGTCGAAGCCACGGGTGGCCTTAAGGCGGGCGGCAGTCTCGGCCAACTGGCCGCGCAGGAGGGTCGGGTCGAGCATGGGGTCATTCCAAATATGAAACGGGACGCGGCATTATCGCCGCGCCCTGCCCGCCCATGCAACGAAAACAGAGGCCTATTCCTACCTGCAATCGGGCCAGATCACCCATGGCCACCTGTCTCCCAAAGGAGACAATTGGCCATGACTGAAGTAGTCTCCACACTGGAATTCGACGACTGGCTGAAAAGCCAGCCCTCCGCCGCCAAGGCACGGGTACTGGCCCGGATCCGCAACATGCAGGAAGGCAACCCCGGTGACTGCCAGCCCATCGGGAATGGTGTCTCGGAGTCGCGGATCCATTGGGGCCCCGGCCTGAGGCTCTACTTTCTGGACCGTAACGGCCGGATCGTCATCCTGCTTTGCGGTGGCGACAAGTCGACCCAGGCTGCGGACATCACCCGGGCGAAGGAACTCGCCGCTTGCGTGTAGGAGCATCGCCATGAAGACGAAAAAATTCGAGATCAGCGAACACCTCGGCGATGAAGCCGCCATCGCCGACTATCTCGACGCCTGCATGGAAGAAGGCGGCCAGGAGCTGTTCCTCAAGGCCCTCGGCGATGCCGTCAAGGCCATGGGCGTGCAGGACGTGGCGCGGAAGGCCGGCATCGGCAGCCGCAGCAGCTTCTATCGTTCACTGGTGCCCACCAGCAACCCGAAGCTGGCGACGATCGGCAGCGTGCTCGACTCGATGGGGCTGCGCCTGGCCATTGTGATCAAGGACTCCGCGCACGCCCACTGAACTCAACGCAGCTCGCGGCGCAGGATCTTGCCCACCGCCGACTTGGGCAGGCTGTCGCGGAATTCGATGGTCTTGGGCTGTTTGTAGCCGGTGAGGTGCTTGCGGCAGTGGGCGCGCAGGTCGTCTTCGGTCAGGGCCGGGTCGCGGCGCACCACCACCAGGCGCACGGCCTCGCCGCATTTTTCGTCGGGCATGCCGACCACGGCGGCTTCCAGCACGCCGGGGTGCAGGGCCACCACGTCTTCGACCTCGTTCGGGAACACGTTGAAGCCCGAGACCAGGATCATGTCCTTGCGGCGGTCGAGCAGGAAGAAATAACCCTGTTCGTCCTGGCGGGCGATGTCGCCGGTGCGGAACCAGCCGCCGTCGAAAAACGCGTGCCGGGTTTCTTCGGGCTGGTTCCAGTAGCCGGTGGTCATCTGCGGGCCGCGGGCGCACAGCTCGCCGGGTTCGCCGCGTGGCACCTCAACACCGTTCTCGTCGCGCAGGCTGATCTCGACCTCGCCCAGGGCCAGTCCGATCGAACCGACGGGGTTCGGGCCGTCCCAGCGGTTGTAGGTGATGGCGGCGCTGGTTTCCGACAGGCCGTAGCCTTCCACAACGTCCTTGCCGGTGAGCTGCTTCCAGCGTTCGGCGGTGCCGCGGCGCAGGGCGGTGCCGCCCTGCAGGCACAGCTTCAGGCCGGACAGATCCAGCCTGGCGAAATCGGGGTGGTTCATCAGCGCGTCGTACAGCGTGTTCACGCCGGAGAAGAACGCGGGCTTCACCCGGGCCAGCGTGGCGATCAGCCCCGGAATGTCGCGCGGGTTGGTCACCAGCTCGGCGTGGAAGCCGTGCACCAGAGTGAACAGCAGGTTGGTGTAGGCGGCAATGTGGTAGATGGGCAGGCAGATGACGAAGTCGTCGGTGGCCGGGTCCATCGAGTGGCCGAAACACTGCTCGGCCGCGGCCACGTTGGCGATCAACGCCCGGTGCGGCAGGATCGCGCCCTTCGACAGGCCGGTGGTGCCGCCGGTGTATTGCAGCTGCGCGGTGTCGGTGGCCTTGGCAGCCGAGACCACGCGCGGCAGTTTCGCGCCAGCCACAAGCGCCGCCGGCCAGCGGATCGCACCGGGGATGGCGAAGGGCGGAATCATCTTCTTGACGTGCTTGAGCGCGAAATCCACCAGCAGCGACTTCGGCCAGCGCAGCGGGTCGCCGACGCGGGTGGTGATGACGTGTTCGACCGGCGTGCCGGGCAGTGCCTCCTGCGCCACGGCGCCGAAGTTGTCGAGCACCACCAGCACGCGCGCCCCGGAATCGGCCAGCTGGTGCTTCAGCTCGCGCGCGGTGTACATCGGGTTCACCAGCACCGCCACCAGGTCGGCGCGCTGCACGCCCAGCACCGCCACCGGGTACTGCAGCAGGTTGGGCAGCATGATGGCGACGCGGTCGCCGGGCTGCAGCTTCAGGCCGTGGCGCAGGTACGCGGCGAAGTCGGCGCTCAGCCGGTCGATGTCGGCGAAACTCAGGCTGTGGCCGAGGTTGCTGAAGGCCGGCCGGTCGCCGTAGCGCCGGCAGCAGTCGATCAGCAATTGCGGCAGCGTGTGGCCGGCGTCGAAGGCGCGGCTGGCGACATTCCGGAACTCCGGTTGGGCCAGCACGGACCCGTGGTTGCTACCGAATGGCTTGCTCATCGCGCCCTCCCCGACGTTGGCTCCACCTTACCTGCGTGGACCGCGCCGGGCCAAGCCGGGATCAAGCGCCCGCGGGATGCTCCAGCATCGGCTGCAACTGCTGCAGATAACCGTCGGCCATCGGGTCCCAGGGCCAGATGCCCTCGCGGCTGGGGTAGACCATCTGCATCATCTGGAAACCGGGGCCGCCGTTGAGCCAGAGGTTCCAGGCGAAGCGCGGCAGGTGGTGCGAAGCGTCCACCGGGCGGAAGGCCACCGACTGGCCTTTCAGGAAACCGTCGGCCAGGTGGCCCAGCTCGAACCGTTCGCCGCGGCGCACGCGCAGGTTGTAGGCGTGCAGCAGCCGGTGCGACGCCGGCGCGGGCTGGCCCACCACCACCACGTCGGGCGCATCCGAAGTGCGGCCGATGCCGACCGTGTAGGCATAGGCGGGATCGGCGCCGTTGACCCGCACCTGGATCACGTGGCAGCCGTATTTGCGGATGTCTTCCAGTACCCGGTTCTGTTCGGGGGTGTTGGCCATGGGTGGTCCGTGCAGTGCGGGTGTGCGTTATAGCAGGCTTGCCCCCGCCCCGGCACCCGGGCCGCCGTGCACGGCCCAGGCGGGTTGCCGTGGGCTTATTGCCCCTTGCGGCTCAGCCACCAGGCCATCGGCAGGCCGGCCAGGAACCAGCCCACCCCGGTACCGATCAGGCTGCCCAGGGGTGAAGTCGGCGGCGAAGCGGTACCAGTTCCAGTACGGCACGCTGATCACCAGCCAGGCGAACAGCCCCAGCACCGTGGCGATGACCACGCGCTTGCCGAACCCGAACGGCGCGAGCGCCAGGATCCACGCCGCCAGCAACGCCGAGACAAAATTGGTGGCGAACTCCTTGCCCATCTGCGGCCCCATGGCCATGCCGTCGCGGCCGACCGGCTGGTAGAAGATCACCGCATTCGGGTTGGCCGTGGCCTTGGCCGAATACGCGGCGGTGGCGGCGGCATCCGCGTACTGGTCCGGCGCCAGGCCGGGCACGTGGTACACGCCCTCCTTCGCCGGCAGCCCGTCCTTCAACGCGGCCAGCACGATGTCTTCGTTCACCGGCATCTCATGCCCCATCTCGCCGACGGGCAGGACCATGTGCGACACGAAACCCTGAATCGACCACGCTTTCGTAGACGCCAGCGAAATCAACCGGGCTTGATGATCTCAGCCAACCGGGCGCCTACCCAGACGAGGAAGAACCCACCCACCAGCGTCAGCCCGAGGTATCCGGCCAGCACGCCCGACTTCGCCCCACGCGCCATCAGCAAACACTCAAGCATCAGCGCCGAATAGGTCGTCAGGCCACCTAGCACACCGACGATCAGGAACGCGCGCAGGTACAGCGCGCTGGAGCCGCGGCCTTCCAGCCAGATCAGCAGGAAACCCGCTGCGAAGCTGCCCAGCAGGTTCACCGCCAACGTACCCCAGGGCATGCCGCTGCCGAGTTGACGCACCAGCCAGCCGCCGATCAGATGCCGGGCACCGGCGCCCAGGCGCCGCCGGCCATCACCAGCCACAGCAGGTTCCAGTTCATCGCTTCTTTCCCCTGGCATCTTCGCGTGCCGCGCGCAGGCGATCGAGTTTTTCCTTGAGCTTGATCTCGAGGCCGCGCTCGACCGGCTCGTAGTACACGCGCTCGCCCATCGCATCCGGAAACGCCGTCTGGTCCAGGGCGATGCCGTCGGGCGCGTCGTGGTCGTACTGGTAGCCGGTGCCGTAGCCCAGCTCCTTCATCAGTTTCGTCGGCGCGTTGCGCAGGTGCAGCGGCACGTCCTGGGTGCCGTGTTCGCGCACGTCGGCCTGCGCCGCCTTGAAGGCCACGTAACCGGCGTTGGATTTCGCGCAGCTGGCCAGGTAGATCACCAGTTGCGCCAGGGCCAGGTCGCCTTCGGGGCTGCCCAGGCGGTCGTAGGTGGCCCAGGCTTCGATGGCCATCTGCAGGGCGCGCGGGTCGGCCAGGCCGACGTCTTCCACCGCCATGCGGGTCATGCGCCGCGCCAGGTAGTGCGGGTCGCAGCCGCCGTCCAGCATGCGCGTGAACCAGTACAGCGCGGCGTCCGGGTTGGAGCTGCGCACGGATTTGTGCAGGGCCGAGATCTGGTCGTAGAACTGTTCGCCCTGTTTGTCGAAGCGGCGGGTGCGGTCGGCCAGCACCTGCACCTGGGTCGTTTGCGTGATGCGGCCGCCTTCGTCGGCGGCCAGTTCGGCGGCGATCTCCAGCAGGGTCAGGCCGCGGCGCACATCGCCGTCGGCGGCGCCGGCGATCTCGCGCAGGCGTTCGTCGTCCACTTCGATGCCCTGCCCACCCAGGCCGCGGCTCTCGTCGGCCAGTGCGCGCTTCAGGGCTTCGATGATGTCGTCCTGCGACACCGCTTCCAGCACGTGCACGCGGCAGCGCGACAGCAGCGCAGAGTTGAGTTCGAAGCTGGGGTTTTCGGTGGTGGCGCCTACGAACAGGATGCTGCCGCGTTCGATGTGCGGCAGGAAGGCGTCCTGCTGCACCTTGTTGAAGCGGTGCACCTCGTCCACGAACAAAACGGTTCTGCGTCCCTCGTTGAAACGCTGCTCGGCCTCGGCCAGCACCTCGCGCACCTGCGGCAGGCCCGAGAGCACGGCGGAGATGGCGACGAACTCGGCTTCGGCGTAACGGGCCAGCAGCAGGGCCAGGGTGGTCTTGCCGCAGCCGGGCGGGCCCCAGAGCACCATCGAATGCACGTTGCCGGACTCGACCGCGCGGCGCAGCGCGCTGCCCGGCGCCAGCAGGCGGCGCTGGCCGACCATTTCGTACAGGGACGCCGGGCGCATGCGCTCGGCCAGGGGCTTCAGGCCTTCGGGGGCCTTGAACAGGGACGACTCGCTGGCGGGTTTTTTCTTGGCCACGCCGACATTCTGGCCGGAAAGGCCTCAGTCCGCGATGGGCGTGACTTCGGCGCGCGCCACCGGCTCACCCACCACGTCCACGCCCTCGGGCGGCACGAAGGCGAAGGTGTCGGCGGCGAAGGCGGGGTTGCGCTTCCAGGCCGAGAAGCCCAGCACCGTGCGCTGGCCGAGGCCGTCGAACAATTCCATGCGCACCAGGCCCGCGGGGCCGAAGCCCAGCCGGGCGTGCTCGAAGGGCGCTTCTTCGGGCTTTTTCGGCTTGAGTTCCAGCCATTCCAGGCCCTGGCCGCTGCCGCCTTCGGACACGTTGAACTGGCGCTCGAGTTCGGTCGGGTCGATCAGCACGGCCAGCGGGCTGCTGTTTTCTTCGGCGCTCTGGTTGCGCACGCTCACCTGTTCCAGGTCCGGGTCGTAGATCCAGAGGTTGTCGCCGTCGGCGACGATCAGCTGCGGATAGGGCTTCACCACTTCCCAGCGGAACTGGCGCGGCGCCTTCAGCTGCACGCGACCGCTGGATTCGTCCTTGGGCTCACCGTTGGGTCCGAACACGCGCTGCGCGAAGTCCGCCGACAGGCCTTCGATGCCGCGGCTGAAGCTGTCGAGCTGTTCGCGGGCGCCAGCGTGGGCGGCCAGTGACAAGCCCAACAGGCAAAGGCCGGTGATCAGGCGGAAGGCGGTTTTCATGGCGGGTCTCGTGGGGTTCGGCGGCAGCTTGGCGGGGCTTGGCTGAATGCGGCGGGAAAGGGAGGGAAACGGGGTCAGGTTCACTTCCCTGCAGCAGCCGGTTTTCGCCATGCGTTCCGGGGAAGTGAACCTGACCCCGTTTCTCTCCCTCAGCGCGGCGGCGGCGGGGCAATTACCGTGCGGTCGCCGTTGTGTTCTGGGCCGGAGACGATGCCGGCGGCTTCCATGGCCTCGATCAGGCGGGCGGCGCGGTTGTAGCCGATCTTCAGGCGCCGCTGCACGCCGGAGATGGAGGCGCGGCGGGTTTCGGTGACCACCTTCACCGCCTCGTCGTACAGCGGGTCGGATTCGTCGCCGCTGCTGCCGGCTTCGGGCAGGCCGCCGGGGCCGACCACGATGCCGTCGCCCATGGTCTGCACTTCCTCCAGCACGCCCTCGATGTAGTCCGGGCCGCCGCCGCTGGCGCGCAGATGGGCCACCACGCGGTGCACCTCGTCGTCGCTGACGAAGGCGCCGTGCACACGTTCCGGCATGGCGGTGCCGGGCGGCAGGTACAGCATGTCGCCGTTGCCCAGCAGCGTTTCCGCGCCGGACTGGTCAAGGATGGTGCGCGAGTCGATCTTGGAGCTGACCTGGAACGCGATGCGGGTCGGGATGTTCGCCTTGATAAGACCAGTAATAACGTCCACCGACGGCCGCTGCGTGGCCAGGATCAGGTGGATGCCGGCGGCGCGGGCCTTCTGCGCCAGGCGGGCGATCAGCTCTTCGACCTTCTTGCCGACAATCATCATCATGTCGGCGAATTCGTCGATGAAGACGACGATGTAGGGCAGCGCCTCGAGCGGGCGCGGGACTTCGCCCATCTCCGGGTTCGGGCGGAACAGCGGGTCCATCAGCGGCTGGCCGGCGTCCTGGGCGTCCTTCACCTTGCGGTTGAAGCCGGCCAGGTTGCGCACGCCCACGGCGCTCATCAGCTTGTAGCGGCGCTCCATCTCGGCCACGCACCAGCGCAGGCCGTTGGCGGCCTCCTTCATGTCGGTGACGACCGGGGCCAGCAGGTGCGGGATGTTCTGGTAGACCGACAGTTCCAGCATCTTCGGGTCGATCATCAGCATGCGCACGTCTTTCGCGCTGCTCTTGTACAGCAGGCTCAGCACCATGGCGTTCACGCCCACGGACTTGCCCGAACCGGTGGTGCCGGCCACCAGCAGGTGCGGCATGCGCGCCAGGTCCACCACCACCGGGCGGCCGGCGATGTCCTTGCCCAGCGCCATGGCCAGCGGCGAGGCCAGCTTGTCGTATTCCTTCGAGCGCAGGATCTCGCTGAGGTAGATGGTTTCGCGGTGCGAGTTCGGGATTTCCAGGCCCACCACCGACTTGCCCGGGATCACGTCCACCACGCGCACCGACTTCACGCTCAGGCCACGGGCGATGTCCTTGTCCAGCGAGCTGATCTGGCTGCCCTTCACGCCCGGCGCCGGCTCCATCTCGAAACGGGTGATCACCGGGCCCGGATAGGCGCCGACCACCTGCACTTCGACGCGGAAGTCCTTGAGCTTGAACTCGATCTGGCGCGACAGCGTTTCCAGGGTTTCCTCGGAATAGCCCTTGGGTTGTTCCTTCGGGTCGTCCAGCAGCGACAGCGGCGGCAGGCCTTCGTTGCCGCCGCCGTTGAACAGCGGGATCTGCTGTTCGCGCTGGGCGCGTTCGGACTTCTCGATGACGGGCTTGGGCGGCGGTTCGATGTACACCGGCTCGCGCTTGGCGCGTTTGACCGTCTCGACCTTGCGCACTTCCTCGCGCTCTTCGCGCATCACGCGGGCGCGCTGCCATTCGGCCGCCTGCTTTGTGCCCTGCCCCAGGCGCCCGAACAGGGCCAGCACCTTGGCGCCGATCCAGTCCATCAGCGCGAACCAGCTCAGGCCGGTGGCCAGGGTGACCGACATCAGCAGCACCGCGAACAGGAACAGGTTGCCGCCCATCACCCCGAACACGGTGCGCATGGACCGGCCGACCAGCTGGCCAAGGATGCCGCCGGACTCGGCCGGCAGGTTCGGGGCCGAGCCGCCCAGCACGTGACACAGGCCGCAGGCCGACACCAGGAACCCGACGATGCCGATCAGGCGCAGCGCGGGCCCGAAATCCACCCGCCCGTCGCCGTCCGAATCCAGCCCGAACAGGGCGATCCAGGCCACGCCGCCCAACACCACGGGCACCGTGTAGGCCACGTAGCCGAAGAACCAGAACGCCAGGTCGGCCAGGTAGGCGCCGACCAGGCCGCCGAAATTGTGCAGGGCGCCGGCCACGCTGCCGGTGCGCGACCAGCCCGGATCGTCCGGGTGGTAGCTGAGCAGGCTGGCCAGCAGATAAAGGAGCAGCGGCGAGATGGCGACCAAGGCCAGTTCGCGCCAGAGTTTCTGGCGGCGGTCGAGGCCGGCGGTGGTGCTTCGATCGGGAGAGCGCGCCACTGAGAGAAAAGACCTCAGAAAAACGTTATAGATGGCTGTTTATACAGCAATTCATGACAGCGCGCCCAGTCTGCCGCCGGGCTGGCCCGAAACACTGTGGCCGGAGCGCTTGCCTTGATTTGCCCTGCTTCGGCCTACAAGCTACGGGACCTTCGCGACCGCCGTGGAACGATGTTTCCACAGCCGCCGCGCTACCCCTTCATAAGCCTGAAGAATCATACATGACCGCCCCCAAGCACAGCCGCCTGCTCATCCTCGGTTCCGGCCCCGCCGGTTACGCCGCCGCCGTCTACGCCGCCCGCGCCAACCTCAAGCCGGTGCTGGTCACCGGCCTGCAGCAGGGCGGCCAGCTGATGACCACCACCGAGGTGGACAACTGGCCGGGCGACGCCCACGGTTTGATGGGCCCGGACCTGATGACCCGCATGCAGGCGCATGCCGAGCGCTTCGACACCGAGATCATCTTCGACCACATCCACACCGCCGACCTGTCGCGGCGTCCGTTCCGCCTGGTCGGCGACAGCGGCGAGTACACGGCCGACGGCCTGATCATCGCCACCGGCGCCAGCGCCAAATGCCTGGGCATCGAGTCCGAAACCCGCTTCATGGGCAAGGGCGTGTCGGCCTGCGCCACCTGCGACGGCTTCTTCTTCCGCGACCAGGACGTGGCGGTGATCGGCGGCGGCAACACCGCGGTCGAGGAAGCGCTGTACCTGTCCAACATCGCCCGCAAGGTCTATCTGGTGCACCGCCGCGACAAGCTGCGGTCGGAGAAGATCCTGCAGGACAAGCTGTTCGCCAAGGCCCAGGCCGGCAAGGTCGAGATCATCTGGGACCACACGGTGGACGAGGTGCTGGGCGATGAGTCCGGCGTCACCGGCATGCGCATCCGCTCGACCAAAGACGACACGCCGCGCGAGATCGCGGTGCAGGGTTTCTTCGTGGCCATCGGCCACACGCCCAACACCAGCCTGTTCGAGGGCCAGCTGGCCATGCGCAATGGTTACCTGACCATCAAGTCGGGCCTGGACGGCAATGCCACCGCGACCTCGGTGCCGGGCGTGTTCGCCGCCGGCGACGTGGCCGACCAGGTGTATCGCCAGGCCATCACCTCGGCCGGTTTCGGCTGCATGGCGGCGCTGGATGCCGAGAAGTTCCTGGACAAGGGCGAGTAGCCGCGCTTGCGGACTGCGTTGAAGCGCAGTCCGCGCGGCTGCGAGCGCCCGGGCAGGACGCCCGGGCCGGCGCCCGGCACCAAGGACGGTTGCTTGCGTTAGTCTCAAGGCATGTCCGAACTGCGCCTGCACGCCCGCCTCGACGAGATTCCCGCCGACGCCTGGGACGCGCTGCACGACCGCCGCAATCCGTTCGTCGAACACGTTTTCCTGGCCGGCCTGGAGCGCGAAGGCTGCCTGCGCCCGCGCTGGGGCTGGACGCCGCGGCATGCCGGGTTGTGGCGCGACGGTGAGCTGGTGGCGGCGGCGCCGGGTTACCTGAAGTCCAACTCGCACGGCGAATTCGTGTTCGACCATGCCTGGGCCGCGGCCTATGCCCGCGCGGGCCGCGAGTATTTCCCGAAATGGCTGCTGGCCGTGCCCTACTCGCCGGTCACCGGGCCGCGGCTGCTGGCGCGCGATGCGGCGGACCGCGCGCTGCTGGCCGCGGCGCTGGTCGAATGCGCGCGGTCCGAAGAGCTGTCGTCCGTGCACGTGAACTTCCACTCCGACAGCGAGGACGCCGCCTTCGGCGCGGACTGGATGCCGCGCCAGGACGTGCAGTTCCACTGGCACAACCACGGCTGGCCCGATTTCGACACCTTCCTGGCCGCGCTGCAGCCCAAGAAGCGCAGAACCTGCGCCAGGAGCGCGACAAGGTGGCGCGCGCGGGTTACCGCTTCCGCACCGTGCACGGTGACGAGGCCAGCGACGACGACCTGGCGGCGATGCACTTCTTCTACTGCCGCACCTTCGGCGACTACGGCAACCACCCGGCGCTGACGCTGGAATTCTTCCGGCATCTCGCCACCGCGATGCCACGGCAGCTGGTGCTGTTCCTGGCCGACCAGGGCGATGAAACCGTGGCCGGCGCGCTGTGCCTGCGCGGCGGCGACCGGCTGTACGGCCGCTACTGGGGTAGCAGCGAAGCCCGGCCGGCGCCGGGCCTGCATTTCGAGACCTGTTACTACTGGGGCATCGACTACTGCCTGCGCGAAGGCCTGCAGGTGTTCGAACCCGGCGCCCAGGGCGAACACAAGGTCGCCCGCGGTTTCCTGCCGGTGCTGACACGCAGCCGGCACTGGGTGGCCGACCCGGAATTCGCGCCGGCCCTGGCCGACTGGTGCGCGCGCGAACGCGCCGGCACCGCCGACTACCACCGGGCCGTGCTGGCCCACAGCCCCTACCGCGATGCCGATCCGCCTGCCCCTGCTGCCGCCTGACCCCGCGGCGCCCTTCCCGCCCGGGGAATCGGCCACGCGCGATCCCAACGGCCTGCTGGCGATGGGTGGCGACCTGTCGCCGACGCGGCTGTTGAATGCGTACCGGCACGGCATCTTCCCGTGGTACTCGGCCGGCGAGCCGATCCTGTGGTGGTGCCCGGACCCGCGCATGGTGTTCCGTACCGACGCTTTCCGGCTCTCCAGCCGCCTGCGCCGCGCGCTGCGCCGCAGTACCTGGCAGCTGCGCGCGGACACCGCGTTCGAAGCGGTCATCGACGCCTGCGCGCAGAGTCCGCGCCCGGGGCAGGACGGCACCTGGATCACGCCCGAGATGCGTGCGGCCTACGTGGCCCTGCATCGGCAGGGGCATGCCCACAGCGTGGAGGTCTTCGACGGCCAGCGGCTGGTGGGCGGGATCTACGGCGTGGCCGTGGGCCGCATGTTCTTCGGTGAAAGCATGTTCAGCGCCGCCAGCGGCGGTTCGAAGGTGGCGCTGGCGGGACTGGTGCGGGTGCTGCGCGGCTGGGGCTGGCCGCTGCTCGACGCCCAGGTCGAGAACCCGCACCTGGTCAGCCTGGGCGGGCGGCGCCTGCCGCGCCAGGCCTTCCTGGCCGAGGTGGAGCGGCTGAGCGCCCTGCCCGAGCCGCCGGGCCCCTGGACCCCACGGGTGGCGCCTTTCCCGGCATCGCTGCTGTCCGGCGACAGCGCCGATTAACCAAATTTTTGCAAGCCCGGCAAGGACATGGCAGAATGCGCGGCTTCCAAGGCCGGCTTCCCCGTCCAGCGAAACCAAGAATGTCCAAAGACGATTCCATCGAATTCGAAGGCACGGTGCTCGAGACCCTTCCGAACACCATGTTCCGGGTCAAACTCGAGAACGGCCACGTCATCACCGCCCATATCTCCGGCCGCATGCGCAAGAACTACATCCGCATCCTCACCGGCGACAAGGTCAAGGTCGAGATGACTCCCTATGACCTGACCAAGGGCCGCATCACCTACCGCATGAAATAACGCGGTGCCCGAATGGAAAACGGCGGCCACTGGCCGCCGTTTTCGTTTGCGCGTCGTCCGCGGGTCAGACCGTCGCGGGCAGCAGTTTCTCCGGCTCGGCCTGCGAGTCCACCACCAGTTCGCCGTCGCGCACGTCCACCGTGACCCGGCCGCCGCCGGCCAGCTTGCCGAACAGCAGTTCGTCCGCCAGCGGCCGTTTGATGCGGTCCTGCAGCAGGCGAGCCATCGGGCGCGCGCCCATCTGCGGGTCGAAGCCGTGTTCGGCCAGCCACTGCCGCGCCTCGGGCGTGGCCGACAGCGACACGTGCTTCTCGTGCAGCTGGGCCTCGAGTTCGATCAGGAACTTGTCCACCACGCGCAGGATGTGGTCCAGGCCCAGCGCGCCGAACTGGATGATGCCGTCCAGGCGGTTGCGGAACTCCGGCGTGAAGGCCTTGCGGATCACTTCCATCGCGTCGGTGGTGTGGTTCTGCTCGACGAAGCCCATGGTGCGGCGGGCGGCCTGGGCGGCGCCGGCATTGGTGGTCATCACCAGCACGACGTTGCGGAAGTTGGCCTCGCGGCCGTTGGTGTCGGTCAACACGCCGCGGTCCATGACCTGCAGCAGGATGTTGAACACGTCCGGGTGCGCCTTCTCGATCTCGTCCAGCAGCAGCACGCAGTGCGGCGTCTTGACGATCTTTTCGGTCAGCAGGCCGCCCTGGTCGAAACCGACGTAACCCGGGGGCGCGCCGATCAGGCGGCTCACCGAATGCGCTTCCATGTACTCGGACATGTCGAAGCGCACCAGCTCGATGCCCAGCTGCATCGCCAGCTGCTTGGTCACCTCGGTCTTGCCCACGCCGGTGGGGCCGGCGAACAGGAAGTTGCCGATCGGCTTGTCGGGGCTGGCCAGGCCGGAGCGCGCCAGCTTGATCGCCGAGACCAGGGTCTCGATGGCCGGGTCCTGGCCGAAGATCACCATCTTGAGGTTGCGCTCGAGGTTCTTGAGCACGTCCTTGTCCGAAGCGCTGACCTGCTTGGTCGGGATGCGGGCCATCTTGGCCACGATCAGCTCGATCTCCTCGACGTCCACGACCTTCTTGCGCTTGTCGGCATCCATGAGGCGCTGGCGGGCGCCGGCCTCATCGATCACGTCGATGGCCTTGTCCGGCAGCAGGCGGTCGTTGATGTGCTTGACCGACAGGTCCACCGCCGCCTGGATGGCGTCACTGGCGTATTCGACGTCGTGGTGCGCCTCGAAACGGGTCTTGAGCCCGTTGAGGATGGCCACGGCCTCGGCCACGGTCGGTTCGACCACGTCGATCTTCTGGAAGCGGCGGGCCAGGGCGCGGTCCTTCTCGAACACGCCACGGTATTCCTGAAGGTGGTCGAACCGATGCAGCGCAGTTCACCACTTTGCAGCACCGGCTTGATCAGGTTGGAGGCGTCCATGGTGCCGCCCGAGGCCGAACCCGCGCCGATGATGGTGTGGATCTCGTCCACGAACAGGATGGCGCCCGGCTCCTTGCGGATCTGGCTGATGACGGCCTTCAGGCGCTTCTCGAAATCGCCGCGGTACTTGGTGCCCGCGACCAGCGCGCCCAGGTCCAGCGAATAGATGGTGGCGTCCTTGAGCACGGCCGGCACCCGGCCCTCGACGATGCGCCAGGCCAGGCCCTCGGCCAGGGCGGTCTTGCCCACGCCGGCCTCGCCCACGAACAGCGGGTTGTTCTTGCGGCGGCGGCAGAGCACCTGGATGGTGCGCTCGACCTCGTCCTCGCGGCCGATCAGCGGGTCGATCTTGCCCTCGCGGGCCAGCTCGTTGAGGTTGGCCGCGAATTCCTGCAGCGGGTTGGCCTTGGACTCGCCCCCTCCTCGCCCTCGGGCCGGGCTTCCGGCGCCGGCTTTTCTTCCGGGCCGTCGCCGATCTTGGCGATGCCGTGCGAGAGGTAGTTCACCACGTCGAGACGGGTGATCTCCTGCTGGTTGAGGAAATAGACCGCGTGCGAATCCTTCTCGCCGAAGATGGCGACCAGCACGTTGGCGCCGGTGACCTCCTTCTTGCCCGAGGACTGCACGTGGTAGACCGCGCGCTGCAGCACCCGCTGGAAGCCCAGGGTGGGCTGGGTGTCGCGCGGGTCGTCGGCCGGCAGCACTGGCACGGTGTCGGCGATGATCTGGCGCAGGCCGGTGGCCAGCTTGGGCTGGTCGGCGCCGCAGGCCTTGAGCACGCTGGCCGCCGACGGGTTGTCGAGCAGGGCCAGCAGCAGGTGCTCGACCGTCATGAACTCATGGCGGGCTTCGCGGGCCTGCTTGTAGCACTGGCCGATGGTGTACTCGAGATCCTTGCTGAACATGGGCTACTCCGGAACGTTTGCTCCGATATGGGGCCAGCCTAGGTCTTTTCCATCGTGCACAACAGGGGTGCTGGTGCTGGCGGGAGAACTCGTTGACCTGGGTCACTTTGGATTCAGCCACTTCCCGCGTGTAGACGCCGCATACGCCCTTGCCGCGGGTATGCACGTGCAGCATCACCTGGGTGGCTTTTTCCCGGTTCATGGCGAAAAGACCTGCAGGACCTCGACCACGAAGTCCATGGGCGTGAAGTCGTCGTTGAGCAGGACCACCTGGTACAGCGGCGGGCGCACCACTTCGGGCTTGGCGGTCTCGACCGCCAGGCCGTGGTCGTGTTCGCGTTCGGGATGGGGGTCTTGGGGCATGCCGGCAGTATAAATCGGGCCGGCAGCCCCGGGTTGCAAGCCCGGTGCAGGACATGGACGCCCCGGCGCGTTTGCGCCGACAATGACCGGGCCGAACCACCGGCCCCATATACCCAGAACAGGGGAGTCCCGATGAACCTGCGTGCTGCCTGCCTTGCTGCTGCCTGTTTCGCCCTGCCCGCCACCGCCGCTTTTGCCGCCGACGCCGACCCGGTCGTCAAGGCGCAGCTCGAAAGCAAGGGCACACCCTTCACCATCGACGAAGACGGCGACTTCCAGATCACCGTGCGCATCAGCGATGAACGCACCCAACTGGTCTGGGTCCGCTCGGCGGTGGAACAGACCGACCAGATGCGCGTGCGCGAGATCTGGTCGCCTGGCTACCAGTCCGAAGGCGCCGCCTTCCCCGCCGCCATCGCCAATGACCTGCTCGAACGCAGCAACATGCTCAAGCTCGGCTCCTGGGTGAAGCAGGACCAGGTGGCCATGCTGGTCACCAAGATCCCGGCCGACGCCAGCGCCAGCCAGCTGGACGAAGCCATCGACCTGACCGCCAGTGCCGCCGACGAAGTCGAGCTGGACCTCACGGGCAAGGACGACCTTTGAGCTATCGCGAGGGCCGGTTCTGGCAGCCCGACGTCACCGTCGCCACCGTCGTCGTGCGCGACGGCCGCGTGCTGGTGGTCGAGGAAATGGTGCGCGGCGAGCGGGTTCTGAACCAGCCCGCCGGCCACCTGGAACCGGACGAGAGCCTGCTGGAAGCCGCCCTGCGCGAGACCCTGGAGGAAACCGGATGGGAGGTCACGCTGACCGCCTTCATCGGCGCCTACCAGTGGAAGGCGCCGGCCGACGGCCGGCATTTCCTGCGCATGGCGTTCGCGGCCGAACCGCTGCGGCACCACCCGGAGCGGGCGCTGGATGAGGGCATCGTGCAGGCGCTGTGGCTGACGCCGGCCGAACTGGCGGCGGACCACGCGCGCCACCGCAGCCCACTCGTCTGGCGCGCGGTCGAGGACTTCCTGTCGGGACGGCGTTTCCCGCTGCAGGCCCTGACCCACTGCCCATGAGCACGGCGCGGGTCATCGTCGGCCTGTCCGGCGGCGTGGATTCTTCGGTCGCCGCCTTGCTGCTGCAGCGCCAGGGTGAGTCCATCGCCGGGCTGTTCATGCAGAACTGGGATGACGAAGGCGACACCGACTGCCGCGCGGAAGACGATCGCCGTGATGCGCTCGGCATCGCCGGACGACTCGGCATCCCCTTCCACGCCCGCAATTTCGCCCGCGAATACTGGGCCGGCGTGTTCGAACACTTCATCGCCGAATACCGCGCCGGCCGCACGCCGAACCCGGACGTGCTGTGCAACCGCGAGATCAAGTTCAAGACCTTCCTGGACGAGGCCCGCGCGCTGGGTGCGGAAGCCATCGCCACCGGCCACTACGCCCAGGTGGCGCGGCGCGACGGCCGCTGGGCCCTGCTGCGCGGCGCCGACGAGGGCAAGGACCAGAGTTATTTCCTGCACCAGCTGGGCCAGGAGCAGTTGTCGCGCACGCTGTTCCCGATCGGCCACCTGCCCAAACCCGAGGTTCGGCGCCTGGCGGCCGAAGCCGGACTTCCGACCGCGGCCAAGAAGGATTCCACCGGCATCTGCTTCATCGGCGAGCGCGATTTCCGCGAGTTCCTGGCCCAGTACATCCCGGCCCAACCGGGCGAGATCCGCAGCGTGGACGGCGCCGTGGTCGGCCAGCATGCCGGCGTCTGGTATTACACGCTGGGCCAGCGCGAAGGCCTGCAGATCGGCGGCGTTCGCGGCCGGGCCGCGGCGCCCTGGTTCGTGGTCGGCAAGGACGTGGCGACGAACGTGCTGTGGGTGGACCAGGGCGGAGAAAGCCCCTACCTGATGTCGAGCCGGCTCTGGACCGAAACCGCGCACTGGATCGCCGGCGGGCCGCCCGGCACCTCCTTCGCCTGCACCGCCAAGACCCGCTACCGCCAGCCCGACCAGGCCTGCGAAGTCACGCTGGACGCGCAGGGCCGGCTTTCCGTAGCCTTCGCGTCCCCGCAGCGTGCGGTCACGCCCGGCCAATCCCCGGTGCTGTACCGTGGCGATGAATGCCTGGGCGGCGCCGTGATCGCCCGTACCGACGCTCCCCTCGAAACGAAGACCCCGACTGCATGAAGGATCGCGCCCTCGCCCTCGCCGGCCTGCTCCAGGCCGTGCACCTGGTCCAGCAGATGGCCCAGACCGGACAGGCCGAAGCCCGGCCGCTGGGCGCCTGCATCGACAGCCTGTTCCGCTTCGATGCCGAAACACCCGAGGCCGTGTTCGACGGCGCGGACAAACTGGACGTCGGCCTGGCCCGGCTGGTGAACCAGCTCGAGGGCGGCTCCGGGCGCGACGCCGCGGTGACGCGCATGGCGATGACCGTGCTGCACCTGGAACGCCGCTTCTCCGGCAACCGGGGAGCCATGGATGCCGTGCACACCGGCCTGCAGGACATCGCCCGCCAGCGCGACCACTGGGGCCCGACCCACCCGACCGTGCTGGCGCGGCTGGGCGAGCTGTATGCGAAGGAACTCAGCCCGATCGGCCCGCGCGTACTGGTGCAGGGCAATCCGGTCTACTGGGCCAGCCCGACCTGGTGGGCGAAGTGCGTGCGGCGCTGCTGGCAGCAATCCGCGCGGCCGTACTGTGGCGCCAGCTCGGCGGCAGCTACTGGGATTTCCTGTTCGGACGCCGCGCCCTGGTGCAGGCTGCGCGCGAATGGCAGGAAAAAGCCCGCGGCTAGACCTTGGTCGGGGCGCCGGAAGCGGACGGGAGGGTATGGTTTCGGGCATAATGCCGGGCTGACGCGGCGGCTTTGCGCGCCACTCCCAGCCCTCTCCCCGATCCAGCCCGGAGCCTGTCCATGAGCGACTCCTTCGCGACCCGCGACCAGCTTGCCGTCAACGGCACGTCCTACACCTACTTCAGCCTCGCCCGGCTCGGCCAGCGCTTCGACCTGGCCCGCCTGCCGTATTCGATGAAGATCCTGCTCGAGAACCTGCTGCGCTGCGAAGACGGCGGCATGACGGTCGGCAAGGAACACATCGAGGCGGTTGCCACCTGGAAGGCCAAGGCCGAACCCGACACCGAGATCGCCTTCATGCCGGCCCGCGTGGTGCTGCAGGACTTCACCGGCGTGCCCTGTGTGGTCGACCTGGCCGCGATGCGTGACGCCGTGGTCAAGCTCGGCGGCGACGCCAAGTACATCAACCCGCTGATCCCGTCCGAACTGGTCATCGACCATTCGGTGCAGGTGGACGTGTTCGGCAAGGCCGAGGCGCTGGACCTCAACGGCAAGATCGAGTTCGAGCGCAACATGGAGCGCTACAGCTTCCTGCGCTGGGGCCAGAAGGCGTTCGACAACTTCAAGGTTGTGCCGCCCAACACCGGCATCGTGCACCAGGTGAACCTGGAGAACCTGGCCCGCGTCGTGATGACCGGTGAGAAGGACGGCGTGATGTACGCCTACCCGGACACCGTGTTCGGCACCGACTCGCACACCACCATGATCAACGGTATCGGCGTGCTGGGCTGGGGCGTGGGCGGCATCGAGGCCGAGGCCGCGATGCTGGGCCAGCCGAGCTCGATGCTGATCCCGCAGGTCGTGGGCTTCAAGCTCACCGGCAAGCTGCCGGAAGGCGCCACCGCCACCGACCTGGTGCTCACCGTCACCCAGATGCTGCGCAAGCACGGCGTGGTCGGCAAGTTCGTCGAGTTCTTCGGCGACGGCCTGGACCACCTGCCGCTGGCCGACCGCGCCACCATCGCCAACATGGCCCCGGAATACGGCGCCACCTGCGGCATCTTCCCGGTGGACGAGGAGTCGCTGACGTACCTGCGCCTGTCCGGCCGCGAAGAAGCCCAGATCGCACTGGTGAAGGCCTACGCCCAGGCCCAGGCCTGTGGCGCACGCCGGGCCAGCCCGATGCCGAGTACAGCTCGCTGCTGAGCCTGGACATGGCCGAAGTGAAGCCGTCCCTGGCCGGTCCCAAGCGCCCGCAGGACCGCGTGCTGCTGACGGACATGAAGGCCAACTTCAACGCCAACCTCGGCGGCCTGACTGCCGGCCGCAAGAACAAGAACGGCGACATCGCCCGCATGGACGCCGAAGGCGGCCACCAGGAACAGGCCGACCACCTGGCCGCCAAGCCGAAGTCCGCGATCCGCATCCAGGACCAGGACGCGCACCTGACCGACGGTTCCGTGGTCATCGCCGCCATCACCTCCTGCACCAACACCTCCAACCCGGCGGTGATGCTGGGCGCCGGCCTGCTGGCCCGCAACGCCGTGGCCAAGGGCCTCAAGGCGGCGCCGTGGGTCAAGACTTCGCTCGGCCCGGGCTCGCTGGTGGTCACCGACTACCTGAAGAAGGCCGGCGTGCTCGACGACCTCGAGAAGCTCGGCTTCTACGTCGTCGGTTACGGCTGCACCACCTGCATCGGCAACTCCGGCCCGCTGCCGGACGCGGTGTCCAAGGGTATCGCCGAGAACGACCTGGTCGTGACCTCGGTGCTGTCGGGCAACCGCAACTTCGAAGGCCGCGTGCATGCCGAAGTGAAGATGAACTACCTGGCCTCGCCGCCGCTGGTGGTCGCCTACGCCATCGCCGGCACCGTGGACATCGACCTGACCAGCGAACCGCTGGGCACAGGTTCGGACGACCAGCCGGTATTCCTGAAGGACATCTGGCCGTCGAACAAGGAAATCGGCGACTTCATCGCCAGGACCGTCGGCCCGGAGATGTTCAAGCACAACTACGCCAACGTCTTCGCCGGCGACACCCGCTGGAACCAGATCGCCTCGCCGGACGGCGCCAAGTTCGCCTGGGACGACGCCTCCACGTACATCAAGAACCCGCCCTACTTCGACGGCATGAAGATGTCGGTCGGCAGCATCGAGGACATCAACGGCGCGCGCGTGATGGGCGTGTTCGGCGACTCGATCACCACCGACCACATCAGCCCGGCCGGCAACATCAAGGCCAGCTCGCCCGCCGGCAAGTTCCTGCAGGCGCGCGGCGTGCAGCCGGCCGACTTCAACAGCTACGGTTCGCGCCGCGGCAACGACGACGTGATGGTGCGCGGCACCTTCGCCAACATCCGCATCAAGAACCTGATGCTGGGCGGCGAGGAAGGCGGCAACACCATCCATTACCCCACCGGCGAGAAGCTGGCGATCTACGACGCGGCCATGAAGTACAAGGCCGAGGGCGTGCCGCTGGTGGTGTTCGCGGGCAAGGAATACGGCACCGGCTCGTCGCGCGACTGGGCGGCCAAGGGCACCAACCTGCTGGGCGTGAAGGCGGTCGTGGCCGAGAGCTTCGAGCGCATCCACCGCTCCAACCTGGTCGGCATGGGCGTGCTGCCCTGCCAGTTCCTGGAAGGCCAGAACGCGCAGACCTGGGCCTGAAGGGCGACGAGGTGATCTCGATCACCGGCCTGCAGGACGGTGCGGCCAAGCAGGCCACCGTGACCGCGAAGCGTCAGGACGGCACCGAGCTGAAGTTCCAGGTGCAGGTGCTGCTGCTGACGCCGAAGGAAGTCGAGTACTTCCGCCACGGCGGCATCCTGCACTACGTGCTGCGCCAGCTCGCCAGCAAGAAGGCGGCCTGAGCACGGGGCGCCCCGGCGCCCGCATCAAGGAATGGGGCGGCTTCGGCCGCCCTTTTTCATGGCCCTCGGATTGGCGCTACAGCATCGGCTCCCAACGCGCCGAGATCAGCCGCCACTCGCCGTCCTCGATGCGCCAGCCGGTGCTGACGCGATAGACCTGGGCACGGTCCGGCATCCAGCCCTCGCCGCCGGTCGCGGCGGCCGTGAACTCCACAGTGGCGCGCTCACCGATCAGTTCGACCTCGAGCGGCCCCAGGTTCACCCCGACCTCGCGGTTGCGCAGCCAGATCACCGCCAGGTATCGCCGGAACTGGTCCTGGTCCATGCCCTCGGGGCCGATGAAATCTTCCGAAAAAGACTCGACGAGCGTGTCGGAATCGCGCGCCTCGGCAGCCGCCTGCATGCCGGCGATGGTGTCGCGCAAGGCCTGCTCCGTCGGCTCGCGGGAACAGCCCACGGCCAGGGCCAGCAGGCCCGCCAGGCACCACGTGAAGACGCTGCGTTTCCATACGCTGCGCGCCTTGCCTGGCCCCGGGGGTATGCTCCAATCGAGTGAATACTCCAATCCGCGGCGCACATGCGCCACCGGGATTGCGGGCGGCAAACAGAGGCAATTTGGGGGAAGTGCATGGGTTCCGAGCGTCCTTGGCTGGCCAACTATCCGGAGGGTATCCCGTCGGAGATCGACATGGACAAGTATGCGTCCATCGTCTCGGTCCTGAACGAGTCCTGCGCCACCTTCGGTGACCGCCCGGCCTTCGCCAACTTCGGCAAGCAGCTCACCTATTCCGATATCGACCGCCTCAGCACCCGGTTCGCTAATTACCTGCTGCACGAACTCAAGTTGAAGAAGGGCGACCGCGTCGCCCTGATGATGCCCAACGTGCTGCAGTACCCGATCGCCATCTTCGGCGTGCTGCGCGCCGGCCTGACGGTGGTCAACACCAACCCGATGTACACGGCGCGCGAACTCAAGCACCAGCTCACCGACTCCGGCGCCAGCGCCATCGTCGTGCTCGAGAACTTCGCCCACGTGGTCGCCGACGTGGTGGGGCAGACGGCGGTCAAGCAGGTCATCGTCACCGGCGTCGGCGACATGCTCGGCTTCCCCAAGGGCGCGCTGATCAATTTCGTGCTGCGCCACGTCAAGAAGCAGGTGCCCGACTACAGCCTGCCCGGCGCGCACCGCTTCATGCAGGCGCTCGAGCTCGGCGCGAAACACACGCTGCCCGACATCGACATCCGCGGCCACGACATCGCCTTCCTGCAGTACACGGGCGGCACCACCGGTGTCGCCAAGGGCGCCATGCTGACCCACCGCAACCTGGTGGCGAACATGCAGCAGTCCTCGGTCTGGCTGGGCTCGAACGCCAAGCCCGGGCATGAGGTGATCATCACCGCGCTGCCGCTGTACCACATCTTCGCGTTGACGGCGAACGGCCTGGTCTTCATGAAGTTCGGCGGCCTCAACCACCTGATCACCAATCCGCGCGACATGAAGGGTTTCGTCGCCGAACTGAAGAAGATCCCGTTCACCGCCATCACCGGCGTCAACACGCTGTTCAACGGGCTGCTCAACACGCCGGGCTTCAGCGAGGTCGACTTCTCGCACATGCACCTCTCGCTGGGCGGCGGCATGGCCGTGCAGCGCGCCGTGGCCGAACGCTGGAAAAAGGTCACCGGCATCACCCTCGTCGAGGCCTACGGCCTGACCGAAACCTCGCCCGCCGCCTGCATGAACCCGATGGACCTGGCCGACTACAACGGCTCGATCGGCCTGCCGATCCCGTCCACCGACGCCTGCGTCAAGGACGATGCCGGCCAGCAGTTGCCGGTCGGCGAAGTCGGCGAACTCTGCATCCGCGGCCCGCAGGTGATGGCCGGCTACTGGCAGCGCCCGGAGGAGACCGCGAAGGTCATCGACGCCGACGGCTGGCTGCACACCGGCGACATGGCCAAGATGGACGAGAAGGGATTCTTCTACATCGTCGACCGCAAGAAGGACATGATCCTGGTCTCGGGCTTCAACGTGTACCCGAACGAAGTCGAGGACGTGATCGCCCTGATGCCCGGCGTGCTGGAAGTGGCCGCCGTGGGCGTGCCGGACGAGAAGTCGGGCGAGGCGGTGAAGGTAGTCATCGTCAAGAAGGACCCGGGCCTTACCGCCGAGCAGGTCAAGGCCTTCTGCCGCGAGAACCTGACCGGGTACAAGCACCCCAAGGTGGTCGAGTTCCGGACCGAGCTGCCCAAGTCCAACGTCGGCAAGATCCTGCGCCGCGAGCTGCGCGACGCCCCCAAGACCGCCGCCTGAGCGGCGCTCTGCGGCCCGGCCACCCCTTCAAGGAGGGGCCTACCCGGTCACAGCGACAAGCTGACTGGCGGGTGTACACTCGGCCCGCCGCCCTTGCCTTTCTCCAGACAACCGTGTAGGGGCGACACCCCTACCCTTGCCCGGAGAACCGCCATGTCCGTTGTCGAGAGCATCAACCGCGAAGCAGGTTTCAACACCATTGAGCACAAGTCCGAGCTGGAAACCGGCATCGAATGGTGCTTCATGCACCACAGCCCGCGTTCCGGCTACCGCCCGTGCTTCTCCGAACCGCTGCTGGTCGAACTCCGGGAATGCCAGCGCCAGATCGCCGCGCGCATGGCCAACGAGCCGGCGAACAACGGTGAAATCCGCCATCTGGTACTGGCATCGCAGTCCGATGTGTTCAACCTGGGTGGCGACCTGGAGCTCTTCAGCCGCCTGATCCGCACCGGTGACCGCGCGCGGCTGCTCGCCTACGCCCAGCTCTGCGTCTCGGTGGCCTTCCACTTCGCGCGCCTGGCCGACGACCGCGTGCACAGCATCGCCGTGGTCCAGGGCGAGGCGCTGGGCGGTGGTTTCGAGGCCGCGCTCTGCTGCCACACCATCATCGCCGAGGAAGGCACCGGCATGGGCTTCCCGGAAGTCCTGTTCGACCTGTTCCCCGGCATGGGCGCCTACACCTTCCTGTCGCGCCGCGTCACCCCGGCGCAGGCCGAGCGCATGATGCTGGACGGCAACATCTATTCCAGTGAAGAGCTCTACCGCATGGGCGTCGTGGACTTGCTGGTGCCGCGCGGTGAAGGCCTGCAGGCCGCCCGCGAGCTGGTGCGTCGTCGCAAGCGCATGGGCAATGCCCTGCGTTCGATGAACACCGTGCGCGCCACCTGCAACCCGGTCAGCCTGGACGAGCTGATGGCCGTGACCACCACCTGGGTGGACGCCGCCATGCGCCTGAGCGAACGCGGCCTGGGCACGATGGAACGCCTGGTGCGCGCGCAGAAGCGCCGCGCGGTCGAGATGCCGGAGCTTCGCCAGGTCGTGTGAGTTCGACCGGGCGGCCGCCGTGCAAGGGCGGCGGCCGCCTGGGCTCCCGGATCAGCCGGACTCGTGGTCCGGCGGGCGGGAAGCCTCCCCTTGCGTCAGCACGGAGATCCGCGCCAGTTCGCGCCGCACCTGTTCCGCCGTGGCCTCCAGCAGGGTGCCCAGCAGGCCCAGGTAACGCCGCCATTCTTTCGCCAGGACGGCGTCGCTGGAGCGCATGATTTCGGTGCTGCGCTCGATCAGCGCCTGCGCACCGGGTTCTCGGACACGCCCTTGAGTGCATGCGCGGCCTCGCGCACCGCCTCCCATTTCGACGCGGACGCCCCGCGCTCGGCCTCGGCCAGGCAGCGGCTGGCGTCGCGCAGGCACTGCTCGGCGAAGTCGTGCAGGAAGTCCTTGCCCAGGCCCATGCCCGCCAGTTCCTCCAGTACGTCGGTGCGCAGCGTCGGCACCAGGCGGTCCTTGCGCGCGGCCGCCAGCGGCTCATCGGCGCCGCCGGCGATCTCGGCCAGCGACTCCAGCAGGCGCGAGGCCACCACCGGCTTGGTCAGGAAGCCAAAGGCGCCGGCCGCCTCGGAATCACGCACCGCATCCACCGTGGCGTCGGCGCTGAGCACCAGGATCGGCGTGCGCACGCCGCCGGCCTGCATCACGCGCGCTTGCTTGATCACTTCCAGGCCATCCATCACCGGCATGTGCAGGTCGATGATGGCGGCATCCACCGTTTCTTCCTCCAGCCGCTGCAGCGCCTGTTCGCCGTCTTCCGCGAACACGGTCTGGTGGCCCGCGCGTTCCAGGATGCGCTGCAACACCAGCCGGTTCGCCGGCTGGTCGTCGGCGACCAGGATGCGCAGCGGGCGCACGCGGGCACGGTGGCGCACGAACGGGTCGTCGAAAGCGATGACCTTGCCGCTGGCATCGGCAGCGACCGATTCCGGCTCGACCACGACCGGGAATTCGAGGTCAACGTAGAAATGGGTGCCGCCGCCGGGGTTGTCCTCCAGCGCGATGGTGCCGCCCAGCAGTTCGGTCAGGGTCTTGGCGATCGTGGTGCCCAGGCCCGTGCCGCCGAAGCGCCGCGTCGGCCCGCTGTCCACCTGCTCGAAGGCCTGGAAGATGCGCCCCTTGTCCTCGGCCGGCACGCCCACGCCGGTGTCGCGCACCGAGAACCGCAGCGCCACCCGGCCCTCCTCGCGCCCGCGCACCAGCACGTCCAGGCGCACGCTGCCCGAGTCGGTGAACTTGATGGCGTTGTGCAGCAGGTTGAGCAGGACCTGGCTGAGGTGGCCGGCGTCGCCGTGCAGGCGCGAAGGCACTTGCTCGGCCAGCTCGACGTTGAACTGCAGGCTTTTGCCGGCCGCCATCGGCTGCAGCATGGTGCGGATGCGCCGGACCTGGTCGCGCAGCGAGAAGTCGGCGTCCTGGCGCTTGAGCTTGCCGGCCTCGATCGCCGAGATGTCGAGCACGTCCTCGACCAGCAGCAGCAGGGTCTGGGCCGAGGTCTGGATCACGTCGGCCGCTTCCCGCTGCTCCGGTGCCAGGCGCGTACTGCTGAGCAGCTCCGCCATGCCGATGATGCCGTTGAGCGGCGAGCGGAATTCGTGGCTCATGTTGGCCAGGAAGCGGCTCTTGGCGGCGTTGGCGCGCCGCGCTTCCTCGCCGGCGCGGCGCAGGTCGCGCAGCAGGCTGATCAGATAGGCGGGGATTGCCACCAGGCCCACCATCAGGCCCCAGGCGATGTAGGGATTCTGCTGCCAGTACGGCGTATAGGTGATGACCGCCAGGAAGGTCATCAGCGCCAGGCCGATCGCCGCGAACAGGTACTGGCTGCCGTAACGCAGGCCGTTGCCGACCGTGACCCACATGATGATGACGTAGAGCGGCGCCAGCACCTCGCCCTTGACGATCATCATCGCCGCCAGCGTGCCGTAGTCGGCCAGCATGCCGATCACGCGCCGCGTGTGCGACACGCCGGGGTTCATGATGATGGCGATCACCAGGCCCAGGCCCAGCACCGTCTCGGCCAGCAGGATGTAGACACTGAGCAGGACTTCGCGCTCGGCGGCGCCGCTGCTGGCCAGGCCGGCAAGGTAGATCAGCAGCACCGCGGCAATGGCCAGCCGGACCAGGGCCTGGCCGTGTTCGCTGTCGGGCCGGTTGGCGAAGGCGCGGATCATGGACGGGTCGGCCGCGAGCCGGAGGCTGCGATCAGGCGCTGGCCGCGCCGGGGCCGAGGTAACGATGGATTTCCTCGATGCGCTCGCGGCGGCTGAGCACGGCATCCACGACCGTCGGGTCGAACTGGCTGCCGGACTGTGACTTCAGGTAATCCAACGCGGCCTCCAGGGTCCAGGCTTCCTTGTAGGGGCGCACGGTGGTGAGCGCCTCCAGCACGTCCACGACGCCGACGATGCGCGCGGGCAGCGGGATATCCTCGCCCGCCATGCCGTCCGGATAACCGTTGCCGTCCCAGCGTTCGTGGTGGCTGAGCGCGATGCTGGCGCCGACCTGCACGAACTTGCTGCTGCTGTCGCGCAGGATTTCGTAGCCCAGGTGCGGGTGCTGCTTCACGCCGGCATATTCCTCGTCGGTCAGCTTGCCGGGCTTGAGCAGGATGGCGTCGGAAATGCCGATCTTGCCGATGTCGTGCAGCGGTGCTGCCAGCTCGATCATCTTCACCTCGTCCTCGGGCAGGCCCAGGGCCTCGGCGATCAGGGCGGAATATCGCGCCATGCGTTCGAAGTGCGCGACGCTGCCGCCGTCGCGATAGGCGGTGGCCTTGGCCAGGCGGTGCAGGATCTCGCGCTCGCGTTCGTCCAGTTCGTGCATGCGCGCCAGCAGCTGGCGCTCGAGCTCGTGGGCGCGGAACTTGAGGTTCTGCTGCTGCTGGCGCAGCGCCAGCAGGTTGCGGCAGCGCGAGCGCAGCTCGCGCGGGCGAACGGGCTTGACCAGGAAATCGATGACGCCGGCCTCGAGCGCGGCGTTGCGGATCGGCTCGTCGCCGACCACGGTGATCAGGATGATGGGCACGTCGCGGTGCGACAGTGGACGGCGGAACCGGCGGGCGAATTCCAGGCCGTCGAGCTTGGGCATGCGGTAGTCGAGCAGCAGCAGGTCCGGCGAGCTGCGCTGGGACCAGAGCAGGGCCTCGACCGGATCGCCGAAGTCGGTGACCTTCACTTCCGGGCTGATGTCTTCCAGCAGGTGACGGAACATGGTCCGCTGCGAAGGCTGGTCATCGACGATCAGTACGTTCACGTGGAGCTCCCGGGTGCGGACACCGTGATTGCCGCGGATCGCGGCTCGACCCCAGCTTACTCCCGATATTTCAGCCGCGGCAAGGTGTTAGCAACACTTCTTTGCGCAGCGCAACAAGACCTGATCAGGCCTCGGGACGCATGTACGGGAAGAGCAGGACGTCGCGGATCGAGGCCGAATCGGTGATCAGCATCACCAGCCGGTCGATGCCGATGCCCAGGCCGCCGGTCGGCGCCATGCCGTATTCGAGCGCGCGGATGTAGTCGGCGTCGAAGTGCATCGCCTCGTCGTCGCCTCCCTCCTTGGCTTCGACCTGGGCCAGGAACCGTGCCTTCTGGTCCTCGGGGTCGTTCAGCTCGGAGAAGCCGTTGGCCAGCTCGCGGCCGCCGATGAACAGCTCGAAACGGTCGGTGATCTCCGGGTCGCGGTCGCTGGCGCGGGCCAGCGGGCTCACTTCGACCGGATGGTCGGTGATGAAGGTGGGCTGGATCAGGGTGTGTTCGACGGTCTTCTCGAACACTTCCAGCAGCAGCTTGCCCCAGCCGTAGCTGTTCTTGAACTTGATGCCCAGCCGCTGGCAGTGCGCGCGCATCGCCGCCAGGTCGCGCAGTTCCTCGCGCCTGATCTCCGGATTGTGCTCGAGCACCGCCTCGGTCATGGACCAGCGGCGGAACGGCGGGCCGAGGTCGATCGCCATGCCTTCCCACGTCAGCGCCGCGGTTCCGCGCGCCTGCACCGCCACTTCCCGGATCAGGCCCTCGGTCAGGTCCATCACCTCGTGATAGGTGGCGTAGGCCTCGTACAGCTCCAGCATCGTAAACTCGGGGTTGTGCCGGGTGGACACGCCCTCGTTGCGGAAGTTGCGGTTGATCTCGTACACACGTTCCAGGCCGCCCACGGTCAGGCGCTTGAGGTAGAGCTCGGGCGCCACGCGCAGGTACAGGTCGAGGTCGAGCGCGTTGTGGTGGGTGGTGAACGGCTTGGCCGTGGCACCACCGGGGATGTAATGCATCATCGGCGTTTCCACTTCCAGGAAACGCCGCGCGTCGAGCCATGCACGCATCGCCGAAACGATGCGCGAGCGCTGCACGAACACCTCGCGCGCCTCCGGATTCACGATCAGGTCCACGTAGCGCATGCGGTAACGCTGCTCGACGTCGGCCAGGCCGTGCCACTTGTCCGGCAGCGGCCGCAGCGACTTGGTCAGCAGGCGGAGCGAGGTCGCCTTGATCGAGAGTTCGCCGGTGCGGGTGCGGGTCAAGCCGCCCTGCACCGCCACGATGTCGCCCACGTCCCAGCCCTTGAAGGCCTCGTAGCTCTCGCCCAGGTCCGCGCCCTGCAGGTAGAGCTGGATGCGGCCGCTCATGTCCTGGGCCTGGGCGAAGCTGGCTTTGCCCATCACGCGCTTGGCCATCAGGCGGCCGGCAACGCTGACCTGGCGGTTCAGGGCTTCCAGCGCTTCCGCGGTCCACTGCTCCTTGTCCGCGAACTCGTCCTGCAGGTCCTGCGCATAATGTTCGCGCTTGAAGTCGTTCGGGAAGGCGATGCCCTGCCCGCGCAGCGCGGCAAGTTTCGACCGGCGCTCGGCGATGAGGCTGTTCTCGTCGGCGGCGGGCGGCGTCTGCGGCGTGGGCTGGGTCATGGTCGTTTCGTGTGGGTGGAAAGGGAATCAGGCGTCAGAGCGCTTGGCGCCGACCTGCAGGCCGGCCTTGAGGCTGGCTTCGATGAATTCGTCCAGGTCGCCGTCGAGCACCTTCTGGGTGTCCGAACGTTCGATACCGGTGCGCAGGTCCTTGATGCGGCTCTGGTCGAGCACGTAGTTGCGGATCTGGCTGCCCCAGCCGATGTCGGACTTGGTCGCCTCGACCGCGTCGCGTTCGGCGTTGCGCTTCTGGATCTCGAGTTCGTACAACTTCGCGGCCAGCATCTTCATCGCGGTGTCGCGGTTCTGGTGCTGGCTGCGGCCGGTCTGGCAGGCGACGACGATGCCGGTGGGCACGTGCGTGATGCGCACCGCCGACTCGGTCTTGTTCACGTGCTGGCCGCCGGCACCGGACGAGCGGTAGACGTCGGTCTTGAGGTCGGCCGGATTGATGGTGATGTCGATGTTGTCGTCCACTTCCGGCGACACGAACACCGAGGTGAAGCTGGTGTGCCGGCGGTTGTCGGAGTCGAACGGCGACTTGCGCACCAGGCGGTGCACGCCGGTTTCGGTCTTGAGCCAGCCGTAGGCGTATTCGCCCTCGACCCGGAAGGTGGCCGACTTGATGCCGGCGACGTCGCCGCCGCTGACTTCCATCAGTTCGGTCTTCCAGCCGCGCCACTCGCACCAGCGCAGGTACATGCGCAGCAGGATCTCGGCCCAGTCCTGGGCCTCGGTGCCGCCGGCGCCGGCCTGGATGTCCACGAACGCGTTGCAGGCATCCATCTTGCCGGAGAACATGCGCCGGAACTCGAGCTGCTCGACTTCCTTCGCGGTCTTCTCGACGTCTTCGGCCACGGCGGCGACGGTGTCGGCGTCGTCCTCCATTTCGGCCAGGTCGATCAGTTCGTTGCCGCCCACCAGGTTGTCGGTGAGCGTGCGGATGCCGTTGACGACCCTCTCCAGCGAGGCGCGCTCGCGGCCGAGGGTCTGGGCGTGTTCGGGGTTGTTCCAGACGTCGGGGCTTTCCAGCTCCCGGTTCACTTCTTCGAGACGTTCGACCTTGGTGTCGAAGTCAAAGATACCCCGGAGCGAATCCAGCCGGCCCTTGAGGTCGGCGATGCGCTGGCGGATCGGGTTGAGTTCCATGGGCTTCCGCGGTGGTTTGGATCGGCCGCGAATGATACCAGTTGGGCCCGGGAACGTGCGCCTGTCCGGCGTGATTCAAGCTCCCCGGGCACCCCGGGATCAGATGCTCTTGGCGCTGAAGATGCTGCCGTCCCGACTGACGACGCAGCGTCCGCTGCCGGCAGGGGTCCTGACGTCGATGTGGTAGTGGCCGCCGCCGGCATCGATGGTCTGCAGCGCCTCGGCATCCTCGATCCCGTATTTCGTGCCCTCGATGTGGCGCGCCATGCAGGCCCGCCTGGCCGTCTCCAAGGCCGGATCCTGATTGGGGTAATACTGCGCCGCCAGGTTGGCGTGCTTGGACGGTTTGCCGGCCAGGGCGTCCTCGCAACCGGCATTGAACGCCGCGGGATAGCTGTCGTCGCTCTTCCCGCCTGCCTTGCAGGTATCGTAACCGCGGACATATTGGGCCTGGTCGTCGTAGTCGGAGGCCCGCGCCGGCCACGAACCGGCTACGGCAATGCCAAACAGGGAGCCAACAAGCAAGGATTCCCGGAAGTTCATGACGCTCTCCTGGATCAAGTCATGGTCTAACCGCTATATACGCCTGCCATCGGCAGGCTGCCAGTATCGGACCAGCAACTGCACGCTGCGACGGCCGCCCCAGTCATCGGGTTCGAGCTGGTAGGCCAGGTGGATGCGGGACGGCGGCGGAGCCCCGGTCCAGCCACCAAAATGGATCGCGGACAGCGGCACCCCGCCCCGCTCCGGCAACACGCTCATCTTCAGGTGCCGTCCCGCCAGCGGCCGGGCCTGCAGCACGGTGAAAATTCCGTCGAACACCGGCTCGGGGAAACCCTGGCCCCAGGGCCCGGCCAATCGCAGTTGTTCGGCCAGGTCCCGCCCCAGTTCATCGGCCGACAGCTCGCCATCGCTGAGCAGTTCCGAATGCAGCTGCTCCGGCGTGAGCATCGTCGCGACCTGGGCCTGCAGTGCGTCCCGGAACGCCGGAAGCTGGTCGGCCGGAAGACTGAGGCCCGCCGCCATCGCATGGCCGCCGAACCGTTCGACCAGACCGGGCTGGCGGGCGTCCACCGCAGCCAGCGCATCGCGCAGGTGCAGGCCGGGAATCGAACGCCCCGAGCCCTTCAATGTCCGGCTGCCCGGCTCGGACGGCGCGAAGGCGAACACCGGACGGAACAGGCGGTCCTTCAGTCGCGACGCCACCAGGCCGACCACGCCCGGATGCCAGGCTTCGTCATGCAGGCAATAGGCGGAAGGCGGTTCCCCCTCGGGCACCGGCAGCGTGGCGACCAGGGCCTCGGCCGCGTCCACCATCTGCTGCTGCACGTCCTTGCGTTCGGCGTTGATGCGGTCCAGCACCGCCGCAAGATCGTGGGCGCGTGCAGGGTCATCGCAAAGAAGGCACTCGATGCCCAGGGCCATGTCCTCCAGCCGGCCGGCGGCGTTCAGGCGGGGGCGATACCAAAACCGATGTCGCCAGCGGCAAGCGTGGCCAGGTCGCGACCCGCGAGTTCCGCGAGTGCGCGCAGGCCGGGCTGGCACACGCCCTGGCGGATGCGGCGCAGGCCGGCGGAAACGAGCAGCCGGTTGTTGTAGTCCAGCGGCACCAGGTCGGCGACCGTGCCGACCGCGACCAGATCCAGCAGCACCGACAGGTCGGGTTCGCCGGCGGGGAACGCGCCCCGCGCACGCAGGTGCCGGCGCAAAGCCAGCAGCAGGTAGAAGACCACGCCCACTCCGGCCAGCGCCTTGCTGGGGAACGCGTCGCCCGCGAGATTTGGGTTGACGATCACGTCGGCCGGCGGCAGTGATTCGCCCGGCAGATGGTGGTCGGTGACCAGCACCTGCCAGCCGCGCGCCTTGGCCGCGGTGATGCCGGCATGGCAGGCGATGCCGCTGTCCACAGTCAGCACCAGGTCGGGCGCGCGGGCGACCAGGTCCTCGACCAGCGCCGGCGACAGGCCGTAACCATGGGTCACGCGGTGGGGTACCTGATAGCCGACACGGCGCGCACCGAGCAGGCGCAGGCCGCGCACCGCGACCGCGGTGCCGGTGGCGCCGTCGCAGTCGAAGTCGCCGACGACCAGGATGTGGCGGTCTTGCGCGATCGCATCGGCAAGCAGTTCAGCCGCGACCTGCACGCTGCCCAGGGTTTCAGGCGGCAGCAGGTTGGCAAGGCGCAATTCGCCCTGCCCGGGTGTCAGCACACCGCGGGCGGCATAGATGCGCTGCAGGACCGCCGGAATCGAATCGGGCCAAGGGCCGTACGCGGGAACTTCGCGGCGACGGATCCGGATCGGCGCCGCGTTCACGCCAGCGCCGCCAGCGGCCGGCGCCAGAACCGCCACTTCTGGCCGGACCGCAGCGACCAGCGGGTGCCATCGGAGAAATCCAGCCGCACTTCGCGGCCAGCGTGCGTCGCGAGTGCATCCACCAGCGCCGTCGCCACCACGGACCAGTCGCGTTCCCGGCGCAGGTCCAGCAGCAGCTCGTCACGGCCGTAGTCGGTATTGGCGCCTGCCAGTCTGGCCAGGCCCGCGAGCCCGGCCTCGACCGCGGCCACGTGGGGGACGCGGCAACTCACCCGGTCCGGCAGACGGCCGGCACCCCAGAAACACAGGCTGTTCACCGCAGGCTTCCCGGCCTCGATGCGCCGCTCGTTCAGCGGATGGTTGTGCAGCAGGATCTGCGCTTCGTTGAGCAGGGCGCGCCAGCGGCGACCCTCGGGGCCATCGGGCAGGTGCGCGAACAGATCATCGCCCAGGACTTTCTCCGGCGGCGAAAAATCCGGCAGTTTCGCTTCGCGCGGCAAGGCCAGGTACCAGCGCGAGGGCGACGGCGCCGAGATCGGAAAACCGCTGTCGCCGAACAGCGGGCGCAGCGGTGCGACCAGTTCGTCCGCCTCGTCCTGGCTCAGGCCCAGCTCACCGACGGCGAGCACGCGGGCGCCGGTCATGTCGGGACGCACATGCGCCGGGTCGGCGCGCAGCCAGGTGTGCAGGTGCGCATCTTCGGCGTCGATGGCACGGGTGATGGCGGCCATCGGCCAACCGCGCGGCAGCAGGTCGAAGTGGCGAAGCAGCTGGGCACGTTCACCCGCTTCGCCATCGGGCAGGCGGTCGCCGCGGGCCAGTGCCTTCGCGGCACCGTCGCCCAGCGGCTGTCCGGCGAACCGGCGCCGTTCCGGCAACAACAGGGTCAGTACGGGAACGGGTCCGGCTTCGGCCATGTGCCGGCGTCAGCCCTGGTAGCGGACGGCGACGATGTCGTAGTCGCGGTCGCCGGCGGGCGCCTGGATGGTGACGGTGTCGCCTTCGTGCTTGCCGATGAGCGCGCGCGCCAGCGGCGAGGAGATCGAGATCAGGCCGTGTTTGATGTCGGCCTCGAGGTCACCGGGACGATCTGGTAGGTCACCTCGTCGCCCGAATCGCAGTCGGCCAGCTCCACCGTGGCGCCGAACACCACGCGGGTGCCGGCATTGAGGTTGGCGACGTCGATCAGCTGGGCATGCGAGAGCACGAACTCCAGCTCCTGGATGCGGCCTTCGATGAAACCCTGCTGCTCGCGCGCGGCATGGTATTCGGCGTTTTCCTTCAGGTCGCCGTGGGCACGTGCCTCGGCGATCGCGTTGATCACCGCCGGTCGCTTCACCGATTTCAGGTGTTCCAGTTCCTCGCGCAGGCGGGCCGCGCCGGTGACGGTCAGGGGAGCTCTCATCCGTGAAGTTCCTTGTGCAGTTCCTGCAGCGACCATACGCGCGGGTTGCCGCGGGTGTCGGTGGCGCGGATCAGGGCGCGGGCGCCCGGGATCGTGGTGGAGTACGTGACGCGGTGCTGCAGCGCTTCGCGCCGGATCGAGAACGAGTCGGCGATCGCCTGTTTGCCCTCGGTGGTGTTGATGATGTAGTTGATCTCGCCGTTCTTGATCAGGTCGACGATGTGCGGCCGGCCTTCGATCACCTTGTTGATGCGCTCGCAGGCGATACCCTGCTCGCCCAGGAATCTGGCGGTGCCCTCGGTGGCGACCAGGGTGTAGCCGCGCTCGATCAGGTCCCTGGCCACCGGCAGCAACCGCTTCTTGTCTGGGTCGCGCACCGAGACGAAGGCCTTGCCCGGCACCGGCGCCTTGATGTTGGCGGCTTCCTCGGCGCGGCCGAAGGCCTCGGCAAAGGTGCGGCCGACGCCCATGACCTCGCCGGTGGAGCGCATTTCCGGGCCCAGGATCGGATCCACGTTCTGGAACTTGGCGAAGGGAAAGATGGCTTCCTTCACCGAGTAGTAGTCCGGAATGATCTCCTTCGTGGCGCCCTGCTCGGCCAGCGTCCTGCCGGCCATGCAGCGTGCGGCGATCTTGGCCAGCGGGATGCCGATGGCCTTGGAGACGAAGGGCACGGTACGCGAGGCGCGCGGGTTCACTTCCAGCAGGTAGACGATCTCGCTGCCGTCGGCCTCGGTGGTGATGGCGAACTGGGTGTTCATCAGCCCGACCACGTTCAGGGCCTTGGCCAGCTGGGCCACCTGCACGCGCAGCTTGTCCTGCGTCGCGGCCGACAGCGAATACGGCGGCAGCGAGCAGGACGAGTCGCCGGAGTGCACGCCGGCTTCCTCGATGTGTTCCATGATGCCGCCGATCAGCACCTTGCCGTCCTTGTCGGCGATCACGTCCACGTCCACCTCGACCGCGTTGTCGAGGAAACGGTCCAGCAGCACCGGCGAGTCGTTCGAGACCTGCACCGCCTCGCGGATGTAGCGCGACAGGTCGGCGTCGGAATACACCACTTCCATGGCGCGGCCACCGAGCACGTAGCTCGGGCGCACGACCAGCGGATAGCCGATCTCGTTGGCCAGGGCGATCGCCTGCTCGGCGTTGCGGGCAGTGCGGTTGGGCGGCTGGATCAGGCCCAGCTGCTCGACCAGCTTCTGGAAACGCTCGCGATCCTCAGCCAGGTCGATGGAATCGGGCGAGGTACCGATGATCGGCACGCCGGCGGCCTCCAGCGCGCGCGACAGCTTGAGCGGCGTCTGGCCGCCGTACTGCACGATCACGCCCTTGGGCTTCTCGACGTCCACGATCTCCAACACGTCTTCCAGGGTCACCGGCTCGAAGTAGAGGCGGTCGGAGGTGTCGTAGTCGGTGGACACGGTCTCGGGGTTGCAGTTGACCATGATGGTTTCGTAACCATCCTCGCGCAGCGCCAGCGAGGCATGCACGCAGCAGTAGTCGAACTCGATGCCCTGGCCGATGCGGTTCGGGCCGCCGCCGAGCACGATGATCTTGTCGCGGCCGGTCGGTTCGGCCTCGCACTCGTCCTCGTAGGTCGAATACAGGTAGGCGGTGGAGGTGGCGAACTCGGCGGCGCAGCTGTCCACGCGCTTGTAGACCGGGCGCACGCCGAAGGCGCGGCGCAGGGCGCGCACCGCCGACTCGTCGGTGCCGACCAGTTGGGCCAGGCGCGCGTCGGCGAAGCCCATGCGCTTGAGCTCGCGCAGGCGCACGGCGTCGAGGCCGGCCAGGCCAGCGGCGGCCACGTCCTTCTCGGCGGCGATGATTTCCTCGATCTGGTCCAGGAACCAGGGGTCGATGAAGCTCAGACCGAACACGTCCTCGACGCTCAGGCCAGCGCGGAAAGCTTCGGCCACCTGGAACAGGCGCTCGGGGCCCGGCTCCTTCAGTTCACGCTTGATGCGCAGCAGGCCTTCCTCGCCCTGGGTCGCGGCGCCGGTCGGGTCGAAACCGACCTTGCCGATCTCCAGGCCGCGCAGGGCCTTCTGCAGCGACTCCTGGAAGCTGCGGCCGATCGCCATCACCTCGCCGACCGACTTCATCTGGGTGGTCAGGCGGGCGTCGGCGGCCGGGAACTTCTCGAAGGCGAAGCGCGGAATCTTGGTGACGACGTAATCGATCGTCGGTTCGAACGACGCCGGCGTGGCGCCGCCGGTAATGTCGTTGCGCAGTTCGTCCAGCGTATAGCCGACGGCGAGCTTGGCGGCGATCTTGGCGATCGGGAAGCCGGTGGCCTTGGACGCCAGCGCCGAGCTGCGCGACACGCGCGGGTTCATCTCGATCACGACCACGCGGCCGTTCTGGGCATTGATGCCGAACTGCACGTTGGAACCGCCGGTATCCACGCCGATCTTGCGCAGCACCGCGATCGAGGCGTCGCGCAGGCGCTGGTATTCCTTGTCGGTCAACGTCTGCGCCGGCGCGACGGTGATGCTGTCGCCGGTGTGAACGCCCATCGGGTCGAGGTTCTCGATCGAGCAGACGATGATGCAGTTGTCGGCGGTGTCGCGCACCACCTCCATCTCGAATTCCTTCCAGCCCAGCACCGATTCCTCGACCAGCACTTCACTGGTCGGCGACAGTTCGAGGCCGCGGGTGACGATCTCGACCAGTTCCTCGCGGTTGTAGGCGATGCCGCCACCGCTGCCGCCCAGGGTGAACGACGGGCGGATGATGGTCGGGTAACCGACCGTGGCCTGGATGCGGATGGCCTCATCGAGCGAACGCGCGACCTCGGCCTTCGGGCATTCCAGCCCGATCTCCTTCATCGCCACGCGGAACAGCTCGCGATCCTCGGCCATGCGGATGGCTTCGCGCGAAGCACCGATCAGCTCGACGCCGTACTTCTCCAGCACGCCGTTGTCGGCCAGGTCCAGGGCGCAGTTGAGCGCGGTCTGGCCGCCCATGGTCGGCAGCAGCGCGTCGGGTTTTTCCTTGGCGATGATGCGTTCGACCGTGGCCGGGTTGATCGGCTCGATATAGACCGCGTCGGCCATCTCCGGGTCGGTCATGATCGTGGCGGGGTTGGAGTTCACCAGGATCACCCGGTAACCCTCGTCACGCAGGGCCTTGCAGGCCTGGGCGCCGGAGTAGTCGAACTCGCAGGCCTGACCGATGACGATCGGACCGGCGCCGATGATCAGGATGCTCTTGATGTCACTGCGCTTGGGCATTGTCTTGCGATTCCGGTGTTGCGGTGATGGGCGGCGCCAGGCGGACCTTGACGATGTTGTACTTGGGCATCGAGAGCGGAAACCGCCCTCTTCCGGGGACAGCTTGACCACGATGCTGATCGAGCTGGCGCCGGTGAGCACCCCGCGGCGCACGGTGCCCAGGTTGGTGGTGATTTCGACTTCCTGGCCGATGTGGTTCGGCAGGTCGTCGTAGGTGAGTTCGGTACCGGGGGCCAGGCCGGCGGCAGCGGCATCGGCGGTTTCGCCCTCCGCGGGCACGGCGTTCTCCGCACCCGTGTCGATTTCCGGTGCAGCCGGCGTCGTGGCATCGGCCCCCTCGGCGGGCACGGCGACGATGTCCGCCGGCGCGGCCGCGTACTGGTCGGCGGCCAGGAACACCAGCGGCGCGGCGAAGTTGTCGTTGTGCTTGACGGTGGCGTCGACGAACAGGCTCATGCTGTCCAGCCCGACGTCCTGCAACTGCGCCAGCGGACCCGGCCGCAGGGGCCGCGCCTGGATGGCGAGCTTGCCGCCGCTGCGCACGAAACCGGCATAGGCCTGGTCCATGGCCGCGCCGGGCACCAGCCCCTCGGCGGCATAGAGGGCGCGCACGGCCGCGAGGTGGTGCTCGATGAAATCATCCTTCGCCAAACCCAGCTTGTCGGCGCAATAGGCGTTCCGGCGCGCGCCGAAACCCTTGTCCTCGACCACGAAGTTCAGCGATTCGAAGCCGGCCATGGCCAGCCGCATGCCCGGGCCGCCATCGGCACCCAGGCTGAGATTGATGTCGCCTGCGACCGATGCCTGGTCGGGCGTGTCGGCCTCGACCTTCACGCGCAGGTTGCTGGCGCCACCGTATTCCATCAGCACGGAAAAACTTCCGGCGGCATCGCGCAGGCCAAGGGCGTTGGCGACCTCCAGGCTCATCTGCGGTTCGCAGCCGGCCAGGTCGAACGGGAACAGCACGTGCCCGCCCACCATCGCCGCCTGCAGCGCCTCCGGCGGGCCATCGACTCCGACCGAGTCCAGGCTGAAGCCGAACCGCGACGGGATCCCTTCCGGCACACCCAATACCGCGCTGCGAACCACCCACCACAGCCCCGGCGTGCGCAGTACCGCGCGTTCAGCGGTCAGCGTGACGGGCGGCAACGGCGAGCCGGGCTTCGGACGCACGACCAGCTGGCGCAGACCGACGTCGCCATTGAGACCCAGCACGGTGCTGCCCCGACGGATGTCCAGGTAGGGGCTCAGCGACTCGACCTGGCGATCGATGGCGACGCCCGTCCGCCACCACAACACGCCATAGACCAGTGCCAGCGGCAACAGCACACGGCTGGACAGCCAGAACGCGGCCGCACCGACGCGTGATCCGCCGCGTTTGCGGCGCGTATGGGTCTTGCTGGCCATTCAGGATTTCCAGGTGTCGCGCATGTCGTGACTCACTGTCTCGAGTGGTGGGCGCCGGCGGGCGCCGTTCAATCCTTCCCGCCCGGAAGGTCGACGCCGCAGGTCTCCATCGCCGTTTTCATCAGGGTCACCGCCATGGCGGTGCCCATCTCCTCTCCAGCCTTCTCGTTCGCTTCCATGCTGGATTCCTGGTTGAGGCGGTCGCCCACGCCGGCCAGCTCGCGCAACTCGCGGTACTGCACCTCGCCGAAGAAGACCTCGAAGGACCTGATCTGGTCCTTCGTGGCACCCGCCAGCACGGCATCCGGGTCCGCCTCGGTTCCGTTGCTCTCGGCTTCGGCACCGGCGAGCACCAGCTTTCCGAACAGTTCGGCCGCGCCGCTTTCCAGCAATTCGATATCGTCCTCGAGCCGCGCCGCCCGGGTGTCGGCGTAGCGGGACACGCGGGCGTGGGTGAAACGGCGATAACCGGGCGAGGACAGCTCATCCCGCAGGCAGGCCAGTTCAGGCGCACTGACCTGGACGTCCAGGCCCTGCGCCGGCCAGGCCGGATCGCGGCCCGCTGCCTCGTCGAGCAGCCTGCCGAAGGGCATCAGCACGACCAGCGCATCGGTCAGGCGATCGACCTGCGCGTCCAGACCGGCGGGCGACGCCGCCACGACAGGACCCGCCGCCAGCACAAGGCTGGCGGCAAGGCAGAGCTTCCGGAGGGAGTGCGTGGACATGGTCGTGGCTCAGGGCGCGCCGGCGGCCGGCTTGGCCGGACCGATGTACTTGCCCAGGAACTTCTCCATCGCGGTGTAGAGGTCGACCTGGTTCTGGTAGTCGTAGAAGCCGTGGCCTTCCTTGTCCTCGACGATGGTCACTTCCGGCGGCTTGCCGGCTTCGGTCAGGCGATCCTTCAGGATGTCGTACTGCGACATCGGCACGCGTTCGTCCTTGGCGCCCTGCACCAGCATCACCGGGATGTTGATCTTGTCGATGTTGAACGCGGGCGACTGCGCCTGCTGTTCGGCCAGCGTCTCCGGCATGACCCGCTTGAGGAAATTGCGGCCGGACTCCTCTTCGGGAATATCACCGTCCTTGAACATCAGCGGCAGGCTGTACACGCCGACGTAGCCGATCGTGCACTTGTACTTGGTCGGCTCGCGCACGACGGTCTGCAGCGCGGCATAACCGCCGTAGGACGCGCCGTAGGTGCAGATGCGGTTGCGGTCGGCGATGCCCTCTTCGATGGCCCAGTCCACCGCGTCGGTCATGTCGTTGATCATGGTGGTACCCCAGTTGCGGTAGCCCATGCTCTCGAACGCGTTGCCGTAACCGCCCGAACCGCGGAAGTTGATCTGCAGCACCGCGTAGCCGCGGTTGGCCAGGAACTGTACTTCCGGGTTGAAGCCCCACTGGTCGCGCGGGCCGTGCGGGCCGCCGTGCGGGTGCAGGATCAACGGCAGGTTCTTGCCCTCGCTGAAGCGCGGGATGGTGATGTAGCCGTGCAGCTTGGTGCCGTCGCGCGCGATCACGGTGATCGGCTCCATCGGCGACATCTGGTCGGGCTTGATCCACTCCATGGCCGAAAGCAGGAACTTGGCCTGCCCGGTCTTGCGGTCGAACAGGTAGAAGGAACCCGGGTCAACGTCGCTGTAGGCGCGGAACAGGATGAAGCGGCCGTCGCGGCTGATGCCGCCGAAGCTGACGGCACGGTCCGGGAAGGCATTGATCAGGCCGGCGTAGACCACCGATTCCGGGTGGGTCTTGTTGACGAAGTTGTAGCCCGGCATGCCGTCCATGTAGCTGACGGCGAGCAGGTTGCGTTCGTCGCTGCTGGACAGCCAGCCGTTGGGGTCGACGTTCGGGTTGGAGCTGACCAGGGTTTCGTTCCTGGCCTCGTCTTCCGGGTCGACCAGGACCAGCCGCTCCGGCTCGCCCTTCTCGCTGGCGGTGACATACACACGCTTGTTCTCGGCGTCGAAGCCCCAGGGCGTGCGCGTGGCGCCGCCCATCTCGGCGCGGTGGATCGTCACCTGGAATCGCCCTTGCGGCGCAGGGTGACGGCCTCGTTGTTCTCTTCCTGGCCGTAGGCGTAACGCACCTTGCCCTCATGGTCGAGCACGAAGGTGCCGAAGCGGATCGGCGCGGTGGCGACGGTGCGGACCTGCCCGTTGTACACGTTCATGCTCGACAGGAAGGCCGAGTCGATCGAGCGGGACACGAGGATGTTCCTGGGATCATCCCAGGTCATGTCCTCGATCATGTAGAAGCCACCGTTCGGGATGTCGATGCGCTTGGTGCCATCGACATTGCTGGCATACACGTCGGGCGTGCCGACGCGCGCGTCGAAGCGACCGACCTTGCGCGAGACGAACATCAGGAATCGCTCGTCGTTGACCCAACGCACGCGGTCGATGTGCTTCTTCTCGCCGTAGTCCCACTTGCCGACCAGGGACATGTCGGCGACGCGGAAGGCGGCCAGCACGGTGCGGTCGCCCTGCGGCACCGACACGGTGATGAACTCACCGGAGGGCGACAGCGACACGCTGGTGAATTCGGGATCCTTGAAGAAGTCCCCGAGCGGGACTTCCACCGCCTGGACGGCGGCGGGCGTGGCGACAACAAGACTCAATGCAAGGGCGAAACGGCGCAGCATCTTCATTTTCTATCTTCCCCAAGATTTCAATGGTTTTCCGACATCATCGTTATGAACTTGCCGAACAGGCCCGAGACGTCGTGCGGACCTGGACTCGCTTCCGGATGGCCCTGGAAGCTGTAGGCCGGGGCATCGGTCAATTCGATGCCCTGGTTGGAACCGTCGAACAGCGAGCGGTGCGTGACCCGCACGTTCGCCGGCAACGTGCCTTCGTCCACGGCGAAACCGTGGTTCTGGCTGGTGATCATGACCCGCTTGCTGGCGAGGTCGATCACCGGATGGTTGGCACCGTGGTGCCCGAATTTCATCTTCAGCGTCTTCGCGCCCGCGGCCAGGCCCAGCAGCTGGTGGCCCAGGCAAATGCCGAAAACCGGCACCTTCGCGGCCAGGAACTCGCGGATGGCGGCGATGGCGTAGTCGCAGGGCTCCGGGTCGCCCGGGCCGTTGGACAGGAAGATGCCGTCGGGCTTTTCCGCCAGCACCTGCGCCGCCGGCGTCTGCGCCGGCACCACGGTGATGCGGCAGCCGCGTTCGGCCAGCATGCGCAGGATGTTGCGCTTGACGCCGAAGTCGTAGGCGACCACGTGGAAACGCGGCTCGACCCGTCGGAAGGCATTGGCGTCGAGGTCGAGTTCGCCCTCGGTCCAGCTGTAGCGCTCGCGCGTGCAGACTTCCTTGGCCAGGTCCATGCCCTTGAGGCCCGGGAACTTGCGGGCGGCCTCGATGGCGTGTTCGGCATCGAGGCCCTCGCCCGCCACCAGGCAGCCGTTCTGGGCGCCGCGGTCGCGCAGCAGGCGGGTCAGCTTGCGCGTATCCAGGCCGGCAATCGCGACCACGCCGCGTGCGGCCAGCCATTCCGGCAGGGCCACCTGGCTGCGCCAGTTGCTGGGGCGGCGCGGCACGTCGCGCACGATCAGGCCGGCGGCCCAGACGCGTTCGGCCTCGTCGTCCTGGGCGGTCATGCCGGTATTGCCGATGTGCGGATAGGTCAGGGTGACCATCTGCCGGGCGTAGGACGGGTCGGTCAGCACTTCCTGGTAGCCAGTCATGGCGGTGTTGAACACCACCTCGCCGACGCTGGTGCCGGGCGCGCCTACGGAAACGCCCTCGAACACGGTGCCGTCTTCGAGCGCGAGGATTGCGGGTTGGGTCACGGAAAATCGCCTTGCGATGGGGGAACCCGGTTCGCTGGGTGTGCGAGCACCCGCGGACAGGTCGAAACCGTGTCCGTACGGGAGGGGGTTCAGGCGAGCCGGAATTTTAGCGGCAAGGGGAGGAAAAGGGAAACGCCGCGCTTGAAGCCGGACTCAGCCGGCCTTCCCCAGCAGCAGGGCACCAAAGTCGTAACGGCCCGGGGCGCGCCCGGCCAGCCGCAGCGCGGCTTCCAGCGCGCCGCGGGCGAAAATGTCGCGGTTCGTGGCGCGGTGCACCAGCTCCAGGCGCTCGCCCGGGCCGCTGAGCTGCACGGTGTGTTCGCCGACGATGTCGCCCGCGCGCAGGCTGGCGTAATGCGGTGCCTGGCCCTTTCCGGCCTCGACGGCAGCCCCCAGGTGCAGGGCCGTGCCCGAAGGCGCGTCCTTCTTGTGGATGTGGTGGGCTTCGACCACGTCGGCGTCCCAGCCCGGCAGGGCCGTGGCGGCCTGGCGCACCAGTTCGGCCAGCACGGCGACCCCGGCGCTGAAATTCGGGGCCCAGAGCACCGGGATCCGGGCGGCGGCCGCGTCCAGCGCCGCGGTCTGGGCCGGCGCCAGCCCGGTGGTGCCGCTGACCAGGGCCACGCCACGCGCCAGGCACAGCGCCAGAAGCGGGTCGAAGGCCCCGGGCAGGCTGAAATCCACCGCGACATCGAACGCCGGCACCTCGGCCAGGCGCGTCGCCGGCAGCACGGGCACCGCCCCGGCTTCGGCCAGGGAGTCGCCACGGGAGCTCACGGCAGCCACCACCACCAGGTCGGAACGGTCGGCGGCCAGGCGCAGCAGGGCACGGCCCATGCGGCCGCTGGCACCGTGGATGAGCAGTCGGGGATCGCGTGCTGATTCATCGCCCGGACGCTAGCGGAAACCGCCCCGCGCTGGCAAACCGCTAGACTCCGGCCGACGCCGTCCCGCCGCCAGGAGCTGCATGGCCAACAAGACCCGCACCCCGGTCCGACTTCCGCTGCTGGCCCTGGCGCTGGTGGCGCTGGCCCTGCAGATTTCGGGTTATCTCGACCGCGCCGACGACGCGCTGGCCGACGTGATGCTGGCGCGGCACGCGCAATCGCGCACGCCACCGGACGACATCGTCGTGGTGGCGATCGACCAGAAGAGCCTGGAAGACCTGAATCAGATCGCGGGCTCCTGGCCCTGGCCGCGCGCGATCCACGGCGAACTGATCGACGGACTGGCGCGCTGGCGGCCGAGCGCGGTGGCCTTCGACGTTCTGTTCAACGAGGCCGATGCCTTTCGTCCCGACAGCGACGCGGTGTTCCGCGAGATCGCCAAGGGCCAGGACAATCTCTTCTTCCCTTCCCTGCGCATGCCCGACGGCAATCCAGTCCCGCTCAAGCTGCTGCCCGCGAGTTTCGGCGCCGAACGTGGCCCGGCAGCCGCCGACGATGCCGCAGTGCCGCTGCTGGTGCCGCTGGTGCTGGACATGGCGAGCTGGCAGGGCGGCCTGATCAACTTCGAGGCCGATGCCGACGGCACCGGCCGGCATGCGCGGCTGTGGCATGACGTCGACGGCTGGCGCCTTCCCGGCCTGTCCGCCAACATCGCGCGCCATACCGGCGGCACCCTGCCGGAACAGGAGCGCGTGCGCCTGAAATGGTTCGGCCGCGAACCCCGCACCATTCCCTACGGCGACCTGCTGGACGACCTGGGCCAGGCCGAGCCGAAGATCGCGCCCACGCTGGCCGGCAAGATCGTGATCGTCGGCGCCACCGCGCCCGGCCTGAACGACCTGCGCCCCACCCCACTGGCGGCGCTGACGCCGGGCGTGCACGTGCTGACCACCGCGCTGGCCAACCTGCGCGCCGGCGACTGGCTGCGCGACCTGCACCTGCGCTGGCCGTTGCTGGCACTGCTGGTGGCCGGCCTGGTGGCGGGATTCCTGCGCCGCAAACGCAGCCCGCTGGTGATCGGCCTGTGGCTGGCGGCCATCAGCCTGGCCTGCGTGGCCGGCGCGTATGGCGCCTACGACTACAACCTGCATGCACCGGTCGGCGCCGCGCTGATGCTGGCCTGGCTGGGCTTCGGCCTGCTGACGATCGAAGCGCACCGGCAGGAACGGCGCGAACGCGAGGCCACCATCGGCATCTTCGGGCGTTTCCTCGACCCGCGCGTGGTGCAGACCCTGGTCGAGACCGGCGAACTCAGCCGCGACCGCAAGCCCGAGGCGCGCGAGATCTCGATCCTGTTCTCCGACATCCGCGGCTTCACCACTCTTTCGGAAACCCGCACGCCGGAAGCGGTGGTGGACCTGCTCAACCGCTACTTCAGCCGCCAGGTGGACGTGATCTTCCGCAACGGCGGCACGCTGGACAAGTTCATCGGTGACGCGATCATGGCCTTCTGGAACGCGCCCACCGACACCCCGGCGCATGCGCAGCAGGCAGTCGCGGCGGCGATTGAGATGACCCTGGCGCTGGACGACTTCAAGCGTGAGCTCGCCGCCCGCGGCGAGGGCCTGGGCGATTTCGACGTCGGCATCGGCGTGCACACCGGGCCGGCCGTGGTCGGTTTCCTTGGCAGCGACTCGCGGATGGAGTACACCGCCATCGGCGATACCGTGAACCTGGCCAGCCGCATCGAAGGCACCACCAAGGGCGTGGCCCGGGTGCTGGTCTCGGACGCGACCCGTGCCGCCTGCGGCGAAACCGGCCGCTTCCGCTTCGTCCACCGCGGCCAGTTCCACGTCAAGGGCCGCGAACAGCCCGTGGACCTGTACGAACCCATGCTCCAACCCGTTTCGTGATCCAGGAGGAACCCGAGATGCGCCATTCCCGCCCACCCCGCTTCACCCGCCGGCACGTGCTCGTGCTGGCGCTCGCCGCCGCGCTCGCGGGCGGCGCCGTCTTCGCCGAGACCGGCACCGTGCTCAAGGCCACCGAGGTCCGCAACGAGCCGCTGGGCTCGGCCGAGGTGCTGGCCAAACTGGCCGCGAAGGAGACCGTCGAGATCACCGCCCGCCAGGGTGCCTGGGCCGGCGTCACCACTTCCGGCGGCGTGGCCGGCTGGGCGCGCATCCTCAACCTGCGCACCGGCTCGGGCCTGCCCGGCAATGACGGCGGCAATTCGCTGGTCGCGGCCTTCCGCACCGGTTCCAGCGGCACCGCGGTCGCCACCGGCGTGAAGGGGCTGTCGGGCGACCAGCTGATGAGCGCCTCGGCCAACACCGCCGACCTGCAGCTGCTCGACAGTTACGCCGCCAGCAGCGACCAGGCGCGGCAGTTCGCCGCCCAGGTGCCGCTGAACAGCCAGAAGGTGGCCTACCTCGAAGAAGGCAAGCGCAACCGGGGAGCCGCTGATGAAGACGACCCGCAAACTGCTGATCGCCGCACTGGCCTTCGCTCTGGCCGCGCCCGCCGGCGCCTTCGGCCGGTTGGGCGACGCCGAGAACCTGCTCAAGTTCGGCAAGAAGGCCGCCGACGCCAGCCAGGAAATCACCCAGGAAGAAGAGATCGAGCTCGGCCGCGGCATTGCCGCGAACGTGCTCGGCGCCGCGCCGCTGGTGCGCGACGAGGGCCTGCAGCGTTACGTCAACCAGGTTGGCCTGTGGCTGGCGATGCAGACCGAACGCCCCGACCTGCCCTGGCGTTTCGGCGTGGTGGACAGCACCGACGTCAACGCCTTCGCGATGCCGGGCGGCACCATCCTGATCACCCGTGGCCTGTACGAACGCCTGCGCGACGAAGGCGAGCTGGCCGGCGTGCTGGGCCATGAGATCGCCCACGTGGTGGAAAAACACCAGGTGAAGGCGATCAAGAAGGAGATGGGCCGCGAGTTCGCGACCGACGTGGCGGGTGAAGTGGCCGGCCAGAGCGACAACGAACTGGTCCGTCGTTTCGGCGACAAGGCCTTCAAGGTCGGCACCCAGGTGCTGGTGCGCGGCCTGGACAAGAACGACGAATACCAGGCCGACCAGCGCGGCATGGTCATCGCCGCGCGCGCGGGCTACAACCCCTTCGCCCTGGCCGGCGTGCTGCAGACGCTGGACGGCGCCAGCGCGCAGGACAAGTCGATGGCGCTGCTGTTCTCCACCCACCCGACGCCGGCGAGCCGGATCGAGCGGCTGGAGGCGACGGTCGGCGTGAAGCTCGACGCCTATGCCACGGCGCCGGCACCGGGCCGGCTGTACAAGCCGAAGTGATCCGGCGAAGCCTTGAATGAAAAACGCCCGGCGCAGGCCGGGCGTTTCGTTTGTGCCGTGGGTGCCGCCCGTTCAGGACGTCATCCGGTCCCAGAACGCCTTGACGCTGTCCATAATCCGCTGGAGCGCGGCGAATGCCGGGCGCCGTGTTCGCCGTCGAAGGTCGCCTCGAAGTCCTTCAGCAGTTCGCGCTGGCGCGCCGTCAGGTTGACCGGCGTCTCCACGACCACCCGGCACAGCAGGTCGCCCGGCGCGTGCGCGCGCACGGACTTCACGCCCTTGCCGCGCAACCGGAACAGCTTTCCGGTCTGGGTTTCCAGCGGCACCTTGATCAGGGCCTCGCCGCCGAGCGTGGGCACGATGATGTCGGCGCCCAGCGCCGCCTGCGAGAAGCGCACGGGCACTTCGCAGTACAGGTCGTTGCCGTCGCGCTGGAACACCGCGTGTTCGCGCACGCTCACTTCCACGTACAGGTCGCCTGCGGGTGCGCCCGGGGACCGGCCTCGCCTTCGCCCGACAGGCGGATGCGGTCGCCGTTGTCGACGCCGGCGGGGATCTTCACCTGCAGCACTTTCTCTTCCTCGACCCGGCCGTTGCCGTGGCAGGACTTGCAGGGTTTGGCGATGGTCTGGCCGCGGCCGCCGCAGGCCGGGCAGGCCTGCTGCACGGCGAAGATGCCGCGCTGCATGCGCACCTGGCCGCGGCCAGCGCAGGTCTTGCAGGTCTCGACCTTGCCGTCCTCGGCGCCGCTGCCGCTGCAGGGCTTGCAGGCCACCAGGGTCGGCACGTCGATGCGCTTCTCGACACCGAACACGGCCTCTTCCAGGTCGAGCTCGACCACATAGCGCAGGTCGGCGCCGCGGCGCGGGCCACGCTGGCGGCCGCCGCCGAAGATGTCGCCGAAGATGTCGCCGAAGATGTCGTTGACGTCGCCGAAGCCGGCGCCGCCGTTGCCGCCGCCCATGCCGTGTTCGAAGGCGGCGTGGCCGTGCTGGTCGTACATGCGGCGTTTGCCGCCGTCCGACAGCACTTCGTAGGCCTCCTTGGCCTCCTTGAAGCTGGCTTCCGCGGCGTGGTCGCCGGGGTTGCGGTCGGGATGGTGCTTCTGGGCGGCGCGACGATAGGCCTTCTTCAGCTCCTCTTCGGAGGCGTTGCGGGCCACGCCCAACACTTCGTAATAGTCACGCTTGCTCATCGGTGATTCCGGTCTTCCCTACAACAAAACGCCCGCGTCGACCGGGATCCACCGGCCCGACGCGGGCAGCCTGCCCGTCCGCACGTTGCGCGGACGGGCTTTGCTCATCACGACTTGCGGTCGTCGTCCTTGACCTCGGTGAACTCGGCGTCCACCACGTCTTCGGCCTGGCCCGCGGCGCCCGGCTGGCCGGGATCCTGCGGACCCTGGTTGCCCGCGGCGGCCGCCGCGTACAGCGACTGCGCCGCCTGCTGCAGGGCTTCGGTGCGCGACTCGATCTGCGCCTTGTCGTCGCCCTTCATGGCGGTGTCGAGCTCGGCGATGGCGGTTTCGATCGCCGCCAGCTGCTCGCCCGGGACCTTGGAACCGTGTTCGGTGACCGCGGTGCGGGTGGCGTGCAGCAGGCCGTCGGCGGCGTTGCGCGCGGTCACCAGCTCGTGGAACTTCTTGTCTTCCTCGCGGTGCGTCTCGGCGTCGCGCACCATCTGCGCGATCTCCTCCTCGCTCAGGCCCGAACCGGCCTTGATCTCGACCTTCTGCTCCTTGCCGGTCTTCTTGTCCTTGGCCGACACGTGCAGGATGCCGTTGGCGTCGATGTCGAACGACACCTCCACCTGCGGCATGCCGCGCGGCGCGGCGTCGATGCCGGAAAGGTCGAACTTCGCCAGCGACTTGTTGAAGCGGGCCTGTTCGCGCTCACCCTGCAGCACGTGCACCGTCACCGCGGACTGGTTGTCCTCGGCGGTGGAGAAGGTCTGCGAGGCCTTGGTCGGAATGGTGGTGTTCTTCTCGATGATCTTGGTCATCACGCCGCCCAGGGTCTCGATGCCCAGGCTCAGCGGGGTGACATCGAGCAGCAGCACGTCCTTGACGGTGCCCGCCAGCACACCGCCCTGGATGGCGGCGCCGATGGCGACGGCCTCGTCCGGGTTCACGTCCTGGCGCGGGTCCTTGCCGAAGAACTCGGCCACCGCGGCCTTCACCTTCGGCATGCGGGTCTGGCCACCGACCAGGATCACGTCGCCGATGTCGCTGGCGCGCAGGCCGGCGTCGTTCAGCGCCACGCGGCACGGCTCGATCGTCTTCCTGATCAGGTCGTCCACCAGCGCCTCGAGCTTGGCCCGGGTCAGCTTGATGTTCAGGTGCTTCGGGCCCGAGGCGTCGGCGGTGACGTACGGCAGGTTCACTTCGGTCTGCTGGTTGGACGAGAGCTCGATCTTGGCGCGCTCGGCCGCATCCTTCAGGCGCTGCAGCGCCAGCGGGTCCTTGCGCAGGTCGATGCCCTGCTCCTTGTTGAATTCCTCGACCAGGTAGTCGATGACGCGCTTGTCGAAGTCTTCGCCGCCCAGGAAGGTGTCGCCGTTGGTGGCCAGCACTTCGAACTGCTTCTCGCCGTCGATCTCGGCGATCTCGATGATCGAGACGTCGAAAGTGCCGCCGCCCAGGTCGTAAACCGCGATCTTGCGGTCGCCGCCCTTCTTGTCCATGCCGTAGGCCAGCGCGGCCGCGGTCGGCTCGTTGATGATGCGCTTCACGTCCAGGCCGGCGATGCGGCCGGCGTCCTTGGTGGCCTGGCGCTGGCTGTCGTTGAAGTAGGCCGGCACGGTGATCACCGCTTCGGTCACCGTCTCGCCCAGGTAGGCTTCGGCGGTCTTCTTCATCTTCTCCAGCACGCGCGCGGAGATTTCCTGCGGCGCCATCTTCCTGCCGTCGCTGGTCGCGACCCAGGCGTCGCCGTTGTCGTGCGCGACGATGCCGTAGGGCACCAGGTCGAGGTCCTTCTTCACTTCGGCGTCGGTGAACTTGCGGCCGATCAGGCGCTTCACCGCGTAGAAGGTGTTCTTCGGGTTGGTGACCGCCTGGCGCTTGGCCGAGGCGCCGACGATGACTTCGCCGTCCTTGGTGAAGGCGACGATGGAAGGCGTGGTGCGGTCGCCCTCCGAGTTTTCGATGACCTTGGCCACGCCGCCTTCCATCACGGAAACGCAGCTGTTGGTGGTGCCCAGGTCGATGCCGATGATCTTGCCCATGGTGTTACTCCCTCGAGATTCTTGAATTTTTGGGTGGCGGCGCGGGCCGCGGCTGGTTTCAAAATGGGGGCCACAGTGTTGCGTTCAAGGGCTTGCGTGGCGCCCTGTGGGCCGGGGTTCCGGCCCGGCCGGTCAACCGGCGGCGACCACCACCAGCGCGGGCCGCAGCAGCCGGTCGTTGAGCACGTAGCCCTTCTGGAACACCTGGACCACGGTGTTGGGCGCGGCGTCGGGGGCGGCGATCTGGCTGACGGCCTGGTGCCAGGCCGGGTCGAAGTCCTCGCCCAGTGGGTGTATCTGGCGCAGGCCGTTGTCTTCGCCGACCTTCAGCAGCTGGCGCAGGGTCAGTTCCAGGCCGTCCTTGAGCGGGCCGGTCTCGGCCCCGGCGGCGGCCAGGCCGGCGTCCAGGCTGTCGAGCACGGGCAGCAGCTGCGACAGCAGCTTCTCGTTGGCGAAGCGGCGGGCCTGGTCGACGTCGCGGGCCAGGCGCTTGCGCTGGTTGTCGAGTTCGGCGCGTTCGCGCAGCGCCTCTTCGCGCAGGCTGCCCAGGGCGGTGCGCAGCTGCTCGAGTTCGGCGCTGAGGTCACCCGTGATTTCGGGGGCGAGGTCGTCGGCGGACGCCTGGGCGCCCGGGATGGGGTCTTCGTTGTGCATGGGTTTTTCCGGTGCGTCCCCGCGTCCTGCGGGGGTCGGTGGGGCTTATGGGGCCGGGGTTTCGGGATTCAAGGCGGCGCCCAGCAGGTCGGCCGTGGCCTGGACCATCGGGATCACCCGGTCGTAGGCCATGCGGGTCGGCCCGATCACGCCCAGCACGCCCAGCACCCGGCCGTTGGCGCCATAGGGCGCGGTGACCACGGTGCAGGCGTCCAGCGGGGCCAGGCCGGTTTCCTCGCCGATGAACACGCGCACGCCCCGGCGTGGATGGTGCGTTCGAGCAGCTGCAGGATCTCGCGCTTGCGGGAAAAGGCTTCGAACAGCTCGCGCAGCCGGTCCAGGTCGGACAGTTCCTGCACGCCCATCAGGCGGGTCTGGCCGGCCAGCAGCATGTCGTCGTTGGCGCCCGGCGGGTCGCCCAGCGCCTGTTCGGACAGCTCGACCGCGGCCGACAGCAGCTTTTCCATCTCGCTGCGGGTGTCGCGCAGGTCGCGCACCAGGGGTGGCGCGGATCTCGTGCAGCGGACGCCCGGCGAAATGGCTGTTGAGGAAATTGGCGGTCTGCTCCAGCTCGGCGGGCGTGTAGGCGCGGCGCGGGCTGATGATGCGGTTCTGGACCTCGTTGTCGGTGAACACCAGGATCACCAGCACCCGCTGGCCGTCCAGCGGCACGAAGTCGATGTGCCGGAAGGCGAACTGGCCGCGCTGGGGCACGGTGACCACGCCCACGAACTGGCTCATGGCCGACAGCAGTTCGCTGGTATTCGACAGCAGGGCCTGGGTGCCGGCGCCGACCGGCAGGTTGGCGCGCAGGCGGGAAAAGTCGGCCTCCTGCAGCGGCTTCATCTGCAGCAGGCTGTCCACGAACACGCGATAACCCTGGGCGGTCGGGATGCGCCCGGCCGAAGCGTGCGGTGCCGCCACCAGGCCGATCTCCTCGAGGTCGGACATGATGTTGCGGATGGTCGCCGGGCTCACGTCCAGGCCCGAGCTGCGGGCCAGCGTGCGCGACCCCACGGGTTCACCGTCCCGGATGTGCTGGGAGATGAGCGTGCGCAGCAGGCGGCGGGCGCGCGGGTCGAGGTCGAGTTCCATGGTCCATAGATAAGGCCGGGCACGGGCCGGCGCAAGCCGGCATTGTCCTACGTCCGGGACCGGCGCGCTGCTCTGTCCATCACGGTGGGGGCAGCGAAACCTTGGCGCTTTCAGGCAGAATCGCCCGGCCCATGATCAGCCTGCTCAGCCTCAAGGATTTTGCCGTCGTCTCCGCCGCCGAACTGGCCTTCGGGTCGGGCATGACCGTGGTCTCGGGCGAAACCGGCGCCGGAAAGTCGCTGCTGGTGGACGCCCTGATGTGGCTGACCGGCGCCCGCGCCGACGCCGGCATCGTGCGCCACGGCGCCGAACGGGCCGAACTCACGGCCCAGTTCGACCTGGCCGACGCGCCGGCCGCGCTGGCCTGGCTGCGCGAGAACGAAATGGACGACGATCTCGACTGCCAGCTGCGCCGGGTGATCCGTGCCGACGGCGGCTCGCGCGCCTGGATCAATGGCCGCCCGGCCACCCTTGGCCAGTTGTCCGAACTGGGCGCCCTGCTGGTCGAGATCCATGGCCAGCACGAACACCAGGCCCTGCTCGACCGCGGCCAGCAACTGGTCCTGCTCGACGCCTTCGGCCGCCACGACGTGCTGCTGGCCGAAGTGCGCGAACACGCCCGCCGATGGGCCGAGGTCGAACGCGAGCTGGCCGAACTGGCCCGCGCCGGCGATGTCGGCGAACGGGTGTCCTGGCTGCAGCACCAGGGTGGACGAGCTGGCGCGCGAAAACCTGGACGCCGCCGACCTGGAGCAGCTGCAGTCCGCGCACCGCCGCCAGGCCAATGCCGCCGGCCTGCTGCAGGGCTGCGAATCCGCCCTCGCCCGCCTGGCCGGTGAAGACGGCCTGTCCCTGACCCGCGCCCTGCACCAGGTCAGCGCCGAACTCTCGCGCCTGAGCGCGGACGAACCGCGCCTGGCCGAAGTGGTCGCCCTGCTAGAGTCCGCCGACATCCAGCTGGCCGAGGCCAGCGCCGGCCTGGAACGCATCCGCGACGACTTCGACCTCGACCCGGCCCGGCTGCAGCAGTTGGAAGACCGCCTGTCCCGCCTGCACGAACTGGCCCGCAAGCACCGCCTGCCGATCGAAGGCCTGGCCGGCCGCCGCGACGCCCTGCAGGCCGAACTCGAGGGCCTGGCCGACGCCAGCGGCCGCGCCGAGCGCCTGGGCCGCGAGCGCCAGCAGTCGGCGACCGCCTGGGCCGCCGCGGCCGCGAAACTGTCGAACTCCCGCGCCGCCGCGGCCGGCAAGCTGGGCCAGGCCGTGGCCGCCCTGATGGCCGAACTGGGCATGGGCGGCGGCGTGTTCAGCGTGCTGCTGGAACCGCTGGACACCACCCGGCCGACCCCGTCGGGCGCCGAACGCTGCGAATTCCAGGTCTCGGCCAACCCCGGCCAGCCGCCGCGGCCGCTGCGCAAGGTCGCCTCGGGCGGCGAACTGGCGCGCATCAGCCTGGCCATCGAGGTCGCGGCCCTGGGCCTGGACGCGGTACCGACCATGGTGTTCGACGAAGTGGACACCGGCATCGGCGGCGCCGTGGCCGAGGTCGTTGGCCAGAAGCTGCGGGCCCTGGGCGCCGAGCGCCAGGTGCTGTGCGTGACCCACCTGCCCCAGGTCGCGGCCCAGGGCCACCATCATTTCCAGGTCAGCAAGGCGGTTGCCGGCGACAGCACGCACAGCGCGGTCACGCCGCTGGACGACAAGGCCCGGATCGAGGAACTGGCCCGCATGCTGGGCGGCGTCGAGATCACGAAGGAAGTGCGGGCCAACGCCCGCCAGATGCTCGTCCGCGCGCAGGCGGGCTGAGTTACTTCTTCTTTTTCGGGCGCACGTAGAGCACCAGCGAGTGCTCTTCGATCACGTAGCCGTGTTTGGCGGCGATCTCGGTCTGCAGGCGTTCGATCTCGGGGCTGGTGAACTCGACCACCTTGCCCGTCTCCACGTCCACCATGTGGTCGTGGTGCACGCCGCGGTCCAGTTCGTACACCGCCTGGCCGCCCTCGAAGTTGTGCTTGAGCACGAGCCCGGCGGCTTCGAACTGGGTCAGCACGCGGTAAACGGTGGCAAGGCCGATGTCGTCGCCCTTGTCCATCAGGTGCCGGTAGATGTCCTCGGCGGTCAGGTGACGCGGGCTGGAGGACTCCAGCACGTCGAGGATGCGAACGCGGGGATGCGTGACCTTGAGGCCGGCCTTGCGCAGGTCCTGCGATTCCATGATCTCTCCTGAATACGGTCCGTTCGGCCGGCTGGCGGCCGCGGGCCTTAGTGTATCATCGGCCCGTCGCCGATCCGGATCATCATGCAATGCGCAAGGCTTTCACGCTCCTCCTGCTGGCCCTCCTGATGACCGGCTGCGGCATCATCTACCGCCAGCCCGTGTTCCAGGCAACCTGCTGGAAACCAAGAACGTCGAGCAGCTCCAGGCAGGCATGACCCGCCAGCAGGTGTTCAGCCTGCTGGGTTCGCCGCCGCTGGCCGATCCGTTCCACATGGACCGCTGGGATTACGTGGCCACCGAACGTCGCCGCACCGGCGATACCGAGGTCAAGAACCTGACCCTGTGGTTCGAGGGCAACAGCCTGACGCGTTGGGAAGGTGAATATTTCCCCGAGGCCGACAAGGCCCTGGCCGCGGAAATGCGCCGCTTCGGCAACCTGGCCCGCGACAAGGACAAGCCGCCGCGCCAGCGTCCCGTCAGCGACGGCTGAGTTTCGCCGCGTCCTCGGCGCGCTTCCGGCGCGCCTGTTTCGGATCCGCCAGCAGCGGCCGCAGGATCTCGATGCGGTCGCCATCGTGCAGTCCACTGTCCGGCGTGACGCTGCGGCCGAAGACGGCCAGCCGCGCCACGTCCACCTGCAGTCCCGGCACGCGGCTTTCCATCGCCGCCGCGGCCAGCGCCCCGGCCACCGTCGCTCCTTCCGGCAGTTCCACCCGCACGCTCCAGCAGCGCGCGGGCAGCGCATAGACCACTTCGATGCGCAGCATCGTGGCCATGCTCAGGCCCGGTCCGCCTCGCGGCAGAAGTCGTCCACCATGCGGTCGGCCAGGCCCTGGAAACCGATCGCCAGGGCCGAGCCCAGCAGCTTGCCGGCCACGTCGAAATCCATCGTCAGCCCGACCTTGCAGGCGTCTTCGGCCAGGCTGTGGAAGGTCCACAGGCCGGTGAGTTTGCGGAACGGCCCTTCCACCAGTTCCAGCTGGATCCGGGTCGGGGCCGTCAGCGTGTTGCGGGTGGTGAAGCTGGTGCGCAGGCCGGCGAAGGTGAGGTCCAGCCGGGCCAGCATGTGGGTGTCGGACTGCTCGATCACGGCGGAGTCCTCGCACCAGGAAAAACGCGCCGGATAACCGGCGACGTCGTTGACCAGGCTGTACATGCGCAGGGCCGAATGCCGGACCAGCGCGTGTCGGTGGATGCTCGTCATCGGGCCCCTGTCTGCCTGCCCTCCCCCAGCCGGCCCGCGATGGGCGACAATGCCCGCCAAGGAAGGAACATGTCCAAGAAGAACGACGCCAAGAATACCGGAAGCGGCAAGGACAAGGCGGCCAACAAGACCATCGCCCTGAACCGCAGCGCGCGCCACGACTACAGCCTCGAGACCCGCTACGAAGCGGGCATCGCCCTGCAGGGCTGGGAGCTCAAGTCCATCCGCGCCGGCCGCATGAACATGGGCGACGCCTACGCGCTGGTGAAATCCGGCGAGATCTTCCTGTTCGGCGCCCAGATCACCCCGCTCAGCCAGGCCTCCACCCACGTGGTGGCCGACGACCGCCGCACGCGCAAGCTGCTGATGCACCGGCACGAGATCGACAAGCTGGTCGGCAAGGTCGAACGCGACGGCTACACCCTGATCCCCACCGCCGTGTACTGGAAGGGCAACAAGGTCAAGCTCGAGATCGCCCTGGCCAAGGGCAAGCAGAGCCACGACAAACGCCAGGCCAGCAAGGACCGCGACTGGGCGCGCGAGAAAGAGCGCACCATGCGCCGCCACAACAAAAACGCCTGATACCCCACTTCTCCCTCCCCCGCTTGCGGGGAGGGCCGGGGTGGGGGCACCACTCTCGCCTGAACACCTTTCACCGCCGCGCTTGTGACCGCCGCCCTCCACCCCATACTTCCCCCGTCGGTTGATCCAACGATTTCCGCGTTTCCGGGGGTGTCCTGGCTTCGACGGGGGTTGCGAAGTCGACTGGTGCATGCCGAGGGGGCAGCTTTCCTCGTTAATCCAGCCGCAAACTTTAGTTGCCAACGACGACAACTACGCTCTCGCCGCTTAAGGCGTAAGCCCCGAACCCACTTGTGCCCGTGCTCGTGGATGTAGGGTCATTATCACGGAACAGCTTCCGGCGGCGACCCGCCAACCGGAAGTGAACTTAGCGGGTGTGGACGACGGTGTGCCTCGCACGTTGTGTTGCCGTCGTACGAGAATCAACAACGAGCTAAGCATGTAGTGCCGGAGATGGAGTGCTCTCGGACGGGGTTCAACTCCCCCACCTCCACCAAACAACAACAACGCCACCTTCGGGTGGCGTTGTTGTTTGTGGCGCTTTGTTGTTTGTGGCGCCTACTTCTTCGCCGGAACCGGCGTGAACAGCAGGTCGTGGTAGTCGTAGCTGAAATCCGCCAGCGGCGAAGCGGCCTTTGCCGTGATGCGTTCGACCTTGCCATCCGCATCCAGCGCGAACGTGACCAGCGCCGGTTCCAGGTCTTGTCGTCCCAGCGGGTGATGAAGGTGTCGTAGTGCCAGTGTTCCAGCGTGCCGGCCATGTTCGGGGTCTGCTGGAAGTCGATGCGCAGGACGCCCTTGTCGGCGGTGATGGCGATCGGGCCGTACCACGAATCGGCATAGGCACCGGCGTAACCGGCCGGCGCCAGCGACGGTTTCGTGCCCTTCGTGCGGGCCTGGTCGCCGGCCAGCAGCGCGATCGCGCCCTCGGCGCGCTTCTTCTTGAAGGCCGAATAGTCCGCCGCCCAGTCGCGCTTCCCGCCGCCGAGGTAATGGTCCAGCAGCTCGAACTGCAGGCCGCGCAGGACCTCGCCGTCCTCGGAATTGATGTGCAGCGAGATGCCGATGTTCTTCTCCGGGATCATCACGACCAGGGCCTGTACGCCGAATACCGCACCGCCGTGTTCAAGCAGCTTGGCCCCGCGGTAATCGCGCACGTTCCAGCCCAGCGCGTAGCTGGAGAAGTTCGGCGTGGTCGGCGCCAGCGCACCCGGAGCCGGCGAGATCGGCAGGTTCACCTGCGGCAGCCACATCTGGCGCGAGGCCTCGGCGCTGAACAGGCGCTTGCCGTCCTCGGGTTCGCCCGGCAGCAGCCCACGCTCGAGTTGAATGCTGAGCCAGCGCGCCATGTCGTTGGCGCTGGAGGACACGCCGCCAGCAGGCGCGGCCGTGCTGCCGAGGCCTTCGCGCTCGTTCAGCACGGACTGGTTGCCGACGCCGCGGAAGGGGCCGTCCAGGCGCGCATGCGGCTGCACGCGGTTGGTGGTGCTGAAACGCGCGGATTCTTCAGTCGTGCTGTTCAGCATGCCCGCGGGCTTGAGCACGCGATCGCGCACGAACACTTCCCAACTCTGCCCGCTCACTTCCTCGATCAATTGCCCGGCGACGACGTACAGGATGTTGTCGTAGGCATAACCATTGCGGAAGCTGGTCGCCGGCTTGATCTGGCGCAGCGCGTGCACGACCTCGGCGCGGGTGCGCGACGTGCGCGGAATGAACAGCAGGTCGCCCGCACCCAGACCCAGACCGCTGCGGTGCACCAGCAGGTCGCGGATGGTGATCTCGCGCGTCACCCAGGCGTCGTACATGCGGAAGTCCGGCATGTGGTCGATCACCGGGTCGTCCCAGCCGATCTTGCCCTCGTCCACCAGCACGGCCAACGCGGCGGCGGTGATGGCCTTGCCGGTGGAGCCGGTCGGGAAGATGGTGTCGGCGTCCACCGTGTCGTTCGAACCCAGGCGGCGCACGCCGTAACCCTTGGCGTGCACGGTCTTGCCGTCTTCAACGATGGCCACGGCCATGCCGGGCACGCCGTATTTCGCGATCAATTCATTGACGCGGGCATCGAGGTCGGCCGGTGGCGCGGCGAAAACCAGGCCAGCGAACGACAGGGCCAACGCGAGGGTGCCCAGACGCAGGGCTCCATGGGATCGGGACATGATCATCTCCAGGTCAGGGTGTCAGCGGCTTTCGGCCGCGACGGGAAAGGGTTTGCGCCACAGGCGCCAGGCGCCGTAGGTCAGCAGCGGCAGCACGTAGACGATGAGGAACAGCCAGGCCAGGCCGCGGTAACCGTGGGCGATCAGGGCCACCAGACCAAAACGTTCGGCAATGAAGATCGAACCCACCAGCAACACGGCGGCTACCACCAAGCGCATGGACACGGGAAAACCCTGGCCGCGACGCGCCTGCCAGACCACTGAAAATCGTTCGTTGATGGCGTGCACGGCACCAACGCCGCTCTCAAGCAGCGCCGAGAAGATCATCAGCTGGAACAGCAGGTGGAACAGCGGCAGGTTCAACTGCTTCAGGATGAAATCCGAAGGCAGGGTCTCGGCGGCTATCTGCGGATACCAGGCGACCATGCACACGAAGAACAGCAGCGCCGGCAGCATGGTCAGCGGCCCGGCGATCACGCCCGCCACCACGGCGTCGCGCCGCCCGAGGAAGTGCCGCGCCACCGGCAGGATCACCACCGCACCGACGATGTTGTAGCCCGCGTAGGTCAGGCCACCCAGCGCCCAGCCGTCGGTCGGCACCGCCTGCGAGAATCCGGCGGCGATCTCGCGGCCGAACGAGGTCATCACCAGCACGAAGAACACGACGTAGACGCCATAGAGCAGGAAGGACGCCCACTTGAAAAGGCGCTCGACCGACTGGTTCCCGAACGCCGTGAATGCGCCGATGCACACCATCAGCAGCAGGGTTCCGACCAGTTCAGGCCATCCCGTCGCCGCGGCCACGATCGAACCGGCCGCGGCGCCGAACACGGCAAGGATCAGCACCATGAACAGCACATAGGACAACTCGAACACGCCCCAGAACGGCCCCAGCAAGTGGTGGAAGAAGCTGCGGTAGTCATAGGCCCGCGTGGCGTGCGCGAACAAGAAGGTCACGGCGCAGACCAGGCTCCAGATCAGCGTCGCCAGCGCGATGGCCATCACCCCGCCCTGTGGCCCGCTGGGCAGGAAGAATTCCGCCAGCTCGCGGCCGGTGGCATACCCGCCACCGATCACCACCGCCTTGAACGCCAGACCCGGCAACAGGAACCGCTGGAACCGGGTCGGCGTCGCGCTCATGCCAGGCAGTCTGCCACCAGCCGCTCGAAGGCGGCGCCGCCGCGGATTGGATCGGCCACGGCCAGCCCCAGGCGCTGGCTTTCCGAAGCCAACAACCGAAGCGCGCTGTCTTCATCCAGCCGCGAGGTATTCAGGCTGACGCCACCGCAGCGCATCGCCGGATTGGTGCGCCGGCCCAACTGCAGGGTCAGCGCGATGGTGTCCTCGATGCTGGGCAGCAGATACCCGGGATGCCCGAGCACCCGCTCGCGCCCCGGCTCGTGGCAGACCACCACCACGTCCGGCTGGCTGCCGTGCAGCAGCGCCAGTGACACGCCCGCATACGCCGGATGGAACAGCGAGCCCTGCCCTTCGATCACGTCCCAGTGGTCCGGCGCGGCGTCGGGCGACAGGATCTCGGCGGCGCCGGCGGCGAAGTCCGAAACCACCGCATCCATCGGGATGCCGCTGCCGGCGATCAGGATGCCGGTCTGACCGGTGGCGCGGAAATCGGCCGCCAGCCCGTGCGCGGTGAAAGCATTCGCCAGCGCCAGCGCCGTGTACTTCTTGCCGAGCGCGCAATCGGTACCCACGGTAAGCAGGCGCCGGCCGCTGCGCTTGCGGCCGCTGCCGACCGGGATGCCGGCGGGCGGACGCCGCACGTCGATCAGTCGCCGGCCCAGCCGGCGGGCGGCGGCGTTGAGCACCGGGATGTCCTCCAGTCGCGCGTGCATGCCGCTGATGATGTCCAAGCCGGCTTCAAGCGCTTCGACCAGGGCCGGGACCCAACTGTCGGAAATCACGCCGCCCGAGTTGGCGACGCCGATCACCATGGCGCGTGCGCCGCTTTCGTAGGCCGAGCGCGGCGTGAGGAAAGGCAGGCCGGTGCTGACCGTGGCGCCTTCGATGAAATATTCCGCGACGCAGCGCTCACGCGCCCAGTCGCGCAGGCCGAAGGCGGTTTTTGCGTAACCACGTTCGGTGGTGTCACCCAGGAACAGCAGGTAGGGCTGCGGCAGGGGTTCGACCCCTTCCCGGGAAATCAGGTGTGGCTTGGGCATGGTGTTGGCCGGTTGGGGGAGCACGGGCACCGGGAGCCCGCGCGGAGGACATTCGTCCTCCACGCGGCCCGATGCGGCGACGGCGCGATCAGAAGCGGTAGTCGACCTCGAAGCCCATGGTGCGCGGCAGGATCGGCGACGCACCCAGGCTGACCGTGGCGCCGGTCAGCGCACTGCTGTTGGAGCCGATGAAGGAATACGCGCGTTCGTCGGTCGCGTTCTTCATGTAGGCGCGGAAGGTCCAGTTGGCGTTGGCCAGGCTCGCGTACAGGTCCAGCGAGTGATAGCTGTCCAGCGCCAGAGGCGGCGTCACCGCTTCCACCAGCACCGTAGGCGGCGCGGTCGACGGGTCGGTCACCACCTGGCGCTCGGTCGTGCCCGCCACGCGGTCGTCCACCCATCGGAAACCGCCACCGACGTGGCCTTCCCAGTTGCCGACCATGAAGGCGTAGTCCAGGTGGCCGACCACTGCAGCTCCGGCACGTAGGGCAGCTTGTCGCCGCCAAGGCCGGTGTTGAGCTCGACGATGTAGGGGCCGGACGGGATGTAGACGGTCGGGAAATCCTCGGCGACGTCGGCATCGGTGTAGGCGCCGTTGAAGCCCAGGGTCAGGTTCTCGGTGGCGCGGAACTGGGTGGCCAGCTCCAGGCCCTGGCTGGTGGCTTCGCCGCCGTTGACCAGGCCGTTGTTGCCGGCGAAGGAGGTGATGACCTGGATGTCTTCCCAGTCGATGCGGAAGGCGGCCAGGTCGAGGATCAGACGGCCATCGGCGAACTGCGACTTCAGGCCGATCTCGTAGCTGGTCAGCATGGACGAATCCACCTGCGGCGGGATGCCGGGCAGCAGCACGTTCGGGCCGCCGGGCTGGTAGCCGGTGGCGACCTTGCCGTACAGAAGCATGTCGTCGTTGAACTGGAACTGCGGCGTCAGGCTCCAGGTGAACACGTCTTCCTTGGAGCTGTTGGGCGAGTTCTGGATCGGCAGCAGGATGCCTTCGGTGACGTTCTGGCTGAAGTCCTGGCGGTTCTCGGAATAACGCACGCCGGCGCCGATCTTGAAGCGGTCGGTGAAGGCCCAGGTGCCGTTGGCGAAGACCGCGATCTCTTCGAACGAAGTCGGCAGTTCCAGGTAGGCCAGGGTGCCGGCGATGCTGTCGTAGGGCGGCGGCAGCGGGCTGCCGTCGAGCTGGTTGAGGGTCACCAGCTGGCTGTTGTCACCGTCTTCGTTGGAATAGAAACCGCCCAGCATCCACTCGAAGGTGCCGCCGGCCTTGGAAGTCAGGCGGAACTCCCAGGTGAACTTGGTCAGCGCCAGCTCGTTGAGGAAGTAGGAGCTGCCCGGTTCCGGCAGGCCCAGCAGCAGGTTGGCCACTTCGCCGTAGGCGATGGTGGAATCGGTGGAGTTGGCGGTAGTGGTATCCGAGTAGCCGGTCGCCGAGGTGAAATCGGCCCAGCCCAGGTCCCAGTCGAAAGTGGCCGCGTAGTAGTTGATCTGCTTGGTGAAGGGAGAATCGACGAAGACCTGGTTCTCCAGGTCGCCGGTCAGGGGCTCGCCGGTGACGGGATCGAGCGCCATCGTGGCGTTGTTGTCGCTTTCGATGGTCTGGCGCAGCACGGTGAACTGCGCGTCCATGCTGTCGCCGCGCCACAGCACCGCGGCGCGGGCGCTGGTCTGGGTGGCATTGTTGATGTCTTCGCGGCCGTCCACCGAGTTGTCGATGTAACCCGGCAGGTCGTTGCGGGCGTAGCTCAGGCGCATGCCCAGGCGGTTCTCGATCATCGGCAGGTTGGCGCCGAAGCGCACGTTGTGGCCGATGCCGTCACCGCCTTCGACATTGGAAATGCCGCCACCGACCCGGAACTCGGTCTCCTGCAGGTCCGGTTCGCGCGTCACGTACTTCAGCAGGCCGCCCATCGAGCCGGCGCCGTAGAGCGTGCCCTGGGGGCCACGCAGCACTTCGACGCGATCGATGTCATAGGGCAGCAGGTCAAGCGCCAGGATGGTCGCGGCCTGGTAGATGCCGCTGGAGCCGACCGGGGTTTCGTCGATGTAGGTGCCCACGGTCGAACCGGAGGACAGCGGCGCGATGCCGCGCATCGAGACCTGGGTCTTGCCCGGCGAGCCGTTGCTGGTCACCTGGAAACCCGGGATGTAGTCGGCATAGTCGGAAAGCTGGGTCGCGTGCGTGTTCTCCAGCTGGTCGCCGCCGATGACCGTGATGGCCGACGCGACCTTGCGGATGTTCTCGGAGCGCTTGTTCGCGGTGACGATGACCTCGTCCAGCGTGACCGCTTCGGACTGTTCAGCCGTCGGGGCCGCGGTTTCCGTTTCCTGGGCCAGGCCGGTGCCGGCCGCGAACAGGGCCAGCGTGCCTATGATGACCGCCGAAAGCGGGTGGCGCTTCATGGCGGGTACGGTGCGGCGACCCGTCGCCTGCTGCTTGTTCCGATGCATGTTCATAACCCCTCTCCCCTTTTGATTCGGTCGGTGCGTGTTTTCGGATTTCAAGTCCAGATGCCGCCGAGCAGCCTGCGGAAATTGCCGCCCAGCACGAGTTCGATGTCGCTGTCGGAATAGCCGCGGCGGATCAGCGCGTCGGTCAGGTCGTAGATCTTCTTCGGGTGGTCGAAGCCGTCGGTGTCGAGCTTGTCGCGGAAGGCGTAGCTGGACTTGTACATGCCGCGCAGCAGCTTCAGCTGGTCGGCCGGCATGTCGTCGTAACCGTTGAGGTCGGCATCCGAGCCGATACCGACGTGTTCGATGCCCACCAGCTTCGCCACGTGGTCGATGTGGTCGACCATGTGGTCCACGTTCGTCGGCTCGCGGTCGCGCACGAAGTTGCGCACGCCGGTGATGCCCATCACCCCACCCCTGGCGGCGAGCTTGCGGATGGCCTCGTCGGTCTTCAGGCGCGGGTGGTTGTTGAGCGCGCGGCAGTTGGAATGGGTGATGGCGATCGGCCCGGCCGAAATCTCGATCGCGTCGAGCGTCGTGCGGTCGCCGCAGTGCGAGACGTCCACCAGCATGCCGACGGCGTTCATCGCCTTGATGATCTGTGCGCCGTAGTCGCTGACGCCGCCGTCGATGCGGTCGGTGGCGCCGCTGCCGACCAGGGTCTGGCGGTTGTAGGTCAGCTGCGCGCAGCGCTGGCCCAGCTGGTGGAAGGTCTTGACGTCGTCGACGGTGCGGAAGTGTTCGGCGTTCTGCACGCCCATGATCACCGCCGCCTTGCCCTGTGCCTTGGCGCGGTCGAGGTCGGCCGCGGTGCCCACCAGGCAGAAGGCCTCCGAGTGGCGGCCGACGAAGCCCTGCCAGGCGGCCAGATAGGCCAGCGCCTGTGCATGCGCCTCAGGCCCTTCGATGCCCATGGCGCTGTGGAAACCGGTGATGCCGCTGGCGCGGAACATCGCCAGCTGTTCCGGGCCCAGGCGGTCGGCGTAGGCCTCGGGCGAGAAGTCGATCTTGAGCGGGGCCAGCATGTCGATCACCAGCGCGCGCTCGACCAGTGAAACGGCGCGCGACGAGTACTTCGCCCGGTCCGCCGGCGCCTGGCTGGCGGCCAGCGCCCGCAGCGGCCAGGGCAGCGCGGCAGCGACCGCGGCGGCCATCGTGGCCTGCAGCAAGGTCCGCCGACTCGAATCTGGTGTGCCTGGCGCCATTCCGACTCCTTTATCCCTTAGCGGACATAATCGTCCTAATCAGAGAATTGTCAATCCGCAGGGCAACATCACTGCCCGGCGGCCGCCGGGTCCGCTTCCGCCGGGTTCGACTCGAGCCGTTTCGCCGGCCGGTCCAGCAGCCAGAGCAGGAGCGAAGCCAGCCCGGCGACGCCGGCCATCAACGCGAAGAAAGGCGTCGGCCCGACCTCGCTCCACAGGGTGCCGAGCACGCCCGCCAGCAGGTTTCCGCCGAAGGCCGCGAAGAACCAGGCGGCGATGGTCGTCGCGCCGTAGCCGGCCGGCGCCATGCGCGCGAACAGGCCCAGCCCGGTCGGCAGGATGAACAGCTCGGCGGCGGTCAGCAGGCAGAAGAAGATCGCCAGCCAGGCCCAGGCACCTGCCCTGCCCCCGCAGCCCCGTCGACGGCGGCCAGCAAGAGGAAACAGGCCGCCAGCCCGAAGGCCCCCAGCGACATCTTCCGCGCCGACGACAGGTCGCGCCCGGCCCGGGCCTGTCGTGTCCAGTGCGCGACCAGCAGCGGCGTGAGCAGGATCACCACCGCCGGATTCAGGGCGATGAACCAGCCGAAGGGAATCGTGAACGCGCCCGCGGCGCGATCGACCCGCGCATCGGCCCACAGCGCGATGGTGTTGCCGGTCTGCTCGTAGGCGGCGCGGAACAGCACCACGCAAAGCCCGATCGCCAGCAGCACCAGCACCCGCTGGCGCAGGTCGTAGGCGACCGGCGCGGCCGACGCGACCGCGGCCATTCGGGGCGGCTCGGGCGGCAGGTGGCGGCCGCCGAGCAGGTAGATGATCAAGCCGGCGAGCATGCCCAGGCCGGCCGCACCGAAGCCGTAGTGCCAGCCGTAGGTTTCACCCAGCCAGCCGCAGAACAGCATCGCCAGCAGGCCGCCGACATTGATGCCGACGTAATAGAAGTTGTAGGCCGAGCGCCGGCGCGGATCGTCGGCGCCGTACAGCGCGTCGATCTGGCTGGGCAGGCTGGGCAGGAACAGGCCGTTGCCGAGCGCGATCGCCGCCAGGGCGAAATAGAAGGCGCTTTCCGAGGCCATCAGGAAATGCCCCAGCGCCATCACCACGCCGCCGATCACCACCGCACGCCGCCGTCCCAGCCAGCGGTCGGAGATGACGCCACCGACGATCGGCGTGAAGTACACCATCGCGGTATAGACGCCGTAGACCAGCGACGCCTGCTGCTGGCCCATCAGCAACTGCTTGGTCATGTAATAGACCAGCAGCACGCGCATGCCGTAGTAGGAGAAGGTCTCCCACATCTGGGTCAGGAACAGGATCGTCAGCCCGGGCGGCTGCCCGAGCCAGGACGATTCGGTCCGCGCGACGCCGGAAGTGCTCATCCGAGCCGGCCCCAGAGGCCGGACGGGATATCGATGCAGCCGCCGGAGTAACGCACGCTCGGCTCGCGGTCGGCGACCAGGAAGGTCGGCCCGTCGAGATCGACGATGTCGCAGAGCTGGCCGAGCACGAACGCCGGCGCCATCGCCAGGCTGGTGCCGGCCATGTTGCCGACCATCACCTTCTTGCCCAGCGCACGCGCGCGCCGCGCCATCAGCAGGCCCTCGGTGAGGCCGCCGCACTTGTCGAGCTTGATGTTGATGACATCGAAGCGCTGGTGCCTGGCTTCGAGCTCCTCCAGCGAGAGGATGCTCTCGTCGGCGGCGAACGGCAGCACATGCGCGATGCCATCAAGGTCTTCCTCATGCCCGCGGCGGCAGGGCTGCTCGAGCAGCGCGACGCGGGCGGCGAGCAGGGCCGGCAGCAGGCGCGGCAGCGTCGCCGCGTCGTAACCCTGGTTGGCGTCGACGCCCAGCCACGCATCCGGGCAGCGGGCGCGCACGGCCGCCACCCGCTCGATGTCGAGGTCGACTTCGCCGGTGAGCTTGAGCTTGAGGGCGATCGCGTCGGTGTAGGCGGCGGCGCGGTCGGCCATCGTCGCCGGCGCGTCGGCGCCGACGGTGAAGGTGGTGACCAGCGGCTGCGGCGCGGGCAGTCCGGCGATCCGCCAGGCCGGGATGCCGGTGCATTGTGCTTCCAGGTCCCACAAGGCCAGGTCCAGGGCATTGCGGGCGCCGCCCGGCGGCAGCAGCGTGCGCAGCGCCTGGCGGTCGATGCCGGCCTCGATGCGTGCACGCAGGCCTTCGAGCGTCGCCAGCATGGTGGGTGGTGCGTCCTGCAGGTAGTAGACGCCGGCGGCCTCGCCGCGACCGACATGGCCGTCGTGGCGCAGCGTCACGATCGTGGCCGGCATGTCGGTGAAGACGTGGCCGGAAATCCGGAAGGGCGACGAAAGAGGCAGCGGCTCGTTGTGCAGCTCAAGCTGCACAGGTACGGAAAAGCTCACGGGGTGACCTCGGGAAAAGAGGCCCGCGGCGCGTGGCCGCGGACCATTCGGGAAACCAGCAACGGGTCAGTAGTAGGCGCCGTAGCCCAGCAGGTGCGCCTGGATGCCGATCCACAGCAGGAACAGGCAGGACAGCGCGATCGCCACCGCCCAGACCTTCGCCGACAGGCGACGACGGCACGCAGCACGTGCCAGGCATTCGCCAGCGCCAGCAGCGCGCCCAGCGGCAGCACGACCGTGGCGACCAGACGCATCAGGTTCACGTAGAGGTCGCTGGCCGGGCTGAGCAGGTTCAGGTCGCTCATCATCGTGATCACCAGCCCGAAGCTGCCGAGCACGGTGGCCGACACCGCCAGCGCGGTCCAGCGGATCCGCCGGTGGGCGCGGGCATCGGCGCCGCCGAGCTTGTAGGGCACACCGTAATGGCGACGCACCAGCGCCGACACCGGCCAGGCCACCACGGTCGCCAGCAGCACGAACAGGCTCAGCCCCAGCAGCGGCAGCAGCAGCGCCGACGACTTCCACCACGGCAGACGCTCGAACACCATGATCGCCGCCAGGGGCTCGGCGCTGAAACGCACGACCTGGCCGTCCACCACGTCCGCGGCCAGGCGCTCGCCGCCGTCGACGTCCTGCCACAGCCACGGGCTGATCTCGCGCCACTTGCGCGGGGCACCGCCGTGGTTGGTGAGCATCGGCACGCTGATGGTGCCGTCCTCGTTGGCGACCACCTGGACCTGGCCGAGCAGGTTCACGATGGACATGAAGTTGCTGTCCGGGCGGCGGCTGCTTTCGTAGTTGCCGGCCATCGCCTGTGCATGCGCTTTGGCGGTGGCCTCGTCGACCGCCTCATCCGTGCCGCCCGCAGACGGACCCGGCAGGTAGCGGTCGGCGATGGCCTGCGTGAGGTAGCCGCGGATCTTGCCGGGCGCGCCTTCCTTGCCCGAGCTGTTCACCGAAATGAAGATGCCGATGCCGTCGTCCGGGAACAGTTGCAGGTCGCTGTGGAACCACTGCGTGTCGCCGCCGTGGGCGATGGCGCGGTGGCCGTTGGTCGTAGTCTCGTAGAAGCCCAGCATCATCCGGTTCAGCGGACCGACCGAGGCCTGGCCGGTGCCGTGCATCTGCTCCGCCGTCTCCGGCTTCAGCAGGCCGGCGCCGTCCTGCAGGTGGGCGATCATGAACTTCGCCATGTCGCCGCCGCTGGCGGCCAGGCTGCCGGCCGGCGCGAGGCTGATGAACTCGTAGTCCTTGGCCTTGCCGTCGGAGGCGGTGGCGTAACCCTTGGACATCAGGGCCAGCAGTTCCGGCTCCAGCGGCTGGCGGAAGCTGGCGTGCTGCATGTCCAGAGGCGCGAAGATGTGCTGGTCGAGGTAGTCGTCGAACGACTGGCCGGACACGCGCTCGACGATGTAGCCGGCCAGCGCGGTGGCGTAGTTGGAGTACGCCGGCGTGCCGCCCGGCGCGAAGATGCGCTCGGGCACCCAGTACTTCAGCGCCTCGCCCAGCGGGACGATCTCTTCGGGCTTGTCGGTGATCAGGCCGCGGATCTGCTCCTCCATGCCGGTGGTGTGGGTCATGATGTTGCGCAGCGTGACCGGCTGGCCGTCGCGCGCCGGGATTTCGAAGTCGAGGTAGGTGTTGACGTCGGCGTCGAGGTCGAGCTTGCCCTGCTCCACCAGCTGCATCACGGCGGTCCAGGTGAACAGCTTCGAGACCGAGCCCGGGCGGAACAGCGTCGTTTCCGGATCGACCGGGGTGCGCGCCTCGAGGTCGGCGTAGCCGTAACCCTTCTGCAGCAGCACCTGCCCGTCCTTGACGACCACGACGACGGCGCCGGCGATGTCGCCGCGCTTCAGGGCGTACGGCAGATAGCCGTCCATCCAGGCTTCCAGGTCCGGCGCGGTCAGCCCGGGAGAGGTAGAAACCGGCGTGGCTTCCGCGGTGGTTTCGGGTGCCGCCGGCTCCGTGGTCGTGGCTTCGGCCACGGGCACAACCTCCTGAGCCACCACGGGCAAGGCGAGGACCACGCTCAGCAGACCTGCCAGGACTGAAAACAGACGCATCAAAATCTCTCCCATTGGGCGAATCGTTCGGAACGGACTCCGGATCCGGCACCTGATGCCGCCCCACCGGATTATCCTTTTCCGCAATAATGATCCTGATTAGAGAATTGTCAACCGCCGCAGGTAATGCCTCCCCGGGCAGGCCCGAGTTCCCCAAATCCGCCGGACCGGCGATGATGCCGGCAGCAACCAAGGCGCCGACCCGGGCGGCGCCGACCCCAAGGAGCCCCGATCGCATGAAATCGCCGCACCGCACCATCGGCAGCCTGTTGAAATCCCTGCGGGCGCGCAACGGCTGGACGCTCAAGGAAATGAGCGAACGCTGCGGCATCCCGCTGTCCACGCTTTCGAAGGTGGAACACGACCGCCTGACCCTGACCTACGACAAGTTGCTGCAGCTGAGCCAGCGGCTGAACATCCGCATGTCCGAGATGTTCGCCGAACAGGACGGCGGCAACGAACCCGCGGTCACCGCCCGCCGCAGCATCGGCCGCATCAGCGACGCGATCCGGGTCAACACGCCCAACTACGACTACTACTACATGTGCCCGGAACTGCGCCGCAAACGCATGATCCCGGTGCTGACCAAGGTGCGCGCCAAGAGCCTGGCCGAGTTCGGCGAACTGGTGCACCACCCGGGCGAGGAATACATCCACGTGCTCGAGGGCAAGGTGGAGGTGCACACCGAGTTCTACGACACCATCGTCCTGTCCGCCGGCGAGTCGCTCTACATCGACTCGAACATGGGCCATGCCTATCTCGCCGCCGAGGGCTGCGACGAAGCGGTGCTGCTGGGCGTGTGTTCCAGCGCCGACGACCAGCTGATGGAATCGCTGATGACACTGCACGGCGAGGAAACCATCGCCCAGACCGCCGCCCAGTCACAATCCGCCGAATCCGCCCCCGAAAAACCCCGCGCACGCAAGGCACGCTCCCGCTAAGCTGGACCCGGGCCGCGACACGATCGCGACCCACGACGGAAACACGCCAGGCCCCACGTTCCGGAGTCCGCAATGCGTCGAATCCCGTTGCCCGCTTTCCTGGAGTCGGCCAGGACCCGCCTGTGGCTGCGACGCGTCCTGATGGCCTGGGGCGGATGGCTGGTGATCAGCACCGTGCTGCTCAACCAGCCGCTGATCGACAACTGGATCAACCGCAAACCGGTGCGTGCACAGGTGTTGTGGTCCTTCGCGCTTTCGATCGTGCCGGGCCATGTGCACGCCTGGGGCGTCACCTACCGGGGACATTCGCGGCGCCAGGCCTTCGCGATCATGGCCCGGCATGCCTCGGTCTGGTTCGTGCCCTGGGCGCTGCTGCGCAAGGAGATCCGCCTGGTCGGGCTGCGCGCCTCGGGCCTGGCCGTCGCATTGCGCGAAGGCCAGGTGGAACTGCCGCCGCCGCAGCCGCGTGAGCGGCCCTGGAGCGTGGTGCTGGCCGATGCACAGGCCGAGGATGTCTGGTCGGTGCAGCTGGGACCCAAGCTGCACATCACCGGCCTGGCGACCGCACAGATCGACCTGAGCAAGACGCTGTCCGGTGGCGCCTTCGAGATTCCGCGTTCGCAGGTGGACTGGGGTTCGCTGGCGATGCACTGGGACGGCAGGCGCGTGATGTCCGGCGGCCGCATCGCCGGCACGATGACCCTGGCGCCGATGGTCCCGTCGAAGATGTCGACGATGCAGAAGATCGGCGCGGTCAGCCTGGACGTCCTGGTCGACGGCGCCCTGCCCTCGCTGGAATTGTTCGAAGGCGGCCTGCAGATGGCCGCCGAGAAACCGCCGGCAGGCAGCCTCACCGGCCGCGTGGCGATGGTCTCGGGCCGGCTGGAGCCCTCGACCGGGCTGAAGCTGCGCCAGCCCGTGCATGTGCAGGCCGAAGGTATCGACCAGACGCGCGAACTGACCGCCGACCTCAACATCGAGGCCGATCGCATGCTGGTCGCGATCGACCTGCCGCCCGGCAAGACCCGCGCGACCACGATCTCGGCCCGCGTGTCGCTGCCGCGGCTGTACACCAGCGCCGAGGCGAAATCAGACCATCCGGATTTCGGGACGATCCCCAACTTCCTGGCGGCCGACGCCACCGGTCACGTCGATGCCACGGTGCGCTTCCGCTCGCTGGCCCTGCTGCGCCCGCTGCTGGCGCGCATGAAGGGCCTGACGATGGAGGGTGAAGGCTGGATGCAGACCTCCCTGCACTTCGAGCACGGGCGCTACCTGGCCGACAAGAGCAGCCTGCGCTTCGAGGACGCGACGTTGCGCATGGCCGCGCTGGGGCATTCGGTCGAGGCGGAGGTGAACGGTTCGCCGGACCGTATCGAGGCCGAGGGCGAGGCACCGCGACACCGCATCGCGCTGCAGGCGGTCGTGCTGCGCGGACCCGACGGCGAAGAGCTGCTGCGTGACGCCGATGCGCAGCTCGACCTGGTCGCCGGCAAACAGGCCACGGCGCTGAACGAAGCCCCTGGCCTGGCCTTCCACATGTCGGAAGCCGCCATCCCGGACCTGCGCGCCATCAACCGCTACCTGCCGCCCGGCGCCGTCAGCTTCGAGGGCGGCAATGCGGCACTGAGCCTGTCGGTCGAACTGGAAGCGGACCAGCCCAAGGCCCAGGGCAGCCTGAAACTGCATTCCCGCAGCGCCACGGTGGCGATCTCGGACATGCGCCTGAAAGGCGCCGTGGACATCGCGACGACCCTGCGCGATGCCGATCTCGAGCAGCACACGCTGGACATCACCGGCACCCGGGTCAGCCTGCACGACGTTGATTTCGACGCGCCCGGCGGCAAGCCGGTGCAGGGCTGGAGCATGGTCTTCAACGTCGACCGGGCGCACGCGAAGATCGGCACGCCGCTGGAAATCGACGGCAACGGCCGCATCGGCATGAGCGACCTGAGCCTGCTGCTGGCCATCTACGCGCACATGAGCGACTACCCGGCGTGGATGCTGCGCCTGGTGGACGCCGGCAAAGTCGAGGCGCACGGGCGCTTCCAGGTCAAGGGCAACCACCTGCGCCTCGATGACGTGCACGCCCAGAACAACCGCTTCAAGGTGGACGCCCGCCTGCAGCTCGAGGGCAAGCGCAAAAAGGGTGCACTGCTGGCGCAGTGGGGCCCGCTGTCGATGGGCGTTGGCCTGGGCGGGCCCAAGGCGAAACTGCACTTCCGCAAGGCCGAGCAGTGGTTCACCTCCGGGCAACCCTGAGCCGGTTCAGTCCACGGCTTTTTCCAGCGCCAGCGCGTTGATGCAGTAACGCAGGCCGGTCGGCGCCGGGCCGTCGGGGAAGACGTGGCCCAGGTGCGCATCGCAGGTGGCGCAGGTGGCCTCGATGCGGACCATGCCGTGGCTGCCGTCATTGTGGTAGTCCACGACGTTGTCCTGCAGCGGCTGGGTGAAGGACGGCCAGCCGCTGTGCGACTCGAACTTGTGGCTGGCGTCGAACAGCCGCGTGCCGCAACAGGCGCACTGGTAGATGCCGGGCTCGAACAGCCCGCACATTTCGGAACTGAAGGCGCGTTCGGTGCCGGCCAGGCGGGTGACGCGGAACTGGTCGGGCGTCAGCAGCTCAAGCCACTGCGCTTCGGTCTTCTCGACCCGGCGGTCGGGCGCGGGGTTGCCGCGCTGGGCACGATGGGTCACTTCCTTCCAGGTATGCATGGCGGGCCTCGCAATCGGGAACCCATTGGATGGGGCGCAAAGCGTGACGCTTCAAGCATCCCGTCGAGTCACTGCGCCGGCGTGTCGCCCAGGTAAGCGGCGGCGCTGGCGGAAGCGGCTTCCACGGCGGAGTTTGCGGCCGCCAGGCGGGCCTGGTTGCCGGCGAGCTCGGCCTCCACCGCCGCGATCTCGGCGCGGACGGCCTCCACGGCCGCGTTCGCCTTCCCGGCGAGGGCGCGGTCGGCATCCACCTGGGCACGCGTCAGGCGGCCCCGGGCGGCACCGGCCTCGGTGGCCTTGAGCTGCTTCTCGGCGTCCAGCCGGGCCTTGTCGGCGGCCTCCAGATGGTTGCGGGCGGCCGCCAGTTTGCCGCGGCTGCTTTCCAGGGCGGTGCCCGCCGCCTGCACCGCGGCGGCGGCGGCGTCGAGCTGGGCCAGGACCCGCGCACGCTCTTCGGGCGAGCCCTGCTGGGCGAACGCGGCCGGCGTGGCGGCAACCAGCGCCAGGGCCAGCAAACAATAGGAAAAGCGCTGCAGGCAGGTGTTTTGCATTGGTGTCTCCCCGGACTGGGCGGATCGGATCGGATCGGATCGGTACCGCGAGTCTAGCGCCTGTCGTCGCGGTACTCAGTCCACATAGACGGTCTTGATGTTCATGAACTCGTGGATGCCGTGTTCGGCCAGCTCCCGGCCGAAGCCCGAGGTCTTGGTGCCGCCGAACGGCAGGCGCACGTCGCTGCGCACGATGGCGTTGACGAAACAGGCGCCGGCGGCGATCCGGCGTGCGACGGCGTCGCCGCGGGCCTTGTCGGCGGTCCAGACGCTGGCACCCAGGCCGAAGGCGGTGTCGTTGGCGACACGAATGGCCTCGGCCTCGTCCTTCACCCGGATCACGCTGGCGACGGGACCGAACAGTTCTTCGTGATAGGCCGGCATGCCCGGCTTCACGCCGTCGAGGATGGAGGCCGGATACACGGTCTCGCCCTGCCCCGGTTCGCAGCCCACCAGCGGCTTCGCGCCCAGGGCCAGGCTGGCCTGGACCTGTTGGTGCAGCTGGTCGCGCAGGTCGCCGCGGGCCATCGGCGCCAGGCCGGTGCCTTCGGCATTCGGGTCGCCGGTACTGAGCTTTCCAGTGGCCGCGACGAACTTTTCGACGAAGGCATCGGCGATCGCCTCGACCACGATGAAACGTTTGGCGGCGATGCAGGTCTGGCCGGCATTGCCGAAGCGCGACAGCACGGCCATCGGCACCACGCGGTCCAGGTCGGCATCATCGAGCACCACGAACGGATCGCTGCCGCCGAGCTCCAGCACGCATTTCTTCAGGTGTTTGCCGGCGGTGGCCGCGATCGAACGCCCGGCCCGCTCGCTGCCGGTCAGGGTCACGGCCTTGATGCGCGGGTCGCCGATGATGGCAGCCGTCTGTTCGTTGTCAACATGCAGCACGGCGAACACGCCCACCGGCACGCCCGCCTCGGCCAGCACCTCGGCGATGGCGTCGGCGCACCTGGGCACATTGGTGGCGTGCTTGAGCACCGCGACATTGCCCGCCATCAGCGCCGGCGCCAGGAAGCGGAACACCTGCCACAGCGGGAAATTCCAGGGCATCACGGCCAGCACGCATCCAATGGGTTCGTAGCGCACGTAACTTTTCGAGGCCTCGGTCCGGACCGGCTGGTCCTCGAGGTAGTCAGCCGCATGGTCCGCGTAGTACTCGCAGGCCGCGGCGGATTTCTCGATCTCGCCCAGCGCCTCGCGCCGCAGCTTGCCCATCTCCGCGGTCATCAGGCCGGCCAGCCATTCGCGACGTGCGCGCATCACCGCGGCGATGCGGTGCAGGCTTGCGCCACGTTCGGCCAGCGCCAGGCCGGCCCAGGCCGGGAAAGCGGTATCGGCGGCGGCGAGCAGACGTTCAATGCCGGCCTCATCGATGTTTTCATGCCGGCGCACTTCGCCGGTCCAGGGTCGCGGTTTTCGATGGTCATGGTTTCAGCCCTTCTGCAACGCCATCTGCATGTCGCGCTGGCGTTTCTTGTCCTCGCGGGTCATCACCCACCAGCCGACCAGGGCGGCGATCGACACCGCCAGGATCATCAGGGTGGCCAGCGCATTGATCTTCGGGCTCACGCCCAACCGCACCGAGGAGAACACCTTCATCGGCAGCGTGGTCGATGACGGGCCCGAGACGAAGCTGGCGATCACCAGGTCGTCCAGCGACAGGGTGAAGGCCAGCAGCCAGCCCGAGATCAGGGCCGGCGCGATGATCGGCAGCGTGATCACGAAAAACACCTTCAGGCGGTTGGCGCCCAGGTCCATCGCCGCCTCTTCCAGCGAACGGTCCAGTTCGCCCAGCCGCGAACTGATCACCACGGTGACGAAGGCCATGCAGAAGGTGACGTGGGCGATCCAGATGGTCAGCATGCCGCGCTGTTCGCCGATGCCGATCACCGGCCCCAGCGACACGAACAGCAGCAGGATGGACAGGCCGGTGATCACCTCGGGCATCACCAGCGGCGCGGTGATCAGGCCGCCGAACACGGTCTTGCCGGGGAAGTTGCGGAAGCGGGTCATGATCATCGCCGCCATCGTGCCCAGCACCACCGAGGCGCAGGCGGTCCAGAACGCCACCTGGATGCTGACCCAGGCCGCCGACATCATCTGCTGGTCGCGGAACAGCTCGCCGTACCACTTCACCGAAAAACCCGACCACACCGTCACCAGCCGCGATTCGTTGAACGAATACACCATCAGGCTGAGGATGGGCGCATAGAGGAACACGAAGCCCAGCACCAGCATGGCCTTGGTGAACCCGGAATTGCCACGGCCGGCGCTCATGACAGTCTCGACTCCATTTCCTTCGACTGGTAGCGGTGGAAGATCATGATCGGCACGATCAGCAGCACCAGCATCACGATCGCCACCGCCGAGGCCACCGGCCAGTCGCGGTTGTTGAAGAACTCCTGCCACAGCACCCGGCCGATCATCAGCGTGTCGGCGCCGCCGAGCATTTCCGGGATCACGAACTCGCCCACCACCGGGATCGCCACCAGCATGGCGCCGGCGATGATGCCGGCCTTGGAGAGCGGCAGCGTAATGGTGAGGAAGGACTTCCACGGCCGCGCGCCCAGGTCGTTGGCGGCCTCGAGCAGGCGGTGGTCGTGCTTGACCAGGTTCGAATACAGCGGCAGCACCATGAACGGCAGGTAGGCGTAGACGATGCCGATGTAGACCGCGATGGGCGTGTGCAGGATCTGCAGCGGCTGGTCGATCAGGCCCAGGCCCATCAGGAAATTGTTGAGCAGGCCGTTGTTCTTGAGGATGCCGACCCAGGCGTAGATGCGGATCAGGAACGAGGTCCAGGACGGCAGGATCACCAGCATCAGGGCGATGTTGCGGTTCGCCGGCGACATCCGGGCGATGGCGTAGGCGATGGGATACCCCACCAGCAGGCACAGGAAGGTCGACACCACCGCGATCTTGAGCGAGCTCAGGTAGGCGTTGACGTACAGGCTGTCGCGCAGCAGGAACAGGTAATTGCCGGTGTTGATGCTCAGCTGCAGCTTGTCGCCTGCCCAGCTGACCAGGTCGGTGTACGGCGGCATGGCGATCGCAGCGGACGAGAAGCTGATCTTGAGCGCGATCGCGAACGGAATGGCGAAGAACAGCAGCATCCACAGGTAGGGCACCGCGATCACCAGCCAGCGTGGGCCGGGCAGGCGCTTGCGGAGGGGGCAGCCAGTTTCTTCACGAAGTCAGCACCACGCCGGCCTGGTCGTCCCAGCTCAGCCAGACGTTGTCGTTCCAGGTGAACTTCTCGCTGGCCCAGCGCTGGCTGTTGATCATGTTGGCCAGGATCTTGGTACCGCCGGCCAGGCGCACATGGAACACCGAGTGGCTGCCGAAATAGGCGATCTCCTCGATGGTGCCGCGCACCTTGTTGTGCGGCTGCGTGGGTTCGTCCTTGCTGACCGCGATCTTCTCCGGCCGCAGCGCCAGCGCCACGTCCTGGCCCTCGAAGCCGGTCACGCCGTGGCCGACGTAGGCCAGGCAGTCCAGCGCCGGGCTGGCGATGGTGATGAAGTCCTTCTCGTCGTCCTTGATCTTGCCTTCGATCAGGTTCACCGAACCGATGAACTCGGCGGTGAAGCGGCAGTTGGGCTGTTCATAGATCTCGTCCGGCGTGGCGACCTGGCGGATCCAGCCCGAATCCATGACCGCGATGCGGTGCGCCATGGTCATGGCCTCTTCCTGGTCGTGGGTCACCATCACGCAGGTCACGCCCAGGCGTTCGACGATGTTCACCAGCTCCAGCTGCATCTGCGAGCGCAGCTTCTTGTCCAGCGCACCCATCGGTTCGTCCAGCAGCAGCAGCTTCGGGCTCTTGGCCAGCGACCGCGCCAGCGCCACGCGCTGCTGCTGGCCGCCGGAGAGCTGGTGCGGCCGGCGCTTGGCGAACTTCTCCATCTGCACCAGGGCCAGCATCTCGGTCACCCGGGCGGCGATCTGCGCCTTCGGCATGCCGTCCTGCTTCAGGCCGAAGGCGATGTTCTGCTCGACGGTCATGTGCGGGAACAGCGCGTAGGACTGGAACATCATGTTGATCGGCCGCTCGTAGGGTGGCAGGTCGGTGATGTCCTGGCCGTCCAGCACCACCCTGCCCTTGGTCGGCTTCTCGAAACCCGCCAGCACCCGCAGCAGGGTGGACTTGCCGCAGCCCGAGGCGCCCAGCAGGGCGAAGATCTCACCCTTGCGGATGGACAGGCTGACGTCGTCCACCGCCACGAAACCGTCGAATTCCTTGCGTACCACCTCGATGCGCAGGTAGTTGTCCGCGCCAAGCTTTTCATTCTTCGGCGTGCCCGCGGACGCGCCATTGGCCACTGCTGCCATCGTGATGTCCCGTTGCGTGAAGGGCGGGCCCGCAGGCCCGCCCCTGGGTGCGGTCTTACTGCCCGGTCTTGAGTGTGGTCCAGTGCCGGGTGAACAGGCGGTCCACTTCCGGCGGCAGCACGGCCAGCGTGAACAGGCCCTTCTTCGCTTCTTCGGTCGGGTAGATGCCCGGGTCGTCCAGGATCGCCTGGTCCACCATCGGCAATGCCGCCTGGTTGGCGCTGGCATAGGCGACGTAGTTCTGGATGCCTGCCATCACCTCGGGGCGCATCAGGTAGTCCAGGAACACGTAGGCGTTGTCGATGTTCTGCGCGTCCTTCGGGATCGCCAGCATGTCGAACCACATCGGCGCGCCTTCCTTCGGGATGACGTAGCTGATCTCGACGCCGGGCTTGTCCGGATTGGCCTCGGCCGCTTCGGCGGCGCGGGCCTGCGCCTGGATGATGTCGCCCGACCAGCCCACCGCCACGCAGATGTCGCCGTTGGCCAGGTCGTTGATGTACTGCGAGGAGTGGAAGTAGGTGATGCTGGGACGCAGCTCCGTCAGGCGGTCCACGGCCTTCTGGATCACCGCCTCGTCGAAGCTGTTGGGTTCTTCGCCCAGGTAGCGCAGCACCGGCGGGATGATCTCGGACGGCGTGTCGAGGAAGGCCACGCCGCAGCCCTTGAGCTTGGCCAGGTTCTCCGGTTCAAGCACCAGGGCCCAGCTGTCGGTCGGCGCATCCTCGCCCAGGGCTTCCTTCACCTTCTCGACGTTGTAGCCGATGCCGGTGGTGCCCCAGAGATAAGGAATGGAGTGCGTGTTGTCGGTGTCGTTCTGGGCCAGCAGGGCCATGAAGGCCGGATCCAGGTTGCCGTAGTTCTGCAAGCGGGACTTGTCCAGCGGCAGGAACACGCCGGCCTGGATCTGCCGCGAGAGGAAGGTCAGCGACGGCACCACGAGGTCGTAGCCGGTGTTGCCGGCCATTAGCTTGGCTTCCAGCACCTCGTTGGAATCGAACACGTCGTAGGTGACCTTGATGCCGGTCTCCTTCTCGAAGTTCGCGATGGTGTCCTCGGCGATGTAGTCGGACCAGTTGTAGACGTTGAGGACCTTGGCGGTCTCGGCCGGCGCCGCGTCGGGCGCGGTGGCGGTGTCGGCGGCATCTTCGCGGCCGCAACCGGCGGCCATCATGGCAAGCAGCAAGGCAGACATCCTGAGTTTCATCGAACTTCCCCTTGGAGGTGAACGAACCAGTGTGAATCTGCGGTTTCCATCATACACAGCGGACCTGCACGGGCCAGCCTGCGCCCGCCTTTCCGAGCCTTTGCTCAGCGGGTGGCGATGCCCAGCTCCTTCGCGGTCTGGTCCAGCGATTTCCAGGCCTTCTCGGCCAGCTCGTCCACCTGGGCCCGGCTGATCACCAGCGGCGGCGACAGCAGCATGGCGTCGTTGGTGGCGCGCAGGATCAGGCCGTTCTTCAGGGCGAAGTCGCGGCACAACTGCCCCACCCGGCCCCGGTCCGGGAAAAATTCGCGTGACGGCTTTTTCGGCACCAGTTCCAGTGCACCAACCATGCCGGCGATACGGGCTTCGCCGACCAACGGGTGCTCGCCCAGGCTTTCCACTTCTCCGCCAGGTAGGGACCGATATCGACCCGGCAGGTATCGACGATCTTCTCGTCCTGCAGGATGCGGATGTTCTCCAGCGCCACCGCCGCGCACACCGGATGGCCCGAATAGGTGTAGCCGTGCGCCAGCTCGCCGCCCCTGGTGGCCAGCACCTCGGCGACGCGGTGGTTGAACATCACCGCGCCCAGCGGGATGTAGCCGCTGGTGATGCCCTTGGCCAGGGTCATGATGTCGGGCTGGAAGCCGTAGTACTGGCTGGCGAACCACTCGCCGGTGCGGCCGAAACCGCAGATCACCTCGTCGGCCACAAGCAGCACGTCGTACTTGCGGCAGATACGCTCGATTTCCTTCCAGTAGTTCTTCGGCGGGATGTAGACGCCGATGGCACCCATGATCGGTTCGCCGATGAAGGCGGCGACGCGATCCGGGCCGAGCTCCAGGATCTTGTCCTCCAGCCGCTTGGCGCAGAGCAGGCCGTATTCCTCCTCGCCCATTTCGCCGCCGTCGCCGAACCAGAACGGCGGATCGATGTGGTGGATGTCGGGGATCGGCAGGCCGCCCTGCTTGTGCATGCCCTTCATGCCGCCCAGGCTGGCGCCGGCCACGGTGGAGCCGTGGTAGCCGTTGTGGCGGCCGATGAAGATGTTCTTCTGCGGCTGGTCCTGCACCGCCCAGAAGTGCCGCACCATGCGCAGGATGGTGTCGTTGGCCTCGGAGCCGGAGTTCGAGAAGAAGGCGAGGTCGAGGTCGCCCGGGCACAGCTCCGCCAACTTCGCGGACAGCCGAACCGTGGGTTCGGTGGTGCACTGGAAGAAGCTGTTGTAGTAGGCCAGCTGCGTCATCTGCTTCGACGCGGCCTCGCCCAGTTCCTTGCGGCCGTAGCCGATGTTCACGCACCACAGGCCGGCGAAAGCGTCCAGCAGCTTGTTGCCCTCGGCGTCCCAGACGTAGCAGCCCTCGCCTTTCGTGAGGATGCGGGTGCCACGCTTCGCCAGCGCGGCGTTGTCGTTGAACGGATGCAGGTGGTGCGCGGCATCGAGCTGCTGCAGGGTGCGGGTGTCGATCGGATCCATGTGTTTTCCTCAGACGTTCAAGAGCAGGAACTCCCGTTCCCACGAACTGATGACGCGCAGATAGGTCTGGTGTTCCTTTTCCTTGACCGAGGTGTAGGCCTTGACGAAACGTTCGCCCAGCATGGCCCTCAGCGGCTTGGACTTGCGCAACAGCACGATGGCCTCCTCCAGCGAACGCGGCAGGTCGTAACCCTTGGCGTGGGCGCTGCCGGCCAGCGGCGGGGTCGGTTCCAGTTTTTCCTGGATGCCGAGGTAGCCGCAGGCCAGGGTCGCCGCCAGCGCCAGGTAGGGATTGACGTCCGAACCGGCGAAGCGGCTTTCCACCCGGGTGTTTTCCGGCGTGTCCAGCGGCACGCGCAAACCGCAGGTGCGGTTGTCGTAACCCCACTGCACGTTCTTGGGCGACACCTCGCCGAAGGCCAGGCGCCGGTAGGAGTTCACGTTCGGGCCGAAGATCGCCATCGCCGCCGGCACGTATTTCTGCAGGCCGCCCAGGTAATGCATGAAGGTCTTGCTGTGCTGGCCCTTGCGCGCGCCGGCGAAGACGTTCTTGCCGGTTTCGGTGTCCACCAGGCTCTGGTGGATGTGCATCGAGCTGCCCGGTTCGTTCTCCATCGGCTTGGCCAGGAAGGTGGCGTAGATGCCGTGGCGCATCGCCGCCTCGCGCATGGTGCGCTTGAACAGGAACACCTGGTCGGCGCGCGACAGCGGGTCGGCGTGTTCGAAGTTCACTTCCAGCTGGGCGGCGCCGGATTCGTGGATCAGGGTGTCCACGTCCAGTTCCATCGCCTCGCAGTAGTCGTACATCAGGTCGAGGATGGGGTCGAACTCGTTCACCGCGTCGATTGAATACGACTGGCGCGCGGTCTCCGGGCGGCCGTTGCGGCCGGCGGGTGGCTGCAGCGGGAAGTCCGGGTCGGTGTTGCGCTGGACCATAAGAATTCCAGCTCCGGCGCGATCACCGGGCTCAGGCCGATGCCGGCATACATATCCAGGATGCGCCGCAGCACGTTGCGTGGCGCCAGCTCGTGCGGCTTGCCGTCCTTGCTGTAGCAGTCGTGGATGATCTGCGCGGTCGGGTCGGTGGCCCAGGGCACCATGCGCACGGTGTCCGGGTCGGGGCGCAGCACCATGTCCGAATCGGAGGGGCTGACCAGTTCGTCGTAATTGTCCGGGTATTCGCCGGTGACCGTGGTGGCGAAGATGCCCTCGGGCAGGCGCGTGCCGTAGTCGTGCGAGAACTTCGCCGCCGGGATGATCTTGCCGCGCGCATTGCCGGTGATGTCGGGCACCAGGCATTCGACCTCGGTGATGCGGCGTTCCTTCAGCCAGCGTTTGAGCGTGCTCTCCTGCTGTTCTTCCGGGGTCTGTTTCGGTTCTTTTTCTTGGCCATGTCAGGCTCGCTGGTGGGCGCGTTCGCGGCAGGCGGCCGCGAAGGCCTGGAAGAGGCCCAGGTAGAAGGGATTTTCGCTGACCCTCCACTCCGGGTGCCACTGCACCGCCAGCAGGAAGGGCCCGGGGTCCTCGTCGCGCGCCAGGTCCAGGCGTACCGCCTCGACCAGGCCGTCGGGCGCGGTGGCTTCCACCACCAGGTCGCGGCCCAGTGCTTTCAGGCCCTGCCCGTGCAGCGAGTTGACCATCGCCTGCCGCGCGCCGGCGATGCGGGCGAGCACCCCGCCCTCCGCCAGGTCCACCGGATGCGAGGGCGCGTACTGCACGCCCAACGGGTCGTCATTGTTCTCGCGGTGGTCGTCGAAACCGGGGATGTCGTGCACCTTCTGGTGCAGGCTGCCGCCCAATGCGACGTTCACTTCCTGCAGGCCGCGGCAGATCGCCAGCACCGGCACCCGCATCTCGATCGCCAGCGGCACGATGCCGAGCGCGGTGGCGTCGCGCGCGGGGTCGTGAAGGTTGCCGGCGTAGCTGGCTTCCTTGCCGTAGTGGTGCGGTTCGATGTTGCTGTAGGCGCCGGTCAGCAGCAGGCCGTCCAGGTTTTCCAGCAGCGCCCGCAGGTCCAGCGGCGGCGTCAGCGAGGGGATCAGCACGGGCAGGCAACCCGCCCCGTCCACCACCGCGCGTATGTATTTCTCGCCCACCGCCTGGAAGGGGTGGTGCCCGATCTGTTTGCGGTCCGAAGGCAGACCGACCAGCGGGATACGACGCATAGGCGCCTCGCGAGGGGATGTCCGACCTTACTCCGGGCGTTTGATTTTATCAACGCGGTTTGTGGTTTCTCGCACAGACCGGGTGGGCCGCTGTCGGCCATGAGGCCGCATTGAAAGCCTTTCAGGGCGCGGGTCGTCGGTCTCCGGGCCAGCGGGCGACTCTCAATGATGAGGATTTTTACAGCCTCTTGTGGCCAGTGCTAGTATCCGGCGACCCCTGCGGATGCCCGTATCTCATGACTTCGTCCATGACCCCGTCTTCCCTCCCGGCCGCCGACGCCGACACGCTCGCGCAGCTCCCCGACTGCGAGCAGATCGACCTGCTGCTGCCCGACATGAACGGCCTGCTGCGCGGCAAGCGCATCACCCGCGACGCGCTGGAGAAGGTCTACCAGAACGGCGTCTGCCTGCCGATGTCGCTGATCGCCACCGACATCACCGGCAACACGGTCGAGGAAACCGGCCTGGGTTACGACATCGGCGACGAGGACCGCATCTGCCGTCCGGTGCCGGGTTCGCTGCGGGTGATCCCGTGGCAGCACCGCCCGATGGCGCAGCTGCTGCTGCAGATGGAGGACGGCCAGGGTGGCCTGTTCGCCGCCAACCCGCGCGAAGTGCTCAAGCGCGTCGTGCAGCGTTTCAAGGACCGCGGCCTGACACCGGTGGTGGCGGTGGAGCTGGAGTTCTACCTGCTCGACGCCGAACTCACGCATGACGGCCGGCCGCAGACCTCGGTGAATCCCAGCACCGGCGAACGCAACGCCACCACGCAGGTCTATTACATGCAGGACCTGAACGACTACCAGTCGTTCACCGATGCGGTGGCCGACGCCTGTGCCGCCCAGGACATCCCGGCTGACACCGCGGTGGCCGAATACGCACCGGGCCAGTTCGAGATCAACCTCAAGCACCGCGCCGACGCCGTGCTGGCCTGCGACGACGCGCTGCTGCTGCGCCGCGTGATCAAGGCCACGGCCGAAGACCAGGCATGATCGCCAGCTTCATGGCCAAGCCCTTCGTGGACCAGGCCGGCAGCGGCACCCACATCCATGTCAGCGTGCTCGACGAAGCCGGCAGGAACATCTTCGCCTGCACGCCGGACAAACCGTCGGACACGCTGCGCCACGCGGTCGCCGGCCTGCAGAAGGCCAGCCAGGACTGCATGCTGCTGTTCGCGCCGCATGCCAACAGCTACCGGCGCTTCGTGCTCAACGCCTTCGTACCGCTGAACGACGCCTGGGGTTTCAACAACCGCACCGTGGCCATGCGCATCCCGCATTCCGACCCGGCCAACATCCGCATCGAACACCGCATCGCCGGCGCCGACGCCAATCCCTACCTGGTCACGGCCGCGGTGCTGGCCGGCATCCTTCAGGGCCTGCAGGACAAGGGCGACCCGGGTGCACCGGTCACCGGCAATGCCTACGAGCAGACCGAGCACCGCGAGCTGTTCTGGCGCGACACCATCCGCGATTTCCAGGCCAGCGATTTCGTCGCAGAACAATTCGGCGAATCCTTCCGTCACATCTACGGCCAGCAGAAACTCAAGGAACTGCGCAGCTTCAGCCGCGAAGTGACCACGCTGGAATACGCCTGGTACCTGCGGCAGGTGTGATGGGCTGGGCAAGGGCTTACCCCTCCCCGACCCTCCCCTGTGAACAGGGGAGGGAGAAAGGCCCGCTTTTTGCTCCTCCCCCTGCTGGCAGGGGAGGCCGGGAGGGGGTGGAACTTCGGAGCAGGGACCGCATGAGACAGCCGAGCGCCCACACCCACACCTGGTACCACGACACCGCCACGCCGGCACCGGAGTACCCGCGCCTCCAGGGCCGCGAAACCGCCGACGTCGTCGTGCTCGGCGCCGGCCTGACCGGGTTGTCGGCAGCGCTGGAACTGGCCCAGGCCGGCCTGAAGGTGATCGTGCTCGAAGCCCGCCGCGTCGGCTGGGGCGCCTCGGGCCGCAATGGCGGCCAGGTGATCTTCGGCTACAGCTGCGACCAGTCGAAGATCGCCGCCCTGGTCGGCATCGAGGACTCGCGCCGCCTGTTCGACTGGTCGCTCGAGGGCGTGCGCCTGGTGCGCGAACGCATCGCCACCCACGGCATCGACGCGCACTGGCGCGACGGCCACGCCCACGTGGCGATCAAGCCGCGGCACATTGATGAACTCAAGGCCTGGCAGCGAGACCTGGCGGAAAACTACGGCTACGACGTGGCCTGGTGGGATCGTGAACAGCTGCAGGCGGTCGTACCCAGCCCGCGCTACATCGGCGCGCTCCACGACCCGCAGTCCGGACACCTGCATCCGCTGAACTACACGCTGGGCGTGGCGCGCGCGGCGGTCGCTGCGGGCGTGCGCATCTTCGAGAACACCGAAGTCACCGCGCTCGATCGTGGTGCCCGGCCCGTGCTTCGATGCACCCAGGGCGAGGTGCAGGCCGACTTCGTGGTGCTGGCCGGCAACGCCTTGGTACACGGCATCGCACCCGAACTCGACAGCAAGATCATGCCGGTCGGCACCTATGTCGGCGCCACCGAGCCCTTGGGCGAAGCGCGCGCGCGACCTGATCCGCAACGGCATGGCCGTCGCCGACGTCAACTGGGCGCTGGACTATTTCCGCCTCAGCGCCGACCACCGCCTGTTGTTCGGCGGCCGCGCAAGTTATTCCACCCTGCCCCCGCCCAACCTGGCCGGCACGATGACGCGGCGCATGACCCGCGTGTTTCCGCAGCTCAAGGGCGTTAAGTTCGATTCGGTCTGGGGTGGTTTCGTGGACATCAGCCTCAACCGCGCCCCGCACTGGGGCCGGCTGGGCGACAACGTCTATTTCGCGCAAGGGTTCTCCGGCCACGGCGTCGCCGCCACCGGGCTCGCGGGCCGCGTGATCGCCGAAGCCGTCCGCGGCCAGGCCGGCCGCCTCGACACCTACGCGAAGATCCCGCACCACCCCTTCCCCGGCGGCCGCGCGCTGCGTACGCCGCTGCTGGTCGCGGCGATGGCCTGGTTCAAGCTGCGCGACGCGCTGTGGTGACCGGGAACTGCTAGCGTGACCGGACTTTCCGGGAGTCGGCCATGCACCAGTCCATCGCCTTGGGTGTTTCGATCCTTCTATCCGCCTCTGCGCTGGCGGCGGCACCCGCGCAGGATCTCGGCTGGCTGGCCGGCGACTGGTGCGGCGGCGATGCCGGCGAAACCATCGAGGAAAGCTGGCTGGCGCCGCGCGGCGGCGAACTGCTCGGACTCAGCCGCACCAGCAAGAGCGAGCGCATGGTGGCCTTCGAATTCCTGCGCATCGTCGCGGTGGACGGCGTGCCGACCTATCTGGCCCAGCCCGGCGGCCGGCCGCCAACCGCGTTCACGCGCAGCGCCGGCGGCGACCGCTGGGTGCGTTTCGAAAATCCGGCGCACGATTTTCCGCAGCGCATCGAATATCGGCGCGATGGCGATTCGCTGCGCGCCGAAATCGCCGGACCGGGCGACGACGGCAAGGAAACAGTGATCGGTTTCGACTACCGCCGCTGCCAGGACTGAGGTCCCGGCACCTCACCGACGCCGCCCGCCGGGACGCGGCGTTTCCATGCCCGCCCCGATTCGCAACAAAGGGACTTGACGCGCCTTCCGGACAGGCGTACAAAACCGATCAGTTAATTAGCTGATTGGTTAAGTCCTATGCCCGCCGATCGCCTCAGCCACACCTTCTCCGCCCTGGCCGACCCGACCCGTCGGGCCATCCTGGCGCGGCTGATCCAGGGCGAAACCTCGGTGACCGAGCTCGCCCAGCCCTTCAACATGAGCCTGCCGGCTGTGTCCAAGCACCTGAAGGTGCTGGAGAAAGCCGGTCTGGTGAGCCGCGGCCGCGAAGCCCAGTGGCGGCCCTGCAGGCTCGACGCCGGCCCGCTCAAGGACATCACCGACTGGCTCGAGCCCTACCGCAAGCTCTGGGAAGCCCGCTTCGACCGGCTCGAGGCCTACCTGCAGAAGATCCAGGCCGAAGCCGCCGACGCCGAGGCGGCGAAGAAAAACCCGGAGGCCCCCGATGGACAGCAGGACTGAACCCCGGACCGGCGGCAGCACCGACCTGGTGATGCGGCGCATCTTCGAGGCGCCGATCGCCCGCGTCTTCAGCGCCTGGACCGACCCGGAACATTTCGCCGCCTGGTTCGGCCCGCACGGCTCGCGCATGACGGTCTGCCTGCAGGACGTGCGCCCGGGCGGCCAGCTGCATTTCTGCCACCACCTGCCCGACCGGCCGGAAGTCTGGGTGCGCGGCATCTACCACGAAGTGGTGGCGCCGACCCTGCTCAGTTTTTCGGTCGGCTTTTCCGATCCACAGGGCCAGCACGCCCCGCGCGACGGTTTCGCCGACCTGTCCCTGGTCACCGTGCAATTCCGCGATCTCGGCGGCCGCACTGAAATGATCATCCGCCATGCTGGCCTGCGCACCGACCAGGGCGAAGGCCAGGGCTGGCGCGAATCGCTGGACCGCCTGCGCAACCACCTGACCCCCTGACACACCCCAGGAGCAAACCCATGAAGATGCACGCCTACCTCAACTTCTCCGGCCAGTGCTAAGAAGCCATGAAACACTATGCCAGCGTGCTCGGCGGCGAGATCGTCGCGATGATGCCCTATGCCGGCTCGCCGATGGCGGAGGACGAGAGCTGCGCGTTTCCCGACGGCTACGAGGGCAAGATCATGCATGCCTGCCTCACGGTAGGTGACGACCTGCTGATGGCCTCCGACAGCCCGCCGCAGTATTTCGAGAAGCCGCAGGGCACGTCGGTATCGCTGCAGATCGAAGATCCAGCCGAGGCCGAACGGGTGTTCGCCGCGCTGATGGAAGGCAGCGACCGCATCAGCATGCCGATCCAGAAGACCTTCTGGGCCCTGCGTTTCGGCAGCGGCGTCGACCGTTTCGGCACGCCGTGGATGGTCAACTGCAACGACCCGGCGATGCACTGAGGGACACCCGTTTCAAGGAGAACCATGATGTCCGCGAGCCTGAAGCCACCTGCGCTGGAAACCGACGACGAACTGATCATCGAGCGCGAGTTCGACGCGCCGCGCGACGTGGTGTTCAAGGCCTGGACCGACCAGGCCGCACTGGCGGTCTGGTTCTGCCCTGAAGGCTGCGACGCGCCATTCCAGCGTTTCGACCCGCGCGTGGGCGGTACCTACAGGGTCTGCCTGCGCGGCAAGGAAAGCGGCACCGAGTGGTGGATGCAGGGCGAGTTCCTGGAGATCGTGCCGCCCGACCGCATCGTGATGACCCACGTCTGGGACGACGTCGCCCGCCGTCCCGACCAGGATTCGGTGATCACGGTGCGTTTCGAGGAGATCGGCGGCAAGACCCGCATGCACTTCCACCAGGTCCGTTTCGTCTCGGTGGCCGAACGCGACGACCATCGCGGCGGCTGGAACAGCTGCTTCAACCGACTGCAGGAGATGCTTGCCCATGGCTGATACGCACGTCGTCGGGCCGAAGGCCACGCGGCGCGAATGGATCGGCCTGGGCGTGCTGGCCCTGCCCTGCCTGATCTATTCGATGGACCTGACGGTGCTGTACCTGGCGATCCCGTCCATCGCCGCCGACCTGCGCCCCAGCGCCGGGCAGATGCTGTGGATCGTGGACATCTACGGCTTCCTGCTGGCCGGCTTCCTGATCACGATGGGCACGCTGGGCGACCGCATCGGCCGGCGCCGGCTTCTGTTGATCGGCGCGGCGGCGTTCGGCGCGGCGTCGGTGCTGGCGGCGTTTTCGACCAGCGCCGAGATGCTGATCGCCAGTCGCGCCCTGCTCGGCATCACCGCCGCCACGCTGTCGCCGTCCACTCTGTCGCTGATCCGGAACATGTTCCTGGACGACCGCGAACGCATGCAGGCGATCGGCATCTGGATCGCGGCATTTTCGGCCGGCGGCATCCTGGGCCCGGTGATCGGCGGCGTACTGCTGCAGTGGTTCTGGTGGGGTTCGGTGTTCCTGCTGGCGGTGCCGGTGATGGTGCTTCTGCTGGTGGTGGGGCCGAAGCTGCTGCCGGAGTTCCGCGACGAGAACGCGGGCCGGATCGACCTGGGCAGCGCGCTGCTGTCGGTGAGCGCCGTGCTGGCGGTGATCTACGGCATGAAGCGCCTGGCCGAACATGGCTTCGCGCTGGCGCCTTTCGTGATCATCGCGGCCGGCCTCGGCATCGGCCTGCTGTTTGTACGCCGGCAGCGGCGCCTGGCCGATCCGATGATCGACCTGTCGCTGTTCCGCGCACCGGCCTTCGGCACCGCGCTGGGCTGCAACGTGCTGACCATCTTCATCGCCTTCGGCTTCTTCCTGTTCATCGCGCAGTATTTCCAGCTGGTGCTGGGCATGACGCCACTGGAGGCCGGGTTGTGGACCGCGCCCTCGGGCGTCGTCTTCGTGATCGGTTCGATGCTGGCGCCGAAGCTGGCGCAGCACTGGCCGATCGCGCGCATCATCGCCGGCGGCATGGTGGTGTCGGCGGTCGGCTTCGGCCTGCTCACCCAGCTCGGTTCCCTGCCTTTCCCGCTGCTGATGCTGGGATACACGCTGTTCTGCGCCGGCCTGGCGCCGATCGGCGCGCTTACCACCGACCTGGTGATGAGCTCGGCACCACCGGAGCGGGCTGGTGCCGCCTCGGGCATTTCAGAAACCAGCTTCGAGTTCGGCGGCGCGCTGGGCATCGCCGTGCTCGGCAGCATCGTGATGGCGATGTACCGCAGCGGCATCGTCGATGCCGTGCCGCCGGGGCTGCCCGTCGAAGCCGTCGCCGCTGCCCGCGACACGCTGGGCGGTGCCGTGGATGCGGCTCGCGCACTCGGCCCCGCCGGCGATGCCCTGCTGCAGGCGGCGCGTGACGTCTATGTCGCCACGCTGGAGAAAGCCGCCTGGATCTGCGCCGGGCTCAGCCTGTTCGCCACCGTGCTCATCCTCGGGTTCGAGAAGCGGCTGGCCATGATCACGGCGCCGGCACCGGCATCATGATCCGCACCGCTGCTGACGAGACCGTACTCAGGGATCGAGGTTGATCCAGGTCGCCTTGACCTCGGTGTACTTCTCGAAGGCGTGCAGGGACTTGTCGCGGCCGTTGCCGCTCTGCTTGTAGCCGCCGAAGGGCGCGGTCATGTCGCCGCCGTCCCAGTAGTTCACCCAGACGCTGCCGGCGCGCAGCTTGCGGGCGACGCGATGGGCGCGGCTGATGTCGGAAGTGAACACGCCCGCGGCCAGGCCGTAGTCGGAATCGTTGGCCATGCGCAGGGCGTCCTCCTCGGTGTCGAAGGCGATCACGCTCAGCACCGGCCCGAAGATCTCCTCGCGGGCGATGGTGTGGCCGTGTTCGACGCCGTCGAAGATGGTCGGCGCGATGTAGCAGCCGCCTTCCACCGTCTGCAGGCGCTCGCCGCCGATCACCACGCGACCGCCTTCGGCGCGGCCCTTGGCGATGAAGTCGAGTACGCGCGTGGTCTGCGATTCGTCCACCATCGCGCCCATCGGGGCGCCGGGTTCGAGTGGATGTTTGGGCTGCATCTTCCTGCCGAACTCCGCCACCTTGGCCACGAACTCGTCCTTGATTTCGCGCTGCACGAAAAGCCGCGATGCCGCGGTGCAGACCTCGCCCTGGTTGTAGAAGATGCCGCTGGCCGCGGCCTGCGCGGCACGATCCAGGCTGGGCGCATCGGCGAACACCAGGTTCGGGCTCTTGCCGCCGCATTCCATGTAGGCGCGTTTCATGTTCGACATGCCGGCGCAGACCATCAGGTGCTTGCCGACGGCGGTGGAACCGGTGAACACCAGGCCGTCCACGTCCATGTGCATCGCCAGTGGCTCGCCGGCACCGCGGCCGAAGCCCGGCAGCACGTTGAACACGCCGGGCGGGATGCCCGCTTCGATCGCCAGCTCGGCCAGGCGCAATGCGGTCAGCGGCGATTTCTCGGAAGGTTTGAGCAGCACCGAATTGCCCATCGCCAGCGCCGGCGCCAGCTTCCACACCGCCATCAGCAGCGGGAAGTTCCAGGGCACGATCGCGGCGACCACACCCAGCGGTTCGCGCGTGACCAGGCCCAGTTCGTCCTGCCCCGTCGAGGCGACTTCGCCGTAGACCTTGTCGATGGCCTCGCCGGTCCAGGACATGCAGCGCACCGAGGCGGCGACGTCCACGTTCAGCGCGTCGGACACCGGCTTGCCCATGTCCAGGGATTCGAGCAGCGCGAGTTCCTCGCCGTGCTCGTGGATGAGCTGGGCCAGCTTGACCAGTACCTTCTTGCGATGCGTCGGCCGGGCGTTCGACCACTTGCCGGCGTCGAAGGCCGCGCGGGCGACCTTCACGGCGCGGTCCACGTCCACGGCACCGCATTCGGCCACTTTCGCCAGCACGCGGCCGTCGATCGGGCTCAGGCAGTCGAAGGTCTTGCCGCTGGCGGCGTCGACGTACTTGCCGTCGATGAAGGCCTGGTGGCGGATCGACAGGCTGGCGGCGCGCTGCAGCCAGTCTTCTCGGGTCTTTGGCTTGGTCATGGCGGCAAACTCAGAAGGTGGGCGGCGTATTGGCGCTGACCAGGATGGCCTCGTCGCTGCCGATGTTGCGGAACCGGTGCGGCAGCCGGCTTTCGAAATAATAGGCCTCGCCGGGACCCAGCACGCGCACCTGGTCACCGACGGTGATCTCGACGCGGCCCTGGATGACCACCCCGCCCTCCTCGCCGTCGTGGCTGAGCATGGTCTCGCCGGTGTCGCTGCCGGGCGGCATCACCTCGCGCAGGATGCACATCTGCCGGTTGCGGCGGTGCTGGCCGACCAGGAAATAGTGGATCTCGTTGTTGCCCAGGTCGGGCTGCTCGCTGGCCGGGTAGAACGGGCTGTCACCCGTGTCTTCCAGGTCCATGGTGAAAAAATCGGCCAGCGAGATCGGGATGCCGTCGAGCACCTTCTTCAGCGACGAGATCGACGGGCTGACCTTGTTCTGTTCGATCAGCGAGATCGTGGAGTTGGTGACGCCGACCCGTTTGGCCAGCTCGCGCTGGCTCAGGCCCTTGTTCTTGCGCACCGCCTGCAGCCTGACTCCGATATCCAAGCGAGATGCCTCCCAAGTGATGCGGGATATTTAACACCGCACCCCGAAGCGGTCAATTAAACCGGTCATTCGTTCCGGATTGTAAATTTTATTCAACGCTGATAGCGTGCCGGGCATCCCCCTGCGAGCCCCCGCCATGTCCGTTTCCGACCCGCAAGCCAGCCTCGAAACCTATGCGGCCCAGGCGACCGCGACCCCGGAGCAGACCGACGCCTTCTGGATGCCGTTCACCGCGAACCGGCAGTTCAAGCAGGCCCCGCGCCTGCTGGCCAGCGCCGAAGGCATGTATTACCGCAGCACCGACGGCCGCGAGATCCTGGACGGCACCGGCGGCCTGTGGTGCGTGAATGCCGGCCACGCCCGCCCGCGCATCGTCCAGGCGATCCAGCAGCAGGCGGCCACGCTCGATTTCGCCCCGACCTTCCAGATGGGCCATCCCCTGCCCTTCGTGCTGGCCGAACGGCTGGCGGAAATCGCCCCGGACGGGCTGGACCACGTGTTCTTCACCAATTCCGGCTCGGAGTCGGTGGACACCGCGCTCAAGATCGCCCTGGCCTACCACCGCGTGCGCGGCGAAGGCCAGCGCACCCGGCTGATCGGCCGCGAGAAGGGTTACCACGGCGTCGGCTTCGGCGGCATCGCGGTCGGCGGCATGGTCAACAACCGCAAATTCTTCGGGCCGATGCTGCCGGGCGTGGACCACCTGCGCCACACGCTGGACCTGCAGCGCAATGCCTTCTCGCGCGGCCTGCCGCCGCACGGCATCGAGCTGGCCGAGGACCTGGAACGGCTGGTGCAACTGCACGATGCCAGCACCATCGCGGCCGTCATCATCGAACCGATCTCAGGCAGCGCCGGCGTGGTGCTGCCGCCCGAGGGTTACCTCCAGCGCATCCGCGAGATCTGCGACAAACACGGCATCCTGCTGATCTTCGACGAGGTCATCACCGGGTTCGGGCGCGTGGGCAATGCTTTCGCGGCCCAGCGTTTCGGCGTCACGCCGGACCTGATCACCACCGCCAAGGGACTGACCAACGGCGCCGTACCCATGGGTGCGGTGTTCGCCTCGGGCAAGGTGCACGATGCCTTCATGCAGGGCCCGGAAGGTGCGATCGAGCTCTTCCACGGCTACACCTATTCCGGCCACCCGCTGGCCTGTGCCGCGGCCCTGGCCACGCTCGACACCTATGCCGAAGAGAACCTGTTCGACAAGGCGATCGAGCTGGGAACGTACTGGGAAGACGCGATCCATGCCCTCAAGGGCCTGCCCAATGTCATCGACATCCGCAATTTCGGCCTGATCGGCGCGGTGGAGCTGGCGGCCCGGCCGGACGCCCCGGGCAGCCGCGGCTACGAGGTCTTCAACCGGGCCTTCCACGAACAGAACCTGATGGTGCGCTGCACCGGTGACGTGATCGCGCTGTCGCCCCCCTGATCCTGAACAGGGAACACATCGACCGGATTTTCGACCGGCTGGCGGCTACCATACGCGCCACCGCCTGACCGGGCGGATCCCCCAAAAAAACAGCTCCGCCCCGGGAGGGCAGTTCCATGCTTATCGGCGTCCCCAAAGATCAAGAACCACGAATACCGCATCGGCCTGACCCCGGCCGGCGCCCGCGAACTGGTCGACCACGGTCACCAGGTCATCGTGCAGCGCGACGGCGGCAAGGCGATCGGCCTGACCAACGAGATGTACGAAAAGGCCGGCGCGACCATCGTGGACAGCGCCGCGGCGATCTTCGCCAAGGCCGACATGATCATCAAGGTGAAGGAACCGCAGCCGGTGGAATGCGCGATGCTGCGCGCCGGCCAGATCCTCTACACCTATCTGCACCTGGCGCCGGATCCGGACCAGACCAAGGCGCTGGTGAAGTCCGGCGCCACCTGCATCGCCTATGAAACCGTCACCGACCGCAAGGGCGGCCTGCCGCTGCTGGCGCCGATGTCGGAAGTGGCCGGCCGCATGTCCATCCAGGCCGGCGCGCACGCGCTCGAGAAGGCCCAGGGCGGCTCCGGCGTGCTGCTGGGCGGCGTGCCGGGCGTGAAGCCGGGGGAAGTGCTGGTGATCGGCGGCGGCGTGGTCGGCATCAATGCCGCACGCATGGCCATGGGCCTGAATGCCCGCGTCACCATCCTCGACCGCTCGCTCGACCGCCTGAAGTACCTGGACGAGCTTTACGGCGACAAGATCACCACGCTGTATTCGACCACCGACACGATCGAAGAGCTGCTGCCGCAGTCGGACCTGGTGATCGGCGCCGTGCTGATCCCGGTGCCGCCGCGCCCAAGCTCATCTCGCGCAAGCAGCTGGGCCTGATGAAGCCGGGTTCGGTGCTGGTGGACGTCGCCATCGACCAGGGCGGCTGCTTCGAGACCTCGAAGGCCACCACGCACCAGGAGCCGACCTACGAGGTGGACGGCATCATCCACTACTGCGTCGCCAACATGCCGGGCGGCGTCGCACGCACGTCCACCTTTGCGCTGACCAACGCCACCCTTCCCTATGCGGTGAAGCTGGCGAACAAGGGCGTCAAGGCGATGCTCGAGGACGAGCACCTGCTCAACGGCCTGAACGTGCACGCCGGCAAGGTGACGTACGAGGCGGTGGCGAAGGATCTGGGTTACGACTTCGTGCCGGCTGCGGTGGCTTTGAAGGGCTGAGGCGCTCCCCCTCTCCCCAACCCCTCTCCCGCAAGGGGAGAGGGGCTCAAAAATCTCCCTCTCCCCTTGCGGGAGAGGGGCTCAATGAAGTCTCCCTCTCCCCTTGCGGGAGAGGGCCGGGGAGAGGGGAAACAATCTCGCCAAGACCCAACCCGAGGCCCACCATGCCCCACCCCACCCGCCAGATCCTGCACTTCATCCAGGGCCAGGCCCGGGACGGCGGCAGCGGGCGCTACGGTGACGTGTTCGATCCGGCCACCGGCCAGGTGCAGGCCCAGGTCGCGCTGGCCTCGACCGCCGATGTCACCGCCGCCGTGGATGCCGCGCAGGCGGCATTCCCCGCTGGGCCGCGACCACGCCACTCAACCGCGCCCGCATCCTGTTCAAGTTCAAGGAACTGCTGGAAAAACACGCGGACGAGATCGCCGCCTGCATCACCTCCGAACACGGCAAGGTGCTGGCCGATGCCCGCGCGGCGAGCTGACCCGCGGCCTGGAAGTGGTGGAGTTCGCCTGCGGCGCGCCGCACCTGCTCAAGGGCGAACATTCGATCAACGTCGGCCGCGACGTCGACTCCTACACCGAATACGCGCCGCTGGGCGTGGTGGCCGGCATCACGCCGTTCAACTTCCCGTGCATGGTGCCGATGTGGATGTTCCCGGTGGCCCTGGCCTGCGGCAACACCTTCGTGCTCAAGCCTTCCGAACGCGATCCCGGCACGCCGATGATCCTGGCGCGTCTGCTGAAGGAAGCCGGCCTGCCCGACGGCGTGTTCAACGTCGTGCACGGCGACAAGGAAGCGGTGGACGCGCTGCTGGACGACCCGCGCGTGCATGCGCTGAGTTTCGTCGGCTCGACGCCGATCGCCGAATACATCTATTCGCGCGGCAGCGCCAACGGCAAGCGCGTGCAGGCCCTGGGCGGCGCCAAGAACCACATGGTGGTGTTGCCCGACGCCGACCTGGACCAGGCGGCCGGCGCGCTGCTGGGCGCGGGGTACGGTTCCGCCGGCGAACGCTGCATGGCGATCTCGGTGGCGGTCTGCGTGGGCGAGACCACCGCCGATGCGCTGATCGCGCGGCTCAAACCGATGGTCGAGACGCTGAAGATCGGTCCCGGCTGCCAGGGTGATCCCGACATGGGCCCGCTGGTGACCGGTGCCCACCGCGACAAGGTTCGCGCGTATGTGGATGCCGGCGTGGCCGAAGGCGCGCAGCTGGTCGTCGATGGCCGCGGCCTGAAGGTCGCGGGCGCCGAAACCGGGTTTTTCCTCGGCGGCTGCCTGTTCGACCACGTCACCGCCGGCATGCGCATCTACCGCGAGGAAATCTTCGGGCCGGTGCTGTGCGTGGTACGCGTGCCCGATTTCGACAGCGCGCTCAAACTGGTGAACGAACACGAATACGGCAACGGCACCGCGGTCTTCACCCGCGACGGCGATGCCGCCCGCCAGTTCGCGCACCGGGTGCAGGCTGGCATGGTCGGCATCAACGTGCCGATCCCGGTGCCGATGGCCTTCCACAGTTTCGGCGGCTGGAAGCGCAGCCTGTTCGGCCCGTTGCACATGCACGGCCCCGACGGCGTGCGGTTCTATACGCGCCTGAAGACGATCACCGCCCGCTGGCCCACCGGCGTGCGCGACCCCGAGTTCGTGATGCCCACGATGAAATGAGGAAAGGCATGTCGGCCAAACGCACCGCCCTGTTCGCACTGATGCTCGCCACGGCCCTGCCCGTCGGCGCCGCCGGAAACCCGGCGGCGCTGCTGCGTACCTTCCTCGACACCCATGGCAACCAGTCCGGCCTGCCGACCGGCGACAAGGTCGCGGCAATCCAGCCGTTCCTCAGTGAAGCGCTGAACGAGGCGATGGCCCGCGCCCGCAAGGAACAGGAAGCCTTCATCGCACGGCATCCGGACGAGAAGCCGCCGTGGATTGAAGGCCCGCTGTTCCATTCCTCCGGCGCGGAACCCTTCACCGCCTACGCGATCGTGCTGCCGGCGGGTGGCTGCCCGGACACGCGCTGCGTGATCCGCGTGGACATGGTCGACACGGTCGCCAGCCCCGACGTGCTCTGGCATGACGAGTTCGTCGTCGTGCAGGAAGACGGCGGCTGGCGCGTGGACGACGTGAACTACCGCGCCGGTTTCGAGTTCGGCAACCACGGCTCGCTGCGCACGAACCTTGAGGCCGATCCGGCCGAATGACCGTCCCGCCAGACCGGTGACCCTCGTCCCGGCGATGCCTCGCGGCAGGAACGACGAGCGGACTTCCGATGGGAGCCGTCGTCCATGTCCACGAAAAAGTCGCCCGCCACCGCCAGCACCACCGATCTCGCCTTCACCCGCGCCACGCCCTATGGCAGCCAGTCGGAGCCGACCTATTCGGGCGCGCTCAGCTTCCTGCGCAGGCGCTACAGCAAGGAACTCGAAGGTGCCGATGTCGCCGTGATCGGCGTGCCTTACGACCTCGCCACCACGAACCGGCCCGGCACCCGCCTGGGCCCGCGCGCGATCCGCGCCGCCTCCGCGTCGCTGGCCTGGTGCCCGCCCTACGCCTGGGATTTCGATCCACTGGAACGCCTGGACGTGGTGGACTGGGGCGACGTGTACTTCGACCCGGGCCGGCCGCACGAAGCCCCCGACGCCATCACCACCGCGTACGAACGCATCCTGGCGACCGGCGTGACGCCGCTGACACTGGGCGGCGACCACTTCATCAGCTTCCCGATCCTGCGCGCGCTGCAGGCCGTGCACGGGCCGCTGGCCCTGGTGCATTTCGACGCGCACAGCGACACCTGGCGCGACGAAGACGGGCGCATCGACCACGGCACCATGTTCTTCCACGCCGCGCGGCTGGGTTACGTCGATCCCGCGCGTTCCATCCAGCTGGGCATGCGCACGCACAATGCCGAGACCCACGGTTACCGCGTGCTCGACGCGCGCGAACTGCATGACGGCGGCATCGACGCCGCCATCGCGGCAATCCGCGCACGGGTCGGCAGCGCGAAGTGTTACGTCAGCTTCGACGTCGATTTCCTCGACCCGGCCTTCGCGCCCGGCACCGGCACGCCGGTGGTCGGTGGCTTCAGCACGCACGACGCGCTGCGCCTGGTACGTGGCCTGGCCAGCCTGGACATCGTCGGCATGGACGTGGTCGAGGTCAGCCCGCCCTACGACCACGCCGAGATCACCGCCCTGGCGGCGGCCTCGATCGCGCAGGAAATGCTGGCGGCCTATGCCAGTACCCGTCCAGAGAAAAAACAGGCCGCCCGTAGGCGGCCTTTCCGCTTCCCTGCGACCGGTTGTCAGGCGTTCTTGCCGGGTCCCTTTTCGGCCTCGCGCGCGGCCTGCACCGTCGGGCGCGCGGACACGCGGGCATGGTGCGCGGCCAGCACCGGCCAGCGGGCCAGGTCGATCTTGAATCCCGGCAGCCAGCTCAGCACCACGTACAGGTAGCCGTCGGCCACGGTGAAGCGGTCACCGACCAGCCACTCGCGTTCGCCCATCTGCTCCGCCAGCTGCCCGAGTCGCGTTTCAAGCTTGGTGATCGCCGCCTGCCTGGCGTCATCGCCCAGCGCCGGGTTGAACAGGTTGCTGGCGGTCTTGTGCAGCTCGGAGCTGATGAAGGCCAGCGCGCCCTGCAGGCGGTAGCGGTCCATGGTGCCATTGGCCGGCGCCAGGCCCGAGGCCGGCGCGCGGTCGGCGATGTACTGCACGATGGCCGGCCCCTCGGCCAGCACCTGGCCGTCGTCGAGCTGCAGCGCGGGCACGTAGCCATAGGGATTGATGGCCAGGTAGTCCTGCCCGTCCGCCGTCTTCTTGTCGCGGCCGACCCGGACCAGTTCGAAGTCCAGGCCCGCTTCGAGCAGGGCGATGTGCGGCGACAGGGAACAGGTGCCGGTCATGTAGTACAGCTTCATCGGGGAGCTCCGGTAAAAGGTGTTGCAAAGATGGCGGCATGGCAGCCGCGGGCCAATGCCCGCGGCTGCAACGTTGCGTTACCGCAGCTTGTCGGGGAAAGCGTGCTCGAGCTTTTCGACCTTGGGCAGGGACACGAAGCGGATGTAGGGCTGCCCCGGATTTTTCGCCGCGTAGTCGTGGTGGTAGGCCTCGGCCACGAAGAAGGCCTCCAGCGGCTCGATCGTGGTCGCCAGCGGCGACGCGAACACATCCGCCGCCGTCAGCTGGTCCATGTAGGCACGGGCCACGCGGCGCTGCGCCTCGTCCACCGGGAACACCGCCGAACGGTACTGGGTGCCGACGTCGTTGCCCTGGCGGTCCTTCTGGGTGGGATCGTGCGCGACCGCGAAGAAGACCTTCAGCAGTTGCCCGTAACTGGTGCGGGCCGGGTCGTAGGTGATGCGGATCACCTCGGCATGGCCGGTGCTGCCGCTGCAGACCTTCCTGTAGTCGGCGGTGTCGGCACTGCCGCCGGCGTAGCCGGGCTGCACCTCGTGCACGCCGTCGAGGCGGCGGAACACGGCTTCGGTGCACCAGAAGCAGCCGCCGGCGAGCACCGCTTCACCACGGTCCTCTTCGGGCGACAGGTCAAGCACGGGGTCGGGCACCTGCCCGGGCGCTACGCGCAGGCCCAGGCCGGGCAGTTCGCAGGCGGGGTTGGACATGAGGGGTCTCCGGTTCGGGAAGCAGTTTCCCCACAGAGTCGCTAAGTGGGCGCGAAGAGGCTCGAAGGCAAGATCGTGTTCAGCCGCGAGGGGGTTTCAGGCCTCGCGCGCGACCTCGTGGCCTTCGGTCATCCAGGCATGGAAACCACCCGCCAGCGGCCGCACGCGACCGAAGCCGCGGCTGCGCAGCTGCTTGGCCAGGATCGCGGCCGAGGCCTCGTTCGGGCAGTCGCAATAGACGATCACCTCGTCGTACGGCTCCAGTTCGGCATCGGCCAGGCTGGCAACAAAACGCGCGCCCGGGATCCAGCCTTCGGCACGCTGTTTGGCCGTGCGAACGTCCAGGATCAGCGGGCCCTTGCCGTCGGTGATCAACCGGTGGAGCTCGGGAACCGAGATGCGCGCCATCTCGATCTCCTTCAGGAAACGATGCCGCTGCCACCACTTCCAGGCGACGAAGGCGGTGATCAGGCCCAGCAGCACCGGCAGGCCCCAGCGGCCGAAGGCTTCCAGGGTCAGCAGCACTTCGTTCACGGCTTCGTGGAAGATCGCACCCAGCAGCACGGCGCCCCCGACCACAGCAGTGCGCCCAGGGTGTCGTAGAACAGGAAAATGCCCACACGGGTCCGGTTCTCGCCTGCCAGCGTGGTCGCCACCGCGGCAAAACCGGGCACGAACTTGGCACCGATCAGCGAGGGCGCGCCCCAGCGCGAATAGATGTCGCGGGTCATGGTCACGCAGGAGTCCGGCGACAGCGACAGCCGGCACATCAACCTCAGCAGGGTCACGCCGAAACGCCTGCCACCGAAGAACCACAGCAGGTCGGCCAGCACCGCGGCCACGGTCGAGACAACCAGGATCGGCAGCACCGATTCGCCCCGGTCCACCGCCAGAGCCGCCGTGACGATGACCGCCGGGTACGCGGGCACCGGCAGCCCGCCCTGGTCCAGCAACACCGAGACGAACACGACCAGCAGACCGTAGGTGGCGATCAGGGCAAGCAGCGCTTCCATGGGGTGACCTCGAAACCTGCGCCAGCCTAGATCAAGTAGCGCCCGCGCGCCGGCACGGGACGGGAACGATGCGTTGACGCAGCGGCACGGTGCAGGGCCGCTATTCCGTCTCCACCATCAGGGCTTCGGCCGCCTCGGCGCAGAACTCGCCTTCCCACTTGGCCATCAGCGCCAGGTAGAGCAGCTTCTCGAACTCGGGCCGGAAGCGGCGGATCACCGAGTCGGGATCCGGCATCAGCCGGGCGTCGGCGATCAGGCCGAAATGCACCGCGCCGTTGTAGCTCAGGATCGAGATGCCCAGGCCGATCGAGCCGGTCTGCGGCACCCAGAACATCAGGTCCTTGATCTTGCTGCCGCCGAAATACAGCGGCATCTGCGGCCCGGGCACATTGGTGGCCACCGCCGAGGCCTTGCGGCTGAACATCTCCAGTGCGAAGGCCTGCACCGCCGGCGGCGCCATGCCGACCGCAGCCAGCGCGCCGAAGGTGGCGACGGCCTGGCGCGACTTGCGCAGCACCTTCATCGAAGCGGCGACGCGTTCCAGCCGGCGCATCGGATTGGCTTCGCCCACCGGCAGGTCGAGGAAGACCAGGCCAAAGTGGTTGCCCAGCTGTTTGGCGTGCTCCAGCGGGCGCAGGTTGACCGGGACGGTCGCACGGATGGTGATGCCGTCCAGTTGTTCGCCACGTTCCAGCATGTAACTGCGCAGCGCGCCGGTGGCCGAGGCCAGCAGGATGTCGTTGACCGTGCAGCGCAGGGCGCGGCTGACCGACTTCACCTCGTCCAGCGCCAGCGGCTCGGCCCAGGCCACGCGTTTGCTTACGCCAAGGCGGCCTTTGAGCACCGTCTCCGGGTCATCCGCCAGGGCGAGCGCCAGTCCGACTTCCCTGGCGATGTCCACGCCCTCGCTGGCCAGCACCGCGGCCAGGGTCGGGTCGCGGTAGATGTCCATGCCCTTTTCCATCAACTTGCCGCCGAGCTGCATGTAGCGGTCGATGGCACCGACACGTTTGGCGACCGGGGCGTGTTCTTCCTTCTTGAGCCAGCGTTTGGCCAGCGCCGCCTTGCGCTTGGGGTCGATGCCCATCTCGGTGAGCGAAAGCAGCACCTGCACCAGGGCGATGCCGTCGGCGTAACAGTGGTGGATGCGCGAGATCAGCGCCGAACCGCCGCCGAACTTCTCTACCAGATGGAATTGCCAAAGAGGTTTAGTCTTGTCCAGGGGCGTCGATGCCATCTGGCTCGTCAACCGCTCGAGCTCCTTCTTCCCGCCTTTGCCCGGCAAAGCCGTCAACCGCACATGCCAGTCCAGGTCGAAGTCGGCATCGTCCTGCCAGAAGGCGCCGGTCGGCGTGTCCACCGCCTTCTGCCGGAAGCGCGGGTAGGACAGGAACTTGGTCTCGATCACCTTGCGCAGGGTTTTGATGTCCAGCGGCGTCTCGAACATCATCACGCCGGTGATCATCATCAGGTTGGTCGGCCGCTCCATGCGCAGCCAGGCGGTATCCACCCGCGACATCGGCGACTTGCGGATCCTGGTGCGCGCCTCGGCCATGTGCCCTCCCGGTCAGCGGCCAGAATGACGCCTGCGGCTCGGGGGCGTCAACGCCGGGGCGGTGCTCAGGCCTTGGTGCCGGAGTAGGCGGCCAGCGCGGCATCGCGGCTGGCCTTGAGGTCGATGATGGGCCGGGGCGGATAGGCGGGCGCGAGCCGGCGCAGCAGTTCGGGCTGCTCCCAGGGCGCCGCCAGTGCGGACTCGGGCAGGTTCGCCAGCTCCGGCAGCCAGCGTTTGATGTACTTGCCGGCCGGGTCGAACTTCTCCGCCTGGGCGATGGGACTGAAGATACGGAAGTAAGGCGCGGCGTCGGCCCCCGTGCCGGCGGTCCACTGCCAACCCTGGTGTTGTTGGCCAGGTCGGCGTCCACCAGCGTGTCCCAGAACCAGTCGGCGCCGTGTTTCCAGTGGTAGCGCAGGTTCTTGGTGAGGAAACTCGCCACCACCATGCGCACGCGGTTGTGCATCCAGCCGGTGGACCAGAGTTCGCGCATGCCTGCGTCCACGATCGGCACGCCGGTGCGGCCGCGCTGCCAGGCGGCCAGGTGACCGGGCTCGGGTTTGGCCCAGCGGAACTGCCGGAATTTGGGATTGAGGTTTTCCCGCGCCGTGTGCGGAAAGTGGAACAGCAGGTGGTGGCTGAACTCGCGCCAGCCCAGTTCACTGAGGAAGTGGTCGATGTCGGGCTGCACGGCCGCCGGCCAGCGTTGCGCCAGTACGCGCGCCACCACCTGCCGCGGCGAGATCTCGCCAAAATGCAGGTGCGGCGACAGCCGCGAGGTGGCGATGCGGTCGGGGAAGTTGCGCTGTTCCTTGTAGCCGTGGGCGGCGCCTTCGAGGAAGGCATCGAGCATCTCGTGTGCGCCGGCTTCGCCCGGTTGCCAGTGGTCCCAGAAGCCGGTGTCCCAGCGCGGTTCGGGCGGCATCGGCTCCAGTTCAAGATCCTCGACGCCCAGGCCGGCCAGCAGGACCGGCGGTTCCGGCAGCCGCGCCGGCGCCACGGGTGTTGCGGCCGCGACCAGCCGGGTTCGGGCGTTTTTCCAGAATGGCGTGAACACGCGGTAGGGATCGCCGCTGCCGGTCTGCACCGTCCACGGTTCCACCAGCAGGGCCGCGTTGTGGCTTTCCACCGTCAGGCCACGCGACTTCAGGCCCTGCTTGATGCGGGTGTCGCGGGCGATGCTGGCCGGTTCGTACAACCGGCTCCAGTGCAGGGCCTCGGCACGGGTTTCGGCGATGAGTTTTTCGATCTCGGCCAGGCTGTCGCCGCGGCGGATGATCAGGCGTGAACCGCGGGCGCGCAGGTCGGCGTCCAGCGCCTGCAGGGACCGGTGCAGCCAGGCCTTGCTGGCGGCACCCGGCGCCCAGGGCGCTTCTTCGTCCGGCGCATGGATATAGACCGGGATCGGCACGTGGCCGGCGCGCAGGGCCGCTTCGAGCGCGGGGTTGTCGTCCAGGCGCAGGTCGCGGCGGAACCAGATCAGGGCGTGGGACATGCGGGTCTCGGGGAACGATGCGATGGGCCGTGGCGCGAAGCCGCGGTCGGGGCTGGCGCACCCTACCCGCGTCCCCCGTGTTGCCGTCGTGAACCTGCCGGACTGCGGCGCGTCAGTCTGCCGCGACGGCGCCACCGACGTATTCGCGCGGGATCCGGCCGTTGAGGCCGACCAGGATTTCATACGGAATGGTGCCGGCGGCGGATGCAACCGTTTCGCAGCGGATGGTTTGATCGCCCTGCCGGCCGATCAGCACCACCGCATCTTCGTTGTAGGCCGTACCCGAGGGGCCGATATCGACCATGAACTGGTCCATGCAGATGCGGCCGACGATCGGATGCCGGAGCCCCCGATCAGCACCTCACCGCGCGAGGACAGCGAACGGGGAATCCGTCGCCATACCCGATCGGAATGGTGACCACGCGTGTGTCCGTGCCGGGTGCCCAGGTCGCGCCATAACTTACTGGGTGGCCGGCCGGTACGACCTTGAAATACACCACCTGCGAGACCAGCGACATCGCTGGCCGCAGGTCCACTGTCGGCTTCGACGCGGGATCGGGCAGCACGCCGTAAAGCGCGATGCCGGGGCGCACCATGTCCAGGTGCGTTTCCGGGAAGTGCAGCAGACCGCCGGAGTTGGCTAGGTGACGGACCGGCATCGGCGCCCCGATGCGTTCGAAGTGCGCGCAGGCCTGCAGGAAACGTTCCAGCTGCTGCGCGGTCATCGGCGAATCCGGGTCGTCGCCGCAGGCCAGGTGCGAATACACGCCCTTGACCCGGCACCAGCGCGAAGCGACCGCCGCTTCGATGAAGGGCCCGGCGTGGTAGCTGTGCACGCCGATGCGCTCCATGCCGGTGTCTATCTTCAGGTGGATGGTGGCCTGGCGCCCCAGCGCCTCGGCCGCGGCTTCCACCTGGCGCAGCTTGTCGATCGAGGAGACGGTGATCTCAAGGTCCTCGGCGATCAGCTGCGCCGCCTGCGGGCCGAAGATGCCGCCCATCACCAGGATCGGCACCCGCACGCCGGCCTGGCGCAGGGCGATGCCCTCTTCCAGGAAGGCCACGCCCAGCTGCTCGACGCCCTGCGCCTGCAGGTGCAGGCCCACCGGCACCAGGCCGTGGCCATAAGCGTTGGCCTTGACGATGGCCATCACCGGCACGCCGGCATGGGCCTGCAGGGTGCGCAGGTTGTGCGTCAGTGTGTCGAGGTCGACGACGATGCGGGTCGGGCGGGCCGTGTCGGTCATGGCGGGATTGTAGCCGCACCTCGCACTTCTCCTCCCCCTGCCTGCAGGGGGAGGCCGGGAGGGGTGGAACTTCGGAGCAAGGACTCACCCCTCCCCAGCCCTCCCCTGCCAGCAGGGGAGGGAGCACTTATTCGAAGCTGCCGATGCTGTCCCGGGCCAGGTTGTCGAAGCGGGTGTATTCGCCGAAGAACTTCAGCTTCACCGTGCCGGTGGGGCCGTTACGCTGCTTGCTGATGATGACCTCGGCCAGGCCCTTGTCCGCCGAATCCTTGTGGTAGTACTCGTCGCGGTAGATGAACATGATGATGTCGGCGTCCTGCTCGATGGCGCCGGATTCGCGCAGGTCGGACATGACCGGGCGCTTGTCGGTGCGCGACTCCAGGCCGCGGTTGAGCTGCGAAAGCGCGATCACCGGCACCTTGAGTTCCATCGCCAGGGCCTTGAGCGAGCGCGAGATCTCGGAGATCTCGTTGGTGCGGTTCTCGGCCGAACCCGGCACCTGCATCAGCTGCAGGTAGTCCACCACGATCAGGCCCAGGTCGTGTTCGCGCTTGATGCGGCGGGCCTTGGAACGCAGCACGTCGGGCGACAGCGCCGGCGTGTCGTCGATGAATATCTTCACGTCCGACAGCATCTTGATGGCCATGTTCACCCGCGACCAGTCCTCGTCCTCGAGCTGGCCGGTGCGCAGGCGGGTGGCGTTGATGCGGCCGATCGACGACAGCAGTCGGAACGCCAGCTGGGAGGACGACATTTCCATCGAGAACACGGCGACCGACTTCTTGGTCTTGAGCGCGCCGTATTCAGCGATGTTCAGCGCCAGCGTGGTCTTGCCCATGGCCGGGCGCGCGGCGAGGATGATCAGGTCGGACGGCTGCAGGCCGGCGGTCATCTCGTCCAGGTCGTGGAAGCCGGTGGGCAGGCCGGTGACGCTGCCCTGGTTCTCGTAACGTTCCTGCAGGATCTGGAACGCGTCCTTCATCGCCTCGCGCAGGGGCACGAAGTCGGCACGGCCGCGGCGGCCCTGCTCGGCGATCTTGAACACCTTCATCTCGGCCGCCGACAGCACTTCCTGGCTGTCGCGGCCCTCGGGCTGGAAACCGTCGTTGACGATCTCGGTGCCGGCCTCGATCAGCTGCCGCATCACGGCCTTCTCGCGCACGATCTCGGCATAGGCCTTGATGTTGGCGGCCGAAGGCGTGCTGGAGGCCAGTTCGATCAGGTAGCCGGTGCCGCCGATCTGTTCGGACAGGCTGTTGGCCTCGAACCATTCGCCCAGGGTGACGGCGTCGAAGGGTTTGTTCTTCTCGCTCAGTTCGCGGATGGCGCGGTAGATCAGCCGGTGGTCGCGGCGGTAGAAATCGTATTCGGTCAGGAAGTCGCCGACGCGGTCGAGCGAGTCCGGGGCCAGCATGAGGCCACCGATCACCGCCTGTTCGGCTTCGACCGACTGGGGCGGGACGCGCAGGGCATCGATCTTGGCTTCGGTGCGGAAGGATTCGGAACGAGCGGGCATGGTCGCCTTGTCGATGGGGCGCAGCGGTGGCGGTGGCAGGTGGGCCGGGTCGGTCATCGTAGCGATCCCTCTGGCGGTGCGACAGGCATAAGTCTGTGCATAACCGGTGGGAATCCCTTACACCCGGGCTGTCTCATTTCACGAGACACGGACCGCAAAAAGACGACGGGCGCCCTGGGGCGCCCGTCGGATACTTCTTTGCAGCGAAGATCAGGCTTCGGCTTCGACCAGCACCTTGACGGTGGTGTGGACGTCGGCGTGCAGGCGCACTTCGATGTCGAACTCGCCGGTGCGGCGCAGCGGGCCTTCGCCCAGCGTCACTTCGTTCTTCTCGAGCGGGAAGCCGGCGGCGGTGAAGGCCTCGGCGATGTCGCGCGGGCCGACCGAACCGAACAGCTTGCCTTCGGTGGACGAGTTGGCGGTGATCGTCACCGACGCGCCTTCCAGCTTGGCCTTGCGGGCTTCGGCATCGGCCAGGACCTGGTTGGCCTTGGCTTCGTACTCGGCGCGCTTGGCTTCGAATGCGGCGATGTTGGCCTGGGTGGCCGGCACGGCCTTGCCGTACGGGATCAGGAAGTTGCGGCCGTAGCCGGGCTTCACGTTGACCTTGTCGCCCAGGCCGCCGAGGTTGACGACCTTCTGCAGGAGGATCAGTTGCATGGTTGTTGCTCCTTGACGTTAGCGGGGCGCGCGGCCCCGCAACGGTTGCTGTCCGTAAGGATCAGTTCTGGTGGTTGTCGGTGTACGGGATCAGGGCCAGTTCGCGGGCGCGCTTGATCGCGGTCTGCAGCTGGCGCTGGTACTTGGACTTGGTGCCCGTGATGCGGCTCGGGACGATCTTGCCGTTCTCGGTCAGGTACTGGCGCAGGGTGTTGAGATCCTTGTAGTCGATCTCCTTGACGCCCTCGGCCGTGAACTTGCAGAACTTGCGGCGGCGGAAAAACTTGCTCATGTCGGTCTCCGGTCTCGGGCTCAGGCGGCGTCGTCGCTGGCGGCGATGCCAACGCTGTTTTCGTCATCGTCACGGCGCGGGCGGCGTTCGCCCTTCTCGTCCTTGCTCTTCATGATCAGGGACTGCTCGGTGACGGCCTCTTCGCGGGCAATGACCATGTGGCGCAGCACGGCGTCGTTGAAGCGGAAGCCGTCGACGAGCTCGCCCAGGATCTTCTGGCCGACTTCGACGTTCATCATCACGTAGTGGGCCTTGACCAGGTTGTCGATGGAATAGGCCAGCTGGCGGCGGCCCCAGTCTTCCAGACGGTGGATCTTGCCGTTGTCGCCTTCGATCAGCGCCTTGTAGCGCTCGATCATGGCCGGCACCTGCTCGCTCTGGTCCGGGTGGACCATGAACACGATTTCATAGTGACGCATGGGTTGTTTCCTTGTGGATGCGGCCGGTGATTCGGCCTGGCAGCCCCCGGCCGGGATGGAAAACCATCCGCCGTGGAGCAAGGTCTCCCGGGGATCGGGAGCCGCGCATTATGCCTGAGACCAGGTTTCCCGCGCAAGTCAAGGACTTGCGGGCCTTAGGGGCCTCCGCCTGCTGGCAGGGGGAGGCTGGGAGGGGGTGGAACCCGGAGCGCGCGGCAAGGACTCACCCCACCCCAACCCTCCCCTGCAGGCAGGGGAGGGAGACAAACTCGTCAGGCGGCCTGGTCGTCGGTCGTGAAGGACTCGCCGCAGCCGCATTCCGCGGCAACCCGGGGTTGCGGAACACGAACTGGTGGTTCAGGCCCTGGGCCACGAAGTCGATCTCGGTGCCGTCCACCTGGGGGCAGGCTCTCGGCGTCCACCCGCACGGCCACGCCGTCGGTCTCGAACACGGTGTCGTCCGGGCCGGCGGCCTTGGCGATGTCCACCACGTAGGCGAAACCCGAGCAGCCGGACTTGCGCACGCCGAAACGCAGGCCGATGCCGCCCGGCGTCTCGGCCAGGTAGCTGCGGATGCGGGCGACGGCAGTGGGGGTCAGGGTGACGGCCATGGGTCCGGGTCTCGTGGGAGTGGCGGCAGTATACCGGCGCTGCGTGAATGCACGCCTGCGGTTATCCTTGCCGTCTTCACCAGATAGGCCCGTCCGGGCAGGGATTCAAGGCATGGCAGTGGTCAGCGTCCAGCAGGCGCTTTCGGGGTCGTTGGCCCCGGGCAGCGAAGTCACGGTCCGCGGCTGGGTTCGCACCCGGCGCGATTCCAAGGCCGGGCTGAGCTTCGTGAACGTCAGCGACGGCTCGTGCTTCGACCCGATCCAGGTCGTGGCACCCGCGGCACTGGGCAACTACGAGTCCGAGGTCAAGCGGCTGTCGGCGGGCTGCGCGGTGATCGCGCACGGTGTGCTGAAGCCGTCGCAGGGCCAGGGCCAGGCCTTCGAGATCGAAGCCACCGGCATCGAGGTGATCGGCTGGGTCGAGGACCCGGAAACCTACCCCATCCAGCCCAAGGCCCATTCCCTCGAGTTCCTGCGCGAGGTCGCGCACCTGCGCCCGCGCACCAACCTGTTCGGCGCCGTCACCCGCATCCGGCACTGCCTGGCCCAGGCGGTGCACCGTTTCTTCCACGAGCAGGGTTTCTACTGGATCAGCACGCCGATCATCACCACGTCCGACGCCGAGGGCGCGGGCCAGATGTTCCGCGTCTCGACCCTGGACATGGCCAACCTGCCGCGCACCGGCAAGGGCGAGGTGGATTTCAGCAAGGACTTTTTCGGCAAGGAGACCTTCCTCACCGTGTCCGGCCAGCTCAATGTCGAGGCCTACTGCCTGGCGCTGAGCAAGGTGTACACGTTCGGCCCCACCTTCCGTGCGGAAAACAGCCACACGACCCGGCATCTGGCCGAGTTCTGGATGATCGAGCCCGAGATCGCCTTCGCCGACCTCAAGGCCGACGCCGACCTGGCCGAGGCCTTCCTGAAATACCTGTTCAAGGCCGTACTGGCCGAACGCGGCGACGACCTGGCCTTCATCGCCGAACGTGTCGAGAAGACCGCGATCAGCCGCCTGGAGGCGATGGTGGACTCACCGTTCGAGCGCATCGACTACACCGAGGCGGTGTCGCTGCTGCAGAAGTCCGGCCACAAGTTCGACTTCCCGGTCGAGTGGGGCCTGGACCTGCAGACCGAACACGAGCGCTGGCTGACCGAAGTGCACGTCGGCCGCCCGGTGGTGGTGATGAACTACCCCGAGCAGATCAAGGCCTTCTACATGCGCCTGAACGACGACGGCCGCACCTGCGCGGCGATGGACGTGCTGGCGCCCGGCATCGGCGAGATCATCGGCGGCAGCCAGCGCGAGGAGCGCCTGGACGTGCTGGACGCGCGCATGGCGCAGTTCGGCCTCGACCGTGAACACTACGGCTGGTACCGCGACTTCCGCCGCTACGGCACCGTGCCGCACGCCGGCTTCGGCCTGGGCTTCGAGCGCCTGGTCGTGTACGTCTGCGGCCTGGCCAACATCCGCGACGCCATCCCCTACCCGCGCGCGCCGGGCCTGGCCACGTTCTGAGCATGGGAACCGGCGCGGGCTCGCTGCTGCTGTTCCTGTTCCTGGGCCTGGCCGGTTCGGCGGCGCCGGCGCATTTTGGTTTCCGGGTGCTGGCCTACCGGCACCAGCTGGACCGCCAACTGGCGTTCGCGCCGGGCACCGAGGACGGCGGCTGGGGTTACAGCTGGTGGCTGATGCGCTGGAAACACCGCGCCGTCCACGACCGCAACCTGGATTTTTCGGCGGCATCACCGCCGGCAGCGGCTGGCTGACCCTGGTCGGCGCCGCCGGCGTGATCACCCTGATCGCCCTGCAGTAAGGACACGACGATGAACGAAAACGAGCAAACCGACCCCGGCGAAGGCCGCCGCGAACAATGGTGGCTGGCGGTGCTGCCGCGCATGCTGGTCTGGTCGCGGTTGCGGGTGCTCGACAGCGGCGTGGCCGAGGTCTTCGACTGCGACGGCCGCATCAACATCTACGAAAGCGAGGACATCGCCCGTGCCCAGCTGCTGGACGCCGACTTCCGCGCCCCGGAGGGCATGGACGCCGACGATGCCGAGGCCTGGGGTCTGGATCTGGAAGAGATCGAGCCGCCGCGCGCCGAGGATGACGAGGACCTGCGCGAGCTGATGATCCAGCCACTCAAGAACCCGCTGACCGGGCGCGACCAGTAGCATGTTCACGCCCCGCCACTTCGCCGAGACCGATCTCGCCGAACTGGACCGGCTGGTCGCCCGCGACGCCTTCGTCACCCTGGTCACGGTCGCCGGCGGCATGCCGTTCGCCAGCCACCTGCCGGTGCTGTACCGGCGCGAGGGCGAGTCGATCGAACTGATCGGCCACTGGTCGCGCGCGAATGAACAATGGCGCCACGCCGGCGACGCCCTGGCGATCGTGCACGGGCCGCACGCCTACGTGTCCCCCGGCTGGTACCCGGACAAGGAAACCCATGCGCGGGTGCCGACCTGGAACTACGCGGTCGCCCACCTCTCGGGCGTGCTCGAGGTCCATGAAGAACCCGACTTCCTCGCCGCCGTGGTGGCCGGGCTCAGCGAACACCACGAATCCGCGCTCGGCAGCGACTGGCGCTACGAGCCGGACAATGCCGCGCACAGCGTGCAGCTCAAGGGCATCGTCGGCTTCCGCCTGCGCGTGGCCCGGGTCGAACTGAAGTTCAAGCTCAACCAGAACCATCCCATTGCCAACGTGCGCTCCGCGGCCGCGGCGCTGGCCGCCGGCCCACGCGTGGCGGACCGTGAAATCTCCGCCCTGATGACCGAACGCCTGCAGCGTCGCGAACAAGGAAACTGAGCCATGTCGAACGATCTGCGCGGCAAACATGCCCTGGTCTGCGGTGGCTCCGAGGGCATCGGCCGCGCCAGCGCCGAGGCCCTGGCGGCGCTGGGCGCCGACGTGACCGTGCTGGCGCGCCGGCCCGAGCGCCTGGCCGAGGTCGCCGCCGCCCTGCCCCGCGTGCACGACGGGCAGAAGCACCGCCATGTCGCCGCCGATGTGTCCGACAGCGCCGGACTGGCCGCCGCCGTGTCCGCGTTGTGCGCGAAATACCCGGTGCACGTGCTGGTCAACAACACCGCCGGTCCGCCCGGGGGCCGGCGCACAGCGCCGCCGCGGACGATTACGTCGCCGTGTTCCGCCAGCACCTGGTCGCCGGCCAGGTGTTGGTGCAGGCCGTGCTGCCGGGCATGCGGGCGGCCGGTTGGGGCCGCATCGTCAACATCATCTCGACCTCGGTGAAGGAACCGATCGCCAACCTTGGCATCTCCAACACCATCCGTGGCGCGGTGGCCAGCTGGGCCAAGACGCTGTCGAGCGAACTCGGCCCCTCCGGCATCACCGTCAACAACGTGCTGCCCGGCTACACCCGCACCCAGCGCCTGGACCAGATCCTGGCCGAACGCGCCACCACCACCGGCAAGTCGCCGGAAGATATCGCCAAGGGCATGTTGGCCACGGTGCCGGCCGGCCGTTTCGCCGAGCCGGCGGAAGTCGCGGCGGCGGTCGCCTTCCTGGCCTCTCCGGCGGCGGCTTACGTTAATGGCATCAACCTGCCGGTCGACGGCGGCCGCACCCGATCGCTCTGAGGGCACCGCATGGACGCGAACAACCACCGCTTTTCCGACCGGGTCCCCTACGCCGCCCGCGTGATGGTCATCCGGGGCCAGCAGGCCTGGGTGGGCGAGGTGGTCGACTTGTCCGAAGGGGGCTGCGGCCTGTTCCGCCCCGAGGACTGCGCGCTGGAAGTCGCCGAGATCGTGCAGCTCGTTTTTTCGACGAGACTGGACCGGCCGTGCTGGTGGATGCGCGCGTGGCCCGCGTGGAAGCCGGCTCGCTCGGTTTCGAGTACCACGAGCCGCAGTCCGTGCCGCCCGTGCGCGCCTGAATCCACATCGCCTGCACGGCCGATACCGCACGCTGCGCGCATGCCTGAAGGACCCGAAATCCGGCGAGCCGCCGACCGCCTGTCCGCCGCCGTGGCCGGCCAGCCCCTCGCCACTGCCTGGTTCCACTTTCCGGAACTCAAGCGCCACCAGCGCACGCTGGTCGGGCGTCGCATCCTGGCGATCGAACCCCATGGCAAGGCCTTGCTGACGCACTTCGACCACGGTCTGACCTTGTATTCGCACAACCAGCTCTACGGCGTGTGGAAGATCGCGCCGGCCGGGCAGCGGCCCGACAGCGCACGCTCGCTGCGGGTGGCGCTGGAGACGGGCACCACCGCGGTGCTGCTGTATTCGGCCTCCGAGGTCGAGATGTGGAAGACCGACGAGCTGGCGAAACATCCCTTCCTGTCGAAGCTGGGTCCGGACGTGCTGGATCCGCGGCTGAAGGCGGCGGAGGTTGCAAAGCGGCTGCAGGATCCCCGTTTATAGCCGCTCTCTGGTCGCCCTGCTGCTCGACCAGGCCTTCCTCGCAGGCATGGGCAACTACCTGCGCTCGGAAGTGCTGTTCACCGCCGGCATCGCACCCGAACGCCGTCCCGCGGACCTGGACGCGGGCGAACGCAAGCGCCTGGCCAAGGCCTTGCTGGACATCCCGCGCGCCAGCTACCGCACCCGCGGCATCGAACCCGCCACCGGCATGCGCGAGGACTATCTCACCGACACCCCCGCGGGATTCCGCTTCCAGGTGTTCGATCGCGAGGGCGGATCCTGCCCACGCTGTGGGGACGTCGTGGTCCGGCACGAACTCGGCGGCCGGCGGCTGTACTGGTGCCGCGTCTGCCAGCACTGAATCCGCCACGCCGAACCTGTCCGTACGGGTCCGGCGGCGGTTAAGCTTGGCGCATGAGCCTGCGGCTATCCCACCTGATCGGCGGACACGCCCGGACCGCCTCCGGCGGCGCCTGGCTGGACGTGTTCGAACCCGCCACCGGGCAGGTTTACGCGTCATGCCCGGATGGCAGCGCCGAGGACGTGGCCGACGCCGTGGAAGCGGCACGCCAGGCCTTCCCGGCCTGGTCCGCCCTGCCCGCCGGCGAACGCGCCGCCTGGATCAACCGCCTGGCCGACGCGCTGGAAGCCCGGCTCGATGACTTCGCCGCGGCCGAATCGAAGGACGTCGGCAAACCGCTGGCCCTGGCCCGCAACCTCGACATCCCGCGCGCGGTCAGCAACCTGCGTTTTTCGCCGCGGCCGCCACCCAGTTCGCCAGCGAATCGCATGCCGCGCCCGGCGTGGTGCACTACACCCTGCGCCAGCCGCTGGGCGTGGTCGGCGTCATCAGCCCCTGGAACCTGCCGCTGTACCTGTTCACCTGGAAATTCGCGCCGGCCCTGGCCGCGGGCAACTGCGTGGTCGGCAAACCCTCGGAAGTGACGCCGGTGACGGCCTGGATGCTGGGCGAACTCGCCCGCGAGATCGGTTTCCCCGCCGGCGCGTTCAACATCGTGCAGGGCCGCGGCGCGGTCGTCGGCCAGGCACTGGTGGACCACCCGCAGGTCAAGGCGATCAGCTTCACCGGCAGCACCGCGGTGGGCACGCGCATCGCCGAAAGCTGCGCACGTTCGTTGAAGAAGACGTCGCTTGAGCTGGGTGGCAAGAACCCGACGCTGGTGTTCGCCGACGCACCGAAGGCCAAGCTGCTCGACACCGTCGTGCGTTCGGCCTTCCTGAATTCCGGGCAGATCTGCCTGTGCGGCTCGCGCCTGTTGGTCGAACGCGGGTATTACGACGAGTTCCGCGATGCCCTGGTGGCGCGCGCCGAAGCACTGGTGGTCGGCGACCCGCTGGACTCCGCGACCACCACCGGCCCCGTGGTCTCGAAGCCGCACTTCGACAAGGTCATGGCCTGCATCGAACTGGCCAGGACCGAAGGCGGCCGCGTGCTGAGCGGCGGCACCGCGGTGAAACCCGCCGGCCGCTGCGCCGACGGCTGGTTCATCGCACCCACCGTGATCGAAGGCCTGGGGCCGACGTGCCGCAGCAACACCGAGGAGATCTTCGGCCCCGTGGTGACGCTGCAGGCCTTCGACAGCGATGAAGAAGCGCTGGCGCTGGCCAATGCCGTGCCCTACGGCCTGGCCGCCAGTGTCTGGACCTCGGACCTGGGCCGCGCCCATCGCCTGGCCGACCGGCTGGAGGCCGGCGTGGTCTGGGTCAACACCTGGATGAACCGCGACCTGCGCACGCCCTTCGGCGGGGTCAAACAATCGGGCCTGGGCCGCGAAGGCGGCTGGGAAGCGCTGCGCTTCTTCACCGAAGCCAAGAACGTCACCATCGACCTGGGATGAAAACATGCCGCTGAAGGAACTGCTCGACAGGAACCGGGAATGGGCCGCCAAGGTGCGGGCCGAAGACCCGCAGTTCTTCAAGCGCCTCTCGCAGCTGCAGGCGCCAAAGTACCTGTGGATCGGCTGCTCGGACTCGCGCGTTCCGGCCAACCAGATCACCGGGCTGCAGCCGGGCGAAGTGTTCGTGCACCGCAACATCGCCAACGTGGTCGTGCACACCGACCTCAACTGCCTGAGCACCATCCAGTTCGCGGTGGACGTGCTCAAGGTCGAGCACATCCTGGTGGTCGGCCACTACGGCTGCGGCGGCGTGCATGCGGCACTGACCGGCACCCGCGTGGGCCTGGCCGACAACTGGCTGCGCCACGTCGGCGACGTGGCCAACAAACACTCGCCCATGCTGGCCGAAGTCGAGCTCGAATCGCTGCGCCACGCGCGCCTGTGTGAACTGAACGTGGTCGAACAGGTGGTCAACGTCTGCCAGACCACGATCGTCCAGGACGCCTGGGCGCGCGGCCAGAAGCTGAGCGTGCACGCCTGGGTGTATTCCCTGCTCGACGGACGGGTGCGCGAGCTGGGCATGGGCGTGGATTCGGTCGACGAGCTGCCGGTCGCCTACCGCATGGCGATGGAGCACATCCGCGGCAAACTCAAGGACGCAAAGTGAGCGAGATCATCCACGCCAGCGGCGCGCCGCTGCCGGTCGGCCGCTACCCGCATGCGCGCCGGGTCGGCAACCTGCTGATGCTGTCGGGCATCGGCCCGCGCACGCCCGGCACCAACGAAATTCCCGGCAATGTCTACAACGCCGCCGGCCGGCTGGTGGACTACGACATCGTCACCCAGTGCCATTCGGTGTTCGCCAACGTGCGTGCCGTGCTCGAGGCCAGCCACTGCCGCTGGGACTGGCTGGTGGACGTCACCGTCTACCTGACCGACATGCAGGCCGACTTCCACGCCTACAACGGCGTCTGGGCCGAATATTTCCCCGACATCGACAAGGCGCCCTGCCGCACAACGCTGGGCATCACCGCCCTGCCCACGCCGATCGCGATCGAGCTCAAGTGCGTGGCGGCCTTCCCGGAGTCGCGCTGACATGCTCACGCCCGCCTTCAATCTGCAGCAGTGGATCGACGAACACCGGCACCTGCTGAAACCGCCGGTGGCCAACAAGTGCATCGTCGACGGCGATTTCATCGTCATGATCGTCGGCGGCCCGAACGCGCGCACCGACTACCACCACGACGAAGGCCCGGAGTTCTTCTACCAGCTCGAGGGCGAGATGGTGCTGAAGATCCAGGAGAACGACGCGGTACGCGACATCCCGATCAAGGCCGGCGAAGTGTTCTACCTGCCGCCGCGGGTGCCGCATTCGCCGCAGCGGATGGCCGGCGGCATCGGCCTGGTGATCGAACGCAAACGCCTGCCGCACGAGAAAGATGGGCTGCTGTGGTACTGCGAGAAGTGCAACCACCCGCTTTATTCGGAGTTCTTCACCCTGGAGAACATCGAAACCCAGTTCGGCGCCGTGTTCGATCGTTTCTACCGGTCGACCGAACATCGCACCTGCACCGCCTGCGGCCATCTGAACCCGGCGCCGGCGAAATACGCGGACTGACATGCTCAAGATCGACACCCACGCCCATTACCTTCCGAAGACCTGGCCGAACCTGGCCGAGAAGTACGGCGACCCGCGCTTCCCGGTGATCCACCACGAGGACGGCCGCGCCCGCATCTACAAGGACGGCAAGTTCTTCCGTGAGATCTGGTCCAAGACCTGGGACCCGGTCGAACGCATCGCCGACTACGCCAAGTTCGGCGTGCAGGTGCAGGTGCTGAGCACCGTGCCGGTGATGTTCAGCTACTGGGCCAAGGCGCACGAGGCGCTGGCCCTGCACCAGTCGCTCAACGACCACATGGCCGAGGCCTGCCGCGAGCATCGCCGCCACTACGCCGGCATCGGCACGGTGCCGATGCAGGCGCCGCGGCTGGCCGTGCAGGAGCTCGAACGCTGCATGGACCAGTTGGACCTGCAGGGCGTGCAGATCGGCTCGCACATCGGCGACTGGAACCTCGACGCGCCGGAACTGCTGCCGTTCTGGGAAGCGGCGCAGGACCTGGGTGCGGCCATCCTGGTGCACCCCTGGGACATGATGGGCACCGAGTCCATGCCCAAGTACTGGATGCCGTGGCTGGTCGGCATGCCGGCGGAGCAATCGCGTGCGGCCTGCGCGCTGATCTTCGGTGGTGTGCTGGAGCGCTTTCCGCGGCTGAAGGTCTGCCTGGCGCACGGCGGCGGCAGTTTCCCGTACACCATCGGACGCATTGAACACGGCTTCAACATGCGCCCGGACCTGGTCGCCACCGACAACCCGCACAACCCGCGCAAATACCTGGACCAGCTGTATTTCGACAGCTGGGTCGCCGACAACCGCGCCCTGCGCTACCTGCTCGACACCGTCGGCGTGCCGCGGGTGATGCTGGGCACAGACTATCCCTTCCCCCTGGGCGAACAGGTGCCGGGCGCAGGCATCGCCGCGATGGGGTTGTCGGAAACCGAACAGGCGCGCCTGTACCACGGTACCGCGCTGGAATGGCTGGGCCTGCCACGCACGAGGTTCGAATGACTCCGACGCTGGAACATGCCCTGGCACTCGACGCCGCCGATCCGCTGCACGATTTCCGCGACCGTTTCCACATCCCGCAGCACCATGGCGAGGACCAGGCCTATTTCTGCGGCAACTCGCTGGGCCTGCAGCCGCGGGCGGTGCGCGCCGCGCTGGTGCAGGAACTCGACGACTGGGCCGCGCTGGGCGTGGAGGCGCATTTCCGCGGCAAACATCCGTGGATGCCCTACCACAACGAAGTGCGCGAGGGCCTGGCCACGCTGGTCGGCGCGCTGCCGTCCGAAGTGGTGGCAATGAACTCGCTGACCGCGAACCTGCATTTCCTGATGGTCAGCTTCTACCGGCCCACGCGCGAACGCCCGGCGATCCTGATCGAAGCCGGCGCCTTCCCGTCCGACCGTTATGGTGTCGAATCGCAGATCCGTTTCCACGGCTTCGACCCGGCCACCGACCTGATCGAGCTCGAGGCCGACGAACCCGGCGGCACGATCTCTATGGCGGCGATCGAGCGCGTGTTGGCCGAACACGGCCACCGCATCGCGCTGGTGCTGTGGCCGGGCGTGCAGTACCGCACCGGCCAGGCCTTCGACCTCAGGCAGATCGTGCAGCTGGCGCATGCGCGTGGCTGTGTGGTGGGCTTTGACCTCGCGCACGGCGCCGGCAACCTGCGCCTGGCGCTGCACGACAGCGGCGTCGATTTCGCCGCCTGGTGCCATTACAAGTACTGCAACTCGGGCCCGGGCGCCGTCGCCGGCGCCTTCGTGCACGAACGCCATGCGCAGACCGACCGCCCGCGTTTCGCCGGCTGGTGGGGCCACGACCAGGCCACGCGCTTCCGCATGGGCCCCGACTTCCAGCCCACGCCCGGCGCCGACGGCTGGCAACTGAGCAACCCGCCGATCCTGGCACTGGCGCCGCTGCGGGTGTCGCTGGATCTGTTCGCCGAAGCCGGCATGGACCGGCTGCGCGCGAAGTCGGAAAAACTCACGGCGCACCTTGAAGCGCTGATCAAGGCCCGCTGCGCCGACACGCTCGACGTCGTCACGCCCTCCGACCCGGCGCGCCGCGGCTGCCAGCTCTCGCTGCGGGTCGCCGGCGGCCGCACACGCGGCCGTGAGCTGTTCGAATACCTGGAAGCCCGTGGCATCGTCGGCGACTGGCGCGAACCCGACGTGATCCGCATCTCCCCCGTGCCGCTGTACAACCGCTACGCCGACCTGCACCGCTTCGTCGACGCGGTCGAAGCCTGGCGCGACCGCCCCTGACCATGCCTACCCTGCGCCGCGACTCGTTCACCCTGCTGCGCGAGTTGATGCGCTGGCGCGTGGCGCTGGTGCTGTCGGTGCTGATCTTCCTGTTGATGATCGTGCTCGGCACGGTCAATACGCACCTGGGCTTTCCCGACACGGCACGGCTTGCCTGGATCGTGCTCGGTATCGCCGGCGCCTGCATCGCGGTGCTGCTCACCCTGCCCCGGCACCTGGGCGGCACCATCTTCTTCGTCAGCATCGCCCTGCTGCTGGTGGGTGTAATGGCCTTCGGGCCCTTCCACGACCGGCCGATGCAGCACTGGGCCTACATCTTCCCGCCGGTGATCGTGTTCCTGGTGCGCTCGAAGCTGGCGCTTGCGATCATGATCGCGTTCGGCGCCTACGCCTCCGCGACCATCGCGCCACTGCTGCCCGCCATCGACGTGATCCGCTTCGCCAGTGGCTACGGGATGCTGGTCTGCTTCATGTTCACCTACGCCCTGCTGCAGGAACGCGCCGCGGTGATGCTGCGCTACCACTCCGACCACGACGCACTCAGCAACTGCCTGAACCGGCGCACCTTCAACGAGGCGATCGAACAGTTGGGCGACGGCCGCAGCACGACCCGGCTCTGCACCTTCCTGCTGCTGGACATCGACAACTTCAAGGCCATCAACGACCAGCACGGCCACCTGGCAGGCGACCGGATCATCACCCAGGTTGCCGCCGAACTTGGCCGTGCGCTGGAACCGGACATGCCGCTGTTCCGCTACGGCGGCGAGGAGTTCGCGGTCCTGATGTCGGGGCGCGGGTTGGCCGAAGGCCAGGCCGTGGCCGAACGCCTGCGCCAGGCCATTGCCACCGCCGATTTGGGGCGTGGCCATCACCGCCAGCATCGGCGTGGCGCAGTGGCGCCGCGACGACGGCAGCCTCACGGTGGCGCTCGACCGCGCCGACCGCTGCCTCTACGAAGCCAAACGCGGTGGCCGCAACCGCGTGGTCACGGACGGCCTTACGGCCTGAACCCCAACGGATACCGACACGATCGTGCACGCCAATCCCCAGCAAACCATCACCCTCGTCGGCGCCGGCCTGGCCGGCTCCCTGCTCGCGATCCTGCTGGCGCGGCGCGGCTGGAAGGTCGAAGTGTTCGAAAAGCGCCCCGACCCGCGCAAGCGTGGTTATGAGGGCGGCCGCTCGATCAACCTGGCCCTGGCCGAACGGGGCCTGCACGCGCTGCGCGTGGCCGGGCTGCAGGACGCGGTGATGGCGCAGGCGGTGATGATGCGCGGCCGCATGGTGCACCCGCTGGGCGGCGACACGATGCTGCAGCGTTACGGCCGCGACGACAGCGAAGTGATCTGGTCGGTGCATCGCGGCCGCCTGAACATCGCCATGCTCGACGCCGCCGAAGCCGCCGGTGCCACGATCCGGTTCAACCAGCGGCTGGACGGTGTCGATTTCGCCGCGCGTACCGCACGCTTCGTGGACGACCACGAGCGGCACGCGCACGAGCACCGGTTCGAGGTGCTGCTGGGCACCGACGGCGCCGGCTCGGGCCTGCGCGAGGCGCTGCGCACGATCATCGACCTGGGCGAAAGTTTCGAACCGCTGGGCCACGGCTACAAGGAACTGGAGATCCCGCCGGCCGCCGATGGCGGTTTCGGATCGAAGCCAACGCCCTGCACATCTGGCCACGCGGCGGTTACATGTGCATCGCCCTGCCCAATACCGAGAAGACCTTCACCGTCACCCTGTTCCTGCCGAACGCGGGTGACCCGAGTTTCGCCACCCTGCCCGACCTGGCCGCGGCCCGCGCCTTTTTCGCCCGCGACTTCGCCGACGCGCTGCCGCTGGTGCCCGAGTTCGACGCCGACTGGACCAACAACCCGGTCGGCGGCCTGGGCACGCTGCGCCTGCAGCGCTGGCGCCTGGACGATCGTGCACTGCTGCTGGGCGACGCCGCCCACGCCATGGTGCCCTTCCACGGCCAGGGCATGAACTGCGCCTTCGAGGACTGCGTGGCGCTGGACCAATGCATCGCCGCCGCCCCCGACTTCGCCACGGCCTTCGCGGACTTCGAGAACCTGCGCCGGCCCAACGCCGAAGCCATCCAGGCCATGGCCCTGGAAAACTACGTCGAGATGCGCGACCGCGTGGACGACGCCGACTTCCTGCTGCAGCGCGCGCTGGAACGGGTGCTGGCCGAACGGCACCCGGGGCGCTTCGTGCCGCGGTATTCGATGGTCAGCTTCACGCGCGTGCCGTACGCCACGGCCTTCGAACGCGGCAAGGTGCAGCGCGCGATCCTCGTGGAAGCCACGCGTGGCTGCACACGCCTCGAGGACGTGGACCTGGCGGCAGCGGATGCCCTGGTCGTACAGCGGCTGCAGAGGCTCGAGGCGTGAGTTCCCCGACCTTCCTGTTCTACGACCTGAAACCTTCGGCCGCGACCCGCGCCGCACCCGCATCGCCCAGTTCGCGGCGATCCGCACCGACCTGGACCTGAACCCGGTCGGCGAACCGACCAGCCTGTTCTGCCAGCCGGCCAACGACCTGCTGCCCTCGCCCGGCGCGACCCTGATCACCGGCATCACCCCGCAGCAGGCCATGGCCAATGGCCTGCGCGAGGCCGAGTTCATGGGCCGCATCGCCGAGGAGCTGGGCCAGCCCGGCACCTGCGCGGTCGGCTACAACTCGATCCGCTTCGACGACGAGTTCGTGCGTTTCGGCCTGTACCGAAACTTCCACGACCCCTACGAGCGCGAGTGGAAAAACGGCAACTCGCGCTGGGATCTGCTGGACGTGCTGCGGCTTGCCGAAGCGCTGCGTCCCGAGGGCCTGGAATGGCCGAAACGCGAAGACGGCGCGCCCAGCTTCAAGCTCGAGCACCTGGCCGAAGCCAACGGCGTGCGCGAAGGCGACGCGCACGAGGCGCTGAGCGACGTGCGCGCCCTGATCGGCCTGGCGCGCCGGTTCAAGGCGGCGCAACCCAGGCTCTGGGACTACGCCTTCGCCCTGCGCGACAAGCGCAAGGTCGGCGCGCTGCTGGACGTGGTGAACATGACGCCACTGCTGCACATCTCCTCGCGCTACCCGGCCAGACGGCACTGCGCCGCCCTGGTGGTGCCGGTCGCGCGGCATCCGAAGATCGACTCGCGCGTTATCGTCTGCGGCCTGGATGATGACCCGTCCGCCTGGCTCGACCTCACGCCCGACGAGATCGCCGACCGCCTGTATACCCCCGCCGCAGACCTGCCCGAAGGCGAACGCCGGGTACCGCTGAAGGAAGTGCACGGCAACAAGTGCCCGATCCTGCTGCCGCTGGAGCATCTGCGCGAGGTCGATTTCGATCGCCTGGGCATCGACCGCGAGGCCTGCCTGGCCCGGGCCGCGCAACTACGTGCCGCGCCCGGGCTGGCGGAAAAAGTGCGACGCGTCTTCGCGGCCGAAAGCGCGCGCGAACCGGCCGATGCCGATGCGGCGCTGTATGACGGTTTTCCATCCGACGCCGACAAGCGCCTGTTCTCGCGCGTGCGCAGCGCGGCCCTGGAAGATCTCGCGTCCTTCGGGCCCCGTTTCGACGACCCGCGTTTCTCCGAACTGCTGTTCCGCTACCGCGCCCGCAACTGGCCCGACTCCCTGGACACGGGCGAACGCGCGCGCTGGGACGACTACCGGCGCCATCGCCTGGCTCCCGGCAGCGGCCTGTCCGAATACGATTTCACGGCCTATTACGCCGAGATCGCGACACTGCGCGCCGGTACCGAACCCGGTCCCCGGCAGGCGTGGCTGGACGCGCTGGAGGCCTGGGGCCGCGACCTGGAGTCTTCCCTGGCATGAGCACCTACTTCAGCGACAAGACCTTCAAGTTCCTGCGCGCCCTGGGCCGCAACAACAACCGCGACTGGTTCACGGCGCACAAGGCCGACTACGAGACGCACCTGCGCCAGCCCTTCCTGCGCCTGATCACCGACCTGCAGCCGGACCTGGCGGCGATCAGCCCACACTACCGGGCCGATCCGCGGCCGATGGGCGGGTCGCTGTTCCGCATTTACCGCGACACCCGCTTCGCCAACGACAAGACGCCGTACAAGACCTGGTCGGGCGCGCGTTTTTTCCACGCGCGCAGCAAGCAGGTACCGGCGCCGTCGTTCTACCTGCACATCGCGCCGGGCGACTGTTTCGTCGGCGGTGGGCTGTGGCATCCCGAGCCGGAGACGCAGCGGCGCATCCGCGGTTTCATGCTCGACAATCCCAGCGGCTGGAAGGCCGCGGTACAGTCGCCGGCCTTCCGCCGCCGTTTCGAGCTGACCGGCGACACCCCGGTGCGTTCACCGCGGGGTTTCCCGGCCGACCACGAGCTGATCGACGACATCAAGCGCAAGGACTTCGTCGCCGGCGCCGGGCTGGACGACGACATCGTGCTCGGCCTGCGCCTGCGCCAGTCGGTGGCCGCGCAGTTCAAGGCGTTGGCGCCGATGATCGACTACCTCTGCGCGGCGCTCGACCTCGAGTTCTGAGCGCGTGAAGGCTGCTGCGAGGCGCTGTCGGCGTCCCGGCACCGTTTCCATACGCAGGCCCGGCGGGGTTCGCAGTTGCCGGAACCGGCCCGCGACCCGATAGCGATACTGCGCAGATTGCGGCAGCGCAGCAGCATGGCGTGAAACCATACCCTGCCGCATCGCAGCATCGAATTGTGTTGACGATCACGGATTTACCCGTAGTGTCGAGCGCCATACGCCGGCGCAGGGGAGCGCCGGTTCCACCGCAACGCGGCGACGCAAGGACGGGGAACCCGCGTGACGCATTGAGTTCCTGGGGAGGGATCGTGCGCTATCTCATCTTGGCCGCCCTGGCGGTCGTATCCGGCGTGTGCAACGCCAACACCGGTGTCGCCTTCGTGCATGGCACCGGCCAACAGAGCAACGCCACGGCGGACTACTGGAAGCCGGAGTTCGTCAACAACGTGCGCGGCGGTTTGCCGAATCCCGCCAACTACGTCGTCATCAACTGCGACTTCACCAAGTACATGTGGGACAACGCCGCCGCCGGCTGCCTGGCGGGCCAGCTGACCACTTTCATCAACGGCAAGGGCATCACCCGGCTGATCGTGATCACGCACAGCAACGGCGGCAACGTGATGCGCTGGATCCTGTCCAACCCGACCTGGGACAGCCGCTATCCGGACATCATCGCCAAGACCGTGCGGGTGAACGCGCTGGCACCGTCCTCGGCCGGCACGCCGCTGGCCGACGCGGTGATCGCCGGCAACGTGTTCGAAAGCGCGGTCGGCTGGCTGCTCGGCTACAAGAACGACGCGGTGCGGATGCAGCAGACCAGCTGGATGGCCAGCTACAACGCCAGCTGGCTGCTCGGCACGTCCGGTCGTCCCGCCCTGCCCAGGACCTTCCGCAACGTGGTCGGCACCGACGTGGATTCGGCGATCTGGGATTCGGACAGCTACTGCGGCGGTTATTTCGAGAACGTCGGGCTGGAGACCACCCAGCTGTGGCTGAACTCGTGTTCCGACGGTTTCCTCAACTGCTCCAGCCAGTCGGCGGCCGGCAGCCTGTGGTTCCAGGACAAGTCGCGGATGCGCGGCAGCGAGCCGCTTTCGCACAACCAGAGCCGTCGCGCCTGTTTCGGGCTCGATTCCATCCTGCGCACCGACATGGGGAGCTGAGCCATGAACAAGAATCTCCTGTTCTGCCTGATGTCCCTGGCCCTCGCCGCGTCGGCCCAGGCCGGCAACCTGCTGCCGCCCGGCAGCGCCGACCAGTCGCCCACGAAGCTGATGGCGGCCCCGGTGCCGACCGGCAAGTTCGAACGCCAGCCGCTGTCCTTCGCCTGGGCGCTGGACCCGCAGGCCGGGCTCGAAGCCAGCGCGCCTCACCTGGCTGAAAGCCGCGAGTTCTGGGCGATGGCCGACGGTGCCGAACTCAAGCGCGGTTTCGACATCCAGACCACCGCGCCCGGTGCCGTGATCCGCATCAGCCCGGCCGCCGGCAATACCGCAGTGGATCCGGGGTCGGTGCGCGTGATGAAAAACGGCCGGATGATCCCGGAACCGCAGTCGTTCCAGCGCAAGGCCAACGCCCGGCAGCTGCGGGCCGCCGGCATGGACGTGCCCGAGGGTTCGGCCATCGTGCAGATCGCCGCGGCGCATGGCCAGGGCCGTTTCCAGGTCGCCCTGCCCAAGGCCAGCGGACGCTACCTTTATGGCACGTGTACGAACCCGAGAGCCCCTACGTGCTCAAGGCGCAGGCGGCGCGCAGCCATTGGCTGGCGGGCGACACGCTGGAAGTCGCCGCGGCGATGCAGCGCGGTCGGACCCGCCTGGCCGGCGGCCAGGTCGAGGGCGAACTGGTGTCGCCGTCCGGGCGCAGCTACCCGCTGTCCTTCCGCAACGGCAAGGCGCGACTGGCGGTGCCGGCGGATGCCGGGGACGAGCCGGGCCTGTGGGAAGTACAACTCTTCGCCGGCCAGGTGGTCGGGGAAACACGGTGCAGCGTGACGCCCGCACCGCGGTGGCGATCGCCCGGCCCACGGCCCGCCTGGCCGGTGGCTATGGCTTCGACGCCGGCACGCTGCGCTTCGACCTGCCCGTGCAGGTCGCGGCGGAGGGCCGCTACGAGCTGCGTGGCACGCTGTTCGCCGCCGGTCCGGACGGCGTCAGCCGGCCCGTGTCGCAGGCGCATGCGGCGGACTGGCTGGCCCCGGCCAGCGCCGCCTGGGCCTGGCCTTCAATCGCGGCCACGTGCCTGCCGGGTATGGCGCGCCGTTCGAGCTGCGTTTCCTCGAGCTCAAGGACCAGACCCGCATGGGTACGCTGGATACCCGCGAGCTGGCGGCACGCGAAGCCGGCGCCGCAGCGCCGAACCCCGGCCCTCGGCCGGCCCCCACGCGGCCGACGGACCCGGTGGACAACAACCGCCTGGCCGAACGCTAGTTCCGGCCGCCGGGCAAACCGGCGATGATGACGGCCGGGCCTTCGGGTCCGGCCGTTCTTCTTCCGGGCGCCACGCATGGACGCGAACCTGCGGCGATTTTCGCTGTTCTATTTCTGCTACTACGCGGCGCTGGGCGCCTACTCACCCTACGTCGGGCGCTGGGTGGACGCGCTGGGACACGGCGGATACGTGGTCGGCGGCATGCTGGGGCTCTGGTACGGCACGCGCATCATCGCGCCGCCGGCCTGGGCGGCATTGACGGATCGCAGTCCGCGCCCGGGGCTCTGGTTCTTCGCCGGCTGCGTGCTGACGCTGCTTTTTCGCCGCTTTCGTGTTCACCCGCAGCGCCTGGGCACTGCTGTCGGTGATGGCGGTGTTCGGCCTGTTCTACAACGCGGTGATGCCGCAGTTCGAGGCGATGACGCTGACGGCGCTGGGGCCGCGCGCCGACCTGTACGGACGGCTGCGGGTCTGGGGTTCGATCGGATTCCTGCTGGTGGCCGGCACCTACGGCGCCTTGCTCGACCACTTCGGAGGTGATTCGTTTCCATGGCTGGCCCTGCCACTGTTCATGGCGATGGTGCTGGCCGCCTGGCTGCACCGCAACGACGAACCACCCCGGCACGAGGAAACGGCCGGCGATGCCGGGCACCTGTGGAAACGCCCGGGCGTACGCCGGTTCCTGATCGTCGCGCTGCTGATGCAGATGGGTTTCGGGCCGTTCTATGTGTTCTACACGCTGCACCTGCAGGCGCATGGCCATTCGGGCGCCGTCATCGGTGCCTTGTGGGCGTTGGGCGTGCTGATCGAGATCGTGATGTTCTGGAAAGCGCCGAAACTGATCGCGCGCCACGGCGCTTCGCCCCTGCTGATGGCCTGCCTGGTGGCAACCGTGTTGCGCTGGCTGCTGACCGCCTATTTCGCCGACTCGCTCGTGGTGATGGCGCTGGCGCAGGCGACGCACGCGCTGAGTTTCGCCACCTTCTACGCCTGCTGCATGCGCCTGATGGCGGACTTTTTCCCCGGCCGCCGTGCCGGCGCCGGGCAAAGCCTGTTCTTCGGCTTCAGCCAGGGCGTAGGCGGTGTACTGGGTGCGGCGATGGCGGCGCTGGCCTGGGAAAGCGCGGGCGGCGGCGAGCTGGCGTTTGCGCTGGGCGCGGCGGTGACGGGCGTGGCGTGGCTGATCTACGCGCTGAGGCGTCGGGCCTAGTTTTCGTTGGTGACGCCATAAGGCACGTGCCCGGTCGCCACGTGCCGGCGTGCGTTCTCGATGTTGTGCCGGGAGTCGTCGAAGAAGATGTCGGCGCCGAAGGCCTGCAGGAACGGCCCCTTGTCGCGGCCACCGAGGAACATGGCCTCGTCCAGGCGCACGCCCCACTCGCGCAGGGTCAGGATGACACGTTCGTGCGCGGGTGCGGAGCGTGCCGTGACCAGGGCCGTGCGCAGGGGCGAATCCTCGCCCGGCGGAAAAGCCTGCTGCAGTTCGTGCAGCGCCGCCAGGAAACCGCGGAAGGGCCCGCCCGACAGCGGTTCGTACACCCGCGTGGATTCGTTGCTGTGGAAGGCCGCCAGACCCGACTCCTGCGAGACACGCTCGGACTCGTCGCCGAAGATCACCGCGTCGCCGTCGAAGGCGATGCGCAGCTGCGGATGCGAAGGTTCGAAGGCCTTGGCGGGCAGGATGGTGGCGGCGGCGAAGCCGTTCTCCAATGCGCTGCGCACCGATTCGGGATTCGCGGACAGGAACAGCTGCGCCCCGAACGGCTTGATGTAGGGCCAGGTCTCGGCACCGCTGGTGAAAACCGCGCGCACGATGCCCAGGCCGTAGTGCCGGATCGAGTTGAAGATGCGCAAGCCGGTGTCGGACGAGTTGCGCGACAGCAGCACCACCTCGACCCGCGGCCGGTCAGGCGGTGCACCGGCGTTGAGCGCCAGCAGTTTCTGCACCAGCGGGAAAGCGATGCCCGGCGCCAGGATTTCCTTTTCACGGCTGCGCTGGAACTCGGCATAGGCGTCCAGTCCGCTGGCCTGGAACAGCGCATGGCTGTCTTCCAGGTCGAACAGCGCACGCGCGGTGATGGCCACGACCAGGCGGTCGGCGGGGCGTTCGGGCGGGAGGGACTGCGGGCTCATGGCGGTAGTGTGGCCGTTCGCGGTCTCAGCGTCTGCGACGGCTCAGCTGATGAACTGCTCGTTGAGGATGCGTTCCTCGAGGTTGTGTTCGCGGTCGAACAGCAGGGTGACCGTGCGCTCGCGCGACTCGCGGATGACCACTTCCGCCACGTCACGGACCTCGTGCGAATCGGCGGTGGCGCTGACCGGCCGCTTGTAGCCGCCCAGCACCTCCAGCCTGACCTCGGTGTCGGCCCGCAGCAGCGCGCCGCGCCAGCGCCGGGGCCGGAAGGCGGCGATCGGCGTCAGCGCGATCACCTGCGAACCCAGGGGCAGGATCGGACCGTGCGCGGAAAAATTGTAGGCCGTGCTGCCGGCCGGCGTGGCGACCAGGGCGCCATCGCAGACCAGTTCCTCGAGACGGACCTGGCCGTTGAGGAAAACGCGCAGGTGCGCGGCCTGGCGCGTCTGGCGCAGCAGCGACACCTCGTTGTAGGCCAGCGAGGTGACGGTAGCCCCGGATTCGGTGGTGGCCACCATCTCCAGCGGCCGCAGCACCGTGGCTTCGGCCGCGTGCAGGCGTTCGATCAGGCTTTCGGGCCGGTGCTGGTTCATCAGGAAACCCACCGTGCCCAGCTTCATGCCGTATACCGGGCGGCCCAGCGCGCCGTGCCGGTGCAGGGTCTGAAGCATGAAGCCGTCGCCGCCGAGCGCGCAGACCACGTCGGCCTGGTCCGGTGCGACCTGGCCATGCAGGGCGGTGAGTTTGGCCAGTGCCGCCTGCCCTCCGGCGTCGGGCTGGCGAGGAAGGCGATGCGCGGTTGGGCGGGCAGGCTCATGGGGCCGAGCTTACTGTAGGAGCGGCTTCAACCGCGACCGCCCCTCCCCACCCCTCCCCACGCGTGGGGAGGGATGCGTTTGGGAATCAGGCACTGCGGCTGCCGGCGCTGGCGACCTGCGCCAGCCTGCGCACGGCCACCGACAGCGTCGGATAGTCCAGTCCGCGCAGGTTGCGCATGTCGGCGAACATGCCCAGCGTGTAGCGGAGCGTGGCGTCGTCGCGGGCAAGCCAGGATTCAACCAGCGCCTGCGGCTGGGTGCCCGCCTCGGCCGCGGCCAGCACCTGCCCGACCAGGGCACGCTGCTGGGCCTGCAGTTCGTCGCGCAATACGCCACGGGCCTGGGCATGCCAGCGGCCTTCGACCGGCAGCGCTTCGACGCTGTCCATCAGCCACTTGGTGTGCAGGGCATCGGACAGGCTGAAGTACGCTGTCGCGACGTCCAGCACCGCCAGCCGCTTCTCGATCGCGACCTCGACGATGTCCAGCGCGTAACTGAGGAAGGACAGGCTGGCGAAGGCCAGCGCCAGTTCCTCGGGGAAACCGAGCTGGCGCCAGCGGGCCTGGTCGGCCAGCAGGTCGGCGCGCGCACCGGCCGGCAGCACGTCGGCCAGCGAACGGTGCAGCAGGGCGACGCCGTCGGCGTAACGCTCGACCTTCTCGGCGATGTTGAGGCTCTCGCCCGGGCGGTTCAGCAGCCAGCGCGTCATGTTGCGCTGCAGGTGCCAGATGCCCATCAGCGCCTCGAGCTGGGCGCTTTCCGGCACCTTCAGGTCCAGCGCGTCGATGCCGGCCCAGAGGTCGCGGGCGCGCAGCACTTCGCGGCTGATGGTGAACGCCTTGGCGATCTGCGCCGGGGTCTCGCCGGTGTCCTCCTGCATGCGCAGGATGAAGGTCGAGCCCATGCGGTTGACGGTGGAGTTGGTGACCGCGGTCGCGATGATCTCGCGGCGCAGGCGGTGGTTCTCCATGTCCTGCGCGTACTTCTCCTGCAGGGCGTTGGGGAAGTAGCGCACCAGCTCCTTGGACAGGTAGGGGTCCTCGGGCACGTCAGAATCGAGCATCTGATTGAAGATGACGATCTTGTCGTAGCTCAGCAGCACCGACAGTTCGGGGCGGGTGAGGCCCTGGCCGCGCGACTTGCGGTCGTTGAGCTCGGCGTCGGTGGGCAGGAACTCGATGGCGCGGTCCAGCAGGCCCTGGCCTTCCAGCGTGCGGATGAAGTGCCCGAACGAACCCAGGCGCGACACACTCATGCGCTCCATCAGGCTGATGGCCTGGTTCTGGCGGTAGTTGTCGTTGAGCACGAGCTCGCCGACCTCGTCGGTCATGCTGGCCAGCAGGGCGTTGCGCTGCTCCTGGCTGAGCTCGCCGCGCTTGACCGGGGCCGCCAGCAGGATCTTGATGTTCACCTCGTGGTCGGAGGTGTCCACGCCGGCGGAGTTGTCGATGAAGTCGGTGTTCACCAGCACGCCCGCGAACGCTGCCTCGATACGGCCGCGCTGGGTCATGCCCAGGTTGCCGCCCTCGCCCACCGCCTTGCAGCGCAGCTCGTTGCCGTTGACCCGCAGGCCGTTGTTGGCGCGGTCGCCGGCGTCGGTGTGCGATTCGCTGCTGGCCTTGACGTAGGTGCCGATGCCGCCGTTCCACAGCAGGTCCACCGGCGCCTTGAGGATGGCGTTCATCAGTTCCATCGGGCTCATCTGCTCGACGCCCTCGGCGATGTCGAGCGCGGCCCGGACTTCCGGCGTGATGGCGATGGACTTGACCGAGCGCGGATGGATGCCGCCGCCGGCCGAAATCAGCGACTTGTCGTAGTCCTCCCAGCTCGAGCGCGGCAGCTTGAACAAACGTTCGCGCTCGACGTAGCTGCGCGCCGAATCCGGGTTCGGGTCCAGGAAGATGTGGCGGTGGTCGAAGGCCGCGACCAGGCGGATGTGTTTCGACAGCAGCATGCCGTTGCCGAACACGTCGCCCGACATGTCGCCGACGCCGACGCAGGTGAAGTCCTGCGACTGGCTGTCGATGCCGAGCGCACGGAAGTGGCGCCGCACCGACTCCCAGGCGCCCTTGGCGGTGATGCCCATGCCCTTGTGGTCGTAACCGACCGAACCACCCGAGGCGAAGGCGTCGTCCAGCCAGTAGCCGTGTTCGGCCGCGATGCCGTTGGCGATGTCGGAGAAGGTGGCGGTGCCCTTGTCGGCCGCGACCACCAGGTAGGGGTCGTCCAGGTCGTGGCGCACCACGTCCACCGGCGGCACCACTTCGCCGTTCACCAGGTTGTCGGTGATGTCGAGCAGGCCGTTGATGAAACGTTTGTAGCAGGCGATGCCCTCGGCCAGCTGGGCGTCGCGGTCGCCGCCCACCGGCGGACGCTTGACCACGAAGCCGCCCTTGGAACCCACGGGCACGATGACGGTGTTCTTCACCATCTGCGCCTTCACCAGGCCCAGCACCTCGGTGCGGAAGTCCTCGCGGCGGTCGGACCAACGAAGGCCGCCGCGCGCAACGGGGCCGAACCGCAGGTGGACGCCCTCTACGAACGGCGAGTACACGAAGATTTCCCGATAAGGCCGCGGCTTCGGCAGATCCGGAACCATCGCCGGGTCGAACTTGAAGCTGATGTAGTCCCGATGCGTACCGCCCTTCTTCTGGTAGAAGCTGGTGCGCAGCGTCGCGTTGATCAGGGCCATGAAGCCGCGCAGGATGCGGTCGTCGTCGATGCTGGTGACCACGCTGTCGAGCAGGATCTCCAGCGCGTCGGTGCAGGCGTCGATCTGGGCGTTGCGGTCGAGTGTGCGGGCGGCGGAGATCTCCTGCGGGATCGTGTCCAGCGACTTGCGCTTCTCGCTGGGCAGCAGCCAGGCGATCTGGTCGTGCAGGGCCTGCTGGCCGGCGGCGTCGAGCGGCTGTTCGCGGCCGGGTTCGAAACGCGCGGCGAACAGCTCGTACAGAAGGCGCGCGATCACCGGGTAACGCTGCAGCGCTTCTTCCATGTAAGGCTGCGAGAACGGCACGCCGGTCTGCAGCGAGTATTTGGCGTAACCGCGCAGCATGGCGATGTCGCGCCATTCCAGGCGGGCGCTGGGCAGCAGGCGGTTGAAGCCGTCGTTCTCGGCGTCACCGCGCCAGACGGCGGCGAACGCCTCCTCGAACGGCACGCGCGCGGCCTCGACGTCGATCTCGCCGCGCAGCGACTGCACCTCGAAATGCTGGATCGAGATGCTTTCGCCGTCCACCAGCAGTTCATAGGGATGTTCTGCCAGCACGCGCAGGCCCAGGTTCTCCATCACCGGCAGCACGTCCGAGAGCGCAATTTCGCTGGCCTGCCGGATCAGCTTGAAGCCGAGCGAATCGCCGCTGCCGCGCGAGAAGGCGATGCGCAGGTCGTCCGGGCCGCTCAGCAGCGAAGCCTGCAGCACGTCGGCGGCGGCGTTCTCGGCGCTGACGGCCTCGACATAACCGGCGGGCAGGCCGCGACCAAAACGCTGGAACAGACGCAGCCCCTGTTCCTCGCCATGGGCGCGCACCAGGTCTCGCGCAGTTCGTCGTGCCAGTCGCGCACGATGCCGGCAAGCGCGGCTTCCAGCTTGTCCTGGTCGTACTGGACGCTGGCACCCGCCTTGGGACGGATCACCAGGTGCAGCTGGGCCAGCGGCGATTCGCCGATCTGGATGTTGTTGTCCAGGCGCTCGCCCTGCAGTTCCTGCATCAGCAGCGCTTCGATGCGCTGGCGGATGCCGGTGTTGAAGCGGTCGCGCGGGATGTAGACCAGGGCGGAGAAGAAACGCCCGTAACGGTCGCGGCGCAGGAACAGGCGGGTGCGCGCGCGCTCCTGCAGGCCCAGGATGCCCATGGCGGTGCGCTGCAGTTCGTCGGCGCTGGACTGGAACAGCTCCTCGCGCGGCAGCGTCTCCAGGATGTGGCGCAGGGCCTTGCCGCTGTGGCTGTTGGTGGCCAGGCCCGAAGCCGCCATCACGTGTTCGTGGCGCTGGCGCACCAGGGGTATCTCCCAGGGGCGGCGGTTGTAGGCGCTGGAGGTGTAAAGGCCGAGGAAACGCTGTTCGCGCACCGCAATGCCCTTTTCGTCGAACACCAGCACGCCGATGTAGTCCATGTAACCCGGGCGGTGCACGGTGGCCCGGGCATTGGTCTTGGTCAGGATCAGCGCGTCGAGCTTCTGGCCCGGCGCCAGGTCGGCGGCGGCCAGGCCGGTGATCGGCCGCGGCTGTACCAGGTGGTCCTTGCCGCGCAGCAGGCCCAGGCCGCTGCCCTGCACGGCCGCCAGCTTGCGGTCCACTACCTCGTATTCGCGGTAGCCCAGGAAGGTGAAGTGGTTGTCGGCGGCCCAGCGCAGGAAGGCCTGCGCCTCGGCGCGGCCGGCGGCGTCCACGGGCATCGCCCGGGTCGCCAGTTCCTCGGCGATGGCCAGCATCTTCTCGCGCATCGGCGCCCAGTCGGCCACCGATTCGCGTACGTCCACCAGCGCGCCCTGGATCGCCTGCTCGATCGCCGCCATCGCGTCGGCGTCGGCCAGCCGGTCGATCTCCGGGTGCATCAGCGATTCGGCGGTGCCCTCGCCCACCGCCTGCAGATTGCCGGCGGCGTCGCGACGGATGGCCATCACCGGATGGGCGATCTGGTGCAGGCTGACACCGCACAGGGACAGCGCCATGCGCACCGAGTCCACCAGGAAGGGCATGTCGTCGTTGACGATGCGCACCAAGGTGTGCGTGCTCTCGAAACCGTCGGCGGCCAGGGTCGGGTTGAGCACCGCGATCTTGGCGCGGCCGGCCTCGCGCTGGCCGGCGAAGGCCAGGAAGGAGCGCGCGGCGGCGGCCCAGTCGGCGGCCGGGCGTGACGCCAGTTCGTCTTCCGGCAGGCGCTCGAAGAAGCCACGGGTGAACCGCTCGAGCAGTGCCTTTTCGGCAGCGGGAAGGCCGGCCGGCAGGGCGGCGATGACGGCATCGAGGGTGTCGGCGGAGGCCAGGGCGTGGGCGTTCATTGACCGCGTTCTCGCAGGGCGTGGATAAAGTGCGAAATTGTAGCCCTGGGCGCAGGCGGCGGCCAGCGCAAAAGCGCCCAAAAAGAAGCCCCGCTTCAGCGGGGCTTCGGGTACGCCGGGGTACGGATTCGGCTCAGCGCAGGCCGGTCTCGTGGCGGGCGATCACCAGGCGCTGGATCTCGCTGGTGCCCTCGTAGATCTCGGTGATCTTCGCGTCGCGGAAATAGCGCTCGAGCGGCATTTCCTTCGAATAACCCATGCCGCCGTGGATCTGCACCGCCTGGTGGGTGATCCACATCGCCGCCTCGGACGCGGTGAGCTTGGCCACGGCCGCCTCGGTGGTGAACCGCTGGCCCTGGCCCTTGAGCCAGGCGGCGCGAAGGGTCAGCAGCAGGGACGCGTCGAGCTTGCACTTCATGTCGGCGATCTTCGCCTGCGTCATCTGGAAGGCGCCGATCGGCTGGCCGAAGGCCTTGCGGTCGCGCACGTAGGCCAGCGTGGCCTCGTACGCCGCACGGGCGATGCCGATCGCCTGCGAGGCGATGCCGATGCGGCCGGCGTCGAGCACGCTCATGGCGATCTTGAAGCCGTGGCCCTCGTCGCCCAGCACGTCCTCGGCGGCGCAGACGTAGTTCTGGAACTCGATTTCGCAGGTCGCCGAGGCGCGGATGCCGAGCTTGGGCTCGGTCTTGCCGCGGTGGAAGCCGGGCTTGCTCGTGTCGATCATGAACGCGGTGATGCCGCGGGCGTGCTTGTCGGGGTCGGTCATCGCGAACAGCACGATGTACCGGGCGACGGGGCCCGAGGTGATCCAGCTCTTCTTGCCGTTGATGACGAAGCTGCCGTCGGCCTGCTTGACCGCCTTGCAGCGCATGGAGGTGGCGTCGGAGCCCGACTGCGGCTCGGTCAGCGCGAAGGCGCCGATTTCCTTGCCCTCGGCGATCGCACGCACGTACTTCTGCTTCTGCTCCTCGGTGCCGAAGGTCAAGATGCCGTTGCAGAACAGCGAGTTGTTCACCGACACAATGGTCGAATGCGCGGCGTCGGCCGCGGCGATCTCGACCATGGCCAGCACGTAGCTGACCGGGTCCATGCCGGCGCCGCCGTATTCGGTCGGCACTTCGATGCCCATCAGGCCGTTTTCGCCCAGGGTGCGGATGTTCTCCAGCGGGAACTCGCCGGTGCGGTCGTGGTGTTCGGCGCTGGGCGCGATCTTTTCCTGCGCGATGCGCCGGGCCACGTCCTGGATCATCAGCTGCTCTTCGGTGTATCGGAAATCCACGGCGTGCCCTCGGTTCAATGGGGAAAGGCGGCAATTGTAGCCGCTGCCGTCGCCGGGCACAGGTGCGTGCGGCGTGAAAGGCCCCGCCCGCCTTGACGCCCCTGTGCAGCAGGCCTAACCTTCCATATCTTTGAATCCGGATGAAAGGATAGATATGGACCTGGAAGCCTGGTCGGCCTGTCTGAAGGTGCTCGCCGACCCGACCCGGGTCCGGCTGCTGGCCCTGCTGGAGCGCGAAGAACTCACGGTGGCCGAGCTGTCCTCGATCACCCGGCTGGCCCAGCCCCGCGTCTCGACCCACCTGGCCCGCCTGAAGGAAGCCGACCTGGTGCGTGACCGCCGCGCCGGCGTTTCCGCCTACTACCGATTCAACGCCGAATCCCTGGACCCGGCCGAGGGCCGCCTGTGGGAAGCCCTGCGTGACAGCACCGACGACCCCCTGCTGCGCCAGGACGCCGAACACCTGCCGGCCGTGCTGGCCGCCCGCGCCTCGGACCAGAACTGGGCCGACTCGGTCGCCGGCGACATGGAGCGGCACTATTCCCCCGGCCGCACCTGGGAAGCACTGGCGCGCTCCACCCTGCCCCTGCTCGAACCCGGCGACGTGCTGGATGTGGCCTCGGGCGACGGCGTGCTGGCCGAACTGCTGGCGCCGCACGCGCGCCGCTACGTCTGCGTGGACTCGAGCGCACGCGTGGTCGGCGCCGCCCGCGAGCGCCTCAGGAAGTACCGGCACGTCGAGGTGACCGAGGGCGACATGCAGGCGCTTTCGCAGCCCAACACCAGCTTCGACCTGGTGCTGCTGATGCACGCGCTCACCTACGCCGCCAAACCCGGCCTCGCCATCGCCGAAGCGGCGCGCGTACTGCGCCGGGGCGGCCGCCTGGTGGCCACCTGCCTGGGCAAGCACGAACACCAGGCCGCGGTGACGCCCTACGGCCACGTCAACCTGGGCTTCACGACCAAGGACCTGCGCCGCCACGCCGAGAAGGCCGGCCTCGAGGTCACGGTCTGCGAGGCCGTGACCCGCGAGAAGCGCCCGCCCCACTTCGAAGTCATCACCCTTCTGGCACGTAAACCTTGAAGACCCTGCCCTGGCACAACCCGGCGCGCACCGCGGCGCTGATCGAGGCACTGTCCCGGCGCATTCTGGTGATCGACGGCGCGATGGGCACGATGATCCAGCGCCATTCGCTGGACGAAGCCGCCTACCGCGGCGAGCGTTTCGCGCAGGGGTTCGATGGGCTTCGCTTCTCCGAAGGCCATGCTCACGGGCCGGGCTGCGGCTGCGAGAGTGATCTCAAGGGCAACAACGACCTTCTCACCCTCACCCGCCCGGACGTCATCGCCGGCGTGCACAAGGCCTACCTGGCCGCGGGTGCCGACCTGGTCGAGACCAATACCTTCAACTCGACCGCGGTCTCGCAAGCCGACTACCGGCTGGAACACCTGGTGCCGGAACTCAACCGGGAAGGCGCCCGCCTGGCGCGCGCCTGCTGCGACGAATTCGAGGCGCTGGACCCGTCGAAGCCGCGCTTCGTCATCGGCGTGCTGGGGCCGACCAGCCGCACCGCTTCGATCAGCCCGAAAGTCGAGGACGCCGGCTACCGCAACATCGACTTCGATACCCTTGCAGAACTACGTCGAGGCCGCGCGCGCCCTGGTCGAGGGCGGCGCCGACGTGCTGATGGTCGAGACGGTATTCGACACGCTCAACGCCAAGGCGGCGTTGTATGCGCTGGAGGAACTGTTCGAGGCGCTCGGCGCCAGGCTGCCGGTGATGGTCTCGGGCACGATCACCGACCGCAGCGGCCGCACCCTGTCCGGACAGACCGCCGAAGCCTTCTGGTACTCGCTGCGGCACGCGCGGCCGCTGTCCATCGGCCTGAACTGCGCGCTCGGCGCCCGCGACCTGCGCGCGCACGTGGACATGCTGTCGCAGGTGGCCGACACCCACGTCAGCTGCCATCCGAATGCCGGCCTGCCGAACGCCTTCGGCGGTTACGACGAGGGACCGGAGGAAACCGCCGGTGTGCTGCGCGAATTCGCCGAAGCCGGCCTGCTGAACCTGGTCGGCGGCTGCTGCGGCACCACGCCCGAGCACATCGCGGCGATCGCCGCGGTCGTGGCCGGACTGCCACCACGGGCGCTGCCGTCGCTTGAACCGCATACGCGGTTGGCCGGCCTGGAACCCTTCGTCATCACTGCGCAGACCAATTTTGTCAACGTCGGCGAACGCACCAATGTCACCGGTTCGATCCAGTTCAAGAAGCTGATCCTGGAGGGACGCTACGACGACGCGCTGGCGGTGGCCCGCCAGCAGGTCGAGAACGGCGCCCAGGTGATCGACATCAACATGGACGAGGGCATGCTGGACGCCGAGGCGGCCATGGCGCGCTTCCTCAACCTGATCGCCGCCGAGCCCGACATCGCCCGGGTGCCGGTAATGATCGACAGCTCGAAGTGGAGCGTGATCGAGGCCGGCCTGAAGTGCGTGCAGGGAAAGGCCATCGTCAACTCGATCTCGATGAAGGAAGGCGAAGCCGCTTTCCTCGAACATGCCGCCAAGGTGCGGCGCCACGGCGCCGCCGTGGTCGTGATGGCCTTCGACGAGACCGGCCAGGCCGACACCTTCGAGCGCAAGGTCGAGATCTGCTCGCGCGCGTACAGGCTGCTGGTCGACGAAGCGGGTTTCCCGCCCGAAGACATCATCTTCGACCCGAACATCTTCGCCATCGCCACCGGCATCGAGGAGCACGACGGTTATGCCGTCGCTTTCATCGATGCCACCCGCGAGCTGAAGCAGCGCTTCCCGCTCAGCCACGTCTCGGGCGGCGTGTCGAATGTGTCCTTCTCCTTCCGCGGCAACAACGTGGTGCGCGAGGCCATCCACGCGGTGTTCCTGTACCACGCCATCCGCGCCGGCATGGACATGGGCATCGTCAACGCCGGCGCGCTGGCGCTGTATGACGACATCGGGCCGGCGCTGCGCGAGGCGGTCGAAGACGTGGTGCTGAACCGCCGCAGCGACGGCACCGAACGCCTGCTCGCCGAAGCCGACTTGCACAAGTCGAAGAAAGGCGAGGTCCGCACCGAGGACCTGGCCTGGCGCGATGCCCCGGTGGCCGAGCGCATCAAGCACGCCCTGGTGCATGGCATAGACAAGTTCGTCGAGGCCGACACCGAAGAGGCCCGCCTGGCCGCGGCGCGCCCGCTGGACGTGATCGAAGGCCCCCTGATGGCGGGCATGAACGTGGTCGGCGACCTGTTCGGCGCCGGCAAGATGTTCCTGCCCCAGGTGGTGAAGTCGGCCCGCGTGATGAAGAAGGCCGTCGCCATCCTCATTCCCTACATCGAGGCCGAGAAGGCCCTCAACGGCGACAGCGGCAAGCCCAAGGGCAAGGTGCTGATGGCCACGGTGAAGGGCGACGTACACGACATCGGCAAGAACATCGTCGGCGTGGTGCTGGCCTGCAACAACTTCGACGTGGTGGACCTGGGCGTGATGGTGCCGGCGCAGACGATTCTTGACCGTGCCCGCGAAGAACGGGCCGACATCATCGGCCTGTCCGGCCTGATCACGCCCTCTCTGGAGGAAATGAGCCACGTCGCCAAGGAGATGAAACGGCAGGGCTTCGAGATCCCGCTGCTGATCGGCGGCGCCACCACCTCGCGCGCGCACACCGCGCTCAAGATCGACCCGCACTACGGCTCGCCGGTGGTCTGGGTGAAGGACGCCTCGCGCGCGGTCGGCGTGATGCAGTCGCTGCTCAGCGTGGACCTGCGTGCGCCCTTCGTCGCGGCCAACGATGCCGATTACGCCGAGGTGCGCGCCCGCCACGCCAACAAGGGCGACGCCAAGCCGCTGATGCCGCTGGAACGCGCGCGCAGGAAGAAGTTCGACGGCGGCTGGAACGACTACGCACCACCGGCTCCGCTCAAGCCCGGCCTCACCGTTTTCGACGACTACCCGCTGGATGACCTGCTCGACGTCATCGACTGGACGCCGTTCTTCCAGACCTGGGAGCTGGCGGGCCGTTACCCGGTCATACTCGACGACGCCGTGGTCGGGGCGCAGGCGCGGGAGTTGTTCGAAGACGCGAAGACGATGCTCGATCGCATCCTGCGCGAGAAGTGGCTGACGGCCAGGGCAGTGGTCGGGCTGTGGCCGGCGAACGCGGTCGGCGACGACATCCATCTGGATGCGGGTACGGCCGGCAAGACCGTGCTGCACTGCCTGCGCCAGCAGGCCGACAAACCCGACGACCGGCCGAACCTGTGCCTGGCCGATTTCATCGCCCCCGCCGACAGCGGCCGCCAGGACTGGGTGGGTGCCTTCGCGGTGACCGCAGGCCTGGGCATCGAACCGCACGTGGCGCGTTTCGAGGCCGACAACGACGACTACAACGCGATCCTGCTCAAGGCCCTGGCCGACCGCCTGGCGGAGGCGCTGGCCGAGCGCCTGCACCAGCGTGTCCGCACCGAGATCTGGGGTTATGCACCGGACGAGGCGCTGGACAACGAGGCGCTGATCCGCGAGCAGTACCAGCATCCGTCCCGCCCCGGGTTACCCCGCCTGCCCCGAGCACAGCGAGAAGGCGACGATATTCCGCCTGCTGGAGGCGGAGAAGCACACCGGCCTGCGGCTGACCGAAAGTTTCGCGATGTACCCGGCCGCCGCAGTCAGTGGCCTGTACTTCTCGCATCCGGGCAGCCAGTACTTCGTGGTCGGCCGGCTGTCGCGCGAACAGGTCGCCGATTACGCGCGGCGCAAGGGCGTGCCGCTGACACAGGCCGAGCGTTGGCTCGCTTCCAACCTCGATTACGACCCGGAATAAATCGCGAGGGGTCAGATCACCTTTTTCGGCCCCATGAAAAAGGTGCTCTGACCCCGGCTTTCACCACACCAGATCGTCAGGCACCTGGTACTGCGGATCGGCGTAAGGATCGTCGCCCGCGGGCGCGTCCGGATCCACGCGCAATGCCACCGCCGGCGCGAAGATCGCCTCGACCTCGGCCAGCAGCGTGGCCGCCACCAGCAGATAGCGTCCGTCCAACTGCACGACGCCCAGTTCGCCGGCGTTGAGCGCCTTGAGCTGGGTTTCGGTGACGTGGATGCGCTTGATCTTGCCGCCGTAGGGGAAGTGGCGGGCGATCTCGGCCGCGGGGTCGTTGAGCGACTTGTCCTTCAGGAATTCCGCCAGCCTGGCCTTGGCCTCGCGGCGTTGGCGCGCCTCTTCCTGGCGCAGGCGTTCGGCTTCGATGCGTTCTTCCTTTTCCTTCTGCGCGCGGATGGCGTATGCCTTGGCCAGGTCGATCTCTTCCTGGCTGCGCGCCTTGGCGGGACGCGGCTTGCCGCTGCGCCGTGCGTCGGCGCCCTGCCCCGGCTTGCCGTCGCGTCGCGGTTCACCGGGTTTGCCCGACGTACGCGGACGCGAGTCCCCGGGCTTGCCGCCCGAAGGGCGCGGACGACCCTCGCCACGCCGCTCACCCGGCTTCTGCGCGCCGGCATCGGGGCGACGGTCGTTGCGTGGGCGCGGTTCAGGCTTGCGCTCGGGCTCCGGCGCCTTGAAGCCCAGGCCCAGAAGTTTCTCGCGCAGGGAATTGCTCATCGTGACTTGCCTTCGTTCTTCAGTAGTGCGGCGGTGGCGGTTCGTCACCGGGATCCGCGTAAAGCTGCGTGCGGACCTGCTTGAGGTCGGTCAGTGCACGCTGCAGCATTTCGGTGTTGCGGGCGACTTCCATGCGCGCTGCGGCCAGGGCGTCGCTCATCTCGGTCAAGGCCTGGTCCTGGAATGCAACGCGGGTCTCGAGCTCCGCCACGCGCTGTTCAAGCCTGGCGGCGTCCGCTGGCGGAAGTCCTGTCTGGTCAGTGGACGGCATCGTCATCTCCCCGGTCAGCGCGGCAGCAGGCTGCGCCCGCGCCCGATGCCGTAGTAGGCCAGGCCGGCGGCTTCGACCGTGGCGGGGTCGTAGATGTTGCGGCCATCGAATACGACGCGACCGCGCAGCGTCGCCGCCAGTGCCTGGAAGTCCGGGTTCCAGTAGGCCTTCCATTCCGTCACCACGATCAAGGCGTCGGCGCCGTCGACCGCTTCGGCCGGGGTCCGGCAGTACGCCAAGCCTTCACGCTCGCCGAAGATGCGCCGTGCTTCGCCCATCGCCTCGGGATCGTGCGCCCGCACGCGGGCGCCGGCGGACAGCAGCTGTTCGACCAGGGTGCGGCTGGACGCCTCGCGCATGTCGTCGGTATTGGGCTTGAAGGCCAGGCCCCAGAGGGCGAAGGTCTTTCCGGCCAGCGCGCCACCGAAGTGGTGGCCGACCAGCTCGAACAACTTTCCCTTCTGGCTCAGGTTCACCGCTTCCACGGATTCCAGCAGTCGGGCCTCGTAGCCGTGCTGGCGGGCGGTGCGGCCCAGGGCCTGCACGTCTTTCGGGAAACACGAGCCGCCGTAACCGGCGCCCGGGTAGATGAAGTGATAACCGATGCGCGGGTCCGAACCGATGCCATGGCGCACCATCTCGATGTCCGCCCCGACCCGCTCGGCGATGTTGGCCATCTCGTTCATGAAGCTGATCTTGGTCGCCAGCATCGCATTGGCCGCGTACTTGGTCAGTTCGGCCGAACGTTCGTCCATCACCACGATGCGTTCGTGGTTTCGGTTGAAGGGCGCGTACAGCCGCTTCATGCGTTCGATGGCCGCGGGGCTGCGCGAACCCAGCACGATGCGGTCGGGGCGCATGCAGTCGTTCACCGCCGCGCCCTCCTTGAGGAATTCCGGGTTGGAGACCACGTCGTAGGCGATATCGGCACCGCGCGCCGACAACTCGGCCGCGATCGCCTCGCGCACGCGGTCGGCGGTGCCCACCGGCACCGTGGATTTGTTCACCACGACCACCGGCCGTGACAGGTGCTTGCCGATGGTGCGCGCCACCGCCAGCACGTACTGCAGGTCGGCGCTGCCGTCCTCGTCCGGCGGCGTGCCGACGGCGATGAACAGTATCTCGCCGTGCGCGATCGCACCGATGGCATCGGTGGTGAAGGCCAGGCGCCCGGCACCATGGTTGGCCCGCACCAGGTCTTCCAGGCCGGGCTCGTAGATCGGAATCACGCCGCGCTCGAGGCCTTCGACCTTGGCCTGGTCGATGTCCACGCACACGACTTCGTGGCCGACCTCGGCCAGGCAGGCGCCAGTGACCAGGCCTACATAACCCGTGCCGAATACCGTGACTCGCATATACGCCTACCCCACGACAGACGGACAGCCTGCCCTGAAAAACAAACCGGCGCCGGGAGGACTCCCGGCGCCGGACGATGTTGGCACGATTACTTGACGATCTCGATCAGTTCGACCTCGAAGGTCAGCATCGCGTTCGGCGGGATCGGGCCGCCGCCGCTGTCGCCGTAACCCAGCTCGGACGGGATCCAGAAGGTGTACTTGCTGCCGACCGGCATCAGGGCGACGCCCTCGGCCCAGCCCGGGATGACCTGGTTGAGGCCGAACTCGGCCGGCTGGCCGCGCTCGTAGGAGCTGTCGAATTCGGTACCGTCCAGCAGGGTGCCCTTGTAGTGCACGCGCACCACATCGGTGGCGGCGGGCGTGGCGCCATTGCCGGCGCGCTCGACGCGGTACTGCAGGCCACTCTCGGTCGTCTTCACGCCCGGCTTGTCCTTGTTTCCGGCCAGGAAGGCGGCCCCTTCGGCCTTGCCCTTTTCGGCCTTTTCAGCCTGCTCGGCGGCCTGCTTGGCCTGCAGCTTGGCAGTGAAGGCCTCCTGCACCAGCAGTGACTGTTCTTCGGTCAGCTTCGGGGTTTCGCCGGCGAACGCGGTGGCCATCGCCTCGGCAAGCACCTCGACATCCAGGTCGTCCTTGATCGGCGTCAGCGACTTGGCCATGTCCAGGCCGATCATGTAGCTGACCTGCTTCTTTTCGGTTTCCAGACCGGCGATGCCCGGCACGGCGGGGCACCCGGTTCGGTCTTGGCGGTGTCGGAAGCCTGGGCGTCGGCGGCGGGCGTCTCGGCCTCGTGCTCGTCCTCGGACTTGTTGCAGGCGCTGAGCGAGAGCACCAGGCTGGCCAGGACCAGCGGCGCGGCGAAACGCAGGGCGGAATTCATTGCGGAAGCACTCCTGAAGGGCGGGCCGGGGTCGGCACGTCGCCGGCTATTGTCGCGGGGCGCCGCCGCCACGGCAATCGCGGGCTGTCCTGCGGTTCAGGCGGCTGGCGGTTTCGCGCCAGCCGCCCGGACACCAGGCCCTGCACCCCGTGGAACGATCAGGCCCCGGGCTTGTCCGGCAGCGGCGCTGCCAGCAGTTTTTCGATCTCGGCCACCAGTTTCGGGTCGTCGGGCGTGGTGCGGCTGCCGAAACTCGCCACCACCTTGCCGTCGCGATCGATCAGGTACTTGTGGAAGTTCCATCCCGGCGCTTCCCCGTCGCCTTTGCAAGATCAGCGTAGAGCGGGGTCGCTTCCGTGCCGCGCACCTGGACCTTTTCGAACATGGGGAACTTCACGCCATAGGTCAGCGTGCAGAACTCCTGGATCTCCTCCTCGCTGCCGGGCTCCTGGCCCATGAAGTCATTGGACGGGAAGCCAAGCACCGCGAAGCCACGCTCCTTGTACTTGGCGTGCATGGCCTCCAGGCCTTCGTACTGCGGCGTGAAACCACATTTGCTGGCGGTGTTCACCACCAGCAGCACCTGCCCGCCATAGGTGGCCTGCAGGTTCACGGTTTCCTTGCCCGCCAACTGACGGTAATCGCGGTCCAGCAGGGTTTCCCCGGCCAGGACCGGGCTGGCGGCCAACAGGCCGGCCATGGCCATGGATGTCCAAAGCTTCATTTGACGCCCTCCCCGGCCCACGCCGGTCTGTGCCATCAGTTTGGTCCCAAAAGTGTGCACGGGGTGTTGACAGGTCGTTTTCTAGTGTTATAGTTACCTACAACACCTATCCATTACCTCACCAAGCCGGGAGGCGGTATGTACCCCAAATTCAAGACCAACCTGATCGGACTGGCCGTGGCGCTGGGCTTCGTGGTGGTCGGCTTCGGGCTCGGCGAACCGCCCCGCCCCCTGGCCAGCCCCGAAGCCGCCCCGGCGACCCTGATCCAGGCCGTGAACGCCGAGACGGCCAACACCGACTCCGCCGCCTCCGTCCGGACGATCCGCCGTGGCGCGCTGAAGCGGCACCTGGCGATGCCCTACGTATCTTTCGCGGCCCTGACGCCGCGCCAGGAGTCCTGAGATGAATATCGCCTGGAACGACAGCGCGCCGATCTACCGTCAGCTCAAGGACAAGGTCGTGGCCATGATGCTCGACGGCGTCCTGCAGCCCGGTGAGGCCCTGCCCTCGGTGCGCCAGATCGCCGCCGAGTACCAGCTCAATCCGATCACCGTCTCCCGCGCCTACCAGGAGCTGGCGGACGAAGAACTCGTGGAAAAACGAAGGGGACTTGGCATGTACGTGACTGAAGGGGCCCGGGAGAAGCTGCTGGCGTCCGAGCGCGACCGCTTCCTGAAGGAAGAGTGGCCGCTGGTGGTCGAGCGCATCCAGCGCCTGGGCCTGGATTTCGAAAAGCTGATGAACAGCGCGAACAAGGAGAGCCAGCGATGAGCGCCGTGATCTCCGCCAGGAACCTCCGCAAGACCTACAAGGGCAAGCCCGCGGTCGACGGCGTCAGCTTCGACATCCCGGCCGGCCGCATCGTCGGCCTGATCGGCCCGAACGGCTCGGGCAAGACCACCACCCTGAAGGCGGCCCTGGGCCTGGTGCCCTTCGAGGGCGAGCTCAAGGTGCTGGGCAAGAACCCGCGCACCGAACGCGACGAACTGATGCAGGACGTCTGCTTCATCGCCGACGTGGCCGTGCTGCCGCGCTGGATGAAGGTAAAGGACGCCGTGGACTTCGTCGCCGGCGTGCACCCGCGCTTCGACCGCAAGAAGGCCGAGGCCTACCTGGCGCACACCAAGCTGACGCCGGGCATGAAGGTCAAGGAGATGTCCAAGGGCATGATCGTGCAGCTGCACCTGGCGCTGGTGATGGCGATCGACGCCAAGCTGCTGGTGCTGGACGAGCCGACCCTGGCCTGGACATCCTCTACCGCAAGCAGTTCTACCAGAACCTGCTGGAAGACTATTTCGACGAGCAGAAGACCATCGTGGTGACCACCCACCAGGTCGAGGAGATCGAGCACATCCTCACCGACCTGATGTTCATCCGCGAGGGCAAGATCGTGCTTTCGGCTTCGATGGACGAGGTCGGCGAGCGCTTCACCGAGGTCATGGTGCCGGCCGACAAGACCGAAGCGGCCCGCGGCCTGAAGCCGATCGACGAGCGGCAGGTATTCGGCAAGGCCGTGATGCTGTTCGACGGCGTGCCGCGCGGCGAACTCGCCGGTTACGGCGAAACGCGCAACCCGGGCATTGCCGACCTGTTCGTCGCCACCATGAAAGGAACCTACGCATGAACACCTTCAAATGGCTCCTGAAGCGCGAATACTGGGAGCATCGCGGTGGCTTCTTCTGGGCCCCCGTGGTGACCGGCGCGATCTTCCTGCTGCTCAGCATCATGGCGATCATCGCCGGCGAGAGCGTGCGCCGTTCCGTTGACGACGGCGAAAGCATCCAGATGAACGGCGTGGAACTGCGCCAGCTCACCGAGACCCTGACGCCGAAGGAAATGGCGGAACTGGGTGGCGGACTGGACCTGGGCACGCTGATGGCCGGCTCCTGGCCCTTCATCGTGCTGGCCTTCGTAGTGTTCTTCTACTGTCTGGGCGCGCTGTACGACGACCGAAAGGACCGCAGCATCCTGTTCTGGAAGTCGCTGCCGCTGTCCGACGGCCAGACCGTGCTGTCGAAGCTGGCCAGCGCACTGGTGGTCGCCCCGGTGATCGCCACCGCCGCCGCCATCGTCACCTCGTTCGGCTTCCTGCTGATCCTGAGCGCCTATGCGGCCATGCACGGCGGCAACCCGTTCGACCTGATCTGGGGTCCGGCCAGCCCGCTCACCATCGCCTTCCACCTGGTCGCGGCGCTGCCCGTCTATGCCGCCTGGGCGCTGCCGACCGTCGGCTGGCTGCTGCTGGTGTCGGCCTGGACGCGCAGCAAGCCCTTCCTGTGGGCATTCCTGGTGCCGCTGTTCGCCGGCGTGCTGGTTAGCTGGTTCGACGTGATGGAGATGTTCGGTTCGAAGGCCGAGTGGTTCTGGGCAAACGTGGTCGGCCGCCTGCTGTTGGGCACCGTGCCGGGCATGGACCTGGTGTACCGCGCCGGCAGCGACCCGGAAATGCAGCGCTTCAACCCGGAAGGCCCGCAGGACATCGTGGCGCTGTTCTCGGCGCAGAACGCCTGGGGCGCCTTCGCGACCATCGACCTGTGGGTTGGCGTGGTGGCCGGCGCGGCAATGATCTTCGCCGCGATCCACTACCGCCGCTCCCGCGACGAAGGTTGAGTCCCACTTGGGCGGGAGGCTGACGCCTCCCGCCCTTTTCATTTTTCGAACGGGAAACCCGCCATGCAACCGAGCCGAATCCTCTCCGCCTCCTTCCTGGCCGCTGCCTTCCTGCTCTCCGCCTGCAGCCGTGATTCCGACCCCCAGGCGGAGGCCCGGGGTGGCATCGACGGCCTGGCCGACAAGGTCGCCGCCGAGGTCCGCGCTGAACTGGCCACGGAAAACATCGGCCTCGACCGTGGCCACAAGGATCTGCCGAAAGCCGAGATCACCCCGACCGGCGACCTGATCATTGACGGCAAGACGGTCCTGATGGATGAAAAGCAGCGCGCCCTGGCGCTCGAATACCGCAAGCGGCTGTCGGACGTTGCCGAAGCTGGCGCCCGGGTCGGCCTGGAAGGGGCCGAGCTGGCCACCAAGGCCATGAAGGAAGCCGCCGTGGCGGTATTCAGCGGCGACCAGACCAGCATGGACGAACGCATGAAAAAGGAAGCCGAGGGCATCCGTGCCAGTGCCGCCGCGCTCTGCGATCAGCTGCCGGCGCTGCGGCAGGCCGAACAGGACCTCGCCGCCGCCGTGCCCGAGTTCGCGCCCTATGCGGACATGGACGAGGACGACATCAACGACTGCCACGCCGAGATCAACACGCCATGAAATCACTCGCCCTGATCGCCCTGCTCTGCCCCGCCCTCGCGGCGGCTTCCGATTGCGAACACAGCCAGGACCGTTCGCTCACCCTCGACCTCGCCGGCGTGCGCTCGGTGCGGATCGAAATCGGTTCCAACGACCTGCGCCTGGCACCCTCCGGTGCAGCGGATGCCCGCTTCGGCGCGCGCGCCTGTGCTTCCTCGCCGGAACTGTTCGAGCAGCTCACGCTCGAACAGCGACGCGAAGGCGACCGCCTGGTGATCGTGGCCAGGCGCGACGGTTATTCGGTCGGCTGGATCAAGCCGAAGTACGCCTACCTGGAGATCGACGCCCGGCTCCCGGCCAGCCTGGCCTATGAAGTGAAGGTCGGTTCCGGCGATGCCGATGTGTCGGGCCTCGGCTCGCTGCGCGCCGATGTCGGTTCGGGCGACATCGAGGTGCGCGACATTGCCGGCCTGCTCGAAGTCGAAGTCGGTTCCGGCGACGTGCTCGCCGAAAACGTCGGCGAACTGCGCGTCGACTCGGTCGGTTCGGGCGACCTGGAAGCCAGCGGCGTGCGCGGCGATGTGCTGGTGCGCGACATCGGTTCCGGCGACGTCGACCTGCGTCGTGTCGGCGGCAATGTCGAGATCGCCTCGATCGGCTCCGGCGACGCCGATGTCGATGAAGTCACCGGTGACCTGCGCGTGATCGAGGTCGGCAGCGGCGAAGTCTCGCCGAGCCGTATCGGTGGTCGCACCACCCTGCCCGCCGACGACTGAGACGGGGTTTCAGCCCGCCCCGCCACCCGGTTTGCCATGGATGCCGCCCTTCGCCAGGGCGGCCGGATCCAGCAGGGTCCGCAGCTGTTTTTCCGGCAGGCCGGTCACTTCCCGCGCCACTTCCAGCACCGGCCGGCCTTCGCGATAGGCCTGTTTGGCAATCGCCGCCGCCTTTTCGTAACCGATCACCGGGTTCAATGCCGTCACCAGGATCGGATTGCGGTCCAGAGCCTTGCGCAGGGTGTCCTGGCGCACGCTGAAACCGGCGATGGCGGTGTCCGCCAGCAGACGCGAGGCATTGGCCAGCAGCTCGATCGACTGCAGCAGGTTGTGCGCGATCACCGGCAGCATCACGTTCAACTGGAAATTGCCGCTGGCGCCGGCCACCGTCACCGTGGTGTGGTTGCCCATCACCTGGGCGCAGACCATGCACAGCGCTTCCGGCACCACCGGATTCACCTTGCCCGGCATGATCGAACTGCCCGGCTGCAGCGCCGGCAGCTCGATTTCTCCCAGGCCGGCCAGCGGTCCGGAATTCATCCAGCGCAGGTCGTTGCCGATCTTCATCAGCGCCACGGCCAGCACGTTCAACTGGCCGGACAGTTCGACCGCACCGTCCTGCGAGGCGATGCCCTCGAACAGGTTGCCGGCCTGTTCGAAACGTGTGCCCGACAAAGTCGACAGCTCCGCCGCGACCCGCTTGCCGAAACGCGGATCGGCATTGATGCCCGTGCCCACCGCCGTGCCGCCGATCGGCAGCCGGCGCAGGCGCTTGAGGCTGTCCTCGATACGCTCGATGGCCGAAGCCAGCTGCGCCGACCAGGCGCCCAGTTCCTGGGCCAGGGTCAGCGGCATCGCGTCCATCAGATGGGTGCGGCCGGTCTTGACCACCTTGCCCAGGCCGCGGGCGCGCTTGTCGATCACGCCGCGCAGGTGTTTCAGCGCCGGCAGCAGGCGTTCGCGGCAGGCCAGCACGGCCGCGACCTGGATCGCGGTCGGGATGACGTCGTTGGAACTCTGGCCCATGTTGACCTGGTCGTTGGCGTGCACGGGTTTTTCGCGCCCGACGAAGCCAGGCTGGCGATCACCTCGTTGGCATTCATGTTGCTGGAGGTGCCCGAGCCGGTCTGGAACACGTCCACCGGGAACTGGCCGTCCAGGTCCCCGGCCGCCACCTGCAGCGCCGCCGAGCGGATCGCGGCGGCCGTGCCCTTGGGCAAGTGCCCGAGTCCGGCATTGACCCCGGCCGCAGCGGCCTTGACCAGGCCAAGCGCCCGGATGAAATCGTGCGGCATGCGCAGCCCCGAGATCGGGAAGTTCTGCACGGCGCGTTGGGTCTGGGCGCCGTACAGCGCCTCGGCGGGCACCTGCAGGTCGCCCAGGCTGTCGTGTTCGAGGCGGGTCTTGCTGGCCATGGCGGCCCTCCTGGCGACGTGACCCCGAGCATAACGCGCTCGTGTGGGAGGGACTTCAGTCCCGAAGCTCCGGCCGTCGGGGCTCAAGCCCCTCCCACAGGGGAGCGGGTAGAATGGCAGTCTTCACCGCCCGCCGAGCCTTCCGATGTCCGACCACGCCCTCACCGCCCTGTCCCCGCTCGACGGCCGCTACGCCGCCAAGGCCGAGGCCCTGCGGCCGATCTTCTCCGAGTACGGCCTGGTCAAGGCGCGTGTCCGGGTGGAAATCGAGTGGCTGCTGGCCCTGGCCAGCGAATCGCACATCGTCGAACTGCCGCCTTTCTCCGGCCCCGCCATCGACCGGCTGCGCGCCCTGGTGACCGGCTTCTCGGTCGCCGACGCCGCCCGCGTCAAGGAGATCGAGCGCACCACCAACCACGACGTCAAGGCGGTCGAGTACTTCATCAAGGAACGCCTGAAGGACGACGCCGAGCTCGGCCCGGCCCTGGAGTTCGTGCATTTCGCCTGCACCAGCGAGGACATCAACAACCTCAGCTACGCCCTGATGCTCAACGAGGCCTACACCACCGTCGTGGCGCCCAGGACCTGGGAAGTGGCGGAGAAGCTGCAGGCGATGGCGCACGAACACGCCGCCCTGCCGATGCTCTCGCGCACCCACGGCCAGACCGCCTCGCCGACCACGGTCGGCAAGGAACTGGCCAATGTCGTCGCCCGGCTGCAGCGCCAGGTCGCGGTGATGCACGGCATCGAGTTCCCCGGCAAGATCAACGGCGCCGTCGGCAACTACAACGCCCACGTGGTCGCCTATCCGGAAGTCGACTGGCCGGCGCTGGCGCAGCGTTTCGTCGAATCGCTGGGCCTGGACTTCAACCCCTACACCACCCAGATCGAGCCGCACGACGGCATCGCCGAACTGTGCGACGCGCAGCGCCGCATCAACACGATCCTCGTGGACCTCTGCCGCGATGTCTGGGGCTACATTTCGCTGGGCTACTTCAAGCAGGCGGTGAAGGCCGGCGAAGTCGGCAGCTCGACCATGCCGCACAAGGTCAACCCGATCGACTTCGAGAACGCCGAGGGCAACTTCGGCCTGGCCAATGCCCTGCTCTCGCACTTCTCCGAGAAGCTGCCGATCAGCCGCTGGCAGCGCGACCTCACCGACTCCACCGTGCTGCGTGCGCTCGGCACCGCCTTCGGCCATTCGATCATCGCGCTCGACGCGCTGCAGCGGGGCCTGGGCAAGCTCAGCACCAACCCCGAACGCCTGGCCGCCGACCTCGATGCCGCCTGGGAAGTGCTGGCCGAGCCGGTGCAGACCGTCATGCGCCGCCACGGCCTGCCCAACCCGTACGAACAGCTCAAGGCGCTGACCCGCGGCCAGGGCATCACCGCCGAGTCCATGCGTACCTTCATCGAAGGCCTGGACCTGCCGGCGCCGGCCAAACAGCGCCTGCTGGCGATGACGCCCGGCAGCTACACCGGCCTGGCCGAACGCCTCGCCCGCGAGGTCTGAGCCCGCCATGGCCCGGCTCCCGATCGAGGTCGATGGTGCCGGGCTGCCGCCGCTGGGCATGGCGCCGGAAAAGTTCCTGCGCGACTACTGGCAGAAGCGCCCGCTGCTGGTCCGCAACGCCTTCCCGGGTTTCGTCTCGCCGATCACGCCCGAGGATCTCGCCGGCCTGGCCTGCGAAGAGGCCGCGCTGGCCCGCATAGTGCTGCATGACCGCAAGCGCGACCGCTGGGAACTGCGCAACGGCCCCTTCGCCGAGGAATCGTTCCCGAAACTGCCGAAGAAGGACTGGACCCTGCTGGTCCAGGACGTCGACAAATGGGACATGGACGTGCGCGCGCTGCTCGGCGCCTTCCGTTTCCTGCCGGCCTGGCGCCTGGACGACATCATGGTCAGCTTCGCCGCGCCGGGTGGTTCGGTCGGCGCGCACGTGGACCAGTACGACGTCTTCCTGCTGCAGGCCCACGGCCGCCGCCGCTGGCAGATCGACACCGACCCGAAGGCACCGAAGGATTTCCGCCCCGACGTCGAACTGAAACTGCTGCGTGAGTTCACGCCGGACCACGAATGGGTGCTGGCGCCCGGCGACATGCTCTACCTGCCGCCCGGTGTGCCACACCACGGCGTGGCCGAGGACGCCTGCCTGACCTTCTCGGTCGGCATGCGTGCACCCTCGCGCGCCGAACTGATGCTGGACTTCGTCGAGGAACTGGCCGCCGCGGTTCCGGAAGAGTCCCGCTACGCCGATCCCGAGCTCACGCTGCCCGCCGATCCCCACGAAATCGACGAAGCCGCCTTCGCACGCGTGCGCGCCGCGCTGTCGGAACTGCAGACGCTGGACGAAACCGCGCTGCGCCGCTGGTTCGGTCGTTTCATCACCCAGTACCGCGCCGCGGGTGAGCTGGCCAGCCCGGCCCGGGCGCCGACCCTGGCTGCGGTCGCCGACACCCTGGCCCGGGGCGGCCACCTGCACCGCCACCCACATGCCCGCCACGCCTGGGCGCGCGAGGGCAAACGTGCGCGCCTGCACGCCAACGGCCTGGCCTATGCCATGGGCGTGGCGTCGGCCCGGATGCTGGCCGCGGCCGAAGTGATCGACGACGCGGCCTTCGCCGCCCTCGACGCCGAGGGTCGCAACGCACTGGATGCCCTGCTCGCCCAGGGCCACTATCATCTGCAGAAGCCCGCACGCCGCCGCTGAGCCCATGATCAAGAGCGATTTCCGGGTCGAACCCGCCGATTACCAGGCCGATTTCCAGGACCTGCGCCTGGTCCGGGAAACCGTGTTCGTGCTCGAACAGCAGGTCCCGATCGAGGAAGAATGGGACGAGCTCGACCCGCACTGCCGCCACGTGCTGGCCCGCGACAACCAGCACCGCGCCATCGGCACCGGCCGCCTCACCCCGGAACGCAAGATCGGCCGCATGGCCGTGCTGCCCGAATGGCGCGGCAAGGGCGTCGGCGACGCCATGCTGCAGGCCCTGATGGACCAGGCCCGGGCCCAGGGCTGGCCCGAAGTCACCCTCAACGCCCAGGTCAGCGCCGAACGTTTTTACGCGCGCCACGGCTTCGTGCCCTACGGCGAACGTTTCATGGAGGCTGGCATCGAACACCAGGCCATGCGCCGCACGCTCGAGCCACTGCTTCCACCCGAACGCCAGACCCACGCCGTTCGCGGCCCATCGGTGCCGGTGCAGGAATTCGACAGCCTGGCCGCCGCCACCGACGCCACCCTGGCCCTGGTGCAGTCGGCGCGGCGCGAACTCTGGCTCTACAGCCGCGACCTGGAGCCGGCCCTGTACGCGCAGCCGGCCGTGCTCGAGGCCTTCAAGCAGTTCGCCATCGCCGGGCGCGGCGGCGTGGTGCAGATCCTTAGTGCAGGAACCCGCCACCGTGCAGGGCAGCGGCCATCCGCTGCTGGCCCTGGCCCAGCGCATGAGCACCGCCTTCCAGTTCCGCACGCCCACCGACCCGGTGGACCAGCAATATCCCTCGGCCTTCCTCGCCAACGACCGTGACGGTTACCTGTTCCGTCTGCTGGGCAGCCGCTTCGACGGCGACTGGAGTCCGGCTCAGCCGGCGCGTGCGCGCCAGCTGGCCGAACATTTCGGCCGGGTCTGGGAACGTTCGCGACCCTGCACCGAGCTGCGCGTGCTGGGCATCTGAGCACCGGGTCCACCTGAATCGCGCCGCACCGGCACGCCGGTTGTGACCAAAGCAGGGGTCGAAAGCCCTGCCGGCGGCCCGGGATCGTGTTCTAAAGCCCGTCCGTGCCGGCTATAATCGCGGGCCTTGTCGCCGCCCACCGACGGCACGCGACATCCCATTCCATCAATCACTTACCCGCCTTCGGCGGGCCAGGCCAGGGTCGTGGATAGTCTGATCAAGCAGTTCAAGCAGACCTCTCAACTAGCCGGCGGCAACGCCGCCTTCATCGAAGACCTGTACGAGCAGTACCTGGTCGATCCCGACAGCGTTCCCGCGACCTGGAAAACCTACTTCGACGGCTTCAAGGGCCGCGAAGCCGGCGACGTGCCGCACTCGGCCGTGATGGCCCGGGTCCAGGCCGCCGCCCGCGCCGGCGCACCGGCCGGCACGATGGACGACGAGACCGCGCGCAAGCAGGCCGCCGTCGGCAAGCTCATCACCGCCTACCGCTCGCGCGGCCACCTGGGTGCGAAGCTCGACCCGCTGGGCATGATGGCCAAGCAGGACGCGCCCGACCTGGAGCTGGCCTTCCACGGCCTGTCCGAGGCCGACCTGGACCAGGAATTCACCGCCGACACCTGGTTCCCGGAAAAGAAGCTCAAGCTTCGCGAACTGCTGGCCCGGCTGCGCGCGTCCTACTCGGGCAGCATCGGCGCCGAGTTCATGCATATTTCCGACGCCAACCAGCGTCGCTGGATGCACCAGCGCCTGGAAAGCGCGGCCGGCAGGTACGGCTTCGACGCCGACGTGAAGAAGCGCCTGCTCGAGCGCGTCACCGCCGCCGAGGGCCTGGAACGCTACCTGCACACCAAGTACGTCGGCCAGAAGCGCTTCTCGCTGGAAGGCGGCGACTCGCTGATCCCGCTGATGGACGTACTGGTCCGCCGCGGCGGCAGCGACGGCATCCGGGACGTCGTGGTCGGCATGGCCCACCGCGGCCGCCTCAACGTGCTGGTCAACACCCTGGGCAAGCCGCCGCTCAAGCTGTTCGCCGAGTTCGAGGGCAAGTTCGACCACCCGGAAGATCCCGCGCACAGCGGCGACGTGAAGTACCACATGGGCTTCTCCGCCGACGTCGCCACGCCAGGCGGCCCGGTGCACGTGGCGCTGGCCTTCAACCCCTCGCACCTGGAGATCGTCGACCCGGTCGTGGCCGGTTCGGTGCGCGCGCGCCAGATGCGCCGCGAGGACGGCAAGCGCCAGCAGGTGCTGCCGGTGCTGATCCATGGCGACGCGGCGTTCGCGGGCCAGGGCGTGATCATGGAGCTGTTCCAGATGTCGCAGGCCCGCGGTTTCGCGGTCGGCGGCACGGTGCACATCGTCATCAACAACCAGGTCGGCTTCACCATCAGCCGCCAGGACGATGCGCGCTCCACCTTCTACTGCACCGATCCGGCCAAGATCATCGGCGCGCCGGTGCTGCACGTGAACGGCGACGACCCGGAGGCCGTGGCCTTCTGCGCCCAGCTGGCCTTCGACTTCCGCAAGGAATTCCGCCGCGACGTGGTGATCGACCTGGTCTGCTACCGCCGCCACGGCCACAACGAGGCCGACGAGCCGGCGGCCACGCAGCCGCTGATGTACCAGAACATCCGCGCCCGCAAGACCACGCGCGAGCTCTACGCCGAGCAGCTGGTGGCCGAGGGCGTGATCGATGCCGCCGGCGCCAGGGCACTGGTGGACACCTATCGCGACACGCTCGACAAGGGCGAAGTCACCACCGAGCTGGCCAAGGTCGGCGGTGACCCCTTCGCAGTGGACTGGACACCGTGGCTGGACGGCAAGCTGTCGGACGCGGTCGCCACCGGCCTCAAGCGCCCGGTGCTGGAAGGGCTTGCGGCCCGCATCAATACGCTGCCGGAAAACCTGAAACTGCACCCGCGCGTGGCCAAGATCTACGACGACCGCCGCAAGATGATGACCGGCGAGATCCCGATGGACTGGGGCTTCGCCGAGAACCTGGCCTACGCCAGCCTGTTGTCGGAAGGCTACAAGCTGCGCCTGGTCGGCCAGGACGCCGGCCGCGGCACCTTCTTCCACCGCCACGCGGTGCTGCACGACCAGGCCACCGGCGAGTCCACCCTGCCGCTGCGCGGACTGGCAGCCAATCCCGAACACGTGATGATCATCGACTCGCTGCTCAGCGAGGAAGCGGTGATGGCCTTCGAGTACGGCTACGCCACCGCCGAGCCGACCACGCTCAACATCTGGGAAGGCCAGTTCGGCGATTTCGCCAACGGCGCCCAGGTGGTGATCGACCAGTTCATCACCTCCGGCGAGTCCAAGTGGGACCGCCTGTGCGGCCTGGTGCTGTTCCTGCCGCATGGTTACGAAGGACAGGGCCCGGAACACAGCTCGGCGCGCCTGGAACGTTTCCTGCAGCTGTGCGCGCTCGACAACATCCAGGTCTGCACGCCGACCAGCCCGGCGCAGATGTTCCACATGCTGCGCCGGCAGATGCTGCGCGCCACCCGCAAGCCGCTGGTGGTGATGACGCCCAAGTCCATGCTGCGCCACAAGCTGTCGGTCTCGAGCTACGACGACCTGGTCAAGGGCGAATTCCAGAACCTGATCCCGGACAGCACCGCCAAGGACGCCAAGAAGACCAGGCGTGTCGTCGTCTGCGGCGGCAAGGTCTATTACGACCTGGTCGAGGCCGCCGAAGCGAAGAAGATCACCGACGTCGCCATCGTGCGCGTCGAGCAGCTCTACCCGTTCCCGCGCCCGGAGCTGGCGGCCGAACTCAAGCGTTTCTCCGGCGCCAGCGAAGTCGTGTGGTGCCAGGAAGAACCGATGAACCAGGGCGCCTGGTACCAGATCCGCCACCACCTCGACTTCTGCCTGGGCAAGGGCCAGTCGCTGAGCTACGCCGGGCGCTCGCGTTCGGCCGCGCCGGCCGCCGGCCACCTGAGCACGCACAACGTCGAACAGGCGAAGCTGATCGAGGACGCCCTCGTCAACCCGCCCATCAACCACACCGCCGAATAACCCCATTCCAAGCCACAGGACCTCGTCCATGAGCATCGAAGTCAAAGTGCCGGTCCTTCCGGAATCCGTGTCCGACGCCACCATCGCCACCTGGCACAAGAAGGCCGGCGACAGCGTCCGTCGTGACGAGAACCTGCTCGACCTCGAAACCGACAAGGTGGTGCTGGAAGTGCCCTCGCCGGTCGACGGCGTGATCAAGGAACTCAAGTTCAAGGAAGGCGACACCGTCACCAGCCAGCAGATCGTGGCTATCATCGAGGAAGGTGCGGTCGCCGCCGCGCCTGCCCCGGCCGCTGCGGCGCCTGCCGCGGCTCCGGCAGCTGCCCCCGCCAAGGCCGCCGCTCCCGCGCCTGCCGCGAAGACCGGCAGCAGCGAACTGCCGCCGGGCGCCGCGGCCCACGCCGCCCGCAACGACGTCAACCCGGCCGATGTCGCCGGCACCGGCCGTGGCGGCCGCGTGACCAAGGAAGACGTGGTCAACCACATCAAGGTCGGCGGCGGCGCCCGTCCCGAGCAGCGCGTGCCGATGACCCGCATCCGCCAGCGCATCGCCGAACGCATGATGCAGTCCAAGAACTCCATCGCCATGCTGACCTCGTTCAACGAGGTCAACCTGGGCAAGGTCATGGCCATGCGCAAGGAGCTGGGCGAGCCGTTCGAGAAGACCCACGGCATCAAGCTCGGCTTCATGAGCTTCTTCGCCAAGGCCGCCGCCAACGCGCTGCAGAAGCATCCGATCGTGAACTCCTCGGTCGACGGCAACGACGTGATCTACCACGGCTACGCCGACATCTCGATTGCGGTCGCCACCGAAAAGGGCCTGGTCACGCCGGTGCTGCGCAACGTCGAGAACATGTCCTTCGCCGACGTCGAGGAATCGATCGCCGGTTACGCCAAGGCGGCCCGCGAGGGTGGCCTCAAGCTCGAGGACCTGCAGGGCGGCACCTTCACCATCACCAACGGCGGCACCTTCGGTTCGCTGATGTCCACGCCCATCGTCAACCCGCCGCAGTCGGCCATCCTGGGCATGCACGCCATCAAGGAGCGCCCGATCGCCGAGAACGGCCAGGTCGTGATCGCGCCGATGATGTACATCGCGCTGTCCTACGACCACCGCATCATCGACGGCAAGGACGCGGTGCTGTTCCTGGTGGACATCAAGAACCAGCTGGAAAACCCGCACCGGATGCTGCTGGGGCTGTAAGGCCCACCCCATCCCGGCCTTCCCCGCAAGCGGGGAAGGAGTCCCACCGACAAGGAATTCCGCAATGTCTGAGCAATACGACGTCGTCGTCATCGGTGCCGGCCCTGCCGGTTACCACGCCGCCATCCGCGCCGCGCAGCTGGGCCTGAAGACCGCCTGCATCGACGCCGCGCTGGGCAAGGACGGCAAGCCGGCCCTGGGCGGCACCTGCCTGCGCGTGGGTTGCGTGCCGTCCAAGGCGCTGCTCGACAGCTCGCGCCAGTACTGGAACATGCAGCACCTGTTCGGCGAACACGGCATCACGGCCAAGGACGCGAAGATCGACATCGGCACGATGGTCGGCCGCAAGGACAAGATCGTGAAGCAGTTCACGGGCGGCATCGCCATGCTGTTCAAGGCGAACAAGATCACGCCCTACTACGGCTTCGGCACCCTGCACCCGAACAAGGTGGTCAAGGTGAAGCAGCACGACGGCAGCGAGGTCGAGCTGCAGGGCAAGCACGTCGTCATCGCCGCCGGTTCGGATTCGATCGAACTGCCGTTCGCCAAGTTCGATGGCAAGCACATCGTGGACAACGTCGGCGCGCTCGACTTCACCGAAGTGCCCAAGCGCCTGGGCGTGATCGGCGCCGGCGTGATCGGCCTCGAGCTCGGCAGCGTGTGGAAGCGCCTCGGCGCCGAGGTCACCATCCTCGAGGCCCTGCCCGACTTCCTGGCCGCGGCCGACGCCGAAGTGGCCAAGCTCGCCCTGCGCGAGTTCAAGAAGCAGGGCCTGGAGATCAAGCTCGGAGCCAAGGTCAGCAAGGCCGAGGTCAAGAAGGACGGCGTGCACCTGACCTACAACGACGGCAAGGCCGACCAGTCGATCGTGGTCGACAAGCTGCTCGTGTCAGTCGGCCGCCGCGCGGCGACCAAGGGCCTGCTGGCGGAAGGCACCGGCGTGAAGGTCGATGCCCGCGGCATGGTCGAAGTGGACGAACACTGCTTCACCGGCGTCGAAGGCATCTGGGCGGTCGGCGACTGCGTGCGCGGCCCGATGCTGGCGCACAAGGGCTTCGAGGAAGGCATCGCGGTGGCGGAACTCATCGCCGGCCTGCCGGGCCACGTCAACCTCGACACCGTGCCCTGGGTCATCTACACCGAGCCGGAAATCGCCTGGGTCGGCAAGACCGAGCAGCAGCTCAAGGCCGAAGGCATTCCGTACAAGACCGGCAGCTTCCCGTTCGCCGCCATCGCCCGCGCCGTCGCCATGGGCGAGCCGGCCGGCTTCGTGAAGGTGATCGCGCACGAGGAAACCGACCGCATCCTGGGCATGCACCTGGTCGGCGTCGGTGTGTCCGAGCTGGTGCACGAAGGCGTGCTGGCGATGGAATTCCACGGCTCCGCCGAGGACCTGGCCCGCATCTGCCACGCCCACCCGACCCTGTCGGAAGCCATCCACGACGCCGCCATGGCGGTGGACAAGCGCGCGATCCACAAGGCCAACTGATCGCGGTATCCGCTGCGAGAGGCGCCCCCGGGCGCCTCTTGTCGTTTCAGCACCCCGAGGGCCACGCCATGACCGTTCCCGCCTCATTCCGCGCCTTCCGCATCCATGAAGACGGCGGCCATCGCGCCGGTATCGAGTCAATCTCGCTCGACGATCTCTCGCCCGGCGAAGTGGTGGTCAAGGCCGAATGGTCCAGCGTGAACTACAAGGACGCGCTGGCCGGCACGGGCAGCGGCAAGATCCTGCGGCGTTTCCCGCTGGTGGGTGGCATCGACGTGGCCGGCCGCGTCGTCGCCTCGACCGATGCGCGTTTCAAGGAAGGCGACGCGGTGCTGTGCACCGGCAGCGGCCTGTCGGAAACCCGCGACGGCGGCTATTCCGAATTCGTGCGCCTGCCGGCCGAGTGGACCATTCCCCTGCCCGCCGGCCTGACGACACGCGAAGCGATGGTGCTGGGCACCGCCGGTTTCACCGCCGGCCTGTCGCTGCTGCGCATGGAAATGAACGGCCAGACGCCCGGCATGGGCCCGGTGGTGGTCACCGGCGCCACCGGCGGCGTCGGCTCGCTGGCGATCGACATCCTGACCCGCGCCGGTTACGAGGCGCATGCGATTTCCGGCAAACCCGAGCACGCCGACTTCCTGCGCCGCCTCGGCGCACGCGAGATCTTCCCGCGCGACACGCTCGACAGCGCGAAACGCCCGCTGGAGAACGCCCGCTGGGCCGGCGCCATAGACAACGTCGGCGACCCGGCACTGGCGGCCCTCACCCGCGTCATCCAGCCCTACGGCAACATCGCCAGCTGCGGCCTGGCCGGCGGCCATGGCCTCGCAACAACTGTGATGCCTTTCATAATCCGGGGCGTGTCCCTGCTCGGCATCGCCTCGGCCGGCACCGCCCGGGGCCAGCGCGAGCAGGTCTGGGAACGCCTCTCCGGCGCCTGGAAACCCGCCCATCTGGACGCCATCTGCACCCGCGAGAGCACGCTGGACGGGCTTCCCGGCGTTTTCCCGACCATGCTGGCAGGCGGATCCTTCGGACGAACGGTCGTCCGGCTCTGACTTCGGCTTGCACCCTGACCGCCCCCCGGCATACAATCACCTACCTGTTGGAGGCCCATTCATGGCACGCATCCTGATCGTCGACGATTCCCCGTCCCAACTGATGGGCATGAAGCGCATTGTTGAGAAACTGGGCCACGAAGCCCTCACCGCCGAAGACGGCGCCGCCGGCGTCGAAGCCGCCAAGGCCCAGAAGCCCGACCTGATCCTGATGGACGTGGTGATGCCGAACCTCAACGGGTTCCAGGCCACCCGCGCCATCTCGAAGGAAGCGACCACGGCCCACATCCCCATCGTCCTGGTGACCACCAAGGACCAGGAGACCGACAAGGTCTGGGGCATGCGCCAGGGCGCCAAGGCTTACATCACCAAGCCCTTCAACGAAAACCAGCTGATCGATGTCATCAACGGCCTGCTGGCCGGCGGTTGATGCAGTCCGGTTCCAGATGAAAAGGCCCGCGCAAGCGGGCCTTTTTCTTGCCTGCGGCTCAGGCCCGGTCCGGATCGAAATCGAAGGCCTCGGCCATCTGCCGGTACAGCGCCTTCTGTGCGTCGGTCTCGGCGCGCGGCGCCCGCACTTCGATCTCGACGATCTGGTCGCCCGCCGCCGGTTTGCCCGGCAGCCCGCGGCCGCGCAGGCGCAGCTTGCGGCCCGTGTCGGAATCCGGCGGCACCCGCAGCGCCACCGCACCGCCCAGGGTGGGTACGCTGACGCTGGCGCCCAGGGCGGCTTGCCACGGCGCCAGCGGCAGCGTGTAAAGCACGTTGCGGCCGTCCACCTCGAATTCGCCGTGCGGCCGGTAGTCGATCTCGAGCAGCAGGTCCGACGCCTTGCCGCCGCCACGCCGCCCCTGGCCGGCCAGGCGGATCACCTGGCCCGGGGCGATGCCCGCCGGCACGTTCACTTCCAGGTGCGACCGTCCACGCTGATGCGCTGCTTGCCGCCGGTGTAGGCCTGCTCCAGCGAGATCGCCAGCTTGGCGCGCACATCACCCTGCGGCGGCTGCGCCCGTCCGGCGCGACCGCCGCCGAACAGTGATTCGAAGAAGTCGCTGAAACCGCCACCGCTGCCGAAATCCTGTTCGAAGCGGAAGCCGCCGCCACCAAAACCGCCCTGGCCGAATCCCGGTGGGGGCGGAATTCTTCGCCGGGACGATAGCCGTGGGCCCGCAACTGGTCGTACTCGGCGCGTTTTTCCTGTCGCGCAGCACCTCGTAGGCCTCGTTGACGGCCTTGAAGCGCTCTTCGGCACCCGATTCCTTGCTCACGTCCGGGTGGTACTTGCGCGCCAGGCGGCGGTAGGCGGTCTTGATCTCCGCCTCGCCGGCCGTGGGCTCCACGCCCAGGGGTTTCGTAGTAGTCCTTGAACTGCATCGTCTGCCTCTGGCAAAGGAAAACCCGCGGTCATGCCGCGGGTCGATTGTACGCTCCGGCCCGCGCCGCCCCGTGCAAACGGGGCGGCGGGCATCCCGCCGCGGCGGCCTTCCCTGGCCGCCGTGCCGGGATCACTGCACCTGGATACGGCGCGGCGTGGTCTCGGGCCGCTTGGGGATGCTGATCTCAAGCACGCCGTGCTTGCCCGCGGCGGTGATGCCTTCGGGGTTGGCGCTGTCGGGCAGCGCGAAGCGGCGGTAAAAGACGCCGTGCGCGCGCTCGATGCGCGAATAGCGGTCGCCCTGGGCCGCCGACTCGGTCTGGCGCTCACCCTTGATGGACAGGATGCCCTTGTCCATCTGCACTTCGATCGCATTCGGGTCCACGCCCGGCAGGTCGGCGAAGATCAGGAAACGGTCGGCTTCTTCCTTGATGTCCACGCGCGGCACCCACTGGCTGGTGACCACGCTGGAGGCGTCGGTGTCGTCGCCGCTGAGGAACTTGTCGAACACCTGCTTGATCTCGTCCTGCAGGGCGCGCGGGTTGCTGGCGGTATAGCGGATAAGGCTCATGTCTGGTCTCCGTGGCTGCAGCGGCACCGGGCCGCCATGCACGGAAAAATAGGGCCGCCACGCCGGGCTTCAAGGCGTTGAAATCACGGCGTGCGACCCCATCCCGGACCGATTCGCCCGCCCGAATGCCCACGCGACCGGCGCAGCGGTTACGGGAGTTGGCCGCTGCGCCGGGCGTAGACCTGGGTGTGGGCGACGACGTTGCCGCCACTGCCGTCGTTGGGGGTGGTGATGGCCTTCGCCACGGCCTGGTCGCCGTCCAGGCGCAGGTGCACGTAACCCCAGATCAGGCCCTCGGCGTAGTGCGTGGTGAGTTCCGGATTGGCCCTGGCCTGGTGCGCCATGAACCAGGTGTTGAGGGGACGGTGCTTGGCGGCGGCGCCCGACACGATCTGCGGCAGCGGCGGCAGCGCCTCGCCCGGCACGGCGGCGGCGCAGCTGTCGCTGTGCAGCTCCACCGTGTGTTCGTGGCCGGCCACGTACATGTCGGCGTAACGGCACAGCGACGGCAGGATGATCCGGCGCAGCACCCGCGCCTGCTCGAATTTGCTGCCCGAGGACGACCACAGCGGGTGGTGGCCGACGACGATCTTCCAGCGTGCATCGGAGTCGCGCAGTGATCGCTCCAGCCAGGCCGCCATCCCGCGCTCGGCTTCGTTCTGCGGTTTGGCCCATGGCTTGGGTTCGTCGATCTCGTGGGGCGGCAGTTCGCTGCCGTCGTCGGCCAGCTCGGCCTCGTACACGGTGGTGCCGGCCAGCATCACTTCGGTGTCGATGACGAACAGTTCGACCTCGCCCCTGCCTGCCGGCGGTTTCACCCGGTAGAAGATGCCGTCCATGTAGAACGGGCGGGTCTTCGAGAGATAGTCCACTTCCGCCATCGCCGCCTCGCGCGAGGTGCGCCAGTCGTGGTTGCCCAGGGTGGCGTAGATGCGGAAATCCTCGCCCAGCGTCACGAAATTCCGGTACGGCGCCAGCAGGATGTCGTCGAAACGTTTGCCGTCGTCGCGGCCGTCCGCGCCGCCTGTGGGGCCGTCCGGGTAGATGTTGTCGCCCAGCATGGCGCCGGCATCGCAGCCTTCGCTGCGGCAGTACGCCTCCATCGCGTCGGCCACCAGGGTGATGCCGGTGGCGGCGACATAGCCGCCGGTCGCCGGCAGCCGCACCAGGGACGAGGGCGTGAAGTCGTCCGGCGGGCGCTTGTCCTCCAGCCACTCCTCGCGTTCGAGCGCGATGGCCTGCTCGAGCGTGCGCGGCGGATCGATGTCCTCGGGGTCCATGTAGTCGAGGTGGTAACCGTGGTCACCGAACAGCACCAGCGAGAACGGCTGCGCCGGCGGCTCGGCTTCCGGCCCGGCCACCTGGCCGCCACCCGTGCCGGCGCAGCCGGCCAGCAGCGCCAGCAGGGCGATTGCCGCGAGCGGGCGCAGGCGAAGGGACGAAGGGGCAAAGCCGGCGTCGCGGATTGTCATGGGTGGGTCTCCTGGCGTTGCGTCGAGCCTGGCAGCGACGCCCTGACAGGGAACTTACTGCAGTCGTCAGGTCATCGTCAGCCTGGGCCGCCGCGACCGTCCGTGCCCGCTAGAATGGCCTCCCCACCCCACGCCACGGAGCACCCCATGACCATCCAGGTCGGCGACAAGATTCCCCAGGCCATTCTCAATGAACTCAAGGACGGCGTGCAGGCTGTTGATACCAGCGAGCTGTTCGCCGGCAGGAAGGTCGTGCTGTTCGCGGTGCCGGGCGCGTTCACGCCGACCTGTTCGGCCAAGCACCTGCCGGGTTACGTCGAGAAGGCCGCCGAGTTCGAGAAGCGCGGCATCGAAGTGGCCTGCCTCTCGGTCAATGACGCCTTCGTGATGGGCGCCTGGGCCAAGGACCAGAACGTGCCGGCCGGCATCCACATGCTCGCCGACGGCAATGGCGCCTTCACCCAGGCCCCGGGCCTGCAGCTCGACGCCACCGCCTTCGGCATGGGCCTGCGCGCCAAGCGTTTCGCGCTGTACGCCGAGGACGGCGTGGTCAGGCAGCTGCATGTCGAGGCGCCGGGCGAGTTCAAGGTTTCGGCGGCCGATTACGTGCTCGAACACCTGGCCTGATCGCGATCAGCGAACAAAACGATGGGCGGCTTCGGCCGCCCATTTTTTTGCTCAGCGCAGCACGCGCAGATTGAGCTCGGCCCAGGCGCCGGTGTCGGCGAGTGCGGTGATGCGCTGTTCGCCGGGTTCGTCGAAGGCGTGGGTCCAGGCGCGGCCGCCGCGGCTTTCGCCGGCCAGGCGGCCGTTCACCAGCCAGCGCACGCGGGCTTCGGTGCCCAGTGCGCGCAGGCGCAGCGTGGGCGGCTTGGTGCTGCCGGGTGCACGCGCGAGACGGCTGCCTTCGCCCGGGCCTTCGATGCGCAGGTTTTCCATCGCCTCCAGTGCATCGGGCGCGCAGTCGGCGGCCAACGCTGGGATCGCACTGGCACGGCGGGTCGCGGCGGGCAGCCACGGATAGGACAGGCCGGGCCAGCGTGCAACTTCGATTTTCCGGCGCGCATGACTGGATGTGCATGAAGCCGACAGTCGGCGCCCGCTGCGCGCGTCCACCTCCAGCACCAACCGGCCGCTGCCCCAGAGTCGTGAATCACGTTCCGGCAGGGTCGGCGGCAGCACGCCGGCCAGCGAGTAGGCCTCACGTTTTTCGTGGCACAGGCCAGGCAACGCGGGATCCGGCGGCAGGCCCAGCGGCCAGCAGATATCGAGCTTCTGCACGCTTTCCGGCAGGCGTCCGCGACTTTGCGCAGGCGCACGCGGCAGGCTGTCCACCACTTCGAACAGCAGCGGCAGCGCGGTGATCGCGCCGTACTGCCCCGGCAACGGCGTACCGTCCGGCCGCCCGACCCAGACACCCACGGTGTAACGCGCGGTGCCGCCCAGCGCCCAGGCGTCGCGGAAGCCGTAGCTGGTGCCGGTTTTCCAGGCCACGCGCGGGCGGCCGCTGGTGTCGAAGCTGTGCTCGCGCTGGCCGGGGCGACCATGCTGTTCCAGGATTTCGCGCACGATCCAGGCCGCGCCCGGCGACAGCAGCCGGCGTTCCTGCAGGGGCGTATCGGGGCGGTAACGCACCGGCCCTGCCAGCCCGTCGCGGTTGAGCGCGGCGTAGGCACCCACCAGTTCCTCCAGCCGGGTGCCGGTGCCCCCGAGGATGATCGACAGGTTGGGTTTCGCGCCGCGTGGCAGCCGCAGCGTCAGGCCGGCGTGCGCCAGGCGCGCGGCAAAACGTTCCGGGCCCAGGCGGTCGAGCAGGTCCACCGCCGGCACGTTCAAGGACAGCCGCAGCGCCTCGGCCACCGACACCGGTCCATTGAAGGCAGGGTCGAAATTCGCCGGCCGGTAGTCGCCGAAACTCTGCGGCGCGTCCACCAGCAGGCTTTCCGAATGCACCAGGCCGTCGTCCATGGCCAGGCCGTAGAGGAAGGGCTTGAGCGTCGAACCCGGCGAACGCGTGGCCCGCACCATGTCCACGTGGCCCAGGCGCGCGGCGTCCCCGAACTCGAGCGAGCCGACGTAGGCACGGGCCTGCAGGGTCTGGTTGTCCACGACCAACAAGGCTGCGGAAGTCCGCTCGGGCAATCGCGAAAAATACGCCGCGACGCGCTGCTCCAGGCTGCGCTGCAGGTTGGCGTCGAGCGTGCTGGTGATGCGCGCCTGGCCAGGGTTATCCGCGCGCAGGCGCTGCGCCAACAGCGCGGCCGACATTGGCGGCTGCAGGCGGCGCGACACCACCGGTTCGATACGGGCATCGGCGACCTGGGCCTGGCTCCAAACGCCACGCGTGGCCATCCGTGCCAGCACCTTGTCGCGGGCCGCGCGTGCGGCTTCCGGGTGCCGGTCAGGGCGCAGCCGGCTGGGCGCCTGCGGCAGCACGGCCAGCAGTGCCGCCTCGGCCTGCGACAGGTTTTTCGCGGGTTTGCCCAGGTAGGCCCAGCTCGCCGCCTCCACGCCTTCGATGGTGCCGCCGAAGGGCGCGTGGTTGAGGTACAGCGTCAGGATCTCGTCCTTGGAATAGCGCCACTCCAACTGCAGCGCGCGCAGGCCCTGGCGCAGCTTGCCGCCGGCAGTGCGCGAGTGCGGTTCGAGGATGCGCGCCACCTGCATGGTCAACGTCGAACCACCGGACACCACGCGGCCGTTCGCCAGCCACTGGCCGCCGGCACGCAGCAGGGCCACGGGATTCACGCCGGGGTGCCGGCGGAACCAGCGGTCCTCGTAGGTGATCAATGCGTCGAGGTAATGCGGCGATACCTGGTCCGGCGTGACCGGATAACGCCAGACACCCTCGCGGTCGGCGAAGGCGCGCAGCGGGGTGCCGTCGGCCGCCAGCACCACGGTGCCGTTGTCGCCGGCCGGTGGCAGCGGTGGTGGGAAAACCCGGTCGAGCAGCAGGAGCGCGACGAACAATACGGGCAAGGCCAACGCAAACCTGCGCAGGAACCGGCGCCAACGACCCTCCCGTCCGGCTGCGGTTCCCTTGCCGGCGACCCGCGCGGAACGCGGATCGCCGGTGGCCCTGCCCGCGTCCATCTCAGGGCTGCACGACGGTCACCGTCGCCGGCACCGCACGGCCCACGCCACGCAGCTCGGGCCGGTACATGTCCTCGGCCTGCGGCGACGGCACCACGTAGGTACCCGGCGTCACCGCCCGCACCAGGTAGAACAGGCGAGCCGGCTGGCCGGCGTACAGCTTGACCGCGGCGACGTAACGGTCGTCGCGGTATTCCTCGTGCAGCAGTTGGGCCGCGTCGCCGCGTTCGCCCAGCGAGGTGCCGTCGATGCTGACGTCGCTCCACTGTTCCGGATCGGTGAGGTTGAGGTTCTCGACCTCCAGGCCGGCCGGCAGCAGGTCCACCACCAGCGCGTCCGGCATGGCCTCCCGCGCCTCGATGCGCAGCGCCGCCACCAGCACCTGACCTTCCTTCAGCGGGCCGGGTTTCCAGGCCGTGCCGTCGGGGTTGTACCAGCTGCGCTGCACGCTGACCTGCTTGTCGTCCGGCGCCGGTGCCGCACGCGGCACGCCGGCGACGTCCACGCTGGCGAACACCGGCGCTTCGGCCTGCGGCGTGTAGCGCACGCCGGCATTGAGGTCGCCGATACCGAAGTCGCGGCTGAACAAGCGGTCGGCGCTGAGCGCACTGGTTTCGCCGGCGATCGCGAGCTGGCCGGAGAAGGTTTGCGCACTGTCGTTCGACAGCGCCTTGCCCAGCCGCGCCAGCGCGATCTGTTCCTGGGTGCTGAACCAGCTGTAGCGTTCCGAACTCCGCGCCTGCAGGTCGCGCGACAGCGCCAGCAGGCGGTCGTCCTGCGGCTTTCCGGTGCGGCCGTTCTCGCGCAGCAGGGCCAGCATCAGGGCCTGGTCGCGCACCTCCGACCCGTAGTCGCCGAGCCAGCGCGGGCGCATGTCCTTCTTCGCCAGCGCCTCGGCGATCGCCTTCGCGCCGCGGGTCTCGTCACCCTGCAGGGCCAGCGCCAGGCCCAGCTGCAGCAGCGGCAGCCCGGTGCGCGACTTGCTGCGTTCGTTGTCGTACAGCGCGCGAAGCGTGCCCAGCGGCGCCCGGTTCACCTTCGCCAGCACGTAACCGGCCTGTGCGCTGTAGGCGAAGCGCAGGTGGTCGGACTCGTCATAGGCGTAGAAGGGCACGCCGCCCGTCAGCAGGTCCTCGTTGAGGCGCTCCAGCGTCTTCTGCAGCATCGCCTCGGGCACCGCGAAGCCGGCCTCACGCGCGCCGAGCAGGAACTCGGCGATGTAGGGCGTCAGGATCGCCGCAGCTTCGTTGCCGCCCCACATCGAGAAGTGGCCGTTCTCGGTCTGCAGCGCCGCCAGTCGGCTGAAGGCGCCTTCCAGGCGCTTGCGGCGGGCTTCTTCATCCAGGCCCGGGAACCCCATGCGGCGGGCGCTGTCGGCATCCAGCAGCAGCGCGGCATAACCGCGGGTGGTGGTCTGTTCGACGCAGCCGTAGGGGTAGTCAAGCAGGTCCTGCAGCGCGCGTGCGAACGGCAGCGGCGGCACGGCGGTGACGGTCAGGCGGGCCGACACGGTGCCCGGCATCAGGCCGGCCGCCAGGTCGCTGCCGAGTGCCAGTGTCGCACCGGGATCCAGGCTCTGCGCGCGCGAACGCACGATGCCGCTCCAGGCCGCGCGCACCGGCACATCAAATTCGCGGTTGACCGCGAAGCCGCCGCCTTCGACCTTGAGCCGCAGTGTGCCCACGCCGAAACCTTCGGTGCCGCTGAGCGGATAGCTGAGCGTGGTCTTTGCCTCGGGGTCCAGGCTCACCGTGCGCTTTTCACCGGCCACCGCGATCGGGCCGGTCGTCTCCAGGCTCACCACGAACTCGCCGGCGGCGCCGGTGTAGTTCTGCAGGTCGAGCGTGACCGTGCTGCGATCACCCGGCGCCAGCGCACGCGGCGCGCTGACCTCGGCCAGGATCGGCGCGCGCAGGATGCTTTCGCTGCTGCCCTGTCCGTACATCTCGTCGTTGAAGACCAGGGCCGACACCCGCAGCGTGCCGTTGAAGTCGGGCACGTGCACGTCCACCTTGGCATTGCCCTGGGCGTCGAGCTTCACCGGGCCGGAGAACAGGTCCACGGTCAGCACGCGTGCCGTCGGACGCCGCGCCTGCGGCAGCGCCGCCAGCGCCATGTCGCCGCCGAAACGCAGCGTGGCCGCCTCGCCTTCGAAACTCTCGATCACGCGGCCGTAGAGGTCGCGCGCGTCCACGCCCAGGCGCCGCTGTGCGAAGAAATGTTTCGCCGCATCGGGCACCGGGAAACGGGTGATGTTGAGGATGCCGACGTCCACCGCCGACACCGTCGCCCAGGCGGTCTTGCCGGCCAGGGCCGGCGCGGACAGCGTCACCGGGAGGTCCTGTTCGGGACGTGCCTGTGCCGGCGCGGTCACGGTGACCGGCACCGTGCGATCCGCGCGGTCCATCGGCACGTGCGCGACACCGACGGCACGCGCCGGCGTCACCTTCTCCACCGCCGAGCCGCCACGGAACACCAGGGGCGGTGATGTAGACGTCGTGGCGCTCCCAGTCTTCGGTGACTTCAAGCTCGTAGGTCGCACCGGGCTTGGCGTCCAACGGCTGCACGTGCAGAAGCTGGTCGGTCTCGACCACCAGGATGCCGGGGCCGGGCTGGGGCGGCGTCACCGTCACCTTCAGCGTGTCGCCGGCGCGGTAAGCGGTCTTGTCGAGTGCCAGCTTGACCTTGTCGGGGCGCGCGTCGAGGCCGCGGTTCTGGTTGTCCCAGCTCCAGCCGGCAACGAAGGGCAGCCGCGTCAGCAGGCCGGTCTGCGGGTCGGTGATCTCGAGCCGGTACTCGCCCCACTCCACCGGCACGTCGAAGCGCGTGCCGCCGTCGGCGCGGCTGGCCACGGTGCGGGTCTCGATGGTTTCGTAGCGCGTGCTGTAGTCGTAACCCCAGCCGCCGGAGTCCTGGCGCCAGTGGTAGTCGCGCAGTTCGCGCACCAGGCTGACCTTGAGGTCGGCCGCGGCGCTCAGCGTGCCCGCGGCGTCGCTGCGCAGCAGCTCGAAGCCGGCAACACCGTTGGCGGGCGCGCCCTCCTTGAGGTCGAACAGCGGCCGCACGCCGACCAGCTGTGCCGCAGGCCAGATGCTGCGCTTGAGGCTGCGGCTGACCGGGCGGCCGCCACTTTCATAGACACTGCCGGTGACCACCACCGCCACCGGCGCACCGATCGCGGAGGTTTCCTCGGGCAGGGCGATCTGCGTGCGCAGGCGGCCGTTTCCGGCCAGCGCTTCGTCCACCACGTCCTTGCCGTCTTTCGGCAGGGCCACGGTCGGGTCGCCGAAATAATGGTCGGGGAGTTTTTCCACCGGATGCTGGTCGGCGGCGACCGCCAGGCGGGCGGTGAAGCGATTGCCCGCGGCCGGTGCGCCATAGAGGTAGGCCGCGTCGACATCGAGCGTGAGCTTCTCGCCGGGCCGCAGCGTGGCCTGCGCGCTGGACAGCTCCAGTTTCATGCGCTCGGGCAGGAATTCCTCGATGCGCAGCGACATGCCCTGCACCACTTCGGCGGCGCCGGGCGCGGTGCGGAACTCGACCTGCCAGCGGCCGGTAGGCACGTCGGCCGGCAGCGCCTGGCTCCAGCCGTAATAACCGCCCTCGCCGGGCGCGAGCCGGGTTTAGGAACACCTTGCCGTCGGGCTGCTTGAGGCTGAGGAACAAGGGCTGCGCCTTCACCGCACGGCCGTCATGGTCGCGCATCAGCGCCGAGAGGCGCACCGTCTCGCCCGGCCGGTACAGGTCGCGACCGGACCAGGCGAACACGTCGAACCAGGCCTGGGTCCGGCCCGCCACCGCGAACTCCGACATGTCCAGCGCCGGCTGGTTGAAGGGCAGCAGCGACACATCGGCGCCGTTGCGCGCGACCAGCACGTGGCTGGCGTCGAGTTTGTAGGCCACGCGCGCGTTGCCGCTGGCGTCGGTCTCCGCCTTGGCCACCACCTCGCCCTGGCGGTTCAGGATTTCAGGGCCACGTCGCCGGCCGCGTCGCCGCTCTTGAGCGAGGCCGTGTGTACGAACACCTGCTCGCCGTAGGCGCGCAGGTGCAGGCCGATGTCGCTGATGAAGAAGATCGCCGTCTCGTAGTCGTCGCCGTAGGCACCGACCCGGCGCAGCAGCGCGAAATACAGGCCCGGCTCCTGCAGCTCGGCGATGTTCTGCACCGGCAGATAGCTGAGTCGGCGCTCGTTCTCACCACCCCCAGCACGAAACGGTTGAGATAGACCGAGTCGGCGATCTTGCTGATGGCGATGCGGTCCTGCCATTCGCTGTCGCCCAGCTCCCAGCCGCCGCGACGGCCGCCACGCTGGTAACCGACGAAGAAGTTCGCCACCTCGCTGTCGCGCACGCGCAGGAATTCGACATCCACCTCGGGCACGTTCACCGACACCACCGGCAGGCCGCGGGTGTCGCGCGCCGGCAGCACGCTGCCCTGCGAGGCGAAACCGACCGCAGGCTCCACGGGGCCGGTGTTGACCTTGCGGGTGTCGTCCTTGCCCAGCGTCTTGCCATCGGCCGCGGCGAGCCCCGCGCGCAGCAGCACCGAATAATCCTGGCTGGCCTCGACGTAGGGGAAGTGCAGTGTCTTCGCCTCGTCATCGAGCACCCAGCTGCCCTTCACCGCTTCGCCCTTGGCGCCGGTGACCACCAGCAGCTCGTCGAAGGACTGCCCTGCCGCCAGCGGCTGCGAGAACTCGAGTTCGATCGCCAGCTGGCCCTCGTGCGTGCCGCGCCCGGCGGCGGTCAGCGCGAAGCCCTCCACCTGCGGCCTCGCGTCGACCGCGCCGCCCTGCAGTTCCGGCACTTGGCCTTCGTCGCGTTTGCAGCCGGCGAAGGCCAGCACGGCGAGCATCAGGAAAAGGGGCGCCGCGACGCGGCGGATCGACGATTTCATGATCATGGCCAGCTCCCGGGGGATGCGGCCAGTATAGGTCGGCGGCCGTGACGGCAAGCCGCCACGGATTCATCCCCGGGGAACGGTCACCGCCCGGCGGATTTATTGACCGCCGGCGATCGGCAGCCTGGCGGCCTGCAGGGTGGCGGCGGCGACCTTGTCCACCGGCGTCATGCGCAGCACCATGTCGGCCATGTCCAGGCCCATGCCGGCGTTGCGCGAACGCATCATCGACGCCAGGTCCACGTCCACATAGCCCATCGGCTTGCCGTGCTGGTCGAAGGCCAGGCCGGGCACGCCGTCCACCAGCAGCCGGAAGGCGGGCGTGCGGGTTTCGCCCAGCACCAGGCCCGGGCGGAACACCGGCACACCGCCCCACTCGTCCGAAGTACGCAGCAGCGAATAGAACACCATGCCGGGCTCGGCCTTCACGCCATTGGCCAGGTCCACGAAATCGAGCTTGCCAGACGGATTGCGCAGGCGCAGCCAGGCCAGGCCGAGTTCGGCGTCGCGGGTGACCAGGTCCGCGGGCAGCCAGTCCTCGCTGTCGGCCAGGCGCACGCGGAAGTCACTGGACTTGGCCACCGGCGCCGCCTGACCGGGCGTGGTGTTGCCGAAGGTGCTGAAGTCCAGGCTGACCGAGCGGTCGGGCACGATCATCAGGCCGTCGTCGCTGACCAGCACCGCCTGGGTACGGTCCTCGATGCGCTGCTCGCTGCCCGAGTTGGTCACCGACATCACGAACTTCACGGTGACCACGGCTTCGGCGTGCTGTTCGATCAGCTCGCGGTAGACGGGCCGGTAATCCTCCACGTCAGCCACGTCTTCGGCGGCGGACACGGCCGGCGCCAGGGCCAGCAGGGCGCAGATCAACAGCGGGCGGACCAGGGTCATGGAGTCTCCGTGAGCCAGTAGCGTTCGAGGTAGAGGATGCGGGTTTCCGGGCCGCGCAGCACCTGCAGCGGGATCACGCTGCCGTTGCCCTTGGCCAGCGCGGTGTCTAGCGACCTGGCCAGGCCGGCCAGATCGCGCACCGGTTCATTGCCGAGGCTGATGATGATGTCGCCACCCTGCAGGTGCGCGAGGCCGGCGGGACCGCCGGTTTCGACGCCGTCCACCACCACGCCAGCCTGGCTGGCCGGCAGGCGGCGCGCGGCGCGGTCGTAGAAACCGAACTCGCGCAGCTGCGCACGCAGGCGCGTGAGGGCCAGGGTGCGCAGGCCAGATGTGTTGACCGGCGACTCGCCCAGGGTGACCGCGAAGCTCTGCGTCTTGCCGTTGCGCAGCGCGGCGAATTCGGCGCGGCTGCCGATGGGCAGGTCGCGTACGCGCTGGTGGTAGCCGTCGTCCGAATTTTCGTTGGCCGCGCGCAGCGGCTCGCCGTCGATCGCGGTCAGCAGGTCGCCGACCTCGGCGCCGGCCGCGGCCAGCGGACTGCCGGGATAGACGCGGGTGATGCGGAAACCGGATGCCGCCAGGCCGAGGTCGCGCGCCAGCGAACTGGTCACCGGCTGCACCTCGACACCGGACCAGGCCTTGGGCAGCTCGGGCAGCGGCGTGCGCACGCGGTCGCCGTGGATCGGCGACAGCAGGGCGAGCCGCTGTTCGGCTTCGCGCTGGAATTCGATCACCAGCGGCTGGCCGTCGCCGGAAGGTTTGCCGGCCACGGCTTCCAGTTCGTCCAGGCTGCGCACAGGTTTGCCGGCCACGCGCAGGATCAGGTCGCCCGGGGCGAGTGCCGGGCGGGCAATCGCCGCCGGGCCACCGGGGCGGATGCCGGTGACCAGCAGGCCCTCGGCATCCTCGAAATTGCGGCGCCGGCCCATGGCCGGCGTCAGTTCCGACAGCGACAGGCCGAAGGGTTCGAAGGCGCCCTCGTCGCCACGTCCTTCCGGCTGCGACTCGGCCACCAGGCGGATCTCGCGACGGCGACCGTCACGGTCGATCGCCAGCTGCACGCGCTGGCCGATCGGCAGCTCGGCGAAACGTCGCTGCAGGGCCGGCACGTCCACCGGCTGCGGCGCGCTGACGGCCGCGCCGTCCAGCGCCAGGATGCGGTCGCCGGCGCGCAGTCCGGCCTTCTCGGCGGCCGAACCACGCTCGACCGCGTTCACCAGCACGCCTTCGCTGTAGCCGGTGCCCTTGAGCGAACGCAGGCGGAACCCGAACTGCGCGCGTTCGATGCGGCCCTTGGCGATCAGGGCACGCACCACTTCACCGGCATCGGGACCGGGAATGGCGAAGGCGAGGTCGCCGCCGAAGATCATGCCGCGGGTGTTCACGCCGACGATGCGGCCGCTGAGGTCCACCAGCGGGCCGCCGGAGTTGCCGGGTGCGATCGCCGCGTCGTGCTGGATCCAGGCGTAATAGCGGCCCGTGGGCTCGTCGGCACCCAGGCGGTCTTCGTAGTCGGCCTCGTCGTCGAACAGCGACACCAGCAGGCGGCGTGGATTGTTGACCACGCCCGCGCTCATCGAATTGGACAGGCCCCAGGGCGCGCCCATGGCCAGCACGGTATCGCCGGGGCGCAGGTCGAGCACGTCGGCGAAGTCGGCGTGCGCGAATTTTTCCGGCCTGGGCGGAATCGCCTGCAGCACCGCCAGGTCGGACAGCGTGTCGGTGCCGACCAGACGCGCCGGCAGTTCGCGGCCGTCGGCGAACACCACCCGGAAGCTCTTGCCGTTCTGGGTGACATGGGCATTGGTGGCGATGTGCCCTTCCGGCGACACCACGGTGCCGCTGCCGCTGGAGACGCTGAGCACGGGCTCGCCCTGCTGGTAGTCCTGGCGCACGTTGAGGATGCTGACCACCACCGGCAGCACGCGGTCGCGGGCTTCGGAGATGCGGGTGGTGTCGCTGTCGCGCACCGCCTGGGCCGGCGACTGCGGGCTGGCGGACAACAGGGCAGGGACAACACGGCCATCCAGGCCGCGGCGGGACGGGTCGGGCGCATGCCGCTCTCCAGGGGGATTCCGGCCTTAGGGTACAGGCCACGCGGATGGTTCCGCGCGGCCCGCCGGCATCAAGCCTCCGGCTGCGGCTGCGAGGGCTCCGTGACGGCGACCGCGTCGTCGTCGGCGACCTCGACCTCGACCTCGATCACGTCCACGCGCTCGACAGCGATCAGCTTCTCGTCCTCGGCCACGCGCATCAGGGTCACGCCCTGGTGTTGCGGCCCACCTGGCTGACCTCGGCGGCGCGGGTGCGCACCAGGGTGCCCTGGTCGGAGATCAGCAGGATCTCGTGCTGTTCGGTCAGCTGGATGGCGCCGACCAGCTCGCCGTTGCGGTCGCTGGTCTGCATCGCGATCACGCCCCGGTGCCGCGGCCCTTGCGCGGGAACTCGGCCACCGCGGTACGCTTGCCGAAGCCATTTTCGCTGGCGGTCAGGATATCGCCGTCGCCGTCCACCACGATCATGGACACGACCTTGGCGCCCTGCCCTTCCTCGTCTTCCTTCAGGCGCATGCCACGCACGCCGGTGGCGGTGCGGCCCATCGGACGGACCTCGGACTCGTCGAAACGCACGGCCTTGCCGTTGCTGGCGAACAGCATCACGTTGCGCTCGCCGTTGGTCAGCTGCACGTCCACCAGGCCGTCGCCCTCGTCGAGGTTGATGGCCCAGATGCCGGTCGAACGCGGGCGCGAGTAGTCACTCAGCGGGGTCTTCTTGACGGTGCCGTCGCGGGTGGCGAAGAACGCGAAGTGCCCTTCATCGAACTCGCGCACCGGCAGCACTGCCTGCACCTTCTCGCCTTCCTGCAGCGGGATCCAGTTGATGATCGGGCGGCCGCGCGAGTTCGGGCCGGCGTCGGGCAGCTGGTAGACCTTGAGCCAGAACACGCGGCCGGTGCTGGTGAAGGTCAGCAGGGTGTCGTGCGTGTTCACCACCCACAGGCGGTCGATGAAATCCTCTTCCTTCACCGCGGTGGCCGAGCGGCCCTTGCCGCCGCGCTTCTGCGCGCGGTAGGTCGTGAGCGGCTGGCGCTTGGCGTAGCCGGCGTGCGACAGCGTCACCACCACGTCCTCGGACTCGATCAGGTCCAGGATGTCGAGGTCTTCCTCGCCCGGGCGGATCTCGGTGCGGCGGGCGTCGGCGTATTCCTCGCGCACGTTGCGCAGCTCGGTGCGGATCACCTCGAGCAGCACGCCCGGGTTCTCCAGGATCTCGATCAGGCCGCGGATGACCTCGAGCAGTTGCTTGTACTCGTCGGTGAGCTTTTCCTGCTCCAGGCCAGTGAGGCGGTGCAGGCGCATCTCGAGGATCTGCTGCGCCTGCGTCTCGGTGAGCTGGTAACCGTCGGCCACCAGGCCGACGCCGGCCGGCAGGTCTTCCGGACGCGAGGCTTCGGCGCCGGCGGCGGCCAGCAGCGCGCCGACCAGGCCGGGCTGCCAGGTGCGGGCCAGCATGCGTTCCTTGGCCACCACCGGGTTCTCGGAGGTCTTGATCAGCTCGATCATCTCGTCGATGTTGGCGAGCGCGACCGTCAGGCCCTCGAGGATGTGCGCGCGGGCGCGGGCCTTGCGCAGGTCGAAGATGGTGCGGCGGGTGACCACCTCGCGGCGGTGCCTGACGAAAGCCTCGAGCATCTGCTTGAGGTTGAGGATCTGCGGCCGACCGTCGACCAGGGCCACCATGTTGATGCCGAACACCGACTCCATCGGCGTCTGCAGGTACAGGTTGTTGAGCACCACCTCGGCCGAATCGCCGCGCTTGACCTCGATGAAGATGCGCATGCCGTCCTTGTCGGACTCGTCGCGCAGCTCGCTGATGCCCTCGAGCTTCTTTTCCTTCACCAGCTCGGCGATCTTCTCGATCAGGCGCGCCTTGTTCACCTGGTAGGGCAGCTCGGTGACGATGATGGCTTCGCGGCCGTTGTCCTCGTTGACCTCGACGTCGGCCTTGGCGCGCATGCGCACCCGGCCGCGGCCGGTGTGGTAGGCGGCGTGGATGCCGGCCGAGCCGTTGATGATGCCCGCGGTCGGGAAATCGGGGCCCGGCACGTACTGCATCAGGTCGCCGATGCTGGTTTCCGGGTCGTCGATCAGGGCGATGGTGGCGTCGATCACTTCGCCCAGGTTGTGCGGCGGGATGTTGGTGGCCATGCCGACCGCGATGCCGGCCGAGCCGTTCACCAGCAGGTTCGGGAAGCGCGACGGCATCACCGTCGGCTCCTGTTCCTTCTCGTCGTAGTTGGGCTGGAAGTCGACGGTGTCCTTGTCGATGTCGGCCATCAGCTCGTGCGCCAGGCGCGACATGCGCGCCTCGGTGTATCGCATGGCCGCGGCGGAGTCGCCGTCGACCGAGCCGAAGTTGCCCTGGCCGTCCACCAGCAGGTAGCGCAGCGAGAACGGCTGCGCCATGCGCACCAGGGTGTCGTACACCGACTGGTCGCCATGCGGGTGGTACTTGCCGATGACGTCGCCGACGATTCTCGCCGACTTGTAGTAGGGCTTGTTGCTGTGCGCGCCCAGCTCGTTCATCGCGAACAGGACGCGGCGGTGCACGGGCTTGAGGCCGTCGCGGACATCCGGGAGGGCGCGGCCCACGATCACGCTCATGGCGTAGTCGAGGTAACTCTTGCGCATCTCGTCTTCGAGGTTGACCGGGATGATTTCCTTCGCGAGATCTGCCATTCGTGCTTCCGTGTTCGACGTTCGGGCGGGTGCCGCGACCAGGGTCGCAGGCAGGGCTTTCAGGGACGGAAAATCATACCAGAAACCAGCCCGCGACGGGCCAGTCTAGAGGCCGGAAAACAAGCACTTAGGCCTTATTTTGATGTCCGAAGACAGCGGCCATGCGGGCCGCGTCCGGGGCGGTCACCACACCGCGCTCGGTGACGATGGCGTCGATCAGTCCGGCCGGGGTCACGTCGAATACCGGATTCCACGCCGCGACCCCCTCGGCGACCGTGCGCGTGCCCGCCACGGCCAGCAGTTCGGCCGGGTCGCGCATCTCGATATCAATGTCTTCGCCGCGTGCGGTCGCCATGTCCACGGTCGAGGACGGCGCGACCACCATCACCTTCAACCCGTGGTGGCGGGCGGCGATGGCGTGCGAATAGGTGCCGATCTTGTTGGCGGTGTCGCCGTTGGCGCAGATGCGGTCGGCACCGACGATCACCCACTGCACCGCGCCGGTCTTCATCAGGTGCGCGGCCGCACCGTCGGCGATCAGGGTGGCCGGGATGCCGTCCTGCAGCAGTTCCCAGACCGTCAGGCGCGCGCCCTGCAGCCAGGGCCGGGTTTCGCTGGCGTAAACGCGCTCGATGCGGCCCTCGGCCACGCCGGCGCGGATCACGCCCAGGGCGGTGCCGAACCCCGCGGTGGCCAGCGAACCGGTGTTGCAGTGGGTCAGCACGCCGCTGCCGGGTGCGATCAGGGCGGCGCCCAGCGCGCCCATGGTGCGGTTCGCGGCCAGGTCTTCGGTTTCGATCGCCGTGGCTTCGGCGGCCAGCACCGACAGCCAGTCGCTGCCGGCACCGGCCAGCACGCGCCGCAGCCGGGCCAGGGCCCACATCAGGTTCACCGCGGTCGGGCGTGCGGCCTTGAGCCGGTCCAGCGCGGGGCCGAGCCTGTGCAGCGCCTCGGCACCATCGGCCGCCTGGATGCCCTGCCCCGCCAGCACCGCGCCCCAGGCCGCGGCGATGCCGATCGCCGGCGCGCCGCGCACCACCAGGTCGTGGATCGCACGGGCCACGGCATCGCTGTCGGTGCAGTCCACCATCTCCACCACGAACGGCAGCCGGCGCTGGTCCAGCAGGGCCAGGCGGTCGCCGTGCCAGCGGATCGGGCGGATGCGGTCGTAGCGGTCGAAGTCCATGCGTGTGTCCGGGGTCGTCAGGCCGCCGAGTTTAGCAAGGCGCCCCGGCGGGCCGCCGCGTTATGCTCCGGCCATGAGTGCCCGCCCCGCCCGCGCCACGCCCCGCAAGACCGCCGCCTTCGACACCGGCATCGAACCGATGCTGCACGCCGCCTGCGTCAAGGCCGGCGCCGGCGCCGCCCTGCAGGTCGGGCTGGACCGCGTGCCTTTGCTCAAGCCCTTCCTGCCCGCCCGGGTGCGCAGTGCCGGCACCAGCGAATCGGCCGAAGACATCCAGCGCAAGCTGGTGCAGGCGATCTATCGCCGCTACAAGCTCAAGCCCGCGGGCTGGGAAATCGAGGGTGTGCTGGCCGTGGCCCAGACCCAGGCCGTGCTCAGCCCGCTGGCCACGCGCGAAGGCCTGCGCGGCCTGCTGAACGGCTGGGTGCCGGCGGCGGTCAGCACGCCGCTGATGCGCTACACCCCGCTCGAACCCCTGGTCACCGCCACGGTGCGTGCGGTCGCCGCCACCTGGGCCGCGGGCCGTTACGCCGACAGCGTCTGCCGCCTGCGCAAGGCGGGCGCGGACTGGTTGCCGGCGCCGCTGGCCGGCGCGCTCAACCTGGCGCCTTCGACGCTGAAGGCCTGGAGTGCGGAAGCCCTGGCGCTGGCGATGCCGCCGCTGAAACTGGCCAGCGCGCTGGGACGGCAGTTGGGCAAGGTGGTGGCGCCGGCGCCGAGGAAACCGGCGCCGGCGCGCAAACCCGTCCGGAAGCGCACCCGGAAATCCGCCGATCAGTAGACGACGAAGTCGGCGCGGCAGCCGCGGTCGACCCAGATGCCGCGCGGGGTGAATCCCCAGTGCTGGCGGTAAGTGCAATCGCCGCGGCTCAGCCGACGCTGGATGTCCACCGACTCGATCCGCCCACCCTGCACGGGGCAGAAGTACTCGCGGTTGCCGATCGACTCGCAGCGCACGATCCGCGGCGCCGGGTCGGGATGTCCGTAGCCCGGTCGACCGTCGTAGCGACTGCCCACTTCGAACTGCGCGCGGCAGCCGTCGGTGACCCAGATGCCGCGGCGATCGTAGCCCCAAGTGCGGCCTTCGATGCAGGGGCCGCGCGAATTCGACACCTGGCGTACCAGGCGCACGCCGCCTCGGGTGTCCATCGGGCAGTACCGGTCGCGGTAGCCGTCGGAGTTGCAGCTCACCACCCACGCGTCCGGAGGGTGGTTGCCATAGCGGTCATCAGCCTGGGCCGACAGCGGCAGCGCGAAGGCGACCGTGGCGAAGGCAACAAGGGCGGCGGCTGGGCGGTTCATGGCGGTTCTCCGTGACGTCGGCCCCACGGGAGCCGCACGGAGAAGAAATCTAGGGACTGAAGGATGAATCGCCGGGCAACCCCGGCCGACCGGCGACGGCGCGCTTACCCGTGATTCATGCCCGGTCGAACGGGAAAGCGAGCACGTCACCGATTTTTCGGTGCCCAGCAGCGCCATCAGCAAGCGATCCACGCCCAGGGGCGACACCCGCGCAGGTGGGCAGCTTCGGCAGCGCGGCCAGCAGGCGTTCGTCCAGCGGCGGCAACGCGGCGTTGCGGGCGCGACGGCGCTCGAGGTCGGCTTCGAAACGCGCGCGCTGTTCGGCCGGGTCGGTGAGCTCGTGATAGCCATTGGCCATTTCCAGCGGGCCCAGGTAGGCCTCGAAACGTTCGGCCACCGGCGGGTCGCCGGGCCGGATCTTCGCCAGCGCGCACTGGCTGACCGGGTAGTCGTACACCAGCAGGATGCGGCTGGCGGGAATGCTGGGCTGGATCAGGTGGGTCATCAGCAGGTCCAGCCAGTCGTCGCGCGTCAGGCCCTTGGGGTCGATGCCGAACACGCCCAGCGGCGAGCGCAGTTCCGACTCCGGCGCGGTCATCGGGTCGAAACCGAACTTGTCCTGGTAGAGCTGGCGGAAACTGGTGTCGCGCACGGTGGCGCGGCGCCCGGCAAGGGCCAGCGCGGCTTTGAGCAGTTCGGCGGTCTCGTCCATCAGCTGGTGGTGGGTCCAGCCGACCCGGTACCACTCGAGCATGGTGAACTCGGGGTTGTGGCGCTTGCCGGCCTCGCCGTTACGGAACACGCGGCCCAGTTCGTAACAGTCACCGACACCGGCCGCGACCAGGCGCTTGAGCGGGAACTCGGGTGAGGTGCGTAGCCAGCGCAGCGGTTCGCCGGCGGTTTTCGCGCCCTCGAAGCGCAGGTTGAAACTTTCGATGTTCGGGTCGGTGTTGCCGGCCGCCGACAGGATCGGGGTCTCGACTTCCAGCACCTTGCGCTCGGCAAAGAAACGCCGGATCAGCGCGTACAGTTCCGCGCGCAGGCGCAGGGCCTTGGCGTTCGCGGTGGGTTTCCAGTCCTTCATGGCCGCCATTGTGCGCCTCCCGCACCGACGGGACAGGACGTCGGCCACCTTTCAGGTTTCGTGCCCGTTCAGGATCCGTGCGCTTCCAGGAAGGCCAACAGCTCGGCCTCGTCCCAGACGCGGATGCCCAGCTCGTTGGCTTTCTCGAGCTTGGAACCGGCCGCTTCACCCGCCACCACGAAGCTGGTCTTCTTCGACACGCTGCCGGCCACCTTGGCACCCAGCGCCTGCAGGCGGTCGCCCGCCTCGTCCCGGCTCATGGCCGAAAGCGCGCCCGTCAGCACCACGGTCTGGCCGGCCAGCGGGCCCTCGGCGGAACGCTGCGGCGGGCCTTCCGGCCAGTGCACGCCGGCCTCGCGCAGCGCCTGCACCACTTCGCGGTTGTGCGCCTCGGCGAAGAAGCCGGCGATGCGCGCGGCGACGACCGGGCCGACGTCCGGGATCTGCACCAGGGTGGCCTCGTCAGCCGCCAGGATCGGATCGAGCGCGCCGAAATAACGCGCCAGGATGCGTGCCGTGCTCTCGCCGACATCGCGGATGCCCAATGCGAAGAGCAGGCGCTCCAGCGTGGTGGCCTTGCTGGCCGCGATCGCCTCGACCAGGTTCTCCGCCCACTTCGTGGCGACCTTGCCGGCCTTGACGGTCTCCGGCACGGTGCCGTCGCGCTCGTCGGCGCGGCGCTTCATCTCCAGGAAGTCGTCCAGGCGCAGCCGGTACAGGTCGGCCACGGTCTTCACGTAGCCGAAATCCACCAGCGCCTCGATGAAACGTTCGCCCAGGCCCTCGATGTCCATGGCCCGGCGCGAGGCGAAATGGATCAAGGCCTGCTTGCGCTGCGCCGGGCAGAACAGGCCGCCGGTGCAGACGATGGCGGCGCCCTCGGCGTATTCGATGCCGCCGGCCTTGGTCTGCTTGAGCACCTTGCGCACGGCTTCGGTGTGCGAGCCGCAGGCCGGGCAGTTGGCAGGGAATTCGTAGGGACCGTGCAGCGGCACTCCCTTGGCGTCGACCGGGCGTTTTTCGCCAATCACACGCACCACTTCCGGGATCACGTCGCCGGCGCGGCGCACGATCACGGTGTCGCCGACGCGCACATCGAGCCGGGCGATCTGGTCGGCGTTGTGCAGGGTCGCGTTGGTGACGGTGACACCCGCCACCTGCACCGGCGCCAGCCGCGCCACCGGCGTCAGCGCGCCGGTGCGGCCGACCTGCACTTCGATCGCCTCGACCGTGGTCAGCTGTTCCTGCGCCGGGAACTTGTGCGCGATTGCCCAGCGCGGCGCGCGCGAGACGAAGCCCATCGCGTTCTGCTGGTCATGGCGGTCGAGTTTGTACACGACGCCGTCGATGTCGTAAGGCAGCGTGTCGCGGCGCGCGCCGATCTTCGCGTAGTAGTCGAGCAGGCCTTGTGCACCATGCGCCACGCCGACCTCGGGCGACACCGGGAAGCCGAAGGCACGCAGCGCCTTGAGCATCTGCGAATGGCGGTCCGGCAGGTCCCAGCCCGAGACCACGCCCAGGCCGTAGGCGTAGAACGCCAGCGGCCGCGCGGCGGCGAGTTTCGGGTCCAGCTGGCGCAGCGACCCGGCGGCGCCGTTGCGCGGGTTCGCCAACACTTTGCCGCCGGTTTCACGCATGCGCTGGTTATAGGCTTCGAAACCCGCGCGCGGCATGTAGACCTCGCCGCGCACCTCCAGCACCGGCGGCGCATCGCCGCGCAGGCGCAGGGGAATGGCCTTCACCGTGCGCAGGTTCGCGGTGACGTCCTCGCCGGTGGCGCCGTCGCCGCGGGTGGCGCCGCGCACGAACACGCCATCCTCGTAGCGCAGGCTGATCGCCAGGCCGTCGAGCTTGGGTTCGACCGAGAAGGCCGGCGCCACTTCACCCAGCTCGCGCACGATGCGCTGCACGAACTCCTGTACTTCCGCGTCGCTGAAGGCGTTGTTGAGCGAGAGCATCGGTTGCTCGTGCCGCACTTCCTCGAAAAACGGCAGCACCGCGCCGCCGACCCGGCGCGTGGGCGAGTCCTCGGTGGCCAGCTCGGGATGCGCGGCCTCGATGGCCTGCAGTTCGCGCACCAGCGCGTCGTACTCGGCGTCCGGGATCGCCGGGTCGTCGAGCACGTGATAGCGGTGGTTGGCGTCTTCGATCTGGCGGCGCAGCGATGCGGCGCGCGCGGCGGGCGTGCTCATCGCGGCCTCAGCGGGTGGTGCGCAGGTCCCACTTCTGCTGCTTGCGGTCGTAGTTGCGCAGGTCTTCGCGGATGTGGGCGATGCGCTGGCGGCCCAGGGCATTGCGCTCCTCGTCCAGCAGCACGCCGTCGAGCAGCTCGGCCATGCGCTGGGCGGTGGGCAGCATCGCGTCCCAGGCGTCAAGCGCCGACAGCGGGCCCGGCAGCGCCATGAAGAAGCTGATGCCCGGCGTGCGCAGGTCCTGGATGTGGGTCATGTCGAAGGATCCAGGCTTGACCAGGTTGGCGACGCTGAACACCGGGCCCTGCTCCGGGTGGTTGTCCACCAGGCGGTGGAAGATGTTCATGTGGCCATAGACCAGGCCGGCTTTCTCGGCGGCGACCACCAGGTCCGGGCCGTGCAGCGCCTGGCCGGCACGGGCGGCCAGGAACAAGCTGACCACCTTGTCGAAATTCTCGTCTGGACGGGCGCCGGGCAGCGGTGCCGGCGCCGGACGGCGGTCGGGCACGTCCTCGCCCGCCAGGGTCTTTTCCAGCAGGTCGAGTTCGGACTGTTCGATGCCGGCGGCGCTGTCTTCGGGGTCGGCGTCGGCTTCCAGCAGCTCGCGCAGGGTCGGTTCCTGGCGCCCGCTGCCGGAGTCGGCGGAACGGGACGGGACGCGGCGCTTGCCCTGCTCGCCGGACTTCCGGCGGCTGGTGTAGAGGATGACCGCGAACAGGATCAGGGCGGCCGCGCCGATGGCGATGCGCAGCAGCGCGGTGTCGCTGAGTCCGTCGAACATGGCGCCTCTCCCTGTGTGCCGTCACGGCCGCGGGGGCGGCCCTGCGGAATGATGCCCGATTTCGGCGGCGCGGTCAGGCCGCGCCGACCAGCCGGGAGGCCTCGGCCAGGTCCACCGAGACCAGGCGGCTGCAGCCCGGTTCGCGCATGGTCACGCCGGACAGCTGCTTCGCGGCCTCCATCGTCGCCTTGTTGTGGGTGACGAACAGGAACTGCACCTTCTCGCTCATCTCGGTGACCATGGACGAGAAGCGGCCGACATTGGCCTCGTCCAGCGGCGCGTCCACCTCGTCGAGCAGGCAGAACGGCGCCGGGTTCAGGCGGAAGATCGCGAACACCAGGGGCCACGGCGGTCAGCGCCTTCTCGCCGCCCGAAAGCAGGGAGATGTTGGACACGCGCTTGCCGGGCGGGCGGGCCATGATCGACACGCCGGTGTCGAGCAGGTCTTCGCCGGTGAGCTCCAGGTAGGCGTGGCCGCCGCCGAACAGGCGCGGATACAGCTCCTGCACGCCGGCATTGACCCGGTCGAAGGTTTCCTTGAAGCGGCCGCGGGTTTCCTTGTCGATCTTCTTGATCGCGCCTTCCAGGTGTCCAGGGGCCGAGGTGAGGTCGGCGTTCTGGGCGTCGAGGTAGGTCTTGCGTTCGCTCTGCTCGCCGTATTCCTGGATCGCGGCCAGATTGACCGGCTCCAGGCGGCGCATCTTGGCGTCGATGTCGGTCAGGGTCTTCTGCCAGCCTTCGACGTCGGCCTTTTCGGGCAGCGAGGCCAGCACCTCTTCCAGCGCCAGGCCAGCGGCCGCGACGGCTTCCGAAAGCTGGCCGGCGCGCAAGCTCAGGGCCTGCTCTTCCATGCGCCGCGAGGAGATCGCCTCGCGCTGGGCCAGCGCCTGCTGGTCGCGCTGCTGGCGGGTCTGTTCGTAACCGCGCATCTCGGCCTCGATGCCGTCCACGGTGGAACGGGCCGCGGCCAGGTCCTTCTCGACGATGACGCGCTGGTCGAGCGCGGCCTGGCGTTCGGCCTGCAGGGCCACCACCGGCGCGTCGCCGTCGGCGAGCTGGGCCACGAGTTCGTTCAGACGCACTTCCAGCTGCGCTTTCTGGTTGCCCATGCGCGCCAGCGACTGGCTCAGCGCGACCACGCGGGCGCGCTGCGATTCCAGCGACAGCGCCAGCTGGTGCGCCGCCTCGCGGGCTTCGCGGGCGGTGTTGCGGGCGGCGTCGCGGCCTTCGCCCAGGCTGCGACGCTCGGCGTCCAGGCGCTGGCGTTCGGATTCGAGGTCGCCCATTTTCGCCACCGCCTGCTCCAGGCGCGCGCGCGCCTCGCGGGCATTGGCCTGGGACTCTTCCAGCGTGGTGCCGAGCGTGGCCAGTTCACCGTCGATGCGTGAAACGCGCGCCTGTGCGGATTCGAGGCGGCTCTGCTGGCCCTGCAACTGGCCGGCGAGTTCGGACACGCTGCGGTGCGCCAGATACAGCGAACGCTGCGCGTCCTCGCGGTGCTGTTCGGCCTCGAGCAGCTTGTCGCGCATCGAGGTCAAGGCTTCGTTGAGCTGCTGTTCCTTCTTCGCCAGCGCTTCGATTTCCGCGCGCAGCGACTGGATCTCGCGTTCGCGGGCCAGCGCACCCTGGTGGGCGTCGCCGCTGCGCAGCACGCGCAGCCAGCCGCCGCCCAGCCATTCGCCGCCGCGGGTGATGACGGCTTCGTTTTCGCCGAGCGACACGGCGCGTGCGGCGGCCGCATCGTCGGCCGCATGGATGTTCGCCAGCAGGCGACGCACCGCATCGGGGCCCTGCACCTTGGCCGCCAGCGAACCGGCGGGCACGTTGATGCCACGATTCTCGCCACTGACCAGCGCGACGCGACCCTGGCCGAGGCTGGCCAGTGCATCCAGCCAATCCGTCGGCGCATCCACGGTGACGGCTTCGAGCAGGCTGCCGAGCACGGTTTCGACCGCGGTTTCCCAGCCGGCCTCGACCTGCAGCGCTTCGCCCAGGCGGGCGTTGTCGGCGATGCCCTGGGCCTTTAACCAGTCCAGCGCGACGTTCTTTTCCTGACCCAGCGCGGCGTGCTGCAGCGCTTCGAGCGAGGACAGGCGGCCACGCGCGGTCTGGCCCTGCTTGCGCACTTCGGCCAGTTCGGACTGCTGCTGGCGCTGCTGTTCCTGCAGCGCGGTCAGGGCGGCCTTGCGCTGCTCGAGCGTCTGGCCCAGGCCATCAAGGCCGGCCTTCTGGCTGTCGTGGTCGGCGGTCAGGCGCGCCAGGGCTTCGGTGATCGCACTGGTGTCGAGCCCGGTGCGTTCGTTGGCCAGCGCTTCGCGGCGGCGGCCCGCGTCCAGCGCCTGCTTTTCCAGGTATTCGATCTTGGTGCGCTCGACCTCGGCCCAACGCGCGGCTTCCGCCTGCGCCTTGGCATAGGTGTCCCAGCGCTGCTGCCAGTCGTGCAGCGCGGTTTCGGCGGCCTTGAGCGCCTCCTGCCGGCCGGCGTCTTCGGCGCGCAGGGCTTCGAGCTTGGGATCGGCGACGGCAATGGCGTTGTGCAATTCGCCCATCTGGCGTTCGTCGCCGCTGATGTGTTCGCCGATCTGGGCGAAGGCGGCGTCGGCTTCGGCGCGCGCGGTTTCCAGGCGCTGGCGCAGTTCCTTCTGGTGCTGGATCTGCTGTTCGATGCGGGCCAGTTCGCCGCCGACGCGATAGACCTCGGCCTGGGCCTTGCCCAGGCGTTCGCTGGCTTCGCCATGCTGGCTGCGGCAGGCCTCGATCTGGGCCTCGGCCTGGCGCTGATCGGCCAGCAGGGCCTGCAGCTTGATCTCGTCCTGGGTCAATGAATCATGCAGCGACTTCAGGTCGGCGTCGTAACGGCGGAATTCCAGCGCCTTGAGCTGCGCGTCCTTGTTCAGGCGTTCGGCCTGCAGGGTCTGGTACTGCTCGGCGGCGCGGGCCTGGCGCTTGAGGTGTTCGAGCTGCTTGTCCACTTCCTCGCGCAGGTCGTTCAGGCGCTCGAGGTTCTCGCGCGTGCTCTTGATACGCGATTCGGTTTCCTTGCGGCGCTCCTTGTACTTGGAGATGCCGGCCGCCTCTTCCAGTACACGCGCAGGTCTTCGGGCCGGGCCTCGATGATCTGGGAAATCATTCCCTGTTCGATGATCGAGTAGCTGCGCGCGCCCAGGCCGGTGCCGAGGAACAGGTCGGTGATGTCGCGGCGGCGGCAGCGCGCGCCGTTGAGGTAGTAGTTCGACTGGCCGTCGCGGCTGACCGAGCGTTTGACCGAGATTTCCGCGTAACGCGCGTACTCGCCGCCGATGCTGCCTTCGGAGTTGTCGAAGATCAGTTCGACCTGGGCCTGGCTGACCGGCTTGCGCGTGGACGAGCCGGAAAAGATCACGTCGGTCAGCGAATCACCGCGCAGGCGGCTGGCCGAACTTTCGCCCATCACCCAACGCACGGCATCGATGATGTTGGACTTGCCGCAACCGTTCGGACCGACGACGCCGGTCATGTTGGTCGGCAGGTGCAGCACCGTGGGATCTACGAAGGATTTGAAGCCGGACAGCTTGATGGTGGAAAGGCGCATTCGTCGGGGTTCTCAAGCAGCCGGCCGAGCCGGCCGGCAACGGAGCGCTTTCGCGCCCCACCGCAGGGTCCAGGGAAGCTCGCGAACGGGTCCGCAGCCATTGCCAAGTGATTGATTCCATTGGCAGAGCGCGGTCCCCGGCACGCAGCCGTGGGGCAGTATAACAGCGGCCGCCGGGGCGCCTAACGTTCCCTTTCCCTGCTGCCGGGCCCCTCCACTTCCCCTCCCCTGCTTGCAGGGGGAGGCCGGGAGGGGTGGAACTTCGGAGCCAGGACTCACCCCACCCCAACCCTCCCCTGTAAACAGGGGAGGGAGTCAAGCCGCTTCGGCGGGCGTCCGGGCCTGGATGGAGAGCGCGTGGATATCGGTCTCCATCATCGTGCCCAGGGCCGCATAGACCCGCCGATGCCGTGCCAACGGCGCCAGGCCGGCGAAGGCCTCGCTGACGATGCTGACCGCGAAATGGCCACGCCCGTCACGGGCCCCGGCGTGGCCGGCATGTTTGTGGCTCTCGTCCACGACCTCCAGCGACACCGGCTGCAGGGCCGCCTGCAGGGCCGCGCGGATGGCGTCCGGTCGCTGTTCGCGGGCCAGGCTCATGGCAACACCGGCTTGAACGGCATCACGTCCACGCGGGAATAAACCCCGGTGGCAATGTAGGGATCGGCATCAGCCCAGGCCTGTGCCTCGGCGAGCGAGCCGAACTCGGCAACGATCAGGCTGCCCACGAAACCCGCCGGACCCGGGTCGGCGGCATCGATCGCCGGCAGGGGACCGGCCAGCTTCAGCCGCCCCTGGTCGCGCAACGCTTCCAGCCGTGCCAGATGATCAGGCCGCGCCGCCAGGCGCGCCGCCAGGGAATGCTCACGATCCCGGCCGAGAATCACATACCACATCAGGTGCCGACTCCTTGTCGATGATGGCGAAGCAGGTGCAGACCCTTCCGCGCGCAATGCGCCAGGTCGCGTGTCTTGCGGCGCACACGATATCAAGACGCCACATGCGTGGGACACAACACGGGGGCTGGGCCAAATCCGACTGGGCAGGCATCATGCGGCATGCCTGAACGCTTGCATGTCCACCCGGTCAATCCCCAATCGCGCCTGATAGAGAAGGCCGCCACTGCCCTTACGGCGGGCGGGCTGGCGTTGATTCCCACCGATGCGGGCTACTCGTTGGTCTGGACCCTGAACGGGAAGGATGCCGAAGACCGGGTTTTGCGCCTGCGCGAACTGGACAGGCGCCACCCTTTCACCTTACTCTGTCGCCAATTGAGTGAGGCCGGCCGCCTGGCCCGGCTCGACGATCCGGCCTTCCGGCTCCTGCGATCGCTGACCCCGGACCCTGCACTTTCATCCTTCCGGCCTCCGCAGACCTGCCCAAGCGCATCAAGAACAGCGGCCGCAGCAAGCGCCGCGACATCGGCATACGCCTGCCCGACCACGTGGTCGCCAGGGCCTTGCTGGAAGCGGTGGGAGAGCCTTTGTTGTCGACCAGCCTGGTGCTGCCGGATGACGAACATCCGACCAGCCACGAGGCCGAAGGGTAGCCGAGCGCTGGTTGCGCTGGGCCGATGTGATGCTGGATGCCGAGGACTGCGAGCCCGGCCCCACCAGCATCGTGGACTGCACGGGCGATGAGCCCGTGGTGGTGCGCCAGGGTTTCCACCCGGTGGCGCTCTAGTCCGATCCGATCCGCGCACGTTCCGCACCATCCCGGCCCGGAGGGGGCCCGCTCGATGAGAGCCACACCGAACGCTGAGAGCCACCGATGAGCGACAACACCGCGCCCGAAGCGGAGCATCCGGCATTCCCCGTCCCGCCCCAGCAGCAGGAAATGCCGCTGGCGATGGTCCTGGGCCAGCCGGTGCTGCAGATGCCGCAGGACCTGTACATCCGCCGGACGCGCTCGAGGTCATCCTGGAGTCGTTCGAGGGCCCGCTGGACCTGCTGCTGTACCTGATCCGCCGGCAGAACCTGGACATCCTGGACATCCCGGTCGCCGAGATCACCCGCCAGTACGTCACCTACATCGACGTGATGCAGGAGCTGCGCTTCGAGCTGGCGGCCGAATACCTGGTCATGGCCGCGATCCTGGCCGAGATCAAGTCACGCATGCTGCTGCCGCGCCCGCCGGCCGACGAAGGCATCGAGGGCGACCCGCGCGCCGAGCTGGTGCGCCGCCTGCAGGAGTACGAGCGTTTCAAGAAGGCCGCCGAGGACATCGACGGCCTGGACCGCCTGGACCGCGACACCAGCGTGGCGCACGCCCACGTGCCCGAGCGGGCCGCGGTGAAGGTGCCGCCGCCGGTGGACCTGCGCGAGATGCTGCTGGCGCTGCGCGACGTGCTCAAGCGCGCCGAGCTGTTCACCCACCACGCGATCAAGCGCGAGGCCCTGAGTGTCCGCCAGCGCATGGGCGACGTGCTGTCGAAGCTGGGCGACGGCCAGTTCCACGGCTTCGAAAGCCTGTTCAACGCCGAGGAAGGCAAGCTGGGCGTGGTGGTGACCTTCCTGTCCATCCTGGAACTGGCCAAGGAACAACTGCTCGAGATCGTGCAGGAAGCGCCGCTGGCCCCGATCTACGTCAAGTCGCTGGCCGCCGGTGAAGGCGAAACCAGCGAAATCGATCTCCCCGAACCGACCTCGGACGGCGCCGACGCGCCGACCGTGTAAGCCCACCCAACCCGCGAATCCATGGACCAGACCCTGATCCGACAGATCGTCGAGGCCGCCCTGCTGGCCGCCCCGCAACCGCTCACCCTGGCCCAGCTGGCCGGGCTGTTCGCCGAGGACGAGGCGCCGCCGCCGGGCGCGCTCGAACAGGCCCTGGCCGACCTGCGCGAGGCCTGCGCCGAACGCGGCGTCGAACTGGTCGAGGTGGCCTCCGGCTTCCGCTTCCAGGTCAAGGCCGACGTGCATGCCTGGGTCGCGCGCCTGTGGACCGAACGCCAGACCAAGTACACCCGCGCCACGCTCGAGACGCTGGCGCTGATCGCCTACCGGCAGCCGATCACCCGCGGCGAGATCGAACAGATCCGCGGCGTCAGCGTCAATGCCAACATGATCAAGATGCTGGAGGAGCGCGAGTGGATCCGCTCGGTCGGACACCGCGACGTGCCGGGCCGGCCGGAACTGTTCGGCACCACCAAGACCTTCCTCGACTACTTCGGGCTCAGGAGCCTGGACGAACTGCCGCCGCTGGCCGAACTCAAGGACATTCCCGAGCTCGAGCCGCAGCTGCCCTTCGACATCACGCCGCCGGCCGTGGCCAGCGCCGCGATGTCCGGCGACGACGAGGACGAAGGTGAAACCGAAGGCGGCGGCCACCAGCTGGACGACGCCGATGCGGAAGACCCCGCCGGCGGCGGCCATCAGCTGGCCGGCGACCATGAAGACGACGACGGCACCGTCGGGACGACGACTGCCCTTTCCAACGATGAGGCCGGCGACACCGCCTGGCCGGAGCAAAAGTAATGAGCGACAAACCCAAAAAGACCCTCTCGCTGCGCCTTAAAGGCAGCGAGCCCGCCGCCAAGGTCGAGGAGCGCCTGCACAAGGTGCTCGCCCAGGCCGGCCTGGGCTCGCGCCGCGCGCTCGAGGAACGCATCGCCCAGGGCCTGGTCAAGGTCAACGGCACCGTGGCCCAGACCGGGCAGTCGGTGAAGGGCGGCGACCGCATCGACCTCGACGGCAAGACCTTCGTGGCCACCGCGCTGACCGAACCCGCCAGCGTGCTGCTGTACAACAAGCCCGAAGGCGAAGTCACCACGCGCGAAGACCCCGAGGGCCGCCCGACCGTGTTCGAGTCCCTGCCCCGCCTCAAAGGCGCGCGCTGGATCGCCGTCGGCCGCCTCGACATCAACACCACCGGCCTGCTGCTGCTGACCACCGACGGCGAGCTGGCCAACGCGCTGATGCACCCGTCCAGCGGCATCGCCCGCGAGTACGTCTGCCGCATCCACGGCGAAGTGCCGGACGCGGTCGTCGACCGCCTGGCGCGCGGCGTCGCGCTGGAAGACGGCCCGGCCAAGTTCGACGAGATCGAGCGTATCGGCAGCTCCGATTCGCACGCCTGGTTCAAGGTCGTGCTGACCGAGGGCCGCAACCGCGAAGTGCGCCGCCTGTGGGAATCGCAGGGTTTCCAGGTCAGCCGCCTCAAGCGCGTGAAGTACGGCAGCGTGCACCTGCCCCGCCTGCTCAAGCGCGGCCACTGCGAAGAGATGCCGGCCGACCAGGTCGAGAAGCTGCGCGCCCAGTTCAGGCTCGAGGACAACCCGCCGGTGCTGACCCTGCAGCCGGTAATCGGCCAGCGCAAGTCGCGCCCGACCGAGATCCGCGTCGGCAAGGACCGCAAGCAGGCGTCCTACGTCAACGGTTCGGTGGACGACGAGGCGCGTGAACTGCGCCGCTTCGACCACGTGCGCGAGGAACGTCCGCGCGGCCGCGGCCGTCCCGGCGCTGGTGCCGGCAAGCCTTACGGCGGCAAGGGCAAGCGTGGCCCGGGCAAACCCTTCTCCGGTCCGATGGGCGCCGACGCACCGCGTGGCCCGCGTCCCGCCGGCGGCCCGGGCGGCAAACCCTTCCGCGGCAAGCCCGGCGGTGCGCCGGGTGCGCGCGGCCCGCGCGACGACAACTTCGGCAACCGCGCCGGTGGTCCGGCCGGTGCCGGCGGCTTCAACAAGAAGCCGCGCGGCCCGCGCGGCGACGCCCAGCCGACCCATCACAACGCCCACGACAACAACCCGGCCGCATTCCGCAGCTGGTACGTGCCCGAGGGCGTGGAAACCGGTTCCAAGGTCGCGCCGCCGCGTGGCCAGCGTCCCGGCAAGCCCAACGGTCCGCGTCCGCAGGGCGCGCGTCCGTTCAACGACCGGGGTCCGCGCCCGCAGGGCGACAGCCCGTATGGCCAGCGCGGTCCGCGCGGTCCCAAGCCGGCCGAGGCGCCTTACGGCCATTCGCGCGGCCCGGCCGGTCCGCGTGGCAACAAACCCGCGGGCGCCAGCCCCTACGGCCAGCCGCGGGGCCCGCGTCCCGACGGCAACCGCGGCCCGCGCAAGCCGGGTCCGGGCGGCCCGCCGCCGTTCAGGAAGAAGCGTCCGGAAGGCCTGCCGTCGGACGATTGAGCCGGCCGGCACGCGCCAAAACAAAACCCGCCTTCCGGCGGGTTTTGTTTTCTGGAAGCGGGAACGGCGTCAGCGCAGTTCGAAGCGGTCGGCGTCGAGCTGGGCCGGGAAACGTTCGCGGTGCATGGCCAGCGCCGCGGCATCCAGGTGGTGGTGGCCACCTGCGGGCGGTCGTCGAGTTCGAGCAGCGGCATGCCCATAATCGTTCACCGCGCTGTCGCCAGCGTAGGCGTGGCCGTTGCCGTCGGTGCCGACGCGGTTCACCGCGGCGACATAACTCAGGTTCTCGATCGCGCGTGCGCGCAGCAGGGTCTGCCAGGCATGGCGGCGTGCCGCGGGCCAGTTGGCGACGAACAGCAGCAGGTCGTAGTCGAAGCGCCCCGGTGCTTCGGCATCGAAACGGTTGCGGATGAACACCGGGAAGCGCAGGTCGTAGCAGACCAATGGACAGACCCGCCACCCCTTGAGCTCGACCGTCAACCGTTTGCGCCCGGCCGCATACCGCTCGTGCTCCTTCGCCATCCGGAACAGATGCCGCTTGTCGTAGTACGACAGCCCGCCTTCCGGTGTCGCCCACAGCATCCGGTTGTACACGCCGTCGCCGTCGCGGATCTGCACGCTGCCGGTGACCACCGCGCCAAGCCGCGCCGCCTGGTCGCGGATCCAGTGCACGGTCGGGCCTTCCATGGTCTCGGCCGAGGCCAGCGCCTCGTTGCTGAAGCCCGAGGTGAAAGTTTCCGGCAGCAGCACCAGGTCGGTCTGGCCGGCCAGCGGCGCCATCAGCCCGCCGTACATCGCCCGGTTCGCGTCCGGGTCGTGCCAGACGGTGTCGCCCTGGATCAGCGAGACACGGAGATCGTCCATGGCTACAGCTTCTCCAGCCGTTCGATGGCCGCGTCCAGCGTGGATTCGACCTTGGCGAAACACAGCCGCGCCAGCCGCTGCCCGGCCGGCGGTGTTTCGTAGAACGGCGACAGCGGGATCGCCGCCACGCCCTTTTCGATCGTCAGCCAGCGGCAGAACGCGGCATCGTCGAGGTCGCTGACGGCGGAATAGTCCACCAGCTGGAAATAACCGCCCGGCACGGGCAGCGGCTTCAGCCGCGTGCCTTCGAGCTGGCGACGGAAACGGTCGCGTTTGGCCTGGTAGAAATCTCCCAGTTGCTCGTAATGCTTCGGCTCCTGCGTGATCATCGCCGCGAACGCCCACTGCGCCGGAGCGAACGTGCAGAAGGTGTTGTACTGGTGCACCTTGCGGAACTCGGCGCTGAGCGCCGGCGGCGCGATCGCGTAACCGACCTTCCAGCCGGTGCAGTGGTAGGTCTTGCCGAAACTCGAGATCACCACCGAACGTTCGGCCAGCTCGGGATGGCGCAGCACGCTCTCGTGCCGGCGGCCGTCGAAGATGATGTGTTCGTAGACCTCGTCCGAGAGCAGCACGATGCCGGTGCCGCGCAGCAGTTCCGCCAGCGCGGCCATGTCGTCGGTGCCGAACATCGCGCCGGACGGGTTGTGCGGCGTGTTCACCATCAGCATGCGGGTGCGCGGCGTGATGGCGTCACGCACGCGCTGCCAGTCCACCGAGAAATCCACGGGGTCCAGCGGCACGTGCACGGCGCGGGCGCCGGCCAGGTCGATCGCCGGTTCGTAGCAGTCGTAACACGGGTCGAGCACGATCACTTCCTCGGCCGGCCGCACCAGGGCCTGGATGGCGTTGAAGATCGCCTCGCTGGCGCCGCTGGTGACGGTGATCTCGGCGTCGGCATCGACCGTGCGGCCGTAACAGCGTTCGGTCTTTGCGGCGATGGCCTGCCGCAGCGCCGGAATGCCGTGTGCCGGCGCGTACTGGTTCCGGCCCTCGGCCATGGCCTTGGCCAGTTCGTCCACCAGGCGCTGCGGCACCGGGAAATCGGGGAAACCCTGGCCCAGGTTCACGGCCTGGTGGTCCAGCGCCAGCTGGGACATCACGGTGAAGATGGTCGTGCCGACCTTGGGCAACTTGGTGGGGATCTGCATGGCTCGCCGCATCGGTAAACAGGCCCCGGATTATGCGTCCTGCGGACGACCGGCGACCACGCCTTGATTCCCGTCATGGACACCCCTTCGAACGAGTCGGTAGCATGCCGGCGCAATGACCGCGCCCGCCTCCGCCCCAGCCCCGCTGCTCTACGCCCGTGGGCTGGCCTTCGCACGCAACGAGGAACCGGTGTTCGGTCCGCTGGACTTCGAACTGGGTCCGGGCGAAGCGCTGCTGGTGCTGGGCGGCAACGGCGCCGGCAAGACCACCCTGCTGCGTGTGCTGGCCGGCCTGCTGGCGGCCAGCGCGGGCGAGGTGCGCATGGCCGGGAAGATCGTGGACCGTGGCCACCTGGCCCGTGGCAGCGCCTATCTGGGCCACCTGCCCGGCCACAAGGCCGAACTCGGTGCCCTGGAGAACCTGGCCTTCCACCGCGCCCTGCGTGGCGACGGCCCGGCGGTGGACCTGGAACAGGCCCTGGCGGCGGTCGGCCTGGCAGGCCATGAAGACACCCCGGCCCGGCGCCTGTCGGCCGGCCAGAACAAGCGCCTGGCCCTGGCCCGCCTCGGCCTGCAGTCGGCACCGCTGTGGCTGCTGGACGAGCCCTACGCCAACCTGGACCTGGACGGCATCGCCCTGGTGAACCGCCTGATCCAGGCCACCTGGCCGCCGGTGGCGCCGCCCTGCTGACCACCCACGGCGCCTACGCCGCCCCGCCGGTGCCGGTGCGCACACTCAGCCTGGCCCCGGCCCGGAGCCCGGCATGAACGGCCCCTCGCTGATGGCCGCGGCCCGCGCCCAGGCCGCCCGTGACCTGCGCCTGGTCTGGCGCCGGCGCGGCGACGCGGCCCAGCCGCTGCTGTTCGCGCTGATGGTGGTCGCGCTGTTCCCGCTGGCCCTGGGCGCCGACCCGGCCCAGCTCGCCCGTATCGCGCCGGGCGTGCTGTGGGTGGCGGTGCTGCTGGCCGGCCTGCTGACCCTGGATTCGCTCTACCGCAGCGACGTCGAGGACGGCAGCCTGGAACAGATGCTGCTGGCGCCGGTGCCGCTGGCCTGGCTGCTGGCGGTGCGGGTGGCCGTGCACTGGACCACCACCGCCCTGCCCCTGGTGCTCGTGACGCCGCTGCTGGCGCAACTTCTTTACCTGCCCGGGGAACTCCTGCCGGTGCTGATGGTCTCGCTCGCACTGGGCACGCCGCTGCTGAGCCTGCTGGGCGCGGTGGTGGCGGCGCTGACGGTCGGAATACGCCGCTCTGGTATGCTTTTGGCCCTGCTGGCGCTGCCTTTGTTCCTGCCGGTCCTGGTGTTCGGGGCGGGCAGCGTGATGGCCGCCGCACAGGGTCTGCCCTGGTCCGGCGCGCTGCTGCTGCTCGGGGCCGGCTTGGCCCTTGCCCTGGTGCTCGCCCCGCTTGCCGCCGCCGCGGCGATCCGCATCGCCCTGACTTGAATATCGCCTCGTGAATCCCGTCCTGCTCTGGTTCCACCAACTCGGTTCGCCGCCCACCTTCGACCGTTTCGCCGCGCGCTGGGCGCCGGTGGGTTTCGGGCTGGGGCTGCTGACGATGGCGATCGGGCTTTATGGCGCGCTGTTCGTGGTGCCGGCCGACTACCAGCAGGGTGACAGCTTCCGCATCCTCTACATCCACGTGCCGGCGGCATGGATGAGCCTGTTCGTGTACGCGCTGATGGCGGTCTATGCCGCCATCGCGCTGATCTGGCGGATCAAGCTTTGCGAGATCCTCGCCATGGCCTGCGCGCCCATCGGCGCGCTGTTCACCGCGGTCACGCTCGCCACCGGTTCGATCTGGGGCAAGCCGATGTGGGGCACCTGGTGGGACTGGGACCCGCGACTTACCTCGGAACTGGTGCTGCTGTTCCTTTATCTGGGCGTGATCGGCCTCAACGCCGCCATCGAGGACCGCCGCAACGCCGCGCGTGCCGCCGGTTTCCTGGCCATCGTCGGCGTGGTGCTGCTGCCGGTGATCCGTTATTCGGTGGAGTGGTGGAACTCGCTGCACCAGGGCGCCACGATCAAGCTGTTCGGCGAATCCACCATGGATTCCTCGATGACCTGGCCGCTGTGGGTGATGGTGCTGGCGACCAAGTTCTGGTTCGCCGGTTCTCTGCTCCAGCGTTCCCGCGCCGACAACCTCGAACGCGAGGCCGGCAAGGACTGGGCCCGTGCCGCCGCCGGAGCGCCGCGATGAGCTACCAGAACTACGTGCTGGGCGCGTACGCGGTGTTCGCCGCCTTCCTGGCCTGGGATTTCATCGTGCCGCGCCTGCGCATCGCCCGCATCCGCCGCGCCATCGTCCAGCGCGCCAGGCGCGACGCTGCCCGATCCACCGGAACCCCGCATGAACCCGATACGCAAACGCCGCCTGCTGCTGATCCTCGCCCTGCTCGCCGCCTCCGGCGTCGCCGCGGCACTGGTGACGCTGGCCCTGCGCGAGAACATCACCTACCTGTACACACCCAGCCAGGTCTATGCCGGCGAAGCGGCGGAGCAGGCGGTGTTCCGGCTCGGCGGCATGGTCGCGAAAAATTCGCTCAAGCGCGAGCAAGGCACACTGAAGGTGCAGTTCGGCGTCACCGACGGCGACGCGGTGATGACCGCGCACTACGAAGGCATCCTTCCCGACCTGTTCCGCGAGAACCAGGCCGTGATCGCCACCGGCCGCCGCGAGAGGGCGACGCGTTCATCGCCACCCAGGTGCTGGCCAAACACGACGAGCAGTACATGCCGCGCGAAGTGGCCGAGGCCATGGGCAAGGCGCACGAAAAGCACAAGGTTGAAGACAAGCCGGCCGCCGACGCCACCGAACCGGGAGCCTACTGAGTGCTGCCCGAGCTTGGCCTGCTGAGCCTGGCGCTGGCGCTGCTGCTGGCGCTGACGCTGTCCGCCCTGCCGTTGTTGGGCGCGCACCGCGGCCACGCGGCCTGGATGGCGACGGCGCGGCCGCTGGCGTATTCGCTGCTGGTGATGGTGTCGGTGTCGTACGGGCTGTTGACCTGGGCCTTCCTGCAGCACGACTTCTCGGTGGCGTATGTCGCCACCAATTCCAATTCGCTGCTGCCGCGTGCCTACCAGTTCACGGCGGTGTGGAGCGCGCACGAAGGTTCGCTGCTGCTATGGATCTGGTTCCTGGTGCTCTGGACCGCGCTGGTCGCCCGTTTCTCGCGCGCCCTGCCGGCGCCGGTGGTGGCGCGCGTGCTGGCGGTGATGGGCATGATCGCCCTGGGTTTCCTGGCCTTCACGCTGTTCACGTCCAATCCGTTCGAGCGCCTGCTGCCCGGCGCGGACGAAGGCCGCGACATGAACCCGCTGCTGCAGGACCCGGGCATGATCTTCCACCCGCCGCTGCTGTACACCGGCTATGTCGGTTTCGCGGTGGCGTTCGCATTCGCGGTGGCCGCGCTGATCGACGGCAAGGTGGACGCGCAGTGGGTGCGCTGGTCGCGGCCCTGGACCAACGTGGCCTGGGCCTTCCTGACGCTGGGCATCGCGCTCGGCAGTTTCTGGGCCTACTACGAACTGGGCTGGGGCGGCTGGTGGTTCTGGGACCCGGTCGAAAACGCCAGCTTCATGCCCTGGCTGGTCGGCGCGGCGCTGCTGCACTCGCAGGCGGTCACCGAAAAACGCGGCAGCTTCCGCGGCTGGACCCTGCTGCTGGCGATCGCGGCGTTTTCGCTGTCGCTGCTGGGCACCTTCCTGGTGCGTTCGGGCGTGCTGACCTCGGTGCATGCCTTCGCTTCCGACCCCGAGCGCGGCATGTTCATCCTCGCCTTCCTGGTGATCGTGATCGGCGGCTCGCTGCTGCTGTATGCACTGCGCGCGCCCAAGCTCGAGACCGGCCAGCCCTTCGCCGCTTCCTCACGTGAAACCTTCCTGCTGGCCAACAACCTGCTGCTCACCGCCGCTGCCGCGATGATCCTGCTGGGCACGCTGTATCCGCTGCTGGCCGAAGCCCTGGACCTGGGCAAGATTTCGGTGGGCCCGCCCTATTTCGGCCTGCTGTTCGTGCTGCTGATGGCGCCGCTGGTGGCCCTGGTGCCGTTCGGTCCGCTGATGCGCTGGCAGCGCGAGGACATCGGCCGGCCGCTGCGCTGGCTGGCGCCATGGGCCGTGCTGGCGGGGTCGTGGGCGTGATCACCTTCTTCGCCTGGCCGCAGGGCACGCTCAAGACCGCGTTCGGCGTCGGCGGCGCGCTGTGGATCCTGGCCGGCACCGCGCGCTTCGTCTGGTCGCGGCTGCAGTCCAAGGGCAGCCGCTTCACCGCCGAGATGGTGGGCATGGTGCTGGCGCATGCCGGCATCGCCGTGTTCGTGGCCGGCGTGTTCCTGACCGAAAGCACCAGCATCGAGAAGGACGTCGCCGCCAGGCCGGGCCAGAGTTTCGAGCTGCGCGGGCATGACTTCCTGTTCCAGGGCGTGGAAAACACCCGGGCCCGAATTTCGTGGCGGACCGCGGCACCGTGGTGGTCAGGCGCGACGGCCGGGAACTGGCGGTGCTGCACCCGGAAAAACGCGCCTACGCCAGCGGCGGCCAGGTGATGACCGAAGCCGCGCTCGACGGCGGCCTGTCGCGCGATCTCTACGTCGCGCTGGGCGAGCCCCTGGACCAGAACGGTACGTGGGCGCTGCGCCTGTACGTGAAACCCTACATCCGCCTGATCTGGCTGGGTGCGCTCTTCATGGCGCTGGGCGGCTTCGTGGTGGCCTTCGACAAGCGCTTCCGGCGCCCGGTGGCGGCATGATCAAGCGCCTGCTGCCCTTCATCGCCTTCGCGCTGCTGGCCGTGCTGCTGGGCGCGGGTGTGCTGCGCAATTCCGGCAAGGACACCAGCGCTATTCCCTCTCCACTCATCGGCAAGCCGGCGCCGACGTTTTCGTTGCCCGTGCTCGGTGATCCGTCACGGATGGTGACCGACGCCGACCTGCGCGGCGAAGCCTATCTGCTCAATGTCTGGGGCAGCTGGTGCCCGGCCTGCCGCGACGAACACCCGGTCATCACCGAACTGGCGCAATCAGGCCGCATCAAGGTGATCGGCTACGACTACAAGGACGAGCCCGGGGACGCGCAGCGCTGGCTGCAGCAGTTCGGCAATCCCTACGCGCTGGTGATCGTGGATTACGACGGCCGCGCCGCCTTCGACTGGGGCATCTACGGAGCGCCGGAAAGTTTCCTGGTGGACGCGGACGGCATCGTGCGCTGGAAATACATCGGTCCGATGACGGATGAAGTAGTGCGCGACCAGCTGCTGCCGGAACTGGAGAAGTTCAAGTGAAGCGCCTGCTGTTCGTGCTGCTGCTGATGCTGTCGGCCGCCGTTGGCGCGATGGAGCCGATCCAGTTCCAGGACGCCGCCGAAGAAGCCCGCTTCCGCGCGCTCAGCGCCGAACTGCGCTGCGTGATGTGCCAGAACCAGTCCCTGGCCGACTCCAACGCGCAGATCGCCCACGACCTGCGCCTGCAGGTGCTGGAACTGATGCGCGAAGGCAAGACCGACCGCGAGATCAAGGACTACCTGGTGGCGCGTTACAGCGATTTCGTGCTGTACAACCCGCCGGTGCGGCCGGCGACCTGGCTGCTGTGGTTCGGACCGGCGCTGATGCTGGTGATCGGTGCCGCGGTGGTCGTGGTGGTGGTGCGCCGACGCTCGGCCGTGGCCCCGGCCGCGACGCCCGATGACAACGAGCAGGAGTGGTGATGACCGGATTCCTGATCGGCGCCCTGCTGCTGTGCGCCCTGGCCCTGGCCTTCGTGCTGCCGCCGCTGTGGCGCGATGCGCGGGGCAGCGCGCTGGCGCTGGTGCTCGCGCTGCCGCTGGGCGCCGCGGGCCTCTACGCACTGCTGGGTACTCCCGACGCACTCGACCCGAAAATGTCGAAGCCCCGACCACGCTCGAGGACGCCATCGCCCAGCTCGAACGCCGCCTGGAAGACGAACCCGGCAGCGTCGAGGGCTGGGTGCTGCTGGCCCGCAGCCGCATGGCGCAGCAGCAGTGGGTCAAGGCGCGCGACGCCTTCGCCAAGGCGCAGGCCCTGCTGCCGGACGAACCCGACTTGATGGTGGAATACGCCGACGCGATGATGCGCGCCGCGCCCGATGGCCGCTTCCCGCCCGAAGCCGTGGCGATGTTGGAAAAGGTGGTCGCCGGCCAACCCAACCATCAACGCGGATTGTTCTATCTCGGCGCGCAGCGGCTGCAGGCGGGCGAGCCCGCGCAGGCCGCGGAACTCTGGGAACGCCTGCTGCCCACGCTGGACCCACGCACCGCACAAGCGCTGCGTCCGCAGCTGGCGATGGCGCGCGAACAGGCCGGCCTGCCGCCGCTGGAAGAAACGCCGGCCGTCGCCACGGGCCCTGTGCTTGAAGTGACCGTGGAGCTGGCACCGGCAGTGGCCGCGCAACTTGCGGACGGCGACACCCTGTTCGTGTTCGCGCGCACGGCCGATGGCGCCGGTCCACCGGTGGCGGTGAAACGCCTGCCCGCCCGTGACTTCCCGGTCACGCTCGGCTTGTCGGACGCCGACAGCCTGATGCCGACGCAAAAACTCTCGACCCAGCCGCAGGTGCAGCTGATGGCGCGCGTCTCGAAGTCCGGCGACGCCGCCGCGGCCGCCGGCGACCTGGAGGCCGAAGCGCAGGTGATCGAAATGCGCGACGGTGCCAAGATCACCCTGTCCATCGACCGGGTGCATCCATGACCGAGACCATCCCGCCGGGCACGCGTTTTGTCGCCCTGCCCTCGCCCTTCGCCTTCAAGCGCGGCGGCGGGCTGGAAGGCGCGCGGATGGCCTACGAGACCTGGGGCGAACTCAATGCCGCCCGCGACAACGCCATCCTGATCCTGACCGGCCTGTCGCCGAACGCGCATGCCGCGTCGAATGCGGGCAACCCCGAGCCGGGCTGGTGGGAAGGCATGCTGGGGCCCGACAAGCCGATCGACACCAAGCGCTGGTTCGTGATCTGCGTGAACTCGCTGGGCAGCTGCAAGGGCTCGACCGGTGCGGCTTCGGTCAATCCGGCCACCGGCGAACCGTATCGCCTGGAGTTCCCGGACCTTTCGATCGAGGACGGCGCCCGCGCGGCGCACTTCGTCGTGGCCTCGCTGGGCATCGAACGCCTGGCCTGCGTGATCGGCAACTCGATGGGCGGCATGACCGCGCTGGCCTATCTGCTGCTGCACCCGGGCTCGGCGCGCAACCACATCAATGTGTCCGGCAGCGCCCAGGCGCTGCCGTTCTCGATCGCCATCCGCTCGCTGCAGCGCGAAGCGATCCGGCTGGATCCGAACTGGAACCAGGGCAGGTACAGCGACGCCGCGTATCCGGAAAACGGCATGCGCATCGCCCGCAAGCTCGGCGTCGTGACCTACCGTTCGGCGATGGAATGGGACGGCCGCTTCGGCCGCGTGAAACTCGACAGCGAGATGCGCGGCGACGAGGACCCGTTCGGCCAGGAGTTCGAGGTCGAGCGTTATCTCGAAGGCCACGCCCAGCGTTTCGTGCGCAGTTTCGACCCCAACTGCTATCTCTATCTCGGCCGGTCGATGGACTGGTTCGACGTGGCCGAATACGGCGGCGGCGATGTGATGAAGGGCCTGGCGACGATCAAGGTCGAACGTTCGCTGTCGATCGGCGTGCACACCGACATCCTGTTTCCGCTGCAACAGCAGGAGCAGGTCGCCGAGGGGCTGAAGCTGGGCGGTGCGCAGGTGGAGTTCGTGCCGCTGCCGTCGCCGCAGGGACATGATGCCTTCCTGGTGGACATCCCCAGGGTTCGGCGCGGCGATCGCCTGGTTCCTCGGCAAGTTCTGAGCGCTGAAAAACAAAAACCCGCGCAAGCGGGTTTTTGGTACCGGTGATAGGACTCGAACCTACACGACATCGCTGCCAAGGGATTTTGAGTCCCCCGCGTCTACCATTCCGCCACACCGGCACAGTGTGCGGCGGGATTATAGCCCAGCCTGACGCTCAGGCGGCCTCGTCCAGGCCCAGCTGGCGGTCGGCCTTGGTGTACCAGCCGTCGCCCGCGGGGTGGAAGTGCGCGCAGCAGGTCAGGGCCTGCTTGTAGATGTGCAGGGACACCGCGATGTCGGTGGTGCTGGGATTGCGGATGGTGTGGTACTCGTGCGGCGGGATCAGGCTGCCGGCCGAACCGGCGCCGGCCAGGGTGGTGCCCACGGGTTCGAACTGGAACCGGTCGCCTTCGCTGCCGCGCAGGTCGTACTGGGTGATCTCCAGCTGGCCCTCGACGATGCCCTCGACGCACCAGACGCCCGAGTGGTCGTGGATGGCGGTGCCCTGCCCCGGGCCCCAGGTCATGGCGACCACGCTGAAGCCGGTGAGCTCGCAGCGGTAGAGCTCGCGGCGGGCGTAGTGGTCGGCCACCGGCTCCAGCACGCAGGCCGGCAGGGTCATGGCCCGGGTGCGGATCAGTTCGGACAGGCCGTTGCGGATGCAGTCGGTGGTCTGGCGCTGGCAGTCGCCGGTCACCGCCGCGTTGATCATCGCGATGAGCTTGTCGCTGCCGGGGAAGTCGAGGGCCAACATGGCGGCACCTGGGGGTTCGGGAGTGGGGGCAGTTTAGCACCGGGGCTTTGGCTCCCTCCCCTTCCTGCAGGGGAGGGTTGGGGTGGGGTGAGTCCTGGCTTCGAAGTTCCACCCCCTCCCGGCCTCCCCCTGCAAGCAGGGGGAGGAGCTAGGGCCAGGGCCACCAGCCGCTGCCGGTCAGCGCGTAACGATCCGCGGCCTGTTCGAAGCGGTTGCGGTGGCTGATGCCGCCGCAGGCGAAATACAGGGGCAGGAACAGCGGGCCCAGCACCAGGGGACTGGTACACGGGCACGCTCGTGGTCGCCCAGGCGCATGCATTCGTCGCGGCCGCCGCGGGCGCGGCAGGCGTAGGTGACGGCGCTTTCATCCAGCGAGGCGCCGGTATGCAGGATCACGTTGCCCAGGGTCAGCGCGCCGCCCGGGCCCCAGGGTAGTGGTGGAACACCAGGGCCGCATCGGACACCCGGGCCCGCGCCCCGAACGGCAGCGCGACCAGCCCGGCCAGCAGGCCGGCCGCCGTCATCGGGCTGGCCCAGACCACGCCCAGCGCGAACACCAGCTGGCGGCCCAGGCCCGGCATGGCTCAGTCCACGCCGCCCCAGATCAGGCGCGCCAGTACTTCGGCATGGTCGGGCGACAGCTGGGTCGAGGTGTGCACCATCGAATTGATCGCCCAGCAGGCGTCTTCATCGGCGGAGCCGGTCGGGTTGTTGATCACGCCGAGCAGGCGGTCGCCGAACTGGCCGGGATAACGTGCACCCAGTTCGTTCAGCGCCATCTGCTGCGCGGTCTTGTTCACCGGCAGTTCCGGCCGCTGCTCGATCTCGGACTTGAGCGCGTCGAGGTAGAAGTTCCAGAAATTGCGGTGGTGCACCGGCGGCAGGCGCTCGAGTGCGGCGCGGAAATCGGCGCCGAGTTCGCGGTCGAAATCGTCGCGCGGGCGGATCAGCTTGGCGCAGCTCTTCTGCGGCAGGCGCGGGATGACCGCGGCCATCGCCCGGGTCACCGAGATCAGCTGCGCCGAGCCCAGCGAACGTGCGCCACGCTTGAGCGCCCGGTTCATCTCGGCATACAGGCCCTTGCTGGTGAAGGTACCCGCGAAGCGCTCGCGCAGGGCCGGGTCGGCATTGAAGCGGTCGACGAATTCCTGCTGCTGCGCATGCAGGGCCGAACCGGGCGGATATGGGTTGACGATCTCGCCGCTCAGCCGCCGCATGATCGGCGCATCGGACGAACCCATTTCCTTGTAGACCACCGCCGCCACGATCAGCAGCACCACCACGATGAGCAGCTTCTTCACGCCTGGTTGTCCCCTGTTGCCCGGCCACGCCGGATTGCGGCGGGCATCCTAACATCGCGTGGCTTGTCCCCCACCCGCGCCTTCTGCGACGCTAGCCTGGTCCTCAGGGGGAACTCCATGACACCGCACGATCCGGCGCCGCCACCTGCCAACCAGGTCCCGAACCGCACCACGCCCACATGGGAAATGGAATTGCTGGTGTCGGGCGCGACTGTCTTCGGCCTGCTGCAGTTGCCCGCGCAGGCCGACCGGCTGCTGTTCGGCTTCTACAATTCGAGCAACTTCGCCGTCGCGACGCTAACGCCTTCGTTGTGGGTCTACGTCAAGTTCTCGCTGCTGACCCTGATCGCCACCTTCATCGTGCACCTGTGCCTGCGCGGTTATTGGGTGGCCCTGGTCGGCCTGCATTCGGTCTATCCGGAGGGTTTCCGCTGGGACCGCTTGACCAGCAAGCTCGGTCCGCACTTCCTCGCCAGCAGTCGGGAAATGACCGGCGAAATCGATACCGTGATCGAACGGGCGGACAACCGCGCAAGCATCGCCTTCGGTCTGGGTTTTGGCATGGCCACGTTGATGCTGATGCCGATGGTGGTGGTGGCGGCGATCATGGTGGTCGTGGGGTTGTACGAGATGCTGGGTGGCGACGGTGTGCACGCCATGGTGGTCATGGTCGTGCTGGGCATGCTGGTCATGTTGGTGTTTGTCGCGCTGGTGGCCTGGGACAAGTCAAAGGGGGCCGCCGCGGGCCTGGATTCCCGGACGGGACGCTCGGCGCGCGCTTTTTCCGCTTTTACAGCCGGCTGGGCTTCAACCGCACAAACAACACCCTGATCACGCTTTACAGCAGCAACGAAGGCAACCGGCGCACCGCCATCGTCATCGGTGTCGTCATGACCGCGGTCATGGCTCTCGTGATCTGGCAGATCATGTCGGAACGGCTGGGCTGGAGCGCCGGCGATTTCGCCGGGCTTCCGGACGACGTTCCGATGGCCATGGATACGCTGTTGCCCCTGCACTACGACAGCCAGCGCGACGGCGCGGTGCGCATGGATCCGCTGCCGCACATCCCCGACCCGGTGGTCCGCGGCAACTACCTGCGGCTGTTCGTGCCCTACCTGCCCCTGCGCCATAACAAGGCCATGGCCATCCGCTGCCCCGAGGCGCTGGCGAACGAGGACGACACGGGCCCGCGGGCGCGGCTGGACTGCCTGGCGGCGATCCACGCCGTGGCGATCGACGCAAAGCCCGTGGACATCCGCTTCGATGCCGCCGAAGACCCGCGCACCGGGCAGCGCGGCATGATCGCGATGATCCCGGTCAGCGATCTTCCGGTCGGCCGGCACGAACTGACGCTGCTGCGCGCGCCGCGCAACCGTCGCAAGGACGCGGACGAGCCGCCCAAGCCATACCGCATTCCGTTCTGGCGCTGAGCGCGCCACCGGGCTCAGGCTTCGCGCGCCGGATCCGCCAGCGCCAGCGAACCCAGCAGCACGCCAGCCTGGGTGCGGTTGCGAACGCCGAGTTTTTCGAAGATGGCGCTCATGTGCGCCTTCACCGTGCGTTCCTGGATGCCGAGTTCGTCGGCGATCTGCTTGTTGAGCCGGCCCTCGGCCACGCGCGTCAGCACCTTGAACTGCTGCGGGCTGAGCGTGGCGAGTTTCGCCGCCGTTTCGCGGTCGCCGGGATCGGCGCTGATGCGCGCCACCGGTTCGCGCAACGCCGGTGGCAGCCATTCCTCGCAGGCCAGCACGGCGCGCAGGCCGGCCTGCAGTTCGGCCAGGTCGGCGCGTTTGGTCAGGTAACCGGCGGCGCCATAGGCCAGCGCGCGGCGGATGGTGGCCGGGTCTTCGTGCGCGGAAATCATCGCCACCGCAATGCCGGGATGTTCGGCCCGCAGCGAGGCCAGGCCCATCAGTCCGTGGCTGCCGGGCATGTGCAGGTCCAGCAGCACCAGGTCCACGTCGGGATGGGCCGCCAGCGCCGCCTGCACGCCGGGCAGGTCCTCGGCCTCCAGTATCTGCGCGTCGGGCAGCACGCCGCGCACGGCCTGGGTCAGGGCCAGGCGGTACAGCGGGTGGTCGTCGGCGATCAACAGGCGGGTCATGGCGGGATTGTAGGCGAGCCGGGGCGGATTCCGGCGGCGATCACCCCACGTGCGTGGCTCGCTACTGGGCGGTCCAGCCACCGTCCACGGGGATCGCGGCGCCGCTGAGATTGTGCGACTGCCGGCGGCAGAGCCACAGCACCAGGTCGGCGATTTCATCGGGCAGGGACATGCGACCACTGGGCTGTTTCTCGCGCAGCAGTTCGCGCACTCCGGCGTCGCGGTCGCCACCGGCGGCCTGGGCCTTGGCGGCGATCTGCGGTTCGATCAGCGGCGTCTCGACCCAGCCGGGGCAGACACAGTTCACGGTCACCCCGCCGCTGTCGCGGTTGCCGGCGCCGGCGTATTCCAGCGCCGCCACCTTGCTCAGGCCGACCAGGCCGAACTTGCTGGCGACGTAGGGCGACTTGTTCACCGACGCCACCAGCCCGTGCACCGAGGCGATGTTCACCACGCGACCGAAACCGCGCGCAGCCATGCCCGGCAGCGACAGCCGCATGGTGTGGAAGGCGGCGCTGAGGTTGATGGCGATCAACTTGTCCCAGGTGGCCGCCGGCATCTCGGCGATCGGCGCGGTGTGCTGCACGCCGGCGCAGTTCACCAGCACGTCCACCGGCGCCCAGGCGGCGACCTCGGCCATCATCGTTTCCACCGCGGCGGCGTCGGAGAGGTCGGCGCCGAAGTGAGACACGTCGGCGGCGCCGGCGGCGCGCACGGCATCGAGCGCGGCGGCGATCTGTTCGGGTGAACCCAGGCCGTTCACGGCCACGCGCGCACCGGCCGCGCCCAGCGCGCAGGCGATGGCCAGGCCGATGCCTGACGTCGAGCCCGTGACCAGGGCGCAGCGGCCGATGAGGAAGGGGTCGCTCATGGCGAAGTCCTTGTGGCGATAGGGATTTCCCCACCCTAACAGGCCGCACCGGACGGCGCGTCGTACCAAGGTACGATGCCCGCACCGCGCCCGGTTGCTAAGGTCGGGCGATGGACAAGACCCTGCCCCCCACACGCCCCCAGCCGACCCGGCCGACGCCCGTTCCCGCCTGGGACCGCCGTGCGCGCCGCACCAGCGTTCCGACGCTGGCCATTGCCATCACGCTCGCGCTCTCCGCCTGCGCCGGCACCGCCGGACGCACGCCGGAAGTCGCGCTGGACGCGGGTATCCATCTGCATGCGCATACCGGCGACGACGACCTGCTGACCGCGGGCCTGGGCGAAGCGGGCCTGCGCAGTCCGGTGCCGCCGGCGTTTGCGAACCCCGACCAGCCGACCGCGGAAGAACTGCGCCGCCGCGCGATCTGGACCAACTGGCGCGGCATCGCCGACCTGGCGCCGGGTGGCGGTTACGGCACGGTGTACGGCTCGCTGCAGCCGGTGCCGGGCCGCGAATACCACGCCTTCGCCACCCTGCCCGGCCGCCATCAGCCGCACCGGTTGCTGGTGCAACTGCCGGACGCCTTCGATGTCCAGAAGCGCTGCGTGGTGGTCACCGCCTCGTCGGGGTCGCGCGGCATCTATGGCGCCATCGCACTTTCCGGCGCCTGGGGCCTGCCGCGCGGCTGCGCGGTGGCCTATACCGACAAGGGTGCGGGCACGGGGTATGTCACGCCCGGTGACGGCGGTGGTTTCGGCATTGATGGCCGCCTGGCCGCGCCAGGCGAAGCGGTGGAATTCTCCGTGCCCGCCGTGGGCGGCACCGAGCATTTGATCGCGGTGAAACACGCGAACTCCGGCGACAACCCGGAAGCCGACTGGGGGCGGCACGTGCAGCAAGCGGCGCAGTTCGCGCTGCAGGTGCTGGCGACCGCGCATCCCGATGCCGGGCCGTGGACTTTCGACAACACGCGCGTTATCGCCGTCGGTGTGTCCAACGGCGGCGGCGCGGTGCTGCGCGCGGCGGAAATCGGGGGCGACTGGCTGGACGCCGTGGTGGCGGTGTCGCCCAACATCCTGCCGGGCGACGGCGGCCGCGCGTTGTACGACTACGGCACCGAGGCCGCGCTGTGGATGCCATGCGCGCTCAACGCCCCGGCCTTCGACGGCGTGCTGATGGCGCGCCCGAACGGCGCGAAGCATCCGGCCGGCGCGCTGCGCTGCGCATCGCTTGCTGCCGCCGGAAAGATCCAGGGTGATACGCCGGAAGCCCAGGCCGAAGCCGCGCACGCGAAACTCACCGCGGCGGGCTGGACCGATGCAGCGCTCGCCGCCGGCGCGCTCAGCACCGGCTTCGACCTGTGGCGCGCGGTGAATATCACCTACGCCTCGTCCTATGCCCGCACGGGCGCCGACACCATGCCCTGCGGTTACGGTTTCTCCGCCTTCGGCAGCGACGGTGCCGCACGCGCACCGACCGCCGCCGAACGTGCGGCCTGGTGGAGCGACGCCAGCGGCATCCCGCCCGGCGCCGGCGTCGGACTGCTCGATCGCCAGGCCGGCGGCAACGACGCCGCCCTGCCCGGCCTCAACTGCCTGCGTGGCCTGTGGGACGACGGAACCAGCGCCGTGCGCGCAGGCATCGAAGAAACCCGCGCCACCCTGCCCCGCGCCGGCCTGCCGGTGATCGTGGTGCATGGCGCCGACGACGGCCTGGTGCCGGAGGCGTTCAGCGGCGCGGCCTACGCACGCTGGGCCGATGCCAACGATCGTCCCGTGACCTACTGGCGCGTGGCCAACGCCCAGCACTTCGATGCGTTCCTCGGCCTGCCTGTGCTGGGCATGCGCTACCTGCCGATGTTGCCCTACGGCTATCGCGCGCTCGATGCCGCCTGGGCCACCGTGAGCGAAGGCAAGCCGCTGCCGGGCGATGCGGAAATCACCACGACTCCGCGCAAGTTCGCGGACGGCGCACTGGCGCCGCTGGCCGCCGAGAATCTCGGCATCTTGCCGTAGCACACCAAGCCCCTCCCCCTGCTTGCAGGGGGAGGTTGGGAGGGGGGGAACTTCGGAGCGTGATGCTTCGACGCAAGTGCTCACCCCTCCCCGGCCCTCCCCCTGCAAGCAGGGGAGGGAGAAAGTCGCTAGCGGGTGAGCAGTCTTGCCATCACCGACTTCAGCGCCAGCGGCTTGAGGGGGCTTGTGCAGCAGCACGCAGCCGGCCGCGGCGATCGCGTCGCGCACTTCGGCGCTGTGGTCGGCGGTGATGATCACGCAGGGGCGTGCCGGCATTGCCGAGGCCAGGCGTTCGCGCAGGGCCAGGCCGGTATCACCGCCGTCGAGGTGGAAATCGAGCAACAGAAGATCCGGCGTGGCGCGCGCCACCAGCCGCGACGCTTCGTCGCCGTCGCGCGCTGCCAGCACTTCGCACTGCCAGCCGCCCAGCAGGGCCTGCATGCCGCGCAGCACGTCGGGGTCGTTGTCCACCACCAGCACGCGGCTGCGCGGCGGTTCCGGCGCGACGGCTTCCGGCTCGGGAGCCGCAACCGGCACCGGTGCCGCACGCGGCACGTCGATCGCGAACACGGTGCCACGCCCCGGCCACGAACGCAGCCGCAGCGGATGGCCCAGCAGGCGCGCGATGCGTTCGGCGATGGCCAGACCCAGGCCCAGCCCCTGCCCGCCGCGGTCGAGCCGGCGGAACTCTTCGAAGATCACCGTCTGGTCGCCTTCGGCGATGCCCGGGCCGGTGTCCCACACCTCGATCGCCAGGGTGTCGCCCCGCCGGCGGCAGCCGACCACGATGCGACCACGCGCGGTATAGCGCACCGCATTGCCCAGGAAGTTCTGCAGCACGCGCCGCAGCAGCTGCGGGTCGCTGCGCACCCAGGCGCCGCAGGGCACGCAGTCCAGCGGCAGGCCCTTCTCGGCGGCCAGCACGCGGAACTCGGCGGCCAGGTGCTGCAGCACGTCGTCCACGCGGAACACCTGCGGCTTGGGCTCCATGCCGCCCGCATCAAGCCGCGAGATGTCCAGCAGCCCGGCCAGCAGCGCCTCGGCCGAACCCAGCGCGCCGTCGATGTTGCCCAGCGCCTCGCTGTGCCGCGGCTCCGACAGCTGTGGCGCCAACGCGTGCACGAACAGGTGCGCGGCGTTCAGCGGCTGGGCCAGGTCGTGGCTGACCGCGGCCAGGAAACGGGTCTTGGCGCGGTTGGCACGTTCGGCCTCGCCCTTGGCGCCGGCCAGTTCCGCGGTGCGCTCGACCACGCGCTGTTCCAGCGTTTCGGCCACCGACTTGAGCGCCTGTTCGTTGCGCCGGAAATCGGTGACGTCGGTGAAGGTGGCCACGAAACCGCCGCCCGGCATCGGATTGCCGCGGATCTCCACCACCGTGTCGCCGAAGCGCCGTTCGGCCACGTAAGGCGTGCCCGCACGCATGTGCGCCAGCCGCTTCTGCACTTCGCGGTCGCCGCGCCCGTCGCCTGCCAGGCCGCGGCGGATGTTGTGGGCCACCAGCTCCGCCACCGGCACGCCCACCTGCAGCAGCGGCGCCGGATAGTCGAACAGCTCGGCATAACGCCGGTTCCAGGCCACCAGGCGCAGTTCGGCATCCACCACGCTGATGCCCTGGCTCATGTTCTCGAGCGCCGCCTCCAGCACACGCTGGTTGAATCGCAGCGCCTGCGAGGCTTCGCCGACGATGGTGGCGACGGTGTCGAAGTCGCGTCCCTGTTCACGCCGCGCGGCATCGAGCAGCAGGCGGGCCGAGGCCGCACCCAGCACGGCGGCCAGCTCGCGTTCGATGCGCTGTTCGATCTCGGCCGGCACTGCGGCTTCCGCACCAGTGTCGGCCAACGCCGCATCCACGCGCTGCGCCGGCAGGAACCGCGCCGCGACTTCACGCAGTCCGGCACCCGACAGCGTGCCGCCGACCACGCGGTCCGGCGCCACGTCCAGGCGCGAGGCCAGCACCCAGGTGATCAGGCCGCCGGTCACCAGGCTAAGCACCGTGGCGCGGCCGATGCGGCTCCATTCGCCCAGGCCGAACATCGTGTCCGGCGCCAGCCACGCCAGGCCGAACGGACCATCACGCAACCAGGACGCCGAATGCCCCGCGGCCTCCGCCAGCGCCGGCACCAGCAGCACCCAGATCCACACCAGGACCGCGGCCACCAACCCCACCAGAACCGCACGCGCTGGCGTCTGCGGCCGCCACACGGCAAAGCCCACGGCCGGCGCCAGCGTCGCCAGGCCCGAGAACGACAGCGCACCGATATCGGCCAGCGCATCGCTGCCGGCGATCGCGCGGCTGTACAGCCAGGCCAGCAGCACCACCACGACGATGCCGACGCGCCGCTGCAGCAGCACCGCGCCCCGCAGGTCGGCGCCCTTGCCGCCGCCGCCCCAGGCGCCACGCACCAGCAACGGCGTCAGCCAGTGGTTGCCGATCATCACGCTCAAGGCCAGGGTCGAGATGATCACCATGCCGGTGGCCGCGCTCAGGCCGCCCAGGAAGGCCAGCAGCGCCAGCGCCTCGTGGCCCTGCGCCAGCGGCAAGGCCAGCACGTACAGGTCGGACGGCACGCCGATCGGCGCCAGCAGCGCGTCGCCGGCGCGCGCCAGCGGCAGGATCGGCAGCGCGATCACCAGCATGTAGAGCGGGAACAGCCAGCGCGCCGTGCGCAGTTGCGACTCGTCGCGGCACTCGACCACGCCGACGTGGAACTGGTGCGGCAGCGTGAACATCGCCAGCGCGCCCAGCAGCACCAGGGCCGGGAAACCGCTGGCGCCGTCGGGCGGCGGCGGCGCGGCCGGCACGTCCGGCAGGTCCAGCCCGAACCAGACGAAGGCGCCCAGCGCCAGCATCGCGCCGAGCTTGAGCAACGACTCCACCGCCATCGCCAGCACCAGCCCGCGGTTGTGTTCGGCGGCGGACGCGCGGCGCGTGCCGAACAGCATCGCGAACAAGGCCATCGCCAGCGCCACGTACAGCGCGCTGTCCTGCCACGGCGGCGGTGCCAGGTCGGAGGCGCGCGTGACCATGCCGTAACTCATCGCTACGGCTTTGAGCTGCAGCGCGATGTAGGGAACGATGCCCAGCACCGCCACGAAGGTGACCACGGCGGCGAGCCAGGAATTGCGGCCCAGCCGCGTCGCCACCAGGTCGGCCAGCGAAGTCGAGTTGTGCTCGCGCGCCAGCCGCAGCAGCTTCAGCAGGAAGCCGAAGCCCAGCACGTACAGCAGGATGGTGCCGAGGAAGGTCGGCGGGATCGGCCAGCCCGAACGCTGCGCCTGCGTCACCGTGCCGTAGAAAGTCCAGGACGTGCAGTACACCGCCAGCGACAGGCTGTAGACCACCGGCCAGTGGTTCGACAGCAGGCCGGGGCGGCGCTCGGCCCACAAGGCCGTACCGAACAGCAGGCCGAGCCAGAGCAGGCCGGCACCGACGACCAGGGCGTCGGTCAGCACGGCGGACTGCCGGTGTTCACTGCAGTGGTGCGCCCAGCGCCGCCATGGCCGCGGCCAGCCAACGCAGCTGCACGCCGCGACGGGTGTCGTAGTCCGGTCCCGTGTAACCCCACCAGTCCCAGCATGCTTTCGGATTCAGCGGCAGATAGCTCGATCGCGCCTGAGGATACAGCACCACCACGCCGTGCACGTCCGCCCAGCGGTTGAAACCGGCGTCGCGCACGAAAGCCTCGCCGACCTTGTCGGCGTTCTGTTCGCAACCGTGGAAGGCCACCAGCACGCCACAGGCCTGGCCCGCCGCACAGGCGGCCGGCACGTAGAGGTAACCCTCGGCCGCCAGCTGCGCGTCGCCGCCTTCGGGCAGGTAGGCGTCCTGGTCGAAGCGACGCAGTTCGCCACCGGCCTCGGCCGCCACGTTCGTGGAGGGTCCGTACAGCGCGTGCATCGCCTCGCCGGCGGCATCGTGGCCGCAGCGGCCCAGGTGCGGTGTACCGCCTTCGATGCAGTCCGCGCCCGCGTCCAGGGTCGGCAGCACGTGGCCGAACTCGCCGCCGTGCCGGCTCAGCACCAGGCCGCCGGCTTCGTCGCCCAGCTCCCGGTAGACCGCTTCCGCCGCATCCACCACCGCCTTAGACACCACGCCGTCGTGCTCGCCGTGCAGCAGCCAGATCCGGTCACCGGCCAGGCCCGACAGTGGTGCCAGATCGCCGTTTCCCGCGCGTTCGCGCACCGTGGCCACCAGCCGCCCGGGATCTGGCGCCACGGGATCGGCGGTGATGCACGGCCCCAACGCCGTCTTGAGCGAACCGCCGGCGCAGCCGTAGGGACCGCCTGCGACCAGCGCCGCCCCGCGCAGCCGGTCCGACCAGGCCAGGTGCACCTGCGTTGCCATGTAGGCACCCGAGGACAGGCCCGCCACCGCGACCCGGTCGGGGTCGATCACCAGTTCCGGCAGTGGCGGCGGCGCCTCATCCGCACAGCCGGTCAACACGACGGACAAGATCGCGCCGGCACAAACAACCCGGACCGCCGGCGCGGCACCGGCACCAAAAACACGGGCCGCTTGCGCGGCCCGTTGGGAAAATTCCCGGGGAAACATTGGCATCAGAAGTCGTAACGCGCCGTCAGGCTGTACTGGCGCGGCGCACCGTAGAAGCCGGTGTAGACGCCCAGCGCGCGGTTGAGGTTGTAACCGGTGGTCAGGTACTCCTCGTCCGCCAGGTTCGAACCCTGCAGCGACAGCGACCACTGGTCGTTGACGTTCCAGATCACGCCGGCGCTGAGCAGGCCGTACCCGTCCTGGGTGATCGGCGGCCGGCCGTTCGGCGGCACTTCGGCGCGCACGATCTCGGTGGTGGCGGTCACTTCCGACTGGTAGCCGTAACCGACGCGGGCCGAAAGGCGGCCGCCATTGGCCAGCGCGGTGCGGTATTCGACGTTGATGGCGCCGGAGAACTCCGGTGCGTTGGTGAACTCCTGCTCGTCGGCGATGTTGACGCCGGCGAACATGAAAGTGTCGTACTCGGCGTCGAGCCAGGCCAGGTTGCCGCTGATCAGCCAGTTCTCGGTCGGCAGGAACTGGTACTCGACTTCGAAACCGTCCACGGTGCCTTCGCCGGCATTGGTGAAGTCGCCGAAGAAGGCGTCCTCGGTGCCGTCGCCGTTGCTGTCGTAGGCGGTGAAGACCGACAGCTGGATGTCCTCGTAGACGTTGTGGAAGGCCGACAGGTTCAGGAACAGGCGCTGGTCGAGGAAGGCCATCTTGGCGCCGGCCTCGTAGCTGTCCACGACCTCGTCGTCGAAGGGCTCGGCCGAACGCGGCACGGCGGTGGCCTGGGCGCGGATGTTGTAACCGCCCGACTTGAAGCCGCGGGTGGCCAGGCCGTAGATCAGGATGTCGTCGGTGGCCTGGTAGCCCAGCGAGATCTTCGGCGAGATGTTCTCGAAGTTGATGGTCTTGTCGAAGTCGGCGGCCACCGAGATCGGCGTGCTGTAGGTGCCGTCGGAATAACCGCGGTTGAGCACGTCGGCGCGCTTGTCCTCGTCGGTCCAGCGCACGCCCACGTCGATGTTGAACTTCTCGGTGACGTCGAAGCTCCAGTCGCCGTAGACCGCGATGCTGTCGGTGTAGACCGTGCCCTGGTGTCGCCGTAGAGCAGGCCGAAGAAGTTGTTCAGCACCTGGCCGCCGGCCTCGCCGTCGAACACGTACAGGCCCATCACGCCGCGGTGGCGACCGCCGGCGTCGTAGTTGAGCTGGATTTCATGGGTGACCTGCTCGTCGCTGTAGAAGGCCTTGACGTCGGCGATGGTGGCCTGGGTGGTGTCGAAGTCGATGTTGGTCTCGGTGTCGGATTCGCGTTTGGCGAACACGTACTTGCCGTTCCAGTTGTCGTTGAGGCGCCAGTTGGCGGTCATCGAGGCGCCGGCCATCGAGGTGTCGTTGATGTTGGGCATGCCGTTGCGCACGTCGTAACGGCTGTCCATCGGCGGTGCGGTCGGCACGAAGCGGTTGCCCTCGAGCATCTGCGCGCCGCGCACGCCGGACTGGTCGTCCATCCAGTCGAAGGCGAACTGCAGGTTGAAATCCTCGGTGACGTAGGCGCCGAGCTGGCCGCGCAGGGCCAGGATTTCCTTGTCGCTGACTTCCTGGTTGGTGACGACGTTCTCGCCGAAACCGTCGCGGTTGAGGCTGGCCACCGAGAGGCGACCACGCAGGGTGCTGGTCTCGTTGAACGAGCCGCCGACGGCCGCCTTGACGTCGAGCTGGCCGTAGTTGCCGACCGTGACCTGGGCCGTGCCCTCGGTTTCCTCGGAAAGGCCGCGCGAGATGTACTTGATGGCGCCGCCGATGGTGTTCTTGCCGTACAGCGTGCCCTGCGGGCCACGCAGCACTTCCACGCGCTCGACGTCGAACACGTCCAGCAGCGCGCCCTGCGGGCGGGCGATATAGACGTCGTCCAGGTAGATGCCCACGCCCGGGTCCACGCCCCACAGCGGGTCGGACTGGCCGACGCCGCGCAGGTAGGCGGTGACCGTGCTGCTGGAACCGCGCGCGGCGTAGATGGTGAGGTTGGGCACCAGCGCATCGAGGTCGCCGATGTCGCGCACGTTGAGCTTGTCCAGCGATTCGGCGGTGAAGGCGGTGACGGCGACCGGCACTTCCTGCAGGGTCTCCTCGCGCTTGCGGGCGGTGACCTGGATGGCGTCTAGCGTGACCGCCTCGCCTTCAACAGCGGGCGTGGCGGCGGTGTCCTGGGCCTGCGTCTGCAGGGCTCCCAGGGACAGGGTCAGGCCGATGGCCAGGCTGAGGTGGTTGCGCTTCATGAATCTCCCCTTGCAAGCGTAAGGACGGCCGGTTGGCCGCTTGCCAGGCAGACTATGACGCGGTGACGGCACCCGGTACCTGTACCTTGGTACAGGTGGCCGGCACGGGCGGGGCTGCGGACACTCCAGCCTTGGCTTTCCCCGGGGAATCGAAGGCATGTCCTTCCTGATCGTGCTGGCGGCGCTGTGTTTCCTGATGCTGGTCGCCTACCGCGGCTACAGCGTGATCCTGTTCGCACCCGTTGCGGCGATGGGCGCGGTGCTGCTGACCGACCCGACCCTGGTCGCGCCTATGTTCACCGGTCTGTTCATGGACAAGATGGTGGGCTTCCTGAAGCTCTACTTCCCGGTGTTCCTGCTGGGCGCGATCTTCGGCAAGCTCATCGAGGTTTCGGGCTTCTCGAAGTCGATCGTGGCGGCCACCATCCGCCTGTTCGGGCCGGAACGGGCCATGCTGTCGATCGTCACCGTGTGCGCGCTGCTGACCTATGGCGGCGTGTCGCTGTTCGTGGTGGTGTTCGCGGTGTACCCGTTCGCGGCCGAACTCTTCCGCCAGGCCGACATCCCCAAGCGCCTGATCCCGGGCACCATCGCCCTGGGCGCCTTCACCTTCACCATGGACGCGCTGCCGGGCACGCCGCAGATCCAGAACATCATCCCGGCGTCCTTCTTCGGCACCGATGCCTGGGCCGCGCCGGTGCTGGGCACCCCTGGGTGGCGTGTTCATCCTGACACTGGGCATGTTCTACCTGGAATGGCGCCGGCGCGTGGCGCACGCCGCGGGCGAAGGTTACGGCACCGAACTGCTGAACGAACCCGCGCCTTTCGCCGGTGACCGCCTGGCCAATCCCTGGATCGCGCTGCTGCCGCTGGTGCTGGTGGGCGTGTCTAACAAGCTGTTCACGATCCTGATCCCGCGCTACTACGGCGCCAGCCACGAATTCGTGCCCTCGGTCATCGGCGACCCGGCGCCGGTGGTGCAGGAGGTGTCGCGCATCGCCGCGGTGTGGGCGGTCGAGGCCGCACTGCTGGTCGGCATCCTGGCCGTGCTGGTGCTGTCGTGGCGCACCGTGGCCACGCATTTCGCCGAAAGCACCAAGCCGGCGATCGGCGGCGCGCTGCTGGCCTCGATGAACACGGCTTCCGAATACGGCTTCGGCGCCGTCATCGCCGCCCTGCCCGGCTTCCTGGTGGTGGCCAATGCCTTGGGCTCGATCCCGAACCCGCTGGTGAACGAGGCCGTCACCGTCACCGCCCTCGCCGGCATCACCGGCTCGGCCAGCGGCGGCATGTCGATTGCACTGGCCGCCATGGCCGAAACCTTCATCGCCAACGCCAACGCCGCCAACATCCCGATGGACGTGCTGCACCGCGTGGCCGCCATGGCCAGCGGCGGCATGGACACCCTGCCCCACAATGGCGCCGTGATCACCCTGCTGGCCGTGACCGGACTGACCCACCGGCAGGCCTACAAGGACATCTTCGCGATCACCATCATCAAGACGATGGCGGTGTTCGTGATCATCGGGGTGTTCTATGCGACCGGGTGGGTCTGAACGAAGGGCTGGGTAGCGGCCATTCGGCCGAACCACGGGCAACCCGGCCAGTACCGCCCTTCCAGGCCGCCGCGTGTGGGGAGCAAACCGCCCTCCTGCGCTTTGAACACTTTGGGATTTCCGACTTGACCCGACGTCCGGCGTCAACAACCATACGGTCCTGCGCCTCACTTTAGATGCGCAACAGACGGTTGGCGCCAAGGGGCGGAATGCGCACGGGTATATTCATATCGTTGCTCATGGCGGGCTGTGCTTCGGTTCCCCCGGAGCCGATTTCCAATCTCGACGTTCTGCACGACAAGACGTTGGTTTACGTCACTGGGTACCTGCAAGCTCCTGAGCTCGCTGGCTACGATCTCTTTTATCTTTGTCCTGACCCGAGCTCAGAGGACCTAAAGGATTGCATCGATCTTGGTGTTCCGGCGGACCGGGCAGCTTCTTACCGAAAGTTCGAAGGATCTCTGGTAGTGGCCCGCGGCAAGTTCTACGCCTACGGACCCAACCTGATCGTTACGGGATACTCGTACAGCGACATTGGCATGATTGATGTGTCATCCATTCAGCGGCGCGAGAGCGCGCGCTAACCATTCATTCAAGCCGACGCCTTCGGCGCGGCTCAACTCGGGCGTTAGGCCATGACGTTCAACATTCTCGGCACACTATTGGCAGCACTTCTCATTGGCTCGGGTCCAGTCCCTGCGGAGGAACTGCCGGGAACGGGCACCATGTCCATCGAGCTGCAAAGGCTTGCTCCGTACCTCGACAATGACGCGCTCGCCCTGCCCGGGCACACTGAACGATCCAACTCTTGCAGTGTTCGCCTGCTGGCTGGCGCCCTCGGTTATAGACGGGATCCCGACAGATTCCGAAACGAATTCTTCGAGAGCCTCGTCATCGATGATTACGCCGATCGGGCCGCGGGAAAGTACAACTACGTCAAGCCGGACGAGGTCCCCTCGATCATGCAGTCAGCCATGACCGTACCCGCCGGGATTTCTGACGACCGCATCAAGGCTATTGCCGGCTTCTGCTCCATCAAGGGAAAGAATCTCTGGGTTGAAACCGAGAAGGCGGGTCGCATCTCTTTGGCCAGGATGATTCGCGGTGTAGTGCTGTCTTCGGTCCTTGAAGGAACTGACGAGGATCCGCTGGCCATTGCAAATGCCATTGATGCCCGAACGTCTGCTGCACATCGCCCCACGGGGAAGTAGTCAAACTAGCCAATCAGAGCCAGAACACGATGGCCCGCATCTCGGATGTTGTGCGACGATCCCAGTACCTGATCGGCCGCTGACGGAGCCCCATGGCACACCCGCTCATCCTTCCCATGGCCGCCCATGTGGCGCTCGCTTCGCTCCTTTACGTACTGCTGACCGTCGCCCGCGCCCCCAAGGTCTGGGGTATCGGCCAGCGCCCGGACGGCTCCAATCCCTGGGCCGCCATCGAACCCCGCATCAGCGCCAACCTCTCCAACCAGTTCGAATGGCCCCTGTTCTTCCATGTGGCCTGCCTGCTGCTCATCCTGCAGGGCCCACCGGAAAACCAGGCCGCGGTCCTGCTGGCCTGGGTGTTCGTGCTCGGGCGCCTGGTGCATAGCGGCGTCCAGATATTCACCACCAATGTCCGGCTGCGCGGGCTGGTGTTCACGATCAACTTCCTCGCTACGATCGGGCTGTGGGTCGTGGTCCTTCACTGACGGAGACCGCCGGGCATGACCATCCACCCACCCCTGCAGAGCTGCATGAAATTCACCACGCGCCTGCTCGCCATCATCGCGGCCGTGGTGCTGATCTTCGGCTCCCTGCTCAGCCTGTTCGATGGCCGCCCCTTCATGGGCATCGAGGCCATGCTCCGTTACGCGGCGATCGCCGTCGGCCTGGGCATCGTGCTGGGGCCGCTGCTGTACCTGGCCTTGCGGGCCTGCGCCTGGTCCATCACACCCACCGGCTTTGAAGGCCGCCGGTACCTGGGGCCGCGCACACACATCGAGTGGGCGGACATCGTGAAGGCCGGACAGTTCTCCCTGCACGGCCTGCCGGCGCTGTTCGTCACATCGGGCAGTTCGGAGCGGGAAATCATCGCCTACACGCTCGGGGTCGACTTCCCGGCGGTCCATGTGCAGCTGGTGCGGCATGCCGGCCCGGACCACGTGCTGACGCGGTGTTTCAGGCCCGACGCGGACTGAGGCTCCGGGCGCAGGTGTTGGCCCAAGGTCCCTGCTGACGCGGTCGCCAATCCCCGGCATCATCCGGACGTGACCCCGTCCGGCGCGACACGCGCCGGCTCCCCTGCCCCGGAGGTTCGCCGATGGCCCGCTGGCTGCGCTGGTTGCCCGGACTGCAGGTCCTGCGCCGTTACGAAGCCGCCTGGCTGTTGCCGGACCTGATGGCCGGCCTGGTGCTGACGACGATGCTGGTGCCGGTCGGCATCGCCTATGCCGTCGCCTCCGGCGTGCCGGGCATCTACGGGCTGTACGCGACCATCGTGCCGCTGCTGGCCTATGCGCTGTTCGGCCCGAGCCGGATCCTGGTGCTGGGACCGGATTCGGCGCTGGCGGCGCTGATCCTGGCCGTGGTGCTGCCGCTGTCGGCCGGCGACCCGGCCCGTGCGGTGATCCTGGCCAGCATGATGGCCGTGGTCTCGGGCGGCGTATTGATCCTGATCGGCGCGCTGAAGCTCGGCTTCGTCACCGAGCTGCTGTCCAAGCCGATCCGCTACGGCTACATGAACGGCATCGCGCTCACCGTGCTGATCAGCCAGTTGCCGAAGCTGTTCGGCTTTTCGATCGAAAGCGACGGTCCGGTGCGCAACCTGGTGGCCATCTTCGGCGCGATCGCCGATGGCCAGGCCAACTGGACCGCGTTCGCGGTCGGTGCCGGCACGCTGGCGATCATCCTGCTGCTCAAACCGTGGAAGAAGATCCCGGGCCTGCTGATCGCGGTGGTCGCGGCGACGGTCGTGGTGGCCGCGTTCGACCTCGACGGCAGTTCCGGCCTGAAGGTGCTCGGTCCGCTGCCGCAGGGCCTGCCCGCCTTCGTGCTGCCCTGGATCAGCGACACCGACCTGGTGCAGGTGGTGATCGGTGGCTGCGCGGTGGCGATGGTGGCGTTCGCCGACACCAGCGTGCTGTCGCGCACTTATGCAGCCAAGACGCGCACGCATGTCGATCCGAACCAGGAAATGATCGGCCTGGGCGCGGCCAATCTCGCGGCGGGCCTGTTCCAGGGATTTCCGATCAGCAGCTCGTCCTCGCGCACGCCGGTGGCCGAGGCCGCAGGATCCCGGACTCAGCTGACCGGCGTGGTCGGCGCCATCGCCGTCGCCCTGCTGCTGGTGCTGGCGCCCAACCTGCTGCAGGACCTGCCCAACAGCGCGCTGGCCGCGGTGGTGATCGCGGCGGCGATCGGCTTGTTCGAGTTCAAGGACCTGCGGCGCATCTTCCGCATCCAGCGCTGGGAGTTCTGGCTGTCGATCGTGTGTTTCGCCGCGGTGGCGGCGTTCGGCGCGATCCCCGGCATCGGCCTGGCGATTGTGCTGGCGGTGCTGGAGTTCCTGTGGGATGGCTGGCGGCCGCACTTCGCGGTGCTGGGCCGGGCCGAGGGCATCCGCGGCTTCCATGACCTGAAGCGTTATCCGGACGCGCGGCGGGTGCCGGGGCTGGTGCTGTTCCGCTGGGATGCGCCGCTGTTCTTCGCCAATGCCGAGCTGTTCCACCAGCGCCTGCTCGAAGCCGTCGCCGGATCGCCCACGCCGGTCAAGCGCGTAATCGTGGCCGCCGAACCGGTCACCAGCATCGACGTGACCTCGGGCGACATGCTGGTCGAGCTGGTGCATGCGCTGCGCGAGCTGGGCGTCGAACTGCGCTTCGCCGAGATGAAGGATCCGGTGAAGGACAAGCTGCGGCAGTTCGAGCTGCTGGAGCGCTTCGGCGAATCAAACTTCCACCCGACCATCGGCGCCGCGGTCGACGCCTACGTCGAAGAGCACGGCGTGGACTGGAAGGACTAGCCTTCCGCGTCCACGACGGCCGCCTGCGCGCGGGCCAGCCGCTGCAGTTCCCAGGCTTCGCCCAGGCGCCACTGCATGGCGGACACCAGCGCGTGCATCAGCAGCAGGTGTTTGCTGCCGGGCGGTGCGGCCTGTTTTTCGGCCAGCGCCTGCTCGAGACCGGCGCGGTGGTAGGTCGCCAGCAGGTCCACGCTGGTTTCCTCGCGGGTGGTTTCGCGGGCGACCGGTTCGTGGCCCAGCCCGCGCACCATGGCTTCGGCCACCGACCAGGTGGACCAGGGGGTTCTGGCCGGTGACCAGACGGCCGTCCACCACGGTGTTGTCGAGGTACATCGGTCCTTCGACGAAACCCGCCGACTGCGCCGCCAGCGCCTCCTGCAGCAGGAAGGGAAAGGCGGTGCGCGCGTCCTCGATCAGGAACAGTTCCTCGGCATTGCTGAAGCCGGTGACGCGGCGCCCCTGCAGCAACAGCGTGCCGTCGGCCAGGGTGATGTCGAGCAAGGCCGCCGGCCCGTGGCAGACCGCGCCGACCACGCCGCGGGGCTGGATGTCGCGCACGATCCGGGCGATGTCTTCATTGCCGGGGAAATCGAACATGGCGCCCTTGCCGCCGACGAAGTACACGGCGTCGTAGCGCGAGGGATCCACTTCTGCCAGGGGAATCGTGGCGGCCAGCTTGGCCTGGGCCGCCGGGTCGTTGAGGAAGGCGTAATCTGCGTCGATCAGGTCCTCGTCCAGCACCTGCGGCGGCGTGCCGCCGCGCGGGCTGGCGAGGTCCACTTCGTAGCCATTGGCTATGAACACCCAGTAGGCCCGAGAGAGCTCGGTCAGTTCGTAGCCGCCCTTGCGCCGCCCTTGGTCGAAACGCGCCGTGCTGCTGAGCACCGCCAGGATGCGGCCGCGCTTCTGCTGCACGCCCTCGCGCACGAAGGCGAGGTCGGCGGCCGTGGCGGCCGGGTTGCCGCGGGGTTCCGTTTCCAGGTCGAGGCTTTCCACGTAGGCCCAGCCGGCCAGCGCCAGCACCAGCACCAGGCCGAGCAGCAGCCCGGCCGTCCAGCGAACGAATTTCCACATGATCCTGCTCCGAAGTCGCGCCGCCACGTTGGGCGCTTGGCGGGCAGGATGGCTTGAGGAAGTGAAGCCAGAATCAACCCGTGCAGGGCGTTTCCTTACGCGAAACGAAGTCGCGATCCGACGTCCAGCGGCCGGATGGCGACCGAAGATGACCGGACCAGCTTCCGACATTGACCCGCCCCAGCACCGGAACCATAATGGTTCCACTTTGGTTGGAGGCCGGCCATGTCCACGACATTGACCCTGAAAAACATCCCCGACGAGGTCTACGAACGCTTGAAGCGGTCCGCCGAAATGAACCGGCGCAGCCTCAACAGCGAGGCGATCGTGTGCCTGGAGACGGTGCTGGTGCCGAGCCGGGTGCCGCCAGGCGAGCGACTGGCACGCGCGCGGAAGCTGCGTGCGGACCTGTCCAAAGAGAAATTCCTCGCGCAGGACATCAACACGCTGAAGCGGCAAGGGCGCAAATGATCGTCGTGGATTCGAACGTCCTGGCCTACCTCTACCTGCCCGGCGAATACACCACCGCGGCCGAGGCCTTGCTGCAGCGCGACCCTGACTGGGCGGCGCCGCTGCTGTGGCGAAGCGAGTTCCGCAACATCCTGGCCGGATACCTGCGACGCGGCAGCCTGACGTTCGGGCAGGCCCACGCCATACAGCACGAAGCCGAGCTACTGCTCGCCGGTGCGGAATACGAAGTGGACTCGCTCAGCGTCTTCGAACTGGTGCGGGACAGCGACTGCTCGGCCTACGACTGCGAGTTCGCCGCCCTGGCGATGAAACTCGGAACCCGGCTGGCGACCATGGACGCCAGACTCCTGCGTGCCTTTCCGAAGCTGGCGGTGGCGCTGCAGTAGTGGTTCCTTCCTTGGTTCAGGGCTTGGGGATGTGCAGCGTCTTGCTGATCATCAGCGATCCCGACAGCGCGAACATCAGCACCAGCGGGTGCAGCTGCCAGCCCAGGTCCACGCTGCCCAGCCACAGCCCGTCGCCGATGCGGCCCTGCCAGGCGGCGATCGCCAGCACCACCACCAGGGCCAGGCTGGTCGGGATCGGCGTTCCTTCGAAGTACTTCACCTTGTCGCCGCCCTCGGACAGCGCCTCGGCGGTGACGTTGTAACGCGCCAGCCGGCTGACGCCGCAGCAGACGAAGTAGGACAGCACCAGCCAGTCCCAGCCGCCCTGCATGCCGCAGGCATAGGCCAGGGCCGCGGGTGCGACGCCGAAGGAGATCACGTCGGACAGCGAATCGAGTTCGCGTCCGAGCGTGGATGAGGTGTGGCGCGAACGCGCGATGCGGCCATCGAGCGCGTCGAAGACGAAGGCCAGCGGGATCAGCGCCATGCCCCACAGCAGGTAAGGCACGTGGCCGTCCTGCAGGAAACGCATGGCCGCGAAGATCGCCCCGGTGCCGCAGAAGGCGTTGCCCAGCGTGAACCAGTCGGCCAGGTGGAATTCACGCAGCATGGAGAAGTGGCGGGACATGGGCCCGATCCTACCCGCCGCCCCCGGCCCTGCCAAATGGGCAAAGAAAAAGCGGGCCGAAGCCCGCTTTTCCGTGTCCTGCGTGGGAAGCGTGGGCTTAGACGCCCTCGCCCTCTTCCACGGCCTTCATGGACAGGCGGATGCGGCCCTGCTTGTCCACTTCCAGCACCTTGACCTTGACGATGTCGCCTTCCTTGAGCTTGTCGGAAACCTTCTCGACGCGCTCGTTGGAGATCTGCGACACGTGCACCAGGCCGTCCTTGCCGGGAGCGATGGTGACGAACGCACCGAAGTCCATCAGCTTGGCGACCTTGCCCTCGTAGATGCGGCCCGGCTCGACGTCGCTGGTGATCGACTCGATGCGCGACTTGGCGGCCTGCGCCGCGGCGGCGTTGACCGAGGCGATGACGATGGTGCCGTCGTCCTGGATGTCGATCTGGGTGCCGGTTTCCTTGGTGATCGCCTGGATCACCGAACCGCCCTTGCCGATCACTTCGCGGATCTTGTCCGGATGGATCTTCATGGTCAGCAGGCGCGGCGCGTACTCGGACATTTCAGTGCGCGCGGTCGAGATGACCTTGGCCATTTCGCCGAGGATGTGCAGGCGGCCCTGCTTGGCCTGGGCCAGCGCGACCTTCATGATCTCTTCGGTGATGCCGTCGATCTTGATGTCCATCTGCAGGGCGGAAATGCCGCCCTCGGTGCCGGCCACCTTGAAGTCCATGTCACCCAGGTGGTCTTCGTCACCCAGGATGTCGGACAGCACGGCGAAGTCCGCGCCTTCCTTGATCAGGCCCATGGCGATACCGGCCACCGGCGCCTTGATCGGCACGCCCGCGTCCATCAGGGCCAGCGAGGAACCGCAGACCGAGGCCATGGACGAGGAACCGTTGGACTCGGTGATCTCCGAGACGACGCGGATGGTGTACGGGAACGACTCCATCGACGGCATCACGGCCTGGACGCCGCGGCGGGCAAGGCGGCCGTGGCCGATCTCGCGACGCTTCGGGCCCATCATGCGGCCGGCTTCACCGACCGAGTACGGCGGGAAGTTGTAGTGGAACAGGAAGTGGTCCTTGGACTCGCCTTCGACGGCGTCGATGATCTGGCCGTCGCGGGCGGTGCCCAGGGTGGTGACCACGATCGCCTGGGTCTCGCCGCGGGTGAACAGCGCCGAGCCGTGGGTGCGCGGCAGCACGCCGGTCTTCACGGTGATCGGACGCACGGTGACCAGGTCGCGGCCGTCGATGCGGGTGCGGGTCTTGAGCACCGAGTCGCGCATGGTGCTGTATTCGAACTCGCCGAATTCCTTGGCCAGGTCGGCGGCGTTCCAGCCGTTGGCTTCGATCTGCGGCGCCAGCGAAGCCAGCACTTCCTTCTTCACCGCCGAGATGGCGTCCTTGCGCTCGAGCTTGTCGCGCACCTGGAAGGCGGCTTCGAGCTTGTTGCCGATGGCGGCCTTGAGCGCGTCGATCGGGGCCTGCGCCTTTTCCGGCGCGGTCCAGGACCAGTGCTTGACGCCGACTTCGGCGACCAGCTCGTTGATGGCGTTGATGACGACCTGCATCTGCTGGTGGCCGAACATCACGGCGCCCAGCATCACGTCTTCGCTCAGCTCGCGGGCTTCGGACTCGACCATCAGCACCGCGTTGGCGGTACCGGCGACGACCAGTTCCAGGTCGGAGGTCTTGAGTTCGGTGACCGTCGGGTTCAGCAGGTACTGGCCGTTGGCGTAACCGACCTTGGCGGCGCCGATCGGGCCCGCGAACGGGATGCCCGACAGGGCCAGCGCGGCGGAGGCGCCGATCAGGGCCGGGATGTCGCCGTGGATTTCCGGGTTCATGGACATCACGGTGGCGATGACCTGGACCTCGTTGCGGAAACCTTCCGGGAACAGCGGGCGGATCGGACGGTCGATCAGGCGGGAGACCAGGGTCTCGCGCTCGGTCTGGCGGCCTTCGCGCTTGAAGAAGCCACCCGGGATGCGGCCGCCGGCGTAGAACTTCTCGAGGTAGTCGACGGTGAGCGGGAAGAAGTCCATGCCTTCGCGCGCATTCTTGTTGCCGACTGCGGTCACCAGCACGACGGTGTCGCCGAACTTGACGACGACTGCGCCACCGGCCTGGCGGGCGATCTCGCCCGTTTCGAGGGTGACCTGGTGCTGGCCGTACTGGAAGGTCTTGGTTACTTTCGCCACGATGATGTTGTCCTCTCTGCGGAATCGGTCCGGCGGGCACCCTGCCCGACGGTGGTGCACCGGGGCCTTCTGGGTCCCCAAATGCAACGCGGCGCATTTCTGCGCCGCGTCTTTGATGCTTGCCTTAGCGGCGCAGGCCCAAGCGCTCGATCAGCGTCTGGTAGCGCGCGGCGTCTTTCTTCTTGAGGTAGCCCAGCAGCGAACGGCGCTGGTTGACCATCTTGAGCAGGCCGCGGCGGGAGTGGTGGTCCTGCTTGTGCGCCTTGAAGTGGTCGGTCAGCTGGTCGATGCGGGCGGAGAGCAGGGCCACCTGGACTTCCGGCGAACCGGTGTCGTTGGGGACGCGCTTGAACTCTTCGATGATCTTTGCGGAATCAATGGACATTGTTTGTTTTTCCTTGTGATGCGCAGCCTGCAGGAACGGAGCCGAAATGGCGCCGCACCGCGTGGCCCGCCGGTTGGGGTTGTGCTCGTGAAAGCCGCGAAATTGTAGCCGAGCGGGCCTTTCCGGACAAGGCTTTAGCAGGTCTTACTGGGCCGAAGCCCAGCGGAACAGCCTCTTCGGCCGCAGCGAACCGTCTTCACGCAGCTCGCCCAGGCCGAGGGACCGGCCGTTCAGGTCTGTGATGTTGATCGTTTCGGCCGGGGCCATGCCGGTGATCGGCAGCACCTGGCCCTGCCCCAGTCGGCGCGCCTGGTCCGGATCCAGCGCAAGGGCCGGGAAATGTGACAGCAGCCCGGCCTCGACCGGCAGCAGCCGGGCCTCGAGGGCCGCCTCGCCCGCCATGGCCAGCTGCTGCAGCTGGTCCATCGTCGCCATGTCCGGGGACCGGAACGGTTCGACCCAGGTTCGGCGCAGGGCCGCGATGTGCCCGCCGCAGCCCAGGACTTCGCCCAGGTCGCGGGCCAGGCTGCGGATATAGGTGCCGGAGCCGCAGGTTACGGCCAGGCGCAGGCGTGGGCCGTCCAGGGACAGCAGCTCGATGGCATCAACCTCGACCTCGCGTTCGGGCACCTCGATGACCTCGCCGCGGCGGGCCTTGGCGTACAGCGGCTCGCCACCCTGCTTGAGCGCGGAATAGATCGGCGGGCGCTGCCGTATGCGGCCCAGGAAGGGCTGCAATGCCGCCTCGATCGTGGCGCGGTCCAGCGCCGTAACCGGGCGCTCGCGCAGCGGCAGGCCATCGGCGTCGTCGGTGTCGGTGGTGAGACCCAGCACCACTTCGGCCTCGTAGGCCTTGCGGCCGCCCAGCAGCAGGCCGGCGATCTTGGTCGCTTCGCCGAAACACAGGGGCAGCAGGCCGGTGGCCAGGGGGTCGAGCGCGCCGGTGTGGCCGCCCTTTTCGGCACGGAACAGGCGGCGCACGTCCTGCAGGGCCTGGTTGGAACTCAGGCCCGCGGGTTTGTCCAGCAGCAGGATGCCGTCGAGCGGGCGGAAGATCGTGCGGCCCACGGGCGGGCCTCAGTCTTCGGCAGGACCGGGCGGGTTCTCGCGCAGCAGCTTCTCGATGCGCTCGCCCTTGTCGACCGAATCGTCGTAGAAGAAGTGGATCTCGGGCACGTGGCGCATGCGCACCGCCTGGCCGAGCTGGTAACGCAGTTCGGGCGACAGTTCCTTGAGCGCCTTGACCGCCGCCGGGCCCTGTTCGGCCAGCAGCGCGGTGACGAAGACCTTGGCGTGGGCCAGATCGCGCGTCACCTCGACGTCGGACACGCTGACCGACGGCAGGCCATGGTCGCGCACCGCCTGGTGCACGATCAGGCCGATGTCGCGCCGCAGCTGGGCCGCGACGCGGTCGGTGCGATGGAAGCTCTTGGTCGCCATGGGTTCGGGCGCGCCTTACAGCGTGCGCTGGACCTCGATGCGCTCGAAGCATTCGATCTGGTCGCCCGGCTGCACGTCGTTGTAGGCCTTCACCGCGATGCCGCACTCGACGCCGCTGCGGACCTCTTCGACGTTGTCCTTGAAGCGGCGCAGCGATTCCAGCTCGCCCTCGAACACCACGACCGAGTTGCGCAGCACGCGGATCGGCTTGGACTTCCTGACCGTGCCCTCGATGACCAGGAGCCGGCGACCGCACCGAACTTGGAGCTGCGGAACACGTCGCGCACCTCGGCCACGCCCAGGATCTCTTCGCGGATCTCCACGCCCAGCAGGCCGGAAGCCACCTGCTTCACCTGGTCGATGACGTCGTAGATGATCGAGAAGTAGCGCAGGTCGAGGCCGTTGGACTCGATGATGCGGCGGGCGCTGGCGTCGGCACGCACGTTGAAGCCGATGATGACGGCCTTCGAGGTCGCCGCCAGGGTGGCGTCGGACTCGGTGATGCCGCCCACGCCGGAACTGATGACGTTGATCTTGATCAGCTCGTTGGACAGCGCGACCAGGGCCTGGCGCAGCGCCTCCACCGAACCCTGCACGTCGGCCTTGACCAGCAGGTTGAGCGTGGCCTGGTCCTTGTCCTGGCCCATCGAGGCCATGATGTCTTCCATGCGCGAACCGGCGGTGGCGACCAGGCGCGACTCGCGGCGCTTGGCGTCGCGCTGCTGGGCGACTTCCTTGGCGAGGCGCTCGTCGGCCACGACCACGAAGTCGTCGCCGGCATCGGGCACGCCCGACAGGCCGAGCACCTGCACCGGGATCGACGGCGCGGCGGAATCGACCTGCTTGCCGTTTTCGTCGAACAGGGCGCGGACGCGGCCGTAATGCACGCCGCAGACCAGGTAGTCGCTCTTCTTGAGCGTGCCCTGCTGCACCAGCACGGTGGCGACCGGGCCGCGGCCCTTGTCGAGTGCGGATTCGATGACCACGCCGGTGGCACGGGCGTCGTAGACGGCGGTGAGTTCCATCACCTCGGCCTGCACGGCAATCGCGTCCAGCAGGGCGTCCACGCCCATGCCGGTCTTGGCCGAGATCGGCACGAACTGCACGTCGCCGCCCCACTCTTCCGGCACCACTTCAAGCTTGACCAGGCCCTGCTTGACGTTGTCCGGGTTGGCTTCCGGCTTGTCCATCTTGTTGACGGCGATCAGCAGCGGCACCTTGGCGGCGCGCGCGTGGTTGACCGCTTCCACCGTCTGCGGCATCACGCCGTCGTCGGCCGCGACCACCAGCACCACGATGTCGGTGAGCTTGGCGCCGCGGGCGCGCATGGCGGTGAACGCCGAGTGGCCCGGGGTGTCGAGGAAGCTGATGACGCCCTTGTCGGTTTCGACATGGTAGGCGCCGATGTGCTGGGTGATGCCGCCGGCTTCGCCCGAGGCGACCTTGGTGCGGCGGATGTAGTCCAGCAGCGAGGTCTTGCCGTGGTCGACGTGGCCCATGATGGTGACCACCGGCGGACGCACCTTGCGCTCGCCCTGGATCTCGTCCTGGTGCGCGACCAGCGCGACCTCGGCGTCGTCCTCGACGCTCTTGCTGGCCTTGTGGCCGAGTTCTTCGACCACCAGCACCGCGGTGTCGTGGTCGATCACCTGGTTGATGGTGGCCATCACGCCCATCTTGAACAGCGCGCGCACCACTTCGCCGCCCTTCATGGCCAGCTTCACGGCCAGGTCGGCGACGGTGATGGACTCACCGATGTAGACGTCGCGCACGATCGGCGCGGTCGGACGCGAGAAGCCGTGCTGGCCGCTGGCCGTGCGCGACGGTTCCGGCGCGCGCAGCTTGGGCTTCTTGCGGTTGCCGGCGGCGCCGCGGCGGGCGCGCTCGGAGTCGGTCAGGTGCAACTGGCCGGCGGCGAAGCGGTTGGCCGCGCCTTCCTCGCCCTCGTTGTCGACCATGGCGTGCGAACCGCGCACGGCCTTGTTCTTGGCCGCGGGCTGCTGCTTGTTGGCACCGCCCGCGGGCGGGCGGTTCGGGCCGCCCGGGCCCGGGCGGGCCGACGGGCCGGGCTTGCGCTCGGGCGGCTTGGGTTCGCTGCGCGCCTTGCGCGGCTCGTGGATGACGATGGCGCCCGGAGCGACCGGTGCGGCTTCCGGCACGCTGGCAGCTTCTTCCGGTTCCGCGGCGGCGCGGGCCTGCTCGGCGGCGGCGGCCACGCGGGCGGCCTCCTCGGCGTCGCGCTCGAGCTTGCGCTTGCGGTCGGTTTCGCTGAGCGCGGCCAGTTCGGCCTCGTTGCGGGCCTTGGACTCTTCGAGCTTGCGCAGGGCGTCCTGGCGCTCGTCGGTGACCGGCGCGTCGACGTCGTCGCGCTTGACGTAGGTGCGCTTCTGGCGGACTTCGACGGTGACCGTGGACTTGGTCTTGCCGGCGTTGACGGTCAGCTCTTCCTGCTTGCGGCGCTGCAGGGTGATCTTCTTCGGCGTCGAGACTTCCGCCGGCTTCTCGTCCTTGCCGTGCGTGCGGCGCAGGAAGCCGAGCAGCTTCATTTTCTCGGTGCTGCTGACCACCTGGTCCGGCCCGCTGAAGGCCATGCCGGCACCGGCCAGCTGCTCGAGCAGCTTCTCGGTGGGCATACCCAGCACTTTGGCCAGCGAAGCTACGGTGACTTCAGACATTGGTTGGTGATTCCTTGGGGCTGCGCGCCGTGGCGCGCGTGGTGTTTCCGGGAAGAACGTGCCGCTCGAACCGCGTGACGCCGGCTTATTCGAACCAGTGCGCGCGGGCCGCCATGATCAGCTTGGCGGCACGTTCGTCGTCCATGTCGTCCATGTCGGTCAGCTCGTCGGTGGCCAGTTCGGCCAGGTCGTCGCGCGTGACCACGCCGCGGGCGGCCAGGGCATAAGCCAGGGTCTCGTCCATGCCGTCCAGGGACAGCAGGTCGTCGGCCGGCTTGTGTTCCTCGATTTCCTCTTCGACCGCCAGCGCCTCAGTGAGCAGGGCGTCGCGGGCGCGGGCGCGCAGTTCCTCGACGATGTCCTCGTCGAAGCCCTCGACCGCCAGCAGCTCGGCGGCCGGCACGTAGGCGATTTCCTCGACGGTGCTGAAACCTTCGGCCACCAGGATGCCGGCGATTTCCTCGTCGACTTCCAGCTTGTCCATGAACAGCTGGCGCGCGGCGGCCTGTTCGGTCTCCGACTTCGCAGTCACCTGGTCCTGGGTCATGACGTTGAGCTGCCAGCCGGTCAGGCGGCTGGCCAGGCGCACGTTCTGGCCGCCCTTGCCGATCGCCTGGGCGAGCTTGTCCTCGGCGACCGCGAGGTCCATCGAGTGCTTTTCCTCATCGACGATGATCGACTGCACTTCGGCCGGGGCCATGGCGTTGATGACGAACTGCGCCGGGTTGTCCGACCACAGCACGATGTCGATGCGCTCGCCGTTGAGTTCGTTCGAGACCGCCTGCACGCGCGAACCGCGCATGCCGATGCAGGCGCCGATCGGGTCGGTGCGGTGGTCGTGGGCCAGCACGGCGATCTTGGCGCGGTCGCCGGCGTCGCGGGCGGCGGCCTTGATCTCGACCAGGCCCTGGCCGACTTCCGGCACCTCGAGCTTGAACAGTTCGATCATGAATTCCGGTGCGGTGCGGCTGATGAACAGCTGCGGGCCGCGGGTCTCGGCGCGCACGTCCAGCAGGTAGCCGCGCACGCGGTCGCCCGGGCGCAGCACGTCGCGCGGGATGGCCTTGTCCTTGGGAATGAAGGCCTCGGCGTTGCCGCCCAGGTCCACGTAGACGTTGCCACGCTCGACGCGCTTGACGATGCCGTTGACCAGCTCGCCGATGCGGTCGCGCCAGGCATCCACCACCTGGGTGCGCTCGGCTTCGCGCACGCGCTGCACGATCACCTGCTTGGCAGCCTGGGCGGCGATGCGGCCGAACTCGGCGTTCTCGACCTGGTGCTCGACGAAGTCGCCGACTTCGGCGCCTTCCTTCTCGTCCACCGCGTCCATCAGGCGGATCTGGCGCTCCGGCGACTCCATCACCACGTCGTCGGCCACGACCTCCCAGCGGCGGAAGGTCTCGTAGCTGCCGTCCTTCGGATTGATGGACACGCGCACGGACACGTCCTGCTCGTGGTAGCGCTTCTTGGCGGCCGAGGCCAGCGCGGCCTCCATCGCCTCGATGATCACGGCGCGCGGCACGCCCTTCTCGTTGGCCACCGCTTCCATCACCAGCAACAGTTCCTTGCTCATCTTTTCCAGCTCCGTTCAAGGCGGCTCGGCCGCCCCAGGGTTGATCAGGATTCTTTCTTGGTCTTGCGGCGCTTGCCGTCCGGACCGGTGGGCTTGGGCTGGGCCGCGAGGCCCAGGGCGACCAGGTCGGGGACCAGGCGCGCCTTCTCGATATTGTCGTGCGCGACGCGCATGTCGCCGGCCTCGTGCGCCAGCAGCACCTCGTCGCCTTCCACGCCGGTGATGCGGGCGATGAAACGGCGGCGGCCGTCCTGCGCCAGACGCAGGGTCAGCTTGGCCTGTTCGCCGATGAAACGGCCGAACTGCTCCGCGGTGAACAGCGGGCGGTCGATACCCGGCGAGGACACCTCCAGCGTGTACTCGGACGCGATCGGGTCGGCGACGTCCAGCTGCGCCGACACTTCGCGGCTCACCGCTTCGCAGTCCTCGATGCCGACCAGGCGGCCAGGCGCGTCGATGTACAGGCGCAGCATCGCGCTGTTGCCGGTGGGCGCGAATTCCACGCCCAGCAGTTCCAGCCCGAGTGCGGCCACGGTGGGCGCGAGCAGCTCGCTGATTTCAGTCGCCTTGCCGGTCATCGGTTCGGTCCTGTCGCCTTCGCGATCTCGAATTTCGGAAACAAAAAAGGGCCGTGAGGCCCTTTTCCGGTACATCCAGGTTCCGGCTTCCCGGGCCGGCCCGAGGGGCCTGCCGGGGAAAAGCCTGTGCGCCTGGTCCTTGCGGGACCTGACGCCAGAACTGGCAGGTGGCGGGTCCGGAGACGGTCGCAAGACACGAATCCGGGCAAACCAGCCAATCAGTGGCCGCAGATGATACCGCCCCCGCCCCGGCCGGCGCAACCTGACCCGGGTCGTCGCTGTCGGGGACGGCCCCGATGGAGCCGGTGTGGAAACCCGGCCCGCACTCCGGTCCGTTGCCCATTGGGCCAACTTGTCGGCCCGTGGGGCGCGTGACAACCTAGCCCGGATCCTCGCGAAACCCCTGCCAAAAGCGGAGAGCGCAGTGGACTTGCGGTTGGAGCGCAGGGCACCCCACGCGTGAGGTCTCGCCATGGCAGATGTCGATTCGAAACCGGTCATCCTGGTCGTGGACGACACTCCGGAGAACCTCGCCCTGATGAGCGAGGTCCTGCGGGCCGACTACAAGGTCCGGCTGGCGCCCGGCGGGGAGCGTGGCCTGCAGATCGCCCGCTCCGCCCTGCCCCCGGACCTGGTCCTGCTGGACATCATGATGCCCGGCATGGACGGATACGAAGTGATGCGCCAGCTGCAGGCCGACAAGGCCACCGCCGGCATCCCGGTCATCTTCCTGACGGCCATGGCGGGCGTGGACGACGAGCGCAAGGGGCTAGACCTTGGCGCCGTCGATTACATCACCAAGCCCATCAGCCCTTCGATCGTGCAGGCGCGGGTGCGCAACCACCTGCAGCTCAAGGCGGCGCGGGATTTCCTGCAGCGCCAGAACGACTTCCTCGAGCAGGAGGTCCGCCGGCGGACCCGCCAGGTCTCGACGATCCATAAGTCACGATCCGCGCCATGGCGTCGCTGGCGGAAACCCGCGACAACGAGACCGGCAACCACATCCGGCGCACCCAGCACTACGTCAGGGCATTGGCCACGCGGCTCAGGGACCATCCGCGCTTCAGCGCGTTCTTCACGGACGCCAACATCGACCTGCTGTTCAAGTCCGCGCCCCTGCACGACATCGGCAAGGTGGGCATTCCGGACGGCATCCTGCTGAAGGAAGGCAAGCTGACGCCGGAAGAATTCGAGGTGATGAAGACCCACACCACGATTGGTCGCGATGCGATCGAACGGGCCCGGCGCGACGTCGAAGGCGATTCGGGTTTCCTCGACATGGCCGCGGAGATCGCCTACGGCCACCAGGAAAAATGGGACGGCACCGGCTACCCCCAGGGCGCCCGCGGCGACGACATCCCGATCTCCGCCCGGCTGATGGCGCTGCCGGACGTCTATGACGCCCTCATCAGCCAGCGGGTGTACAAGCCGCCGAAGACGCACGAGGAAACCGTCGAGATCCTGGTCGCGGGCCGCGGCACCCACTTCGACCCCGACATCCTGGATGCCTTCCTGGACATCCAGGATGAGTTCCGGCGCATCGCCGCGCGATTCGCCGACGGGAGCGGCGAGGAGACCTCCGCATGAAGACCTGGTTGGCTGCCATCGAGGGCTGGCGGCTTCGCCGCAAGCTCTGGTTCGGCTTCACCGGCATGCTGCTGGCGATCCTGGCGATCGGCGTCGAAAGCTACTGGAGCCAGCGGCAGCTCAATCTCCAGATCGAAAGCCTGTACAACAAGCAGCTGGTGGGCATCGCCGAGACCAAGTCGGCGCAGCTGCAGTTCGCGCATATCGGCCGGACCATCCGCATGCTGGTGCTGGCGGCGGCACCGGAGGATGAAGCGGTGGCCCGGAGCCAGCTGCGACAAGCCCGCGCGGAGTTCGACCGCGCGATCGCCGCCACCCGACAGACCCTGGAGAGCCCCGAAACCCTGCGCCACATGGCGGATTTCGAGGGGCATTTCAGGGTTTACGAGCGCAATCTCGACCGCACCATCGCGCTGGTCGACCAGGGCCACGTCGAGCAGGCCCGCCGCTTCGTTGGCCAGGTCGCGTTCCAGCAGGCCGCGGTCGCGGCCTACGACGAACTGGATCGGATCGTACGCATCAAGGACCAGGATGCCGCCGAACGGGTGGCGTTCGTGCAGGACCGCGCCAGGCAGAGTCTGCGCCGGACCCTCTTTCTGCTGGCCTTCGGTCTGTTCGCCTATTTCACCCTGGGCGGCCTGATCGGCCGCTCGATCAACGCACCGACCGAGCGCATCCGCCGCAGCGTGGACCTGCTGGCCCACGGCGAACTGGACCACGAGATCCCGCACACGCAATACCGCAATGAAATCGGCGCCCTTGCCCGCTCGGTCGCCCTGCTCCAGTCGCAGTCGCGGGAACAGGAGGATCAACGCTGGATCAAGGTCCAGCTTTCGGAGTTGTCCGCCGCCCTGCAGGAATGCGAGAACGGGCCCGATCTGTGCCGGACGCTGCTGGAACGTCTGGCACCCCTGGTCAACCTGGGCCAGGGGGTGTTCTATCGTTTCGACGGCAGCGCGCTGCACGCGTCCGCGACCTACGCCTGCTCCGGCGAATCGCGGGTGAAAACGGTCGTGGCCCTGGGCGAAGGACTGGCTGGACAGTGCGCGAAGGACCGGCAGCCGCGACTGGTCGATGACCTGCCGGCCGACTATCCGCACATTTCGTCGGGCCTGGGCTCCGCACCCCCAGGGCGCTGGGGGTGTGGCCGGTCGAACGCAACCCGCAGCTGCTGGCGGTGCTCGAGCTGGCCAGCCTCTCGCCGTGGGGCAATCGGGAAAAATCGCTCATCGCCGAGCTGCTGCCGATCCTGGCGATGAACCTCGAGATCCTGGGCCGCAACGAACGCACCCAGGACCTGCTGAGCACGCTGAAGGCCGGCCAGCACCAGCTCCAGGAAACGGAAGCATGGTTCCGCCGCATCATCGAGTCGGCGCCGGATGGCATGCTGGTCAGCGACGGGCAGGGGCGCATCATCCTGGCGAACCGCCAGATCGCATCGATGTTCGGCTATTCCGAAGACGAACTCGTGGGCCAGCCGATCGAGATCCTGGTCCCGGCCGCGCAGCGCAGCCACCATGTCGGGCTCCGGGACGATTTCATCGCCGAGGGGGAACCCGCCAGATGGCGCTCAACGACCGCGAGCTGCATGGCCAGCGGGCGGACGGCAGCCTGTTCCCGATCGAAGTCGGGCTCTCGGCGCTTCCCGCACTGGGCGACCGCGGCACCTGCGTCTGCGCATCGGTCCGCGACGTCGCCGAGCGAAAGGCGACCGAGCGCGAGATCTATTCGCAGCGTCAGCGGCTGCAGGCCCTGTTCGACGCACTTCCGGTGGGCGTGGTGCTGCTGGATGCGGAAGGCCGGGTCGCGGAGTCGAACAGCGTCGGCGCGGACCTGCTCGGCATGGGCCAGGACGGGCTGAAGACCGCGGACCTGGGCTCGTCATGGAACCTCCTGCGCAGCGACAACACACCCATGCCCGTGGACGAGTACCCGGCTTCGCGCGCCCTGGCGACCGGCGAGGTCGTGCGCAACGTGGAGATGGGCGTGCAACGCCCGCAAGGCGGCCTGGTCTGGATCAGCACCAGCGCGACACCGATCGATGCTTCAGCCGGCGGCGGCGTTGCCCTCGCGTTCGAGGACATCACCGAGCGGCGGCGCGCGGAAACCGAGATCAAACGCGTCAACTTCCTTTCCGACATGGCGCTCGAGCTCAGCGGTTGCGGCTATTGGCACGTCGATTATTCGGTGCCGGATCATTATTTCGCTTCGGAACGCGCCGCCAGGATCCTCGGCGAACCGGTCAAGCCCGACGGGCGCTACCACCTCCAGCACGAGTGGTTCGCACGACTGCAGTCGGCCGACCCGGAAGCGGCCGAGCGCACCAGCGAGCGTTACACGGGCGCGCTCGAGGGCCGGTATCCGTCTTACGACGCGATCTACCCCTACCGCAGTCCGGCCACCGGCAACCTCGTCTGGATCCACGCCGCGGGAAAGGTGATGCGCGACGAATCCACCGGTGAAGTCCGCTACATGTACGGCGTCTACCAGGACATCACCGCGCGCAAGGCGGCCGAGGACGAACTGACCCACGCCCGCGAGGCCGCGCTCGAGGCGACCCGCGCCAAGAGCGCCTTCCTGGCCAACATGAGCCACGAGATCCGCACGCCGATGAACGCCATCATCGGCATGTCCCACCTGGCCCTGCAGACCGATCTCGACGCCAGGCAGCGCAACTACATCGAGAAGGTCCATCGTGCGGGCGAGAACCTGCTGGGCATCATCAACGACATCCTGGACTTCTCGAAGATCGAGGCCGGCAAGCTGTCGATGGAACGGGTCGACTTCCGGCTGGAAGACGTGCTCGACAACCTGTCGAACATGCTGGCCATGAAGACCGACGAGAAGGGACTTGAACTGTTGTTCCAGATCCCGACCGACCTGCCCACCGCACTGGTCGGCGACCCGCTGCGGCTGGGCCAGATCCTGGTCAATCTTGGCAACAACGCCGCCAAGTTCACGGAGAAGGGCGAAGTGGTGGTTGGCGTCGAGCTGGCCGCCGCGGAAGGCGAAAACGTGGACCTGCATTTCTGGGTTCGCGACAGCGGCATCGGCATGACGCAGGAGCAGCTTTCGCGCCTGTTCGAGAGCTTCAACCAGGCCGATGCCTCGACCACCCGCAAGTACGGCGGCACGGGCCTGGGCCTGGCCATCACCAAGAACCTGGTCGAACTCATGGACGGCCGGATCTGGGTCGAGAGCGAACCGGGCCGGGGCTCGACGTTCCATTTCGAGGTCCGTTTCGGAATCCAGTCCGGCGCGACGGCGCGCCGCATGTTCATGGCCGACGAACTGCGGGACGTGCGGGTGCTGGTGGTGGACGACAATGCCGCCGCACGCGAGGTGCTTTCGGGCATGGCCGGGTCGTTCGGACTGGATGTCGAACTGGCCACGGGTGGGCGCGAGGCAATGCGCCTGGTCCTGGCCGCGGAAGAACGCAAGGAACCCTACCACCTCGTCCTGATGGACTGGCGCATGCCGGACCAGGACGGCGTGGAGACGGTGCGCCAGCTGCATGCGGCCGAACTGGCACGGATACCGGCCATCATCATGGTCACCGCGTTCGGTCGGGAGGAAGCGCTGGCGGCCGCCGGCAGCCAGGGCGTGGCCCTTCGTTCCGTGCTGACCAAACCGGTGACGCCCTCTACCCTGCTCGAGGCCATCGGCCAGGTCCTGGACCGTGGCTTCCAGTTGGAAACCCGCGCGGCCGTGAAGGTGCAGGGGCAGGCGGAAGCAACGAAAAGGCTGCGTGGAGCGCGGGTGCTGCTGGTCGAGGACAACGAGATGAACCAGGAGCTCGCGATCGAGCTGCTGACGCAGGCGGGCATGGAAGTGGTGCTGGCGGAAAACGGCGAGATCGCCTGCAACATCCTGGCGGCAGACCCGCGTTTCGACGGCGTGCTGATGGACTGCCAGATGCCGGTGATGGACGGTTACTCCGCCACGCAGAAGATCCGTTCGGACCCGGCGTTCGCGGACCTTCCCATTCTCGCGATGACCGCCAACGCGATGGCCGGAGACCGCGAAAAGGTGCTGGCCGCGGGCATGAACGACCACATCGCCAAGCCCCTGAAGGTCGCTGACATGTTCGCGACGATGGCGCGCTGGATCCGGCCGGCACAATCGTCGCAGGCAGCTGGACCGGATGCCGCGCCTGCGGCCGCCCCGCCCTTGCCGGAACTGCCGGGCATCGACCATCACGTCGGGCTTGCGAGCACCCTGGGCAATGCCGCGCTGCACCGGCGCATGCTGCTGGGCTTCCTTGCCGCCAATCGTGGTTTCGAGGCGAAGTTCCGCGCCGCGCTCGCGGGACACGATGCCGATGAACCCCTGCGCCTGGCGCACACGCTGAAAGGAACGGCGGGAACCATCGGCGCCAGCGCCGTGCAGACGGCCGCGGCAGCACTCGAAGCGGCCTGCCAGGGCGGCGCACCAACGGAAGTACTGCTGGAACAGCTTGCGCGCGAACTGCAGCCTGTCATCGCGGGACTGCAGTTGCTTGCAGAGGATGGCGCCGATCCCGTTGCCGTAGTGGCTTCGACACCACCCGACTTCGGCCCGCGACTGGCGCAGCTCAGGCTGCTGCTCGAGCAGAGCGACGCCGATGCCATCCCGCTGATCGACGAACTGCTGGCGCAATCGCGCGGCACGCCGGTGGCCGGCATCCTGTCGGCCGCCGCGAAGGACCTCGATGCCTTCCTGTTCGAGGAAGCGCTGGAAAAACTGGCCGGACTCTGACCGCGCCGGATCCGTGGCAAAAAAATGGCGACATCCATTGGATGTCGCCATTGCATTGGTCCCTGGCAGGACTAATGGTGGTAGCGGGGGCAGGATTTGAACCTGCGACCTTCGGGTTATGAGCCCGACGAGCTGCCAGACTGCTCCACCCCGCAGCAGTAGTCGCGCATTATAGGGGGCGCAGCGAATCGTGCGCAAGCCCGATGATGATCGGACGGTTCAGGTCGGGAACGCCAATCCGCACCAGGCCAGGATCGTGTCCGCGAAAAGGCCCAACACCAGCAGGGCCGCGGCGTTCACCGCGAACAGCACGCGCAGGTGGCTGTCCGGGTGCAGCCTGGCGCCCTCGCCTTCGGGTTCGTCGAAGAACATCACCTTGATCACGCGCAGGTAGTAGAAGGCGCCGATCACCGCGCAGACCACGCCGACCACGGCCAGCCACATCAGGCCGGCGTCGAGCGCGGCGAGCAGCACTTCGAGCTTGGCCCAGAAGCCCAGGAACGGCGGCACGCCGGCCAGCGAAGCCATCACGAACAGCACCAGCACGGCCTGGCCCGGGTTGCGCGACCACAGGCCCTTGAAGTCGTCCACGTTCTCGGACTCGAAGCCCTTGCGCGACAGCACGATGATCGCGCCGAAGGCCGCCGCCGACATGATCGCGTAGCTGATGGCGTAGAACATCGCCGCCGAATAGCCCAGGTTGCCGCCGTGGGCCAGGCCCATGAACAGGAAACCGACGTGCGAGATGGTCGAATAGGCCAGCATGCGCTTGAGGTTGGTCTGCGCCAGCGCCACCAGGTTGCCGATGACCAGCGACAGCGCCGCCAGCCAGGCCACCATGTCCTGCCAGTACGGATCGAGCGGGCCGACGCCGGATTCCAGCAGGCGGTAGGCCATGCCGAAGGCCGCGAGCTTGGGCGCCGAGCCGATGAACAGCGTGATCGCGGTGGGCGCGCCGTGATAGACGTCCGGCAGCCACATGTGGAACGGCGCCGCACCGAACTTGAAGGCGATGCCGACCAGCATGAACACCACGCCGAACAGCAGCAGCGTGCGGTCGCCGGTGCTGGCCGCGGCGGCGTGGATCTCGCCCAGCTGCAGGCTGCCGGTGGCACCGTAGATCATGGACATGCCGTACAGCAGCAGGCCCGAGGCCAGCGAGCCGAGCACGAAATACTTCATCGCCGCTTCGGACGAGCGCGGGTTGTCGCGGTCCATCGCCACCAGGCCGTACGAGCTCAGCGCCAGCAGCTCCAGGCCCAGGTACAGGGTGAGCATGCTGCCGGCCGAGATCATCAGCATCATGCCCAGCACCGAGAACAGGCCCAGCACGTAGAACTCGCCCTTGAACAGGCCACGGTCCTGCAGGTAGGGCTTGGCGTACACGAAGGACGCGCCGGCCACCAGGTACACGGCGATCTTCAGCACGTCGCTGGCGGTGTCGCGCACGAACAGGTTGGCGAAGCCGTACACCGGCTGCATCGCCATGTCGCGCGCGGTCAGCACCGCCGCCGCCGCCAGGATGAACAGGGCCAGGAAGTGGGTCAGGCCGCGCCGCTGGTCGGACAGGAACAGGTCCACCATCAGCAGGGCGAAGGCGGCGCCGCAGACGAAAATTTCCGGCCCCAGGGGCAGCAGGTCGGCAACGGTGGGCATCGGCAAGGCCATCGGGGTTCCCTTACAGCTTGGTGGCGGCGAGCTGGGTCAGCAGCTGCGCGATCGGTGCTTCCATGAGGTCGGTCAGCGGCTTGGGGTAAACGCCCAGCACCAGCGTGCCCAGCGCGAACACGCCCAGCACCAGCGCCTCGCGGCCGTTGATGTCGGTCAGTTCCGCGACATGGTGGTTGGCGACGTCGCCGAAGATCACGCGTTTGGTCATCCACAGCGTGTAGGCCGCGCCCAGGATCAGGGTGAAGCCGGCGCCGAAGGCGACCCAGACGTTGTACTGGAAGGCCGACAGGATGACCATGAATTCGCCGACGAAACCCGAGGTGCCCGGCAGGCCCGAGTTGGCCATGGCGAAGAAGACGAAGAAGGCGGCGAACCAGGGCATGGTGTTCACCACGCCGCCGTAGTCGCGGATCATGCGGCTGTGCATGCGGTCGTAAACCACGCCGACGCAGGAGAACATCGCGCCGGAGATGAAACCGTGCGAGATCATCTGCACCATCGCGCCCTGCAGGCCCAGCTGCGCCGCGTCGGTGTTGCCCAGCTCGCGCACCAGCGCGAAGGCGATGAAGGTGCCCAGGTGACGAAGCCCATGTGCGCGACCGACGAATAGGCGATCAGCTTCTTCATGTCGTCCTGCACCAGCGCCACCAGGCCGACATAGACCACCGCCGCCAGCGACAGGCCGATCACCAGCCAGGCCCACTCCTGCCCCGCGTCCGGCACGATCGGCAGGGTGAAGCGCAGGAAGCCGTAGCCGCCGATCTTGAGCATGATCGCCGCCAGGATCACCGAGCCGCCGGTCGGCGCCTCGACGTGCGCGTCCGGCAACCAGGTATGTACCGGGAACATCGGCACCTTCACCGAGAACGCCGCCAGGAAGGCGAAGAAGATCCACATCTGCTCGGTGGCGGTGAGCGGCAGCGCGTAGAAGTCGGCCAGTTGGAAGCTCGGGTCGCCCGCCTCCACCGTGCGCAGGTACAGGTACACCAGGCCGATCAGCATGAAGACCGAGCCCAGGAAGGTGTACAGGAAGAATTTCAGCGACGCGTACACGCGCCGCGGGCCGCCCCAGACACCGATGATGATGAACATCGGGATCAGCATGCCCTCGAAGAACACGTAGAACAGGATGGCGTCGAGCGCGCAGAACACGCCGACCATCAGGCCCTCGAGGATCAGGAAGGCGGCGAAGTACTGGTGCGCGCGGCGTTCGACCGAGGTCCAGGCGCCGATCAGCACCAGCACCGTGGTCAGCGTGGTCAGGGCGATCAGCGCGATGGACAGGCCGTCCACGCCCAGGTGGTAGCGGATGTCGAAGCTGGGGATCCAGGCCCGGTCCTCGACCAGGCGCATGGCGGCGGAGCCGTAGTCGTGGCCGGCGAACAGGAACAGGCTGGCCGCCAGCGTGGCCACCGCGACCAGCAGGGCGAAGGCCTTGGCCTGTTGGGTGCGGGCGTCGCCGAATGCCAGCGTGAGCAGGCCGCCGGCGATCGGCAGCCAGATCAGCACGCTAAGCAGGGGCCAGGTGGCTTCCATGGAGGCTTCCTTGTCGTTCTCAGGCGCCGACCGTCCGCACCAGCACCGCCAACAGGACGATGAGGCCGAGGATCATTGCGAAGGCGTAGTTGTAGAGGCGGCCGGTCTGCAGCTGGCGCAACAGTCCGGCGATGCGGTCCACCAGCAGTGCGGAACCGTTGACGAAGAAACCGTCGATCAGGCCGGCGTCGCCCCGCTTCCAGGAGAAACGGCCCAGCTTGAGGCCACCGCCGGCGAAACCCTTGATCCACAGGTCGTCGAAACCGTACTTGTTCTCGAGGATGCGGATCGGCAGCGCGAACACCTTCGCGGCGCGATCGGCGAGCGCGGGCCTGAACAGGTAGATGAACGTCGCCAGCGCGAAGCCACCGAAGGCCAGCCAGAAGGCCGGCATCATCATGCCGTGCAGGGCGAAGGCGACCGGGCCGTGGAATGCCTTCGCCCAGGCAGCCATGGCATCGTGTTCGGGCAGCACTTCGATCGCGCCACGGAAGAAATCGCCGCCCAGCATCGGGCCCACGGTGAAGAAGCCGATCAGTACCGAAGGAATGGCCAGCAGGATCAGCGGCACCGTCACCACCCAAGGCGACTCGTGTGGTTCGACCGGGCCGTGGTGGCCATGGTCGTCGTGCGCATCGTGGTGGGCGTCGGCATGCGCGTCGCCGTGGTGGTCGTCATGGCCATTGGCCTCGACCTCGCGGAAACGCTCCTTGCCGTGGAAGGTCATGTACAGCAGCCGGAAACTGTAGAAGCTGGTGACGAACACACCCAGCAGCACCGCCCAGTAGCCGTACTGCGCCACCCAGCCGTGGTTCGTGTGCGCGTTGTGCGCCGCCGCCTCGATGATGGTGTCCTTCGAGTAGAAGCCGGACAGGAACGGCGTGCCGACCAGGCCAGGGTACCGATCAGGCTGGTCCAGTAGGTGATGGGCATGTACTTGCGCAGGCCGCCCATGCGGCGCATGTCCTGCTCGTGGTGCATGCCGATGATCACGCTGCCGGCCGCCAGGAACAGCAGCGCCTTGAAGAAGGCATGGGTCATCAGGTGGTACACCGCGCCCGAGTAGGCGGACACGCCCAGCGCCACGGTCATGTAACCCAGCTGCGACAGGGTGGAATACGCCACCACGCGCTTGATGTCGTTCTGGATGATGCCGATCAGGCCGGTGAACAGGGCCGTGGTGGCGCCGATGAACAGCACGAAGTTCAGCGCCGCCTCACTCTGTTCGAACAGCGGCGACATGCGGGCGACCATGAAGATGCCTGCGGTCACCATGGTCGCGGCGTGGATCAGCGCCGAGATCGGCGTCGGGCCTTCCATCGAGTCCGGCAGCCAGACGTGCAGCGGCACCTGCGCCGACTTGCCCATCGCGCCGATGAACAGGCAGATGCAGATGAAGCTGATCACCTGCACCTCGACCGGCGAGGACAGGATGTCCATGGCGAAGCCGCCGGTGCCGACCTTGCCGGACCACAGGGTGAATGTGGAGTTCAGCTCGGCGTTGGCGGCCTGGGCGAACACGGTGGCGTAGTCCAGCGTGCCCAGCCACATCAGCACGCCGGCGATGCCCAGCAGGAATCCGAAATCGCCGACGCGGTTGACCAGGAATGCCTTGAGGTTGGCGAAGATGGCGGTCGGCCGCTTGTACCAGAAGCCGATCAGCAGGTAGGACACCAGGCCCACCGCCTCCCAGCCGAAGAACAGTTGCAGGAAGTTGTTGCTCATCACCAGCATCAGCATGCTGAAGGTGAACAGCGAAATGTAGCTGAAGAAGCGCTGGTAACCGTCGTCGTCGGCCATGTAACCGATGGTGTAGACATGCACCAGCAGCGAGACGAAGGTCACCACCACCATCATCATCGCGGTCAGCTTGTCGACCATAAAGCCGACGTGGGCGGAATAACCGCCGACCTGGAAGAAGGTATAGACGTTCTGGTTGAACGGGTCGGCATGCTCGTACACCAGCTGCCAGAGCACCTGCAGGGACAGCGCGCAGCTGACCGCGACGCCGATGATGGTGACCCAGTGCGCGCCGGCGCGGCCGACCTGCTTGCCGAAGAGGCCGGCGACGATGGCGCCCAGCAGCGGCGCCAGGGCGATGACCAGGAGCGTGTTCATGGAGATCATCGCGCGCTCAGCCCTTCAGTGAATCGAGTTCGGCGACGTTGATGGTCCGCTTGTTGCGGAACAGCGTCACCAGGATGGCCAGGCCGATGGCGGCCTCGGCGGCGGCCACGGTCAGGATGAAGAAGACGAAGATCTGGCCCGACACGTCGCCCAGGAAACGGGAAAAGGCCACGAAGTTGATGTTCACCGCGAGCAGCATCAGCTCGATGCACATCAGCAGCACGATGACGTTCTTGCGGTTGATGAAGATGCCGGCGACGCTGATGCAGAACAGCACCGCGCCCAGCGCGAGGAAATGGCCGAGGCTGATCACGGGTTGCCCTCCTGGCGGGGTTCGGACGCCACCTTGACCAGGCGCACGCGGTCGTCGCGGCGCACGGCCACCTGGCGGCCGGGGTCCTGGTGCTTGGTGCCGGGGCGGCGGCGCAAGGTCAGCATCACCGCCACCACCAGGGCGACGGTGAGGATCACCGCGGCGATCTCGAACGGCAGGATGTACTGGCTGAACAGCGTCTCGCCGATCCATTGCAGGTTGGTCTTGCCGGCCGCCGCGGCCGGATCGGTGGCCGACAGCCCCACCTCGAAGCGCTTGCCGCCGATCAGCATCACCATCTCGGCCGCCATCACCACCACCACGGCACCGGTCAGCGGCAGGTAGCGGGTGAAGCCTTCGCGCAGCGGCGTGGTGTTGATGTCGAGCATCATCACCACGAACAGGAACAGCACCATCACCGCGCCGATGTACACCAGCACCAGCACCACGCCCAGGAATTCGGCCTGCAGCAGCAGCCACAGGCAGGCGGTGGAGAAGAAGGCCAGCACCAGGCTCAACACGGCGTGCACCGGGTTGCGCGACAGGATCACGCCCAGCGCGGCCAGCACGGTCACGGTGGCGAAGGCCCAGAAGGCGGCGAGTTCGTAGCTCATGTCGGTGTGCGTCCCCTGCCCTCAGCGATATGCCGCGTCGGCGGCCCGGCGTTCGGCGATTTCGTCTTCGAAGCGGTCGCCGATGGCCAGCAACTGCTGCTTGGTGACGATGTTCTCGCCGCGCTTCTCGAAGTGGTATTCGTGGATGTGGGTTTCGACGATCGAGTCCACCGGGCAGCTTTCCTCGCAGAAGCCGCAGTAGATGCACTTGAACAGGTCGATGTCGTAACGCGTGGTGCGGCGCGAACCGTCGTCGCGCGGCTCGGAGTCGATGGTGATCGCCAGCGCCGGGCACACCGCCTCGCACAGCTTGCAGGCGATGCAGCGCTCCTCGCCGTTCGGGTAGCGGCGCAGCGCGTGCAGGCCACGGAAGCGCGGCGACTGCGGGAACTTCTCGTACGGGTAGTTCACCGTGTAGGTCGGGGCGAACATGTAGCCCAGGGTCAGCTTCATGCCGGCCAGCAGTTCCAGCAGCATCAGGCTCTTGAGGTAGTTGGCGATTCGCTTCATGTCAGCCTCAGGCCCCGACGGTGAACCAGTTGTTGTAGGCCGCGATCGCGGTCACGAAGATCCAGACGATCGTGATCGGGATGAACACCTTCCAGCCCAGGCGCATGATCTGGTCGTAGCGGTAGCGCGGGAACGTGGCGCGGAACCACAGGAAGCTGAAGGCGAAGAAGATGAACTTGATCGCCAGCCACCACCAGCCGGGCTCGCCCATAAAACCCCAGGACGGCGGGAACGGCGACAGCCAGCCGCCCAGGAACAGGATCGGGGTCAGCAGGCTGACCAGCATCATGTTGGCGTATTCGGCCAGGAAGAAGATCGCGAAGGCCGAACCGGAGTATTCGACGTGGAAGCCGGCCACGATCTCGGACTCGCCTTCCGCCACGTCGAATGGCGCGCGGTTGGTCTCGGCCACGCCGGAGATGAAGTAGATGATGAACAGCGGGAACAGCGGGATGAAGAACCACTCGCCGATGCCCAGGTTGCCCGCCTGCGCGTGCACGATCTCGGAAAGGTTCATGGTGCCGGCCGCGACCAGCACGCCGACCAGGGCGAAGCCCATCGCGATCTCGTAGCTGACGACCTGGGCGGCGGAACGCAGCGCGCCGAGGATGGCGTACTTCGAGTTCGAGGCCCAGCCGCCGATGATGATGCCGTACACGCCCATCGAGGTCAGCGCCAGCAGCACCAGCAGGCCGGCGTTGACGTTGGCCAGCACCACGCCGTCATCGAACGGGATGACCGCCCAGGCCGCGAATGCCGGTGCCAGCGCCAGCAGCGGCGCCAGCCGGAACAGCAGCGGGCTGGCCGAGCTCGGGATCACCAGCTCCTTGAACAACATCTTGAACACGTCGGCGAAGGCCTGGATGAAGCCGATGCCCATGAACCCGCCGATGAACTGCGGCCCCTGGCGCACGTGCATCCAGCCGATCACCTTGCGCTCGGCCAGGGTGTAGAAGGCCACGCCGACGGTGATCGGCAACACGATGACGATGATCTTGGCCAAGGTCCACAGGACCAGGCCGAGGTCGCCGAAGGAGAGGAAGAATTCGCGGAGGGCGTCGATCATCTCAGGCTCCCACCACCGCGAGTCGGGCCACCGGCGACATCGGCGCCGTGGCTTCGTAACCGTTCTCGATCCACACCGCGCCCTTGGGCACGCGCGGGCTCACCGCCACCGGCAGCGCGGCGCTGCCGACGCCGTCGCCGACCTTGGCCATGCCGCCATCCGACAGGCCACGCGACAGCGCTTCCTCGGGATGAACGACGATGCGCGCGCCATGGGTCAACGGATGCGCGTTGAGCGCGGCCGCGCGACGCAGCACCGCGTCGCCGCGGTAGATCGGCGTGCTGGTGATGCGCTCCAGGCCCGGGTCGGCCTTGCCCGCTTCGGCCAGGCCGGTAGCAGCGGAAGGCGCTTGCGGCTTGAGTGCGGCACGCAGGCCGTGCAGGTCGGTGAATCCGAACCCGTCCAGGCCCATCTGGCCGCCCAGCGCACGCAGCACGCGCCAGCCGGCACGCGCCTCGCCCGGCAGCTTGCCGCCGGCCTGGGTGGACTGGTCGGTACCGTCCACATTGGTGAGCGTGGCTTCGACCTCCGGCAACAGGCCGATCGGCAGGATCACCTGGGCCAGCTTCTTGAGTTCGTCGGACGCGAAGGCCGAGAACGCCACGACCTTGGCACCGGCCAGCGCCTTGAGCGCCTGCGCGCCGTGCGCGAAGTCGTACTGCGGCTCGACGCCGTACAGCAGGTAGGCCGGCAGCGGCTGCGCCAGCATGGCACCGGCGTGTTTGCCCTGCCCCTGCGGCAGCACGCCGTGGCGCGCCAGGCCGATGGCATTGGCGCCCTGCGGGATTCGGTTGAGCTTCGCCCCGGTGGCGGTCGCCAGCGAACGTGCGGCGGCACGCAGCCAGGAAGCCTGTGCGTGGTTCTCGGCCATCTCGCCGAGCACGATCACGGCCTTGCCGGCCTTCTGCAGGGCCTCGGCCATCGCCTTGGCAGTGCCATGTTCGTGCGCGGCGATCGTCGCCGGCAACGTCGCGCCGGCAGCCTGCGCCACCGCGGCGAGCGAGCCCGGCAGCAACGACGGCGCGACGATGCACTTGCCCGCGATGTTGAAGGTGGTCTCGAAATCCACCGGATTGATCGCGAACACCTTGGCACCACGCTTGCCGGCCTTGTGCAGGCGCTGGTGCAGCAGCGGCAGCTCGTGGCGCAGGTTGCAGCCGACCAGCAGCACGGTGTCGGCCTGCTCGAGTTCGGCGGCCGGCAGTTCGAAGGCTTCGGCGAAGGCGGCATCGGCGAAGTCCAGCGCCTTCAGGCGGTGGTCGATGTTGCCCGTGCCCAGGCCCGCGGCCAGCGAGGCCAGCAGCGCGCCCTCTTCGTTCGAGGTGGCCGGATGTGCCAGCACGCCGAGCGACGCGCCCGCTTCCTTGAGCAGCTTGGCGGCCAGCACCAGCGCCTCGTCCCACGAGGCCTCGCGCCAGCTGTCGCCTTCGCGCAGCAGCGGCTTGCCGGCACGGTCGGCGGCGGCCAGGCCCTGGTGCGAATAACGGTCGCGGTCCGACAGCCAGCACTCGTTCACCGCTTCGTTGTCGCGCGGCACGGTGCGCAGCACGTCGCCGCGGCGGGCGTGCAGGTACAGGTTCGAACCCAGCGCGTCGTGGTAGCCGATCGACTCGCGCGCCACCAGCTCCCAGGCGCGGGCGCGGAAACGGAAGACCTTGTTGGTCAGCGCACCGACCGGGCAGACGTCGATGACGTTGCCCGAGAGTTCGGTCATCAGCGGCTTGCCGTCGTAGGTGCCGATCTGCAGGTTCTCGCCGCGGTTCATGCCGCCCAGCTCGAAGGTGCCGGCCACGTCCGCAGTGAAGCGGATGCAGCGCGTGCACTGGATGCAGCGGGTCATGTCGGTGGCGACCAGCGGGCCCATGTCCTCGTCGGCGACCACGCGCTTGCGGTCGACGTAACGCGAGACCGAGCGGCCGTAGCCCATGGACACGTCCTGCAGCTCGCACTCGCCGCCCTGATCGCAGATCGGGCAGTCCAGCGGGTGGTTGATCAGCAGGAACTCCATGACGTTGCGCTGCGCATCGAGCGCGCGCTTGGTCTGGGTGGTGACCTTCATGCCTTCCATCACCGGCGTGGCGCAGGCCGGCGCCGGCTTGGGCATCTTCTCGACGTCCACCAGGCACATGCGGCAGTTGGCGGCGATCGGCAGCTTCTCGTGGTAGCAGAAGCGCGGGATCGGCACGCCGGCCTTGTCGGCGGCCTGGATGATCATCGAACCCTTCGGCGCCTGCATGGCCTTGCCGTCGATCTCGATGTTCACCACGTCGGGCGCGGTGTTGGGGGCGGTCGGCTGGGCGCTCATGCGGCCTGCTCCGTGGTGGCGAGCTGGCCCTTGGCCAGGTCGTCGACGTAGAAACGCTTGTTGACGATCGCGTATTCGAACTCGTGCCAGAAGTGGCGCAGGAACCCCTGCACCGGCCAGGCGGCGGCCTCGCCGAAGGCGCAGATGGTGTGGCCCTCGATCTGGCCCGCGGCGCCCCTTGAGCATGTGCAGGTCTTCCATCGAAGCCTTGCCTTCGGCGATGCGGGTCAGCACGCGGTACATCCAGCCGGTGCCCTCGCGGCAGGGCGTGCACTGGCCGCAGGATTCGGCGTAGTAGAAGCGCGCGATGCGCTGGCAGGCGCGCACCATGCAGGTGGTCTCGTCCATCACGATCACGGCGCCCGAGCCCAGGCCGGAACCGGCCTTCTGGATCGAGTCGTAGTCCATCGTGCAGGCCATCATGGTGTCGGCCGGCAGCACCGGCATCGAGGACCCACCCGGGATCACGGCCTTGAGCTTGCGGCCGCCCTTGACGCCGCCGGCCAGGGCCAGCAGCTCGGAGAACGGCGTGCCGAGGCGGATCTCGAAGTTGCCCGGGTTGTTCACGTGGCCGGAGACCGAGAAGATCTTCGGGCCGCCGTTGTTGGGCTTGCCCAGATCGAGGAACCACTCCGCGCCATTGCGCACGATCGCCGGCACCGAAGCGTAGGTTTCCGTGTTGTTGATCGTGGTCGGCTTGCCGAACAGGCCGAAATTGGCCGGGAACGGCGGCTTGAAGCGCGGCTGACCCTTCTTGCCTTCCAGCGACTCCATCATCGCGGTTTCTTCGCCGCAGATGTAGGCGCCGGCGCCGAGCGCCGCGTACATGTCCACGTCCACGCCGGAGCCGAGGATGTCCTTGCCCAGCCAGCCGTTGGCATAGGCTTCCTTCAGCGCTTCCTCGAAGTGCTCGAACGGCTCGTGGTGGAACTCGCCGCGCAGGTAGTTGTAGGCCACGGTGCAGCCGGTGGCGTAACAGGCGATCGCCATGCCCTCGATCACCGCATGCGGGTTGTAGCGCAGGATGTCGCGGTCCTTGCAGGTACCCGGCTCGGATTCGTCCGAGTTGCACAGGATGTACTTCTGGCCCGGCGCGCTGCGCGGCATGAAGCTCCACTTCAGGCCGGTCGGGAAGCCCGCGCCGCCGCGACCACGCAGGCCGGACTGCTTGACCATGTCCACGACCGCGGCCGGATCGATCTTCTCGCTCAGGATCTTGCGCCAGGCGGCATAACCACCGGTCTTGAGGTAATTCTCGTAGGACCAGGGCTTGTCGAAATGCAGGGTCGTGTAAACGACGCTGTGTTCCTGCGGGGCCGGACCGACCGGGCCGGTGGGCTCCGAATAGTGCGAGTGGTGCGCCATGGCCTGCCTTACTCCAGTCCGTCCAGAAGCGCATCCACTTTTTCGGTGGTGAGCTTCTCGTGGTAATGACCGTCCACCACCATCATCGGCGCGCCCGCGCAGGCGGCCAGGCATTCTTCCTCGACCTTGAGGAAGATGCGGCCGTCGGCGGTGCTTTCGCCGTGCTTGATGCCGAGCTTGCGCTCGCAGTGGCGCACGATGTCTTCGCCGCCGTTGAGCCAGCAGCTGATGTTGGTGCAGATGGCGACCTTGTGCCGGCCGACCGGCTGCAGGTCGAACATCGAATAGAAGGTCGCGACCTCGTAGGCCCAGACCGGCGGCAGTCCCAGGTACTTGGCGGTGGCGGCGATGATCTCGTCGCTCAGCCAACCGCCGTTCTGTTCCTGCGCGGCCATCAGGCCTGGATCACGGCCGAGCGCTTGCGGTCGGCCGGGAACTTGGACACCCAGTGGTCGATGTGCGCGCGCGTGGCGTCGCTCAGCGCGACCATCGGGTCGACATGCTGGCAGGCGGCGAAATTTCCGGTGGCTTTCATCGGTCAGTAACCCTTAGCGATCGATTTCGCCGAAGACGATGTCGTAGGTACCGATCATCGCCACGACGTCCGGCAGCATGTGGCCGCGCACGATCGTGTCCATGGACGAGAGATGGGCGAAGCCGGGGGCGCGCAGCTTCAGGCGGAACGGCTTGTTGGCGCCGTCGGAGACGATGTAGGCGCCGAACTCGCCCTTGGGCGCCTCGACCGCGGCATAGGCCTCGCCGGCCGGCACGCTGTAGCCCTCGGTGAAGAGCTTGAAGTGGTGGATCAGCGCTTCCATGTCGTCCTTCATCTCGGCGCGCGAGGGCGGAGCGACCTTGAAGTTCTTCACCATCACCGGGCCGGAGTTGGCCCGCAGCCACTTCACGCACTGCTTGATGATGCGGTTGGACTGGCGCATCTCCTCGACGCGGACCAGGTAGCGGTCGTAGCAGTCGCCCTGCACGCCCACCGGGATGTCGAAGTCCACCTTGTCGTAGGCGGCGTAGGGCTGCTTCTTGCGCAGGTCCCAGGCCAGGCCGGAGCCGCGCAGCATCGGGCCGGTCATGCCCCAGGCCAGCGCCATCTCGGTCGGCACCACGCCGATGCCGACGGTGCGCTGCTTCCAGATGCGGTTGTCGGTGAGCAGGGTCTCGTACTCGTCGACGCGGGCCGGGAAGGTGTTGGTGAAGTCCTCGATGAAGTCGAGCATCGAACCTTCGCGCGCGGCGTTCACGCGCTTGAGTTCGGCGCCCTTGCGCCAGGGCGACTCGCGGTACTTCGGCATCGTGTCCGGCAGGTCGCGGGCGACGCCGCCCGGGCGGTAGTACGTGGCGTGCATGCGCGCGCCAGACACCGCCTCGTAGCAGTCCATCAGCTCCTCGCGCTCGCGGAAGGCGTACAGGAACACCGCCATCGCGCCGAGGTCCAGGCCGTTCGAGCCGATCCACATCAGGTGGTTCAGGATGCGGGTGATCTCGTCGAACATCGTGCGGATGTACTGCGCACGGATCGGAGCCTCGACGCCGAGCAGCTTCTCGATGGCCAGCACGTAGGCGTGCTCGTTGCACATCATCGAAACGTAATCGAGGCGGTCCATGTAACCGATCGACTGGTTGTAGGGCTTGGACTCGGCCAGCTTCTCGGTGCCGCGGTGCAGCAGGCCCACGTGCGGGTCGGCACGCTGCACGACCTCGCCGTCCATCTCCAGCACCAGGCGCAGCACGCCGTGCGCGGCCGGATGCTGCGGGCCGAAATTGAGGGTGTAGTTGCGGATTTCCTGGGTCATGGCCGATCAGTCCTTGCTCGGCTGCTCGGTGGCGGCCTGCTGCCAGCGCGAGTCCTCGCGCACCACGCGCGGCACGCCGACGCGCGGTTCGATCGAAACGGGTTCATAGACCACGCGCTTGCGCTCGGCGTCGTAACGCACTTCGACGTTGCCGGTCAGCGGGAAGTCCTTGCGGAACGGATGACCGACGAAGCCGTAGTCGGTAAGGATGCGGCGCAGGTCCGGATGGCCTTCGAAGATGATGCCGAACAGGTCGAAACACTCGCGCTCGAACCAATTTGCTACGGGAAATACATCAACAAGCGACGGGACGACAGGCAGGCTATTGTCAGCGGCAAAACAACGAATCCGCAGCCGCTTGTTGTTGCGCACCGAGAGCAGGTGCACCACGACGGCGAAACGCCGCTCGGGTCCGTTGCCACGCGGGCGATCTTCCCAGTTGAAGCGCCCCGGGCCGGCCGTTCCCTCGACACCGCGTGAGAAACCCTCGTCGCTGACGTCCACGGTCTCCCATTCATCGGTGCCGTAGCCCAGGAAATCGACGCCGCACAGGTCGATCAGCTGCTCGAAGCCGAACTCGGGTTCGTCGCGCAGGATACGGGCGGCATCCGCCCACGAATCCGGCGTCAGCTCGACGGTGGTTTCGCCCAGCGCCTCGCGCACCGACACCAGTCGGTCCTGCAGGCGCGCCTTCAGGCGCTCGGTGAAGCTGATCGTTGTCTCGACCATGGCGGCGGCTGGGTCCTTAGCGGGCGATGGTGTTGGTGCGGCGGATCTTCTTCTGCAGCTGCAGGATTCCGTAGACCAGGGCTTCCGCAGTCGGCGGGCAACCCGGCACGTAGACGTCCACCGGCACCACGCGGTCGCAGCCGCGCACCACCGAATACGAGTAGTGGTAGTAGCCGCCGCCGTTGGCGCAGCTGCCCATCGAGATCACCCACTTCGGTTCCGGCATCTGGTCGTAGACCTTGCGCAGGGCCGGGGCCATCTTGTTGACCAGGGTGCCGGCGACGATCATCACGTCGGACTGGCGCGGCGACGGACGGAAGATCACGCCGTAGCGGTCAGGTCCAGGCGCGAGGCGCCGGCGTGCATCATCTCGACCGCGCAGCAGGCCAGGCCGAAGGTCATCGGCCACATGGAACCGGTGCGGGCCCAGTTGACCAGGGTGTCGATGTTGGTGGTGACGAAGCCGCGCTCGAGCAGCGGGTTGTCGCCTTCGGGACGCAGGATGTCGTCCACCGAGCCGATCGGCTCGGGGTTGTTCATCACGCGCGAAATGGCCGAGCTCACTCCCATTCGAGCGCTCCCTTCTTCCAGACGTAAACGAAGCCGAGCACCAGCAGGCCGATGAAGATGCCCATCTCGGTGAGGCCGACGATGCCGAGGTTGCGGAAATTCACCGCCCACGGGAAAACGAAGGCGATTTCCAGGTCGAAGATGATGAACTGGATGGCGATGAGGTAATAGCGCACGTCGAACTGCATGCGCGCGTCCTCGAAGGCCTCGAAGCCGCACTCGTAGGGCGAGAGTTTCTCGCTGTCGGGCCGCTTGGGCCCCAGGGCCCAGCCCACCACCAGCAGGACGATGCCCAGGCCCGTGGACACGAACAGGAACAACAGGATCGGCAGATATTCGCCCAGCACGCGCGCGTCCTCACCTTGCGCCCGTGGGCGCGTTCGTGCCGCCGCTCCAGCTGTTGCCGGGCGGCAGCCCGTGTATCAAGTTGGTGCCCGAGGGGGACTCGAACCCCCACGACTTACGTCGCTACCACCTCAAGGTAGTGCGTCTACCAATTCCGCCACCCGGGCAGGTGTACCTCGCTCCGGAAGCCCGGAACCAAGGCGAAAGATTGTACCAGCGGATCAGCCGCCCTGGCTGCCCTGCTCGTCCCGGGCCTCGGCCGGCGCCGGCTCGGCCGGTGCGGTTTCGGCGGCGGGAACCGCATCGCCCTCGACCGCGGGTGCGGCCGGAGCGTCGGTGGCAGGCACGTCGGTCGCCGGAGCGGCCGGGATGACCGGCATGTCGGCGGCCGGAAGCTCGCCGGCGGGCGTCGGGGCCGTGGCCGGCACGTCCGACATCACGCCCAGGTCTTCTTCGGCCGGGACGTGCACGATGGTGCGGGTGGCGTGCCAGGCCATGCCCAGGCTCATCGCGAAGAACACGACGGCCAGCCACTTGGTGGCGGTGGACAGGAAGTTCGCCGAACCGCGCGCGCCGAACACGGTGGCCGAGGCGCCGGCACCGAAGCCGGAACCCGCGGCGGCACCGGAGCCGCGCTGCATGAGGATGAGCACGATCATGGCGATCGCGACCAGCACGTAGATGACACTGACGATGGTGAGCAGCATGGCTTGTTCGTTTTACCTCGCCGCCGCGGCGGCGATTGCCAGAAATCCTGGGCCACGAGGGACGCGCCCCCGATCAGGCCGCCATCGACGTCGGGCTTGGAAAACAGCTCGGCGGCGTTGGCGGGTTTGACGCTGCCACCGTAAAGGATGGGCAGCGAGCCGGCGATTCTAACATCGTGCGCACGCAGTTCGCCACGGATGAAGGCGTGGACCTCCTGGGCCTGTTCGGGGCTGGCGGTGCGGCCGGTGCCGATGGCCCAGACCGGCTCGTAGGCCAGGATGGCGTCGGCGAAGGCGGCGATGCCGGCCAGTTCGACCACCGGTCCCAGCTGCTTTTCGATGGCCCATTCGGTCTGGCCGGCCTCGCGCTGGTGCAGGGTCTCGCCCACGCACAGGATCGGCCGCAGGCCGGCTTTTTGGGCCGCGACGAACTTCTCGGCCACCAGTTCACAGTCTTCCTCGTGGTACTGGCGGCGCTCTGAGTGGCCGACCAGGGACATAACGCCCGCCCACGTCGTGCAGCATCCGGCCGGAGATTTCGCCGGTGTAGGCGCCCTGCTCGTTCAGGTCCAGGTCCTGGGCGCCGAAGGCCAGGCCCTGCGGGCCATAGCGGTCGGCCAGTTCACCCAGATAGGGCACGGGCGGCAGGATCACCGGGTCCACGCCAGCCGCGCGCGGGGCGGCGGCGATGGCGTCGAGCAGGTGGCGCGCGAAGGCGCGGTCCCCGTGCAGTTTCCAGTTGCCGGCGACGATTTTCTGGCGCATCTGCCTATCCTCGGAATTCAGTCGCCTAGGATACCGTGCCCCCGGGACCTGACGACCCGCGCATGGAGATCCGCACCGTCGCGACATGGCGATAATGCAGGCCTTCCCCATCGAGTTCCGACATGACCCCGACCGATCTCCCCGGCCACGCCCTCATCACCGGCGCCTCCAGCGGCATCGGCGCCGCGATTGCCCGGGAGTACGCCCGGCGCGGCAAGCCGCTGGTGCTGGTGGCGCGCCGTCTGGAACGGCTGCAGGCGCTGGCGGCTGAACTCTCGCCCCGGGTGCCCTGCGTGGTGATAGCGGCGGACCTGGCCGACCCGGCCACGCCGGAGCGGCTGTTCGCGGAAACGCGGGAGCGCGGCCTGTTCGTGGACACGCTGGTGAACAACGCCGGCTTCGGCACGCCCGGCCGCTACCTGTCGGCCGACTGGAAGACCCATGCCGATTTCCTGCAGGTGCTGATGACCTCGGTGGCCCAGCTGACCCACCTCTACCTGCCGGGCATGGAGGCGGCGAAGCACGGCCGCATCCTCAACGTCGCCTCGCTGGCGGGCCTGGTGCCGGCCAGCGCCGGGCACACGCTGTACGGCGCGACCAAACTCTGGCTGATCCGGTTCTCCGAGACCCTGGACCAGGAATGCCGCGACCGCGGCGTGTTCGTCACCGCTGTCTGTCCCGGCATGACCTACACCGAGTTCCACGACGTCAACGGCATGCGCGAAAAGGTGAACAAGCTGCCCAAGGGCCTGTGGCTGGGCAGCGAACAGGTCGCGAAACTGGCCGTGGACGCGGTCGAAGCAGGCAAGCCGCGCATCGTCACCGGCAAGGCCAACCGCGTGATCGCGGCGCTCAGCAAATACCTGCCCGACAGCCTTGCCCGCGCCCTGATCGGCTCGAGGTCGAAAGACTTCCGCGATGCGGACTAGACCAGCTTGATTTCCCTGAGCCGCTCGAGCAGGTACTCGTGGCCGGTGATCGGCACCGGGTAACGGTCCGGATTGTCGACACTGACGCACTGCGGCAGCGTCTTGATAAGGAAGTCCGGGTTCGGGTGCAGGAAATACGGCGTCGAATAACGCGGCTGGCGCGCGGCCTCGCCCGGCGGGTTCACCACGCGGTGGGTGGTGGACGGGTACACGTGGTTGCTCAGGCGCTGCAGCATGTCGCCGATGTTGACGACGATGGTGTCGGCATCCGACGTGAACGGCACCCACTCGCCCTTCTTCGACAACACTTCAAGGCCGGCGGCGCTGGCACCGACCAGCAGGGTGATGAAGTTGATGTCCTCGTGCGCGCCGGCGCGCACGTTGGGGATGTCGTCGGCGGTGATCGGCGGGTAGTGGATCGGGCGCAGGATCGAGTTGCCGAAGTTGGTCTTGTCGGCGAAAAAGTCCTCGGGCAGGCCGATGTGCAGGGCCAGCGCGCCCAGCACGCGCGAGCCAAGGTCGTCCAGCGCCTGGAACAGGCCGTAGGCGACTTCCCTGAACTCCGGCACTTCCGCCGGCCACAGGTTCGGCGGCATCACGTCGGCGTACTTGCTGTCGCGCGGGATCTCGCGACCGACGTGCCAGAACTCCTTGAGGTCGGAATATTTCGCACCCTTCGCGGTCTCGATGCCGAACGGCGTGTAGCCGCGCGCACCGCCGCCGCCGGGCACGTGGTACTTGCGCTTGGTCTCTTCCGGCAGCGCGAAGAACGCCTGGAATACCTCATAGGCACGGTCGATCTGCGCCTGCGGAATGCCGTGGTTGCGGATGCCGGCGAAACCCCACTCGCGGTAGGCGGCGCCGAGTTCGGCGACGAAGGCTTCGCGGTCGCTGGCACTGGACGGATTGCTGAAACGCTGGATGTCTAGGGTCGGGATGCGGGCGGTCACGGCGGTTTTCCGGGGTCGGTCCAAGGGAATGGCGCCAGTCTAGACCCGGCCGGGCGACGACGCTTTGATGCGGATCAGGCGGCGGCGCGCACCACGTCGGCCAGACGGTCCAGCACCTGGCGCATCAGCTGGTCGTCGTCGGCTTCGACGGTGACGCGCACCACCGGCTCCGTGCCCGAGGGTCGCAGCACCAGCCGGCCGCGGCCGGCCAGGGCCGCCTCGGCCTCGGCGCGCGCGGCCTGCACGCTGGCGTGTTCCAGCGGCCGCACGCCGGGCGCGATCCGCACGTTCACGGTCTGCTGCGGCAGCGGGCGATAGTCCGACAGGGCCTGCTCCAGCGAATGCCCGCGGCGGCGCAGGGTTTCCAGCACCTGCAGCGCACTGACGATGGCGTCGCCGGTGCTGGCGCGGTCCAGGCACAGCAGGTGGCCCGAGGCTTCGCCGCCCAGCACGCCCTCGCTCTCAACCATGGCCTTGTGCACATAGCGGTCGCCCACGCTGGCGCGCACGAACTCAATGCCACGCTCGCCCAGCGCACGCTCCATCGCATAGTTGGTCATCAGCGTGCCGACCACCGGCCCGCGCAGGCGGCCAGTGGCATGCCAGTCCTTGGCCAGCAGGTAGATCAGGCCGTCGCCGTCCACCAGGCGTCCCTGTCCGTCCACCATCAGCACCCGGTCGCCATCGCCGTCGAAGGCGATGCCCAGGCCGGCGCCGGTCTCGCGCACCCGCGCCATCAGCGCCTCGGGGTGGGTCGAGCCCACGCCCTTGTTGATGTTCAGGCCGTCGGGTTCGGTGCCGATCGTGTCCACCACCGCGCCCAGCTCGGAAAACACCCGCGGCGCGACCTGGTAGGTCGCCCCGTGCGCGCAGTCGATCACCAGCCGCAGGCCGGTGAGCAGGAAATCCTCGGGCACGGTCGACTTGCAGAATTCAGCATAACGCGACAGCGCATCGCCGACCCGCGAAGCCTTGCCCAGCCGCTCGGACGCCACGGTGGAGAACGGGCGGTCGAGCTCGGCCTCGATGGCGGCCTCGACCGCGTCGCCCAGTTTTTCACCCTGGGCCGAGAAGAACTTGATGCCGTTGTCCTGGTGCGGGTTGTGCGACGCGCTGATGACGATGCCGGCATCGGCGCGCAGCGAACGCGTGAGATAGGCCACGGCGGGCGTGGGCATCGGGCCCAGCATGCGTACATCGGCGCCGGCGGCGACCAGGCCGGCCTCGAGCGCCGCTTCGAACATGTAGCCGGAGATGCGGGTGTCCTTGCCGATGACGACCGTGGCGTGTTCCTTGCCCTCGCCCACCAGCACGCGGCCGGCGGCAGCGCCCAGGCGCAGCATGAAGTCGGCCGAGATCGGGCCCTCGCCCACCCGGCCCCGGATGCCATCGGTGCCGAAATACCTGCGTGAACTCATGGGCGCCTCAGGTGGCCGCGACAGGATCGGGCGCCGGTGCCCGGCTGGCGCATCATCAGGGCCAGCAGGGCCGAGAGTTTGTCGCGCATCTGGCGGCGGTCGATGATCAGGTCCACCGCGCCGTGTTCGACCAGGAATTCGAACGCTGGAAGCCTTCGGGCAGGGTCTCGCGCACGGTCTGTTCGATCACGCGCGGGCCGGCGAAACCGATCAGCGCCTGCGGCTCGCCGACATTGATGTCGCCCAGCATGCCCAGCGACGCCGACACACCGCCGGTGGTCGGATGCGTCAGCACCGACACGAACGGCAGCCCGGCCGCACGCAGCCGGCCCAGCGCCGCCGAGGTCTTGGCCATCTGCATCAGCGAGAACAGGCCTTCCTGCATGCGCGCGCCACCGGTGGCGGAAAACACACCAGCGGGCACTTGAGCTCGAGCGCGCGTTCGGCGGCCAGGGCAAAACGTTCGCCGACCACCGAACCCATCGAGCCGCCCATGTAGCGGAACTCGAACGCGGCCACGCAGATCGGGTTGCCCTTGAGCTGGCCCTGCACGGCGACCAGCGCATCGCGCTCGCCGGTGCTCTTCTGCGCCGCCTTGATGCGGTCGGCGTATTTCTTCTGGTCCCTGAAGTGCAGCGCGTCCACCGGCCCGAGCGCGGCGCCGATCTCCTCACCGCTGTCGTCGTCCAGGAAGGCGACCAGGCGCTCGCGCGCGCCGATGCTCATGTGGTGGCTGCACTTGGGGCAGACCCGCAGGTTCTTTTCCAGCTCGGGGCCGTAGAGCGCGGCACCGCACTTGTCGCATTTCTCCCACAGGCCCTCGGGCACGGCGCGTTTGCCGCCGCCTTCGGTGCGGATGCGGGAGGGCATCAATTTGGTCAGCCAGCTCATCGGGACACCGGTCTAGTTATGGGCCACGCAGTTTAGCCGGAAAGGCCGGGACCGGCAGGTCCCGGCCGGTTCAGGCGTCCAGGGCCGCGCGCAGCGGCGCCAGGAAGGCGGCGGCACGGGCCGCGGCGTCCTGCGGCGAACCGGCGCCGGCCAGGGCCTCGACCAGGCGCTGCCCACGACCACGCCGTCGGCGGCGGGCGCCAGCGCGGCGGCCGAAGCCGCGTCGCGGATGCCGAAGCCCACCAGCACCGGCACCGTGGCCAGGCGCCGCAGTTCACCGGCCTTGCCCAGCACCTGCGCGGTGTCGAGCTTGCCGGCGCCGGTGACGCCCGCGAAGGACACGTAATACAGATACCCCTGCGATTCGGTGGCCGCACGGGCCAGGCGGGCCGGCGAGGTGGTCGGCGCGACCAGGGAGATCAGCTGCAGGCCGGCGGCGTTGAAGGCGGCGCGGGTCGGCCCGGCTTCTTCCGGCGGCAGGTCCACCAGCAGCACGCCGTCTACGCCGGCCTCCGCCGCGGCCTGGGCGAACGTTCCGGCACCGCGCATCTCCACCGGGTTGAGGTAGCCCATCAGCACCACCGGGGTATCGCGGTCGTCGCGGCGGAAGGCGGCGACCGTTTCCAGTACGTAGCGCAGGCCCGCGCCGCGTTCGATCGCGCGTTCGGAGCTGCGCTGGATCACCGGGCCATCTGCCATCGGGTCGGAGAACGGCACGCCGAGCTCGATCACGTCGGCACCGGCCTGCACCAGTGCGTGCATCACCGGCACGGTAGCCTCCAGCGAGGGGTCGCCGGCGGTGATGAAGGGCACGAGGGCCTTGCGCTTCGCGGCCTGCAGGGCGGCGAAACGGGTCGCGATGCGGGTGCTCACAGTTCGATGCCCTCGCGCTTGGCGATGGTGAAGATGTCCTTGTCGCCGCGGCCGGACAGGTTGCACAGCACCAGGGCGTCCTTCGGCAACGTCTTCGCCAGCTTCATAGCCTGGGCCACCGCATGGCTGGATTCGAGCGCCGCCAGGATGCCCTCGGTGCGCGCCAGCAGGTGGAAGGCCTGCATCGCCTCGTCGTCGGTGACGCCGACGTACTCGGCGCGGCCGCTGTCCTTCAGGAACGCGTGTTCCGGACCGACGCCGGGATAGTCCAGGCCCGCCGAGATCGAGTGCGTCTCGGTGATCTGGCCGTCGTCGTCGCAGATCACATAGGTCCGGTTGCCATGCAGCACGCCCGGGCGCCCCGCCACCAGCGAAGCGGCGTGGCGGCCGGTCTCGATGCCGTCGCCCGCGGCTTCGGCACCCACCAGGCGCACCGCCTTGTCGTTGAGGAAGGCGTGGAAGATGCCGATGGCATTGCTGCCGCCGCCGACGCAGGCAGTGATCGCATCCGGCAGCCGGCCGAAATGTTCGAGCATCTGCGCGCGCTTCCCGGCCAACCACGGCGTTGAAATCGCGCACCAGCCGCGGGTACGGGTGCGGCCCGGCGACGGTGCCGATGATGTAGAAGGTGTCGTGCACGTTCGTGACCCAGTCGCGCATCGCCTCGTTCAGTGCGTCCTTGAGCGTCTTGCTGCCCGACGTCACCGGCACCACGGTGGCGCCCAGCAGCTTCATGCGGAACACGTTGGGCGCCTGGCGCTCGACGTCGGTCGAACCCATGTACACCACGCACTCCAGGCCCAGGCGCGCGGCGACCGTGGCGCTGGCGACACCGTGCTGGCCGGCGCCGGTTTCGGCGATGATGCGGGTCTTGCCCATGCGCTTGGCCAGCATGGCCTGGCCGATGGTGTTGTTGATCTTGTGCGCGCCGGTGTGGTTGAGGTCCTCGCGCTTGAGCAGGATGCGGGCACCACCGACGTGCGCCGACAGCCGCGCCGCTTCGTAGATCGGGCTCGGGCGGCCGACGTAGTGGCGGTAGTCGTGCTGCAGTTCGGCCAGGAATTCCGGGTCGTCGCGGTATTTGCGGTAGGCGGCCTCGAGTTCGCGCAGCGGCTCGATCAGGGTCTCGGAGACGAATACGCCACCGTAGCGGCCGAAATGCCCCGCGGCATCGGGCCAGGCGCCGAAGTCGGCGATGTCGGCGGCGGCGGGGATGTCATTGGGCGATGTTGCGGTCTGCACGTCTTACCTCGTCCACGAACTGCTGCATTTTTTCGCCGTCCTTCAGGCCCGGCGCGCTTTCGATGCCGCTCGACACGTCCACGGCATACGGCCGCGCCGCGCGGATGGCCTGGCCGACATTCGCCGGCGTCAGCCCGCCGGCCAGGAACACCGGCCGGCCAAGCGGCGGAATGGAGGTCCAGTCGAACCGCTCGCCGCGGCCGCCGGACTGGCCGGGGCCGTGTCCGTCGAGCAGGAAGACACTGGCCGAAGGGTAGCGTTTCCGCGCCAGGGCCGCATCGTCGGCGCCCTGCCCCATCGGCACGGTCTTGAGGAAGGGCAGACCGAAGCCGCGGCAGAAGGCGTCGTCTTCACCACCATGGAACTGCAGCAGGCTCGGCCGCAGCGCCTTGATCGCCGCCGCTACCTCGCTTCCCGGGTTGTCCATGAACAGCGCGACCACGTCCACCAGCGGCGGCACCGCCTGGCGCAGTCCCTCGAGCTGTTCGTAGGCCAGTCGCCGCGGACTGGCGGCGGCGAACACGAAGCCCAGCGCATCCACGCCCAGCTCCACGGCCAGGCGCACGTCGCCGGGCCGGGTCAGCCCGCAGAATTTGATCCGGGTCCTCATGGCCGCATTGTAGTCCTTCCCTGTGTTCTCCCCGTGCACATGAGCTTGCTGCGCAAGCAGGGCATGGAGCTCGCGAATTCGATTGCCGGCCCGGAATCGTCACAGGCCGTCGTGCGAGGGTCGTTTTCCGGGGTTTCGAAAACATGGACGTTTTCGAAAAGCCCCCATGGATGGGTTCACGGCGTCCCCGGGAAACGACCCTCGTACGGCGGCCTATCGCCAAGAACGACCCCGGCACCAAAAGACGAACACCGGCTCTTCTTGCGCAGCAAGCGCGAAGGATCAGAGCGTGACTTCGGGCGGCAGCGACCACTGGCCGGATATCGCGGACCGAGGAAAACCAGGCCGTTGGAAGGCGCCGTGGGGCCGGCGACGATACGGTCGCGGCCGGACAACAGCTCGCCGACCCAGGCTTCCGGCTGCTCGCCCCGGCCGACCGGCAACAGACTGCCGACGAAGTTGCGGACCATGTGGTGCAGGAACGCGTTGGCCTGCACCTCGACGATGACCCGGTCGTGCTCGCGCCACACGCGGATGTCGTGCACGTTGCGGTTCGGATGCGGCGCCTGGCAGTGCACCGTGCGGAACGCACTGAAATCGTGCTCGCCCACCAGCGCCTGAGCCGCCCGGTGCATCGCCTCCGCGTCCAACGGCTGGCGCTCCCAGGTCAGGTACTCGCGCTGCATCGCCGGCCGGATCTTCCGGTTCAGGATCGTGTAGCGATAGCGGCGCGCCCGCGCCGAATACCGCGCGTGGAAATCCTGCGGCATCGGCTGGCACCACAATATCGCCACCCCGCCCGGCAACCGGCTGTTGCCACCCTGCTGCAGCGCATACGGCGTGCGCACGGCTTCCGTGTCGAAATGCACCACCTGGCAGCGCGCGTGCACGCCGCTGTCGGTGCGGCCGGCACAGACCACTTCCAGCGGATGGTCCACCACGAACGACAACGCGGACTCGACCGCCGCCTGCACCGAAGCCCCGTGGGACAGGCGCTGCCAGCCCTGGAAACCGCTGCCGTCGTATTCGATGCCGAGTGCGTAGCGCATGTCTGGAATGGGAAGGGCCGGGTTGCCCCGGCCCTTCGGTCTGCCGTCGAGGTCGGAGCGCGAGGTTAGCCGATTTCCTTCAGCAGCCGCTCCGCTTCGGCACGGCCCACCGGGCCGGCTTCCGCCACGACTTCCTCCAGCATGCCCTTGGCACCGTCGATGTCGCCGATGTCCAGAGGCCTTGGCCAGCTCGATCTTGGTCTCGCTGCCGTCGTCGCCTTCCGGCGTTGCGGCCGGACCGACCGAATAGACGTCCTCGACCTCCTCCTCAAGCGGGGTGGCTTCGGGTTCGGCGGCCATGTCCTGCAGCTCGCGCTCGAGCTGGTCGCCCGGGTTCGTGAACTGCGGCTGGGGCTCCGGTTCGGGCTGCGGCTCCGGTTCGGGCTGCGGCTCCGGTTCGGGGACAGGCGCCAAGGCAGCGGGTGCAGCCTTGGCGGCGGTGGAGGACATCACGCCGGTGTCGCCGAACTTCGGCGTGTTCCAGCCGGCCTGGCTGAACAGGGGATTGCCCGGCGACAGCGCCACGCCCATCACCACCGCCTCGCGCCAGCGCGGGTCGAGCGTGCTGCGGACGCGGATGCGCATGGCCTGAGCGGCGATCTCGAAAGCCGTGGTGTCGCCGTTGGCGTAGTAGTGGCGCAGCAGGACGATGTGGCCTTCCAGGTCGTCGGGGTTGTCCTCGATGGCCTGGCGCATGCGTGCGAGCTCGGTATCGCCCGTCTCTTGCAGGTCATCGTCGTCATCAAGGTCTTCGTCCGCCGCCGGCGCCCGCGTGCCGGCCAGGCTGGCCTTGAGCGCGTCGTCGTCGGAGATGCGGCGGCCCACCACCGGCACCGGGCTGGACGCGCGCTTGCCGCGCAGGGCCATCACCAGGCCACCCAGCAGCACCAGGCCACCGCCGCCGAGCAGCAGCGGGTTCAGGTACCAGGGCTGTTCGGCCGTGGCGGGCTCCGGAGTGGCCGATGCGGTCGCGGCCGCGGTGTCGGGCGCCGCGGTCGCGGCCGCGGGCGACTGGCCCAGACGCTCCTGCAGCGCCTTCATCTGGCTGTTCTGCATCTCGATCAGGCGCTGGCTGTCGGCCTGCTGCTGTTCGAGTTCGGTCATCTGAGAGCGCAGTTCGGCCACTTCGGCTTCGCGCGCGGCCAGGTCTTCGCGGGTCTGGGTGAGCTCGGCACGCAGTTCATTGCCACCACCGGCGGCGCTGGCACCGGACTGCGCGCCGCGGGCGGCCAGGTCGTCGCCGGAGGGCGGCACGATTTCCAGGCGGCCGTCGGCGGGCACGCCCGGACTGGCAGCGGGGCGCGATGGGGACGGCGCGGTGGCCACGGCTTCCGCCGGCTGCGGCACCGGCTGGCGACGGGCCTGCCAGGCGGCCGCCTGTTCACGCACCAGCGCCGCGGCTTCGGCGGCGCCCAGGCTCACCACTTCGTCGCGCGCCGGGATGCGCAGCACGGCACCGCGCTTGAGCAGGTTGATGTTGTCGTCGATGAAGGCTTCGGGGTTGGCCCGCTGCAGCGCCAGCATCATCTGGTTGATGGTGACCGACGAATCGGGGCGCGTGGAATTGGCCAGGCTCCACAGAGTCTGGCCTTCGCTGACGGGGCCGTAGCTGTCGGGACTGGCGGGGGCCGGCGCTGGGGCCGGCGGCGGCGCACTGGCGATCGGCTCGGGCTCGGGCTCGGGCACCGGTTCGGGTGCCGGTGCAGGTTCCGGCTCCGGCTCGGCGGCGGCGACCGGCTGCGGCTCGGGTTCAGGTTCGGGCTGCGGTGCAGGCACCGGTTCGGGAGCCGTGGCCACCGGCTCGGGCATCGGTTCCGGTGCGGGCTCCTCGGGCAGGGCTTCCGGCGGCGCCGGGTCGAGCACGGTGTCGGTGACGGTCAGCACCGGCTCGGGGTCCGGCAGCGGCGTCACGTCGGCCTGTTCCGGCTCGTACACCGGCGGCGGAGGCGGCGCGGTGGTGACCGCCACGGCCGGTGCTTCCAACGGACGGATCACGGCGGGCGCGATGTAGGGCGGATCGACCAGGGCGCTGAACTCGCGCACCACGCTGCCGCGGCCCCAGTTGGCTTCAAGCAGGAAGGTCAGGAAGGGTTCGTTGAAGCGGTCCGGCGTGGTGACCCGGATCACGGGCTGGCCGGCCGCATTGCGGCCGACGCTCATCTGCAGGTTGGCGGTCAGGCCGACGGGACGATCGAGGCCGACCCGGGCGAAAGCCTCGGGCGAAGCGAGCCTCACTTCCAGTTCTTCCAGTTCGCCGGGTGCCGCCGACAGGATCGGGATCTCGGCGACGAGGGGCTGGTTGAGCCCCGACTTCACTTCGATCGCACCCAGTCCCAAGGCCTGGGCGCTGGTGGCGCCCAGGGCCAGGGCCAGGGCGAGCGGTAGCTGCAAGTGCCTTATGTTCACGCTTCAAATCTCCCCGAAGAAGGCTGGCGCGACCACTCCCCTGCAGCGGCCCCGACGGCTAGACCCGCCGAATATACCGGTCAGGAACCGGCTTTGACCACGAGTTCCGCCAACTGCACCGCGTTCAGGGCCGCGCCCTTGCGGATGTTGTCCGAAACGATCCAGAGGTCCAGGCCACGCGGATGGGAAATGTCCTCGCGGATCCGGCCGACGTAGACCGCGTCGGTGCCGGCGGCGTGGGTGACCGGCGTCGGGTAGCCGCCGCCGCTGCGTTCGTCCACCACTTCCACGCCCGGCGCCGCTTCCAGCAGCTGGCGCGCCTCGGCCGCCGACAGCTTGCGGCGGGTCTCCAGGTGCACGGCTTCGGAGTGGCCGTAGAACACCGGCACGCGCACCGCGGTCGGGTTCACCTGGATGCTGTCGTCGCCCAGGATCTTGCGGGTCTCCCAGACCATCTTCATCTCTTCCCGGTGAAGCCGTTGTCCAGGAATTCGTCGATGTGCGGGATCAGGTTGAAGGCGATCTGCACCGGGAACTTGCCCGGCTCGTGGCTCTGGAAGTTGAGCATCGCCGCGGTCTGCTTGCCCAGTTCCTCCATGCCGCTGCGGCCGGCGCCGGAGACCGACTGGTAGGTGGCCACGTTGATGCGCTCGATGCCCGCGGCGCGGTGCAGCGGCGCCAGCGCGACCAGCATCTGCATGGTCGAGCAGTTGGGGTTGGCGATGATGCCGCGCGGGCGGTTGGCGATCGCCTCCGGGTTCACTTCGCTCACCACCAGCGGCACGTCGTCGTCGTAGCGGAAGGCCGAGCTGTTGTCGATCACCACCGCGCCGGCGGCAGCGAACTTCGGCGCGTATTCCTTCGACACCGAACCGCCGGCCGAGAACAACGCGATGTCGATGCCCGCGGGGTCGAAGGTGGCGAGATCCTCGACCACGATCTTCCTCGCACCGTAGTCGATCTTCTCGCCCGCCGAACGGGCACTGGCCAGCAGGTGCAGCCGGCCGATGGGGAACTGGCGCTCGGCCAGGATGGACAGCATGGTTTCACCGACCGCGCCGGTGGCGCCGACGATGGCGACGTTGCAGGTCTTGCTCATGGTTCGGGGTTCTCTTGGTATTCGTTGGATGCCGCGGCAGACGCGGAGGGGATGCACCGAACGGATTCGGCCTCAGGCCGGCAGGGAACACGGGGCGCCTCGCGGGCGCGTCGTCGTCCAGGCCGTCCGAGGCGATCGTTTTCGATCGCACGGGCGGCCAGTCTGGATCGTTTTGCGGGCGTGGCCCGGGCGGAAATCGGGCGAAATCATGGCAGGTCGCCCGGGATGCGCGGCGACACCGGGCCGACGTCGCCGCACTGGGCGCGGTGGCGCAGGGCCTGGTCCATCAGCACCAGGGCCAGCATGGCCTCGCAGATCGGCGGCGCGCGCAGGCCCACGCAGGGGTCGTGGCGGCCGGTGGTGATCACCTCGATGGCCTTGCCGTGGATGTCCACGGTGTCGCCCGGCAGGCGCAGGCTGGAGGTGGGCTTGAAGGCGACCGAACAGGTCACCGCCTGGCCGCTGCTGATGCCGCCCAGGATGCCGCCGGCGTGGTTGCTGGCGAAGCCGGCCGGAGACATCAGGTCGCGGTGCTCGCTGCCCTTCTGCGCGATGCTGGCGAAACCGGCGCCGATCTCGACGCCCTTCACCGCGTTGATCGACATCATGGCCGCGGCGATCTCGGCGTCGAGCTTGCCGTAGATGGGCTCGCCCCAGCCCGGCGGCACGTTCAGCGCCTGCACGTCCACGCGCGCCGACCGAATCGCCGGACTTGCGCAGCGCGTCCATGAAGGCCTCGAGTTCGGCGGCCTGGCCGGCGTCGGGCCAGAAGAAATCATTGCCCTCCACTGCCGCCCAGTCGAAGTTGCGCGGACGAAGGTCGGCGATCTGCGAAACGCAGGCGCGCACCGTGATGCCGTACTTCTCCGCCAGCCACTTCTTGGCGATCACCGCGGCGGCCACGCGCATCGTGGTCTCGCGCGCGGAACTGCGGCCGCCGCCGCGCGGATCGCGTTGGCCGTACTTGTGCCAGTAGGTGTAGTCGGCGTGGCCGGGGCGGAACTGCTCGGCGATCTTCGCGTAGTCCTTGCTGCGCGCATCGGTGTTGCGAACCAGCAGACCAATCGGCGTGCCGGTGGTCACGCCCTCGTACACGCCGCTGAGGATCTCGACCTCGTCTGCTTCATGCCGCTGCGAGGTGTGGCGCGACTTGCCGGTGGCGCGGCGGTCGAGGTCGGCGCGGAAGTCTTCCGGCGCGATGGCGATGCCCGGCGGGCAGCCGTCCACCACGCAGCCGATCGCCGGCCCGTGGCTTTCGCCGAAGGTGGTGACCCGCAACAGCCGGCCGAAGCTGTTGTCGCTCATGCGCCGGCCTCAGGCCCGTCGTGCATCGGCGAGCGCCTTGATGCGGGCGTGGTGGGCGACGATGTCCTCGCGCTCGATCACGAAGATGCCCATCTGCCCGACCTTGAACTCGACCCAGGCGAAGGGCACTTCCGGCAGCAGCGCCACCAGGGGCGCGTTCGCTCTCGCCGACCTCGCAGATCAGCAGGCCGTGCTGGCTCAGGTGCCGCGGCGCGTCGCGCAGGATCTCCAGCGCCAGGTCCAGGCCGTCGTCGCCGGCGCGCAGGCCCATCTCGGGTTCGTGCGAATACTCCTTCGGCAGCGCGTCGGTTTCGGCGTGGGTGACATACGGCGGGTTGGTGACGATCAGGTCGTAGACCTCGCCGTCGAGATTCTTGAACAGGTCGGAATGGATCAGCCGGACGTTGTCCGTTTCCAGCCGTTCGACGTTCTCGCGCGCCAGCGCCATCGCGTCCTCGCTCAGGTCCACCGCGTCCACCTGCCAGTGCGGGTGGTAGTGCGCCGTGGCGATGGCGATGCAGCCCGAACCCGTGCACATGTCGAGCGCGCGATTGACCTCGCGGCCACCGAGCCAGGGTTCGAAGCCCGACTCGATCAGTTCGGCGATCGGCGAACGCGGCACCAGGGCGCGCGGGTCGGACTTGAAGCTCAGGCCGGCGAACCAGGCCTCGCCGGTGAGGTAACAGGCCGGGATGCGTTCGTTGATGCGGCGCGAGAACAGCGCCAGCACTTCCTGCTTCTCGTCGGCGGTCAGGCGCGCCTGGCCGTAGGCCGGGCCCAGGTCGTGCGGCAGGTGCAGGGCGTGCAGGACCAGTTGGGTCGCTTCGTCAAGGGCATTGTCGTGGCTGTGCCCGAAGCTCAGGCCGGCGGCGCCGAAGCGGCTGGTCCCGTAGCGGATGAAATCGATGATGGTCTGCAGCTCGGCCGGCATGTGCTTGTATTTCCTTGTTATGCCGCGAGTATAGCCGCGCCCCGGCTATAATTGCCGCCCTCGCCCGCTGCATTCGGAAGGCCCGTGTTCAATCGCCGCAACCTGCTCATCGTGATGGCCGCGCTGGCCGCCGGCCTTGGCCTCTGGGCCGCCCAGGTCGCCTTCGCGCCCGTGCCCGTGACACGCCCTGCGAACGAAGCTGCCGCACCGGCACTGCCGCCGGAGACGCTGAAAACGGTGCGGCTGTTCCCCTCGCCACGCGCCATCCCCGGCTTCGCGCTGGAACAGTCCGACGGCACGCCGCTGACCCCGGACGAACTGCACGGCCGCTGGACCTGGTGTTCCTGGGCTTCACCCACTGCCCGGATGTCTGCCCGACCACGCTGACCGAACTGGGCCAGGCGCAGAAGACCTGGGAAACCCTGCCGGAAACACGCCGCCCGCAGGTGCTGTTCGTGTCCGTGGACCCGGCGCGCGACACCCCGGCCAAGACCGGCGAATACGCCGCCTACTTCAACAAGGGCACGCTGGCGGCCACGGCACCGGAACCGGCCCTGGGCCAGTTCGCCGCCGGCCTGGGCCTGGTCTACATGAAGGTCGCGACCAACGACGGCGACTACACCATGGACCACAGCTCGGCCGTGGTGGTGATCGACCCGCAGGGCCGCCAGGCCGGCCTGATCCGGCCACCGCTGCTGCCGGCCGACATCGCCGCCGACCTGGCCCGGCTCGCAGAGGTCGCGCCGTGAGCCCCAGGGTTTTCCTGCAATACGTGCTGCCGCACCGCCTGCTTTCGCGCATGGCTCATGGCGTGGCGCGGGCCCGCGCCACCTGGTTCAAGAACTGGCTGATCGGGCTGGTGGTCCGCAGGTTCAACGTGGACATGGCCGAGGCCGCCGACCCGGTGGCGACCAACTACCTGCACTTCAACGCCTTCTTCACCCGCGAGCTCAAGCCCGGCGCGCGCACCGCAGATGCCGACCCGTGCACGCTGCTGATGCCGGCCGACGGCAAGATCAGCCAGGCCGGGCGCATCGAGGCCGGGCGCATCTTCCAGGCCAAGGGCCAGTCCTTCACCGCCGCCGAGCTGCTGGGCAGCGAGGCCATGGCCGCGCCCTATGCCGACGGCTGGTTCGCCAACATCTATCTTTCGCCGCGCGATTACCACCGCGTGCACATGCCCTGGACCGGCACGCTGGTGGAAACGCTGCACGTGCCGGGCCGCCTGTTCACCGTCGCGCCCTGGGGCGTGCAGGCGATCCCGCGGCTGTTCGCGCGCAACGAGCGCCTGGTCTGCCACTTCGACACCGACTTCGGGCCGATGTGTTCGGTGATGGTCGGCGCCCTGCTGGTGTCGGGCGTGGAGTCGGTGTGGAACGGCGAGGAGATCCCGCCCTACGCCCACAAGCCGGTGCGCCGCGACTGGCGCGGCCAGGGCATCACCCTCGCCCGCTTCGCCGAGATGGCCCGCTTCAACTACGGCTCGACCGTGATCCTGCTGTTCCCGCGCGACGCCGTGGCCCTGGACGCCTTCGCCACCGAAACCCGGACCCGCGTCGGCCAGCGCCTCGGCCGGGTCCTGCGCTGACCTCAGGAAAAAAGGGGACAGAGAATATATTTGTTTGAAACGAAACTATTCTCTGTCCCCTTTTTCGGGGGCTAGACTGGGGTCATGGGCAACCAGCACGCCATCCGCCTGTTCCAGACGCTCGAGCATGCCTGCGGGTATTGGCCCGACCGGCTGTCGCGCGACCTGATCATCGACCCGGCCGACCCGCACCTGCCCAGCGTGTTCGCGCAGGCGCTGACCATGGGCTTCCGCCGTTCCGGCGGCCATGTCTACCGGCCTTACTGCAACGGCTGCCGGGCCTGCATCTCGGTGCGCATCCCGGTGGCGCGGTTCCAGCCCAACCGCGCGCAGAAACGCTGCCTGGCCCGCAACGCCGACCTCGAACTGCGCCTGGCCGCGCCGCGCCGCACCGCCGAGAACTTCGCGCTGTACCGCCGCTATCTAGACACCCGCCACGTCGGCGGCGGCATGGACGACCCGGCGCCGGAGAATTTCGACGCCTTCCTGGCCTGCGGCTGGAGCCCGACCGAATTCATGGAGTTCCGCCTGGACGGCGAACTGATCGCGCTCGCGGTCACCGACGTCGTGCCCGGCGCGCTGTCGGCGGTCTACACCTTCTATGCGCCTGAACACGCCGCCCGCAGCCTCGGCACCTATGCCATCCTGCGCCAGGTGCAGCGGGCCCGCGACGAGGGCCGCGACCACCTCTACCTCGGCTTCTGGCTCGGCGACCATCCGAAGATGGCCTACAAGCGCAGCTTCCGTCCGCTCGAATTCCTCGACGGCACCTCCTGGCGGCCAATGCCGGACGACTGATTTGCGGGCACAATCGCGCCCATGCGAATCCCTGCCCTGCTGTCCGCCGGTCTGCTGGCACTGCTCACGCTCGCCGGCTGCCGCGCCGGCAGCTCCCTGGCCACCGCGCCATCGCCCGACCCGGTGACGCCCGCCATGCCGCTGCGATTCGCCACCTTCAACACCTCGCTGTACGACGAGGAACACGGCGGACTGATCGCCCGCCTGGACACCGGCGACGAGGACGCGCGCAAGATCGCCGCCATCCTCCAGCACCAGCGCCCGGACGTGGTGCTGCTCAACGAATTCGACTACGACGCGGCCGGTCGCGCCGCCGACCTGTTCCAACGGCGATACCTTAAGTCGGCCAGTTCGGCGAAGCGCCGATCCACTACCCCTACCGCTACCTGGCCGAAGTCAACACCGGCGTGCCCAGCGGCCTGGACCTGGACGGCGACGGCAAGGTCGGCGGCGTCGGCCGCTACCACGGCAACGACACCTGGGGTTACGGCCTGCACCCGGGCCAGTACGGCATGCTGGTGCTGTCGAAGTTCCCGATCGACACCGCCGCGGCCCGCAGCTTCCGCCTGCTGCGCTGGAGCACGATGCCGGGCGCCCTGCAGCCGGTGATGCCAGACACCGGCCGGCCCTTCTATGCGCCCGAAGTCTGGTCGCAGCTGCGCCTGAGTTCGAAGTCGCACTGGGACCTGCCGATCGACACGCCGCTGGGCCGCATCCACCTGCTGGCCGCGCACCCGACGCCGCCGTGTTCGACGGCCCCGAACGCCGCAACGCCGCGCGCAACCACGACGAAATCAGGCTCTGGGCGGAATACGTCTCGCCCGGCGACAAACCCTGGCTGTGCGACGACGCCGGCCGCTGCGGCGGGCTGGCGCCGGATGCGCGTTTCGTGATCGTCGGCGACTACAACGCCGACCCCGCCGACGGCGCCAGCCTGCCGGGCGCGATCCACCAGTTGCTGGAACACCCACGCGTGCAGCGCATGGCCACGCCCCGCAGCGAGGGCGCGGTCGCTTCGGCCGGCGTCCATGAGGTGAACACGAGGCACAAGTCCTCGGCTGCCCATGACACCGCGCAGTTCGGCGCGCGCAACGGCAACTTCCGCGTCGACTACGTGCTGCCTTCGGTCGGCCTGCCGCTGCAGGCCAGCGGCGTGTTCTGGCCGGCGCCGGGCGAGCCGGGCACGGAGTGGCTCGACGCCACCGACCACCGGATGGTGTGGGTGGACCTGGCGCCCTGAAGGCGCGCCTTACTTCAGCGCGACGCCCAGCGCCGCCGCCGCGCGCCGCGCCTTGGCGCGCGCGGTTTCCACGTCCACGTCGCGTGCCAGCGTCACCGCCACGCGGCGGTGGCCTTCGACCTTCGGCTTGCCGAACAGGCGCAGCGCCGTGTCGGGTTCCACCAGCGCGGCGTCCACGTTCGAGAATTCGGGCACGCCATGGCCGGTTGCCAGCACCGCGCACGAGGCCGACGCGCCGAGCGTGGCGATGTTCGGGATCGGCAGGCCGAGGATGGCGCGCGCGTGCAGCGCGAATTCGCTCAGTTCCTGCGAGATCAGCGTGACCAGGCCGGTGTCGTGCGGGCGCGGCGAGACTTCGCTGAACCAGACCTGGTCGCCCTGCACGAACAGCTCGACGCCGAACAGGCCCCAGCCCCCAGGTTGTCGGTCACCGTCTTGGCGATGCGCTGCGATTCGCGCAGGGCGGCATCGGACATGGGCTGCGGCATCCAGCTTTCGCGGTAGTCGCCGTCCACCTGCAGGTGGCCGATCGGGTCGCAGTAGCTGGTGCCGTCGCGGTGGCGCACGGTCAGCAGGGTGATCTCGTAGTCGAACCGGATGAAACCCTCGACGATGCAGCGGCCCTGGCCGGCGCGACCGCCCGACTGGGCGTATTCCCAGGCGGCGTCGATGTCGGTCTCGCTGCGCACGGTGCTCTGGCCCTTGCCGGAAGACGACATCACCGGCTTGACCACGCAGGGCAGGCCGATGGCAGCGACGGCGTCGCGGTATTCCTCGAGCGTGTCCACGAAACGGTAGGGCGAGGTCGGCAGGCCCAGCGTTTCCGCGGCCAGGCGGCGGATGCCCTCGCGATCCATGGTCAGGCGCGCGGCGCGTGCGGTCGGCACCACGCGCTGGCCTTTTTCGGCCTCCAGCTCGACCAGGGTCGGGGTGTGGATGGCCTCGATCTCGGGCACCACCAGGTCGGGTTTCTCATGCGCGATCAGGTCGCGCAGCGCGGCCGGGTCGAGCATGTTCAGGGTGTGGCAGCGGTGCGCCACCTGCATGGCCGGCGCGTTGTCGTAACGGTCGGCGGCGATCACCTCCACGCCCAGGCGCTGCAGTTCGATCACCACTTCCTTGCCCAGTTCGCCCGAGCCGAGCATCAGCACGCGGCGGGCGTGCGGCGAGAGGGGAGTGCCGAGGGTCACGGGGCGCGGGTCGGTCATGGCGGCGGGTCATCCGGGGGAAGGGCGTGATTGTAACGGCCGCGGTTCAGGCCGGATGGCGTTTCTGTCATGCTCGGACCTCAATCTTCCGGTTCCGCATGTACCGACTCAGCCTATTCCTGCTATTGCTGCTGCCCGCGTTCGCCCACGGCGCACGCTGGGGCGAACCCGAAATCGCCGGCCTGGTCACCGACCCGGCCATGGACGAAATCAGCGGCATGGCCGCCTCGCGCACCCATCCGGGTGATTTCTGGGTCATCAACGACAGTGGCAACAGCGCCGAACTGCAGCTGATGGACGGCAGCGGACAGCACCGCGGCAGCGTCGCGGCGGGCGTGGCCAACATCGACTGGGAAGACCTGGCCTCTTTCGAGCTCGACGGCAAGCCCTACCTGCTGATCGCCGACACCGGCGACAACGGCGGCCTGCGCCGCGACCTGGTGCTGCACGTGCTGGAGGAACCCAGCGACCTGGCGACCCCGGCGAAACTGGCCTGGAGCCTGCGCTTCCGCTGGCCCGACGGCCCGCGCGACTGCGAGGCCGTGGCGGTGGACCCGAAACGCGGAGAAGTGCTGCTGCTGTCTAAAAACGCGTGCCGCCCGAACTGTTCCGCCTGCCCCTGCGCGCCACCGGCGACGACGAAGTGGTGGCCGAGCTGATCGGCACCCTGCCCGGCATCGAACAGCCGGATGCCGGCGACCTGCGCCGCAGCCCGATCTACGGCCGCTACCGCGCCCAGATCACCGGCGCCGACCTCAGTCCGAACGGCCGAGTGCTGGCGGTGCTGAACTACCGCTCGGTGCATTTCCTGGTGCGGCCCGCCAACGGGGACTGGGGCCCGGTGCTGGCCGGGAAACCCTCCCACCTCACCCTGCCCCTGATGCCGCAGGCCGAGGCCATCGCCTTCGCCCTGGACGGCCAATCGCTGCTGATCGGCAGCGAGCAACTGCCCTCGCCCCTGCTGCGTTACCGGATCGAGCCCTGACCCCAAGCCATTGTTTCCATTGACTTGTGGGGCCTTGGCTACCGTTCGTCGCATGCCCATTGCAAACTGATATCTTTCTGATATCTTCCGATCACCACTCGGGAGATCCGCCATGAAAGAACAGTCCATCCGCTCCTTCCCCGGCATTCCGGCCCTGCTGCTCCTGATCGTGCTGGAAGCCCTGGCCGTCTATCTGTTCGTGCTTGGCGTAAAGGGCGCGGGCAACCCGGATGCCGGTTTCCTGATCGGTGGCTTGCTGCTGGGCACCGTCGCTTCGGTCGCGCTGGGCGGCTTCTACATGGTCGAACCCAACCAGGCCGCCGTGCTGAGCCTGTTCGGCAAGTACGTGGGTACGGTCAGGACCAGGCCTGCGCTGGAACAACCCCTTCTTCTCGGCCAAGAAGATCAGCCTGCGCGTGCGCAACTTCGAGTCGGGCAAGCTCAAGGTCAACGACCTCGACGGCAGCCCGATCGAGATCGGCGCGGTCATCGTCTGGCAGGTGGTGGACTCGGCCGAGGCCGTCTACAACGTGGACGACTACGAAAGCTTCGTGCACATCCAGTCCGAGGCCGCGCTGCGCGCCATGGCCACCAGCTATCCCTACGACCAGCACGAGGACGGCAAGATCTCGTTGCGCAGCCACGCCGCCGAGATCGCCAAGCACCTGACCGAGGAGATCCATAACGCCTGGCCCAGGCCGGCGTCAACGTCGCCGAGGCGCGCATCAGCCACCTCGCCTACGCGCCGGAAATCGCCCAGGCCATGCTGCAGCGCCAGCAAGCCGGCGCGATCATCGCCGCCCGCACCCGTATCGTCGAAGGCGCGGTGAGCATGGTCGAGATGGCGCTCGAGCAGCTCTCTGCCCGCAAGGTCGTGGACCTGGACCCGGAGCGCCGCGCGGTGATGGTGTCCAACCTGCTGGTGGTGCTGTGCGGCGAGCGCGGCACGCAGCCGGTGGTCAATGCCGGTTCGATCTACTGAGGCAGGGATCTTGGCCGAGAAAAGCCTATCCGCTGCGCATCAACGCCGAGGTGCTGGACGCCATCCAGCGCTGGGCCGACGACGAGCTGCGTTCGCTCAACGCGCAGATCGAGTACGTGCTGCGCGATGCCCTGCGCAAGTCAGGACGCATCAAGAAGGCCGAAGACTCCGACGACAACGCAGCATCCTGAAGCCGGGAGAAGACCATGATCCACATCGTGCACATGATCCGGAACCGCCGCGCCGACAACCCCACGCCCGCCGCGCTGCCGCTTGCCGCAGTCTCCGCGCTGATGCTGCTGGCAGGCCTCGCCCTGCTGCTGGGACGGTGACATGGACCGTCGCCTTGCCCTGACGCCGCTGGGCAAAGCGCCCGTGCTGTTCGCGGTCGGCTTCGGCGCGGTGCTGCCGCTGGCAATCGCCGTGGTGGTGATCCTGCAGGTGCGCAGCGAGGCGCTGTCGCCGGCTTTGATGCTGCTGATCCAGGGCATCGTCGCGGTGACGGTGCTCGGCATCGTGCTGCCGATGTGGCGGCGCGAGGCCAGCTTCGACGGCAGGCGGCTGCGGGTGAAGGCCACGTTCTATACGCGCGAATCGCCGCTGTCGGAGTTCGACCTGGCCTCGGCCCGGGTCGTCGACACCCGCGAACACACCGGCTTCAAACCCCTGATCAAGACCAATGGTTACGCCCTGCCCGGCATCCATGCCGGGCACTTCCGGCTGCGCGACCGCCGCAAGGCCTTCTGCCTGGTCACCGACCCGTCGAAGGTGCTGGCCCTGCCGCATGCCGACGGCCGGGTCTGGCTGATCAGCCTCGAACACCCGCAGGCGGTGCTCGACATCTTCCGCCGCGCCGCCGCGGCGTGATCGCTTCCCGCGCGCGGCATCCTGCCGCTAAGCTGGCCGCATGCGCGCGCTGAACTGGCATCTGGTGAACAGCGAACAGGTCGAGGCCTGGCCGGCCCGGCTGCTGCGGCCGCGCGCGAACGCCGATGCCCGTGCCCTCGCGACCGCCGAATGGGGCCTGCGCCGCAAGCGCGACGGCCGCTTCCTGGCCGCGCTCGACGGTGCGCGCCTGACCGCGCTGGTGCCGCGGCTGGATCGTGAACCCGGGCTGGCGGCGGCGCTGGAGGCGCTGCACGCTCCTTCGAGCGTGCCGGCGCCGGATTCGAGCTGCCGCTCGATGGCCTGCTTGAACGCCTGCACGCCCTGGGCCTGGACGAAAGCTACGGCGATGAGGTCGGCCTTCCCCGTGCCCGAACCGGTGCGACTGGAGTTCGCCGGTTTCGACCGTTACCGGCGCCCGCTGTGGCTGCTCGATCCGGCCGCGCGTGCCTGGCGCCGCATGCAGGCCGCAGCGTACGAAGACGACATCGCGATCGAGGCCATTTCCGGCTACCGCAGCCACGACTACCAACTCGGCATCTTCGAACGGAAACTCGCGCGCGGCCTGAGCGTCGAGCAGATCCTGGCGGTGAATGCCGCACCGGGTTACAGCGAACACCACGGTGGCTGCGCCATGGACATCGGCACGCCGGGCGAACCGCCGGCCGAGGAGAGTTTCGAGGCCACGCCGGCCTTCGCCTGGCTGCACCGGCGTGCCGGCGACTTCGGCTTCCGCATGAGCTACCCGCGCGGCAACCCGCACGGCATCGTCTACGAACCCTGGCACTGGCGCTGGTTCCCGGCGGAATGAAGGCCGCGGGCCTCAGTCCTGCGATCGTTTGACCGGTTCCTTGTCCGGCGCCACGAAATCGGCGATGCGCCACAGGTACAGGCCCGCCAGCGTGCGGTAAGGCCCCCACTTCTCACCGCGCACCGCGAGTTCCTTGGGCTTGGGCATCTCGTCCTGCCTGTCCAGAAGCTGCGCGCCCTTGCGCACGCCCAGGTCGTCCACCGGCAGCACGTCGGGGCGGCCCAGGTGGAACATCAGCATCATCTCGACCGTCCAGCGGCCGATGCCGCGCACCGCCGTCAGCCGCTCGATGATCTCGGCATCGGACATCGACGCCATCTCGCGCGAGCCGGGCACTTCGCCGCGGGCGGCACGCGCGGCGAGGTCGCGCAGGGCCAGGGTCTTGTTGCCGGACACGCCGCAGGCGCGCAGAGCGGCATCATCGATCCCGCCCAGCGTGTCGGCATGCAGCTTCTTCGATCCGATCGCCGCTTCCACCCGCCCGACGATGGTGGCGGCGGCCTTGCCGGAAAGCTGCTGGTAGAGGATGGCGCGCGCCAGCGAATCGGTGGTGTCGAAAGGCTTGCGCCAGCGCGCACCGACATCCAGCGGACCGATGCGCTCGATCCAGCGTGCGAACCGGCGGTCACGCTTTCGCAGGTGTTCGGCGGCGGCATCAAGGTCGAAGCCGCGGGATTGTCGGGGCATGGTGGTACTCAGCGGCGCAGGGCGTCGCCGGCGATCATGAGCCAGCCCAGTATCAGCAGCAAACCGCCGGTCGGCGCCAGCGAGGCCGGCAACGATGCCAGCGCAGCGCCGACCAGGCTGCCCGAAAACAGCAGCAGGCCGAGCATCAGCGTCACCAGCGCGACCACCCGCAGCCGCGAGGCGGCGCCGGGCGCCAGCAGCAGCAAGGCCAGGCCGTGGCCGAAAGCGAACAGCGCGGCCAGCCCCACGCGCTGCGCGTCCTGGCCCTGCAGCCCATGGCTTGCGTAGGCCGACAGCCCCACCGCCACGGCGCAGGCCAGCGCGCCGGATGCGGCCAGGCCACGACGCAGGAGCGCGTCGGCGTTCATCGAGACCCGGCGAGATAGTCGTCGCGGGTTTTCATCAGGTTGGCGGCCTTCTGCGGCGGCAGCAGGAACTGCCTGCCCTCGAAGCGGTCCTGCCAGCGCACGACCTGCTGTCGCAGCGACTGCAGGCGCTCTTCCGGGGACGGACCGGTGTGGTCGTCGGGGTTCCGGTGGCGGCCAGGTCGGTATCCGACTCCGCCGATTCCCCGGTGCCGGCGGCCGCGAGCTGCGTGAACCAGGCAGCGGCCTTCGCCTCGTCCAGCGACGCCGACAACCGCGCCCAGGTGCCGTTGTCCTGGCGCCAGGCGGCGATGGTGACGGTCACGCCGTCCACGCTCTCGAACACCACCGTCTGCTCGGCCGCAGCGCCACTGTCGGCGCGGACATCGTCGAGCGGCAGCTGTTCGGTGCTGGCGGCCGTCGCGGTACCGTCGTCGGCATTCGCGAGCGCCGCCGCGGGCCGGCCGTCGAGGCCGAAGCGGTCGTCGTCGCTGCGGCTCAGCCTGAACGCGCGTCCGCGCGCCGGCGCCACCCGCACTTCGGCGATGCGCGCCAGCGGCAGGTCGAGCAGGCGGCGGTCGAGCCAGTCGGCGGGGTTGCGGGCCGGCCCGATGTCCCCGTCGAGCAGCCAGGCCTGCGGATCATCGCCCACCCGCACGTAACTGCCGCCCAGGCTGGGGTGGTTGCTGCCGATGGTCAGCCTCAGCGGCTCGCCGCCGCCCAGCAGGCGCAGCTCGGCGCCCTTGGCGTCGGCGGCAACGATGGCTTCCACGCCCAGCCGTGCGTGCAGGGCCGGATTGGCGGTCTTGGCTTCGAGCTTGCGGACCTGTGCCAGGCGGAACAGCGCACGGCTGACCTCGCGCTGGTTCGCCGGCCAGTCCAGGCGGTCGGGCATGCGCCAGCGGCCGTCGGTTTTTTCGATCGCCACCAGCAGGGTGTCGCCGGCACCGCGGACTTCCAGCCGTTCCAGCGCATCCAGGCGTTCGTCCAGGCCCGGCAAGGCCAGCCCGCCGCCCTCGCCGTCACCCGCCACCGGGCGTTCGATCAGCCACCAGGCGCTGCCGGCCAGGGCCAGCACCAGCACCGACAGACCGGCCAGCAGGCGCGGACGCATGGCTCAGGCCTCCGCCGCGCGCCGGCGCGCCCAGCGCCGCCAGGCCACGAACAGCGCCACCAGCACCACCAGCACCGGCATGCCCAGGATGTTGATCAGTTTCAGGCGCGCGCCCAGCGTCTCGATGTCGGCATTCAGGCGGTGCTGGACTTCGCGCAGTTCCTTGCGCATGCGCAGCTTCTCGTCCTGGAAACGCAGGATCTCGGCCTGCTGCTGCGTGGTCAGCGCCTGCGCCTGGCCCTCGGGGCCGGGCTGCTGCAGCCGCGTCAATTCCTGCTCCAGCGCGTCGAGCTGCTGCTGCAGTTCCATTTCCTTGCTGCGATAACGCTCCTCGGCGCTGCGCCGCAGGGCCGCGACCCGCTCGAACGGACGCGCCGCCACCGCGCGCGTGCGCACCGCGATCAGGTCGGAGTTGCCGACCAGATTGTCCACCGCGTTGTAGACGAAGTCGCCGTTGTTGGCGAAGGCGTTGTAGACCGGCTGGCCAGGAAATCGCGCGCCTGCACCCAGAGCCGGTCGGTGAGCATGTCGGTATCGGCCACCACGATCACGTTCACCGGCGCACGGGCCTGCGCCAGGTGCTTGTCGCCCGAACGGGCCGGGAAGGCAGTGCCCGGCGTGCCCGTGAAACGCGCCGCCAGGACGAAGGGCTGGCCGTTGGCCTGGAAATCCTCGCGCAGCCGATCCGGTTCGCTGGCGGTTTCGCGCACGCGCTGCACACGCGCCAGGTCCGAGGCGCCGGAACTCTGCACCAGGGGCCTCCATCGCCAACGGCGAACCTTCCGCCAGGCCCAGCGCACCCACGCTGGAGAAATTCAGCGTCTCGAGTTCGGCCGACACCACGTCGTCCTGGTTCAGGGCGTCCTTGCCCAGGCCCAGCACGGCCAGGTGGCGCACCGGCGGGCCGTTGGGATCGGGCTGCACCTGCAGCGCGTGCACCTCGTCCAGCACCACGCGGCTGACGTCGTAGGTGATGCCCCAGGCATTGAACAGCGCCGGCAGGTCAGAGGTGCGCGGCACATCCAGCGACAGCGGATCCAGCGGATCCACGCCGGACTGGTCGACCTCGGAATCCGGATCCACGAAAGCCAGCAGGCGGCCGCCGCGCAGCACGAACTGGTCGATCGCGTACAGCGTGTCCTCCGGCAGCTGCTTCGGATGCACGAGCATCAGCAGGTCCACGTCGTCGGCGATGCTGGTCGGGAAACCCTGCAGGCGTCGCAGCTCGAACAGCTCGCTGATCTGGCGGTCCACCACCCAGCCCGGGTTCGGGCGGCCGGTGGGATCCATGCTCGGGCCGGTGGGCAGGCTGCTGATCAGGGCGACCACCGGCCGGGTGTCGACGCTGAGCGTGGAGATGAGCTTGGCGATGTCGTATTCGAGGAACGATTCCTTGTCCGGCTGGATGAAGGGCATCGTGGTCTCGCCGTCGGTGCTGTTCAGGCCGACCAGTCCGAAGTACAGCTTGTCGCCGCTGGCGCCCAGTGGCACCGCCTGCAGTCCGAAGGCCGCGGCCTGGTCCTCGGCCTCGGAAAACGGCTCGGGGTCGATCACCTCCAGCACCACCTTGCCGCCGGACCGGGCGGCGACCTCTTCCAGCATCTCGCGCACACGGGTGGCGAAGACGCGGAACTGCTGCAGGTCGCGGGTGGCGTGTTCGGAGTAATAGAGTTTGAGCGTGATCGGCTCCTCGATCTTGCCCAGGATATTGCGGGTGCCTTCGGACAGCGTGTACAGCTGCTTGTCGGTCAGGTCCAGGCGGGCGCCGCGCAGGGCCACCGTGGACAGCGCCACCAGGGCGACGAAGGCCAGCGCCACCAGGGCCAGCGCGATCACATGATAGGAACGTCTGTTGAAGGGCTTCATGGTTCAGTCGGCCTTCTTCAGGTCGATAACCAGCACCGTGGCGGTGAGCCAGGCGGCGATGCTGAGCAGGAAGTACAGCACGTCGCGCAGGTCCAGCACGCCACGGCTGATGGCATGGAAATGGGTGAGGAAGCTCAGGCCCGCGAAGGCGTCCACCCAGGACTGCGGGGCCCAGCCGCGCACCAGGTCCAGCGCCATCGGGAAGCCGGCCAACAGCAGCAGCAGGCAGACCAGCACCGTAAGGATGAAGGCCACCACCTGGCTGCGCGTGGCGGCCGAGAGCGCACTGCCGATCGCCAGGAAGGCGCCGGCCATCAGCCAGCTGCCCAGGTAGGCGGCCAGGATGGTGCCGTGGTCGGGATCACCCAGCCAGGCCACCGTCACCCAGATAGGGAAGGTCAACGCCAGCGCCAGGCCCAGGAAGGCCCAGGCCGCGAGGAACTTGCCCAGCACCGCCTGCCACAGCCCCAGCGGCAGCGTCAGCAGCAGCTCCAGCGTGCCGGCCTTGCGTTCCTCGGCCCACAGCCGCATCGCCACCGCGGGCGCCAGCAGCAGGTATAGCCAGGGATGGAAGCGGAAGAACGGCTGCAGGTCGGCCTGGCCGGCTTCGTAGAAGCCGCCGAGGTAGAAGGTGAAGGCCATCGCCAGCATCAGGAAGATCACTAGGAACACCGCTGCCAGCGGCGTGGCGAAATAGCTGGCGAACTCGCGCTTGAACACCGCCATCACCGCGCTCATGCCTGCGACTCCGGGGTGGTGATGCGGCGGAAGACCTCGTCCAGCCGGCCGCGTTCGGGCTGCAGGCCGCTGTGGGCGACGCCGCGCTGGCGCAGGCGTTCGGCCACGGCGTCCAGCGACACCGGGCGGCTGCCCTGCGGGAACACGTACAGGCGGCCGTCGCCGGCGTCCTGGTCGAAGCCGCTTACGCCGGGCATGCCATCCAGTGCGGCGCGTGCGGCGATGCTGTCGGTCGCCAGCAGCGAGGCCGCCCCCTGGTAGCGCGAACGTGCCAGCAGTTCGGCAGGCGTGGCGTCGGCCAGCACCTTGCCGCGGGCGACGATCATGGCGCGGCTGCACACGGCCTCCACTTCCTCGAGGATGTGGGTGGACAGCAGCACGGTGCGCTCGCGCGCCAGTTCGCGGATCAGGCCACGCACTTCGTGCTTCTGGTTCGGGTCCAGGCCGTCGGTGGGTTCGTCCAGGATCAGCGCCGGCGGATCGTGCAGGATGGCCGCGGCCAGGCCGACCCGGCGCTTGAAACCCTTGGACAGGGTGTCGATCGGCTGGTGCAGCACGCCCTGCAGGGCCAGGCGTTCGAGCACGGCCTTCATCCGCTCCTGCCTTCGTGCGCCACGCAGGCCGCGCACGTCGGCGACGAACCCCAGGAAACCCTCGGGGCTCATTTCACCGTAACCGGGGGCGCCTTCGGGCAGGTAGCCCAGGGCGCGGCGCGCCGCCATCTGGTCCGACTGCACGTCATGGCCGCAGACGGTCGCGGTGCCGGAGGTCGGCGCCAGGAAGCCGGCGATCATCTTCATCGTGGTGGACTTGCCGGCGCCGTTGGGGCCGAGGAAGCCGAGTACCTCGCCGGGCTCGACCTTGAAGCTGATGCCATCCACGGCCAGCAGGCGGCCGTAGCGCTTGTGCAGGGCGTGTGCCTCGATCATGCGGTCTCTTCTCGCTGATTGAAGTCCGACTGATGGAAGTCCGGCTGATGGAAATGCGGCCGCCGGAAATGGCAGGGCGGGCACTTGGCCCGCCCTGCTGGTGTCGCGATTCAGGCGGCCGAGGTCTCTTCCTCGGGGGGCCGGCTCGGCGGATTCCTCCGCCTCGCCTTCGACAGCCGGCGGCGGCGCGATCTGCACCGGCTCGGCGGTTGCGACGCCCGGCACCTTCACCGGCCAGTAGACGCGGAACTCCGCCTCTTCCGACAGCATGTCCTTGATCGGACCGAGGTACTCGTCATAGGGACGGTCGAAGGTCTCGGCACCGCGGACCATGGCCCAGGCACGCACCAGGTCGCGGATGCGGGCCAGGCCCGGCGACGGACCGACGTAGGACGTCGAGGCGGCGCGGATGGCGGGCATCTGCACGTACAGCACCGGGTTGTTCTCGCCCTCGAGCTTGACCTCGAAGGTTTCCAGCGGCGCGTTCGGGTCGACCGGCGCGGCAACCGGAGCCACCTCGGCGGTCTCGGTCTCGCCGGCATCACCTTCAGCCGCTTCGCCATCTTCGCCTTCTTCGGCGGCCGGCTTCGGACCGGTGCCCTTGCGGCGGATCGGCATCACGACGTCAAAGCCGTAGGTGTCGGTGCTGAACTCGTTGGTGACGATGCGCATCGGACCGGCCGACTCGAGGTCGTTCTTTTCCATGACCTGCTCGATCCACTTGAGCTGGTTGGTCATGGCCAGGGCGATGTCGTCGTTGGCGCGCTTGGCGGCCGTCGTCACCACCAGGGCATTGATGGCCGGCAGGTCGACGAACTGGTAACCCGGCTCATGGCCGCTGTAGTCGAAGCGCGGAATGGTGGTCAGCAGGTTGCCCAGCTTGTCCAGGCCGCGCTTGATGTCGTCACCGACGTTGCGGGTGACGTACAGGCCGGCGTAGCGGCCGAACAGGTCCCAGCCGTAGTTCACCGTGTAACGCTGGGTGACCTTGACGTTCTGGTTGCGCTGGCCGGTGCGCTCGAAGGTGAAGGTCATGCGCTTGTCTTTGCCGCGGCCCGGCACCTGCAGCGCATAGACGACCTTCTCGCCCGGCAGGCTTTCGACCAGCTCCCAGGAACCGGCGCCGATGACGCGGTCGTTGGAGCGGAAGTCGAGCTTGGCGCCGACGCCGGACTCGGGGCCCGTGGTCGTCAGCTGCATGCGCGGGTCATGGTTGATCAGGGCATTCCAGTCACGGAAGCGGGTAAAGCCGTTCAACAGGTCGTTCACCGTCGACATCGGGCGGTTGGTCTCGACGGAATGCGAGACGGAACGCGTCGAAGGCAGGAACAGGCCGATCACCACGAACATGGCGATGACGATCAGCACGGAAACAATCCACTCGATAACTCGGGTCATTCGGAAGCTCTCCAGGAACGGCCCCCGGCGGGTTCACGATGCCCGGCCGCAGGAACGGGAGAGGATATCAGGTCAGGACGGCCCCGGCAGGGGGCCGGCGTCACGATCCTGAAAGCCCGCCACGATGGGCTGGAATGACCATGGGGACAGGCTCCGGAGCTCAGACCAGCTTGAGTTCGAAAGCCTTGAGCACGGCCCGGGTGCGGTCGCGCACGCCCAGCTTGGAGAGGATGTTGGAGACATGGTTCTTCACCGTGCCTTCGGCCACGCCGAGCGAGTTGGCGATCTCCTTGTTGGAGAAACCGCCGGCCATCAGGCGCAGGATCTCGGTCTCGCGGTCGGTCAGCGGGTCGGGCTGATCGAGGCTGACGAATTCATTCTGCAGGCCCTCCAGCCCCGACAGCAGGCGCTGGGTGACCGCCGGTTGCACCAGCGAACCGCCGTCCGCCACCGTCTGGATCGCCGAGACCAGCTGGTCCAGCGAGACGTCCTTGAGCAGGTAACCGCGGGCGCCGGCGCGGATGCCGGCCAGCACCAGCTGGTCGTCGTCGAAGGTGGTCAGGATGATGGTCGGCGGCAGGGCCTGCTGGGCCGACAGCGCCTGCAGCGCTTCCAGGCCGGACATCACCGGCATGCGCATGTCCATCAGCACGACGTCGGGCTTGATCTGGGGAATCAGTTCGACCGCCTGGCGGCCGTCACCGGCCTCGGCGATCACTTCGATGCCGTCCGCCAGTTCCAGCAGGGACTTGACCCCCTGGCGCACCAGGGTCTGATCGTCGACGAGGCAGACACGGATCATGCGGGGTTCTCCAGGGAAGTCGGATGTCCAGCGCGAAGCCCTGCCCGCGCCCGGTGATGATATCGACCCGGCCGCCGTAGGCGCCAAGCCGTTCACGGATGCCACGCAGGCCGTTGCCCTGCGTCGGTTCGTCGGCGCCACGGCCGTCGTCGCGGGCCTGGATGCGGGCCTCGTGGCTGTCCCGGGCGATGCTCAGCCACAGGGTGGAGGCGCCGGCATGGCGCACGGCGTTGGTGATGATTTCCTGGGTGCAGCGCAGCAGCACATGCGCGCGCTCGGGGTCTTCGATGCTCAGCGGTTCGGGCAGGTCCAGGCGGATGTCCAGCGCCGGTACGCCCTCGACCAGGGTGCGGATGGCACCGCTGAGGTCGATGGCGCCGTCCTCGCGCATCTCGCTGACCGCCTCGCGCACGTCGGTGAGCAGCAGCTTGGCCAGGGTGTGGCTCTGGCGCACGTGTTCCTGGGCGCGGCCCTCGGTGAGGTGGTTGGCGACTTCCAGGTTCAGGCTGAGCGCGGTCAGGTGGTGGCCCAGCAGGTCGTGCAGTTCGCGCGAGATGCGCACGCGCTCGCTCATGCGCGAGCTTTCCGCCAGCAGGGCGCGGGTGGCGCGCAGTTCGGCGTTCAGGCGGCGCTGCTCCTCGCGGGCCTGGGCCTGCTGCTTGGCGACGAAGCCGATGACCATGGCGAAACTCGAGTACCCCACGTAGGTCATCGCCTGCAGCACGGCGATGCCCGGGGTGAAACCCTCCATCTTGCTGAACACCGGCACCAGGGCCACGTGCTGCAGCACCAGCCAGATCACGCCGATGCGCAGCGGCACCAGCCAGGGGATGACGCCGGCGATCACCATCATCAGCACCGCGCCCATGCCGGTGCCGGTTTCCTGCTGACGATGATGGCCGACAGGGTCAGGCCGGCCAGCAGCACCACGTCGAGGAACTGCGACTTGCGCGCGCCCAGCGCGTAGGTGACCCGCCAATAGATGAGTCCGAAGGCACCGTAGGCCAGGATCAGCAGCAGGATCCGCGGGTTGGCGAAGCCGCCCGCCCCTTCCGCGGCCTCGATGGCCGGGAAGTTCCAGGTGAACACCACCAGCGGGATGCCCAGCACCGCCCAGGTGAACAGGCCGGCATATCGCAACAATTGGGTATGGGAGAACCTGTTCAGCATCCGCGCATCATAGGCCGGACCGGGCCAGGGCAAGGCCCCCGAAAGTCATGGCCTTGCCCCGGCGGCCGGGCACCCGTGCGATAATCCCCACCCGATCGCCCGCCGGCGTTTCCCGCCCAGGCGGCCCCCATGCCATCGGAGTCCGAAAGACAATGCCGATCACCATCCGCGACGTGCGCGAGCACGAGCTGGATTCCGTTCTAGCCCTGAACAACGCGGCCGGGCCGTCCATCCTGCCGATGGACGCCGCCAAGGTCCGGTTCTTCTGGGAGCACGCCGAATACTTCCGCGTCGCCGAGCAGGATGGCCTGATCACCGGCTTCCTGGTCGCCCTGGGCCAGGACACGCCGCACGACAGCCCGAACTTCCTGTGGTTCCGCGAACGCCACGAGCGTTTCCTGTACGTGGACCGCATCGTCATCGCCCGGCCGCGCCGTGGCGGCGGTCGCGGCCGTGCCTTTTATGCCGACGTGCAGAGCTTCGCCGAACTGCGCTGGCCGCAGCTGTGCTGCGAGGTCTTCCTGCAGTCGGGCAACGACCCGGCCCTGCTCTTCCACGGCAGCTTCGGCTTCCGCGAGGTCGGCCAGCAGGTCATGCCGGGCACCGATATCCGCGTGGCCATGCTGATGAAGGAGATGTGCAGCTACTCCTTCGTGGCCCAGGCCTACGGCGACAAACTGCCCGACCAGCCCTGGCTGCGTGCCCGCACCCTGCCCGGCCGTGCGCCGAACCTCGCGACCGGAACCTGAGCATGGCGGCGACCACGATCGACTACGAACAGGCCGGCGAACTCAAATTCGGCCAGGTCGGCATCGCCAACCTGCGCATCCGCACCCTCGACGCCACCCGCCTGGCGGCCGAGATGGCCGAGCGCGTGCAGCGGGCCCCGAAACTCTTCGCCCGCGCGGCCGTCGTGCTCGACTTCGGCGGCCTGAGCCGCTGCCCGGAGATCGGCGAAGTGCGCGTGCTGATCGAGGCCCTGCGCGACGCCGGCGTCATGCCGGTGGCCCTGGCCTATGGCACCAGCGCGGTCGAGGAGCTCTCAAAGGACGTCGGCCTGCCGCTGCTGGCCAAGTTCCGGGCGTCCTACGAACGCGACGGCGAAGCCGAACCCACGCCCACCCCGCGCAAGGCCGCCGCCGAGCCGGCTCCGGCCCCCGCACCCCCGGCCGCCCGTTCCGAACCCGGCCTGATGCATGTACACCCGGTGCGCTCGGGCCAGCAGGTCTACGCGCAGGACCGCGACCTCACGGTCTGCGCCACGGTGGGCGCCGGCGCCGAAGTGATCGCCGACGGCTCCATCCATATCTATGGCGCCCTGCGCGGCCGTGCCCTGGCCGGCGCCGGCGGCCTGGCCACCGCGCGCATCTTCTGCCGTGAATTCCATGCGGAGCTGGTCGCGGTCGCCGGCCACTACAAGGTGCTGGAGGAAATCCCGAAAGAGCTGCTCGGCAAGGCCGTGCAGATCTGGCTGGAGCATGACAAGCTGCGCATAGAACAACTCGACTGATCCCCCCGCAGACGCCCTCAGGGCGCGAACAAGTTACGGAGAAGAACATTGGCTGAAATCATCGTGGTGACCTCGGGCAAGGGCGGCGTCGGCAAGACCACCACCAGCGCGTCACTGGCCTGCGGCCTGGCCAAGGCCGGCAAGAAGACCGCCGTCATCGACTTCGACGTCGGCCTGCGCAACCTCGACCTGATCATGGGCTGCGAGCGCCGCGTGGTTTACGACTTCGTCAACGTGGTCAACGACGAGGCCAACCTCAAGCAGGCGCTGATCAAGGACAAACGTTTCGAGAACCTGTTCGTGCTGGCCGCGTCGCAGACCCGCGACAAGGACGCACTGACCAGGGAAGGCGTCGAGAAGGTACTCAATGCGCTGGGCGAGGAAGGTTTCGACTTCATCGTCTGCGATTCGCCCGCAGGCATCGAGAAGGGCGCGTTCCTGGCGATGTACTTCGCCGACCGCGCCGTCGTGGTGGTGAATCCGGAAGTCAGTTCGGTGCGCGACTCCGACCGCATCCTGGGCCTGCTGGCGTCCAAGACGAAGAAGGCCGAAAACGGCGAGCGCGTGAAGGAGCACCTGCTGCTCACCCGCTACAGCCCCAAGCGCGTCGAGGCCGGCGACATGCTGTCGATCGCCGACGTGCAGGAAATCCTTGGCCTGGACGTGGTCGGCGTGATCCCGGAATCGCCCGAGGTGCTGCAGAGCTCCAACGCCGGCGTGCCGGTGATCCTGGACGAGGCCTCGCCGGCCGGCCAGGCCTACACCGACGCGGTCGCCCGCATCCTGGGCGAAGAGCGCCCGATGCGATTCACCACCGTCGAGAAGAAGGGATTCTTCTCCAAGATGTTCGGGGGTTGAGCCATGGGCATCTTCGATTTCCTGACCCAGCGCCACAAGAACACCGCCAGCACCGCCAAGAGCCGCCTGCAGATCCTGATCCAGCAGGAACGTTCGATGCGCGGTGCGCCCGACTACCTCCCGCTGCTGCAGCGCGAGCTGCTGGAAGTGATCCGCAAGTACATCAACGTGGACGCAGACGCGGTGAAGGTGGACCTGCACAAGGACGGCGACAGCGAGCTGCTCGACATCTCGGTCGCGCTGCCCGACAAGGCCGCCGCCAACGGTTGACGTGCTGACGGTCGGCGACATCGGTTTCGATGCGCCGGCCGCGCTGTTGGCCGGTTACGGGCTGCGCCTGGTGCCGGTCGCCGCCGGTGAGGCCATTCCCGGCAGTTTCTGGGGCGAGAACGAGGCCGGGCTGATCGGCCACGACGTGTTCGCCCGCCCCGACACGCCGGTGCACTCGCTGCTGCACGAGGCCTGCCATCTGATCGTGATGCCGCCCGAACGCCGCGCGACGGTGCACACCGACGCCACCGATTCGGTGCCCGAAGAAGACGCCACCTGCTACCTGCAGATCCTGCTGGCCGACCGCTTGCCCGGCGTCGGCAGCGACCGCCTGATGGCCGACATGGACGCCTGGGGCTACACCTTCCGCCTCGGCTCCACCCGCGCCTGGTTCGAATCCGATGCCGAAGACGCCCGCGCCTTCCTCGCCACCCGCGGCCTGCTTCCTTTCTGACACCGTTTCTCGCGAGGCTCACTTGCGCGGGGAAAGCGGGGGTCTAGCCTGCCCGCACCCTGCGTCTAGCAGCGGATCCCGAACCCGAAACCGGAGCCTGCCCCGTGAAATCCCAACGCGCCCTGCTGGCGCTCGCCATCTCCGCCGGCCTGCTGGCCCTCGCCGCCTGCACGCCTGCCGACCAGACCGACACCGCCGCCGACGCGCCCAAGGAATCGGCCGATCAATTCGTCGCCCGCGTCAACAAGACCGCCAAGGAAATCACCCCGGAGCTCACCTCCGCCGCCTGGCTGGGTGCCACCTATATCAACGCCGACAGCCAGCGTGTCGAAGCCGCGGCCAACGAGCGTTACCTCGCCCTCAACAACGCCTTCATCGAACAGGCCAAGACCTATTCCACCGACGGCCTGGACGCCGACACCGCGCGCGCCCTGCACCTGATGAAGGTCGGCGCCTCCCTGCCCGCCCCGCGCGACCCCGCCAAGCTCAAGGAACTGACCGAGATCACCAGCCGCCTTGGCGCGACCTACGGCGCCGGCAAGTGGTGCGTGGACGGCCAGGACTGCAAGGACATCGGCCAGGTGTCCGAGATCCTCGCCGACACCCAGGGCAGCAGCTACGACCAGATGAAGGCCGCCTGGGAAGGCTGGCACTCCATCGCCGTGCCGATGCGCAAGGACTACCAGCGCTTCGTCGAACTGACCAACGAAGGCGCCAAGGAAATGGGCTTCGCCAACACCGGTGAAGTCTGGCGCGCGGGTTACGACATGCCGGCGGCCGACTTCCAGGCCGAGGCCGACCGCCTCTGGGGCCAGGTGCAGCCGCTGTACGAACAGCTGCAGTGCTACACCCGCGAGAAGCTGGTCGAGGAGTACGGCGAACAGGGTTCGGTCAACGGCATGATCCCGGCCCACCTCACCGGCAACCTCTGGCAGCAGGACTGGGGCAACCTCTGGCCGCTGCTGCAGCCGTATGAAGGCGTGGGCAGCCTCGACGTCACCGGCGCGCTGAAGAAGCAGCGCGACGCGATCCAGGCCGACCTCGTGTCCAAGGCCGGCGGCATGCGCAACCTCACCGCCGCCCAGCAGGTCGAGATCGAACGCCAGGCCGACCTGGAAATGGCCACCCGCATGACCAAGCTGGCCGAGAGCTTCTACACCGGCCTGGGCATGCCGGCGCTGCCGGACAGCTTCTACACCGACTCGATGCTGGTGCAGCCGCGCGACCGCGACGTGGTCTGCCACGCCAGCGCCTGGCCGATGAACACCGAGGGCGAAGTGCGCATGAAGATGTGCATCAAGCCCAACGAGGAAGAGCTGACCACCATCTACCACGAGCTCGGCCACATCTATTATTACCTGGCCTACAAGCAGCACCCGCCGATGTTCCAGAACGGCGCGCATGACGGCTTCCACGAAGCCATCGGCGACACCATCGTGCTGTCCATGACCCCGGACTACATGGCCTCGATCGGCCTGGTGGACAAGCCGGCGGTCAGCGAGGAAGCCGTGATCAACTCGCAGATGCGCATGGCGCTGGCGAAGGTGTCGTTCCTGCCCTTCGGCCTGATGATCGACCGCTGGCGCTGGGGCGTGTTCGACGGGTCGATCACGCCGGACCAGTACAACCAGGCCTGGTGGGACCTCAAGGCCAAATCACCGGGGCGTCGCCCCGTCGTCGCCGCGCGGCGAGGAGTTCTTCGACGCCGGCGCCAAGTACCACGTGCCGGGCAACACGCCGTACACGCGCTACTTCCTGTCGCACATCCTGCAGTTCCAGTTCTACAAGTCGCTGTGCGATGCGGCCGGCCACGAAGGCCCGCTGTACACCTGCAACTTCGCCAACAACCCGGAAGCCGGCAAGCGCTACTGGGCGATGATGGAGCGCGGCGCCTCGCAGCCCTGGCAGCAGACGCTGAAGGAGCTGACCGGCGGCGAGCAGATGGACGGCTCGGCGGTGCTGGAATACTTCGCGCCGCTGCAGGAATGGCTGGTCAAGCAGAACGAAGGCAAGACCTGCGGCTGGGAGCCGGCCAAGTCCTGATCCCGAGGGTTTGAGCGATACCCCGCGGCCGGCGAAGCAATTCGCCGGCCGCTTTGTTTGTGGGCCACCGGAAACCGGTGCACGGGATCCGGATTTCACCGCCAAGGCCCCTTCCGCCCGGCTCCGGCGCGCGCAATACTGACCGCAGTTCCAGCCTGGTCCCGCCATGAACCCGCAACTGCCCGATCCGCTCGCCCCGCAGACGCTGTCCCACGCCGTCGCCCTTGCCGCGCCGTTCTACCAGGGCGAGGCCATGGTGCAGCGCGACCGCGAGGCGGTGTTCGCGCGCAGCTGGCAGCTGGTCGGCCACGAGCTGGCGCTGGCCAATGCCGGCGACCACCTGGTGACCGACATCGCCGGCCTGCCCATCGTCGTGATCCGTGACAACGAAGGCCGCCTGCGCGCCTACCACAACGTCTGCCGGCACCGCGCCGGCCCGCTCGCCACCTGCGACGGCAAGGCCGCCAAGGTGCTGCGCTGCAAGTACCACGGCTGGACCTACACGCTCGAGGGCGTGCTGCGCAGCGCGCCGGAGATGCAGACCGCCGAGGATTTCGTTCCGTCCGAGATCCGCCTGCCGGAACTTCGCGTGGACGTGTGGCAGGGCCTGGTCTTCATCGCTGGCGAGGGTGCGGTGTCCTTCGCCGAATTCAGCAAGGGTCTGGACGATCCGCTGCGCGCGCTGTCGCCGAAGGACTTCGTCTTCCACAAGCGCTTCCGCTACGAGGTCGCCTGCAACTGGAAGGTGTACTGCGACAACTACCTCGAGGGTTACCACGTGCCGCACATCCACCCGGGCCTCAACAGCCTGCTGGATTACCGCCAGTACGTGACCGAGTGCGGCGACTGGTTCTCCTACCAGTACAGCCCGCTGGAAAGCGACCCGGCGCTGTACGGCGACGGCGACGCGCTCTACTACTTCATCTACCCGAACACGATGCTGAACCTGCTGCCGGGCCGGCTGCAGACCAACCGCGTGCTGCCGCTGGGTCCGGACCGCTGCATCGTCGAATTCGACTATTACTACCGCGCCGACGACAGCGCCGAGGCCGAGGCGCGCAAGCAGGCCGACCACGACTTCGCGCACCAGGTGCAGGACGAGGACATCGAGATCTGCGAGCACGTGCAGCGTGGCCTGACCTCGGGTTCGTACGTGCCCGGTCGCCTGAACCCGCTGCGCGAGAACGCGGTGTTCCACTATCACGAGCTGCTGCGCGCCGCGTATCGCGCCGTGCCCTGAAGACAGCCCCGCGTCGGGCTTTACGGTGGGTCGCCCGGCTTTCGCCCGTGGCGCTTGGCGCTGCGCTGCATCAGGTCGACGATCGCGGCGGTCATCACCGACGTCGACACGCCGAACATCAGGATGCCGGTGGCGGCCTCCAGCGGGCCCAGCATGCGCCAGCGTTCCGTCAGCACGATGTCGCCATAACCGAGCGTCGCGAAGTTGACGGCCGAGTGGTACACGGCCTTGCCGAAGGTGTCGAACTCGTCGAGCAGGACGAACAGCAGCGCCCAAACCATCATCTGGATGAAGTTACTGAGCAGCATCAGGAACATCACCAGGGCCAGCAGCCCGATCTGGAACGCGGCGCTGTCCAGCCGGTCGACCTGCTGGACCCGCAGCGAATACTGCCGCAGGCCGATGGTGATGAAGACGGCCTGGAACACCAGGCACAGCAGCATCACCGGAATCCCGAAGACCAGGTTCATCAGCATACGAAGCCCTTGGCGGTTACCGCCCGGTTGGCCCAACGGTCAATTGCAGCCCGGCATCGGAACCCGGTCTGATGGCGCAGGTTCCCGGCCAGTGCCCTTGGTTGCACCTGCCCTGCGGGGAGCATCCTGCGCGGCAGGGGACCTGTCAATAAAGCGTTCCTGCCCAGGCACAGGGGCCGACGGCGGGGTCGAGGCTGCAACCAGAATGCGCCGTGAGGCGCCTAGTCCAACTCCGTCCCGGGGTATGAGTCATGGCCGCAGAACTTCCTGAGCAGACCCACCGTTCCAGAGAGCTGCTCGACGTCCTGATCCGCGCAGGCCTGGTCGCCGTACTGACCATCTTCTGCTACCAGGTCTTCAAGCCCTTCCTCGACCTGATGCTGTGGGCACTGATCCTCGCGATCACCCTGTATCCGCTGCACCTGTGGCTGCGCGCGCACATCGGCAACCGCAACGGCTGGTCGGCCACCCTGATCGCGGTGGTCTGCATCCTGTTCATGGTGGTGCCGATCTACTTCATCAGCGTCTCCGCCTTCGGGTCGATCCACGACCTGCTGCAGACCGCCAAGAGCGGCACCATCCACATTCCGCCGCCGCCGGCCGACGTGGCCGAATGGCCCCTGGTCGGCAAGCAGGTGTACGGCGTCTGGTCGAAAGCCTCCACCGACCTCGCGGCATTCCTGCAGCCGCTGGCGCCGCAGATCCGCGCCAGCTCCATGCATGTCGTCGGCACGCTGGCGGGCCTGGGTGTCGTGGTCCTGGTGTTCATGGCGGCCCTGGCGGTCGCCGGCATCATCATGGCCTTCGGCGAGGAAGGGCATCGGGCGACGCTGCGCATCAGCAATCGCATCTTCGGCAAGGAGCGCGGCCCGGACGTGGCCAAGCTCTGCACCCAGACGGTGCGCACGGTGGCGCAGGGCGTGGTCGGCATCGCCTTCATCCAGATGGTGCTGGTCGGCATCGCCTTCCTGCTGAAGGGCGTTCCGGCCGCGGGCCTGCTGTGCCTGGTCGTGCTGGTGCTGGGCATCATCCAGGTGCCCGCGACCCTGGTGACGATCCCGGTCATCGCCTTCGTGTTCTACAAGGAAGGCGCCAACGCCGCGACGATCGCTTTCGGCGTCTACACCTTCGTCGCCGGCCTGGCCGACAACGTGCTCAAGCCGATCCTGCTGGGTCGCGGCGTGGACGTGCCGATGCCGGTGATCCTGATCGGCGCACTCGGCGGCATGGTCAGTGGCGGCATCATCGGCCTGTTCATCGGGCCGATCGCACTGGCCGTGGGCTACCGGCTGTTCTGGCAGTGGGTCGATCTGACCGCACCCGCGGAGCCGACCCCGGCGCCCTCCCCAGACCCGGAGAAACCGGGCCCGCGTAGCGCTGAGCCCGGACCGGGCCGCTCACATTTCGCCGGTGGGTTCGTGCCGGGCGATGTTGGGATCGGGATCGGGGCAGCGGTTGTCGTGCGTGATGTACCAGCGCCACAGCGCGTAACCGGTCGCGGTGAAGGCCGATGCCGCCAGCGCCAGGTGCAGGCCGCTGTCGCTGACCAGCGGCGACAGCAGGCCGGCGATCGCCGCGTTCGACAGCAGGCCCACGAAGGCCTGCATCGAGGAAGCGCCGCCGCGGTGGCGCGGGTACATGTCCAGGATCGCCAGCGTCACGATCGGGAACACCAGCGCGATGCCGAATGCGCCCAGCGCCGTCGGCAGCACCGCCCAGGGCAGCGTCGGCGAATCGGTGAGCGCGTTGTAGCCGATGTTGTAGGCCGCGGCCACGCCGCAGCACAGGAAACCCCACTCCACCAGCCGCCGTCCGGTGATGCGCCCCGCCGCGCGGCCGCTGACGAAGGCGCCCAGCATCATGCCGCCGATGGTCGGCGCGAAGAACCAGACGAAATCCTGTTCGCCCAGGTCCAGCAGGTCCATCACGAAGGCCGGCGCCGAAGCGATGTAGACGAACAGCGCGCCGAAGTTGAAGGTGCCCGCCAGCGCCAGCAGCCGGAATTTCCGGTTCGACAGCATGTGCGCGTAGTCGGTGACGAGGGTTTTCGCGTGCAGCGGCACCCGGTTCTCGACCGGATGGCTTTCCGGCAGGCCCCAGGCCGTCAGCGCGAACAGCACCAGGCCGAACACCGCCAGGAACCAGAAGATGCCGTGCCATTCCGAGAAGCCGAGTATCCAGCCGCCGATCACCGGCGCGATCGCCGGCGCGATGCCGAAGATCATCGAGATCTGGCTCATCAGCCGCTGCGCGTCGTCGCCCTGCAGGCAGTCGCGCACCACGGCGCGGCCGACGATCAGGCCAACACCTGCCGACAGCCCCTGCAGTCCGCGGTAGACCAGCATCGTGGTCATGTCGTTGGCCAGCGCCGCGCCGACCGAGGCCAGGGTGAACACCACGATGCCCGCCAACAAGACCTTCTTGCGGCCGATGGCGTCCGAGATCGGACCATGGAACAGCGACATCGCCGCGTAGCCGATCAGGTACACGCTGATCGTCTGCTGCATCGCCACCTTGCCCACGCCCAGGTCCCGCGCCATCACCAGAAAGGCAGGGAACACCGTGTCGATGGAGAACGGACCGAACATCGCCAGGCCACCGAGGATGAAGGCGAGCCGGGCGCGGGAGATTTGCAGGTGGGAGATCATCGGTACCGGGGGCGAAAAACCGTGCAAGCATACAAGCCCGCCGCCGCCCGCGCTTGAACACCGGCGTTATGCCCCCACCCAGTCCGCCATGACCGACGCCGTCCCCGCCACGCCCGAAGCCCCGCCGGTCGCCGAACGCAGCCTGGGTGCCGTGCTGCGCGAACTGCTGCCCTTCCTGCGGCCCTACTGGGGGCGGATCGCCCTGGCCATGGCCTGCCTGGTACTGGCGAAATTCGCCAACCTCGGCGTGCCGCTGGTGCTGAAGAAGCTGGTGGACGGGCTGGATGTCGAGCCTTCGCTGCTGATGCTGCCGGTCGGCCTGCTGCTGGCCTACGGCGCCGCCCGGCTGTCGGTGACCCTGTTCACCGAGCTGCGCACGATTGTTTTCGCCCGGGTGATGGCGCGCAGCTCGCGCACCGTGATGTTGCGCGTGTTCCGGCATCTTCATGCGCTTTCCCTGCGATTCCACCTGAACCGGCGCACGGGCGGCGTGGCGCGCGACGTGGAGCGCGGCGGCACCGCCATCTCCGACCTGCTCGACTGGACCATCTACACCATCCTGCCGACCCTTCTCGAGATCACCCTGGTCACGGCGGTGCTCGTCTGGAACTACGACTGGGGCTTCGCCGCGATCACGCTGGCCACCATCGCCGTGTACGTGGCCTGGACCTTCCGCGTCACCGAGTGGCGCACCACCTTCTACCGCGCCGCGGTCGAGGCCGACACCCGCGCCAGCGCCCGCGGCGTGGATTCGCTGCTCAACTACGAGACGGTGAAGTACTTCAACAACGAAGAACACGAGGCCCGCCGCTACGACGAACACCTGCGCGACATGGAAAACGCCTCAGTCAAGAGCCTGAAGTCGCTGGCGGTGCTGAACCTGGGCCAGAGCGGCATCATCGCCATCGGCATCACCGCGCTGATGTGGCGCGCGGCGGCCGGCGTGGCCGCGGGCGAGATGACCATCGGCGACCTGGTGCTGGTCAATGCCTATCTGCTGCAGCTGAGCGCGCCGCTTAACTTCCTGGGCATGGTCTATCGCGAAGTGAAGCAGGCCATCACCAACATCGAGCGCCTGTTCGGCCTGATGGACGAAGCCCAGGAAGTGCGCGACCGCCCCGACGCCCGCGCCCTGGTCACGCACCAGCCGCAGGTGGAGTTCCAGGACGTGCGTTTCGGCTACGACGAGCGCCGCGAGATCCTGCACGGCGTCAGCTTCACCATTCCGCCCGGCGGCACCCTGGCCGTGGTCGGGCACTCCGGCAGCGGCAAGTCCACGCTCTCGCGCCTGCTCTACCGCTTCTATGAAATCGGTTCGGGCAGCATCCGCATCGACGGCCAGGACCTGCGCGAACTGCAGCAGGACAGCGTGCGCGCCGCCATCGGCATCGTTCCGCAGGACACCGTGCTGTTCAACGACACCATCCGCTACAACATCCGCTACGGCCGCCCCGCCGCCAGCGACGCCGAGGTCGAGGCCGCCGCACGCGCCGCCCACATCCATGACTTCATCCTCACCCTGCCCGACGGCTACGACAGCGAGGTCGGCGAGCGCGGGCTCAAGCTCAGCGGCGGCGAAAAACAGCGCGTGGCCATCGCCCGCGCGCTGCTGAAGAACCCGGCCATCCTGATCTTCGACGAAGCCACCTCGGCGCTGGATTCGGCCAGCGAACAGGCGATCCAGGACGAACTCGACCGCATCGCCGTCGGCCGCACCACCCTTGTCATCGCGCACCGCCTGTCCACGATCATGGATGCCGACGAGATCCTGGTGCTGGACCAGGGCCGCGTGCTGGAACGCGGCACGCATGCCGACCTGCTCGACCGCCGCGGGCACTACGCGCGCATGTGGCGCCTGCAGCAGCAGGAGGACTCCAGCCTCACCCGCCCAGCCTGAGCCGCCCCCAGAGCCCGGCTAGACCCCGAACGGCGACCCGAACAACAGCATCAGGCCGAACACGATCAACACGGCAAAAGCCAGCCGCAGGGCCAGCGCCGTGAGCTTCCAGACCGCCACCAGGCCGATCACCACCAGGAAAATCCCCAACCAGCTCATGGGCTTGCTCCTCCGTTACGGTGTCTCATCCTGTGCGGCCGGGGCCGGTAGAATGGCGGCCATCGTTACTGCCCGAGCCTGAGTTTCGCATGACCGAACCTGCCCGCCCGACCTTCCACGGCTTCGAACAGATCCCGCTGCGCGAGTACGCCGAACGCGCCTACCTGGACTATTCGATGTACGTGGTGCTGGACCGTGCCCTGCCCTTCCTGGGCGACGGCCTGAAGCCGGTGCAGCGCCGCATCATCTACGCGATGAGCGAGCTGGGCCTGGGCGCGGCTGCGAAACCGAAAAATCCGCACGCACCGTCGGCGACGTGATCGGCAAGTTCCACCCGCATGGCGACAGCGCCTGCTACGAGGCGCTGGTGCTGATGGCACAGCCGTTCTCGTACCGCTATCCGCTGATCGAAGGCCAAGGCAACTTCGGCTCCACAGACGACCCGAAGTCGTTCGCGGCCATGCGCTACACCGAATCCAAACTCACGCCGATCGCCGAAGTGCTGCTGGGCGAACTCGGCCAGGGCACCGTGGACTGGGTGCCCAACTTCGACGGCACCCTGCAGGAACCGAGCTGGCTGCCGGCGCGCCTGCCGCACCTGCTGCTCAATGGCACGACGGGCATCGCCGTCGGCATGGCCACCGACATCCCGCCGCACAACCTCAACGAAGTGGTCAGCGCCGCCGTGCGCCTGCTCGACGACCCGGATGCCACCGTGCGCGACCTGTGCGAACACGTGCGCGGCCCCGACTACCCGACCGCCGCGGAAATCATCACGCCGGCCGAAGACCTGCGGAACATCTACGAAACCGGCGGCGGCAGCGTGCGCGCGCGGGCAACGTGGACCCGCGAAAACGCCAACATCGTCATCACCAACCTGCCCTACCAGGTCTCGCCCTCGAAGATCATGGAACAGGTGGCGATGCAGATGCGCGCCAAGAAGCTGCCCTGGCTGGAAGACCTGCGCGACGAGTCCGACCACGAAAACCCGGTGCGCCTGGTCATGGTCCCGCGCAGCAACCGCGTGGACTACGACGGCCTGATGGGCCATCTGTTCGCTACGACGGATCTGGAGAAGAGCTTCCGCGTCAACTTCAACATCATCGGCCTGGACGGCCGGCCGCAGGTGAAGAACCTGAAGGACTTCCTGTCCGAATGGCTGGAGTTCCGCACCAATACGGTCGCCAAGCGCCTCAAGCACCGCCTCGACAAGGTCGAACGCCGATTGCACCTGCTCGAAGGCCTGCTGGTCGCCTTCCTCAACCTCGACGAAGTCATCCGCATCATCCGCACCGAGGACGAGCCCAAGCCGGTGCTGATGGCGCGCTTCGGGCTGGACGAGGAACAGGCCGAATACATCCTCGAGACCAAGCTCAAGCAGCTGGCCCGCCTGGAAGAGATGAAGATCCGCGGCGAGCAGGACGAGCTGGCCAAGGAACGCGAGAAGATCATCGGCATCCTGGGCAGCAAGGCCAAGCTCAAGAAACAGGTCAAGGACGAGTTGCTGGCGGATGCGAAGAAGTTCGGCGACGCCCGCCGCTCGCCCCTGGTGCAGCGCGAGGCCGCCCAGGCCATCAGCGAAACCGAACTGGTGCCTAGCGAGCCGGTGACCGTGGTGCTGTCGAAGAAGGGCTGGATCCGCAGCGCCAAGGGCCACGACGTCGAAGCCGCCGCGCTGAGCTACCGCGATGGCGACGGCCTGCTGCAGGCGGTGCGCGGACGCAGCACGCAGCAGGTGGCCTTCCTCGACTCCACCGGCCGCAGCTATTCCGCGCTGGCGCATACGTTGCCGAGCGCGCGTGGCAATGGCGAACCCTTGAGTGGTCGTTTCTCGCCGCCGGCGGGCGCCAGCTTCGTGGGCCTGGCCGCGGCCGACAACGACGCGCGCTACCTGCTCGCCTCCAGCTGGGGCTACGGCTTCGTCACCCGCTTCGAGAACTTCACCGGCCGCAACAAGGCCGGCAAGGCCCTGATCAACGCCGACGCTGCGGCCGACATCCTGCCGCCGGTGCCGGTCAACGACCCCAAGACCGATTTCATCGTCGCCATCACCAGCGCCGGCCACCTGCTGGCCTTCCCCATTGCCGAACTGCCGGAGCTCGACAAGGGCAAGGGCAACAAGCTGGTGCAGATCCCGCCAGCGAAGCTGAAGTCGGGCGAGGAAAAGGTCATCGCCGTCGCCAGCGTCAAGCAGGGCGGCGAACTGACCATCTATTCCGGCCGCCAGAAACTGGTACTGAGCTGGCGCGACCTGCAGGCCTACGAAGGCAGCCGCGCGGCGCGTGGCAACGTGCTGCCGCGTGGGTTCACCAAGGTGGATCGGGTCGAAAGCGCCTGATCTCTGCCTCCCCTCTCCCCTCGCGGGAGAGGGCCGGGGAGAGGGGGATGCCGCGGTGTACTCAGGACACCTGACTTCCGCCCTCACCCACCCGCCGCCGCGCGAAATAGGGCAGGAAGAACATGTACAGCCCGGTGAACAACTGCAGGAACAGCGGCGGCAGTGGCGAATAGGTGATCCAGGCCGGCGGCGGCTTCTGCGTCATCGCCACGAAGTTGGCGATGACGGTCAGGGTGAAGATGATCGATGTCCAGCGATGGAACTGCCGAACCCACTGGCTCACGTTCATCGGAACCTCCTGTTGGCCGGGACCCGACTTGAAGTGCGACGCGGCGCTCACGCCCGCGCCTCGATCATCTTCCAGCCGTTTCCGGACGGATCGCGGAAGCTGGCATCCGTGCTGCCGTAGCGGGTCATCGGCTCCTGGGTGAACTCGACGCCGCGGGCGCGGAAACGTTCGTAGGCCGCCCGGCAGTCGTCCACCACCAGCACCAGCGGCGGCATCGCGCCCTTGGCCACGGCCTCACGCAGCGACTGCGCGGTCGCCGCATCCACCAGCGGCGCCTGCGGCGTGAACAGACCCAGCTGGAACGAAGGCTGGTCCGGGTGTTGCACGGTCAGCCAGCGGTAGTCGCCGTTGCGCGCGTCGGTGTGGACGCGGAACCCCAGCTTGTCGACGTAGAAACCCAGCGCTTCATCCTGATCGTGGACATACAGGCCCACCACTCCGACACCCTGGCTCATGAAACCTCCTTCGTTTGGTCTGAGGGAAGGTTATCGGCCGCCTCCTGCCGCCGCTTCTCCGAAACTGCGGTGATCAGGTCGGGCCGGCGGGCGGCATTGACGAAACAGGCCGGCACCCGGTCCAGCGCGTGCAGGGCGGCCTTGTCGCTTTCCCGCCAATCGCCCGGGCTCAGGCCGGTGATGTCGCGGAAGGTGCGGCCGAAGGTGCCCAGGCTGCTCCAGCCGGTCTGGAAGGCGATGTCGGTGATGGGCGCGTCTGTGTCGCGCAGCAGCGCGGTGGCGCGTTCGATCCGGCGCGTCAGCAGGTAGCGGTGCGGTGGCAGGCCGAAAGCGTCCTTGAACGAACGCGCGAAGTGGGCTTCGGACACGCCGCTGACCTTCGCCAGCCGCTTCACCGGCCAGGCTTCGTGCGAGGCGGCGTCCATGCGGTCTTTCGCGCGCAGCAGACGGCGCAGCAGTGCGGGGTCCTGGCGCACCGGCGCGTGCGTCGGCTTGTGCCGGGGCGCGGGTTCGGGCGGGACGACAGTGGGTTTTCGCATGGGCACTCCCGGGCGCAGCAGCCCGGGAAGTCTAAGCCAGCCCTCGCTGCCCTGCGAACCCGCGCCAAGGCTTGACCCGTCACCTGCCGCGCGCAGACGATATCCGGCGTGTCCACCGGGCCGGCCCTCCAGGAAACCATGTCCTTGACTACACTGATCGGGCTCATCCTGCTGCCCGTGCTTGCGCTCAACCTGCTCGGCCCGCTGCTGATCTGGCGGACCCAGAAGCTGCCGGCCCGTATCCGCTTCAAGCCGCACGATGAAACCGGATTCCTGGCGAACCGCGACGACAGCTACCGCCAGCTCGACGGCGGAATCCGCGCCCTGGGCTTCGGCTACCTCGGTTCGTCCTACATGCGCGATACCCAGACCGAAGCCAGCTTCTCGCTGTACACGCATGCCAGCGACCAGTCCTGCGCGATGCTCGTGACCATGGTGTCCAAGATCAAGACCCTCACCTACGTCGAGTTCACCCAGGTCTATGACGATGGTTCGCTGCTGAGCACCAGCAACGTGGACATGCCCTCGACCTATCCGCGCATGGCCCTGAAGCTGGCCGTGCGTTTCGCGGACGTCACCGATCCGCGCGAGCTGTACGCGCGTTTCCGCTCACTGCGCGCGGGCCTGGAGAACAGCGCCCGCGCGGTGCCCTACTCCGCCGAAGAAGGCTTCCGCATGGTCGAGGACTTCATGGACCACGAATCGGACCTGCTGGTGGAGATGGGCTACTGCTTCCCCAGGTGGACGCCGAAGGCCGACGCGCGCTGACGCTCAAGGGGGCCTACCTGCTGAGCTGGCGCAGCATCTTCCCGGGCAAGGGGCTGACGGGCTGGCTGGAAAAGCAGCGTTCGGCGCGTTTGTTGGCACAGGCCAGCGCGCAAGCCTGAACCGGAGCCGTGGGCGGCGCCTGCGTCAGGCCGCCGCCGCGTCCCGCTTCGCGCCCAACCCGGGTGGTCACCGCTCCCAACGCAGTAGTGGGGATCGGTAATATCGGTGCCCATGACCGGACCCACCACGCCCCTGCTGACCTTGCTGACAGGCAAGGCCGTGCCCTACACCCGCCCCGGGACGCATAGCGCCATCGCGAAAACCGCCGTGGCGTCTGCGCTACGCGTGACCCGCACGGGTTTGTCCGGCGACGAACAGGGCGACCTGCGCGTGCACGGCGGCGTGGACAAGGCCATCCACCACTACCCGTTCGACCACTACCCGTTCTGGAAGCACGAGCTGCGCAGCGACCTGCTGCAGCAGGCGGGCGCGTTCGGCGAAAACATCTCGACGCTGGGCTGGACCGAAGACAACGTGCACCTGGGCGACGTGATCCGCGCCGGCACCGCCGTTCTTCAGGTGTCGCAGGGCCGGCAGCCGTGCTGGAAACTCAACGACCGCTTCGGCCATCCGCGCGTGGCCGCCCTGGTGCAGTCCACCGGCCGCACGGGCTGGTACTACCGCGTGCTGGAAGAAGGCGAACTCGCCCCGGGTGACCCGCTGGTGCGCGTCGAACGGCCATTCCCGGACTGGCCGTTGAGCCGCCTGGTCGCGATGCTGTTCCAGAAAACGCTGGACCGGTCGGTGCTGGAATCCGCCAGCCATCTGCCGCTGCCAACGTCGTGGATGAAGCTGATCCACCACCGGTTGGAGAAGAACCAGGTGGAGTCGTGGGAACGGCGGCTGGGTGGGCCGCAGGATGCGCCGACCGACTGAGGGGCGGAATCAGATGCCGTAGTCCGGCAGCGCGATTTCATCGCGGAAGTAGCGCCCCATCAGCAACTTCGGGAACACCGGCAGGCGCATCAGCAGCGTGGCGTAGTCGCGGGCGCGTACGCCCAGCGCCGTCCTCGGCACGAACGAAGCCACCAGGCTCTCCGCGTGCTTCTGCTTGCGGGCGACCACTGACTTGAGGCGCTGCTGGTACTGCGCGATGGCGGCGCCACGGTCGCCAGCGTGCCGATGCAGTTCGCCGGCCAGCACGTAGGCTTCCGCCAGTGCGAAGCCCGCGCCCTCGCCGGCGATGAGGGACGGACAGGCCGCGGCGTCGCCTAGCAGCACCACATTGCCCTTGGCCCAGGCGTCCATGCGGATCTGGCTGATGCTGTCGAAGTAGATGTCGTCCACTTTCTCGATGGCCGCCAGGATGGCCGGGGATTCCCAGCCGATGCCCGACAGTGCGTCGGTCAAGGCTGCCTTGCGTTCGATGTGGTTGGTGGGAACCCGCCCTTTGAGGTGTTCGTCGCGCAGCAGCACGAAGAACAGCATGCGGTCGTCGCGTAGCGGATAGCGGGCCACATATCGGCCCGGCGCGGTATGCGCCACGTAGGTGTCGCCAGTGCGAGGGCGATAGCCGGGGACCTCGAACGAGGCGACGTGGCAGCCCATCGGATATTCGAATCCGGCATCGGGCCCGAATACGAGTTCGCGAACGCGCGAGTGCAAGCCATCGGCGCCGACCACGAGATCGACCTCCCGCGACGGCGCATGTTCGAACCCGATCCGCACCCGCGTCCCGTCATCCTCGATCGTGCGGATGCTGTCGCCGAACAGGGGTTCCACCCGGCTATCCAGCGACCCGTAGATGGCCGCGGCGATATCGGCTCGCGCCAGCGTGGCCATGCGTCCCTTGGCGAGATCCAGCAGCACGCGCGAGGGATAACCGCCGCGGGTCCGCCCCGCCCGGTCCACCATGCGCAGCTCGTCGGTGAGGTGCTGCTGTGCCAGCAGCCCGGGCAGCAGGCCCATGCGCTCCAGCGCGTCGTAGCCGATGCCCCAGAGATTGAGCACGAAGCCGCCGGTGCGCAGCGCGGGCGCCCGCTCCACCAGCAGCACCTCGTGGCCCAACCTGCCAAGCCAGAAAGCGAGCGCCGTACCGGCAATGCCGGCCCCGTTGATGGCTACCTTCATCGATGCCTTCCCCTGGCGGCTCCCGCGCCATTCCGATGGCAGGCTACCATTGCAACCGATGACCGACCTTGCCACGACCCTTCGAGAGCGACTGGGGCTTGCGGACCCTGTTCCGGTGGCCTTCGAACGCGGCGAGGTCGTGGCGGGCGATGGATTCGACCGGGAACGCATCGAGTACCCGGGTCTCGACGCTGACGTCATCCCGGCCTTCCTGTTCACGCCCAAGGGGCGCGACCCGCTCGGCGGCGTGGTCGTTTTCCACCAGCACAACGGGCAGTTCCACTTCGGCAAGAGCGAGGTGGCCGGCGACGTGGGCGATGCCTTCCAGGCCTTCGGGCCGGCGCTGGCGCGCAGGGGCCTGGTGGTCCTGGCTCCGGACGCCCTCTCTTTCGAGGATCGGCGTGGCGCGGTGCGAGGCGTGGAGCCGGACTACTACGACTGGCTGCAGCACTACAACGCCATGAACTACCGCCTGCTGGATGGCGACACGCTGATGCGGAAGGGCCTGGATGATGCCCAGCGGGCCGTGAGCGTGCTGCTGTCGATCGCCGGGGTGGATGCGCGCCGCGTTGGCATCGCCGGGCATTCCTACGGCGGTTACACCTCCCTCTACCACGCGGCGCTCGATGCACGCTGCCGGTTCGCCTGCATCAGCGGTGCGGTGTGCAGCATAGAAACGCGCCGCCGCGAAGGCACCGGGTTCACCCTCTTCGAAGCCGTGCCCGGGCTCGCCTGCCTGCTCGACACGCACGATGTGCTTGCAGCCATCCGGCCGCGGCCGACGATGGTGGTGTCGGGCACGGAAGACAAATATTCGCGGGATGCGGACCAGGTGGTGGCCAGGGTCGCGGGCGACTTCATCACCGAACTGCGTGTCGACCGCGGGCATGCGCTGGACCAGGAACGGTTCGATGCGATCGTCGAGTGGATCGTCGATCGCGCCTCCGGTCAGTAAGCAGGGGAAATTCCCGCTACTCGCCCTCGTTGGTTGGCCAGAGTGCACGCACTTCGTCGACCATCGAGCGCAGCTCTTCCGCCCCGTACCAACGCCCCGCCAGCATCACGCCGCGGATGTCCCGGAGATGGGCGATGTCGTCGAGCGGATTGTCGGCCACCAGCACCAGGTCCGCGTCCGCGCCCGGCGCCAGCAGCGCGCTGACCGGGCTGCCATTGGCGCGATATCGGGCGGGATTGAGGGTCGCCGTGCGCAGCGCGTCCAGCGGCGAAAGGCCGGCGTCGATGAAAAGGGCCAATTCATCGTGCAAGGACGACCCTGGGAAAACCCAGGTCTCGTCCGAAGCATCTGTGCCCGCCAGGATCCCGACGCCCGCGAGGTGCAGCTCACCGACGAGCGCATGCTGGCGGGCGAAGACCTTGGCGCCCGACTCGCGCTCTGCATCGTCCCCGTCGGCCACGTGCGAAAGCCACGCCTCGCGCACGGCCGGCGGCACCTGCGAAAGCCGGGGTTCGTCGGCTTCCTCGTCGTGGCTCACCACGAAATACCCGCGCGTCTGCACCAGCGTGGGGACCTGCCAGGTGCCCGCCTCCCTGAATTCCTTGAACAGGGATTGGCAAACCGCCGCATCGAAGCGGTCCAGGCTGTCCACCAGACGGGGATCCGCCATGAGCGCCATCGAGTCCGCCGACTCCTCTGCGTGTATCCAGTCTAGCGTCCCGGGGATGCAGGCCTCGAGCACCAGGGTCAGGTGCTCGATGGTGCGCTGCTTCGCCCGCACCACGTCGAACGGCGACATGGACAGCGGCACGTGGCCTTCGACGGGGATGTCGAGACGCTGGGCCTCCTCGACGATCGCCAGGTAATTTTCCCGCGACAAACCGTCGTAGACCTTGATGAAGTCGTAGTCCTGCGCGGCCAACAGACGCACCAGTTGCCGGGCGGCCTCCGGCGTTTCCACCGCCAGACCACTGGAAAGGATCGGCGGTGCGCGGTCCAGGGCCGGTGAGCCCCAGATCACTTTGGGGGCCGGCCCGGGTGGCCGCTCCCCTGCGCGGAAGGCCAGGCTGGAGCCGAGGTGCGTCGCCGCGTCCCGGATGCCGACCACGCCATGCGCGATGTAAAGGGGGTAATGCCATAACGCACGGCCGGCCCGGTGCGCGTGGGTGTGCATGTCCCACAGGCCTGGCACCAGGTACATTCCCTGGCCATCGATGCGCGTCACCGCGGGCGGAGGCGAAACGCCCGCCGGCTGCACGGCGATGATCCGTCCGTCTTCCACCAGCACCGAACGCGAACGTTCGATCCGGCCGTCTTCCACATGCACCAGATGCACATCGTCGAGCAGCAGCGACTGGGCCTTCACCGACATCGAGAGGAGCAAGGCGGCGCTCGCCAGCGCGATCAAGCCGGAATACCTGTGCCCGCGCATGCGACCCCCTGGTTCGCCGTGTCCTCGGCACTATATCGCGGACCCACCCCTGGTCTCATTCCGATTCATCAGAGGGCCTGCCCGCATGCGGCCGCGTCGGTCACCCCCGAAAAGACACAACCCTGCCTGCGAAAAGCCACAAGCGGGCCCGACGCTGTTTGCATGACCGAATCGCAATCCATCGCCGTGCCGGCGGCGTCGCGCCGCATTCCCTGGTGCACGCTGCTGCTTTGTGCGGCCACCGCCATGCTCAGCGTCCACGCCGCGATTGAAATCAGCGGCACCTGGCTCGGGCGGGTCAGGATCGTACAACTCGAGGACTACGGCCTGCGCTTCGGGTACCTGCGTGATCTCGAACTCTGGCGCCTGGTCACCGCCCAGCTCGTCCATGTCAAACAACCGCACATGGTGTCGGACGTGTTCTGCCTGCTGCTGGTCGGCACGGCGGTCGAGCGGCAGGTGGGCTCCCTCCGCCTGTTCCTGCTCTGGCTGATCGGCGGTTCGATCGCGATGCTTTTCAGCAGCCTGTTCGTTCCGTGGCCCTGGAATCTCGGCACCGGCGCCTCCCAGGCGATCATGGCGATCGCCGGCGCCGGGCTTTGGCTGGCGTGGACCGGCGTCGACCGCTCGAAGTTCCTTCGGTGGTCGGTCGGATTCGCGATCGCCCTGGCGTTCGCGATCGATGTGGTCCATGTCTACTACCCGAAACCCGGACACGTCGCAGGCGTGCTTCTAGGCCTGTTGATGGCATCGCGCTTCCGTGCATGACCGGCGCGCAGACGGCACGCTGCCGCTAGCGCTCGGATCTCTTTCCCGATCGTCGGCCAGTGGCCCGCCGGCATCGTCCCCGCCGGGAGGCTGTCGCACAACGCGCTTGGAACAGGCGAAATGTGTCGGGGCACTGCCGGCACAGTCGATCGGGAACGCGGGCCACTCCTGGAGGGTCGCGTATTTCCAGGGCTTGAGGCTGTCGCGCTGGAACTTGCCCTCGGCATCGTATCTGCCCAGTTGGCCTTCGCAGAAAAAGCACGCCATTGGGCTCGCCACGCGAGGATATCCGCTGGCAGTCCGCTTCGACATCCACGGACGGACGAAGCAGCACGACCGCCCTGGCGCGAACGAGGACGGGTTGATCCGAGAGTACGAGGACAAAGGCAGGCGCTGCGGCGACCGAACCTCTCGGGTCAACCGGAAAAGCGACGGATGAAGAGGCGGCAGGTGACAGGGAAAACGCGGACGACGACGCCGAGAGTGCGGCGCCCTGCGCATTGAACGCCCTGACATTGACGCGGACCGCTTCGCCATTGAGGTTCGTTACCGAGATCGAACCTGTGTCCGCGCTGGCACGCGGGCTCCAGGCCCACGGCACATACCAGGTTTTGGATTCGGACTGCGCCTGGGCCGCTCCCACGGCAGACAGACCAGCCAGCAACACCACGACGGACCTTAACCAAGAGTTTGCGTTGCGCATGACCCTTCTCCCAGTGGACGGCAGGAATCTAGCACTGGCCGGAGGCCCGGGAGCGCCGCTCGTCGGATGGGGCGGAAAGACCAGGCGTGGGGTCCTTGCGGATGACCTGCAGCAAGGCCTTGGCGGGGCCGGCCGGGTCGCGGTGGCCCTGTTCCCAGTCCTTCCAGGTGCCCAGCGGGTCGATGGCGCTCATCCCAAGGGTTGGTCGGACCCGATTTCAGGCATCTGCGCTAGCCAGTTGGCCCCGAAGATGGAGTTCGGAGCTTCATGCGCGAGGCTCTGAGCCTCGGCCGTGAGGCTTTTTGCTCCACGCGCAAGGCTTTTAGCCTTGACGATGACTCCCGGAGCTTCATGCGTGAGCCTTTTAGCCTCGACGGTGACCCTCGGAGCTTCATGCGTGAAGCGCTGAGCTTCAACGGTGACCCTCGGAGCTCAGTGCGTGAGCAAAATTTGCTCAACGATGAGTATCCGGAGCCTTGCGCATGAAGCAAAAAGACTCGGCGTTTAAGCTCGGAGCCCTGCGCATGAGGAAAAAAGGCTCAGCAATGAAGCTCGGAGCTCCGCGCGTGAGGCTTTGAGCCTAGGCGATGACACTCCGAGGGCCGTAAAGGACCACTTCCCAGTTCCGCTGTCGGCCTATTCTGTTGAAAAACTCGCTTTCTGGCGGGCGGCTGGGTCTAGCGGTTCGGCCGGATCAATGATTATTTGGCCAGGGGCGACGAGAAAATGGGCGCGCAAGCGCCCTTTGTCCTCAAAGGGCCGTTGCCATTGCCGCTTCGGGGCTTTTCGGCATCAACCACGCTGCCATTCTTCGTAAATTCTGTGCCGTTGCGGCCAGTAGGAACTCGTCTCTAGCGCCCTTCAGGCCGCGTAGACGCAATCTGTCCAACCGCAGGATGCGTTTGAGGTGCGCGAACAGCATCTCGACCTTCTTCCGATGTCGCCGTGACTGGGCATATCTCTTCGTCGTCGACAGCTGGCGCGCCACGTCCCGTGCGGACTCGTTCACCTGGCGGGCGATCCTTCGATGCGTCGTGTTGGGGCAGCACCGCGCCTTCAGTTCGCAGTTGGTGCAGTCGTGAAGGCTGCTGCGATAGATCAGCGTGTTGTCGGCGGTTGGCTTGCCGCTCGATAGCAGTGGCTTGCCCTGGGGGCAGCGGTACTCGTCAGCTTCCGCGTCCCAACTGAAGTCGGACCGCCCCAGCGACCCATCCTTGCGCTCGGCTTTGTCCCAGACCGGCACGTGGGGCTCGATGCCCTTCTCATCCACCATCCAGCCCAACATTTCCGACGTGCCGTAGGCGGTGTCGCCGATCAGCCGGGTCGGCTTGAGGTCGAAGCGCTGCTCGACCCTGTCGACCATGGTCCGTGTCGCTTGGACCTCGTCGGTCCGATACGCAGGCGTGGCTTCCACATCGACGATGACGCCCGCCTTTACATCGATCAGGTAGTTGGTCGAATAAGCGTAGAAGGCCGGGCCGCCGGGCGCGGCGGTCCACTGCGCTGCCGGGTCGGTCAGCGACACATTCTTGGGTGGGGTGCGCGGCGTCTCAGCGTCGTCCAGCGCCTGCAGATACTCCCGGACCGGGCGCGCGAGCGGCGACTCCCGGTCCCAGGCCGCATCGGCACCCGGCACGCCCCGCTGCCGGTTAGCATCGGCCTTGATCACGCTGGCGTCGATCGCGAAGCCCTCGCCGCCGACCAGGCCTTCGGCCAGGCAGCGCTCGAGCACCTTCTCGAATACGAAGCGCAGGGTGTCGTTGTCCCGGAAGCGGCCGTGGCGGTTCTTGGAGAATGTTGAGTGGTCCGGCACGGCATCTTCCAGGCCCAACCGGCAGAACCAGCGGTACGCCAGGTTCAAGTGGACCTCTTCGCACAACCGACGCTCCGAGCGGATGCCGAAGCAGTAACCCACGATCAGCATCCGGATCAGAAGGCCCGGATCAATCGAGGGGCGGCCGGTGTGGCTGTAGTGCGGGGCCAGGTGCTGGTGCAGCTCGCCCAGGTCCAGGAAGTGGTCGATGCCGCGGAGCATGTGGCTCGCCGGGACGTGGTCTTCGAAGTTGAACGCGTAGAACAGGGGCGCTTGCCCGGCTTCCTGACGTCCCATCATCGCTGCGATTTCCGCTGGATCGATGGGAAATAATTTGACCACTTCAGTTGCGGTCAATCAATAGCATTACGTAGCTACTGGCGAGATATGGCGGCAATTATGTCGGTGCGCTTAGCACTTTAGCCACAACACGACTTCTGTTCCTGGATCGGCGGACAGGCAACCGTGCCGTATGAGCAGAACACACAGCAGTCACCCGGTTTCGGGCGCAGCAGTTGGCCGCAGCCGAGGCATTCGTAGAAGAACTGACAGGCGTTGGTCGGCATCGTCTCTGTCGCCTGATGACCACAATGGGGACAAGTCAACGTACTTTGTAACTCCAGCTCAGCCGCCATCTGAGCGAGCCTTGGCCGGGAAGCCTGCGTCAGTGATCGCACGGCTGACCGCGCTTATCGATGTGCGGCTTGGATCGAAGACCACCGTCACCGTCGCCGCCTCGGCATCGACGTGGTTGCTTTGCACGCCGGGAACCTTGTCGAGCGCCTTGCTGATGGTGATGCTGCACGCGGCGCAGGTCATGTTCTGCACGTCCAGCACCGCCTTCTTCGGCGCCGCGGCGGCCGCTAGGCCAGCCGACAACGCCAAGGTAAGGCCAACTATCCATTTGTTGCGCATCGGGACTCTCCTAGAGGAACCAGACCACGTAGTAGGAAACAACAACAGTACTGCGATGCCGATGGCGGCCAGCCACAACCAGCGCCGCCGCCGGGCGAGGACCTGCGGGCTGACGCAGACGCCGTCGCTGCGGCATCGCGACGACGGGCCATAGAGATTCCAGAAAGCCAGCGCTAGGCACAGCAGTGTGGCGGCGCTGAACCAAGGCCGCCAGGCGTCCATGGCCGTCAGGTTGGCAATCCATGCGCCGCTGATGCCCATCAAGACCAGCACCAGCGGCACGACGCAGCATACTGATGCGCCGATGGCGGCGAGGGATGCGACCAGGATCGCCGGTGTGGTCGACTTGGGGGATTACTGGACATGGGCGCATAATACCTTCCGTACCCAAGTACGGAGTCAAGCCATGGACTTGCAGGCCCTCACGATCGGTCAACTGGCTGCCTCGGCGGCAGTAAACGTTGAGACAGTGCGCTATTACCAGCGGCGCGGGCTGCTGTCCGAGCCCAAGCGCCCTGCTGGCGGCATCCGTCGCTACACGTCGAGCGACCTCGCTCGCCTCCGCTACATTCGCCGTGCCCAGACCATGGGCTTCAGCCTCGATGAGATTGTTGGCCTGCTGGAGCTCAATGGCAGACGCGCTTGCGAGCAAACCAAGCGACTAACCGAAAACAAGTTGCTCGACGTTCGAAAGCGGCTCGGCGAACTACGCAAGCTCGAGCGTCAGCTATCGCAATTGGTCGCGAGCTGCGGCGAGGCCAGCGTAGGCGCGTTTTGTCCCACTCTCGAACTGCTTGAGCATGCGGGTACCGAGCCGTTGCCGCGGTCGCGGGGGCAGCACGTCAGGTCGATCCGTGCTGATGCGGCCTGAGTTGGAGATAGTTTTTCAACACAATAGGCCAGGATCGGACCTTTGAGTCCGTAGCTTCGAACTAGGTGGCTTGAACATTCACCTTGACACGACGTACGCCGAGATGGACGGCCACGCCCCATCGCTGCCCTGTGCCGATGGCAGCGGGCTGCTGGCGGCAGTCCATCTCTCAGTGGGTCCCCACTTGGCCGATTCGGTCGACGACGGACGTTTGACCGATCAACAGCAGCGTCTAAGGTAAACCGCCAATGCGCCGGATCGCCTCGTTCTGCTTCCCCGTCCTGCTTGTCCTGCCTTTGGCTGCAGCCGCCAACAACGGTCAGGAAGGCACCTTTGAATTCGCGATTGATGCCCCGTGGCGCATTGAGCCCGTGCTGGATATCAACGGACGCGCCAGCTACGGCGCCATTCCGCTTTCGATCGTAGTGACCGACGAGAACGCTATCCCGTTCGACGCACCCCTTGAGGATCCCTTCAAATACAAGATCGGCAACTTCTGCGAACTTCAGGTCTTCCATGCCGATGGCAATTGGCGCAAAACCATTGCCTTCAACGAACTGACCGAAGTCGAGCACACCGGGAACTCGACAACCACATGGATCAATGGCACTTGGCGGCCCGCCGGGCCAGGCATCGTCCAACCTCCACCGCACGAGATCTGCAAGCCGGCCACCGGAATTTGCGAAGCCTCCCGTACTCCTCACGGCAGCAGCGAGTGGTATGCCACCGCCTGGTATACGCCGACTAGGGACGACAGTTTCGTTCCTGGCGCCGACCTGCCCCTGACGCTCAAGGCCGTCTTCACTACCCGCCCGGAAATAGGTTGCGAGAGCGAACACGACGCAGATTTCCTCTGGCTGGTAAATCATGTGTCCGTGCATGCCGGCGAAGCGCCACTCCCGCGTTTCGACCAGCGCTGGGCCTATGGCGACCTGCACTACCACGGCCAGGGTACCGACAACGAAGGAGAGGAAGGGTACGGCTACCGCGGCACGCTCAAGGCCATGGGCGCTATGGGCCTGGACTTCGTATTCGCCACCGAACATGCTTCGGATTCACGCCAGATCGTTGATGTCGACTATACCGGCGTGGCTTCGGTGATCTTCGGCGGAATCGAAGGCGCATTTCCGAACTTTCCGCACGTCCTGCGCGACATGAACTCAGCGCGTTTCCGGTTCTTGCATAACGAGCTGTGGCGCGACCAAGGCGCAAACCGCGAAAGTGCGACCAAATCCAGCACCGGCGAGGTCCCGCAGAACATACGCGGCCGCGGGGTCGCACCCCAGATTTTCCTGGGCGGCGAAGTGGATGTCATCCCTGAGTTGCCGGCCGATTACGATCGCAACACATTTCCGATCGCGGACGGGGGCGACTATGACCACTATTACTTGCCGAACCTATGCGGGGGATGGAATCACCCAATCACGAGCTGCGACGTAACCCGCATCCACGAACAACGAAACGGCGCAATGATCCTGAAGGACGTCCAGGGCATCAATGAGTACCACCCTGCACGCGCGCACATGGTCTATTTGCCGGCAACGGCCGCCAACCCGGATGCCTTCGTCTCCAGCCGTACTGGACGCTTCGGTGGCGGCAGCCGGCAGATGACCCGCGGCGACGATGCATTGCTGCCTGAGATCGAAAGCGGCAAAGGCCATGTATTCCTCGCCCATCCGCTGCCTATGGGCCATTGTTTTGGCCGGGCACCCGACATGTCGGGTGGCCCTGGTCCAGATGTCGTGCCCTACACGCCGACCATGCTCGACCAGGCATTCCGGTCCCCGGCCGTGCTGGGCCTGCAACTGTGGAACGAAGACCACCGGATGATGAATCGCAAAGGCGACGGCCAAACGCGTGAAGTCGGCTTCCACAGCGACGATGATGATGGTGGCTATGGGTTCCGCAACAACTCGCCATCCGGCTTTGAAACACGAACCTTCGAGTTGCAACCCTGGGCCGAGCCGGCACGCCCCAGCTATCTGATTAACTGCCAGGGAGTGGAATGGATGTTGCACGCCGGCACGGTCACCTGGGACCGCTGGCTGCTCAAGGGCCTCGCGCCATCCGAGACGGCCGACATCCCGTGGCTGCCGGCAGGCGAACCGAGGCGCTGGTTTATGGCCGGCGGGTCGGATGCACACGGCGATTTGAACTATCACCGCGCGGGCTACTTCCAAGGCCTGGAACGAGTGGATGACATGGCCATCGGCAAGCCGCGCAACCTGGTAATGGCCGGCGCGCCTCGCACCAATCTCACCGAACCCGAGCTGACCACTTTCGAAAGCGCGCGTGATCGGAGCGAACGACGTCGACAACCTCCAGCTTCGCCGCCGCGTCGTCCTCGCGACACGAGCGTGCTCGACGATCCCATCCGCGCCTACGACCAAACCCAGATCGTCGCGGCGCTCAGGGAGGGGGTCTTTTCAGTGACCGATGGGCCTGCACTGCGCATTGCAATCGACCGCAACAACAACGGCCGGATCGACGATGCGGACACCCCCATGGGCGGCATCATCGAGACCTACGGCGACACTTCCCTACCCCTGCTGGTGGAGTGGCAATCGAATCAGGAGTGGGGAACCGTGTACCAGATCGACATCATCGTGGGCGCCGTGCTGGGAACGGCGCCGGGCCAGAGCCGCCTGTTCGCGCCCAAGGACAATGGCCCGCGAACGCGCTTCACCACTGTCGGTGACGTGATCGTGGACACGGAGCTGGTGGGCGATGGCCGCCAGATCGTCCAACGCAGCGACGGCTACTACGATGACCCTACTGGCGGTCGCATGCGCTTTGCACCGGTGTCATTCTCGGGCACGCGACGCATCGACCTGCCCATTGATAGTTTTCGCCTGACGCAGGCCTACGTGAACCACCGACTGGTCCCGCTAATTCCCGATCGCCTGTTCGTGCGTGCCTTTGCGAAGTCGCAGCCTATGGTCGGCGACAGCGCTACCTGCGCCATCGATACCAAGATCGGGCGCTGCATCCCACGCTACGCTTTCAGCAATCCAGTTTGGGCAATCGCCGGCGCACGCGAGGCAGGCACCTGCCCGAGGGATCGTCCGCGTGCAATCGACAGCGATGGCGACGGCCTTCCGGATGGGTGCGATCCGTGCCCGAGCACGAGCCGCACACGCTGCGAAACCGGGCCGACACGCGATCCAGAGGTCAGCCGAGATCCCGATCGCGACGGATGACCGGTCCTCAATGTGGAGCAAAGACTCGTGGCAGCGCTAGCGAAGGATTGAATGCGTCGGCGACCAGAGAAGGACCACCCAAACACGCCATATGTCCGCTTCGGGTCGGAAGCGGCCCTCCTGCACTCGCGATGACGCCCGCAACCGCCTGAAGTTCAAGGCCCGACCCGGGTCACAAACGAGCGCTCATCCCATGGACAAGGCAATGTGCAGAAACCGCGCACAGCCGGCACACTGCCGCCATGCGCAAACGCCCACCCACCCTCGACGGTCTGCCCGCCAGCACCCTGCAGCTGCCGCCGGGCCCGTGGCCGACGGTGCTGGACGGCCTGTGCGAACGTTTCCCGGCGGTGCCGCGCGCGACCTGGCGGGACCGCATGGCGCGCGGGCGCGTCGTGGACGACGACGGGGCATGGCTGACGCCGGACACGCCGTATCGGGTCGGGCTGGAAGTGCACTACTACCGCGAAGTGGCCGACGAAGCGCCGATCCCGTTCCAGGAAACCGTGCTGTTCGCCGACGCCGACCTGCTGGTGGCGGACAAGCCGCATTTCCTGCCGGTCACGCCGTCCGGCGCCCATGTGCACGAAACCCTGCTGGGCCGCCTGATCCGCCGCACCGGCAACCCCGACCTGGTGCCCCTGCACCGCATCGACCGCGAAACCGCCGGCCTGGTGCTGTTCTCGACCAACCCCAAAACCCGCGCGCTGTACCAGGCGCTGTTCCGCGAGCGGCGGATTCAAAAGACCTACGAGGCGATTGCGCCGCCGCTGCCGGATATCGAGTTTCCGCACACCCGCACCAGCCGGATCGTTGCCGGGGAGCCGTTCTTTCGCATGCGGGAGGTTGAAGGGCCTGCGAATAGTGAGACGCGGATTGATGTCATTGCACGTGGGGATGGGGCTTGGCGTTATGCGTTGATGCCGGTTACCGGGCGCAAGCATCAGCTGCGGGTGCACATGGCGGCGCTGGGGGCGCCCATGGCCAATGATGTGGTGTATCCGTCACTTGCCAACCACCGAGTAGACGACTATTCGACGCCATTGCAGTTGTTGGCCAGGCAGATCACATTCATCGATCCGCTCACCGGGATCGAGCGCACGTTCTCAAGCAGCTTGCTGCTCCTGTCCTGACCTACCCCGCTACCTGCGGCGAGGCAGAAGGCTCGAGTACGGGGCATCGGCTCACATTCTGAGGTGTTCGGTTGATCGGGCCGGTCGCGCGTCATGCCCCGCCCGGTCCGAAACCACCATCCGCACGCCTCGGCGCCACCAGCGTCCAGGTTTCCAGCGTGGGGCCGACACGGCGCTGTCCGGTCACTTCGAAACCGCGGCGGGTGTAGAAACTGAGGTTCGCGGCATCCTCGGTGGTCAGGTCCACGGCCTGTGCAACGGGGTCCTTTGCGGCGAGGTCCAGCGCCGCGGCCAGCAGTCGGCCACCGTGGCCGGCACCATGCGCGGCCTTGGCCACGCCCAGCATGTTCACGTGCCAGTTTTCACCGGCGGGCTCGGTGGCGGCCCAGGCTTCGCACAGCATCGCGTAGCGCTGCTTCGTTTCGGCGCCCAGCATGTTCCAGGTGGTCTCGGCCAATTCGGCCAGCGCAGGCGGCGTGTCGAACGCACCGCGCGGCGTCATCGTGATCGCGGCCTGCAGCGACCCGTCGGCGCCACGCAGCCCCAGAACCGGATGCCCGCGTAACCAGCGTCCGGCGGTGAACAGGCCTATCAGGCGCACGAGGCGGCCGGCGTAGTCCGGCGTTTCGCCCAGCACGAAGCGCATCACCGGGTAATCGAAGAAGGCCTCGCACAGCAGCCTGGTCACTTCGCCGGCGTGGGTGGCCTCGAGCCTCCCGATCCAGGGGAAACCATCGTCAGGCGGCTGGGTGGACATGGCGCGTTTGCCTCCGGTTCGTGCGACGGGTGGCCGCCGCCCTGGATCGGCACCGAGATTGTCACAGCCTCCCGGCGGCGCTCAAGTTGGCGGAGAACGCCCGCTTGAGATCGGCTTCACATCGCTGCGGCAGTCTCCGGATCCACCCGTCGGAGATCAACGTCGACGCACCGGCCATCACGGAAGCGCACCGGCGCCTCGGCCAGCCGCGGCCCGCGCAACGCCCGGGCCGCGCGGCTGGCAAAGCTCCCGGAGCTCAAGCAAGCTCATGACCTGCCCGCGCGCCCGACTCATTGAGATGACCGCTCCCGGCCTCCGCCTACTGATCGTCGAAGACAACCTGGCCCTGCGTTCCCAGCTCGCTGGTCTGCTGGAAGCGCAGGGGCATCGCGTCGATTTCGCGGCGGACGGCCGCATCGGCCTCGCGCTGGCCCTGGCCGATCCGCCCGACGTGCTGGTGCTCGACCTGGGCCTGCCGGGCCTGGACGGCCTGCGCGTCTGCGAACGGCTGCGCCAGGAAGCCGACCGCCACATTCCGGTGCTGATGCTGACCGCGCGCGACGCGGTCGAGGACAAGGTGCGCGGTTTCGAGGCCGGCGCCGACGACTACCTGGTGAAACCCTTCGCCGGCGCCGAACTGCTGGCGCGGTGCCTGGCGCTCGCACGCCGCCATCGCGTCGGCGAACCGGTGCGGCTGTGCATCGGTTCGCTCGCGATCGACCGGCGCACCAGCGAAGTGACGCGGGAAGGCCAGCGCATCGAGCTGCCGAACATTCCCTTCCAGCTGCTGCTGGCCCTGGCCGAGGCCTGGCCCCGCACGCTCACCCGCAGCGAGCTGGTGCAGCGGGTCTGGGGCGACGAGGCGCCGGCCTCCGATCCGCTGCGTTCGCATCTCTACGTGCTTCGGCAGGCGCTGGACCGGCCGTTCGCCACGCCGATGCTGCGCACCGTGCACGGCGTCGGTTTCAAGCTGGAGCCGGACGCGTGAGCCGGCGCGCGGCGTCGCTGCGCCGGCGGCTGATGCTGGCGTTTGGATCGTTCACGCTGCTGGTGGCCGGGATGTTCGGGCTGTACGCGGTCGTCTTCATGTACGCGGTCGAAGACAGTTTCCTTGAGGCGACGCTGGCGCAGGAAGGCGCGGCACTGCAGCGCCAGCACGCCACCACCGGCACCTGGGGCCAGCCCCGCGAACCCTGGATCCGGCTGCACGACAGCGCGGCGGCGTTCCCCGACGACCTGCGCCGGGCCCACGCCAGCGAACCCGATCGCGAAGAGTTCGCCGGCGAGGCCGGTCGCCACTACCACCTGCTCGCGCTGCGCGGCACCGACGGCACGGCCCAGGCCTGGCTGGTCGCTGAAGTCAGTGCGCAACTGGTGGTGCGGCCGATGCGCGACGACATCCTGGCGCTGCTGGCGGTCACCGCGCTGGTCCTGGTGCTGCTGGCGCTGGGCGTGGCGGCCTGGCTGGCCCATCGCACCGCAGGCCCGCTGGCGCGCCTGGCCGGCGAGATGGAACGACTGGACCCGGGCGACCCGCCACGCGGCCTGGACCGCGGCTTCCGCCACGACGAGGTCGGCGTGCTGGCGCATGGCCTGCAATCGCTGGCCGACCGCCTGCGCGAGTTCGTCGCGCGCGAACGCGAGTTCACCCGCGACGTCAGCCACGAACTGCGCACGCCGCTGGCCGTGATCCGCAGCGCCTCCGAACGCCTGCTGGCGCGCACGGACCTCGATGCAGACGCCCGGGCCAGTGCGCAGCACCTGCAACAATCCGCCATGCAACTGCAGCAGACGGTGGATCTGCTGTTGTCGCTGGCACGCGAGGAACGCATCGTGCCGTCGGCGCCGGTGCGCGTCCTGCCGGTACTCGAACGCGTGATCGTGGATCAGTCGCCATTGGCCGAAGGGCGGGCGATGGAGCTGCAGGTCGAGGTTGCGGATGCGGACACCACCGACCTGCCCGAAGCCGTGCTGCGCTCCCTGCTCTCGAATCTGGTCGGCAATGCGCTGGTGCACGGTGCCGAAGGCATCGTGCACATCACTTCCGGCAATGGCGACCTGTGCATTGCCAATCCGGTCGCTGGCGACGCCGTGCTCGGGCATCGCCGCGAAGACAGCCCCGGATTTGGCCTGGGCCTGGGCATCGTCCGGCGCCTGTGCGAACGCCACGGCATCGTGCTCGATGTGCGCGAGGTGGACGGCCAGGTCCGCGCGCGCTTTCCACTGCCCCCCCGGCGCCTCGGCTGCAGAACCGCTGAACGGCGCGCGCGCACCGCGTTGACCTTGCCGTAGCGCCCCCAGGCCGTCCGCCGGCGGGCAATTGCCTGCACACCCCTGGAGTGGCCGCGTCCAGGACATGGGGCCAAGGGTCAGTAGAAATGGGCGGGACTGGGGACTAGCTTGGGCGAACCTGAACGGGAGGGAGGGGCTCCCCTGCCGCAGGTTGCGCCGACTGGGGTGCCCACTTCGCGTCCAGGTCGGATCTCGAGTGCTTTGCTCCCGCGGAAGCATCGCGGAAATGGAGAACCTTCATGAATCTTCGAATCGGTATCCTGGCTGCAACCATCGGCTGCCTCGTCGCTCCGGCGACGTTCGCGACCGAAATCATCACAAAGCGTGAAATCGCCGACGGCGTCCTGAGGACGGAGCAACTGATCAAGGTCGCCGACAACGGCATCTTCCTGCTCGACACTTCTTCCTCGACCAACGAAATCTTCCCTGCCTCCGGCAAGCCGATCATCGAGACGATGAAGATCGAGCTGAACGACCGGATCACCTGGTTCCCGGACCTCGGCCACCAGATCGGCATCTACACCTACACCGGCTGGCGGGAAAACTACCCGGCGGCCCTGTTCGACCGCGACAAGATCAGCGCGGTGTTTACGGGACTGCCGGACAAGGGCCGGGGTCCGACGCCGCTCAAGTTCGCGCTGGAGAAGCTCGACCCGATCCTCGGGGATTGCAGGGCCGGAGCGCCGTGTTCGTGTTCTGGGACGGCGAGTACACCGGCAAGAGCCCGGTCAGTACCGCCATGGACCTAGCCAAGAAACACGACGCGTGCTTCTACGTGGTCAGCAGTGCGGAAGGCGAACGCCAGGCTGAACTCGCCGCGAACGTCGCGAAAATCAACAACTGCTCGCGCATGATCCCGCTGGCCGACTTCTTCGCGCATCCGGAGTATTCGAGCAGCGCGCTGTGGGACGTCAAGGTCACCGAGAGCCCGGTTCCGCAGAACAACCTCAACTTCACCTTCGACGGGACCGAACTGGACGACGAGGACAAGGCGAACCTGGACAAGATCGCCACGTTCATGACCGAGAACAAGGACGTCAAACTGGTGGCCGCGGGCTACACCGACGATGTCGGCGACCGCAACTACAACGAGGGACTGTCCAAGCGGCGCGCCGAGATGGTCGGCGACTACCTGGTCGGCAAGGGCGTGGAATCGTCCCGGATCGTGCTGCTGTGGCACGGCCTGACCAACCCGATCGTGCCCAACGACAGCGAAGAAAACCGGGCGAAGAACCGCCGGGTCGAGGTCAAACTGTCGCTTGCGGAATAAACGCCCGCGCGCCAGCAACGATTGAGCAGAAAACCCCGCCTGGCGCGGGGTTTTCTGTTGCCACCCTGGCGATTGTTCCGGCCCCCGCCGAGGAGTAGATTCGCCCCACCGTCCACCCCCGGGAGATCGCCATGGCCACATGGGAAATCAAGGGTCGGGGGCTGGTGAACTGCTCCTGCGAATATGGCTGCAACTGCCAGTTCGACGCGTTGCCCGACAAGGGCCACTGCCATGCGGTGGCGGGCATCCAGATCGACACCGGCCACCACGGCGACACCCGGCTCGACGGGCTGCGCATCGCCGCCATCTTCAAATGGCCCGGTCCGATCCACGAAGGCAACGGCGAGGCGATCGCCTTCGTCGACCGGCGCGCGGACGCGGCCCAGCGCGAGGCCCTGCTCAAGATCATGACCGGCCAGGACACCGATCCGTTCGCGACCATGTTCGCGGTGTTCGCATCCACGGTGACGGTCATGAACGAACCGGTGTTCACCGACATTGATCTGACGGTGGACGTGGACGCACGCCGCGGCCGCATCTTCGTCCACGGTTACATCGACACCGTCGGCGAGCCGATCCGCAACAAGGTCACCGGCAAGGAAACGCGCGCGCGCATCGAACTGCCCGAGGGCTTCGAATACGCCGTGGCCGAAATCGGCAGCGCCTCCAGCCGCACGCAGGGGCCGGTGCAGGTCGCGTTCCAGAACACCTATGGCCAGTTCGCCGAGCTGCACATGGACAGCCATGGGATCATCCGCGCCTGACCGGGCGCCGGTGCCCGCCATCGAGGTACTGCTGCGGCGCGACCGCTGGGTGACATCGGCGGGCCTGGTCGTGCTGGTGTTGCTGGCGGGCGCCCACACTGTCGCCGGCGCCGGCATGGGCATGGACGCCTGGCAGATGACGTCGCTGGCGCTGTTTCCGCACGCCACGGGCATGGCCATGGCGCCGACGGACTGGACGCCGCCCTATTTCGCGCTGGTCGTGGCGATGTGGTGGACGATGATGGTCGCGATGATGACGCCGACGGCGGCGCCGACCATCCTGCTGTACGCCCGGGTGCACCGGCAGGCACAGTTGCGCGGCCAGGCGGCGGCCCTGGCACCGACGGCGCCGTTCGCGGCCGGCTACCTGGCGATCTGGGGGTGTTTGCGCTGCTGGCGACGGCGCTGCAGTACGCGCTCGAACTGGCCGGGCTGGAATCGGCGATGGGCATGGGCTCGCAGAGCCGCTGGCTGTCGGCCGGGGTGTTGATCGCAGCCGGCCTGTACCAGTTCTCTTCGCTCAAGGACGCCTGCCTGGCGCAGTGTCGGGCGCCCTTCGCCTTCCTGACCCGCTACTGGCAGCCGGGGACGATGGGCGCGTTCCGGCTGGGCCTGCGGCACGGCATGGTTTGCCTCGGCTGCTGCTGGATCCTGATGGCCCTGCTGTTCGTAGGCGGCGTGATGAACCTGGCGTGGATCGCCGGCCTGATGGTGCTGGTGATGGCGGAAAAATGGTTGGCGCCGGGCCGCGCGGTCGCGCGTACCGTCGGTGCGCTGTTGATCGTGTGGGGGCTGGCGACCTTGTGGATCTAGGCGCGGCGACACACTGGGCTATCATCCGCCGACACGGCCGATGCCAGGAAACGACCCTCATGCGCTCGAGTGCCCCGCTGTTTTTCCTAGCCGCGATCGTGGCCAGCGGCCTGGTTCGCGCCCAGGCGCCCCTGACCAGCCTACCCACGCTCACCGACGAACAGATGGTGGCCGCGGAAGCACGCTACCAGCGCTACTGCTCGCTCTGCCACGGCGCCGACCGCCAGGGCCACGTCAACGACCATGCGCCGTCGCTGAAATCGAAGTCGCTGCTGGCCTCGGGCTTCCCGCGCACGCTGCGCGAAGCGATTGCCTACGGCCGGCCCGGCACGCCGATGGGCGGGTACCTGGATGAAATCGGCGGGCCGATGACATTGCCCGAGGTCCGCGAACTCGCGCTGTGGCTGGCGACCGTCGAGAAGGTCGAACCTTTCAGCGTCACCCACGACCCGGTGGCTGGCGATGCAGCGCTCGGCGCCAGGGTCTATGCGGAGAACTGCGCCAGCTGCCATGGCGCCAACGGCGAAGGCGGCACCGGCACCGCGCTGGGCAATCCGGTGATGCTGGGCCTGACGCCCGACCGCTTCCTGCGGCACGCCATCGCCGAGGGCCGCGACGGCACGCCCATGCCCGCCTTCAAGGACACGCTGAGCGCCGGCGAGCTCGATGGCGTCACTGCTTTCCTGCGCAGCCGCAGCAGCGGCTGGAAACACGAGAAGCCGGTGCTGGCCACGCCGCCGCCACTGGACCGGATCGTGCTCAACCCCGAAGCCGCCGCGCCGGATTTCACGCTCGCCGATGGCCTGTATGTCAGCGCCGCCGAACTCGACCGTGAACTCAAGGCCGGCAAGAAGATGGTGCTGCTCGATACCCGCGTCACCTCGATGTGGCAGATGACCCACATCGCCGGCGCCGTGCCCGCGCCCTACTACAGCAGCCGCGAGGAAGTGCTGGCCAGCCTGCCGGCCGACGGCACCTGGATCGTCGCCTACTGCGAATGCCCGCGCGCCGCCGCCGAATCGGTGGTGCGCAGCCTGCGCGAGTCCGGCGTGAAGAACACCGCCGTGTTGTACGAAGGCATCCAGGGCTGGATCACGCTGGGGTATCCGGTGGTGGCGGGCCGGGCCAGCCCCGGTGCGGCGCACTGACCATGTCCTCCATCGAAGACATTCTGGATTTCTGGTTCGTCCAGACACCAACCGAAAACTGGTGGAAGGTCGACCCGGACTTCGACACGCTACTGCGCACGCGTTTCCTCGGCTTGTTGCTGCAGGCCGCCGCGGGCGAGCTGCATGCCTGGCGTGACAGCCCGCGCGGGCGCCTGGCCGAAGTGATCGTGCTGGACCAGTTCTCGCGCAACATCCATCGCGGCACGCCGGCCGCGTTCGCGCAGGACCCGATGGCCCTTGTGCTGGCGCAGGAAGCTGTCCGTGCCGGCGCGACCGGAGCCCTGGCGCCGACCGAGGCGAACTTCCTGCTGATGCCCTACATGCACAGCGAGTCGCGCGCGATCCACGAGCTGGCAGTGCCGCTGTTCGCGACGTTTGCCCCCGACGACAACCTGCAGTTCGAACTGCGGCACAAGGCCATCATCGACCGCTTCGGCCGTTATCCGCATCGGAACAGTATTCTGGGCCGTGAGTCCACGCCGGAAGAGGAACTTTTCCTGACCGAGCCCGGCTCGGCGTTCTGAGCTTCGCCTGCCCCGCTGCGGCCGCATGGAACGGACACTCCATGCAGGCGTTCAGTCCGGAAACCCGACCTTCTTCACCAGGGCTGCTAAACGCGGATCGTCCCTGATCCGGTCCAGCACCAGGTCGCTGCGCAGGCGGGTGATGCCGGCATCGTGTTCGTTGCAGGCGCGTTCGAGCCAGGCGAAGGCGGCATCGTGGTCGCCACGCCAGGCATGAACCTGGGCGATCTGGAACAGGAAGCCGGTGGCGTACTTCGTTTCCAGTTCGTCCAGCGCGGCCTGTGATTCCTGAGGCTTGCCCAGCGTGTGCTGGGCCATGGCGATGCCGGCCTGGCCGAAGGCCTCGCCCGCCAGCCTGAAGTGCGTGAGCGCGACTTCGGGCCGTCCATGCACCAGCTCCAGGCAGCCCAGTTCATAGCGGCTGTAGCTGGAGGCCGGGCTGATCTGCAGCGAACGCTCGAACGAACTCCGGCTGTCCTCCACCCGGCCGGCGCGTGCCAGCACGGCGCCCTGCAGCATCCACGCCACCCAGGACAGCGGGTCGGCATCAAGGGCGCGGCGCACCGCCTTCAGCGACTGCCCGGTATGCAGCAGGTTGTTCTGCAACAGGGCATAAGGAATCAGCACCTCGGTCCGGTTCGGCTCGACGGCCAGGGCCTGCCGGAAATCCGCCTCGGCGCCGGCCCAGTCCCGCAGCAGGGCCATGCGCATGCGGCCGCGCACGACATAACCGTCGGCCAGGTCGGGGGCGAGCACGATCGCCCGCTCGGCCGCGGCGGCCGCCGAACGTTTGCCCGCCGCGCGCGCTTCCGGGTCCGGCGCGAAATCGGCCACCGCGCCGCGGGCGTTGGCGAGGCCGGCGAAGGCCGCGGCATACCCCGGGTCCAGTTCGACGGCGCGCTCGAAGGCTTCGACGGCGCGCTGGATGTCGTCGTAGCGGCCGCGCCGGAACACATCCTGTCCGCGCAGGTAATGGTCATAGGCCTCGGGTACGCGCGGCCGGTGCGCATGGATCCCCTGCTGGCCGGGGAGCAGCTTCACCTTGAGCGCGGCGACCACGGCGCGGGCGATCTGGTCCTGTACCTCGAACACGTCGGTCAACTCGACGTCGTAGTTCTGCGACCACAGGTGCGAACTGTCGCTCGAGCGGATCAACTGGGCGGTGACGCGCAGCTTGTCGCCGGACTTGCGCACGCTGCCTTCGAGCACGTTGGCGACGTTCAGCGCCCTGGCGATCCTGCCGATGTCCGCGGTCTGGCCCTTGAACGAGAACGAGGACGTGCGCGCGATCACCCGCAACTGCGGCACCTGGGCCAGCAGGTTCAGCACCTCCTCGGCCAGGCCGTCGGAAAAATAGCCCTGGTCCTTCTGCGCGCTCATGTCGTCGAAGGGCAGCACCGCGATCGACGCATCGGTGGCGAACGGGATGTCCTTCGGTGGCTCGGATGACTCGGACTCGACATCGACCTCGCGCAACCAGCCGCCCGGCGTCCACTTGTAGAACCAGGCCACGACGATGGCGACCGGGAAGCCCGCCACCACCGCGCCGATGAACCCCCGCACCACCCAGTCGTGCACGTTGTAGAACGGCAGCACCTGGGTCGCGACCTGGACCAGCAGCCAGCCGCCGGCTGCGTAATAGGCGATCGCCGACAGCACGCCGCGGCGCCTGAGTTCGTTGAAGAACTTCCGCATCCACACCCTCCCCTGGGCGACTGCCCGGCCATCATAGGCGATCGGGCCGTCCGGCTCAGACCGGGGCCTGGTGCACCCCCGCGACCGCGCGTCCCGAGGATCGGCGGCCTTGGCGAAGGCCGGGTCCCAGGCGATCGCCGCCGGCGACGAACAGGCGATGGACTTGCCGCCGGGCACGGTGCGCGCGCAGGCCTCGCCGGGGAACTCGCGTTCGAACAGTTCGCGGTACCAGTACGCTTCCTTGGTCTGCGGCGGGTTGACCGGGAAACGCAGTGCGGCCTGCGCCATCATCGTGTCGCTCACATAGCTCTCGGCATGGGCCTTGAGCCCGTCGATCCACCCGTAACCGACACCGTCACTGAACTGTTCCTTCTGGCGCCACAGGATTTCCTTCGGCAGTGCGCCCTCGAAGGCCTCGCGCAGCACCGCCTTCTCGATGCGGCCGCCGCCGGCCATCTTGGCCTGTGCATCCATGCCCATCGCAAGGTCGAGGAACTCCAGGTCCAGGAACGGCACGCGCGCTTCCACACCCCAGGCCATCATCGCCTTGTTGGCGCGGGCGCAGTCGAACTGGTGCAAGGCGCCGAGCTTGCGCACGCATTCGTCGTGGAATTCGCGCGCGTTCGGCGCCTTGTGGAAATAGAGGTAGCCGCCGAAGATCTCGTCGCTGCCCTCGCCGCTGAGCACCATCTTCACGCCCATGGCCTTGATGCGCCGGGCCAGCAGGTACATCGGGGTGGAGGCGCGGATGGTGGTCACGTCGTAGGTCTCGACGTGGCGGATGACGTCGGGCAGCGCGTCCAGGCCTTCGTCGAACCGGTAGGTGAAACCGTGGTGCACGGTGCCCAGCGCTTTCGCCGCTACTTCGGCCGCCGCCAGGTCGGGCGAACCTTCCAGGCCGATGGCGAAACTGTGCAGGCGCGGCCACCAGGCTTCGGCCGCATCGTCCTCCTCCACGCGCTGGCGGGCGAAACGCGCGGCGCAGGCGGCCACGAGCGAGGAATCCAGGCCGCCGCTGAGCAACACGCCGTAGGGCACGTCGGTCATCATCTGCCGGTGCACGGCCTGCTCGAAGCCTTCGCGCAGAGATTGCCTCGACACCGTTTTGCCTTGCACGGCGTCGTAGTCGCGCCAGTCGCGTTCGTGGAAGAAGGTGAGCTCGCCGGTGGCGCTGTCGTAGACATGGCCCGGCGGGAATGCGGAGACATCCGCGCAATGCCGCGCCAGCGCCTTCATTTCCGACGCCACCCACAGCCGGCCGTCGGCGTCGTGGCCCCAGTACAGCGGGCACACGCCGAGTGGATCGCGGGCGATGACCAGGCGCCCTTCGGCGGCATCCCACAACGCGAAGGCATAGATGCCGTTGAGCTTCGCCACGCCGGCCGGGCCGTGTTCCAGGTACAGCGCGTTGATGACCTCGCAGTCCGAACCGGTCTGGAACTCATAAGCCACTGTGGACGCGCGTTCGAGCTCGCGGTGGTTGTAGATCTCGCCGTTCACCGCCAGCGCCAGCCGCCCGTCGCCCGAACGCAGCGGCTGGGCGCCGCCGGCGGGATCAACGATGGCCAGGCGCTCGTGCACCAGCAGGCAGCGCGGTTCGGCGTACACGCCGGACCAGTCGGGGCCGCGGTGGCGCTGGCGCGCCGACAGCGACAGGGCCAGCGGCCGCAGCGGCATCACGTCGGCGCCGGGGCGGGGGTCATGCAGACCGAGGATGGAACACATGGGGAAACTCCTTGGGCGGTTTTTCGGGGGCACAAAAGCAGACGGCCCGCACTTCGTCAGTGCGGGCCGTCGGGGACTGGGGGCTGTGGGTGGAGCGCGCCTAGTCGTCGACCCGCATTCGGGGACGATTGTTGTTATTGGCGTTGTTGTTGTTCGCGCAGTCGCCGCCGGCCCGGATCGGGTCGGTCCGGAGATTCAGGGCGATGGCGAGGCGGCAGGACATGGGCCATCCTAGTCACAGTCCCTTACCCGCCGCAAGCGAGCCCGCCATGCCCAAGCTGTTCCGTGTCGCCCTGCGCCTGTTGGCCGTGGTCGTGATCCTGGGGGTGCTGGCGATACTGGCGGGGCTGTGGACCTGGCGCGGCAGCCTGGCGGACCTGGACGGCGAAAGTGCCCTGCCCGGCCTGTCGGCCGAGGCCACCGTCGAACGCGACGCCCCGGGCGTGGCCACCGTTTCCGCCGCGAACGAAGCCGACGCCGCGCGCGCGCTGGGCTTCGTGCACGCACAGGAACGGTTTTTCGAAATGGACCTGCTGCGACGTTCGTCCGCGGGCGAGCTGTCGGCGCTGTTCGGTCCGATGGCGGTGGAACGCGACAAGGTGGTCCGCGTGCACCGCCTGCGTGCGCGCCTGGAGGAAAGCCTGGCCGACGTCGCCGGCGACCGCTTGCCGGTGCTGGAGGCCTACCGCGACGGGGTCAACGCCGGCCTGGCCGCACTGCGCAATAAACCCTGGCCCTACCTGCTGCTGCAGACCGAGCCCGAACCCTGGACCGTGGCCGACACCGCGCTGGTCGGGTACGCGATGTTCTTCGACCTGCAGGACGAAACGAACTCGCGCGAGCTGGCGCTCTGGCGCATCCGTGAATCTGTTCCGCCTGAGCTGTACGCATTGATCGCCACCGACGGCAGCGAATGGGATGCGCCGCTGGTCGGCGAGGCGCGCGGAAACGTACTGCTGCCCGGCCCGGACGTGCTGGACCTGCGCAAGCTGCCTACGAGCTGGGACAACCCCGACCACAAGGTGTCCGAACCGGCCGCGCCCGGCAGCAACAATTTCGCGGTGTCGGGCAAGCTCACCGCCGACGGCCGTGCCATCGTCGCCGACGACATGCACCTGGGACTTCGCGCGCCCAACATCTGGTTCCGCGCCCGACTGCAGTACGCCGATGCCCGCGCACCCGGCGGCAAGGTGGATGTGTCGGGCTTCACCCTGCCCGGCATCCCGGCGGTGATCGTCGGCAGCAATGGACGCGTGGCCTGGGGTTCACCAACAGCTACGGCGACTGGCTGGATTTCTATCGCGTGGACTGGGCCGACGAGCAGCGCCTGCGTTATTACGTACCCGGTGGCCAGGCGGCCGTGCGCACCACCAGCGAATGGATCCGCGTGAAGGGTGGCGAACCGGTGGAGCTGAAGGTGCGCGACACACGCTGGGGCCCGATCACCGCCGAGCTCGACGGGGAATCGTCGCTGGCGCTGCGTTGGACCGCGCAGTTGCCGGGTGCACTGAACTTCGGCCTGTCCGACATGGCCTGGGCCGCCGACCTGGATGCCGGCCTGGCCGTGGCCGACACCGCCGGCATCCCGGCGCAGAACCTGGTGATCGGCGACCATACCGGCCGCATCGCCTGGCGCCTGACCGCGCAGATGCCCGAACGCGCCGGCGACTGCGACGCCACCGGGCCACTGAAGGTCGAAGCCGCCTGCCGCTGGGCCGGCTGGCTGTCCCCGACCGAGAACCCGGCGCTGGTGGATCCCGTGGACGGCCGTCTGTGGACCGCGAACGCCCGCACCGTGGACGGCGAGGCGCTGAAGCTGGTCGGCGACGCCGGTTACGCCAACGGTGCGCGGGCGAAGCAGATCCGCGATGGCCTGTACGCGAAGGAATCATTCACCGAAGCCGACCTGCTGGCGATCCAGCTCGACGACCGTGCGCTGTTCCTGAAGCGCTGGCACCAGGCCCTGCTGGACGAAGCGAAGACCAATCCCGACGAGGCGCTGCGTTCGCTGGCGCACGAAGCGGCGACCTGGGACGGCCACGCCAGCGTGGACTCCACCAGCTACCGGCTGGTGCGGGCCTGGCGGCTGGCCGTGATCGGGCGCATCCAGAACGGCCTGCTGGCGCCGGCCCAGGTGGCGCTGGGCGATGACTTCGTCATGCCCGACCTGCCGCAGATGGAATCGGTGGCCTGGCCGCTGCTGCAGCAGCGCCCGGCGCACCTGCTGCCGCGCAAGTTCGGCAGCTGGGAAACGCTGCTGGCCGATGCGGCGCAGGAGGTGCGCGGACAGATCCGCGGCCCGCTCGGTGCCCGCACCTGGGGTTCGCGCAACACCGCGGCGATCTGCCACCCGATGGCCGGGGCGATGCCGGCGTTCGCGAAATCCTGGCTGTGCATGCCAGCCGACCCGCTGCCCGGCGACGGCAACATGCCACGCGTACAGGGCCCGCAGTTCGGGGCCAGCCAGCGCATGGTGGTGGCCCCGGGCCACGAGGCCGACGGCATCATCCACATGCCCGGCGGCCAGAGCGGCCACCCGCTGTCGCCGTTCTGGGGCGCCGGCCACGAAGCCTGGGTGCGCGGCGAAGCCACGCCTTTCCTGCCCCAGGCCACCGAACACCGCCTGCAGCTCCAGCCCAAAATGTGAACTTGTTCACATTTCGAAGAAGAGAAGCTGACAGGCGTCACGAATTCGGCCATAAACGGGGCGCTGCCCGGCCCGCTCCGCCGGCGCAGGGACGGGAAGATCGCCGTCAGGGGGAGCGATCTGCCGCACCGATTCCAAGAACCGGCGAGGTGGATTGAAGATGGACCTTTTGATCAGCTTGTTGACGCAATGGCGTCGCAGGATGCTAACGAAACAGGCCGGCGCAGTGCGCCAGGCCGTGCTCGCCCTGAATGCGGAACAGCGCAAGCAGGCGACAGACATGACCCTCGCCGAGATCCAGGCCGCCGCGGTGCTGCCACAGCCGCACCTGCACGGCGACAACGAAGCCTCGATGTACCGCCCCCTGGCCCGGTCGCCGCGACCGCGGCCAGCCGCGTCGGCGACCGCTCGATCCAGCTGCGCCAGCGCAGCATCGCGATGTGGCTGGCGGTGGTCTATCACGAAACCCGGCAGGCCCGTGACGAAGGCCTGGTGGCCGTGCACCGCGAGGTGCTGGGCATCCTGCGCGAACTCAAGGACAACAAGGTGGCGGAGCCGGCCGAACAGGCCTGGTTCAAGAAAGCCGCGGCCTGACACACACCGGGGAGATGGCGGAGGTCAGGCGGACAGCAGTCGCTCGGCGATGGCTCGGTACAGCGTGGGGAGACGCTCGAGTTCATCCAGGGCAATACGTTCGTCCACCTTGTGGATGCTGGCGTTGATGGGCCCCAGCTCCACCACTTCGGCGCCCAGGGGCGCGATGAAGCGGGCGTCCGAAGTGCCGCCGCCGGTGTTTTCGTCCGGCAGTTCCCCGCACTGTTCCACCAGCACCGCGCGTGCCGCGGCGCGCAGGCGGCCCTCGCCGGTGAGGAAGGGTTCGCCGCCGCGGTGCCAGCGCAGGTCGTATTCCAGGCCGTGGCGGTCCAGCACCGTCTCCACTTCCCGCTCCAGCGCCTCGGCTTTCCAGCCGGGGTTGTAGCGGAAGTTGAACACCACTTCGCAGCTGCCCGGGATGACGTTGTTGGCGCCGGTGCCGGCGTGCACGTTCGAGATCTGGAAGCTCGAGGCCGGGAACTCCGGATAACCCGTGTCCCAGGTGCGCGCGCCGAGTTCGGCCAGTACCGGCATGACCTGGTGGATCGGGTTGCGGGCCTTTTCCGGGTAGGCCACGTGGCCTGGATGCCGTGCACGATGAGCGTGCCCGACAGTGTGCCGCGACGACCGACGCGCAGCAGGTCGCCCAGTTTTTCCTTCGACGACGGTTCGCCGGTGATGCAGAAGTGGATGTGCTGGCCGGTGGCGCGGAAATGGTCGGCGACGCGGCGCACGCCGTCGATGGCATCACCCTCTTCGTCCGAGGTCAGCAGCAGCGCGATGATGCCCGGATGTTCCGGAAACGCGGCGACAAACTGTTCGAGCGCCAGCACGAACGCGGCCACGCTGCCTTTCATGTCGGCGGCGCCGCGGCCGTAGAGGAAACCGTCGCGTTCGGTGGGCACGAAGGGATCGCTGGCCCAGGCCTCGCGCGGGCCCGGCGGCACCACGTCGGTGTGGCCGAGGAAACACAGCACCTCGCCGCCCTCACCATGGGTGGCCCAGAGGTTCTTCACCGCGCCGAAATCGAGCTGCTCGCAGCGGAAGCCGGCCTTGGCCAGCCGTGCCGAGATCAGCGCCTGGCAGCCGGCGTCCTCCGGTGTCACCGAGGGCCGGGCGATCAGTTCGCGGGTGAAGGCCAGCACGTCGCTCATTTTTTGATCCCGAAGCGCAGTTTCCAGGCATTGTCGGTGAAACCGACGCTGATGGTGCCGTCTTCGGTCACCAGCACCGGGCGTTTGACCAGGGCCGGATGTTCCTTCAGCAGCAGGGTCCATTCCGGGTCGCTGCCCGGCGACTTGCGTCCCTCGGGCAGCTGGCGCCAGGTGGTGGAGGCCTTGTTGATCAGTTTGTCCCAGCCGCCCAGCTGCGTGGCCCAGGTCTTCAGGGTCTCGGCCGGCACGCGGTTGGCGCGGTAGTCAACGAACGTGTGCTCCAGCTCGAAGCGCTTGAGCCAGTTGCGCGCCTTCCGGCACGTATCACAGGCGTCCAGACCATAAACCGTGACCATTTGTAACATTCCTCTTTTCAACACGGATTCACGCGGAAAAATCCGGATAAGAGCGGATAGGGATTCTCAACTGATTCATCCGCTTTTATCCGCCTTTATCCGTGTAAATCCGTGGTAAAAATCACTCCACGGCGCCGCGAAGAAGTTCGTTCACCGAGGTCTTGGCGCGGGTCTTGGCATCCACCTGCTTCACGATCACCGCGCAGTACAGCGAATATTTTCCGTCGGCCGAAGGCAGCGAGCCCGAGACCACGACGCTGCCGGCCGGCACGCGGCCGTAGCTGATTTCGCCCGTTGCTCGGTTGTAGATGCGTGTGCTCTGGCCGATGAACACGCCCATGCCGATGACGCTGCCCTGCTCCACCACCACGCCTTCCACCACTTCGGCACGGGCGCCGATGAAGCAGTTGTCCTCGATGATGGTCGGGCCGGCCTGCAGCGGTTCCAGCACGCCGCCGATGCCGGCGCCGCCGGACAGATGGCAGTTCTTGCCGACCTGTGCGCAGCTGCCCACCGTGGCCCACGTGTCCACCATGGTGCCGGCGCCGACGTACGCGCCGATGTTGACAAAACTGGGCATCAGCACCACGTCCTTGCCGATGTGCGCGCCGGCGCGCACCACGGCGCCCGGCACCACGCGCGCGCCGAGCTCGCGGAAGTCGTTCTCGTCGAAACCCTCGAACCGCAGCGGCACCTTGTCCCAGTACGGCGCCGGGTAGCTTTCCACCAGTTGCATGTCGTTGACACGGAAATACAGCAGCACGGCCTTCTTCAGCCACTGGTGCGTTTCCCAGCCCTTGGCGCCCGGGGTGGCGACGCGCGCCTTGCCCGATTCCAGCAGTGCGATCGCCTCTTCCACCGCCGGCCGCGTGGAGCCGTCGATCTCGGCCACGCTCAGGGTGGCGCGGCGCTCGAAGGCATCCTCGATGATCGCCTGCAGTTGTTCAGTGTTTGGCTTCTTTCTTGCCATCTTCCGTCTCTCCATCGACGCAGGCCACGATGGCCTGGCGCAGCTCGTCCAACAGGGCCTGGTCCTCGATGGCGCGGTCGCGCTCGTCGGTGAGCAGGAAAAAGTCCTCCACCTTCTCGCCGAAGGTGGCGATGCGGGCGTCGTGCAGGCGCAGGCGGTGCTGGCGCAGCACCTGGGCCACGCCGGCCAGCAGGCCGGGCTGGTCGGTGCAGACCAGGGACATGCGGGTGCGGCTGCCGTCGGCCAGGTGGTCGAAGTCCACGCGCGCGGGCACGCGGAAATGCCGCAGCTGGCGCGGCGCGGCGCGTTTGGCCGGACGCACGCGGGCCGGGTCGCGCAATGCGGCCTTCAGCGCGGCCACCACGGCCGAGGGTTCCGGCGCGATGCCCTGCGGCGCGATCGCCTGGAACGAGTCGAGCGCGTGGCCGTCGGCGGAGTTGAGCACGCGCGCTTGCAGCACGTTCAAGCCCAGGCGGTCCAGCGTGGCGACCAGGGCCGCGAACAGGCCGTCGCGGTCGGGCGTGCGCACGAACACTTCCAGGCCGGCGTCCTGCACGTGCGGCCGCACCAGCACCACGGTCTCGGCGCCGCCGGCCTCGGCGATGCCGCGGGTCTGCCAGGCGATCTGCTCGGGCCGGTAACGCAGGAACCCGACATCGGGATAGGCGGCCCAGATGTGTTCGACCTCGGCCTGGTCCAGGCCTTCGCCCAGCAGCCGTTCCATGGCCACGGCGCGGGTCTCGGCCATGATCTCGTTGGCGTGCACCGGGTTTTCCAGGCCGCGCCGCAGCGCGAAGCGCGTGGCCGCGTACAGGTCGGCCAGCAGCCGGTCCTTCCAGGCGTTCCAGAGTTTCGGGCTGGTGCCGGCGATGTCGGCGCAGGTCAGCAGGTAGAGGTAGTCCAGGTGTTCGCGGTCGGCGACCTTGCCGGCGAAACGCGCCACCACCTCGGGATCGGAGATGTCCTGGCGCTGGGCGGTGACCGACATCAGCAGGTGCTGTTCGACCAGCCAGGCCAGCAGGTCGGCGTCGGCCTCGGGCATGGCGTGCGCGGCGGCGAATTCGCGCGCGTCCACCGCGCCCAGTTCGGAATGGTCGCCGCCGCGGCCCTTGGCGATGTCGTGGAACAGACCGGCCAGCAGCAGCAGGTGGGGCTTGCGCAGGCGCGGAAGGATTTCGTGGGCGATGGCGAAACGCTCGTCCACCCGGCGCGCGAAACCGTCCATGTGCGCCAGCACCGTCAGCGTGTGCTGGTCCACCGTGTAGACGTGGAAAAGGTCGTACTGCATGCGCCCCGACACGCGCCCGAAAGCCGGCAGGTAACGCGCCAGCACGCCCAGGCGGGCCATGCGCGTCAGCGTGGCCACGGCCTGGCGCGTCTGCAGCAGGGCCATGAACTGCTGGCGCACATCCGGCGGCTGTTCCTCGTAGGGGCGGATGGCGCTGAGCGACTCGCCCAGCGCGCGCGCGGTTTCCGAATGCAGGCCGCGCGCTTCGGGCAGCGCGTCCCAGGCGGCGAACAGCGACAGCATCGGCGCCAAGCCTTCGCGCAGTTGCTGCGGCTGCGTCATCGCAAGATAGCCGTGGCGCAGTTCGTAACCCTCGCCCGCCGGCTCCGGCACTTCCTTCGCGGAAAGCTGCTCCTCGAAACGCTGCAGCAGGCGGTCGTTGATGCGCATCACCGTGGCGGCGCTGCGGAAGAAGCCCTGCATCATCTGCTCGACCGCGAGGTTGTCGCGGTGTTCGTCCTTCAGCCCGAGCATGGCCGCCAGCGCCTTCTGGTGGTCGAAGCCCAGGCGCTCTTCGCGGCGGTTGGCCAGCAGGTGCAGGCCGAAGCGCAGCCGCGCAAGGATCCGCCATTCGCGCTCCAGGCTGGCGCACTCGTCCTCACCAAGCAGGCCCAGCGGCACCAGGGCGCGCAGGCCGGGCACGCCGTACAGGCGCATGCCCATCCAGGTCACGGTCTGCAGGTCGCGCAGACCGCCCGGGCCTTCCTTGATGTTGGGTTCGAGGTTGTGTGCGGTATCGTGGAATCGGGCGTGGCGGGTGCGCTGTTCGGCGCGTTTGGCGTCGAAGTATTCCGCCGGTGGCCACAGCACCGTCGGCGCCAGTGCGGTGGCCAGTTGCGCGGGCGTGTCGGTGGCGCCGGCCAGTACCCGGCATTCCATCAGCGCGGTGAGCACGGTGATGTCCTCGCGCGCGGCCTCGACACACTGCGCGGTCGAACGCACCGCCTGGCTGGTGGCCAGGCCGGCATCCCACAGCAGGGAGAAGAAGTGGCCGATCGCGGCCTCGTGCGCCTTCTGTGCCTCGGGTTCGGCCAGCACCAGCAGGTCGATGTCGGACTGCGGGTAGAGCTCGGCGCGGCCGTAGCCACCGGTGGCCAGCAGCTGCAGCGGGGCGTCGGCCGGCAGGCAGCGCGACCAGGCGGAGGTCACCACGGTGTCGCTGGCTTCGTTGCACAGCGACACCAGCCGGTCGATGGCCTCGCCGGCCTCGAAGCGGCGCCGCAGTCCGGCGCGGCGCGCGGCCAGGCCGGCCTTGGCGGCCTCGCGCCAGGCGGCATCGTCGGTCGCGGCAGCCAGGGCCACGGACAGGGGAGTTCGGGCGATGTCGGGACGGCGCTCACCGGCCGGCCCCGGTCACAGCTCGTTGTCGTCGCCGGGCAGGCGGGTCAGGATCTCGACGCCGTCGTCGGTGACCACCACCGTGTGCTCCCACTGCGCCGACAGCGACTTGTCGCGGGTCACCACGGTCCAGCCGTCGTTGAGCAGCTTGGTGTGGCGGCTGCCCTCGTTGATCATCGGCTCGATGGTGAAGGTCATGCCCTTCTGCAGCACCACGCCGGTCATCGGCTGGCCGTAGTGCAGGACCTGCGGGTCCTCGTGGTAGATCTGGCCGATGCCGTGGCCGCAGTACTCGCGCACCACGGAGAAACGCTGGGACTCGGCATAGGTCTGGATGGCGTGGCCGATGTCGCCCAGGGTGGCGCCGGGCTTCACGACCCGGATGCCGCGGAACATCGCCTCGCGGGTCACGTCCACCAGGCGCCTGGCCTTGATGCTGGGCTCGCCGACCAGGTACATCCGGCTGGTGTCGCCGTGCCAGCCGTCCTTGATCACGGTGACGTCGATGTTGACGATGTCGCCGTCCTTCAGGACCTTGGCCTCGGACGGGATGCCGTGGCAGATGACGTTGTTGACCGAGGTGCAGATGGTCGCCGGGAACCCCTTGTAGCCGACATTGGCCGGGATGGCCTTCTGCACGTCCACGATGTGGTCGTGGCAGATCCGGTCCAGTTCGGCGGTGGTCACGCCGGGCTTCACGTGGGGGCGACGACCTGCAGCACTTCGGCGGCCAAACGGCCGGCCACGCGCATGCGCTCGATGTCCTCGGGGCTTTTCAGGGTGATCCTCATGGCCGGGGATTATCCTTGCTTGCGGCCGATTCGGCCAGCGGGCTATAATCCCGCGGCTCGAAACCGGCCTGTCCGGCCTCGAACCGCCCACGCCGGGCGTCACCGGCGAATACACACACCAGGCCATCCCCCGTCCCGGGGTGCCCGGGGACCACGGTCCCGGGGTTCGAGACGGCAGCCTGGTGGAGGCCCAACCCCGGAGCTCCGAAGCCGCCAGCGCGCGGCCGGCTCCCTGTTCAAGGAAATACCACGATGACCCAGGTCACCATGCGCCAGATGCTGGAAGCCGGCGTGCACTTCGGCCACCAGACCCGCTACTGGAACCCCAAGATGGGCCCGTACATCTTCGGCGCCCGCGGCAAGATCCACATCATCAACCTCGAGAAGACCCTGCCGCTGTTCGTGGACGCGATGAACTACATCTCGGCCATCGCCCAGAAGCGCGGCACCATCCTGTTCGTCGGCACCAAGCGTTCGGCCCGCGACTCGATCAAGGAAGAGGCGATCCGCTGCGGCCAGCCGTACATGAGCATGCGCTGGCTGGGCGGCACCCTGACCAACTTCGCCACCGTGAAGAAGTCGGTCGCCCGCCTGAAGGAACTCGAGGCCGCTGAAACCGACGGCACCTTCGAGAAGCTGGTCAAGCACGAAGTGCTGGGCCTGCGCCGCGAGCGCGACAAGCTGGAAGCCTCGCTGGGCGGCATCAAGGAAATGAACCGCCTGCCCGACGCGCTGTTCGTGATCGACATCGGCCACGAGAACATCGCCGTGCAGGAAGCCAAGAAGCTCGGCATCCCGGTCATCGCCGTCGTCGACACCAACTACGACCCCAACCTGGTCGACTACGCGATCCCGGGCAACGACGACGCCATCCGTGCCGTGCAGCTGTACGTGCGCGCCGCCGCCGACGCCGTGCTCGAGGGCAAGGCCGCTTCGCCGCAGGCCCACGTGGCCGCCGACGACTTCGTCGAGCTGGACGCCGAGGGCAACCCGGTCGCCAAGGAAGACAAGAAGGCCGCCCCGCGCCGCGCCCCGCGCGACGACAAGCGCCCGGCCCGCCGCCCGGCCGGCGACAAGCGCTAAGCCATACCCGCGTCATGCCGCGGCGCCAGAATGCGCCGCGGCCCCACTTTCGAGCGTGCCGGCCCCGCCGGCGCGCCCAATCAAAATAGTTGGAGATACCCCATGGAAATCACGGCTTCCCTTGTGAAGGATCTGCGCGAGCGGACCGGCGCCGGCATGATGGAGTGCAAGAAGGCGCTCACCACCACCGGCGGTGACATCGACGCCGCGGCCGAGTGGCTGCGCAAGTCCGGCCTGGCCAAGGCCGACAAGAAGGCCGACCGCGTTGCCGCCGAAGGCCGCATCGTGGCCGCCACCGACGGTGGCAAGGCCGTGCTGGTCGAGATCAACTCGGAAACCGACTTCGTGGCCAAGGACGACAACTTCATGTCCTTCACCAATGCCGTCGCCCAGGCCGCGCTGGCCTCCGGCGCCGCCGACGCGGACGCGCTGAAGTCGGCCAAGCTGCCGTCCGGCGAGACCGTCGAGGAAGCCCGTGCCGCCGTCATCGCCAAGGTCGGCGAGAAGGTGGACGTGCGCCGCCTGGCCAAGGTGGACACCACGAACCACGTGGCCGCCTACATCCACGGCGGCCGCATCGGCGTGCTGGTCGAGCTCAAGGGCGGCGACGTCGAGCTGGCCCGTGGCATCGCCATGCACGTGGCAGCGATGAACCCGCCGTACAACAAGGCGGCCGACGTGCCGGCCGACTTCCTGGCCAAGGAAAAGGAAATCGAGCTGGCCAAGATGTCGGACAAGGACAAGGCCAAGCCGGCCGAGATCCTCGAGAAGATCATCGGCGGCAAGGTCGCCAAGATCGTCAACGAGGTGACGCTGTACGGCCAGCCGTACGTGCTCAACACCGACCTGTCGGTGGAGGCCACGCTGAAGGCCGCCGGCGCCGAAGTGGTCGGTTTCCAGCGCCTGGCCGTCGGCGAAGGCATCGAGAAGGTGGTCGAGGATTACGCGGCCGAAGTCGCGAAGGCTATGGCGGTCTGATCCATCGCGCTCTTGCCGAAACAGGAAAACCCGCGGGAAACCGCGGGTTTTTCTTTGCTCCGCTATTTGAAGCTCGGGGGCTGGATCTGGTGCCGTCATCACCGGGGAAGTGGAGGTCTCTTTCTGCTCAGTGAAGCCTTTTATTTCGCAGAAAGAGACCTCCACTTCCCCGGCGCTGCCGGTGCGGTTTACCCGGATCGCTGATCGGAGGGCCGGTGTGGCATCGGCGAATGCTTGCGCGTGGGGGCGTCGGGCTTCCGCAGGTGCGATCTCTCCTGCGCGGCGCGTTTGGTTAAGACGGATGTCGCGCATCCCCACAGCATGTTTCGTCGCGGCGCGTTCCCTGAACGCGTCTGGTGCCTTCGGGGCGAGGTTGGGTTGTAGGCGAGCGCGAAGTTGATGGCGAAGACCGTCGCGCCACTCGCTCTTCGCCGCTTCGCGGCGAGCACTCCATCCACGCTGGCCTGGAAGGCACCAGACGCGTTCAGGGGAACGCGCCGCGACGTGACGTGCCGCGGGCGCAGGCCTCGCCCCGTTTAACCACCGGATCCGCAGGAAAGATATCCGACCCGGTAGCGCGGACTGCATGCGCAAGCACCTGGCGTCGAACGCACCACGCTTTCCGTGACGAAACCGCACCCGTGGGACCGGCGTCGCCGGGAATGGAAGGTCTCTTTCTGCGAAATAAAAGGCTTCACTGAGCAGAAAGAGACCTTCCATTCCCGGTGACGCCGGCGCCAGATCCCTTGTCCCCGCAAAATCGAGCTTCCCGTTCGCCATCAGCGGATCACGCCAGGCCTGCACCCCGCACGCACGGCGATCGGCGTGATCGGCTAGAATCCCGCCGTTTGCCCGCCCCGGAGAGTCCCATGAGCGCCAGCCCCCTGAAGTACCGCCGCATCCTGCTCAAGCTCTCCGGCGAGGCCCTGATGGGGAATGTCGATTACGGCATCGACCCGGTGGTGATCGCCGCGATGGCCAAGGAAATCGTCGAGGCCCAGCGCGCCGGTGCCGAGATCGGCCTGGTGATCGGCGGCGGCAACATCTTCCGCGGCGCCGGACTGGCCGCCAGCGGCATGGACCGCGTCACCGGCGACCACATGGGCATGCTGGCCACCGTCATCAACGCCCTGGCCATGGCCGACGCGCTGGAAAAACAGGGCGGCTACGCCCGGGTGATGAGCGCGATCAAGATCAACGAAGTCTGCGAGGACTACATCCGCCGCCGCGCCATCCGGCACATGGAAAAGGGCCGCATCGCCCTGTTCGCGGCCGGCACCGGCAATCCCTTTTTCACCACCGACTCGGCCGCGGCCCTGCGCGCCAGCGAGATCGGCGCCGACCTGCTGCTCAAGGCCACCAAGGTGGACGGCATCTACGATTCGGACCCGAAGAAGAACCCCAAAGCCGTGCGCTACGAGCGCCTGAGCTACGACGAGGTGATCGCCCGAAACCTGCAGGTGATGGACACCGCGGCCTTCGCGCTTTGCCGCGACAATAAGGTGCCACTGCGCATCTACGACATGATGCAGCCCGGCGCGCTGATGCGGATCCTCAAGGGCGAGTCCCTGGGCACCCTGGTCGCCGCCTGAGCGGGGTCCCCGCCCTGCCCCTATAATGCCCGACTGCCCGGAACCGACGCGGAGCCCGCGATGCTGAACGACATCAAGAAAGACGCCACCACCCGCATGAACAAGAGCGTGGACGCGTTCCGCCAGGAACTCACCAAACTGCGCACCGGCCGCGCCAGCACCGCCCTGGTGGACCACCTGAAGGTGAACTACTACGGCTCGGACATGCCGCTGACTCCAGGTCGCGTCCGTCGCTATCGCCGACGCCCGTTCGCTGACGATCACCCCGTGGGAAAAGGGCATGGTGGCCGCGGTCGAGAAGGCCATCCTGGCCTCCGACCTGGGCCTGACCCCGAACACCGCGGGCACCGTGATCCGCATCAACCTGCCGCCGCTCACCGAGGAGCGCCGCAAGGAACTCACCAAGCACGTGCACCACGAGGGCGAAAACGCCAAGGTCGCGATCCGCAACGTGCGCCGCGACGCCATCCAGCACGTCAAGGAACTGCTCAAGGACAAGAAGGTGACCGAGGACGAGGCCCGCCGCAGCGAGGACGAGATCCAGAAGCTCACCGACAAGCACGTCAAGGACGTGGACGACGTGGTGAAGGCCAAGGAACAGGAACTGATGGCGGTTTGAACCTCGCCGCCGCAATGTCCGCCACCCTTCCCGCCGCACGCATCCCGCGCCACCTGGCCGTCATCATGGACGGCAACGGCCGCTGGGCCGAACGCCGCCAGCGCCCGCGTACGCTTGGCCATCGCGCCGGCGCCAGGGCGGTGCAGGTCTGCGTGGACTACTGCCTCAGGCACGGCATCGAAGCACTGACCCTGTTCGCCTTCTCCAGCGAGAACTGGAACCGGCCGCAGGACGAGGTGAGTGCGTTGATGAAGCTGTTCCTGCGCATGCTCGACTCGGAAGTGGACGAACTGCACCGCCGCGGCGTGCGCGTGGCCTTCATCGGCGACCGCGCCGGGTTTCCCGAGGCGATCCGGGCGAAGATGGCGCAGGCCGAAACCCGCACCGCGGACGACCGCACACTGACACTGACCATCGCCGCCGGTTACGGCGGCCGCTGGGACATCACCCAGGCGGCCCGCCAGCTCGCCACCGAGGCCGCCGCCGGGCGCCTGGACCCGGCCAGCATCGACGAGGCCCTTATGGACCGCCACCTGGGCCTGGCCGGGCTGCCGGCACCGGATCTTTTCATCCGCACCGGCGGCGACCTGCGCATCAGCAACTTCCTGCTCTGGCAGCTGGCCTACACCGAACTGTGGTTCACCGAGACCCTGTGGCCGGACCTGGACGACGCGGTGCTGGACACCGCCCTGGCCGACTTCGCCGAGCGCGAACGCCGCTTCGGCCTGACCAGCGCCCAGGTGTCCGGGAGCGCCGCATGAGCCGCCGCCAGCGCGTGACCACGGCGCTGCTGCTGGCGCCGCTGCCGATCGCCGCGGTGCTGTGGCTGCCCACGCCCTGGCTGGCCGCGGCCGTGGCCGTGGTGCTGCTGGCTGGCCTGTGGGAGTGGACCCGGTTCGCCGGGATCGGGAAACGCTGCCGCGCACCCTCTTCCTCACCGCGAACGCGCTGCTGATGGCGGCCCTGGTCTGGGGCGGCGGTCCGGGCCTGTTCACCCTGAAGCTGCTCAGCCTGATTGGCGTGCTGTGGTGGGCGCTGGTGCTGCTGTGGCTGGCGCGGCCGGGCTTCGGCGCCGGCGACAGCGAAGGCACCCGCGGCCTGAAACTGCTGGCGGGCAGCCTGTGCGTGGTACCGGCCTGGTGCGCGCTGGGCTGGCTGCACTCCGAGGACGCCTTCGGCCCGCGCTGGACGCTGTTTGCGCTGGCCGTGTGCTGGGCGGCTGACAGTGGCGCCTATTTCGTCGGTTCGAAATTCGGCCGGCGCAAGCTGGCCCCGTCCATCAGCCCCGGAAAGACCTGGGAAGGCGTGGCCGGCGGCCTGGCGACCAGCGTACTGCTGGCGGCGCTGGCCCTGCCCCTGCTCGGACTGGACTGGTCGGCGCTGCCGGCGCTGGCCCTGCTGACCGTGATCACGGCGGCGATCTCGGTGGTCGGTGACCTGTTCGAAAGCCTGATGAAGCGGCATTCGGGCGTGAAGGATTCCGGCGACCTGTTCCCGGGCCACGGTGGCCTGATGGACCGGCTGGACAGCCTGGTGGCCGCCCTGCCGGTGTTCGTGGTGGGCAAGGCATGGCTGGGCCTCTGAAAACCATCGCGCTGCTGGGGGCGACCGGGTCGATCGGCGGGTCCACGCTGGATGTCGTCGCCCGCCACCCCGACCGCTTCCGGATCGGCGCGCTCAGCGCCCATGGCCGCGTGGACGAGCTGCTGGCGCTGTGCGCCCGCTTCCGTCCCGACGCGGCGGTGGTCGCCGATCCCGCCGGTTTCACTGCCCTGCGCGACGGCCTGCATGCCCTCGGCCTGCCCACCCGGGCGCTGGCCGGCCCGCAGGCCCTGGACGAAGTGGCCACCGATCCGGCCAACGACACCGTGGTGGCGGCGATCGTCGGCGCCGCCGGCGTCGCCTCCACCCTGGCCGCCGCCCGCGCAGGCAAACGCCTGCTGCTGGCCAACAAGGAATCGGTGGTGCTGGCCGGTGAACTGCTGATGCAGGCCGCACGCGCCGGCGGCGCCACCCTGCTGCCGGTGGACAGCGAACACAACGCCATCTTCCAGTGCCTGCCGGCGGACGGCGGCCGTGGCGGCGTGCGGCGCCTGCTGCTGACCGCTTCGGGTGGCCCGTTCCGCGGCCGCACCCGCGCCGAACTCGCCGGCATCACGCCCGACCAGGCCTGTGCGCACCCGAACTGGGTGATGGGCCGCAAGATCTCGGTGGACTCGGCCACGCTGATGAACAAGGGCCTGGAGGTGATCGAGGCGCAGCACCTGTTCAGCCTGCCGGCCGACCGCATCGAGGTGGTGGTGCACCCGCAGAGCATCGTGCACTCGCTGGTGGACTACGTGGACGGCTCGGTGCTCGCCCAACTGGGCAACCCGGACATGCGCACCGCCCTGGCCTACGGCCTGGCCTGGCCAGAGCGCATCGATTCGGGCGTGGCACCGCTGGACCTGGCGGCGCTGAAACATTTCGATTTCGAGCCCCCGACCTCGAGACCTTCCCCTGCCTGGCCCTGGCCTACCGCGCGATCACCGCTGGTGGCAGTGCGCCGGCGGTGCTGAACGCGGCCAATGAAATCGCGGTTTCAGCCTTTCTTCAGGGCCGACTGGGTTTCCTAGGCATCCCGGACCTGATCCAGGCCTGCCTCGACGCCCACACGGGGGTGCGGCCGGATCGCTGGAACAGTTGCTGGACACCGACGCCGCGGCCCGGCGCATGGCCGAAACCCTGGTCGGCAGGATGCAGCGATGACGGAGTTCTTCGGTTCGGTGTGGTGGCTGATCGTCAGCCTCGGCATCCTGGTCACCTTCCACGAATACGGCCATTACTGGGTCGCGCGCCGCTGCGGCGTGCGCGTGCTGCGTTTTTCGGTCGGCTTCGGCAAGCCGCTGTGGACACGGATCGGCAAGGACGGCACCGAATACGTTGTTGCGATGCTGCCCTTGGGCGGATACGTGAAGATGCTGGACGAACGCGAGGTCGAAGTGGCCCCGCACGAGCGTCACGAAAGCTTCAACGCCAAGCCGGTCGGCCAACGCATCGCCATCGTCGCCGCCGGCCCGCTGGCCAACCTGCTGCTGTGCATCGGCCTGCTGTGGCTGATGTTCGTGGTCGGCAAGCCCGATTTCCTGCCCGACGTGGGCCGCGCCTCGTCCGTGGCCGCCGACGCGGGTTTCCAGCCGGGCGACCGCCTGCTGGCGATCGGCGACCGAGAGATCCGCACCTGGACCGAAGCCGGCATCGTGCTCTCGGCCGCCACCCTGGACCGCGAGCCGCTGACGGTGCGCGTGCGCACGGCCGACGGCGCCGAGACCCTGCGTACCCTGCCGCTCGACACCGCGGGCCTGGCCCTGGATGAAAAAACCCGCTGGCCAGCGTCGGCCTGTTCCCGGCGCAATGGTTGCTGCCGCCGGTGATCGGCAGCACGGCGGCCGGCAGCGCCGCCGAGGGGCGCTTGCAGGCTGGCGACCGCATCCTGGCGATGGACGGCCAGCCGGTCCGCCATTACGACGAGATCGGACCGCTGCTGCAGACGCTGGCCACCAACGGCCGCACCATCCAGGTGCGGATCGATCGGGCCGGGACGACGCGCGTGGTGGACATCGACCCGAAACTGACCGGCGAAGGCGACCAGCAACGCTGGATCCTGGGCATCCTGGCGGCACCCGCCACCGCCAACCACGACGCACTGCTGCGCTTCGGGCCGGTCCAGGCCATCCCGGCGGCGCTCTCGGAGACCCGCCAGATGGCCTCCGACACCCCTGGGCATGCTCTGGCGCATGGTCAGCGGCAAGGCCTCGCTGGACAACATTTCCGGCCCGATCACCATCGCCCGGGTCGCCAACGGCAGCGCCGGACTGGGCGTGGCCTGGTTCCTCAACTTCCTCGCGATCCTGTCGCTGAGCCTGTGCATCATGAACCTGCTGCCCATCCCAGTCTTGGATGGGGGCACCTGCTGTATTACCTTATCGAGCTGGTCAAAGGCAGCCCGGTCGGCGAGCGTGCGCTCGTGGCGGGCCAGTACGTCGGTCTGGTGCTGCTCGCCGGCCTGATGGGGCTGGCCTTCTACAACGACATTTTCCGCCCCAGCTTCTGACACCCACCCTCTTCGCGGGCGCCCCGGCGTCCGTCACCAACGGATTGATGATGACGCGACCCACTGTTCGCCGCTGCCTCCTGAGCCTCGCCCTCGCCGCCGCCTTCGCCGGCCCGACGCAGGCCCAGAACTACGACGCCTTCACCGTCGCCGACATCCGGGTCGAAGGCCTGCAGCGCATCTCCGCGGGCACCGTCTTCACCTACCTGCCGGTCGAGAAGGGCGACACGCTGGACCGCAACCGTTCGTCCGAGGCCATCCGCGCACTGTTCCGCACCGGTTTCTTCAGCGACGTGAGCTTTGCGCGCCAGGGCGACATCCTGGTGGTGACGGTGGAGGAACGCCCGGCCATCAACACCATCATCATCAGCGGCAACAAGGACATCGAGACCGAGGACCTGATGAACGGCCTCAAGGGCGTCGGCCTGTCCGAGGGAGAGACCTTCAACCCGCTCAACCTGGACCGCGTCACCCAGGAGCTGATCCGCCAGTACAACAACCGCGGCAAGTACAACGTCGCGATCACGCCCACCGTGAACACGCTCGACCGCAACCGCGTCGACATCAGCATCCTGATCGCCGAGGGCAAGGCGTCGCGCATCCGCGACATCAACCTGGTCGGCAACAATACCTATCCCGAGCACGACATCCGCCAGGGCTGGGAGTCGAACACCAGCAACTGGCTGTCCTGGTACCGCCGTGACGACCAGTACTCGCGTGAAAAACTCTCCGGCGACCTCGAGAAGCTGACCAACTACTACCTCGACCGCGGCTACGTCGACTTCAACGTCGAGTCCACCCAGGTGGCGATCAGCCCGGACAAGCGCGACATCTTCGTGACCGCGAACGTGGCCGAAGGCGAGGTCTACACCGTCGCGGAGGTCAAGGTCACCGGCGACACGGTGCTGCCGGTCGAGGATATCGAGAAGCTGGTGCTGGTCAGGGAGGGCGCGACCTTCTCCCGCCGCCTGCTCGAACTGACGTCGGATTCCATCATCGCCACCCTGGGCAACATCGGCTACGCCTTCGCCCAGGTGAACCCGGTGCCGGACATCGACCGCGAGAACCGCACGGTCGGCCTGAACTTCTTCGTCGACCCGGGCCCGCGCGTGCAGGTCCGCCGCATCACCTTCAAGGGCAACACCAGCACCGCCGACGAGGTGATGCGCCGCGAGATGCGCCAGTTCGAGGGCGCCTGGTTCTCGCAGGCCGCGATCGACCGGTCCAAGATCCGGCTGCAGCGCCTGGGGTACTTCGACAGCGTGGAAGTCGAGACCCCGGAAGTGGCGGGGCAGCCCGACCAGGTCGACGTCGTCATCAATGTCGTCGAACGCAACTCGGGCCAGTTCACCTTCGGCCTCGGCTACCAGCAGAGCTACGGCCTGATCACCAGCGTCCAGCTGAGCCAGAGCAATTTCCTCGGCACCGGCAACATGTTCAACCTGGCGGTGCAGAACAACAGTTATTCCCGCCAGTTCGCGTTCGGCATGACCGACCCGTACTGGACCGACAACGGCGTCAGCCTGGGCTTCAACCTCAACTACACCGACTTCGATTATTCGGACCAGGACGCCAACCTGGCGCAGTACGACAACGAGGTCGCATCCGCCGACTTCGTGCTCGGCATCCCGCTCACCGAGACCGACAGCATCAGCATGGCGCTGGGCATCAACCGGAACCAGATCACCACCGACGACGTCAACACACCGCCGCCGCTGGTCGACTACCTGGTGGACGCGCTCGGCGACCGCGCGCGCTATCCGCAGTTCCACATCGACAACGACAACGATGCGGATACCCCGGCCGATGACGACGACGGCATCCCGGGCACCGATCCGCTGGTGAATGGCCCGTACCGCACCTGGACCATCAACGCCTGGAGCCTGCAGACCGGATGGCAGCGCGACTCGCGCAACGACTTCCTGATGCCCACGCGCGGCCTGTACCACCGCATCAACGCCGAAATCATCCTGCCGGGCAGCGACCTCGAGTACTACCGCGTCAACTACAACTTCGAACATTACTGGCTGCTGCGCCGTGGCTGGGCCTGAAGTCGGCGGCCGAGCTGGGTTACGGCGACGCCTATGGCGTCACCGCCGACCAGACCTGCCGCGTCTACAACGAATTCGGCTCGCAGGTGCCGGGCGAATTCACCAGCTGCGGCCTGCCCTTCTTCCGCAACTATTACGTCGGCGGCCCGTCGTCGGTGCGCGGCTTCGAAGCCAACTCGATCGGCCCCTTCTACCAATACTCCGACGGCTACCGCCAGCCGATCGGCGGCTCGTTCAAGACCGTCGGCACCTTCGAGCTGTACTTCCCGACGCTGTTCGACAACAGGGGCACGCGCCTGTCGGCCTTCTTCGACTACGGCAACGTCTACACCTCGCCGGACAACTGGGAAGCCAAGACCCTGCGCCTGTCCGCCGGCGTGGCGCTGCAGTGGCAGTCGCCGATGGGCCCGATCTCGATCAGTTGGGCGGCGCCGCTGCAGTACGAGCGCCACGACGAGATCGAGCGCCTGCAGTTCACCTTCGGCGGCTCGTTCTAAGGCCGCCGGCTTGGCCGCGCCGGACCAGGACTACACACTGGCCGAACTGGCCGAGCGGTTCGGCCTGGACCTGCGCGGCGACGGCAAGACCCGCGTTTGCGGCGTCGGCACCCTGGCCGGCGCCGGCCCGGACCAGCTGGCCTTCCTCGCCAATCCGCGTTACCGCAAGGAACTCGCCGGCACCCGTGCCGGCGCGGTGGTGCTGTCGGCCGACGATGCGCCGCACTCGCCGGCGCCTTGTCTGGTGGCGAAGTCGCCTTACGTCACCTTCGCGAAGATCTCGGAGCTGTTCGAGGCCGCGCCCGCCACCGAACCCGGCATCCATCCGAGCGCGGTGGTCGCGGCAGACGCCGTGGTGGATCCGGATGCGCATGTCGGTCCCTTTGTTTCCATTGGCGCCCGCAGCCGGGTCGCGGCAGGCGCTGTGGTCGGGCCGGGTTGTGTCATCGGGGATGATTGCGAGATTGGCGCGGAATGCGTCCTGGTGGCGCGCGTGACCCTGGTGACGCGTGTACGGCTTGGAGCTCGCGTGCGGGTGCATCCCGGCGCGGTGCTGGGCGCCGATGGCTTTGGGTTGGCGATGGACGCCGGGCACTGGATCAAGGTCCCGCAACAGGGCGGCGTGGTGGTCGGCGACGACTGCGAGATCGGCGCCAACACCACCATCGACCGTGGCGCGATCGAGGACACGGTGCTGGAAGAAGACGTGCGCCTGGACAACCAGATCCAGATCGGACACAACGTCCGCATCGGCGCCCATACGGCAGTGGCTGGATGCGTGGCCGTGGCCGGTTCGGCCCGGATCGGCCGCTACTGCCTGATCGGCGGGGCCGCGGGCATCAGCGGCCACCTGGAGATCTGCGACCGGGTCACCATCACCGCCATGAGCCTGGTGACCCAGTCCATCACCGAGCCGGGTGAATATTCCTCGGGCATGGCGGTGCAGGACAGCCGCTCCTGGCGCCGCAATGCGGCCCGATTCCGGCAATTGGACCAGCTGGCGCGTAGAATGGGCGCCCTGACCAAGGATTGAAGCCGAAGGACCAAAGGATGAGCGAAGACGCCATCAAGCTGCCCGTGGATGTCTCCTGCATCCTGCACCTGCTCCCGCACCGCTACCCGTTCCTGCTGGTGGACCGGGTGATCGAGCTGGAGCCGCACCAGCGCATCCGCGCCCTCAAGAACGTCACCTACAACGAGCCGTTCTTCCAGGGCCACTTCCCGGGCCGCCCGGTGATGCCCGGCGTGCTGGTGATCGAAGCCATGGCCCAGGCCGGTGGCCTGCTGACCCAGCTGTCGGCCGACAAGGACAACCACAAGGAAGGCCAGCTGTTCTACCTGGTGAAGGTGGACAACGCCCGCTTCAACCGCATGGTGGTGCCGGGTGACCAGCTCGACATCGAGGTCAAGGTCAAACGCCTGATCCGCAACATGGCGCTGTACGAGTGCGCGGCGCGCGTCGACGACAAGGTGGTGGCCAGCGCCGAGATCCTCTGCGCCGAAGGCAAGGGCTGAGCATGATCCACCCGAGTGCGCAGGTCGATCCCGGTGCGACGCTGGGCACCAACGTCAGCATAGGCGCCTATGCCGTTATCGGCCCCGACGTCGTGATCGGCGACGGGACCCGGATCGAAGCGCACTGCGTGGTCACCGGCCCGACCCGGATCGGCCGCGACAACCACATCCACGCCCATGCCGCGATCGGCGGCGACCCGCAGGACAAGAAGTTCGCCGGAGAACGCACCGAACTGGTGATCGGCGACCGCAATTCGATCCGCGAGTTCACCACCATAAACCGCGGCACCGGCACCGGCGGCGGCGCCACCCGCATCGGCGACGACAACTGGATCCTGGCCTATGCGCACATCGCCCACGACTGCCAGGTCGGCAACCACTGCGTGTTCTCCAACAACGCCACCCTGGCCGGCCATGTCGAGGTCGGCGACTACGTGATCCTCAGCGGCTTCGCCGGCGTGCACCAGTTCTGCCGGATCGGTGCCCACGCCTTCATCGGCATGGGCGCGCTGGTCAACGGCGATGTGCCGCCCTACCTGATGGTCGCGGCCGAGGGTTACGGCCGCCCGCGTGGCATCAACGCCGAGGGCCTCAAGCGCCGCGGCTTCGAGCCGGCGCGCATCGCCCAGATCAAGCGCGCCTATCGCGCCCTGTACATGTCGGGGGCGCCGATGACGGCCGCCCGCGAGCAGCTCGCGGCCGTCGCCGCCGAATCCGAGGACGTGCGGCTGATGCTCGAGTTCATCGAGCGCAGCGAGCGCGGCCTGCTGCGCTGACGGGACGGGCCCACCCGTGCCCGGCCCCTACCTGCCCCCGATCCCCGGCCTGGCGCCGGCCGAGCCACGCCGCCGCCGCATAGCCGTCGTCGCTGGTGAAGCTTCAGGTGACCTGCTTGGGTCTGGCCTGGTGCGCGAACTGCGCCTGCGTTATCCCGAAGCCGAGTTCGCGGGCGTTGGCGGCGAGCACCTGCGCGCAGCGGGAGTGGACACCTGGCACGACTGTTCCGAACTGGCGGTGATGGGCCTTGCCGAAGTGCTGCGGCACCTGCCGCGGCTGTTGCGCCTGCGCGCATCACTGCGGCGCCGGCTGCTGGCATGGGAACCCGATGTCTTCATCGGCATCGACGCGCCCGACTTCAACCTGGGACTGGAGCGCAAGCTCAAACAGGCCGGCATCCGCACCGTGCATTACGTCAGCCCCTCGGTGTGGGCCTGGCGCGAGGGCCGTGCGGCCAAGATCGGCCGCAGCGCCGACATGGTGCTGTGCCTGTTTCCGATGGAACCGCCAATCTACCAGCGCCACGGCATCGATGCGCGCTTCGTCGGCCATCCGCTGGCCGATGCCTTCCCGCTGGAACCCGATCGCGACGCGGCACGCGTGCAACTCGGCCTGCCGGTGGACAAGCCGGTGCTGGCCCTGCTGCCGGGCAGCCGCCTGGGCGAGATCGAGCGGCTGTTCCCCACCTTCGCCGAAGCCGCGCGCCGGGTCACGGCGCAGGTGCCCGGCATCTCGGTGGCGATCCCGGCCGCCAACCCCGCCTGCCGCGATCTGGTCGAAACCCTGCTGCACCAGTCCGCGCTTGCCAATGCCGTGGTGCTCGACGGCCAGGCCCATGCCGCGATGGTGGCGTCGGACGTCGTGCTGCTCGCCTCCGGCACGGCCGCGCTGGAAGCCATGCTGGCCAAGCGCCCGATGGTGGTCGGCTACCGGATATCCGCATTCACCTACCGCATCGTCATGGCCCTCGGCCTGATGAAGGTGAACCGCTACAGCCTGCCCAACGTGCTGGCCAACGAACCGATCGTGCCCGAACTGATGCAGCACGACTGCACACCGGAAAACCTGGCCGAAGCCGTGATGCACTGGTTCCGCCTGCCCGACGCACGCGCGACGCTGCTGCCGCGCTACCTCGCCATCCACGAACGCCTGCGCCGGAACGCCTCATCCAGCGCCGCCGACGCGGTGGCCGAACTGTTGCTGCGGCCGGCATGACACCGCTGCGCATCGCCGGCGTGGACGAAGCCGGGCGCGGCCCGCTGGCCGGGCCGGTCGCGGTGGCCGCTGTCATCCTCGACCCGTCGCGCCCGATCGCCGGCCTGGGGGATTCCAAAGCGCTCAGCGAGGCCAGGCGCGAGGCACTGGAACCCGTGATCCGCGAACGCGCCCTGGCCTGGCACATCGAGCTGGTGAGCGCGGCCGAGATCGATCGCCTCAACATCCTGCGCGCCACACTCGCCGGCATGTCCCGCGCCGTGCACGCGCTGGACCCCGCCGCGCAGCACGCCCTGATCGACGGCAACCGCCTGCCGCCCGGCCTGCCCTGCCCCGCCGAAGCGCTGGTGAAGGGCGACGCGCGCGAACCGGCGATCATGGCCGCGTCCATCCTGGCCAAGGTCGCGCGTGACCGCTGGATGCGCGAACTCGACGCCCTGCACCCGGGTTACGGCTTCGCCGTGCACAAGGGTTACCCGACCCCTGCGCACCTGGAAAACCTGCGCCGCCTGGGACCCTGCGACCAGCACCGGCGCAGTTTCGCGCCCGTGCGCGCCTGCCTGGAACTGGCGTTTCCCGGCTGAACGCCGGGGCATTTGACAGCGGGTTTTCGCAGGCGTAGACCAAACATTGCATCCCGGCAGATGCGGCTGCGGTCCCCTCCAGCCGACCAGTCGCCCGCAGTCCCCCCACCGGCCGGCAGCGAGAACTGCCATGCGCCACAACACTCCCCTACCGGCGGATTCCGCCCTGCCCCTGCACGCCGCGCGCATCGACCCACGATCCACGATGCCCAGCCCCGTGCAGCTTGATGGCACCGCCATCGCCAACTTCAACGCGCTGCTGCACGAACTGCACCCCGACGCGCCGCACGTGGACGCGCTTGCCGTGTCCAGCGTCGCGCGCTGGCTGATCGAGCTGCCGCAGGCACACGCCGAATCCCTGCTCCAGGCCCGCCTGGGCCGTCTCCACGAGCTCAAGACCATGGCGTCCGACCGCGACTGGGCGATCGAACCCGCGCTGGCCAAGCGCATCTACCGCCTGCTCGACTACGTGGACCAGGCCCGCGACCTTATCCCCGACGACCAGCCACTGGTGGGCCGCCTGGACGATGCGATCCTGGTGGAACTGGCCTGGCCGATGGTCGCCGAGGAACTGGAGGACTACCGCGATTTCTGCCGCTTCCGCGACGAATCCGGCGCCTCTTTCGGTGGCCACCCCAGCCGAGAGGACTGGCTGGCGACACGGCTCGAGGAAGGCGCTTTGTGGGAACAGCTGCATCGCGTTCGCCACCAGCACTATGTCGACTACGGGCCGCTGGAAGGTGGGCTGCGCGTGGTGTGAAAACGACGAGAAAGCTGTCGGAAAACTGAATTAGCCCGAAGGTCACGCCAACTTCCGGGCTTCGACGCGGACGCTGCAACGCTTCAAGCTGGCCGCGCATCCCAAGGATGTGCGCAGGTTCCGGAATGTTTCCGCAACCCACGACGCCAGCCGAGAGACGCCATGAACGCCCGCCTGAAAGACGACCACCTCGCACTGCGCCTGCCGCCCGAATCCACCGATTCCCGCCGTCGCCAGGTCGGCTTGATCGCGCTGGGCGAAAACGCGGTACAGAACTTCAACGCACTGCTTTCCCAGCTCGACCCGAACGCCCCGCGCGTCACCGCCGACCAGCTGGTCACCCTGGCCCGCTGGCTGCAGGAACAGCCGCGCGAACAGGCCGTCGCCCTGCTGTCCGAACGCCTGGCCCGCGCCGAACAACTGCGCCGCATGCTCAACGACAGCGACTGGGACGTCGGCGCGGACACCCGCGAACGCGCCCGCATGCTGATCAGCTACCTGCAGGAAGTGAACGACCTGATCCCGGACGACCTGCCGCTGGTCGGCCACCTGGACGACGCACTACTGGTGGAACTGTCCTGGGCGGCGTTCGCCAACGACACCTGGACTATGGCGACTACTGCCGGTTCCGCGCCGTCGAACGGCCGCGCGGCAGCCCGTACGAGCGTCGCCTGGCCTGGGAAACCGCCTGCCTGGCCGACGTCGCGCTGCGCCAGCAGCGTCGCCAGGTGCGCAACCGCCAATACGTCGTCGCGCCGGTGCTGCCGGACCGGTTCCGCGTCGGCTGAAGTCTCTCCAACGGGGCGGGCGGCAGGGCTTGGCAACAGGGACTGTCAAGCCTTGTCCGCCCCCACCCTCGGGGTAAACTGCCGGTCGGCCACGCGGTCCCCGGCATGACGCCAAGCTTCGTCCACCTGCACCTGCACAGCGAGTATTCGCTCACCGACTCCACCATCCGCATCCCGGAGCTGGTGGGGCGCTGCGCCGCGCTGGGCCTGCCCGCGGTGGCGATCACCGACACCAGCAACCTGTTCGCACTGGTGAAGTTCTACAAGGCCGCCGAACCGGCCGGGCTCAAACCCATCGCCGGTGCCGACCTGTGGCTGTCGGAAGGCGGCGGCCCGCCCAGCCGGTTGACCCTGCTGTGCCAGGACCGCAGCGGCTACCTGGCGCTGTCGCGGCTGATCTCGCGCGCGTTCCTGGAAGGCCATGCCGGCGACTACGTGGCGATCGAGCCGGAATGGCTGTTCGCCGACAATGCCGGCCTGATCGCCATCGCCGGGCGCGAGAGCGCGCTTGGGCCGCTGCTGTCGGCGGGACGCGTGGAGCAGGTCGAACGCACGCTGGCCGAATGGCGGGCTGCGTTCCCGGACCGGCTGTATCTGGAATTGACCCGGACCGGCCGCGAGGGCGAGGAAGCTTTCAACACCGCCGCAATCGCTTTGGCAACGCACCACGAGCTGCCGCTGCTGGCCAGCAACGACGTGCGTTTCCTCTCGCGCGACGATTTCGAGGCGCACGAGGCGCGCGTCTGCATCGCCACCGGCCGCGTGCTGGACGATCCCAAGCGCCCGCGCGACTACTCGCCCGAGCAGTACCTGAAGTCGCCCGAGGAAATGGCGGAACTGTTCGCCGACCTGCCCGAAGCGCTGGAAAACACCGTCGAGCTGGCCAAACGCTGCAACCTCGAGTTGAGCCTGGGCAAGTACTACCTGCCGGATTTCCCGGTGCCCGAGGGCCATACGCTGGACAGCTGGATCGCCGAAGAGGCGCATCGCGGCCTGGTGGACCGGCTGGCGAAATTCGAGCTTGCGCCCGGGTTCGACCACGCCGCCTACCGCGCCCGGCTCGAAACCGAGCTGGACGTGATCACGAAGATGGGCTTCCCCGGCTACTTCCTGATCGTCGCGGACTTCATCAACTGGTCCAAGCGCAACGACATCCCGGTCGGCCCGGGCCGCGGTTCCGGCGCCGGCTCGCTGGTGGCCTGGGCGCTGGGCATCACCGACCTGGACCCGATCCGCTACGACCTGCTGTTCGAGCGCTTCCTGAACCCGGAACGCGTGTCGATGCCCGACTTCGACATCGACTTCTGCATGGACCGCCGCGACGAGGTGATCGACTACGTCGGCCGCAAGTACGGCCGCGACAAGGTCAGCCAGATCATCACCTACGGCACCATGGCGGCGAAGGCGGCGATCCGCGACTGCGGCCGCGTGCTGGGCCATCCCTACGGTTTCGTGGATTCGGTCGCCAAGCTCATTCCGCTCACGCTCGGCGTGACGCTGGAGGATGCGCTGGGCCTGAGCGAGGCCGCGCGCAAGAACGCCGACCTGGCCTCGTCCGAGCTGATCCAGCGCTACCGCGACGAGGACGACGTGCGCGACCTGGTGGACCTGGCGCGCAGCCTGGAAGACCTGACCCGCAACGCCGGCAAACACGCCGGCGGCGTGGTGATCGCACCGACCCCGCTGACCGACTTCAGCCCGCTGTTCGCCGAACACGTGGCCAAGGGCGAAACCGCCAAGTCGGTGGTGACGCAGTTCGACAAGGACGACGTGGAAGCCGTCGGCCTGGTGAAGTTCGACTTCCTGGGCCTGCGCACGCTGACGATCATCGACTGGACGGTCAAGGCGATCAACGCGCGGCGCAAACGCGCCGGCGTGCCCGACCTCGAGATCCTCGCGCTGCCGCTGGACGACCCGGATACCTACGCGCTGCTGTCGAAAGGACAGACCACCGCGGTGTTCCAGTTCGAATCGCGCGGCATGAAGGAGTACATCAAGAAGCTGCAGCCCTCGACCTTCGAGGACCTGATCGCACTCGCCGCGCTGTACCGCCCGGGCCCGCTCGGCGCGGGCATGGTGGACGACTTCATCGACCGCCGCCACGGCCGCGCCGAGGTCAGCTATCCGCACAAGCTGCTCGAGCCGATCCTCAAGCCCACCTACGGCGTGATCGTGTACCAGGAACAGGTGATGCAGATCGCCCAGGTCCTGGCCGGCTATTCGCTGGGCGGCGCCGACCTGCTGCGCCGCGCGATGGGCAAGAAGAAGCCCGAGGAGATGGCCAAGGAGCGCGTCAAGTTCGAGGCCGGCGCGGAAAAACAGGACATCAAGGCCGACGTCGCCAGCCCGATCTTCGACCTGATGGAGAAGTTCGCCGACTACGGCTTCAACAAGTCGCACTCGGCCGCCTACGCGCTGGTCGCCTACCAGACCGCCTGGCTGAAGGCGCACCACCCGGCCGAATTCATGGCCGCGACGATGTCGTCCGACATGGACAACACCGACAAGGTGGTGACCTTCCTGGACGAGTCGCGCGAGATCGGCCTGAAGGTGCTGCCGCCGGACGTCAACGCCTCCGACTACATGTTCGTCGCGCTCGACCCGAAGACCGTGCGTTATGGCCTGGGCGCGGTGAAGGGCGTCGGCCGCGGCGCCTGCGAATCGATCGTCGAAGCCCGCCGCAGCGGCGGCGAATTCCGCGACCTGCTCGATTTCTGCCAGCGCGTGGACATGGGCAAGCTAAACCGACGCGTGCTCGAGGCGCTGGTGCACGCGGGCGCGCTGGATGCGCTCGGCGCCAACCGCGCCTCGCTGATGCTGCAGCTGCCCGAGGTGATCAAGGCCACCGAACAGCTGGCGCGCGAACGTGCCGCCGGGCAGGTGTCGCTGTTCGGCGGTGGCGGCGACGCGCCGGCGATCCACATCGAGCTGCCGGAAGCGCCCGACTGGCCGCTGGAAACCAAGCTGCTGGGCGAACGCGAGACCCTGGGCCACTACCTCAGCGGCCACCCGCTCGATCCCTGGCGCGGCGAGTTGCAGTCCCTGGTCGGCGCCACGCTCGCCGATCTCGACAATCTGTGGAGTTCGAAGAAGGACCGGCGCGGTGAAGCCGCGGTCGTGCTTGCGGGCATCGTCTCCGCGGTGCGCCGGCGTGGCGACTCGATGGCCTTCGCCCGCATCGAGGACGGCCGCGGCCAGCTCGAGGTCGCTTTCTTCCGCGAAGCCTTCGCCGAATCGGGCCACCTGCTCTCGCGCGACCGGATCCTGCTGGTCGAGGGCAACCTGGCCGAGGACCAGTTCAGCGGCGGCTTCGTGCTGCGTGCGCGCCAGTGCTGGGATTTCCGTGCGCTCTGCGCCCAGCACGCGCGCCGCCTGGCGCTGACGGTAGATCTGCGCGCCCACGGCACCTGGGACCGCCTGCAGCAGACCCTGGCCGCTTTCCGCCCCGGCGCCACGCCCCTGCGCCTGGACTTGCTGACCCCGGCCAAGGCCCGCGGCACGGTGGACATCAACGGCAGCCAGGGCGTACGCACCGACCCCGAGCTGATCAGCCAGCTGCGCGCGCTGCCCGGCATCAGCCAGGTCAGCCTCACCCTGCACCGGCCTTGGTCCCAGGGCGGCTGACGCCGTTAGTGCCCGGTCTTCCCGGAGCCGGGATCGTCCTCGGCGATAGGCCGCCGCACGAGGAAACTTTCCCGGACACGCCGTGAATCCATCCATGGAGGCTCTTCAGCGACGTCCATGTCGCTGAAGGTCCGGAAAGTTCCCTCGCACGACGTCCTGTGGTCGATCAGGGCCGGACTTTCGGACTCGAAGAGCCTCGCGAGCCCGTCGCTTCGCCGCTCACTGAGCGTGGTTCCAAGCTCGTTGGTGGACTGAATGCTTGCCAGAAGCCAAGGCAATCGAGCTCTTCCCCGAAACGGCACCCCGGCCCGGGTGGTCCGCAGGCCGTCGTGCGTGAGGTCTTTTTCGGGGCTTCGAAAACATGGACGTTTTCGAAGAGCCTCCATGGATGGATTCACGGCGTCCCCGGAAAAAGACCTCACGTACGGCGGCCTATCGCCCAAGACGATCCCGGCGCCGGGCAAACCAGGCCTACCAGGCCCCAAAAGCCCGGCCGCCTACAGAAATGGCCGCAAGCCCTATAGAATCGCCGGCCTAGACCCTTTGCTCTAGACCGCCGGCCCCAGGCTGTCGCGTCTGAACCGAGTACCCGCATGAACCCGAACTTCCTCGATTTCGAACAACCCATCGCCGAACTGGACGCCAAGATCCAGGAACTGCGCCGGGCCAGCACCGGCCCCGCGGTCAATATCGAAACCGAGGTCAATGGCCTGCAGGAGAAACTGCGCGCCCGCACCGCCGAAATCTTCAAGGCCCTGACCCCCTGGCAGATCTCGCAACTGGCCCGGCACCCGCAGCGGCCCTACACCAACGACTACTGGGCCTGATGTTCGACGAGTTCCACGAGCTGGCCGGCGACCGCGCCTTCGCCGACGACGCCGCCATCGTCGGCGGCCTGGCCCGCCTGGACGGCCGCGCCGTGATGGTGATCGGCCAGCAGAAGGGCCGCGACACCAAGGCCAAGATCAAGCGCAACTTCGGCATGCCGCGCCCCGAGGGCTACCGCAAGGCGCTGCGCCTGATGAAGATGGCCGAACGGTTCCAGCTGCCGCTGCTGACCTTCATCGACACCCCGGGTGCCTACCCGGGCGTCGGCGCCGAGGAGCGCGGCCAGTCCGAGGCCATCGCCCGCAACCTGCTGGAAATGGCCGAACTGAAGGTGCCGATCATCTGCACCGTGATCGGCGAAGGCGGCTCCGGCGGCGCGCTCGCCATCGGCGTCGGCGACCGCACCCTGATGCTCGAATACAGCACCTATTCGGTGATCTCGCCGGAAGGCTGTGCCTCGATCCTGTGGAAGTCGGCCGAAAAGGCCCGCGACGCCGCCGAGGCCCTGGGCCTGACCGCCAAGCGCCTGCTCGAGCACAAGCTGATCGACCAGATCGTGCCCGAACCGCTGGGCGGCGCGCACCGCGACCCGGCGGCGATGGCCGCAACGCTCAAGCAGACCATACAGGCCGAGCTGGCGACGCTGGACAAGATGCCCACCCCTGACCTGCTCGAGCAGCGCTACCGCCGCCTGCGCAGCTACGGAGCCTACGAGGCCGCCTGATCGGCCGCGAAGTACACCCGGCCTGGTTCCCGATATCCAGAAAACGCGACGGCCATGGCGCCTTCGCGGCAGCGGAGGCGCCATGGTTCTGAATCTGCCGACGGCTCCCGGCACCGGTCCGGTCGCGATCGCGCTCAGCGGCGGCCTGGATTCGACCGTGCTGCTGCATCTGCTGGCCGCGGACGCGGCGATCCGCAGCCGCGGCCTGCGCGCGCTGCACGTCGACCACGGTCTGCATCCGGATTCCGCGCAGTGGGCGCTGGACTGTGCCGCCGCCTGTGCGGCGCTGGGCGTGGCGTTCGAATCGCGGCGGGTCGTGGTGCAGGCCACCGGCGAGGGACTGGAAGCCGCGGCCCGTGCCGCGCGGCACCAGGCGTTGCTCGACTGGCAGCACGACGGCGAGCTGATCGCACTGGCGCACCACCGGGACGACCAGGCCGAAACCGTGCTGCTGCGCCTGCTGCGCGGCTCCGGCGACGGCCTTTCGGCAATGCGGGCGCAACGTGCCTTCGGGCGCGGCTGGCTCTGGCGGCCGCTGCTGGCCGTGCCGCGTGCCGATCTGCTTGCCTACGCGCAGGCGCACGGCCTGCGCTGGCTCGAGGACCCGTCCAACGCCAGCGAACGCCACGACCGCAACTTCCTGCGCCACCAGGTGCTGCCACTGCTCTCGGAACGCTGGCCGCAGGCCGCGGGCGCGCTGGCACGCAGCGCCGGCCTGCTGGCCACGCAGGCCGACCTGCTGGCCGGCGAAGACCAGCGCCGCCTGGCGGACGTCCAGGGCTTGGACCCCGCCAGTCTGCAGCTGCCGGCGCTGATGCGGCAGCCGCCGGCCTGGCGCGACCGCCTGCTGCGTGCCTGGGTCGGATCCCCTGGGCCTGCCCCCGCTGCCCGGCGACGCGCTGCAGGCGATCGCCGACGACGTGCTGGCCGCAGACGAGGACCGCGTGGCCGAGTTCCGCTGGTCCGGCGCCGTGATCCGCCGCTGGCGCGACCTGCTGCACGCGGAAACCGCACGGGCACCGCTGCCGCCCGACTGGTCCGCCGCGTGGGATGGGCTGGCACCGCTGCCGCTGCCCGGCGGCGGCCAGTTGGCGCTGGAACCGGCCATGCGCTGGGACGTGCCGCTCGAGGCCCGTGCACGCGCCGGCGGCGAACGCATCCGCCAACCGGGGCGCGATCACAGCCACGAACTCAAGCACGTGCTGCAGGACCTTGGCGTACCGCCCTGGGAACGCGGGCGCCTGCCGCTGCTGTTCGGCACCGACGGCGAGCTGCTGGCCGCGGGCGACCTGGTCGTGTCGGCGCACCTGCAGTCCTGGCTGGACACGCACCAGGCGCGCCTGCGGCTGACGTCCGCCGATTGACCGCCGCCGCCCGGCCCGCGCAAACTTCGGCCATGGCCGCCAAGACCCCGCACCGCCGCCGTCACCCGTCGCCCAGTTCGAAACCTCGCTCGACGAACTCGAGCTGCTGGTCCAGAAAATGGAAAAGGGCGACCTCTCACTGGACGATTCGCTGGCCGCCTACGAACGCGGCGTCGGCCTCTACCGCCAGTGCCAGTCGGCGCTGGAACAGGCCGAGCTGCGTGTGCGCCAGCTCAGCGACCCGGCGGATCCCGACAGCGCCCAGCCCTTCCAGCCCGATGCTTCCTGAGCCGCGCCTGGCGCGCTGGCTGCAGCGCGTCGAGGCCTGCCTCGAATCCGCATTGCCCGCTGCCGACCAGTCGCCGCAAGCGCTGCACCAGGCGATGCGCCACGCCGTTCTAGCCGGCGGAAAACGACTGCGGCCGATGCTGGCCTACGCCACCGGCGAAGCCCTGGGCGCCGAAGAATCCCTGCTCGATGCGCCGGCCACCGCGGTCGAACTGGTGCATGCGTTTTCGCTGGTGCACGACGACCTGCCGGCGATGGACGACGACGCACTGCGCCGCGGCCGCCCGACCGTGCACGTCGCCTTCGACGAAGCCACCGCGATCCTGGCCGGCGATGCCCTGCAGACCCTGGCCTTCAGCGTGCTGGCCGAATCACCTGCCGCCGCCACGCTGCGCGTGGCCTGGCTGCAGACCCTGGCCGAAGCCACCGGCACCCGCGGCATGTGCGGCGGCCAGGCCCTGGACATGGCCGCCACCGGCGCGCAGCTGGCGCTGGCCGAGCTCGAACGCCTGCATGCGCTCAAGACCGGCGCGCTGATCCGCGCCGCGGTCAGGATGGGTGCGCTGGCCGGCGATGCCGATGCGGAAACGCTGGCGCGGCTCGACGACTACGCCTCGGCCCTGGGCCTGGCGTTCCAGATCCGCGACGACATCCTCGATGTCGAAGGCGACAGCGCGCAGTTGGGCAAGACCGCGGGCAAGGACCAGTCGCAGGCCAAGTCCACCTATCCGGCCCTGCTGGGCATGGCGCGTTCGAAGGCGCTGCTGGTCGAACTATCGGACAAAACAAAAGCGGCCCTGGGGCCGCTTGGTGAGCGCGCCGGTGTCCTGCACCGGCTCGCCGAGTTCGCGGTCGCGCGGGTCAGCTGACCCGCGCGCCGGCGCGCCGCTTATTTGATCAGGCGCAGGGTGAAGGGGTAACGGTAGCTGTTGCCCTCATTGGCCTTGATGCCGGCCATGATCGTCAGCACCAGCCAGCCCAGGCCAACCACCAGCAGCAGCAGGAAGCCGATCAGGATCAGCGTCAACAGGCCGCTGACCACGGCGGCGATGAAAACGGTGATGTTGAAGTTCAGCGCCTCTTTGCCCTGGTCGTCCACGAACGGCATGGTGTCTTTCTTGACCAGCCACACGATCAGCGGGCCGATCAGGTTGCCCAGCGGGATGATCAGTCCGGCCAGCGACGAAAGGTGCGCGAGCATGCCCCAGGTCTTCTGTTCCTGCGTCATTTCGTTCATCGAATTCCCCTGCAGTGGTCGGCGCCCGCGGCGCCGTTAGCCGCCCTAATTTCCGGCCTCGTGAAGACGCTGTCAAGGCAAGCGCGGATCAGGCCTCGCCGGCGACCATCAACCTGCCGATCAGCACCGACCCGATGCCCACGTGCGAACGCCGGTCGATGTCGGCGCCCACGGCCTCGATCGCCTGGAACATGTCCTGCAGGCGACCGGCGATGGTCAGCTCATCGACCGCATGCACGATCTCGCCGTTCTCGACCCAGAATCCGCTGGCGCCGCGCGAATAATCGCCGGTGACGGTGTTGGCGCCCTGCCCCATCAGCTCGGTCACCAGCAGGCCGGTACCCATGCCGCGGCGCATCTCGTCCAGGCCGGCGGCATTGGCCTGGACCTCGAGGTTGTACACGCCGCCGGCATTGCCGGTGCTTTCCAGCCCGAGCTTGCGAGCCGAATAACTGCCCAGCAGGTAACGCTGCAGCACGCCGTCGCGCACCAGGTCGGAATCCACCGTCGCCACGCCTTCTGCATCGAAGGCGGACGAGCGCAGGCCACGCGGGATGTGCGGCCGTTCCAACACGCTGAACCAAGGCGGCAGGATGCGCTTGCCGGCATGGTCGAGCAGGAAGCTCGCGCGCCGGTACAGCGCGCCGCCGGAAACCGCTCCCAGCAGGTGGCCGACCAGGCTGCGCGCCATTTCCGGCGCGAACAGCACCGGGTAGTCGCCCGTCCTGATCGGCCGCGGCTCCAGCCGCGCGACTGTTCGCTCGGCGGCGCGCCGGCCGACCGCCGCCGGCGCTTCCAGGTCGTCGGGCGACAGGCCGCTGGTGTACCAGTACTCGCGCTGCATGCCGTCGCCTCGACCGGCGATCAGCGACACGCTGAGCGAATGATTGGTGCCGCGCTCGGCGCCGAGGAACCCATGGCTGTTGGCGTACACCGACACGCTGTCGCCGGTGTAGGCCGAGGCACCGTCGGAATTGGCGATGCGGGTGTCGGCGGCCAGGCCGGCGGCCTCGGCCTCCTGGGCCAGCGCGATCGCCCGGTCGGCGTCCAGGTTCCAGGGATGCCAGGCGTCGAATTCGCGCGGGTCGCTGGCCATGCGGTGGGCATCGGCCAGGCCGGCGGCCGGATCGGCCTCGGTGTAGCGGGCGATGGCGCAGGCCTGGTCGACCGTGGACTCCAGGCTGCCCGGCTGCAGGTCGGCCGTGCTGGCGCTACCCTTGCGCTGGCCGAAGTAGACGGTCAAGGCGACGCCGCGGTCCCGGGTGCGCTCGACGGTTTCGACCTCGCCCATGCGCAGGTTCACCGACAGGCCGCGGTCCTCGTTCAGGGCCACCTCGGCCTGGCTGGCGCCCCGGGCCGCGCACAGGCGCAGCACCTCCCGGGCCAGGCCGGAAAGGCGGTCCATGCGCTCCCGGGAATCATCGGAAGCTGGGGTCAGGGCGTGCATGGGCGTATCCTTTCGCTCCGGAACGGTGGTGGACGATGCATAACAGCGATCAATTCGAAGAAGAAGAGGACTTCGGCCCGAGCCGCAGCGAACAGCGGCGCGAAGCCCTGGCCGTGCTGGACCTGGCCCTGCAGCTGGTGGCGCAGTCCGATGCCCGCATCGCCCAGATCCCGATGGACGAGGACCTGCGCAACCTGGTGCTGGCGTCCAAGAAGGTCACCGCCCAGATCGCCCGCAAGCGGCAGGTGCACTACCTGGCCAAGATCATGCGCCGGGAGGACGACGAAGCCCTGCAGGCGATCCGCGCCGCGCTCGACCACGACAAGGTCGAGGGCCGGCGCGAGGCCCAGGCCCTGCACCAGGTCGAATACTGGCGCGACCGGCTGATCGCCGACGGCGACGGCGCGCTGTCGGAACTGCTGGCCCTGCATCCGCACGCCGACCGCCAGCACCTGCGCCAGCTGGCGCGCAACGCGCACCAGGAAAAGCTGAAGAACAAGCCGCCGCACGCCTACCGCGAACTGTTCCGCGAGCTGCGCGACCTGCTGGCCGAGGCGCCGGTGCCGGACGAAGCCGACGACCTCGAGATCGAGGTCGACGCCATCGACGAATCCGACTACATCGCGCCGGACGACTTCGACTTCGATACCGGCCGCGGCTGAACTCACGCGCGGGTGCCGCCGATCGTCATCGCGTCGATCTTCAGGCTGGGCTGGCCCACCCCACCGGCACGCTCTGGCCGTCCTTGCCGCATACGCCGACACCGGCGTCGAGCTGCAGGTCGCGCCCGACCATGGACACGCGGGTCATCGCTTCCGGGCCGTTGCCGATCAGGGTCGCGCCCTTCACTGGCCGCGTGATCTTCCCGTCCTCGATCAGGTAGGCCTCGGTCGCCGAGAACACGAACTTGCCGCTGGTGATGTCCACCTGGCCGCCGCCGAAGTTGGGCGCGTACAGGCCCTTCTTCACCGAGGCGATGATCTCGGCCGGGTCGTAGTTGCCGGCCAGCATGTAGGTGTTGGTCATGCGCGGCATCGGCAGGTGCGCGAAGGATTCGCGGCGGCCGTTGCCGGTGGGCGCCACGCCCATCAGGCGCGCGTTCAAGGTGTCCTGGAGGTAGCCGCGCAGGATGCCGTCCTCGATCAGCGTGGTGCACTGGGTCGGCGTGCCCTCGTCGTCGATGTTGAGCGAACCACGGCGCGCGGCCAGCGTGCCGTCATCAACGATGGTGACGCCCGGCGCCGCCACGCGTTCGCCGATTCGGCCGGCATAGACCGACGTGCCCTTGCGATTGAAGTCGCCCTCCAGGCCGTGGCCGACGGCTTCATGCAGCAGCACGCCCGGCCAGCCGGGGCCGAGCACCACCGGCAGCGTGCCGGCCGGTGCGTCCACCGCGTCCAGGTTCACCAGCGCCTGCCGCAGCGCCTCGCGCGCGACCTCGCGCGGCTTGCCGCCGGAAAAAAAGTTCTTCGTAGGAAGAACGCCCGCCAGCGCCGGCATAACCCTGCTCGCGGCGGCCGTCCTGTTCGACGATCACCTGCACGTTGAAGCGCACCAGCGGTCGCACGTCCGAGGCCAGCACGCCGTCGCTGCGTGCCACCAGCACCGTATCCACGCCGCCGGAAAGGCTGACGATGACCTGGCGCACGCGCGGGTCCTGGTCGCGCAGCCAGTGGTCCACCGCGCGCAGTGCGGCGATCTTGCCGTCGGCGTCCATGCCGTCGATCGGGTCGACCGGCGCGTAAAGCGCACGGCCCGGCACGATGACACGTTGGCCGCCGCCGGCGGAGTGGCCGCTGCGGCTGATTGCCCGAGCGGCGGAAGCCGATTCCAGCAGCGCATCGGCGCGGATGTCGTCGGAATAGGCGAAGCCGGTCTTCTCGCCACTGACCGCACGCACGCCCACGCCCTGCTCGATCGCGTGCGAACCGTCCTTGACGATGCCGTCCTCCAGGCTCCAGCTTTCGCGCCGGCTGTGCTGGAAATACAGGTCGCCGAAATCCACGCCCGGGCCCATCAGCCGGCCGAAAGTGGCGTCCAGGCCATCCAGGCCCAGGCCGCCAGGGGTGAGCAGGCGCGACTGGGCGAGTTGCAGGGTGTCGGTCATGCGCGGAAGGAACTCGGAAACGGAGGCATAGCCTGACAGATGCGGCCCGCCGTCGCCTGCTTCAAGGCTGGCGCGCGGCCGGAGGCACCGTCTGCGGCGGCCCCTTCTCGACCACCTCGACCTTGGGGTCTTTCCAGGGTCCGGTGACGCGGTACACCGTGCGCGCCGCCTGTTTCAGCGGATTCTGAAGCACCGCCTGCGCCACCGCGCCCGCGGCCGCACCGACCGGGCCGCCGACCACCAGGCCGAGCGCCGGCAGCACGCCGCCGGTCTTGGGCAGCACCTCGATGCGCTGGTCGTATTCCTCGCGGCGCAGGTCGGTGGAGCCGCTGACCCGGATCTCCGCGGCCGGGCCGTTGATCTGCAGCAGGTCGGTGCGGGCGAACCCGTCGGCGAACACGAATTCGCCGCTCATGGTGTTGAAGGCGAAACCCTTGTTGAAGAAGTCGCTGAAATCCAGGCTCAGCCGGCGCGGGATCTCGGTCAGGCTTATCAGGCCCAGCACGCGGCCGCCGCCGCCCGGTTCAACTTCCAGAAGATGGCCTTCACCGACATCGGCCTGCAGCCGGCCGGTGAAACGCGACAGGGCGAAATTGCCGGGCGAGCCGACCCAGCTGCCGTCCAGGCGGCCGCGGGTCTGGCCGTCGTCCACCATGCCGGCCAGGCCGAACGCGCCCAGCAGTTCACCCAGGCTGCTCGCACTGAACTCGACTTCGAACCGTGAACGGCTGGCGCCTTCGCCGGCACGCAGCCAGTCGCCGTTGGCCAGCAGTTCGAGCGTGGGCGAATTCGTGCTGAAACGTTCGATGCGCAGGCCGTCGGGCAGCGGCACCGCCAGCAGTTCGGACTTGCCCAACTGCAGCATGCCCAGGCGCAGGTCCTCGACCGTGAAGCGCAATGGCGGCAGCTTGCCCGGATCATCGCTGAGCCCGGCGTCGGCGGCAGCCTGCTGTTCGGCGCTGGGTACGGGTTTTTCCGGCCAGTGCAGGCGCGCGAACTCGCCGCTGACGCCCTGGCTGAGCACGTTCGGGACGGTGACCGTGCCGGCGATCGCCGGTCCCTCCAACCGCACCCCGGTGCTGTCCGGACCACGCTGCAGCTGCAGCCGGGTTTCGGCGAAGGGCGACCCGAGCAGGTCGAGCGTGGCGACCCGCAGGTCCACCTCCTGCAGCGCCCCGGTCCCTTCGCCTTTCGCGGCGAAGGCGATCCAGCCGGCGGCGTCCAGGCGGTCGGTCGCGCCGCGCACCACCAGGCCCCGGGCCGGCAGGGCAATGCTGTCGCCGGTGCCGAACTGGATCACGCCGCTCATGGCCTCGTCGTCACCGATGCGGCCGCGCAGGCGCATCTCCGAACCCAGGCTCAGGTTCACTTCGCCCGCGCCGACCGGCAGCGGTGCCTGCAGGCGCAGCGGCATCGGCGTGTCGGCGGCCTTGGCCAGCGGTGCCGGCAAGCCGACCGTGGTGCCGACCAGGTCGGAATCGACGCGCAGCTGGGCGGGCGGCGCCACTTGTCCGGCAGGCGCCTGCGGAATGCGCACGTCCACGGTCCAGGCGCTGCTGCCCTGCAGCCATTCGTTCAACCAGCCCAGCGGTTCGTGCCGCGCCAGCAAGGCCTGCGGCGGCAGCTCGCCTTCGAGCGTGGCACGTGCTGCCAGCTCCGGTTCGCCGGTGAACACGCCGACCAGCAGGCTGAACCGCGCCGGCCGGTCCTCGAACAGCACCTCGAGCTGTTCGGCGGCGAAACCCTGGTCGCTGAAACGCGTGCGGCCGTTGACCTTGCTGAAGTCGATCTGCCAGCGCGGATCGGACAGTTGTGCGTCCTGGAGGTCCAGCGTGCCTTCGATGCGGCGGCCGGTGAGGTGTTTGGCCAGCGGCAGGTCCAGGTCCAGCGCCACCGTCGCCGGCCCGCGGATGCGGGCCTTCAGCAGGTGTTCCTCGTAACGCTGGCGCAAGGGGCTGGACAGCATCAGCGCCTGCAGCGATTCGCCGTTGGCCGGCGAGTCGATGTCGAGCACCAGGCGCGGATCCTTGAAATCGGCGATGCCGCCCGCGACGCGGCGCACGCGGTTGCCCTGGATCATGCCCTCGCCTTCCAGCGCCATGCCCGGGCCATCGAAACTCACGTCCAGGTCCAGCGCTTCGGCCGGGGGCCATTCGGGATTGAAGGCCACGCGGGCCTGCATCACCCGCGCGCGCGCATCGAAACGGCCCTGCCCCTCGCGGAACGGCCAGTCGTCGAGGTCGCCGGCCAGCACCGCCCGTCCATTCTCGACCCGGCCGTCCTGCAGCGCGTTGTCGAGCCAGTCGATGGTCGCCGGCGGCATCTTCCCGACCACCCAGAACTTGTGCGAGGTCACCACGGTGGACGGATCCACGGTCGCCGCCAGGTCCAGGCGCGGACGCGTGCCGTCGGCGGGAAACTGCAGTTCGGCGCGCAGGCGGGCACCGAAGTCGGGGCCACGCACATGCAGGCCGGCGGCGCCCGCGGTCCAGCCCACGCCATCGCGCCACCAGCCCAGGGTGCCGTCCAGTTGCACGTCGAGCGGCTGGCGGAAACGCGGCCAGTCGAAACGCGCCGGCCCTTCGTCCAGGCGCAGCACGCCGCCGGCCTGGTCGAAGGCGGTGCTGCCGGTCAGGCCCTGCAGCCCCGGACTGTTGCCGTAGGGGCTCCAGCCGACCGCGTCGAACCGCGCCGAACCCGACCAGTCACCGCTGCGGCCGTGCACGTTCACGTCCCGCAATTCGCCGTCGGGAGCTGCTTCGTGCAACCAGCGGCGCAGTCCTGCGGGCACGGCGGGACTCAGCGTCGCCAGCGCACGCGCCGGCGCCAGGTCCATGCGCGGCGCCTGCAGCGCGAAGTGTTCGCCACCCGCGAGCCACAGGCCGTCGAAGCTGCGCGGCTCCTGGCGTCCGCTCTCGTGGAAGTTCAACTGCGGCGCATGCAGTTGCCAGCCATTGGCGTCGGCCTGCCAGCGCGCCAGCAGGTCGGCTCGCAGAAAAGCCACCGGCGGCGATTCCATCCGGCCGTCCTCGCGCAGACGCCAGGGCTGGCGCGAGCCCAGCGCCAGCGGCGCGAAATCGGCGCGGCTGCGCACGTCCATGATCCGCTGTGCCTGGATGCGCGCCCACAGGTCGAGGTCGCCGGCGCCGGACACCACCAGGCCGGTATCGGCCAGCAGCGGCGACCATTCATCCAGGCGCAGGTCCTGGCCGCCTACCCAGAGCTGGCCCGACCAGTCGGCGCGCGCGAGGTCGGCCACCGCGTTGAGCGGCCGGCCCCGGCGATCGGCCCAGGCGCGCACGCCGGCGGTGACCTGCGAATCACTGACGCGCAGGCGCAGGTCCACGCGCGGCAACATCAGTTCGGAGCGCCATGCCGCCGAACGCACGGTCAGGCGCGCGCGCTCGACCTGCAGTTCACCCAGCGCTTCCAGCGTGTCCAGCGGATCCACGCCCGGCTGCGGCTCGAACGGCAGGCCGGCCATGCGCCAGCGCCGGTCCTCGCCCTGCTCCAGCCGCAGCGACAGTTCGCGCACCTTGAGCTCGGTGAGGTGGCCGCCCGGCAGCAGGCCCGAATAAACCGCCACCAGCAGCTCGGCGCGGCCGATCTCGAGGCGGCGGCCTTCGGTGCCGATGCGCAGGTCGTCGAGGATGAATCGCGGGCCGCGCCGGGTCCATTCGCCCACCGCGCGGGTGAACGACACCGGCTGGCCGAGGCGTTCGCCGAGCCAGCCGGCGACCTTGTCGGGATGGCGTTCGACCAGCGGCAGCAGCTGGTTGAGCGCGCCGACCAGGGTGGCGGCCAGGATCAGCAGCACCAGCACGCCGTACCCCAACAGGCGGCGCGTGTGGCGGATCCGGCGGCGCAGCGCGCTGGGCATGCCCGTGTTTACAGCAGCACCACGTCGTATTGTTCCTGCGCGTACTGCTCGTCGGCCTGGAAGCGGATCGACTTGCCGAGGAACTCCTCCAGCTCGGCCACCGCGGCCGACTCCTCCTCGGTGATCTTGGTCACCACTTTCGGCGACGCGATCACCAGCAGCTGCGAGGCCTCGAACTGGCGCACCGCGCGGGTGATCTCGCGGAAGACTTCATAGGTCAGCGTTTCCGCGGTCTTCAGCGTGCCGCGGCCGCCGCATTCGTGGCAGGGCTCGCACAGCTGGCGCTCGAGGCTTTCGGTGGTGCGCTTGCGGGTCATCTCGACCAGGCCCAGCGGTGAGAACTCGTGCACCGAGGTGCGGGCGTGGTCGTGCGACAGGCCCTTCTCGAGCGTGCGCAGCACCTGCCGCCGGTGCTCGTCGTCGGTCATGTCGATGAAGTCGATGATGATGATGCCGCCCAGGTTGCGCAGCCGCAGCTGGCGCGCCACCGCCTGCGCGGCCTCGAGGTTGGTGCGGTACACCGTCTCCTCGAGGTTGCGCTGGCCGAGGAAGCTGCCGGTGTTCACGTCCACCGTCGCCATCGCCTCGGTCTGGTCGATGATCAGGTAGCCGCCGGACTTGAGCGGCACTTCCTTCTGCATCGCGCGCAGGATCTCGTCCTCGACGCCGTACAGGTCGAAGATGGGCCGCTCGCCCGAATAATGTTCGATGCGTTCGGCCAGGATCGGCATGAACTGCGCGGCGAAGGCGCTGAGCTTGTCGAAGGCCTCGCGCGAATCCACCCGCACCTTGTCCACGTCCTTGCGCATCAGGTCGCGCACGGCGCGCAGCGGCAGCGCCAGGTCCTCGTAGATGCGCTGCCCGACCTTTGTGCTGGCGCTGGCCTCGCGGATCACGTCCCAGGCGCGGCGCAGGTAGGCCACGTCCTCGGCCAGGGCCTCGGCCGGCTGGCCTTCGGCATTGGTGCGCACGATGTAGCCCTGGCCGCTGCCGTTGGCCTGTTCGGACACGACGGTCTTCAGGCGCGTGCGTTCGGCCTCGTCCTCGATGCGCGCCGACACGCCGAGCACGCGCGAATGCGGCAGGAACACCAGGTAACGCGACGGGATCGAGATCTGCGTGGTCAGGCGCGCGCCCTTGCTGCCGATCGGGTCCTTCACCACCTGCACTACGATTTCCTGGCCTTCGTGCACCAGCGAATTGATCGGCGGCGTCGGGCCCGGCGCCGGCGGCGGTTCGTCGCCCTCGCCGGCCTGCGCCAGCGGCACCTTCAGGATGTCGGAGGCGTGCAGGAAGGCGGCGCGGTCCAGGCCGATCTCGACGAAGGCGGCCTGCATGCCGGGCATCACCCGCTGCACCCGGCCCTTGTAGATGTTGCCGACCACACCGCGGCGCGAGGCGCGCTCTATGTGCAACTCCTGCAGCATGCCGTTCTCGACGACCGCCACGCGGGTCTCCCGGGGGTGACGTTGATCAGGATTTCTTCGGACACGCGCTTCCCCGGGTCAGTCGATCAGGCCGAACCCGCGCAGCAGGCGGGCGGTCTCGTGCAGCGGCAGGCCCATCACTCCGGTGAAGCTGCCGGAGAGATGGGAGACGAAGGCGCCGCGCGCCCCTGGATGGCATAGGCGCCGGCCTTGCCGAAACAGTCGCCGGTGGCGATGTAGGCGGCGATGCGTTCGGGCGTGAGTTCTTCGAAGGTGACGTCGGAAATGCTGGTCGCGTGCAGTTCACGGCCGGCGCTGACCAGCCAGACCGTGGAGATCACCCGGTGCGTCCGGCCCGAAAGCTGCGCCAGCATGCGCGCGGCATCGTCGGCGTCGGCGGGTTTGCCGTATACGCGGTCGTCGAGCACGACTTCGGTATCGGCACCGAGCACGACCGCACTCGGGTTCGCCACCACCGCCAGCAGGCCGGCACCGGCCTTCTCGCGGGCTACTCGGCTGACGTAGGTTTCCGGCGGTTCGCCGGGCAGGCGCTGTTCGGGTACATCCACGTCCAGCAGGCCGAATTGCAAGCCGAGCTGGCTCAGCAGGTCGCGGCGGCGGGGCGATTGCGAGGCGAGATAGAGCATGGCGCAAGCATAGCCGCTGCGGCCGGAGTCCGGCAGCCGGCGGCGGGGCCGCGCTGGCCGGGGTTCAGGCCCGGTGATAGGGGTGGTTGGCGAGCAGGCTGGCGGCGCGATAGAGCTGTTCGGCCAGCACCAGGCGCACCAGCATGTGCGGCAGCGTCAGCGGGCCGAGCGACCAGCTTTCATCCGCCGCGGCGATGACTTCCGGCGCGTGGCCTTCGGGCCCGCCGATCAGGAAGGCGAGATCGCGGCCCTGGCCGCGCCAGTGTTCCAGGCGCTGGCCCAGCTGTTCGGAGGAATACGGTTTGCCGCGGCCATCGAGCGTGACCACGTGGGCTCCACGCGGCACGGCGGCCAGCACGCGGGCACCCTCGTCCGACATCGCGCGGGCGGCGTCGCGACCCTTGCCGCGCATTCCCGGCGCGACTTCGTGCAGATCAAGCGGCAACCAGTGCGACAGGCGCTTCTGGTATTCGGAAAACCCGGCGGCGACCCAGTCGGGTGCGCGTTCGCCGACGGCGATGAGCCGTGCCTTCACTCTTCCGGCGGCTGGTCGCCGACGGTCCAGAGGCGCTCGAGCGCGTAGAACTCGCGCACGCGCGGCAGCATCACGTGCACGATCACGTCGCCCAGGTCCACCAGCACCCACTCGGCCTCGCGCTCGCCTTCGACGCCCAGCGGCATCACGCCGCACTTCTTGGCGAAACGCACCACTTCGTCGGCCACCGACTTCACGTGCCGGGTCGAAGTGCCGGACACCACCACCAGGTAGTCGGCGATGCTGGTCTTGCCACGCACATCGATCTCGACGGCATCCTTGGCCTTCATCTCCTCCAGCGCCAGGTGCACCTGCTTGAGGATCGCCTCCGGCGAGGGGCCGGGTCGGGCATCTTGGTCTTGATGACGTGGGCTTGGGTGGTCAACGGGGTGCTCGACGGGGAAAGACGGGCCGCATTATACGCCGCCGGGGCCTTCCTGGCCCCGATACAGGCGCTTTTCGGCGATGTAGGCCTTCACCCCGGGGCCAGCCAGCCACCGTCGTCATCACCTGTCCGCAGTCGCCGCCGCAGCTCGGTGGCCGAGGCCGGGTGCAGTGGCATCTCCAGCCTGAGCAGCCGTCCGGCCGGCACCGCGGCCAATGCGTCGGGCGCCTCGTGCCAGCGGCCGGCGCAGGCCGCCGCCAGGTCCGGCGGCAGGTCCTGGAGGTCGTGTCCGGGGCGCACGGCCACCACGAAGTGCGCCAGCGCCATCAGCTCCGGCCAGTGGTGCCAGCCGGTGAGGCCACGGAAGGCATCGGCACCCACCAGCCAGGCCAGCGGCGCCGCGGGGCCACGTTCGGCCCGCAGTTCGCGCAGGGTGTCCACGGTGTAGGACGGCCCGGCACGCTGCAGTTCGCGCCGGTCGACCCGCCAGCCCGGTTCGCCGGCGATGGCCAGTTCCAGCATGTGCGCGCGCTCCGTGGCCGAGGCGCCGGGCGCCGGGCGGTGCGGCGGATCGGCCGCCGGCAGGAAAGCGATGTCGGCCCCTGGGCCGCACGGGCGGCACGCGCCACCGCGAGGTGGCCGGCGTGGACCGGATCGAAGGTGCCGCCGTAGAGCAGCGCCAGGCTCATGAGGCCAGCAGCTTGCGTCCGCGCGCGTCGGCGATCGCCACCAGCAGGCGTTCCAGCAACAGCCAGGGATCTCCGTCGCCGCGCCCCTTGGCGGCGCGGTCGATGCGGCCGCACTCGGCCGCGAAGCGTTCCCAGCGCGAGGCCGGGTGCCGTTCCAGCGCACGCCGGTACACGGCCTGCTTGCTGTCCCAGATGCGTGCCTCACGCATCGCCGCCACCACGTTGCCGGATTCGGCGGCGCGGGACAGCGTGCACAGGCCCAGCACTTCGCGGGCGACCATCGGCATCAGCCCGGCGACCTGTTCGCCCTCGCCGCGCAGTGCGGCCAACATGCGCACCGCGCGCACGGCCTCGCCGGCCAGCGCGGTGTCGATCAGCTTGAACACGTCGAAGCGCGAGGAGTCGGCCACCAGCCGCTCCATCTGTTCGACATCGATGGCCTCGGCGCCGGGTCCGCGGGCGCCGCCGCCGACCAGCAGGGCCAGCTTGTCCACTTCCTGCGCCGCCGCCAGCAGATTGCCCTCGACCCGGTCGGCCAGGCGCCGCACCGCATCGGGCGTGGCGACCAGGCCGCGGCTGCGCAGCCGGCGCTGCAGCCACTCGCCCAGTTCATGCGCCTTCAGCGGATAGACCGGCACCAGGTGTCCGGTTTTCGCGATCGCCTCGCTCCACTTGCCGGTGTGCGACTTGCTCCACTCCTGGGCGGTGATCAGCAACACGGTGTCGGGCGGCGCCTTCTCGCAGTATTCGCGCAGGGCCTCGCTGCCTTCCTTGCCGGGTTTGCCGGTGGGCAGGCGCAGGTCGAACAGGCGACGGCTGGCGAACAGGCTGAGCGAGGCCAGGCCCTGGGTCAGCGTGTTCCAGTCGAAGCGGGCATCGGCGTCGTAGACCTCGCGCTCGCCGTAACCTTCTTCCCTTGCCTTGGCGCGGATGGCGTCGGCGGCTTCCTGCACCAGCAGCGGTTCGGCGCCGGCCACCGGGTAGACCGGCCGCAGCGTCTCGCCGGCCAGCTGGCGTTCCAGGCGGTCGGCGCGCAGCTCCATCAGTCCGCGCGCAGCGTTGCGTCCAGGCGCCGCAGGATCGCCGCCTGCATGTCGCGGCGCAGTTCTTCCTGGATCAGTTCCTGCTCGGCAGGGCTGCCGGCCTGCGCCTTGGCGTCGTAGGTGTACTCGCGCCGCAGCTCGATCGTCTGCGGCGACAGCAGGCTCGCGCCTTCCGCGTCGGTCAGCTCGAACCGCACCCGGTAGACGGTTTCGTACTCACGCACGCGCGCAGTCGCGTCCACGGACAGCGGGCGGGTCCGAAGGTTTTCCGAACGCACCCGCAGCGTGGCCGACGGCTGGCCCTCGACCGCTGACTGCGCACCGGCGCGCTGCAGCGCCACCGAAAGACCCTGGGCCAGCGGGCTGTAGGGATCGGCGGTGACCACCTTGACCGGGCCCAGTTCCTCGGCCAGCGCCAGCGAGGCGCGCGGGCGGAAACCGCAGGCCGACAGGGCGGCGACAAGGCAGGCCAGGAGCAGCAGTCGAGACATCCCATTCACTCCGATCACCCCGCGACGATGTTGACGATCTTGCCCGGCACCACGATGACCTTGCGCACCGACAGGCCCTCCATGAACTTTTGCACGTTCGGCTCGGCCAGTGCCAGCGCCTCGATGGTGTCCTTGCCGGCATTCACCGAGACCTCGATGGTGGCGCGCAGCTTGCCGTTCACCTGCACCGCCAGCACGGCGGCCTCGCGCACCAGCGCGGCCGGGTCGGCTTCGGGAAACCCTGGTCCTCCAGCGTCGCTTCCGGATGCCCCAGCAGCTGCCAGAGCGCATGCGAGGTGTGCGGGGTGATCGGGTTGAGCAGCAGGGTGACGGCCTCGAAACATTCCTGGCGCAGGGCGCGGCCCAGGCGCTGGCATCGTCGAACTTCGAGATCGCGTTCAGCAGCTCCATCACCGCGGCAATGGCGGTGTTGAAAGTGTGGCGGCGGCCGTAGTCGTCGCCGACCTTCTGGATGGTCTCGTGCAACTGGCGGCGCAGGGTCTTCTGCGCACCATCGATCGTGGCCGCGTCCAGTGTCGACACCGGGCCCTCGGCGACATGCCGGTGCACCTGCGCCCACAACCGGCGCAGGAAACGCGACATGCCCTCCACGCCCGCCTCGTTCCACTCCAGGCTCTGCTCGGGCGGCGCGGCGAACATCGAGAACAGGCGCACGGTGTCGGCGCCGTACTTGTCCACCATCAGCTGCGGATCGACGCCGTTGTTCTTGGACTTGGCCATCTTCTCGGTGCCGCCGATCTGCACCGGCAGGCCGTCGCCGCGCAACACGGCGCCGGTGGCGTGGCCCTTGGAATCGCGCACCACGTCCACGTCGGCCGGGTTGAACCACTCGTTCGGCGCGCCCGGGTTCTCGCGATAGAACGTGTCGGCGATCACCATGCCCTGGCACAGCAGGTTGGTCGCGGGTTCGTCGCTCTTCACCAGGCCCGCGTCGCGCATCAGCTTGTGATAGAAGCGGAAGTACATCAGGTGCAGGATCGCGTGTTCGATGCCGCCGATGTACTGGTCCACCGGCAGCCAGTAGTCCGCACGTTCGTCCACCAGGTCGGTGGCGCCGGGCGAGGTGTAGCGCGCGTAGTACCAGCTCGACTCCATGAAGGTGTCGAAGGTGTCGGTCTCGCGTTCGGCCGGGCCGCCGCAAGCAGGGCAAGCAGTGCGGCGCCACTCCGGGTCGGCCTTGATCGGCGAGGCGACGCCGGTGAAGGCGACGTCCTCGGGCAGCACCACCGGCAGCTGGTTTTCGGGCACCGGCAGCGCGCCGCATTTTTCGCAGTAGATCACCGGGATCGGGCAGCCCCAGTAACGCTGGCGGCTGACGCCCCAGTCGCGCAGGCGGTAGTTCACCCGGCGCTGGCCCCGGCCATCGTCGGCGAGTTTTTCCGCCAGCGCGTCGAAGGCGGCCTGGTAGCCCAGGTTGTCGAGATCGCCCGAATTCACCACGCGCATGCGCGGGTCGGCCTTGTCGGCGTACCAGTCCTGCCAGCGGCCGGCGTCGTAGGTTTCGCCCTCGATGGCGATCACCTGTTTCACCGGCAGGCCGTACTTGTGCGCGAACTCGAAGTCGCGCTCGTCATGGCCCGGCACCGCCATCACCGCGCCGGTGCCGTAACCCATCAGCACGAAGTTGGCGACCCACACCGGCACCTTGTCGCCGCTGACCGGATGGATGGCATGCAGGCCGGTGAAGATGCCCTTTTTCTCCTGCGTCTCCAGCTCGGCCGCCGACACGCCACCGCGGCGGCACTCGTCCACGAAGGCCTTCACGTCGGCATTGCCGCACGCCGCCCACAGCGCGACCGGGTGTTCGGCCGCCACGGCGACGTAGGTGACGCCCATCAGCGTGTCCGGACGCGTGGTGAACACGGTCAGCGGGTCGGCCAGGGCCTCCATCGCGAAGGTGATCTCAGGGCCTTCGCTGCGGCCGATCCAGTTGCGCTGCATGGTCTTCACCGCGTCGGGCCAGCCGGGCAGCGTGTCCAGGCCGTCCAGCAGTTCCTGCGCGTAGTCGGTGATCTTGAGGAACCACTGCGGGATCTCGCGCTTTTCCACCAGCGCGCCGGAACGCCAGCCGCGGCCGTCGATCACCTGTTCGTTGGCCAGCACGGTGTGGTCCACCGGGTCCCAGTTGACGACCGAGTTCTTGCGGTAGACCAGGCCCTTGGCCATCAGCCGCGTGAACATCAGCTGTTCCCAGCGGTAGTAGTCCGGCTGGCAGGTGGCGAAAGTGCGGGTCCAGTCGTAGGCGAAACCCAGCCGCGAGAGCTGGTCGCGCATGTGTTCGATGTTGGCGTAGGTCCACTTCGCCGGCGCGGTGCGGTTCTTGATCGCGGCGTTCTCGGCCGGCAGGCCGAAGGCGTCGAAGCCCATCGGCTGCAGCACGTTGTATCCCTTCATGCGCCGGTGCCGGCTGATCACGTCGCCGATGGTGTAGTTGCGCACGTGGCCCATGTGCAGCGCGCCCGACGGATACGGCAGCATGGACAGGCAGTAGTACTTCGGGCGCGACGCGTCCTCGGTCACGCGGAACGCGCCGGTGGCCTGCCAATGGGACTGCGCGGCGGTTTCCACCGCCTTCGGATCGTAGGCGTTGGGGTCTTGGATGTCGGACATGGGGTTGGGGCAGGGAAAAATCAGGCCGCCAGCGTAACAAATCGGGGCGGGGCTTGGCTCCGGCGGCGGTGCCGCCCGGCTGGTTATGATCGGCCCTCATCCCGGAGACCTGCCCATGCGCCTGACCCGCTCCCTGTGCCTGACCCCGCTCGCCCTGGCCCTTGCCCTGCCCGCGGCCGCGTCCGCCGAAACCCTGGCCCTGCACTGCGGCCAGCTGTTCGACAGCGCCGCCGGCCGCAGCCGCGCCGACCAGACGGTGGTGGTGGCGGACGGCAAGGTGCGCGAGATCCGCGCCGGCCACGGCCCGGTCGAGGGCGCGCGGTCGGTGGACCTGGCCGGCCACACCTGCAGCCCGGGCTGGATCGACCTGCACGTGCACCTGAGCGGCGAGTCCAACCCGCAGAGCTATTCCGAAGGCTTCCGGCTCAACCCCGAGTTCACCGTGCTGCGGTCGGTCGGTTTCGCCCGCAAGACGCTCGACGCCGGTTTCACCACCGTGCGCGACCTGGGCGGCGAGACCACCCTGGCGCTGCGTGACGCCATCAACCAGGGCCTGGTGCCCGGTCCGCGCATCTACGCCGCCGGCAAGTCCATCGCCACCACCGGCGGCCATGGCGATCCCACCAACGGCCTGAACCATCTGCTTGCCGATGCGCTGGGCATGCCCGGCCCGGCCGAGGGCGTGGTCAACAGCCCCGACGAGGCGCGCGCAGCCGTGCGCCAGCGCTACAAGGACGGCTCGGACGTGATCAAGATCACCGCCACCGGCGGCGTGCTGAGCTACGCCAGGAGCGGCGATGGCCCGCAGTTCACCGTGGACGAAGTGCGCGCCGTGGTCGAGGCCGCCAAGGACTACGGCTACCGCGTCGCCGCGCACGCACACGGCAAGGAAGGCATGCGCCGCGCCGTCGTCGGCGGCGTGACCACGATCGAACACGGCACCTACATGGACGACGAGATCTTCGCGCTGATGAAAAAACACGGCACCTGGTACGTGCCGACGATCGCCGCCGGCCGCTTCGTGGCCGACAAGGCCAGGATCGATGGTTTCTACCCGGCCGTGGTGCGGCCCAAGGCCGCGCGCATCGGTGCGCTGATCCAGGACACCTTCGGCCGGGCCTGGCGGGCCGGGGTGAAGATCGGCTTCGGTACCGACTCGGGCGTGAGCCTGCACGGCGACAACGCCGCGGAGTTCGTGTTCATGGTCGAGGCCGGCATGCCGCCGGCCGAGGCCCTGCGCACGGCCACCGTCAACGCCGCGGAAGTGCTGGGCGTGGCCGACATCGGCCAACTGGCGCCGGGTTTCCGCGCCGACGTGGTGGCGATGCCGGGCGATCCGCTGGCCGACATCAACGTGGTGCGGAAGGTCGACTTCGTGATGAAGGACGGCGTGGTCGTGCGCTCGCCCTGACCGACGGCTCACGCCTCCCAGCGGAACACGTCTTCCACGCCCGTGCCGAACGCGCGGGCGATGCGGAAGGCCAGTTCCAGCGACGGCGCGTACTTGCCGGCCTCCAGCGCGATGATGGTCTGGCGGGTCACGCCGACCGCTTTCGCGAGGGCTTCCTGTCATTTCGCCGTGCTCGAAACGCAGCCGGCGGATGTGGTTGGTGATCGGCGTGCCGGTCATGGCCGCCGGTCCCACCAGTAGGAAACCGCCGCGACAGCGTATTCGACCAGGCCGTGCCAGACCAGGGCGAACACCAGCAGGTGCGCGGTCGTGATCGGCGTGGCCCATTCCAGGCGCTCGGCCGGCGTGAAACCGAACATCACCGCCAGCCCGATCACGCAGAACACCAGCGCGATCCGCGCCCAGCCAGCGGCGCGCACTTCGATGTCGCGGTCGCGCTCGTCCTCCAGCACCTTGCCCTGCCAGCGCCAGCGCAGCACCTGCGCGATCACCGCCCAGGTGATCAGCAGCAGCACGATGTTGCGGCCGATGCGGCCCAGGTCGCGCAGGTCGTCGGCGCCGGCGATGACATCCGCCTTGGCCAGCAGGTAGCCCGCAACCACCGCGGTGAACCCGAAGCCGATCCAGGCCCGCCACTCGCCCGGCGACACGGCATCGTCGAGCTCACCGCGCGGCGCCACCGAAATGCCGTGCACCGCGGTCCAGGTCACCAGCACCAGCAGACCGAAGCCGAAGCCTCCCGGGTCCACGCCCAGGACGTCCTTCGGTCCCGCCAACAGCAACCAGAACGCCACGCCCGCCAGCACCACCAATCCCGCCAATCCCCACTTCGGCCAACGCATGGTCTTCTCCACCTGACTAAATGTCATGTGCAGATTACATTTCCCTCCGGAAATGTCAAGTACACCGGACATTGGCTTGTCATCCCCCGGGGCTGGCACCATCTGGCGGATCTAGTGCCATTCCCCGGATCCCCCATGAACGCCGCCGCGCCCGCCCACGTCTTCGACGCCAGCCTGCCCACCTTCGAACAGGACGTCCTGCTCAAGTCGAAGGAGGTGCCGGTGCTCGTGGATTTCTGGGCCACCTGGTGCGGCCCCTGCAAGACCCTGGGCCCGGTGCTGGAAAAGCTGGCCGCCGAGTTCAACGGCGGTTTCCTGCTGGCCAAGGTGGACGTGGACAAGGAACAGCAGCTGGCCGGCTATTTCCAGATCAAGTCGGTGCCGACCGTGATGCTGGTGAAGGACGGGCAGATCGTGGATGGCTTCCCGGGCGCCCTGCCCGAAGGCCAACTGCGCGAGTTCCTCTCGCATCACGGCGTGGCGCCACGCGAAGTGGTCGAGGAAGCCGCGCCGGTCGAAACCGCCCCGCTGGATCCGCATGAGGAGGTGGTGCGCCTGCGCGCCGCCGTGCACGCCGAACCGGAACAGGAAGAACTCAAGCTCGACCTGGCCCTGGCCCTGCTCAAGACCGGCGGCGTGGCGGAAGCGGAACAACTGCTCGACGCCCTGCCCGCCAACCTGGCCCAGGACGACCGTGCCCTGCGCGGCCGCGCGCGCCTGGGTTTCGCCGCACTGCTCAAGGACGCGCCCCCGGTGCCGGTGCTGGAAGCGGCGATCGCCGCCGACCCGGCCGACCTGCGCGCGCGCCACCTGCTGGGCGCCCACGCCATCGTCGGCGGCGATGCGCAGGCGGGCCTGGAGCAGTTCCTGGAGATGCTGAGCCGCGACCGCAACTTCCAGGACGGCCTGCCGCGCAAGGCCCTGATCGACGCCTTCCGCGTGGTCGAGGATGAAGACCTGGTCGGCGCCTACCGCCGCAAGATGGCTTCGCTCATCTTCTGAATACCGCGTATCGCCCTGCAAGGAGCCCGAGTCGCCGCATGAAAGCCTCCCGCCTGCGCCTGCTGCTGAACATCTGGCCGCCGTTCCTGTTTTCCGGCATCCATGTCACGCATGTCGCCGACGACTTCAGCCATGCGCGGGTCGAACTGCGGCAGCGCTGGTACAACCGCAACTACGTCAAGACCCATTTCGGCGGCAGCCTGTTCGCGATGACCGATCCGTTCTGGATGATCATGGTGCTGCGCCGGATGGGCCCGGATTACCTGGTCTGGGACCAGGCCGGCGAGATTCAGTTCCTGAAACCCGGCAAGGGCACCGTAGTGGCCGAATTCCGGCTCGAGGAGGCGCTGCTTGACGAGATCCGCGCCGCCGCGGCTGGCGGCGAGAAGGTGCTGCGCTGGTTCGAGGTGGACGTGCGCAATACCGCCGGCGAAGTCGTGGCCCGGGTCCGCAAGCAGATCTACGTGCGCCGCAAGCGCGACCGCCCCGAGGCCTGATCCCCCCCCGGGAGCCGCGCAAGACCGGAATGTGAGCCATTTCACACTTTCACAAATGGCTTGCCAGCCCGGCCGGCTGCCGTATGCTGGCCGTCCCGACCCCCGTCCCCGCCAGACCCGATCGCGCCATGCAGCAGGAAGAAGAACTCTCCCCTGACGAACTGACCGCGCTGCTCTCCAGTTACATGCCGGAGATCCCCGGTTACCGGGTGCTGCGCCGGATCGGCAAGGGCGGCATGTCCCAGGTCTGGGCGTGCAGGAATCGCTGGACCGCCAGGTGGCGGTGAAGGTCATGTCGCCGGCGGCGCTGACCGACGAAATATCAAGCAGCGCTTCGAACACGAGGCGCGCACCATCGCCAAGCTCGAACATCCCTGCATCGTCGGCATCCACGAGGTCGGACGCACCCGCCAGGGCCTGCTGTATTACGTGCTGCCCTACCTGGCCAAGGGCCACCTGGGCCAGCGCGACTTCACCCACGACGAAGACCGCGTGCTGGAAGTGCTGCGCTCGCTGCTGTCGGCGCTGGAATACGCGCATGCGCGCGGCATCGTGCACCGCGACGTCAAGGCCGAGAACGTCCTGTTCGACAACGCCGACCGGCCGCTTCTCACCGACTTCGGCATCGCCCTGTCCAAACGCGACCAGACCCGCATCACCACCGCCGGCCTGGCGGTCGGCAGCGGCGGCTACATGGCGCCGGAACAGGCACGCGGCGAAGTGGTGGACGGCCGCGCCGACCTTTACAGCGTCGGCGTGCTGGCCTACGAACTGCTGATGGGCCGGCTGCCCTACCAGGCCGCGGACCCGCTGGCGCTGGCGCTGATGCACGCGCAGGATCCGGTGCCGCGCCTGCCGCCCGAGAAAAAACACTGGCAGCCGCTGCTCGACCGGGCGATGGCCAAGTCGCCGGACAACCGCTATCGCAATGCGCAGCAGATGCTGGGCGCGCTGAACCAGATCGCCGCCGGCAAACCGCCGGAGCAGAAGTTCGACTGGGGCAAGGTGCGCGAATACGCCGAGGCGCGCTGGAAACCGGCACTGGCCACCCTGGGTGGCGTGCTGATCGCGATCGCCACGGTCACCTGGCTGCAGCGCGACCGCACGCCGGAACCGCAAACCGATTTCTTCACGGTCGAGGACACCACCCCGCCCCCGAGCCCGCACCGCAGTCCGAGCCTGCCGAACCGGTTCAGGCCCCGGTGGACGCGGCCCTGGCCCAGGCCGCACAGCCTGCCCAGGAGGCGCCGACGCAGCCGTTCTCGCAGGTCAGCGCCGAAATCCAGGTCACGCCGCTGGACTACGACCCCACGCACGCCGGCGCCCGTGAACTCGCCGCCGCCCGTCGCCAGATCGACCGCAACCGCCTGAGCCTGCCACCCGGCGACAACGCCATGGACTCGCTGCGCGAAGCCCGCAGGCTGGCGCCGCGCGAACCCGCGCTGTACCGCCTGTCCGACGAAGTGATCACCTACTACGCGCCCAAGGTCGTCGAGGCCGTCACCGCCGGCAACGACGACGAAGCGCAGGAGACCCATGCCCGCATCGCGCCCTTCGTCGCCGAGATGGAGCGTGCGAAAGGCAAACCCTGGGCCGCCATGCACGAAGCGCTGCCGCCCCTGCTGCTCGCCCGGCTGCAGGACGAACTGAAGAAACTCGACAGCGTCGCCGTGGCCCGCACCAAGGCCCTGGCCACCGCACTGGAAGTGCCATCCGAAACGCTGGAGCCCGCCTGGTCGCAGGCGATCGAACTGCCCAAGCCCGGCGATGCCCTGAAAGACACCGGCGTAGCCATGGTCCTGGCCAGCCTGCCGCGCGGCGGCCGCCCCGGATTGGCAGCGATGCGCCACGAAGTCACCCGCAGCGAATACGCCGCCTTCGCCTCCGGCAGTGGCCGCCCCGCGGCGCGCTGCCGCAACCGGCTGGTGCCGATCTCGCTGAAGAAGCGCAGCTGGGACGACCCCGGTTTCAACCAGGGCGGCAACCACCCGGCGGTGTGCGTGAGCTACGACGATGCGCGCGCCTACGCGCAGTGGCTCAGCCGCCGCACGGGCAAGGACTACCGCCTGCCGACCACCGCCGAATGGCGGCCGCTGGCCGACTACCGCGGCAGTGGCAACGCATGCCGCGACGGCCGCATCGACTGCGGCAGCGAAGGTACGGCGGCCGCGTCGCAGGGGCCAGCCAGTCCGATCGGCCTGAGCGGCGCACGCGGCAACGTCCGCGAATGGCTGGCTGACTGCGGCGCCCGCGGCTGCCAGCGCCGCATGGTCGCCGGCCTGGGCTGGCGCGACACCACCCGCACGCCGGCCACGCACATGGACGACTTCGATGCCGACACCGGCTTCGACGACATCGGGTTCCGGCTGGTGCGTGCGGTCAGCGCCGAGGAACTGGGCGTCCGCTAGTTGCCCTACAATCGGCGCATGCGAAGACTCCGCGCCTATTTCTTCACCGGTCTGCTGACGCTGCTGCCGATCTGGCTGGTCTGGATCGTCTTCAAGTTCGTGCTGTCGCTGCTTTCGGACATCAGCCAGCCGTGGGTCGGGCCGGTGTCGAGCAACCTCGCCGCCGCGCATCCGGAAATGCTGGGCTGGATGGACGACCCCTGGGCGCAGGCCGGTTTCGCCGTGGTCGGCACGGTGCTGGTGATCGTCGCCGTGGGCGCACTGGCGCGGCGAGTGGTCGGCCAGCGCCTTCTGGCCTGGTTCGAGGCGCTGATCGCACGCATCCCGCTGGCCAAGACCGTGTACGGCAGCGCACGCAAGCTGCTGGACCTGCTGCAGACCAAACCCGACGGCACCCAGCGCGTGGTGCTGATCGACTTCCCGCACCGGGACATGAAGTGCGTGGGGTTCGTCACCCGCGTCGTCACCGAGGCTGGCACCGGCCGCGAGCTGGCGGCCGTGTACGTACCGACCACGCCCAATCCGACCTCGGGTTACCTGGAGATCGTGCCGGTGGACAAGCTGACGCCGACCGACTGGACCGTGGACGAAGCCATGGCCTTCATCATCTCGGGCGGCGCGGTCAGCCCCGACGTCATCCCGTTCGACAGGACGGAGCCGCGCGCGTGACCGGACAGGAACGCGCCAGTCGCCTGTTCCTGGTGCTGGCGGTGTTCTTCATCGCCAATGCGCTGCTGGCCGAGTTCATCGGCGTGAAGATCTTCGCGCTGGAAGAAACGCTCGGCCTGTCACCGTTCAAATGGAACCTGTTCGGCCAGAGCGGCTCGTTGAACTTCACCGCCGGCACCCTGCTGTGGCCGATCGTGTTCGTGATGACCGACATCATCAACGAGTTCTACGGCAAGCGTGGCGTGCGTTTCATCAGCTGGCTGGCGGTGGTCGTGATCGTGTACGGCTTCGTGTTCGCCTACCTGGCGATCTCGCTGGCGCCGGCGTCGTGGTGGGTGGGCGTGGCCGCCGACCAGGGCGTGCCCGATTACCAGAAGGCCTTCGCGGCGGTGTTCGGACAGGGAATGTGGACCATCGGCGGGTCGGTCACGGCCTTCCTGGTGGGCCAGCTGATCGACGTCAGCGTGTTCCACCGCATCCGCCGCGCCACCGGCGAACGAATGGTCTGGCTGCGCGCGACGGGCTCCACCTCCGTGTCGCAGCTCGTGGATAGTTTCATCGTGCTCTACATCGCCTTCGTGCTGGGCCCGCAGCAGTGGGGCATGGACCTGTTCCTGGCGGTGGGCACGCTGAACTACACCTACAAGATGGCCGCCGCGATCGCCCTGATCCCGTTGCTGTACCTGGTGCGCCGCGCCATCACCGCCTTCCTCGGCCGCGACCAGGCCGGGCAGCTGCGCGCCAGCGCGGCGCGCAGCTGATCCGTCGCGCCCGCCTCATCCGTGACCTTTGGCCTAGGCAGCGCCCGTGCGCAGCAGCCATGCTGCGCCCTTCCCCGTTGCCCGGAACCCGCCATGACCCTGCGTCCGCTCGCCCTTGCCCTGGCCCTTGCCCTGGCCGCCTGCCAGCCCACCGCCGAAGCGCCGGCGCCGGAAACGGCCACCGTCGTGCAGCCGGCCGAACGTGCCGCCCAGCTGCAGACGCTGTACGCGGATTTCTGGGAGGCGGCGCTCCAGCTCAATCCGCTGCAGGCCACCTTCGTCGGCGACAGCCGCTACAACGACCAGTTGCCGGACTTCTTCAGCGCCGACTACCGCGCCAAAACCGAAACCTTCAACCGCGAATGGCTGGCCAAGGCCCAGGCCATCGGCAGCGACGGCCTGTCGGGCCAGGACCTGCTGAGCTACGAGATCTTCGTGCGCGACCTGGAACTCGAGATCGAGGGCGAACGCTTCCCGGGCTGGCAGATGCCGCTGAACCAGTTCTACAACCTCTCGGGCCAGATCGCCCAGCTGGGTTCGGGCACCAGCGCCCAGCCGTTCAAGACCGTGCAGGACTACGACAACTGGCTCAAGCGCGCCGCCGCCGTGCCGCAGCTGCTGGCGACGATGCAGGCCAACATGCGCGAAGGCATGGCCGCCGGCGTGGTGCAGCCGAAGGTGCTGATGCTGAAGGTGATCCCGCAGCTCGACGCGCTGGTGAAGGACAAGCCCGAGGACACCCTGTTCTGGCGCCCGATCGCCGAGATGCCGGAAGACTTCAGCGCCGAAGACAAGGCGCGCCTGACCGAGGCCTACCGCGCCCTGGTCGCCGACCAGCTGATGCCGGCCTACCGCGACCTGCGCGCCTTCGTGAACGACGAATACCTGCCGGCCTGCCGCGACACCGTTTCGCTGAGCGCCCTGCCCGACGGCGAGGCCTGGTACGCCTACCGCGTGAAGCAGTCCACCACCACCGACCTGACGCCCGCCCAGATCCACGACATCGGCCTGGCCGAAGTGGCGCGCATCCACGGTGAAATGGACGCGGTGATGCAGCAGACCGGCTTCAAGGGCACGCGCGAGGAGTTCTTCGAATTCGTCACCAAGGACAAGCAGTTCGAATTCGCCACCGAGGAGGAACTGCTGGTCGCCTATCGTGCGCTCGAGGCCAAGGTCAACGAGAAGACCGGCGAGCTGTTTTCGCTGATTCCGAAGGCCGCTTTCGAGATCCGTCCGGTGGAGCCGTTCCGCGCCCAGTCCGCCGCCGGCGGCAGCTATATGCGTCCCAGCGAGGACGGCAGCCGCCCGGGCGTGTTCTACGTCAACACCTACGACCTGCCGACCCGCAAGCGCTGGGACGCCGAAAGCCTGTTCCTGCACGAGGCGATCCCGGGCCATCACTTCCAGCTGGCACTGCAGCAGGAACTGACCGGCCTGCCGAAGTTCCGCCGCTTCGGTGGCGAGATCGCCTTCAGCGAAGGCTGGGGCCTGTACGCCGAATCGCTGGGCAAGGAACTGGGCGTCTACACCGACCCCTATCAGTATTTCGGCCGCCTGCAGGCCGAGATGTGGCGCGCGATCCGCCTGGTGGTGGACACCGGCCTGCACAGCAAGGGTTGGACCCGTGAACAGGTGATCGAGTACATGAAGGCCAACTCGGCCACCAGCGACACCGAGGCCGTGGCCGAGACCGAGCGCTACATCGCCATCCCCGGCCAGGCCCTGGCCTACAAGATCGGCGAGCTGAAGATCAAGGAACTGCGCGCCCGCGCCGAAGCCGAGCTGGGCGACAAGTTCGACATCCGCGGCTTCCACGCCGAAGTGCTGCAGGACGGCTCGGTGCCGCTGGCGGTGCTGGAAGCCAAGGTGGATCGCTGGATCGCGGCGCAGAAGGACTGAGCCCGACCGGTGAACCGCAGCTGAAAGCCAAGGGGCCGGCCATTGCCGGCCCCTTTGTTTTCAAGGGTCATGGGCCTCCGGGCCAACTTGCCTGCCCGTGGGATTCAGGCTAATGCTGTTCGGGCGGGTTCCGGTTGATGCCGCCCGCGGCTCCGCCTGCGCAGTGTTGGATCCGTTTCCGCGCATGACGTGAGCCTGCCGTCTCCCGTCGGAATCCAGCCAAGCGAGGACACACTCATGCAGCGCCGATCGATTTTTCTCTCCACCCTTCCCTTCATCGCCGGCCTGGTGCTTGTCGCTGGCGCGAGCACCAGCCCGGGCACGGCTTCGGCCGCGAAGGGCGAATGCGGCTACGTCACCGCGTCCGAAGGCATTCCGCCCGAATCCGAGGGCATCTACCCGGCCTTCATCACCCAGATCGACGGCAAGAGCACGGGCGTCGGCAGGCGGGAGCGGGTCAGCGCCGGCACGCACACGCTGACCATCAGCGAACAGATCCCGCCCCAGGACCTGAGCAAGACGGAGATCGTCGAGATCAAGCAGATGAAGCGCCGTGAGGACGCGCGCGCCTACAAGAAGCTGGAAGTGAACGTCGAGCCGGGCACCACCCTGCGCATCGGCGTGCGCCTGCTGCGCGACCGGCTCGACATCGACAGCATCAAGGCCAATGAGTACTGGGAGCCCGTGGTCTGGGAGACCGTGCCCACCTCGTGCCGGTGAGCCGACTGCCGGTATTGGCACTGCAGGATGAACCTCGGCGCGGCGACCCTGCGCCATGAATCGACGAGCCGGCATACGCCGGCTCGTTGTTTTCAGGGGCCGGCCCCTGAGTGATATCCCTCTCATTGACAAGCCCGGCGTTGAAGCCTTGACGCACGCCGCCACTGCGGAGAACCATGCACTCCTACGCGCCGGATCCGGGACCTGACAGGCGTTTGGCGGCACAAGAACACTCCAGTACTCGCTATGACCTCTTCCAATCTCACGTTTCGACCTGCAACTCGCGAAGACCTGCCCGCCATCGTGGCCTTGCTGGCGAATGATGCCCTGGGTGAAAAGCGCGAAAACCACACCCTTCCTCTTCCCGCTTCATACGAAGCGGCATTTACTGCAATTGACCAGGACCCGAACAACGAACTCATCGTTGTTGATTCGCCCGACCAAGTCGTCGCTGGCGTTCTGCAACTGACGCTGGTTCCTCATATTACTTACCAGGGTGGCTGGCGTGCGCAGATCGAAGGCGTCAGAGTCGCGGCCAACCTGCGATCCAGTGGAATCGGCAAGCAATTGTTGCTGTGGGCTATCGGACGAGCCAAAGACAGAGGCTGCCATCTCGTCCAGCTGACGTCGGACAAGGCACGCCCAGACGCAATCCGGTTCTACGAGGGGCTTGGCTTCGTGCCATCCCATGAGGGAATGAAACTGCATCTGGATGCCTCGGTTGACGACAGCACTACGCCGGCTTCCGCACTACTCCGGCCCGTACAGGGCGATAGCCAGGACTGACGATCCATGACTGAAAACTCCGCCAATGAAGCCCCCAGGCGCAGATGGGTCGTGGTCGCCGTCTCGTTCGTCATGGTGGGCGTGGTCACCCTGCTCGGGGTGGTCCTGTTCTTCCGCCCGATCGCGGAAGCTGACCCGCCAGGTTCCGTGCTGGTTTCAGCACCACTGGGCCTGATGGCCTACACGGGTCTCTCGGTCCTTCTATATGACTGGGCGGTTCGCCGGACCAGGGGATATTTCGCCACCGCATTCATCATCGGCGCGTCGCAGTACATCCTCGTCATCGATCTGACGCTCAGGGGTGAGCGTGGACTTGCGACCGCCGGAGCCAGCGCCGTGCTGATCTTCCTTACCTGGGTATCCGTGGCCCTCGTCTACCGACGGTTCTACCTGGGTCGCAAGCAACCCTGATCCACGGTCGCCAGCGTCGGCAGACGTCATGATGCCCACTCACGCCACCAGGCTTGCTCCCGACTGAAGCCTGTTCCTGCAGGTGGTTGAGCCGGTCCGCCCGCCCCCGCTAATGTAGGCCCGCCCCCGCTGCCGGACATCACCCATGCACCGAATCCGCATGACCTGGATCGCCGCCCTGCTGCTGGCGTTGCTGCTGCCAGCCACCCAGGCCGTTGCCGACACCTTGCCACACGGCACCCTTCAGGCCGGGAGCCTGGCCAACGGAAAACTGGTGCAGGACACCATGGCGGCGGTGATGCCCTACGTTGATGCCAAGGGCTGCCCCGTGTCGAGCGGATAGACCGCTACGTGACGGCAATGCCTGCCGGCGAGGTGGGGGCGCGGGAGTGGCACGAGCGGTGGGTCGTGCACTGCGACGGCGGAAAACATACCGCGGAGATCCGCTTCAACGAAGACGGGCTCGAAGCCGCCTACTACACCGTCCGCTGGGTGGGCGGCTGAACATTCCCCGTCCTGCGCCCACGCACTCTGGAGGTTCCCATGAACACCCTGCTGCTGATCGCGACGCTCACCGCCTATCCCAGCCACGACTACATCGTGATCAACAAGGCCAGCGAACTGGTGCCCTGGTGCCGGGCCGAGGCCGAGGCGCGTTACGTGGCACGCGGCATGACGCCCTACCAGTGGTCGGCGTCCTACAGCGACCGCGGCAAGATGCTGCAGGTGACCGGCCGGCTGCGGGTGGACGGGCAGGATGCAGAGGTGCGCTGCCGCATCGCCCGCGGCGCCCGCGACCACTACGCCACGATCGAGATCGACGATCCGCGGCTTTGACCATGATCCGTCTTCGCCCCGCCACACCGGCCGATCTGCCCCTGGCTGCGCTGGGACGATGAACCGCACGTGCTGGAGTCCGACCCCAACGACGACTGGGGCTGGGAAGCCGAACTGGCGCGCGACCCCGACTGGCGCGAACAGCTGATCGCCGAAGCCGACGGCGTGCCGATCGGCTTCGTACAGATCATCGACCCGGCCCGCGAGGACGGCCATTACTGGGGCGAGGTGCCCGCCAACCTGCGCGCGATCGACATCTGGATCGGTGAAGCCGATTACCCGGGCCGCGGCCACGGCACGGAAATGATGCGGCAGGCGCTGGCGCGCTGTTTCGCCGACACGGCGGTCACGGCGGTGCTGATCGACCCGCTGGCGTCCAACGTGCGCGCGCACCGGTTCTACGAACGCCTGGGTTTCCGCTTCGTCGAGCGCCGGCAGTTCGGCCTGGACGATTGTTTCGTGTACCGGCTGGAACGCGCGGACTGGGCCAATCAATCCAGCGCCGGCCACGAGCTGGCGTCCAGCGTTTCCCGGTAGGCGTGCCAGGCCGAATAGGCCAGCCAGGGCATGACCACCACCAGGCCCAGGTAGGCCGTGGCGAAACCCAGCGCCGTCAGCAACACGATCAGCCCCGCCCACAGCAGCGTCACGCCCTTGTTGCGCAGCACGGCGTTCACGCTGGACACGCCGGCGGTGACCATGTCCACGTCGCGGTCGGCGATCATCGGCAACGAAAAGACGGCGATCGCGAAGGTCAGGCCGGCGAACACCGAACCAACCGCCGAGCCGATGGCCAGGAATTCCACCAGGGCCGCGGTGCTGCCCGGCTCCACCAGCACGAAGGCCTCGACCATCATGCCGGCGCGCACCCACAGCATCAGGATCACCAGCTGGGCCAACGCGAACACGCCGGCCTGACCGACCACGCGCCGCGCCAGCACGAAGCTGTGGCGCAGCGTCGGCTCCCGACCGGCTTCCAGTTCGCGGCTGACGCAGTACAGGCCCACGGCGATCAGCGGCGCCACGAACACGAACCCCGACAGCAGCAGGGCCAGCAGCGCGAACCGGCCCAGAGTCCAGGCAAGGACCGACACGCCCAGGCTCACCGCCAGGATCACGCCACCGAAGAGCAGGCTCAACGCGGGCGTGCGACCGAAATCGGCCCAACCCAACCGCAGCCAGCGCATCGGCGCCGACCAGGGCAACGTGGCGCAGGGCAGCACGAAGGGTCTAACGATGTCGCTGTCGGGCGGCAGTTGCGGATCCACCATGTCGGCTCTCCTGCGGGCCATGCGGAGATGCTAACCGGTGGCGCTGCCATCGGCCTATCGCCCGCCCGCCGCAGTGGCGATAGCATGCGCCGGAGCCCCGAGGAACCAGCGCATGACCCGTCCTTCGACCTTGCTGCTCTGCCTGGCCCTGTCTTCCTGCGCCAGTATGCCCGCGCCACCCGCCGCCGACCTGGCCGAACTCACGCGACAGGTCGAGGCCGCGGAGACGGCGTTCGCGCAAACAATGGCCGATCGGGATTTCGAAGCCTTCGCCTCGCACATCGCCGACGACGCCATCTTCGTCAACGGCCGCAACCCGCTGCGTGGCAAGAAGGTGATCCTGGCGGACTGGGAAAAATACTTCGACGGTCCGGCGCCCTTCTCATGGAAACCGGAAACCGTGGTCGTGCTCGACGACGGCAGCCTGGCCCAGACCAAGGGCCCGGTGTCCGACCCGTCGGGTAAACCCATCCTGGAGTTCCGCTCGACCTGGCGGCGTGAACCCGATGGACACTGGAAAGTGATCTTCGACGACGGCGCCTGCCGCTGCACCGGACGCAAAGCCGCCGACTGACGCGTGGACCGCCGAGCCGGGCCGGGGTTAGAGTCCCGGCGACGGCACGGGGCCGGAACGGACGGTGAGGAACGATGGCGGTCGAGAACGACACCCAGCTGTTGAACGTGGTGGTGCTGCTGGGCGCCGCCGTGGTGGCCGTGCCGCTGTTCAAACGCCTGGGCCTGGGCTCGGTGCTGGGTTACCTGGCGGCCGGCCTGGCCATCGGCCCCTTTGGCCTGGCGCTGTTCACCGACCCGAAGGCCATCCTGCATACCGCCGAGCTCGGCGTGGTGATGTACCTGTTCGTGATCGGCCTGGAGATGCGGCCGACGCACCTGTGGGAACTGCGTGGCGAGATCTTCGGCCTGGGTTCGGCGCAGATCGGGCTGTGTGGGCTGATGCTGACCGGCGTCGGCCTGCTGTACGGGTTCCCGCTGGGCGTGTCCTTCATCAGCGCGATGGGTTTCGTGCTCACCTCCACCGCCATCGTCATGCAGTTGCTGAGCGAGCGTGGTGACGTCAACCTGCCGCGCGGGCAGAAGATCGTCGCGGTGCTGCTGTTCGAGGACATGCTGATCGTGCCGCTGCTGGCCATCGTCGCCTTCATGTCGCCGGCCGGTGCGGAGCCGGTGCCGATGAGCGATCGTTTGCAGTCGGTCGGCATTGGCCTGGGGTCACTGGCCCTGCTGGTGATGGCCGGCATCTGGCTGCTCAATCCGATGTTCCGGGTGCTGGCGCAGGCGCGCGCCCGTGAGGTGATGACCGCCGCCGCGCTGCTGGTGGTGCTGGGCGCGGCGCTGCTGATGCAGCTGGGTGGACTGAGCATGGCCATGGGCGCCTTCCTGGCCGGCGTGCTGTTGTCGGAGTCGAGCTTCCGCCACCAGCTCGAGGCTGACATCGAACCCTTCCGCGGCATCCTGCTCGGCCTGTTCTTCCTGGCGGTCGGCATGTCGCTGGACCTGGCGGTGGTATGGCGGAACTGGCCGCTGATCGTCTCGGGCGTGTTCGCGATGATGGCGGTGAAGGCCCTGTGCATCTACACCGTCGCACGCCTGATGAAGAGCAGCCATGCCGAGTCACTGGACCGCGCGGTGCTGATGGCCCAGGGCGGCGAGTTCGCCTTCGTGCTGTTCGCGGCGGCGGCGATGGCCGGTGTGATCGACCTGCAGGTGAACGCCAACATGACCGCGATCGTCGTGCTGTCCATGGCGCTGACGCCGCTGTTCGTGATCCTGCTGCGGCGCTTCGCGCCGAAGGCGGCGCAATCGATGGAAGGCGTCGAGGAAGCCCGCGATCTCAAGGGCAACGTGCTGCTGATCGGCTTCGGGCGTTTCGGCCAGGTGGTCAGCCAGCCGCTGCTGGCGCGCGGCTTCGACGTGACCATCATCGAAACCAATGCCGAGGACATCCGCAACGCCGCCGACTTCGGCTTCAAGGTGCACTACGGCGACGGCACGCGCATGGATGTGCTGCACGCGGCGGGCGCCGCCACGGCCTGCGCCATCCTGGTCTGCGTGGACAACCGCGCCGCGGCCAACCGCATCGTCGAGCTGGCCCGGCCGGCGTTCCCGCAGGCGTCGCTGCTGGTGCGTGCCTTCGACCGCGAGCATGCCTTCGAGCTGGCCAAGGCCGACGTGGATTTCCACATCCGCGAGGTGTTCGAGTCGGCCGTGGCCTTCGGCGCGGCGGCGCTGCGCGAGCTGGAGGTGCCGGCCGAGGAAGCCGCCGAGATCATGGCCGATGTGCGCCGGCGCGACACGGAACGGTTCGCGCTGGAACTTGCGGGCGGCATCTTCGCCGGGCGCGCGCTGATCTACGGCAATACCCGGCCGCACGCGCTGGCGCCGGCGAAACCGCCGGTGCCGGAACCGGTGCGGGAGCCGGACGGCAACACGCCAGCGGGGCCCTGACCCACCGGCTCAGACTTCGCGTTCCATCCCCGGCCGGGCCAGCAGCACCTGATTGCCGAACTTGCCGCGCATGGCCGTGGCCAGTGCCTCGCGGGCGTCATCCTCGCCGTGCACCAGCACCACCGGCGGGCGGTTCTCGACCTGGCCGTACCAGGCCAGCAGGCCGGGCTGGTCGGTATGTGCGGACAGGCCGCCGACGGTGTGGATCTGCGCGCGTACGTGGATTTCCTCACCGAAGATGCGCACCTCGCGGGCGCGGTCCACCAGGCGCCGTCCCAGCGTGCCCTGGGCCTGGTAACCGACGAACATCACGTGCGCCTGCTTGCGGCCCAGGTTCTGCCGCAGGTGGTGGCGGATGCGGCCACCGTTGCACATGCCCGAGCCGGCGATGATGATCGCGCCGCGTTCGTGCGCGTTGATGCCACGCGACTGGTCGGTGTCCGCGGTGAACTTCAGGTTCGGCAGCCGGAACGGATGCGGCCGCTCGCGCCAGACCTTCTGCGCGGCGGCATCGAACAGCGGCTCGTGGCGGTCGTAGACCTCGACCACCTTTGTCGCCATCGGGCTGTCGAGGAATATCTTCCAGCGCGAGAGTTTCCATTCGTCCCAGTAACGCGCGAACCAGTACAGCAGCTCCTGGCTGCGGCCGACCGCGAAGGCCGGGATCAGCACGTTGCCGCCAGCCTGCCTGGCGGATTCCAGCACCTCGCCGATCTCGGACAGCGTGGCGGCGCGTTCGCGGTGCTTGCGGCCGCCGTAGGTGGATTCCATCAGCAGCAGGTCGGCGCGCGGCACCGGCGCGGGGTCGCGCAGGATCGGCGTGCCTTTCGGGCCCAGGTCGCCGGAGAACACCAGCACCTTCTCGCCACCGGGCTCGCGGGCGCGCAGTTCGACGCTGGCCGAACCCAGGATGTGGCCGGCGTCGCGCAGGGTGACGGTGATGCCGGCCAGGATCTCCTCCGGCGCGTCGTACTCCATCGCGCGCACCTGGCGCAGCACCTGGCCGACGTCGGCGCGGGTGAACAGCGGTTTGTGCTGTGCGTGACCGCCGCGCCGGTGCTTGTTGTCCTGCTGGGCGTCCATTTCGGCCAGCGAGGCGGCGTCCTCGAGCATGATGCGCAGCAGGTCGGCGGTGGCGGCCTGGGTCCAGATCGGTCCACCGAAGCCACGCTTGACCAGCAGCGGCAGGCGGCCGCAATGGTCGATGTGGGCGTGGCTGAGCACCACGGCATCGATGGACGCGGCATCGAAACCGAAGGCATCGAAGTTGCGGCGCTCGTCCTCGTCGCTGCCCTGGATCATGCCGCAGTCGAGCAGCAGGCGATGGCCGGCGGCCTCGACTTCGTGGCAACTGCCGGTGACTTCACCGGCGGCGCCGTGGAAACGTACGCGCATGGTCGACTCCTTGTCGGATACGGCACTGTAGCGCCGCTTTTGCCGTTATAGACTCCAGCGGGAAATACAGGGGAGCGGAATATGCGCAACATCGTCTGTTTGCTGCTGTTGCTGGCACTTCCGGGCCTGGCCCGTGCCCAGGCACCGGACGATGCGCTGGCGGCGTCGTGGACCACCCTGTGTCCCGGGGCGGCACCGGGTTCGGACCTGGCGACACGCTGCAACGAGATATTCACCGGCGGGCCCGGCAGCCAGTCCGGCGCGGCCAGCGGCAACTTCCTGGGCGAGATTCCTGGCCAAGGCCGCGCCGCCACCCGCGACGGGTCGCCCGACCAGGCCGAGATGCGCAGTGAAGTGGCGGTCGGCTGGTCAGTCTTCCTCAATGCCGATGCGGGCCGCCTCAAGCGCCGCGATGGCATCAACGAGGCCCCGTTCGACGGCGACACCGGCACCCTGGGCGCGGGCGTGGACTGGGCCCCGGCGGCCGACTGGCGGCTGGGGCTGCTGCTGAGCCACTCCCGTGAGGACCTGGACTTCCTGGCCTCGGACGGCCGCAGCGACGCCCGCTACACCGGCCTGCTGGCCCTGGCCAGCTGGAGCGCCACGGACGCCCTGGCCCTGGACGCCTATGCCGGCCGGCTCAACGGCGACTACGACCTGCGCCGGGCGATTGACTACACCCTGTTGAGCGGCGTCAGCGTCAGCGACATCGCGCGGGCCAATCCGGACTCCGAACGCGACCTCGCCGGCCTGGGCCTGACCTGGTCACTGCCACGCGGTGCCTGGGAATGGCAGCTCGGTGCCGGCCTGGACTGGCAGCGCACGGGCATCGACGCCTATTCCGAAACCGGTGGCGCCGGCCTGGCGCTGTTCGTGCCGGGCCGGACCATCACCAGCCGCCGCGGGCGGGCCGACGCCGCCCTGGCACGCACCGTGTCGGCCGCCTGGGGTATCTGGCAGCCGCAGATCCGGCTGGGATGGCGCCACGAGTTCGCGAACCCGGCGCGGCCGATCGCGGTCAGCTTCCTGGGAGATGCCGCAGCCACGCCGGTGGTGTTCGACACCGACGACGCCGACGACAACTGGGGTGAGGCCGGGCTGGGTGCGGTGTTCGTGTTCACCGGCGGGCATTCGGCTTTCGTCGAGTACCGGCAGCGCTTCGGGCATGATTTCCTGCAGGAACGCATCTTCGCCATCGGCTGGCGTATCGAGCTGCCCTGAACCGGGCTTGCCGGACGGTTCACCGGCGGCGGGTATAATTCCCGCCCTCACGGCCCGACGGGCCTTGCCGGACGCAGGACGATGGCACAGCAGATGATGAAGGCGCTGGTGAAGCGCCACGCGGAAAAGGGCATCTGGATGGAACAGGTGCCGGTGCCCTCGCCGGGCCCGAACGAAGTGCTGATCAAGCTCGAGAAGACCGCGATCTGCGGCACCGACCTGCACATCTACAAGTGGGACGAGTGGAGCCAGCGCACGATCACGCCGGGCCTGGTGATCGGACACGAATTCGTCGGCCGCATCGTCGAGATGGGCCCGGGCGTCACCGGTTATGCACTCGGCGACCGCGTGTCGGCCGAGGGCCACCTCGTCTGCGGCCACTGCCGCAACTGCCGCGCCGGTCGCCAGCACCTGTGCCCGAACACGGTCGGCATCGGCGTGACGCGCAACGGCGCGTTCGCCGAATACATCGTGATGCCGTCGACGAACCTGTGGCCGATCCCGGATTCGATCCCGTCGGAACTGGCGGCGTTCTTCGACCCCTACGGCAATGCCGCGCACTGCGCGCTGGAATTCGACGTGGTCGGCGAGGACGTGCTGATCACCGGCGCCGGCCCGATCGGCATCATCGCCGCCGGCATCTGCAAGCACATCGGCGCGCGCAACGTGGTGGTGACCGACGTCAACGACTATCGCCTGAAGCTGGCCGCCGACATGGGGGCGACGCGCGTGGTCAACGTCTCCAAGCAGTCGCTCAAGGACGTGATGAAGGACCTGCACATGGAGGGCTTCGACGTCGCCCTCGAGATGAGCGGCAATCCGCACGCCTTCAACGACATGCTCGACTGCATGTACCACGGCGGCAAGATCGCCCTGCTGGGCATCCTGCCCAACGGCGCCGGCATCAACTGGGACAAGGTGATCTTCAAGGGCCTGACCCTGCACGGCATCTACGGCCGGAAGATGTACGAGACCTGGTACAAGATGACCCAGCTGGTGCAGTCGGGTTTCCCGCTGCAGAAGGTGCTGACGCACCAGGTGCACATCGACGATTTCCAGAAGGGTTTCGACCTGATGGACAGCGGCCAGTGCGGCAAAGTGGTCTGCAGCTGGTCCTGAGACGCATCGCGCGGAGACAAAAAACGGGGCGCCCTGCGGCGCCCGTTTTTTGTTGCGGGCGGCGTGGATCAGCCGCCGATCGACAGCGTCAGCACGAAGCGGTTGTCGGCGGTCTCGCCGAAGTTGTACTCGCCGTCGGCATCGGTGCCGTAGAAACCGATCGCGGCGTTGACCGGGCCGAAGTCGCGGCTGACGGCAACCGAGTAGTCGTTGTAGTCCTCGACGCCGGTGTCTTCGTCGAACTGGTTCAGGCCGAAGCCCACGTCCAGCGTCACGCCGGCGCCGATGTCCCAGCTGCCGCCGAGGCCGTAGTAGTAGCCGTTCTCGTCCAGGCCGTAGACGTCGTTGGTGTAGCCGACGGTCAGGGTGATCATCTCGTTCCAGGCCAGGGCGCCGATCAGCTCGTTGTAGTCGCCATCGCCGAAGTCATCGTCTTCGCCGATGTAGTTGTAGCGGTTGAGCATCAGGTCCAGATTCCAGCTGTCGTTGAGGTCCCGGTTCCAGCCGATGTAGGTATCGATCTCGATGTCCGGGCTGCCGTCGCCGAAATCGACGTTCGAACCCCAGACGCCGACGTAGATGCCGTTGTCGAAATTCAGGTCGGCGCCGAGCTGCAGGGCCGCTTCTTCGTCGGTCTGGGACACGCCGCGGAAGACGTAGTCGCTGGCCAGGGCGGCATTCCAGCTGAAGATGGATTCCTCCTCCTCGACGGCGACCTCGGCGGTGGCCTCTTCCTGGGCGAAGGCGGTCAGCGGCAGCGCGAACAGCGCGGCGGCCAGGGCCAGCGAAAGCTTCTTGTGGTTCATCGGGAAATCCTCGTCGTTGGGGCAGTCAATGAAAGCGCGTGGTCGTTGTGGTTATGGCTTGCGTCTTGCCGGTCTGTCGCCCGACCGGGTGTTGAAAATAATGAGCGAAGTGTCCGGGCTGGAGCATCATAAGGCATGCGGCAGTGCAGCAACCCATGTCCATGTGCGCGGCGGTCGCCGCCAATGGCCTGAGTGTCGCCTGACCGGGGAAGGCCTACCCCCTGCCTGTCCGGCCGACAAGCCCGGATAATGGCGGCCTTTCCGCACCCGCGAGCCCTCCCATGTCCAGCCCCCTGTCGCCCGTTATGCCGCCGAACTGGACGCCCTGCGGGCCCAGGCCTGTTCAAGGCCGAACGCATCATCACCGGCCCCCAGTCGGCCGAGATTGCGCTGGCGGACGGACGGACGGTGCTGAACTTCTGCGCCAACAACTATCTGGGCCTGGCAGACCACCCCGAGGTCATCCAGGCCGCGAAGGATGCCCTGGACAGCCACGGCTTCGGCATGGCCTCGGTGCGCTTCATCTGCGGCACCCAGGACCTGCACAAGCAGCTCGAGGCCAGGATCGCGGAATTCTTCGGCACCGAGGACACCATCCTCTACGCCGCCTGCTTCGATGCTAACGGCGGATTGTTCGAGCCTTTGCTCGGTGAAGAAGACGCCATCATCTCGGACTCCCTCAACCACGCCTCGATCATCGACGGCGTTCGCCTGTGCAAGGCCAAGCGTTACCGCTACGCCAACAGCGACATGGCCGACCTGGAGAAGCAGCTGCAGCAGGCCAAGGCCGACGGCGCGCGCACGATCATGATCACCAGCGATGGCGTGTTCTCGATGGACGGATTCATCGCCCCGCTGGACGAACTGACCGCGCTGGCGGCGAAATACGGCGCGCTGGTGCACATCGACGAATGCCACGCCACCGGGTTCCTCGGCGCCACCGGCCGCGGCAGCGCCGAGGTCAAGGGCGTGATGGACCGGATCGACATCTTCACCGGCACCCCGGCAAGGCCCTCGGCGGTGCGCTGGGCGGTTTCACCACCGGCCCGCGCGAGGTGATCGAGCTGCTGCGCCAGCGTTCGCGTCCCTACCTGTTCTCCAATTCGCTGCCGCCGCACGTGGTGGCCGCGGGCATCAAGGTGTTCGACATGCTGGCCGCCGCCGGCGACCTGCGCGAGCGCCTGGCCGAGAACACCCGCTATTTCCGCGAACGCATGACCGCCGCCGGTTTCGACCTCAAGCCCGGCGTGCACCCGATCTGCCCGGTGATGCTGTACGACGCGCCGCTGGCGCAGAAGTTCGCCGCGCGCCTGCTCGAGGAAGGCATCTACGCCATCGGGTTCTTCTTCCCGGTGGTGCCCAAGGGCCAGGCCCGCATCCGCACCCAGATGAGCGCCGCGCACACCCGCGAGCACCTGGATCGCGCGATCGCCGCTTTCACCAAGGTCGGCCGCGAGCTGGGCGTGATCAAGGGCTGAGCATGGACCCGACATCCCTCCGCTTCCGCTGGCCCTGGGCGGCCGGACTGGTCGTGCTCGCCCTGGTCGGCCTGCTGCGCTACGGCAATACGCTGGCGATCGCCCTGGAAAGTCCGCAGCCCAGCCGCAGCATCGGCACGCCCGCCGAGGGCGATCTTCAGCACGGCAAACGCCTGCCCAGCCGCGGGTCCAATTTCCGCGCCTATTCCGACCTGGGTGCCTTGATCGGGCGCAATGCGGTACACCACCGGGTCCGTGACACCGTGCTGGAGGCCTATGCCCAGGTGGCCCGCGAGATGCCCGAAGCGAAGTTCGTCTACGGCGAAACCGGCTGGCCCGGGGGCGGCAGCTTCAAGCCGCACCGTACGCATGAAAACGGCATGGCCGTGGACTTCTTCGTGCCGGTGCGTGACCTCCGCGGCCACGTGCAGCGACTGCCGACGCACGCCTTCAACCGTTACGGATACGACCTGGAGTTCAACGCCGACGGTCGGCTGCACGACTTCCGCATCGATTACGACGCCATGGCCGCGCACCTGCGCGCGTTGCAGCAGGCCGGGAAGCGGAACGGGCTGGACATCCGCGTGGTGATCTTCGACAAGCCGCTGCAGCAGGCGCTGTTCGCCAGCCGGGGTGGCGCCGGGTTGCAGCACCAGGTGCCGTTCTCACGTGGCAAGCCTTGGGTCCGGCACGACGAGCATTACCACGTGGTGTTCGTCGAACGCGGCTGACATGCCGCGCCCGGACATCAGCTCGCTGGATTCGTGGGACCGCCGCCGACGAGTGACTGCACTTCGTCGGGCGTGAGGCGACGCCATGCGCCCTTGCCCAGCTCGCCCAGCGCCAGCGGACCGATCGCCACGCGCACCAGGCGCAGCACACCCAGGCCGTGTGCGGCCAGCAGGCGGCGGATCTGCCGGTTGCGGCCTTCGTCGAGCACGATCTCCAGCCAGGCGTTGCGGGTGCCGGTGCGCAGTATGGTGGCCGACCGGGCCGAGAGATGCTCGCCGCTGTCATGGACGCCAGTGCGCAGTTTCGCCAGCAGTACCTCGTCGGGAATCGCATCCACCTGCACGTGATAGGTCTTGTCCGGGCCGGTGGCCGGGTCGGTGATGGCTGCGGCCCAGGCCGGGTCGTTGCTAATCAGCAGCAGGCCTTCGCTGGCCTGGTCCAGGCGGCCCACGGGCGCCAGCCAGGGCAGGCCCGCGCCCTCCAGGCAGGCGTAGACGGTGTCGCGGCCGCGTTCATCGCTGGCGGTGGTGACCAGGCCACGCGGCTTGTTGAGCGCGATGTAGAGCCGTTCGGCCGCGGCCAGCTCGCGCCCGTCCACCGCCAGGCGGTCCTGGCCCTGCCGGACCGGCTGCTCCGGGTCGCGCACGATACGACCGTTCACCGCCACCCGCCCCTCGCGCACCCAGATTGCCGCCCGGCTGCGCGAGCACAACCCCAGTTTCGACAGCACGCGGGCCACGCCGTGGCGGTGTGCGATGACGTTGGGCCGGGCGGGAGGACGTGGCATGCATGAAGCATGGCGCAAGCACCGCCAGACCCGCTACTGCACGACGTGCGTCATCGGAGCCTGGAGCCGGTTCACCGCCCCATCACCGCGAAGAATCGACCATGCGGCATGCGTGGTCCCAGCTGCTGCCGCCCTGCCCGCCTGGCGCCGTTTACGCGGGAATACGGAGCATGAGCGCCGGGTGGACACTGGCCATGATCTGGATGGGATCGGCCGTGGTGATGGCGGCGCTGTGGGCATTCTCGATGCGGGTGCGCAACATCGGGTATGTCGATGTCGGCTGGGCCGGGCTGATGGCGCTCGCGGCACTGTTCGCGGGCGTGGTCGGCGAGGGATCGGGCGTCGCACGCGCTCTGGTGGCGATGTTCGGCAGCATCTGGGGTGCACGGCTGTGCCTGCACCTGTTGCACCGGGTCCTCAGCGAGGAAGAGGACGGCCGCTATCGTGCGCTGCGCGCGGCCTGGAGCGGCAGTCCTGCGAAGTTCTTCGTCTTCTTCCAGATGCAGGCGCTGGTGGTCGCCCTGTTCTCACTGCCCTTCCTGGCCGCCGCGGCGAACCCGGGCTATCGCTTCGGGCCGTGCACGGTGCTGGCCATCGTGGTCTGGTTGCTGTCCATGCTGGGCGAAAGCCTCGCCGACCGGCAACTGGCACGATTCCGGGCGCATCCTGGAATCGCGGCAAGACCTGCCGGGCGGGACTGTGGGCCTGGTCGCGGCATCCCAACTACTTTTTCGAATGGCTGCACTGGTTCAGCTACACGCTGCTGGCGGTGGGCAGCGGGCTGTTCTGGCTCAGCCTGGTCGGGCCGGTGCTGATGTTCGTCTTCTTGAACCGCGTCAGCGGCATCCCCTGGGCCGAGGCGCAGTCGCTGCGTTCGCGCGGCGAGTACTATCTTCGCTACCAGCAGGAAGTCAACGCCTTTTTCCCGTGGCCGCGGCGCCGCGGCCGTTGATGCCGGGAGGCCATCGGATGTTCTTCCGGATGGCCTGCGCCGAACGCTTCGGCTACCCAGGCGGCAACGGGTGGCGGGTGGCGCACTACCGCTTCAGCACTGCACCGTAGCCGACGCGACGCACTGGGCGGGAGCAGCGGCGGCTGGTGCCGCGGCCGGGGCGCTGGCGCCCGGCTTGCCGGTGGCCACGCGGATGCCTTTGGCCTTCATCCAGGCGTCGAACTCTTCGGCGGTCATGCGACGGCCGTTCTGGTTCATGTCGAAGCGCCAGGGCGTGTTGTCGTGCTGGGTCTTGGGCGCATAGGCCGCCGGAGACGAAGCGGCCGGGGCCGGTCGCGGCGTCGCGGCAACAGGGGCCGCGGGGCGGCGCAGGCGTTCGGTATAAGCCACAAGGCTCACACAGCTGAGCGGCGGGGTCACTGCCCGCTGCATTTCGGGCGCCGGCACGGTGGCCGGCATCGGCGGCAATGCGGCGATGTTGCAAGCCGCGGTCGACGCCGCCACGGGAGCCGATGCCAGGAACAGCGCGGGCAAGGCCAGGGAAACGAGGGATAGGCTGCGGATCATCGGGCACCGGGGGGCTTGTGGGTGCCTGAAGCTTAGGCGTGCCGGCCCGATGAGGCAAACGGAATATCGTGACCCGGATCACAAAAGCGAAGCCCGGCACGAGGCCGGGCTTCGGGTCTTGCCGTGGAGACTGAAGGATCAGTTCTGCACGTTCAGCTCGGTACGGCGGTTGCGCGCACGGCCTTCGGCGGTGTCGTTGGTGTCGAGCGGACGGCTTTCGCCGAAACCGTTCGGACCGACCAGGCGGTCGGCAGTGATGCCGGCGTTGGTCAGGTAGTTGTACACCGTCGCGGCGCGACGCTCCGACAGGCCCCATTGTACTGCTCGGAACCGACGGAGTCGGTGTGGCCGGCAACCTCAACCTTGAGCTGCGGGTACTTCTGCAGGATCGACACGGCCTCGGCGAGGATGGTCTCGGCTTCCGGACGCAGGGTGTCCTTGTCGAAGTCGAAGTTCACGCCCTTGAGGTCGATGGTCAGCGGAACCGGGCAGCCGTCCGGGCCGATGGCCTGGCCAGCGACCGAATCCGGGCACTTGTCGTCGCAGTTGTTGATGCCGTCGCCGTCATCGTCCAAGTCGGCGCAGGTCTGCTGCGGCGGCTCGACCGGAACCACCGGCTCGGCCAGATCGCCAAGCTTCACCAGCACGGTGAACGAGGCGAGCAGGTCGACGAAGTGGTCGGAGTCCGGGCTGACGAAGCTGGAGTCGTCGAAGGCGACCCGGGTGCCGAATTCACCACGGATGGAAACGCGGTCGTAATCGCTCTGGATACCGACGCCGAGGTTGGCGGCCAGCACGCTGTCATCGCGCTCACCCGGGGAGTCCGGGCTCGGGAAGTTGTCGTACTCTTCGTCAGCCATCTGCACGCCCAGACCCATGCGCACATACGGCCACCACTCGCGGCCTTCCTTGATGAAGTGGTAACGGGCGTCAACCGACGCGCCGTACTGGCTGAACAGCAGATCGTTACCCGGGAAACCCGGATTCTGGTAGTTCAGCTCGCCGTCGATGGACCAGTTCGGAGTGATGAACTTGCCCAGACCAAGGGTGCCGAACATGTCGTTCTCGGTACCACGGTCGCGGTCCTGGTAGTTGTAACCAAGTCCACCGCTGATGTACCAGCGGTCATCGAAATCTTGCGCGGATGCTGACTGCGCCATGGCCATCGCGCCGAACAGGGCGCAGCACAGGAGGTTCTTCTTCATGATTTGCTCCATTTCTACAGGGGAACTTCATACAGATTGCGGAACCGATACTGCCGGCCACGCACGCACTCAACAAAGGACTGCGATACCGGTTAACAGGAATCTAACAACTTTACCAAGATTTGGCAAGCCTGCCCATCAAAGCGTGAACAAATCGACAAAACGGTGGATCGGCGTGGCTTCGAACCGGGATGTGTCCCCGGTCAGGGCCAGTATCTGCTGGACCCGGCGGGCTGGCAATTGGCCGCCAACGGCCGCCTCGAACTTCTGCAGCAGGACCGGGATGCCCTCGCCGCGGCGCTCCCGGTGGCCGATCGGGTAGTCAATCGAGACCTTGCCGGTCGAGCTGCCGTCCTTGAAGACCACCTCGACCGAATTGCCGATGTAGCGCTTTTCGGGATCGAAGTAGTCCCGGGTGAACTGGGGGTTTTCCTTGACCTCCATCCTGGCCCGCAGGGCGTCGATGCGGGGTCGGCCGCCACGGCGTCGCCGTAGTCGTCCGCGGTCAGGCGGCCGAATACCAAGGGCACCGCGATCATGTACTGCAGGCAGTGGTCACGATCGGCGTAGTTGGCCAGCGGCCCGGTCTTGTCGATGATGCGGGCCCCGGCCTCCTGGGTCTCCACCAGGATGCGCTCGACCTGGTCGAGCTTTCCGGCCACCTTCGGGTGCAACTGCATGGCGCACTCCACCGCCGTCTGGGCGTGGAACTCGGCCGGGTAGCTGATCTTGAACAGTACGTTTTCCATCACATAGCTGCCGAACGGGCGTTCGAACTCGAATTCCTTGCCCTTGAACAGCACGTCGTAGAAACCCCAGGTCTTGGCGCTCAGCGCGCTGGGGTAACCGACGCAGCCCTTGACCGCGTTCAGGGCATGGGTGACCGCGCGTCGGCAGGCATCGCCGGCGGCCCAGCTCTTGCGGGGCCCGGCATTCGGGGCATGGCGGTAGGTGCGCAGGGCGCCACCGTCCAGCCAGCTGTGGCTGACCGCGTTGATGATTTCCTCTTTGCCACCGCCCAGCATGTGGGTGGCCACCGCCGTGGACGCCAGGCGGACCAGCAGGACATGGTCCAGGCCGACCCGGTTGAAGCTGTTCTTCAGCGCATAGGCGCCCTGGATCTCATGGGCCTTGATCGCCCAGGTCAGCACGTCGCGCACGGTGATCATCTTGCCGTTTTCGCGCTCGGCCTTGCGGCTGAGATAGTCACCGACCGCCAGGATGGCACCCAGGTTGTCGGACGGATGGCCCCACTCGGCGGCCAGCCAGGTGTCGTTGAAGTCCAGCCAGCGCACCTGCACGCCGATGTTGTAGGCCGCCTGCACCGGGTCGAGTTCGTACGACGTGCCCGGCACGCGGGCGCCGCCGGGCAGGTTCGCACCGGGGACCAGCGGACCGAGGTGCTTGACGCACTCTGGATGGCGCATCGCCAGCATCGCGCAGGCCAGCGAGTCCAGCAGCATGTAGCGTGCCGTGGTGTAGGCCTCGGAGGAACCGATGTAGTAGTCGGTGATGTAGTTGGCGATGTCCACCATCGCCTGGTCGGGGTCGGGACGCTGGGCGGAGCGGATGTCGTGGTGGCTCATGGGCGGGCGATCCGTGCGTGCGTGGCGTAGGCGTTCAGTCTGCCAGAACCCGGCATGGAAAACGCCGGGCGCTGGACAGGTAAACGCACGCAGCCCGCCGCTGCGGCCGCGGGAACCTCAGGCCGCGCGCGCCTCGAGGAATCCGACGATCCGGTCGAGCACCTGCGCGTCGCGCAGCACCTCTCGATGGCCCAGTCCACGGGTCTCGTGCAACTCGGCCCGCGTCGCGCGGGTGATGCGCAGGGCATCGGCGAAGGGGATCACGGCATCGTCGTGGTCGTGCACCACAAGCAGGGGCTGGTCCAGGTCGACTGCCAGGTGGTCGATGTCCAGCGCTTCCGGAGCCAGGCCCGTGCGCGACTCCATCTTGGCGAAGAAGCGGCGCCGGGCTTCCTCGGGCAGGCCCAGGGGCCTGGCTCATCCGGGCCAGCACGCCAGCCAGGCCCGCCGGTGCGGCGATCGCCACGCTGCGCCCGGAATCCAGGCCGCGGCTCAGAGCGTAGAGCGCCGAGGCGCCGCCCATTGAATGTCCCACCACCGCATGCAGTGGGCCCAGCTCGGCGGCCACTTCCTGCAACGCATCGGCGAACACCACCGGATCGGCTTCGGCGCCGGGCGACCGGCCATGCGCCGGTGCGTCCAGTGCGATCAGTTGATAGCCCCGGGCCGCCAGGCGCTCCCTAAGCCCCGGAACTGCGCCGCGCGGCCTTCCCAGCCGTGCAGGGCCAGGACGCGCGGACCTTGGCTGCCCCAACGCAGTCCGGCCAGGCCGAAACGGAAGGTCACGGGCTCGGCACCCGCGGGATCGGGCCGACGGCTGCGGTGCAGGGGCCGGGTGGCCAGGCGCCGCGCCAGGGTGGCGGCCAGACCGGGAAACAGGCCGCCCAGCAGGCGACCCAGGGTACGCAGGACAGACGGGTTCATGGCGGCTCCTTCGGTTTCTTTATGAAACCGGGTACATCCTGACATACATGGTTGCATGATGCAACCTACCGGCCTATCCTGACCCCATGAAAAGAACCTCGTACGCCGATATGCCCTGCCCCATGGCCCAGACCCCAACGCGTGGGTGAATGGTGGAGCCTGCTGATCCTGCGCGAGTGTTTCCGCGGCACCCGGCGCTTCGGCGACTTCGAACGCCAGCTCGGCATCGCCAAGAACGTGCTCAGCGCCCGCCTCAAGCACCTGGTCGAAGCCGGTGTGCTGGAACGCCGCCCGTCCAGCCAGGACGCGCGCGAGATCGAATACCGCCTGACTGAAAGTGGCAAGGACCTGGCCCCGGTGCTGATAGCACTGGCGCAATGGGGCGACCGCTGGATCTATGGCGGCAAAGCGCCGGTGCGTTTCGTCAACAAGCACACCGGTGCGGCGCTCGATGCGCTTGGCCTGCGCGACACCGACGGCCAGCGGCTGGGCCTGCGCGACCTCGCCATGCGCACCGACCGCGACGACGCGGCAGCCTGATCCGGGAAAACACCGACTTGTCCGCCCCCGCCGATCCGGGCATCGTGCGGGACTCGACCGCTCGCCGCCGCCGCCCATGACGCCCACGCCCTACCCGCACCTGCTCCAGCCGCTGGATCTCGGCTTCTGCACCCTGTCCAACCGCGTACTGATGGGCTCGATGCACACCGGCCTGGAAGACCACGCGCGCGACTTCCCGAAACTGGCGGCCTATTTCCGCGAGCGTGCCGAAGGCGGTGTAGGCCTGATGGTCACCGGCGGCATCGCGCCGAACCTGGTTGGCTGGCTCAAGCCCTTCGCCGGCAAGCTCAGCTGGCCCTGGGAAATCCACAAGCACCGCATCGTCACCAGTGCCGTGCACGCGGCCGGCGGCAAGATCGCCATGCAGATCCTGCACGCAGGCCGTTATGCCGCGCATCCGCTGCTGGTGTCGGCGTCGAAGGTGAAAGCGCCGATCAGCCCGCTCACACCGCGCGCGCTCAGCGCCTGGGGGTCGAGCGGCAGATCAAGGCATTCGTCAACACGGCGAAGCTGGCCCGCGAAGCCGGGTACGACGGCGTCGAGGTGATGGGCTCCGAGGGTTACCTGATCAACCAGTTCCTGTCGGCGCGCACCAACAAGCGCACCGACGACTGGGGCGGCACGCCGGAAAAGCGCATGCGCTTTGCGGTCGAGATCGTGCGCCGCATCCGCGAGGCCGTGGGCCCGGACTTCATCCTGATCTATCGCCTGTCCATGCTGGAGCTGGTGGAGGGCGGTTCGGCCTGGGACGAGATCGTGATGCAGGCCAAGGCCATCGAAGCCGCCGGCGCCACCATCATCAACACCGGCATCGGCTGGCATGAGGCACGGGTGCCGACCATCGCCACCTCGGTGCCGCGCGCCGCCTTCGCCGGCGTCACAGCCAAGTTCAAGCCGCACGTGAAGTTGCCGCTGGTCGCGACCAACCGCATCAACATGCCCGAAGTCGCCGAGCAGATCCTCGCCTCCGGCCAGGCCGACATGGTGTCCATGGCACGCCCGCTGCTGGCCGATCCGCAGTGGGTGAACAAGGCCCGTAGCGGCCGCCGGGACGAGATCAACACCTGTATCGCCTGCAACCAGGCCTGCCTGGACCACGTATTCGTGGCCAGGAAGGCGAGCTGCCTGGTCAACCCGCGCGCCTGCGCCGAAACCGAGCTCAACTACACGCCCACCACCGCACCCAAGCGCATCGCCGTGGTCGGCGCGGGACCGGCGGGACTGGCCTGCGCCACGGTGGCGGCCGAACGAGGACACCACGTCACCCTGATGGATGCCGCGCCAGAGATCGGTGGCCAGTTCAACCTGGCCAAGAAGATCCCGGGCAAGGAAGAGTTCCATGAAACCCTGCGCTATTTCGGCAAACGCCTGCAGCTGACCGGCGTCGAACAGCGGCTCGGCACCCGGGTGGACGCCGACCACCTGCTGGCCGGCGGATACGATGAGATCGTACTGGCCACCGGGATCCGCCCGCGCCGGGTGGACTTCCCCGGTGCCGAGCACGCCAAGGTGGTCAGCTATCTGGACGTGATCACCGGCCGGGTGACGCCCGGCCGCAAGGTCGCGGTGATCGGTGCCGGCGGCATCGGCTTCGATGTATCCGAGTTCCTGGTGCACGAAGGCCCGTCGTCCACCCTCGACACCGGCCGCTGGCTGGCCGAGTGGGGGGTGGCGCCCGACTTCGAGGGCGCAGGCGGCCTGGCCAAACCCCATCCTGAAGCCCCTGCCCGCGAGGTCTGGCTGCTGCAGCGCAGTCCCGGCAAACCCGGCGCCCGGCTGGGCAAGACCACGGGCTGGATCCACCGCTCGACTCTGAAGGCCAAGGGCGTCCAAGCCCTGGGCGGTGTCGAATACCTGGGCGTGGACGACCAGGGCCTGCGCATCCGGGTGGATGGCCGCGAACAGACCCTGCCGGTGGACCATGTGGTGATCTGTGCCGGCCAGGAACCGCTCCGGGCCCTGGTCGAGCCCCTGCAGGCCGCCGGCCGCACGCCGCACCTGATCGGTGGTGCCGATGTCGCGGCCGAACTGGACGCCAAGCGCGCGATCGACCAGGGCAGCCGGCTGGCAGCCGCGCTGTAAGTGCCTCCCGGCGCGGCCGGGCGCCACTCCAGAGTGATTACTCCAATAAAAATCAAAGGCTTGGATTAGGCCGTTCAGGCAAGGTTCGGTTCCAGCCCGTACCATGCGCCGCTGAACTGGCGTCCGGGCCCTGCCCCGCCAGACCAACACGGCCCCGCACGCATGGCTCAGCGGGGTTTCCGGGCGGCGCCCAACTGACCTACCGCCGCCCGGAATGCGAGCCCGGCTCGTCCATCCCCAAAACGCGCCAGGCCGCAAGCCATCCCCCTCCCCGTTTGAACCATTCGGGCCCCGCAGGAATGCGGGCGGGAGATTGCGGCGCAACGGAGCAAGGAGTTCCGCCATGAAGTTGTCTTTCATCCTGTGGCTTGCCCAGATCCTGCCGCAGCCGGCCGCCGACCCGCTCTGCCTGGCGACCACCGTCTACCTCGAGGCCCGCAACCAGTCCGAGCTGGGGCAGCGCGCCGTGGCCGAAGTGGCCCTGCGCCGTCGCGACAGCGGCCAGTGGGGCGAGTCGGTCTGCGACGTGGTGACCGCCCGCAAGCAGTTCGCCCCGACCATCGTGAACCCCGGGCTGCGCATGAAGAACCTCAAGGCCTGGGAACGGGCCGTGCAGGTCGCCTTCCAGGCCCAGCAGGACTGGCAGTTGCCGGCCGGCGAGCGCCGCGAGGTCGTGCCGGGCGCCAGCCACTTCGCCGCCCTGGACCTGGCCAACCCGGCCTGGGCCACGGCGCCGCGCGTGGCCACCATCGGTGACCACACCTTCTTCCGGGTCCAGCGCCTGACCCCGCCGCCGCCGGCAGCGGCCACCGTCGCCAGCCACCACCTGGCGCCCTGATTCACGGCTCCAGAAAAACGAAGGCCGCGCATCGCTGCGCGGCCTTCGTCGTCGTTTCTGCACGCCGGAGGATCAGCGCTTGTCGATCGCCACGAACTCGCGGTCCTCGGGACCGGTGTAGTTCGCGCTCGGGCGGATGATCTTTCCGTCGATGCGCTGCTCGATCACGTGCGCCGACCAGCCGCTGGTGCGGGCGATCACGAACAGCGGTGTGAACATCGCCGTCGGCACGCCCATCATGTGGTAGGCCGAGGCGCTGTACCAGTCGAGGTTCGGGAACATCTTCTTGAGGTCCATCATCAGCGTCTCGATGCGTTCGCTGACGTCGAACAGCGTCTGGTTGCCGCCTTCCTTGCACAGCTTGCGCGAGATCTCCTTGATGATCGGATTGCGCGGGTCGCCGATGGTGTACACCGGGTGGCCGAAGCCGATCACGATCTCCTTGCGCTCGACGCGGGCGCGGATGTCGGCCTCCGCCTCGTCGGCGCTGCCGTAGCGGGCAATGATTTCCATCGCCACTTCGTTGGCGCCGCCGTGTTTCGGGCCGCGCAGCGCGCCGATCGCACCGGTGATGCAGCTGAACAGGTCCGACCCGGTGCCGGCGATCACGCGTGCGGTGAAGGTGGACGCGTTGAACTCGTGCTCCGCGTACAGCACCAGCGACTGGTCCAGCGCGCGCTCGTGCGACTTGCTAGGCGCTTCACCGTGCAGCAGGTGCAGGAAATGCCCGGCGATGGTGTCGTCGTCGGTCTCGACGTCGATGCGGCGGCCATTGCGGGTGAAGTGCCACCAGTACAGCAGCATCGAGCCGAAGCTGGCCATCAGCTTGTCGGCGATGTCACGGGCTTCGTTGACGGGGTGACCGTGGTTCTCCGGCAGCACGGTGCCTAGCACCGAGCAGCCGGTGCGCAGCACGTCCATCGGGTGCGCGTTCGCGGGCACCAGCTCCAGGGCATCGGTGACGATCGCCGGCAGGCCGCGCAGTCGCTTGAGCTTGGTCTTGTAGGCCGAAAGCTGCGATGCGGTCGGCAGCGCACCGTGCACCAGCAGGTGGGCGACTTCCTCGAAGCCGGCCTTCGTGGCCAGGTCATGGATGTCATAGCCTCGGTAATGCAGGTCGTTGCCGCTGCGGCCGACCGTGCACAGGGCCGTGTTGCCGGCGGCGGTGCCGCTGAGGGCAACCGACTTCTTCGGCTTGGGCAGGTTCTGGGTGGTGGTGTCGCTCATCGTGATGCTCCTTGCTCAGTCTTTTTCTGCGAGAACAGTTCGTCGAGCTTGTCTTCGTAGGCGTGGTAGCCAAGGAAGTCGTACAGCTCGGCGCGGGTCTGCAGGGTGTCGATGATGTTCTTCTGGGTGCCCTCGCGGCGCACGGTCTCGTAGAAGTTCAACGCGGCCTTGTTCATGGCGCGATAGGCGCCGCAGCAGTACAGCGCGATATCCACGCCGGCGTCGCGCAGTTCGTCGGTGGTGTAGAACGGGGTCGAACCGAACTCGGTCAGGTTGGCCAGGATCGGCACTTTCACCGCCGCCTTGAACTTCCGGTAGTCGTCCAGCGTATTCATCGCTTCGGGGAAGATCATGTCGGCACCGGCCTCGACGTAGGCCACGGCCCGCTCGATCGCCGAGTCCACGCCTTCGACCGCGGCCGCGTCGGTACGCGCCATGATCACGAAACCGGCGTCGGTGCGGGCGTCCACGGCCGACTTCACGCGGTCGACCATCTCCAGCGTCGAGACGACTTCCTTGCCCGGCCGGTGGCCGCAGCGCTTCTGGCCGACCTGGTCTTCCATGTGCACGGCGGCGACGCCGATGTTGATGAAGGACTTGATGGTGCGGCCGATGTTGAAGGCGCCGCCCCAGCCGGTGTCGATGTCAACCAGCAGCGGCATGCCGGTGGCGTCGACGATGCGGCGCGCGTCGGTGAGCACGTCTTCCATGGTGCTGATGCCGAGGTCCGGCACGCCCAGTGAATTGGCGGCGACGCCGCCGCCCGACAGGTACAGCGCCTTGTAGCCGGTGCGCTTGGCCATCAGGCCGGCGTAGGCGGTGATGGCGCCCATCACCTGCAGTGGGGATTCTTCTTCGACGGCGGCGCGGAAGCGTGCGCCGGCGGAAATGTGATGCGTCATGCGATTTCCTCGTGTAACAAGCGCGAAGGCGGCCCTGAGGCCGCCTTCGCGATGACATCAGAGCAGGTGGGCGACGCCGGCCCGCTCTTCCTCGAGCTCGGCCAGGGTCTTGTCCATCATGGTGCGCGAGTAGTCGTCGATCGGCAGGTCACGGACGATCTCGTACTTGCCGTCCTTGCAGATCACCGGGAAGCCGTACATCACGTCCTTCGGGATGCCGTAGCTGCCGTCCGACGGGATGCCCATCGTCGCCCACTTGCCGTTCGTGCCCAGCACCCAGTCGTGGATGTGGTCGATGGCGGCGTTGGCGGCCGAAGCGGCCGAGCTCAGGCCGCGGGCTTCGATGATCGCGGCGCCGCGCTTGCCGACCTTCGGGATGAAGGTCTCGCGGTTCCATGCCTCGTCGCCGATCTTGTCCTTCAGCGCCGAGCCCTTGACGGTGGCGAAGCGGTAATCCGGGTACATGGTCGGGCTGTGGTTGCCCCAGACGACCAGCTTCTCGATGTCGGCCACGGCCACGCCGGCCTTGATCGCCAGCTGCGACAACGCGCGGTTGTGGTCCAGGCGCAGCATCGCGGTGAAGTTGTTCGGGTTGAGGTCCGGCGCCGACTTCATGGCGATGTAGGCATTGGTGTTGGCCGGGTTGCCGACCACCAGCACCTTCACGTTGCGCGAGGCGACGGCGTTCAGCGCCTTGCCCTGCACGGTGAAGATCTCGGCGTTCTTCAGCAGCAGGTCCTTGCGCTCCATGCCCGGGCCGCGCGGCATCGCGCCGACCAGCAGGGCGACGTCGGCGTCCTTGAACGCGACCATCGGGTCGTCGGTGCCGACCATGCCGGCCAGCAGCGGGAACGCGCAGTCCTCGAGCTCCATCATCACGCCCTTGAGCGCGGCCTGGGCCTTCTCCATCGGCAGTTCGAGCATCTGCAGGATGACCGGCTGGTCCTTGCCGAGCATTTCGCCCGAGGCGATGCGGAACAGCAGGGAATAGCCGATCTGGCCGGCGGCGCCGGTGATGGCAACACGGACGGGGTCTTCATGGGGAGTCTCCTGAAACAAGCGCGGCGCCTGTCATGGGCGCCGCGGAAGGGTTACGAAAGTTCGGCGAAAAATTCCTGGATCCGCTGCAGGCCGATCGGCAGCTGCGCGGTCGGGCAGGTGTAGCTGATGCGAAGCGCGCGCGGCTCGCCGAAGGCCGAGCCGGGCACGCAGGCAACGCCCTTGGCTTCCAGCAGTACGCTGCAGAAGTCGACGTCGTTGGCGATCTTCACGCCCTTGTGCGACTTGCCGAAGGCGCAGCTGATGTCCGGGAACACGTAGAACGCGCCCTGCGGCTTCGGGCAGACCACGCCGGGGATCGAGTTCATGGTGGCCACCACCATGTCGCGCTTTGCCTGGAACTCGGCGCACTTGGACGTCGGCACGTCCTGCGGCCCCGTCAGCGCGGCAACGGCGGCCGCCGTGACCACTTCCGGCAGGTTGGTGATGTGGGTGGAGTTGAGCACCGTCACTGCCTTGGCCACCGACTCCGGGCCGGCCACGAAGCCGACGCGCCAGCCGGGCATGCCGTAGGTCTTGGACAGCGAATCCACGAAGATCACGCGCTCGCGAAGTTCGGGACGGAACTGCACGAAGTTGTGGTAACCCAGGCCGTCGAACACCATCGTGTTGTAGATGTCGTCGGTGATCACCCAGGTGTCGGGATGTTTCGCCAGCACGTCCGCCAGCGCGGCGATCTCGTCGCGGGTGTAGACCATGCCGGTCGGGTTGTTCGGGTTGTTGAACAGGAAGACCTTGGGCCTGGTCGCCAGCGCTGCGTCGAGCTGTGCCGGCGTGAGCTTGTAGTCCTGGCTGGCCGGGCACGGCAGCTCGAGGATCTTCGCGTCCAGCACCTCGGCGATGTCGGCGTAAGTGGTCCAGTACGGCACGGCGTAGGCGATGGTGTCGCCTTCGTCCAGCAGCGCTTCGGCCAGGTTGTAGAGGATGTGCTTGGCGCCGATGCCGGTCGCGCAGTTCAGGCGCGTGTAGCCGGTCAGGCCCAGGGCTTCGATGTGCTTGAGGAAGGCATCCAGCAGCTCATCGGCGCCGCGGTTGCTGCCGTACTGGCCGCTGTCTTTCGCCAGCGCGTCGCGGGCGGCGGCATAGACGTGTTCGCCGGGCAGGAAGTTGGGAACGCCGATGGAGAAGCTGACGATATCGCGGCCTTCGGCCTTGAGCTTCTTGGCCTTTTCGGCGACGGCCATGATGGCGCTGGGCTTGGCACGGCCCATGCGCTTGGCAAGCTGGGGCATCGTTATCCTCGCGGGGGTGATGACGGGGCGGAAAAACCCCGCAAGGATACCACGCAGCCCTTCCCGGCCGCCCTGCCCCGGGCTTGCCCAGCCGGAGCTTTCGGGCATTCTGGGCACGGAGGATGACCATGACCCCGCGACCTCGTCGTTTCGCCCTGGCCGCCCTGCTCGGCCTGCTGCTGCCGCTCCAGGCGGCGGCCTACAGCCAGAACCGCGTCGCCACCGACGAGGCCGGGCACCCGGTCCGGATCCAGGGCAGCGTGGTCGTGGTCGAGCCGGACATCGAGCTGAGCCTGGTCACCGCTGGCGGCATGCGGGAACCGCGCCGGGAATGGTCGGAAACAGCGCGCCGCGAGTTCCCCGCCGCTGTCGGCCGGTTCCTGGCCGAGGGAAACACCGAACGCAAACCGGACTTCGATATCCCCGACGACCTGCCGCCACGATCGCGCCTGGGCCAGGTGGTCCGGCTGAACGAAGCCGTCGCCACCAGCATCGCCATGTACTCCCGGGCCGGCAGCCAACTGGCGACCAAGGGCACCCAGCTCGACTGGACCCTCGGGCCGGGCGTGCAGGAACTGCAGGCCGCGACCGGCGCCGACTACGCCCTTTTCACCTACATCCGCGACAGCTACGCCAGCGAAGGGCGCAAGGCGATGCGCGTGCTTGGTTTCATAGTCGGTGCGGCCATGGGCGGGGTCATGGACATCGGTGGCGGCCAGCAGCTGGGCGTGGCGACCCTGGTGGACCTGCGCACGGGCCAGGTGGTCTGGTTCAACCTGATATCGAACCAGAGCGGCGACCTGCGTGATGCCGAAGGCGCGGAAAACTCGGTGCGCGAAATGCTGTTGGGACTGCCGCTTTGAGGCGTGCCGCCGGACTCATGCTGGCGGCTTTGCTGGCGACCTCCTCCGTGCATGCGGAGGTCGTGGACTCGGCCCGCCCCGGCCAGCGCCCTCCCGCCGGCAGCGACGAAGACGAACTCTGGTACGCGATGGACCGCGCCGAGCGCGAGCTTCAGCAACACCCCCTGCTGGTGCGCGACGAAGCCCTCAATGCCTACGTGCGCGACGTCGCCTGCCGCGTGGCCGGCGACTACTGCACCGACCTGCGCGTGTACATCGTCGAACAACCCTGGTTCAACGCCTCGATGGCGCCGAACGGCATGATGGTGGTCTGGACCGGTGCGCTGCTGCGTTTCCAGGACGAGGCCGAACTGGCCCCAGTACTGGGCCACGAGTTCGCCCATTTCCGTGAGCGTCATTCCCTGGCCCAATGGCGCCGGGCCAAACGCAGCTCGGCCCTGCTCGGCTCGTTCGGGCTGCTGGCCTGGGGCGGCGGTGCCGGGGCCGCCGGACAACTGGCCAGCCTGCTCGGCGAAGCGTCTCTGTACCAGTTCTCGCGCGAAGCGGAACGCGAAGCCGACCGCCTGGGCTTTGCCGCCACCGTGGCACAGGGATACGACCCTGCCGCCGGCGCCCGGCTATGGGGCCGCATGGTCGAGGAAGAAGCCGCACGCACCTACGGCAAGCCGATTCCGGTCTTCGCCAGCCATCCCAAGACCACAGAACGCCTGGCCGACGTGCGCACCGCCGCCGAAGCCAGCGGCGCATCCACGGGCAGCACCCGCCGGGACGCCTACCGCGCCGTGGTCGGGCCCTTCATCGAATCCTGGCTGGAAGACGAACTGTCGCGACGCATGTACGACACCTCGGTTCAGGTCATCGGCCGCCTGCGTGGACTGGCCGATGCCGGCCTGCAGGGCCGCTATACCTTTACCTGGCCGAAGCCCATCGCAGGCGCGGCAAGGGCAGCGACGCGGCCGTGGCCGCGGAGCTGTACGCAGAAGCCGTCACCCTGCCCGACGCGCCCGCCGCCGCCTTCCGCGAGCATGGCCTGGTGCTGCGGGCCGAGGGCCGGCGCGACGAGGCTTCGGCGGCGCTGCAGCGTTATCTGGAACTGTCGCCGCAGGCCGAAGACGCCGCCTTCGTGCAGCACTATCTGGACGAACTGGAGACCCGCCCGTGATCCGCCACCTGCTGCTATGCCTCGGCGTGGTGCTCATCCTGTCCGCCTGCGCGGGTGGCGCCGGCGGAAAACTCCAGACCGCGGGCGGCACCACCGTTTTCGACCTGACGCTGGAGACACAGCTCGACTGGGCCCGCATCAAGGGCGTGCGCCAGGAGCAGTGGACGATCGACGGCACGCCCCTTAACCAGTTGATCGTCATTTCGCGGATCAAGCCGGGCGAACACGTGTTCCTGACCACCCGCGAGCGCAGGAGCCGTCCGGATGGCCCGTGGTTCCGTGCCGGCATGCGGCCGGACGAAGTGCGCGACATCATCCTTGACGGCTTGCGCCAGTCCGGCTGGGCCAATGTGAGCGCCCGCGACCTGCGGCCGGCGTCGTTCGGCAACGTACCCGGATTGCGCTTCGACCTCGACCTCGACAACCCGGGTGGCCTGGTTTACCGCGGCCTGGCCACCGCCGCCGAACGCGACGGCCGGCTGACGGTGCTGGTGTGGATCGCCCCGGCCGAGCATTACTACGGCCGGGACGTGGAGGCGGTGGCGCGGATGTTCGACAGCCTGCGCTTCGTGCCCTGAGGTCGCCTGCAGGCGACCCCTTGCATCGCGGCTCGGCTCAGGCCGTGCGGTCGAGCACCTGGTTCCATTCGGCCACGCGGCCGGACTGGGCAGCCAGCAGGCCGTCGGTGTCGCCTTCGATACGCACGCTTTCGATCTTGTCGCCGCCACGCACCGCATCCACGACCTGCTGGTCGCCGGCGCCGACCACTTCGCCGAACACGGTGTGCTTGCCGTCCAGCCACGGCGTGGCGACGTGGGTGATGAAGAACTGGCTGCCATTGGTGCCCGGGCCGGCATTGGCCATGGACAGCACGCCCGGCTTGTCGTGGCGCAGGTCGCTGCGGGTTTCATCCTCGAAGCGGTATCCCGGGCCGCCGCGGCCGGAACCCTCCGGGCAGCCGCCCTGGATCATGAAATCCGGGATCACGCGGTGGAAGCTCAGGCCGTCGTAATAACCGCGCTGGACCAGGTTGACGAAGCTGGCGACCGTGACCGGAGCCTTGTCGGCGTGCAGCTTGACGCGGATCGGGCCGCGGGACGTGGTGAAGGTGGCGATCAGGGACATGGCGGGGACTCCGTGGAAGACCGGGCCGGCAGCCGCCGGCGGGGCGACTAGGATGCCACAGGGGCACGGTTCAGGCCCGTCGGCGTTCATTCAGGCTATAATGCCCGGCTTACTTATTCCCCCTCGAGAGCGCGCCTCACGGCGCCCATCCGTATGTCCATCGAAAAGCTCCGCAACATCGCCATCGTCGCCCACGTCGACCACGGCAAGACCACCCTGGTGGACCAGCTGCTCAAGCAGTCGGGCACCTTCAGCGAGCGCACGGTCACCACCGAGCGGATGATGGACAGCAACGACATCGAAAAGGAACGTGGCATCACGATCCTGTCGAAGAACACGGCGATCCGCTGGAAGTCGCCCGAGGGCGAGGAATACCGCATCAACATCGTCGACACCCCGGGCCACGCCGACTTCGGCGGCGAGGTCGAGCGCGTGCTGTCGATGGTGGACTCGGTGCTGATCCTGGTGGACGCGATGGACGGCCCGATGCCGCAGACGCGCTTCGTGACCCAGAAGGCCTTCGCGATGGGCTTCAAGCCGATCGTGGTCGTCAACAAGGTCGACCGTCCGGGTGCGCGCCCGAACTGGGTGCTGGACCAGACCTTCGACCTGTTCGACCGCCTGGGCGCCACCGACGAGCAGCTCGACTTCACCACCGTCTACGCTTCGGCGCTCAACGGCTACGCCGGCATGGAGCCGGACGTGCGTTCGGGCGACATGACCCCGCTGTTCCAGACCATCATCGACCACGTGGCGCCGCCGCCGGTCGACCTGGACGGCCCGTTCCAGATGCGCGTCACCTCGCTGGACTACAACAACTACGTCGGCATCATCGGCGTCGGCCGCATCCAGCGCGGCAAGGTCCGCACCAACATGCCGGTGACCGTGATCGACCGCGAGGGCAAGACCCGCAACGGCAAGGTGCTGCAGGTGCTCGGCTTCATGGGCCTGGAGCGCCATGAGGTGAAGGAAGCCCAGGCCGGCGACATCGTCGCCATCTCGGGCATCGAGGCACTCAGCATCTCGGAAACCGTCTGCGACCCGTCGAAGATCGAGCAGCTGGAAGTGCTGAAGGTCGACGAACCGACCATCAGCATGACCTTCCAGGTGAACAATTCGCCGTTCGCCGGCAACAAGGACCGCAGCGGCGGCAAGTTCCTGACCTCGCGCCAGCTGCGCGACCGCCTGATGCGCGAGACCCAGCACAACGTCGCGCTTAAGGTCGAGGACACCGACGACGCCGACAAGTTCAAGGTCAGCGGCCGCGGCGAACTGCACCTGTCGATCCTGATCGAGAACATGCGCCGCGAGGGCTACGAGCTGGCCGTGTCGCGCCCGGAAGTGATCATCAAGGACATCGACGGCGTGAAGTCCGAGCCGATCGAGGCGCTGGTGGTGGACCTCGAAGAGCAGTACCAGGGCGGCGTGATGCAGCGCCTGGGCGAGCGCAAGGCGCTGCTGCAGAACATGGAGCCGGACGGCAAGGGCCGTGTGCGCATGGACTTCATGATCCCGGCGCGTGGCCTGATCGGTTTCCAGACCGAGTTCCGCACCATCACCGCCGGCACCGGCCTGCTGTTCCACGTGTTCGACCATTACGGCCCGAAGGCCGAAGGCGACATCGGCCAGCGCCAGAACGGCGTGCTGATCTCAAACGGCCAGGGCCCGTCGCCCGCCTATGCGCAGATCGCGATGCAGGAGCGCGGCCGCCTGCTGATCGAGCCGGGCGAGGAAATCTACGAAGGCCAGATCGTCGGCATCCACGCCAAGGACAACGACCTGACGGTCAACGCCCTGCGCGGCAAGCAGCTGACCAACTTCCGCGCCTCGGGCACCGACAAGGACGAAGGCCTGATCCCGGCCATCAAGATGTCGCTGGAGCAGGCGCTGGAGTTCATCGACGACGACGAACTGGTCGAGGTCACCCCGGTGGCGATCCGCCTGCGCAAGAAGGACCGCACCGAGAACGAGCGCAAGAAGGCCTCGCGCGGCGGCTGATCCACGCCCGTTCTGAATGAAAAAGCCCCGCCTGGTGCGGGGCTTTTTCTTTGTCCCGTCGGTAGGCTTCAGGTCGCGACCGGCGCCTTCAACTGGGCGTGCTTGCGCACGATCAGCATCGCGATCTCCAGCGACTGCTCGTAGTTCAGGCGCGGGTCCACGGTTGAGCGGTAGGCGCGCTCGAGGTCGATGTCGGTCAGGTCACGGGCGCCGCCGGTGCACTCGGTGACGTTTTCGCCGGTCAGCTCCAGGTGTACGCCGCCCAGACGGGTGCCGGCGGCGGCGTGCAGTTCGAAGCTGGCCTCGACTTCACCGCGGATGTTGGCGAAACGGCGGGTTTTGAAGCCGTTGCTGGTGCTTTCGGTGTTGCCATGCATCGGGTCGCAGATCCAGAGCACGCGGCGACCTTCGCGGCGCATCGCTTCGAGCAGCGGCGGCAGCTTCTCGGCGACCTTGGCGGCGCCCATGCGGTGGATGTAACTCAGGCGGCCGGGTTCGTTCTCCGGGTTCAGGGCATCGGTCAGGCGCAGCAACTGGTCGGGCGTGACCGAGGGACCGATCTTCACCGCCACCGGGTTGCGCAGGCCACGGAAGTATTCGACATGCGCGCCCTCCAGGTCGGCCGTGCGCATGCCGATCCACGGGAAGTGCGTGGACAGGTTGAACCAGCCCCACTGCCTGGGCACCTGGCGGGTCAACGCTTCCTCGTAGGGCAGCAGCAGGGCTTCGTGCGAGGTGTAGAAGTCGGCGCGGTTGAGGTCGTGCAGCGCCGTGCCGGAAATGGTTTCCATGAAGCGTACGGCGTCGCCGACCGCGGCGACCATGCGCCGGTACTCGTCCGACAGCGGCGAATGGCCAACCCAGTCCAGGTCCCAGTATTCGGGGTGGTGCAGGTCGGCGAAACCGCCGTCGATCAGTGCGCGCACGAAGTTCATCGTCATGGCCGAACGGGCATGGCCCTTGACCATGCGCCGCGGGTCCGGCGTGCGGGCCTCGGGCGTGAACTCGGGCTGGTTGATGAAATCGCCGCGGTAGCTCGGCAGGGTGACGCCGCCCTTCTCTTCCAGGTCGGCCGAGCGCGGTTTGGCGTACTGGCCGGCGAAACGGCCCACGCGCACCACCGGCAGGCGCAGGCCGTGCACCAGTACCAGGCTCATCTGCAGCAGCACCTTCAGCCGGTTGGAGATCAGGCCCGACTCGCAGTCGGCGAAACTTTCGGCGCAATCACCGCCCTGCAGCAGGAAGCGTTTGCCTTCCCAGGCCTCGGCCAGCTGTTTCTTCAGGGCCAGGATTTCCCAGGAGGTCACCAGCGGCGGCAGGTGCCGCAGTTCCTCCTGCACCTGGGCCAGGCCGGCGGCATCGGGATACGTGGGTTGCTGTGCGGCCACGCGGCCGCGCCAACCCGCCGGCGTCCAGTCGCCGGGAACGGATACGGGGTGCAGGCTGCGGTCGCTGGCGCTCATCGTCGTGGAATCCGGGAATACGGTTCAGGAGGGGAAAATCATCATGCCACAGGCCACGGGCGTGTCCCGTGCCGCGCGGGAATACCGATATGCCGGTTCAGTCGCGGCGCTTGAAGCCCGTCCAGAGCGCGCCCAGGCCCAGGCCCACGAACCACACCAGGGTCCAGGCCGGCATGGACAGACCCAGGAAGGTCCAGTCCACCTTCGCGCACTCGCCCGAACCTTCGAACACCTTGGCCAGGGCGCCCATCAGGCCCATGGATTCGATCATGTAGTCCAGGCCCATGCTCGAACACAGCGGGACCTCGCTGGGCGGCAATGTCTGCAGCCAGACGTGGTATCCGGCCACGCCGGCACCGGCGGCGGCCGGCAGGAAGGCCAGTACGCCGTAGATCCCACGGCCGGCACGGCCATTCGGCGAGTGCAGCCCGCCGACCAGGAAAACCAGGCCCATCGCCGCGAAGGCCACGCGCTGCAGGATGCACAAGGGGCACGGCAGCATCAGCATGCCGAACTGCACGTACAGCGCGTAGGCGATCAGGCCGCCACAAAGCACGAAACCGCTGAGGGACTGCGCACGGAACGACCAGCTGAAGGGGTTGGCTGACATCGTTGTTCCCGGATGTGGACGGTTAGCCTACACAGACCAGCCGGAACAGGTGAAGTTTCGTCGCATGCACGGCACGTTTCACCGACCTAAAAACAAAGACCCCGGCCTGGGCCGGGGTCCTCGGTTGCCATGAAGGCGCCGGGATTATTCGGCGGCTTCGGCGGTGTCGCGCGGACGATCCACCAGCTCGACATAGGCCATCGGGGCGTTGTCGCCCGGACGGAAGCCGCACTTGAGGATGCGCAGGTAGCCGCCGGGACGGGCCTGGTAACGCGGGCCCAGCTCGACGAACAGCTTGCCGACCGCTTCCTTGTCGCGCAGGCGGGACATGGCCAGGCGGCGATTCGCCACGCCATCGACCTTGCCGATGGTGATGAGCGGTTCGGCGACGCGGCGCAGTTCCTTGGCCTTGGGCAAGGTGGTGCGGATCAGTTCGTGCTTGATCAGGGACGCGGCCATGTTGCTGAACATCGCTTCGCGATGAGCGCTGGTACGGCTGAGTTGGCGTCCGGAATTACGATGGCGCATGGTCGTGTTTCCTTAGTGAATTACCGGGCTCAGCCCAGCATGCCCTGCTGCAGGCCGGCCGGCGGCCAGTTCTCCAGCTTCATGCCGAGGGAAAGGCCGCGCTGTGCCAGCACTTCCTTGATCTCGGTGAGCGACTTCTTGCCCAGGTTCGGGGTCTTGAGCAGCTCGACCTCGGTGCGCTGGATCAGGTCGCCGATGTAGTAGATGTTCTCGGCCTTGAGGCAGTTGGCCGAACGAACGGTCAGCTCGAGGTCGTCGATCGGGCGCAGCAGCACCGGGTCGATGCCGGTGGCCGAAGCCTTGGCCGGGCCGCGCTCGCGCTGGGTGAAGTCACCGAACACGGACAGCTGGTCGGTCAGGATGTCGGCGGCCGTGCGGATCGCGTCTTCGGCATCGATCGTGCCGTTGGTCTCGATCTCCAGGACCAGCTTGTCCAGGTCGGTGCGCTGCTCGACGCGGGCCGCTTCCACGGCATACGCGACGCGGCGGACCGGCGAGAAGGTCGCGTCCAGCACCAGTCGGCCGATCGCACGGGACTCTTCGTCCGGGCGGCGGCGATCGGCGGCCGGCTGGTAGCCGAAACCGCGCTCGATCTTCAGGCGCATGTTCAGCGCCGTGTCCTTGGTGAGGTGGGCGATCACGTGCTCGCCGTTCAGGATCTCGACGTTGTGGTCGGTCTTGATGTCGGCGGCGGTGACGATGCCCGGGCCCTTCTTCTGCAGCGTCAGCGTGGTGTGGTCCACGTTGTGCATGCGGATGGCGACGTCCTTGAGGTTCAGCAGGACTTCGAGCACGTCTTCCTGCAGGCCCTCGACGGTGGTGTACTCATGGAGCACGCCGTCAATCTCGACTTCCGTGATGGCGAAGCCGGGGATCGACGACAACAGGACGCGACGCAGGGCATTGCCCAGCGTGTGGCCGTAGCCGCGCTCCAGCGGTTCGATGACCACTTTCGCGCGGTTGGAGCCGAGGCGTTCGATGTGCGGGCCGCGCGGACGCAGCACCTGGGTTGCGGTAACCGTCATGGTCAAGGTGTCTCCTGAGAGGATTACTTCGAGTACAACTCGACGATCAGCGCTTCATTGATATCCGAGGGCAGGTCGGCGCGGTCCGGGACGGCCTTGAAAACGCCGGCGAACTTCTTCGCGTCGACTTCGCACCAGCTCGGGACCAGGTCCATCTGCTGGGAGAGGTTGAGGGCTTCCTGCACGTTCAGGTGCTTCTGAGCGCGCTCGGTGAGCTGGATGCTGTCGCCGGCCTTGACCTGGTAGGACGGCAGGTTAACGGCCTTGCCGTTCACCAGGACGCCCTTGTGGGACACGAGCTGACGGGCCTGGGGACGGGTGACCGCGAAACCCATGCGGTACACGACGTTGTCCAGGCGCTGTTCGAGCATCTGCAGCAGGGTTTCGCCGGTGTTGCCCTTCTTGCGCGAAGCCTTCGCGTAATAGGAGCGGAACTGGCGCTCAAGCAGACCGTAGATGCGCTTGACCTTCTGCTTCTCGCGCAGCTGGGTGGCGTAGTCGGACAGCTTGCCCTTCTTGGCGACGGCGCCGTGCTGGCCGGGCTTCTGCTCCAGCTTGCACTTCGAGTCGATGGCGCGAGCCGGCGACTTCAGGCTGAGGTCGGCGCCTTCGCGGCGGGCGAGCTTACAGGTGGGACCAATATAACGAGCCATTTATGTAGTCTCCAGTTCCCGTTAGACGCGGCGCTTCTTCGGCGGCCGGCACCCGTTGTGCGGGATCGGGGTGACGTCGATGATGTTGGTGATCTTGTAGCCGCACGCGTTCAGCGAACGCACGGCCGATTCGCGGCCCGGGCCGGGGCCCTTGATCCGCACTTCCAGCGTCTTCACACCGTAGTCGAGGGCGGCCTTGCCGGCCTTCTCGGCGGCCACCTGGGCGGCGAACGGGGTCGACTTGCGGGAACCGCGGAAACCCGCGCCGCCCGAAGTGGCCCACGACAGCGCATTGCCCTGGCGATCGGTGATGGTGACGATGGTGTTGTTGAAAGAAGCCTGGACGTGGGCGATGCCGTCGGTGACGACACGCTTGATCTTCTTCTTGGTCTTGACTGCCGGCTTGTTCATGGGGTCCGGTCCTTACTTCTTGATGGCTTTGCGCGGACCCTTGCGGGTACGGGCGTTGGTCCGGGTGCGCTGACCGCGCATCGGCAGGCCACGACGGTGGCGCAGGCCGCGGTAGCAGCCCAGGTCCATCAGTCGCTTGATCGACATGCCGACTTCACGTCGCAGGTCGCCTTCGACGATGTACTTGGCCACCTCGGCGCGGATGCGCTCGATTTCAGGCTCGGACAGGTCACGGATCTTGGTGGCAGGAGCCACGCCGGCCGCGTCGCAAACAAGCTTCGACCGGGTACGGCCAATGCCAAAGATACTCTGTAGGCCCACCCAGACATGCTTCTGGACAGGCAGGTTGACACCCGCAATGCGCGCCATCAGGCGTTCTCCAAAACTAAAATTGAGCGCAGTGAATCGGAAATTATACAAGGGCTCGGGGTTAAATTGAAGCCCCCGGGTCCAGGACCCGGGAAACCCGGCATGGGGAGTGTGCCCATGCTCCGGCGACAAGCTGGTGCCTGCCCTCCCCCTCCAGGGTTCGGGCGCCCCGCGCTACTCCAGCGCAGGGACGGGTACCGGCTTATCCGCGCGCCAAGCCGCCGCGCGGACCGCCCATCGTTGGCTCAACCGCGGGTGAGACCGCGGCTGCCGCCTTTCAGATTTGCCTTCTTCATCAGGCTCTCGTACTGATGGGACATCAGGTGAGCCTGAATCTGGGCGGTGAAATCCATCACCACCACGACCACGATCAGCAGCGACGTGCCGCCGAAATAGAACGGGACCGACCAGAACGCCCGGATCAGCTCGGGCAGCAGGCACACGAGGACCAGGTAGAGCGCGCCGATCAGGGTCAGCCGGGTCAGCACGCCGTCGATGTAGTCCGCCGTCGCCTTGCCCGGGCGGATGCCCGGGACCAGGGCGCCCGACTTCTTCAGGTTGTCCGCGGTTTTATGGAATTGAACACCAGGGGCGGTGTAGAAGAAGGCGAAGCCGATGATCATGGCGCCATAGAGCAGCATGTGCAGCGGCTCGCTGGGCGCCAGGGCCAGGCTGAGGTTCTGCAGGGCGCCCATCAGCTGGTCGCGCCAGCCGTCGCCCGTCGGGGCGCTGGCCTGGCCGAACCACTGCGACATGGTGGCCGGGAACATGATCAGGCTGGACGCGAAGATCGGCGGGATCACGCCGGCCATGTTCAGCTTCAACGGCAGGTGCGAATTCTGGTTCATGTACGCCTGGCGGCCGCCTTGGCGCCGGGCATAGTTCACGGTGATGCGGCGCTGGCCGCGCTCCATGAACACCACGAAGTACGTCACGCCGACCACCAGGGCCAGGATGACCAGGATGGCGAAGGCGCTGATTTCGCCGTTGCTGACCTGCTGGAACGTGCCGATGGCCGCGCTGGGCAGGCTGGCGACGATACCCGCGAAGATGATCAGCGAGATGCCGTTGCCGATGCCGCGCTCGGTGATCTGCTCGCCCAGCCACATCAGGAAGATGGTGCCGGCGGTCAGCGCGACGATGGCGGTCAGGATGAAGCCCGGGCCCGGCGCGTACACCACGCCGGCCTGACCCTGCAGCATGGAGGCGATGGAACCGGCCTGGATGACCGCGAGGAACACCGCACCGACACGCGAATACTGGGTCAGCTTGCGCCGGCCGCTCTCGCCTTCCTTCTTCATCGCCTTCCAGGGCTCGTAGATCTGGCCCATGAGCTGCACGATGATGGAAGCGGAGATGTAGGGAACCACGTTCAGCGCGAACAGGCTGAAGCGGTTCAGGGCGCCACCGGAGAACATGTTGAACATGTCCACGATGGTGCCCTGCTGTTGCTCCATCAGCCGCAGCATGGCTTCCGGATCGATACCGGGCACCGGGATGTAGCTGCCGACGCGGTAGACGATCAGGGCCAGGAGCACGAAGACCAGGCGCTGGCGGAGCTCGGTGAACTTGCCGAGCCCGCCCAGGGCACTCGCTGCGGATGTGGACTGCGTCAAGACGTTACTCCGTCACGCTGCCGCCGGCGGCTTCGATCGCGGCCTTGGCACCCGCGGTCGCCAGCACACCCTTGAGCACGAACTTCTTGCTGAGCTCGCCCTTCTTGACGACCTTCGCCTGCTTGGCGTTGGACGGCACGAGCTTGGCGGCGCGCAGGGTGGCGAAGTCGATTTCGCCGGCGTCGAGCTTGTCGAGCTGGTACAGCAGCACTTCGGCCGTGTCGTTCTTCAGCTTGGAGCGGAAGCCGACCTTCGGCAGGCGACGCTGCATCGGCATCTGGCCGCCTTCGAAGCCGGGCTTGATCTTGCCCTTGCCGGCGCGGGCGAAGGAACCCTTGTGGCCGCGGCCGGCGGTCTTGCCGAGGCCGGAACCGATACCACGACCAACGCGGACGCGCTCCTTGCGGGCGCCGTCGGCGGGCTTGAGAGAATTGAGCTTCATATGGGTTCTCCTTGGTCCGCTCAGGATTCGACGCGAACCAAGGTAATGCACTTGGTTGATCAGGCCGCGAACGGACGGGGAGTCCTTGAGTTCGCGCACGTCATTGACCTTGTTCAGGCCCAGGGCGCGCACCGACAGGCGGTGGCGCTCCTGGCAGCCGCGCAGGCCCTTGACCAGGCGGACCTTGACAGTCTTCTCGGCCATCACAGGATCTCCTCGATCTTCTTGCCGCGCTTGGCCGCAATGCGGGCCGGCGAGCTGGTTTCGGTCAGGCCCTTGACGGTGGCGCGCACCAGGTTGATCGGGTTGCGCGAGCCGACGGCCTTGGCCAGCACGTTCTTCACGCCGACCGCTTCCAGGACGGCGCGCATGGCGCCACCGGCGATCACGCCGGTACCTTCGGAGGCGGGCTGCATGAACACGCGGGCGGCGCCGTGGCCGGACTTGACCGGGTGCCACAGGGTGCCCTCGTTCAGGTCGACCTGGACCATCGCCTTGCGGGCGTATTCCATCGACTTCTGGATCGCGACCGGCACTTCACGCGCCTTGCCGTAACCGAAGCCGACCTTGCCTGCACCGTCGCCGACCACGGTCAGCGCGGTGAAGGTGAACTGACGACCGCCCTTGACGGTCTTGGAGACGCGGTTGACGGCGACCAGCTTCTCGATGAAGCCGTCGTCGCTTTCCCCGCGATTGCGATCGCGCTCGTTGCTGCTCATTTGGATTTCCTGGGTTTGCTTACGGCCTATGGCCGCTTATGGTTGTGGTTGGTACGGGAAACACAAGCCCCTTGGCTGATGAAAGCCGGGCTTAGAACTGCAGGCCACCCTCGCGGGCGGCGTCTGCCAGGGCCTTGATGCGGCCGTGGTAGCGGTAGCCGGAACGATCGAAGGCGACCTTGTCGATGCCCGCGGCGAGCGCCTTGGCGGCGATCGTGCGGCCGACCTTGGCGGCGGCCTCCATGTTCTTGCTGCCCTTGAGGCCGTCCTTCACTTCGGCCTGCACGGTGGAGGCCGAAGCCAGCACCTTGGAGCCGTCGGCGGTGAACAGCTGGGCGTAGATGTGCTGGCCCGAGCGCAGCACCGACAGGCGGGCGACGCCGAGCTTGCGGATGTGCGAACGCGTGGTCTTGGCGCGGCGCAGACGGGCGATGTTCTTGTCCATGATTATTTACCTCGAGGAAGCGGAAGCGCCCATTAGGCCTTCTTGGCTTCCTTCATGATGATCTTCTCGCCGGAGTAACGGATGCCCTTGCCCTTGTAGGGCTCCGGCTTGCGGTACGCGCGGATCTTGGCTGCAACCTCACCCACCTGCTGCTTGTCCGCACCGCTGACCAGGATCTCGGTCTGGGTCGGGGTAGCGAGCGTGATGCCCTCGGGAGCGACGTAAACCGTCGGGTGCGAGAAACCCAGGCTCAGGGCCAGGTCCTTGCCCTGCATGGCGGCGCGGTAACCGACGCCGACCAGCTCGAGCTTGCGGGTGAAGCCCTCGGCGACGCCCTGGACCATGTTGGCCAGGATCGCGCGGGCGGTACCGGCCATCGGCAGGTTGGCGGCATCGGCAGCGGAAAGCTGCAGCACGCCGTCTTCGATCTTGAACTCGACGCCGGCCGGCTTGGCCAGGCTCAGGGTGCCCTTCGGGCCCTTGACGGTGACCTGGTCGGCGGTGGCTTTGAACTCGACGCCCTTGGGCATCGTAATCGGCTTCTTGGCAACGCGGGACATGGGTGCGTTCTCCTTAAGCCACGAGGCAGATGACTTCGCCGCCCACGCCCGCAGCGCGGGCCTGGCGATCGGTCATCAGACCCAGGAGGTGGAGATGATGGCGACGCCGAGGCCGGCCAGCACCTTCGGCAGGTCGTCCTTGCCCTTGTACTGGCGCAGGCCCGACCGGGAGACGCGCTCGAGGCGCTCGATCACCGGCTTGCCCTCGTAGTACTTCAGGGAGATTTCCAGCTTGGCCTTGGCGCCCTCGCCGGCCACGCGGAAGTCGCCGATGTAACCCTCGGACTTCAGCACGGTGGCGATGGACAGCTTCATCTTGGAGGCAGGCATGGAAACCTGCTGCTTGCCGACGGCGAGCGCATTCTTGATGCGCACCAGCATGTCGGCGATAGGATCAGTCATGCTCATTGGTTCATACCCTTTTAGGTGTCAGGAGCACCGATATCCGCTGGCCCCCGAGGGGGCCGGCGATTACCAGCTGGCCTTGCGCAGGCCGGGCACGTCGCCACGCATGGTGGCTTCGCGCAGCTTGTTGCGGCCGAGGCCGAACTTGCTGTACACGCCGCGCGAGCGGCCGGTGAGTTCGCAGCGGTTGCGCACGCGGCTCGGGCTCGAGTCGCGCGGCAGCTTCTGCAGCTTGGTGGCGGCGTCCATCTTGTCCTCGTAGGACGCGGTGGGGCTGCTGATGATCTTCTTCAGTTCCGCGCGCTTGGTGGCGTGCTTCGCGACAAGCTTCTTGCGCTTGACGTCGCGGTTCACCATCGAAGTCTTGGCCATTCTGGTAGTCCTCGGATCAGTTGCGGAACGGGAAGTTGAAGGCCTCGAGCAGCGCCTTGGCTTCCTCGTTGGTCTTCGCCGTCGTGGTGATGGCGATGTCCATGCCACGCATGGCGTCGACGGCGTCGAAATCGATCTCGGGGAAGATGATCTGTTCCTTGACGCCCATGTTGAAGTTGCCACGGCCGTCGAACGAACGACCCGACACGCCGCGGAAGTCACGCACGCGGGGCAGCGAGATGTTGATCAGGCGGTCCAGGAACTCGTACATCTTGGCGCGGCGCAGGGTCACCTTGCAGCCGATCGGCCAGCCGTCGCGGATCTTGAAGCTGGCGACGGAAACGCGGGCGTTGGTGGTGATCGGCTTCTGGCCGGCGATCTTGGTCATGTCGGCGACGGCATTTTCCAGGATCTTCTTGTTGCCCACGGCCTCGCCCACGCCCATGTTCAGCGTGATCTTGGAGATGCGCGGCACCTGCATGATGTTCTCGTAGCCGAAGCGTTCCATCAGCTTCGGAACCACGGTTTCCTTGTAGATCGTTTCGAGACGGGTGGTCATTGCATCATTCCTTAGGCGTCAATCGCCTCACCGCTCGAGCGGAACACACGCACTTTGCGTCCATTCTCGAGCACCTTGAAACCGACGCGCTCACCCTTGCCGTTGGCCTGGTTGAACAGCATCACGTTGGAAATATGGATCGGCGCCTCGCGCTCGACGATGCCGCCGGCGATGTTCGCCTGCGGATTCGGCTTGGTGTGGCGCTTGATGATGTTGATGTTCTGGACGATGACCTTGTCGCCGGCCACGCGAACAACCTCACCCTTCTTGCCCTTGTCGGCGCCGGCGATCACGATCACCTGGTCACCCTTGCGGATACGGTTCATGTCTGTTCCTGCCCTCAGATCACTTCGGGAGCGAGCGAGACGATCTTCATGAACTTCTCGGAACGAAGCTCACGGGTCACGGGCCCGAAGATGCGGGTGCCGATCGGCTCCTGCTTGTTGTTCAGCAGCACGGCCGCGTTGCCGTCGAAACGGATCAGCGAACCATCGGCCCGGCGCACGCCGGAACGGGTGCGGACGACGACGGCGTCGTAGACCTCGCCCTTCTTGACCTTGCCGCGGGGAATGGCGTCCTTGACGGTCACCTTGATGATGTCGCCAATGTGGGCGTAACGGCGCTTGGAGCCGCCGAGCACCTTGATGCACATCATTTCCTTGGCGCCGGAGTTGTCGGCGGCCTCGAGGTAGCTCTGTACCTGGATCATTTCGTGGCCTCCTTACTTCGCCGCACGCGTGATGACTTCCACCACGCGCCAGTTCTTGGTCTTCGACAGCGGACGGCACTCGGTCACGCGGACGACGTCGCCCTCGTGGCACGCGTTCTCTTCGTCGTGGGCGTGCAGCTTGGTCGAGCGCCGGATGTACTTGCCGTACAGCGGGTGCTTGACCTGACGCTCGACGAGGATCGTGACGGTCTTGTTCATCTTGTTGCTGACAACGCGGCCTTCGACCGTGCGCAGCTGGTTGGCATTATCGCTCATGGCTCGCCCTTACTTCTTGACAGTCAGCAGGGTCATCGTCTGCGCAATTTCGCGACGGACCAGCTTGATGCGGTGGGGGCGTTGAGCTGACCAGTGGCCTTCTGCATGCGCAGAGCGAACTGCTCCTTGTGCAGGTCCAGCAGGTGGGTCTTCAGCTCGGTCGCCGACTTGTTACGCAGTTCCTTGAGTTCCATATCAGCGCACCGTCCGGGTCACGAAAGTGGTCTGCACCGAGAGCTTCGCGGCCGCCAGGCGGAACGCCTCGCGAGCGGTCGCTTCGTCAACGCCCTCGATCTCGTAGATCACACGACCGGGGGCGATCTGCGCCACCCAGTACTCGACGTTGCCCTTACCGGCGCCCATTCGGACTTCGATCGGCTTCTTGGTGATCGGCTTGTCGGGGAACACGCGGATCCACATCTTGCCGCCGCGCTTGACGTAGCGGCTGATGGAACGACGCGCGGCCTCGATCTGGCGAGCGGTCAGCTGGCCGTGCGAGGTGGCCTTCAGGCCGTACTCGCCGAAGCTGACGGCGGCGCCGTTCCAGCTCAGGCCGTCGTTACGGCTCTTGAAGACCTTGCGGTACTTGGTTCGCTTGGGTTGCAGCATGGCGGCTTACCTCATTTCCTTCGCAGGACGGGACGGGCGCTCGGAGCGCTCTTCCACTTTCTCCTGGCCAACCTGGCTGAAGTCGAAAACCTCGCCCTTGTAGACCCACACCTTCACGCCGATGATGCCGTAGGTGGTGAGGGCTTCGGCGAAGCCGTAGTCGATGTCGGCGCGCAGGGTGTGCAGGGGCACGCGGCCCTCGCGGTACCACTCCGAACGCGCGATCTCGGCGCCGTTCAGGCGGCCGGCGACGTTGACCTTGATGCCCAGGGGCGCCGAGGCGCATCGAGTTGCCGACGGCGCGCTTCATCGCGCGGCGGAACATGATGCGGCGCTCCAGCTGCTGGGCGATCGACTCGGCGACCAGCTGGGCGTCGAGCTCGGGCTTGCGGACCTCGGAAACATTGATGTGCGCCGGAACGCCCATGATGTCCGAGACTTCCTTGCGGAGCTTCTCGATGTCCTCGCCGCGCTTGCCGATCACCACGCCCGGGCGGGCGGAGTGGATCGTGACGCGGGCGGACTTCGACGGACGCTCGATCAGGATCTTGGAGATGCCAGCCTGCGCGAGCTTCTTGCGCAGCATCTCGCGGACCTTGAGGTCGGACACGAGGTACTGGGCGTAGTCGCGCTTGTTGGCGAACCACTTGGAATTCCAGTCCTTGGCGATGCCCAGGCGGATTCCGGTCGGATGAACTTTGTGACCCATAGTCTTCGTCCCTGCCTTACTTGCCCGAGCCCACAACCACAGTGATGTGGCTGGTGCGCTTGAGGATGCGGGTGCCGCGGCCCTTGGCGCGGGCCATGAAACGCTTCAGGACGGGGCCCTCGTCGACCATGATGCTGGCGACCTTGAGCTCGTCGATGTCAGCGCCGAGGTTGTTTTCGGCGTTCGAGATGGCGGACCACAGGACCTTGCGGATCATGTGGGCGGCCTTCTTGTCCGAGAACTGCAGCAGATCGGCGGCGCGGGCCACCGGCATGCCACGGACCTGGTCGGCGACCAGGCGGGCCTTCTGCGGCGAAATCCGGGCCGTGCGGAGAATGGCTTTGGCTTCCATCGTCATGTCTCCTTACTTGCCCGACTTCTTGTCGCCGCCATGACCCTTGAAGGTCCTGGTGAGGGCGAACTCGCCGAGCTTGTGGCCAACCATGTTCTCGTTCACCAGAACGGGGACGTGCACCTTGCCATTGTGGATGGCGATGGTGAGCCCGACCATTTCCGGCGAGACCATGGAACGACGCGACCAGGTCTTGATCGGCTTCTTGCTGTTGCCCTGAGCGGCCTCCACCTTCTTGACGAGGTGGTGGTCGATGAAGGGACCTTTCTTAAGAGAACGTGCCATGGCCTATCAACCCCTACGATCGCGCACGATGAACTTCTGGGTGCGCTTGTTCTTGCGCGTCTTGTAACCCTTCGCCGGAGTGCCCCACGGGGACACCGGGTGCGGGTTACCCTGGCCAGCCTTCGCCTCACCACCGCCGTGCGGATGGTCAACCGGGTTCATGGCGGCGCCGCGGACGGTCGGCTTGACGCCGCGCCAACGCTTCGCACCCGCCTTGCCCAGCTTCTCGAGGTTGTGCTCGACATTGCCCACTTCGCCGATGGTGGCGCGGCAGTCGGCCGGCACCTTGCGCATCTCGCCGGAGCGGAGACGCAGGGTGGCGTAGCCGCCGTCACGCGAGATCAGCTGGGCGCCGGCGCCAGCGGCACGGGCCAGCTGGGCGCCCTTGCCGGGCTTCATCTCGACGCAATGCACGGTCGAACCGACCGGCATGTTGCGCAGCGGCAGGCTGTTGCCGGTCTTGATCGGCGCGTCCTTGCCAGCGATCACCTGGTCGCCCTGCGACAGGCCCTTGGGAGCGATGATGTAGCGGCGCTCACCGTCGGCGTAGCACAGCAGCGCGATGTGCGCGGTGCGGTTCGGATCGTACTCGATGCGCTCGACGCGGGCCGGGATGCCTTCCTTGTCGCGCTTGAAGTCGATGATGCGGTAATGCTGCTTGTGGCCACCGCCGATGTGGCGGGTGGTGATGCGGCCGTAATTGTTGCGGCCGCCGCTCTTGCTCTGCTTTTCGACCAGCGATTCCAGCGGGCCGCCCTTGTGCAGGCCGGCGGTGGAGACGCGCACCATGGCGCGGCGGCCAGGCGAGGTCGGCTTGAAAGTCATTAGTGCCATGGGTACTTGCCTCAGGCCTTGGCCATCACGTCGATCGTCTGGCCTTCGGCCAGCCGAACGTATGCTTTGCGCCAGTCGCCGCGACGGCCGGCACGGTTACGGAAGGTCTTCTGCTTGCCCTTCACGTTCACCACGTTGACCGCTTCGACCTTGACGCTGAACAGCGATTCCACCGCCGACTTGACGTCGGCCTTGGTCGCGGTCTGCGCCACTTCGAAGACGTACTGGTTGCTCTGCTCCTGGATCCGCGCAGTCTTTTCAGAAATGCGCGGCGCGCGAAGAACGCCGAGGATCTTGATGTTGCTCATGCCAGCCACTCCTCGACCTTCTTGACCGCTTCCGCGGTCATGATCACGTACTCGGCACCGACCAGGGCGACCGGGTCCAGGCCCTGACGTCGCGGACCTGCACGTACGGCAGGTTGCGGGCGGCCAGGAACAGGGCGTCGGTGCCGTTCTCGGTGACGATCAACGGACGGGCGATGCCCATCTCGTTCAACTTGGCGACCAGGGCCTTGGTCTTCGGCTCGGCGACGTCAAACGCGTCGACGACCTTCAGGCGATCCTGGCGGTTCAGCTCGGAGATGATCGCGCAGACAGCGGCGCGGTACATCTTGCGGTTGACCTTCTGGGCGAAATTGCGCGGCTTGGCGGCAAACGTCACGCCACCACCGATGAAGATCGGGGCGCGGTAGTCACCGTGACGGGCACCGCCGCCCTTCTGCTTCTTGAACTTCTTGGTCGTGCCGGAAACTTCCGAGCGCGTCAGCTGGGCCTTGGTGCCTGCACGGCCGGCGTTGCGGAAAGCAACGACCACCTGGTGCACCAGATCCTCGCTAAATTCGCGACCGAAGACAGCGTCGGAGACCGACAGCTTCTGGGCGCTTCCAATAACGGCGAGTTCCATTATCTAACTCCTCAACCTTTGCTCGTGGGGCGCACGATGACGTCGCCGCCAGGCGCACCCGGAACGGAACCCTTGATCGCGATCAGGCCACGCTCGGCGTCGACCTTGACCACTTCGAGGTTCTGCATGGTCTGCTGGACGGAACCCATGTGGCCGGACATCTTCTTGCCCGGGAACACGCGGCCCGGCGTCTGGCGCTGGCCGATGGAGCCCGGCGAGCGGTGCGACAGCGAGTTACCGTGGGTGGCGTCGCCCATCTTGAACTTCCAGCGCTTGATGGTGCCCCAAGCCCTTGCCCTTGGTGATGCCGGCAACGTCGACCAGCTGGCCAACGGTGAAGACGTCCGCCTTGATCTCGGTGCCGACTTCGTAGTTGCCCGCGTCCTTGTCTTCGATGCGGAACTCCCACAGGCCACGGCCGGCCTCGACCTTCGCCTTGGCGAAGTGGCCCGACAGCGGCTTGTTGACCAGCGCGGCGCGCTTGGCGCCGGCGGTGACCTGCACGGCGGTGTAGCCGTCGGTCTCGACAGTCTTGATCTGGGTGATGCGGTTCGGGCTGGCTTCGATCACGGTGACGGGAATGGAGCGGCCGTCTTCGGTGAAGATGCGGCTCATGCCCGCCTTGCGGCCCACGATTCCAATGTTTTTGGTCGTCATGGCAGTGGCCTCAGGTCAGCTTGATCTGAACGTCGACGCCGGCCGCGAGCTCGAGCTTCATGAGCGCGTCAACGGTCTTGTCGTTCGGGTCAACGATATCCAGCACGCGCTTGTGGGTGCGGGTCTCGTACTGGTCGCGCGCGTCCTTGTCGACGTGCGGCGACACCAGGACGGTGTAGCGTTCAATCTTGGTCGGCAGCGGGATCGGGCCGCGCACCTGCGCGCCGGTCCGCTTGGCCGTCTCCACGATTTCGGAAGCCGAACGATCAATCAGGCGATGATCGTAGGCCTTGAGCCGAATCCGGATCTTCTGGTCCGCCATGGCGATTTCCTTGTTGCGGTAAAGAGCGTCGGAATCAGGGGCTTTGCGCCCTGGTTCCCGTGGAAAGCAAACTCGGCGGACCATGTCTGGTCCACCGAGCAAGAAAGTATAGCTTGTGTTAAACCGCCCTGTAAAGGGTTGTTTTACACAGCTTCGACCGTCCTGGCCGCGAACACGAGGGGCATCCTGCCCCTCATTTCGTTATGTAGGCCGCCCTGAGGGGCGACCGAGCCGCGAAGTATAGACTTACTTGATGACCTTGGCAACCACGCCGGCGCCGACGGTGCGGCCACCCTCGCGGATCGCGAAGCGCAGGCCCTCGTCCATCGCGATCGGCGCGATCAGGCTGACCACCATCTTCACGTTGTCGCCCGGCATCACCATCTCCACGCCTTCCGGCAGCTGGCAGGCGCCCGTCACGTCGGTCGTGCGGAAGTAGAACTGCGGGCGGTAGCCCTTGAAGAACGGGGTATGACGGCCACCCTCGTCCTTCGACAGCACGTACACCTCGGCTTCGAACTCGGTGTGCGGGGTGATCGAACCCGGCTTGGCCAGCACCTGGCCACGCTCCACGTCGTCACGCTTGGTGCCGCGCAGCAGCAGACCGGCGTTGTCGCCCGCCTGGCCCTGGTCCAGCAGCTTGCGGAACATCTCCACGCCCGTGACGGTCGTCTTCTGGGTCGGACGGATACCGACGATCTCGATTTCGTCACCCACCTTGATGATGCCGCGCTCGATGCGGCCGGTCACCACGGTGCCGCGGCCCGAGATCGAGAACACGTCCTCGACCGGCATCAGGAACGCCTTGTCCACGTCGCGCTGCGGCTCCGGGATCCAGGTGTCCAGCGCGTCCACCAGCTTCAGGATCGACGGCACGCCGATGTCGCTCTGGTCGCCTTCCAGCGCCGAACGCGCCGAACCCGTGATGATCGGGGTGTCGTCGCCCGGGAAATCGTACTTGCTCAGCAGCTCGCGGACTTCCATCTCCACCAGCTCCAGCAGCTCGGCGTCGTCCACCAGGTCCGCCTTGTTCAGGTAGACCACGATGTACGGCACACCCACCTGGCGGGCCAGCAGGATGTGCTCGCGCGTCTGCGGCATCGGGCCGTCCGCGGCCGAGCACCGCCAGGATCGCGCCGTCCATCTGCGCCGCACCCGTGATCATGTTCTTCACGTAGTCGGCGTGGCCCGGGCAATCCACGTGCGCGTAATGGCGGGTCGGCGATTCGTACTCGACGTGCGCCGTCGAGATCGTGATGCCGCGCGCCTTCTCTTCCGGCGCCGCGTCGATCTGGTCGTACGCCTTGAACTCGCCGCCGAAACGCTCGGCGCCAATCTTGGTCAGCGCGGCGGTCAGCGTCGTCTTGCCATGGTCAACGTGACCGATGGTGCCGACGTTCACGTGCGGCTTGGTGCGCTCAAACTTTCCCTTGGACATGACTGTCTGCCTCTAATCTGTAATCTGGATACTGGATGGATCAGGACTTCTTGATGACCTGCTCGGCGATGTTGTTCGGCGCTTCGGCGTAATGGTCGAATTCCATCGTGAAGGTGGCGCGGCCCTGCGACATGGAGCGCATCGAGGTGGCGTAGCCGAACATTTCGCCCAGCGGAACCATCGCGTTGATCACCTTGCCGGACGGCGTGTCGTCGGAACCCTGGAGGATGCCGCGACGACGGCTCAGGTCGCCCATCACGTCGCCCATGTAGTCTTCCGGCGTCACGACCTCGACCTTCATGATCGGCTCGAGCAGCACGGGATTGGCCTTGGAGAAGCCCTCCTTGAACGCCATCGAACCAGCGACCTTGAAGGCCATTTCGTTCGAGTCGACGTCATGGAAGGAACCGTCCACGGCCTTGATCTTGACGTCCACGACCGGGAAGCCCGCCAGCACGCCGTTCTTGAGCTGCTCTTCGATGCCCTTGCCCGCCGCGACGACGTATTCCTTCGGAACCACGCCGCCGACGATGGCATTCTCGAACGAGAAGCCGGCGCCACGCTCCTGCGGCTCCATCTCGATGACGATGTGGCCGTACTGGCCACGACCACCGGACTGGCGCACGAACTTGCCTTCCTGCTTGACGGCCTTGCGGATGGTCTCGCGGTAGGCCACCTGCGGCTTGCCGACGTTGGCTTCGACGTTGAACTCGCGCTTCATGCGGTCAACGAGGATTTCCAGGTGCAGCTCGCCCATGCCGGCGATGATGGTCTGGCCCGACTCTTCGTCCGTACGGACGCGGAAGGACGGATCCTCCTGCGCCAGGCGGCCGAGGGCGATGCCCATCTTCTCCTGGTCGGACTTGGTCTTCGGCTCCACCGCCATCGAGATGACGGGCTCCGGGAAGATCATGCGCTCCAGGGTGATGATGTTGTCGAGCGAGCACAGGGTGTCACCAGTGGTGACATCCTTCAGGCCCACAGCCGCGGCGATGTCGCCCGCCAGCACTTCCTTGATCTCGTCGCGCTGGTTGGCGTGCATCTGCAGGATGCGGCCGATGCGCTCCTTCTTGCTCTTGACCGGGTTGTAGACCTGGTCGCCCGCATTCAGGGTGCCCGAGTAGACGCGGAAGAACGTCAGCGAACCGACGAACGGGTCGGTCATGATCTTGAACGCCAGGGCCGAGAACGGCTCCTTGTCGCCGACCTTGCGGACGGCTTCCTTCTCGTCCTCGTCCACGCCCGTGACGGGCGGACGGTCGGTCGGAGCCGGCAGGTAGTGCACGACGGCGTCGAGCATGGCCTGCACGCCCTTGTTCTTGAACGCGGTGCCGCAGAACATCGGGATGATGTCGCAGGTCAGCGTGCGGGTGCGGATGCCTTCCATGATCTCGGCCTCGGAGAGGGAACCCTCTTCGAGATACTTGTTCATCAGCTCTTCCGACGACTCGGCGGCCGCCTCGACCATGAACTCGTGCGCCTTCTTGGCCTCGTCCACCAGGTTCGCCGGGATGTCGGCGTAGGTGAAGGTCGTGCCTTGGTCGGCCATGTTCCAGACGATGGCCTTCATCTTGAGCAGGTCGACGACGCCTTCGAAGTTTTCTTCGGCGCCGATCGGCAGCTGCATCGGGACCGGGTACGCGCCCAGGCGCGACTTCAGCTGCTCAACCACCTTGTGGAAGTTGGCGCCGGTGCGGTCCATCTTGTTGACGAAGGCGAGGCGCGGCACCGAGTACTTGCTGGCCTGGCGCCAGACGGTCTCGGACTGCGGCTGCACGCCACCGACGGCGCAGAGCACGAACACCGCACCATCGAGCACGCGCAGGGAGCGCTCCACCTCGATGGTGAAGTCGACGTGTCCCGGGGTGTCGATGATGTTGAAGCGGTGCTGCTGCATCGACTTGTCCATGCCCGACCAGAAGCAGGTCGTGGCCGCGGACGTGATCGTGATGCCACGCTCCTGCTCCTGCTCCATCCAGTCCATGGTCGCGGCGCCGTCGTGGACTTCGCCGATCTTATGGTTGATACCGGTGTAGAACAGGATGCGTTCGGTCGTGGTGGTCTTGCCGGCATCAATGTGGGCCATGATGCCGAAGTTGCGGTAACGCTCGATGGGGGTAGTACGTGCCACGGCTGAAATCCTTTTCGTCTGTTACCAGCGGTAGTGCGAGAAGGCCTTGTTGGCTTCCGCCATACGGTGGGTTTCTTCGCGCTTCTTGACGGCGCCGCCACGGTTCTCGGCGGCTTCCAGCAGCTCGGCGGCCAGCTTGCGCGGCATGGTGTTCTCGCCACGCTTGCGCGCGGAGTCGATCACCCAGCGCATCGCCAGCGCCATGCGGCGCGAGGAGCGGACTTCGACCGGCACCCTGGTAGGTCGCACCACCGACGCGGCGGGACTTGACCTCGACGGCCGGCGCGACGTTGCCCAGCGCCTTCTCGACCAGGCCGAGAGCGTCGCTGTTCTTTTCGCCGATGACGTCCATGGCGCCGTAGACGATCTTCTCGGCAATCGACTTCTTGCCGGACTTCATGACCATGTTGATGAAGCGGGCAACAACTTCGCTTCCGCGTGCTTCGGATCCGGGAGGATCGAACGGGTACCGGGAGAACCTTTACGGGACATGATGCTTGCCTAAATTTTGTTGATCGGGTGTCAAGCGCAGCGGATGGAACCGCGCACTCAGGACTTCGGACGCTTGGCGCCGTACTTGGAGCGGCTCTGGCGGCGCTTGGCGACACCGGCGGCGTCGAGCGAGCCACGCACGGTGTGGTAGCGCACGCCCGGAAGGTCCTTGACGCGACCGCCGCGGATCAGCACGACCGAGTGCTCCTGCAGGTTGTGGCCTTCGCCACCGATGTAGGAGATCACTTCGAAGCCGTTGGTCAGGCGCACCTTGGCGACCTTGCGAAGGGCCGAGTTCGGCTTCTTCGGAGTGGTGGTGTACACGCGGGTGCACACGCCACGACGCTGCGGGCAGTTGGCCAGCGCCGGGGAGGCGCTCTTGTAGGTGTTGGGCTGGCGCGGCTTGCGCACCAGCTGGTTGATCGTCGCCATGCGGTCGGAATCCTGTGAAAAAGACAAGGCAGGCCGGAAACCGGCCCACCGAGAAGCGGGAGTTTACTTCGCGTTAAACGCCTCTGTCAACGCGTGACAGGGGCGTCATATGGGTTTCCATCGTCCTTGAACCGGACACGAGGGAACTTCCTGTTCCCTCTTTCCGGATGTGGGCAGGCCATCGGCGGGCCTGCCAGCGCAATTGTCAGCCTTCGGAGCCGGCTTCTTCGGTCGTCTCAGTGGCCGTCGAGACGGCCCGCAAGGTCTCCAGATCGGAATCGGAAAGTTCGGGAGTGGCGGCCTTGCGGCGCTTGCTGTGGTACGCAAGGCCGGTGCCCGCCGGAATAAGGCGGCCGACGATAACGTTTTCCTTCAGGCCCCGCAAGCTGTCGCGGGTGCCGCGCACGGCCGCCTCGGTCAGCACGCGGGTGGTTTCCTGGAAGGAAGCCGCCGAGATGAACGACTCGGTCGCCAGCGAGGCCTTGGTGATGCCCAGCAGCACCGGCTCGTAACGGGCCGGAAGCTCGTTCTTGGTCAGCGCCTTGGCATTGTCCTCGACCACGCGGATGCGCTCCGCCTGCTCGCCCGCCATGAAGCGGCTGTCGCCGGCGTCGGTGATCTCGACCTTGCGCAGCATCTGGCGAATGATCGTCTCGATGTGCTTGTCGTTGATCTTCACGCCCTGCAGCCGGTACACGTCCTGGATTTCCTTCACCAGGTACGCGGCCAGCGGCTCGACGCCGAGCAGGCGCAGGATGTCCTGCGGGTTCGGCTCGCCGTCCACCACGGTCTCGCCCTTGGCGATGTGTTCGCCTTCGTAAACGATGACCTGGCGGTACTTCGGGATCAGCTCTTCGTGCTCGTTGCCCTCGGCGTCCTTGATGATCAGGCGCTGCTTGCCCTTGGTGTCCTTGCCGAAGCTGATGATGCCGGACACTTCCGCCAGCACGGCCGGATCCTTGGGCTTGCGGGCCTCGAACAGGTCGGCGACGCGCGGCAGACCGCCGGTGATGTCGCGGGTCTTGGACGCTTCCTGCGGCACCTTGGTCACCACGTCGCCCACGCCGACGGCGGCGCCGTCCTGCAGGTTGACGATCGAGCGCGGCGGCAGCAGGTACTGCGCCGGCAGGTCGGTGCCCGGGATGCTCAGGTCCTTGCCCTTGCCGTCCACGATGCGGACGATCGGGCGCAGGTCCTTGCCCAGCGAACCACGACGCTTGGGATCGGTGATCTCGCGCGAGGCCAGGCCGGTGAGCTCGTCGGTCTTCTCGATGACGGTGATGCCATCGACGAAGTCGATGAAGCGCACGAAGCCCGCCACTTCCGACACGATCGGGTGGTTATGCGGATCCCAGTTGGCGACGACCTTGCCGGCCTTCACTTCCTGGCCGTCCTTGACGTTGATCATGGCGCCGTACGGCAGCTTGTAGCGCTCGCGCTCGCGGCCGTGGTTGTCCAGGACCGAGAGTTCGCCCGAGCGCGACACCGCGACCAGGTGGCCGTTGGCGTGCTGCACGTACTTGAGGTTGTTGAACTTCACCGCACCGGTGGTCTTGACCGTGATGTTGTCCACGGCGGCCGCACGCGAAGCCGCGCCGCCGATGTGGAAGGTACGCATGGTCAGCTGGGTGCCCGGCTCGCCGATGGACTGGGCGGCCACGACACCCACGGCTTCACCGTGGTTGACGATGTGGCCACGGGCCAGGTCGCGGCCATAGCAGTGGGCGCAGATGCCGAAGGTGCTGTCGCAGGTGATCGCCGAGCGCACCTTGATCGACTGCACGCCCGCGGCCTCGAGCTTGTCCACCCAGGCCTCGTCCAGCAGCGTGTTGCGGGTGACGATCGGATCCTCGTCGTTGCCCGGCAGGTACACGTCCTCGGCCACGATGCGGCCCAGCACGCGGTCGCGCAGCGGCTCGACGACGTCACCGCCCTCGACGATCGGGGTCATGGTGAGGCCGTTCATGGTGCCGCAGTCGGACTCGGTGACCACCACGTCCTGGGCGACGTCGACCAGGCGGCGGGTGAGGTAACCGGAGTTCGCGGTCTTCAGCGCGGTATCCGCCAGGCCCTTGCGGGCGCCGTGGGTCGAGATGAAGTACTGCAGCACGTTCAGGCCTTCACGGAAGTTCGCCGTGATCGGGGTCTCGATGATCGAGCCGTCGGGCTTGGCCATCAGGCCGCGCATGCCCGCCAGCTGGCGGATCTGCGCCTGCGAACCACGCGCGCCGGAGTCGGCCATGATGTACACGGAATTCATCGACTTCTGGTCGATGGTCTCGCCCTTGGCGTTGACCACCTTCTCGGTGCCGATGGACTCCATCATCGCCTTGGCCACGCGCTCGTTCGTGCGCGACCAGATGTCGACGACCTTGTTGTAGCGCTCGCCGGCGGTGACCAGGCCGCTCTGGTACTGCTCCTGGATCTCCAGCACCTCGGACTCGGCCTCGGCCAGGATGCCCTTCTTCTCGTCCGGGATGATCATGTCGTCGATGCCGATCGACACGCCGGCGCGGGTTGCGTACGAGAAGCCGGTGTACATCAGCTGGTCGGCGAAGATTACCGTGTGCTTCAGGCCCAGCATGCGGTAGCAGGTGTTGATCAGGCGGCTGATGTTCTTCTTGGTCAGCTCGGTGTTGGCCAGCGCGAACGGCAGGCCCTCCGGCAGGATCTCGGCCAGCAGCGCACGGCCGATCGTGGTATCCACGATCGAAGTCTTGGCGACCTTGTTGCCCTGCTCGTCCAGCTCGACCTGCTTCAGGCGCACCTTCACCTTGGCGTGCAGCTCGACGACGCGGTTGTCGTAGGCGCGCTTCACCTCGGCGACGTTGGCGAACACCATGCCCTCGCCCTTCTTGTTCTCGAGCGCGCGGGTCATGTAGTACAGGCCCAGGACGACGTCCTGGGTCGGCACGATGATCGGCTCGCCGTTGGCGGGCGACAGGATGTTGTTCGACGACATCATCAGCGCGCGCGCTTCCAGCTGGGCCTCGAGGCTCAGCGGGACGTGCACGGCCATCTGGTCACCGTCGAAGTCGGCGTTGAACGCGGTGCAGACCAGCGGGTGCAGCTGGATGGCCTTGCCCTCGATCAGCACCGGTTCGAACGCCTGGATGCCCAGGCGGTGCAGGGTCGGCGCACGGTTCAGCAGCACCGGGTGTTCGCGGATGACTTCTTCCAGGATGTCCCAGACTTCCGCCGACTCGCGCTCCACCAGCTTCTTGGCGGCCTTGATCGTCGTGGCCAGGCCACGGCGCTGCAGCTTGGCGAAGATGAAGGGCTTGAACAGCTCCAGCGCCATCTTCTTCGGCAGGCCGCACTCGTGCAGGCGCAGCGTCGGGCCGACCACGATGACCGAACGGCCGGAGTAGTCGACGCGCTTGCCCAGCAGGTTCTGGCGGAAGCGGCCCTGCTTGCCCTTGATCATGTCGGCCAGCGACTTGAGCGGGCGCTTGTTGGTGCCGGTGATGGCGCGGCCGCGGCGGCCGTTGTCCATCAGGGCGTCAACCGACTCCTGCAGCATGCGCTTTTCATTGCGCACGATGATGTCGGGCGCATTGAGCTCGAGCAGGCGCTTGAGGCGGTTGTTGCGGTTGATGACGCGGCGGTACAGGTCGTTCAGGTCGGAGGTCGCGAAACGACCGCCGTCCAGCGGCACCAGCGGACGCAGGTCCGGCGGCAGCACGGGCAGCACGGTCAGCACCATCCACTCGGGGCGGTTGCCCGACTCGAGGAAGGCCTCGACCAGCTTGATGCGCTTGGTGAGGCGCTTGAGCTTGGTCTCGGAGTTGGTGGACGCGATCTCTTCCTTCAGGCGCATCAGCTCGGACGCGAGGTCCAGCGAACGCAGCAGCTGGTACACCGCCTCGGCGCCCATCAGGGCGTCGAAGTCGTCGCCGTGTTCCTGGCGCGCGGTGAGGAACTGCTCTTCGGTCAGCAGCTGGCCCTTGTCGAGCGTGGTGAGGCCCGGCTCGATGACCACGTAGGCCTCGAAGTACAGGATGCGCTCGATGTCACGCAGGGTCATGTCCAGCATCAGGCCAATGCGCGAAGGCAGTGACTTGAGGAACCAGATATGGGCGGTCGGGGACGCCAGCTCGATGTGGCCCATGCGCTCGCGGCGAACCTTGGCCAGCGTGACTTCGGTACCGCACTTCTCGCAGACCACGCCACGGTGCTTCATGCGCTTGTACTTGCCGCACAGGCACTCGTAGTCCTTGATCGGTCCGAAGATGGCGGCGCAGAACAGGCCGTCGCGCTCGGGCTTGAAGGTACGGTAGTTGATGGTCTCCGGCTTCTTCACTTCGCCGAACGACCACGAACGGATCAGGTCCGGCGAAGCCAGGCCGATCTTGATGCCGTCGAAATCCAGCGACTGACGCTGCTGGTTGAACAGATTAAGTAGGTCTTTCATTTGATTCTCCTGTTCTCAGCGCCAGATCACTGCTCTTCCAGCTCGATGTTGATGGCGAGGGAACGAATCTCCTTCACCAACACATTGAACGATTCCGGCATGCCGGCCGTCATTTCGTGCTCGCCGTCGACGATGTTCTTGTACATCTGGTTGCGGCCCTGCACGTCGTCGGACTTCACCGTCAGCATTTCCTGCAGGGTGTAGGCCGCGCCGTAGGCTTCCAGCGCCCAGACTTCCATCTCGCCGAAGCGCTGGCCGCCGAACTGCGCCTTGCCGCCCAGCGGCTGCTGGGTGACGAGCGAGTACGGGCCAGTGGAACGGGCGTGCATCTTGTCGTCCACGAGGTGGTTGAGCTTCAGCATGTGCATGTAGCCAACGGTGACCGGGCGGTCGAACGCCTCGCCGGTACGGCCGTCGTGCAGGATCGTCTGGCCGGTTTCCGGCAGGTCGGCCAGGGCCAGCATCGCCTTGATCTCGGCCTCGGTCGCGCCGTCGAACACCGGGGTGGCCATCGGCACGCCGTCGGTGAGGTTGTGGGCCAGGCGCAGCAGCTCCTTGTCGGAGATCTGGCTCAGGTCCACGCGCTCGCCGTTGAGCTTCTTGTCGTGGTTGTAGATCTGGTCGAGGAACTTGCGCAGCTCCGCCACCTTCTCCTGGGCCTCGAGCATGCGCTGGATCTTCTGGCCCAGGCCCTTGGCGGCCCAGCCCAGGTGCACTTCGAGGATCTGGCCAATGTTCATTCGGCTCGGCACGCCCAGCGGGTTGAGCACGATGTCCGCGGTCTCGCCATTGGCCATGTACGGCATGTCCTGCACGGGCACGATCGTCGAGACCACGCCCTTGTTGCCGTGACGGCCGGCCATCTTGTCGCCCGGCTGGATGCGGCGCTTCACGGCCAGGTAGACCTTGACCATCTTCAGCACGCCCGGGGCCAGGTCGTCGCCGGCGGTGATCTTGCCGCGCTTGTCCTGGAACCGCTTCTCGAACTCCTTCTCGTGCGCCTCGACCTGCTTCTGGGCGCGCTCGATCAGTTCAGCCGCGTCCTCATCCTTCATGCGGATGGTGAACCAGTCGTCCTTCTTCAGGCTGTCCAGGTACTCGCCGGTGATCTCGGTGCCCTTCTTCAGGCCACCCGGACCGCCGTTGGCGACCTTGCCGATCAGCAGGCCACGCAGGCGCGCGAAGATGGCGCCCTCGAGGATGCGGAACTGGTCGTCGAAGTCCTTCTTGACGCGCTTGATTTCGGTTTCCTCGATCTGGCGCGCACGCTTGTCCTTCTCGATGCCGTCGCGGGTGAAGACCTGCACGTCGATGACGGTGCCGTCCATGCCCGGGGGCACGCGCAGCGAGCTGTCCTTAACGTCGGAAGCCTTCTCGCCGAAGATGGCGCGCAGCAGCTTCTCTTCCGGGGTCAGCTGGCTTTCGCCCTTCGGCGTGACCTTGCCGACCATGATGTCGCCGGCGCGGACTTCCGCACCGATGTACACCACGCCCGACTCGTCCAGGCGGCCCAGGGCCTGCTCGGACACGTTCGGGATGTCGGCGGTGATCTCCTCCGGCCCCAGCTTGGTGTCGCGGGCGACGCAGGTCAGCTCTTCGATATGGATCGTGGTGTAACGATCCTCTTCGACCACGCGCTCGGAGAGCAGGATCGAGTCTTCGAAGTTGTAGCCGTTCCACGGCATGAACGCGACCAGCATGTTCTGGCCCAGGGCCAGCTCGCCGATGTCGGTGGACGGGCCGTCGGCCAGCACGTCGCCGCGCGCCACGCGATCACCAACGTTCACCAGCGGACGCTGGTTGATGCAGGTGTTCTGGTTGGAGCGCGTGTACTTGACCAGGGTGTAGATATCGACGCCGGCGTCGTTGTCGTGGATTTCCTTCTCATTCACGCGAACCACGATGCGGCCCGCGTCGACCTGGTCGATCACGCCGCCGCGCTTGGCGTTGACGGTCACGCCGGAGTCGCGCGCCACGGCGCGCTCGATGCCGGTGCCCACCAGCGGCTTCTGCGACCGCAGGGTCGGCACGGCCTGGCGCTGCATGTTCGCGCCCATCAGGGCGCGGTTGGCGTCGTCGTGCTCGATGAAGGGAACCAGGGCCGCGGCGACGGACACCGACTGCATGGGCGAAACGTCCATGTAGTGGATTTCCGACGGCGGCTTGAGCAGGGTCTCGGCCTGGAAGCGGCAGGGCACGAAGGAGGCCTGGAAGCTGCCGTCCTTGTTGAGCTCGGCGTTCGCCTGGGCGATCGCGTACTCGTGCTCTTCGATCGCCGACAGGAACTCGACGGTGTCGGTGACCTTGCCGTCCACCACCTTGCGGTACGGGGTCTCGAGGAAGCCGTACTTGTTGGAGCGGGCGTACACGGCCAGCGAGTTGATCAGGCCGATGTTCGGGCCTTCCGGGGTCTCGATGGTGCAGACGCGGCCGTAATGGGTCGGGTGCACGTCGCGCACTTCGAAGCCGGCGCGCTCGCGGGTCAGGCCGCCCGGGCCAAGGGCCGACACGCGGCGCTTGTGGGTGACTTCCGACAGCGGGTTGTTCTGGTCCATGAACTGCGACAGCTGCGACGAACCGAAGAACTCCTTGATCGCGGCGGCCACCGGCTTGGCGTTGATCAGGTCCTGCGGGGTCAGGCCGTCGGACTCGGCCAGCGACAGGCGCTCCTTCACGGCGCGCTCGACGCGGACCAGGCCCACGCGGAACACGTTCTCGGCCATTTCACCGACCGAACGCACGCGGCGGTTGCCCAGGTGGTCGATGTCGTCCACCACGCCACGGCCGTTGCGGATCTCGGTCAGGGTCTTGATGACTTCCAGGATGTCGGAGGTCGCGCCCAGTTCCTTGACCAGGTTCTTCGCGGTCTCGTCGTTGCGCTCGCCGAAGTACTTGGAGTCGTACAGCACCGAGGCGCCGGTGACTTCCTTGCGGCCGACGCGGCGGTTGAACTTCATCCGGCCCACGCCCGACAGGTCGTAGCGTTCGAAGGTGAAGAACAGGTTGTAGAACAGGTTCTGCGCGGCATCCTTGGTGGGCGGCTCGCCCGGACGCATCATGCGGTAGATCTCGACCAGCGCTTCCAGCTGCGTCTTGGTCGGGTCGATGCGCAGGGTGTTGGAGATGTACGGGCCGCGGTCGAGGTCGTTCACCCACAGGGTGCCGATCACGTTCACGCCGGCCTTGCGCAGCTTGGCGATGTTGGCTTCGTTCAGCTCTTCGTTGGCCAGGGCCAGCACTTCGCCGGTCTTGGTATCGACCACGTCATGGGCCAGGATGCGGCCAAAGAGATACTCGTCCGGCACCGCCAGCGTATCGACCTTCGCCTGCTCGAGCTGCTTCACATGCCGCGCGGTGATGCGCTTGCCGGCCTCGACGATGACCTTGCCGCCGACCACCAGGTCGAAGTTCAGGGTCTCGCCGCGCAGGCGCTCGGCCACGAGCTCGAGTTCCACGCCGTCCTGCTTGGCGATGTGGAAGGTGTTGACCTCGAAGAACAGCTTCAGCATTTCCTCGTTGTTGTAACCGAGGGCGCGCAGCAGGATCGACACCGGCAGCTTGCGGCGGCGGTCGATGCGGGTGAACACGCAGTCCTTCGGGTCGAACTCGAAGTCCAGCCAGGAACCGCGGTAGGGAATGATGCGGGCGCTGTACAGCAGCTTGCCCGAGCTGTGGGTCTTGCCACGGTCGTGGTCGAAGAACACGCCCGGCGAACGGTGCAGCTGCGAGACGATGACGCGCTCGGTGCCGTTGACGATGAAGGTGCCGTTGTCGGTCATCAGGGGCAGCTCGCCCATGTAGACCTCCTGCTCCTTCACGTACTTGATGGCCTTGGTGGACGACTCGCGGTCGTAGATCACCAGGCGCACGGTCACGCGCAGCGGGGCGCCGTAGGTCAGGCCGCGGTTGCGGCACTCGCGCTCGTCGAACGGCGGCTCGCCGAGCTTGTAGCTCACGTACTCAAGGGCGGCATTGCCCGAGTAGCTGGTGATCGGGAACACCGACTTCAGGGCGGCGTGCAGGCCGCGGTCCTCGCGCTTGGCGCCGGTCGCGCCCTCCTGGAGGAACTCGCGGTACGAGTCCATCTGGATGGCCAGCAGGTACGGCACGTCAAGGACGGCGCGGCGCTTGCCGAAGTCCTTGCGGATACGCTTCTTTTCGGTGAAGGAGTACGTCATGGTGAGCTACCGCCTCGGGTATCTGGGGTCCGCGCGTCCGCGGCCCGGGGAGAAACATCAAACTGCCAGTGGGAAGTCGCTGGTATTGCCGGCACCAGCACGCCTTCTCCCGCTACTTCCGACTGGCAACTCGGGATCGTTGCTTGCCTCGTGAAACCGCCGTTCCTTCGGGAACGGCCAAAGGCCGGGAGCTTTCGCCCCCGGCCTCAGTGCGTCGCCAAAACCAGCCGGCGACCCAAAGTGCTTCTTACTTGAGCTCGACGGTGGCGCCAGCCGCCTCGAGTTCCTTCTTGAACTTCGCGGCGTCGTCCTTCGACACGGCGTCCTTCACGACGCCAGTGGCCTCGACGAGGTCCTTGGCTTCCTTCAGGCCCAGGCCGGTGATGGCGCGGACGGCCTTGATGACCTCGACCTTCTTCTCGCCGGCGGCCTTCAGGACGACGGTGAACTCGGTCTGCTCTTCGACCGCGGCGGCCGGGCCAGCAGCCGGACCGGCCATCATGACCGGGGCGGCGGCGGTGACGCCGAACTTCTCTTCGATGGCCTTGACCAGCTCCATCACTTCCATCAGGGTCTTGCCGGCGACGGCTTCGACGATCTGCTCGTTGGAAAGGGACATTGTGTTTACCTCTGGATAATTTTCTGGAAAGGAAAGGTTTGGTCGACGGATCAGGCGGTTTCGGCGACGGCTTCGGGGCGGTTTCGCCACCACCCTGCTTGTCGGCGACGGCCTTGACCGCGCGGGCGAACATCGTCGCCGGCTCGGCCAGGACGCGGGCCAGCATGGCCAGCGCCTGCTCGCGGGTCGGCAGCGAGGCGAGAACCTCGACGTGCGTGCCCGGGAAGGTCTTGCCACCGATCGAAACGACCTTGGCCTGCAGCTTGTCGTTACCCTTGGCGAATTCCTTGATCAGACGACCGGCGGCGCCGGGGTCTTCCATCGAGAACGCGTACAGCAGCGGGCCCACCAGGGCGTCCTTGCTGGACTCGTATTCGGTGCCGGCGACGGCGCGGGTAGCCAGGGTGTTCTTGACGACTTTCAGGAACACACCGGTTTCGCGCGCCTTCTTGCGCATCGCGGTCATCTGCGACACGGTCGTGCCGGCATACTCGGCGGCGACCAAGGAGTGTGCCTTCGAGGCGACTTCTGCCAGCTCGGCGACCACTTCTTGTTTCTGGGACAGATTGAGAGCCATTGCACTCCTCCAATAGGACTCCGCTCGCGGCTCCTGCCGGTCGCGGTCTTGGGCGGCACCGTTCCATCGGCGCCGGGGACGCAGGTGCGTCCCGGTGGTGGCCGTTTCCAGAATTATTTCCAGAAGGCGGCACCATCTACGCAGGCCCGGTTTCTCTCGAAGCACGGATTAAACGATCCCGCTTGTGGCGACGGCGAATCCTTGCCAGTCGTGCATCCGTGCCCGACGTCGTCACGCGCTGACCGCACCTGCGGTCTTTGATGGCTCCGGCGCGGATAGCTCCGCACCGGTGCCTTCAAAATCTTCCGGCTGGGACGACACCCCCAGCCGTGTTGTATTTCTTACTTCGCCAGCGACAGCGAGGACGGGTCGATGACCACGCCCACGCCCATCGTCGAGCTCAGGGAGATCTTCTGCAGGTACTGGCCCTTGGACGAGGCCGGCTTGGCCTTGACCAGGTCGCCCAGCAGGGCGTGCAGGTTGTTCTTCAGCGCGTCGGCGTCGAAGTTGGCCTTGCCGATGGTGCAGTGGATGATGCCGGCCTTGTCGGTGCGGTAACGCACCTGGCCCGCCTTGGCGTTACGCACGGCGCCAGCGGCGTCCGGCGACACGGTGCCGACCTTGGGGTTCGGCATCAGGCCGCGCGGGCCGAGCACCTGGCCCAGCTTGCCGACGACGCGCATGGCGTCCGGCGTGGCGATGACGACGTCGTAGTTGATGTCGCCGGCCAGCATCTTGTCGGCCAGGTCATCCATGCCGACCACGTCGGCACCCGCGGCCAGGGCTTCGTCAGCCTTGGCGCCGGCCGGGCAGAACACCGCCACGCGCACGGACTTGCCGGTGCCGGCGGGCAGCACGGTGGAACCGCGCACCTGCTGGTCGGACTTCTTGGCGTCCACGCCGAGGCGGACGGCGACGTCCACGGACTCGACGAACTTGGTCTTGGAGTTCGACTGGATCAGCTTCAGGGCTTCGTCCAGCGAATAGGCCTTGCCCGGGGTGACCAGGGACTGGAGGTTCTTGTAACGCTTCGAGATCGCCATGTTTTAGCCCTCCACCACGAGACCCATCGAACGGGCGCTGCCCGCGATGGTACGAACGCCGGCGTCGAGCGAAGCGGCCGTGAGGTCGGCTTCCTTCGCCTTGACGATGTCTTCGAGCTGCTTGCGGGTGACCTTGCCCACCTTCTCGGTGTTCGGGCGCTTGGAGCCCGAGGTCAGGCCGGCGGCCTTCTTGAGCAGCACGGTGGCCGGGGTGCTCTTGGTGATGAAGGTGAAGGTGCGGTCCGAATACGCGGTGATGATCACCGGCGTCGGCAGGCCCGGCTCCAGCTTGGAGGTCGCGGCGTTGAACGCCTTGCAGAACTCCATGATGTTCAGGCCACGCTGACCCAGCGCGGGACCGACCGGCGGCGAGGGGTTGGCCTGGCCGGCCTTCACCTGCAGCTTGATGTAACCAACTACTTTCTTAGCCATTGTCTTCTCTCCGGGTGCAAGCGCCTGTTGTCAGGCTCCCCATCGTGCCGGGTGGGGTTCGTGCCCCGGCTTCCACGTTGTCGCAAACTTCGCGTCAGGCCTTCTCGACCTGGCCGAACTCCAGCTCCACCGGGGTGGAACGGCCAAAGATCAGCACCGCCACGCGCAGGCGGCTCTTCTCGTAATTGACTTCCTCGACCACGCCGTTGAAGTCGTTGAACGGGCCTTCGGTGACGCGCACCATCTCGCCCGGCTCGAACAGCACCTTGGGCTTGGGCTTGTCCACGCCGTCCTGGACGCGGCGAAGGATGACGTCCGCCTCGCTGTCCTTGATCGGCAACGGGCGCTCGGCGGTACCGCCGATGAAGCCCATGACCTTGGGGGTTTCCTTGATCAGGTGCCAGCTGTCGTCGTCGATGCGCGGGATGCCACCGTCCTCGTGGGTCTCGATCTGCACCAGCACGTAGCCCGGGAAGAACTTCCGCTCGGACTTGCGCTTCTGGCCGCCACGCATCTCGATCACTTCTTCGGTCGGCACCAGCACCTGGCCGAACTTGTCCTGCATCTCGGCGCGCGCGATGCGCGTATCGAGCGCGCGCTGCACCTGATGCTCGAAGCCCGAGTAGGCGTGGACGACATACCAACGCTTGGCCACGTCTGAACTCCTTATTGACCCAGCAGAAGCCGGATCAGCCACGAAATCACGAAATCAAAACCCGACAGGATCAGGCTGACGATAACCACCACCACCAGGATCACGCCGGTGATGCGCAGGGTTTCCTGGCGGGTCGGCCAGACCACCTTGCGCAGCTCGAACAGCGACTCCGAGACGAACTCCCGGGTCTGGCGGCCCTTGGCCGTGGAGGCCATCACCACCGCACCCAGCACCACGCCGGCCGCCGCCACCAGGCCACGCACCGGGCCCGGCCACTGGCTGAACCAGTAGAACGCGAAGATGCCGCCGGCCACGATCGCCGCGGCGAGAACGTACTTCGCGATGTCGGCGGCGCTGACCGCCTGTTCTGCTTGTTCGACCTTGGTATTCATTCAACTCTTGCCCGGCCTGGGCCGGTTGGGGGCAGTGCTTTCCGGGAAAACACCCGCCTGTGCGGGATGGCGCGCCAGGTAGGACTCGAACCTACAACCTGCGGTTTTGGAGACCGCTGCTCTGCCAGTTGAGCTACTGACGCAATGGCATCTCTAAACGGGCGATGGCGGACCGCTTCCGGCCCGCCATTCCCGAGCGCCCGACCGGCTTGCGCCGACCGGGCAGGGTCTTACTTGATGACCTTGGCAACCACGCCGGCGCCGACGGTGCGGCCACCCTCGCGGATCGCGAAGCGCAGGCCCTCGTCCATCGCGATCGGCGCGATCAGCGAGACCACCATCTTCACGTTGTCGCCCGGCATCACCATCTCCACGCCTTCCGGCAGCTGGCAGGCGCCCGTCACGTCGGTCGTGCGGAAGTAGAACTGCGGGCGGTAGCCCTTGAAGAACGGGGTATGACGGCCGCCCTCGTCCTTCGACAGCACGTACACCTCGGCTTCGAACTCGGTGTGCGGGGTGATCGAACCCGGCTTGGCCAGCACCTGGCCACGCTCCACGTCGTCACGCTTGGTGCCGCGCAGCAGCAGACCGGCGTTGTCGCCCGCCTGGCCCTGGTCCAGCAGCTTGCGGAACATCTCCACGCCCGTGACGGTCGTCTTCTGGGTCGGACGGATACCGACGATCTCGATTTCGTCACCCACCTTGATGATGCCGCGCTCGATGCGGCCGGTCACCACGGTGCCGCGGCCCGAGATCGAGAACACGTCCTCGACCGGCATCAGGAACGCCTTGTCCACGTCGCGCTGCGGCTCCGGGATCAGGTGTCCAGCGCGTCCACCAGCTTCAGGATCGACGGCACGCCGATCTCGCTCTGGTCGCCTTCCAGCGCCGAACGCGCCGAACCCGTGATGATCGGGGTGTCGTCGCCCGGGAAATCGTACTTGCTCAGCAGCTCGCGGACTTCCATCTCCACCAGCTCCAGCAGCTCGGCGTCGTCCACCAGGTCCGCCTTGTTCAGGTAGACCACGATGTACGGCACGCCCACCTGGCGGGCCAGCAGGATGTGCTCGCGCGTCTGCGGCATCGGGCCGTCCGCGGCCGAACACACCAGGATCGCGCCGTCCATCTGCGCCGCACCCGTGATCATGTTCTTCACGTAGTCGGCGTGGCCCGGGCAATCCACGTGCGCGTAATGGCGGGTCGGCGATTCGTACTCGACGTGCGCCGTCGAGATCGTGATGCCGCGCGCCTTCTCTTCCGGCGCCGCGTCGATCTGGTCGTACGCCTTGAACTCGCCGCCGAAACGCTCGGCGCCAATCTTGGTCAGCGCGGCGGTCAGCGTCGTCTTGCCATGGTCAACGTGACCGATGGTGCCGACGTTCACGTGCGGCTTGGTGCGCTCAAACTTTCCCTTGGACATTGCGAGTTACCCGGTAGGAGTCAAGTTGGATGTGGTGCTCATGACTGGAATCGAACCAGCGACCTCTTCCTTACCAAGGAAGTGCTCTACCGACTGAGCTACATGAGCGAATCTGGGGTGTTGCTTCGAAACTTCAATCCAATGGAGCGGGAGACGGGAATCGAACCCGCATGATCAGCTTGGAAGGCTGAGGTTCTACCATTGAACTACTCCCGCCCTGCGAAACCGTTGCCGCTTCCGATGGACTGGTGGAGGGAGGTGGATTCGAACCACCGAAGGCGTGAGCCAGCAGATTTACAGTCTGCCCCCGTTGGCCGCTTGGGTATCCCTCCGCTAGGGAGCCCGTAATTTTCACGGCGCGGCCCCGAATGTCAACGCCCTTGATGCAAGAATCCTGCCGGATTCAGACATTGAAGCGGAAATGCAGCACGTCGCCCTCCTGGACGATGTACTCCTTGCCCTCCAGCCGCAGCCGGCCGGCATCGCGGGCACCCGATTCGCCCCGGTACTTGATGAAGTCGTCGAAGGCGATGGTTTCGGCCCGGATGAAGCCCTTTTCGAAGTCGGTGTGGATGACCGCGGCCGCCTGGGGCGCGGTGGCGCCCTTGTGGACCTGCCAGGCCCGGACCTCCTTCACGCCGGCGGTGAAATAGGTCTGCATGCCCAGCAGGGCGTAGCCGGCCCGGATCACCCGGTTCAGGCCCGGCTCGGACAGGCCCATCTCGGCCAGGAACTCGGCCCGGTCGGCGTCCTCCAGCTGGGACATCTCCTCCTCGATGGCCGCACTGACCGGCACCACCTGGGCACCTTCCTTCTCGGCCCGGGCCCGCACCAGGTCCAGCATCGGGTTGTTCTCGAAGCCGTCCTCCAGCACGTTGGCCACGTACATCACCGGCTTGAGCGTCATCAGGAACAGGTCGCGGACCACCGCCTTGTCCTCGGCCGACAGGCCCAGGGCGCGGGCCGGCGTGCCCTGGTCGAGGCCGGCGCGCAGGCGCGACAGCACTTCTTTGCGGACGATGGCGTCCTTATTGCCGGTCTTGGCTTCACGTTCGGCGCGATTCAGCGATTTTTCCACCGAATCCAGGTCCGCCAACGCCAGCTCGAGGTCGATCACCTCGATGTCGGCGATCGGGTCCACTTTGCCGGCCACGTGGATGATGTCGGTGTGCTCGAAGCAGCGCACCACGTGGGCGATGGCGTCCACCTCGCGGATGTGGGCCAGGAACTTGTTGCCCAGGCCCTCGCCCTTGGAGGCGCCGGCGACCAGGCCGGCGATGTCCACGAACTCGAACGAGGTCGGGATGGTCTTCTGCGGCTTGACGATCTCGGCCAGCTGCTCCAGCCGCGGGTCCGGCACGGGCACCACGCCGGTATTGGGCTCGATGGTGCAGAACGGGAAGTTGGCGGCGGCGATGCCGGCCTTGGTGAGCGCGTTGAAAAGCGTGGACTTGCCGACGTTCGGCAGGCCGACGATGCCGCATTTGATGCCCATGGTGCTGTCTTCCGGTTCGCGAATCCTCAGGCGCCAGCCGGCAGAGAGCCGGCTGGCGCCTGGAAACTCAGGGTTTGGGGGTGTGCAGGCGCTTCATCGCCTCGGGGAAGTCGCCGGCGACCGCCAGCGGCATCACGTCCAGCGCATCGTCTATGGCGCGCAGGATGCTGGCCTCGTCGTCCCTGCCCGGCTTGCCCAGGACCCAGGGGTGACCTTGTCCTTGTGGCCCGGGTGGCCGATGCCGATGCGCAGGCGGTGGAACTTGCCGTGGCCCAGGACCTGGATCGTGTCCCGCAGGCCGTTCTGGCCGCCGTGGCCGCCATCGAACTTCAGGCGGGCGGTGCCGGGCGCCAGGTCGAGCTCATCGTGGGCCAGCAGGGCCTGCCCGGGCTCGATCTTCCAGTAACGCAGTGCCGCGGCCACCGAGCGCCCGGAGGCGTTCATGAAGGTCGCGGGCTTGAGCAGCCAGAGCGTGCGGCCGGCCAGCTCGACCTTGGCGGTCTCGCCGTGCAGCTTGGACTCCAGCCCGAAACGCGCCCCGGCCTGTGCGGCGAGGGCGTCCAGAAACCAGAACCCGGCGTTGTGCCGGGTTCGGGCGTGTTCGGCACCGGGATTACCCAGGCCGACGATGAGGCGAAGTCCTTCCATGAGGCAGGACGGCGGCCGCCCCCGCAGGGGCGGCCGACCGGCTTACTTCTTCTTCGGCGCGGCGGCGGGCGCGGCGTCCGGCTTGGCGACCTTCGCGGCCGGCACTTCGGCCGACTCCGGCGCGGCTTCGGGCTCGGCCTCGACGCGCGCGTGCTTGGCGATCACGACCGCCAGGTCGTGCTCCTTGCCGTGGGCCAGGGCCGGGAGGCTGACGCCAGCCGGAAGCGCGATCTGCGACAGGTGCACGATGTCGCCGACGTTGAGCGTGGACAGGTCGATCTCGATGAACTCCGGCAGGTCCTTCGGCAGGCAGCTGACTTCGACTTCGTTGAGCTCGTGGGTGACCACGATGCCCGCGGTCTTGCCGGCCGGGGACTTCTCCTGGTTCACGAAGTGCAGCGGCACCTTGGCGCGCAGGGCTTCGTTCTCGGAGACGCGCAGGAAGTCCAGGTGCAGGATCTGCTGCTTGAACGGGTGGCGCTGCATGTCACGCAGCAGGACCTTCTGGACCTTGCCGTCGACGTTCAGGTCGAGGATGGCGGAGTAGAACCACTCGTTCTGGCTGGCGATCCAGAGGTGGTTGTGCTCGACCTGCACGCTCTGCGGCTCCTGGTGGGCGCCGTAGACGATGGCGGGCACGTGACCGCTGCGACGGAGGCGGCGGCTCGCACCCTTGCCCTCGTCCTTGCGGCCGGTGGCCGTGATGTTGTGATTGGTAGCCATGTGGATGTTGCCTTCTTCAAAGTGATGCGCCTTGCGGCGCGTTACGCATGGCCCGCGACCAGGCCCTGCGTCGTTCCCGGGACCGGGAATCGGGGATAGGCACTCGCGAATGCCGATCCCGGATCCCCTGCCCCGCCCTGCCTCAGTCCACGTACAGCGAACTGACCGATTCGCCGAACGCGATGCGGCGGATGGTTTCCGCCAGCAGCTCGGCGACGCTGAGCTGGCGGATGCGCGGGCAGGCCCGCGCGGCTTCCGACAGCGGAATGGTGTCCGTCACCACCAGCTCGTCCAGCTGCGAGTTGGTGACATTGGCGATCGCCGCGCCCGACAGCACCGGGTGGGTGCAGTAGGCCACGACCTTCTTCGCGCCGTTCTGCTTCAAGGCCGCCGCCGCCGCGCACAGCGTGCCGGCGGTGTCGACGATGTCGTCCACCAGCACGCAGGTCTTGCCTTCCACGTCGCCGATGATGTTCATCACCGTCGCCACGTTGGCCTTCGGGCGGCGCTTGTCGATGATGGCCAGGTCGGCGTCGTCCAGGCGCTTGGCGATTGCCCGGGCGCGCACCACGCCGCCGACGTCCGGGGAGACCACGATCAGGTTGTCGGTGCCCTGGTTGCGCCAGATGTCGGCCAGCAGCAGCGGCGACGCGTAAACGTTGTCCACCGGGATGTCGAAGAAACCCTGGATCTGGTCGGCGTGCAGGTCCACCGTCAGCACGCGGTCGGTGCCCACTGCCGAGAACATCTTGGCGGCGACCTTGGCGGTGATCGCAACGCGCGCCGAGCGCGGGCGGCGGTCCTGGCGGGCGTAGCCGAAGTACGGCACCACCGCGGTGACGGTGGCGACCGAGGCGCGCTTGAGCGCATCGATCAGCACCAGCAGTTCCATGAAGTTCTCGGCGGTCGGCGCGCAGGTCGGCTGGATCACGAACACATCCTGGCCGCGCACGTTCTCCTCGATCTCGATCTGGCATTCGCCGTCCGAGAACTGCCCCACCAGCGCCTTGCCCAGCGGGATGCCGAGCTGGCGGCACACCGCCAGCGCCAGCGGGCGGTTGGCATTGCCGGTGAAGACGAGCAGGTTCTGCTTGCTCATTGAGCTGGCTTCCGCGCTGAGGTTGAGGGACCGCTGGAACTGGACAGGATGGCTGGGGCGGTAGGATTCGAACCTACGAATGCCAGGATCAAAACCTGGTGCCTTGGGCCAGCTTGGCGACGCCCCACCGTTGAAACTTTCCGCGTTGTCGCGGGTCGTGCGGGCTCAGCGTTCGCGCAGCGCCCGGTGCAGGGGCGACACGTCCACGCCATCGGCCACCCAGGCGCGGCTGCCCGGGGGCAGTTGCGCGAGTGCGGCCTCGGCATCGGCGCGCGCGCCGAAGCGCGCGAAACAGCCGCCACCGGTGCCGGTCAGGGCCGAAGGACCGAGCTGCGACAATCGCTGCAGGGTGGCCTCGACGGCCTCCGAGCGACGACGCAGCACCGGCTCGAAGGCATTGCCGAGCACGGAGCCAGAAACGAAGTCGCGTATTGTCGCCGCGGGCGCATCCCGGGTCAAATCATGCGCTTGGAAAAGTTCGGCGGTCGGCACCGACACCCCGGATCCACCAGCAGGTAACTCGCCGGCGGCAACTCCAATGGCGTCAGCACCTCGCCCACCCCTTCCGCCCAGGCGCTTCGGCCACGTACGAAGACCGGCACGTCGGCGCCCAGACGCAGGCCCAGGGCGGCCAGTGCGTCATCGTCCAGGCCGGTGTTCCAGAGCCGGTTCAGGGCCACGAGCGCGGTCGCGGCATCCGACGACCCACCGCCGAAACCGCCACCCAGCGGAATGCGCTTTTCGATGGAGATATCTGCACCTTGAGTACATTTTGAAGCTGATTGCAGCAATTTGGCAGCACGCACCACCAGATCGTCGGCTTCGGCCACACCGTAATCCGTGCCCCCGAACGCCGGATGACACCGTCATCCCGCGGCCGCAGGTGCACCGAATCTCCCCAGTCCAGCAGCTGGAACACGGTCTGCAGCGCGTGGTACCCGTCCGGCCGGCGGCCGGTGATGTGCAGGAACAGGTTCAGCTTGGCCGGCGCCGGCCAGGCGCTCCAGCCAACGGACCCGGTGCTCACTGCCCGCCCCAGGCATCCACGACCAGGCGCACGTGGGTGTCGGCGTCCAGGCGGGCGAAGATCCGGCGGGGCCGGGCCGGCTCGGTCTGGTCCCACTCGCGGTATTCGACCGTCCAGCCGTGCTGGCTCAGCAGGGCCGGCAGGCCATCCGGGCCGAATTCGATCCGGGCCGGCCCCGGCGCCCGTGCGCCGCGCGCCCAGGCCGCCAGCGACCCCACCGGAATACGCCAGCCCGTGACTTCAGCCAACAGGGCCTCGGCATCGACGCCCTGCCGGGCACCGCCATCCAGCCCATCCAGCAGCACACGACCCTCCTTCTGCTCCAGGGTCCAGCTCTTGCCGGTCACCGGGGCCGACAGCCTGATCTCGAAATCCTCGCCCTGCTGCCGCCAGGTGATCCGGCCGCTGCCGCCCTCGCCCCGCGCCCGCATCGCCAGGCGGCCGGACAGATGCCAACCGGGGGCGGAAGCCAGGGCGGCTTCCCGGGCGGACTGGGCCGCCAGCAGGTCGGCGTCGCTGCCGGTACGCACCGGCACTGGCGCGCAGGCGGCCAGGCTGGCCAGCAGGGCCAGCGCCCCCAGGCGTCTGATCATGGCTTGAAGGTCTCCAGCGCGCGCCGCAGCGCGCGGTTGTCGGCGTCGAGTTGCATGCCGGCGCGCCAGATCGCGCGCGCCTCGTCCTGGCGCCCGGCCGTCCACAGCACCTCGCCCAGATGCGCGGCGATCTCGGCGTCCTTCAGCTGCGCCCAGGCCTCATGGAGCAACTCAAGCGCGCGGTCGGTGCGCCCCAACCGGAAACTGACCCAGCCCAGGCTGTCGATCACCGGTGCGGAATCGGGCGCCAGTGCGTAGGCACGCTCGAGATAGGGCAAGGCTTCTTCATAACGCCCGCTGCGGTCGGCCAGGGTGTAACCGTAGGCGTTCAGCGCCTGGGCGTCGGCCGGGTTGCCGTCGATGATGCGGCGCAGGTCGGCCAGCGCGGCGTCCACTTTGTTGCTCCGCTCGTACAGCATGGCGCGGGCGTAGAGCAGCACCGGATCGTCCTCGAACACCTGCAGGCCGGTGTCGAGCGCGAAACGCGCCTCGTCCGGGCGGTCACGGCGCTCGAGCAGTTCAGACTCGAACAGGTAGCTGTCGCGCCGGCGCTCGCCGTCGGCGGACTCGTCGGCCTGGAGCTCGTTCAGCGCATCCAGCGCTTCCGGGACACGCTCGAGCTGGTCGAGGGCCCGGGCGCGCCGCAGCATCGCCAGGTCATGGCCGGCGCCACGCGCCACGCCGCCGTACCAGCGTTCGGCGTCGTCCCAGCGTTCGATGGCTTCGGCCAGATGGCCCAGCAGCAGTCGTCGCTGCGGCGACGGTGCCGCGGCCAGCGCTTCGACTTCGGCGTACAGCGCCGCCAGCCCAGGCATGTCGTCGGCAGCCACCAGCCAGCCGGCGCGCTGGCTGTAGCTGCCATCGTCCTGCGGCCCCTCGGCCAGCAGCGCGGCGGCGGCGCGGTACTCGCCCAGCCGCGCGAGCTCGCCGGCGGCCGGGCGGCGCAGCTCGTCCGGCAGTTCGCCGGAGTCGCGCAACGTGAACAGGGCTTCGCGCGCCGCCTGCAGGTCGCCGGCCTCACGCAGCCGCGAGACCTGCAGCAGCCGCGCACGCGGGTCATCGGGGAAACGGGCCAGGCCAGCTTCGACGATCTGGTCCGACAGGGCGCGATCGTCCAGGCGGCGGGCCAGGCCGGCGAACTGCAGCCAGGCCGGCAGTGCCGGCGGCAGCAGCGAATCCTGCTGCATCTCGCGCATCACGCTGCGGGCGATCACGGCCTCGTCGCCACGGGCCTGAGACAACACGGCCACCACGACATGGAAACCGTCGTCGCCGGCAGCGGCGAGCAAGCTGCGAACTTCCTCCATCGCCGACTCATGTTCGCCCAGGCGCAGGGCCAGGGACACCGACGCCGCGCGCATCGGCAGCGACTCCGGCGCCAGCGCCCGCCAGCGCGCCAGGGCGCGGCCGGCCAGGACCGGCTCGTCGGCGATCACGGCCACGCGGGTCGCCCGTTCCGCCACGCCGGCGTCGGGCGACACCTGGGCGGCAAGCAGGTAATAACGCGCCGCCGTCTTCAGGTCGCCCTGCTGCAGGGCGAATTCGCCGGCCATCACGTCGGCGATCGGCGGCGCCACGGCGGCCCCGGCCGGACCGGCCAGGGCGAACAGGAGCACGAATATCGGGCGGAGGTGCCGGTACATGGGGGTTTTCGCGGCCTGGGGCTAGAATATGCGCCGGATTCCAAACACAGAGCCCAGCCCGCGAAAGTCTAGCGCACCCCGCGCCTTCGCCCGCCCCGCCAATGCCCCTGCTCGCCCTAGGACTGAACCACCAGACCGCCCCGCTCGCCCTGCGCGAACGGGTGGCGCTCGACGCCGGGCAACTGCCGGCGGCGCTGGCCAGCCTGGGTGCGGTGCCGGGCGTGGAGGAATCCGCGCTGCTTTCGACCTGCAACCGCACCGAGATCTACGCCCAGGTTACCGAAGGCCAGGAAGCCGCCGTCGCCGACTGGCTGGCCCGCCACCACGGCATCGCCCCGGAAATGCTGTCCGCCTACCTCTACCAGCACACCGACGAAAACGCGGTGCGCCACCTGTTCCGCGTCGCCACCGGCCTGGACTCGCTGGTGCTGGGGGAACCGCAGATCCTGGGCCAGGTGAAGGAAGCCTGGCAGGCCGCGCGCAGCCAGCATCGGCTGCGCACACCGCTGGACCGGCTGTTCCAGCAGAGCTTCTCGGTCGCCAAACGCGTGCGCACCGACACGCGCATCGGCGCGCACCCGGTGTCGGTCGCCTATGCCGCCGTGCGGCTGGCGCGCCAGGTGTTCAGCGAACTCGACCGGGCGACCGTGTTGCTGGTCGGCGCCGGCGACACCATCGAACTTGCCGCGCGGCATCTGGTCGACGCCAAGGCCAAGCGCCTGCTGGTCGCCAACCGCACGCTCGAACACGCGCAGGCACTGGCCAGCCGCCATGGCGGTTATGCCCTGCCGCTGTCGGAACTCGAGCGCCACCTGCCCGAGGCCGACATCGTCATCACCGCCACCGCCAGCCGCGAACCGGTGCTGCGCCGCACCGCCGTGCAGGCCGCGCTGAAGACCCGCAAGCACCGGCCGATGTTCCTGCTCGACCTGGCCGTGCCGCGCGACATCGAAGCCAGCGTCGCCGAACTGCCCGACGTCTACCTCTACACCGTCGACGACCTCGAACAGGTGATCGAGGAAAACCGCGCCTCGCGCCGCGAGGCGGCCGAACAGGCGCAGGCGATCATCGACCTGCAGGTCGAACATTTCATGGCCTGGTGGCGCGCCCAGGGCCGGCAGGACGCGCTGAAGTCGCTGCGCAGCCGCGGCGAAGCCGCGCGCGAGGAAGCCCTGGCCCGTGCCCGCGAACAGCTGGCACTGGGCAAGGACCCGAACGAAGTGCTGGGCCTGCTGGCCCACCAGCTCACCAACAAGCTGCTGCATGGCCCCAGCGCCGCACTGCGCCAGGCCGCGCTGGACGGCGACCTCGACCTGCTGCGCGCCGCCGAACGCCTCTACGACGACCGCGATGACGCCCAGCCTGCGCCGTAAGCTCGAAGTCCTGGCCGAACGGCACGAGGAAGTCGGCCGGCTGCTGGCCGACCCCGCCGTGCTCGCCGACAACACGAAGTTCCGCGCGCTGTCGAAGGAATACGCACAGCTCGAACCGGTGGCCGCTGGCCTGGCTGCCTGGTCGCAGGCGCAGCGCGACCTGCAGGCCGCCGAAGCGATGCGCGCCGACCCCGAACTGCGTGAACTGGCCGACGAGGAAATCCCCGCCGCGCAGTCGCGCCTGGCCACGCTCGACGGCGAGCTGGCCCTGCTGCTGGTGCCCAGGGATCCGCGCGACGAGGCCAACCTGTTCCTGGAAGTGCGCGCCGGCACCGGCGGCGACGAAGCCGCGATCTTCGCCGGCGACCTGTTCCGCATGTACGCCCGTTACGCCGAACGCAAACGCTGGACCGTCGAGATCGTCTCGGCCAGCGAGGGCGAACACGGCGGCTACAAGGAAATCGTCGCCCGCATCGAGGGCCGCGGCGCCTATTCGAAGCTCAAGTTCGAATCCGGCACCCACCGCGTGCAGCGCGTGCCGGCGACCGAATCGCAGGGCCGCATCCACACCTCGGCGGCGACGGTGGCGATCCTGCCCGAGCTCGACGACATCGACGAGATCGAGATCCGCGACGCCGACCTGAAGGTGGACACCTTCCGCGCCTCCGGCGCCGGCGGCCAGCACGTCAACAAGACCGACTCGGCCATCCGCATCACCCACCTGCCCACCGGCCTGGTGGTGGAGTGCCAGGACGAACGCAGCCAGCACAAGAACCGTGCGCGCGCGCTGTCCCTGCTCAAGGCCAAGCTGCTGGACGAAGAGCGCGCCAAACAGGCCGCCACCCAGGCCGCCTCGCGCCGCCTGCAGGTCGGCAGCGGTGACCGAAGCCAGCGCATCCGCACCTACAACTTCCCGCAGGGCCGCATCACCGACCACCGGGTCGAAGGCTTGACCCTTTACGCCCTTCCGCAGATCCTCGATGGCGACCTGGACGACCTGGTCGAACGCCTCACCCGCGAGCACCAGGCCGACGAACTGAAGCTGCTGACGGAGGCCGCGTGAGCGCCGGGAAAAACTTCGTGCCGCTGAGCCTGTGCGTGCTGACGGTGTCGGACACCCGCACGGCGGCCGACGACAGCTCGGGCGACTACCCGGTGGGCGCCTTGACCGCCGAAGGCCACCGCCTGCACGAACGCGCCATCGTGCGCGACGACAAGTACGCCCTGCGCGCCCTCGTCTCGCGCTGGATCGCCGACGAGGCCGTGCACGGCATCCTGGTCACTGGCGGCACCGGCTTCACCGGTCGCGACTCCACGCCGGAAGCGCTGCTGCCGCTACTGGACAAGGAAATGCCCGGTTTCGGCGAGATGTTCCGTTCGTTGAGCTACGACGAGATCGGCACCAGCACCCTGCAGTCGCGTGCCTTCGCCGGACTCGCCAACGCCACGTTCCTGTTCGCCCTGCCCGGCTCCACCCCGGCCTGCCGCACCGGCTGGGAAAACTCATCCGCGCCCAGCTCGACGCCCGCACCACGCCCTGCAACCTGGCCAACCTGCGACCCCGACTGCGCGAATCCTGATTCCCAACCGCCACGCAAGGAGTTCCCGATGGGCAAGCTCAAGCGCAAGGATTACGAGGAAGAACTGGACAAGCTGCAGGTCGAGCTGAACGTGATGGCGCGCTGGCTGCAGCACACCGGCAAGCGCCTGGTGGTGGTGTTCGAGGGCCGCGACACCGCCGGCAAGGGCGGCGCCATCAACGCGATCGCCGACTGCCTCAGCCCGCGCCAGTGCCATGTCATCGCGCTGTCCAAGCCGACCGAGCGCGAGGCGGGCCAGTGGTATTTCCAGCGTTACGTACCCTACCTGCCCTCGGCCGGCGAAATCACCCTGTTCGACCGCAGCTGGTACAACCGCGCCGGCGTCGAAAAGGTCATGGGTTACGCCACGCCAGCGCAGGTGCAGACCTTCCTGGAACAGGTGCCGGTGTTCGAGAAGCAGTTGGCGGACGATGGCGTGCTGCTGTTCAAGTACTGGCTGGCAGTGGACCAGGACCAGCAGGAAGAGCGTTTCGCCGAGCGGCTGGAGGATCCGGTCAAACGCTGGAAACTCTCGCCCATCGACGTCAAGGCCCGCGAGAAGTACGCCGAATACGGGGCCGCGCGCGACGCGATGTTCAAGGCCACCCACCATCGCTGGGCGCCCTGGTTCGTGGTCGATTTCAACGACCAGAAGCTCGGCCGGCTGAACCTGGTCCGGCACCTGCTCGACCATCTGCCGGACGTCGCGGTTCCGGAGCCGAAGTTCAAGTTCCCGCCGCTGAAGGGCAAACCCGGCAAGGAGCGTTACACCGGGCCGGTGAAACCCATCAAGGGCAAGTACTGATCAGCGCGCGCCGCGGGCCACGCCAGGCACCGCGGCGACCGCCTGGTTGGCGACGGTGACCTGCTGGCCCGCCTGCAGGCGCTCGCCGCCGCGCACGACCAGGCGGTCGCCGGCCATCACTTCGCCCTTCACTTCCACCAGTTCGCCGCGGCTCGCGCCGGTCTGCACGGCGATGCGCCGGGTGCGGTTGTCGTCGCCCACCTTCACCACGAAGGCACCTTCCTTGCGCAGCAGCAGCGCGTCGCGCGGCACCGCCACCGCGGCGCGCGGCGCGGCGCTGGGCAGGGCCACCTGCACGCCGGCACCGATCGGCCAGTCGCCGGCCGGCAGTACGACGCGCACTTCGAGCTGGCGCGAGGCCTGGTCGCCGACCGGCACCACGCTGCGCAGCTTCGCCTGCACCAGCTGGTCGTCCCAGCGCACCGACACCGGCTGGCCCGCCTCCAGCAATGCGGCCAGCGCGATCGGCGCCCGCGCCGTCACTTCCAGCGAGCCGGTGTTGACCAGGCGCAGCACCGGCGCGCCGACACCGAGGTATTCGCCGGCCTGCGCGAAGCGTTCGGCCACGACGCCGTCGAATGGCGCGCGCACGACGGCGTAGGCTCGTTCCTGCCGGGTGCGGGCGAGTGTGACGCGGGCGCGTTCGCGGTCCTGCTCCAGCACCTGGCGTTCCGAACGGGTCAGGTCGAGCTGGGTGGCGGCGATGGTCTTTTCGCGCACCAGTTCCTCGTAGCGAGCCTCCTGCTTCTTCGCGTAGTCGAGCTGGGCCTCGATGCGGCGCAGGTTGGCCTGGTCGTCCTGCTCCTTCAGACGGAGCATGCTGTCGTCCAGACGCGCCAGCACGTCGCCGCGCGCCAGCTCGGTGCCGACTTCGGCGACTTGCACCACGCGTCCTGCGATCTCGGAGGCGACGCGCGAATCCTCGCGGCTGACCACGCCGCCCGGCGACCACAGCACGGGCGCGAACTGCGCGCGTTCGGCCAGGCCCGTCTGCACCGGGACGGGCGGTGGCTCCGGCGGTGCGCCGGCGGGCGCGGACTGCGCCTGCGCCAGGCCGGCGGCGACCACGAGGGACAGGATCGCGAACGAGGTACGAAGTTTCATGGGGAACTCCTCAGGCCGCGGCCGGCACGGCCGGGCGCGGGCGACGCAGGGACAGGGGTTTGAATTCGGCGGACAGGCGCAGCAGGGCCGGCATCAGCACCAGGGTGAAAATCAGCGAGAGGCCGACGCCGCCGACCGTCACCGCCGCCAGGCCGCGGTAGATCACGCTGCCCGGACCGGGATTGACCGCCATCGGCAGTGCGCCGACCACACCAGTCAGGGCGCCGATCAGGATCGGCCGCAGGCGCTGTGCCAGCGCCTGCTTCACGGCGTCCTCGATACCCAGGCCTTCGGACTCCGCCACCCGCGTCTGAGCGACCAGCAGGATGGCGTTGTTGATCACCATGCCCAGCAGCATGATGAAGCCGATCATCGACAGCAGGTCCAGCGACTGCGTGGTGAACAGGCCGAGCGCACGCAGGCCCAGCACGCCGCCGAACACCGCCATCGGCAGCGCCAGCATGACGAACAGGCTGTCCCTGAGCGAACGGAATATCGCCGCCATCAGCATGAACAACACCAGCAGCGCCAGGCCGAAGTTGCCGGCCATGGTCGAGATCACGGCATCGAGACGATCGGCGCTGCCCGATACGCGCACACCGCCGCCTTCGGGCAGCCATTGGCGCAGCTGCGGCACCACGTCGCCCTCGACCTTGGCCAAGGCTTCCTCCAGCGACATCGTCACGGGCGGATCCACCGTCAGCGTCACCGTGCGGCGGCGGTCGACGCGGCGCAGCTGGTTCGGGCTCAGCGTCAGTTCGACATGGGCCAGGTCGCCCAGCGGCACCACGCCGGCCAGTGGCGTCATCACCGCGGTGTCGACCAGCGCATCCTGAGCGACCGGCGTCTCGGCGCCGAGGATGATCGGCATGCGCCGGTCGCCATCGAAATGTTCGCCCAGCCACATGCCTTCGCCAAGCGAGCGCACCACGGTGCCGAGTTCGGCGCGGTTCCATCCGGCTTCGGCCAGGCGGCGGTCGTTGGCGGTGATGCGCAGCTCCGGGCTCACCGCGTCGGCTTCCGGGAAGGCCTGCACGTTGGCGCCGGGAAACTGCTGCTGCAAGAGCTCGCGGCCCTGCCCGGCGACCCGCGTCAACGCCTCGGTGTCACCACTCTGAAGGTGGATCTGGATCGCCCGCGCCGAGCCGCCGAAACCGCCGAACAGGTCGCCCTCGGTGGCGAAGGCGCGGGTGTCGGGGAAACCGACCACCACTTCGTCGCGCACGATGCGTTCGAGTTCGCCGATCTGCGATTCGTCCTCGACCCGCGCGCCGAGGGTCCCGCCTCCGGGCCACAGCAGCAGGTACCAGTTCAGAAGCTGCGGTTGCTTTTCGCCATCCATGTAGGGCGCCATGCGCTCGCGGATCAGGCCGCCCATCTCTTCGTCCACCACTGCCGGCGTCATGCCGGGCGGGAAGCTGAAGAAGGCGTCGATGGCCGCGCGTTTCACCGGCGGCAGGTAGTCCAGGCGCGGCACCAGCAGCCAGGCGCCGAGCGCCGGCAGCAGCACCAGGCCGACGATCCAGCCGACCTGCTTGCGGCGGCTGTCGGTCCAGCGCATCAGCCGTTCGGTGACGCGCGGATAGGCGGCTTCGTTGAGCGACGCCAGTTTCTTGCCCTTCAGCCAGCCGCCGGCCGCCGCAGGCAGCACGGTGATCGCGATAAGCAGCGAGATCGCCACGGCGATCGAGATGGTCAACGCCAGGTCGGAAAACAACTGGCCCTCGACATCCTCGATGAACAGTACCGGCAGGAACACCGCGATCGTCGTCAGCGTCGAGGCCAGCAGCGCGCCGCCGACCTGGGCGGTACCGACCCGTGCGGCTTCCTCCGGAATTTTCCCGCCTTCGCGCAGCCGCACGATGTTCTCCGCCACGACCACCGCCGCGTCCATCACCATGCCGACCGCGAAGGCCAGGCCCGCCAGCGAAATCACGTTGAGACTGCGGCCCGACAGATCGAGCACGATGAAGGTGGCCAGCAGCGAAATCGGGATCGCGCTGGCGATCAGCAGTGTGGCGCGCGCGTCGCGCAGGAACCACCACAGGCAGCCCACCGCCAGCAGCACGCCCGCACCCAGGTTGCCCGACAGCAGGTTGATGGCGCGGTTGATGAACAGCGAAGCGTCGAAACTCTGCTCGATGCCCAGGCCCTTCTCCTTCAGCACGCCTTCGCGCACCTCGGCCACGACCTGCTTCACTTCGGTCAGTGTCGCCAGCACGTTGGCGCCGCTTTCGCGCACCACCCGCAGGCCGATGGCCGGGTTGCCGTTCTGGTAGCTGAAGAAGCGTTGTTCGGGTCGCTTGAGGCTCACCGTCGCCACGTCGCCCAGGCGCACCGGCTGGCCGTCGCGCCAGGACAGGATCAGGTTGCCCAGGTCTTCCGGCGCATAACGGCCCGCGAAACGCAGCACGTACTGGCGCCGACCTTCTTCGATCGCGCCGCCGGACACATCATTGGCACGTGCCGCCAACGCCGCCACATCCGGCACGGTGACGCCCAGCGCGGCCATGCGCCCCAGGTCCAGGTCGATGCGCAGCTCCTCCTGCGGCCCGCCGTTCACTTCGACGCCGGCGACACCGGGCACGGCCTCGATGCGCGGCACCACCTGTTCCTCGATCAGGCGCCGGTAGTCGGCGATCTCGCCCTCGGTGCCCGGCAGCAGCTGCACGAAGAAGAAACTCAGCGAGGTGTTGGAATCCTGCGCGCCGAGCTCGACCACCGGCGGGTTGGCGTCACGCGGCAGCGGCGGCACGCGGTTCAGCCGCCCCAGCACTTCGACCAGCATGGCGCGCATGTCGGTGCCGACGGCGAAGGTCAGGTTGATGAAGCTGCCGCCGGCATTGGCGTTGCCGTCCATCTGCTCCAGGCCCGGAATGCCCTGCAGCACCGCTTCCTGCGGCTCCAGCAGTTCGGATTCGACTTCCTGCGGGGAGGCGGCACGCCAGCCGGTCTGGATGGACATCTGCGGGCGTTCGATGTCGGGGAAGAGCTGGAGCGGCAATCCCTTCAGGCTGGCCAGGCCAAACAGGCACACCAGGGCGACCACGACGGCGACCGCGGCGGGGTTTTTCAGGGAGGCGTCGGTCAGTTTCATGGCGGCATCCTTGGGGATGCGGCCACAGTGCATTTGGTTGCAGCGATCTTCGCATGACCAAAGTCACGGGTCGCGCCGGGGCGTTTCCGCTTTGCGCCGAACCGTGTTGGCTTGCGCTGTCGAGCGAGAAGAACCGCCTTGCTCGTGATCGGGTCGCTTGGCGTGTGCCGGGATCGTTCCTGGCGATAGGCCGCCGCACGAGGAAACTTTCCCGGACACGCCGCAAGTACGTCCATGTAGGCTCTTCAGCGACGTCCATGTCGCTGAAGGTCCGGAAAAGTTCCCTCGCACGACGGCCTGTGGTCGATCGGGGCCGGACCGTCGAACTCGAGCAAGCGCGCGAGCCTATCGCTCGCTGCCCCTGAGCGTGGTTCCAGGTCATCCCTGACAGCCTGCCAGAAGCCAAGGCAAGCGAGCTCTTGCCCCAAATCGGCACCCCGGCCCGGACGGTTCGCAGGTCGTCGTGCGTGAGGTCTCTTTCCGGGGCTTCGAAAACATGGACGTTTTCGAAGAGCCTCCATGGATGGATTCACGGCGTCCCCGGAAAGAGACCTCACGTACGGCGGCCTATCGCCAGGAACGATCCCGGCATCAGAACGCACAAACTCGCTATTTCAGAAGTTCGAGCCGATCGCGGTAACTGCGCGACAGTTTGATTTCATGGCCGCAGTCCAGCGCCAGGAACTGCTCCCCGTTCAGATGCGGCCGCAACGACACGACACGGCGCGCATTGACCAGGGTCGAACGATGCACCCGCGGGAAACAACGCGGATCCAGCCGCGACTCCAGCTCCCGCATCGTCGCCCGCAGCACGAAGGTCTCGGCGTCCGTGTGGATGCACATGTAGTCCCCGGCCGCGTCTACCCAGCGCACCGTCGCCAGATCCACCCGCACCGTGCGGTGGCCATCGCGGATCGACAGCCGGTCGCCCGGACCCAGCTTGCGCTCGCCGGCACCCTGCAGCGCCTCTTCCAGCGTCAGCGAAGGTTTCCCGCTCAGGTCGCCGAGCAGACGCAGCAACTGCTCGCAATGTCTGCCCGAGTCGCGCTTGTCCAGCTCCTCGCGCACCCGGAACAGCGCCTGGTGCAGCCGGCTGTCCTCCACAGGCTTGAGCAGATAGTCCACCGCACTGGCCTCGAAGGCGCGGATCGCATAGTGGTCATAGGCCGTGCAGAACACCGTCAGCGGCAGCTGCGGCACCGGAATCGCGCGCAAGGTGGCGAAGCCGTCCAGGCCCGGCATCTGCACGTCCAGGAACATCAGGTCGGGCGCGAACTCCGACACCGCCTTCATCGCCGACGCGCCATCGCCGCACTGGCCCACGATCTGTATGTCGGGATGTTCGGCCAGGCGCAGCTCCAGGCCACGCCGCGCCAGCGGCTCGTCGTCCACGATCAGGGTGCGGATCATCCGGCTCATTCGCGCGGCGCCCCGCCGGTTTCGTAGGGGATCGACAGCGTCACCTGCACCCCGGACTCGCGGCCGTTGCGCACGTCCACCGACTGCGCTTCGCCGTAGAGCACGCGCAGGCGCTCGCGGGTGTTCTTCAGGCCGACGCCGCAGCCTTCGCCGTTGGCCTTGTCGAAGTCGGGGCAGCCCGGGCCGTTGTCTGTCACGCTCAGCACCAGCCGGCCGTCGCGGCGTTCGGCGCCGATCACCAGCTTGCCGCCCTCGACCTGGCGGGCGATGGCGTACTTGATCGCGTTCTCGACCAAAGGCTGCAGCAGCATGCTCGGCAAGAGCGCGGAATAACACTCCGCCGCTATACGGGTCTCAACCTGGAGGCGTTCGGCGAAACGCACCTTCTCGATGCCCAGGTACAGGTTCAGCGCATCCAGCTCCTGCTTCAGCGTCACCCGCTGCATCGGGTCGCTGTCCAGCGAGTGGCGCAGGAAGGCGCTCAGGCCCTGCACCATCTGGTTGGCGACGTTGTTCTGGCGGTCCAGCACCAGGGTCGAGATGGCGTTGAGTGTGTTGAACAGGAAGTGCGGGTTGAGCTGGTAGCGCAGCATCTTCAACTGCGCCTGGTGCGCCATGGCGGTGGCGGCCAGCGCCTGCCGGGTCTGTTGCTGCAACTGGCGGTAGTACTTCAGGCCGATGTAGAAACCGACCCAGCTCAGCACGACGTAAAGCTGGTAGGTGCCGGACGCCAGGTAGCCCAGGCGCGAGGCCGGCCGGCAATCCTCGCCGCACCAGTCCAGCACCAGGAAGATGTAGGACAGGCCCATCAACCCGGTGGCGACCACCACGCAGCCCGCGGCGACCGGGATGAAGGCCCTGGGCGGCAGCCCCCAGGCCCGGCGCAGCACCCAGCGCACGCCCAGGGTGGCGAAGAACCCGGCGACCGCGACCCCGAAACTCAGCCGCCAGTAGTCGGGCGCCTTGCCGTGTGCCAGCGCCTGCAGGTAACTGAGGCTGCCGTAACCCAGCCAGCCGCCGGTGTGCAGCCACCAGAACAGGCGGCGGGTCCTGGAATCGTCGGAATGGCTATGCACATCGCGGGCCCGCGGGAAATTCCCGCCATGCTAACGCCGGCCGGGTGCGGGCCGGCACGGTCCGGCGCGCCGGACGCACGTTTCATCGTGCCGGACCGGCCCGACGCATGAATCAGCCAGCGGCGGGTTCAGCCGCCGGAGCTTCCGCAGCCGACGCCTTCTGCGCCTGCTTGATCGAACGCGCCAGATCCTGCGAGGTGATCGGACCTAGGAACTTGTCCGCCACCCGGCCGTCCGGGGCGATCAGGTAGGTCATAGGCAGGCCGCGCGGCGTGTCGAAATCGGCCGGCGGGCTGTAGACGTCCAACAGGGCGATCGGATACCCGGCCGGGTGCTTGACCAGGAACTCGCGCATGGCCGCGACCTCGATCTCCTCGTAGGCCAGGCCGATCACCCGCACGTCGTCGCGGGCGGCGTCGAATTCGCTCAGGTCGGGGATTTCCTTCAGGCAGGGTTTGCACCAGGTGGCCCCAGAAGTTCACCACCACCCACTCGCCGCGATGTTCGGACAGGTCGAAGCGACCGTGGTCGAGCGTGTCCACCACCAGGGTCGGATGGGTCGGCGCTTCCTGCACTTCCGGTGTCGCAGGCACGGGTTCGGCGGCGGCGGGTTCGACCGCGGCGGACTCGGCCGCCACGGCCTGCGGGTCGGCCGCGGGTCCGGCAGCCGGCTGGCAGGCCGCCAGCAGCAGCGCCAGCGGAAGGATACGGAGGGGAAGATTCATACGGAGGGATTGTCCAGGTCCGAGGTGAAGAAACTGCCGACACTGCGCGCCAGGGGCGACTCCAGCGGCTGGCGCAGGTGTTCGAGCGCGCGCGCGGCGTCGCGGCCCAGCGGGTCATCGTAGCCGGGCAGGCTGGTTTCCGTGCAGGGGATGCGCAGCCCCAGGCCTTCGTGCAGTTCGCCCAGGCTCACCGTCGCCAGGTCGCGCGACAGCAGCCAGCCGCCGTCTTCGGCGCGACGCACGATGTTGAGCTCGGTCAAACCCGCCAGCATGCGCTGCAGCAGGTCGTCGGTGAGCATGGGCTCGGCTTCCTGCATGTCCGCCAGGTGCAGGCCCTGGCCATTGCGTCGCACGGCATTGAGCCGGCCCAGCAGGCGCAGATAGCCATACAGTTCCATGCCGGGCGGCAATTGCATCGCCCTGGGCTGGTAGCGGAAGGACGACAGCGAGGCCGCGAACGACGCACCCAGCAGCACCACCACCCAGCTCACGTACAGCCAGAGCATGAAAATCGGCACCACGGCCAGGTGGTCGTAGAGCTGCCCGTAGGTCGGCACGCTCAGGATGTAGGCGGCGAAACCACGTTTGGCCAGCTCGAACAGGATCGTCGCGAACAGGCCGCCCGCCAGCGCGAACCGGAAGGGAATGCTCCGGTGCGGGATCAGCCAGTAGGCGAAACTGAAGATCAGCAGCTCGACCAGGTTCGGCAGGTAGCTCAGCAGGCGCTGGCCCCAGTCCAGGCTCTCCACGCCCGACAGCGCGGGCAGCGAAAACAGATAGGAGGTGACGGCCAGGCTGGCGGCCGCCAGCAGCGTGCCCAGGGTCAGCAGCGTCCAGTACATCAGGAAGCGGATCAGCCGCGGCCGCGGCGTCGGCACCCGCCAGATGCGGTTGAAGGTGCTTTCTATGCTCCACATCGTCAGCAGCAGCGATGCCAGCACCGCACCGACCCCCGTCAGCGGAAGCTGGTCGGATCCGGCCGAGACATCGCTCAGATATTCCTGGACCTCCCGCGCCGCGCTCGGCACGAAGTTCGAGAACACGAAGTTCGCAAGTTGTTCGGTCCAGTCGTTGAACATCGGGACGGCCGAAAGCACGCCGAACACCACCATGCTCAGCGGCACCAGCGCGAACAGGGTGGTATACGCCAGTGCACCCGCCGTCTCGAAGCAGCGGTCGTCCAGGAAACGCGTCCAGAGGTAGTGCGAGAACGACTGTACGCGCTCGCGGTCGATCCGGTGCCACCAGCCGCGCAGGGTCGTGAGCAGGTCCATGGGCGAAGGGTAACGCAAAGCCCCGGCGGACCGCCCGCCCGACGGCTTATCATTGCGCCATGGCCGACATCCTCATCCTCTATTACAGCCGCGGCGGTTCGGTCGCGCAGCTCGCCCGCCAGATCGCCCGCGGTGTCGAGGAAGTGCCGGGCATGCAGGCCCGACTGCGCACGGTGCCGCCGGTGGCGCCAGTCACCGAAACCGCCGCCCCGCCGGTGCCGGAGGAAGGCGCGCCCTACGTGAAGAAGTCCGACCTGGACGAATGCGCCGGCCTGGCCCTGGGCAGCCCGACGCGTTTCGGCAACATGGCGGCGCCGCTGAAGCATTACATCGACACCTGGGGGCGCCGAATGGGCCTCGGGTACCCTGGTGGGCAAACCCGCCGCCGCCTTCACCTCGACCGCGACCATGCACGGCGGCCAGGAGTCCACCCTGCTCACCATGCTGATACCGCTGATGCACCACGGCATGGTGCTGGTCGGCATTCCCTTCACCGAAGCCGCGCTCAACACCACCCGCAGCGGTGGCACGCCCTATGGCGCCAGCCACGTCGCCGGCGCGCAGGACGACCCGGCGCCGAGCGAAGAGGAAAAACAGCTGGCGCGTGCGCTCGGCCGGCGCCTGGCCGAGACCGCGCGGAAGCTGCAGTCGTGAGTCCGGCCGCGCGCCTGGCCGCCGCCGTCATCCTGGGGCTTTTCGCCCTGCAGATCGCCTGGCATGGCTGGCTGGCACCGCCGGCACGAAGCGCCCCCTGGGCGATGGCCCTGTTCTTCGCGCTGCCCATACTGCCCGCCCTGGTCCTGCTGGCGCTGCGTCATCGCCGTGCCGGGTTCTGGGGCGCGCTGGCCGCCCTGCTCTATTTCAGCCATGGCGTGATGGCCGCCTGGGCCTCGCCGGATGTCCGCGGGCTGGCCCTGCTGCAGGTGGCGCTGTCGGCGCTGCTGGTGGTCGCCGCCAGTTGGGACGGCGTGCGCGCCCGCTTCGCCGGAAGGCGCCCGGCGCCGCCGGCCGTATAATCACGCGGTCAAGGAGGATCCCCATGGACGAACTGTTGGTCGTCACCACCGGCGGCACCATCGACAAGGTGTATTTCGACGACAAGTCGGACTACCAGGTCGGCGAACCGCAGATCGGCCGCATCCTGCAGGAACTCGGCGTGGCCTTCCGCTTCACGGTGATCCCGATCATCCGCAAGGACAGCCTGCACATCACCGCCGAGGACCGCGAGCTGCTGCGCGCGACGATAGCCGCGCAGCCCGCGAAGCACGTACTGATCACGCATGGCACCGACACCATGGTGGACACCGCCAAGGTGCTGGCGACCCTGGCCGACAAGACGATCGTGCTCACCGGTGCGCTCAATCCCGCGCGCTTCCGCGGTTCGGACGCCGAATTCAACGTCGGCACCGCGGTCGGTGCGGTGCAGTCGCTGCCGGCCGGCGTGTACATCGCCATGAACGGCCGCATCTGGGACCCGCTGAAGGTCCGCAAGAACGTCGCCGCCAACCGCTTCGAAGCCGCGGGCTGAAGGAAACGCGGCGCAGGCGACGGCCATCCCGCCGCCTGGTTCCAGTCACGAGCCTGCTGAGCCCTCTCTCCTCCCGTCCGCCCGAAGCGTGGCGGGCGGGAGGCCGGCGTCCTCATCTCCAGGCGTATTCGCCTGGCCTGTCCGCGCCGGTGCGGACAGGCGCCAACGGCACATTCAGTGCACCCGGAAATGGCTGACCGGCTGCGGCACGTAACTGCTGTCGCGTACCCGGCGATGCTGCAGGCGCAGTTCCACTTCGGCGCGGCGCGACACCTCCCACTCGCTTCGGGTGAAGCCGAAGGCCGTCGGTTCAACGCCGCGCAGCTGCGCCTCGATGTCGCGCAGTCGGCAGAAGTCGAGGTAGTCCAGCACTTCGCCGGAGATCCGCGGCCAGGCCGTGTCGATCACGATCGCGTCGTCCAGCCGGCCGAAACGCGGCACCCAGTCCGGGATCAGGTCGTTGGCGTCCTGCACGTAGGACTGGACGGCCTGAAGCATTGGCGCGACTTCGCGGGTCGGGGTCCAGCTGCCGTCGTTGAGCAGGCGCGAGACGGGATCGGCCTGGTGCAGGCGCTGGGCGATGCAGGCCGGGGTGGCCTCGTCGGGCTGCCCCTCGTCCAGGTGCGGGCGGCGGTGACGATCTGGTCGCAATCCAGGGGCTGGCTGCGGCCCAGGCCCACCACCAGGCGGTTGAAGCGATCGAGCAGGCGGGGGTCGAGCTGGAAGCGGCCGATCTGCCGGCGGCGGCCGGGACCCGGGCTCGGGCGGACGTTCAGGGCCAGTGGCAGGGAAAGGAAGTTTTCTGCGTTCGCGTACATGGCGGTTCTCCGGTAGGTGTAGTGTTGGCGCCGGCTTCCGGCGCGCTGACAGGTTCCGGCCGGCCGCCCCGGCGGTCATGACGGACCTGCGCGCTTGTCGACGGGCTTCCCGCCGGTTTGTGAGGTTTTGATGAGGGAGTTGCCGAATGGGGTCCGAACCGACCACAAGGGCAGAACCTCCGGGCCCCGGACGCTACCGCTTCGGCGGCATCGTGCTGGACGCGGCCGCCCACACCCTGACCCGCGACGGCCAGCCGCAAGCCCTTGAACCCAAAGCGTTCGCGGTGCTGCTGGAGCTGGTCGGCCATGCCGGCGAACTGGTCGGCCGCGACCAGTTGCTGGACGCGGTCTGGGGCCACCGCCACGTGACACCGGGCGTGCTGACCCGGGCCATCGCGCAACTGCGCACCGCCCTGGACGACGACCCCCACCACCCGCGTTACATCCAGACCCAGCACGCCCTGGGCTATCGCTTCATCGGCACCCTGGAACCCGAGGAACCGGCCGCCGCCGCACCGATGCCTGCCTGCGAACCGTCGGATCCGGCAACCGCCGGGGACCCGCCCCCGCAGGCCGATCGGAGGACGGCCGCCTACCCCGAAATCGAACGCCGCCGCGGCTTGCGCCGCCAGCCCTGGCATTGGCTGGCTTTCGCCGGCCTGCTGTTCGCGGCCCTGGCCTGGAATGCCTGGCAGCGCAAGGCCGACGAGGCACACCGCCCGGTGGAAGCCTCGATCGCCGTGCTGCCATTCACCACGCTCAGCGACGACCAGCAGGACCGCTATTTCGCCGAAGGCCTGGCGGCCGAGATGCTCAACGCGCTCGCGGGCGTGCATGGCATCCGCGTGGCCGCCTGGATCCCGCCGGAAGCCGTGGACCGCAAGCTCGACATCAAGGCCCTGGGCGCGAAACTCGGCGTGGCCACCGTGCTCGATGCCAGCGTGCGCCGCGACGGGCAACGCCTGCGCATCAGTGCGCGCCTTTCCGACACCACCAGCGGCTACACGCTTTGGAGCCAGAACTACGAGCACGAAACCAGCGCCATCTTCGACACCCAGACCGAGATCGCCAACGAAGTGGCGACCGCGCTGGTCGGCGTGCTGCCGGACGCCGGTGCAAGCCTGCGCAAACGCCTGACGCCGACCCGCAATGTCGCGGCCTTCGACGCCTACCTGCGCGGCGTGCAGGCGCTGATGCAGCCGGGCGAGCATGGTTCCGCGGCGCTTGGCCACTTCCAGGAGGCGTTGGCGAAGGACGCCGGGTTCGCGCGTGCGCAGGCTGGCATCTGCCGCATCGAGGCCTGGCGCTTCGAGGCGCACCACAATGCCGATGCCTACGAAAACGCACGGATGGCCTGCCTGCGCGCCGCCAACATGGACCCCGGCATCGGCATCGTGCAGCTCGCCCTCGGCGATCTGTACCGTGCCAACGGGCCACCGGCCAAGGCGCTCGAACATTACCGGCTCGCGGAAGCCGATCCGGCCGTGCGCACCGACGCGATCGCGGGCCAGGCCAGCGTCTTCGCCGCCGAAGGCGACATGGAAAAGGCGATCGAAACCTTTCACCGCGCACTGGCCATCGATCCGGACGATGCCGGCGTGCATGCGGCCCTGGGTTATCAGCAGCACCTGGCCGGAAACCCGCGCGAGGCGATCACCTCGTACCGGCGCGCCACCACCCTGATCCGTCGGACGCCTACCTGTGGAGCACCTATGGCGCCCTGCTGATGACGGCCGGTGAAAACGACGAGGCCATGCAGGCCTTCGAACGCTCGATGGCGATCGAACCCATCGAGGCCGTGCTGGGCAACCTGGGCACGCTGAAGTACCAGGCCGGCGACTATGCCGGCGCTGCGGCGCTCTACCGGCGCGCGATCGACCTCAATCCCGGCAACCCGGCCTTCTGGGGCAATCTCGGCGATGCGCTGCAGGCCGACCCGGCGACCGCCTCGCAGGCGCGGCCGGCCTATGCGGAAGCCGCGCAGCGTGCGCAATCCTTCGTGGACGTGAAACAGGACGATGCCCGGGCGCTGGCGATGCTCGGCTGGTTCCGCGCGAACCTCGGCGAACGCGACGCCGCGGTGTCGCTGACGGAGCGTGCAGAAGCCCTGGAACAACAGGTGGCCGAGGTGGCGCTGTTCAACGCCCAGACCTTCGCCCTGCTGGACGAGCCGGAACAGGCACGCCGTTGCCTGGCCGCGGCCCGCGCCGCCGGCGCTGCCGAAATCCGGATCTCGTCCAATGCCATCTTCCGCCGCGCCGGGCTGGTTTCCGCCGACGCGACCGACACCTCCCCGCGCCCCCGAACCCGCACACCGTGCGGGCGGCCAATGAAGGAGAACGTTATGAGCGAGAAGCCTGGTTCCCGACCCGCGGTCTTTTCAAACGACATCTTCAAGATTCCGCTCGAGAACGGCCAGCATATCGAAGTCGAAGTCGACATCATGTGGAGCGCCGTCGAAGTGCAGCCGCCGCGACCCAAACCCAAGGCGCGCCTGATGTCGTTCAGCACGCACGACCTGGGCTTCGGCCAGACCGCGGTTCTCCAGATGGACTGGTTCGACGGCACCCCGCCGACAGCGTGAGCCGCAAAAAGACCCCGGCGCAAGGCCGGGGTCTTGGTTGCCACGTACTGCGTTGGATCAGAACGTGATCGACCAGCTGTTGATGTAACCGACGTCGCCACCGGCGTTGTCGTTGACGCGCAGCTTCCAGGTGCCGTTGAGGGCCTCGCTGGTCAGGTTGCGGCTGTAGGTGGTGACGATGTTGTTGGCGCTGCCGCCACTGCGGTTGTGCAGGTTGTACAGCGTGCCGTCCGGCGCCACCAGGTCCACCCGCAGGTCGCCCTTGTAGGTGTGCTGGATGTTGACGGCGATCGAGGTGCTGCTCAGCCCGTTGCCGCTGCGGCCGGACACCGTGATCGGGCTCTCCACCGTGCTGTTGTCGGTGATGGAGTAGTCGCCGGTGTTGCTGTAGGTCTGCGGCGTGGTGCCGCCACCGCCGCCGGTGCTGTAGTTGCCGACCAGGCTCACGCCCGAGAAGCTCGAGTAGGCCTTCACGCGCACGTGGTAGGTGCCGGCGGACGGCGCCGCGATGGTGCAGGTCTCGGCGTTGCCGTTGAGGTACGGACGGCAGACGTACGAGGTGTCGGTCGGCGCGGTGCCGAACTGCACATACAGGTCGGCGTCACCGGTGCCGCCCGACATGGTGAAGGTCAGGTTGGTGGCGCCGGCCGGGACGGCCATCGTGTAGTTCAGCGAGTTGCCCTGCGTGGCCGACAGGCCGGTCACCGCGACGCCCTTGGTCAGGGTGCCACCCGGCGGCGGCGGCGGGGGCGGCGGCGTGCTGCCACCGGCCGCGGCCACGAGCGCGTTGGCGTCGATGATGCCGGCGCCGCAACCACCCGAGCACGCGCCCGACAGCGGGTACGCGGTGGCCTTGAGCTGGGCCTCGACTTCGGCCGGGGTCCACAGCGCCAGGCCCAGGGCCAGGCGGCGGCTCTGCGCCAGCGCCACGGCGCCGGCGACGTGCGGCGACGCCATCGAGGTGCCGTTGTAGGACGCGTAGGACTCGGCGCCCGGGCCGTTGCTGCCGCTGTTGAGCGTCGAGAGGATCGACGAACCCGGAGCCGACACGTCGATCAGGGTGCCGTAGTTCGAGAAGCTCGAACGGGCGCTGGCGCTGGTGATCGAGGCCACGTTGACGACGTTGTTGCAGCTCGCCGGTGAGAAGCCCGAAGCATTGGCGTTGCTGTTGCCGGCCGCCACCACCACCGTGGTGCCGCGGCTGACCGCGCTGTTGATCGCCGACTGGGTGACGGAATCGCAGGAGCCGCTGCCGCCCAGGGACATGTTGATGACGTCGGCCGCATTGGCCGCCGACAGGGTCGGCACGCCGCTGACGGTGCCGCCGGAAGCCCAGATGATGGCGTCGGCGATGTCGGAGGTGTAACCGCCACCACGACCCAGCACGCGCACCGGCATCACCTTCGCGCCCCAGGCGGTGCCCGCGACGCCCTTGGCGTTGTTGGTCACCGCGGCCACGGTGCCGGCGACGTGGGTGCCGTGCCAGCTGGACGGGTTGCCGCCGTAGTAGTCGCCCGGATCGGACGGATCGGAATCGCGGCCATTGCCGTCGCCGGCGACCGTGGCGTCGTTGATGAAGTCGTAGCCGGCGACGATGTTGGCGTTCAGGTCGCTGTGGCTGACGTGGCCGGTGTCGAGCACGGCGACGATGATGCCCGAGCCGTTGGCGGTATCCCACGCGGTGTTGGCGCGGATGCCTGCGTCGGAATCGGTGTAGCCCCACTGCTGGCTGTAGTTGGTGTCGTTCGGCGTCAGCGTGTGCTTCATGATGCGGTCGATCTGCACGAACTCGACGTTCGGGTTCGCGGCGATCTGGCGCATCAGTGCCTCGGCGTCGGCGCGGCCGAGCTTCTGCGAGGTGGCGATGACGTCCGCGCCCACGGCCATGCGGCGCAGGTGGCGGGCGCTGAGCGGCGAGCTCGAGCGCACCTGGCCCTGCTGGGCGCGAATGCCCTGGATCATCTGGTTGGCGCTGACCGAGGCGTTGTTCAGCGCACGGTTGAGGGCCGCCGGGCTGGTGGCTTCCTGGCTGCCGTCGCGGTACTTGACGATGAAGCGGTCGAACTGCGTGTCGGAGTTGATGGCGCTGAGGTCAACGCGCGCGGCCTGGACCGGGCCGGGCGCGGCGTAGCCGGCCTGGGCGGAAAGGGCGAGGGTGGTAGCCACAACGAGACCACGCAGGCGAAGCTTGCGAGTGTTATTGCTCACGATGTTTGTTCCCCGAAAGATGATGGCAATGAGGCCGCGTCGGCGGCCGTGTTCGCATCCATGCCCCGGGTCCCCTGGGCAAATAGCTCCCCCGCGCAGGCCATCAATGGCCTTGGGTTTTCGTAGCGGGGAGTTTCGACCACCCGGACGTGTGATGCAGATCACATCTGCATGACACCGGGCCGACGCTATCGTGACGAAAGTCACAGGTCAAGCCGCGTTGCGGCAGCTTTATGGCTGTCACCGGTGACAACCATTCATCCTTGTTAGCGCAGGACTACAGACTTCGCAGGAAGGTCAGGACGGCTTGCCGGTCGTCACGATTCAGCTGTCTGAACCGACGCTGCGAACGGGCCGCTTCACCGCCATGCCAGAGAATCGCTTCTTCCAGTGAACGGGCACGCCCGTCATGCAGGTACAGGCTGTGGTCGTTGGTCACCGGCACCAGCCCCAGGCCCCACAGCGGCGGCGTGCGCCACTCGCGGCCAGTGGCCAGGAAGTCCGGGCGGCCGTCGGCCAGACCGCGCCCCATGTCGTGCAACAGAAGGTCGGTGTAGGGCATGAACTCCTGCCCCGCGAGCAGCGCCGGCACCGCACCCGCCGCGGTGCGTTGCACCGGCGTATGGCAGGCCGCGCAGCCGATGTCGGTGAACAGTCGTTCGCCGCGTGCTTCGACCGCGGGGGCCTTGCGGCGCCGGTCCGGCACGGCCAGCGTCTGCAGGTAGAACACCAGCTTGTCCAGGTGCGCGTCACGCAGGTCGGGCGCGTCGCCACGCACCGACGCGGCGCAGGCGGTTTGCGCTGTGGCGCAGTTTTCTTCCGGGAATACCCGGCTGGTCAGGCCCATGTCGCCGTGCGCGGCTCCCGCCGACTGCGCGAGCAGGTTGGCGGCATTGGCCTTCCAGCCGAATCGTCCAAGTTCCATGCGGCCGCTGGCCGGATTCCAGACCCGGTTGGCGCGGCCGGAGATGCCGTCGCCGTCGCGGTCGTCGGGGTCGGCGCGTGCCAGCACATCGGCCTCGGGGATGGTTTCCAGCAGGCCCATGCCGGGCATGGCCGGGGCCACGCGCGCGGATGTCATCGCGCGCCAGCCGATCGGGCCGAAGGCCATGTCGATCAAACGCAGCCGCGGTTCGCGCAGGGAGTAGGTGTCACCGTCCGGATAACGGCCTGCGCGTTCGCGCCATTCGATATGCGCACGGCCTTCCGCCGGCACGCCGGGAATCGCACGATCGTTGAACTGATCGCCGTAGGCCGGATGCGGCTTCGGGCCGCCGTGCGCATCCCGGCCGGGCACGCTCAGGCGCACCAGCATGGACAGCATCTCGTCCTCGCCTTCCAGCGGTGGCCGGCCGCGGCCGTCGCGCAGATGGCAACCGGAGCAGGACACACGGTTGAACACCGGGCCCAGTCCGTCGAACGCATCCACCGACGCCGGCGCCACCGCCCAGTTGGTGTTGAAGACGCGGTTGCCGAAATTGAAGTCGCGCAGTTCGCGCGGCGTCAGGCCGGGGGCCGGCCGGGTGAAGGCGTCGCGGTTGTCGAGCGTGCGCGTCAGCGCGCCACCCGGCGACACCGGGCCGGCGGCCGCGACCAGGCCACCCGCGAGCAGCAGCCCGCAGGCCGCGATCAGCATTCGCTTCATACGCCGGACACGATCACCAGCACGCCCAGTGCGGTGCCGGCATCACGCAGGCCGGCGCCCAGTTCCTGCAGCGCGGTGACGGCGGCTTCGCCGGCCTGGCGTTCGGCGCTGTCCGGTGCCGACACCAGCATTCGGTCGAATGGCTGTGGCAAGGCGGCGACGGCGGCTTCCGCCTTGGCGAACCGGGCGTCGAGGTCCGCGGCAAGCGCGGGCCGTACGGCCTTGAGCACGCTCGCCAGGCCACGGCCGTCGCGGCCGTACCAGCTCGCGCGCACGCCTTCGAGCGCGAACACGAAGTCCTGGCGGGTGCTGTCGCTGAAGCAGCTCTGTTCGTCTTCCTGCGCGCCGGAATCGAGCGCCACCGCCAATCGCTCGGACGCCAGTTCGTGGCCGGCGAGGTTGGCGGCGCCGGTGAGGATGCGGCCGATGGCTTCGTGCTGTTCCAGGCCGAGGAAAAAGTGCACGTAGGCCTGCGGGTTCGCCGGGTCCCACTGCGCTTCGAGCCAGCGCAGGTCGTCCACCAGCTGGTCGGCCAGCAGGGCGATATAGGTGCGGCGACGGTCGCGCGCGGGTTCGCCGGCGGCGTAGTCGGTGTACGGCCGGTCGCCCGGGCCGGTGGCCGAACGGTCCTGGCCCCAGAGCAGGAATTCGATCGCGTGCCAGCCGGTGGTGACGTCGGCTTCATCGCTGACCTGGTCGCGCGAGAGGATGCTGTCGCGCGTGATCGGGATGTCCAGTGCGTGCACCAGGCCGGCGTCGGCATCGCCCTCGACGTAGTCGATCACCGCCTCGTTCAGCGGCCAGGCGTTGAGACGCGGCTCGGGGCCGGCGGCGCGGATTTCGCTGGCGGGGCCGTCTATCGGGCCGTCGTAATAACGCATCGCCTCGGTCCGCAGGTAGGGCTGGCGCGCCTGCAGCCAGGCGGCGCGGGCGGCGTCGAGGCTTTCCTGCGAGGGCGCATCGAGCAGCGCGCGGATGGCCGTGCGCAGCGATTCGGCGGCGACCGCGGACTGTGCGTAGCCGGCATGCGCCGCTCCGGCGTAGTCGCGCAGGCTGGCTTCGGCGGCATAGACCGGGTCGGCCGCGCTGTCGAGCATCAGGCGGTACTGCGACAGCGAACCACCACCTTCACCGCCCTCCCCTCCCTCGCCGCCTTCGCCACCGTCGGAAGGCAGCGCCATCGCGGCGGCGGGCACGGCCGCGGCCAGGCAGGTACCGAAGCGGGTCCAGAGCTTGAGTCGGGAGGTCATGGCGGTCCAGGCATCAGGGGATGCGGGTATTATCGGCGCCATCGCCTCTAATGCAAATCATTCTCAACAAATGGCCCTGCTCTGCATCGCCGATGTCCTTGATGCCGCTGCCTGCGCCGGCGCCCGCGAAGCCTTCGGGCGCCTGCCCGACCGCGACGGCCGCAGCACCGCTGGCTGGGCCGCCCGCGGCGCCAAACAGAACCGCCAGCTCGACCCCGCCGACCCGCAGGTCCAGGCCCTGGCCGACCGTCTCGTCACCGCCGTGGGCGCACACCCGGTGCTGCGGCAGTTCGCGCGGCCGGCCCGATTGGGCGCGCCCTTGCTGAGCCGCTACCAGCCCGGTGACGCCTACGGCCTGCACGTGGACGACGCCCTGATGGGCGAGCCGCCGTTGCGCACCGACCTGGCCTGGACCTTGTTCCTCTCGGAACCCGACAGTTACGACGGCGGCGAACTGGTGATCGATTCACACGAGGGCGAGACGCCGGTGAAGCTGCCTGCCGGCGCCATGGTGGTCTATGACTGCGGCGCCCTGCACCGCGTGTCGCCGGTGACCCGCGGCGAACGCCTGGCCTGCGTTGGCTGGATCCAGAGCCGGGTACGCGACAGCCGCCAGCGCGAGCTGCTGTTCACGCTCGACCAGGCGCGGCGTGCACTGCATGCACGCGAAGGCGACAGCCAGGAATTCCTGCAGCTGAGCCAGGTGCATTCGCAGTTGCTGCGGATGTGGGCGGAGGCCTGAGGCCTCAGAACATGCCGGTTTCCAGCCGCGCCACGTCGGACATCATCGACTGGTTCCAGGGCGGGTCGAACACCAGCTCGACATCGGCCTCGACGATCGTCGGCACCGCCTCGACCTTGGTGCGCACATCCTCGACCAGGATGTCGCCCATGCCGCAGCCTGGCGCGGTCAGGGTCATGCGGATGGCGACGATGCGTTCGCCCTCGGCATTGCGGCCCAGGTCGCAGTCGTAGACCAGGCCCAGGTCGACGATGTTGACCGGGATCTCGGGGTCGAAGCAGGTGCGCAGCTGGTCCCAGACCAACTTCTCCACCTCGGCATCCCCGGCACCCTCGGGCAGTTCCAGTGGCGCGGGCTTCGACTTGCCGATGGCGTCGGCGTCGTCGCCGGCAATGCGGAACAGGTTGCCGTCCACGAACACCGTGAACGAGCCACCCAAGGCCTGGGTGATGTAGCCGCTGCTGCCGGCGGGCAGGGTCACGGCCTCGCCCTGCGGCACCATCACGGCGCTGCAGTCGCGTTCGAACTTCACCGGTTCGCTGGTGCGGGAATAGCTCACTCGGGTATCGCCTGGCCGGAAAGGCGGCTATTTTAGCCCGCCCTCCCTCCGGGAAACCGTCTTGATCCCAACAGACCGTTCCACGCGCCCCGTGTCATGGCTGCTGCCGGCCTTCGCACTGGTCGTGGGCGTGATGGGGGCGGTGGCGGTGTGGCTCGGCCTGGCCATCACCCTGCGCTCGACCTGCCCCTGGGTGGCGCCGCTGGCCGCGCTGGACATGGTGCTGATGCTGCGGCTGGCCGCCGCGCCGCCCGGAAAGGCACGCGCCACGCTGGCACTGGCCGGCACCACCATCGCGATCGCCATCAGCTACTGGATGATCGTCGCCACCCAGATGGGCCTGCTGCTGGGCCTGAGCCCGGCCGAATCGGCCCAACGCCTGGGCCCGGTGCTGGCCGGCGAACTGCTGCGGCACGGCACCACCGGCTGGGACATCGGATTTTCGCTGCTGGCCCTGGGCCTGGCCTGGCGCTTCGGGCGCTGATTGCCGGGTGTGGCGGCGGGCTCAGTGCCCGCCGTCCACCGACTTCAATTCCGCCACCAGCTGGCTGACCGCCGCCGCCGCATCGCCGTAGAGCATGCGGGTGTTGTCGGCATAGAACAGCGCATTCTCGATGCCGGCGAAACCGGTGCCCTTGCCGCGCTTGATGACGATGGTGTTCTTCGAGGCCACCACGTCCAGGATCGGCATGCCGAAGATCGGCGAGGCCGGGTCGGTCTTGGCCACCGGGTTCACCACGTCGTTTGCGCCGATCACCAGCGAGACGTCGGTGGTCGGGAACTCGGGGTTGATGTCGTCCATGTCGGCGATCAGGTCGTAGGGCACGCCCGCCTCGGCCAGCAGCACGTTCATGTGGCCGGGCATGCGGCCCGCCACCGGGTGGATGGCGAACTTCACCTTCACGCCGCGCTTCATCAGCACCTGGGTCAGCTCCCAGACCTTGTGCTGGGCCTGGGCCACGGCCAGGCCATAACCGGGCACGATCACCACGCGTTCGGCATAGGCCATCATCGCGGCCACGTCGCCGGCTTCGATGGGCTTCTGTGCGCCGCTGATCTCGGCCGCCTCGCCGGTCTGGCCGAAGCTGCCGAACAGCACGCTGGCGATCGAGCGGTTCATGGCCTTGGCCATCAACTGGGTCAACATGGTGCCAGCCGCGCCCACCACCATGCCGGCGATGATCAGGGCCTCGTTCTGCAGCACGTAACCTTCGAACGCGACCGCCAGGCCGGTGAGTGCGTTGTACAGCGAGATCACCACCGGCATGTCGGCGCCACCGATCGGCAGCGTCATCAGCACGCCCACCGCCAGCGCGGCGACGAAGAAGCCGATGATCACCGGCTGCTCCAGTCCGTACACCGTCAGCACGCCCAGGCCGACCGCGGCCAGGAACACCAGGGCGTTGAACGCCTGCTGCCCCGGGAAGGTGAAACGCTTGTCCATGCGGCCGTCGAGCTTCGCCCAGGCGATCACCGAACCGGTGAGGGAAATGGAACCGATGAGCGCACCGACCACGGCAAGCACCAGGGCCGTCTGCGACGGCGCCAAACCCGCGTCGGAAAACTTCAGGAGTTCGACCGCGCCGATCGCCGCCGCCGAACCGCCGCCCAGGCCGTTGTACAGCGCCACCATCTGCGGCATGTCGGTCATGGCCACGCGCTTGCCGGAGATCCAGGCCACGATCGTGCCCATAACACCGCCAGCGCGATCAGGCCCAGGTTGTGCAGTCCCGGCAGCGCGAAGGTGGCGATGGTCGCCACCAGCATGCCGGCGCCGGCCCAGCGGATGCCGCTGGCCGCCGTCTTCGGCGACGACATGCGCTTGATGCCCAGGATGAACAGCAGTGCCGCGGCGAAATAGCTGGCCTTCACCAGCAGGGGCAACCAGCTCATGCGCCGCCCTCCTTCTTGGCGCTGGGCTTGAACATCTCGAGCATGCGTTCGGTGACGACGTAGCCACCGGCGGCGTTGCCGGCGCCCATCAGCACCGCCAGGAAGCCGATCACCTTCTCGGTGGTGGTGTCGGCATGGCCCAGCACCACCATGGCGCCGATCATCACGATGCCGTGCACGAAGTTGGAGCCCGACATCAGCGGCGTATGCAGGATCACTGGCACCCGGCCGATGATCTCGTAGCCGGTGAAAGCGGCGAGCACGAAGATGTAGAGCGCGACGAAGCCGTCCATGTCCCCTCCCCGCGCGGATGCGCGACCGGTTCCATCATAACCGCTGCTTAAATGCCGGCTAGGGGCGGTCGCCGGAAGCGGGCCACCGTGCGGAACCTGTCAACGCAGCCCCCGGGGATGCGTTATATAGCCCCATGGACGGCCAGACCCGCGCCCTGTGATGCCCTTCGACGCCGCCCCCGCCGCGCCGCCCGCCAGCCTGGACGAGTTCCTGGCCGCGGTGGAACGTCGTGCCTTCCGCATGGCCGAGCTGGCGCTGGGCCATCGCGAGGACGCGCTGGACGCAGTGCAGGAGGCGATGATCAGGCTCGTGGGCTACCGCGAACGGCCGGCGACGGAATGGGCACCGCTGTTCTGGAGCATCCTGCGCCGGCAGATCACCGACCGGCATCGCCGCAACAACGTGCGCCGCCGCGTTATGGGTTTATGGGCCGCGACGAGGACCAGCGCGAAGACCCGCTGGAGATGCTGCCCGACCCGGGCGAAGACCCGGCCCGCCGCCACGCCGACGGCGAAGCCTGGTCGGCCCCGGCCAGGCGCTGCGCAAACTGCCGCGGCGCCAGCGCGAGGCCTACCTGCTGCGCGAACTGCAGGGCCTGGATGTCGCCGAAACCGCCGCGGCGATGGGTTGTTCCGACGGTTCGGTGAAAACACACTTGTCGCGGGCGATGGCCGCCCTGCGCATCCAACTGGAGGACTGGCGATGACCAGCCACGATCCGACGCCCCAAGTCCGCGAGCTTTTCGACCGCGCCAGCGACCGCCTGGACCAGGGCATGGCCTTCCGGCTGCGGCGCGCGCGGCACGAAGCCCAGCAGCCCCGGCACGCGCCGCGCGCCGGTTCGGCCTGGTGCCCGCCGGTGCCTTCGCCGCCGCGGTGCTGGCCCTCGGCCTGGCCTGGTGGCTGCCGCAGCCGACGGCGGTACCGATGCCGTCCGACACTGACGAGCTTGCCGTCAACGCTGAACTCGATTCGCTGGTGATCGACGAAGATCCCGAGCTCTACGCCTGGCTGGCGGATGCACCGGTGGCGACGGGGCCGCGCCTGTGAACCTTCTCCCCGGCTGACCGCTGGCCTGCTGGTTTTGGCGATGGCGGTCCCGGCCCTCGCCGGCGAGCCACCCGACGATCCCGCAGCGCGTGGCGACGGCCCGCGCGAACACCGCATGCACCGCGAACACCGCGAACACGGCCCGACCCCGGTGCCCGCCGGCGTGACCGTGCCCACCTGGAGCCAGCTCAGCCCGGCGCAGCAAGAACAGCTGGCACCGATGGCCGAACACTGGGACACGATGCCGGCCTCGCGCCGCGTGCGTGCGCTCGAGCGCCTGGAGCGCAAGGCGCGCTGGGAAGCGATGACACCCGAAGAACGCGAACGCATCCGCGAGGGCGCACGCAATTTCCGCGACCTGCCGCCGGAGCTGAAGGAAAAGATGCGCATCAGCATGGCCACCATGCGCGGGCTGCCCGAGGACGAACGCAAGCGCCTGTTCGGCCTCTGGCGTGGCATGGACCCGGCGCAGCGCCGGGCCTGGCTGGAAACCGGCGGCCCGGGCATCTCGCCGCCGCCAGCCGCGCTGCCGCCGGAAGACTGAGCCGCGGCTTCAGGCCTTGCGTTCGCCGGCGTGCGCCAGGCACGTCTTGGCGATCAGCTCGTCGTCCCAATCCAGGTTCAACTGCCCCTCCTTGAGCGACAGTGCAAGGAAGTTGTAGACGTTGCGCGCGTACATTTCGCTGGCGTGCAGCGCACCCAGGCTGGCCAGATTCAGCGGACCGGACACCGTCACGCCGCCATCGGATTCGAAGGTTTCGCCCGGGCGCGTGAGTTCGCAGTTGCCGCCGGTTTCCGCCGCCAGGTCCACGATCACGCTGCCCGGCTTCATGCCCGCAACCATCGCCGCGGTGATGATCCTGGGCGCGGGACGGCCGGGCACGGCCGCCGTGGTGACGATCACATCCACGTTCTTCAGGTGCTCGGCGAGGCGACGCTGCTGCTCCGCGCTTTCCTCGGCGGTCAGCTGGCGCGCATAACCGCCCTCGCCCGCGGCGCTGACGCCGAGGTCGAGGAACTTGCCGCCCAGCGACTCGATCTGCTCGCGGGTTTCCGGGCGCACGTCGAAACCTTCGACCTGGGCGCCGAGCCGGCGCGCGGTGGCGATCGCCTGCAGGCCGGCCACGCCGGCGCCGACAATCAGCACCTTCGACGGGCGGATGGTGCCGGCGGCGGTGGTCAGCATTGGGAAATAACGCGGGGCCAACTGGGCGGCGATCAGCACCGCCTTGTAGCCGGCCATGCCGGCCTGCGAGCTCAGCACGTCCATGGCCTGGGCGCGGGTGGTGCGCGGCAGGCGTTCGAGAGAGAAGCCAGTGAGACTGCCCGCGACCAGCGCATCGACGCGACCGGCATCGGTGTGCGGGGCCAGCAGGCCGATCACCACGGCGCCCGGCTTGAGCTTCGCCAGGCGGTCGTTCGCCGGCGGCTGCACGCAGACCAGCACGTCGGCCTGGGCCAGGGCGGCATCGCCGTCGTCCACGAGTTCGGCGCCGGCGTAGGTGTCATCGCGGAAATGCGCGGGCAGGCCGGCGCCGCGCGCTGGATGACCAGGCGCGCGCCGAGGGCGGTGAGTTTCTTCGCGGTCTCGGGACTCAGGGCCACGCGGCGTTCGCCCGCGGCGGACTCACGGACCAGAACGATGTTCACCGCCATGCGCGCCACTCCCCGGAAAGGATGGCGTCGATGCTACCGGAAGCGCCGCCGGGGCGGCAGGGGATCAGCCGACTTCGTCGCGCAGCTTGCCCATGACCCGATGCAGGACCTGGTCGAACACGCCTTCCTGTTCGCGCACCAGCAGGTTGCCTTCCTGCTTCATCGCGGCCAGTTCCTCGACCGAGGCGACCAGTACGCGCACGCCGCGGCGGTTGACGAACATCAGGCGCGCCGAGATCGGGCTCACCCACGACAGCTTCACCGGATGGTGCTTGCCGTCTTCGCCGGCGATGTGGATCCAGGTGCCGATCTTGAGCTGGCGCATCAGCTCGACGTCTTCCTTATTGACGTCGAGTTCGGCCTTGCCGCCGACCACTTCCAGGCGCGGCTTGAGGTCGGCCAGCACGGCGGCCGCGGCGGCGGCCGGGTTGCGGCGCTCCGGCAGCGGGACGACGTTTTCGGGCTGCGGTGCCGGCACGGACACCGGCGGCGGGGTCTGGCCGCGGGCCAGCAGGTCCAGGCTTTCGCCCAGGCTGCGCATCATGTCGTGCGCGGCCTCGCCGATGATGCCGGAGCTGGCCAGCACGTTTTCGATCGGCTCACGCAGGGCCTGCAGGGCCGGGCCGGCCGGCTTGGCGGTTTCGCCCTCGCGCGGCAGCAGCGCCAGCAGGCGGTCGGCCACCGACAGCGCCGACTGCCAGGACCCGCTTTCCGGGCCCTCGCGCAGGGCGATCATGGACAGGTGGTGGGTCCAGCAGCGGCTGAGGAAATCTTCCATCGCCGGCGTCGGCTTCAGCCCCTGGGTGCGCTGCTCCAGCTCCTTGGAAGCCAGGTCGCGCGCCTGTTCCAGCCGCTCCTGGCCACGCTGGGCCTCGGCGGCACGGCGCTCGGCCAGTTCGACACGGCGGCGGTGCTGGTCCAGGAACGAACGCAGCTCCTGCTCCAGGGTCTCGAAAATGGCGATGTCTTCGTTGAACTCGGCGATCAGGCGATCCACCGTGTTCTCGGCCTTCTGCAGCAGCTCCCGCTCCTGCGGGCCCTCGCCGCGGTTGCCTTCGACGGCTTCGGCCAGCGAGTTCAGCAGGCGGCGCGCCGGGTGGGTCTTGTAGAGGAACAGGCGGCGATCCATCACCGCGGCCTTCACGAACGGCACCACCAGGCGGGAGATCAGCGTACGGGCGCCATGTTCGAAGTCGCGCTCGTCGAACATCACGTCGAACAGCATGCCGACCAGGTCCACCGCGTCTTCGTCGTCCTGGCTCATGCTGACCTGCTCGGGCGGCAGGCCGATGCGGCTGGCGCCGCGCAGCAGTTCGTTCTTGAGCAGGGCCGCCAGCGACGCATCCGGACTGTCGAGCGCTTCGGAGACCGCCGACGGAACGTTGTTGTTCTGCATCAGCGACAGCACCGACATCATTTCTTCGGCCACCATCGGCCGCTGTCCGCCGTAGCCGGTCTGGCGGCCACCGCCGCCGTGCGCCTGGGGCGACTGTCCGGGGCGCCAGGCATGCAGCATCTGCAGCAGCGCTTCGAACACGGCGCGATCTTCGGTGCTGGGCGCCTGCGCGCCGGCCGGTGCGTAGTCGGACGCTGCCGGGGCATAACCGTCGGTCGTGCGCGGCGCCACCATGTCGTTCTGGGCTGCCGGTTGCCCGGCCGGCGTGGGCGCCGGCTTCGGCACCACATTGACCGGGCTGAACCCGGCCGCGGCCAAGCGGCCGTTGAGGTCCACCAGCAGTTCGCGCAGGTCGTGGATCAGCTCGCGCTCGTAGTACTTGAACAGCACCATGCGCACGTCGGCGGGTACGTCCAGGTCGCCATGTGCGGCACCGATGGCATTGGCGAGGCTGTGCGCGCTGAGCGGGTTATGGGCCGCCTCGAGCTGCGGAACGCCGAGCATGCGCGCCAGGCGACCGGACAGTTCGTCGAGCATGCCGCCGTGGATGCGCATGATCGCTTCGGCGGTCAGGTTGGTCGCCAGCTGCTCTTCGAGTTCGCTTTCGTCCAGCAGGGTCAGTTCGACACTGGCCTCGGCATCGCCGGGCATCGCCGGCATCGCGCGCCGGTCCATCTGTTCGAAGCCCTTGTCCAACTGCTCGCGGAAGCCTCGTTCGATCGGGGCCCGGGAATTCCGCAGCGCCCGCATGGCGTGCAGATAGGGCGAGCCGGTGGGCGCACCGTCCTTCTTGGCCAGGTCGAACAGCCAGTCGTCGGCCCGTGCGAACACCCGCGCCAGCACCGCCTGCAGATGTTCCGTGCTGCGGCGACGCATGGCCGCGATCAGATCCCGGGTGACGGCACCGGGGCGGCGATCGCTGGAGGGGGTGTTGGATTCGTTCATGGGCCTCTGCACGTCCGGGGGACTACGCGCGATGGGGGCAGTTTCCTAGACTCTGCCACAACGTTCTGTGACTTCCTTCCCAGAATCCGAGGAGCGGGGACCGGGCAGGGCCGAGTGGTAATCTTGCGCCCATGAATGCCCTTGATGCGCTGCGCCGACGCCGCTCGGTGCCCTCCCGGCTGCTCGGCGAACCGGGCCCCGACCCCCGGCAGCTCCGGGCCATGCTGTCCGAGGCGGTCCGCGTTCCCGACCACGGCAAACTCGCCCCCTGGCGTTTTCTCTGCATCCGGGGCCCCGCCCGGCAGGTGCTGGGCGACCTGCTGGCCGCCCGGTCGCTGGAACGCGACCCGGCCGCCGCGCCCGCCGCGGTGGAAAAGGACCGCCTCCGCTTCTCCCTCGCCCCCTCGTGGTCGTGGTCATCGCCCGCCTCACCCCCGGCCACAAGGTGCCCGAGCAGGAACAGCTGCTGTCCGGCGGCGCCGTCTGCTTCGCCCTGCTCCAGGCCGCCCAGGCCCTGGGCTTCGGCGCCCAGTGGCTGACCGGCTGGGCCGCCTACGACCCGGTGGTCACCGCCCGCCTGGGCCTGGGCCCGGACGAAAAGGTCCTGGGCTTCATCCACATCGGCACGGCCTCCGAGGACGCGCCGGAGCGGCAGCGCCCGGATCCGGACGAACTGCTGGGCGACTGGGTCCCGTGAACGGCCCGGTCCATCTGGTCGACGCCAGCCTCTATGTCTTCCGGGCCTGGCACTCGATGCCGCCGGAATTCGAGGACCGCGAAGGCTGGCCGGTCAATGCCGTGCACGGCTTCGCCCGCTTTCTTCTGGAACTGCTCGAACGCCAGAAGCCGGCGCGCATCGCCATCGCCTTCGACGAGTCGCTGGACTCCAACTTCCGCAATGCGCTCTACCCCGCCTACAAGGCCAACCGCGACGCGGCGCCGGAAGAGCTCAAGCGCCAGTTCGCGCACTGCCAGCGCCTGTGCCGCGCGCTCGGCCTGCCGGTGCTGGCCGACGGCCACTACGAAGCCGACGACCTGATCGGCAGCGTGCTGGGCCAGGTGCGCCGCGCCGGCCACGCCGGCCTGATCATCTCGGCCGACAAGGACCTGTCGCAGTTGCTCGACACCGACGACGAACAGTGGGACTACGCCCGCAATGAACGCTGGCGCGCCGACGGCGTGAAGGCCCGCTACGGCGTGCACGCACACCAGATCGCCGACTACCCAGGGGCTCACCGGCGACGCCATCGACAACATCCCCGGCGTGCCCGGCATCGGCGCCAAGACCGCCGCCACCCTGCTCGGCCACTTCGGCAGCCTGGACGCGATCTACGAACGCCTGGGCGAAGTGCCCTTCCTGCGCCTGCGCGGCAGCGCCCAGCACGCCGCCCGCCTGGCCGAACACCGCGAGATCGCCATGCTCTCGCGCCGCCTGGCCACCATCGACGTCAACGCGCCGCTGCCGGCCGACCTCGGCACCGCCGAACGCCGCGCGTCGGACACAGCGGGCCTGGAAATGCTGTGCGAACAGCTGCGATTCGGCCCGATGACACGCCGGCGCCTGCTCAGCGCCTGACGCCCGTCATGCCGGCGCGCTAGGATCGGCGCATGGACGACATCCCCGAGATCATGTGCGAAGGCAAATACCTGCGGCTGGTCCGGCGCGGCCACTGGGAGTACGCCGAACGCACCAATGCCGGCAGCGCGGTGATCGTCATCGCCGTCACCCCGAAGACAAACTGGTGTTCGTCGAACAGTTCCGCGTGCCGATGGACGCCAACTCCATCGAGATGCCCGCCGGCCTGGTCGGCGACACCGATGCCAACGACACGCTGGAAGACGCCGCCCGCCGCGAACTGCTGGAAGAAACCGGCTGGCTCGCGTCCGACGTGAAGGTGCTGATGGTCGGCCCGACCAGCTCGGGCATGAGCAACGAAGTCATCGCCTTCGTGCGCGCCCGCGGCCTGACCCGCGTGCATGCCGGCGGCGGCGACGAAACCGAGAACATCACCGTGCACGAAGTCCCGGTCGCCGACGCCCCGCGCTGGCTGGCCGCGAAGATGGCCGAGGGTTACGCGATGGACGCGAAACTGTGGGCCGGCCTGTGGCTCATCAACCGCGACCCGGATGGGTCTCCGGCCTAGGGCTGCGCCAGGAAGTTCAGCGGAACGAATCCGTCGCGCGGACCAGGATGTCGGTCAGCTCCGGCTCGAACGCCGAATGCCCCGACAGCGGCGCGATCTCCAGCTTCGATTCCGGCCAGGCCTTGTGCAGGTCCCAGGCGTTGCGCACCGGGCAGACCACGTCGTAACGCCCGTGCGCGATCACCCCGGAATGCCCTTCAGCCGGTGCGCATCCCGCAGCAACTGGTCGTCGGCATCGAAGAACCCGCCGTTGACGAAATAATGGCACTCGATGCGCGCGAAACTGAGCGCGAAATGCGGATCCTCGTGGCTGTTGATGAACGCCTCGTCCTGCCGCAGGAAACTCGTGCTGGCTTCCCACACCGACCACGCCCGCGCCGCCGCCAGCCGCGTCGCTTCGTCGGACGAGGTCAGCCGCCGGTGGTAGGCGCTCATCAGGTCGTGCCGTTCCACCGGCGGGATCGGCTCCAGGTATTTTTCCCAGGCGTCGGGGAACAGCCGCGAACACCCCTCCTGGTAGAACCACTCCAGCTCCCAGCGCCGCAGCATGAAGATGCCGCGCAGCACCAGTTCGGTAACCTGACCCGGATGCGCCTGCGCATACGCCAGCGCCAGCGTCGAACCCCAGCTGCCGCCGAACACCTGCCAGCGCGCGACGCCCAGGTGCCGGCGCAGCTTTCTCGATGTCGGCCACCAGGTCCCAGGTGGTGTTGTCCACCAGGTCCGCGTGCGGCGTCGAACGGCCGCTGCCGCGCTGGTCGAACAGCACGATGCGGTAACGCGATGGATCGTGGAAACGGCGCATCCTGGCGCCGCAACCCGCACCCGGCCCACCGTGCAGCAGCACCACCGGCTTGCCTTCGGGATTGCCGCACTGCTCGTAATAAAGCGTGTGCCGACCGTCCACCACCAGGGTGCCGGAGTCATAGGGTTCGAGTTCGGGATACAGGCCGCGCATGTCGGGTCTCGGGCGAAAGGGCTGGCCCGATTCTAGCCCGCCCGTCCGCGAAGGCTTGAACTGTCATGCGCAAAGCGTATGCTCGGGCCAATCATGGGCAGTCCGCCGACGCATCTGAGTCTGGTGGGTACCGGGACACAACACCCCCGGTCGGGCCCACTGCTCCCCGCGAAACGGCAATCCCCCGCGTGCTTTCCCTCGACGCCCACGGCCGCATCCTCGACTGGATGCAGTGGCAGGATGCCGTCTGCCTCTATGCCCGTGGCGCCGTCGCCTGGACCCTGGGCGATCCCTGCCTGACCGTGCACGGTGGCACCAACCGCTTCAGCGGCCTGCAGAGCGTGATCGAACTGCACCCGATCGTCGCCGCACGCGGCCATGCCCACGCCAAGGCCCTGAACCCGTCGCCGGCGTTGACCAACACCGCGCTGTTCGCCCGCGACGCCAACCTCTGCCTGTACTGCGGCAACGAATACAGCCGCAGCGCCCTGACCCGCGACCACGTCATGCCGTCTCCAAGGGCGGCCGCGACGTGTGGGAAAACGTCGTCTGCGCCTGCTTCATGTGCAATTCCCGCAAGGGCGGCCGCACCCGCAGCAGGCCGGCATGCCGCTGCTGGCCGTGCCCTACCGGCCCAGTTGGGTCGAACACCTGATCCTCTCCAACCGCCACATCCTGGCCGACCAGATGGCCTTCCTGAAAAGCCACCTGCCCAAACGGCCCCGCAGGCCCACCTGACGGCATTTGACGGGACCCGGCCCGGCGGCCGACACTGCCGGCCTTCACGTCGCCCTTGGCGCCGTGATCAGGGGGAATACAGGTAATGACCAAACAAAGCATCTGTTTCGCCGGCCTCTCCCGTGAGGAAGAAGCCGAGGTCGTGGCACATTTCAAACAGGCCAACGCCCGGGTGGGCAACCACTGGCTGCTGACGCCGGAAACCGAGGCGTCGGTGCTGGTGATCGACATGGACTCGATGTACGGCCAGATGAGCCTGATGAAGGCCATCGGCACCGGCAAGGTCCTGGTGGCGCTGACCGCCAGCGGCCGCGCCGAAACCGACCATGTGCTGCAGCGCCCGGTGACCGCCGATGCGCTGGTGGCGCTGTTCGAGCAGATCGCCGCCGGTACGCCCGCTCCGGTCGCGCCCCCGGCACCGGAGCCCGTGGCCGCCGCGCCGGAACCTGCCCCGGACCGGAACCCGTGGTCGCCGCGGCGCCTGCTGCTCCAGTGGCGGAAACGCCCGCGCCCGCCGCAGCGCGCGTCACCTCGGAACAACCTGCCTTCACGCCGCCGGCCCGCCAGGCCGAACCGCGCCTGGTCGACTACCTGCGTCCGGGCGCCCTGCCCGGTCCGGTGCGGCTGCAGCTTCCGGGGGCTCCCGACCTGGTGCTCGATCCGGCCACGCAGACCTACTATTCGGGCGCCGCGCTCAAGCCGCTGCTGCCTTACGCCAACGCCATCATCCAGGACGCGGACCTGGTGCCCGTCGATCCGGCCCAGCTTCCGGCCCTGACCACCCAGCTCGGCGGCAGCCAGCCCCAGGCCCGCCTGGCCTGGCTCTGCGCGCTGGGCGGCGGCAATGGCGCGCTCGCTCCGGGTTACGGTCCGAACGACAAGTACAAGCTGCTCAAGTGGCCGCAGACCGAACGCGAGTTCCCGAAGCACTTCCGCATCGCCACGGTGATGATGAAGGGCCCGGCCAACCTGACCGAGATCGCCGACCAGAGCGGCGTCAGCCTGGCCGAGGTGATCGACTTCGTGAACGCCTCGCTGATGGTCGGCGTGGCCGAGCCCGACGGGACCGTGCCCGCTGCGGCCGATGCCGGCAAGGGCGGCCTGCTGGGACGCTTCCGGCGCTGAGTTTCCGGCGCCCGCCGCCGGAAACGGCGGGCGTCGCTTCAGCCGCGGGCAAGACTCGCCTTGCCCCCGGGGACAGGGTGCCGGACAATTTGCGCCAGCCCCCACGCCAGATCCCTGATGGACTCCCAGCGCTATCCGCGCCTCTCCCGCATCACCGTTCCCGCTGACCTGCGCCAGTTCCCGGAAGCCGAACTGCCGGCCATCGCCGATGAACTGCGCGCCTGCCTCATCGAAAAGGTCAGCCAGTCGGGTGGCCATTTCGGCGCCGGCCTGGGCGTGATCGAGCTGACCGTCGCCCTGCACCACGTCTTCGAGACCCCGGTCGACCGCCTGGTCTGGGACGTCGGCCATCAGTGCTACCCGCACAAGATCCTGACCGGCCGCCGCGACTCCATCCACACGGTGAAGCAGAAGGACGGCGTGGCGCCCTTCCCCAAGCGCGAAGAGAGCGAATACGACACCTTCGGCGTCGGCCACAGTTCGACCTCGATCTCGGCGGCGCTGGGCATGGCGATCGCGCTGCAGGCCCAGGGCGACCCGCGCAAGGTCGTCGCCGTGATCGGCGACGGCGCGATGACCGCCGGCATGGCCTTCGAGGCGCTCAACCACGCCGGCGGCATGGACCCTGAGCCCGACCTGCTGGTGGTGCTCAACGACAACCGGATGTCCATTTCCGAAAACGTCGGCGGCCTGACCCGCATGCTCGGCCGCCTGTCCGGCAGCCGCACGCTCAACGCGATCCGCGAGAGCGGCAAGAAGCTGTTCGGCGACAAGAAGCGCCCGACCGCGCGTTTCATGCGCCGCTGGGAGGAACACTGGAAGGGCATGTTCGTGCCGTCCACGCTGTTCGAGGAAATGGGCTTCCATTACACCGGACCGATCGACGGCCACGACGTGCCGGCGCTGGTGGCCACGCTCAAGACGCTCAAGGGCCTGAAGGGTCCGCAGCTGCTGCACGTGATCACCACCAAGGGCAAGGGTTACGAGCGCGCCGAGGGCGACCAGATCGAGTACCACGCGGTCGGCCCGTTCGACCCGACCGTGGGCATCGTCAAGAAGGCCGGCCCGGCCAAACCGACCTACACCCAGGTGTTCGGCGACTGGCTGTGCGACATGGCCGCAGCCGACGACAAACTGCTGGCGATCACGCCGGCGATGCGCGAAGGCTCGGGCCTGGTGCGCTACAGCAAGGAATACCCGGCGCGTTATTTCGACGTCGCCATCGCCGAACAGCACGCGGTGACGCTGGCCGCCGGCATGGCCGTGGAAGGCGCCAAGCCCGTGGTCGCGATCTATTCGAGTTTCCTGCAGCGCGGCTACGACCAGCTGATCCACGACGTGGCCCTGCAGGACCTGGACGTGCTGTTCGCGGTCGACCGCGGCGGCGTGGTCGGCCCCGACGGCGCCACCCACGCCGGCAGCTTCGACCTCAGTTTCCTGCGCTGCGTGCCGAACATGGTAGTGATGGCGCCGGCGGACGAGAACGAATGCCGGCAGATGCTCAGCACCGGCTTCCACTACCGCGGTCCGGCCGCCGTGCGTTATCCGCGCGGCAGCGGCCCGGGCGTGGCCGTGCAGCCGGCGCTGGACACGCTGCCGCTCGGCAAGGCCGAACTGCGGCATCGCGGCGCGCGCCTGGCCCTGCTCGCCTTCGGTGCGCTGGTGCCGGCGGCGGAGACGGTCGGCCGCGAACTCGGCCTGACCGTGGTCAACATGCGCTTCGTCAAACCGCTCGACCGCGCGCTGCTTCTGGACCTGGCGAAGACCCACGAAGGCTTCGTCACGCTCGAGGACAACGTGGTGATGGGCGGCGCCGGCAGCGGCGTGGCCGAACTGCTGGCGGCCGAGAACATCACGCTGCCGGTGCAGCACCTCGGCCTGCCCGACGCCTACCATAACATGCCAGCCGCGAACAGCTGCTGGCCGAAGCGGGCCTGGATGCCGACGGCATCCGCCGGGCCCTGCGGCAACGCTGGCCGGGCCTGGCCGGTGATCCGCCGCGGGCCGTGACGGCCTGACGTCGGACGGTGTGAAGACGACGGCCACCGGCGCGCGCCGCGTGGCCGGATCCGCTGCCGCGATGCGATAAGCCCCATGCCCGCGCTTCCCGCGCTCACGTGCGCGGGGCTTTGTTAGAGTGGGCACGCTCTCCGGACCGGAGTCATGCCGATGCGCCGCACCCGCCTTGCCGTCGCCTTCGCCCTTTGTGTCCTGGTTGCCGCCTGCGGCGGTGATCCGCCCTCGGCGGAAGCGGAAGCTGCCACCGCCTCCGAAGACATCGAAGCGACGGGATCGACCGACTCCAGTGACGGCGACGACGCCCTCGCCGCCGCCACCGACCTGATCGCCGGCAGCGATGACGGCGGCGATCTGTCCTTCAAGGAAAGCAATGAACCCGAAGGCCTGAAGGAAGGCGGCACCGCCAGCCTGGACGACCTGAACGACATGCCTTTCGGCGCCGCGCTGGCCGAGGCCGCGCGCAGCGCCGAAGGCGAGACCTTCGACCCGGGCACGGCGCCGGCCGAAGCCCCGTTCCCGCCGACACCCAGGCGCAGCTGCAGGACGCGACCGCACGCCAGGAACAGCAGAAGGCGCAGATGGCGGCGGTGATGGCGGCCATGCAGGAATTCGCCGCCGCCGGCGACGACCCCGAAAAACGCGCCGCCGCGATGGAAAAGGTGAAGGCCAGCCAGCAGGCCATGCGCGACCAGCAACTGCAGGCAGACTCCGACCGCCGCGCCGCCGCGCTCGACAACCTGCCCGAGGAGTGGAAACAGATCCGCCGCGTCGAGAAGGACGGCCCGGAAGCCGACCTGCTGGTGCAACTGGGCGACATCGACAACATGGGTTTCGGCTGGCCGGAGGGCTTCGACCCCTTCACCGGCAAGTCCACGCCGGTGCACCGTTTCCCCTACCTGCCCGAAAACGACGACCCGCCCGGCACCGACCGCATCATGGTCGTCAGCGGCTACACCGGCGGCAGCGCACGCCGGGACGGCTACACCCAGCAGACCTCGCGGCCCGGCAACCAGCCGCAGCCGCTGGTGCTGGAGTTCGACCTGCAGGGCATCGAGGTCAGGACGGTGGCGCTGCAACTGTTCGTGGACGACTTCCAGTCCAAGCGCATGGGCAGCCGTTACCGCGCCTGGATCGACGGTCGCGAGCTCAGCGACGTCGCCGTGGTGCTCAACGCGCTGGACCAGACCGGCCCGATCGGCAAGCTGATCACGCTGCAACTGCTGCCTGAATACATCGACACCATCGCCGACGGCCGCGTCGAGATCCGCATCGACGACCCCGACAACAACGCCGGCGACGGTTACGCCTTCGACTTCGCACGCCTGCTGGTCAACCCCAAGGGCTACCGGTACACCGGCACCGTGCGCGGCATCGCCGTGGACACCAAGGCCGGGCGCCCGCTGGCCGGCGTGCTGGTGTCGGCCGGCAACGTGGTGCAGGGCCTCACCGACGACAAGGGCGGTTTCCTGCTGGAAAAGGTGCCTGCCGGCCTGGTGGTCACCACCGGCAGCAAGCCCGACTACAGCTCCGACAGCGAAGCCGCCGACCTGGTCGCCGGCGAAACCGTGGACCTGGTGCTGGAACTCACGCCGACGGAGAAGGACAGCGAGTCCCTGGCCGAACAGCTCGAACGCGAAGGCAAGGTGGACCTGTACGGCATCTACTTCGACACCGCCAAGGCGACCCTGAAGCCGGAATCGGAAGCCACGCTGCAACAGGTGCTGGGCGTGCTGACCGGCAACGACAGCATCCGCCTGGTCATCGCCGGCCACACCGACAGCGAAGGCGGCGACGACTACAACCAGGACCTGTCGGAAAAACGCGCCGCATCGGTGGTCACCTGGCTGACCGGCAAGGGCGTGGACGCTTCGCGGCTTTCTTCCGAGGGTCTGGGTGAATCACGCCCGGTGGCCGACAACGGCAACGAGGCCGGCCGTGCGCTCAACCGCCGCGTGGAAGTGCGCGTGGCCGACTGAGCGCGCGCACAAATGCTTCGACGGGCGCCGCAAGCTGCCTGTCGAACCCTGGGATGGCGCTGGCGGGATCCGGCGCCCCCGCCAAAAACCTGATGACCCGGCGTGCGTCGCCGCGCACTAGGAGACAACACATGCTGAAAATCCGCCGTTTGCCCCGTCCATTGATCCGCCGCTGGTGGCCGATGGCAACGCTGGTGCTGCTGCACCTTTCCATGACCGCCACCGCACAGCCGATGGCCGATCCCGGCGACAAGACCAAGGCCGTCCAGCTCAAGCTCGAATCCGTGGACGGTGAACCCGGGCGCTGGGCGCGCATCGAGGCGCGCATTCCCGACAAGGGACGTCGTTATTACGTGCGCGGCCTGGACGTGATGGCGCCGCTGTCCATCCAGGTCGCCGCCGAACGCACCGACCGGCCGGTCGACGTCAGCCTGCATCGCCACGCCTGGGGCCAGACCGCCACCTCCGGCAGCACCGGCGAAACCGGCCTCTACCGTTTCGACGGCCGTGCGCACGCCCAGGTCGGCATCCGGCTGACGCCCACCGATGGCGCCGCCAAAGTCACCCTGCTGGTATGGCAGGGCGATCCGGTGCGCGCCGACTACGCCAGCGTGATCGTGCCGCCGGCGCAAGACGAAAACCCCGCAGACGCAGCTGGCGAAGCCTCAGACACTGGCGGTCCGGCCTGGACGACCTACGCCATGCTTGCGGTCCTGGTTGTCATCGCCGGCCTGCTGGCCGCACTGCTGCTGCGCCGCGGACGGGGCCACGCCGCGTCCCTGCTGTTCGCGTCGGGCCTGGCGATGGCGCTGCTGTTCGCCGTACCGGCCGCACCTGTGCAGGCCGCCGATCCGCCCAAGGACAAGAACGACGAAAGTTCGGACCCCAAGCTCAAGCTGCCCGAGGAAAAACCGGACGCGTCGCCGGCGAAACCCAAGCCCGGAGACAAACCCGCCCTGCCCGCCGACACCGACAAGGACAAGGATGCGGCAACGGACGACTACGCCGACCGCATCGCCGGCATGGAACAACACGTGCGCGACCTGCACGAACAGGCCGTCCGCGACCGCGCCGAAGTCGCGCGCCTGCGCCTGCTGGTCGAAGAGGACCGCGACAGCGAACCCGACCCGGACAACCTGCCGCCGATGCCGCTGTCCTGCCGCCCGCCGACCCCGGGTGTCAGCGGCGACGTGATCGGCGCGAACGACCACCGGTGGGACGACTACGAAGCCTGCCAGAGCTGCTACGCCGAGCCGCTGGCCGAGCTCGAAAAGCAGCTCGAACTGTACGAACGCCTGCGCATCCTCTACAGCAGCGCCAAATCCGACCTGTCGAAGATGATGGCCGCGGGCGACATGGCGCCCAAACCGCACTACATGGTCGATTCGGCCTGGCAGGCGCAGAAGCAGAAGATCAACGTCGCCTTCCAGCAGACCCAGAAGGCCTACGACGACAAACACCTGGAATTCCGCGACAAGCTGGCGGGCATCGTCGACGCCATCGGCGTCTGCGAGGCCCGGCACAACAACAACCCGATGTGGCGGGAGACGACCGGACGGCTGTTCCTGGAGACCGTGTCGTCCAGCTACCGCCGCAATGACTGAGGGCCGGATGATGCGAGGAATCCACTGGATTGCCGTCCTGGCGCTGTTGCTGGCATGCGGCGGACCGATGGCGGCCGAACCGGACGAAGCCGACATCGAAAGAACCGGCAAGGAAACCGCCGGCCTGATAGACGGCGGCGGCCGCGCGCCGGCGGAAGCCGGCGCCATGGACCCCGCCACCGCGATGCAGGTGCTGGCCGAACTCGGCCGGCCCGGCCAGGAACTGGATGCCGAGCAGCAGGCACGACTGCAGGCGGCAAAGGACACGCTGTACGGTGCCAAGGGCAGCGACCGGCGCCTGAAGAACGAAGACACCGTGCGGCGCCAGCTTGGCCTGGATGCGGTGGCCGCACAGAAAAAGGCCGACTGGCTGGCGCGCCAGCCGGCGGACTGGAAGCTGCACCGGCACAGCGCGCGTGGTGGCGAAGCCGACCTGGTCGTGCGCGTCGGCGACGTGGACAACCTGGGCTTCGGCTGGCCGGTGGATTTCGACCCGTTTTCCGGCGCCAGCACGCCGCCCCATGCCTTTCCCTTCACGCCCGACCCGCAGGACCCCGACGGCACCGACCGCATCATGGTGATCAGCGGTTATGCCGGCGATGCCGCCACGAAGAAAGATGGCTACACCACGCGCACCCGTCGCCCGGCAAACAACCCGCAGCCCGTGACCCTCGAGTTCGAGACCCGCGGACTCACGCCGCAGGCGGTGCAACTGCAGCTGTTCGTCGACGACTTCCAGGCGCCCAGCTTCGGCAACCGCTACCGCGTGCTGCTCGACGGCCGCGAGGCGCCGCACATGGCCGAAGCACTGAACACGCTGCGCCAGCGCGGCCCGATCGGCAAGCTGATCACCCTGCAACTGCTGCCCGAACAGTTCGACCTGCTGGCCGACGGACGCCTGGAGATCGCCATTGACGATGCCGACACCGACGCCGGCGACGGTTTTGCGATCGACTTCGTGCGCCTGCTGGTCAATCCCGGCGGCACGCGCCAGCTGGCCAGCCTGCACGGCCGCATCCTGGACAAGCGCAGCCGCGAACCGATCCCGGGCGCAATGGCCAGCGCCGCCGCAACCGCCGAAGGCCGCGCCGATGCCGAAGGCCGCTACGCACTGTCGGACGTGCCCGCCGGCCTGGCCGTGGTAGTGGCCAGTCATCCCGACTACGAACCTGGCCACGCCAGCATCGACCTGGAGGCCGGCGCCCGGGGAGAACTCGACTTCCTGCTGGTGCCGCGCCAGGAAACCAGCCGCGTGCTGGAAAAAGCCTTGCGCGAAGACGGCCGCGTGGACCTGTACGGAATCCTTTTCGATACGGCACAGGCCACGCTGCGCCCCGAGTCGGAACAGACCCTTGAGCAGGTGCTGGCGCTGCTTCAGCGGCGGCAGGAACTGAAACTGGTGATCGCGGGCCACACCGACAGCCAGGGCGATACCGCCTACAACGCTTCGTTGTCGCAGCGGCGCGCGGCCGCCGTGCTTGCCTGGCTGGTGGAGCGCGGCGTCGCCGCCGGACGCCTGGCCTCCGAAGGCCACGGCGAATCCCGGCCCGTGGCCAGCAACGCGACAGAAGAAGGCCGCGCCAGGAACCGGCGCGTCGAGATCCGCCGGCAGCCCTAGCCGGCGTGCCGGCCCAGGTCACCCGTTCGCGGCCCTCGAGGTCGCGGGCGGTGGTGACCCGCAGGAAACCCGCGGCGGTGAACAGCGCGCGCACAGGGGCACCCTGGTCGTGGCCGTGTTCAATCAGCAGCCAGCCTTCGGGCAGCAGGTGCGCGGGCGCACCGGCGACGATGCGGCGGATGGCGTCCAGGCCATCGGACCCCGACGCCAGCGCCGACCGCGGCTCGAAACGCAGGTCGCCCTGCTGCAGGTGCGGGTCGTTTTCGGCGATGTAGGGCGGGTTGCTGACGATCATGCGGAACACCTCGCCCGCCACCGGCTCGAACCAGTTGCCCAGCAGCAGGCGCAGCGGCAGGCCGGTGTCCTGGGCGTTGGATTGGGCCACGTCCAGCGCCGCCTGGCTGACGTCCACCGCCGTCACGTCCACCAGCGGCCGTTCGCTGGCGATGGCCAGGGCGACAGCGCCGGTGCCGGTGCCCAGGTCGAGCACCTGGCCCATCTGCTCGGGCGGCAGGTGTTCGAGCGCCATTTCGACCAGCAGTTCGGTTTCCGCCCGGGGATCAGGGTGTCGGGCGTGACCGCGAGGTCCAGCGACCAGAACCCGCGGTGGCCGACGATCTGCGCCACCGGTTCGCCGTGGTCGCGGCGACGCAGCAGCTGGTCGAAGGCCTGGGCTTCGCCCGGATCCAGCACGTCGCCGGCATGTGCGTAGAACCAGCTGCGCGGGCGCTGCAGCGCGTGCGCCAGCAGCAGCTCGGCTTCCAGGCGCGCCTCTTCGCCGGGCAGCCGCGAGGCGGCGTCGCGGATGGCATTGGCCAGGGTCGTCATGCCTCAGCGCGCCAGCAACGTGATCACCTGCACCACGCAGGCCAGGATGAAACCGCCGAGGAAGAAGATGTAGGACAGGCGCAGGTAGCGGTACTTGTGGTGCGCCAGGTACCAGCCCAGGGCGTAGGTGTCGCGCGCCATGGTCTCGTACACCGAACCGTCGGCCTTCAGCGTGCCGGCGATCTCGGCCAGGAAACGTTCGCGCGGCAGCTCGGCGAAGTGGCCGAAGAACAGCAGGTTGAACTGCGGCGGGATCTTGTCGTCCACCAGTTTCAGCGGGCGGTATTTCGGCAGCACGGCCAGCACCGCAAGCAGCAGGGCCAGCAGGGTGAAAGCGGCCAGGGTCAGCGAGGCCGTGCGCAGCACCGGATCGTTGAGCCGGCCCAGCACCAGGGTCAGCACGATCGAGGACATGGTGATGATGATGTTGGCCTTGGCGTCGGCCATGGTCGAAAGCTGCACGTGGTGCTGCTGCATCGTGCGCAGCAGCACGTCGCTGGTGTTGCGCTCCGGCACGGCGGCGAACAGCTTCTCGATCTCGCCGGCAGCGGGGTTTCAACAGGAGGCATGGCGCGGTCCTCGGGGGCCGCGCCATGATAGCGCCGGCCGCGGGGCCGGCGCAGCGCCGGCCTCAGGCCGCGGCCGCGAGTGCCTTGCCGCTGGCCGGCACCGGCGTGCGGATCAGGTGGTCGAAAGCGCTCAGGGCGGCGGTGGAGCCGGCGCCCATGGCCACGACGATCTGCTTGTAGGGCACCGTGGTCGCATCGCCAGCGGCGAACACGCCCGGAACCGAGGTCTGGCCACGGTCGTCGATGACGATCTCGCCGCGGGCCGACAGCTCGACCGTGCCCTTGAGCCATTCGGTGTTCGGCAGCAGGCCGATCTGCACGAAGATGCCCTCGAGCTCGATCCGGTGCGAATTGCCGATCAGCCGGTCGGTATAGACCAGGCCGTTGACCTTCTGGCCGTCGCCCAGCACCTCGGTGCTCTGCGCATTGGTCAGCACGGTGACATTGGGCAGGCTGCGCAGCTTGCGCTGCAGCACCTCGTCGGCGCGCAGCTTGCCGTCGAACTCCAGCAGAGTGACGTGGCTGGCCAGGCCGGCCAGGTCGATCGCCGCCTCGACGCCGGAATTGCCGCCGCCGATCACCGCCACGCGCTTGCCCTTGAACAGCGGTCCGTCGCAGTGCGGGCAATAGGCCACGCCCTTGTTGCGGTATTCGTTTTCGCCCGGCACGCCCATCTGGCGCCAGCGCGCGCCGGTGCTCAGGACCACGGTGCGCGACTTCAGCACCGCGCCGCTGGCCAGCCGCACCTGCACCAGGCCGTCCTCGCCCGCCGGCAGCAGTTCTTCGGCGCGCTGCAGGTTCATGATGTCCACGTCGTAGTGGCGCACGTTGCGCTCGAGCTCGGCCGCCAGCTTCGGGCCTTCGGTTTCGGCCACGGCGACCAGGTTCTCGATGGCCATCGTATCCAGCACCTGGCCGCCGAAACGTTCGGCCGCCACGCCGGTGCGGATGCCCTTGCGCGCGGCATAGATCGCTGCCGCCGCGCCAGCCGGGCCACCGCCGACCACCAGCACTTCGAACGGCTCCTTGGCGGCGATGCGCTCGGCCGCACGCGCTTCCGCGCCGGTATCGAGCTTCGCGACGATCTCGGCCAGCTCCATGCGACCCTGCCCGAACACTTCGCCGTTGAGGTAAACGGTCGGCACCGCCATCACCTGGCGCGCCTCGACCTCGGGCTGGAACAGCGCGCCGTCGATGGCCACGTGCGAGATGCGTGGGTTGAGCACGGCCATCAGGTTCAGCGCCTGCACCACGTCCGGGCAGTTCTGGCAGGACAGCGAAAAATACGTTTCGAAGCGGAACTCGCCCTCGAGCGCAGCCACCTGCGCCAGCAGCTCCTGCGCTTCCTTCGAAGGATGGCCGCCGACCTGCAGAAGCGCCAGCACCAGCGAGGTGAACTCGTGGCCCATCGGCAGGCCGGCGAAACGCACCTGCAGGTCGGTGCCGGCGCGACGGATGGCGAAGGACGGCTTGCGCGCGTCGTCGTCGGCGCGCACATACGTGATCTTTTCAGACAGCGAAGCGATCTCGACCAGCAGCGCCTCGAGCTCGCGCGAAGCCTCGCGCCCGTCCAGCGAGGCGATGAGTTCGATCGGCAGCTGCAGCTTCTCCAGGTAGGCCGAGAGCTGCGTCTTAAGGTTCTGATCGAGCATGGCGGTACTCCGGGGAGGGGAAGGGCTTGCGCGTGCGGCCGGCGCGCCAGCGGCACGCGCAAACATCCGTGGTGGGGAAACCCCGCCCGGGCGCGGACGCCCGGGCGGGGCGGGACTGCACGATCGCGGGAATCAGATCTTGCCGACCAGGTCCAGCGACGGCGCCAGGGTCTTCTCGCCTTCCTTCCACTTGGCCGGGCACACCTGGTTCGGGTTCTTGGCCACGAACTGGGCGGCCTTGAGCTTGCGCAGGGTCTCGGACATGTCGCGGGCGATGGCGTTGTCGTGCACTTCGGCGGTCTTGATCACGCCTTCCGGGTTGATCACGAAGGTGCCGCGCAGGGCCAGGCCCTCTTCCTCGATGTGCACGCCAAAGGCGCGGGTCAGCTGGTGGGTCGGGTCGCCGACCAGCGGGAACTTCGCCTTGCCCACGGCCGGCGAGGTCTCGTGCCAGACCTTGTGCGAGAAGTGGGTGTCGGTGGTGACGATGTAGATCTCGGCGCCGGCGGCCTGGAATTCGCCGTAGTTCTCGGCGGCATCCTCGACCTCGGTCGGGCAGTTGAAGGTGAAGGCGGCCGGCATGAACACCAGCACGGACCACTTGCCCTTCAGGGTGGCGTCGGACACTTCCACGAACTTGCCGTTATGGAAGGCCTGGGTCTTGAACGGCTGGATCTGGGTGTTGATCAACGACATGGGATCAGTCCTTGTTGTGGGGAGGGTGAATTGAAGACCAGCGAATGTTAGGCTCGCCCTATCAATATGTAAACATGATGATTCTTATAGCTTTGATAGTGAATGCCTATATCTGGCTTGCGCCCGCCATTTTCAAGGCGTATTGCTATCCCAGCTTCGATTGACCGGAGTGATGCGATGAACCTGCGGGACCTGCGCTATCTCGTCGCCCTGGCCGAGCTGCGGCATTTCGGCCGCGCCGCCGAGGCCTGCCACGTCAGCCAGCCGACGCTCTCGACCCAGATCCGCAAACTCGAGGACGAGCTCGGTGTCGCCCTGGTCGAACGCGCGCCGCGCCAGGTGATGCTGACGCCGGCCGGCCAGGACATCGCCACGCGCGCGCGCCGCGTGCTGGCCGAAGTCGAACAGATGCGCGAAACCGCACGCCGCACCGCCGACCCCGAAGCCGGCAGCGTGCGCCTGGGCCTGTTCCCCACCCTCGGTCCCTACCTGCTGCCGCACGTGGTGCCGCGCATCCGCGCGCGTTTTCCGCGCCTGGAACTTCTGCTGGTGGAAGAGAAGACCGAAGTGATCCTGCACATGCTGCGCGAGGGCAAACTCGACGCGGCGGTGCTGGCGCTGCCGCTGCACGAAGACTGGCTGGACACCGAATTCCTGTTCGAAGAGCCCTTCATGCTGGCCGTGCCCGAAGGCCATGCCCTGGCCGGCCACCACGACCTGCGCCTGGCCGAACTGGACAAACAGCACCTGCTGCTGCTCGAGGAAGGCCACTGCCTGCGCGACCAGGCGCTGGAGGTCTGCAGCCTGGCCGGCGCCGGCGAAAAAGAGGGTTTCCGCGCCACCAGCCTGGAAACGCTGCGGCAGATGGTGGCCGGCGGCGTCGGCGTGACGCTGCTGCCGATGCTGGCCGTCAAGCCGCCCGTGTCGCCGTCCGACAACATCCGCCTGGTGTCGTTCCGCGACCCGCCACCCACGCGCCGGCTGGCCCTGGTCTGGCGCCGCAGTTCGGCAATGTCCGACTTCCTGCACAAACTCGCCGGCGTGCTGCGCGATCTGCCGCCCGGCCTGCTCACGGCGCCGGAACAGAGCGCACTGAAGTCGCCGCGCCGCGCCAAGGCTTGAAGCCCGCACAGGGGCGGGCTATGGTGCCCGCACAACTCGTAAACCCCGGGCGGCGCGCCACGCGTGCCGCCCGTTCGCTTTTGGAGGCCCCATGAACGCAAGCACCCACCTTCCGCCGATCACCGTCAGCAGCCGCGACCTGGCACGGCTGGAGCAACTGCTGGATTCGCCCGGCCTGCGCCATGTTCCTGCGGCGATCGCACTCGGCCGCGAACTCGAACGCGCCGCCGTGCTCGCCCCCGAAGACATGCCACCCGACGTGGTCACCATGAACTCGACCGTGTCGTGCGTGGACGAACTCAGCGGCGACCACCACCGCTTCACCCTCGCCTACCCGGCCGATGCCGACGTCGCCAGCCATCGCGTTTCGGTGCTGGCGCCGGTGGGCAGTGCGCTGCTGGGACTTTCCATCGGCAGCGTGATCGACTGGCAGGCGCCTGGCGGCCGCGCCCTGCGGGTCCGCCTCACCGCCATCGACTACCAGCCGGAAGCGGCCGGCGACCTGCACCGCTGACCATTCGGCACAGGCATCGGCCCGGCCGTCGGCGCGTGCCCACCGGGCACATGCCACAACGTCCCGGGCCGGGCTTATGCTGCGGAACATCCCGGCATCGACGGGCTTCCACCCGCTGCGACGAGGTGACCGCATGACGCTCAAGGGTTCCAGGACCGCGGACAATCTCAAGGCCGCGTTCACCCGCGAGTCCGAGGCCAACCGCCGCTATCTGTATTTCGCGCAGAAGGCCGACGTCGAGGGCCACAGCGACGTGGCCGCGGTGTTCCGTTCCACGGCGGAAGGCGAGACCGGACACGCGCACGGCCATCTGGAATACCTGGAGGCCTGCGAGGACCCGACCACCGGCCTGCCCTTCGGCGACACCGCCAGCAACCTCAAGGCGGCGATCGCCGGCGAGACCCACGAGTACAGCGAGATGTACCCGCGCATGGCCCGGATCGCGCGCGAGGAAGGATTCGACGAGATCGCCGACTGGTTCGAGGCGCTGGCCAAGGCCGAACAGTCGCACGCCAGGCGTTTCGAGAAGGCGCTGTCCGGGCTCCCGGACTGAACCTCCCGGCGAAGCACCGGCGGGACCTGGACCTGTTCACGCTCGCGTGGCATCGCTAGGCTTGCGCCATGCCCCGCTGGATATGGTTCCTGCTCGCCATCGGCCTGGCCGCCCTGCTCTGGGCGTCCCGGCAAGGCCCCGGCCATCTGCCGGCCCAGGCGCTGCCCGGCAGCCCGCCCATCACCTGCGTGCTGCCCCCGAGTCCACTCTCGGGAGAGGAACCGCTGCAGACCGGCGTGCCGGCGACGATGCGAGACTTCCGGCTGGGCGACTTCGTCGTTTCGCCGCTGGCCGGATTCAGCCTGGAGGCACGCGTGCTGTCCCGCCGCGATTACGGCAGCGGACCGGAGTCCGCGCTTTCGCCCACCGACCTGGCGCTGGGCTGGCGGCGCATGTCCGACCGTACGCACTACCAGCGCCTGGACATCTCGCAGTCCGGCCGCTGGTACCACTACCGCTGGGGCGCCGACGGCCCGCCGCTGCCGTTGCCTGAAATCATCCGGTCCAGTGCCAACATGCACCCGGTGCCGGCCGACGCCCGGGTCGCGCAGGCCCTGTCGCGGGTGCGGCCCGACCAGACGGTGCGGCTGCAGGGCTGGCTGATCGAGGCACGCCGCGACGACGGCTGGCGCTGGCGCAGTTCGCTGACCCGTGATGACAGCGGCGACGGTGCCTGCGAACTGATCTACGTCTGCGCGCTGACCGCGTTCTGATTCAGTAGCGAAGCGTCGCCAGCAGCGGTGCCGCAAGGGTCCAGCGTGCACGCCCGCCCAAGGCTTCCAGCTCCACCAGTACGGCTGCGCCGGCCAGCACCGACCCGATCCCGTCGAGCAGTTCCGCGGCCGCCAGCAACGTGCCACCCGTGGCCAGCACATCGTCCACCAGCAGCACGCGCGTGCCCGGTGGCAAGGCATCACGCTGCACCTGCAGGCGATCCATGCCGTATTCGAGTGCGTAGGCCACCTCGTGCACGGCACCGGGCAGCTTGCCGGGTTTGCGCACCGGCACGAAGCCTACGCCCAGTTCGCGTGCGATCGCCGCACCGAGGATGAAACCGCGGGCTTCGACCCCACCACCGCCTGCGGCGGCTGCTGGCGCCAGGGCGCGGCCATCGCTGCCACGGCTTCGGCAAAGGCCGGGCCGTCGGCCAGCATCGGCATGATGTCCTTGAACACGATGCCGGGCCGCGGGAAATCCGGCACGTCGCGGATCAATGCGGTGAACGGCATGTGTTCAGGCCTCGTCCGCGCCGACACGTTCGGTTTCGGCGCGTGCCGAAGCCTGCCATTCGAGCATCGCCGGCAGCGCGAAGATCGCGTCCATGTAGGCACTGGTGGTGTCGTCGGTGCGCACGCCGTAGCCGCGGAACCGCACGCACACCGGCGCGAACATCGCGTCCACGATGCCGTAGCCGCCGCACAGGAAATCGCCGCCGGCACCGAAGCGGTCGCGCAGTTCGCGCCACAGCGACTGCACGCGTGCGATGTCGGCGTCCGCAGCGGCATCCCAACGGTAGTCGTTTGGCTGGCGCCGCACGTTCATGGGCATCTGCGTACGCAGCGCGGCGAAACCCGAATGCATCTCCGCGGCCGCGCAGCGCGCCACCGCACGCGCTGCCGGGTCGGCCGGCCAGGCCCGGCCGCCGAGCCAGCGCTCGTTCGCGTATTCACAGATCGCCAGCGAATCCCACAGCGTCAGCTCGCCGTCGCGCAGCACCGGTACGCGCCGGGTCGGCGACCAGCTGCCGATCCTGGCGTGGAATTCCGGCGTGTCCAGCGGCAGCCGCACTTCGTCGAAAGCCACGCCGAAATGACGCAGCAGCAGCCAGGGCCGCAGCGACCAGGACGAGTAGTTCTTGTTGCCGATGACGAGCGTGGTGGCCATGGATTCCGTTCCGTAGTGACGGAACCCGGGCCATCGGCCCGGGCGCCGGGATCAGCTGAAAATCTGGTTGCCGCCGTTCTTGGCGGCGATCTGCGCCGCCCGCCGGGCCTGCTCGATCAGCCCCGCCGGATCACGCTCGTCGGGGCCGGCCTGGGCGACGCCGATGCTGAGCGACAGACCCGATGGCGCGATGCGCGGATCGATCGCCAGGCGCGTGACCGCGGCACGCAGGCGCTCGGCGTATTCGCGCGCCTCCAGCAGGCGCTTGCCGTGGGAGATCAGCAGGAACCCGTCGGGACCGGAACGACCCACCACGTCGCCGTAGGCGATCTCTTCGCGCAGCAGGTCGGCTGTCGGACGCAGCCCGGACACGGCGCCGACTTCGCCGCCGGCCTCACGCAGCGCCGGCAACTGGTCCAGCACCAGGTACAGCAGGCTCAGCGGGTGCTGTTTCAGGCGCGCGCTATCCATCGCCTGGGCAAGCAGCTGGCGCAACGGCTCGTGACGCAACACCTGGGTGGGCGCATCGGTGTCGGCAGCACGCTGCGCGTTGACCGAATTGGCCGCCTCGTCGCCGGCCATGATCGCCATCGCGGCGAACTCGGCGCACAGGGCCAGTTCGGCATCGGTGTAAGTGACATCGGCCTCGCGCTCCACCAGCAGCGCGCCCCAGCCCGGTTTCGGGATCGGCAGCGGAATCAGGGCCAGCTGCACCTGGTCCAGCGGCCCCTGCGGGCCGTCGAAATCGATGCCGATCTGCTGCGGCGCGCAGGCGGCTGAGGTTCTTGAGCAGGGTGGCGCGCTGTTCCAGCAGTTCGCGGTAGCGCGGCTCCGCCGAGGGCGGCTCGACCTGCAGCATGTCCTCGCCGTGGAAATGCATGGCCACCACGGCCGCCGAACTCTGCGACAGCACGGGCTTGAGGCCGTCCAGCAGGCGCCGGAACGCGATCCACTTCAGGTCGCCATCGGCGGCGTTCTTCAGGCCGCTCTGCAGGCTTTCAAGCAGACGTTCGCGCGCCAGCTGGATCTTCTCTTCCGCCGACGGTTCGGGCGGTGCGGCCCGCTTGCGCATGGCCCAGCGCTGCAGGCGCGCGCGGATCCAGGGCAGGCCCAGGTAGAGCGCCATCGTCACCGCCAACAGCAGCTGGGCGCCGTAGAGGTTGAACAGGCCGGCTTCCACGGCCTGGTGGTCGGCCAGCACGCGCAGCACCACGGCGACCGCCACCGCCGACAGGGCCAGGATCGGTCCCCAGCGGTAGGTGCGCGAGTCCATCAGAAGCATCAGCAGGCAGGCCGCCAGCGCCAGCACATAGCCGATCCATGCCACCCACTGCAGGTGGTGCGGCTGAAGACTGGGGAATATCAGGCAGTAGGCGGCCAGGGCCACCAGCAGCCAGCCCAGGCCCCGCATCCAGGGCACCAGCCCCGGCGCCGACTTCGACAGGCCGGCGTAATGACGGGTGGCCAGCACCAGCGGTCCCGCGCCCAGCAACAGCAGGGCCAGGGGCACTGTCGCGCCAAGGCTGGTGAGCTGAGCGATCTCGGGCAATGCATAAAGGTGACCGTTGATGCCAAGGCAGGCCAGCCAGGACGCCAGCGCCGCCGCGCCTATCGAGAGGGCGCCGCTCTGCGGATCCTCGGCATGACGGGCCAGCGACAGCGCCGCCACCAGCAGGAAGATCAGGTAGGTGTAGCGGAACAGGCTCTGGGCCCGGGCCTCGTGACTGGCGGACTGATCGATGTCCAACAGCCGCAGGTGCAGGCCGCCGCTGATCCGGCCCTCGAGCTCGAGGTAGAGCTCGGTCTTTCCGGCCAGGCCGGCGGGCAGGGGCAGCTCGAAATTCGCCGACCAGGGCGAATCGTCGGCCGTGGGGCGGAAGAAGCTGTCGTTCGCCACGACCTCGCCGGAGGGCGGCAACCGCAGCCGCAGACGGTCCAGCGGGACGCGCGGCATCACCAGGCGCAGGCGGGAAGCGTCGCCCGGCGGCAGCTCGGTGCGGATGCGCACCCAGATCGCGGTGCCGTCCCGTGCCGCGAAGGAGAAGCCCGGCGTCAGCACGGGCGTGAAACCGGGCTGGGCACGACCGCTGAGAATGTCCTCCAGGCGCGTCCCCACCGGCGTCTCCATGACCGCCAGATCGACCTTCAGTCCGGGATCGGCCGCCGGGACGGGCGCCGGGAACAAGACCGTCAACAGGAACCCGACGGCGAACAAACCGGCACGCGCGATGCGCAAGCGTCTTCTCCCCAAATTGCATGCCCCCGGCCCGACCGATTCTAACCATGTCGGGGCAATCCGTTCAGCCGGCCGTCGGCCCAGGCCGCCAGCCGGTAAACTGGGCGGCCTCGACCCTTCCAGCCCCGGACGCATGACCGCCACGCCCACCCCCGCCGACGCCACCCCGCCGGAAAAGAACGACTTCATCCGGCAGATCATCCGCGAGGACCTGGCTTCGGGCCGGCACGCCGCCGTACGTACGCGTTTCCCGCCCGAGCCCAACGGCTACCTGCACATCGGCCACGCCAAATCCATCTGCCTGAACTTCGGCATCGGCCAGGAGTTCGGCGGCGCGGTGAACCTGCGCTTCGACGACACCAATCCGGCGAAAGAAGACCCCGAATACGTCGAGGCCATCCAGGAAGACGTGCGCTGGCTGGGTTTCGAGTGGGCCGAACTGCGCCACGCCTCGGACTACTTCGAGGTGTTCTACCGCAGCGCGCTCAAGCTGATCGAAGACGGCAAGGCCTATGTCTGCGACCTCAGCGCCGAACAGGTGCGCGAATACCGCGGCACCCTGACCGAGCCGGGCCGCAACTCGCCGTACCGCGACCGCAGCGTCGAAGAGAACCTGGACCTGTTCAGGCGCATGCGCGCCGGCGAGTTCCCGGACGGCGCCCGCACCCTGCGCGCGAAGATCGACATGGCCAGCGGCAACATCAACCTGCGCGACCCGGCCATCTACCGCATCAAGCACGTCGAACACCAGAACACCGGCAACACCTGGCCGATCTACCCGATGTACGACTACGCGCACTGCCTGAGCGACGCGCTGGAAGGCATCACGCATTCGCTGTGCACGCTCGAGTTCGAGGACCACCGCCCGCTGTACGACTGGTGCGTGGACCACGTCGACCTGGTGCACAACCCGGACCTGTACCAGCCGCTGGTGGACGCCGGCTTCAGCGTGCCGGCCGCGAAGCCGCGCCAGATCGAGTTCTCGCGCCTGAACATCAACTACACCGTGATGAGCAAGCGCAAGCTGCTGGCGCTGGTGGAAGAAGGCCTGGTCAATGGCTGGGACGACCCGCGCCTGCCGACCCTGCAGGGCCTGCGCCGCCGCGGCTGCCCGCCGGCGGCGCTGCGCCTGTTCTCCGACCGCATCGGCATCAGCAAGCAGAACTCGCTGATCGACTTTTCGGTACTGGAAGGCTGCATCCGCGAGGTGATGGATTCGGCCTGCGCGCGGCGCATGGCGGTGATGGATCCGCTGAAGCTGGTGATCACCAACCTGCCTGAAGGCCACGCCGAGTCGCTGACGTTCTCGAACCACCCGAAGAACGCCGAATTCGGCGAACGCGCCGTGCCGTTCTCGCGCGAACTGTGGATCGAACGCGAAGACTTCATGGAAATCCCGCCCAAGGGTTTCCACCGCCTGGTGCCGGGTGGCGAAGTGCGCCTGCGCGGCGTCGGCATCGTCAAGTGCGATGAAGTGGTCAAGGACGGCGACACCGTGGTCGAAGTGCGCTGCACGCTGGACCCGGACACCCGCGCCGGCCTGCCGGGCGCCGACCGCAAGGTCAAGGGAACGATCCACTGGGTCGCGGCGGCTACCGCCGTGGCGGCCGAAGTGCGCCTCTACGACCGCCTGTTCAGCGTGCCCGACCCGGACAAGGACGAAGCCGGCAAGACCTACCGCGATTACCTCAACCCGGAGTCCGTGCGCGTGGTCACCGGTTACGTCGAACCGGCCGCCGCCGCACTGGCCGCCGAAGACAGCGTGCAGTTCGAACGCCTGGGTTATTTCACCGCCGACCGCCGCGACCACGCACCGGGCAAGCCCGTGTTCAACCGCACCGTCACCCTGCGCGACACCTGGGCCAAGGCCGGCGCCTGACGTGATCTACGCCCAACTCCACCTAACCCTGCCGGCCTGGATCCACGACGAAGTGGACGGCCAGCGGCTGTACCCGGACGCCGAGAGCCGCATCGCCCTGGCGATCCAGCTGTCGCGCCGCAACGTCGACCACCGCAGCGGCGGTCCGTTCGGCGCCGCGGTATTCACCGGCGAGGGCCGGCTGGTGGGCGTGGGCGTGAACCGCGTGGTGCCGCACAACTGTTCGGTCGCGCACGCCGAAGTGATGGCGCTGGCCACCAGCCAGCAGCGTGTGCAGAGTTTCCGCCTCAACCAGTCCGGCGAACGTTACACACTGGCGACCTCGGCCCAGCCCTGTTCGATGTGTTACGGCGCACTGATCTGGGCCGGCATCGACCAGCTGCTGATCGCGGCCCGCGCCGACGACGTGCAGCAGCTGGCCGGTTTCGACGAAGGCCCGCTGCCCGCCGACTGGAAGGGCGAGCTGGAAAACGGGGGCATCCAGGTGCGCACCGACCTGATGCGCGACCATGCCCGCGACGTGCTGCGCGACTACGGAGAATCCGGACTTGTCTACTGACGGCCTGCTGGCCTACTGCCGCCCCGGCTTCGAGCCCGAGCTCGCCGCCGAACTGGGCGAGCGCGCGGCCCTCGCCGGCTTCCCCGGTTACGCCCGCGCAGAACGCAACACCGGCTACGTCGAGTTCCTCGGCGTGGAGGATGGTGCCGGACTCGCGCGCGCCCTGCCCTGGTCCACGCTGATCTTCGCGCGGCAGAAGCTGCGCCTGCTGGCCGACCTGCCGGGCATGGACCCGAAGGACCGTATCGCGCCGATCATGGACGCGCTCGGCGGCCGCGGCCGCCACGGCGATGTCTGGGTCGAACATCCGGATTCGGACGAAGGCAAACAGCTCGCCGGCCTGGCCCGCGCCCTCGGCAATGCGCTGCGCCCCGTACTGCGCCAGCGTGGCCTGATCACCGAGAAGGAAGATCCGCGGCTGCCGCGACTGCACGTGTTCCTGCTCGACGGCGACCACTGCCTGCTCGGCAGCGCCGATACCAAGGACGCCTCGCCCTGGCCGCTGGGTGTGGCGCGGCTGCGCGCACATGCGGACGCGCCCAGCCGCTCCGCGCTCAAGCTCGAGGAAGCGCTGCTGACCCTGCTGACGCCGGAAGAACGCGAGGAATTCCTCAAACCCGGCATGAACGCCGCCGACCTCGGCGCCGCGCCCGGCGGTTGGAGCTGGGTGCTGGCGCGCCGGCACATCCGCGTGGCCGCGATCGACAACGGCCCGATGGCCGACAGCGCCATGGACACCGGCATCATCGAACACATCCGCGCCGACGGTTTCCACTGGCAGCCGCCCAAGCCGCTGGACTGGATGGTCTGCGACATGGTCGAGTCGCCGCGCAAGGTCGCCGACCGCATGGCCACCTGGTTCCGCGAAGGCTGGTGCAAACGTGCCGTGTTCAACCTCAAGCTGCCGATGAAAAAGCGCTGGGACGAAACCCGCGACTGCCTGCAGCATTTCGTCGACCACGCCGGCCGGCCGCTGACGCTGCGCGCCAAGCAGCTCTACCACGACCGCGAAGAAATTACGGTGTATGCGGGCTAGCCTGCTGCTGTTGCTGCTTTTCGCGGGAAGTGCGGCGGCACAGCACGACGACTATTTCTCGCGCGTGGACAGGGACGGCGACGGCCGCGTGTCGCTGCACGAATTCCTGGAACGCATGAGCTTCGGCTTCCGGCAGATGGACGTGGACGGCAACGACGTGCTGGAGCCGCACGAACAGCACATCCCCGACGCACCGACGATCACCCTGGCCCAGCACCACGAACGCTTCACCGCCCAGTTCAGGCGCCAGGACGCCGACGGCGACGGCTTCCTCAGCCCGACGGAACTGCTGGCACCGCCGCGCTAGGCAGCGGCTTTCTCAATCACCGTAGGCTTCGGTCGACTCCTGCCCGTCGTCCTCGCCGGCGAGATACGGCGCCACGTACCCCGCGATCGCGAACAGCGACATCACGATCATCAGCACCAGGTCAGCCCCGTGCCGGCAAAACGGCCCGGGCTGGCGGAGGAACTGCGGCTCAGGCCCCAGGCGTGCAGCAGTCGCGAAATGAACAGGGTGATGCCGAACCCGTGGATGACGCTGTTGGGATAACCGTTGAGCTCCATGCCGCCGAGCAGCAGCAGGGCCAGCGGCAGGTATTCCACCGCGTTGGCATGGGTGCGCACGCGTTTGGCCATTTCGTGGTCGCCGCCGTCGCCCAGGCCGATCTTGTGGCTGAAGCGGCGGGCGATGACGCGGCCGGCAAGGAACAGGACCAGCAGGGTGCACAGGCCGGCATACAGGAGCGTGATCATGGGTGGTTCCAGGGACGGGGCGTAGGCGGATGATCCGCGTTGCCCACGCCGCCCGCAATGGCGGCGGTCAGATCAGGCCGTTTTTCCAGGGTCCCGTGATCGCCACCGTGAAGCCAGGCGAATAGACGTTGGCGAACAGCCACTTGCCGTCCGGCGAGAAGCAGGCGCCCGCCCATTCTTCTTCGCGGAAGTCGCCGGCGAAGCCCATCGCGCCGTCCAGCTGCACGTTGTTGCGGCAGAACTCGAACAGGCCGCCGGCCGTGGTCATGCCGTACAGGCGCTGCACCGGCTGCTCGGAGTCCTCGCAGATCACCAGGCCGCCGCGCGGACTCAATACGATGTTGTCCGGGTAGTCGAGCACCAGCGGGTCGGGCGATTCATAGACCAGCTCCAGCACCTCGTGCTTCGGGTGGTAGGCCCAGACCTGGCCGCAGTTGGCGTCGCCGCCGTTGGTGGCGGTGAAATACACCCTGCCCTCGCCGACGATGCAGCCTTCCAGGCGGGTGAAGGCCGAGCCGCCGTTCGCCAGGCCCTGGCGCACCGTGCCGCGCGGACCGCGGTCGCTGTCCACGCCGCGCTCCGGGTGTTCGATCTCGACCCATTCCACCTTCAGGCGTTCGCCCAGACGCCGGCCCGAGCGCAGGTCCGGCGCGCCAACCGCCTTCAGCATCTGCAGGCGGCCGCCGCGCACCGGTTCGCCCTGCACTTTCGGGATCATCCGGTAGAAACCCGCCTCCGGCTCCATGTCCTCGGTGAGGTAGAAGATGCCGGTGGCCGGATCCACCGACACCGCCTCGTGCTTGAACTGGCCCATGGCGACGATCGGCTCGGCGCGCGACAGGCCGTCGGCCGGCACTTCGAACACGAAGCCGTGGTCCTTCGCCAGCGGGTACTCGACGCCTGCCAGCGACACGTTGCCGGCGGCGCTGACAAATTCCTCGCAGCTCAGCCACGTGCCCCAGGGCGTGGTGCCGCCGGCGCAGTTGTTGACGGTGCCGCCCAGCGAAGGACGCGACTCCAGCAGCTGGCCGCGGCGCGTGTCGAAGCGCAGCGTCGCCGTGCCGCCGCCGCACTTCGGATCGTAGGTCGCCGCGTCCGGCGCGAAACTGCCCCAGCCGGCGGTGATCTCGTGGTTGCGCACCAGGGTCACCACGTCGCCCTCGGCCTTCACCACGCCCATGCCGTCGTGGCTGTCCGGCGTCTTCTGGCCGTCGGCCATCAATTCATGGGTCCAGCCGAAGCTGGTGTAGCTGAAACCCTGCGGCAGCTGCAGCAACGGCAAGCCGGTATTGAGGTCGCGCACCACCTGCAGAGGGCCGTAACCGGGATGCACACCGGTGCGGGCGCCGGCCTGGGCCAGCAATCTGCCGATCGGGCTCAGGCCGAGCGCGGCGATGCCCAGGCCCAGGCCGGCCGACTTCAGCAGACGACGGCGGGAGGTCGGCGGGGAGGTGTCGTGGTGCATGCGCGGGGTCTCGGACTGGCGACCCCGCATTCGATCAAGGCAATGTCACAGCCGTATTACGGCGCGCCGGCATCGTGCCGGCGCGGGTTCACGCCGCCAGCGAGCGCGCCACTAAAGCGGCGACCTCGTGGGTGGTGCCGAACTTTCCCTTCGCATCCCGCGTCACCTGCGCCAGCGCGCAGCCGTGGTCGTGGGTGAAGTACAGGTGCACGTTGCGGGCAAGCTTGTCCTCGAGGAAGGCGCGCTTCTCGTCGATCAGCATCTCGGGATAACGGTCGTAACCCATCGTGATCGGCACGTGCACCCAGGCGCGGCCGGGGATCAGGTCGGCGCAGAACACCAGGCCGCCGTGCGGCTGGCCGTGGTCATCGAGCGGGCCGACGATCTCGGCCAGCATCAGGCCCGGCGTGTGACCCTGGCTGGCGTGGAAACGCACGGAATCGCCGAGCGCCTTCGAATGTTCGCCGCTCACCAGCTCCAGCCGGCCGCTGGCTTCCAGCAGCGGCACCAGTTCCGGGATGAAGCTGGCGCGGTCGCGCGGATGCGGATTGCGCGCGCGTTCGAAATGTTCGGCGCCGACCACATAGGTCGCATTCGGGAACAGCAGCGACGGCGCGGCACCTTCCTGCCACGCTGCCAGCAATCCACCGGCATGGTCGAAATGCAGGTGGCTCAGCACCACCACGTCGATGTCCTCGTGCGAGAAACCCGCTTCGGCCAGCGAGTCCAGCAGCACATGCCGGTCCTCGACCACGCCGAAACGTTCGCGCAGCTTGGGCTCGAAGAAGGCGCCGATGCCGGTCTCGAACAGCACGGTCTTGCCATTGATCGGGCTGGCCAGCAGCGTGCGGCAGGCCAGCGGCACCCGGTTGTGTTCGTCCGGCGGCAGCCACTGCGCCCACATCGCGCGCGGCGCATTGCCGAACATCGCACCGCCGTCGAGGCGCTGCGAATTGCCCATGATCGACCACAGTTTCATGACTTACTCCTCGCGAGCTGCGGCTCAGCGGTAGATGGAGCCCTTCTCTGACGACGAACCCTTGCCGACGCCCTTCCAGCGCGGATCGGTGCCGGTCTCGACCGCGCCGGTGTCGCGGCGCCACTGGACCACGTTCATGTTGCCCCAGCTGCGGTCGCCGACACGCACATCATGGCCGCGCGCCTTCAGCGCCGCCACCTCCTCGGTACTGAACGCTTCAGGTTCGGCCGAGAGCTGGTCGGGCAGGTACTGGTGGTGGAAACGCGGCGCCGAGGCGGCGTCCTGCGCGCTGCCGCCGTCCATCATCTCCAGCAACCCCAGCAGCACCATCGTGACGATGCGGCTGCCGCCCGGCGTGCCCAGCACCGCCACGCGGTCCGGACCCACCAGGAAGGTCGGCGTCATGGACGACAGCGGGCGCTTGCCCGGCGCGATCGCGTTGGCATCGTCGCCGACCAGGCCGTAGGCGTTGGGCACACCCGGCTTCACCGAGAAGTCGTCCATTTCGTTGTTGAGCAGGAAACCGGTGCCCGGCACCACCACCGCATTGCCGTAAGGCAGGTTCACGGTCTGGGTAACGGCGACCAGATTGCCCTCGGTGTCCACGATGGAGAAATGGCTGGTGTCCGGGCGCGACGGCGCCACCATAGCGCTGGGCAGCATGTCGCTGGGCGTGGCGCGGTCGGGGTTGATGCCGGCGCGCAGTCCGGCGGCGTATTCGCGGCTGGCCAGCAGCGGCACCGGCACCTGCACGAAATCCGGGTCGCCCAAGTAGACGGCGCGGTCGCGGTAAGCACGCCGCATGGCTTCGACCAGCAGGTGGGTGCGCGGCACCTTGTCCAGCTGCGGATAACCGTAGGGCTCGAGCACGTTGAAGATGGTCGCCAGCGCCACGCCACCCGAGGACGGCGGCGGCGCGGTGACGATCTCGAAGCCACGATGTTTCAGCCGGATCGGCGCACGCTCGACCACGCGGTATTCCGCCAGATCCTGTTCGCTCCAGATGCCGCCGGCCTGGCGCACGCCGTTCACCAGGCGCTTTGCGTAGTCGCCGCGGTAGAAGCCGTCGGCGCCCTTGGCCGCGATCAGCTCCAGCGTGCGCGCGTAGTCCTCGTTGCGCATCACCGTGCCCAGCGCCGGCACCTGGCCGTCGCGCAGGAAAAGCGCCGCCGCGGCCGCGTTCCCGGCCAGCACCTCGCGCCGGTAACCGAGCATGGACGAATTTTTCGGCCCGAACTTCCAGCCCTCGCGCGCCAGCCGGATCGCCGGCGCCAGCGACTTCGACAGCGGCAGCCGGCCGTACTTGCGGGCCAGGTGTTCCAGGCCGGCAGGCAGGCCCGGGATGGCCGCGGCCAGTGCGCCGTTGATCGAACGATCGCGCACCGCTTCACCGTTCGCATCCAGGAACATGTCGCGGGTCGCGGCCAGCGGCGCGCGTTCGCGCGCGTCCACGAACACATCGCGGCCGTCCTTCGCCGTGCGCAGCAACATGAAGGCGCCACCGCCGATGCCCGAACTCGGGTTCGACCAGTCCCAGCGTGGCGCTGACCGCCACCGCCGCGTCGAAGGCGTTGCCGCCAGCAGCCAGCACTTCCATGCCGGCATCGGTGGCGTAGGCGTTGGCGCTGGCGATGGCCGCCTGCGCGGGCCGCGCGTCGGGTCGCGGCGCATCGGCGTGGACCACGGGCGACAACAGCAACAGCACGAACAGCAGGCGCGAAATCATGCGGCGGATTTCCCCGTCATCAGCACGTGGTACTTGGCGAGCAGCTGCTCGCGGGTCTCGGGGTTGTCGCCGTCGAGGTCGATGCACTCGACCGGGCAGACCACCACGCACTGGGGCTCGTCGAAATGGCCCACGCATTCGGTGCAGCGGCGCGGGTCGATCACATAGATGGTTTCACCCTGGCTGATCGCATCGTTCGGGCAGGCCGGCGCGCAGACGTCGCAGTTGATGCAGAGCTGGTTGATCAGCAGGGACATGATGTTGCCCTGCGCCCCGGCGGATGGCCGGGGCGCGGGCGATGGCTCACTTGGCTTCGACGAAGATGTACTTGGCGCCGGCGGCTTCCACCGCGGCCTTCACCCGGTCGCTGTCGGCGGGCTTGCCGATGAACAGCACCTGCGAACCCTTCAGCGCGTCCGGCTCGGCACCCGTGAAGGCGGTGACGATCAGGTCGGCCATCTTGGCGCTGTCCGGCGAACCGAAGGCCAGCATGTTGCCCGGCAGCACGGTACGCAGCACGACGGTGTTGACGTTCTCGAGCTGGCGGTCGTACTGGGTCTTGCCGTCCTGGTCCCCTTCGGCCGGCTCGCTGCTGTTCATCGGCAGGTAGTAGGGGAAGGTGCGGTCGGTGACGCCGGTCTGGTTCTGGCCGACCACCTTGCCCAGGTATTCCTTCCAGGCCAGGTCGTCGTTGGTGGTGGGCGCGACCAGGGGCGGCCGGCGCGGCGGGCGCCTCTTCGGCCTTCTGGCAGCCGGCAAGCAGGGTGAGCGAGAGCAGCAGGGCAAACGGAGCAATGACGCGGTTCATGGCGATACCTCTTCTGTGAGTGGGTCTCAGGAGCGCTTCCAGCGGATGGACAAGGCCTGGGCAACGGCCGGGTGCACGAACCCGGACACGTCGCCACCTAGCCGGGCGACCTCGCGCACCAAGCTGGAAGAAATGAAGCTGTGCTGTTCCGCCGGCGTCAGGAAGATCGTCTCGACGTCGGGGATCAGGTGCCGGTTCATGCTGGCCAGCTGGAATTCGTATTCGAAATCGGACACCGCGCGCAGGCCGCGCAGCAGCACGCCGGCGCCCATTTCGTGCACGAAATGGGCGAGCAGCGAATCGAAACCACGGACTTCGACGTTCTTGAAGCCGGCCAGGGCGGTCCGGCACAGGGTGACGCGCTCTTCGAGCGGAAGGGCCGGCCCCTGCCGGGGCTTTCGGCGACGCCGACCACGACCTTCTCGAAGAGGGTCGAAGCCCGGGCGACCAGATCGATATGGCCGTTGGTGATCGGGTCGAAGGTGCCGGGGTAAAGCGCGACACGGTTTCGGGCCAGGCTCATGCCGAAGGGTTGACCTGCGGATTGGGTTCGCCGGCGATTGTAGCAGCGGATTCCGGGGCCGAAGCGTTTCCTGTCCGGAACAGCGCATACCTTACGTCCCGGGTCTGGCCCTCGCGGTGCAGGCGCCAGCCGGACGGCAGGCTTGGCGGCGATTTGGCCGGCGTTTCGACGTAGATCCACGCATCCGGCGCGAGCCAGGGCTCCAGTCGCGACGCCGCCTGTTCCCACAAACCGGCATCGAATGGCGGGTCCAGGAACACCAGGTCGAAACGTTCGCCCGCCGGCTGCGCCAGCCAGGCCAGGGCGTCGGCTGTGACCACGCGCACACTTTGCAGCTTGAACCGGGTGGCGCTGGCGCGCAGCGCCTCGGCCAGCACCGGGTCGCGTTCGATCAGCGTGGTCGCCGCCGCCCCGCGGGAAACCGCCTCGAAGCCCAGGGCTCCCGTGCCCGCGAACAGGTCCAGCACCCGTGCGCCAGGCACCTTCACCTGCAACCAGTTGAACAGGGTCTCGCGCACGCGGTCGGTGCTGGGGCGCAGACCGGGGCGGTCGGGCACCGGCAGCTTCGAGCCGCGCAGGGTGCCGGCGATGATCCGGACGTGGCCGGGCGGGCGGGATTTCATCGGGGAGTCCGGGGGCCGGGTGGTAACATCGGCGCATTGTCCGCGAAAGCCGCACGATGTTCGATTTCCTGAAGAAAAAACCCCAAACCCCCGAGCCGGCCAAGCCCGCCGAGGCGCCCGCGCGCGCCGGTTTCAGCCCGGACGACCTGGCCCGCGCCTTCACCGTGCACCAGGGAGGAGAAGGCCGCCCGCGCCGAGGCCGAACGCGCCGAGGGCCGCGAGGCCATGAAGGGCGTGCTGGGCGGCAGCCTGTTCGCCCGCAGCCTGGGCGGCCTGTTCTCGCGCAACCCGAAGCTGGACGAGGACCTGCTGGACGAGATCGAGACCGCCCTGATCGGCGCCGACGTCGGCGTGCCCGCCACCACCGAAATCGTCGACCGCATGCGCAAGCGCATGAAGGCCCGCGACTTCGCCGACGCCCAGGCGCTGCTGACCGCGCTGCGTTACGACCTGCTGGCGATGCTGAAGCCCGTGGCCAAGCCGCTGGAGATAGACGCCGAAGCCAAGCCCTTCGTCATCCTCACCGTCGGCGTGAACGGCGTCGGCAAGACCACGACGATCGGCAAACTGGCGCGGCGTTTCCAGCTGGACGGCCATTCGCTGATGCTGGCTGCCGGCGACACCTTCCGCGCCGCCGCGGTCGAGCAGCTCAAGATCTGGGGCGAACGCAACAACGTCACCGTGATCGCCCAGGGCCAGAACGCCGACGCCGCGTCCGTGGCCTACGACGGCATCCAGGCCGCGAAGGCGCGTGGCGTGGACATCTTGATCGCCGACACCGCCGGCCGCCTGCACACACAGCAGGGCCTGATGGCGGAACTGGGCAAGATCCGCCGCGTCATCGCCAAGGTGGACGAGCGCGCGCCGCACGAAGTGCTGCTGGTGATTGACGGCACCACCGGCCAGAACGCGCTCAACCAGCTGCGCCAGTTCCATGCGGCGGTGACGGTGACCGGACTGGTGGTGACCAAGCTCGACGGCACCGCCAAGGGCGGCGTGGTGTTCGCGCTGGCCCGCGAATTCGGCATCCCGATCCGCTTCATCGGCCTGGGCGAAAAACCCGAGGACCTGCGCGTGTTCGACCCCGAAGGTTTCGTCGACGCGCTGCTGCCCGGAACCCTGGGGGCCGGGTGACCGAGCCGGCGCGCAAACGCCGCTGGCCCAAATTCCTTGCCGCGTTCGCGGTGCTGATGTTGATCGGTGCGTGGTGGGTTGACCGGCAACTTGAACCGGTGCGATTGGCAAGCACCGTGCTTGCGCGCCTCGGCGAGGCGACCGGGCTTGAATTGAGCTTCGAAGGCACGCCCGAGTACGCGCTACGGCCGGAGCCGAGGCTACTGCTCGAAAATTTCGATGCCCGCGTGCCTGGCTCAGCCACACCGCTGTTCCGCGCCCGCCGTCTGGAAGTGTCCTTGCCATGGGCTACGGTCTGGGGCGGCCCGATAGTGATCACACGTATTGATCTTGACGGACCAACACTCGACCTGGATGCGCTCAACACCTGGCTGGCCTCACAACCGGAATCGTCCGGCGAGCTTCCGGTGTTGTCACGTGGCGCATCGGTGCGTGACGGCACGATGCTCTGGGGTGAGTGGCGAATCGACGGACTGGTGCTGGATCTTGACCGTTTCGAATCCGGGATGCCCTTGACGCTGGAGCTGGCCGGACGCGGAACCAGCGACACCATTGAACTCCAACTTGAAAGCACCATCGCCATCGAGAAACTTGGCCAGAGCACCGGCGCCAAGGTCGAAGCGCAAGGGCGGATCCAATTCGACGGGGTAGACGCACCGTTCGTTGTGACGACGGACTGCAATTACCACAAGCTGGACAACGAAGCACTCAGCTGCGGCGACCTTTTCTTCAGGTCTGAATCGCCCTTGCCCACCTTCAAGGCTGATATTGCTTCCATAGGGCGCCGGGGCAAGAGCGAGAACATTGAAATAGACGCCGATGGCTGGATGCGCGACTGGCCACAGGATTGGCCGGCACTGCCAGCTCCGATGGCCGGAAAACCAACGCATTTCGACTTCGCTTATGCCGGGCCAATCGACATGACGGCCGACTGGAAAGTAAAGCTGGATTGGGAAGATTCGCATGCGACCGCAGAGTTCACTTTGCAGAATGTCCTGGCATGGCTTGACGCTGGGAATGCGGCACCACTTCCTCCACTACAAGCGACTGTAACGGCACCAAGCATCGAGATTGCCGGCGCCACGCTTCAGGGCGTGAAGATCATCATCGAAGAAGACGCGCCCGAAGAACCGGCTGCCGAAGTAGAGCCATGAGTTTGTTCGCATCACGGCTCTTGCTTTGGTTCGAACGCGACGGCCGCCACGACCTGCCCTGGCAGCACCCGCGCACGCCCTACCGCGTGTGGCTGTCGGAAATCATGCTGCAGCAGACCCAGGTGCAGACGGTGATCCCCTACTACGCGCGTTTCCTGGACGCGCTGCCCACCCTGCCCGACCTGGCCGCCGCGGAATCCGACCACGTGCTCGCCCTGTGGTCGGGCCTCGGCTACTACGCCCGCGCCCGCAACCTGCACAAGGCGGCGCAGGTCTGCGTGGCGGAACACGGCAGCGAACTGCCGCGCGAATTCGAGAAGCTGTCGTCCCTGCCCGGCATCGGCCGCAGCACCGCCGGCGCCATCCTGGCGCAGGCGCACGGCGATCGTTTCGCCATCCTGGACGGCAACGTGAAGCGCACGCTGGCGCGTTTCCACGGCATCGCCGGTTACCCGGGCAGCGGCCCGGTCGAGAAGAAGCTGTGGGAGATCGCCGAACAACATCTCCCCGACGAGCGCCTGGCCGACTACACGCAGGCGATCATGGATTTCGGCGCGACCCTGTGCACCCGCCACGATCCGGCCTGCATGTTGTGCCCGCTGCAGGACGACTGCGTGGCGCGCCGCGAAGGCCGCGTCGAACAACTGCCCGAAGCAAAACCCGGCAAACCCCTGCCCGAACGCCGCACCCTGATGCTGCTGGTGCGCGACGCCGAAGGCCGCGTGCTGCTGGCGCGGCGCCCGCCCACCGGTGTGTGGTCGGGCCTGTGGTCGCTGCCCGAGGCCGACGACCACGACGGCGCGCGCGCCTTCCTGTCGCGCCACACCGGCGCCGACTTCGACGCCGCCGACGTGCTGCCGCTGATCGAACACACCTTCAGCCACTACCGCCTGCACATCGAACCGATGAGCTGGCGCGTGCCCACCGCCCCGCCCGCCGTGGGCGACAATAACGACCTGCGCTGGCAACCCTTCGACCGCCTGGCCGAACTGGGCCTGCCCGCCCCCGTCAAGAAACTGCTGGGAAGCCTGACGCCATGAGCCGCACCGTCTTCTGCGAAAAAACCCAAACCCAGACCGAAGGCCTGGCCTTCGTGCCCTGGCCCGGCGCGCTGGGCAAGCGCGTGTTCGAACACATCGGCCGCGAGGCCTGGCAGCAGTGGCTGGCGCACCAGACCATGCTGATCAACGAGAACCGGCTGTCGCCCATGGACCCGAAACACCGGGCCTTCCTGGAGGCGGAGATGGAGAAGTTCCTGTTCGGCGGCGGGGCCGAGAAGCCGGCGGGTTACGTCGCGCCCGAGGGCTGAAAAACAGCAGGGTCCACGCCGGAGCGCGGACCCTGCAGGACACGGAACCGCAGTTCAGTCGGTGCTGGCGACTTCGTCCGCCGAACTGGCCACCGCTTCCGGCGCGCGTTCGGTCGCGCGCATGCCCGGCACGTCCACCTCGCGGATGCCGATGATCTTGCAGCGCATGTTCCTGGCGCCCACGACGTAGCTGTTGTTGGTGTTCATGGTGTTGTACATCGAGTCCAGGCCGATCGCGTAGCTCCGGTCCAGGTGCTTGCAGGCCGCGCTGGGGCGCAGGTCCACCAGCCAGGCCTTGGTGTTGGTTTCCCAGACCAGGATCTCGTGTTCGCCGATCACTTCGTAGCTGTCTATCGGCTGCAGGAACTTGATGGTGTCCACGGGCGCGGCGGCATTGGCGCGGGCGGCGGCCAGGCGCTTGGCGTCGGCGGCGGCTTCGCGGGACGTGGTGGCGGCCAGGGCGGGCGCGGCCAGCGTCAGGGCCACGGTGAAAGAAAGCAGGGCGAGTCGGAGGGACATGGCGAGGCTCCTTGGTAAGGCCCGAACCGGACCTGGAACCTAAGCTACTCCCGCGCGGCGCCCAGCCCCAGAGGGCGGCGCGACTACGTTCAGCAAACATTTACATCTGTAAAACAATCCCGCCCCACTGGCCCCGCGCCCTGCCCGGCTTGCCTCGGCCGACCCGCTTCCGCTAACATTGCGCGCTCGCTGAGGCACTGCCCGGCGTGTCCAAGCCAGTCTCTCTGGCCGAGTAGCTCAGTTGGTAGAGCAGGGGATTGAAAATCCCCGTGTCGGCGGTTCAATTCCGTCCTCGGCCACCATACAAAACAAGGGCTTGCGAGAAATCGCGGGCCCTTCTTTTGCCTTCGATTCGGTAGGTCCCTACTCCGTCCCTGTACGGAGATTTTTCGGTGTCCGACCCGGCCGCTCCTGTGGTCAGCCAGGAAGTGAGCTGCACCGAGCGCCAGCGATTGCGCCTTCCAGATCCAGTCGCCAATGTCTCGCAATCGCGTGCGTCGCCCGGCGATGCCCCTCGTCCGACTCAACGGTAAGCTGGCTACCCACGGTGACAACAGGCGCGGCGACCCCGTCGAGCAGACCCAGTCTCCATACTTGAGACACACCCGTGCAAACATCAGGTTCGCGCATCGTATCCGAGCGCCCGTAATGCACCAAAAAAGGGGGTGGGATGAGTCTCGTACGCCAGTTTAGTTCCCTGGAAGAAATTCGAGCCGTCGTAGGATTCATAGATGACAATCCAGTCGGCGAACATGATTTCTCAGGCTTCGTCGGGTACTACCGACTTAAAGACTCTCTTTCGTGCTGTGTACGCGATGGAATTGGCCTTTGTGGGCAACGACATCAATTTGGGTTCGTGGTTCGGCTAAAGGACGACACCGCAAGCATCGTCGGCAACGAATGTGCCAGTACCAAATTTGGAGCGAACGAACACTACCGATCCTCGCGCCAGGAGATGGAAAAGAAACTCGCATTGAGATCAAAGCTGGCCGGCCTCGAAAACGTACTGCAGAACCGGGAAACGTCCGAGAGCCTGCTGGCCCAAGCGGAGACTGCGCTTCAACGCATCCAAGAATTCAAGGATGAACTTGAACGGATGCTCGGCCCGCTAATTGTCAAAGCACTCAGTTCGATGGCCAAGAATAGCGATGGTCGCGTTGTAGCCCGCACCATTACCACCAGATTCCAGAAGGATAAGGACGGAAAAATTGTCGATCGCGAAGACAACGTAGAAGACGTTGTCGTGGGCAGACTCCCCTCGCTTTCGGCGCTAGACGCCCAGCGCCTTCGTGACCTCTCCGACCGTTTGGTTGCGGCTAAGCGTGCGTTCTCACGAATAGACACCATTGGACGACGACCTATCGCGAAGGAAGTCACCTATCTTTCCTCGACGATTTCCCGGATCGAACCAACAGGCGGCGAGATCGCCAAAATGTCCGCACAGATTAAATCGTTCCTCGCTAGCGATCTCGGCTTACTGAGCTTCCTGTCGAGGAATCACAAGGATCGTGTTCAGGCAGTAATTTATGCCCACGCAAAGAATGGGCAAATGATCAGCAAAGCGGTGGCCGAAACCTGGCTGGAACAACTTACTGAGGCGACCAGGAAGCGGCTGGGTGTGTCGGCGGTTCGACCCGTTTAGATAGAGACACAACCTCGCTGGGGGCAAGCACTTGTTGTATTTCACGAGCATCTGGGCTCACAGAGGTTGGCGCGCCAGTTGGCTCCGTTCCTCGCGCGAAACTAACGAAACGCAAGAACGGCGAAGACCCCGAACTACGACAATCAAACTAGGGCCCAAACCTTCGGAGCGTTAAGCAGGTCCGTGAACGTCGACGCGTCGTCGGCCACCGGCGCTCGACACGACAGGTGCCTGCAGAGTTGCCAGGATTGCGCAAGCCGCCCGCCGCCCACCTGCACAGGCCTGCACAGTAGTTTCCAGCTCTCGTTCCATACGACGAAGCTCGTCGATTCGTTGCCGAATCTCGATCAAATGATGTCGCGCCAACTCGTCCGCTTTCTCGCAAGACAGGTTAGGGTCCTCGGACAAACTGAGCAAACTCCGGATTTCGTCCAAGCTGAAACCGAGGTCGCGACCGCGAGTGATGAACCGCACGCGCTGCACATCCGAAGCCGAATAGGACCGGTATCCGCTCGCCGTTCTTGCCGGGGCCGGGAGCAAGCCGATGCGCTCGTAGTAGCGGATCGTCTCAAGATGACAGCCGCTGGCCGTGGCTACCTCGCCGATCTTCACGATGGTCCTCCTGCAAATGGGGGTTGACCCTGTAGCTGCTACGGGCTTTAGGGTAGCGCCACTGACCAAGGAAACGCCATGTCCGGATGCCACTGTGATGACACCGCCTCCACCCTGAGCCAGGCTCGGGACGCCACCCGGCGCCGGGTCCTGTGGACCGTGCTGGCCATCAACGCTGCCCTGTTCGTCGGCGAGTTCACTGCCGGCTGGTGGGCCGACTCCAGCGCCCTGCAGGCCGACTCGCTCGACAGCCTGGGCGATGCCGGCGTGTATGCCCTGAGCCTGGCGGTGGTGGGCGGCAGCCTTCGCCAGCGCAATGGCGCAGCCGTGGTGAAGGGTCTGCTGCAGGGGCTGTTCGGGCTGGTGGTGCTGGCCGAGGTCCTGCGCCGCCTCCTGACCGGGGCCGATCCGCTGGCGCCCCTGATGGCCGGGGCCGCGGCGATCGCCCTGCTGGCCAATCTGGCCTGCTTCGGACTGCTGATGCGCTTTCGCGGCGAGGACTTGAACATGCGCTCGGTTTGGCTATGTTCGCGCAATGACTTGGCGAGCAACACCGGGGTGATCGCGGCGGCGGGCATCGTGGCGCTGACGGGAAGTGCGTGGCCCGACATCGCGGTCGGCACGCTCATTGCGCTGCTGTTCCTGCACACCTCCTGGCAAGTGCTGCGCGAGGCCTGGCCGGGCTGGCGCCACCCGGCCGCCATCGAATCAAGGGACACGACACCATGACCCGACTGGACCAAGCCTTCGCGCAGGAATGGGACCTCGCCCAGGCCGCCCGACGCCGCGGTGACCTGGATCGCGCCTTTTACCATCTCGAGCGCGCCCACATCCTCGGGCAGCGACGCACGTGGCTGCACGTGAAGAGCCATCTCGCGATGCTGCGCATTGGCTGGCAACGGCACGACGGGCGCGAGATCCGGGGGCAGTTGGCGCGCATCGTGGCTGCCGCGCTGTTCTCGCGCCTCTGGGTGCCGGTGGGCAACACCGGCGGCGCCAACGTGCGCGCCACCCAGCCCATGCCCGTGCCGGCGGACCTCCAGGCGCTGCTGGACAATGAAATTGTGTAACCCCGACGCGATCCGATACCTCCGCGCATGCCGCGATCCCCCGTCCCCTGCTGATGGCCCGACTCCGCGCGTCCGCGCGGGTGGCCGCGTGGGTGCTGTTGGTCTTCCTGCTCAAGGTCGGGATGGTCGCGGCCTGCACGGTGGATGAGATGCAGGGCAGCCCCTGGGGGTGACAAGTACCGACCTGCCGGCGACGGATACCGTCGTGCCGGCCGACGCGTCGGAGGCGGACGATCCTTCGTCGCTCCTCTCGCATGCGGCAGGCGGTTGCCTGGATTGCCATTGTCACCATGCGGCGGCCTTGCCGCCGGTGATGGTCACCCTGGCGGGGCCGCCCGCCATGCCCCGCGTCCTGCTCCCGCCCGTCGCCATGCCGATTGGCGCTGCACGCAACGAGCTCCGCCCTCCCATTCTCTGAGCCCTCTCGTTTTCGCTCCCTGACGCCGAGGCGTCGGGGTCGACGTGTGCTCAGAGGATGTTTCCATGCGTTTGATACCTCCCCCGCGACGCTTGCGCGTCGTGTCGTTGCCGACGATCGTTCTGCTCCTGGCGGGCGCGTTGGCCGCGCCCATCCATGCCGCCGCGCCCGCGGCGTCTCCCATCGCGTTGCGCGATGCCGTCACCGCGGCCTGGCGCGCCCATCCCAGCGCCCGGGCCACAGACGCTACCTTGGCCGCCGCCCGCGCCCGCGCCGACGCCGCCGGCCGCCCGTTGTACAACCCCGAGCTCGAGTTTGCGGCCGAGGACGAAGGCACAGACCGCACCACCACCGCCGGCGTCAGCCTGGCGCTGGACCTGAGCGGCAAACGTCGTGCCCGGCGCGATGCGGCCGCGTCGCAGCTGGACATTGCGGTGGCCCAGGCCCGGCTCAGTCGCCGTGATTTCGTGGCCGCCTGGCTTGTGGGTTGGGCGGATTGGCAAAGCGCGTCACGGCGTGTGCAGCAAGGCGAGCAACGCCTGGCGCTGATCTCCCGATTTGCCGATCTGGCCGACAAGCAGTTCGGCGTGGGCGACATCTCCTCCCTCGAACGGGACCTGGCCCGGCTGGCCCGCGATGAAGCCGAAGCGGAACAGGCGGCGCTGCTGGCCGAAGCCGCCGAGGCCGAGGAAGCCTTCCGCAACGTGGGCGGACAACCCGATGCCGTGGCCTCTGACGCGGCGTGGTCGCAGGCGCTGCCGGACGTGACGCCCCCACCCACGACCTGGGAGGCCTTGCCGGAATGGCAGATCGCTCAGGCCCAGTCCGAAGGAGCGACACGTCAAGTCACCGTCGCCCAACGTAACCGGGTTCCGGACCCGACGCTTGCACTCACGGGCGGCCGCATCGACTTCGGCCCGGTCTCGGACAACGTGGTGGGCGTGTCGCTCAGCGTGCCGCTGTTCGTGCGCAACCCCTACCGGGCCGAGGTCGTGGCCGCGCTTGCCGATGCCGATGCCGCAGCAGCCCAGGCCGACATCACCGGGGCGCAGTTGGCCTCGCGGGCCCAGCGCACGGCAGCCAGTTATGCCGCGGTCCGTCGGGCCTTTACCCGCTGGAGCCAAAGCACCGGGACCGATGTCGAAAAGCGCGCCGAACTGCTGGAACGCCTCTGGCGCGCCGGCGAGCTCTCGACCGCCGACTACCTGCTGCAGCTCAAGCAGACCCTGGATACCGCCCTTGCCGGTGCCGCGCTGGAAGGTCAGCTCTGGCGCCGCGCCACCGATTACCTCGCCGCCACCGGCCAGCTCGAAGCCTGGCTCGGAATGAATGACGCGACTGGAGAAACTTCGCGATGAACCCGAAAAACTACCTGTTGATTCCCGCCGGTGCGGTCCTGGTCCTGTCCTTGGCAGGCTGTGGCGCCGAGCCCGCCGCGACGCCTTCACCCAAGGCCGTGGCCGCCGACACGAGCACGCCACGCGGCGAAGACGCTGAACATGCCGACGAGGCAGGCCAGGAAGAGGCGGGCCACGGCGATGAGGCCGGGCATGACGAAGAGGCCGGCCACGATGAGGCGGAAGAAGGCGCGGAACCGGTTCGCATGGACGCGGCCGCGCTGGAAGCAGCCGGCATCAAGCTGGCGACCCTGGATGCGCGTTCACTGAGCGAACCGCTGCAGGCCCCGGGTGAAGTCCTGGACAACGCCTACGGCACCACCCTGATCACGCCGCGGGTCGAGGCGCCTGGTGGTCCGCCGCCATGCCAAGCTGGGCGACGAAGTGGCCGCCGGCGCGCCACTGGTGACGCTGTCGTCCGTGGAGGTGGCCCAAGCCCAAGGGGCGCTGGCCATCGCCGAGCAGGATTGGAAGCGCGTTCAATCCCTTGGGACGCGAAGCCGTGTCGGGCCGCCGCTACCATAGGAAGCCCAGGTCACCGTCGAGCAGGCACGTGCGACGGCGCGGGCCTACGGCTTGCCTGGCACGGCCACGGGCCGGTCCAACGGCGAGTTCACACTGACCGCGCCGCACGCCGGACGCCTGACCGAGGACGCTTTCGTCGTCGGCGAGCGGATCGAGCCAGGCCGCACGCTGTTCCGCCTGGTCGATGAGTCGGTGGTGTGGGTGGATGCCACGCTGCCGGCCGAGCAAGCCCGCCGCATCGCCATCGACAGCACTGCGCAGGTGGTGCTGGGCCAGGTGCGACTGCCCGGCAAGGTGGTGCAGCGCGCCCACCGCACTTCCGAGAACACCCGGACGGCGCTGGTGCGAATTGAAGTAGCGAACGAGGGCGATCGCCTTCACGGCGGGGACTACGTCGAGGTCTATCTCGATGCCGGCGGTGGCAGCGACCCGCAGCTGGCAGTGCCGACGGCGGCGCTGTTGCAGTTGGAGGGCGAGAACGTGGTCTTCAAGGAGACCGATGGCGCCCCTGGTGCCCGTGGCAGTTCGTCCCGGCCCGGTGGTCGGCGACCATACCGTCATCGCCGACGGCCTGGTCATCGGCGACCGGGTGGTCGTGGAGGGCGCCTACGTGCTCAAGGCCCAGATGCTCAAGGCGCAACTGGGAGAAGGTCATGCGCATTGACGCCCATGTCGTCGACCGCGGAGGTGCGCCATGCTGAATCGCCTGGTCGAACTCTCCCTGCGCTACAAGTTCCTGGTCTGATCATTTTCGCCGTCGTCGCCTTCCTGGACTGCGCGCGGTTCGTGACGTTCCCATCGACGCCTTCCCGGACGTCACCCCGGCGCAGGTGAACATCTACACCGAATCCCCGGGCCTGGCGGCAGAAGACGTCGAGTTGCTGTTGACCACCCCGGTGGAGTCCGCGTTGGCGGGCCTGCCCAAGGTGCAGGAAATCCGCTCGGTAAGCCTGTTTGGTCTTTCCTACGTGTCCGTCTATTTCGAGGACGATATGGAGATCTACTTCGCTCGGCAGCTGGTCAATGAGCGGCTGCAGGAAATCGGCGACCGTCTGCCCGAGGGTTACGGCAAGCCCAGCATGGGTCCGAACAGCTCGGGGCTGGGCCAGGTTTTCTGGTACACGGTCGAGCGCGCCCCGGGCGTGAGCAAGGAACAGATCACCGACATGGACCTGCGTACCTGGCAGGAGTGGACCGTGCGACTGATCCTGCGCACGGCGCCGGGCGTAGACGATGTCAGTTCCTGGGGCGGCGGTGAGCGCGAGTACCAGGTTCGGATCGATCCGCAGCGGTTGTACGCCCGTGGCCTTGGCTTTGCCGATGTGATTGCGGCGCTGCCCGCAAACAACGGCCAGGTCGGCGGCAACGTGATGGATGTGGGCCGCGAACAGTACCTGGTGCGTGGCCTGGGCCTGCTGTCCTCGACCGAGGATATCGGGGCGATCGTCCTCAAGTCCGAGGACGGCGTGCCGGTCTACATGCGTGACGTCGCCCGGATCATCGAATCGCCGGCGCCGCGCTTTGGCGCGGTGACGCGCGATGGCGAGGAAGTCGTGCTGGGCATGGCACTGTCCCGCATCGGCGAGAACGCCAAGGATGTGGTCGAGGCCGTCAAGGCCAAGCTGGCCACGGTCCAGGACGCGCTGCCCGAGGGCATGGTCGTGCGCCCGATCTACGAGCGTACCGACCTGGTCAACAAGGCGGTAGGCACGGCAACGCGGGCCCTGATCGAGGGTTCGATCCTGGTGGCGATCGTGCTGTTCCTGTTCCTGGGCGAATTGCGCTCGGCGCTGGTCGTGATTGTGACCCTGCCGCTGGCGATGCTGATGGCCTTCATCGGCATGGGCCAGTTCGGGCTGTCGGCCAATTTGATGTCGCTGGCGGGCCTGGCCATCGGTATCGGCATGATGGTGGATGGCGCCGTGGTGATGGTGGAGAACGCCTACCGCATCATGGCCGAGCGACACACCCACGGAGAGAAGGTGGATCGGACCTCGGCGGTGCTGGCGGCGGCCAAGGAAGTGGCCAATCCCATCTCGTTTGCGATCCTGATCATCATCGTGGTGTTCCTGCCGCTGTTCAGCCTCGAGGGCCTGGAGGGCAAGCTGTTCAAGCCCATGGCCTTCACCATCGCGTTCGCGATGGCCGGCTCGATGCTGCTGAGCCTGACGCTGATCCCGGTCCTGGCGGCCATGATCCTCAAGCCCAAGGAAGAGAAGGACACCCGCCTGGTGGCCTTCCTCAAGCGGCGCTATCGCCCGCTGCTGGAGCGCGCCCTTTCCGCGAAACGCGCCGTGGTGATCACGGCTTCCGTGGCGCTGGTGCTGGCCTTGGGGCTCTTTCCGTTCCTTGGCAAGGAGTTCATGCCCCAGCTGCAGGAGGGTTCGATCATGTGGCGGGTGACGGGCATCCCGTCGACGTCCCTGGATGAGTCGATCCGCACCAGCAATGTCATTGCCGAGGCCTTCAAGAAGTTCCCGGAAGTGCAGACGACGCTCGCCATGATCGGCCGCGCCGAAAAGGGCGAGACCGCCGACGTCAACTACATGGAGATCTACACGGCGCTGACGCCCGAGGAGGACTGGACTACGGGACGCTCAATCAAGGATCTCGAGGAGGCCATGCAGGAGACGCTGGAGGAGGTCGTGCCCAACGTGGTGCCCGGTTACACCCAGCCGATCCAGATGCGCGTGGAAGAGCTGATCTCCGGCGTCCGCGCGACCCTGGCGCTCAAGCTCTACGGGGAAGACCTGGCCGAACTCGATCGCCTCAGCAGCCAGCTCAAGCCGGTACTGGCAGGGATCGACGGGGTGGCCGACCTGTCGCTGGAAGCGAACCTGGGCAAACCTCAGATCCGCATCGAGGTGGATCGGGCCGAGTTGGCCCGGCACGGCATGAACGCCGAGGAAGTGCTGACCATCGTGCGCAATGGCCTGGGTGGCGAACCGGTCAGCGTGCTGCTCGACGGCGTGCGGCGGTTCGACATCTCCGTGCGCCTCGATGACGGCACGCGCAGTTCGGTCGAAGCCCTGCGACGGATCCCCCTCAAGGCCGCGTCGGGGGCGCTGGTGCCGCTTTCCGAGGTTGCGACGGTCTCGGTGGCCGAGGGTTACTCGTTCATCCGCCGCGAGCAGCTGCAGCGCTACGCGGTGATCCAGATGGACGTGCGGGGCCGGGACGTCGATGGGTTCGTGGCCGATGCGACGGCCGCGATCGAATCGCAGGTGGACCTGCCGCCCGGCTATTGGATCGAGTGGGGCGGTGCGTTCGAGAACCAGCAGCGAGCGCTGGCGAAGCTGAGCCTGATCGTGCCCATCACGATTTTCTTCATCTTCGTGCTGCTGTACACCGCGTTCAACTCGATCAAGTTCGCGGCCCTGATCCTGGCCAACGTGCCCTTCGCGACCATTGGCGGCCTGCTGGCCTTGTTCCTGACCGGCCAGTACCTGTCGGTGCCCTCGGCCATCGGGTTCATCGCGGTGTTCGGCGTAGCCATGCTCAACGGCATCGTGCTCGTGAGCTTCCTCAACGAGCAGCGGGAACGCGGGCTCTCGGTGCGTGAGGCTGTCCTGCAAGGCACGGCCCTCAGGCTGCGACCGGTGTTGATGACTGCCAGCGTAGCGATCCTGGGCCTGGTCCCGATGTTGATCTCCAGCGGCGTGGGTGCCGAGACCCAGCGCCCGCTGGCCACCGTGGTCGTGGGCGGCCTGCTCAGCGCCACCCTGCTGACCCTGTTCCTGCTGCCCGTGCTCTACGAGTGGCTGGAAACCCGCGCCGAACGCAAGAACCCGGAGGCCACGCCATGAAGCGCATCACTGCCTTGCTGCACGCCCATCGGATGAGCGACATCGTGCACGCTCTGGAGGCCGCAGGTGAGCGGCGCCTGAGCGTGGTGCAGGCCCGCGGCTTGTTGCGCGCCTCCAGTGCCCGCGAGCAGGACTACTCGGTCGAACTGGGTGAACGGGTGACCCAGGAGATCCAGCTCGACGTGTTCTGCGAGGACGAGCGGGTCGACGCGATCATTGCGTTGATCCGGCAGCACGGCCGCACCGGGCAAGTGAATGCCGGATGGATCTTCACCAGTTCCATCGACGATGTGCTGCTGATCGACCGGGCGGACGTGCCGGCCTAGCCCAGCACGACGAAGGCCACGAGGCAGGCGCGCTCCGACGGAGCGCGCCTGCAGTATCCACGTTCGAGGAATTTCCGATGAGTGATACCACGCCTCCCCGGCGGCTAGCGCGGGACACAACCACGATCACGGCAGCGGGGGCCCTTGGGCGGGCCGCGCCGAGATCATTTTTTTCCCTGGCCTCCGGCGCCTTCCTCCTGGCCGGCTGGGCCTGGGGTCGAACACAGGGGGACGGTGCCACCGGTCCCTTCATCTTGCTGCTGCTGGCCTATGCGGCAGGCGGGTTCTTCACCGTGCGCGAAGCGATCGAGAACCTGCGGCACCGCGAGTTGAAGATCGATTCCCTGATGATCGTGGCGGCCGCGGGCGCCGCGGTCCTTGGCCAATGGGCCGAGGGCGCGTTGCTGCTGTTCCTGTTCAGTCTCGGCCATGCGCTTGAGAACTACGCGATGGGCCGCGCCCGTCGCGCCATCGAGGCACTGGCGGACCTGCGTCCGGAAACGGCGCTTGTGCGCCGTGGCGAGGACCTGGTCGAAGTCTCCGTGGACAGCCTGGTGCTCGGCGACGTCATCGTGGTCAAACCCGACGAGCGGGTGGCAGCGGACGGGTTCGTCGTACTTGGTGAGAGCAGCATCGACCAAGCCGCCATCACGGGTGAAAGCGTTCCGGTCGACAAGCGGCCGGTCGTGGACGCGTCCGAGGCAAGGCAACGCCCCGACGCGGTCGGGCCCGAACATCGCGTCTTCGCCGGCACCATCAACCAGGGCAAGGTGCTGGAAATCGAGGTCACGCGCCTCGCCAGCCAGAGCACGCTCGCACGGGTCGTGGAACTGGTGCGCTCGGCGGAGAACCAGAAATCGCCAACGCAGCTTTTCACCGATCGCTTCCAGAAGATTTTCGTTCCCTCGGTGCTGGTCCTGGTGGGCTTGCTGTTGTTCGCCGGCTTTGTGGTGGATGAGCCGTTCAGCGCCACCTTCTACCGGGCGATGGCCGTGCTGGTCGCCGCCAGCCCGTGTGCGTTGGCGATCTCCACACCCAGTGCGGTGCTGAGCGGCGTCGCCCGCGCAGCGAGGGGTGGCGTCCTGATCAAAGGAGGCGGCCCGCTGGAACGGCTGGGTGTCCTGCACGCCCTGGCTTTCGACAAGACCGGCACGCTGACCGAGGGACGGCCGCAGGTTACGGACGTCATTCCCGCCGACGGCGTGACGGAGCAGGAACTCCTGGGGCGTGGCCGTTGCCGTAGAGCGCCTGAGCGACCATCCCTTGGCCGCCGCTGTGGTTAGGGATGGCTCAGTACGCCTGGGCTCCGTTCATGTACCTCAGGCGACGGATTTGGAGAGCCTCACCGGCCGAGGCTTGAAGGCCAGCGTGGCAGGCCTGCTGGTCTACCTGGGCAAGAAGAGCCTCTTCGACGACATCGGTGGCCCCGGCTTGCCGGCATCACTGACCGCAAAAGTGCTCGATTTGGAGCAGCAGGGCCGGACTGTGTTTGTCGTCCGCCAAGGCGACCGCTACCTTGGAGCCGTCGGCCTGATGGACACACCTCGAGAAGCGGCCAAGGCGGTGATGGTCAGGCTCCGCGAGCTGGGCATGACCCGGCTGGTGATGCTCTCCGGCGACAACCAGCGGGTCGCAGACGCCGTGGCCGCCAGCGTGGGCATTGACCGGGCCTACGGCGACCTGATGCCCGAGGACAAGGTCAAGGCGATCAAGGCGCTGCGTGCCGAAGGCGAGGTCGCGATGGTGGGCGATGGCGTCAACGACGCCCCCGCCCTAGCCAGCGCATCGGTCGGCATCGCCATGGGTGCTGCTGGCTCGGACGTCGCGCTCGAGACGGCGGACGTGGCCCTGATGGGCGACAAGCTTGAGCATCTGCCGTTTGTGGTGGGACTGAGCCGCCGGACGCGGCGCATCATCCGCCAGAACCTGTGGGCGAGCCTGGGCATGGTCGCAATCCTGATTCCGGCGACGATACTGGGCATGCGAATGGGGGTAGCGGTCCTTTTCCACGAAGGCTCGACCCTTTTGGTGGTGGCCAACGCGCTGCGATTGCTTGCCTATCGGGATCGCTGACAGCCCTGATCCTTCTCGTTGGGGTGCCGGTCGTGGGGCAAGTGTTCGCCCTGTCAGTGGGGACGGGATCCCAGGATGATCACCGTCGCACCCGTCAGACACAGGCCGACGCCTAGCCAGTCCGTCCACGTGGGGCGCACCCCATCGACGGCCCATAGCCAGGCGAGCGCGATTCCGACCCAACGGTCGAGTATCCCCTGGCCGCGCAGGCGGCAACGGCGTCCGGACGGCACCTGCTGCGCCCCACCAGCAGCCGGCACCTCGCGCGCGCGCGCGAAGCGTTCCGCGATGATGTCGGTTAGGGTCGGCCCCACCGGGACTCGAATAGCGACCCGCCCGCCAGCGCGTCTCCCTCGTCCTGCCTCGCGCGCGCGCGCGAAGCGTCCGGCAAAGACAGCCGCCGCCGCCGGTGCCGAGCGGCCGTCCACAACATCACCGCTTCGCGCGCGCACGCGCGCGTGCGCGTACTGCTGTCAAAACTCCGGGGCCGGGCGACCACACACTGTTCGGCTCAAGCTAGCTGGCGCCGCGCTCCCGCACGTGCTCCGCACATGGAGATTCTTAGAAGGGGTACGACTACCGGGGCAAACAAGACAAGGAATGCGCCGGCATGGCCCGGTGGCCGGGGCATATCTACGATGGAAGTTGTCCCGGAAGCCGATTTGGCCCGACTACCGGGGCAGCTTTGCCCCGCTGGTCGGGGTGGGCTTCGCGTTTTTCTTGTAGCGCTGCCAAAGGTTCGACGGGACCGGGTTCGGCGATATGTCCAACTTGCCCTGGGGGTCCTCGATGCCCCACCAGGTGAAGGCAAACAGACTGCAGCGCCGGAGAAAGCCTTGCCGGGTCTTTTCGATCAAGCCCTTTTCCAGGAGTTCGGCGAGCGCATTGCCGATCGTGTCCTTGAGCACCAACCCCGCTTCCGCAGCATGTTGTAGGTCGCCGAGATGTCGCCATTGTTGTGGCGGCCGCGAATCTGGGCGCCCATATCAAGCAACAACGCCTTCGCCTTAGTGCTCAACGAGCAAAAGGCGGGCGAATCCAGCACCACGGTGGGGATCAGGAAGTAGGTTCCCGAGGTTATCCGCCCCTTGGCCTTCTGGCGCCGTTTGACCGCCTTTCGGACACCAGTGGCGGTGGAGTTGCCGTCAGCGGGCGACACGGCCGCCACCGTCACGCTTGGCGATCGTCGCGGCGATCCAGGCGTCAACCTCGTGGCTCGCCCAGGCGCAGGAGCGCTCGCCGATCTTGACCGGCGCAGGAAAGGTGCCGGCGGACACCCGCCGGTACAGCGACGAGCGGCTGAGACCGGTCCGCCGGATGACCGCAGGAAGGCGAAGCAGCTTGGTCTCGAGGGCGGGAATGATGCGGGACATGGGTTCTCCTTGGATGCCCGGGAACAAAGCGGGCGCCAGTGAACTCTCGGCCGGCATTCCGTCGCTATTTACTTGCGACGCATTTCAACAGTTTGCGGACATCACTCACGCGCCTCGAGAACCGGTCGTATCCGACCTGTTCTTCCATCCAGTCCGGCCGTCGTGACCACAGGTCTGGGGATTTGGCACCGGGTTGTCGCCGAAGCTGGCGTTCGATCCATTCATTCACTTGGGGGCGCTTCGGCTTCCGCGTTCCCTGTTGCCGGCGGGCATCGCGCGGGCCGAGGAACAACTCTTGGCGACGTTCAGGCTCGCATCGCAATGCACTGGCAACCAGGTTGAGCAGCCGGAGCGCCAGATCCACGTCGTCCGGAACGACCGGCATGTTTCGATAGCCGGGCTGCGGCTCGAATTCGGCAATGAGCGCCCGCGCTTCCTCATCGCCGTAACGGTCGAGCAGGACGCTGCGCAGCTCGTCAACGATGTCCCGCAACAGCCTCGAGCCCCCGGGGTCCAATGATCCGAGCAGCCCATCGAACTCGCCTTTCGCGCGGCGATCCGCCTCTGCAATCCCTCGTTCCATCGCTTCCAAGCCCGCCTGAAATAAAGACGGGTCGAGTTCAGAAACCGGCTTGTCGGCTGGCATTGTGGCCCCCTTTAGTGGCGACGCCGGCGGATTGGCGTGATGGTGGCGGCCGTTCCTTCGAGCAGACGAAGCAAAGTCTGCAGGGCGGCCCGCTTTTCGCTCAGATAGTCGTGCCGGTCGTAGTGGCGGGCCTGGACGCCGCCCAAGCCATGAGACTGCAGCTGCGCCCGGATCTCCGTACTGACACCCTCCGCCGCGAGCCGTGTCTCTACCGTCCTCCGCAGATCGCCCACGGTGAATGCTCCCTTGTCGAGTTCTCCCGCTTCCTGCATCGCCGCCACGACATCCCGCAGGCGATGCAGCACCGTGGAGTAGGCGGCGCCGCTTGAGCCGGCGGTCACCGTGAACACGAAGGACCCGGCGCGTTCTGGCGCCATCGCTTGGAGTGCAGCGAGAGCGTCAGCAAGGAGCGGCACATCGTGCAGACGGGGCGATTTACGTCGCCCCTTGCCATCGCGAAGCCGCATGGTGCCGGCATCCGCGTCGATGTCGCCGACCTGCAGTCTGGCCAGCTGCTCGATGCGCTGAGCGCCCGTCAGAAGATGGAATCGCAGGAGCGCGCCTGCTGGGTCAGGCAACGCCTTGATCCGCCGCCAGTAGGCCCGAATCTCGGCCAGCGACAGCGCCCGTTCGCGAGCGGCCGTGCCGCCGTCGATCGCAGCCAAGTCGCGGGCAGGATTGGACGAGATCCGAAGTTCGCGAAGCGCCGGGTGTCCGCGCGCGTCTTGGCGGGCCCTTACTGCGGCCTTGTAAGCGGCCAAAAGGTACGCGCGCAGCTTTCGCGCCTCGGTAAGCTTGCCGGCGTCCGACACCCGGGCAATGACCGCAAGCAGGTCTTCCATCCCAACGTCGTCCGCAGGCGTAGCCCAAAGCTTGGGCCAGGGATCGCGCACATGCCGCTCGAGGGCCCTCAGGACCGCGCCGGCGCTCGACTTGCCGTCCCGGTCCAGTTGCTTGACGTATGCGCCCAGGAGGACGCCCAGCGACGCCGCACGGCGCGCGTCGGCCGCGGCGCTGGCGCGGACTTTCGCCGCTAAAGCGTGCTCCCCTTCCCGCCGCTCCGCCTCGATCGCCAGCCGCAGGTCTGAGTCGCCCGCCCGATAGCGCCGGACCAGCTCGCCTGCCCGCCCCCTTGCCTCCACCAGGCTCAGTCCATCGCGCCCGCGAGCGTCGAACTTGCCGAGCGGCAGATCGTCATAGGTGCCGCTCGAGTTCCGATAGCGGAAATAGAAGCGCGCGCCGTTTGGACCACCCTTGGCGCGAAGAGCGCCTTCGTTCCGGTTACCGGCTTCACTGAGCCATTTGCCGGGTGCCAAGGTCTCGAGTGCCCGGACCGTGATCGCCATCTTCGTCCCTACACAGTCCCTGAATTGATAGGGACTGTAGGGGATATCGTGGGACGGCACAAGACGCCAAACCAACAAAAAGGCAGAAAACAGGCGACTCCTGGCACGCATGGAATTACCCGGGACCTTCTCGGCAGGGATTGAAAATCCCCGTGTCGGCGGTTCGATTCCGTCCTCGGCCACCATCCCGAATCCCGCGCCCTGCTTGGCTCTCAGCCTCGCGGGGCGTTTTAGTTGGGGGTCGGCGTTTGGGACCGGGGTAGCACTGGGGTAGCAGCGGAGTGGAATCTCAGTCCGTGCGCCATCGATCGGCCACGCTTACGGCCATGAATGAATGGCGCAATCGGAACATGTGGGCGCAGACACTCGGCCGCACCGTGGAACGGCAGGCGGACAAACTGCGGCAATCATTGTTGAGCGTGGCGGACGGCAACGGTGAGGACGTGGACTCCACCATTCGGGCTATCCGGTTTCAACTCGACCATGCAAGCAAGCTAGCGTGGACAACCCCCTTCGACCTGGAGGCTCCTTGAGACAGCCAATCGTCGTAGAACTAAAGAATCAAGCGACGTCGCTAAGTAAATCTATGGAACGATCCTTAACCACTCGTCAGACACTGCCGTCGCCACTCGCCATTCCCGCGCGGCAGCGGCGCAATCACGCATGAAATCACGGGACTCCTTCAGTTCCATTTTCGCGATCTTGTGCGCGTCCTGATTGAGCACCCAAATAATCAAAAGGCTCCCATCATCGCGGCGCGCGAATATTACGGCCGCGTCAGATGTTCGCGAAGTTGGACGGCATGCAGCCCATCTCTTCCATCTCACGCGGTCAGACCTGAGCGGCGCAAGATGTACATGCCAAAGCTCCCGGTTTCCAGCAACCGTTGGAGCTGAATATGGTGCGTATGCACCGAAAGACAAAGATGCGACTTTCGCATCGTCGGACGATAACCACCACGCCTGAAGAAGCTCAGCAATTTCGACTATGCCGTTCTTCCTTGTCTGATCCGGAACCGCATTCCAGAATCTTTGCCAAACATCAACGGCCACGGAGGTGGCTTACCGCTGCCGAAATGCTCTAGCAAATCCTTCCATTGAAAGCTCTGGGGCGGAGAATATCCACTCCAAGGCAGCTGCTCTCGCAGGGGAAACTTCCTGAGCGTCCAAATAGTGGCCATCAGAAGCGGTACTGACGGACACAACCTGTCCCCAGTCTTTGGTTGGAAACGCAACTTTTTCAGCCGCGCAATAGGTCAACACCATCACCGTTCCAAACAAGCTGTTCGTCCAGCCAATCGATTCAACAGCCTTTTTTGCCGACTGGAATTCAAGCTGCGATCCACTCGTCTGCTGATGACGACCAAAAGTTGATAACACCCGATCAGATGTCACGCTCACGATACATTCCCCTTGCCCGAGCTCTGCTCCAGCAGTGCAATGTGCGTATTCAGAAGCTCTACAAATCCCTTGGCAGCGGTCAAACTGAGTTTCACCTTGCCATAAACAATTCGTTCTGGCGCACTACTGAATGAGAACTCAGGCGTTTGTTCGGCGCCCGGTTTCTCAGACTGCGTAACTGTCATCGTGTCTGTGGCCACGAAGTCATCACAGAACTGAATCTGTAGAGAGCCGTCAGGCGTAGGCTGGCTGACCACAAACGAGCTTGGGGCAATGTGAAAGATGCCCGGCGCATTGACTACGATAACTTCAATCTTCTGGCCCGCCATTTGCCGCCTCTTCCGGTTTAACCCGCGTATTAGATATAGGCAGGGGCGCGATACGCAAGCCATTGTCTCAATGCGCAGCGAGACTAATCAACTGGATCAGCAGGTTGGCGAATCTCGCCGACAAACGGCTTAGCTCGTGAACTGCCACAAGCACAACCATTCATGACCCCAGCACCACCACCACAGTCTCCGCCCTCTCCTCCTCCGGGGTCCGCGCGTAGTAGGCAGCCAGAGCATCCCCCGCCCCATCCCAGTCCGCCGACAGCACCATAATCGGCGGCCGCTCGGGCATCTCGGTTTCCAGCGCTTCCAGGCGCTTGTCCTGTCCGTATCCGGCCATCTCACTCTCCTCGCTTGAACAGATGACGTTTCTCCAGCGCCTCCAGCCGGCGCTCGAACTCGGTCACTTCCTTGATCTTCGCCACGGCCGACAGCGACCCCAGGATGTGCGAGGCATCCGCCGCCGGCAGGTTGCCGGCGGCCAGCTCTCGCACCACGGCCTCCGCCTGCTCGGCCAGGTCGCCCTCCGGCAGCGCGAGCGCGATCGCCGGCGAGGTCGGCCGTAGCTTCGGCCAGATGCGATCTAGCAGGATTCCGGCGGCCTGTGTGTCGCCACCGCGCGCCGACTCGACCAGCTTCGCCACCACCTCGCGCGCCTCGCCAGGTGTCACCAGCGACTCGCGCAGCACGGACAGCCGGTTCTTGATGCCCTTAGGCCGTCCCGACGGGTTGCCGCTTCGCCCTGGCACGAACTTCGACATATCAGCGCCCCCGCTTGGCGACGCGGCCGGCGTGGGCCAGCAGCCGGGCATAGACCATCGGGGACGCCAGGTGATGCGCGCGCTCTTCGATGAAGTCGCCCAGCTTGCCGCCAGACTTGCGATCCATCTCGGCCAGCATCTCGGTCAACGCCGCACGCCGCCGCTCGAACTCGCCATCGCCAAGCTTCCGCCGGAGCGTCGCCTCCGTCTGATTCGTCTGCTGGAGGAAGGTCAGGTCATCGGGTTCGCCGGGGTACATGCGTTCGGCGTCGGCCAACTCCTGCAACAGGTGTCAAACGACACCCAGTTTCACGCATTAAGGCGACACCCAGATTTACGCACCTCGGGCCGGGGTGAAGGTCAGTTGCGGGGTGTTCCGAGGGTGGCTTCAAGGTCTCTGAGTCGGTAGCTCCTTCCCTTGATGTTGAGGACGTGGGCCTTGTGCAGCAGGCGGTCGAGGATGGCGGCGGCCAGGGCTTCGTCGCCGGCCAGCAGTTCGGTCCAATCGCGCACGGACTTGTTGGTGGTGATCAGGATCGCGCCGCGGCCGTAGCGGTAGGTGACCAGGCGGAAGAACAGGCTGGCCTCGTCGCGGGTCATCGGCTCGAAGCCCAGTTCGTCGATGACCAGCAGGGCGGTGGACAGGTACTTGCGCCGGCGCAGCCGGGCCGGCGGCAGGTGGGCGTCGGCCTTGAGCTGGAGCTTGAGCTCGTCGAAGCGGTAGAACTGGGCGGAGAACCCGTGTTCGACCGCCTTGATGCCCAGGCCGACGGCCAAGTGGGTCTTGCCGACGCCGGGCGGGCTTCTGGATCAGCACCGTCTCGGCGGCGCGGATGAAGGCGCAGGTGGCCAGGGTATCGATGCGCGAGCGCTCGATCGCCGGCTGGAACGCGAAGTCGAAGTCGGCCAGGGTCTGGCCGCTGGGCAGGCTCGAGAGGCGCAGCGCGGTGCGCACGCGGCGGCCTTCGCGGGCCTGGTGTTCGGCATCGAGCAGCGCGTCGAGGACCGCGTGCGGCGCCTGGCCCTCCTTGACCGCCTCGCTGAGCACGGGTTCGAGCTGGTCGGCGGCGTGGGCCAGGCCCAGTCCGAGCAGGCGTTCGCGGGTGCGGTCGAGGTCGAGCTTGCGCCGGCTCATCGGGCCACCTCCGCCAGGGCGGCGTAGAGGTCCAGGGGCCGGTGCTGGACCGGCATCGCGGCCAGTTCCTGCAGCCTTCGCCCCATCCGTCCCAGCGGCGTCGGGGCCTGCACGGTCGCGGTACTGGGGCCCTCGTAGTGCGCGGGATCGAGCAGCACGCGGCAATCGGTGTGGCGCGGATGCTGGGCGATGATCTGCTGGTCGGCCAGCACCTGTACGCAGCCGGCGGCGCCGCGCACTTCGACGGGGCGATCCAGATACGCGAACGGCACCGAGTACTGGCGGCCTTCGAAGGCGACCAGCCCGTCGCGGCCGACGCGGCGGGTGGCGACGTGGTCGAACGGGGCCGGCAGGATCGGCAACGGGGCCAGGGCCGGGCGTTCGGCCTGCCAGGCGTCGAACACGCTGCTGCCGGTGGCCGGACAGCGGCGACGGCGGGCGCTGTCGCGCAGGGCGTCGTCGGTGGCCGCCTGCAGCTGGTCGACGCTGTCCCAGGCTTGGCGGGCCAGGTCGACGCCGCGATGCGTGCGCACCGCGCGTTCCACCTTGCCCTTGTGTTCGGGGCTGTAGGGCGCGCAGGCATCGACGTGGAAGCGCACGGTGGTGGCATAGCGGCGGTAGCTGTCGTTGAGCTGGCCCCAGGCGCCGGCACCCCGGACCACGGCGGTCTTGGTGTTGTCCACCCGCAGTACCGCCGGGATGCCGCCGACGCGCTCGAACGCGGCGTTGTGCGCGGCCAGCCAGCACAGACTGTCTTGGGCCGGCATCCAGACCACGGCGCCGAAGCGCGAGTGCGAGAGCACCAGGTGGAAGGCGTGCAGCGTCACCGCCTGGCCGGCGACGACCATGCGCGGGAACTGCGCCCAGTCGACCTGCGCCTGCGCACCGGGCGGCGTCTCCACCCGGCGGCGGGCCCGCCGGGGCGGCGGCGGGTAGCGGTCGGCGACGAAGCGCTGCACCGAGCGCAGGCTGCCGGTGTAGCCGTGCTCCGCGGCCAGCCACGCGTGCAGCGCGGCGAGGTTGCTGCGGTCGTGGTGCGCCATCCAGTGCGCGATCGCGTCGGCGGCGACCAGCGCGTGGCGCGGCTGGTGGGCACGCCCGTCCAGGGCGCCGGCCGCCTGCCGGGCCAGGTGGTAGCGGACGGTGCCTTCGCTGAGGTCGAGCTGGCGGGCGATGGCCCGCCGGGGCAGCCCCTTGGCTGCCAGGGTCTTGATCGTCATGCGGATCTCCAGATCGGTGGTCGCCACGCCCGCTCCCGTCCAGGACGAAAGCCAACGAGGCTACGGGGTCGACCCGGAGGTGCGTAAATCTGGGTGTCGCCTTAGCGGCAGATTAGGGTGTCGCCTTACAACAGGGCCGAACCCTCAGTCGCGGGAAAGCCGGCACTGAACAGCAGCGATTGAACGGCGCGGCCATGCGTCAACCCTTCGCCGCTAACGTCATCGCCCAAGAAACCTTGCGGCATCGTGTAGTCACTCGGGCGGCGCGCTGGCTCACCGAACGCGGGAAACATTTCGTCGGGGCGCGGCGCACGGCCTTCGGCTTCCCACGGTGCGGGAACGGTTTCCGTCGGCAGCGGCGGCGCCCATGCGGGCCAGTCGCTCGGAACTTCGGGCGCGGAATTTTGCGGGGCGTTATTGTTGGGCGCCCCCTTCGATGGCCCCGGCGTTTTGGGGTCCCACCCCACCCTCCGCGCTCGCTTGCTCGAACGGGGGAGGGGGTCGGCGATGGTGATTCCAAGATCGGGAGAATGCATGGCGATTACCTCTTTCCGTAGAACGATGGTGGGTAAAAAATAAGCAGCGCGAGAGTTGACATAAGACCCGTTCAACGAACTGAGCCTTGCCAGCGTCTCGCGCGTAGAACACTCACGCCGCGGCCGGCGGGTTCGGCGACCTCGAAGCCGGACGCAGACGCAGCCACTCGCGCGCCCTCGCATCGGCGCGCGCCACCAGTCCAGGCTGCTGCTTCAAATCCCAGAGCATCGAACCCCGGTAGCCGCCCGCGCGGCCTTCGGTCGCCAGTGCCAGCAATGACGGCACTTCACCGGCAAGCACCAAGGTAATGCGGCCCATCGCTGGGCTTTACGGGCATTGCGTCCCAGGCTTTGCGCGCAGCCACCTCGGCCGCCACGAGCGCCGCACCGAAGTCGGCCGCGGCTTGCTCCAATCGCACCAGAGCCTCCCTGCGCGCCTGTAGCGCCTTCTCGGCTGCGTCCCATCGCTCGGCAAGCGTGTCGGCCCTTGCGGCGTCCTGTGCGCGCTGAAGGCGTTCCGCGACCGCTTCCCGTGCCCGGGTGTGCCGATCAACGGCCTTGCGCTTCGCTTCCAGGTTCGCTTCGACCGCTTCCGGCTTGCCGGCGGTCATCGCGGCCACCAGGTCGGCGCCGAAACTCGAATTGGCGGCATCGAACGCTGCAACTGCGGCGCTCAACTCCGCCTCAACCTCCCGCAAGGCCGTCGCAGCAGCCTCGACATCGTTCGGCGAGATGCCGGCCAGGCGTTTAAGAACAGTAATCAGGGCCATCTTTCATTCTCCTCGGGGTCTGCAAACTTCAGGTGTGCCGGTTTTGTCCGTCCGTCCGATGCCTATAGGCATTTCGGACAAACCGGACACGGGCGTTTCGGACAAATCGGACGTATTTCGGACGCATTTCGGACAGCAAACCGGCGGGCGCTCATAGACCCTCCACGGGTTCGGCGAAGCCGTTCACCACGCGGACCCGGCCAATCTCCACCAGCGAATCCATCACCTCCGCGACCCGGCGCCGGTCCACGCCTTGCTCGACGCAAGCGGAGCGCCATTCGCTCGCGGTGACGCGGGCCGTTGCGGGATCGTGGCCCGATGCCACCAGGCGACCGCGGCGGGCCTCCAGCAGGTCCCACAGGATCCGCATGGCCTGAGTCTGGTGTTTGCCGCGGCCAGCCTTGCCGGCCTTCGCTGGCGGCTCCCAGGACACCGGACGCAGCACGGCGGAGGTGACGGCAGGCCCTGGTCATCGGTGATGCCCAACTCGACGGACGCCAGCTTGAACGCCATCGGCTCGGGCGCTTCGTGGTCTTTGACCTTGGTGGCCTCGAAGCGAATAACGCCGGACTCGTCTCGGGCGAACCGGAACTCGAAGTCGAGCGCGCCTTTCAATGCCATCGCTCCCCGGGCGCGGCTCTTGTCGCCATGCCCCGAGTGATGGACCAGTAGCACGCAAGCGCCGAATTCCTGCCGCAACTCGTCGCAGCCGCGAATAAAGGCCGTCATGTCGGCTGTGCTGTTCTCGTCGCCCGGGCCGAAGTTGCGGGCCACGGTATCCACCACGATCAGCACCGGGGCCTTTCCGCATATGTCAGCGACCTCGCGAGCCGCTTCCAGCACCTCGGCCACGCTAGGCCAGTCGGAAAGCGAGACGGCGGAGGATGAAAGGAACAGCGGCGCCCAAGCGATCGGGCCGTCATGCACGATTGACCAGGCTTGGAACCGGCGGGCGATGCCGCTGCGACCCTCACCGGCAACGAACAGCACCGGGCCGGGGTACACCTTCCGGCCGTGCCATTTCTGCCCCGTTGCGACGCACGCGGCCAGGTCCACCGCGCCGAAGCTCTTGCCCGCTCCAGGGTCGCCGAACAGCATCGCCAGCGAGTCGCGCTCCAGCAGGCCACGAACGAGCCAGCTCGGCGGCTTGATGTTCGCCAGCGAGTCGGCGAGCGGCGCGAAGTGGAAGCCCAGTCGCTCCACGGGCGATTCGGGCTGGCGGCTGGCGTCAGGCATCAGGGCGAGTCCGGCCATTCTTGGACTTCGCGCAACCGGGACTGAAATTTCTCTAGGCAGCCTGCCCGCGCGATTTGGACTTTGTAGTAGTTCGCCAACTCGTTGTGCGGCTCGCCTCTTGCCTTAAATGCCTCGTGAAATTGTCTGAACGCTGCTCGCTGTTCGGACGCCATCGCTTCTAGCAGCGCGATGGCCGGGCGCTTCCCGTAGCTCCGCAAACTGGCGACGTTGGGGAGGCGCATCACGCGGCCTTCGGCTCGACGCGGCCGGCGGCAAGGAAGGCGTCCAGGTCGGCGAGGTCATAGACCACGCGGCGGCCAAGCTTGGAATAGACCGGGCCGATTTTGCGATGGCGCCAATCCTGGAGGGTCCGTTCGCTTCCGACGCCGAGATAGGCGGCGGCCTCGCGCTCGCTCAGTCGGCGAGGAATGACGGCGGGGTTCTGGCTCATGTTGCTCGCTCCTGTCAGCCGCTTGGTCTTGCGGCGTGAAGCGATCTTCGAGCAGCTAGATTGCTGAACCGGGGTAGATAATTCCGCGTCAGCGCCAGACAGCTCTCAAGGCTGGCCCCGGGCGAGCCGGATCGTCATGCCCATAGACGCGCGGATTCCTCCGGCGATGCTTGGCCTCAGCAGTTTGCTTCCGAAGGCTTGCCGCAAAATCAATTTGACCAACATGGGTCGCCTTGCCCTTCTTGAAGATGGCTTCGATGGAACCGAGGCTCAAACGGATTCCGTGATTCTTAGCCAACGTATCCCGCGCGATCTTGTACGCAGATGGGGCTGCTGGTTTCTTCAATCTCCCGCCTTCTCCTGACCGACTGACTAGAGGAATGTTCTTTCCGCGCCGGTCCGCAATTGCCTTTAGAACGAGATAGACAACCATCCCATCTCGCACGAAATTGTCCGCCTTCGGCCTGCCCCGCTTCGCCATCACCCCCTCCTCGCCCGAAGCTCGACCACCCCACCCTTGCCGCCCAGCACCGCGCGCTCCAGCCTCTCAATCGGCCCGCGCAGGCGTTCAACATCGTCCGCAAGGTAGCCGGCGGTTACGTCACCGTTCTCGCTGTGCGCTGCGATGCGCTTGAGCGCGTAGGCGCTTACGTCCATCGCCTCCAGCATGGTCAGCACGGTCCGGCGCAGATCGTGGGGCGACCAGACGAACGCTCCGCCGTCGCTGTCCTTCAGTCGGGCCACGAATCGCGCCGACAGTCGCTCCAGGGGCTTGTCGCCGGCCGCGCCCGGAAACACGAACTCGCCCGCCCGCGGGTCGGCCTTCCGTGCCTTGAGCCTCGCCAGGATCATCGGCCCTAGCGGCAGCGAGTGGTCCCGCTTGCCCTTCATGCGGGCCGCCGGGATGGTCAGGGTTCCGGCCTTCAGATCCACTTCCGACCATCGCAAGCCGGCCGCGGCACTGATTCGCAGGCCCGTCGCCAGGATCAGCAGCACCAGGGTCCCGCTGGGTGCCGGACAGGTCGGGCGGCAGATCGTCGGGAATGGCCTCCAGCGCCTTCACGAACTCGGCCAGGGTTTGCCCAGCAGCGCGCGCTTGCGGCGGCCCACGGCGCCCCATTGGCGCGTGGCGCTGATTTCGCCCGCCGGGTCCTGGAGGTCCAGCTTGCGGGTCACGCGGATATACCGGACCACTGCCCGGAGCGCGCGCACTGCGCCATCGGCGCGGGCAGGACTGGCCTTGATGCGCTGGCGATCGCGGGCATGTCCCACCTTGGCGGACGCCTTGGCGCCCTTGGTCATGCGGAGCCGGTGGCGCTCGCGCACCTTGTCCGGGGTCAGCTCCGCCAACGGCCGGTCCAGGTAATCGCCGAACGTGGTCCGCAGGTCGCGGGCATAGGTGGCCCGGGTCGCCGGGCGCAGGTTCGATTTCTCGTCCAGGTAGATTCCTAGGGCGTCGGCAAGGGTCAGGCTGTCCCGCTTCTCGGCCGCCTTGCGGGCGCGCTTCTCGGCGGACGGGTCGCGGCCGTCAATCAGCTTGGCGATCGCCTTGATGGCTTCCTTGCGCGCCTTCTCGACGCTCAGATCGTCGGCAGACCCCAGCAGCAGCCGACGCATCGGGCCGCCGGGGATGCGCTTGAACAGGTACCAGCTCGCGGAGGTCGGGCTTACGCGCAGCCTCAGCGCCTTCTGCTCGGCGTCCTGGTATTCGATGCGCTCGCCTGCCGCAGCCGCGGCTCGAAGGGAGCGCAAACGCGCCTCGGTGAATGAAACAACCTGGACCACGGGCAGCTCCTACGGGCGGCCCGGGTAGCACCGGGGTAGCACAGACCACGGAAATTGGCCGTCCCTCGCCGTAAATAATGCACCCGGATAAGGCTCTATATCAAGGGGTAGCAGTAAATCCCCGTATTGCCACGCACCCCGGTCGGCAGGATTGAAAATCCCCGTGTCGGCGGTTCGATTCCGTCCTCGGCCACCATTCCCGATCCTCCCCGATTTCCGTCTGGATGACACCGGAAATGTCCGCCCGTCCGCCGTTCGGGCGTTGGCCCTGATGAGCGCCGACATGGCGTCTCGAGGGGGAATCATGATTCCTGTCCGACCCGCCACTGTACTGATCGCGCTGGCCCTGCTCGCCTTCGCGCCAACGGTTCTCGCCCACGGCGGCGGCACCAATGCCGACGGCTGCCACACCAACCGCAAGACCGGCGATTACCATTGCCACGGCGCCAAACGCAGCGCCCCGCCGCCGGCGAACGCAAACAATCTTTCCGGCGCACAACCGGCGCGCGGCAGCGCCGTGTACTACGCGAACTGCACCGAAGCCCGCGCAGCCGGCGCCGCGCCGGTGCGCCGCGGCGATCCGGGTTACGCCAGCCACCTGGATCGCGACAACGACGGCGTCGGCTGCGAATAGCCGAAGTCCGACAGCAGACCCGGTGAATACCGTGAACCTGTCGAGGAACGGGCTACAGGATCACGCCGCGACGCGCACTGGCTGCGATCTCGCGCTAACCATGGACACGTCCACCCCTTCCGGGCCGGACATCAACCACCCATGCAATCTGTTCAAGATGGGCGACAAGTCCGAGGCCTTCTGCCGGCAGGCGCTCACAATCCCCGCCCTCTCCTCCTCCGGGGTCACCGATTCAACTGGGCAGCCAGTTGGGCCAACGGCAGCAACAGGGTAAGGGAGTCTATCGGGCTTGGTTGAAAGCCGTTGTGCAGATAGAACCTGACCGCAGCCTCGTCAATGGCATGGCACAACATGGCGCGGACCGCCAAGCCTTCCCGGGTGGTGGATAGCGTTCTCAGGACGGCATCCTGCAGCAAGCCGCCGCCGATTCCCTGACCTTGATAGTCCTGATGCACCGCCAACCGACCCAGCACGGCAACAGGTATGGGGTTGGGCATGTTCCGCTTTAGACGCCCTGGCGCCCGGGAATGCTGCACGGATCCCGCCGCCAATGCGTAATAGCCAACCACTGCCCGGGGATTTTCGGCCGCGTCGTCGCATACGACGAAGACGTTGGAAACGCCCTCTGCCTGGTTCGTCAATGCCCGATCCTGCAGCCAGCTTGCCAGCGACGCATGGGCGCACGCGAAGCTGTCGACACCATGCTCAACGGTAAGCCGGGCCGGCCGGGTAATCGCCATTCAGGCCCAAGGGGCAGGCTTGGTCAGCATTCGAATGGCAGCCGCGTTGATCGGCTCATCCAGCAGCCTGTTGAATCGACGCACCTGATCGGCAGACAGCGCAAAATTCGTGCGGTCGGCCAGCACTTCTTCGGCCCTTTCGACCAGCGTCGTCAAAATAAACGCGGTCCGATTCGTGCCCAATGCCGCCACGGCACGGTCAATCAGTGCGCGCTTCTCTTCGGACGTTCGGAAATTGATTACGGCGTTCATCGTTGTGCCTTTGGCTTTGTGCCTTGTGGCAGGTTGCAGCTGAAGCGTTGTGTACACATTGTATGCACGTAATTCTTCAATTGAAAGCTGCGAACCAGAGGACGCAGCCCAAGTATTAATGTGCGGACCATCTTCCCTATCTATTTGATTTTATGGTCTTATCTGACGCCTCCCCGTGGCCGCCACCTTGATACTGGTTCAGGTCAGCGCCCACCTGCCCTCCCTTCGCCTCCAGGACACTCGCCCATGACCACCCTGCCCACCCTTCCCCCGAAGCAACAGGCGCTATTCGATGAAATAGGCCTGATCGGACGCCGTGTGGAAGCCGGCGAAATCACCGAGGACGAAGCGAAAATACTGACCGACGATGTGATGGCGCGGCTTCGGGCGCAGACCGTGCAGGACGTCGAAATGGAGATGGGCCAGCGATTGAAAGCCCGCCAGCGCAAGGCCTTGCTGATTCTCGGCGTGCTGGCCGTGGCGGTGGCGGTGGCGGGCGCCCTTGTCGTGCTGCGCTGACGCCCGACAGCAGACCCGGTGAATACCGTGAACCTGTCGAGGAACGGGCTACAGGATCACGCCGCGACGCGCACTTGCGGCGATCCCGCGCTAACCATGGAGACGTCCACCCCTCCCGGGCCGGACATCCACTACCCACCATGGAGAGACGTGTGAGCCAGAACCTGATTTCGCTGTCCTTCGACCGCCCGCAACTGGACGCCATCGACACGGCGCTGACCGCGCTGGAGAACGCCTGCACCGGCCTGCTGTCCCTGCAGCCGGACGACCGCCGCAACCTGTTCAAGATGGGCGACAAGTCCGAGGCCTTTTGCCGGCAGGCGCTGATGGTATTGGGGCAGAACCCGCAGATAGTGCCGCCCAGCCTGGGCCTGGCCGAGGCGCAGGCCGACCTGGTGGCCCTGGACCAGCTGCGCCCGCGCATGGCCCGGCTGACCCAACTGCTCGAGCGCATGTCCGATTCCGAAACCGCGCTGGGCAGCGACATCATCGCCGCCGCCCTGCAGGGGTATGCCCTGCTGAAGGTGGCCGGCAAGAACCAGGGACTGGAATCGACGCGGCTGGGCCTGGCCGAGCGCTTCAGGGGCCAGGGCCGGCGGGCGGCGCGAGAGCCCGAGGCGGCGGAAGCGGGCGAGTAAAGCCACCACACGTGGCGAAGAAGGCCCCGGGGAACCGGGGCTTTCTTTGTCTGTTCGCCGGGAACCTGCTTCGGCAGCCAGAAAGCCCGCCTGACTGGCCGCCGAGCCCAGTGCGGTGGGCAAAGTGCCTGCCCGGGCAGGCCGAGAGCCCAGTCGGGCAGGCTCCGCCGGTAACCGCAGCACCCTCGGAGCCCAGTGGAGTGGGCTTCCTTGCCTGCCGCAGCAGGCTGGAAGCCCAGTCGGGCAGGCAAGAAGCCTGCCCAGGCAGCCGCGGAGCCCAGTTCAGCAGGCTCACCTGCTTGCCCAGCCAGGCCCAAGGCCCGGTGATGAAGGCAAGGCGCCTACTGACGACGACGCCGGGATCGTGGCGGGCACCGGCTTCCGCTACCGATCTATTCTGTTGAAAAACTCGCTTTCTGGCGGGCGGCTGGGTCTAGCGGTTCGGCCGGATCAATGATTATTTGGCCAGGGGCGACGAGAAAATGGGCGCGCAAGCGCCCTTTGTCCTCAAAGGGCCGTTGCCATTGCCGCTTCGGGGCTTTTCGGCATCAACCACGCTGCCATTCTTCGTAAATTCTGTGCCGTTGCGGCCAGTAGGAACTCGTCTCTAGCGCCCTTCAGGCCGCGTAGACGCAATCTGTCCAACCGCAGGATGCGTTTGAGGTGCGCGAACAGCATCTCGACCTTCTTCCGATGTCGCCGTGACTGGGCATATCTCTTCGTCGTCGACAGCTGGCGCGCCACGTCCCGTGCGGACTCGTTCACCTGGCGGGCGATCCTTCGATGCGTCGTGTTGGGGCAGCACCGCGCCTTCAGTTCGCAGTTGGTGCAGTCGTGAAGGCTGCTGCGATAGATCAGCGTGTTGTCGGCGGTTGGCTTGCCGCTCGATAGCAGTGGCTTGCCCTGGGGGCAGCGGTACTCGTCAGCTTCCGCGTCCCAACTGAAGTCGGACCGCCCCAGCGACCCATCCTTGCGCTCGGCTTTGTCCCAGACCGGCACGTGGGGCTCGATGCCCTTCTCATCCACCATCCAGCCCAACATTTCCGACGTGCCGTAGGCGGTGTCGCCGATCAGCCGGGTCGGCTTGAGGTCGAAGCGCTGCTCGACCCTGTCGACCATGGTCCGTGTCGCTTGGACCTCGTCGGTCCGATACGCAGGCGTGGCTTCCACATCGACGATGACGCCCGCCTTTACATCGATCAGGTAGTTGGTCGAATAAGCGTAGAAGGCCGGGCCGCCGGGCGCGGCGGTCCACTGCGCTGCCGGGTCGGTCAGCGACACATTCTTGGGTGGGGTGCGCGGCGTCTCAGCGTCGTCCAGCGCCTGCAGATACTCCCGGACCGGGCGCGCGAGCGGCGACTCCCGGTCCCAGGCCGCATCGGCACCCGGCACGCCCCGCTGCCGGTTAGCATCGGCCTTGATCACGCTGGCGTCGATCGCGAAGCCCTCGCCGCCGACCAGGCCTTCGGCCAGGCAGCGCTCGAGCACCTTCTCGAATACGAAGCGCAGGGTGTCGTTGTCCCGGAAGCGGCCGTGGCGGTTCTTGGAGAATGTTGAGTGGTCCGGCACGGCATCTTCCAGGCCCAACCGGCAGAACCAGCGGTACGCCAGGTTCAAGTGGACCTCTTCGCACAACCGACGCTCCGAGCGGATGCCGAAGCAGTAACCCACGATCAGCATCCGGATCAGAAGGCCCGGATCAATCGAGGGGCGGCCGGTGTGGCTGTAGTGCGGGGCCAGGTGCTGGTGCAGCTCGCCCAGGTCCATAAGTGGTCGATGCCGCGGAGCATGTGGCTCGCCGGGACGTGGTCTTCGAAGTTGAACGCGTAGAACAGGGGCGCTTGCCCGGCTTCCTGACGTCCCATCATCGCTGCGATTTCCGCTGGATCGATGGGAAATAATTTGACCACTTCAGTTGCGGTCAATCAATAGCATTACGTAGCTACTGGCGAGATATGGCGGCAATTATGTCGGTGCGCTTAGCACTTTAGCCACAACACGACTTCTGTTCCTGGATCGGCGGACAGGCAACCGTGCCGTATGAGCAGAACACACAGCAGTCACCCGGTTTCGGGCGCAGCAGTTGGCCGCAGCCGAGGCATTCGTAGAAGAACTGACAGGCGTTGGTCGGCATCGTCTCTGTCGCCTGATGACCACAATGGGGACAAGTCAACGTACTTTGTAACTCCAGCTCAGCCGCCATCTGAGCGAGCCTTGGCCGGGAAGCCTGCGTCAGTGATCGCACGGCTGACCGCGCTTATCGATGTGCGGCTTGGATCGAAGACCACCGTCACCGTCGCCGCCTCGGCATCGACGTGGTTGCTTTGCACGCCGGGAACCTTGTCGAGCGCCTTGCTGATGGTGATGCTGCACGCGGCGCAGGTCATGTTCTGCACGTCCAGCACCGCCTTCTTCGGCGCCGCGGCGGCCGCTAGGCCAGCCGACAACGCCAAGGTAAGGCCAACTATCCATTTGTTGCGCATCGGGACTCTCCTAGAGGAACCAGACCACGTAGTAGGGAAACAACAACAGTACTGCGATGCCGATGGCGGCCAGCCACAACCAGCGCCGCCGCCGGGCGAGGACCTGCGGGCTGACGCAGACGCCGTCGCTGCGGCATCGCGACGACGGGCCATAGAGATTCCAGAAAGCCAGCGCTAGGCACAGCAGTGTGGCGGCGCTGAACCAAGGCCGCCAGGCGTCCATGGCCGTCAGGTTGGCAATCCATGCGCCGCTGATGCCCATCAAGACCAGCACCAGCGGCACGACGCAGCATACTGATGCGCCGATGGCGGCGAGGGATGCGACCAGGATCGCCGGTGTGGTCGACTTGGGGGATTACTGGACATGGGCGCATAATACCTTCCGTACCCAAGTACGGAGTCAAGCCATGGACTTGCAGGCCCTCACGATCGGTCAACTGGCTGCCTCGGCGGCAGTAAACGTTGAGACAGTGCGCTATTACCAGCGGCGCGGGCTGCTGTCCGAGCCCAAGCGCCCTGCTGGCGGCATCCGTCGCTACACGTCGAGCGACCTCGCTCGCCTCCGCTACATTCGCCGTGCCCAGACCATGGGCTTCAGCCTCGATGAGATTGTTGGCCTGCTGGAGCTCAATGGCAGACGCGCTTGCGAGCAAACCAAGCGACTAACCGAAAACAAGTTGCTCGACGTTCGAAAGCGGCTCGGCGAACTACGCAAGCTCGAGCGTCAGCTATCGCAATTGGTCGCGAGCTGCGGCGAGGCCAGCGTAGGCGCGTTTTGTCCCACTCTCGAACTGCTTGAGCATGCGGGTACCGAGCCGTTGCCGCGGTCGCGGGGGCAGCACGTCAGGTCGATCCGTGCTGATGCGGCCTGAGTTGGAGATAGTTTTTCAACACAATAGGCCAGGAGCGGACGTTCCCCGCTGCCCAGCCCGAGGGCCAAGAAGGCTACGAGCGACTTGCCCGCACTGCCATATCGAGGGTTGCACTTGACCCCGTCTGAAGGACGGGGGCGCGAAACTGTCCCGCCGGATCCGGGGTCTGCAAGTTGCCTCGACCGAACTTGACCGAGGTCACCAACCGGTACTCCCGGATGGAGTAAGGTACTCCCACGATGAAGCGCCTGCGCCACCACCGCTTGCGTGCCCGGCTGTCGCTCCTCGCGATGGTGGCGCTGCTCTGGACGCAGTTCGCCATGGCCAGTCACCCGGCCTGCACTCTGGCGAGCATGGTCATGTCCGGCACCCATGCCAGTATGGCGCTGGCTGGCGGCCCGCCCCCGAGCCGGAACCCTGCCATCCTTCCCCGGCGCCGACCGCCGCCGTCGACCTTTCGGCCGGCTGCGAGTCCCATTGCAGCCGGAGCGACCTGGCGTCCGACGCTTCGCGTGCGCTCTCCGTTCCGGCGCTCGGCCCCTGCCAACATCACCGCTCGTGCGGGTTTTGGCGCATGTGCCGCTGTCGCCGGCGGGAGCGGCTTCGCCAGGTCCCTTGTGCTCCTGGCATCGGCCCACGGCCCATCCCGCCAGCCTCCTGCTGATTTGATCCCCTGCCGATGACCCGTCGCGGCGCCAGGTGCGCCGCGTCCGGTCCAGTCGGCGCGGCCCGCATTGGCCTGCGTCGCCCGATCCACACCCGCGCTCCCCGGACGCGCGGAACGTGCAAGGCGAACACCATGGGATACCCGAACGTTTTTCCTGCGCGGCGCGACATCGCCGCGAACGGCGCCGCGCCATGGCTGGCGCTGCTGCTGGCCTCGCTGTGGCTTGTCGCGCCCGCGGCGGCGTCACCCACGCTGATTCCCGGCGCCGACCTCGACTCGGTGCGGGCCTGGCTTATCGGGCGCAATCCCGAGCTGCGCGCCCTGCAGGCGGAAGCCGAGGCCGCGCAGGCCCGGGTGCTGCCCGCCGGCGCGCTGCCCGATCCGATGGCCGAGGTCGAACTGATGGGCATCGACCCCGACCGCCCCAGCCTCCTGCCCGGCAACGTGGACGCCACGACCTGGCGGGTCCGGCAGTCCTTCCCGATGTGGGGCAAGCGCGGCTTGGCCCGCGAGGTCGCCCGACATGAGGCGAGCGCCGCGGGCCTGGACCGCGACGCGGTGGCCCTCGACTTGCTGGCTCGCGCCGAGGAAGCCTACGTGCGGTTCTGGCACGTACGTGAAGCCGTCGCGGTGCTCGACCGACAGATCGAGCTTCTGGGCCAGCTGGAGGAAGTGGCACGGACCCGCTATTCGCTGGGCATCGCCGCGCAGCAGGATTCGATCCGGGCGCAGGTGGCCCGCACCGGGCTGCAGCGCGAGCGTATCGCCCGGCTGGCTGCGCGCGCCGAGGCTGCGGCAATGCTCAATGCGGTGCTGGCCCGCCCCGTGGATGCCCCGCTGGCCGAACCCGCCTCAGAGCCCGAATTGCCGCTTCCGGCCGAACGTCTCGACCAGGTGTTGGCGATGCTGGCCGATGCCGGACACCCCGCCCTGCAGGCCAGCGCCGCCCGGACCGAGGCGGCCGAGGCGGCCTTCGAGCTGCAGCGCCGCGCCCGCTACCCCGACCTCAGCCTGGGCTTCGGCGTCATTCAGCGGGACGACCGCGTGGAAGGCTACGAAGTGATGCTGGCCGTCGAGATTCCCCTGCAGCAGCGCGCCCGGCGCGAGCGGGAACGCGAGGCCCGTCTGAGGGGTGACGCGGCCCGCGCCCGCTCGGACGCCCTGGCTGCCGGTCTCGCCGGCCAGCTCGGTCAAGTCTGGTCGCAGGCACGCGCTGCCCGCGACCAGCGTCGTCTGATCGAACAGACCCTCGTGCCGCAGGCGCAGGCCAATTTCGAATCGGCCCTGGCCAGCTACCGCGTAGGCGAAGTGGACTTTGGAACCCTGCTCGAAGCGCTGGACGCGTGGCAGGGCGCGGCTCTGGCGCAGGTGGATGCGCGTCGCGACGAACTGGTCGCCGCCGCTGCCGTGGGCGCCATCACCGGAGGTGTGCGATGAACGGTCTGAAGTGGAGCGCGTTGGCGCTCGCGCTGGGTGCGGCCCTGGCCGTGGGTTGGTGGAGCGGACGGGCATCGGCCCCGGCGGCGTCGCCAACGGAAACTGAGGCGTCGGAGCCCGTCGAGCGCAAGATCCTGTACTACCGCAATCCCATGGGCCTGCCCGACACCTCGCCGGTGCCGAAGAAGGATTCGATGGGCATGGACTACCTGCCGGTCTTTGCGGACGAGGCCCCGCCGCCCGAGCCGGGCACCGTGGTGCTCGCACCCGGCAAGGTCCAGCAGTTGGGCGTGCGCACGGAAGCGGCGGTGCGCGAAGCGCTGGCGCCCCGGGTGCGGGCGAGCGCCACGGTGGAGGTGGACGAGACCCGGCAGTTCGCGGTTGCGCCGCGATTCGAGGGCTGGATCGAGACCCTGCACGCCAATCAGACGGGCATGGCGATCCGCCGTGGCGACGCGCTGGCAACGGTCTACAGCCCGGAGCTCGTCGCGGCCCGGCAGGAATTCCGGGTGGCTGACGACGCAGCAAAGCGATTGGCCGCAAGTGATCCGGATAGCGCGGCGACCATGCGCCAGCTTCGTGATGCGGCGCGCACGCGCCTGCGCAACTGGGAAGTCTCCGGTGCCGGCGTGGCCCGGGCGGGCAGCGAATCCGGGCTCGTCCTCTCATCGCCCACCGATGCGGTCGTGGTCGAAAAGCTGGTCGTGCAAGGGGAGCGCTTCGAACCGGGCCAGACCATCCTGCGCCTGGCCGACCTGTCGCGCGTGTGGGTCGTCGCGCAGGTTCCTGCGTCCGGACTGGCCAACCTCACCCTCGGCGACCACGCGAGCTTCGAAACCCCCAGTCTTCCCGGCCGGCGGTTTGAAGGCGACGTCGCCTTCATCCAGCCCACGCTCGACCGCGCCAGCCGGACCCTGGGCGTGCGGATCGAAGTGGAGAACCCCGACGGCGTCCTGCGCCCCGGGCTGTTCGGAGACGTCGAACTGACCGGTCAGGCATCGGCGCCGGTCGTGACCGTCGACCGCTCCGCGGTGATTGATTCGGGGACCCGCCAGGTCGTGCTGGTGCAGACCGCGCCCGGCCAGTTCACGCCGCGGGAGGTGCAATTGGGTGCGCGTTCCGGTGACCGGGTCGCCGTGCTCTCTGGCGTCGAGGCCGGCGAGACCGTCGTGGTCTCGGCGAACTTCCTGCTCGATGCCGAAAGCAACCTGCGCGCTGCGCTGGGCAGTCTGGAGGCTGGCGGCGCGCGAGAGACGGCCGCCCCGGCGGACGCGCCGGCAGACGATTCGCACGCGGGCCACGGTGAGCCGTCGGACGAACCGCCTGCCGGCCACGAAGCGCCGGCGGATGATCCCCATGCTGGCCACAAGGGAGGGCACTGACATGCTCGCCGGGCTGATCGAATGGTCGCTTCGCAATGTCTTCCTCGTGCTGGTGGCCACCCTCGCGATCACGGCGGCCGGACTGTACGCGCTGGCCAAGACGCCGCTCGACGCGCTTCCCGACCTCTCCGACGTGCAGGTCATCGTGTTCACCGAGGTGCCCGGCCAGGCACCGCAGGTCGTCGAAGACCAGGTCACCTACCCGCTGACCACGGCCATGCTGGCCGTCCCGAAGTCCAGGGTCGTCCGTGGCTTCTCGTTCTTCGGCGCCTCCTTCGTCTACGTGATCTTCGAGGACGGCACCGACATCTACTGGGCGCGCTCGCGGGTGCTCGAGTACCTGAGCACCGCGTCCAAGCAGCTCCCGGAAGGTGTGTCTCCCACGCTGGGCCCGGATGCCACGGGCGTAGGGTGGGTCTACCAGTACGTGCTCGAGGGCAGCCAGCAATCGCTGGACGAACTGCGCGCCATCCAGGACTGGTATGTCCGGTACCAGCTGACCAAGGCGCCCGGCGTGGCCGAAGTCGCCAGCGTCGGCGGATTCGTCCGCCAGTATTCGGTCACGGCGGATCCGGGTCGGCTGCGGCAGTACGGCGTACCCCTCTCACGTATCTCCGAGGTGATCGCTGCCAGCAATCGCGATGTCGGCGGGCGCGTGCTGGAGATGGCGGAAACCGAGTACATGATCCGCGGGCGCGGCTACCTTCGCGGCATCGAGGACATCGAGGGTCTGGTGGTCAAGGTGGACGGCGGCACGCCGGTGCGCGTGGGCGACCTCGCCCGGGTCGAACTGGTTCCGGACGAACGCCGTGGCCTCGCCGAGCTCGACGGCGAAGGCGAGGTGGTCGCGGGCATCGCCGTGGCGAGGTACGGCGAGAACGCATTGGCCGTGATCGACGGCCTGAAGCAGCGCATCGCCGACATCACCCCCGGGCTTCCCGAGGGCGTCTCCCTGCGCGCCGTCTACGACCGCTCCGACCTCATCCACCGCGCCATCGCCACGCTGCGCTGGACCCTGGTCGAGGAAGCCCTGATCGTCGCCTTGGTCTGCGTGGTCTTCCTCTTCCACGTCCGTAGCGCGATGGTGGCGATCATCATGCTCCCCGTCGGCGTGCTAATAGCCTTCCTGGCCATGCGCCTGCTGGGCATGAACTCCAACATCATGAGCCTGGGCGGCATCGCCATTGCCATCGGCGCGATGGTGGATGCCGCCATCGTGATGATTGAGAACGCCCATAAGCACATCGAGCGCGATGGCGGACGCACGCCGCGCCTGCAGCTGATCATCAATGCATGCAGGGAGGTCGGCCCGGCGCTCTTCTTCAGCCTGTTGATCATCACCGTATCCTTCCTGCCTGTGTTCGCCCTCGAGGCCCAGGAAGGGCGCCTGTTCCATCCCCTGGCCTTCACCAAGACCTTCGCCATGGCGGCCGGCGCGCTGCTGTCGGTGACGCTGGTGCCGGTGCTCATGCTGCTGTTCGTGCGCGGCCGGATCCTGCCCGAGGCCCGGAACCCGGTGAACCGCTTCATGATTGCCGCCTACCGGCCCGTGATCGGCTTCGTGCTGCGGCACAAGGCGGCCACGGTCGGCGCGGCCCTGGTCGTGCTCGCGGTGTCGGCCTGGCCCGCCTCCCGCCTCGGCAGCGAGTTCATGCCCACGCTCAACGAGGGCACGCTGCTGTACATGCCGAGCTCGCTGCCGGGAATGTCCGTGACCAGGGGCGGCCGAACTCCTGCAGCAACAGGACCGGATCATCCGGAGCTTCCCGGAGGTCGAGTCGGTCTTCGGCAAGGCGGGTCGTGCACTGACCGCAACGGACCCCGCCCCGCTGGAGATGTTCGAGACCATCATCAACCTCAAGCCCGAGAACCAGTGGCGCGAGGGCATGACCACGGACAAGCTGATCGCCGAAATGGACCAGGCGCTGCAGTTCCCGGGCGTGGCCAATGCCTGGACCATGCCCATCAAGGCCCGCTCCGACATGCTGGCCACGGGCATCCGCACGCCGATCGGCATCAAGGTGTTCGGCACGGATCTGGTCGAGATGGAGCGCCTCGCGCGCCAGATCGAGGCCGCCGTGCGCACGGTGCCCGGCACCACCAGCGCGTATGCCGAGCGCCTGACCGGCGGGTTCTACTTGGACATCGAGCCCGACCGGGGGCAGCTGGCCCGCTACGGCCTGCCCGTGGGGGACCTGCAGGACGTCGTGGCCACCGCGATGGGTGGCGACCTGGTCACGCGCACCGTCGAGGGCCGCGAGCGCTTCGGGGTCATCGTCCGCTACCCGCGGGGGCTGCGCGACAGCCCCGAAGCCATCGCGCAACAGGTCCTGGTGGGCGACTCCGGACGGGGCGCAGGTTCCGCTGGGTGAGCTGGCAGACATCCGCATCCGCCAGGGCGCGCCGTCGATCCGCACCGAGAACGCGTTGCTCTCCGCCTACATCTATGTCGATACGCGGAACGCGGATCTGGGCGCCTACGTCAACGCGGCCCAGGGAAGCCGTCGCCCGAGACGTGAGCTTCCCGCCGGGCTACTACGCGACCTGGAGTGGCCAGTACGAATACATGCAGCGCGCAATCGCGAAGATGAAGATCGTGGTGCCGGTAACGCTGGCGATCATCTTCCTGCTGCTCTACCTCAACTTCCGCCGCGTCACTGAGTCACTGATCGTGATGCTGTCGGTGCCCTTCGCCCTCGTCGGCGGCATCTGGCTGCTGTGGGCGCTGGACTACAACCTGAGTGTGGCGGTAGCCGTGGGCTTCATCGCGCTGGCCGGCGTCGCGGCCGAAACGGGCGTCGTGATGCTGATCTACCTGGACCACGCGCTGGAGGCCCGGGCCGCCGCACGTCGCGCCCAAGGCGATTCAATCGGCGTGGGCGACCTGGTCGATGCCATCGTCGAGGGCGCCGTCGAGCGCGTGCGGCCGAAGATGATGACCGTGGTGGCCATCATGGCCGGCCTGCTTCCGATCATGTGGAGCACGGGCACCGGCTCGGAGGTGATGCGCCGGATCGCGGCCCCGATGGTCGGCGGCATGGTGTCGTCGACGGTGCTGACGCTCGCCGTGATCCCGGCAATCTATGCACTGGTGAAGCAGCGCCAGATTGGCTTGCGCCACGCAAGGATGGGGAACTGAAGACAATGACAAGGAGAATGGGGATGGGATTTTTCAGAAGCACACTGATCATGCTGGCGCTGGTGGCCGCTGCGATAAGCGGAACGATTTACTTCGGGCTGGTGGAGCCGGGGGCCGACAAGCCCCACGCCGACTGGGTACATGGACTGATTGAGGTCGCCAGGGACCGTGCCATCGCGGTTCGCGCCGAGGGCCTGGTCGTTCCGGCGCTCGGCTCGGAGGCACAGGTGCTCAATGGCGCCGGCAACTACGCGGCCATGTGCACGGGCTGCCACCTAGCTCCGGGCATGGCGCCCACGGAGCTCAGCCGGGGCCTGTACCCGGCGGCGCCAGCCCTTGCCGAACGGGGCGCACCCGATCCGGCGCGCGCGTTCTGGGTGATCAAGCATGGCGTCAAGGCCTCGGGCATGCCCGCCTGGGGCGGCAGCATGCCGGATGAGTACATCTGGAGCATGGTGGCTTTCCTGCAGGCCATGCCGGCCATGGACGCGGAACGCTATCGCGCCCTGGTCGCCGCCAGCGGCGGCCACTCCCACGGTGGCGGCGAGTCGATGCCGCACGGACACGAGGAGACGGGCGAGCATTCCAATGACCAGGAAAGCGATGCGCCGGGTCACCATGCGGATGGCTCTGGTGAGGCCACGCAAACGGAGGACGCCAGCGATCCGCCTCCCGCCGACCCGGCGAACGAGCACGACCACTCGACCCACGACCACTGAGAGAGCCAGACTCATGAACAAGTTCGTCATCTCCGCCCTCTGTTTCCTCGCCCTCGCGACACCCGTGCGAGCCGATGGCCCGGGGGCCCACGCGCATGACGCGGAGCGTGCAACGCCAGCCATCCAGGTTCCGGCCGATGCCCGCGCCGCCGTGGAAGCCGTAGACCGCTTCTCCGCTGCGCTCGTCTCGGGAACCTCGTCGCCGCCGGCGCCGAGCTCGACCCGAAGGTGCTCATCCTAGAGGCCGGCGGGGCCGAGCGGTCCGCCGAGGAGTATCTTGGCGGCCATGCGAAAGGCGATGCCGCCTTCCTCAAGCAGGCGCATGTCCAGCTCCTGCGGCGCACGGCGGCCGTCCATGGCGATCTTGCGTGGGTCGCCAGCGAGAGCGAACTGCACGTGAGCCGTGACGGCAAGCCGGTCACGGTACTCAGCGCCGAGACCATGCTGGTCCGGCGAAGTGAAGAGGGGTGGAAAATCGTGCACATCCATTGGTCGTCGCGCACGAAGGCGCCGGACGGCCACCACTAGGAGACAGGACCATGGACCACGCCAGCCATCGCGCGCCCGTTACGCCCGTCGCCACTGCAGGCACGCGCTACACGTGCCCCATGCATCCCGAGATCATCCGGGATGCCCCCGGCAGCTGCCCCAAGTGCGGCATGGCACTCGAGCCCATGCTGCCGGCCGTCGAGGACGAGGGTTCGCCCGAACTCGCCGATTTCAGCCGGCGGTTCTGGTTCAGCCTGCCGGCAACCCTGGTGGTGCTGGCGCTGGCCATGGTCGGCCACCGTTGGGGCGCACTCGATGCCGCCACCCGGACCTGGATCGAACTGCTGCTGTCGACGCCGGTGGTGGCCTGGGCGGCGGCGCCCTTCTTCGTGAGATGGGCGGTATCGCTGCGCACCGGCCAGTTGAACATGTGGACGCTGATTGGCACGGGTGTGGGTGCGGCGTATATCTATAGCGTGGTCGCCACCCTCGCGCCCGGGATCTTCCCGGACTCGTTCCGGGAGCATGGCCGGGTCGGCGTGTACTTCGAAGCCGCGGCGGTGATCGTGTCCCTCACCCTGCTTGGCCAGATGATGGAGCTGCGGGCTCGCTCGCAGACGTCGGCCGCGATCAAGGCGTTGCTACGGCTTGCGCCCAAGACTGCGCGCCGCATCCGGGCGGACGGCGGCGAGGAAGACATCGAGGTCTCGCACGTGCACGTCGGCGACCGCCTGCGCGTTCGTCCCGGCGAGAACGTCCCGACCGACGGCACGGTCGAAGAGGGCCATTCGAGCGTGGACGAATCGATGATCACCGGCGAATCCTGCCGGTGGCCAAAGGTCCGGGCGATCCGGTGATAGGCGCCACGCTCAACACCTCGGGCAGCCTGGTGATGGTGGCCGGCAAGGTTGGCGCGGACACTGTGCTCAGCCAGATCGTGCAGCTGGTGGCCAAGGCGCAGCGCTCGCGCGCACCGATGCAGCGCATGGCAGATGTAGTGTCGTACTGGTTCGTGCTGGCGGTGCTGGCGATCGCCGTGCTGACCTTCTTCGCCTGGGGCCTGTTCGGGCCGGAACCGGCTTGGGTCTATGCCGTACTCAATAGCGTGGCGGTGCTCATCATCGCTTGCCCGTGCGCGCTGGGCCTGGCCACGCCGATGTCCATCATGGTCGCCACCGGCCGCGCAGCCGGTGCGGGCGTCCTGTTCCGCGACGCCGAGGCGATCGAGAACCTGCGCAAGGTGGACACGCTCATCGTCGACAAGACCGGCACTCTGACCGAGGGTCGGCCGGCGTACCGCACCGCCGTGGCGGCGGCCGGCGGCGACGCAACGGAAGTGCTTCGACTGGCGGCCTCTCTGGACCAGGGCAGCGAACATCCTCTGGCGGCGGCTATCGTCAAGGAGGCGCTCGGGCGCGGCCTGGCCCTGTCGAAAGCGGAGTCGTTCGAGTCGGCCAGCGGCATCGGTGTGCGCGGCCGGGTCGAGGACAAGGCACTGGCGCTGGGCAACCGCGCGTTGATGACGGAGGACGGCGTGGACGTCGGCGGCCTGCGGCACGAGGCCGAAGCGCTGCGCGCCGAAGGCGCCAGCGTGATGTTCCTGGCGGTGGACGGTCGTGCGGCCGGACTGGTCGCAGTCGCCGACCCGGTGAAGGCCTCCACCCCGGCCGCCCTGTCGGAACTGCGCGACGCTGGCCTTCGCCTGATCATGGCTACCGGCGATGGCGAGACTACCGCCCGCTCGGTGGCGAAAGCACTCGGCATCGACGAAGTGCACGGCGAGGTGCGGCCACAGGACAAGGCGGACCTGGTCGCGGCGCTGCAGGCGCAGGGCCGGCGGGTCGCCATGGCCGGCGACGGCATCAACGATGCCCCGGCGCTGGCCCGCGCCGACGTCGGAATTGCCATGGGCACCGGCACCGACGTGGCCATGTCCACCGGCCAGGTCACGCTGGTGAAGGGTGACCTGCGCGGAATCGCCCGCGCCCGCCGCATCTCGCAGGCGACGGTGGCAAACATGAAGCAGAACCTCGGCTTCGCCCTGCTTTACAACGCCCTGGGCGTGCCCATCGCGGCGGGCCTGTTGTACCCGGCCTTCGGGCTGCTGCTCAGTCCGATGATCGCGGCGCTGGCGATGAGCCTGAGCTCGGCCTCGGTGGTGGCCAATGCGTTGCGGTTGCGATCGGCTGGTGGAACATCATGAAGCCAAGGCCAGCTTCGCCCGTGGACCGTGTCGAGGGTGCAACATGGCAGGCCCGCGCTGGAGACAGCCATGTCCGCCCGTACGCTCGTCAGCCGAAAAGCATGGAACAAGGGAACGCTGGTCGGCCAGAAGGCCCCGCTCAGGCTCAATGAGATCTACGCCATCAGGGTTCGCTTGCAGATCGCTGGCCGCACCCGGGATCTGGCGCTTTTTAACCTCGCCATCGACTCGAAACTCCGCGCCTGCGACCTGGTGAACCTCCGCGTCCAAGATGTCTGCCACGGCGCGCAGGTCTTGCATCGGGCAATGGTGATGCAAAGGAAGACCCAGACGCCAGTCCAGTTCGAGGTCACAGAGCAAACCAGACTATCTGTCGGTCGTTGGATACAGGAGAGATCGCTGGCTCCTACCGACTTTCTTTTTCCCAGCCGTGTTGTCAGGTCCTCTCATCTGACTTCGAGGCAGTACGCGCGCATCGTCCACCAGTGGGTGCGCCAGATCGGGCTCGACGATTCTCGATACGGCACTCACAGCATGAGGCGAACAAAGGTGGCATTGATCTACCGACGCACCCGGAACCTACGCGCGGTCCAGCTGCTTCTCGGACACTCGAAAATTGAGAGCACCGTTCGTTACCTGGGCATCGAACTGGATGATGCACTGGAACTCGCAGAGCAGACCGAAGTTTGATTCGGGAATGTCCGCTTCGGGTCTATTGTGTTGAAAAACTATCTCCAACTCAGGCCGCATCAGCACGGATCGACCTGACGTGCTGCCCCCGCGACCGCGGCAACGGCTCGGTACCCGCATGCTCAAGCAGTTCGAGAGTGGGACAAAACGCGCCTACGCTGGCCTCGCCGCAGCTCGCGACCAATTGCGATAGCTGACGCTCGAGCTTGCGTAGTTCGCCGAGCCGCTTTCGAACGTCGAGCAACTTGTTTTCGGTTAGTCGCTTGGTTTGCTCGCAAGCGCGTCTGCCATTGAGCTCCAGCAGGCCAACAATCTCATCGAGGCTGAAGCCCATGGTCTGGGCACGGCGAATGTAGCGGAGGCGAGCGAGGTCGCTCGACGTGTAGCGACGGATGCCGCCAGCAGGGCGCTTGGGCTCGGACAGCAGCCCGCGCCGCTGGTAATAGCGCACTGTCTCAACGTTTACTGCCGCCGAGGCAGCCAGTTGACCGATCGTGAGGGCCTGCAAGTCCATGGCTTGACTCCGTACTTGGGTACGGAAGGTATTATGCGCCCATGTCCAGTAATCCCCCAAGTCGACCACACCGGCGATCCTGGTCGCATCCCTCGCCGCCATCGGCGCATCAGTATGCTGCGTCGTGCCGCTGGTGCTGGTCTTGATGGGCATCAGCGGCGCATGGATTGCCAACCTGACGGCCATGGACGCCTGGCGGCCTTGGTTCAGCGCCGCCACACTGCTGTGCCTAGCGCTGGCTTTCTGGAATCTCTATGGCCCGTCGTCGCGATGCCGCAGCGACGGCGTCTGCGTCAGCCCGCAGGTCCTCGCCCGGCGGCGGCGCTGGTTGTGGCTGGCCGCCATCGGCATCGCAGTACTGTTGTTGTTTCCCTACTACGTGGTCTGGTTCCTCTAGGAGAGTCCCGATGCGCAACAAATGGATAGTTGGCCTTACCTTGGCGTTGTCGGCTGGCCTAGCGGCCGCCGCGGCGCCGAAGAAGGCGGTGCTGGACGTGCAGAACATGACCTGCGCCGCGTGCAGCATCACCATCAGCAAGGCGCTCGACAAGGTTCCCGGCGTGCAAAGCAACCACGTCGATGCCGAGGCGGCGACGGTGACGGTGGTCTTCGATCCAAGCCGCACATCGATAAGCGCGGTCAGCCGTGCGATCACTGACGCAGGCTTCCCGGCCAAGGCTCGCTCAGATGGCGGCTGAGCTGGAGTTACAAAGTACGTTGACTTGTCCCCATTGTGGTCATCAGGCGACAGAGACGATGCCGACCAACGCCTGTCAGTTCTTCTACGAATGCCTCGGCTGCGGCCAACTGCTGCGCCCGAAACCGGGTGACTGCTGTGTGTTCTGCTCATACGGCACGGTTGCCTGTCCGCCGATCCAGGAACAGAAGTCGTGTTGTGGCTAAAGTGCTAAGCGCACCGACATAATTGCCGCCATATCTCGCCAGTAGCTACGTAATGCTATTGATTGACCGCAACTGAAGTGGTCAAATTATTTCCCATCGATCCAGCGGAAATCGCAGCGATGATGGGACGTCAGGAAGCCGGGCAAGCGCCCCTGTTCTACGCGTTCAACTTCGAAGACCACGTCCCGGCGAGCCACATGCTCCGCGGCATCGACCACTTCCTGACCTGGGCGAGCTGCACCAGCACCTGGCCCCGCACTACAGCCACACCGGCCGCCCCTCGATTGATCCGGGCCTTCTGATCCGGATGCTGATCGTGGGTTACTGCTTCGGCATCCGCTCGGAGCGTCGGTTGTGCGAAGAGGTCCACTTGAACCTGGCGTACCGCTGGTTCTGCCGGTTGGGCCTGGAAGATGCCGTGCCGGACCACTCAACATTCTCCAAGAACCGCCACGGCCGCTTCCGGGACAACGACACCCTGCGCTTCGTATTCGAGAAGGTGCTCGAGCGCTGCCTGGCCGAAGGCCTGGTCGGCGGCGAGGGCTTCGCGATCGACGCCAGCGTGATCAAGGCCGATGCTAACCGGCAGCGGGGCGTGCCGGGTGCCGATGCGGCCTGGGACCGGGAGTCGCCGCTCGCGCGCCCGGTCCGGGAGTATCTGCAGGCGCTGGACGACGCTGAGACGCCGCGCACCCCACCCAAGAATGTGTCGCTGACCGACCCGGCAGCGCAGTGGACCGCCGCGCCCGGCGGCCCGGCCTTCTACGCTTATTCGACCAACTACCTGATCGATGTAAAGGCGGGCGTCATCGTCGATGTGGAAGCCACGCCTGCGTATCGGACCGACGAGGTCCAAGCGACACGGACCATGGTCGACAGGGTCGAGCAGCGCTTCGACCTCAAGCCGACCCGGCTGATCGGCGACACCGCCTACGGCACGTCGGAAATGTTGGGCTGGATGGTGGATGAGAAGGGCATCGAGCCCCACGTGCCGGTCTGGGACAAAGCCGAGCGCAAGGATGGGTCGCTGGGGCGGTCCGACTTCAGTTGGGACGCGGAAGCTGACGAGTACCGCTGCCCCCAGGGCAAGCCACTGCTATCGAGCGGCAAGCCAACCGCCGACAACACGCTGATCTATCGCAGCAGCCTTCACGACTGCACCAACTGCGAACTGAAGGCGCGGTGCTGCCCCAACACGACGCATCGAAGGATCGCCCGCCAGGTGAACGAGTCCGCACGGGACGTGGCGCGCCAGCTGTCGACGACGAAGAGATATGCCCAGTCACGGCGACATCGGAAGAAGGTCGAGATGCTGTTCGCGCACCTCAAACGCATCCTGCGGTTGGACAGATTGCGTCTACGCGGCCTGAAGGGCGCTAGAGACGAGTTCCTACTGGCCGCAACGGCACAGAATTTACGAAGAATGGCAGCGTGGTTGATGCCGAAAAGCCCCGAAGCGGCAATGGCAACGGCCCTTTGAGGACAAAGGGCGCTTGCGCGCCCATTTTCTCGTCGCCCCTGGCCAAATAATCATTGATCCGGCCGAACCGCTAGACCCAGCCGCCCGCCAGAAAGCGAGTTTTTCAACAGAATAGGCCGCTTGCAGACTCAAACCACTTCGCCGCTCGGACTTGGGGACGCCCAGTGAACTTGAGGCGATTCAGGCCACAGTCGGGGCCCGCGGCCTCATCTCCAGCTGCGTCAGGTACAACCGCAGATCAAACTCCAACTGGTGATACTCCGGCTCCATGTGCGTGCACAGCCGGTAGAAGTCCTTGTTGTGTTCGGCTTCCTTCAGGTGCGCCAGTTCGTGCACCACGATCATCTTCAGGAATTCGGCGGGCGCGTCGCGGAACACGGTGGCGATGCGGATCTCGCGGCTGGCCTTGAGCTTGCTGCCCTGCACGCGCGAAACCGCGGTGTGCGTGCCGAGTGCGTGTTTCATCACCTGCAGCTTGCCGTCGTAGGCGACCTTGCCCAGCGGCACCGACTGGCGCAGGTGGCGGTCCTTGAGGTCCTGCACGTAGTCGTACAACTGGCGGTCGCTGCGCACGGTGTGCAGCTGGCCGTATTTGTTGGCCAGCATCGGGCCCAGCCGGTCCTGGCCGATCAGGTCGCGCACCTGCGCCTGCAGGTGTTCGGGGTAGCCGGCCAGGTATTTCAGGGGCTGCATCGGCGGGGTCCACGGCGGCGGCGGGTGGGCACGGGGCTATGATGTCCCGGAAATCCCCCACAAGACAGCGCGCCATGGCCAAGCCCAACCCCCTCCAGGAACAACTGCTCAAGGCGGGCCTGGCCAAGAAGTCCAAGGTCACCGAGGCCGCGCGCGAGCAGCAGAAGGCCCGCCAGGCCAAGGGCACGACCGAATCCGATCAGATCCGCCGCGAGGCCGAACTGGCGCGCGAGGCGAAGGCCGAAAAGGACCGCGCGCTGGAAGCCGCACGCAAGGCCCAGGCGCGCGTCACCGAACTGGCGGCGCAGGCGCGCCAGATCATCCAGGACAAGAAGCTGCCGCGTTCGGGCGAAAGCGAATACCGCTTCACCGCCGACGGCGCCATCCGCACGATCCTGATTGATGACGACCAGCGCAGGAAACTGGCCGTCGGCACCGTGGTGATCGCGCGCCTGGGCGAGCGTTACGAACTGCTGCCGCGCGCCGCCGGCGACAAGGTGCGCGAACGCGACGCCAGCCTGATCGTGCTCGACCACGGCCAGGCCACGGACACCGCCGCCACGAGTTCCGAAGACGACGCCTACTACGCCCAGTTCAAGGTGCCCGACGACCTGGTCTGGTGAGCCGCTGGCGGTTTTCGCCTGCGGCCTTTGGCCCAGTCTTTCCCGAAAACCCCGTGTAGTGGCCGGTGCCGCGCGGGGCCAGACTTCAGCTCCCGACCCCGCCACCGGAGACCGTTATGGCCCTGACCATGTCCGCCCTCACCCTGCCGCCCGTCACGCGGGCGCTGAACACCCTCTCGCACGTGCTGGACAAGGGCCTGGCCCATGCGCAGGCGCGCGAGTTCGACCCCGACAACCTGGTGCTGGCGCGGCTGGCGCCGGACATGCTGCCGCTGTCGGGGCAGATCCAGCGGGCCAGCGATTCGGCCAAGGGCGTGGTGGCGCGGCTGGCCGGCCTGGAGTCGCCGGCAATGGCCGACGACGAGACCACGTTCGCACAGCTGCAGGACCGCGTGGCCCGTACCCTGGCCTTCGTGCGCGGGGTGGATGCGGCCCTGCTGGACGGCAGTGAAACCCGCACCATCAGCCTGCCGGTGCCCGGGAAGACCATCGAGTTCGCCGGCCAGTCCTACCTGATGGATTTCGCCCTTCCGAACATCCATTTCCATGTCACCACGGCCTACGCGATCCTGCGGCACAATGGGGTCCCGCTGGGCAAGCTCGACTATCTCGGGCTGACCCGCTAGCCAACGAGGCCCGCGATGTCCATCCAGTCCAAATCCCGCCGCGACGCCAAGAAGAAGACCAAGGGCGAAACGCTGGCGAAGGCCATCCCGGCCGACAAGCTCGGCCAGCCGCACGCCGACCTGCGCGACGAGAAGGGCAAGCTGCTGGGTGCCGTCGTCTTCAAGGACGGGCAGTGGGTGCTGGGGCTGAACGGAAAAATTGTCGGCGACACCGACAGCGCCGCGCATGTGCTGGCCATCATCAAGCAGGCCGCGGCCATGCTGCGCGCGCAGGGGCGCGAGGTGCAATTGGTGTTCTCGGTTCCGCTGCGCGAAGCGGCGGATGCCGAGGTGGCGAAGCTGGGCCTGACCTTCGAGCAGTTCCAGGCCCGGCTGGGGCAGGACATGTCCGGCAAGGCCCCCAACCCCGCCGCCTGAGCACCCGGCAAGCGGCGTCCACCCCCGGCCGGAAATGCGGCGGGCCCGTACGGGCTGGTATCCTCGAACGGTTTCCACCGCCATCGGAACCCGCCCATGCGCAAGTTGTCCGCCCTGCTGTCGCTGCTGCTGATCGCCCTGCTCGCCGGCTGCTCCAGCGGCCCGCCCGTGCGCGTATTCCCGCCCCAGGCCAGCGTGCAGGAACTGCGCGTGCAGGAAGACGGCCAGTGGGTGGCCAACGTGCGCCTGCAGAACTTCAGCACCGTGCCGATGCGCTTCTCGCGCCTGCAGGCCACGCTCAGTTTCGCCGGGCAGGAAGCCACCCGCATTGATATCGACCCGGACATGAGCGTCGGCCCGGGTTCGAACGAGCTCGTCCGGCACGTGTTCACGCCCGCCGCCGGCGCGCGCGCCGCGGTCAGCGACGCCTTCGCCAACAACCGCGCCGTGCGCTACCAGCTGACCGGCCGCATCGCCAGCGCCGAGCATGAAACCGACGACGATTTCGACTACACCAGCGCGCTCAACCCGGTGCCCGGGCTGACCGGCGTACTGCGCTGACTTTCCAAGGACCCCACGCATGAACCGCTATACCGCCCCCGTGCGCGACATGAAGTTCGCGCTCTACGACGTCATCGAAGCCGACAAGCTGTACGCGAAACTCGGCGCCGAACACGCCACCCGCGACCTGCTGGACGCGGTGATGGACGAAGCCGCGCGTTTCACTCAGACCGTGCTGGCCCCGCTCAGCAGCGTCGGCGATGAAGTCGGCTGCGTATTCGACCCGGCGACGGGCGACGTGAAGACGCCGCCCGGTTTCAAGGAAGCCTATGCGCAGTTCGTCGAAGGCGGCTGGGCCGGCATCACCGCGCCCGAGGCCATGGGCGGCCAGCACCTGCCGGAAAGTTTCGGCGCCGCGCTGAAGGAAATGATCGACGCCGCCAACCTGAGCTGGGGCAACTATCCCCTGCTCTCGCACGGCGCCACCGAAGCGCTGAAGCACCACGGCGAGGCCTGGCAGCAGGAAGTGTTCCTGAAGCCGATCATCGCCGGCACCTGGACCGGCACGATGTGCCTGACCGAACCGCATTGCGGTTCCGACCTGGGCCTGCTCAAGACCAAGGCCGAACCGCAGGCCGATGGCACGTACAAGGTGTCCGGCACCAAGATCTTCATCACCGGCGGCGAGCACGACTTCACCGACAACATCATCCACCTGGTGCTGGCGCGCCTGCCGGACGCACCCGCGGGCGTGAAGGGCATCTCGCTGTTCATCGTGCCGAAGATGAAAGTGGCCCGCGACGGCACGGTCGGTGAACGCAACGCGGTGCGCTGCGGTTCGATCGAACACAAGATGGGCATCCACGGCAGCGTGACCTGTGTAATGAACTTCGACGGCGCCGAGGGTTACCTGATCGGCCAGCCGAACAAGGGCCTCAATGCGATGTTCACCATGATGAACACCGCGCGCCTCGCGGTCGGCCTGCAGGGCCTGGCGCTGATCGACCGCGCCTACCAGAACGCGCTGGCGTATTCGCGCGACCGCCTGCAGGGCCGCGCGCTTTCCGGCGCGAAGGAACCGGGCAAGCCGGCCGATCCACTGATCGTGCACCCCGACATCCGCCGCATGCTGCTCACCTGCAAGTCGCTGGCCGAAGGCGGCCGCCTGCTGGCGCTGCACGCCGCCACCCTGGTGGACGTGCTCGAGCGTTCGACCGACGAGACCGAGCGCAAGGAAGCCGACGTGCTGCTCGGTTTCCTCACGCCCATCGTCAAGGGCCTGCTGACCGAGTGGGGCAACGAGTGCACCTACCACGCGCTGCAGTGTTTCGGCGGCCATGGCTACGTGCGCGAATGGGGCATGGAACAGCTGGCGCGCGACGCCCGCATCACCACCATCTACGAAGGCACCACCGGCATCCAGGCGCTGGACCTGCTGGGCCGCAAGACCATGCAGCTGCAGGGCGCGGGGCTGCAGCAGTTCCTGAAGATGATCCAGGCCTTCTGCACCCAGCACGCCACCGATGCCACGATGACCGAGTTCGTGCTGCCGCTGGCCGAGATCGCCAAGCAGTGGGGTGAACTGACCATGGAAGTCGGCAAGAAGGCCATGGCCAATGCCGACGAGATCGGCGCGGCGTCGGTGGACTACCTGTTCTATTCGGGTTACGTGGCGCTGGCGTTCTGGTGGGCGAAGGCGGTGGCCGCGGCGGACGCCGGCAGCCACGGCGTCGACTTCAAGACCGCCAAGCGCGAGACCGCGCGTTTCTACTTCGCCCGCATCCTGCCGCGCACGCAGACCCATGCCGCGGCCATGCGCAGCGGCAGCGGCAACCTGCTGGCGCTGGATGCGGCCCTGTTCGACAGCTGAGCCGGATTCCCGACCCGGAAACGACGAAGCCCGCCGATTGGCGGGCTTCTTCTTGGTGCCTTCCGGTGGGGTTCCGGACAGGCCTGACGAATTGGTCGGGACGGTGAGATTCGAACTCACGACCCCTAGCACCCCATGCTAGTGCGCTACCAGGCTGCGCTACGCCCCGATTCGTGTTTTCCCGGCCAGGGCCGGGCTGGCGATTATACGGAAAACTTCGCCTCAGCGGCGCAGCAGCTGCAGGACTTCTTCCAGCTCCATGCGCACCTGCTTGACGATCTGGGCCGACATTGTGGTCTCGGACCGGCCGGCCTCGCCCTCCAGGCGCTGGCGGGCGCCGGAGATGGTGTAGCCCTGTTCGTACAGCAGGCCGCGGATCTGCCGGATCATCAGCACGTCGTGGCGCTGGTAATAACGGCGGTTGCCGCGGCGCTTCACCGGCTTGAGGCTGGTGAACTCGGTCTCCCAGTAACGCAGCACGTGCGGCTTGACGTCGCACAGCTCGCTGACCTCACCGATGGTGAAGTAGCGCTTCGCCGGGATCGGCGGAAGTTCTCGGTTACTGCCCGGATCCAGCATAAGCCTCCACGCGCTCCTTCAGCTTCTGGCCAGGGCGGAAGGTGACCACGGTGCGAGCGGAGATGGGGATCTCCTCACCGGTCTTGGGATTGCGGCCGGGACGCTGGTTCTTCTGGCGCAGATCGAAGTTGCCGAAGCCCGACAGCTTGACCTGCTGCCCACGCTCCAGCGCTTCCCTCAACACGTCGAAGAAGGAGTCCACGAATTCTTTGGCCTCGCGCTTGTTCAGACCAACTTCTTCGAACAAGCGCTCAGCCATTTCGGCCTTGGTCAATGCCATTTACCACCCCTGTTTCACGCCGTTGCCGGCGTTTGTTACGACCTCAATCGCGCGCCGCAGTCCTGGCCAGGGCCTCGAGGGCCGTGGCGACGGCCTGGTCGGCGTCGCGGTCAGTCAGGGTGCGTGAAACGTCCTGAAGAATCAAGCCCATAGCCAGACTCTTTGAGCCGCCGTCTAGGCCCGGGCCGACGTACCGGTCGAACAGCCGGACCTCGCGCAGCAGCGGCCCCAGGGCCGCCTGCAGGCTGGTTTCCAGGCCGCCCAGGGGGTCGATTCCGGCACGACGAGCGCGATATCCCGGCGGACGGACGGGAACCGGGAAAGCTCGCCGGCGCGTGGAACGGCCCGTTCAGCCAGGGGCTCCAGGTCCAGCTCGAAGCCCACCACCTCGCCGTCCAGGTCCAGGCGACGGGCCAGGCCGGGGTGCAGGTGGCCGACCCAGCCGATCTCGCGGCCATCGCGCCAGACCGAGGCGCTGCGCCCCGGGTGGCCGAAGGCGCGGTCGTCGGGCCGGAACTCGGCGCGGGCGCCGGCCAGGGCCAGCAGGCCCTCGACCTCGGCCTTGAGGTCGTAGAAATCGACATCGCGGTCTTCGCCGGCCCACTGTTCGGCGGCCTGCGGGCCGGTCGCTACGGCGGCGATGCGGCGGGTCTCGCGCGGGGCGGTGCCGTCGGCCAGGTGGAACACCTTGCCCAGCTCGAACAGGCGGACGCGGCTCTGCTGGCGGGCGCGGTTGCGCGCCAGCGCGTCCACCAGGCCGGGCAGCAGCGCGGTGCGCATCACGCCCAGGTCGGCGCTGAGCGGGTTGGCCAGGGCCACGGCGCCGGCCTCGAGATGCCAGGTGGCCAGGGTGCCGGCGTCCACGAAGGCGTAGTTGATGGCCTCCAGGAAGTCGTGGCCGGTCAGCTGGCGGCGCAGCACGCGCTCCTCGACCTTCGTTTCACTCGGCGCCACCAGGCGCACCTGGCCGGTCGGCGTGGTGGTGGGGATGGCGTCGTAGCCGTGGATGCGGGCGACTTCCTCGATCAGGTCTTCCTCGATCGCGATGTCGAAACGCCGGGTCGGCGGAATCACCGACCAGCCGCCGGGCATCGCCGCCACCTGCATGCCCAGGGCGCGCAGGATGCGCTCGACCTCGGCATCGGCCACGGTGAGGCCGAGCACGCGGGCCAGGCGCTCGCGGCGCAGGGTGACGGTGGCGGGGCGCGCCAGGTGCTCGGGCAAAGTGGTTTCGGTGATCGGGCCGGCGCGACCGCCCATGATCTGCAAGGCCAGCGCGGTCGCCCGCTCCACCGCGTAGCGCGGCAGTTCCGGGTCCACGCCGCGTTCGAAGCGGTGGCCGGCGTCGGTGTGCATGCCCAGCTTGCGGGCGCGGCCGATGATCGCGCTCGGGATCCAGTGCGCGGCCTCGAAAAACACCCGGGTGGTGCTGTCGGTGACGCGCGTGTCCCAGCCGCCCATCACGCCGCCCAGCGCGACCGCGCGGCCGGCGTCGGTGACGAGCAGGAAACCCGGGTCCAGCACGACTTCGCGTTCGTCGAGCAGCTTCAGCGTCTCGCCCGCGTGTGCGTGGCGCACCACGATCGGGCCGGTGAGTTTGTCGGCGTCGAAGGCGTGCAGCGGTTGGCCGAGTTCCAGCATCACGTAGTTGGTGATGTCCACCAGCGGGCTGATCGGACGCAGGCCGGCACGCTTCAGGCGCTCGCTCATCCACAGCGGCGTGCGTGCGCCGGGGTCCATGCCCTCGACCACGCGGCCGCAGAAGCGCGGGCAGTCGGCACCGGCGTCCAACTGCACGGCGACGCTGGCGTGGCTGGAGACGATGGCCTCGGGGATCTGCAGCGCGTTCACCTGGGTGCCCAGCGCCGCGGCGACGTCGAAGGCCACGCCGCGCACGCTGAAGCAGTCGGCGCGGTTGGGCGTGAGCTTGAGTTCGAAGCTGGCGTCGGGCAGGCCGAGGAAATCCGCCAGCTTCGCGCCCACCGGCGCATCGGCCGGCAGCTCCAGCAGACCGGACGCATCCGGATCAACGCCCAGTTCTTTCGCCGAGCACAACATGCCCTGCGAATCCACGCCGCGCAGCTTCGCGGCCTTGATGTTGATGCCGCCCGGCAGCGTGGCGCCGACGGTGGCCAGCGGCGCCTTCAGGCCCGGACGTGCGTTCGGCGCACCACAGACGATCTGCACGGTGCCGGCGCCGGTGGCGACCTGGCAGACCTGCAGGCGGTCGGCTTCGGGGTGTTTTTCGCAGGACAGGATTTCCGCGACGACCACGCCGTCCAGGCCTTCGCCGATCACCTGCGCGTCTTCGACCTCCAGGCCGATCGCGGTCAGGCGCGCGGACAGTTCGTCGCGCGTGGCGGAAACGGTGACGTGCTCGCGCAGCCAGCTTTCGGGGAACTTCATGCGAACTGCCTCAGGAAACGGCTGTCATTCTCGAAGAAGCTGCGCAGGTCGTTGACGCCGTAGCGCAGCATGGCGAAACGCTCCACGCCCAGGCCGAACGCGAAGCCGGTGTACTTCTCCGGGTCGATGCCACAGGCGCGCAGCACGTTCGGGTGCACCATGCCGCAGCCCAGCACTTCCAGCCAGCGCGTGCTGCCGTCGGGCTGCTGCCAGGCGATGTCCACTTCGGCCGACGGTTCGGTGAAGGGAAAATAGCTCGGGCGGAAGCGCATCTCGAAATCGCGCTCGAAGAAAGCGCGCACGAATTCGGCCAGCGTGCCCTTGAGGTCGGCGAAGCTGGAGGTTTCGTCCACCAGCAGGCCTTCGACCTGGTGGAACATCGGCGTGTGGGTCTGGTCGCTGTCGCTGCGATAGACCTTGCCGGCGGCGATCATGCGCAGCGGCGGCCCGCTTTTATCGGCAACGGCCGCGCCCATGAAACGCACCTGCACGCCGGAGGTGTGGGTGCGCAGCAGGCGGCCGTCCGGGAAGTAGAAGGTGTCGTGCATGGCGCGCGCCGGATGGTGCGGCGGGAAGTTCAGCGCCTCGAAATTGTGGTGGTCGTCCTCGATCTCGGGACCGTCGGCCAGCTGGTAGCCCAGGCGCGCGAAGATGTCGGTGATGCGCTCGAGTGTGCGCGAAACCGGATGCAGGTTGCCCGGCGCATTGCCGCGGCCCGGCAGGGTGACGTCGATGCGTTCCGAGGCCAGGCGCTGGGCCAGCGCGGCGTCTTCCAGCGCGGCCTTGCGCGCGGCCAGGGCGCCGGCCAGCGTGTCCTTGGCGCGGTTCACCGCTTCGCCCGCCAGCTTGCGCTGTTCCGGCGCCAGCGCACCGAGCTGCTTGAGCTGGCCGGTGATGCTGCCGGACTTGCCCAGCAGCGAGACGCGCAGCGCGTCCAGCGCGTCCAGGCCGGCGGCGGATTCGATCTCGGCCAGGGCCGATCGGGTCAGGGATTCGATGTCGGACATGCTCTACCCAGGTTTTGTTGCCCCGGAAAACAAAATGGGGAAGGACTCTCGCCCTTCCCCACTCTGGTCTTGCCCGCGTGCGGCGAACCGCCGCGGGCCAGTGCCTTACGCCGCGAGAGCGCGCTTGGCCTGCTCGGCGATCGCGCCAAAGGCGGCCGGATCGTGGATGGCGATGTCGGCCAGGGCCTTGCGGTCCAGGGTGACGTTCGCCTTCAGCAGGCCATTCATGAAGCGGCTGTAGCTCAGGCCGTGCAGACGGGCGGCCGCGTTGATGCGGACGATCCACAGGCTGCGGAACTGGCGCTTCTTCTGCTTGCGGCCGATGTACGCGTACTGCTGGGCCTTGGTGACGGCCTGCTTGGCAACGCGGAACACCTTGCGACGGGCGTTGTAGTAACCCTTCGCGAGCTTGATGATTTTCTTGTGACGGCGGCGCGCCGTTACACCACGCTTGACTCGTGCCATTTCTTATCTCCTCAGAGGTACGGAAGCATGCGGTCCAGACGGCCCGAATCCTCGGCACGAACGATGTTCGTGGCACGAAGACCGCGCTTACGCTTGGTCGCTTTCTTGGTGAGGATATGGCTACGGTTGGCGTGGCCAGCCTTGTACTTGCCGGAAGCGGTCTTCCGGAAGCGCTTGGCGGCCGCCCGATTGGTCTTGATCTTGATCTTGGCCATGGTCGTCCCTTTGGGGTTTTTTAGTTACTGGCCTGGGCGGTGGCTTGCGCCACACTTTCCGTCCTGCCCTTGCCGGCTTGTAAGTCTTTGATTCCGCTAAGAATCTATGACAGGTCCATGACGGTTCTGCCCGATGTACTGGGCCCGGGAACCGCACCGGGGACCCACCGGAATCCCGGTGGGCCGCGAATTATGCAGGAAAACCAAGGCTTTGTGTAGGAGGGCCTTCAGGCCCGAGCTCTTGGCGAAGGGCTTCGGGCCTGAAGGCCCTCCTACCGGGCGCTTGGCGAGGGGCTTCGGGCCTGAAGGCCCTCCTACAGGTCACTTCTTCTTGGGCGCGACCATCATGATCATCTGGCGGCCTTCCAGGCGGGGACGCTGTTCGATCACCACGTCTTCGCCCAGGTCGAGCTCGATGCGCTTGGCCATTTCCAGGCCGAGCTCCTGGTGGGCCATCTCGCGGCCCTTGAAGCGGATGTTGACCTTGACCTTGTCGCCCTCTTCCATAAGCGGCGCAGGTTGCGGAGCTTGATGTTGTAGTCGCCGTCGTCGGTGGTCGGGCGGAACTTGAGTTCCTTGATCTCGACGATCTTCTGCTTCTTCTTGGCGGCGTTCGCCTTCTTCTGCAGGTCGAACTTGTACTTGCCGTAATCCATGATGCGGCAGACCGGCGGATCCGCGGTCGGCTGGATTTCCACCAGATCCACGCCGGATTCCTCGGCCAGCGCGAGCGCTTCGTCGCGCGTCAGCACACCGACCATCTCGCCGTCCAGGCCGATCACGCGCACGCGCGGGACCCGGATTTCGAGGTTCTTGCGGTTGCCTTTGTCAGAAGATGAAGTATTGATTCGCGTGTTCCTATGTAGTTAAACCGAACCGGCCGCCTGCATCAGGCGACCGGGCCATTCTCCGTGCGCAGCCGGGTGGTGAAGTCTTCGAGGGCCATCGAGCCCAGGTCCTCCCCGGACCGCGTGCGCACTGCAATCATCCCATTTTCCTTCTCGCGGTCGCCAACCACCAGCAGGTACGGGATCTTTTGCAGCGTGTGCTCGCGGATCTTATAGCCGATCTTCTCGTTCCGCAAATCGGCCTTGACCCGGAAGCCTTGATTCTCAAGGGTTTTCCGGACCGTTTCGACCCAGTCGGCCTGGGCGTCGGTGATGTTCATGACCACCGCCTGCACCGGGGCCAGCCAGGCCGGGAAGGCGCCGGCGTGGTTCTCGACCAGGATGCCGATGAAACGCTCCATGGACCCCACGATGGCCCGGTGCAGCATGACCGGATGGCGCTTGGTCGAGCTTTCGTCCACGTATTCGGCGCCCAGGCGGGCCGGCATCATGAAATCCACCTGCATGGTGCCCAGCTGCCAGGTCCGGCCGATGGCGTCCTTGAGGTGGTATTCGATCTTCGGGCCGTAGAAGGCGCCCTCGCCCGGCAGCTCCTCCCAGGCCACGCCGCAGGCCGACAGGGCGGCGCGCAGGGCGGCCTCGGCCTTGTCCCAGGTGGCGTCGTCGCCCAGGCGCGATTCCGGGCGCAGGGCGATCTTGATCTGCACGTCCTGGAAGCCGAAGTCCTCGTACACCTTCAGCGCCTGCCGGTGGAAGGCGGTGACCTCGGACTCGATCTGGTCCTCGGTGCAGAACACGTGGCCGTCGTCCTGGGTGAAGCCGCGCACGCGCAGGATGCCGTGCAGCGCGCCCGAGGGCTCGTTGCGGTGGCAGGCGCCGAATTCGCCGTAGCGGATCGGCAGGTCGCGGTAGCTGTGCAGGCCCTGGTTGAACACCTGCACGTGGCCCGGGCAGTTCATCGGCTTGAGCGCGTAAGTGCGCTTCTCCGACTCGGTGAAGAACATGTTTTCCTTGTAGTTGTCCCAGTGGCCGGACTTCTTCCACAGGGACACGTCCAGGATCTGCGGGCAACGCACTTCCTGGTAGCCGGAGGCGCGGTAGACCTTGCGCATGTACTGCTCGACCACCTGCCAGAGCTCCCAGCCCTTCGGATGCCAGAACACCAGGCCCGGTGCTTCCTCCTGCAGGTGGAACAGGTCGAGCTGTTTGGCGATCTTGCGGTGGTCGCGCTTCTCGGCTTCCTCAAGCTGGGTGAGGTAGGCCTTGAGGTCCTTGTCGTTCAGCCAGGCGGTGCCGTAGATGCGGCTGAGCATCTGGTTGTTGTGGTCGCCGCGCCAGTAGGCGCCCGCGACCTTCATCAGCTTGAAGGCGCGCAGCTTGTCGGTGCCCGGCACGTGCGGGCCGCGGCACAGGTCGGTGAACTCGCCCTGCGAGTACAGCGACAGGTCCTCGTTGGCCGGGATCGATTCGATGATCTCGGCCTTGTAGTGCTCGCCCATGCCCTTGAAGAAGGCCACGGCCTCGTCGCGCGACTTCACGCTGCGGGTGACCGGCAGCGCCTCTTTCACGATCTTCTGCATCTCGGCCTCTATCGCCGGCAGGTCCTCGGGCGTGAACGGACGCTCGTAGGCGAAGTCGTAGTAGAAGCCGTTGTCGATGACCGGGCCGATGGTGACCTGGGCGCCCGGGAACAGGCGCTGCACGGCCTGGGCCAGCAGGTGCGCGGTGGAGTGGCGCAGCACGTCGAGGGCGTCGGGATGTTTGTCGGTGACGATCTCGAGCGAGGCGTCATGGTCGATGCGGAAGCTGGCGTCCACCAGCTTGCCGTCCACCTTGCCGCCGAGCGCGGCCTTGGCCAGGCCGGGCCCGATGGACAGGGCGACGTCGGCGACGGTGACGGGATGTTCGAACGGGCGGCGGCTGCCGTCGGGTAGCGTGATGTTGATCATGGGGCTCTTGGCTTGTCTCCCTCCCCTGTTCACAGGGCAGGGCCGGGGTGGGGTCGCTCTTCGCGGCAATAAAAAAGGGCGCCAGGCGCCCTTCGCGGATGCGGGACCTGGTCGGCGCGATCAGTGAAGGGCGGTAGTGCTCATGTCGCACGCTCGGCGCCGGTTTCCCGGGGCCACCTTGTTTCAGCCGTTGACGGTGCAAAGGTAGGGCCGGGACGGTCGAAAGTCAATGAATTCAGGCGTTTCCGGCTAGACTCCGACCCAGGCCCACCGGAAATCCGCACATGGCGCAGAGCATCCACGACTTCCACGACGACCCGCGCAACGCGGACATCCGCATCTGGATCAACGGCCAGCTCAAACCCCGGGCCGAGGCCACGGTGTCGGTGTTCGACAGCGGCTTCGTGCTGGGCGACGGCGTCTGGGAGGGGCTGCGGGTGGTCTCCGGGCAGCCGGTGTTCCTGGACGAGCACCTGGACCGGCTGTTCGAGGGCGCCAAGGCGATCGCCATGGACATCGGTCTGGACCGCGCCGGCCTGACCCGCGCCATCCACGAGACCCTGGCCGCCAACGGCATGCACGACGGCGTGCACCTGCGCCTGATGGTGACCCGCGGCGTGAAGCGCACGCCCTACCAGGACCCGCGCGTGACCGTGGGCCCGGCCACCGTGGTGATCATCCCCGAGTTCAAGACCGCCAAGCCCGAGACCGTCGCGACCGGCCTGACCCTGTTCACCGCGCACGTGCGCCGGGGTTATCCGGACGTGCAGGATCCCAAGCTCAACAGCCACAGCAAGCTCAACTGCATCACCGCCTGCATCCAGGCCTATACCGCTGGCGCCGACGAAGCGCTGATGCTGGATCCGCACGGCTTCGTCGCCACCTGCAATTCGACCCATTTCTTCATCGTGCGCAAGGGCGAGGTGTGGACCTCCACCGGCGACTACTGCCTGGCCGGCATCACCCGTTCCAACGTGTTGCGGGTCTGCCGCGAGGCTGGCATCCCCTGCTTCGAGAAGAACTTCACCCTGGCCCAGGCCTATTCGGCCGAAGAGGCCTTCACCACCGGCACCTTCGCCGGCGTGGTGCCGGTACGTTCCATCGACGGACGGGAGATCGGCGACGGCCAGCCGGGGCCGATGGTGGCGCGACTGCAGGGCCTGTATCGCGAACTGGTGCAGCGCGACGTCATGCTGCGCGCCGCGGAGCGCCTGGCATGAGCGGCCTGCGGATCGCGATGTGGAGCGGCCCGCGCAACATTTCCACGGCGATGATGCGGGCCTGGGAGAACCGAGAGGACTGCGTCGTCAGCGACGAGCCGCTCTATGCCGCCTACCTGGCCGCGACCGGGCTGGACCATCCCGGGCGCGACGAGGTGATCGCGGACGGTGAAACCGACTGGCGCAAGGTCGTCGCGACGATGACCGGCCCGATTCCCGGTGGCCGCCCGGTCTGGTACCAGAAGCACATGAGCCACCACCTGCTGCCGGACATGGCGACAGACTGGATCTTCGGGCTGACGAACGTGTTCCTGGTCCGCGACCCGAGTGAAGTGGTGGCGTCCTATCTGAAGTCCCGCGCCACGGTGACGCCGGAAGACATCGGCCTGCCGCAGCAGGGCCGGCTGTTCGACCAGCTCAGTGACCGCCTGGGCGAAGCGCCGCCCGTGATCGACGCCGGTGATTTCCTGCAGGCGCCCGAGGCGCACCTGCGTGCGCTGTGTACACGGCTGGGCATCGACTTCACAGCGCCCCGAATGCTGGCCTGGCCGGCAGGACCGCGGGACAGCGACGGCATCTGGGCACCCCATTGGTACGACGCGGTCTGGAAGTCCACGGGCTTCGAACCCTGGCGCGCTCGGGAAACCGACCTGACCGGCGCGGCCGCCGAAGTCGCGGACGCCTGCCGTCCGGTCTACGAGCGCTTGCGCAGGCACCGGATGACGGCGCCCTGACACGGCTCGACGGGACGACCGGCCACGGCGTATTGCATTGACACCCCGGCACCAACGACGATCGGTCCGGACGACATCAACGAATTCTGGAGACAGGCATGCGCGGCAATGGCTTTTCGGTTCCTCTGACAATCGTTTTGATGACCGCGGGCCCGGCATTCGCCGACGCGACCCGTCCGGCAACCGAGCTCGCGCAGCACGCCATCATCGTCGACACCCACATCGATGCACCCGGCATGCTGCTGGAGCGCTGGCATGACATCGGCATGGCCACGGCCGAACGCGAGTTCGATCCCAAGGCACGGGCCGGCGGGCTGGATGTCGCCTTCATGTCCATCTACACCTCGGCCGGCGAGGACGAAGCCGATACCGCCTGGGGCATCGCCAACCAGCAGATCGACGCGGTCGAGGCGCTGGTGCAGCGCCATCCGGACAAGTTCGCGCTGCTGCGCTCGCCGCGCGATGTCGAAAAGGGCATCACCGATGGTCGCGTGCTGCTGCCGCTGGGCATGGAGAACGGTGCGCCGATCGGCGAGGACCTCGCGCAGCTCCAGTTCTTCTTCGACCGGGGCATCCGCTATATCACCCTCACCCACAGCGCCAACAACGCCATCAGCGATTCGTCCTACACCACGACCAAAAAATGGAACGGGCTGAGCCCCTTCGGCGAGCAGGTAGTCGCGGAGATGAACCGGCTCGGCATCATGGTCGATGTCTCGCACCTGTCGGACGAAGCCGTCGCCGATGCGGTCCGGCTCAGCCAGGTACCGGTGATCGCCTCGCATTCCGCGTTCCGGCATTTCACGCCGGGCTTCGAGCGCAACATCAGCGATGAACTGGCGAAGCAGGTGGCGGCCAAAGGCGGCGTGATCCAGGTCGCCTTCGGCAATGCCTTCGTCAACCCGGCCGCGGCGAAAGAGACGCAGGACTATTTCACCGCCGCGGCGGAGATGCGACGCCGGAACGAGGCACTGGCGGCCGAAGGCAAGCCGGTGCAGAGCGAAGCGGATTTCAGCGCTGCCTGGCAGGCCGCGCACCCGAGGCGGGAAACACCGATCGACGCCGTGCTCGACCAGATCGACCATGGCGTGAAGCTGGTCGGCATCGACCATGTCGGCATCGGCTCGGACTTCGATGGCGTCAACGGCAACCTGCCGACGGGGCTGAAGTCGGTGGCGGATTTCCCGAACCTGGTCGCCGGACTGCAGGCCCGCGGCTATTCCGAAGCCGACATCCGAAAGATCCTCGGCGAAAACCTGCTGCGGGTGTGGCGTGCGGTCGAGGACGGCGCCGGCTCGTGAAACCCGTGCATGAAGGTCCTGGCCTCCGGCGGCATGCGTGGGCTTCCGGACCTTCGCGGTTTCAGAATGCCTCGCCGATGTAGAAGTACAGGGCCTCGGAATCGCGGCCAACGGCGTAGTCGAGGCTGATGTTGATGTTGTAGGTCTTCGACGCGCGGAACCGCAGGCCCGCGCCCCCGGAAGGCAGCGTCACCGAATCGGCCAGGTCGCCGAGGGTCGGCGCGACGCTGCCGACGCCGGCAAAAACACCGCACCCCAGCGTGGCGTGAATCGCCACCGGTACTCGGCCTGCACTGCCGCCAATGCCCGGTCGCGGTATTGCCCCGATTCATAACCGCGCAGGTCGTTCGAGGCGCCGAACAGGCACAGGTCGAAGAAGGGCGTGCCATCGCCGGCGCGACAGACCGAGCCACGCACCGCCAGCACGGCGCTGTCCGTCACGCTCATGTAGCGGTTGTAGCTCAGTTCCTGTTTGTCGTACCCGTAGTCGCTGCCGAAACTGTCCAGGTCCCATTGCGCCTGCAGGTTGGCGTAGCTGCCCGTGGCCGGCCACAGTTCGCTGTCGCGGGTGTCGTACTGGGCCAGCAGGCCCGGGCCGCCGATGTCCGACTCCTGCTCCAGCGCCAAGCCCTCGAATACATCGGGGACGTCACCGTCGAAGCGCAAGGACGTGGTGATCGTCGCCATGCGCAGCCTCAGGCCGACGTAGGTGTTCTCCCACACCTTGCGGAAGCCGTCGATCTTCACGACGCGTCCGTTCTGGTTGATCGGAATGGAAAAGTCCCGACCCGCATCGTCGGCGCCGATGCCGTAGAAATTGAGGTTGAGGTTGGCACCGCCGGCAAAACCCGTGACGCGGTACTTGTCGCCGCCCAGGTAGGCCTTCTGGAACACGCCGCCGCCGCGGCTGCCATTGTCGGTCCACAACACGCCCGCGCCTGTCATCCAGGGCCGCGGGCTGCCTTCGGGCTGGTAGAAGGAAACGCCGGCAACGACGAGGCCGCTGCCCAGGGCCGGGTTGGACAGCGGGATCGGCAGGACGACAAAGCCGGGCTTCCGCTTCCCTTCCTCATCCGTGGGCGCGACCTTGTCCGCCTCGTCCATCACGTTGGTGCTGGAGACGCTGGTTTCCGACGCCCGGACCCCGCCGGGCAGCGACATCGCCATCAGGGCGGCCAATGCCGCTGCGGGGGCTTTCATCATGGTCAATAGGGTGGACTGACCACCATGTACTGGACGTTGGAGCCAGAATACTGCGGTTGGTACCAGGTGGAACCACACTGCTGGTAGGTGATGTTCTGGTGCGAGACCGGCACGCAGTTCGCCGGCGGCTGGCGCACGATCGATCCGATCGCCGCGATGGTGCCCGTCACGACCGCCGCCCTGGCGAGCGGGTTGTCGTCCCAGTCGTTGTCGCAGCAGTCGTTGTCCCAGTCGCGGTTGCCATTGTTGTTTACATTGACGTTCACGTTCTGGTTGACGTTGGTGTTCCGGTTGACGTTCCGGCCACCGGACGACGAGGTATTGGCCCGGGCGGACCCGCCGCCGCGGTTGGTATTGGCGGCCGGGCGATTGACGCTGGTCTGGGCGCCGGCACGTGCGTTGCCACCGCCACGGGCGGCTTCCGCGAACTCGAACGGAACCGCGAGGCTTGCCCCGATCAGGCACACCGCGGCGATCAGCGGAAGTTTCATCGAGATGTTGGCAGCCATGTCAGTTCTCCCCTTCCACTTCAGCCGAAGCCACGTCGGCAGCCAGCACGATCCGCTGCGAGTCCTTGGCGGGCGTGAACTTGAACGCCGACGCCAGCACCGGCGTCTTGGTGTCCCATTGCAGGCGTGCACGGTACTGCGGCAACGCCGGATCGGCCTGGCTGGTGATCACCATCTTCACGGGCAGGAGTCCGCTTCCGTGATCCATATCTGCCAGTGCACGCCTTCCTGGGTGAAGGCGTAATGGTCGGTCGCGACCCCGTCCAGGTGACCTTGCCGACATGGGTGCCGGTACGGATCAGGTCCTTGGGCGCCAGGTCGGTACCCCAGTAGAAGAGGTCCGCCAGGGGAAGTTGATGTCGTATTTTTCCGCCGCATTGACGACGAACTCGCCCAGGGTCCGGGCTTCCACCGGCGTGGAGGCATAGAGCCCCAGGCGCGGCGAGTTGATGGTGAGGTCCTTGCCGTCGAAATAGAGCTCGCGCAGGCGGCGGTCGCTCCTGATTTCGACAAAGAGCTGGTCCGGCTTGACCACCTTGTACGAGACCGTGCCATCCAGGTCGATCTTCTGGCCGTCCTCGAGCACCAGTTCGAGCGTGGTGTCGGAGGTCAGGCTGAAGTGCTTCAGTCCGCGAAGCGCTTCGCCCATCCGGTCGAGTGCCGCCAGCGAGGTCGGGTCGATGGCCGGGGCGCTGGCTGCCGGCGCGGCGGCAGCCTCTGCCGCCTGCACCATGGGGGCAGACAGGAGGAGGGAAACCGCGAAGGTAAAACCGATGGATGACGCCTGACTTGCTTTCATGACACGAGCCTCCCGGGGCGAATGCCCGTCGTTGGGTCCGACCGGAACCCACCGGGCTCCGGGACGTCTAGGCCTTCGTTTTGAATCCAGGGGCATGATTGATGCCGCCCGGAGAGGTGTCTATTGGCTCTAGGCACTACACGGCAGGACCGGGCGTTCCGGCAGAGGGCCGGAAACGAAAAAGGCCACCGCTGGGGTGGCCTTTCGCTTGTTTACCCTCTGGGACCATCCGCCGGCACGTCGTGCCTGGCCTGGATGGTGGGCGGTACAGGTTTCGAACCTGTGACCCCTACCATGTCAAGGTAGTGCTCTACCGCTGAGCTAACCGCCCATAAGGGGCGCGAAGTATAGCAACGGACCGAGAGCGGCGGCAACGGCGGCCCGGGCCGCGGCCGGAGAACCGTGTCCCATGGGCCTTTCAGGCCATCAACCCCTGCGTCCTGAGGCGGTGGATCTCGTCGCGGACCTTGGCCGCTTCCTCGAACTCCAGGTCCTGGGCGTGTTTGTGCATGCGGGCCTCGAGCTGCTTGAGCCGGGCCGCCAGCTGGGTCGGGTCAAGCAGTGCGTAGTCGGTGCCCTCCTCCGCCACCCGGCGGGCCTTGCCGCGGCCCCGGGCGTCATCGGGCTCGCTGCGGGCGCCTTCCATCACGTCCATGACGGCACGGACGATGCTGGTGGGCGTGATGCCGTGCTCTAGGTTGTAGTCGACCTGCCGCTGGCGGCGGCGGTCGGTTTCGTCGATCGCGGCCTTCATCGAGTTGGTGATGCGGTCGGCGTAGAGGATGGCCTTGCCGCGCACATTGCGGGCGGCGCGGCCGATGGTCTGGATCAGCGAACCGGTGGAACGCAGGAAACCTTCCTTGTCGGCGTCCAGGATCGCCACCAGCGACACCTCCGGCATGTCCAGCCCCTCGCGCAACAGGTTGATGCCGACCAGCACGTCGAACACGCCCAGGCGCAGGTCGCGGATGATCTCGACACGTTCCACCGTGTCCACGTCGCTGTGCAGGTAGCGTACCTTCACGTCGTGTTCGGACAGGTAGTCGGTGAGGTTCTCGGCCATCTTCTTGGTCAGCGTGGTGATCAGCACGCGGTCGCCGAGCTTCACGCGTGCGTGGATCTCGGACAGCACGTCGTCCACCTGGGTGGCGACCGGGCGGATCTCGACTTCCGGGTCGATCAGTCCGGTGGGTCGCACGAGCAGTTCGACCACCTGGTCGCCGGACTTCTCGATCTCGTATTTTCCGGGCGTGGCCGAGACGAAGATGCTGCGCGGCGCGCGGCGCTCCCATTCCTCGAACTTCAGCGGCCGGTTGTCCAGGGCCGACGGCAGCCGGAAACCGAACTCCACCAGGGTTTCCTTGCGCGAACGATCGCCTTTGTACATGGCGCCCAGCTGCGGGACGGTGACATGCGATTCGTCCACCACCAGCAGCGCGTCCGGCGGCAGGTAGTCGAACAGGCAGGGCGGCGGTTCGCCCGGCATCTGCCCGGTCAGGTGCCGGCTGTAATTCTCGATGCCCGAGCAGAAACCCACTTCGGCCATCATCTCGATGTCGTACATGGTGCGCTGCTGCAGGCGTTGCGCCTCGACCAGCTTGTTGGCCTTGTAAAGCTCCTCCATGCGGGCGCTGAACTCGACCTTGATGGTCTCGATGGCGTCCAGCACCGTGCGCCGCGTGGTGACGTAGTGCGACTTCGGGTAAAGCGTGTAGCGCTGCAGCTTGCGGAAGACGTGGCCGGTGAGCGGGTCGAACAGGGCGACGTTCTCGATCTCGCCGTCGAACAGTTCGATCCTCAGGGCCTCGATCTCGGATTCTGCCGGGTGCACGTCGATGGTCTCGCCGCGCACGCGGAAGGCGCCGCGCACCAGTTCGGTCTCGTTGCGGCTGTACTGCATCTCGGTCAGGCGGCGTATCAGCTCGCGCTGGTCGATGCGGTCGCCCTTGACCAGGTGCAGCACCATCCGGAAGTACTCGTTCGGGTCGCCCAGGCCGTAGATGGCCGAGACGCTGGCCACCACCACCGCGTCGCGTCGCTCCAGCAGGGCCTTGGTCGCCGACAGGCGCATCTGTTCGATGTGCTCGTTGATGTTGCTGTCCTTCTCGATGAAGGTGTCGGTCGACGGTATGTAGGCCTCGGGCTGGTAGTAGTCGTAGTAGCTGACGAAGTATTCGACCGAGTTGTGCGGGAAGAAGGACTTGAACTCACCGTAGAGCTGGGCGGCCAGGGTCTTGTTCGGGGCCAGCACCAGGGTCGGCTTCTGCACCGCCTCGATGACGTTGGCGATTGTGTAGGTCTTGCCCGAGCCGGTGACACCCAGCAGGGTCTGCTGGGCCAGGCCGGCCTCGAATCCGTCCACCAGGCGCCGGATGGCCTGCGGCTGGTCGCCGGCGGGCTGGTAGGGCGCGACGAGTTCGAAACGGTCGGACATATATGAGCTCGGGGAATCCAACGGGCGATTATAGCGAGGCATCCGCATGCTTTCGGGGCCAACCCTGACGCCCGCGACGGAAGAATACCTATGCACAGCCCCTGCAAGGTTCCCGAACATTGGGGCCCTCGCCAGGAGCCCATATCGACATGCCCATGCCACCCCGGGGATTCAGCATTGTCGAGCTCGTGGCGGCGCTCGTGGTCATGTCAGCCCTGCTCGTCGCTGGGATCCCTGCGATGGCTATCTTGCGGGAACGGGCCGACACTCTGAATGCCTTCCACACGTTGACGACCTCCCTGATGAGTGCACGCATGGCGGCCATCAGCCGCCGCATGGCGGTGACTGTCTGCCCCAGTGCCGATGGCAGGTATTGCCGGGACGACTTGGTGTGGGAGCAGGGTTGGATCGTGTACTACGACCCAGACAGGGAGAAACAGCCAAGCGATGCTGGTGCGGTCCTGTGGCACGAACCGGAGAGGACCGGCAGGCTGGCGATACGGAGTACCGCGGGCCGGCACCGGGTGCGCTATCAGCCTACCGGGCTGAGCGGGGGCAACAATCTCACGCTCCGTGTCTGCTCGCATCGCGGTCCGCACCACTTGGGCGATGTGGTGGTCAACCTGGCCGGACGCGCCCGTACACAGCCCGGCAAAGCGCCCGACAGCCCTTGTCCCTACGTCCCCTGACCCCTCCGAGGCTTGACCGGGCCGCCAGGATGTTTAAAATGCCCATCCCCGCCCGAATAGCTCAGCCGGTTAGAGCACTTGACTGTTAATCAGGGGGTCGTTGGTTCGAGTCCAACTTCGGGCGCCAGGTATTCCAAGAAAAGGCTCGCATTGCTGCGAGCCTTTTTCGTTTCAGGAGATGGCCTTTCACCAGCATTCGGCTGGTGTCGCTGTACCACTGACCAACCGGGTACCTGCCTGGTTCAGGCTCAGATTGCCGCACTTCGTGTCCTTGAGCTGCGGCCCCTGTGCCGTGGCCACCAGCGTATAGGCACTGGCCGTCGGGACGCCGGGAGAGAACGTGTAGAAAATACCCAGATCAGCCTGGCACGACAGGGAGGAAATGGCACCCTGCTGCTGCACCGACAAGACGTAGGTGATGTTAGTCGTGTACGCGCGCTCCATATACTGCGCCATTTCCATGAGGCAAGCCGATGCAGCCGCCCGCCGCGAATTGATCACGCTGTTCTGATACGACGCGTAGGCGATTGCCGCCAGAATGCCGAGGATCGCCACGACGATCATCAACTCGATCAGGGTGAAGCCCTTGGTCTTGCCGCGAATCTTGCTCATGGATCAATCCCCTCCGAACAGTTCGCGCCAGGACATGCGGCGCGGCGAACCCGGACCACCTTCCTGCGGCGCGGCAGGCACTTCAGCGCAAACACCACCCGAACCGCAGACCAGCACCAGGGTCGTCGATCTGGCTGGATTCGGTCGGCATACCGATGCCCAGATCGATCGAGCCGACCACCAGTGGGTTGCCATCGGCATCCACCAGCCCAGTACCACCAGAGTCGGTGATGCCCTCGTCGCCACCCGCTCCATCGCCGTCGACGTCGAAGAACGACGACGAGCCGCTGCCGCCACCGCTGGCGGTGGGGCTGGTACCCGTGAACACATCGAGTGCATTCAGGTAACCACCACCACTGGCCTCGCAACCCGTGCCAGCGGAAGGAATGACGCTCGACATGATAACTGCACGACCACTGACACGTGCGCCGCTGATCACGCGCTCACCCGGCGTCGGGTTGCCGAGGTCCACAAACCAGCCATCGGAATCGGCCGGCAGTTCCTAACGTCTCGAATGCGCGAGCAGGGCGGCCAGCGGAATCTATGCCCACCGCAGCTATCGTACGAACCGTCAGGTCAGCCCGCACCACCGGCACGTCACCATCAATCACGCCGTACATGGTCTGGACACTGGTATCGGACAAGTCTCCGGAGGAAATCAACTTGCCAGTACCGAACGTGACCCATATCTCGTCCGAGGTCGACTCGCGGGCCAGGGCGAGGCCACCTGTGATCGGCTGCGCGGCCCCGCCACTGTCAGTCGCGGTGAACAAGGGCTGCCCACTCAGGGCCACGGCCCAATTGGTGGCGACGTTCGACGTGAAGTCGAACTTCCAGATGTGACCTTGCAGGTCGCCCGCGTAGACGTAGTCCACCTTGCCGTCGGCATTCAAGTCCGCCGCGCGGGGCGAAGCCAAGCCGTTGCCGCCCGTCGCCCCGGTGTCGATCTTGGCCAATTGGGCACCGGTGGCGACGTTGTAGACGTAGAGCACGGCGCTTCCGTTGGTGCTGTCGATACCGTTGGGAACGATCGCCAGCGCTTCGTCGTTGTTTCCGTTGACGATCAGCGGCAAGCCGGTCACGTAGCCCATGTCGGCATCCACGGCAGCCGTCTTGTCCCACAACACCCCACTGTCCGCCATGCTGGCCGGTGCGGTGACATTGAGCGCGAAGACACCCTTGCCGCCTCTGCCCAATGTGCCGACCAGGTAGTTGGTGCCGGAAACCACGCGCGAGCCGGACACGGCCACCGGACCATCCACGAAGAAATTGTGGGTGTAGGCGGGATCACTGAGCGAGGCCAGCGCGGTCATGTTCACACCCGCCGGGACATAGGAGAAACGGACGTCGCCGGTGAGGGCATTGATGGCGTGCAGCATGCCATCGTTGGCGCCGACGAAGATCGTCTCGCTGTCGCGGACGTAGAACGGCGACGAGTTGATGATATCGCCGAGCACCGACGAGCGGTTACGTAGCAAGCCGCCGTTCGACGCCTCCAGGCTGCGTGCGCCCTTGATATAACTTGCGTTATCGGCTCCCGTCACAGCCGCGGAACCCGTAGCCCGCGTCAAAGCCGTGGATTGCGTCCCGGTGGGGAAGCTGGAACCGGCCGTGCCGTTCCACGTGAACACGCTGCGATTGTGGTAGTCGTTGCTGGTATTTCCGTCCGCGTAGGTCGCCAGGATGCGGGCGGAGACACGCCAAACCTCGGTATCCGAGATTCCGCCGACCTCCGTCACGTCGCGCGCGACCAGATCACCGGTCCAGATGCCGCTGGTGTAGGTCGCCTGGTACATGCGGGTATCGGACTGGAAGGTCGTGCTGTTGGTCGCCACGTTCGAACCCGAGGCGAGGCGCGACTGGATCTGGCCGAGCACACCGACCAGGGCATCGCGGAAGCGGTCCGCGCTGGTCGCCGCGATGAATTCGCCGTGGCCGTTCACGGCCGCATGCAGCAGATCGTCGATACGCTCTGCGTTTTCCGTATCCGTGGGATCCGGCCAGTTGACATTGCTGCCGTTGATGCGCGGACGGCCATCCTGCAGCACCTGCGCCACCGACGTCTGGTCGACCGTGCCCTTGAGGCCGATCGAGATGCCGAAGGTCACCATGTGCTGCCAGAAGGCGGGATTGTCCGCACCAGGCGGGACGATATTGTCCAGATCGGTACGCAGGTCCTCCTTCCAGTACTTCATCGCGACATCGGCCAAGGTGTTGCTGTAGTTGGTCGTGCCGGCACCGTCCTGGTACGGGTGCGCCCGCGTATACCGGATGGCGTCGTAGTTGGGATCGGTCGACGGCAACCGGTGGTTGATGATGGACGCGCCGCTGGTGCCGTCCTGATTGCCGACGGACGTCGAGAGGCTGCCGTTCCAGAAACCGTCGGTGGTCAGGATCGCGAAGTTCTGCCGGCAGGCCAGTTGGTTGGCGGCGGCGGGGCCATAAGGGCCGCTGGCGCCGGTCTGGGTGAAGTACTCACCCGTCGACTGCAATGCGGCACGCAGCGGCGTGCCCGACTGCCCTCTGGCGTTGAACAGCTTGCCGAACCAGTCGCTCCGGGCCGTGCCTTCGAAGTTGCCGTTGTTGCCGTCACCCACCGGGATATCGTAGTCCGTGTTGCTATTGTTTTCGTGCAGCGAACGGAAACCGACGCGGACGTTCCCGCCCAGCTGATTGAATGCCGCGCTGGCGCCGGCCTTGGCGATCTTCATGCGCGTACGGTGATAGGAGAACCAGGTGGCGTAATTGATCAGCTCGTCGGCGGCACTTCGGTTGTCCGAACTCGGGAAGCGGACAGGCACTGCGATGGTGCAGCCCCGCCAGGAATAGACGCCGCCACTTGGTGCAGTGCAACCATTGCCGCCACTGGTGACCGTGAGGCGGACATTATCAAGATCGCGGTTACCCGAGCCGTTGGCAACGTAAAGCTCGAACCTGAACGGACCCGAGGACAACCCGTGCGCCGTGCAGGTTTCGGCAACGCCGTTGTTGGTGTCCGCCTCGCAGACGAGGTTGCCGCTGTTGACATCGTATACGCGCAGACGCAGATTGCCGCTGCCACCGCCACCGCTGTAGAAGCTGGTCACCGCCGTGAACCAGCCATCGGTGAGATTGATGGTGGTCGTCTCGGTGTCGTTTTCGTCGACCCCATTGAAATCCCGTACGGTGTTCGAATTCGCCGGGCCGGCAACCGAGCCGGCCGCGCCGCTATTCGCCAACTCGCTGCGCACGAACTGCGTGGAACCGCTGACCGTGCGGATCTGATAGCGGTAATAGTTGTTCGAATTGGCGAGATAGGCGTCCGTATGCACCGCCGGATCCGGGTTCTTCGGGGCGAAGAAGGTCTGGGTACCACCGCAGATGGTGGTGTTGGCGCTGCCGCTATTCACCCGGTAGCTCTCGCAGCTGCTCGGGTCGGAAAGGTTCACCAGATCGCTTTCACCGCCAGAAGCGCCGGGGCCGGCATGATTGAAAGAGGCATACACCGACGTGAATGTGGTGCCTCCAGTCATGGGGCTGCCGGTGGAATTCAGCCATGGGTCGTATTCCGTCTGCGGATTGTAGTAGACGGAATTGCCCGGGAATGCCTGCTGCGTGATGTTGTGGGCAGGGTTGGTGCAGTTGGAGCCGCTTCGGCGGCAGATGCTCGGGATATCGGGATTAGGCATCTCATCGAATGCCATGGACCCCGAATCATCGAGGATGAACATGATGTTCGGCTCGACATCGCCCGCACCCGTCTGAAGCGGGTACTGCGGGAAGCTCTGTGCCATCACCGACGTGACGGGCAGCGCGAACAAGGTCGCAACAAACGCGGCCGCAACCGCAAGAGGCTTGATGCGCGCCCGAAGGATCGGATGGCTGTTCATGGTGATCACCTGCCTTACGGCAACTGGAACGTGGACTGGAGCATGACCTCGGCTCCATTGGACAATCGGCTGAAAGCCGTGATTCGGTAGTTGCGCGCGCTGGCGCCAGCGGCTGTGCACTCCGGCGCCGACAGGTCGATGTCGCTGGTGCAGCCCTCGGACTCGCCACGCCCGTCACCCATGTCTTCGATCACGTAACGCTGCATGATCTCCGATGTTTCCAGGTTCGAAGTGGCGAATCCGCTGCCCGAGGTCCAGAAATCATCCACCTCCCAGGCGGAAGCTTCGCCATTGACCGGCATGGCGCACAGGCCGCTACTGCAGCCTGATGCCGGGACGCCGGTCGGACGGCCACCGACCGCAAGGTTGGACTCCGCCTCGCGCAGGACGGCTTCCGCCCCTTGAAAGGCTTCGCTGCGGAACCATGCGTTGCCGCTCATGCGCTCCTGGAGCACGGCGCCACGCATGGACGCCAGGCCCAGCAAGGTAATGACCAGCAACAGCAAGAGCACGATCACCAAGGTTACGCCCGCCTGGGTCCGGCGGCCGGCAAGAGCTGTCGTCTTCACAGCAGATTCTCCCTGTTGCGCAAGGTCACCACATGGGTCATGACCCTGCTCAAGGCATCGCCGTCGACACCCTCGATTTCCCGTTCGGTCAGCGCGCCTTCGGTACCGGTCAAGGTCAACTGGACCCGCGTCGCCACCACTCGGCCCCAGTCAGCCACCGTGCCTGGTGCGCCGTAGTTGGTTTCGCCCGCCTCGAGATAGGTGACTTCCATGCCCTCGACGCCTTCGACCACTTCCACCTGGGAGAGCACCGTGTCCGGGATGGCGGTGTCGGACTGATTGGCGAGTTCCACCCGATATAGCGAAGTACCACCACGGGCGTTATTGCCCACATACCAGCGGAAGGTCCCGACCCGGGCCACGTAGGCGGGCGTGTCGCTGGACTCTTCGCAGTTGGGATTGATAGGCGGGGTGCCCGGTGCGAAGCAGTAGCCATTGTCGCCGCTGGCGCCGCCCGCGACGCACGGGTCCTCGAACTGGAATTCCTGCGCGCAGTTGAGGCTGGTGCCGCTGTTGTGCTGGATCGAAGTGCCCGAAGGCAATGCGGTCGCCTGGAAGATAAAAGCATAGTCCAGGTTGCAGACGACCAGGACGTCGCCATCCGCCAGGCCCGTGGTGCTGGTCACATCCAGGACTGCGCTCGGGTTGGTGTGGGACGTGACCCGGATATCGCCGGCCCGGGCCATGTGGACATCCACTGCGTCGGTGCCGGCCACGCGCTCCGCGACACCCGTGCCGGTCGCGGTCCCGGGCATGGCATCGGCACCACCGTACCCGGTGATGCCGTTACCGTAGTTCTGCCACCAGTTGTTGCCGCCGGACGACATCTGGTTGACCGTAATGACAGTGGATGCGCACGGATTGCCACCCGCCTCGCGCAGATCGCGCGACATCAGTTCAAACGCAACGCGCGTGTTCTCCTGGATGCGCCCCCAGGGGTTTCCGTCGCGTTGTAGACCCGTTTGTTGGAGATGAAGACGCCACCGGCGGCTGCGGCCACAAGCAGACCGAGGATGAGGGCGATCATCAGCTCGATGAGCGAGAACCCGGCCTGGCGTCCGCGATTGCCGCTGCTGGTCAGATGTTTGGTTCGCATGGTCAGAGCCTGGTCACGGTGGTCAGTTCCTGAATAGCCTCGCCGCCAGACGCGCGTTCGTCGTTCCAGCGTATGCCGATGGTGCAGGTCTGGGCGCCGCAGGTGATGCGTCCGCAGGCAGTCGGCCCCATCGATTGCTGCAATTGGGCGATCCAGCGGTCCATATCGCCAGCAATCTGGCTGGCGGCCGGGTCCTCAGGTGCTTCGCACAGATAACCCTGGTTGTAGTTGCCGGCGACGGCAGCACCGCGATTGGCACGCAGCATGTCCATCATCGCGTAGCTCTGGATCACCGCCGTGGTGCGCTCCGCTGCGCCCCGGGTGTTCTTGAGAGTCATGGCCTGCAGCGCGGCTATACCCAACATACCGATCGCCAGGATGAGCACTGCGATCAATACTTCAAGCAGGCTGGCGCCCGCCTGTTCTGCCCGCATGCCAGTGGAGTACGTGGATGGTTTCATTAGGCAGTCCCTCAATCGTCCGCGGCCGTGCAGGCAGCAGTTCCGTTGCGCGCGGTCACGCTGACCCGGCTGACCGCCACAAGGACATCACGGGTGTTCTCGGCATCAGGAAGCTTTGAGGAACACACCGACAGGCCGCCACTGGTGGCGGTGCCGCTTCCGACCCGGGCGAAGCCGTCTGAGCTGAAGGCGATCCGGTTATTGGTCGCGGCATTCTCGCTGCCCTTGACCGAAATTCCCTGCCCGACAACCTGGACGTCCCGCACCACCTCGCCAGAACTGGCCACGCGCACGATCATCCGGGCCCAGTTGGAACCACTGCAGGCGGCACCATTGGTGCTGGGGCAGATTTCGACCCGGGCGTTCCTGCGGATTGCCTCCATGCGTGCGATCTGGAGCACGCCGACCGCTTCATTGGCAGCGGATACCAGCCGGTTGCGGTTGATCACCCCCTGGAAGCTGGGAACCGCCACGGCCAGCACGACTGCCAGTACCGCGATGGTGATCATGAGCTCAACCAGGGTGAAGCCGGCGGACCGGAGCCCCCGTCCAACCCCTAGCGTGTCGCTGGGTAGATTCGATGCGTCCCATAAGCCCTTCCCTCGGAACTTGCTTGGCCACGTTAGCGCCAACCCGGCCATGCGTGCCAACGCCTGCCGACGAACGGCCCTGAAGCCGGACCAGGCGGTGGTCGACGAGGCGAATGCCATGGATTGCGGGCATGATGGTGGTACCCCGAGACCCACTCCCGCGGAATGACACCCCAACACGCCCCACCCCCGACCGCCCACTGGACGCCCTCTGGCAAGCTGGCGCCATCATTTGGGTCGTGACTGGCGGCGAGGGCTGGCGGCCGTACTCGCCCTGGCACCCGGCCTCAGCCAGGACAGATGGGTCTATTTCGGGTTGGCCTCGCTATGGATCCAATGGATGGCTCTGTTGACGCTAGGAACGCTCTACGCGGCCAAGCATTCCCTCAACCGCCTCCCCCGCAGCGCGTCGCAGCGATCGCCCTCTTGGTCGCCCTGCTCTATTGCTGGTTGATCACAGCTGTGGCGCACGCCTTTTTCGATACGGCCCTGCTCGACTCGGACGCGGACTGGTGGAACCTGGGCATTAGAACGTCCGGGATTTCGCTTACGGTCGGTCTGCTGGGCCTGGCTGCTTTCGACAACTACTGGCGGGGACGGCTCCATGCCTTGCGCGCGAAACAGTCTGAACTGGATGCCCTGCAGGCCAGGATCCGTCCCCACTTCCTGTTCAACACGCTCAATACCGGGGCGGCGCTAGTGCATGCAAGGCCCGGGAAGCCGAACGGCTGCTCCTGGACCTGGCAGACCTGTTCCGCGCAGCGCTTTCGGGTCCGCGTGAAATCCCGCTGAAAGACGAACTGGCGTTGGCACAGCGCTACCTCGAAATCGAGGCGCTGCGTTTCGGCACGCGACTGCGGCTGCACTGGCAACTTCCGGACACGCTCCCGGACGTCCTGGTCCCAACCCTGTCCATCCAGCCCCTGGTCGAGAATGCGATACGGCATGGTGTCGAGCCCTCAGCAAACGGCGGTGCGGTCGACGTTACCGTGCTGCTTGATGCGGACACGGTCCGGATAATCATCCGCAACGACCTGCCCAGCGGCGGCAAGCAGCCCGCCAGCGGGCATCAGGTGGGGTTGATCTCGGCCCGGGAGCGCATCCTGGCTCTCAGCCAGGGACGGGGGCATCTGGACACCGAGGTCGCGGGCGGCCGTTACGTGGCTACCATCACGCTGCCGGCACAAACCACTGGTCAGCCCCCGACCACCCGGTAACACGGCTTGTAGGTGCCGGCGATCTTCATCCGCCGCTGCTCGACGAAGGCATTCAGCAGGCCGTCGAGGGCCCGCATGATGTCCTTGTCGCCGTCGATGGTGAAGGGGCCGTGGCGTTCGATCTCGCGCATGCCCTCTTCCTTCACGTTGCCGGCGACGATGCCCGAAAACGCGCGCCGCAGGTCGGCGGCCAGCAGGTGCGCCGGTTGTTCGCGGTGCAGGTTCAGGCCCGCCATCGCTGCATGGGTGGGCGCGAACGGAAGTTGGAACTCTTCCGGCAGGTGCAGCGACCAGTTGAAGAAGAAGGCGTCCTGTTCTTTCAGCCGGTGCTCACGCACCCGCTTGAGGCCCTGGCGCATGGCCTGGGCGACCTCGGCCGGATCATCGACGATGATGCGGTAGCGCGGCGTCGCCGCCTCGCCCAGGTCAGGCGCAGGAACTGGTCGATCTGCTCGAAATAGGCGGCCGATTCGCGCGGCCCCGTCAGGATCAGCGGGAACGGCAGTTCGGCGTTGTCCGGGTGCAGCAGCAGGCCCAGCAGGTAGAGGATCTCCTCGGCCGTGCCGACGCCGCCCGGGAACACGATGATGCCGTGGCCGAGCCGGACGAAAGCCTCCAGGCGCTTCTCGATGTCCGGCATGATCACCAGGTGGTTGACGATCGGGTTCGGCGATTCGGCCGCGATGATGCCGGGCTCGGTGATGCCGATGTAGCGCGGCTTCCAGTGCCGTTGTTTGGCATGGGCGATGGTGGCGCCCTTCATCGGCCCCTTCATCGCGCCCGGGCCGCAGCCGGTGCAGATGTCCAGGCCGCGCAGGCCGAGCTCGTAGCCGACCTTCTTGGTGTACAGGTATTCGTCGCGGTTGATCGAGTGGCCGCCCCAGCACACCACCAGGCTCGGGTCCTGGTAGGACTTCATCACGCGGGCGTTGCGCAGGATCTCGAACACGGCGCTGGTCATGCCGGCCGACGTACCAAGGTCGAACTTGCCGCTGCCGTGCACTTCGTTGGCGTTGTAGGCGATGTCGCGCACCACCGCGAACAGGTTCTCGGCGATGCCGCGGATGATCTCGCCGTCCACGAAGGCCGAGGCCGGCGCGTTGCGCAGTTCGATCTTGATGCCGCGGTCCTGCTGCTGCACCTCGATGTCGAAGTCGGGATAACGCAGGGACGCGGCGCGCGGGTCGTCGGAGTCGCTGCCGGTGGTCAGCACCGCCAGGGCGCAGCGGCGCAGCAGGTCGCGCTGGCCGCCGGTGGAGGCGTCACGCAGGCGCGCCACCTCGTCGCGGGAAAGGATGTCCAGGCCACCGCGCGGCGAGATGCGGGCGTTGGCGGTGGCGGGAAGGTTCTGCGGGTCGCTCATCGGTTTCTCTACCGCTCGTTCGTCGTCATGAACGGTCGACTTTACCACCGCGCGGTGGCGTCGGAACGGGCATAAAAAACGGCCGGCGGTTTCCCGCCGGCCGTCGATTCGCCACGAGGGCGTCGGTCAGAACTGGTACTTGAAGCTCAGCATGACCGACCAGCGCGACACCGCGGTGTTGCCCTTGTCGTTGTTGTTTTCCTGCACGCCCAGGCCGCCGGCCGGACCCGTCCAGTGGTACACGTACTTGCCCTCGGAGCCCGCCGGGCAGGTCGGGGTGACGGTCGCGGTGCAGATGCCGGCGTAGTTGGCCAGCTGCTGCGTCGAGTTGAAACCGTAGTCCTCGATCACGCCCCAGTCTTCGTTGAGCAGGTTGCCGATGTTCATGATGTCGAGCGCCAGCATGGACTTGTGGCCTTCCGCGAAGCCCGGGAGCTCCTGGGTGATGCGCACGTCGAAGTTGTTGACGAAGTCGGTGCGGAAGCCGTTGGCCGGGGCGATACGGCGCAGTAGGCCGCCAGCTCCGGGTTCTGGGCCAGGTACTCGAAGAACGACTCTTCCATCGCCGCGCCGCCGGTCCAGATCACGTCGCCCGGGCCGTTCGGCACGTAGAACAGGTCGTTGAACGCGCCGTTGTCGCCGTTGGCGTCGTTGCGGAAGATGTAGCTGAACGGACGGCCCGAACGACCCTCGTAGAACATCGCGACGCGGGTTTCGTTGTCACCGAAGAAGTTGTGCTTCCACTGCACGGTGCCGGTGATTCGGTCCTTGATGGCGTAGCGCGAGTCGTAAGCGACGCCTTCGTTGAGGTTGCCGATCAGGTTGCTGCCCCAGTTCGACGAGTTGGTCGAGCTGGTCATCGGGCTGACATCGGTGGCTTCGGTGTAGGTGTAGGCCAGGCTCCAGGCCCAGGCGTCGCCCATCGCACGGTCGAGGCTGACGGTGAACTGGTTGCTCTCGCCCTTGTCGGTGTTGCTGATCAGGAACACGTCACCGACGCCGTTCGGACGGAAGGCACGGTTGAACGCGCCGTTGGTGCCGTTGGACATACCGAAGCTGCCGGTGTTGGCCGGATCCAGGCCGGCGTCGTTCCAGAACAGCTCGCGGCCGTCCGGACCGATGGCGGTCACGCCCTGGCCCGCGGCGTTGTACGGGTCGAGGCGCTGGATGAAGATGGCGTCCTTGACCTGGGTGTGCAGGAACTCGGCAGTGAACACGATGCCGTGCCACGGCAGCTCGTGGTCGAACGCGATGTTGGCCTTCCACACCGACGGCAGCGCGAAGTCGGGCGCGATGATGTCGACGTTCTGGCGCGGGCAGCTGGGCAGGGTCGGGATCGGGGTGCAGGCCGGGTCGGTGCCGGAGGCCGGGATGTACGGTGGCACGGTCGGCTGGAACGCGCCGCCAAATTCCTCGTACTGCACGTAGTTCAGACCGGTGTTCTGGTAAGCGCCGGCCAGCCAGACGTTCGGCGAACCGCGCCTAACAGGCCCACGCCACCGCGGACCTGGGTCGGACGCTCGCTGTCGAAGGTGTAGTTGAAGCCGAAGCGCGGCGCCAGGATGTCGGCGTCGACGGTGTTGGAGTTGTCGTAGCCGTAGATGTTGGAAACGTACTCGTTGTACAGGCGCTGGTCGTCGAAGTCAGGCTTGTCGTAGCGCAGGCCGAACAGCAGGGTCAGGTTGTAGTTGACCGCCCAGCTGTCCTGCACGAACAGGCCGGTGTTCGCCTGCTCGTAGGCCGCCGGGATGTCGGCGTAGCTGCCACCCGGACGCGGTGCGCGCACGATGTAGCTGTTCGGCGTGCCGGCCTGGAAGTCGGCCAGGCTGTTGAACACGTACACGCCGTTCAGGTCGCGGCCGTAGAAGTTGACGATGTCGTTGTTTTCCCAGTCGAAACCAAACTTGATCGTGTGGTCGCCAACGAACAGGTTGCCGGCGCCGAAGACGCTGGTCTGCTTGGTGTCGATCAGGTTGACGTGGGTGTTCTGCTCGGTGCCGATGAAGATCGAGCTGTTGCCGCCGAAGCCACGGATTTCGATCTGCGGCAGGTTCGAATTGGCTTCGCGGATCGCGGTGTAATCGCGCTGCGACACCTTGAACTCGGTCGAGAAGTTCTCGGACCAGTCGCTGAAGACCTCGAGCACGGTGCTCTCGAATTCCTTGGCGTAGTTGTACCAGAACGAGCTCAGCGAGACGGAGTTGTTGTCCACCTGCGGGAAGCGCAGCACGCCCTGTTCGAGGAAGCTGTAGCGCAGCGCCGCACGATGGTTGTCGGTGATGTTCCAGTCCAGCTTGATCGCGTATTCCTCGATCTCGGTGTCGGCGTTGAGGCCACCAGTGCCGCCGGCGTCGAAGCCGAACGAGGTGGCGGCGGCCTGCACATCGGCGATGTTCTGGTCGGTGATGTTGCCGTTGCCGTACGGGGTGGCACCGAAGCCGGTGGCCGGGGCCGAACGCACGTAGTTCTCGTAGTTCACGAAGAAGAACAGGCGGTCCTTCAGGATCGGGCCGCCGAAGGTGGCGCCGTAGGTGTCCTCGGACTCGAAGCCGTTGAACTCGACGCCGTTGAGGTCCTCGCGCACCCAGTCGCCGTCGCGTAGCGTGTAGTACGCCGAACCGTGGAATTCGTTGGTGCCCGACTTGGTGACGGCGTTGACGACCGCACCGGTACCACCGGAGATGGTGGTGTCGTAGTTGGCCACGTCGATGTTGATCGCCTCGATGGCGTCGATGGACACCGGCTGGCGCTCGGTCGGCAGGTTGTTCGACTCCAGGCCGAACGGGTCGGACGTGCCGACGCCGTCGATCTTGATCAGGTTGTAGCGGGTGTTCTGGCCGCCGGCCGAGATGGCGCCGTCGGACTTGCTGGTCTGCGCGATGCGCGGATCCAGGCGGATGTAGTCCTGGATGTTGCGGTTGGCGGACGGCAGCGCTTCGATCTGCTCGCGGCTGACGTTGGTACCGGTGCCCATCTTGTCCGCGCTGAAGACTTCGGAAAGGGTCGTGGTGCCGGTGACTTCAACGGTTGCCAGGGTGGTGGTCGCCTGGCCCAGGGTGGCGTCGACCGAGGTGGTCTCGGCGAGCTGCAGGTACACGCCTTCGCGGACTTCGGTCACGCCGTCCTTGACGATGGTGATCGTGTACGGGCCGCCGACACGCAGGCCGCGGGCGCTGTAGCGGCCGTCGGCACTGGTGGTGGCCGTGCTGGTCGTGCCCGTGGGCGTGTGCAGGATGGTCACCTGCGCACCGGCGACCGGCTGCGAATCGGCGGAAACGATGCGACCGCCGACGACGGCAGTGGTGTTCTGGGCGAACGCCGGCGCGGCCGCGAGGGCGATAGCCAGGCCGAGGGAGAGCTGCGACAGCCGAACCCGGTTGCGATTGGTCATGGTTGTGGACCCTGATTTTTAGTGGCTAGTAAAGAAATGGAGTGCGGCATCCCGCCGCGGTGCCTGACGGGCCAGGCACGGCTGTTCCTTGAAATCGCTTGCCAGGTTGGGTGTCCCCTGCGTCCCCGGGCAATAACAAGAGTTTAACACGGTACCCCGGCCACATGTCATTCAGGTGACAAGGCGGGGCCGAAGGTCACAGACCGGGAGCGGCCCTCAGGTAGGCGGCCACGCCGTCCAGCAGCATCTGGACCGAGATGGCCACCAGAAGCATGCCCATCAGGCGCTCCACCGCGGTCAGGACCCGCATGCCCAGGATCTTGTAGAGGTAGGTGGCGGAGAACAGCAGGACCGCCGTGGCCAGCCAGGCCAGGGTCAGGGCCAGGGTCCAGTCGGCCATCCGGCCCGGCTCCTGTGCGGCCAGCAGCATGACGGCCGCCATGCCCGAGGGGCCGGCCACCAGGGGGATGGCCATGGGCACGATGAAGGGCTCGCCTTCCGGCACCTCGCCGAACATGCCCTCGGCACTCGGGAAGATCATCTTCAGGCCGATCAGGAACAGCACGATGCCGCCGGCGATCGAGACCGATTCCTGGCGCAGGTGCATCATCTCGAGCACGTACTTGCCGCCCCACAGGAACAGCATCAGGACGCCCAGGGCGATCAGCAGCTCACGCGCGAGCACGATCCGGCGGCGCTTGCCCGGCAGCGGCTTGAGCAGGCCCAGGAACACCGGGATGTTGCCCAGCGGGTCGAGGATCAGGAACAGCAGGAGCGCGGCGGAAAGCGTGGTCATGCCGGCACCCTCGGGGCCCAGATGGCACCCCGGTGGGCGATACCCGCAGGAGACAGCAGGTGGACGCAGGCGGGGGCATACGCCGCCGGGGCGGGAACACGGAGCTGGGCCTCGTCGGCATAGGCGCGGGCGCGCAGGTCGGTGCGCATCGGGCCAGGTTCGAGGCCGGCGACCCGGACCGGGGTGCTGTCGGTTTCCGCGCTGAGCTGCCTGACCAGGCTGGCCAGGCCCTGTTTCGCCAGTCCGTAGGCGCCCCAGTAGGCCTTGCCCACCCGCGCCGGGTCATCGGTCACGAACACAACCGCGCTGTCTTCCACTTTGCGCAGCCAGGGCAGGCAAGCCTGGGTCAGCAGCCATGGCGCGGTGAAGTTCACGTGCAGGTTGCGCACGAAGGCCTCGGGCGCCGTGGCTTCAAGTGGCGCCAGGCCGGTGAATTCGGCCGCGCAGTGCAGCAGGCCGTGGATGCCGCCGAGTTCGCTGCCGACCTTGGCCGCCAGGTCAACGTAGTCCGCCGGGTCGGCCCCGGCCAGGTCGATCGGGTACAGGGCCGGTTCGGGCCCGACCAGCTTCACCGCGTCGTAGACCCGGTTGAGCTTGGGCACGCGCCGCCCCAGCAGTACGACCGTGGCGCCCGCGCGGGCGCAGGCCTTGGCGGCCTCGGCGCCAAGACCACCGTGCGCACCGGTGACCAGCACCGTGCGTGCGGCCAGGGCGTCGGCCGCCACCGCCGGCAGCGGTGCCTCGGCCTGGCTCATGCGGCTTTCTGCGCCTCGGCCACCATGCGGGCCAGTTCGCCGCTGTCGTACAGCTCGACGGTGATGTCGCAGCCACCGATCAGCTCGCCGTTGACGAAGAGCTGCGGGAAGGTCGGCCAATCGGAATAACGCGGCAGGCTGGCGCGCACTTCCGGATCCTCCAGCACGTTGACGCTGTGGAAACTGGAGGCACCCGCATTCTTCAGCGCCTGCACGGCACGGCTGGAGAAGCCGCACATCGGGAACTGCGGCGTGCCTTTCATGAAAAGCACGATGGGATGGCCTTCGACCTCGGCCTTGATGCGGTCCATGACGCTCATGGAAAACTCCGTTCGGGACGCGGCCCCGGGACAGGGCGCGATAAGGGCTAGAATTATACGGCCAAGGCCCGGCCCGCCGGCGCCCAGCCCCCTCAGAACGGAGATTCCCATGGCCATCGAACTGCCCGCCCTGCCCTACGACCGCGCCGCCCTCGAGCCGCACATCTCGGCGGAAACCATCGATTTCCACTACGGCAAGCACCACCAGACCTACGTCACCAACCTCAACAACCAGATCAAGGGCACCGAGTTCGAGGATCTCGATCTCGAAGCCATCATCCGCAAGGCCCAGGGCGGCATGTTCAACAACGCCGCGCAGGTCTGGAACCACACCTTCTACTGGAACTGCCTCAAGCCCAACGGTGGCGGCGAACCGACCGGCAAGCTGGCCGATGCCATCAACAAGGCCTTCGGTTCGTTCGCGGCGTTCAAGGAACAGTTCACCCAGACCGCGCTGACCACCTTCGGCTCCGGCTGGGCCTGGCTGGTGCAGCGCCCGGATGGTTCGCTGGCGCTGGTCAGCACGCCCAACGCCGCCACGCCGCTCACCGGCAACGACACCGCCCTGCTCACCTGCGACGTCTGGGAGCACGCCTACTACATCGACTACCGCAACGCCCGCCCGAAGTACGTCGAGGCGTTCTGGAACCTGGTGAACTGGGACTTCGTGGCCGACCGCCTGGCCTGATGACCGGCGCCCCGGCCCTGCTCGAAATCGACCGGCTGTCCTGCGCCTACGCAGGGCAGCCGGCGGTGCGCGAGCTGGGCCTGACGCTGCGGCCGGGCGAGCTGGGCTGCCTGCTCGGCCCCAGCGGCTGCGGCAAGACCACGCTGCTGCGCGCCATCGCCGGTTTCCACGCGCCGGAATCGGGCACGCTGCGCCTGCGCGGCGTGGACGCCATGGCGCTGCCGCCGGAAAAACGCGGGCTGGGTTTCGTCTTCCAGGACCTCGCCCTGTTCCCGCACCTGACCGTGGCCGACAACGTCGGCTTCGGGCTGCACCGCCTGGATGCCAAAGCGCGTCTGGAACGCAGCCTGGAAACTCTGGCGCTGCTGGGCCTGTCCGGCCTCGGCAACCGTTACCCGCACGAACTGTCCGGTGGCCAGCAGCAACGTGTCGCCCTGGCGCGATCGCTGGCGCCGCGTCCCGACCTGCTGCTGCTCGACGAACCTTTTTCCAGCCTGGACGCCGACCTGCGCGGCCGCCTGCGCGACGAACTGCGCGCACTGCTCAAGCGCCTGGGCATCGCCGCCCTCCTCGTCACGCACGACCAGGAGGAAGCCTTCGCTTTCGCCGACACCGTCGGCGTGATGAACGCCGGCCGCCTGCTGCAATGGGCGCCGGGTTTCGAGCTCTACCACCGCCCGGCCACGCCCTTCGTCGCGTCCTTCGTCGGCGAGGGCCGCTTTCTCGCGGCCCGCGTGATCGACGGCCGCCGCGTCAGCACCGCCCTGGGCGAACTCACCGTCGGCGTCGACCTGCCCTTCCCGGTCGGCAGCGCCGTGCGCGTGCTGTTGCGGCCGGACGACCTGATGCCCAGCGACGACAGCGGCATCGAAGCCGAAGTCAGTGCCATCGCTTTCCGCGGTGCAGAAACGCTGCACACGCTGAAGCTGCCCGACGGCACCGCGCTGACCGCCCTGTTTCCCAGCCACCAGCAGCGCGAACCCGGCGACCGGGTGCGGGTGCGGCCGGACCTGGCGCATGTCGTGGTGTTCGCCGAATTCGACTGAGGCGCGGCCCACGGGAGCGGATCAACCCCGCCCCGGATTCAACGCGATTGAGCCAGCCGTTCGATCACGGGGGCGACCTGGGCTTCGCGGCCAAGGGATCGGCCAACACGCTCCAGCGCGGTCGCCAACTCTTGCCCGGACTCCGCGCGCAAGGTCGCATGCCCGACCTTGCGGCCCTCGCGCGCCGACTTGCCGTAGTCGTGCCAATGGCCGCAGGACTCGGCCAGCACCGGCGCCGCCGGCGGCATCGTGCCGATCCAGTTGAGCATGCAGCTGTGGCCGATGGCGCGGGTGTCGCCGAGCGGCAGGCCGAGCACGGCACGCAGGTGGTTCTGGAACTGCGACGTCTCCGCACCCTCGATCGTCCAGTGGCCGGAGTTGTGCACGCGCGGCGCCATTTCATTGGCCAGCAGCACGCCATCCTTCAGGAAGAGTTCGAGCGCGAACACACCGACGTAATCCAGCGCCTCGGCCACCTTGCGCGCGGTGGCCAATGCCTGCGCCTGCAACGTGTCGTCCACGCGGGCCGGCGCCAGGCTGGCGGAAAGGATGCCGGATTCGTGCCAGTTTTCGGTGAGCGGCCAGGCCCGCAGTTCGCCATCGCGGCCACGCACCGCGACCACCGACAGTTCGCGCTGGAAGGCGACGAAACCCTCGAGGATCAGGCCGACGGTACCGGCCTGCGCGCCAAGCGCTTCCCACGCCGCATCGGCGTCTGCGGGCGATTTGATGCGGAACTGGCCCTTGCCGTCGTAACCCAGGCGCCGGGTCTTGAGGATGCAGGGTGTGCCGATGGCCGCCAACGCGGTGTCGAGGCCGGCACGCGAATCGATCGTGGCGAATTCCGGCACCGGGATGCCGAGCTCGCGGAACAGGGATTTTTCCGCCAGCCGGTCCTGCGCCACCGACAACGCGCGTGGGCTCGGGAACACCGGCACACGCTCGGCAAGCCACTGCGCGCTTTCGGCCGGCACGTTCTCGAAATCGAAGGTGGCCACGTCCACGCGGGCGGCGAAGTCGGCCAATCCGTCCTGGTCGCGGTAGTCGGCCTGCAGCAGCGGCGCGAACTGCGCGGCACAGGCGTCGGGCGTGGCGTCGAGCACCAGGGAAGCGCAAGCCCAGCGGCGCACCGGAAAGCGCGAGCATGCGGGCCAGCTGCCCGCCCCCGAGGATGCCGACCGTGGTCACGGCTGCCGCGGGTCCGGCTTGTCGAGCACGTCGCGGGTCTGCCTGGCACGGAAGGCGTCGAGTGCCTCGCGCACCGCAGCGTGTTCCGGCGCCAGCAGCGCGGCGGCGAACAGGCCGGCATTGGCGGCACCGGCGGCACCGATGGCGAAGGTGGCAACCGGGATGCCGGCCGGCATCTGCACGATGGACAGCAGCGAATCGAGACCGTTGAGCGACTTGCTCTGCACCGGCACGCCCAGCACCGGTACCGGCGTCATCGCGGCCAGCATGCCGGGCAGGTGGGCGGCGCCGCCGGCACCGGCGATGATCGCGCGCAGGCCGCGGCCGAATGCCGACTTCGCGTATTCGACCAGCAGTTCCGGCGTGCGATGCGCGGATACCACCCGCACCTCGTGCGGCAAGCCCATCTGTTCGAGGCGCGCGACCGCGTGCTGCATCGTTTCCCAGTCCGATCGGGAACCCATGACGACCCCGACCAGCGGGGCTACGACGGCTTGGTTCATGGCGGGTGGCTTCGGCAAAACGCTATTCTAGACCCCAAGCCCCCTGCCCGGACACCGACCCGCCCATGGACCGCAAGCTGCTCGACATCCTCTGCTGCCCGACCAGCAAGCAGCCCCTGGCCCTGCTCAACGGCCCGGACCTGGATGCGCTCAACAAGGCCATCGCGGCCGGCAAGCTCAACCGCGCCGATGGCAGCGCCCAGTCCGAGCCACTGACCGAAGGCCTGATCACCCGCGACCGGCGCACGGTGTACCGGGTCGAAGACGGCATCCCGGTGCTGCTGGCCGACGAGGCCCTGGCAACCGCCCAGATCGGCGATTTCCCGCGCTGATGGCGCCCTTGCAGCCGCCTCCGGCCGCCGTGGTCGAAGACGACGTCGCCCGCGCGCTGGCCGAAGACCTGGGGCCCGGCGACGCCACGGCCGCCCTGCTGCCCGACGGTCCGCAGCAGGCCTACGTGATCGCCAGGGAAGCCGGCGTCATCGCCGGCCGGCCCTGGTTCGACGCCTGCTTCAAGGCCCTGGACCCCGACGTGGTGATCGACTGGCGCGTGGCCGAAGGCCAGTCGGTGGCCGCCGGCACCGTGCTGGTGGTCCTGCACGGCCGCGCGCGCGCCCCTGGTCAGCGGCGAACGTCCCGCGCTGAATTTCCTCCAGACGCTTTCCGCCACCGCGAGCCGCACCGCCGAACACGTGGCGGCCGTTGCCGGCACCCGCACGCGCATCCTCGACACCCGCAAGACCCTGCCCGGCCTGCGCCAGGCACAGAAATACGCGGTGCGCGCCGGTGGCGGCGACAACCACCGCATGGGCCTGTACGACGCGGTGATGCTGAAGGAAAACCACATCCACGCCGCCGGTTCGATCGCCGCCGCCGCAACCGCCGCGCGCGCGAAACACCCGACCCTGCCCCTGATCATCGAGGTCGAGTCGCTGCAGGAGCTTGACCAGGCCCTGGCCACCGGCTGCGACCGCATCCTGGTGGACGACTTCAGCCACGACGACCTGCGCGAGGCAGTGCGTCGCGCGGCCGGGCGCATTCCACTCGAAGTATCCGGCGGCGTTACCCTGGACCGCCTGCCGGCGATCGCCGCCACCGGCGTGGACTGCGTTTCGGTCGGCGCCCTCACCAAGCACGTGCAGGCGCTGGACCTTTCTTTGCGGCTGGGGCCGCCGCCGGGCTGAGCCTCAGCGGCCCATCATCAACGCGACGATCACCACGACCGCGGCGGCGGTCAGCATGATCGGCACCCACTTGCTCATGCCCGGCGCGGCGGCCTGAGGCATCTCGGCGTGGCTGGTCGCCAGGCGGGTGGTCTGCTGCGCCATTTCCATGCCCGGCGCGACCACGATGAAACGCACGGCGTCGAGCCGCAGCTCATCGCCCGGGTTCAGGAACCCCTGCTGCACGCGCCGACCATTGATGTAGGTGCCGTTGGACGAACCCAGGTCCTCGACCGACAGGCCGTCGCCGCTCGGCTTCACCAGTGCATGGCGGCGGGAGATCTCCTCCGCCTGCACCGAGATGTCGCACTCGGCGGCACGGCCGATCGCCACCGGCCCGGTGATCGGGAATATCTTGCCGAACACCGCGCCCGAAACGCCGCGCAGCATGTACTTTGGCACCGCCATGCGCACGCGCGTGGCGCCGGTGTCTTCGTCGGATCCCGGCGTCACGCCCGGCGGCGGCGGCGCGCTGCGCGCCGCCTCGACGAGGGCGTACTTGGCCAGCACCGGGCCGATTCCGATCTGGTCGCCCGGCCGCAGCGCCATGATGTCGAGCACGGTTTTGCCGTTGACCGAGACTTCGCCACCGCCATCGGGAACCTGCAGGTTCGCACCCGTGCTGGTGACGTGGATTTCGCAATGACGCGCGACGATCCCCGGACCGTTCAACACAACCGCATTCTCGGTGGCCGAACCGATCCTGTTCACGCCGGTACTGAGCAGCACCTGCGCATGTTCGCCATTGGGAAACACCAGTTTCATCTTCGCTCTCCTGCGAAACGGCGATGGCCCTCGGGGCCGGCGTCCGCGCCTATCTTAGCCATGCGCGTGAAGACGCGTCAGGGGGTGCCGTCTTGTGGCAAGTCCCGGCCGTCCCCACACTGCATGGATGCTCTCGACCCTGATATCCCTGCTTCTCGCGATAGCGCTGCTGGCCTTCTGGTTCGCCGGCCGCGCGGCCGCCGAAACCGCCACCTGGCTGGGCCAGCAGGCCTGCGCGCGCGCCGGCGTGCAGTGGCTCGATTTCAGCGTGCATCTGGTCGCCATGCGCCTGGCGCGTGGCCCGGACGGCTGGCTCGGCCTGGAACGCCACTACCGCTTCGAATATTCCAGTGGTGGCGAAGACCGCCACGCCGGGCGCATCGTGCTGCATGGCCGCCGGCTGGTGGCCCTGGCCGGACCGATGCCACCGCAGGACACGGCGCACTGAGGGTCGCGCCTACTTGACCACGCGCAGGTGGCTGCGCCGGGGCGCTTCACCGCCATCGGGCGACGGCGTGGGATCGGGCGAATCGTCGGGCATCTGCGCGCCGTCGTCCGGCAGCATCATGCCCTGCCCGGTTTCCTGCGCGTAGATCGCCAGCACGGCGGCAACCGGCACCTTCACCCACTGGCTGACGCCGCCGAAACGCGCCTTGAACCGCACCTCCCGGTTGTCCATCACCAGCTGCTCCACCGCACGCGGCGCGATGTTGAGCACCACGCGCCCGTCCTTCACCGTCGACGGCGGCACCTGCACGCCGTCCTGGCCGGCGTCCACCAGCAGATAGGGCGTCATGCCGTTGTCGTTGATCCACTCGTTCAACGCCCGCAGCAGGTAGGGGCGGTTGGAATCCATCGCCGGAACCGCGTCGGTCATTGAGGCAGCTCGCGCAGGGCCTTTTCTTCCGGCGTGAGGCTGCGCAGGTAGGCCGGGTTGCGGAAGATCCGCATGCCGTAGTCCTCGATCGGCTTGGCTTCCTTGGGCAGCACCACGCCCAGGGGCCGGCAGCCGCCAGATGATCGGTGCGATGGCGCAATCGGCCAGGCTCATTTCCGGATTGAGGAAGAACTTCGACGCCTTGAACAAGGGCAGCGCCGCCAGCAGCAGCTCCTTCAGGCGCTTGCGGCCGGCGTCGGCCTGCGCCTTGGTGCCGTGCTGGATGGCCTGCACGTGCGGCACCCATTCGTGCTCCAGGCGCAGCATGGCCAGGCGCAGGCGGGCGCGGGACAGCGGGTCCACCGGCATCAGCGGCGGGTGCGGATAACGCTCGTCCAGGTATTCGGACACCACCGAAGCCGCGTAGAGGACCAGGTCGCGGTCCACCAGCGTCGGCACCGAATGGTAGGGATTGAGGTCCACCAGGTCCTCGGGCGGGTTGCCCGGATCCACCGGCACCAGTTCGTAGGTGACGCCCTTGGCCGCCAGCACCAGCCGCACGCGGTGGCAGACGACACAATCACGGGAAGAAAACAGGGTCAGGGCGTTGCGGATGCGTGGACTGGCAGCCATCAGGGGTCCCCCAAGGCGCCGCCAGCCCCTGCCGGCGGTCGTCGGAAGCCCTAACCCTGCCCGAAACGGCCCGTCCGCCGCAAGCCGGGGGCCGGCGGCCTTCCGGAACCGTGACATCGCCCCCAAAGCCGGCCCCGATCGCCGCCCTGGAACGCAAAAGGCCGCCCGAAGGCGGCCTTTGGCGGCACGTTCCCGGAGGATCAGTGCACGTCGCGCCAGTACTCGAGCTTGAGCAGGTAGGCGATGAAGGTGAAGAAGGCCAGGAACAGCACCACCCACACACCCACCGACTCGCGCTTGAGCGCCGCCGGCTCGGCCACGTACTGCAGGAAGGCGCTGATGTCGCGGGCCACCTGGTCGTACTCGCGGGCGTCCAGCCGGCCCGGCGTGGCCAGTTCGAGCTTCTCGACGTGGGGCGGCATGCCCTCGTGCGACTCGCCGTAGACCGGGCGCTGGATGCCCTGCATTTCCCAGAGCACATGCGGCATCGAAGCACCCGGGAACACCGTATTGTTCCAGCCCAGCGGGCGGCTTTCGTCGACGTAGAAACCCTTGAGATAGCTGTAGATCCAGTCCGGACCGCCGAGCTTGGCGCGGGCGGTCAGGCTCAGGTCCGGGGCGGCCTTGCCGAACCAGGCATTGCCGTCGCCGGCGGCGATGCCGGTGTTGATGTTCTCGCCGATCTTGGCGTCACCCTGGATCAGGTGCTGCTCGACCAGCTCCTCGCTGAGGCCCAGGTCCGAGGCGATCCGCGAATAGCGGTGCATGGACAGGGCATGGCAGCCGGAGCAGTAATTCATGAACAGGCCGGCGCCACGCTGCAGCGAGGCCTTGTCGCTCAGGTCGGTGCCCGAGGATTCCAGCGGACCGCTGCTGGCGGCGAAGCCGAGCGCGGGCACCAGGGGCCAGCAGGAGGGCGAAGAGACGCAGCTTAGTCATGCTCGGGCACCCGCTCGGGAACGGCCTTGGTCTGGCCCATCGCGGACCAGAAGGGCATCAGGATGAAGAAGGCGAAGTAGTAGGTGGTCAGGATCTGGGCCACCAGCTTCTGGGCGTCGGAACCGGACTGCGCACCCAGCCAGCCCAGGATCACGAAGCTCACCGCGAAGATGGCGATCAGGATCTTGTGCAGCATCGGCCGGTAGCGGATGGACTTGACCTTGCAGCGGTCCAGCCACGGCAGTGCGAACAGGATCATGGTGGCGCCGCCCATCACGATCACGCCGAACAGCTTGTCGGGGATCGCGCGCAGCATCGCGTAGAAGGGCGTGAAGTACCACACCGGCTTGATGTGCGCCGGGGTCACCAGCGGATCGGCCTTGATGAAGTTGTCCCACTCCAGGAACCAGCCGCCCATCGCCGGGGCGAAGAACACGATGAAGGCGAACAGGACCGGAAGAAGCCGGCGCCGAACAGGTCCTTCACCGTGTAGTACGGATGGAAGGCGATGCCGTCCTTGGGAATGCCGGTTTCCTTGTCCTTGACCTTCTTGATGTCCACGCCTTCCGGGTTGTTCGAACCCACCTCGTGCAGCGCGCCCAGGTGCAGCACGACCAGCAGCAGCAGCACCAGCGGCAGTGCGATCACGTGCAGGGCGAAGAAGCGGTTGAGGGTGGCGTCGGCGACCAGGTAGTCACCGCGGATCCACTCGGTCAGGTCCGGGCCGATGAACGGGATGGCGCCGAACAGGTTGATGATCACCTGCGCGCCCCAGTACGACATCTGGCCCCAGGGCAGTACGTAGCCCATGAAGGCTTCGGCCATCAGCACCAGGAAGATCATCATGCCCAGCACCCAGACCAGCTCGCGCGGCTTCTGGTACGAGCCGTAGATCAGGCCGCGGAACATGTGCAGGTACACCACCACGAAGAACAGCGAGGCGCCGGTGCTGTGCATGTAGCGGATCAGCCAGCCCCACTCGACGTCGCGCATGATGTACTCGACCGAGGCGAAGGCTTCGGCGGCGGACGGCTTGTAGTGCATCGTCAGGAAGATGCCCGTGACGATCTGGTTGACCAGCACCAGCAGGGCCAGCGAACCGAAGTAGTACCAGAGGTTGAAGTTCTTCGGAGCGTAATACTCCGACATGTGCTTCTTGTAGAACGGCATGAAGCCCGGGGCGCGGTCGGTGAACCAGCCGGTGACGTTCTCGACCGTGCGGTTGATCAGGTTGGCCATTACGCGGCTCCTTCAGGGGCGACGCCCACGACGAGGTGGTTGTCGTCAACGAAGTGGTACGGCGGCACCTCGAGGTTCGACGGTGCGGGCACGCCCCAACACACGGCCGGCCAGGTCGAAGCGCGAGTTGTGGCAGGGGCAGTAGAAACCGCCCGCCCACTCGGAGTCGAAAGCCTGCGGCTGCAGTTCCGGCACATAGCTGGGCGAGCAGCCCAGGTGGGTGCAGATGCCGACGATCACGGCCAGGTCGGGCTTGAGCGAACGGGTTTCGTTCTTGGCGAAGGCCGGGGTCTGGTCGGCGTTTTCGGACGCCGGATCGCGAAGGCGATCGTTGAGGCCCGGCAGGGCCGCCAGCTGTTCCGGCGTACGGCGGAAGATCCAGACCGGCTTGCCGCGCCACTGCACGATCATGCGCATGCCCGGCTCGAGATCGATCTTGCTGATGTCGACTTCGACCGGCGCACCGGCCACCTGGGCCCGTGCACTGGGCTTCCATAACTGATGAAAGGCACCGCGGCACCTGCGACACCAACCGCGCCAACCACGGCGGTGGTGGCGGTCAGGAAGCGGCGGCGACCTGAATTGACCCCTTCGTTAGCCATCCGGCTCTCCGAAAATCTTGCTAAGTGGCTGAAAAACGAGCTGCGGAGCCAGAGGGGCCCCGCAAAGACGCGCAATTGTAGCGGAGGGAGCGCAGGGCTCACAACGGCGACGGGCAGACGCCGGACCGGCGGTGCCAGCGGCCGTGAAGGCCTCAGTTCGCGGCCAGTGCCCCGCGATACCGTTCGGCCAGCTGGCCGACACGCTGGACATAGCGCTGGGTTTCGGCATACGGCGGCACGCCGCCATGCCGGTCCACCGCGCCTTCACCGGCGTTGTAGCCGGCGGCGGCCAGGGTCAGGTCCTGGTTGTAGCGATTGAGCAGCCAGGCCAGGTACTGCACGCCGCCGCGGATGTTCTGCCCCGGGTCGAACACGTCGTTGACCCCGAAACGGCTGGCGGTGGCGGGAATCAGCTGCATCAGCCCCTGGGCCCCGGCATGCGAGACCGCGTTCGGACGGAACGCCGATTCGGCATGGATGATGGCGCGCACCACGGCCTCGTCCACCCCGAACTCCCGGGCCGCGGCCCGGACTTCGGCGGCGTAGGCGTCCATGTTCAGCCGCACGGTGCCGAAGTCCACGCCGGGCAGGATGCCGCAGGCGTAGCAGGTCTCGATGTAGCTGAAGAGCATCTGCGCCGCCGTGGCGCCCGGCGGCCGGACATTGGTGTAGTGCACCACGCCGTCGCGCTCGTACTTGTAGATCGCGCCGCGGGTGACCCGGGCGCCGCCGGCCTTCGGGGCCGCCGCCAGGACCTGGCCGGGGGCCGCGGTCCGGAATTCGACCCGGGCCGCGGGATTCGGGGTGGGCTGGCTGCCGGACCCGGACCCGCTGGCGGCGCTCGGGGCCGGTGCCGGGCCTTTGGGCCGGGAATCGGCCGCGCTGTAGGTCGAGGCCACCGTGCAGTGCGCACCAGGCACACGCTTGCCGGAATAGTTCGGGATGCCGTCGGCACCGGTGCAGCGATACAGCGTGCCGGCCCCGGCCGGGGCGGCGGCGAGGAACAGGCAGACCAGCATCAGCGGGCGGCAGGGGCTCATCGGCGCGAGGTTTACTCCATGGCCGGGCGGTTGCCAAGGGCCTGACCCTTGGAAACGGCGGCCCCGGGCGCTTTCGGACAGGCCGGACCGGCGGTCCGGGCACCGGGCCCACGCTACAATACCGCCCCCACACGGAACGGATTAACCGCCGCCATGCCCGTGAACTCGCCCCCCAGGGGCAAGCTCTTCATCGAAACCCACGGCTGCCAGATGAACGAGTACGACTCGGCCAAGATGGCCGACGTGCTCGCCGTCGAACACGGCCTGGAGCTGACCAGCGACGAGGCCGAGGCCGACGTCATCCTGGTCAACACCTGCTCGATCCGCGAGAAGGCCCAGGAAAAGGTGTTCTCCCGGCTGGGCCGCTGGAAGAAATACAAGGACGGCAAACCGGTGCTGATCGGCGTCGGCGGCTGCGTGGCCAGCCAGGAAGGCGACGCCATCCTCAAGCGTGCGCCCTACGTGGACCTGGTGTTCGGCCCGCAGACCCTGCACCGCCTGCCCGGCATGATCGACGCCCGCCGCGACACCGGCCGGCCGCAGGTGGACATCAGCTTCCCCGAGGTCGAGAAGTTCGACCGCCTGCCCGAACCGCGCGCCGAAGGCCCCAGCGCCTACGTCTCGATCATCGAGGGCTGCAGCAAATACTGCTCGTTCTGCGTGGTGCCCTACACCCGCGGCGAGGAAGTCAGCCGGCCGTTCGACGACGTGCTGCTGGAAGTGGCCCAGCTGGCCGCCCAGGGCGTGCGCGAGATCCACCTGCTGGGCCAGAACGTCAACGCCTACCGCGGCCCCACCGCCACCGGCGACACCGCCGACCTGGCGCTGCTGGTGCGCGCGATCGCCAGCATCGAAGGCGTCGGGCGCATCCGCTACACCACCTCGCATCCGGTCGAGTTCAGCGACGCGCTGATCGAGGCGCACCGCGACGTGCCGCAGCTGGCCAGCTACCTGCACCTGCCGGTGCAGTCGGGTTCGGACCGGATCCTGGCGGCGATGAAGCGCGGCCACACCGCGCTCGAGTACAAGGCGAAGATCCGCAGGTTGCGCGAGGCAAAACCCGGCATCGTGATCAGCTCGGACTTCATCGTCGGCTTCCCCGGCGAGACCGAGCGCGACTTCGAGGCCACGCTGAAGCTGATCGAGGACGTCGGCTTCGACCAGAGCTATTCCTTCGCCTATTCGCGCCGCCCCGGCACGCCGGCCGCCAACCTGCACGACGAAGTGCCGGCCGACGTGGCCAGCGCGCGGCTGCAGCGGCTGCAGGCGCAGATCAATGCCAACGCGCGCAGGATTTCCGAGGCCATGGTCGGCGGCATCGAACGCATCCTGGTCGAAGGCCCCAGCGCCAAGGACCCGGATGAACTGACCGGCAAGACCGAAAACATGCGCAGCGTGAATTTCCCGGGCAACAAGCGCCTGGTCGGCCAGTTCGTGGACGTGCGCATCACCGAGGCCCGCACCAACTCCCTGCGCGGCGAGATCCTCCTCGCCGAGGTCGCCGACGCATGAGCAAACCCGCGCAGCGCGACTTCGTGCTCGAGCCCGAAGACAACGAGCGGCTGGCCAACCTGGCCGGCCCCTTCGACGAACACCTGCGCCAGCTCGAGCTGCGCCTGGGCGTCGAGATCGCCAATCGCGGCCACGTGTTCCGCGTCACCGGCGACGCCAAGGCGGCCGACGCCGCCGAGAAGGTGCTGCGTTCGCTGTACGCCGAAGCCGAACGCGAAGTGCTGGACCCGCACAAGATCCACACCCGCCTGGGCGCCGCCAACCTCGAACGCCTGGGCGAAGGCTTCGAACCGCAGGAAGTGGCGATCCGGGTCAAGCGCGGCACCGTGCGCGGACGCGGCGCCAACCAGTCGAAATACCTGCACGCGATCGCCACCCACGACATCAACTTCGGCATCGGCCCGGCCGGCACCGGCAAGACCTTCCTCGCCGTCGCGATGGCCGTGGAAGCGCTGAACGAAAGCCGCGTGCAGCGCCTGCTGCTGGTGCGCCCGGCGGTCGAGGCCGGCGAAAAACTCGGCTTCCTGCCCGGCGACCTGAGCCAGAAGGTCGACCCCTACCTGCGCCCACTGTACGACGCGCTGTACGAGATGCTCGGGGTCGAGAAGGTCGCCAAGCTGCTCGAACGCAACGTCATCGAGATCGCGCCGCTGGCCTACATGCGCGGCCGCACGCTCAACGACGCCTTCGTGATCCTGGACGAGGCCCAGAACACGACGGTCGAGCAGATGAAGATGTTCCTGACCCGCATCGGCTTCGGCAGCACCGCGGTGGTCACCGGCGACCTGAGCCAGATCGACCTGCCCAAGCACCAGAAGTCCGGCCTGCGCGACGCCATCGACGTGCTGCGCGGCGTCGAAGGCATCAGTTTCACCTTCTTCACCGCCCACGACGTGGTGCGGCACCCGCTGGTGGCACGCATCGTCCGGGCCTACGATGCCCGCGACGGCAAGGAGTCGCAGGAATGACCAAGGGTCCGGTGCAGCTCGATGTCTGCGTGAGTTTCGGCCTGCCCCGCAAGGGCCTGCCCAGCGCCTCCAGTTTCCGGAAATGGGCCGCGGCCGCCGCGCAGGGCCGGATCCGCCGGGCCGACCTGGCCATCCGCCTGGTGGACACCAAGGAAGGCCGGGCCCTGAACCGGCACTACCGCGGCAAGGACTACGCCACCAACGTGCTCAGTTTCCCGGTCGACCTGCCCGAGGGCGTCACCCTGCCCCTGCTGGGCGACCTGGTGATCTGCGCCCCGGTGGTGGCCCGCGAGGCCGCCGAACAGGGCAAACCCGTCCTGGCCCACTACGCCCACCTCACCATCCACGGCGTCCTGCACCTGCTGGGCCTGGACCACGAGGACGAACGCGAAGCCGAGGCCATGGAGCAGATGGAGCGCGAGATCCTCGCCACCCTCGGCCTCCCCGACCCCTACTAACTGAACAAGCCGATCCAGGTTCATTTTCTTTCTGGCTGAGACAGGTCTGTCTCAGCCAGAAAGAAAATGAACCTGAATCGAGGAAAATGAACCGGTCGCGGTTCCCGGTTACACTCATCCGTCCCGCCCCCGCGGCGCCTGCCCCACCCGAGATGTCCGAGGATTCCCCTAGTACCGCGCCGGAACGCCGCTCCTGGCTTGAACGCCTGAGCCTGGCCTTTTCCGGCGAACCCCAGACCCGCGCCGACCTCGTGGAGATCCTCCGCGACGCCCAGGCCAACGGCCTGCTCGGCCCCGACACGCTGAAGATGCTCGAAGGCGCCCTGTCGGTGTCCGAACAGCAGGTCGGCGACATCATGATCCCCCGCTCGCAGATGGTGTCCCTGCCCATCGAGGCGAAGTTCCTGGACCTGATGAAGATGGTGGTCGAATCCGGCCATTCCCGCTTCCCGGTGCACGGCGAGGACCGCGACGAGATCCTGGGCATCCTGCTGGCCAAGGACCTGCTGCGCGGCATGGTCGCCGACGACGGTCCCGGCAGCGTGCGCGAACTGCTGCGCCCGGCCGTGCTGATCCCGGAATCCAAGCGCCTGAACGTGCTGCTGAAGGAATTCCGCCTGTCGCGCAACCACATGGCCATCGTGGTGGACGAACACGGCGGCGTCGCCGGCCTGGTCACCATCGAGGACGTGCTGGAGGAGATCGTCGGCGAGATCGACGACGAACACGACGACGCCGACGAGGCCAACCTGATCGCGGCCCAGGCCGACGGCCAGTTCATGGTCGACGCCCTGACGCCGATCTCGGACTTCAACGAACAGTTCGGCGCCGACTTCGACGACGACGAATACGACACCATCGGCGGCCTGGTCACCGCCGCCATCGGCCACCTGCCCGAGGCGGGCGAGGAACTGGCCCTGGGCCGCTTCCACTTCCGGGTCGGCCGCGCCGACCGGCGCCGGGTGCACACCTTCGTGGTCAGCGTGCATGCCCCTGCGGAATAGGCTGCGGGCACTGCTGGCCGGATGCCTGCTGGCCGTCGCCGGAACCGCGGCGGCCCAGGCTCCGGCGCCTGCCCCGACGGCGCCTGCGGTCGCAACGATGCCGGCGCCGCGCATCGGCGTCGTGACGATGGAACCGGGCGAGATCTTCTTCGAACGTTTCGGCCACAACGCCATCGTCGTCGACGCGCAGGACGGCAGCGAACCGGTCGCCTACAACTTCGGCTACTTCGACCTGGACGAGCCGAACTTCTTCGGCAACTTCGTGCACGGCGACATGCAGTACTGGCTGGTGGCGCTGCCGTTGCACCGCGACCTGGCGCGATACCGCGAGCTCGGCCGCGGCGCCGCGGTGCAATGGCTGGACCTGACGCCGGAGCAGGTCGCCGCGATGGCGGCGGCGCTGGACGCCAACGCCCGCGGCGAAAACGCCCGCTATCGCTACGACTACTACACCAGCAACTGCTCGACCAAGGTCCGCGACGCCATCGACACCGCGCTCGGCGGTACCCTGAAATCCCAGCTCAGCGGCCGCTCCCAGGGCAACACCTACCGCAGCGAGTCGGTGCGCCTGGCGGCGCCCGCGCCGTGGATGGCGATCGGTTTCCACGTGGGCCTGTCCGACTACGCCGACAAACCCCTCTCGCGCTGGGAGGAATCCTTCATCCCGATGCGCCTGCGGACGCGCTGCGTGAAGTGAAACTGCCCGACGGCCGCCCGCTGGTGCTGTCGGAAGAACCCCTGCTCCCGCACCGCATCGGCCAGCCGCCGGCGGAAGCGCCGCAATGGCGGGGAGCCGCGTTCGTCGGCGGCCTGGTGCTGGCCGGGCTGGCGCTGTGGGCCGGACGCCGCAGGCCTCGGCTGCTGGCCGGCGCAGCGCTCGGGTTCTGGACGGTGGCCGGCCTGGCCGGCGCGCTGATGTTGTTCATCTGGTTCGGCAGCGCCCATGTCGCCGGCCACGGCAACGAAAACCTGCTGCTGCTCAGCCCGCTGTGCCTGCTCCTGCTGCCCGGCGGCTGGGCGGCGCTGCGTGGCCGCGAACCCTCGCCGCGTTTCCGCGCCCTGCTGGTGGCGGTGGCCGCCTGCGCCGCGCTGGCCGGCTTCCTGAAGTTCCTGCCGTTCCGGCCGCAGCAGAACGTGGAATGGGTTCTGCTGTTGCTGCCCCTGCACTGGGCCCTGCTGCGCGCCTTCGCGCCCAAACGCTGATCGCTTGCCGGCATCGGCCCGCGGGCCGATGATGCCGGCATGAACGACACCGCCCCGCCGCAAACCCCCGCCTGCGTCGTCAACTGCGTGGCCTATGCCCGCGACGGCAGCCGCCGCGACATCGGCCTGGACGACATCAGCGACGTGCTGGCGGTGGACGACGGCAGCTTCGTCTGGGTCGGCCTGTTCAATCCCGAGGACCAGCTGCTGGACAAGCTGCAGGAGGAGTTCTGCCTGCACGACCTGGCGGTCGAGGACGCCCGCAACGCGCACCAGCGCCCGAAGATCGAGGCCTACAGCGACTCGCTGTTCATCGTCGCGCACACCGCCCAGCTGGTGGACGAGAAGATCGCCTTCGGCGAGACCCACATCTTCATGGGCCCGCGCTACCTTATGACGCTGCGCCACGGCGCCTCGCTTTCCTACGCGCCGGTGCGCGCCCGCGCCGAACGCGAGAACGAGCTGCTGGCGATCGGCCCGACCTACGGCCTGTACGCGGTGCTGGACTACATCGTCGACAACTACCTGCCCATCGTCGACGAGTTCCGAGACCAGCTCAACGCGCTCGAGAAGGATATCTTCGCCGACACCTTCCGCCGCGACACCGTGGTGCGCCTCTACGACCTCAAGCGCGAACTCACCCGCATGCGCCTGGCCGTGGCGCCGCTGCAGGACATCACCGGCCAGCTCACGCGTGTGCACACCCAGCTGGTGGGCGAGGAGATGCGGCTGTACTTCCGCGACGTGTTCGACCACACCCTGCGCGTCAACGACGCCGTGGACACGCTGCGCGAAATGCTGACCGCGGCGATGTCGGTGAACCTGGCCCTGGTCACCGTGGCCCAGGCGAAGTGGTCAAGCGCCTGGCCGGCTGGGCCGGCCTGCTGGCGGCGCCGACCCTGATCGCCAGCTGGTACGGCATGAACTTCGGGCGCACATGCCGGAACTGGGCGGCCGCTACAGCTACTGGATCCTGGTCGGCGCCACGGCGGCGGTGGTCGGCGGCCTTTTCATCGTGCTGCGCCGCGCCAAATGGATCTGAGGCCGACCACACGGCGGCTTGACCGGAATCAAGGCGTACCCCGGCGCAGCGGCCTAGGCTGCCTGCCATGACCGCCGTCCCGCCCTTCGATGCCGACCTGCTGCGCCGCTACGACCGGCCGGGGCCGCGCTACACGTCCTACCCGACCGCGCCGCAGTTCCACGGCGGTTTCGGCCCGGCCGAACTGGCGCGCGCGGCCCGGCAGAGCAACGAGGACCCGATCCCGCGCCGGCTGTCGCTGTACGCGCACGTGCCCTTCTGCTTCAGCCCGTGTTTCTACTGCGGCTGCAACCGCATCATCACCCGCGACCTGGCGCGCGCCGAAACCTACCTCTCGCGCCTGGTGCGCGAGGCGGCGCTGCTGGGTCCGCTGTTCGACCGCGACCGCGAAGTGATCCAGGTGCACCTGGGCGGCGGCACGCCCAACTTCATGACGCCCGGCCAGATCGGCGAGCTGCTGGAAAGCCTGGACACCCACTTCCGCTTCAGCCGCTCGGCCGACCGCGACTTCTCGATCGAGCTCGACCCGCGTTTCGTCAACCCGGGCGACATCGAAGCCCTGGCCTTCATGGGCTTCAACCGCGCCAGCCTGGGCGTGCAGGACTTCGACCCGGCGGTGCAGAAGGCCGTCAACCGCATCCAGTCGGTGGAAGAGACCCGCGCCGTCATCGACGCCTGCCGCAAACACGGCTTCCGCTCGGTGAACGTGGACCTGATCTACGGCCTGCCGCTGCAGAGCCGCGAAGGCTTCGGCCGCACGCTCGACACCGTGATCGAAGCGCGGCCCGACCGCCTGGCGGTGTACAGCTACGCGCACATGCCCCAGCTGTTCAAGCCGCAGAAGCAGCTCGACGCCAGCCTGCTGCCCGACCCCGAGACCAAGCTGGGCCTGCTGCAGCTGGCGATCGAAAAACTCTCGGTCGCAGGCTACCGCTACATCGGCATGGACCACTTCGCCCTGCCCGGCGACGACCTGTCGCTGGCACAGGAACGCGGCGGCCTGCATCGCAACTTCATGGGCTACACCACCCATGCCGACAGCGACCTGGTGGGCATGGGCGTCAGCGCCATCAGCCACATCGGCGACACCTACTGCCAGAACCCGCGCGACCTGCCCAGCTGGGAGATCGCCATAGACGCCGGACGCCTGCCCACCTGGCGCGGCATGACCCTGGACGCCGACGACGTGCTGCGCGCCGACCTGGTCCAGCAGCTGATGTGCCAGGGCGAGATAGACATCGCCGCCCTCGAGGAGCGCCACGACGTGGATTTCGACATCTATTTCGCCGCCGACCTGGAGCGCCTGGAACCGCTGATCGCCGACGGCCTGGTCGAACGCCGGGCCGGCCTGGTCCGCTCGACCTCGCGCGGCCGGCTGCTGCTGCGTATCATCGCCGCATGTTTCGACCGCTACCTGCACCAGGCCACCGAGCAGCCCGCGCGCTACTCGAAATCCATCTGAACCGCGCCGGGCTCCGCCGGTGAGCACCGTGTCGCGCCGGCCCCGGCCCAACCCGATCGCCGACGACGGCAACGAGCTGCGTTTCTGCAGCACCTGCGCGTTTTCCGACGCCTGCCTGTCGCAGGGTTACGACAAGTCCTCGCTGATGGACCTGCACGTCCTGGTCGAACACGTGGGCCCCTTCCACGAGGGCGAGCACATCTTCCGCGAGGGCGACGAATTCAACGCGATCGCTGCCGTGCGCGCCGGCACCGTCAAGACCTATGTGCTGGACGCCGCCGGCCACGAACAGGTGCTGGGTTTCCACCTGCCCGGCGAAATCATCGGCCTGAACGCGATCAGCGAGGCGCGTTATCCCTGCGATGCGGTGGCGCTGGACACGGTGATGCTGTGCCGGTTCTCGTTCCCGAAGATGGCCCTGCTGGCCACCCGCATGCCGGGCCTGCAGGCGCAGCTGTTCAAGCTGCTGAGCCAGGACATCGGCAAGGCCGCCCTGCTGGCCGGCGACTACAGCGCCGACCAGCGCATGGCGGCCTTCCTGGTGGCGCTGTCGCGGCGCTTCGCCCAGCGTGGGTTCTCCGCCACCCGACTGCACCTGACCATGACCCGCACCGACATCGCCAACTACCTGCGGCTGGCGCCGGAAACGGTGAGCCGGGTGCTGAAGCGGCTGCAGGACGAGGGCCTGGTCCGGGTCGAGCGGCGCGAGCTGGAGATCCTGGACGCCGCGCGCATCGAGGAGCTGGCGCTGGCCGTGCTGCGGAGCTGAGCCCCGCCCGGCCCGCCACGGGCGGAAGCGGCCTGATTCGCATCCTTGCAGCCTTGGCTTGACCTGGGTCAACGACCCCGGCGGCCGCCGGGACGAGCATGGCGCCATCCTGACAGGAGAGCCGTCATGAGCAGTACCCGCAAACTATGGGCCGGCCTGGCCGCCCTTCTGATCGTTTCGTTCGCCGTCCTGCTATGGGTCGGCAGCGAGATCCACCGCGTCATGCCGCCGGTCCCCGAGCAGGTGGTCAGCACCTCGGGTGAAGTGATCTTCACCAAGGACGACATCCAGACCGGTCGCCAGGTCTGGCAGTCCATCGGCGGCCAGCAGCTGGGTTCCATCTGGGGCCATGGCGGTTACGTCGCCCCGGACTGGACCGCGGACTGGCTGCACCGCGAGGCGGTGGACATCCTCGACCGCTGGGCCCGCGAAGATTATTCGGTGGCCAGCCATGCGGCCCTGGGCAAGCCCGAACAGGCGCTGCTGGAAGCCCGGCTGCAGGAACGCCTGCGCGCCAACACCTTCGACGACGCCACCGGCACCATCACCATCGATGCCGACCGGCTGGCCGCGATCAACAACGTCTCGGCGCACTACCAGAGCCTGTTCAGCAACGACCCGGCCACGCGCGAACTGCGCGAAGCCTACGCGATGAAGGAAGCCACCGTGCCGGACGGCGAACACCGCCGGCAGATGACCGCCTTCTACTGGTGGACCGCCTGGACCGCCGTCACCGAACGCCCGGGCAAGGACATCACCTACACCAACAACTGGCCGCACGATCCGATGGTGGGCAATACGCCGCCGTCGCACCTGCTGACCTGGACGGTGTTCAGCGTGCTGTTCCTGATCGCCGGCATCGCCCTGCTGGGCTGGCACTACGCGGTCAGCCACGACAAGGAAGACCACCCGGTGCTGCCGGCCACGGATCCGCTGGCCAAGGTCGTGGTCACGCCTTCGATGAAGGCGACCGCGAAATACTTCTGGATCGTGATCGCGCTGTTCCTGAGCCAGATTCTGCTAGGTGCGATCACCGCGCACTACCAGGTCGAAGGCCAGGAAGCGTACGGCTTCGCGCTGTCGGAAATCCTGCCCTACTCGCTCACCCGCACCTGGCATACGCAGCTGGCGGTGCTGTGGATCGCCACCGCCTGGCTGGGCATGGGCCTGTACATCGGACCGGCGATTTCCGGGCATGAACCGAAATACCAGGCGCTGGGTGTCAACGTGTTGTGGGTCTGCCTGATCATCATCGTGGTCGGTTCCTTCGTGGGCCAGTGGTTCGCGGTGATGCAGAAGCTGGGCCTGGAACACAACTTCTGGTGGGGCCACCAGGGCTGGGAATACGTGGACATCGGCCGCTTCTGGCAATGGTTCCTGTTCCTTGGCCTGGGCATCTGGCTCACGCTCGTCGGCCGCTGCCTGGTGCCGGCGATCAAGGCCGGCGGCGAGTCGAAGTCCATCACCACCCTGCTCTTCCTCTCGACCGTGGCGATCGGCCTGTTCTATGGCGCCGGCCTGCTCTGGGGCGAACACACGCACCTGTCGATGGTCGAGTACTGGCGCTGGTGGGTCGTGCACCTGTGGGTGGAAGGCTTCTTCGAGGTCTTCGCCACCGCGGTCATCGCCTTCCTGTTCACCAAGCTGGGCCTGATCCGCACCACCACCGCGACGGTCGCGGTGCTGTTCGCGACCATCGTGTTCATGGCCGGCGGCGTGCTGGGCACCCTGCACCACCTGTACTTCACCGGCACGCCGACCGCGGTGATCGCCCTGGCGCCAGCTTCAGCGCGCTGGAAGTGGTGCCGCTGGCCTACCTGGGCTTCGAGGGTTACCACACGTACAAGCTGGGCAAGGCGACGCCGTGGATGCAGCGCTACAAGTGGCCGATCCTGTTCTTCGTGGCGGTGGCGTTCTGGAACCTGGTGGGCGCCGGCCTGTTCGGCTTCCTGATCAACCCGCCGCTGCCGCTGTACTACATGCAGGGCCTGAACCTGACGCCGCTGCATGGCCACACCGCGCTGTTCGGCGTGTACGGCATGCTGGGCATCGGCCTGATGCTGTTCTGCCTGCGCGGCATGAAGCCGCAGGCGATCTGGCCGGAGGCGCCGCTACGCACCGCGTTCTGGTCGCTCAACATCGGTCTGAGCGGCATGGCGCTGTTCACCCTGCTGCCGATCGGCATCCTGCAACTGCAGGCCGCCATCGGCGAAGGCTACTGGTACGCCCGTTCGGCCGAGTTCATGCAGCAGCCGATCATCGACATGCTGGTGTGGATGCGGGTGCCGGGCGACACGATCTTCAGCGTCGGCGCCGTGGCCCTGGCCTGGTTCGTGGCGCGGCTGTGGATAAAGCCGCGCACGGCGCCCGCCAAGGTGGAAGGTACGACCGAGGTGGCGCGCTGACCCGTCATGGCCACCCTGCCCGCCACCACGAACCTGCGCCTGTCCGTACTCGCCGCCGCGCCGCACCGCCTGCTGTTTTTCATCGGTGCCGCGAACGTGCTGGCGGCGATGGCCTGGTGGAGCGGCTGGTTGGGCGGTCTGCTGCCCACGCCCAGCGTGCCGGCCGGCTGGATGCACGGCTTCATCATGCAGTACCAGGTGCTGCCGACCTTCATCTTCGGTTTCCTGCTCACGGTGTTTCCGCGCTGGATGGCGCAGACGGAAGCGAACCGGTGGCACTACCTGCCTGTCGGGCTGGGGCTCATCGCTGGCCAGGCGCTGACCCTGGCCGGATTGTTGTCGGGTTCGGCCATGCTGCTGCATGTCGGCGTCATCAATACGCTCGCCGGCTGGATCGCGGCGATGGTGGTGCTGGCCGGCTGGCTGGCGCGCGACCGCAGCGGCAACTGGCATGCGGTCTCGTGTTTTGCGGGGCTGCTGATGGGGCTGGCGGGGCTGGTCGCGTTCGCGATCTACCTGCATGTGCCGACCGAGCCGCGGCTGGCCTTCGCCATGCTCAAGATCGGCACCTTCGGCCTGCTGGTGCCGGTCTATTCGACGGTGGCACACCGCATGTTCCCCTTCTTCGCCGGCAACGTCGTGCCGGGCTACCGACCCTGGCGGCCGATGTGGCTGCTGGCGGTGTCGTGGCCGCTGTGGCTGGGCCACGTGGCGCTCGAGCTCGCGCATCTGTACCAGTGGCTGTGGCTGGTGGACCTGCCGCTGCTCGCGCTCGGTGTGTTGACGCTGTGGCGCTGGTGGCCGCGCGGACCGGCCCCGGCGCTGCTGCGGGTGCTGTTCATCGGCTACGCCTGGCTGCCGGTGGCGCTGGCGCTGTATGCGGCGCAGAGCCTGTGGTTCCTGGGCAGCGACGAGTTCGCGCTGGGCCGCGCGCCGGTGCATGCGGTGTCGGTCGGATTCTTCGGCAGCCTGCTGGTGGCGATGGTCACGCGCGTGACCCAGGGGCACTCGGGCCGGCCGCTGGTGCTGGGGCGCATTCCGGCGCTCGCCTTCATCGGCATGCAGCTGGTGGCGGTGCTGCGGGTGTTTTCCGAACTGGCGGCGAATCCGGCGCCGTGGTTCCTGGCGGCGGGCGTGGCCTGGGTGGCGGTGTTCCTGCCGTGGGTCGCGCGCTCGCTGTGGATCTACGCCACACCGCGCGCCGACGGTCGCCCCGGCTGAATCCAGAGCCGACGATGCTGACCTTCTACCTGCAGATCAAGGCCGTGCACATCGCCGCGGTGCTGGCCAGCGGCGGCCTGTTCGCGCTGCGCGGGGCCGGTGTGCTGGCGGGGCAGCGCTGGGCGATGGCGGCGCCGCTGCGTTACCTCAGCTACAGCATCGACACGGTGCTGCTGACGGCGGCATTGATGCTGCTGACCGCACTCAAGCTCAATCCCTTCGCCGTGCCCTGGCTGTCGGTGAAGCTGGCGCTGCTGCTGGTGTACGTGGTGCTGGGCACGCTGGCGCTCAAGCGCGCCAGCACCCGGCGCGGCCGTGCGCTGTGTTACGCGACGGCGCTGGGCTGCTTCGCCTTCATGTACTTCGTGGCGCGCGCCCACCATCCGCTGGGCCTTCTGCAGGGGCTGACCTCATGACGTCACCGGCAATCCATCCCTGCTTCCTCGGGCCCTACGGCGAGAACGACGCGGTACTGGAAAAGCTCGTGGTCGAGTTCCTGCGCGACCACGTCTACTGGCGGCGGAACTTCCATCCCGAGGATCCGCCGGCCATTCCCACGACGGCGGCGGGCGAACCCGGCTTCCGCGACTTCGAGGCGCGCATGCGCCGCGAGCTCCACTCGCTGTCGGCGGCGCTGAAACGTTCGGTGCCCTTCCACAGCCCGCGCTACATCGGCCACATGGCCTCCGACCTGCTGCTGCCCGGCCTGGCCGCGCAGTACCTGACCCTGCCCTACAACCCCAACAATGTCAGCTCCGATGCGGCGCCGGTGACCGTCGACCTGGAGATCAAGGTCGGCCTGCAGCTGGCGCGCATGTTCGGTTATGCCGACGATCCGTCGCGGCCCGACTGCGCCTTCGGCCACCTGACCTCGGGCGGCACGCTGGCGAACTTCCAGGCGCTGCGGCTGGCGCTCGCGCTCAAGGCCTTCCCGGTGGCGCTGCGCGCGGTGATGCCGCCGAAGCTCGTGGATCTTCCGGAAGACGACCGCGCGGCGTTCAACTGCACGCCATCGGCCGCCATTGCCCTGCTGTCGGCCTGGGAAGCCTGGCTGGCGTCGTGCAAACCGGTCGAACGCCGGCTCTGGCGTGCGCGCCTCACCTCGCAGCGGCTCGAGACGCTGGGGCTGGTGGAATTCCTGGCCCGGCATCCGTCGCTGGGGTCGCCGCGCGTGTTCGCGCCGGTCACCGCACACTACTCCTGGTCCAAGGGCATGAAGTCGACGGGCCTGGGCCGCGCGCAGCTGGAACTGGTGCCCGAACAGGGCATGCGCATGGACATGGACGCGCTCGAAGATCGACTGCAACGCTGCCTGCAGCTGCACCAGCCCGTGCTGGCCGTGGTCGGCGTGATGGGCAGCACCGAGTTCGGCACCGTGGACCCCATCGACGCACTGGTGGACGCGCGTGAACGCTGGGCTGCCCGCGGCCTGGGTTTCGGCGTGCACGTGGACGCCGCCTGGGGCGGCTACCTGGCGACCCTGTTCCGCGAACCCGACGGACGCCTTCGCGCGCTGGCCGACATGCGCGAGGAATTCCGCGACTTCCCGGCCCCGGAAGTGCACGCGGCGGTCGCCGCGCTGGGCCGCACCGACTCGATCACGGTCGATCCGCACAAGCTCGGATACATCCCCTATGGCGCCGGCGCCTTCGTCTGCCGCGACCAGCGCGCCATGGCCCTGCTGGCCGAAGACGCCGACTACGTCTTCAACACCTCCACCGAGGACGACTATTTCCAGCGTTTCCGCCAGCTCGGCCGCTACATCCCCGAGGGATCCAAGCCCGGCGCCGCCGCTGCCGCGGTCTATGTCACCCACCGCGTGCTGCCGCTCGACCACGAAAACTTCGGTGCCCTGCCGCGTGAAAGCATCCTGGCCACCGAGGCCTTCCGCACGGCGGCGACCCGCTTCGCCGCGCGGGTCGAAGGCAGCCTGTACTGCCGCATTCCGTTCGAACCCGACAGCAACCTGGTCTGCCTGGCGCTCAACCCGGTGGGCAACCGCGACGTCGCGACGATGAACCGATTCGTGCGCGCCCTGCACGAGGAACTCAGCCACGACCCGCGGCAACCGCTGCAGGCGCGCGAGTTCTTCGGCGCCATGACCACCCTGCGGCCCGAGATCCTCGGCGAAACCGATACCGCGCGCGTGCTCGCGTCGCTGGGCCTCGACCCGAAGACGCTGGATGCCGGCGGCGAGGACGACGACCGGCTGGTGATCCTGCGGCACACGCTGATGAATCCGTTCCTGATCGACAACGGCAACGGCATCAGCTACCTCGAGCTGTATTTCGATTACCTGGAGCGCCGCGCGACGGCGCTGGTCGCCGCAACGGCCGCCGCGGCATGAACACGGCCGTCGACCGCCACTGGCTGCAGGGCGCGCTGACGAACCTGGAACAGGAGGCGGCGCGTTCGGCCGACACCCACCTGCTGCGCGTGGATCTGCCGGCCTTCCCGGGCATCCGCGTCTATTTCAAGGACGAGGCCTCGCACCCGACCGGCAGCCTCAAGCACCGGCTGGCCCGTTCGCTGTTCCTGTACGCGCTGTGCAATGGCCGCCTGCGCGAGGGCCAGGGCGTGATCGATGCGTCCTCGGGCAGCACGGCGATATCCGAGGCCTGGTTCGCGCGCCTGCTCGGCCTGCGCTTCAAGGCGGTGATGCCCGACTGCACCGCACCCGGCAAGGTCCGCCTGATCCGCTCGCTGGGCGCCGAATGCGTGCTGTTGCCTTCCGGCATGGATCCCACCGCCATGGCGCGTGAACTCGCCGCCGCGCACGACCTGTGCTTCCTCGACCAGTTCGGCCTGGCCGAACGCGCGACCGACTGGCGCAGCAACAACAACATCGCCGAATCGATCGTGGCGCAGATGGCGCGCGAACCCGATCCGGAGCCTGCGTGGATCGTCTGCGGCGCCGGCACCGGCGGCACTTCGGCCACGCTGGGCCGCTACCTGCGCTATCGCCGCCTCGACACCCGCGTCTGCGTGGCGGAACCGACCGGCGGCGCTTTCGCCACCGGCTGGCGCAGCCGCCGTGCCGACGCCGTCGCACGTGCACCGACCCTGGTCGAAGGCATCGGACGGCCGCGGGTGGAGCCCGGTTTCCTGTTCGATGTGGTGGACGAGGTGGTCGAAGTCGACGACGTCGATTCCATCGCCGGCGCCTGGCTGCTGGAGGCGCTGCTCGGACGCCGCTACGGCGGCAGCTCGGGCACCAACCTGGTGGCCTGCCTGGCGCTGGCCTCCGCCATGCGCGACCAGGGCCGCACCGGCAGCATCGTCAGCCTGCTCTGCGATCGCGGCGAACGTTATGCCGAGACGCTGTTCGACCCCGGATGGCTGCAGGCGCGCGGCCTCGACATCGCACCGTCGCTGGACCGGCTGCGCAGCCAGCTGCAACCGGCCCGCCCATGACCTATCACGATCTGCGCGGTTTCCTGGCCACCCTTTCGGCGCGCGACCAGTTGCGCCATGTCGACGAACCCGTCGATCCCGACCTCGAGAGCACCGCGCTTTGCCGGCTTTCGCTGGTGCGCGGCGGCCCGGCCCTGCTGATGAACCGGCCCGTCGGTTCGGAGCACGCGCTGCTCGGCAACCTGTTCGGGCACCGCGATCGCATCGAGCTGGCCCTGGGCGGCCGGCCGCTGGCCTCGCTGCGCGAGCTCGGCGAGCTGCTGGCGTCGGTGAAGGAGCCGCGCTGGCCATCGGGCCTGCGCCAGGCGCTGGCGGGCTGGCCGCAGCTGGCCCAGCTGGCGCACGTGGCGCCACGCAAGGTCGCGGACGCGGCCTTCGACGAAGTCGTGGTCGAAGGCGAGGACATCGACCTCGGCGCTCTGCCGATCCAGCGCTGCTGGCCCGGCGACGTGGCGCGCCTGATCACCTTCGGCCTGGTGATCACCCGCGGCACCCGGAAGCCGCGCCAGAACGTCGCCATCTACCGCCAGCAGCTGATCGGCCGCAACCGCGTGATCATGCGCTGGCTGCCGCACCGTGGCGGCGCGCTCGACTACGCCGACTTCCGTGCCGAGCATCCGGACAAACCCTTCCCGGTGCTGGTGGCGATCGGTGCCGATCCGGCGACGATGCTCGCCGCCGTCGCGCCGGTGCCGGACACGCTGTCGGAATACGAGTTCGCCGGCCTGCTGCGCGGCGCCCGCAGCCGGGTCTGGCACAGCGCCTTGACCGGGCTCGACGCACCGGCCGGCGCCGAGATACTGATGGAGGGCTTCATCCATCCCGGCGACACCGCCCTCGAAGGTCCGTTCGGCGACCACACCGGCTACTACAACGCGCAGGGCGAGTTCCCGGTGCTGACGGTGCAGCGGCTGCGCATGCGCCGCGACGCGATCTACCACGGCAGCTACATGGGACGCGCGCCGCAGGACGAACCCTCGGTGCTGGCGGGCGCGCTCAACGAGGTGTTCGTGCCGATCCTGCGCAAGGTGTTCCCGGAGATCGTCGACTTCTTCCTGCCGCCGGAAGCCTGTTCCTATCGCATCGCCGTGGTGAGCATCCGCAAGCAGTACGCGGGCCATGCGCGCCGGGTCATGATGGCCGTGTGGTCCTATCTGCGGCAGTTCACCTACACGAAGTTCGTGATCGTCACCGACGAGGACATCGATGTGCGCGACTGGTCGCAGGTGGTCTGGGCGCTGTCGACGCGCGTGGACCCGGCCCGCGACAGCTTCCTGGTTGAGAACACGCCGATCGACTACCTCGATTTCGCGACGCCGGTGCTGGGCATCGGCAGCAAGCTGGGGCTGGACGCGACCCGCAAGTGGCCGGGCGAAACCCGGCGCGTTTGGAGCGAGACGATCGTGCCCGACCCGGACGCCGAACGTCAGGCCGAGTCGATCTGGTCGACGCTGCTTTCCTCGAACAGCTCTGCATAGCGCGCCAGCACCGCACGCAGTTCCGCAAGGGCGTCGGCATCGAAGTTTCCATCCGACAGCGCCTGGCTGGCCCACAGCACACGGGCCAGCAACGGATGCAGGGCGGCGTCGGGCGCCGGTTCGAGCCGGCATTCGACGAACATCGTTTCCACCGCCGACTTCAGCTCGGCGGCCAGCGCCTGCACCTGGATGGCGTCGAGATGGCCGTGCGAGGCGTGTGCCAGCGCATCCGCCACGGTGCGGATGCGGGACATGCCGCGGACCAGGGGTGCATCGGCGGGCCAGCGGCTGGCGGGGACCGCCGTGGTCGCGTCGTGCGCATCGTGTGCGTCGTGTGCGTCGTGTGCGTCGTGTGCGTCGTGTGCGTCGTGCGCGTCGTGCGCGTCGTGCGTGTCGTGCGTGTCGTGCGTGCCATGCATAGCCTGGTCGCCCTGCGCGGCCGTGTCCGGGGCAACGGCGGCACGATGCGCGCAACCAGCGGCCAACAGCGGGATGGCCAGCGCCATGGCTAGCAAGCGGGAACTGGGTCGGTTCATTGCGGGGCTCCGGTCCGGTCCCGACGGGACCGCAGGCCTCCATCGTGGACCCCGCCACCCGGCCGGTAACTGATCCAGGTCAATGACCCTGCGTGCCGGGGCGTACAGCATGGACATCCGCCCCGCCCAGGAGATCCCGATGCAACTGGTCTGTCCCGCCGGCAACCTGCCGGCCCTGCGCGCGGCGATCGACGCCGGCGCCGATGCGGTCTACGCCGGGTTCCGCGACCAGACCAATGCCCGCGCCTTCCCCGGCCTGAACTTCGACGAGGCGGAACTGCGCGCCGGCATCGCCTATGCGCACGATCGCGGGCGCAAGGTCTACCTGGCCCTGAACACCTACCCGGAAACCTCGCGCCTACGCGTCTGGCAGGCGGCCGTCGACCACGCCGCGGAACTGGGCTGCGACGCGATCATCGCCGCCGAGATGGCGGTGCTCGAGCACGCGTTGCGCGAACATCCGCACATGGCCCGGCACCTTTCCGTGCAAGGCTCGGCCACCACCGCGCCGGCGCTGCGCTACATGCATGAGCGGTTCGGCATCAGCCGCGCGGTGCTGCCGCGGGTACTGTCGCTGCAGCAGGTCGAACGCCTGTGCGAGAGCTCGCCGGTGCCGCTCGAGGTCTTCGCCTTCGGCAGCCTGTGCATCATGGTCGAGGGCCGCTGCCAGCTTTCCAGCTATGTCACCGGTGCCTCGCCCAACCGGCACGGCGTCTGTTCGCCGGCGAAGTTCGTGCGCTGGGAGGAACACGGTGACGGCAGCCGCGGCGTGCGCCTGAATGGAATGCTGATGGACCGCTATTCGCCCGGCGAGCCGGCGGGCTACCCGACCGTCTGCAAGGGCCGCTTCAACGTCGGCGGCGAGACCTTCCATGCGCTCGAGGAACCCACCAGCCTCAACACGCTGGAACTGCTGCCCCGGCTGGCCAGCGCCGGCGTCGCGGCGTTGAAGATCGAAGGCCGCCAGCGTGGCGTCGCCTATGTCTCCAGCGTCACCCGCACCTGGCGCGAGGCCATCGATCGCCACGCCGCCTCGCCTGCCGACTGGTCGGCGAAACCCGCCTGGCAGCAGGCGCTGGCGGCACATGCCGAAGGCCACCAGACCACCCTTGGCCCCTACCATCGCGCCTGGCACTGACCCCATGAGACTCAGCCTCGGACCCCTGCAGTATTTCTGGCCGCGCGAACAGGCCCTCGCCTTCTACCGTGAAGCGGCCGCCTGGCCGGTTGATACCGTCTACCTGGGCGAAACGGTATGCAGCAAACGCCGCGAACTCGGCACGCGCGACTGGATCGCGCTGGCGGAGGAGCTCACGGCCGCCGGCAAGGAGGTGGTGCTGTCGAGCCTGGCCCTGGTCGAGGCCGAATCCGAACTCAACGCCGTGATGCGCATGCTCGACCACGGCGGCTTCGTGATCGAGGCCAACGACCTCACCGCCGTGCAACTGTGCCGCGAACGTGGCCTGCCCTTCGTCGCCGGGCCCAGCCTGAACATCTACAACCACCGCGCGCTGGCGATGCTGGCCGAGGACGGCCTGCGCCGCTGGGTGCCCGGCGTCGAACAGGGCCTGGACCTGATCGCGGAACTGCTGGCCGCGTACCGCGCGGAGGGCCATGCGCCGCCGGAACTGGAGGTGATCGCCTGGGGCCGGCTGCCGCTGGCCTATTCCGCGCGCTGCTTCACCGCACGTGCGCTCGACGTCGCCAAGGACGCTTGCGGCTTCCGCTGCATTGAACACCCGGATGGCCTGCCGCTGGCCACGCGCGAGGGCGAGGCTTTCCTGCGCATCAACGGCGTCCAGATCCAGGGCGAGGAAGTGACCGATCTCGGCCCCGAACTGCCTGCCCTGCGGGCGCTGGGCGTCGACCGGCTGCGCCTGTACCCGCAGGTCGAAGGCATGCGCGAGGTGGTGGATCACTTCGACCTCGCCCGGCATTCGCCGACACCGCCGCCGCGCCGGGGCGCGGTGAACGGCTACTGGCACGGACAGCCCGGCAAACCGGGCCTGCCACCGGGATAGGCCTCAGCCCCGGTCGCGCTGGAACACCAGGGTGGCGTTGGTGCCGCCGAAGCCGAAGCTGTTCGACATCACCGTGTCCAGTTTCGCGTCGCGGCTTTCGCGCACGATCGGGAAACCTTCGGCCTGCGGATCCAGGGTCTCGATGTTGGCCGAGCCGGCGATGAAGCCGTCGCGCATCATCAGCAGGCAGTAGATCGCCTCGTGCACGCTGGCGGCGCCCAGCGAATGGCCCGACAGCGCCTTGGTCGAGGACAGCGGCGGCACCGCGTCACCGAAGGCTTCGCGCACGGCGCGCAGTTCCACTAGGTCACCCAGCGGCGTCGAGGTGCCGTGGGTGTTGAGGTAATCGACCGGCGCGTCCACGCCGGCCATCGCCATGCGCATGCAGCGCACCGCGCCCTCGCCCGAGGGCGCGACCATGTCGGCGCCGTCCGAGGTGATGCCGTAACCCGCCAGCACCGCATGGATGCGGGCGCCGCGGGCGCGGGCGTGGTCGTAGTCCTCGAGCACCAGCATGCCGGCGCCGCCGGCGATGACGAAGCCGTCGCGGCCGGCGTCGTACGGACGCGAGGCGGTTTCAGGATGCTCGTTGTGGTGCGTGGACAGCGCGCCCATCGCGTCGAACTCCAGGCTCAGGGTCCAGTGCAGTTCCTCGCCGCCACCGGCGAAGACGATGTCCTGGCGGCCGGCCAGGATCATGTCGGCGGCGGCGCCGATGCAGTGCGCCGAGGTCGCGCAGGCGGCGCCGATCGAATAGCTGGCGCCCTGGATGCCGAAGGCGGTGGCGAGGTTGGCAGACACCGTCGAGGTCATCGTGCGCGGCACCATGTACGGACCGACCTTGCGCACGCCGCGTTCGCGCAGCAGGTCGGCGGCTTCCACCTGCCATTGCGAAGAACCGCCACCGGAGCCGGCGATCAGGCCGGTGCGCGGATTGCGGACCGCCGCGTCGTCCAGGCCGGCATCGGCGATGGCGCCCTGCATCGCCACGTGCGCGAACGCGGCGGCGTCGCCCATGAAACGCAGCTGCTTGCGGTCGATGCGCGCGGCCTGGTCAAGCTCCGGCGCACCGCCGACGGTGCTGCGCAGCCCGCGCTCGGCGGCCTGCGGCTGGTGGCGGATGCCGGAACGGCCCGCGCGCAGCGCCGCGGAGACTTCATCGAGTTCATTGCCCAGGCACGAGACGATGCCCATGCCGGTGATCGCGACACGACGCATCGTCACAGGTCCTTGGTCGAAGTGAACAGGCCGACGCGCAGCTCTTCGGCGGTATAGATCTCGCGGCCGTCCACCAGGGTGCGGCCATCGGCGAGCACCATCTTCAGGCGCCCGCGCACGACGCGGCGGATGTCGATCTCGTAGGTCACCAGCTTCGCCGTCGGCAGCACCTGGCCGGTGAACTTCACCAGGCCGACGCCGAGCGCGCGACCACGGCCGGGCTCGCCCAGCCAGGGCAGGAAAAAGCCGGCCAGCTGCCACATCGCATCCAGGCCCAGGCAGCCGGGCATCACCGGGTCGTCGGTGAAGTGGCAGGCGAAGAACCACAGGTCGGGACGGATATCGAGTTCGGCGCGGATGAAACCCTTGCCGTACTTGCCACCGTCCTCGCGGATCTCGGTGATGCGGTCGAACATCAGCATCGGATCCGAGGGCAGGCGCGCACCGTCGCGGCCGAACATCGCACCACTGGCGCATTCGAGCAGCTGACTTCGGTCGAAGGAATGGGGAAGGGGCACGTTCATGGCGATTTCCTTGGGGGAATGCGTGATTCTTTCATCACACGGCGTCGTTGTGTCTGACTGCCATCAACTATTTCGCCGTACGCAAGCGTAGCGATTCGCTGGGGTATGGAGTCGATGCGCGGGGCGTCGCCGCGGTGGTGTGCGCCCAGGCTGAGCTGCCGCGCCCTGGCCGCCTGCAACAACCGCCCTGCCAATTGCGCCTGCCAACTCGTCGCAAGCGCATGATCAGCGCGGATTTCCGCAACGGCCCGGCACATCGTCGTTTCTTCGCGCACGGGGCCCAGGCTGCGCCAGAGCAGGTCGCGCAGACGCGCCAGCGCCGCTTCGCCGGCGCTTTCCGGCAGCACGTTCCAGCCGGATCGCCCCTGCCGGCCGGGCGATGGCACGACGTCACGCAGGAGCGCGCCGAGGCGGCGCCCCGACACCACGCCTTCGAGCAGGGAGTTGCTGGCCAGGCGGTTGGCGCCGTGCACGCCGTTGCAGGCCACCTCGCCGACGGCGTAGAGGCCGGGCAGCGTGCTGCGCCCGAAAGCGTCAACCGCGATGCCTCCCATGTGGAAATGTGCCGCCGGCGTCACCGGCACCGGTTGCGTGCACGGATCGAAGCCATGCGCCAGGCAGAGTGAACGCACCGTCGGGAACTGCCGCCACGCCGTCGGGCTCAACACCGTGGCGTCCAGCCAGGCCCGGCCACCGGCCTGCTGGTGCGACCAGATCCGGCGCGCGACAACGTCGCGGGGTGCCAGGTCCGCCAGTGGATGCACAAAGGCATCAGCCGCGCGCCACCTTCGTCCACGAGCACGGCACCCGCGCCGCGCAGGGCTTCGGTGACCAGCGGCAGCGGGCTCATGCCAGGCACGTCCAGCGCGGTCGGATGGAACTGCACGAACTCGAGGTCGCGTGCCGCCGCGCCGGCCAACAGCGCCAGGGCCAATCCGGCGCCGTCGGCGCCCGGCGGATTGGTGGTGGCCGCGAACAAAGCGCCGATGCCTCCGGTGGCCATCACCACGTCGCTCGCTTCGATTTCGCGCATCCCCTGCCCACGGCACCCACGCAGCCGCACGCCCGAGACGGCGCCCGCATCCAGATGCAGGGCCTCGAGCATCCAGCCCTCGTACCGTTCGATATGCGATGCCCCGTCGGCAGCGCGCGCCAGCGCGGCGACAAGTTCGCGGCCACTGGCATCGCCGCCCGCATGCACGATGCGGGCACAGTAATGGCCGCCTTCGCGGCCGAGCTGCCACCTGCCCTGGTCGTCGCGATCAAAAGGCACGCCCAGGCGGCCAGCCAACGGATCGCACCCGGCGCCGCATGCACGAGCCGCCTCACCGCGGCGATGTCGTTGTGCGCGGCGCCGGCAGCCAGGGTATCGGCCGCATGCCGGCCGGGATGGTCGCCCGCGGCCAACGCGGCCGCGATCCCGCCCTGGGCCAGGCTCGTCGCCCCGTCACCGTTTCCGCGGCTGATCAGCAGCACGCGCCGGGGCGCCGCGGACAGCGCCACGCACAATCCGGCGACGCCGGCACCCACCACCACCAGGGAGCCGGCACCGCGCTCAGACCTTTTCGCCGCGACCCACCGCCAGCATGCGCTGCAGTGCCAGCCGTGCCCGCACGATGGTGTCGTCCGGCACCCGCACCTCGTTGCCGAGATCGCGCAGGCAGGTGTAGATGTTCTGCAGGGTGATGCGCTTCATGTGCGGGCAGAGATTGCAGGGCTTGATGAACTCGGTCCCGGGAAGGCCAGCCGCAGGTTGTCGGCCATCGAACATTCGGTGATCAGCGCGACACGTTCGGGCTGCTCGCGTTCAAGCCAGCGGCCCATGGCGCTGGTGGAACCTACGAAGTCGGCTTCGGCCAGCACCTCGGGCGGGCACTCCGGGTGCGCGACCAGCCGCGCGTCGAAGCGCTCGCGCGCGTGCCGCGCCTGCGCGGCGGTGAAGGTCTCGTGCACTTCGCAGCGCCCGTTCCAGAGCACCAGTTCGACCGCCGTCTGGCTGGCGACGTAGGCGCCCAGGTAGCGGTCGGGCAGGAAGATGACCTTGTCGGCACCCATCGCCTCGACCACCTGCACCGCGTTGGCGGACGTGCAGCAGGCGTCGGACTCCGCCTTCACTTCGGCGGTGGTGTTGACATAGCTGACCACCGGCGCGCCCGGGTGCCGCGCCCGGAGGGCACGCACGTCGGCCGCGGTGATCGAGTCGGCCAGCGAACACCCGGCTTCCATATCCGGTATCAGCACCTTCACGTGCGGTGCCAGGATCTTCGCGGTCTCGGCCATGAAGTGCACGCCGCACAGCACGACGACCGGTGCGTCGCAGTCCGCGGCCGCCTGTGCCAGCGCCAGCGAGTCGCCGGTGACGTCCGCCACGCCATGGAAGATCTCGGGCGACTGGTAGCTGTGTGCCATCACCACCGCGCCCCGTTCGCGCTTGAGCCGCCGGATGGCGTCGATCCACGGAAGATGCAGCGGCACTTCCAGGCAGGGCAGCAGCTTCTCGAGCTTTTCGATCAGTCCGGCGTATTCGTGTTCCAGTTCCGGACGCCAGCACGGACCCGTCTGCGTGTTCATGATCCGGCCCCCTGCAGGCGACGGGCTTCGCGGGCGGCCCGCGCGCCGCGGTTGAGCAGGATGCGCATGCCCAGCGGCACCGACTCCCAGGGCAAGCGATCAAGCAGGTTGCGTGCGGTGAGCCCAAGCTCGGTGTCGCCGGTGAGCTCGAGACGGCGCTGGAAGAACAGCGTGTCGGCATCCTCCAGTCGGCTGGCCAGCAGCAGCAGGTCGGTGGCGTTGCCGCGCACGGTGGCCTGCGCCGGTTCGTCGGTGGCGCGCAGGCGGTCGCCCTCCAGCGACAGCACCCAGTTCAGGCCGAGGTCCGGCACTTCGATGCCCAGGCGCCGACCACGCATGAAATCCAGCTGGTTGCAGCGCAGCGGTTCGGCCAGCAGGCGTGTCACGGCCGCTTCGAGCGCGCGGCGTTGCCAGTCGGATGGCAACAGGCGCAGCAGCGGTGCCCAGCGCGCCGGCGGCGGGAAAACGCGCAGCACGGCACGGGACAGCGGCGAAACATCCGGATCGGTAACGGTCATGGTGGAAACAAGACTGCCTGCCGCGGCCGGGGTCGCGCCTTGATCGGGATCAGGTGCAAGCCCTTGCTGTCGACAGGCATCGGCGATGACCAGGGGTCAACTGGCCGTGCGCAAGGTCGGACGGCAGGCCCAGGCGACGGGCGAGGCCCTGGCCCCGGGCGAGGATGCGCGACTCGCGGTCCAGGTCGCGGACGGGAAGGCCGCGGCGCTGCTTGACCTCGGCAGCGATCGCGACCAGCCGTCGGCGTCCGGCCAGGATCAGCAGCAGCGCATCGTCCAGGCCATCGATGCCGCGACGCAGCGGGCCCAGCAACAGGGCGCCAGAAGGACTCGAGGTTCGCGTCATGCCGTGCTCCGTGGGCTTGTGTCAGCGTGTGGTGTGGACGGCGGCGAACTCGCGCACGCCGCGCCGGGTGCCGGCCAGCGACCAGGCCAGCACGCCGTTTGCCGACAGCAGCAGCGCACCGGCGAGGCGGCTGCCGATGGCGCCCGGCCACAGCGCCGACAGCAGCAGGGCCGCGCTCGCCAGGGCGAAGGCACGCAGCACCCACCGGCGCCGGGACGGCGGCAGCAGGAGCTGCACGCCAGGCAGTTGCAGGCCGCGGCCACAACGCCGGTGCAGTTCGATCCAGCCCAGGAATGCGGCGATCTCCAGCAACATGCCCAGCACCAGCATCGGCAGGCCGATGGCCAGCACCAGCACGCCCGCCAGCGGGCCGCGTCCGTCGGGCAAGGCCAGTACCAGCGCGCCGCCGGCCACCAGCGCGCAGAATCCGATCCGCCAGAATCCGGCCAATGCGCCCGGCACCGATTTGCGCGAGCGCGACTGCAACCACAGGCCCATGCCCGCCAGCGACAGCACCGCGGCCACGACCAGCGCGCGCAAGGGCCCGCCGACACCGCCGTTCAGCCAAGCCAGGCCCGCCAGCGGAAGCCCGATCGCGACCGTCATCAGCCAACCCGCCTGCGCCGCGGCAGGCGCCGCCGGTGCTCCCTGGAACATCGGCATCACCACCCGTGCCACCGCCACCAACAGCGCCATCACCCAGCCCAGCAAGCCGGTGGCGGCGTGCACGTCGGTCCAGCGCATCACCGGAATCGTCACGTGGCCCGCCATTGCGCCCACCAGCACCAGACCCAGCGCCGCTGTCGCCAGAGCCGACGTCAGGGCCAGACCGATGCCTGCGTGCAGCAGGCTGTTGCGGGCCCTGGCCAGCACCCCGGCAAGGTCGCGGAGACCAGCAACAGGAAGGCCAGAGCCAGCGCGCAGGCGCCGATTCCACGCAGCAGCGCGGACGGCCACCACAGGCCTGCCACCAGTGCCGCGCTGCCGAGGTTGAGCGCGCCATGCAGCCACGCGGCCTCCCGGCTGCCGCCACGCACACGCACGCCGGCCGCTGCGGGCAGGAACTGCAGCAGGCTTCCGAACATGGCATTGCCGAGCACGCCCAGGGTGAACACGTGCACCGGGGCCACGGTGGCGGGCGACCACCGCGACAGCAGCAGCGCGGGCCCTTCCACCATCAGCATCAGGCCCGCCAGTGCGCCCCAGGCCGGAACGGTGTGCAGGAACCGCCCGGGACCGGCCGGTGCCGGCGCCTGGTCAAGCGCCAGCCGCACCATCTTCGCTCCAGACCGTGACGGCGCAGCCCCCACCCTCGCAGTTCATGGTCGAGAACCCCAGGCGTCGCGAACGCAGCAGGTCCAGCAGGGGCTGCGGATGCATCGGCGTCAGCACGCGCACCATGCCTCCCGGTGCCAGCGTGTCGATCGCGTGCAGTGCGCGCACCAGCGGTTCCGGCGCGGGCAGATCGCGGAAGTCCAGTGTCGGCGGAACGTCATTGTGCATTCCGCCATTGCAATGCGTCCGCTGCCGCGCCGCCCTGACTCCGGTCAAGTCCGGCGGAGGTTTCCGCCCGGACTCAATGGCTCCACTCCACCTGCAGCCACAGCTTGCGGGTGTCGCGGGCGAATCCGTCACTTTGGTAGTCGGCCAGCTTCACCAGTCCCGACAGGCCCTTGGGCAAAGGGAAGGCCAGCGACGCATCCCATTCGCGACCGTAGTCGGCGCCGCCGTGGTCGGCATGGAAGTCGTGCCAGGCGATCGTCCAGGCCAGCTTGTCCTGCAGCCGGCCGCGGCCGAGTTTCCCCGAGACCGCCGCGTAACGATCGTCCAGTCCGTCGACCGGCGTCACCACGAACTTGTCGGCCCAGCCGTTGAACGCATGCAAGGTAGCCAGCGGCGTCTGGAATGCGTTCACGCCATCGCCACCGAGCTGTTCCCAGCCCAGCTTCCAGGTCAGGCCGTGGAGCGTGAGCGTGGGTTCGACCAGGAAGTAGGCGGCATCCACGTCGCGCGGGTTGTCGGCATGCGGGCGCTGCCGTGCCGTTTCCAGCGACCAGCCGAAGCCCGTGCCGGCCGCGGGCGTCTGCCGGGTCCAGCGCAGGCCCAGCGTGCGGGTCGACGCGCTGGCGACATCGCGGTCGTCCAGCCAGTAGCCGTAACCGACGAGGGTGCCGGCGGTCCCGGCCCATGAGGCATTGGCCAGGTGCGTGTCCAGGCGGCGCTCGCGCGCCAGCGGATCGCGGGCGTTGTCGCCGGCCGGGCGATGCACGCGCCCCAGCCAGGCATAACGCAGCGTCACGCCCTCGCGCGCGGTGAAGTCGAAGGCGACGGCGTCGAAGGTCTGTTCGTTCTGGCGCCAGCCGGAATTGCCGATGAAACGCTGGTTGTCGAACACCAGGCGCAGCCGGCCCAGCACCGCGTCGCCACGTTCGCCCGCCCAGCGCAGCCAGGCCTGGTTGAGTTCGAAGGCGCGCGCGTCGGGTACCGCCGGATAGGCGGTGCGGCCGTTGGCGCCGGAGTTGAAGTCATCCCCCAGCTCGGCGATCGCCTCGAGGTCCGCGCCCGCGCTGAAGCCGTGCGCGAACGCGTGGCTCCAGCCCAGCCGCAGCCTTGCGGTGTCGGCCCGTGCGTCGCGCGTGAAGGCATCGTCGTCGACGGCCTCGTGGCGGTAGCGGATGTGGGCATTCCAGTCGCCGGCCAGCGCCGGCAGGGTGGCGCAGGCGAGCGCCAGGGTGATGCAGCGGGCGAGGATCATCTCGGCTTTCCGGACAGGGCCCGAAGCGGGTCGCGACGATGCTGCCTGCGTGGCCGCCCCCTGCCCCTGAGCCAGGTCAAGCAAACGTCATCCGGCGACCCGCCGCGGGATTTCCCAGTCGCCGGAAATGGGGCAGACTATCGGCTCCCTCGCTGGGACTTGATTCATGTCAGGGTGAGGACGCCTAGTTCGCGGGAAGCTGCCGTTGTGGTTGATCACCAACCCTTGACCGGAGAAGCTCTGATGAAAGTCCACCTGCTTGCACTTTCCATCGCCGCACTGCTGGCGCTGCCCGGCTGTCGCGAAAACCCCAATGCCGGACTCGACGACCGCGGCAAGTCCGCCACCGCCGCCGCATCGGACACCGGTGGCTCACGCAAGGGTGACTTCGGTCCGCCCCAGGGCGAGATGATCAATGCCGTACTGACCAGCCCGCCGAACGTGCCGCCGGCCACCGGCCGCGACTACCCGGCCAAGGTCAAGGTCGAACTGGAAGTGCGCGAGGTCGACCTCGAGATCTCCGAAGGCGTCACCTACACCTTCTGGACCTTCGGCGGCACCGTGCCCGGCAGCTTCATCCGCGTGCGCCAGGGCGACACGGTCGAGTTCCACCTGCACAACCACCCCGACTCGAAGATGCCGCACAACATCGACCTGCACGGCGTCACCGGCCCGGGCGGCGGCGCGGCCTCGACCTTCACCGCGCCGGGCCACGGTTCGCAGTTCACCTTCAAGGCGCTCAATGCCGGCCTCTACGTCTACCACTGCGCCACCGCACCGGTCGGCATGCACGTGGCCAACGGCATGTACGGCCTGATCCTGGTCGAGCCGCCGGAAGGTCTGCCGGAGGTCGACAAGGAGTTCTACGTGATGCAGGGCGACTTCTACACCACCACCAAGTACCGCGAGAAGGGCTACGCGCCCTTCGACATGCAGCGTGCGATCGACGAGAACGCGACCTACGTCCTGTTCAACGGCGCCGAGAACTCGCTCACCGGCGACAAGGCGCTCAAGGCCAACGTCAACGAAACCGTGCGCATGTACGTGGGCAACGGCGGTCCGAACCTGATCTCTAGCTTCCACGTGATCGGCGAGATCTTCGACAAGGTCTGGTACGAGGGTGGCACGCACTACTGGGGAGAACGTGCAGACCACGCTGATTCCTGCCGGCGGTGCCGCGATCGCCGAGTTCCACACCGAAGTGCCCGGCAGCTACGTGCTGGTGGACCACTCGCTGTTCCGCGCGTTCAACAAGGGCGCGCTGGCGATCCTGAAAGTGGACGGAGCGGAGGATCCGACGATCTTCACCGGCAAGGAAGTCGACCACACCTCTGCCAGGGGCGACAAGGCCGCGAGCATGGCCCCGGTGGCCGAGGCCGCCGCCGCCGCGCAGGCCGGCACCTTGAGCCAGGACGACCAGATCAAGGCCGGCGGTGCGCTGTTCGCAGGCACCTGCTCAACCTGCCACCAGCCCGACGGCAAGGGCCTGGCCGGCGTCTTCCGCCGCTGGCGCAGTCGGACTACCTGGCCAAGGGCAATGCCGAGCTGATCAAGGTCGTGCTCAACGGCCTCACCGGCCCGGTCACGGTCAACGGCCAGGACTACAACTCGGTGATGCCGCCGATGAGCCAGCTGACCGACGACGAGGTCGCCAACATCCTCACCTACACGCTCAACAGCTGGGGCAATCCCGGCGGCCGCGTGACCAAGGATGAAGTGGCCAAGATCCGCGCCGGCACGGAACGTTCGGAAGGCGCGGCGCACTGACATGCGCGCCCTGCTGCTGGCCTTCGCCCTGATGCCGGTGGCCGCCGAGGCGGCCGCCGGCGACTGGGCGAGGCTTCCGGGCGGCGAGTTCCGTTCGGCGCTGCGTTACGAGGACACCGGCGGCACCGTACGGGTGCCGCCCTTCGAACTGCAGCGCCAGCCGGTGAGCAATGCACAGTTCGCCGCCTTCGTGCGTGCGAATCCGGAATGGCAGCGCGGCCAGGCACCCGAGGTTTTCGCCGAGCCGCGCTATCTGCAGAACTGGCAGACCGCCACCGAACCCGGCACCCGGGCCCTGCCCGACCGCCCGGTGGTCCAGGTCAGCTGGTTCGCCGCCCAGGCCTACTGCGAATCCATCGGCGGCCGCCTGCCGACCTGGTCGGAATGGGAGTTCGCGGCCGCGGCCGATGAAACCCGCACCGACGCCCGCGCCGATCCGGCCTGGCGCGAACGCATCCTGGCCTGGTATTCGGTGCCGTCGAACCGTCCGCTGCCCCGGGTCGGCATGGGGCCCGCCAATGCCTACGGCATACGCGACCTGCACGGCATGGTCTGGGAATGGGTCGAGGACCACTCGGCCATGCTGGTCTCGTCCGACAGCCGCGAACAGGGCGACCCCGACAGTATGCGTTTCTGCGGCGCCGGCGCGCTGTCGATGGAAGACCGCGAGAACTACGCCATCCTGATGCGGGTCGCCATGCTGTCCTCGCTGGAAGCCCACGACACCACCGGCAACATGGGCTTCCGCTGCGCGCGCGACGCCCGTGGAGGAACGCCATGATCCGAACCTTCGTACTGGCCATCGGCCTGCTGTTGGCCGCCTCCGCACCCGCGGCCACCGAACTGCCCGGCGATTCCGTCTACCGCCTCACCGACACGTATGTCGATCAGGACGGCCGTGCCTTCCGGCTCGCCGACGGCCGCGGCAAGGTGCGCCTGGCGACGATGTTCTACACCTCCTGCCCTTACATCTGCCCCTTGATCATCGACAGCGCCAAGGGCGTCGAACACGCGCTCACGCCGGCCGAGCGCAGCCGACTGGCGTTCCTGCTGGTCAGCCTCGACCCGGCCCGTGACGACCCGGCCGCACTCAAGCGCATCGCCGACAAACGCAAGCTCGACCCCAAGCACTGGACCCTGGCCCGCACCGAGGCCGCCGGCGTGCGCCGCACCGCCGCCGTGCTGGGCATCCGCTACCGCGCCCTGGCCGATGGCGAGTTCAACCACAGCAGCGCCCTGGTCCTGCTCGATGGCGAAGGCCGGGTGCTGGCCCGCACCGAACAACTGGGCACCGTGCCCGACCCGACTTTCCTGGCGGCGGTCCGGGCCGCGCTGGCCGGGCCTGCAGGAAGTAGCCTCCCCAATTGACATGGGTCAAGCTGGGCGCAAGGGGAGGCCCGGATAATCCGCGGCAAGCAATAGGGGCGATGTGATGACGCTGGACAACAAGGCAGAAACCTACAACGACAAGGTCGTGCTGCAGTTCGCGGTGATGACCGTGGTGTGGGGCGTGGTGGGCATGACGGTGGGGGTGCTGATCGCGGCCCAGCTCTATTGGCCAGCGCTGAACTTCGACACTTCGTGGCTGAGTTTCGGCCGGTTGCGGCCCCTGCATACCAATGCCGTGATCTTCGCCTTCGGCGGCTGCGCGCTGATTTCGACCAGCCTGTACGTGGTGCAACGCACCTGCCACGTACGGCTGATCTCGGACGGACTCGCCGCCTTCGTGTTCTGGGGCTGGCAGGCGGTGATCGTGCTGGCGGCGATCACGCTTCCGCTGGGCTACACCCAGGGGCAAGGAATACGCCGAACTGGCCTGGCCGATCGACGTGCTGATAACGGTGGTGTGGGTGGCCTACCTGTGGCTGTTCGTCGGCACCATCATGAAGCGGCGGGTGAAGCACATCTTCGTCGCCAACTGGTTCTACGGCGCCTTCATCATCGCCATCGCGCTGCTGCATGTGGTCAACTCGCTGGCGATCCCGGCCGGGCCCATGCACAGCTACCCGATCTATTCGGGCGCGGTGGATGCGATGGTGCAGTGGTGGTACGGCCACAACGCGGTCGGTTTCTTCCTCACCGCCGGCTTCCTGGGAATGATGTATTACTTCGTGCCGCGCCGCGTCGAGCGGCCGATATACAGCTACCGGCTGTCGATCGTGCACTTCTGGGCCCTGATCGCCATCTACATGTGGGCCGGCCCGCACCACCTGCACTACACCGCCCTGCCCGACTGGGTGCAGAGCGTGGGCATGGTGTTCTCGCTGATCCTGCTGGCGCCCTCGTGGGGCGGCGCGATCAATGGCGTGATGACGCTCTCGGGCGCCTGGCACAAGCTGCGCACCGATCCGATCCTGAAGTTCCTGATCGTCGCCATCTCGTTCTACATGATGAGCACGTTCGAGGGGCCGATGATGTCGATCAAGACCGTCAACGCCCTGAGCCACTACACCGACTGGACCATCGGCCACGTGCATTCGGGTGCGCTGGGCTGGGTCGCGATGATTTCCATCGGCTCGATCTACATGGTGATCCCGCGCTGCCTGGGCCTGAAGGAGATGGCGTCGCTGAAGATGATCGACCAGCATTTCTGGGTGCACACGATCGGCGTGGTGCTCTACACCGTGTCCATGTGGATCGCCGGCATCGGCCAGGGCCTGATGGCCCGCGCCAGCAACCCGGACGGCACCCTGACCTACGCCTTCGTCGAGATCGTCAAGTTCAACTACCCCTACTACATGATCCGCTTCCTCGGCGGCGTGCTGGTGGTGACGGGCATGCTGATCATGGTGGCGAACGTGGTGCGCACCTTCAGGCAGGCTCGCGGACTGGTCGAGACGCCGGTGCTCAAACCCGCCGCAGAAGCCGGCCACGCCTGAGGATCCCGACATGAGCCACGAAAAGATCGAGACCAACATCGGCTGGATGGCGATCCTGATCGCCGTCGTCATCTCCTTCGGCGGCCTGGCCGAAATCGTGCCGCTGATGTACCAGGCCGAAGCGGTGAAACCGCTACCGGGCGTGAAACCCTACGACCCGCTGGCGCTGGCCGGCCGCGACATCTACGTGCGCGAGGGCTGCTACAACTGCCACTCGCAGATGGTGCGCACGCTGCGGCACGAGACCGAACGTTATGGCCACTACTCGCTGGCCGGCGAATCGGTGTACGACCGGCCGTTCCAGTGGGGCAGCAAGCGCACCGGCCCCGACCTGGCGCGCATCGGCGGCCGCTATTCCGACGACTGGCACCGCGTGCACCTGATGAACCCGCGCGACCTGGTGCCGGTGTCGAACATGCCGGCCTACCCGTGGCTGGCCGAAGCACCGGTCCAGGCCTCGGTGGTCCAGGCCAACATGCGCGCGCTGCAGCGCATCGGCGACCCTACACCGACGAAGAAATCGAAGGCGCCGCCGCCGCGGTGGCCGGCAAGTCCGAACTCGACGCCCTCGTCCACTATCTGCAGGGCCTGGGCAAACAGGCCCCCAAAGGCTGAGCCATGATCGCCGGAATCGTCACCGTCATCCTGCTGGTCGCCTTCCTCGCCGGAACCGCCTGGGCCTACAGCTCCAAGCGCAAGGACGAGTTCGACGCGGCCGCCCGCCTTCCCCTCGAAGACCAGAGCGAGAACATCCCATGAGCCATGGCTGGTCCCTCTACGTCATCTTCCTCGTCGTGCTCAACATCGCCGCCACGGTGTGGCTGCTGTGGTGGACGTCGCGCCCGCCCAAGGGCGGTGCCGATCCCTCGGCGACCACCGGCCACGTCTGGGACGGCGACCTGACCGAGTACAACAAGCCGCTGCCCAAGTGGTGGATCAACCTGTTCTACCTGACCATCATCTACTCGATCGGCTACCTGGCCTGGTATCCGGGCATGGGCAACCTGGCCGGCTGGTCGGGCTGGACCTCGGCGGGCGAACACGACCTCGACAAGGCGGCGGCCGATGCCCGGCTCGCCGACGCCTTCGGCCGCTTCGACGGCATGCCGATCGACCAGATCGCGAAGGATCCGCAGGCCATGGCCTTCGGCGCCAGCCTGTTCGCCAACCACTGCGCCATGTGCCACGGCTCGGACGCGCGCGGCGCCAAGGGTTATCCCAACCTGACCGACGACGACTGGCTGTGGGGCGGTGCGCCCGAGCAGATCCTGGCGACGGTGCTGCAGGGCCGGCAGGCGGCGATGCCGCCGCTGGCGGCGGCGATCGGCGGCGACGTCGGCGTCACCGAGGTCGCGGCCTACGTGCAGAGCCTGTCGGGCATCAAGGCCGACCCGGCGCTGGCCGCGGCCGGCAAGGCGCGCTTCGGCGGCGTCTGCGCGGCCTGCCACGGCGTCGACGGCAAGGGTAACCAGGCGCTGGGCGCGCCCAACCTGACCGACAGGACCTGGCTGTACGGCAGCGACTTCGGCTCGATCCGCGAGGCGGTCGTGACCGGCCGCGCCGGCATGATGCCGGCGCACGAACCGATCATCGGCGCCACCCGCTCGCGCCTGGCCGCGGCCTACGTCTGGTCGCTGTCGCATCGCCCGCCGGCCGTCGGCGGAGCGCAATGAGCACGGTGCGAGAACCGCTGTTCGACCATCCGCGCCGGCCGCTGGCGCAGCGGCTCGGCGCCATCCTCTGGCCCAGCTTCTTCGCCGCGGGCGTGGCGACCATGGTGTTCTTCGCCTTCGTCGATCCGCTGGCGCTGGCCGAGATGACCTTCCCCGGGCTCGAGATCAGCCGCGGCCTCGGCTACACCCCTGGCTTCTTCATGTTCTGGGCCTGCACCGCCAGCGCCAGCCTGTTCCACCTGGATCCTGCTGCGGCCCGCGAGCCGCTTCAACCAGCCGCTGGCCAGGGACTGACGGTCGTGGCCGGCAACATTCCACTGAACGTGGTCGAAGAGTCCGGGCCCTACGTCTCGGAAAAGAAGATCTACCCGCGCGAACAGGACGGCCGTTTCCAGCGCCTGCGCAAGGCCGCGGTGGTCTGGCTGCTGGGCATGTACTACGCCTTCGCCTGGCTGCAGTGGGACGATCGCCAGGCCGTGCTGTGGGACCTGCCGGCGCGCAAGTTCTACGTGTTCGGGCTGGTGTTCTGGCCGCAGGATTTCTTCTATCTGGCCCTGCTGCTGATCATGGCCGGGCTGACGCTGTTCTTCTTCACCGCGCTGGCCGGGCGCATCTGGTGCGGTTACGCCTGCCCGCAGACGGTGTGGACCGAGGTCTTCATCTGGATGGAACGCTGGGCCGAGGGCGACCGCGGCAGGCAGATGAAACTCGACGCCGCGCCCTGGAGCCGCGACAAGGTCCTGCGCAAGACCGCCAAACACACGATGTGGCTGGTGTTCGCGCTGTGGACCGGTTTCACCTTCGTCGGTTACTTCACGCCCATCCGCGACCTGGCGGACCGGATCTCGCCCTTCGCGTGGGGCGGCTGGGAAACCTTCTGGGTGCTGTTCTACGCGCTGGCGACCTGGGGCAATGCCGGTTTCCTGCGCGAGCAGGTATGCAAGTACATGTGCCCGTACGCGCGTTTCCAGAGCGCGATGTTCGACCGCAACACCCTGATCGTGGCCTACGACCCGCGCCGCGGCGAATCCCGCGGCGCGCGCCGCAAGGGCAGCCTGGCCAGCGTGCTCGAACGCGCGCGCGGCCTGCTGCCGATGGACGTCGCGAACAGTGCCGTGGTCGCCGCCGCCCAGCACCGCAGTGCCGCGGACCTGCGCATCGGCGCGCGCGCGACCACCGGGCTGGTGGTGGACGCGCAGTCGGACCTGCCGCCGGCGCCGGAAGTGAATTCCCCGAGGACCTCGGCGACTGCATCGACTGCACGCTCTGCGTGCAGGTCTGCCCGACCGGCATCGACATCCGCAACGGCCTGCAGTACGAGTGCATCGCCTGTGGCGCCTGCGTGGATGCCTGCGACTCGGTGATGGACCGCATCGGCTACCCGCGCGGCCTGATCCGGAACACCACCCAGAACGCGCTGGAAGGAAAACGATCGCGGGTGATCCGTCCGCGCGTGTTGATCTACGGCGCCCTGCTGCTGGCGACCTTCATCGGTTTCGCCTGGGGCATCTTCAACCGCACGCCGTTGATCCTGGACGTGATCCGCGACCGCAACGCCCTCTATCGCACCGCCGCCGACGGCAGCATCGAGAACGGATACACGCTGCGCATCGTCAACAAGGACACCGTCGCGCGCAGCTTCACCGTGCGCATCGAAGGGGCCGAAGGCATCGTGCTGGTGGAATCCGGCGCCACCCACCCGGCCGCCGCGGAGGAAGTGCTGACCGTGCCGGTGACGCTCCGCGCCCCCGCGGGCCTCGCCAAGGGCCGCATCGACCTGCGCGTGGTGGTGGAGTCCGACGCCGGCGTGCAGGCCATCGAGGAAACCCGGTTCTTCGGGCCGTTCTGATGGAAGGGCCGCGCGCGCGCCGTTTCAACCCCGTGCTCTGGCTGGTGATCGGCATCCCTGCGGCCACCGTGGTCGCAGGCGTCTGGACCCTGATGCTCGCCGCCGGCGACAGCGCCACCGACAGCCACCCGGACAAGGTGCGGCGCACGGCCCAGGTGCAGGAAGCATCACTGGAAGCCGACCAGGTCGCGGCGCGCGAAAACCTCAGCGCGCGCGTGCGGATCGACGCCGGCCATGTACTGGTCACCGTGCTGCCCACCGCCGGCACGCGTGCGCCGGTATTGATGCTGCGACACCCGATCGAATCGTCGCTGGACCGCGAACTGCCCTTGTCGCCATATCCCGGCGGCTGGCGCTCTTCCGGAACCCTGGCCGCCGACCACGGCTGGCAATTGCAGCTGCTCGCCGCCGACGGCCGCTGGCGCCTGGTCGGGCGCTACCGCCCCGGTGACACCGAAGTAAAACTGCGCCCGGCGCTGGCGCCCGTGAACCGCGCCCTCGACACCGCATGTTTCCACTGCGGCGAGGCGCTGCCGACGACACCCGTGCAACTGGAACTCGATGGCGCGACGCGCGCCTTGTGCTGCGAGGGCTGCGCCGCCGCGGCCGCCTGGATCGGCGCGGCCGGGCTGGTCGACTACTACCGCCTGCGCCAGGCCGAAGCGCCGCGCGTGGCCGCGGGCCAGGACAGTTTCGCGGCCTGGGACCGCGACGACATCCAGGCTGGCCACGCCATCGCCGTACCCGGCGGCCGCGAGATCACCTTCGTGCTCGAAGGCCTGCGCTGCGTCGCCTGCGCCTGGCTGGTGGACCGTGCGCTCAGTCGCGAACCCGGCGTGCAGTCGGTGGTCGCCAATGCCGTGACCGGCCGCGTGCGCCTGGGCTGGGATCCGGATCGGACCGCGCTGTCCGCCGTGCTGTCGCGGCTGGCCTCGCTGGGTTACCGCCCGCACCTGGCGCGCGGCGAAGCGGCCGAACACGAACGCCGGCGCGAACGCAACCAGCTGATCGCCCGCCTGGGCGTGGCCGTGCTCGGCGCAACCCAGGCGATGATGTTCGCCGAAGCGCTCTACCTCGACACCGCCGGCGGGATGTCGCTGGCCACGCGCGACTTCTTCCGCTGGGTCACTTTCCTGGTGGCCACACCGGTGGTGTTCTATTCCGGCTGGCCCTTCCTCGCCGGCATGGCGGTGGAGCTGCGGCACCGCCGCCCCGGCATGGACACCTGGTGGGCAGTTCGGTGTTGCTGGCCTATTTCGCCAGCCTGTTCGAAACCGTGCGTGGTGGCGCCCAGGTGTGGTTCGACGCCGCGGTGATGTTCGTGCTGTTCCTGCTGGCGGCACGTTTCCTGGAGCTGATGGCGCGGCGCCAGGCCAGCGCCCGCCTCGACACCCTGGCGCGCGCGCAGCCGGCGCTGGCCTGGCGCCTCACGGACATCGGGCGCGAACAGGTGCCGGTGGCGACGCTGGCCGTGGGCGACCGGGTACTGGTCGGTGCCGGCGAGGTCGTGCCTGCCGACGGCGAACTGTTGCAGGCCGCGGCCAGCGTGGACGAGTCCCTGCTCACCGGCGAATCCACGCCGGTGCCGAAGTCACCGGGCGACCTGCTGTACGCCGGCAGCCTCTGCCGGGAAAGCGCCGCGACGATCCGCGTGTTGCGCACCGGCAGCGACACCCGGCTGTCGCAGCTGGCGCGCACGGTCGAGCGCGCGCAGTCGCAACGGCCGCGCATCGCACGGCTGGCGGACACGGTGGCGACACGATTCGTCACGGCCCTGTTCCTGGTGGCGGCGGCGGTCTATGCCTGGTGGCTGGGCGCGGACTCCACCCGTGCATTCGAGATCGCGCTGGCCGTGTTGATCGTCAGCTGCCCCTGCGCGCTGGCGCTGGCGGTTCCGGCCGCGCTTGCGAGCGCGCATGGCGCGCTGTCGCGCCGCGGCGTACTGGTGCTCGGCGCCGATGCGCTCGACCGCCTGGCCGACGCCGACGTCGTGCTGCTCGACAAGACAGGCACACTGACCCGCGGCGAACCGCAGCTGCTGGCTGCGGTGGCCTGTGACGGCGGCGACGCCGAGCCGTGGCGGCGCATCGCCGCGGCACTGGAACATGGCGCCCGGCACCCGTTCGCGGCGGCTTTCGACCCCACCGGCGTCACGCCCGCCGACGCCGTGCGCGTGGTTGCCGGACAGGGCATCGAAGGCGAAGTGCAGGGCAAGCGCTGGCGGCTGGGCCAGGCCGGTTTCGCCGGCACCGGCACCGATGACGGTGCACTCTGGCTGGGCGATGGCCAGGACGCGGTCGCGCGTTTCGAACTCGCCGACGGCCTGCGGCCCGAAGCCGCCGATACCGTCGCCGCGCTGCGCCGGGCCGGCCTCGCTCCCCGCATCGCCAGCGGCGACGGCGCGCGTGCGGTGGCCGAAGTCGCGTCGGCGCTGGGCATCGATGAGTTCGCGTCACGGCAGAGTCCGGAAGACAAGCTGGCGACGATGCGCAGGTTGCAGTCGGCCGGGCACCGCGTGCTGGCGGTGGGCGACGGTATCAACGACGCGCCGCTGCTGGCCGGCGCCGATGTCTCCATCGCGATGGCCGCAGGCGCGCCGCTGGCGCAGCGTGCCGCCGACCTGGTGCTGACCGGCGCGTCGCTGGCGCGCATCCCAGAAGCCATCACCATCGCCCGCCGCACCCGCACGATCATCCGCCAGAACCTGGGCTGGGCCCTGGCCTACAATCTGCTGGCCCTGCCCTTCGCGGCCATGGGCCTGGTGACGCCGGGCCTGGCGGCGCTGGGCATGGCGGCCTCGTCCCTGCTGGTCACGGCAAACGCGCTGCGGCTGGGCCGGGACACCCGGAGTCCGGAATGAACATCCTGCTGGCGCTGGTTCCGATTTCCCTGCTGCTGCTGCTGGCGGCGATCCTCGCTTTCCTGTGGGCCGTGCGCCGCGGCCAGTTCGACGACCTCGACACGCCGGCGCTGGACATGCTGGGCGATGACGAGCGCCCCGCCCCGGCGCCGGACGCCAAAGACAAAACCTGATGCCGATTGATCTGCTCACCCTCACGGCCGCGCTGCTGACCGGGCTGATGGGCGGCGTGCACTGCGTGGCGATGTGCGGCGGCATCGCCACCGGCCTGGCCTCGCAATCGCCACGCGGCGGCCTGGATACGGCCTTCGCACTGAATGGCGGACGTGTACTCGGTTATGCGCTGGCCGGCGCCATTGTCGGCGCGTTTGGCGGTGGACTGCTGGCGATCGCGCGCGTGGACGGCCTGGCCACCGTGCTGCGCGTGGCGATGGGCGCCGTGCTGGTGCTGGTGGCGTTGCGGCTGCTGTGGCCGCAGCACCTGGGCGCACTCGGCAAGGCCGGTGCCTGGCTGTGGCGCAGGCTGCAGCCGCTGCAGGCTCGCGTACTGCCCAGGCAGGGTCCGTGGCGCCCATGGGTGCAGGGTCTGTTCTGGGGCTGGCTGCCGTGTGGCTTGTCCACGACCATGCTCGCCGCCGCGTGGCTCGAAGCCAGCGCCCTGCACGGTGCGCTGCTGATGCTGGCCTTCGGCATCGGCACCTGGGCGACGATGATTCCGCTCACCTGGAGCGGCGCGCGCCTGGGTGGCCTGCTGGCGCGGCGCGGCTGGCGTTTCGCCGCCGCGTCGCTGGTCGCGCTGGCCGGCGTGCTGACGATGGCGGGCCCGTGGCTGGTGGCCCAGCCCGGCGTGCACGCGGTGCTGGTGGCCCTGGGCTGCCGTTCGCTCTAGAGCTTCTCGTTCAGCGGATGCACGATCGCGTCCAGGCGCGCGGCATCGAGGATCTTCAGCTGGCGACCGCGCACGGCGATCAGGCCGTCGTCCTGCAGCTTGGTCAGGGTGCGGCTGACGGTTTCGATCACCATACCCAGGTAACTGGCGATATCCTCGCGGCTCATCGGCAGCACGAACATGTCGCCGGGCCGGCCCAGCAGCTGGTAACGCTCGGACAGGCCGTGCAGGAACAGCGCCATGCGTTCATTGGCATGGCGCCGGCCCAACATCTCCATGTGGCCCTGGTCGCGGTTGATGCCCTGGCCGATGATGCGCAGCAGCTGGTGCTGCAGGCCGGGCAGTTGCGAACAGACGTGCTCGAGCTGGTCAAGCGGGATCTCGCACACGGTGGCGCGGGTCAGGGCCTGGGCATCGCAGGCGTGTCTGCCGCGGCCCAACGCATCCAGGCCCATCAGTTCGCCCGGCAGGTGGAAACCGATCACCTGCTGGTTGCCGTCCGGGTCGGTGGCCAGCGTCTTGAATGCGCCTTCGCGCGCCACGTACAGCGAGGCCAGGCCCTGGCCGGCACGGAACAGGGTTTCGCCCTGTTCCAGCGGCCGCCGGCTGCGCACGATGTCGTCGAGCCGGTGCAGCTCGTCACCGCCGATGCCGGCCGGCAGGCACAGCACCTGCAGCGAACACTGCGCACAGCTGCGCCGCAGGCGTTCGAGGTCGATGCCGTCCACGGCCATTCCGGTCCTTACTCCGCCGTCCAGCGCTTGAGCCAGGCGTTGACCGTGTCGTGCCAGAGCACGCTGTTGTGCGGCTTCAGGATCCAGTGGTTCTCGTCGGGGAAATACAGCAGCTGGCTTTCCACGCCCTGGCGCTGCGCCGCGGAGAACGAGGCCAGGCCCTGCTCCACCAGCACGCGGTAGTCGAGCTGGCCGTGGATCACCAGCATCGGCGACTTCCACTTGCCGACGTACTTGATCGGGTTGAACTGCTCGTAGTTCTCCGGCACCTGCACCGGCGTGCCACCGTTTTCCCACTCGGTGAACCAGAGCTCTTCGGTGTTGAAGCCCATGATGCGGGTGTCCACCACGCCGGCATGGTTGACCAGGCAGTCGAAACCGTCCGGCCAGTTGCCGGCGATCCAGGCCACCATGTAACCGCCGTAGCTGCCGCCGAGGGCGCAGGCGCGTTCACCGTCGATGAACGGGTACTTTTCCTGCGCGGCCGCGAAACCTTTCTTCAGGTCTTCCAGCGGCTTGCCGCCCCAGTCCTGCGAGATCGAATCGGTGAAGGCCTGGCCGTAACCGGTCGAGCCGTGGAAGTCGATCATCACCGCCACGAAACCCTGGCCCGCGTAGGTCTGCGGATTCCAGCGGTAGTGGAAGTTGTCGCCGAAGCTGCCCTGCGGGCCGCCGTGGATCAGGAAAGCAACCGGGTACTTCTTGCCTTCCTCGTAGTTGGCCGGCTTCACGACGTAGCCATGAACCGTTTCGCCGTTCCAGCCCTTGAAGCTGAACTGCTCGTAGTCGCCGAAGGCGAGCCCGGGCAGCACGTCGGCATTGGCCTGGGTGATCTGGCGCTCGCCACTGCCGTCGGCGCGGGCGATGAAGGCCTGGGCCGGCGTCTTGAGGTTGTCGCGGGTGAAGGCCAGGGTGTCGCCGCGCAGGTCGAAGCCGCCGATCGAGCCACCCGGCACCACCTTCTTCACCTCGCCGCTGGCGATGTCCACGCGGAACAGCGGATGCGTGCCGACGTCGTAGGCGGTGGTGTAGATCGCCTGGCCGTCGGCCGACAGCGTGATGCCGTCCGCCGAACGGTCCCAGCCCGGCGCGATCTCGCGCGTCTTGCCGCTGGCCAGGTCCATCGCCATCAGCGCCAGGCGATCGGCCTCGAAGCCGGGACGCTTCATCGCGCGGTAATACAGCGTCTTGCCGTCGGCGCTGAACACCGGCCCGGTGTCGAGCGCCGGGTTGGCGGCGGTCAGGTTCTGCGGTGCGCGGCGCGCACGCACCCAGCCGCGGTAGAGGTCGAAATTGGTGGACCAGGCTTCGGTCTTGCCGGCGATGCGCACGCTGAAGACCAGCGACTGGCCGTCCGGCGCCCAGGTGTATTCGCCGGCGTCGCCGAAGGGCTTGGACGGCACGTCGCCGTCGATGCCGGTGCTGATGCGCACCGGTTCGCCCGTGGCCTTGCCTTCGGCGCCGATCGGCGCGACGAACAGCTGGTTGCGGCGGCCGTCGGCCCAGGTGTCCCAGTGGCGCACGAACAGCCTGTCGTACAGCTGGCCGCTGGCCAGCGGCTTGTTGTCGAGTTTCGCCTTCGTGCAGGCCAGGTCGGCGCAATCCGGGAACACCTCGAAGCTCAGCGCCACCGACTTGCCATCGGGCGAGAGCTTGTAGCTGCCGACATCCAGCGGGTAGTCGGAAACCTGCACGGCCTCGCCGTCGGCCACGGCCTAGCGCCAGAGCTGCTGCGAGCCGGACTTGGCGCTGAGGAAATACACCCAGGCGCCATCCGGCGAAAACGCCGCGCTGTTGACGTTGAAACCTTCGGCGGTGAAGCGCACCGGCGGCGCCGCGTCGCGTGCGAAGAGGTCTTCGATCCACAGACCGGTACTGGCCTTGTTGGCGGCATACTCCGCCTCGCGCACCGCGACCACCAGCTTGCGGCCGTCGGGCGACAGCACCGGCGCGGACACGCGGTCCAGCGTGACCAGGTCGCGGGCATCGAAGGGTTTGGCGGCCAGGGCCGGCGCCGACAGCAGCGCGGGCATCACCAGGGCAAGCAGGGCGGGACGCAGGGGCATGGTTCGAACCTCGGGAAACGGTCCGCCATGGTAGGCAGCCTGCGGGTTCGACGCAAAGCCGCGGGCGCCCCCGCAGGCCGGTCCGATACGCCGGAACTGCGCCAGATCAGGCGGAGGACAGCGACTCCAGGCACTGCGTGACGCCGGTGCGCCAATCCGGCAGCCGGATGTCGAAGTCTTCCGCCAAGGCCGTAGTGTCCAGCACCGACCAGGCCGGACGGCGCGCCGGCGTCGGGAAGTCGGCCGTGGTGATGGCCTGCACCTCCGGCGCCCGTTGAATCACGCCGCTTGTCGCGGCCTGGCGGAATATCTCGCTGGCGAACTCGAACCACGACGCCTGGCCGCCGGCCGCCAGATGCCAGGTGCCGCTGATTTGCGGACGTGCGATCAGCGCCTGGGCAGTGGCCGCGGCGATCCAGGCCGCCGGGGTGGGCGTGCCGACCTGGTCGGCGACCACCCGCAATTGATCGCGTTCACGGCCCAGGCGCAGCATGGTCAGCAGGAAGTTGCTGCCGCGCGGGCCATAGACCCAGCACAGCCTGAAGATCTTGTGCGCCGCGCCGCTGGTGCGCACGGCCTGTTCACCCGCCCATTTGCCGGCGCCGTAGGCGTTGAGCGGCGCGGCCGGGTCGGTTTCACGCCAGGGCCGCTCGCCGCTGCCGTCGAACACGTAGTCGGTCGAGTAGTGCACGATCGGGATCGCGCGCCGCGCGCAGGCCTCGGCCAGCGCGGCCGGGGCGTCGGCATTGATGCGCCAGGCGAGGTCGGGCTCCTGTTCGGCACGATCCACGGCCGTGTACGCCGCGGCATTGACCACCAGATCGGGCGCCGTGCGCTCGACCAGTCCGCCCAGGCTGCTCGGGTCGGCGAAGTCGGCGGCCAGGCAGGACCCGCCATCGGGAAGCTGACCGCTCAGCGTCGTCGGCATCACCTCGCCCAGCGGCGCCAGGGTCCGCCGCAGTTCGAACCCGACCTGGCCGTCGGCACCGGCCAGCAGGATCCTCATGGCGTGTACACCGGCAGCCGCTCGTCGGCGACTTCGGCCAGGAAGGGCGCGACGGCGTCCTTTTCCGACAGCAGCGGCTCGCTCACCGGCCAGTCGATTTGCAGGCTGGCGTCGTTCCAGCGGATGCCGGCGTCGGCGGTCTTGTCGTACGGCGCCGTGACCAGGTAACTGAACAGCGCACGTTCGGACAACACCACGAAACCGTGCGCAAAACCTTCCGGTATCCAGAAATGACGCTTGTTCTCCGCGGACAGAACCACCGCCGTGGACTGCCCGAAGGTGGGCGAGCCGCGGCGGATGTCCACGGCCACGTCGTAAACCTCGCCCTCGAGCACGCTGACGTATTTGCCCTGCGGGTTGGGCCACTGGTAGTGCAGGCCGCGCAGCACGCCGCGCGTGGACGAGGAGACGTTGCTCTGCACGAAATGCAAGTCGAGACCATGCTGGGCGAAACGCGCCTGGTTCCAGCCTTCGTAGAAGAACCCACGGGCGTCGCCGAACACCGCCGGCTCGATGACCACGCAGCCGGGCAGTCCGGTCTCGATGACTTTCACTTCACCACTCCGCGCGCCACCAGCGACAGCAGGTACTGGCCGTAGCCGTTTTTCGCCAGCGGTCTGGCGAGATCCATCAACTTGGCGTCGTCGATCCAGCCGTTGCCCCAGGCGATCTCCTCCGGGCAGCAGACGCGAAGGCCCTGGCGCGCCTCGATGGTCTCGATGAAGTTCGAGGCCTCCAGCAGCGACTGGTGGGTGCCGGTGTCGAGCCAGGCGTAACCGCGGCCCAGCTGTTCCATGTGCAGGGCGCCTTCGTCGAGATAACGCCGGTTGAGGTCGGTGATCTCGAGTTCGCCACGCGCGGACGGCTTGAGCGCGGCGGCGAAATCACTGGCACGGCCGTCGTAGAAGTACAGGCCGGTGACCGCGTAGCTGGACTTGGGCTGGCTGGGTTTTCCTCCAGGCCGATCACTTTGCCGGTGGCGTCGAATTCGGCCACGCCGTAACGTTCGGGATCGCGCACCCAGTAGCCGAACACGGTCGCGCCGTGTTCGCGGGCGTTGGCGCGGTTCAGCAGCTCCGTCAGGCCGGTGCCGTGGAAGATGTTGTCGCCCAGCACCAGGCAGCTGGGCTGGTCGGCCAGGAACTCGCGGCCGATCAGGAAGGCCTGCGCCAGACCGTCCGGGCTCGGCTGCGCGGCGTATTCGATGCGCATGCCCCACTGTGAACCGTCACCCAGCAGGCGCTTGAACAGTTCCTGTTCGTGCGGGGTGTTGATGACCAGCACCTCGCGGATGCCCGCCAGCATCAGCACGCTCAGCGGGTAGTAGATCATCGGCTTGTCGTACACCGGCAGCAGCTGCTTGCTGATGGACTGCGTGATCGGGTAGAGCCGGGTGCCGGAACCGCCGGCCAGGATGATGCCCTTGCGCGCCATGGTCAGGCCTCCGTTCCGATGCGTTCCAGGCGGTAACTGCCGTCGAGCACGCGTTCCACCCACGCGCCGTTGGCCAGGTACCAGTCCACCGTCACGGCCATGCCCTGCTCGAAGCTCGTCCTGGGCTTCCAGCCCAGTTCGCCCTGGATCTTCGAGGCGTCGATCGCATAGCGGCGATCATGGCCCGGGCGGTCCTTGACGAAGGCGATCTGCGATTCGCGCTTCGCGCCGTCGGCGCGCGGGCGGCGTTCGTCCAGCAGCGCGCACAGGGTCCTGACCACCAGGATGTTCTCGCGCTCGGCGTCGCCGCCGATGTTGTAGGTCTCGCCCACCCGGCCCGCCTCCAGCACCCGCCGGATCGCCGCGCAGTGGTCGTGCACGAACAGCCAGTCGCGCACGTTGCGGCCGTCGCCGTACACCGGCAGCGGCTCACCGGCCAGCGCCTTCTGGATGACCAGCGGGATGAGCTTCTCGGGGAACTGGTACGGACCGTAGTTGTTCGAACAGTTGGTCGTCAGCACCGGCAGCCCGTAGGTGTGGTGGAAAGCGCGCACCAGGTGGTCGGAGGCGGCCTTGGACGCGGAATACGGCGAGTTCGGCGCGTAGGGCGTGGTTTCGGTGAACCGGCCGGTATCGCCCAGCGAACCATAGACCTCGTCGGTGGACACGTGCAGGAAGCGGAAGCCGTCGCGGGCCGCGCCTTCCAGCGAACGCCAATAGTCACGCGCGGACTCCAGCAGCACCAGGGTGCCGACGACATTGGTCTGCACGAAGGCCGAAGGGCCGTCGATCGAGCGGTCCACATGGCTTTCGGCGGCGAAATTGATGACGGCCGAGGGCCGGTATTCGGCCAGCAGCCGGTCCACCAGGGCGCGGTCGCCGATGTCGCCCCGCACGAAGCAGTGCCGGGCATCCCCCTCGAGTGAAGACAGCGTGTCCAGGTTTCCGGCATAGGTCAGGGCATCGAGATTGACCACCCGGACCCCGGAACGGACCGCGTCGAGAACGAAATTTCCGCCGATGAACCCGGCACCACCAGTCACAAGCCAAGTCTGCATTACCGCTCCGGGTCTGCTGCCCTGCATGTCTGATTCGGGGCTGCGGGAACCGGATCCGGACCCGCAATTCAAGGCCGGCAGGATACCAGACGCCCCCTTGGCGACGGGTCCCGCGGTCCTGCCAGCCGACCGTCAGGGTGGCCGATGGCCCAACTTGACCACTGCGGACGCGGCAAGCAGCATGGGCCGGGGTTTCCGCACGGAAGCGACAAAGGGAGTGTCGGCGTGAGCCAACGCGTTCGAGTCCGCCAGCGTCGGTCGCCCAGCGCCTTCGTCCTGCTCTTCGCCGCCTGTCTCAGCAGCGGCTGCACGCTCGGCCCGGACTACCACCGGCCCACCGTGGACGTCCCCGGGGACTACCACCGCGCCGTGCCCCCGGCTTCGAAAAAGGATCCGGCCCGAGCCTGGCCGAAATGCCGGCCTGGTGGCAGGGATTCGGCGACCCCGAGCTCAATGCCCTGGTGGCCGAGGGCCTGGCCGCCAACCACGACCTGGACATCGCCACCGCCCGCGTGGACGAATTCGCCGCACGCGTGGCCAGTTCGCGCGCCCAGGGCCTGCCCCAGGTCGGCTACGGTGCCGAAGCCGGGCGCCAGCGCACGCCGCCGGGCAACACCAACGACAACTATTCGGCGCTGCTCTCGGCCAGTTGGGAACTCGACCTCTGGGGCCGCATCCGCCGCGAGAACGAAGCCGCACGAGCCAACCTGCTGGCGACCGAGCAGGCACGCCTGGGCGTGGCCCTGACCGTGGTGTCGGCCGTCGTCACCAGCTACGTCACCCTGCTTGACCTCGACAGCCGGCTGGCGATCGCCAATGCGACCTTGCGCGGCCGCCAGGAAAGCGTGGACGTGTTCCAGATGCGGCTCGACGGCGGCGTGGTGTCCGAGTTCGAGATGATGCAGGTGACGGCCGAATACGAATCCGCCGCCAGCGCCATTCCCGCGCTCGAGCAGGCCATCGCGCTGCAGGAGAACGCCCTCTCGGTGCTGATCGGCCGCAACCCCGGGCCGATCGCGCGTGGCGGCAAGCTGCAGACGCTGGTGCTGCCGGCGATCCCGGCCGGCCTGCCTTCGGAACTGATCGCGCGGCGTCCCGACATACTGCAGGCCGAACAGCAGCTGGTGTCGGCGAACGCACTGGTCGGCGCGGCGAAGGCACTGTATTACCCCTCGATTTCGCTGACCGGCGCCGGCGGCAGCGTCAGCACCGAACTCGACGACCTGTTCTCCGGCCCCACCGGCGTCTGGTCCTTCGCAGGGCAGCTGCTGGGCCCGATCTTCGCCGGTGGCGCCATCGACGCCGCCAATGAGCAGGCCGAGGCGCGCCGGGAGCAGGCGCTGTCGGCTTACCGCAAGGCGATCCAGGACGGGTTCCGCGACGTCGAGGACGCCCTGGCGTCGATCCAGTCCAGCGCCGGGCTGGTCGCCTCGCTCACGCGCCGCGTGGATGCGCTCAAGCACGCGGTCTACCTGGCGCGCGAACGTTACGACAACGGCTATTCCGACTACCCGTGCTGGACACCGAACGCAGCCTGTTTTCCGCCGAACTGTCGCTGAGCGAGGCGCAGGGCGACGGCTACCGGTCGCTGGTGGACCTGTACCGCGCACTGGGCGGCGACTGGATCGACCAGGTCGCGCCGCTGCCGGGTGCGCCGATCGCACAGAACGAAGAAGTCATCCCGGTCACCGACGACCCCCGCCCCAGTGACGCAAGCCAACGAGTAGACCGATGCCTACCGAGCCGCGATCCGAACAAGCCGACGCCACGCCCCCGGGCCCGCGCCGAATGCCCCCGCCCCCGCCGCTGCGGCGTCGAAGGGGCAACTCAACAAGATCGTGCGCTACTCGCTGATCACGCTGGTGGTGCTGTTCGTCTATCACCTGTTCGCCGACCGCATCACGCCCTACAGCTCGCAGGCCACCATAGACACCTTCCTGGTGCAGATCGCCCCGGAAGTGGCCGGACCGGTCAGGGCCGTGGGCGTGCAGGACAACCACGCGGTCAAGAAAGGCCAGATGCTGTTCCAGATCGACCCGGCACCGTTCAAGATCTCGCTGCAGTCGGCCGAGGCCAACCTGGCCCTGGCCCTGCAGAATGCCGGTTCGTCCGAGGCCGACATCCGCGTCGCCGATGCCCAGCTCAAGCGCCAGCAGATCGAACTGGCGACCAACCGCGAACTGGGCACGATCATCCTGGACCTGGCGGAAAAGAAGGCGCTGTCCCAGACCCAGGCGATCCGCGCCCGCTCCGAGATCGAGAAGACCGAAGCCGACATCATCCGTTCCATCGCCGAGGCCGAGCGCGCGCGCATCCGGCTGGGCGAAACCGGTGAGAACAACGCCCAGGTCCGCCAGGCCGCAGCCGCGGTCGAACAGGCCAAACTCGACCTCAAGCGCAGCACCGTGCGCGCACCGGCCAACGGCGTGGTCACCAACCACTGCGCCTGGCGCCCGGCCAGTTCGCCAACAAGGGTTCGCCGGTGATGAGCTTCATCTCCGATGGCCCGCGCTGGGTGACCGTGGCGATGCGCGAGAACCAGCTCGGCAACATCGCGCCCGGCAACCGCGCCTTCGTCGTGTTCGACGACCGTCCGGGCGAGGTCTTCCCCGCCCGGGTGCAGAGCGTGGGCTGGGGCGTTTCCCAGGGCGACGAGGTGCCGAACGGGCAATTGCCGCAGGTCACGGCGCCGGCAGGCTGGCTGCGCGAGCCGCAGCGTTTCCAGGTCCGCATCATGGTGGACCCACCGGAGGATCCGGAGGAAATCTTCCCGCCCGGCCGCAGCGGCGCCCAGGCCAACGTGGTGGTGCTGACGCGCGAGACCTCGATCATGAATCCGATCGCGCGCCTGTACATCCGCATCGTCGCGATCCTGAGCTACCTGCGATGACCGGAACCGCCGCAGGCGTCGGCACCGCTGCGCAGGACGTCGCGCAGCTGCATGCCACGCTGCGGTTCGCCACGGCGGTGGCGGTCGCCTTCGTGCTGGGCGAATTTGCACAGTGGACGCCGCCGTTCATGGCGGCGGTGCTGGTTTCGGCGGTCCTGGGCAACCTGCCGATGCGGCCGCCGCTGAAGCTGGGGGTGGTCCTGGTGCTGGTCATGGCGGTGGCGGCCTCGTATGCCTTCCTCATCGCCGTGTACCTGCGTGGTACCCCCTGGTGCTGTTCGGTCTCATCGGCCTGTCGATGTTCCTGGCTTTCTACATGATGCTGATCGGCAAGCCGCGGCTGCCGGCCATCCTGGCATTGATCTGCCTGGGAACGATCCCGGTGGTGGCGATGGTGGTGCCGGCGTACGCGGGTTTACTACCGCGCGGCCTGATCCTGGGCATCACCCTGGCGATGCTGATGATCTTTGCCGCCTATGCCATCTGGCCCACGCCGCCGCCCGCCCGCGAGGTTCCGCCGGACCCCGGCCCCGGGGAGGCATCGGCCCTGAGGGTGGCCTTGCTGTCGGTCGCGGCGATCCTTCCGGTGATGCTGGTGTACCTGCTGTTCGGCCTGACCGACGTGATGCCGGTATTGATCGGCACGATCCTGCTGGTGAGCACCTTCGATGTGAACTCCACGCGCCAGCAGGCTGTGGCCCGGGTACTCGCCAATTTTTTCGGCGGCCTGTTGGGCATGCTGATCCATACCGTGTTGTGGACGACGCCCACGCTGCCCTTCCTCGGCGCCTTGCTGTTCGTGGTCCTGCTGGGCTTCGGGAAATTCATCTTTTCCGGCAGCCCTTCGGCACCGATCGCTGTGATCGCCTGCAATGCCATGCTGATCATTCTCGGCTCGGCGCTGCTGACCGGCACGGGTTCGCTGTCGCTTTTCCTGACGCGGGTGTTCCTGTTCTCGCTGGCCGGCGCGTTCGCGGTGGGCGTGATGAGCCTGCTGTGGCATTGGTTCATGCCGAAGAGAAGCGCGTCATGAGCGTGACTGGCGACCCCAGGTCGGACCCGCATCTGGCGGCGCTGCTCGAATGCGACAAGGCACTCGTCTCGATCGGCCGACGCATCCGCGTGCTCAAGGCGATCGACTGGCCTTCGGAACTGGAAGACCGATTCCTCGACGGCTGGCGGCGCGGGCAACCCGAACTGCCGTCACCGCCGACGCGGCCCAAACACATGCCCAAGGCCGCGGCCGCGCTGGACGCGCTGATGCAGCGCATAGACCGCGGCCACCCGATCGGCAACTGGCTGTTCAAGTCGGCGTGGAGCTACCTCGTGGCCACGCGCATGCTGGCCGGCATCGGCACGGCCGACTTCACCCGCCAGTCGTCGCTGCTCTACGGTCGCCCGGACGTGTGCTACCGCTCGCAGGATGTGAGCAATGCCGACAGCGCCGAACAGATCCTGGCCATCACCGACGAAATGATCGACCACCGCCGGCTGGCCCCGGTGGTCGCCGACATCCCGGCCGAGGAGTTCGCCCGCCGCCTGCGCGAGCGCATCGGCAACATGTTCCGGGCCGACGACGTGCAGGTGGTGCTGGACCCGGACATGTCGTCCAAGGCGACCGCCGGCAGCAAGCGCATCAGCCTGCGCGCGAGCGCGCTGTTCACAGAACGCGACCTCGACCAGCTGCTGGAACACGAGGCCTACATCCACACCCTGACCGCACTCAACGGCCGGCACCAGCCCTGGTTCAAGACCCTCGGGATCGGCACGCCGCGCACCACCCGCACCCAGGAAGGCCTGGCGACCTTCTCGGAAATCATCACCGGCGCGATCGACATCTCGCGGCTGCGCCGCATCGCGCTGCGCGTGGTGATGGTGAAGAAGGCGCTGGAAGGCGCCGACTTCATCGACGTGTTCCGCGGTTTCCTCGACGCCGGCCAGACCGAGGTCGAGAGTTACCGCAGCGCCGCGCGGGTGTTCCGCGGCGGCGACGTGCGTGGCGGCGTCTGCTTCACCAAGGACGGCGCCTACCTGGAAGGCGTCATGCTGGTCCACGTGTTCTTCCGCAAGGCGCTTCAGGAAGGCCGCGTGGACCTGCTGCCGATGCTGTTCTGCGGCCGCCTGACCGTGGCCGACGTGGTGACGCTGGCACCCTTCCGCGACAGCGGCCTGATCGCCTCGGCGCACTACCTGCCGCCCTGGGCCCGCGACCCGCAGCGGGTGCTGGCGACGATGGCGTTTTCGGTCGCGGCCCAGCGCCTGCAGCTCGACCATCTCGACCTGCAGCGCTTCGTGGACTACGAGGACGAACTGATCGCCGCGGCCGAACAGAATCCCTGAATCAGAACGGGATGTCGTCGTCCGGGAACGGGTCGTCGTTGCGCGACGGGGGCTGGGAGGAGCCGCCGCCACGCGAGGAACCGTAGTCGCCGCCGCCACGCGACGGACCGCCGCGATCGCCGCCGCCAGCCGCACGGGCCGGGCGCTCGGAACGTTCGCCGCCGCCACGCTGGCCGCCGCCCTCGCCCGGGTTGCCGCCCAGCATCTGCATCTCGTTGGCGATGATGTCGGTGGCGTATTTTTCGACGCCGGACTTGTCGGTGTACTTCTCGGTGCGCAGGGAGCCTTCGATGTAGACCTGGCGGCCCTTCTTCAGGTACTCGCCGGCGATCTCGGCCAGGCGGCCGAAGAACTTGACCCGGTGCCACTCGGTGCGTTCCTGCTGTTCGCCGTTCTTGTCCTTCCAGGCCTCGGTGGTGGCGACCGAGATGGTGGTGATGGCGCTGCCGGACTGGCTGTAGCGCACCTCGGGGTCGTTGCCGAGGTTGCCGACCAGGATCACCTTGTTGATACCGCGGGCCATGGCTTTCCTGCCTTCTGATGGGTTGCTTGAGATAGGGGGCATTATGCCAGCCTTGCCGCCCCCGGGCGTCGGACCGCGCCCCCGCGGGGGTCCGTAATCCGCCAGACCCGGGCGGGCCCTTATAATCGCCGCATGTCCGCCCTTCCCCACTCTGCCGCCCTGCCCGGCATCGCCGCCATCCAGGCCCTGGCCGCCGGCGAGATGGCCGCCGTGAACACGCTGATCCGCAGCCGGCTGGCCTCGGACGTGACGCTGATCAACCAGATCTCCGAGCACATCATCGCCGCCGGCGGCAAGCGCCTGCGGCCGATGCTGGTGGTGCTGGCGGCGCGGGCGCTGGGCCACGGGGGCAAGGACGCGCACCAGTTGGCGGCGATCATCGAGTTCATCCACACCTCGACGCTGTTGCACGACGATGTGGTGGACGAATCGGACCTGCGCCGCGGCCGCAAGACCGCGAATGCGCTGTGGGGCAATGCGCCCAGCGTGCTGGTGGGCGATTTCCTGTATTCGCGCAGTTTCCAGTTGATGGTGGAGCTGGATTCGATGCCGGTGATGACGGTGCTGGCCGACACCACCAATCTGATCGCCGAGGGTGAGGTGCTGCAGCTGTTGCATGTGCACAACCCGGATACCGACGAGGCGGCGTATCTGCGGGTGATCGAGCGGAAGACGGCGGTGTTGTTCGCGGCCGCGACGCGGTTGGGTGCGATGCAGGCCGGGGCTTCGGCCGAGGTGCAGCAGCGGTTGCATGATTTCGGGATGAATCTGGGGCTGGCGTTCCAGATCGCCGACGACGTGCTGGACTACACGGCCGATGCCGCGGACCTGGGCAAGAACCTGGGCGATGACCTGGCCGAAGGCAAGGCCACGCTGCCGTTGATCCATGCGATGGCGCACAGCAGTGATGCGGTGCGTCAGCGCCTGCGGGAGATCGTTGAAGCCGGTGATGCGTCGGCGATGCCCGAGGTGCTGGCTGCGATCGGGCAGACTGGCGGCATCGGGTACAGCCAGCAGCGTGCGGCGCATTACGCGGCCCTTGCGGAACAGGCGCTCGATGGGCTGCCGGACAACGAGTGGCTGCAGGCGCTGCGTGGCCTGGCGCACTACTCCGTCGCCCGCAATCACTGATCGGCAGATCCTCCCGTCGTTCCAGATGGCGAAGCCGGGATCGTTCCTGGCGACAGAATGCTCAATGAAAAGGCCCGCCGAAGCGGGCCTTTTCGTGCTGCAGAACAGCGGATCGAATCAATCCCCGAACCGCTCGTCGAAAAAGTCTTCCATCATCGCGTAGCTGCGCCGGGCCGCCCGCTCGTCGTACTTGCAGCCCGCCAGCTTGATGCCGTCCTCGTTGCGCTCGGTGAAACAGTGCTGCGCCCCGCCGAAATCCACCGACTGCCAGTCGGCGCCGGCCTCGCGCATCTCCTTCTCGAAGCCGCGGCGCTGCTCGGGCGAAACGAAATAGTCGTCGGCGCCGTTCAGCGCCAGCACCGCCGTCTTGATCTCCCCGGCTTCGGCGGGCTGCTTGCTGTCGAGGCTGCCGTGGAAAGCGACCACGCCACCCACGTTGGCACCACTGCGGGCAAGTTCAAGCACGATGCCGCCGCCGAAGCAGAAACCGATGCCGCCGATGTGCTCGACGTCCAGCGGCGTTTTGGCCGCCGAGGCTTCGAGTACGGTGAGCGCGCGCGGTTGATGCGGGCGCGCAGCACGTCGGTGTCGGCATACACCGCACCCGCCGCCTTGCCCGCCTCCGCGGGATTCGCCGGCCGCACGCCGCGGCCGTACATGTCCACCAGCAGGATCACGTAGTCGTCGCCGGCCAGCCTCTTGGCCTTTTCGATCGCCTCGTCGTTGACGCCGTACCAGTTCGGCACCATCAGCAGGCCCGGGCGCTTCTCACTTTCGCCCTTGTCGTAAACCAGATAACCGTCGAAGTCGGTGCCGCCGTGGTTCCAGCTGATGGGTTCGGCCACCGGCTTGGCGGCGGCGGACAGGCTGAGGCTGAAGAGCGCGAGGGCGATCAGGGAACGCATGGCGGTGTCCTCCGGAGGGGGTGTCGGGATTCTAGGCCCGGGCCGCCCGGCCCACGCAAATGCCGCGTGAACTCAGGCCACGCCCAGGCCGGGGATGGCGCTGATCTGGTCGGGGTCGAAGCCCGCGGCGCGGGCGAAATGCCGGCCGCGGTCCACGTAGTCCTTGTAGCGCGGGAAACTGGGCGCGCCCGGCGACAGCAGCAGCACGCCGTTCTGGCCCAGGGCCTGCAGGCCGAGTTTGACCGCTTCCTCCATCTCGCCGGCTTCGGCCAGGATGAATCGCTCGCCCAGCGACAGCGGCTTGAGCTTCTCGTACACACGCGGACCGTTCTGGCCCATCGTGATCACCGCGGTCACCGGCTCGGCCGCCAGGCGCTCGGCGAAGATGCCCCAGTCCAGGCCGCGGTCGTAACCGCCGACCAGGATGGCCACGCGCCGGCCGCGATAACAGTCCAGTGCGGCGATGCTGGCGTGCGGCGTGGTGGAAATCGAATCGTTCACCGATTCGATGCCCTGGCGCGTGCCCAGCGACTGCAGGCGGTGCGGCAGCGGGCGGAACGTCGCGGCGGCCGGCGCGAGTTTCGCGGCGTCCAGGCCCATGGCCTCGATCGCGGCCAGCGCCGCGCACAGGTTCAGGCGGTTGTGGCGGCCGGGCAGCGGCAGGTGTTTTGCGTCCAGCACGGCGCGTTCGCCGCGGTAGATGGTGCTGTCGCGCAGGTGCCAGCCATCGGCGTGGTTGAACCACAGCACGCGGGTCACCGGCGGCACATCGAGTTCGGCCAGGTGCGCGTCGGCGGCGTTGAGCACGGCGATGCGCGGCGCGCCGCGGGTCACCAGGGCCAGCTTGTCCTGGTAGTAGCGGGTTTCGTTGCCGTGCCAGTCCAGGTGTTCGGGGAACAGGTTCAGCACCACGGCCACGTCGACGTTTTCCGCCTCGCCGGTCTGGTAGCTGGACAGTTCGATCGCCCAGGCTTCCGGCGGCGGCTGCACGTCCAGCAGTTCCAGCAGCGGCAGTCCGATGTTGCCGGCCAGCGCGGTGCGCTTGCCGGCGGCGCGCAGCAGGTGCGCGATCATCGCCGTGGTGGTGGACTTGCCCTTGGTGCCGGTGACGGCGATGCGCTTGCCGGTGGGCGGCTCGGCGAACCACAGGCCGCTGGCGCCGACGTAGCGCACGCCGGCCAGCGCCGCGTCGGCGGCCGGCGAGGTGTAGGGGCTGATGCCCGGCGACTTGATCACGATCTCGTGCGCGGCCAGCAGTTCGGCATTGACCGAGGTTTCGATGCGCAGTGCCGGATCCTGCATCTCGCGCAGCGGCTCGGCCTCGTCGTGCGAACAGAACACGGTGATCGGCTGGCTGGGCAGGCGCCAGCGCAGCGCGGCCAGCGCGGACCGGCCCTCACGGCCGTAACCCCAGATCGCGACCTTCTTGCCCTCAAGCTCCGAAATGCGCACGCAGCGGTCCCCACAGCCCGGCTGGAATGCCGTGATCATCCGAGGCTTCGAGCAGCGGCGCCAGCCCCCGGTCTTCCGGCGTCAGCTGCGGCCGGATTTCGCGGATATACCGTTTGACCAGGGCGTCCTCGCGCCAGGCCGGGCTGTCGGCCAGGGCGTCCATGGCGGCGCGCGACTCGCGGCCCTCGCCCACGCACTCGAAGGGCTTGTGGTCGCGGTATTCCAGCAGGGCATCGAAGCCCGGCGCCTGTTCCGGCTCGTCCAGCAGGTTGCGGCCGAAGATGCCCATCAGGCGCGGCTTGGGCATGAACGGCGCCAGGGCCAGGAACACGAAATGGCACTTGGGGCAGACGCCGCACCAGCGCTGCGCCGGGCGCTCGCCCAGCAGGTGGAAATTGCGGTTGCAGCTGGAGAAATGCTGGTCGTAGCGGTCGAGCCGGGCGAACTGCCGCGCCACCGCCAGTTCCGAGAACGGCCGCAGCAGCGAGTAGTACTGCAGGTCGGCGGCGACGTGCGAACGCAGGTGCGCGGCGAAGGTCTGTTCGAAATCCCAGCCCTTGGACCACTGGTGGTTCACTTCGCCCGTGCCGGGAATCAGGCTGCCGTAGCTGGCCGAACGTTCGTTCGAGAAAACGACCTGGTCGCTCCCCTGCAGCAGCGCCGCCAGCGCCAGGATGGCGGAATTCACCGCCGTCACCGGGATGTGGCCGTTCAGCGCGCCCTGCTTGTTGTATTCGAACAGCAGCGGCGACAGCGTGCGGGTGAGGTTGAGCGTGGGCAGGCCGGTGCGTTCGGCGCAGGCCTTGATCAGCGGCGAGCTGCCGACCCAGGTGACGGTCTGGGCCACGTCGAGCGCGCGCAGGGCTTCGATGGACACCAGTGAGTCCTTGCCGCCGCCGATGGCAACCAGAGCATGTGTCGCCAGCCCCACGCTCGCCGCGGCCGGAGTCGCAGCCGATGCCACCGGGAACACGATCTTCCCGCGCAGCGACAACCCGTTCCGGTACGCGAACTCACCCAGGCCGTTCTCGTAGATCGAGGTCACCAGCGCGGCGGTGGCGGCATCGATGCCCTCGCCCTCGATGCGGATCTCGGGCGGCACCGCCGCCTTGTAGTAGCTGACGCCGGCGATCAGGTGCAGCAGGCGCAGCGCACGCTGCACGGCGGCAGCACGGGCCGCATCCAGCGCGAACGGCGCGCCGGGAAAGCGCACGGTCTCCACCAGCTCCGGGCCCTCGTCGAAGGCGTAAGCCAGGCGCGCCTCGCCGGTGGCGGCATCGAAGCCGCAGTCGAGAAAACGGAAGGCGCGGATGGCGCCGCGGTCGAAGTCAGTCATCGATCACGTCCTCCTGCGGCAGTTCGCGCAGGTTGTAGCGGTTGGCCATCACCGCGCCGTAGGCGCCGGCATGGCCGACCAGCAGCACGTCGCCCTCGGCCGTGCTGTCGGGCAGGCGGCGCTGGCGGCCGATCACGTCGCTGGTCTCGCAGATCGGGCCGACCACTTCCGCCGGTTCGCCCGGCGCATCGGCCAGGCGCGTCAGGTTCACGATCTCGTGCCAGGCGTTGTAGAGCGCCGGGCGCATCAGCGCGTTCATGCCGCCGTCGGCGCCGATGCGGCGCTGGCCCTGCTTGCGCGCGACCTGGGTGACGCGCAGCAGCAGCGCACCGGCTTCGGCCACCAGGTAGCGGCCCGGCTCCACCCACAGCGCGTACTGCGGGTAGGTGGCCTTCACCTCGGCCAGCGCGGTGGCATAGGCGTTGATGTCGAAGGGATCGGCGTCCGGGTCGTAGGCCACGCCAAGGCCGCCGCCGACGTCAATGAAGCCGATGGTGCCGATGTCCTCGGCCAGCGCGGCCAGCTGTGCGTACACCGTGTGCCAGTGCTGGGCGTCGTGGATGCCGCTGCCGATGTGCGCGTGCAGGCCGCAGATGCGCGCGCCGGACGCGCGCACCGCGTCCAGGAAGTCGGGCAGCGCTTCGGCCGCGAGGCCGAACTTCGCGCCCTTGCCGCCGGTGCGCACCTTCTCGTGGTGGCCCTGGCCGAAGCCCGGGTCCACGCGCAGCACGATTTCGCGGCCCTTGAACAATTCCGGCCACTGGCGCAGCGGCACCGGGCTGTCGATGGTGACGAAGACGCCCTTGCCCAGCGCCGTGGCGTATTCACCGCGCGGCGCGAAGCTGGGCGTGAACAGCACGCGGTCCGGCGCCAGCTTCGGAAGCACGCGGAACAGGTGTTCGATCTCGCCTTGGGACACACATTCGAAACCGAAACCCTCGGCCTCCAGCACCTGCAGCACCCGCGGATGCGGATTGGCCTTGAGCGCGAAAAACGCCGGTCCACGGCGGCGATGCCGGCCAGTTCGCGGGCGCGCTCGCGCACCGTCGGCAGGTGGTAGACGTAACGCGGGGTTTCGGTACGGGCCGAATGCAACAGCCGCTCGCGGGCGGCGTGCCACCAGGGCAGCGGGCGGCCGGCGGCCGGCTGGCCGATGCGGCGCCAGCTGGGGCCGAACACCGCCGCCTCTGTCACCGGCATCGCCCCCGACTGCGCCAGCAGCGCGTGCAGGCCCGGCAGCATGCCTTCGGCCAGGCCCTCGTCCACCACGAAGGTGAGGTTGAGGTCGTTGGACGACTGCGAGATCAGGTGCACGCGCTCGCGGCCGAACTCGGCCCAGACGTCCGACAGCTTGTGCAGCAGCGAACGCATGCCGCGGCCGACCAAAGTGATCGCCGCGCAGGGCGCGATCACCTTGACCCGGCACACCTGCGCCAGGTCCGCGCACAGCGCATCGAGCACGTTGGTGTTCACAAGGTTGTCGCTGGGGTCCAGCGACACGGTGACGTTGGCCTCGGACGAACCGATCAGGTCGATGGACAGGCCGTGCGCCTTGAACCGTTCGAACACGTCGGACAGGAAGCCGACCTGCTGCCACATGCCGATGGTTTCCATGGACACCAGCACGATGCCGCGGCGCGAACTGATCGCCTTGACGCCCGGCAGCGTGTGCGCTGAGGAATCAATGACGGTGCCGGCCATGTCCGGTCGCTCGGTATCGCGGATCCAGATCGGCACCCGCGCCTCGCGGCAGGGGTGGATGCAGCGCGGGTGCAGCACCTTGGCGCCGGTGGTGGCGATTTCCTGCGCCTCTTCGTAGTCCAGGCGCGTCAGCAGGCGCGCATCGGGCACGGCGCGCGGGTTGGCGCTGAACATGCCGGGCACGTCGGTCCAGATCTCGACCCGGCGCGCGCCGATCAGGGCGCCGAAATACGCCGCGGACGTGTCGGAACCGCCGCGCCCGAGGATCGCCGTGCCGCCATCGGGCGCGCGGGCGATGAACCCTGGGCGATGCGCAGCGCCGGGCCGTCGGCATCAAAACGCGCGCGCAGGCCGGCGTCGCCGGTGTAGTCGCAGGACGCCGACAGGCGCTTGCTCCATTCGTTCTGGTTGGGCATCGGCCGCGCCTGGATCCAGTCGCGCGAATCGGTCCAGCCCACGTCCAGGCCCTGGGTCTGCAGATAGGCGACGCCGAGCGTGGACGACAGCAGTTCGCCCTGGGCCAGCACTTCGGCCTGCCAGGACAGCTCACCCGCGGCGGCGCGCTCATCGTCGCCGAGCGCGATCAGCGCCGCCAGGCGTTCGGTCAGCACGCCGCTGCCGACGCCAAGTTCCTCGGCGAAGTCCTCGTGTCGGTGCACCAGCGCGGCGATGCGCGCATGGGTGCCGGCGACGTCGGCATGGCCGTCGCAGATCGCCTGCAGTTCGTTGGTGACACCTGACAGTGCCGAGACCACCACCAGCACGCGGGCACCCTCTTCGTCCGCGCGCCGTTTCATCAGCCGGCCGATCGTGTCCCAACGGTGGCGTCGGGACACCGAAGTGCCTCCGAACTTGAGGACGATCCAATCCGGTGCGTCGGCACCGGCGGCAGGCGCGGCTGGGCTCATGGGGTCCATCTGGGTGGTGGCAGGGGTGCCGCGGCGGCGGGGCCGGCGCGGCTCCGGGGAGTTTAAACGATGGGTGGGGCGGGCGGCGGGCCGGGGGCGGGGTCTGGAGGGGGCCGGCCTGGGGTTGGCATGTGGACGACTCCTGATGGGTTGGATCAGGGTGTCCACCAAAGCTTAGGAAGCGCCGCGTCGACTTGAATGATCGGTTAGCCGCCGCCACCAGATGCGGAGCGGCCAACGCCTTGAGTTTAGCCGCGCCGAAGGCGTCGGCCTGAATGATCAATCAGGTGCCTAACCGCGCCCGAGGATGAGCGCAAAAGAGCACCGCCAGTGACGGAGCCAACCAGCCAAGCACCGCAAATGTGGCTACCGACACGCCAAGAATGCCATTGACGGCAAAATACTGGGAGAAGTGCGCGGGACCATCAGAAAGTGTCCGAAGGGACACGAGCAAGCAAATGAGCAAGCCAACCGACAGGACAATGACGGCGGCGCGCACAGATGGCTTGGGGCCGAGGGCGTTTGTGCACGAGACGAAGGCAACTGGAGCTAGCGCCAGGCAGCCCAAGGCGCCGGCATTCCAGCCATGCCCTGCGCCGGACAACAAAGCGCCGGCAAGGAGCGTAAGCACTGCTGTTAAAGTCGCTGCCGCAATTCGCATAGGCACCTAACGCCTGAGCTATGCGGCCACATCAATCGCAAAACGATTGATGTGGCCGCTTGAGCGAGTGGTTAGGCCGGATTCTAGCCCTGCATTGGCCGCAAATGGACGGCAGTGTCCGTGTACTGGTGGAAGGAAATCGCCCTTCCTTCCGAGAATTTCCAGACGTGCGCAAACGGAGCGCTGAAGTTTTTGCCAGTAGCTTTGTATGTGCCGCTGTACTCACCGAGAGCCACGACTGTGGAGCCTTGCTCAACGAACTCACTCGGAACAGCCGCAAAGCCGTCCCACTCGCCCCCGATCTTCATAAAGACATTCTCAAGCACAGCGTTCGCGCCGACCGAAACACCTCCATAAGGACCACCCGCAGCTTCGGTCCAATGAACGTTCTCAGCGAGAACCCCAAGCACACCAGGAATGTTCCCGACAGCAAACGCCGCATACACGCCGCGAACCACATCAAGATTGCTGCTCATTGAACTCTCCAGTTGAGATGGTGGATACATGCCGGCCTAACGCCCCAGTTGAGCCGCGCCGAAGGCGGCGGCTTGAATGAATGGTTAGACGTTTACAGCGGAACCAAGTCTGTGATTCTGCAACTTGTGGAGGAAGCTTGGCTGTGTATGAAGCCCATACTGAAATCCTTTATCTGGATCGACTGACCTGCTGGAACGATTTCGTAGATGATTTCTGAGTTGCTGTCGATTTTGGTACCGCTATTTGACGAGTGAGTACAATCAATCTCTACGTCTTTGACAGAAGCGGCGCCCCCGTTCTTGATTGTGGCGCTCATAACCATGACGCTTCCGAAACCATCCTTTTTCCAGGCAACGTCCACTAGTTCCATGCTTGCTAGTGCCGTGCGCTTGGGATCTGGCGTGGAAACCGAGCTGGAGTTGCCGCTTGCGAGCCACCAAATTGCCGCAATGGCAATTCCGAAACCAAGAAGTACCTGCCCACCTGAAAGATAGTTAGCTTCCTTATTGGGGTGGCCACACTTTGGGCAGGCCGAGGCCTGTTTAGACATTTCCGAGTTACATGCTTTGCACTTGATCAACGCCACATGATTCTCCCCAAGAGCGTCTAACGCCCTAGTTAAGCCGCGCCGAAGGCGTCGGCTTGAATGATTAGTTAGGCCAGTGTTGGGAGCCGCCTGGCACGCAAGAGCCTTCGAATCAAAACAAGGCCGAGAATACACGCAGCTAGCAAGACCAACCCATGGAAGAGAGCAGGCCAGTGAAACGAATAGCCTGAGGCCAAACGAACAGTTTGTTTAAAGACAATGGAGCCGGACACTACAACCAGACCTATTGTCCCAGCTGCGCCAACTATAGCCGCAAGCCCCAATGTCCTTGGGTACTGGGCTGGAACTAGCGCTGGAATCCAGAGTGGAGATGCCACGATGAACCCAACCACTAACCAATACACTGCTGAAAATGTATTGAATGCCTCCGGCTCAACGGCGAGAGAAAACTCTATGCCGAAGAAAGCGACATGGCATGCCCAGACCGTCCCCAGAAGGATGAGTGCAAGACGGGCGGCACGGTCGGTCATAGCGGGCCTAACGCCTGAGTTAAGCCGCGCCGAAGGCGTCGGCTTGAATGATTAGTTAGCGCTCAGCCGGCTTGACCAGCGCAGAGGGAGTGAATCCACCGGATGGCACAAATGCGGTCCATTTGTCCGTCAAGGTTTCGCCGGCAAACGTGAACACCTGCATGTGATACCCGATACCCCCGCGCTCTATCGCAACTGCCCAACCATCCGATTCACTACAGGCGCCAAAGAAACGAGCACGAGGAGTCGAATCAATGATTATGTCCGTCGAATTGAACGGACCGCCCTGAGGAGAAATCTCCCCGTCGACCGCCTCGACTAAATGCGCGCGGATCTCTGACGGAACGTCCGACCATGCAATCTCAGGAGTGCACTTCCTGTCAGAGGCGACGCTCGGCGCAACAACCAGAAGCTGGAATAGGGTGATGCCTAGGATCGCGACGATCTTGAACATGAGTGCTAACGCCTAAGTTAAGCCGCCGCCGGCCCAAGAAGCATGACTTGTGACGCGTCCATCCCCGGCGGTCGGCTTGAATGAATGGTTAGGCCGGACGCTAAGCCACGGACTGGCGCCTTGCAAGTGGGGGCTGGCCGAGCTGGACGGGCCCGCGGAGCGAGAGGCCGTAACGGCCAGCGATTGCCCGCCCTGGAATGCTGGTCCTCAAGCGCGACCGATCCGGGCGGCATGAGCAGCACGGGCGTGAACCCACAAACGCGGGCGGCGTGAACTGCCACCAGCGCAGCCGAAGCCCAGAAACGACAACGGCCCGCGCACGGGCCGAAGTAGAAGAAGCGGATGAAGGCCTAACGCCCTGGTTAAGCCGCGCCGAAGGCGTCGGCTTGAATGATTGGTTAGGCCGGGCTCCCGCGCCCAAGCCACTGGTAGATTGCCACGCCGCCTACCGCCAACGCCACCAACGCAGGCAACACCAACGCCGCGGCAGACCCGCCGTAGTTGAGATACGTGTGGTTGATGAATATTGCCGGTGCCGCTACCGCCACAGCGGACATAAGGAGGACAACACGAGTCCCCGTGATGCCATAAGTAGGGCCGAGCACGTGAACAGTAAAGCCATCTGCAGATAGACCCAGCGACGATAGACCTCTCCGTCCGAAGCCAAGAGAACCACGTGGAGCATCGCCGCGAGGCCTAGCAAAAGTGACAAACCGACAGTGGCGACGCGAAATGCTTTCACCGGCCTAACGCCCTAGTTAAGCCGCGCCGAAGGCGTCGGCTTGAATGATGAGTTAGGCGCCGTCAGCTTTGTAGGCGCCGCAGGTTGGACAGCTTTGCTGAGACTCGAGCCAGGAAAGCCAGGAGGAGCTGTGCTTGCTACTCACCGCTTGCCAAAACCATGGTGCGTCGCAGCTTCCGCAGCGTATCGCGATACAGGAGAACGCGAGACCAAGCAGGCCGAGTGCTGAGCCGCCAAGCACGAGCAGCGCAAAAGTGCCGGCAGCAAGTGAGTCAATTTGCCACATGCCAGACGCCATCAATATCGCTGCACCGACGAGACACGCATACATCGTTCGCATCTTCCAGATTTGCCCTGATCTTTTTAGAAGTGCGTTCTCTAGCTTCATTGAGGCCTAACGCCTAGTAGGCCTCAAAAGTGAGGCATATGACCGTATGGTTGGCTTCACAATCGCCTCTGGTCAATAGGCAAGGGTTTGATTTGCCAATTGATTGGCGGCATTCGTTCCAATGACGGAACAGTCGCATTCCGTGTTTATCGAGCGGAAACGAGGCATATCCATTTATTGGAGCAGAAATGAGGCATATCCCGATGGCGGGACCAGCCCGGAAAGCCCGGCAACTCAGGCCTTGCCGGACGCCGTCTGCAAGCGCTGGCCGGCGAGAGATTCAGTCTTCATCACCTGGGCCGGGGATCTCGACCCGTCAGGCTCTGCATATTGGAGCGCCGGGCACCTGAGCTCGGAGCGTCAGGCTCTCCATGCTGAAGCGCCGAGCTCTGAGCCCGGAACGTCGAGCTCTCCATGCTGGGGCGCCGAGCTCTGAACCCGGAACGTCGAGCTCTCCATGCTGACGCGCCGAGCTCTGAGCCTGGAACGTCGAGCTCTCCATGCTGAAGCGCCGAGCTCTGAGCCTGGAACGTCGAGCTCTCCATGCTGACGCGCCGAGCTTCGAGCCCGGAACGTCGAGTTCTCCATGCTGGAGCGCCGAGCTCTGAGGCCGGAGCCCCGAGTCCAGAACTCGGACGGCCGAGTCCCACGCTCGACCCGCGAGGCTCAAAGCCCGGCGCACCACCCCGCGCCTGATGCCGCTGGGTTATCAGCACCCAACCCCTGGTCCACCGATCCCCCGCGCCCGGCTGATATTCTCGCCCCTCCCCACCGGGCAGGACGCCCCCGATGCCGCGCAGCTTCGTACAACTCGACGTCTTCGCCGCCAAACCCGGCGACGGCAACCCCTGGCCGTGGTGCTGGACGCCGCCGGCCTCGACGACGACGCCATGCAGGCCATCGCGCGCTGGACGCGCCTGCCGGAAACCACCTTCGTGCTGCCGCCGTCCGTTCCGAGGCCAGCTACCGCCTGCGCATCTTCAGCCCGCGCCGCGAGGTGCCGTTCGCCGGCCACCCCAGCATCGGCAGCGCCCATGCCGTGCTGGAAGCCGGCCTGGCGACGCCGCGGGAGGGTCTGCTGATCCAGGAATGCGCGGTCGGCCTGCTGCCGATCGAAGTGCGGGGCGAAGGCCGCAATCGCCGGCTGGCGGTGCGCGCGCCGCGGGCGCGGGTGCTGGAGATCGGCCAGCCCGACGACCGGCGCCTCGGTGCCGCGCTCAAGGGTTATGTGCCGGGCGCCCTGCCGCCGGTGCTGATGGACGGCGGCCGCCGCTGGTGGCTGGCCGAACTGGTGGACGAAGCCTCGGTGCGCAGCCTGGTGCCGCGCTGGGAGGCGGTGTCGGCGCTGGCGCGCGGGCATGACGCGATGGGGCTGTGCGTGTTCGCGCGCTGCACCGGCCGCGATTACGATCTGGTGGTGCGGGCCCTGGTCGGCCTGCCGGCCCAGGTCGAGGACGCCGCTTCCGGCGCCGCCAACGCCACGCTGGCCGCCTACCTGCACGACCGGAACGCCCTGCCCCACGCCGACGGCCGCTACGTGGTCAGCCAGGGCCGGGAAGTCGGGCACGACGCGCGGCTGGAGCTGCGCGTGGATGCCGACGGCGAAGTCTGGTCCGGCGGCCAGGTGCAGACCGTGGTGCGCGGCACGCTGGACTGGCCGGGCTAGAAGCTCAGCCTTCCGGCGTCACCTGCACGCGCACGCGGATCTGGTCGCCCGGGTGGTAGTCGGTGGTCGTCTGGTACTGGCGCCCGGCGTATTCGTAGTTGACCACGTAACCGGACACGACCTCGTCGCCCGGACCGTCGGCGACGATGCGGCAGCGCCGCACTTCCTGCGTGCGGTAGGCGACGTTGTGCTGGTTGCTGCGCTCGATGCCGTTGCCGATGGCGCCGCCGATCACCGCGCCGGCAACCGTGGCGACGGCCTTGTCGTTGTCGTCATGGTAGTAGCGGCGGCCATACCGGCCACGATGGTAGTGGCGGTCGTCGTCAGCCACGGCGTTGCCGATCAGGCCGCCGATTATCGCGCCGATCACCGCACCGCCGCCGCTGGTGCGCCGTGGCGGCGGGTTCTGCGCATAGGTCACCGGCTCGGTCCAGCATTCTTCGCGTTGCCGCGGAGCGCCGCGTTGCACGATCGGTTCGACGCTGAGTACGCGCGCCACGTCGTAGGCGGGGCCCTGGTCGCCGGCGTAGGGCGTGTCGCGACTGTAGGCGTCGTCGTAAGCCCGGGGGTCGTAGTAGTCGTTGGCGTTCGCGCTGCCGGCCGCGACGAACAGGGCCAGGGCGAGTGAGCTGGCGGCAAGGGCTTTCATGGCGGACTCCTGGCACCGGACGGGTGCAGGTGGATGCTCGGCCGCTGGCGCCGAACTGCGGCTGAATCAGCCCACGGCGCCGGCTTCATTCAGCCATTCGACAGCCAGCCCGGCCGCCTGTGCCGCCTGGCGTCCCAGCAGGGGCGCGACGTGGCCGCCCGGCAGCGGCTGCAGGCGGGCGCCGAGTGTCGCCGCCAGCGTGGCGCTGGTTCCGGGCGGGACGTCGGTATCGTCCGAGGACGCCATCACCAGCACCGGACAGTCGGGCGCTGGCAGCGGCCAGCCGGCCCGGGCCTGGCGCAGGGCCAGGCCGGATTCGTCGCGCCAGCGCCGGAAGGCGTGCAGCGCCGCCAGGTCGTCGCTTTCCGGCAGGGCGCGGCGGGTGCCGGCCAGCGAGGCGGTGCGCCCCCAGGGCACGATGTCGGGAACCGGTGCGGCATCCGGCAGGCCTGAGGGCGGCATCGCATTGACCAGCACGAGCGCCTGGGCCGCGTCGGCGCAGGCCAGGGCCAGCAGGCCGCCCAGGCTGGCGCCGACCAGGCAGACCGGAACGGCGGGGTCGTCGCGCCGCACCGCCGCCATCCAGCCGCGCACCTGGGCGCGATAGTCGTCCAGTGTCATCGCGGCCAGCCCCTGCGGGCCGGCCACCAGGTCGGGGGCGATCACTTCGAAACCCCGGGCTGCGAACACCCGCGCCCACACGCCCCACTCCCAGCCGCCGCCGCCCGCGCCATGCACGAAGACGGCGGCGCGCGTCGGCCCGGGCCAGTCCGCTTCAGACAAGCTTGGCGTCCATCGTCACCGGGATGCCGAGGGCGCGGGAGATCACGCAGTTTTCCTTGGCATTGGCGGCGATGTCGGCAAAACCGGCGGCGTCGATGCCAGGGACGCTGGCCGTCACCGTCAGGTGCACGCCCACCGCGTGCGGTCCCGGCGAGGTTTCCATCAGCACCTCGGCCTTGGTGTCGATGCGGCTGGCGGTGAAGCCGGCGTTCTGCAGGATGAAGCTCAGGGCCATCGAATAACAGCCGGCGTGCGCGGCGGCGAGCAGTTCCTCGGGGTTGCTGCCCTTCTCGTCGCCGAAGCGGGTGTTGAAGGAGTAGCGGGTGCCTTCGAACAGGCCGCTCTGCGGCGTGCTCATGCGGCCCTGGCCGGATTTGAGGTCGCCCTCCCAGTGGGCGGTAGCGTGGCGCTTGAATCCCATGGCGATGCTCCGGTGGCTGACCGCGACCGCGGTCGGGACACAAAGTGTACGCCGCACGGGTACCATGACGGGCCAGGCCGGGACGATGCCGGCGACGTTCGGAATGTGATGAAACTCCAGGTCCCCTTCCTGCAACTGCCGGTCAGCTTCGATGCCGCCGCCCTGGCGGAAGAGATCGCCGGCATCGACGAGTCGCACTGGCGCCCGCACCCCAACAAACTGCCGGGAAACTCGGCCCTCACCCTGGTGTCCACCGGCGGCGACCCCGACAACGACGAACTCGACGGCCAGATGCGGCCGACCCCGGCGCTGCTGCAGTTGCCCCGGGTGCGGCAGGTACTGGCGGCACTGGGTGCCACCTGGGGCCGTTCGCGGCTGATGCGCCTCTCCGGCCAGGCCGAGGTGACCGCCCACGTCGACACCAACTACTACTGGCGCGACCGCATGCGCGTGCACGTGCCGGTCACCACCACGCCCGGCGTGCGTTTCCAGGTCGGCGAAGCCGAGACCCACATGGCCGCCGGCGAATGCTGGATCTTCGACACCTGGTCGCGGCATCGCGTGCTCAACCAGGACGACAGCACCCGCATCCACCTGGTCGCCGACACGGTCGGCGGCGGGCAGCTTTGGGACCTGATCGCGCGCGGCCGCCCGGCCGGCCGCGACATCCCGGGCTGGCAGGCCCGCCCGGTTCCCCTGGGCAAGGACGAGCCGGCGCTGGACTACGAATCGGTGAACCTGCCGACGGTGATGACGCCCTGGGAAATGCGCGAGCATTTCGTGTTCCTGCTTTCCGAGGCCGTGCCGCATCCGCGCCTGCCCGCCGTGCAGCAGGGCCTGCTGGATTTCTCCCGGCGCTGGCAGGCGCTGTGGGCGGCCTTCGGCGACCGGCCCGAAGGCTGGCCGCGTTACGCCGCGCTGATCGAACAGGCGCGCGCGCCGACCTGCTGGCGCGCGGCGCCGGCGAGATCGGCCTGCGCAACGAAGTCGGCCTGATGTTCATGGTCGAAGGTTACGTACTGGGCGTGGCGCTGACCGAAAAGGCAGTCGGCAAGAGCGCATCGCGCAAGGACGTGCACGGCGCCGACACCGGGCCCGGCAGCGCGGCGGCGGCCCCGGCGGTGCGTGCGCCGGCCAGTGCGCAGACCTTCGATCGCCCGGTGTTCATCGTCAGCCCGCCGCGGTCCGGTTCCACCCTGCTGTTCGAAACCCTGCTCGCCGCGCCCGGTCTGTACACCATCGGCGACGAAAGCCACAGCCTGATCGAAGGCGTGCCGGGACTGGCGCCGTCGCAGCGGCAGTACGACTCCAACCGGTTGCTCGCCGCCGACGCCGATCCGCGTATCGCCGCGCAGCTGCGCCAGCGTTTCCTGGACGCCCTGCGCGACCGTGACGGCAAAGCGCCGACGGCCGACCGGCTGCGCATGCTGGAGAAGACGCCAAAACGCCCTGCGCATTCCCTTCCTGCGCGAAGTATTCCCGGAGGCGCGTTTCATCTACCTGCACCGCGACCCGCGCCAGGTGCTGGGCAGCATGATCGATGGCTGGCAGTCGGGCGAATTCGTCATGTATCCGAACCTGCCGGGCTGGAACGGTCCGCCCTGGTCCTTCCTGCTGACGCCCGACTGGCGGGCGCTGTCGGGCCAGCCGCTGGGCCGGATCGTGGCGGCGCAGTGGGAAACCACGACCCGGCTGCTGCTCGACGACCTGGCCGCCCTGCCCGCCGACGCCTGGACCACGGTGGATCACGGCCGGTTCCTGGCGTCCCCCAGGCCGAAGTGGAGCGCCTCTGCGCCTGGGCCGGCTGGTCCTGGGACCGCGCCCTGGGCGCCGCCCTGCCCCTGTCGCGCTACACCCTGACCGCCCCGGACCCGGAAAAATGGCGCCGCCACGCCGCCCTGATCGAGCCCGAACTGCCGGGCCTGCAGGCCACCCTGGCCCGCGCGGCCCGGGCCGCCCAGCGCTGAACCCCGGCCCGCGCCCCACGGGTTGACCCGGCGGGGCGCTGGTGGAAGGCTAGTCCCCCGGCCGCGGCCGGGCTTCCGCCATGACCGACGCGCGGTCGCGCGAAAACGACCTGGCAGCGCCTCTGCGCCGCCGACCATGACGGCCTATCCACCCATGCCTTGGGAGAGACGGCCTCATGTCGTACAGCACAGAAACCATCCGCAACGTGGCCCTGGCAGGCCACTCCGGCGCCGGCAAAACCACCCTCTTCGAAGCCCTGCTGCATGCCGGTGGCGCGATACAGACGGCAGGCAGCCTCGAACGCGGCACCACGGTGTCCGACTTCGATCCCATGGAACGAAGCCGCGGCCATTCACTGAACACCGCGATCGCATCCACCGACCACGCGGGCATCCACGTCAACCTCATAGACACCCCGGGTTATCCCGATTTCCGCGGCCCGACCCTGTCGGCATTCTCCGCGGTGGAAACCGTCGCCATCGTGATCAACGCCGGCACCGGCATCGAATACGGCACGCGGCGCATGATGGAGCACGCCAAAGCGCGCAACCTGTGCCGGGTGATCGTGATCAACAAGATTGATTCCGAGCCGGCGAAGCTGGCCGCATTGGTGGATGAAATCCGCGACGCCTTCGGACCGGAGTGCCTGCCGATCAACCTGCCCGCCGACGGCGGCAAGACCGTGGTGGACTGCTTCTTCAACCCCGAGGGCGAGTCCGATCTCGGCCCGGTCGCCGACGCGCACCAGCGCATCATCGACCAGGTGGTCGAGATCAACGAACAGGTGATGGAGCGTTACCTCGAGGACGGCGAAACCGGCCTCAGCGGCACCGCCCTGCACGACGCCTTCGAACAGTGCCTGCGCGAAGGCCACCTGGTGCCCGTGTGTTTTGTCTCCGCGCGCACCGGCGCCGGCGTGAAGGAACTGCTGGACCTGGCGGAAAAACTTTTCCCCAACCCGCTGGAAGGCAACCCGCCGCCGTTCGAGAAGAACGGCCAGCCAATCACCTCCACGCCGGACCCGAAGGCGCATGTGATCGCCGACGTATTCAAGATCGTCAACGACCCCTTCGTCGGCAAGCTCAGCATCTTCCGCGTGTTCCAGGGCACGGTGCGCAAGGACAGCCAGCTGTTCATAGACGACGGCAAGAAGCCCTTCAAGGTCGGGCACCTGTTCAAGCTCAAGGGCAAGGACCACGTCGAGATCGACCAGGCCATCCCGGGCGACATCGCCGCCGTGGCCAAGATAGACGAGGTGCACTTCGACGCCGTGCTGCACGACAGCCACGACGAGGACAACATCCGGCTGCACCCGCTGGCCTTCCCGAAACCGATGTTCGGCCTGGCGATCGAGGCCGCCACCCGCGGCCAGGAACAGAAACTGTCCACCGCCCTGCACAAGCTGGCCGAGGAGGACCCGGGTTTCCACGTCGAACACCACGCCGAACTCAACGAAACCGTGATCCGCGGCCTGGGCGAACTGCACCTGCGGGTGATGCTGGAACGCATCAAGGACCGCTACGGCGTGGACGTGAGCTCGCGCCCGCCGCGCATCGCCTACCGCGAGACGATCGGCTCGCAGGCGGAAGGCCACCACCGGCACAAGAAACAGACCGGCGGCGCCGGCCAGTTCGGCGAGGTGTTCCTGCGCATCGAGCCGCTGGAGCGCGGCAAGGGTTTCGAGTTCGTGGATGCGGTAAAGGGCGGCACCATCCCCGGGCAGTTCATTCCGGCGGTGGAAAAAGGTGTGCGCCAGGTGCTGCACGGTGGCGCCATCGCCGGTTACCCGCTGCAGGACGTGCGCGTGACCGTGTACGACGGCAAATACCACACGGTGGACTCGAAGGAAGTCGCCTTCGTCGCCGCCGGCAAGAAGGCTTTCCTCGATGCGGTGCTCAAGGCCCGGCCGCAGGTGCTGGAGCCGATCGTGGACCTGACCGTGGCCGCGCCGGAAGCGCACATGGGCGACATCACCGGCCAGCTGGCCGGCAAACGCGCGCGCATCCACGGCACCGACGCCGGCCGCGGCGGCGAGATCGTGGTCAAGGCCCAGGTGCCGCTGTCGGAACTCACCGACTACGCGGCCGAACTCAAGGGCGCCACCGCCGGCCGCGGCCGTTACGACCTGGAGTTCAGCCACTACGAACCGGTGCCGGGCAATGTGCAGAAGCAGCTGGTCGAGGCCTTCAAGCCGCACCACGACGAGGACTGACGCTTCCACGGGGCGGCCTCGGCCGCCCCGCGAATCATTCGTAGCTCAGGTCCCCGCTGCGGCCCCAGAACACGCGGTACACGTAGATGGTGTAGCCGACGATCATCGGCAGGGTGACCAGCGCGCCGACCAGCATGATCTTCAGCGAACCCGGTGCCGCGGCCGCTTCCCACAGCGTGATGCGGTCGATCACCAGGTAGGGGAACAGGCTGTAGGCCAGGCCGATGAAGGCCAGCACGAACAGCGCGATGCCGCCGGCAAACGGCACCCAGTCGCGCGCGGTCTCGCCCTTGCGCAGGCGCCGCAGTGCCGATTCGGTGGCGGCAAACACCAGCGCGGTCAGCACCGGGACCGGCAGCAGGAACAGCAGCTGCGGCAACGCGAACCACTTCTCGAAGATGCGCGGGCTGACCCAGGCGTGGCCACCGACACGGCAGCGATGCCCAACGCGGTCAGCCAGAGATTGGCGTAGGCCCAGCGCAGCGCGCGCTCGCGCAGTTCGCCCTCGGCCTTGAGCACCAGCCAGCCGGCGCCCAGCAGCGCGTAACCCGCGCACAGGCATAGTCCGATCGCGATCGCGAACATCACCGCCACGGCGTCGTCGCGGAAGCCGAGGATGTAGCTGCCCAGCATGAATCCCTGCGAAAACGCCGCGAGAAGCGAGCCGGCCCAGAACGCGCCGTTCCACAGCGGCTTGTGCGCCGCGCGCGCCTTCACCCGGAAGTCGAAGGCGACGCCGCGCAGGATCAGGCCGATCAGCATCGCCGCCACCGGCAGGTAGAGCGAGCTCAGGATCACGCCGTGCGCCAGCGGGAACGCCACCAGCAGCAGGCCCACGCCCAGCACCAGCCAGGTTTCGTTGGCGTCCCAGAACGGGCCGATGGACGAGATCATGCGGTCCTTCTGCGGGTCGGACGCGCCGCGCAGCAGGATGCCGACGCCCAGGTCGTAGCCGTCCAGCACCACGTACAGCAGCATCGCCAGCGCCATCAGCCCAGTGAAGATCAGCGGCAGGGCAGCGTCCATCTCACACCTCCTGCAGGCCGGCGACGGCCGGTTTGTGGTCGGGTTTGCCGCGGTGGCGGGCCAGGTAGAACAGCACCGACACATACGAGCCCAGCAGCAATGCGTAGATCAGCAGGTAGGCCGACAGGCTGATGCCGATCACCGGCGCTGGGGTATCGGAAATCGCGTCCACCGTGCGCAGTACACCGGTCACCAGCCAGGGCTGGCGGCCGATCTCGGTGACGTACCAGCCGGCCAGCGTCGCCAGCCAGCCCGAGAAGGTCATCGCCACCAGTGCCTTCGCCTGCCAGGCGCCGGGCTCGCCGCCACGGCGCAGGCGCCAGGCGGTCCACCAGGACACCAGCAGCATCAGCACGCCGGTGCCCACCATCACGCGGAAACCCCAGAACACGGGCGCCACGGGCGGGTGCTCGCCAGGGAAGGAGTCGAGGCCTTTCACTTCGCCGTCGAGTTCGTGGGTGAGGATCAGGCTGGCGAGCTTCGGGATGCCGATGGCGTAGTCGTTCGTGCGGGTTTCTTCGTTGGGCATGGCGAAGATCAGCGCCGGCGCGCCCTTCTCGTCCTGCCACACGCCCTCCATCGCCGCGACCTTGGCCGGCTGGTGTTCCAGCGTATTCAGGCCGTGCAGGTCGCCGACGTAGATCTGCACCGGGATCAGCAGCGCCGCCACGGTGACGCCGGTACGCAGCGCCGCCATCACGTCCGCGCCGCGGTCGTGGCGCAGCCAGCGGTAGGCGGACAGGCCCGCGATCAGGAACGACGCCGTCAGGCCCGAAGCCAGCAGCATGTGCGTGAGCCGGTACGGGAAGGAAGGATTGAACAGGATCGCCAGCCAGTCGGTGGCATGTGCGCGCCCGTCGATCATCTCGAAGCCCACCGGCGTCTGCATCCAGGAGTTCAGCGACAGGATCCAGAACGCGGAGGCCGTGGTGCCGCCGGCCACCAGCACGGTGGCCAGCGTATGCATGCGCTCGCCCACCCGCTTGCGCCCGAACAGCATGATGCCGAGGAAGCTGGCTTCCAGGAAAAACGCCGTCAGCACTTCGTAGGCCAGCAGGGGCCCGGCGATGTTGCCCACCGTTTCCATGTAACCCGGCCAGTTGGTGCCGAACTGGAAACTCATGGTGATGCCGCTGACCACCCCCATGGCGAAGGTCAGCGCGAACACCTTCACCCAGAACTGGTAGGCGTCCATCCAGTGCTGCTTGCCGGTGCGCAGGAAACGCAGCTTGAAGAACAGCAGGAACCAGCCCAGGGCGATGGTGATGGTCGGGAACAGGATGTGGAAACTGATGTTGGCTGCGAACTGGATGCGCGCCAGCAGGGCCGGGTCGAGTTCGCTCACGAGGCCTTCTCCTCGCTGCCGGCCGTGCCGCCCAGGCCGCGCACCTTGTCGGTGAACTGCAGCAGGGTCGTGGCTTTGGAACCCAGCGACATCAGTTTCTCGAGCGTGGACGGCGAGAGTTTGCGCACTTCGGCGAACCACTCGGTCAACTGCTCGATCAGGTCGTGCATCTCGCGCATGCGCGCCTGGGCGTGGCGTTCCTCGGGCGAATCGGGCGCTTCCAGCAGCGCGTCGCGCAGCATGGACAGGGTCGGGTCCACTTCACGGCGCTGCCGCTCCTCGGCCAGGGTCTTGAAGATGGCCCAGACGTCCTCGGGCGCGGCGTAGAAGTCGCGGCGGTCGCCGGGCTGGTGGCTCAGCCGCACCAGGCGCCAGGAGGACAGTTCCTTCAGGCCCATGCTCACGTTCGAGCGGCTGACCCCGAGCCGGTCGGTGATCTCGTCGGCGGTCAGCGGCTGGGCCGAGATGAACAGCACCGCGTAGATCTGCCCGACGGTGCGGTTGATGCCCCATCGGCTGCCCATCTCACCGAAATGCAGGACGAAGGACTGGCTGAGCGGAGGGAGATTCATGGCCCTGACCCGAAGTTTCAGAAATTTCTGAAACATTAGACTCCTGACCGCCCCCGCCGGGCAAGCCGCCCGGCCAGGCAGTTCAGGAAGTCGTCACGGCCAGGCGGTCAATTGGCGAAGCGGTAGCTCAGCTTGACCAGGATCTGCTCGGCGTCACGCAGCGAGGTGGCGTCACCCAGCAGGTCGGCCAGCGAGCGGCTCTGGTTGTCCTCGTCCAGCCCGCCGCGGCTGTAGACCACATACAGGTCCGACAATGGCGCCAGTTCGTAGCGGTAGCGGACCTGGAAGCCGAGGTTGGAGAGGCTGAAATCGCTGACATCGGCCGGTGTGGGCACGGCCACCGGCTCCCCGCCCGGCCCGACTTCCCAGGCCTGGCGCAGGCGGGCGTCGAGCGCGAGGGTTTCGAGTTTCAGGCGCAGCTCCTGGCGGGTACCGATCTGCCATTCCAGGTTGGCGCCGATCCGCGCGATGTCCGAACGGTAGCTGGCCAGACGGGTGCCGCCGCGCCAGAGCAGCCAGTCCGGTATGTGCTGCAGGCCGAACACGCCCTCAAGGGCCAGGCTGTCGCTCACATGCAGGGTCGGCTCGAAGTTCAGTTCCAGGCCCAGGCCTTCGGCGCCTTCCAGACCTTCCGCCGCCGAACGTGCGTTGACGTACTGGGACCAGTAGCCACGCCGCGGGCGCGAACGTTCCCAGAACAGGTAGAGCTTCTCGGGCACGCGCACGGCGCCGTTGCCGCGGGTGATCAGGTCGTCGTGGCCGTCGGTCCAGGTGGCGAGGTCCAGGTATTCGGAACCGCCATCGCGGCGTTCGCTGTAGCGCGCCACCGCCACCGCCTCGGCGATGCTCAGGCCGTGGTCATTGCGGCGCGTGGACGCCGCCCAGCGCCATTCATGCGACGCGTAGGCCGAGGTTTCCGGCAGATTCGGGAAACGCCGCGCCAGTTCATAGCGCAGGTAGTTGAAGTTGTTGCGGTCCAGGTAGCCGATGTCGTTGAGCTGCAGCTCGTCGCCGAGGTGCAGGAACCACAGCTGCTGGCGCCAGCCCTCGCCCATCTCGTAGTCGGCCTTGATCTGCAGGCCGCTGTCTTCGCTGGCCTGGCCGGCCTGCTTCACCTGCGAGGCGACCACCTGGCTGCGGATGTTCCAGGCCGCCGTCGGCGTCCACTGGTGGTCCACGGAATACACGGCCGCGGTGCGGTCCAGGAAGGGCCGGTCCACGTAGGTCAGCATGGTGCCCAGGTCCTGCGTGCCGAAATCGCGGGTGGCGCGCAGGGCGAAGAAATCGCGGCCCACCTCGTCGGCCTCGGTGGCGGCCAGCAGGCCGTATCGCACCTGGCCCAGGCTGCCGTTGAGCTTCACCGCGGCCTCGACGTCGCCCGCACCGCTGCCGTCGTCGGCATTGCCGCCGATGCGGCGGGTGTACAGCAGGCGGCTGTTGCCGGCGCCGAAGGGCACGTCGAAAAGGCCCTGGTTCTCGGTGAAAAACGGCCGCTTGTCGCCGAAGAAGGTTTCCACCGCGCCGAAGTTCACCACCAGGTCGTCGCTTTCGACCTGGCCGAAATCCGGGTTCAGCGTGGCCGACAGCTGGAACTGGCCGTTGGGTTTCCAGAACAGGTCGGCGCCGACGTCGTAGTCCGTGTCGCCGGTGATGCGATCGTTGACGACGACACCGTAGGGCGTCACCGCCAACAGCGACTGTTCGTAAAGCGGCACTTCGATCTTCGCGAACTCGGACAGGAAACGTGGCTTCTGGAAGCTGATGTCGGGCCAGCCGAAACGCTCGCCCGTGCTGCCGACCACGCGGTCGACGTAGATGCCCAGCGTGCGCTTGCCGTCCTCGGGCCGGGCCATCGGTGCCACGTGCCAGGGGATGCGCATTTCCACCGACCAGCCGGTCTCGTCCTGCGTGACCGCGCGGTGCCAGAGGCCGTCCCAGTCGGTGTTGAAGTTGCGCTCGCTGGTGATCACTTCGTCGCTGATGCCGTCCGCGATGGTGACCATGAAGTCGTAACCCGTGCGGCCGTCGCCGTCGAAGTCCACCATGAAGTTGACGCGGTCGAGCTGGCCACCCTGGTCGCGGCGGGTGCGCTGGGTGGTGCGTGGCACGCCGGCGGGCTGTTCATTGCGGAAGGCCACGGCCAGGCCTTCCGGCGTGGCCAGGATCCAGGCTTCGGTGCGCAGGCGCGCCGGTTCGCCACTCAGGGGCTGCACCATGACGAAGTCGGTGATGTGGCGGGCACCGGCCCATTCCTGCGGATCAAGGCGGCCGTCGATCTCGACGGCGGCGACAGGCAGGGACACCAGCGCGCACAGCGCCGGCAGCAGGCGGGACAGATTCATGCAGGGACCAGGGCCAGGGACCCGCGCATCTTGGTGATCCGGCGGCGGCGCGCCGAGGGCCATAGGTCATGCCAACCCTCCGCCAGCACCGCGCAACACGTGGATCAGGACTTCGCCTTGCGCCTGGCCTTGGTTTTCGGCTGCAGCATGGTGCCGGTGCAGCTCTTCGCCCCGCAGCGGCAGGCCCAGATCTTCTTCTGCTTCGCGGTATGCGCTTCGACCAGGGTGATGCCGTAGTTGTAGGTCAGCTCTTCGCCCGGGGCGATGTCGCGCATGGCCTCGATGTAGATGCGGTCCTTGCGCTTCTTGCCGGTGTCCGACTCCAGGTGCGCGGCCTCGCAGTTCGGGTCGCAGCTGTGGTTGATCCAGCGGGCGTCGTTGCCGTCCACGTTGGCGTCGATCACGTACTTGTCGTTCAGGGTGAAGATGAAGGTGTGGCCGGAGTCGACCTCGTCGGCGTACACCCGGTCCACTTCATCGTGCGTGCGCAGCAGGCCCTTGTAGCGGATCACGCGCTCGCCCTTGGCGATCGCCTGGGTGGCGAAGACGCCGTTGCCGTGGATGGCGGAGCGGCGGGCTTCGATCTTCTTGGGCATCTGCTGGTGTTCCGGGACGGCGAGGGGCGCCATTGTCCCGCATGCGGGCGGATCGCGCAGCCCCGGCGTGCGCGCGCTTAGACTGGGCCAGGCCTCAGGAGCTCGGACCATGGACCCCGGCAACAGTTGGCGCGAGGAAAAACAGTCGGCCTGGCTCTATCGCGCCCTTGCCGGCGCCGAGCCCGATGCCCGCATCGCCGCCCTGTTCCGCGCTTTGGCCGAGGCGGCCGAGGCCCAGGCGCTGACCTGGGCGGCATCGGCGCGCGAGGCCGGCGAAACCCTGCCTGAGGTCTTCGTGCCCGAACGCCGGGCCCGCCTGGTCGCCGGACTGGCCCGCCGATTGGGGCCGCGGCGGATGAAACCGGCGCTTGCCGCACTCAAGGTGCGTGGTCTGTCCGCCTACACCGCCGCGCTGTCGGGCCACCTGCTGCCCACCGACCTGGCCCAGGTCGGCCTCAGCCACCGCTCGGTCGGCGGCGGCAATCTGCGGGCGGCGATCTTCGGTGTGAACGACGGCCTGGTGTCGAACGCCAGCCTGATCCTGGGCGTGGTCGGTGCCAGCGCCTCCACCGGCACGGTGCTGGCCACCGGCATCGCCGGCCTGCTGGCCGGCGCGCTTTCCATGGCGGCTGGCGAATACGTGTCGGTGCGTTCGCAGCGCGAGCTGTTCGAATACCAGATCGGGCTGGAGTCGGACGAACTGAAGAAATATCCGGAAGCCGAGGCGGAAGAGCTCGCCCTGATCTACATCGCCCGCGGCATGCCCGGCGACCAGGCCCGCACTTTCGCCCACCAGTTGGTGAAGAACCCGGCCCAGGCCCTGGACGTGCTGGCCCGCGAGGAGCTGGGCCTGAATCCCGACGACCTGGGGTCGCCGGTGGGCGCCGCGGTTTTTCCTTCAGCGCCTTCACCGTGGGCGCCCTGATTCCGCTGGTGCCTTTTTTCGCCGGCAGCGCCCTGCCCCAGGCCGCGTTCTGGGGCACCGGGCTGGCGGCCGCGGGCCTGTTCGGCACCGGCGCGGCGATGAGCCTGTTCACCGGCCGCAATCCCTGGGCCGGTGGCGCGCGCATGCTGGGCATCGGCGCGCTGGCCGGGGCCACGGTGTTCGCCATCGGCCGCCTGATCGGTGTCGACGTGGCCTGAACGGCCCCACCGCCCCGGATTGAGCCGACCGGGCTTAAAACGTACAATTTCGGTCCTAATTGAACCACGGGCCGCCGACGCCATGCTCCGCGTCACCAAACTCACCGATTACGCCACCGTCGTGCTGGCCGCCCTGGCCTCGGCGCCCGACCGCGTGCTGTCGGCCGCCGAGCTGGCGGAACGGGCGCGCCTGGAGCCGCCGACCGTGGCCAAGGTGCTCAAGCCGCTGGCCCACGCCGGCCTGGTCGAGGGCTTCCGCGGCGCCGCCGGTGGTTACCGGCTGGCCCGACCCGCGACCGAGATTTCGCTGATCGCGATCGTCGAAGCCATTGAAGGCCCGCTGGGCATGACCGAATGTTCGGGCGAACACTCCAGCTGCGAACACGAACCGCACTGCGGCGTGCAGTCGCACTGGCGCCGCATCAACGACGTCATCGCCGACGCGCTCGGCGGCATCACCCTGGCCGACATGCTGCCGCCCCCGGCGGCGCGCAAGGCCATCCCGCTGCACCTGGCGCGGGCAGGAGCCTGACATGAACACCCGCAACGCAGAGATCGTCGAACACCTGGCGCGCCGCTACGACGCCGGTTTTGTCACCGACATCGAATCCGACACCCTGCCGCCCGGCCTGAACGAGGACGTGGTGCGCTTCATCTCGGCCAAGAAGGGCGAGCCCGAGTGGCTGACCGAATGGCGTCTCAACGCCTACCGGCACTGGCTGACGATGACGCCGCCGCAGTGGGCCAAGCTGGACATCGCACCGATCGACTTCCAGGCCGTCAGTTACTACGCCGCGCCGAAGGGGCCGAAATACGCCTCGCTGGACGACGTGCCGAAGGAACTGCTCGACACCTACGAGAAGCTGGGCGTGCCGCTGCACGAGCGCGCCAAGCTTGCCGGCGTCGCCGTGGACGCGGTGTTCGACTCGGTGTCGGTGGGCACCACCTTCCGCAAGGAACTGGCCGAAAAGGGCGTGATCTTCTGCTCGCTGTCCGAAGCCGTGCACGAACACCCGGAGCTGGTGCGCCAGTACCTGGGCAGCGTCGTTCCGACCGGCGACAACTACTTCGCGGCGCTGAACTCGGCGGTTTTCTCCGACGGCAGTTTCGTGTTCATCCCCAAGGGCGTGCGTTGCCCGATGGAGCTGAGCACCTATTTCCGCATCAACGCCCGCGACACCGGCCAGTTCGAGCGCACCCTGATCATCTGCGAGGACAAGGGCCACGTGTCCTACCTCGAGGGCTGCACGGCACCGATGCGCGACGAGAACCAGCTGCACGCGGCGGTGGTCGAGCTGGTGGCGCTGGAAGACGCCGAGATCAAGTATTCGACCGTGCAGAACTGGTACCCGGGCGACGAGAACGGCGTCGGCGGCATCTACAACTTCGTGACCAAGCGTGGCGAATGCCGCGGCGCGCGCTCCAAGATCAGCTGGACCCAGGTCGAGACCGGTTCCGCCATCACCTGGAAATACCCGAGCTGCGTGCTCAAGGGCGACGACTCCACCGGCGAGTTCTATTCGGTGGCGCTCACCCACCACCGCCAGCAGGCCGACACCGGCACCAAGATGATCCACCTGGGCCGCAACACCAAGTCCAAGATCATCAGCAAGGGCATCAGCGCCGGCCGCGGCCAGAACACCTACCGCGGCCTGGTGAAGATGGAGAAGACCGCCGCCGGCGCCCGCAACTACACCCAGTGCGACAGCCTGCTGATCGGCAAGAAGTGCGGCGCCCACACCTTCCCCTACATCGAGGTCAAACACCCGACCGCGACGGTGGAACACGAGGCGACCACGTCCAAGATCAGCGACGACCAGATGTTCTACTGCCGCAGCCGCGGCATCGGCGAAGAGGACGCGGTGTCCATGATCGTCGACGGCTTCTGCAAGCAGGTGTTCAAGGAACTGCCGATGGAGTTCGCGGTCGAGGCCAAGAAGCTGCTGGAAGTGTCGCTTGAAGGGGCTGTCGGCTAGGCCGGGCTCCCCCTCCCCAGCCCTCCCCACTGCGTGGGGGAGGGAGTTGATAAGGCCCTTTCCGCGCGGCGGAGTAGGGTGAAGTTATCCAGAGAAACGAATCATGCTGAAGATCGAAAACCTGCACGCCAGCGTCGCCGGCAAGGAAATCCTCAAGGGCCTGTCGCTTGAGCTCAAGCCCGGGCAGGTGCACGCCATCATGGGGCCCAATGGCGCGGGCAAGTCCACGCTGGGCAACATCATCGCCGGGCGCGAGGGTTATGAAGTGACGCAGGGTTCGGTGAGCCTGGACGGTGTCGACCTGCTGGCGCTGGAGCCCGAAGAACGTGCCGCCGCTGGCGTGTTCCTGGCCTTCCAGTACCCGGTCGAGATCCCGGGCGTGAACAACACCTATTTCCTGCGCGCGGCGCTGAACGCCCAGCGCAAGGCGCGCGGCGAGAGCGAGCTCGACTCGATGCAGTTCCTCAAGCGCGTGCGCGAGAAGCTGGCCGTGCTGCACCTGAAGGACGAGCTGCTGCACCGCGGCGTCAACGAGGGCTTCAGCGGCGGCGAGAAGAAGCGCAACGAGATCTTCCAGCTGGCGCTGCTGGAACCGAAGCTGGCGATCCTGGACGAGACCGATTCGGGCCTGGACATCGACGCGCTCAAGGCCGTGGCCGACGGCGTGAACCTGATGCGCTCGCCTGAGCGCGCCTTCCTGGTCATCACCCACTACCAGCGCCTGCTCGACTACATCAAGCCGGACGTGGTGCACGTGCTGGCCGATGGCCGCATCGTCGAGAGCGGCGGCCCTGAGCTGGCGCTCGAACTCGAGGCGCACGGCTACGCCTGGGTGAAGGACCGCATCGCCCCCGAGGCGAAGGCCTGAACATGGGCGGCTTGCTGGAATCGCTGAAGGCGGGTTTCGACGCCCTGCCCGCCCCGCTGGTCGAGACGCAGGGCCTGGGCGCCGCGCGTCGTGCCGCGCTGGAGTCTGCGCTGGCCGATGGCCTGCCGGGCGCGCGGGTGGAAGCCTGGAAATACACCTCGCTGCGTGCGCTTTCGGCGCGCGGGTTCTCGGCGCCGGTGCCGGTGAACGTGGATGCGGCCGTGGTGGCCGGCATCGCGGCGCCGCGCCTGGTCTTCGTCAATGGCCGCTACGACGCGGCACTGTCCGACCGCAGCGACCTGCCCGATGGCGTCGAGCTGCGGCCGATGTCGGAAGCACTCGGCGGTGACGATCCGCGCGCGGTATCCGTGTTCGGCCGCCGCTTCGAACACGCGCCGACGAACCTTTCGCGCGATTCAACGCCGCGCTGGCCGTGGAAGGCGTGCGCCTGAGCGTCGAGGCCGACACCGCCGTGGCGACGCCCGTCAACCTCGTCTTCATCGGTGCGCCCGCTGGCGCCGACCAGGCCACGCACCTGCGCCACCTGGTCGAGCTGCGCACCGGTGCCTCGCTGACCGTGATCGAACATCATCTGGGCGCCGGCCCGCACCGCCATCTCGCCAATCATCTGGTCCATGTGCACCTGGCCCGCGACGCCCGACTGAAACATGCCCGCGTGCAGGACGAGGACAGCGGCGCCAGCGTGTTCGCGCGTACCGACGCCGTGCTCGCCTCCGGCACCGAATACCGCCGGGCCGACCTGGAACTCGGCGCCGGCCTGTCGCGCCACGAACTCAACATCGCCCTGCAGGGCGAAGGCGCCACCGCCATCGCCGGCGGCGTGCTGCTGGCCGACGGCCGCCGCCACCTCGACACCCGCCTGGGCATCGAACACCAGGCCCGCGACACCCGCTGCGAACTGCCCTGGCGCGGCCTGGCGGACGGCCGCGGGCGCGCGGTCTTCCACGGCGGCATCCTGATCCACGCCGGCGCCGACGGCAGCGAGGCGGAGCTGTCGAACAAGAACCTGCTGCTGTCGGACAGCGCCGAGATCGACACCCAGCCGGTACTGGTCATCCACGCCGATGAAGTGAAGGCCGCGCACGGCGCCACCGTCGGCCGGCTGGACGAAACCGCACTGTTCTACCTGCGCAGCCGCGGCCTGGGCCTCGAGCCCGCGCGGCAGCTGCTGATGCAGGCCTTCCTGCGCGAACCGCTGTCCGCGCTCGACGATGCCGCCCTCGCCGAGACGCTCGGCAACCTCATCACCCGACGCCTCGACCGCAAGGACGTTACCGCATGAGCACCCGCCCCGACTGGCTGCGCATCCGCGCCGATTTCCCGGTGCTGACCCGGCAGGTGCACGGCAAGCCGCTGGTCTATCTTGATTCGGCCAACACCTCGCAGAAGCCGCAGGCGGTGATCCGCGCGGTGGACGAGTTCTACCGCGAGCACAACGCCAACGTCTCGCGCGCCGTGCACACGCTGGGCAGCGAGGCGACCGAAGCCTACGAAAACGCACGCACCGCGCTGGCGGCGCACCTGAACGTGCCCGGCGACGAGCTGGTGCTGACCTCGGGCACCACCTTCGGCATCAACCTGGTCGCCTACAGCTGGGCGCTGCCGCGGCTGAAGGCCGGCGACGTGATCCTGCTCACGCGCATGGAACACCACGCCAACATCGTGCCCTGGCAACTGGTGGCCGAACGCACCGGCGCGAAGATCAAGGTGGTCGAGATCACGCCGGACGGGTCGCTGGACCTGGACGACCTGCGCGCCAAGCTGACCGGCGAAGTGAAGCTGCTGGCCTTCACCCATGTGTCGAACGTGCTGGGCACCGTCAATCCCGTCGCGCAGATCTGCCGCGAGGCGCGCAAGCGCGGCGTGGTGACCCTGGTGGATGGTTCGCAGGCGCTGCCGCACCGCGCCGTGGACATCCCGTCGCTGGGCTGCGATTTCTACGCCTTCACCGGCCACAAGATGCTCGGACCCACCGGCACCGGCGGGCTGTGGGCGCGACGCCAGCACCTGCGCGAGATGCCGCCCTTCATCGGTGGCGGCGAGATGATCAAGGAAGTTCGTTTCGAGAAGACGGTGTACAACGACCCGCCGCACAAGTTCGAGGCCGGCACGCCCAACATCGCCGGCATCGTCGGCCTGGGCGCCGCCGTGGACTACCTGCGCGGCATCGGCATGGACCAGATCGAAGCCCGGGAACAGGCCCTGCTCGACATCGCCACCCGCGAGCTGTCGGCCATCGAGGGCCTGAAGATCTTCGGCACCGCGCCCGGCAAGGCCGCCGTCATCAGCTTCCTGGTCGAAGGCGCACACGCCCACGACCTGGCGACGCTGCTCGACCTGGAAGGCATCGCCGTGCGCTCAGGCCACCACTGCGCGCATCCGTTGATGGCGCACTACGGCGTGCCGGCCACCTGCCGTGCCTCGCTGGCCTTCTACAACACCCACGTCGAGATCGAGCAGTTGGCGGCGGCGATCCGCAAGACGAGGAAACTGCTGGCATGAGCCTGCCCCTGCGGTTCCGTGCCGCCGACGCCAGCGACGTACTGGCGGTGGTGATGCTGGTCGAGTCCGCCTACCGGGGCGACGCCAGCCGCGCCGGCTGGACCACCGAAGCCGACCTGCTGGACGGCCGCCGCACCGGACCCGATGACGTGATCGCCTGCATACACCGGCCGCAGAGCCGGCTGCTGCTGGCCGAACGCGGCGGCGAACTGTTGGCCTGCGCGCACGTCGCGGTCGAGGACGATGCCGGGTATTTCGGCATGTTCTCGGTCGCCCCGGGCCAGCAGGGCGGCGGCGTAGGCAAACTTGTTCTGGCCGAAGCCGAACGCATCGCCCGCGAGGACTTCGGCATGGCCGTGATGCGCATGACGGTGATCGACCTGCGCGACGAGCTGATCGCCTTCTACGAACGCCGCGGCTACCGCCGCACCGGCATCAAGAAACCCTTTCCCTACGGCGACGCCCGTTTCGGCCTGCCCAAGCGCTTGGACCTGCGCTTCGAAGTGCTGGAGAAACCGCTGTGAACGGCTGGGTGCGCGTCTGCGCCACGAGTGAGCTGCTGCCCGGCGAATCGCGCGTGGCCTGGGACGGCGACACGCCGATCCTGGTGGTGAACCTCGATGGCGAGCTGCATGCGCTGGAGGACAAGTGCACGCACGAGGATTACGAGCTCAGCGCCGGCATGCTGGACGGCGAGCAGATCGAATGCACGCTGCATGGCGCGCGTTTCGACCTGCGCACGGGCGCGGCGCTGTGTGCGCCGGCCTACGCGCCGGTGCCCAAGTTCCCGGTCAAGGTGGAAGACGGCGCGGTCTGGACCCGCGACGACCGCTGAGCCTCAGGCCAGCGGCTCGAGTTTGGCCAACAGGGCTTCGCCGCCGCCTTCCAGGATCAGGCGCGCGGGACCGTCCGGGTCCGGCAGCAGCAGCACGCTGTCGCCCTGGGCCAGGTGCAGCGGCCGTTGCAGGTCCTTGAACTGCGCCTGGCCCTGCATCAGGTACACCAGCCAGGTGACGCCCGGTTCGGCGAAAAACCATCGGCCCGACCAGCGGGCGGTGCAACAAGGTCGCGCGCACCGCGTCGCGGCGCCACATCAGGTTGAAGTCGTGGGTGGGGCCGTCCAGCAGCTCGGCCTGCAGCGGACGTTCCCCGGCGAAACGCAGGCGATCATGCGGCGGCAGCAGCGTGGCCACCTCACCGTCGTCGAAGGCCAGGCGCATGCCCTCGCCCGCCAGCAGCACCAGCTCGCGGTCGCAGCCCGGGAAGGCGGAGAACGGCGCGTCCTGGTCGATCTCGGCGATCGACACCCGCCACGACCAGTCCGCCGCGCCTTCGGGGTGGCGATAGACCTCGCGGGTCCAGCCACGTTCATTGCGCCAGCGTTCGCGACGGTATTCGTTGGCGGGCAGGTGCACCAGGCGCATCAGGTGGCCTGCAGCGATGCAGGATCGCGGGTGGAGTACGCCACTGCTTCGCCCGGGAACAGCCCCTGGCCCGCACCAGCGATGCGGGATGGGGCGATGCGATAGCGCGGCAGGATCATGCCGCGCAGTCTAACGCAGGCCCGATCGGCCCCGGATCACCCGGAACCGTCGTCCCCCGGCAGTAGCCACGCGGCGTTCCAGTACGCGTAGTCGCCGATGCGTTGCACCAGCCCCGCCCGCAGCGGCAGGCCGACCAGCTGGCGCGCCACCTGCACCGGATCTTCCCCGGCCTGCAGCCTGCGGTCCTGGAAACCGCGGCCCCAGAGCCAGCCGTTGACCCGGTGCCGGTCCTCGACCGCACGCGAGGTGATCGCCTTGAACCGGCCGATCAGCGTGGACAGGCTGTCGCGCTCTCCCAGCGTCACCAGGCCCTGCCACTGGTCGGGCAGCAACACCCAGGCCAGCAGGCTGGCATCGCGCCAGGGCCAGGCCGCCGTGTGCACGCGGCAGACCGCGCGCGCGGCCTCGTCGTCCACGAACACGGCACGCCGGTAGAGCGTGGCCACGGTGACCACGTGCGTCTGCCCCGGCGTGGCGGGCTGTACCAGGCGTTTCGCGCGATGGCCACGCGCGGGACGATCGGGCGGGGACAGGATCGCGGACATGCGCGCCTCGAAATATTCGGAAAGAAGGCCCGGCCGGAGCCGGGCCGAAGAGCCACCAGGAATCAGTTCGAGGCCGGTGCGGGCTCCGCTTTGGCCCTGGCCGCGGCCCCGGCCGCCACCGGACGGGCGGCCGGGGCGCCGCCGCCGACCGAGATGCGGTCGCGGTTCTGCTCGATGGTGGCCAGGCCGATGCCCTTGACCTCCGACAGTTCGTCGGCGCTGCGGAAGGCGCCGTGCTGCTCGCGGTGCGCGACGATGGCCTCGGCCTTGCTCGGGCCGACGCCGTCGAGCACACGGTCGAGCGTGGCGGCGTCGGCGGTGTTGATGTTCACCTTCTCGTCGGCGGCGAAGGCGCCACCGGCCAGCAGGGCGGAGAACAACAGGGACAGCAGCGGAATGGACTTCTTCATGGCAGTTCCTCTCTCGGGTTGGCGGTAAGTTCGGACCCCGCGGCGCACACCGCGGCGGTGTGGCCAGTCTCTGGAAGCGCCGTCCCGCGGCCCATCGCCGTTTCCCGGCCGCCGGGCTGGGAAACGTGAAGGCCGGCCTGTCGGCGCTTTCCTACCCGCAGGCGCGGCGGCCCCGCCGAAGGGGGTAAAATCCCCGTCCTGGCTTTTCGAAGGACATTCCATGGATACCGCCAAGACCGACCGCTTCATCGCCGACGCCTGGGACGGCGACATCGTCCCGCAGCTGGTCGAATACATCCGCATCCCGAACAAATCGCCGATGTTCGACGCCAAGTGGCGCGAGAACGGCTACATGGACGCGGCCGTGCGCCAGTTCGAGGCCTGGGCGAAGGCGCAGCCGATCCCCGGCATGTCGGTCGAGGTGGTGACGCTGGAAGGCCGCACGCCGCTGCTCTACATCGAAGTACCGGGCGAAGGCGACGACTGCGTGCTGCTCTACGGCCACCTGGACAAGCAGCCCGAGATGACCGGCTGGGCCGACGACCTCGGCCCGTGGAAGCCGGTGATCAAGGGCGACAAGTTGTATGGCCGCGGCGGCGCCGACGACGGCTACGCGCTGTTCGGCTCGCTCACCGCCATCCGCGCGCTGAAGGAACAGGGCAAGCCGCACAGCCGCTGCGTGATCCTGATCGAGGCCTGCGAGGAATCGGGCAGCTACGACCTGCCCTACTACGTCGACCATCTGGCCGACCGCATCGGCAAGCCGTCCCTGGTCGTGTGCCTGGATTCGGGCTGCGCCAACTACGACCAGCTCTGGTGCACAACCTCGCTGCGCGGCCTGGCCGGCGGCAACCTCAAGGTGAGCGTGCTCAGCGAGGGCGTGCACAGCGGCGACGCCTCCGGCATCGTGCCGTCCAGCTTCCGCGTGCTGCGCCAGCTGCTGTCGCGGCTCGAGGACGAGGTGACCGGCAAGATCCTGGTCGAGGACCTGTACGTGGACATCCCCGAACAGCGCCTGGCCCAGGCCGGCCGCGCCGCCGAAGTGCTGGGCAGCGAGATCTGGGACAAGTTCCCGTTCCTGCCGGGCATGACGCCGATGAACACCGACCTGTCCGAACTGGTGCTCAACCGCACCTGGCGCCCCGCACTGTCGATCACCGGCGTGGACGGCATGCCGCCGCTGTCGAGTGCCGGCAACGTGCTGCGCCCGCACACCGCGGTGAAGCTGAGCCTGCGCCTGCCGCCGACGCTGGAGCCGAAGAAGGCCGGCGAGGTCCTCAAGCGCGTGCTGGAAGCCAACCCGCCCAACGGCTGCAAGGTCGAGGTGGAGCTGGAGAAGGCCTCGACCGGCTGGAACGCGCCCGCACTGGCGCCGTGGCTGGAACACGCCATCGACACCGCCAGCCGCGATTTCTTCGGCGCCCCGGCCATGTACATGGGCGAAGGCGGCACCATCCCGTTCATGGGCATGCTGGGCGAGAAGTTCCCCGGCGCGCAGTTCATGATCACCGGCGTGCTGGGCCCGCATTCCAACGCGCACGGCCCGAACGAGTTCCTGCACATCCCGACCGGCAAGCGCGTGACCGCCGCCGTGGCCCGCGTCATCGCCGACCACTACGAAGCCAGCGAGAAGGGCCTGACCCGCGGTGTCGGCGTGCACGAAGGCAACGCCGCCTTCGGCGACCACGGCTGCTGCTGAGCCCTTGAACCGGGAGACCGGTCCGGCCCCATAATCGTCGCCAGCGCCCGCCCGGCGCTGGCCGATCCTCGGCACGACCCTCCCCTTGCCGAGCTGCACCGATGACTGGTCCCGATCCCGCCCGCGAATCCAAGATCGCCGCCCTCGCGGCGGAAGCCCAGCGCCTGGCCCACCAGGGCCAGCGACCCGCCAGCGCCAGGCTGTGGGAGCAGGTGCTCGTGTTGTCGCCGGAGCATCCGGGGGCGCTGAACTTCTTCGGCATGAACGCGTTCCAGCGCGGCGACCTGGGCGAGGCGCGCAGCCTGTTCGAACGCGCCACCCGCGGCCAGCCGGCGCTGGCCATCGCCCATGCCAACCTGGCGCGTGTGCTGCACGCGCAGGGCGATCCCACCGCCGCACTGGCCGAACTCGACCGGGCCCTGAAGATCGAACCCGGCGCCTACGCCGCGCACTTCGAGAAGGCCAAGCTCTACGGCCTGCTCGGCCGCGAACGCGACCAGGCCCTGGCCTACGAATCGGCCCTGCAGCTGATGCCGGCACAGGCCGCCCAGATGCAGGAAATGCAGCCGCTGATCGCGCAGGCGCAGGCCAGCGTGATGCGCAACAAGTCCGGGTTGGGCGAATTCCTCGAGTCGCGGCTGACCGGGCTGCGCCAGGGGCTTTCCAGCCGCGCGCTGCAGCGCTTCGAGGAGTGCCTGGACATTTCCCTCGGTCGCAAGCCGGCCTACCTGCAGCGGCCGGCCATGTTCCATGTGCCCGGCCTGCCGGCCATCGCCTTCTTCGAGCGCGAGGACTTCGCCTGGGCGCCCGCCGTGGAGGCCTGCACGGACGTGATCCGCGGCGAGCTGGAACAGGTGCTAGCGCAGGACAGCACCGGCTTCATCCCCTACGTGCAGACGCGCGCCGGCGAACCCGTCGGCCAGTTCGCCGCGCTCGACCGCAATCCCGACTGGAGCGCCTATTTCCTCTGGCACCACGGCAAACGCGTGGAAGAGCACATGGCCCGCTGCCCGGCGACCATGGCCATGCTCGAAGGCGTGCCCCAGGTGGAAGTGCTCAATCGCGCCCCGGCCGCGTTCTTTTCGGCACTCAAGCCGCGCACGCGCATTCCACCGCACAACGGCGCCACCAACTGCCGGCTGACCGTGCACCTGCCGCTGGTGATTCCGCCGGACTGCGCCATCCGCGTCGGCAACCATGTGCGGCAGTGGACGCCAGGCGAACTGCTGATCTTCGACGACACCATCGAACACGCCGCCTGGAACGACAGCGACCAGCTGCGCGTGGTGCTGATCTTCGACGTCTGGCACCCGATGCTGACCGACGCCGAGCGCGTGCTGGTCAAGCACACGCTGGAAGGCATCATGGCCTGGTACGGCAAGGACGCGCCGCTGGGCGAACTCTAGTCCTTGGTGGACGCGGCCGGCGCGGCATGCCACCAGCCGGTGATCGCCAGGCGCGGCTGCAGCGCCCAGGGCGCGACCAGTCCGACATGGTGTTTCGCCGGCACCTTGAACAGGCTCAGCGAGTTGAAGCGCGGCAGGAAGCTGTCGATGGGCCGGTCGTTTTCGTCCAGGAAATGCAGCAGGCCGCCCCAGTCCGCCTGCCAGTCGCGAGACAGGTTGAGCACGTAGGCGTAACGACGCGCTTCGTCGACATGGTGGTCGTCATGCGCGCGCAGGAACTGCCCGGGCAGGTAGCGCGTGGCCTGGGCACCGACCATCGCCAGCTCCGCATCGCCGGTGAACCCTCGGATGAAATCCAGGAAGGGCGGACTGTTGAAGAACTGCAGCACCGCATGCAGCACCAGGTGCGGGTCGCGCCCGGTTTTCGCCGCTTCCACCAGCAGGTAGCGGTCGTAGACGAAATGGAAACCTTCCGCGGCGCGCCGGTAGGCGGCCGGCATGCGCTCGCGGGCGACCTCGCCGGTCCACGGTGGGCTGTCGGGCAGGCCGCGTTCGGCGGTGACCCAGGGCACTTCCCGGCGCAGGCAGTCGGCAAGCCGCTCCGCCGCATCGGGCTGCAGGAAATCGGGGATCTGCACGCGTCCCTGCTGGACGAGCTGTCGCCGGTAGGGCCGGAAGTCGAGGTCGTTGCTGATCATGTGCGCTGCGTTGGCGGTGGTTCCGCACATTCTATCCCCGGCCCCGGAACCCGCGCGCCGTCGCGAAGGTACAATCGCCGGGTGCCGCCATCGCCAGCTCCCGCATGAACACGCCGCCCCCAACCACGGACGCGCGCCTGGCCGCCGGACTGGCGGAAGCCAGACGCCTGCAGCGGCTCGGCAATGCGGCCGCTGCCGGACTCCAGCTGCAACGTCTCCGGACCGAGTTCCCGGGATCGGTGGCCGTGCACAAGGCCCTGGCCTCGCTCAACGCCCAGGCCGGGCAGGCGCAGGCCGCCGTCGCGGACATGCAGGCGGCGCTGGCGATCGAACCCGGCTCGGCGCAGCTGCACTGCGAACTGGGCTGCCTGCTCGCCCACTACGGCCGGTTCGGCGAGGCGCTCGGGCATCTCCGCACCACGACCACGCTGCAACCCGCATGGCCTGACGGCTGGTATTTCCTGGGCATCACCCTGGTGCGCCTGAACCTGGGTCCGCAGGCGCTGGCGCCGCTGCGGCGCGCGTTCGAGCTCGCGCCCGGACAGACCCGCAACCTGCAGGCGCTTGCGCGGGCGGAGTTCAGCTCGGGGCATCCGGTCGATGCGTTGCCGTTGTGGCGCGAACTGGCGCGACGCCAGCCGGATGATGTGGACACTATCCTCAAGCTTGGCGAATCGCTGGGCCGTGTCGGCGAACACGACCAGGCCCGCGACCTGTTCGCCGAAGCAGCGTCGCGGCAGCCGGAATCGGCGGACCTGTGGATGGCGCTCGCCCAGTCCGAGGAGGACCGGGGCGACCGCGATGCCGCGGAAGCAGCCTACGAACACGCGCTCGAGCGCCGGCCGGGCTGGGTCTACCCCCTGGCGGGGCTGTTCGGGCTGCGGCGTGGCCAGGCTTCCGAAACCCGGGTCGAGCAGGCGATCGAACTGCAGGCTTCGTCGGCGCTCAACGACGCCGACCGCGCGCTGCTCGGCTACGAGCTCGGCAAGGTGCATGACGGCCGCGGTGATTTCCGCCGCGCCATGGCCAGCTGGGACGATGCCAACGCGGCGCGCGAGCGTGTCGTCGGCCGCTTCGACCTGGAGTCGCTGCAGGCGCAGGTCGAACACAGCCTGCGCGTATTCGATGCCGCGTTGTTCGCGCATGTTGGCGACCCGGACGGCAGCGACGAGCGCCCGGTCTTCGTGGTTGGCATGCCGCGCAGCGGCACCACGCTGACCGAACAGATCCTCGGCGCGCATGGCCAGGCGATGGGCTGCGGCGAACTGCCCGACATGGCCCTGATCGTGCGCTCCTTGGCCCCGGCCGGTGGGCCGTCGCAGGTCTGGCCGCACATCCCCGAACACGTGGACCTCGATGCGCTGCCCGCGGCCAGGGCGCGGTATCTCGAAGCCGCGACCCGGCATGCGCCTGCGTCGACGCGGCGGCTGGTGGACAAGTCGCCGATGAACTACTACCTGCTCGGCCAGGCGGCGCTGATGTTCCCGCGCGCCCGGATCGTCTGGTGCCGGCGCGATCCGCGCGACATCGCGATTTCCATCTACGGCGAGAACTTCTCGCTCGACGAGCGTTTCGCCACCCGCCTCGACGGCATCGGCCACTGCATCAACCTGCAGGAACGTTTGATGCGGCACTGGCAGCAGGTGCTGCCCAATCCGATCCTCGAGTTCGACTACCAGGCCCTGGTGTCCGATGTGGAAACCCAGGCACGGCGGCTGGTGGACTTCGTCGGCCTGCCCTGGGACCCGGCCTGCCTGCAGTTCCATGCCAGTGGACGCGGTGTGCAGACACCCAGCCGCTGGCAGGTGCGGCAGCCGGTGCATACCCGATCGGTCGGCCGCTGGCGAAACTACACGTTCGCGCTGGCGCCGCTGTTGGCGGTGCTCGATTCCCCGCCTCAGCCGGCCGACTGAGCCGGCTGCATCCGCAAGGCCCAGCCCAGCAGACCTTCGGCCTGGCTGATCGGCTCGCAACGGACCTGCGCCTCCGGGCGCGCCTGTTCCAGCTTCGCCACCATGGCCGAGGCCTCCGCCTCGCCCAGGGCGTGCCCGATCAGCTCCGCCGTCCTCAGCTGCGCCTGCTGCAGTTGCTCGCGATGGCCTTCCAGCGCCTGCAGGGAGGTGGAAGCATCGGTCCCGGTCTGGGCCAGCAGGGCGTGGATCGCATCGCGGGTCTCGTTGAGGACATCCGGCGCGCGGCTGCCGACCGCCTTTCGGGCCAGCGCCTGCATGGCGAGGTTGTAGTTCTCGCGACAGGCCGTGGCCTCACTGTTGCCACGCAGGTCGACGCCGGCGCGCGCCCGGGCGAACCAGGGGAATCACGGCACGCGCCGCCGGGAAAAGGCCGCTTTCGCCGAGCAGGAACCCCTGGTTCTCCAGTTCCGCGCGGCCGACCTCGACCAGCACCGAGCCGGCATGGTGCATGACCAGGGCAAGCTGGCCTTTCCCGTCAAGCACGCGCAGGCATTCCTGCAGGGCCTTCTCGCGGTCCGCATATTCGAATCCGAACTGGCTGACCACCAGATCAAAACGGCCCGCCTCGAACGGAAGCGCCTCCATCGCCACGCCCGGGTGGAAGTGGATCCCCGCATGGACCTCCGGCCGATACCAGGCCGGAGAGAGTTCGGCCAGGTCCACGGCATCTATCCGCAACCCGTCCTGGGCCCTGCGTTCGATCAGCATCAGCGGCAGGGCGCCGTTGCCGGTCGCCAGGTCGAGCACGCGTTGGCCTGGCGCCAGGGTAGCGAAGACGTCGGCCCAGAACCGGCCGATGGCGCCGGTGTAGTTGCCGGCGAAACTGCCGATGCACGAATGCAATCCGCCGGTCGCCCAATAGGAGGTCCAGGCGGCCTTGCGGGCGGTGTCGTCGTTCGCTTCCATCGGTTCATTGTCCCGGCGGTCGCGCAAAAAAGGGCCCCGTTGCCGGGGCCCTTCAAAACTACTGGTTACGCCAGAATTAGAACGTCTGGGTGTAACGGAAGTAGGTGGTGCGGCCGTAGGCGTCGTACAGGTAGAAGTTCCACGGACGACCGTCGTAGGCGTTCAGGTCCGGGTAACGGTCGCCGACATTGGTCGCGCCAATGGCGAAGGTACCGTTCCACGGGGCGTTCCAGGAGAACTGCACGTCGTTGGTCGCGTAGCCACCCTGGCCGTTTTCCTGGCCGTCGATGAAGTTGATGTTCCAACCGAAGGTGAAGTCGGAAATCGTCCAGGTGTTGTACAGCGACGCACGCAGGTCCGGGGAACCTTCGAGGCCGGCGTACTCGGTCACGTTGCCGATACCGTCGTCGATCTCGTAGCTGTTGATGTACGAGACGGACAGCTGGTTGCGCAGCTCACCGTAGTTGCCGAAATCGAAGTTGGTGTTCGCGCGGAAGTCCCAACCGTCGGTTTCCAGCGTGCCCTGGTTGGCGTAACCGGCGACGATCTCGTCGATGGCGCCGTTGGCACGACGGGTGATGCTCAGGCCCGGCGGGATCGGACCGTAGGTGGACGGATCCAGGTCGGAGTTGATGATGTCCTGGGCGCTGATCTGCGAGATCGTGTTCTCGATTTCGATGTTGTAGTAATCGAGGGACAGATCCAGCCACTCAAGCGGATCCCAGACGACGCCGAGGCTGAACTGCTGGGAGTTCTCCGACGCCAGGTTCGGGTTGGCCTGGAAGTACGTGTCAACCTGCAGCTGGCAGGTGGACGGCTGGGCCAGCGCAAGGCAGGACGCCGGATCATTGACCGGCTCGGCCGAGAAGGTGGTCTTCTGGGTCAGGATGTCCAGGCCCGGGGCGCGGAAGCCTTCACCGTAGGAACCACGGAAGGTCAGCGTGTCAAGCGGCTGCCAACGCATCGCAACCTTCGGCGAGAAGTCATTGCCGTAGTCGCTGTAATCGTCGAAACGGCCAGCCAGGGTGATGTCGAAGGTGCTGGTGAACGGCAGCAGCCACTCGAAATACACGGCCGTGGCGTCACGCGTACCCGCCGAGGAGTTGCCCGCCGAACCCAGCACCACGCCGGCCTCGGACAGGGAGTCGTACAGGTCCTGGAAGGTGTCGTCGCGGTACTCGGCGCCGAACACGGCGTTCGAGGTGCCGCCGCCCATTTCGAACAGGTCGAAATTGAAGGTGGCGTAGACTTCGTTGGTCTGCCAGCGCGACTCACGGTTGATCGTGGCCTGGATGGACGACAGCACGGCCGGATCGGCACCGAACGGGTCGGTCAGCAGGTAGTCGCCGTCGTTGGCGGCTTCGTTGGCGAGGCTGCCGACGATGTAGCCACGGCCCAGCTCGATGTACTTGTAGTCGGTGCGGCGCAGGCCGAAGTCGACGCCGATGGTGTCGGTCAGCTGACCTGGAAACCGACCATGTAGTCGGAGTTGGTCGTGTCGGTGAAGTTGTCACGGTTGCCGGCCGCGGCGAAGCGGTGGAAGTAGTACGTCGGCAGGCCGTCGGTCACGCCGTCGTAGGCGTCAATCAGCAACTGGTTGTTGTTGATGTCCTGAGGAGTGCCATCCTGGACAACCACAACGCCCGGGACCGGCGCGTAACGGCCGAAGGTCTCGACCTTGGTGGTGGTGGCGGTGGCGTAGACGCTCCAGTCGTCGTTGATCTGGTGATCAGCGCGGAAGAACACCGACTTGTTGCCGACCTTGGCCTCGTTGGCCGCAACCGAGTTGAAGTCGAACGAGCACAGGCCGTTGCTGAGGGTCCAGAAGCCATTCTGGTTGCAGTTGAAGCCCGGGACCGCGCCAACGCCGCCGGAGAGGCCGTCGTAGCCAGCACCGTCACCATCGATGTCGCCCAGGTCGGCGTTGTCGATCACGCCGTCTTCGTTGGCGTCGATGACGTTCCAGCCGTAGTAGTTGTTGCCGTAGGTGCTGACGCCCAGGGTGTCGCCACCGATCTGGTCACGGGTGAACACCATGCCGCGCTTGCTGGCCGAGGCGCCACCGACGATGCGGGTGCGGTCCGAAGCCGAGCCGAACACGACGGACATGTCTTCCGTGTCGCCGCCGGTGATCGAGGTGTTGCCGACGCCGTAACGCAGCTCGGCGCCGTTGAAGTCCTTGCGCAGGATGATGTTGACCACACCACCGATCGCGTCGGAACCGTACACGGCGGACGCGCCGTCGGACAGGATCTCGATGCGCTCGACGGCCGCCAGCGGGATGGCGTTCAGGTCGGAGCCGGAGGAGGCGGACATCGGGTTGGTCGGGGCGCGACGGCCGTCAACCAGCACGAGGGTACGACCCGAACCGATACCGCGCAGGTCGATCGTGGCCAGGGACTGGGCCGACGAACCGGACTGCGGACGGAAGTTACCGAACGAGGCGAAGGTCGAGTCGCGGAGGACGTCGGCCACCGACACGTCGCCGGAGGCGTCGATCTGGGCGCGATCGATCACGACGACCGGAACGGCGCCTTCGATGTCGGCGCGCTTCAGGCGGGAACCGGTGACCTCGATGGTGTCAAGGGTGGCGGCGTCTTCCGTGGTGTCCTGCGCGAAGGCGGGAACCGCCGCGAAGGTGGAAGCGGCGCCGGCGAGGAGCGCGAAACGGATCGCGCCGGACAGCTGATTGAAATTAGACATTTACTCTCTCTCCAACGTCAGAGTGATGGTGACTCTAGAGTTCGGGACAAAGCCTAAGGGCGAAATTCGGACTGAAAGGCGCCCTGGCCTGCCGGAGCATAACGCAATCTTTACGGTCCGCAAACAGGGTTAAGGCGCCGTAAAGACAGTTTTGAGACGCGCTAAGCACTACGCCCAGGACAGTCGCCTGTCCTGGGCGCAAAAACAACTTATTTATCAGTAACTTACTTCACGACAACCCGGACGTTCCCGGAGAACGACTCCAGCCGGATATTGCCCGAACCGGCCCCCATTTTGGCCTCCAGATGCTTGCCAGGACCGTATTCTTCTGTCTGGACCTGGCCCACGGGGCTGCTGATGCCCCCGCTGAAGGTCTCGATCCGCAGCCGGGCCGAGGTCTCCCGTGGCAGGACCAGGTCGAGGTTGCCGCTGACCGAGTCGGCCACGATGCTGCCGTCCGCCGCCAGCCCGGCGCTGAGGCGGCCGTCGCCGGACACCGTGCTCAGGCTGAGGCGGTCGAGGGTCGTGGCCTCCAGGGTGGCATCGCCCGATACGGTGTCCAGGCTGACCCGGCCGCCGATCCGGCCCTTGAGCAGGATGTCGCCGCTCACCGAATCCACCAGCAGGCTCTGGCTGCTGTCGAGTTCGGCATCGATGTCGCCGCTGACGTTGTCGAAGCTGGCCTCCGCGACCCGGGTGCTGCGCACCAGGACATCACCGCTGACGCTGTCGACCGACAGGCGCTGTCCTGCGACGCCGGAGATGTCCACATCGGCACTGACCGAGTCCACGGACACCGACGCGCCGGCCGGCAGGCTGACTTCGATCACGCTGGGCTCGGACTTGCCGTTGCCGCCCCAGCCGAACCAGCCGCCGCTGTTCCTGGGATAACGCACCTCGATGCTGAGGTCGCGTTCGTCGCCTTCCACCAGCAGCTTCTCGACGCCCTCGCCCAGGCTGCCGGTGATCCGGACTTCAGGCCGGTCCCAGGTGCGCACGACGATGCGGCCCTTGAGGTTGTCGATGGAGACCTGGCCGTCGGGCGCCAGCGGCCGGGTCTGGTTGATCGGGGTGGCCGCGAAGGCCGGGGCAGCCGCCAGCAAGGCGGCCAGGCAGATCAGGCGGGGAACCATGGGGAACTCCTCATACATATATATAGGTGCGGACCTGGGGACAGGTACGGATCAGCCGGTAACGGCGCGTTGGGTGAGCGACAGCCGGTGGGCATAGGTGCGGCGCAGCTGGTCGAGCAGGAACACCGCCTCGGGATCGCTGGCGATGGCCGCGCGGATGTCGGCGGCGCTGCGGTCGAGGGTGGCCAGGGTCGGTTCCAGCGGCGCCGGCATCGGTGCACCTTCGAACTGGTCCAGGGCCGCCTGGTACTCGAGAGTCAGGGCCTCGGCTTCCCGTTGCACCAGCTCGGCCCGGAAATCGGCCTGCGGCGGCACCGGATGGCGCAGCTGCCAGGCCAGGCCCACCGCCAGGCTGAGCGAGGCGGCCACGGCCAGGGCGGCGAACCAGGCCGGTGGCGGCGCGGCGCGGCCGGCTGCAGGCGTGCGGCGATGCCGGGCCAGAGGTCGCGGGACGGTTCGATCTCGCGCGGAAGCTGGCGCAGCTGCCAGCGCAGTTCGTGGTCACTCATGGTCTTCTCCCAGCCGCGTCCGCAGCAGATTGCGGGCGCGATGCAGTTGCGCTTTCGAGCTTCCGACCGCCATGCCGAGTTCGGCGGCGATCTCTTCGTGTTTCCAGCCTTCGATGTCATGCAGCACCAGCACCGCGCGCGCCCGCGGCGGCAGCGTGGCGATGGCGCGTTCCAGGTCCAGTCCCAGGGCGGTGCGCTGGCCGGCGCTGTCCATCGTGGCGTGGAACTCCAGCGCGGCGTCGTCGGTTTCCAGCGCCTCGCCGCCGCTGCGCGAACGGATCTCCATCAACGCGGTGTTCACGGCAAGGCGGTGCAGCCAGGTCGAGAACGCGCTTTCGAAGCGGAAGCCCGGCAACGCCTGCCAGGCGCGCACGAAGGCTTCCTGCACCAGGTCCTCGGCCCGCGCTTCGTGTCCGCACAGGCGCCAGAGCACGGCGTACACGCGGCGCGAATGTTTCCGGTACAGCGACTCGAAGGCGCGCATGTCGCCGGCGCCCGCGGCGCGGACCAGGGCATGGTCCTCCTCGCGCGGCGAGGCGGGGGCGGCGTGGCTGGCGGCGTCGAGGGTCACGGCGAGGCTGAGCATACCGGCTCTGATGCGGCCGGCCGGCGGAAGGTTTAGCCGGCCGGCACGCCATTGATTGCCCGCCAATGCGCCGCCGCCAGGCGCACGGTGGTTTCGTGGATGTCCACGATGTCCTCGACCTGCGGCGCGTATCCCCCGGCCATGCAGACGGCCACGGGCAGGCCATGCCGGGCGCAGGCCGCGAACACCTGGCGGTCGCGTTCGGCCAGGCCCGCCTTGCTCAGTGACAGGTGGCCCAGGCGGTCGCCGGCGTAGGGGTCGGCGCCGGCGAGGTAGATCACCGCGTCGGCGCGCGCGCGGGCGATGGCTTCGGGCAGGTGGCGGGCCAGCGCGTCCAGGTACTCGGCGTCGCCCGTGCCATCCGGCAGGGCGACGTCCAGGTCGGACTCCGGCTTCACCGCCGGATAGTTGCGCGCCGAATGCATCGAGAACGCGAACAGGCTGTCGTCGCCGGCGCAGAGTTCGGCGGTTCCATTGCCCTGGTGCACGTCCAGGTCAACGATCAGCAGTCGTTGGGCCAGGCCCAGCGACTGCACGTAACGCGCCGCCACCACCGCGTCGTTGAAGACACAATAACCACCGCCGCGGTCGTGGCCGGCGTGGTGGGTGCCGCCTGCCAGGTTCACCGCCACGCTGTCGCCTTCCAACGCAGTGCGCAACGCCATCATCGTGCCGCCGGAAGAACGCCGGGAACGTTCGACCATCGCCGCCGACCACGGGAAACCGATGCGGCGCATCAGGGTGGGATCGGCGCTGCCGTCGGACATCGCCTGGACGTAGTGCGCGGCGTGCGCGCGCTGCAGGTCGGCGTCGGTGGCGGCCGGCGGTTCGTGCAGTTCGATGCCCAGCGCGGGCGCGACCGCGGCGATTCGTTCGTGCAGGCGCGCGTACTTCGCCATCGGGAAGGAATGCCCGTCCGGCAGCGGCAGCACGAAGTGGTGGCAGTAGAAGGCCTTCATCGCGGCAAGCATAACGATGCCCCCGACAAAACGGTGTCAGGGCCCGCCGGAAAGGAAACGGGCCGGAAGATCCGGCCCGTTCGGGTCATCCGCGGCGGTACCGGCTTATGCCAGCTGCGCAGCGATCTTGGCGCGTTCGGCCTTGAGCGCGTGCGGGGTGCGCTCGCCGTAGCTGTCGAGGTATTCGCCGATGCTTTCCATCTCGGCCTTCCAGCCGGCACGGTCGATGGTGATCAGCTGCTCCAGCGTGGCGGCGTCCAGGTCCAGTCCGTCGGTGTTGAGGTCGCCGGCCTTGGGCAGGTTGCCCACCGGCGTCTCGACCGCACCGGCCTGGCCGGTGACGCGCTTGAGCATCCACTCCAGCACGCGCAGGTTGTCGCCGAAACCGGGCCACATGAACTTGCCCTGCTCGTTCTTGCGGAACCAGTTGACGTGGAAGATCTTCGGCAGCTGCGCGCCCGGCTTGTCGAACGACAGCCAGTGCGCGAAGTAGTCGGCGAAGTTGTAGCCGGCGAAGGGCTTCATCGCCATCGAGTCGCGGCGCACCACGCCAACGGCGCCGGTGGCGGCGGCGGTGGTTTCCGAGGCCATCGAGGCGCCGACCAGCACACCGTGGGTCCAGTCACGGGCCTCGAACACCAGCGGCACCAGCGAATCGCGGCGGCCACCGAACACGATCGCGCTCAGCGGCACGCCCTGCGGATCTTCGGCCTTGGCGGTGTAGCTCGGGCAGTTCTTCGCGCTGACGGTGAAACGCGAGTTCGGGTGCGCGGCCGGGCTCACGGCCTTGTCGTACGGACGGCCCTGCCAGTCCTTCACCGGCGTGCCCTCGGGCAGGCCTTCCCACCACGGCTGGTTGTCGGCAGTGACGCCGACGTTGGTGAAGATGGCGTCCTTGAACAGCATCTTCAGCGCGTTCGGGTTGGTCTTGGCGCTGGTACCCGGCGCCACGCCGAAATAGCCGGCTTCCGGGTTGATGGCGTACATGCGGCCGTCGGCGCCGGGGCGCATCCAGCAGATGTCGTCGCCGACCGTCCAGACCTTCCAGCCGTCGCGGCGATAGCCTTCCGGCGGGATCAGCATCGCCAGGTTGGTCTTGCCGCAGGCGCTCGGGAACGCAGCGGCGACGTAGTGCGTCTCGCCCTGCGGATTCTCGATGCCGACGATCAGCATGTGCTCGGCCAGCCAGCCCTCGCTGCGCGCCTGGTAGCTGGCGATGCGCAGCGCGTGGCACTTCTTGCCCAGCAGCGCATTGCCGCCGTAGCCCGAGCCGAAGGACTTGATGGTGAGCTCTTCCGGGAAATGCATGATGAAACGGCGCTCGGGATCGAGCTGGCCGATCGAGTGCAGGCCCTTCACGAACGAACCTTCGCGCTCGATGCGCGCCTGCGCCTGCGCACCCATGCGGGTCATGATGCGCATGTTGGCGACGACATAGGGGCTGTCGGTGATCTCGACGCCGCAGCGCGCCAGCGGCGAATCGATCGGACCCATGCAGTACGGCACCACGTACATCGTGCGGCCGCGCATGCAGCCGGCGTAGAGCGCGTCGATTTTCGCGTGGGCGTCGGCCGGCGCCATCCAGTGGTTGTTCGGGCCGGCGTCTTCCTGCTTCGTGGTGCAGACGAAAGTCAGGTGCTCGACGCGCGCCACGTCGCTAGGGCTTGAACGGTGCAGGTAGCAGTTCGGGTGGGTCTGCTCGTTGAGCTTCACCAGGTCGCCGGTGGACAGCATCAGCTCGGTGAGCTTCGCGTTTTCGGCATCGGAGCCGTCGCACCAGTGGATGGCGTCGGGCTGGGTGAGTTTGGCGACCGAGGCGACCCAGTCGTTGAGGGCGGACAATTGGCTGGACATGGCAGCAGGGCTCCGGGCGGGGCCGTCTAAGGGGAAACCAGGGGGCGGCGCGCGAATTCAGCGCCGGCCGGGACGGGGTCCATTCTAACGGGTGAAGGCTGTCCTGTCCTCGGGACAGGACAGCCCGCAGGACATCAGACCGGAATCAGCGTGGTCATCACGTGACCGACGTAGGCCTCGAATTCATCATGATGAAGTCGCGGCTGGCCCAGCTGCAGCGAGAGTTGCAGGAAGCCGACGTAGGCCGCGTAAGTCAGGCGCGCGCGGTTCTGCGCGTCCAGGCGCGGCAGGCCGGCCTGGCGGAAACTGGCGGTGAGGTAGTCCAGGCGCCGCTGCGACACGCGGTTCAGCACGGGCTGCACGACCGGGTGGTCGAGCGCCTTGAGCAGCTCCGAATAGATGATGTGCGGCTTGAGTTCGTGCGCGACCAGCTGGAACAGCGCCTTGAGGCGCGCCCGCGGGTCCGAGATGGCCTCGAGCTGGCCGAAGACGGTTTCCTGCTCCATCACTTCCCAGCGTTCGAGCGCCGCCACCAGCAGGGCTTCGCGGGACGGGAAATGCCAGTAGAAACTGCCCTTGGTGACGCCCAGGCGACGGGCCAGGGGCTCGACGGCCACGGCCGCCAGGCCCTGCTCGGCAATCACGTCGAGGGCGGCAAGGGCCCAGTCTTCCGCACTCAGGCGGGTCGGGCGTTCGACTTTCGGGGCGGGAGCTACCATACGGTCGGCGATTCTACTGGCTGCGGATGAGTACAGTTAAGCGGCAAACGCCGCTGCGGCAGGCCATCATGCCCCATACGGATTGGTATTGACAGACCTCTCCACGGCAACCCATACTCGGCCGTATGGTTCATTCCCTGCCAGAACGCCGCGCGTATGCCGGCGACCGGAAAGTGCTCCCCGCCCACGACGGGTTGTCGCTGGCCGCCGATGCTTTTCCGGGCGACGGCCCCGGCGCGCTGCTGGCCCACGGTTTCGGCCAGACCCGCCAGGCCTGGACCGCGACCCAGCAACGCCTCGCCGCGGCTGGCTGCAGCAGTCTGGCGTGGGATGTGCGCGGTCACGGCCAGTCCGGGCGCAATCCCGAAGCCTCGCGCTACTCCGGCGAACAGTTCGTGGCGGACGTGGTCACCGCGGCGCAGGCGCTCGGCCCGCAGCCCGTGCTGGTCGGCGCCTCGATGGGCGGCCTGACCGGGTTGTTGGCGCAGGCGCGCCACCGCGTGTTCTCGGCCCTGGTGCTGGTGGACATCACGCCACGCTGGGAAGCCTCGGGAGTCGAGCGCATCCTCGGTTTCATGAGCGCGCACCCGGAAGGTTTCGACTCCTATGAGCACGCGGCCGAACAGATCGCCGCCTACCTGCCGCACCGCCGCGAGAAAAAGACGCCGGCGCAGCTCGCGCACCTGCTGACGGCACGCCCCGACGGCCGCCTGGGCTGGCACTGGGATCCGCGCCTGCTCAGCGAATTCATCCCCGACACCCACGGCCTGCACGACCTGCTCGACGACGCCTGCCGCGACCTGGACGTGCCGGTGCTGCTGGTCAGCGGCGGTCGCAGCGACCTGGTCACCGCACGGACCGTCGAGCACTTTCTAGAGCTGGCGCCCCACGCCCGTCACGTACAACTGCCACACGCCACCCACATGGTGGCAGGCGACGACAACGACGCCTTCACCGACACCCTGCTGCATTTCCTGTCCGACCTGCCGGCCCCCACGGCCGCCCACGGAGATCCACGATGAGCATCCTCGCCCCCTTCCTCGCCCTGTTCCTGGCGACCCTGCTGGTGGCCTACCACCGACTCAGCCTGGTGGTGTTCACCGCGCTGTCGGCCACGCTGCTGGTGGCGGTCGGCCTGGCCGGCGCCAACCTCACCGCGACCGTCGTCGCCGGCGTGCTGCTGGCCCTGGCCACGCTGCCGCTGCTGATCACGCCGCTGCGCCAGTCGGCGATCACCGCGCCGCTGCTGAAGTTCTATACGAAGATCCTGCCGCCGCTCTCGGACACCGAGAAAACCGCACTGGAAGCCGGCACCGTCGGCTTCGAGGGCGAACTGTTCTCCGGCATGCCGAAGTGGGCCGACCTGCTGGCCCAGCCGAAGCCGCAACTGACGGCCGAGGAACAGGCCTTCCTCGACGGCCCGGTCGAACAGGCCTGCCGCATGACCAACGACTGGGACATCACCCACGTCCGCAACGACCTGCCGCCGGAACTGTGGGACTACCTGAAGAAGCAGAAGTTCTTCGGCATGATCATCCCGAAGGAATACGGCGGCCTGGGCTTCAGCGCGCTGGCCCACCACAAGGTGATCCAGAAGCTGGCCTCGATCTCGGCCACGCTCAGCTCCACCGTCGGCGTGCCCAACTCGCTGGGCCCGGCCGAACTGCTGCTGCACTACGGCACCGACGAACAGAAGAAGCACTACCTGCCGCGCCTGGCCGATGGCCGCGAGGTGCCCTGCTTCGCGCTGACCGGCCCGACCGCCGGCTCCGACGCCACCTCGATCCCCGACTACGGCATCGTCACCGAAGGTGACTGGAACGGTGCGCGCGTACTCGGCGTCAAGCTGACCTTCGACAAGCGCTACATCACGCTGGCGCCGGTGGCGACCGTGATCGGCCTGGCCTTCCGCCTGTACGACCCGAACAAGCTGCTGGGTGAAGAAGCCGACCGCGGCATCACGCTGGCGCTGATCCCGCGCGAGACCGCCGGCCTGGAAATCGGCCGCCGCCACTTCCCGCTCAATTGCGCCTTCCAGAACGGGCCGGTGCGCGGCAAGGAAATCTTCCTGCCGCTAAGCCAGCTGATCGGCGGCGAAGACTACGTCGGCCAGGGCTGGCGCATGCTGGTCGAGTGCCTGTCGGTCGGCCGCGCGATCACCCTGCCCTCCACCTCGGCCGGCGCGTCCAAGCTCGCCGCCGTCGTCACCGGCGCGTACGCGCGCATCCGCAAGCAGTTCGGCCTGTCGATCGGCCGCTTCGAAGGCGTCGAGGAAGCGCTGGCGCGTATTGCCGGCAACGCCTATGCCGCGGCTGCGCTTTCGCAGTCCACTGCGGCCGCTGTCGACCGCGGCGAGAAGCCGGCCGTGCCGTCCGCCATCGCCAAGTACCACGCCACCGAGATGGCGCGCGAAGTGGCGAAGGACGCCATGGACATCCACGGCGGCAAGGGCGTGATCCTGGGCCCGATGAACTACCTCGGCCGCGGCTGGCAGGCGGCGCCGATCTCGATCACGGTCGAGGGCGCCAATATCATGACCCGCAGCCTGATGATCTTCGGCCAGGGCGCGATCCGGTGCCATCCGTGGGTCCTGAAGGAAATGCAGGCCGCGCAGCATCCGGATCCGGAAACCCGCCTGCGCGAATTCGACGCCAACCTGTTCGGCCACATCGGCTTCGCCATCTCCAACGCCGTGCGCAGCTGGATCCTGGGCCTGACTGCGGCGCGCATCGGCAAGGCGCCGGGCGACGCGTACACGAAACGCTACTACCGCAAGCTCAACCGCTACTCCGCCAACCTGGCGCTGGTGGCCGACACTTCGATGCTGCTGCTCGGCGGCAAGCTCAAGTTCAAGGAAAAGCTGTCGGGTCGCCTCGGCGACGTGCTGAGCCAGCTCTACATCTCCAGCGCGATGCTGAAGCGCTACGAAGACGAGGGTCGTCCGGCCGCGGAACAGCCGCTGCTGGCTTATGCCTTCCACGACTCGGCGCACAAGATCGAACTGGCGCTGTCGGGCGCGCTGCGCAACTTCCCGATCCGCCCGGTGGGCTGGCTGCTGTGGATGCTGGTGTTCCCGTTCGGCCGCCGCGCGCAGGCGCCGAGCGACCGCCTGGGCCGCCGTGCCGCCGCGCTGCTGATGTCGCCCTCCGACGCGCGTGACCGCCTCGCTTCCGGCACCTTCCTGACGCCCTGCGAGAACAACCCGGCCGGCCGCATCAACAGCTACCTGCCGAAGGTGATCCTTGCCGAGCCGGTGGAGCGCAAGTTCCTCAAGGCGCTCAAGAACAGCGACATCGAGGCGCTCGACTTCCCGTCGCAGCTGGCCGAAGGCGTCGCCGAAGGCTGGATCACCGCCGAGGAAAAGGTCCAGCTCGAGGAACTGCGCACGCTGACCTGGGACGCGATCACGGTGGACGACTTCGACCCGGCCGACCTGGTCTCCGCCTCGCTGCACCGCGGCCAGCCCGCCGCGCAGCACCGCGCCGCCTGAGCCCACGCGGGGCGCGCACGCCGCGCCCCGCCCGGAGACCCGCATGTCCGACACGCCCCTGCTGCGGATGTACCGCAAGTTCCTGCGCTACCCGGGTGGCCGCTGGCTGTTCAGCCGCGCCGTGTGTTTCAAGGCGCCCTACTTCGGCACGGTGAAGCCGACGTTCCAGGTACTGGAGACCGGCCGCTGCGAAGCGACCATCCCGGACCGCCGCAGCGTGCACAACCACATCGGCACCGTGCATGCGATCGCGCTCTGCAACCTGGCCGAACTGGCTGCGGGCGTGATGACCGACGCCTCGCTGCCCCGGGACATGCGCTGGATCCCCAAGGGCATGACGGTGCAGTACCTGAAGAAGGCGGTCGGCACCCAGCGCGGCGTCGCCACGCCGGTGGTGCCGATCGTCAGCGCCGCCGCGGGTTATGACCTGCCGGTGAACGTGGATGTGTTCGATCCGGCGGGCGAGCGCGTGTTCAACGCGGTGATCACGATGTGGCTCAGCCCGAAGAAGTGAGCGCTCAGAAGTAGTGCACCGCCGCCGCTGCGGCGATCGCCGGCAGCGCCTGCACGTACAGGATCGAACGCTTCACCGTCGCGGCGCCGAACAGCCCCGCCACCACCACGCAGCCCAGGAAGAACAGGCAGATGCCCTTGTCGCCCAGCCACAGGCCCCAGGCCAGGCCGGCGGCAAGGAAGCCGTTGTAGAGGCCCTGGTTCATCGCCAGCCTGGCCGAATCCCGTGCCACCTGCGGGTCGAGACGGAACACCTTGCGGCCCAGCGGCCTGGTCCAGAAGAACATCTCCAGCACCATAAGGAAGCCCAGGTGCAGCAGGGCGACGAAGGCGGTCAGCAGGATCGCAAGCACGGACATGGTCTTCCCCGGTCAGGCCAGCTGCGCAGCGTGGTGCCGCAGGTGGTCCTCGATGAAACTGGCGATGAAATAGTAGCCGTGATCGTAGCCGGCATGCCGGCGCAAGGTCAGCGCCTGGCCGGCTTCGGCGCAGGCGGCCTCGAAACGTTCCGGCTGCAACTGGGTCGCGAGGAATTTGTCGTCCAGCCCCTGGTCGATCAGGATCGGACCAGCGAACGCACGCCGACGCACCAGCTCGCAGGCGTCGTGTTCGGCCCAGACCCGGCGATGGTCACCCAGGTAGCGCGAGAAGGCTTTTTCGCCCCAGGGCACTTTGCTTGGTGCGACGATCGGCGCGAAGGCCGACAGGCTCCGGTAACGATCCGGATGGCGCAGCGCCAGCGTCAGCGCGCCGTGTCCGCCCATGGAATGTCCCGTGATGCCGGTGCGCGACGGATCGGCCGGAAAATGATCGGCGATCACGGCCGGCAGCTCATGCATCACGTGGGTTTCCATCCGGAAGCGCGATGACCACGGCGCCTGCGTCGCGTCGAGATAGAAGCCCGCCGCCTCGCCGAACTCCCAGTCGCCGGTCGCGCCTTCGAACCCGGTGTCCCGCGGGCTGGTGTCGGGCATCACCAGCATCAGGCCCAGCTCGGCGGCGACCCGCTGCGCGCCGGCCTTCACCGACGCCGTTTCCTCATTGCAGGTCAGGCCGGCCAGGAAGTACAGCACCGGCACCCGCCGCTCGCGCGCCTGCGGCGGCTGGTACACCGCGAAGCGCATCGTCCCGCCGCAGGCCGCCGAGTCCATCCGGTAATAGCCCTGTACGCCGCCGAAGCAGCCGTGTTCGCTGGTCAGTTCGATGGACATCAGTACACCACCACGCTGCGGATCGATTCGCCGCGATGCATCAGGTCGAAGGCGTCGTTGATCTTCTCCAGCGGCATGGTGTGGGTGATCAGCGAATCGATGTCGATCTTTCCCTCCATGTACCAGTCCACGATCTTCGGCACGTCGGTGCGGCCGCGGGCGCCGCCGAAGGCGCTGCCGCGCCAGTTCCGGCCGGTCACCAGCTGGAACGGCCGGGTGCTGATCTCCGCCCCGGCCGGCGCCACGCCGATGATCACGCTGGTGCCCCAGCCCTTGTGCGCACACTCAAGCGCCTGGCGCATCACTTTGACGTTGCCGATGCATTCAAAGGTGTAGTCGGCGCCACCCCTGGTCAGCGAGACCAGGTACGGCACCAGGTCGCCCTCGACCTCGGACGGGTTGACGAAATGCGTCATGCCGAACTTGCGCGCCATCGCCTCGCGACCCGGGTTGAGATCGACGCCGACGATCATGTCGGCACCGGCCAGGCGCAGACCCTGGATCACGTTCAGGCCGATGCCACCCAGGCCGAACACCACGGCCTTCGACCCCACTTCCACCTTGGCGGTATAGATCACCGCGCCGATGCCGGTGGTGACGCCGCAGCCGATGTAGCAGACCTTGTCGAAGGGTGCATCCTCGCGGATCTTCGCCAGTGCGATCTCCGGCACCACGGTGTAGTTCGCGAAAGTGGACGTGCCCATGTAGTGCAGCACCGGCCGGCCATCGAGCGAGAAGCGGCTGCTGCCGTCGGGCATCAGGCCCTGGCCCTGGGTCGAGCGGATCGCCTGGCAGAGGTTGGTCTTGGGGTTGAGGCAGTACTCGCACTGCCGGCATTCGGGCGTGTAAAGCGGGATGACGTGGTCGCCCTTCTTGAGCGTGGTCACGCCCGGCCCGACATCCACCACGATGCCGGCGCCCTCATGGCCCAGGATCGCCGGGAACATCCCCTCGGGATCGGCGCCCGACAGCGTGAACTCGTCCGTGTGGCAGACGCCGGTGGCCTTGATCTCGACCAGCACCTCGCCGAAGCGCGGGCCTTCCAGGTCGACGGTTTCAATGCTGAGCGGCTTGCCCGCTTCCAGCGCGACGGCGGCTTTGACTTTCATGTGGCGGATTCCCCGGAGGACAGGTGCTCAGGGTAACGCCGCAGGCCACCGGTTTTGTTCGGCTGGCGCGAAGGCCGGGGCTCAGCGCGGATCGGCTGGCAGCTTTTCCTGCTCGCGGATCAGGCGCCAGGCGCCGAAGGTCATGCCGCCGGCGACTGCCAGCCCGGCGGCGAACACCGTCGCCGACCCGAACGCCGCCAGGAACTTGTGCGACCAGACGAAGAAGAGATCACCACCGCGATAGACCGCCGTGTCGATGACGGCCTTGGCCTTGTAGCGGATTTCCCGGTCGACCCGCGTGTAGATGGTCTCGCGGGCCGGCTTGGCCAGCGAAAATTCACCCGCCCGGGTCACGATCTGCACGACCGCGACCAGCATCGGCAGCGGCGAGGCGGTCAGCGCGGCAAAGCCCAGCAGGATCGCGCCCGCGGGAATCAGCAACACCGGACCCACCCCATACCGCACCAGCAGCGGACGCGTCAGGAACACCTGCACCAGGATCGTGATCAGGTTGATGGCCAGGTCGATGTTGGCGTAGTAGGCGGTGCGCGCTTCGTCGCCCGGGTAATACAGCCGCGCGATGGCCGCCTGCTCGTTGTACAGCAGGGTGCCGACGCCGACGCCGAAGAACATCAGCACCGCCATCGCCCGCAGCAGCGGCTCGTCGCGCAGCAGGCGCAAGCCAGCCAGCACGCTGCCTCCCATCGCCTGTTCAGCCCCGGTGACGCCGCGCGACTGTTCGCGCAGACGCGCCCAGCGCCCCAGCCGGAGGATGCAGAACACACAGGGCCAACAGGCTGGCCGACACCAGCAGCAGGTTCGGCACGCCGATCTGGTGCACCAGGGCCCGCGTGATCAGCGGCCCCAGGAAGCCGCCGGCGGTGCCGCCCGCGGCGATGAAACCGTAAAGCCGGCGCGCCTCGATGTCGGTGTAGATGTCGGCCATGAACGACCAGAACACCGACACGGCGAAGAGGTTGAAGACCGCGACCCAGATGAAAAATGCCGCACCCCGGCCCGGAATCTCCTGGTCGAAGATGAAGTAGAACCCGAACAGGCAGGCAATGAAGATCGCGTACAGCACCGGCAGGAACACCCGGCGCGGAAACCGGCTGACCAGGGCGCCGTAGGCGGGCTGCAGCAGCACCATGGCGATGAAGGTGCCGGTGAACAGCAACTGCAGGGTCAGGTCACCCAGCGCCCAGCCGCGGCTGTTCGCCCACTCCACCAACGCCGACGGGAACACCGCTTCGACGTCGCCGGACGCACCCATCGCATCCCGCACCGGCCGCAACACGTAATACCCGGTCAGCAGGAAGAAGAAATAGAGGAAGGACCAGATCAGCGGCGGGAACTCCCGCAACGCGCCGCGCAGGTGGTCGAAGCGGCCGGCGGTGTCCTTGCCCTGGGTCATCCGGGATCCCTGTGGAGTGCCGGCACGATAGCCAACCCCGCCCCACCCTGCCAGCCCGGCCAAGGAAACCGGGCCAGTTAGTGAACCCGGTCCCAGTTGGCATTACTGTACCGCTGCCCCGAGTGTTTGCTCTAGAACGGGGGCCTAGCCTCGGCCCGACCCTGAAAGAAGAAGAACGCGTGTACGACTACATCATCGTGGGTGCGGGCTCCGCCGGTTGCGTCCTGGCCAACCGTCTGAGCGAAGACCCGGACTGCCGCGTCCTCCTGCTCGAGGCCGGCCCCAGCGACTGGCATCCCTTCATCCACATGCCCGCCGGCCTGTCCAAGCTGGTCGGCAAGAAGGGCGTGAACTGGGACTACACCACCGCGCCCGAGCCCCAGCTCGACGGCCGCCTGCTGTGGTGGCCGCGCGGCAAGGTGCTGGGCGGCTCCAGCTCGATCAACGCCATGTGCTACATCCGCGGCCACGCCCACGACTACGACGAATGGGCCCGGATGGGCGCCGAGGGCTGGAACTGGGACAACGTACTGCCCTACTTCAAGCGCAGCGAAGGCAACCAGCGCGGCGAAAGCGAATTCCACGGTGGCGACGGTCCGCTCGGCGTCTCCGATCCGCGCCACCGGAACCCGCTCTCGGAAGCCTTCGTCGAAGCCGCGCAGCAGGCCGGCCATTCGACCAGCGACGACTTCAACGGTGCCCGTCAGGACGGTTTCGGCTGGTACCAGACCACGACCAAAGACGGCGCCCGCAGCTCCAGCGCCGTCGCCTATCTCAAGCCGGTGCGCAAGCGCCCGAACCTGACGGTGATCACCAAGGCCAGCGCCAACCGCATCACCTTCGAGGACGGCCGCGCCACCGGCGTGGTGTATTCGGTCTCGGGCAAGGGCGCCTACTGCGAAGGTGCAGCGCGCGAAGTCATCCTCTGCGGCGGCGCGATCAACTCGCCGCAGCTGCTGATGCTTTCGGGCATCGGCCCGGCACCGCACCTGCGCCAGCACGGCATCGAAGTCGTGTCCGACCTGCCCGGCGTCGGCGGCAACCTGCAGGACCACCTCGACATCTGCGTGCTGCAGCGCTGCGTGCAGGGCCTGAGCTACGACCAGATCAGCGACGTCGCGGTCGGCCTGCAGTATTACCTGTTCAAGTCCGGCCCCGGCACCAGCAACATCGCCGAAGCCGGCGGTTTCATGCGCAGCTCGCTGGCCGAGGACGACCGTCCCGACCTGCAGTTCCACTTCGTGCCGGCCCAGCTCGACGACCACGGCCGCAACCGCCTGCCCGGCAGCGGCTACACCCTGCATGCCTGCGGCCTGCGTCCGCGCAGCCGCGGCCGCCTGTACCTGGCCAGCGCCAGCGCCGCCGACAAGCCGCGCATCGAAGCCGGTTACCTCAACGACCCGGAAGGTTACGACCTGAAGGTGATGCTGGAAGCCGTACGCCTGTCGCGCGAGATCCTGGCGCAGCCGGCGTTCGCGCCATTCCGCGGCGAGGAAGTATTCCCCGGCGCGAAGGTGCAGGACGAAGCGGGGCTGACCGCCTTCATCCGCAGGAAGTCCGAATCCATCTACCACCCGGTCGGCACCTGCCGCATCGGCCGCGCCGACGATGCCGATGCCGTCGTGGATCCGCAGCTGCGGGTGCGTGGCGTCAGCGGCCTGCGCGTGGTGGACGCCTCGGTGATGCCGCGGCTGATCGGCGGCAACACCAATGCCCCGACCATGATGATCGCCGAACGCGCCGCCGACCTGATCCGCGGCCTCGCTGCCTGAATGGGGTCAGGTTCACTTTCCTGATCCACAACTTGCGGACGCGCCGCACCGGTGGTCAGGAAAGTGAACCTGACCCCGCTTTTAGCGCTCGAGCATCGGCGGCAGCGGGCAATGCAGCGAGGCGCAGACCGCCCGCAGCAGTTCCGCCTCGGCCACGGTGATGCGGCCGTCATGGCTGACCGCGGCCACCAGGCCTTCGAGCAGCAATTCCTTGCCACGCGGTTCCACCGCGTCGAGCACCGGCCAGACTTCGTCCAGCGCCGCCAGTGGATCCGATGGCGGCCGGTAGGGCGAGTTCAGGCGCGGGAACACCAGGGACAGGCTGGCCAGGTAGGCGCGCATCGCCGCCGCCGGATCCTCGTGCCCGGCCTGCGCCAGCACCGCCATCAGGGTCACCGCCTGCGGCGTGACGTCGGCTAGGCGTCGGTTGCTCGCGCTCCAGTGGCCGGCCGGGTCCAGGGCGTCGCGCACCTGGATGCGCAGCAACCGTCCCAGGCAGTATTCGAACAGGTCCACGCGGCCATCGGCGTGGGTCAGTGCGAAACAGCCGTCCATGAACTTCTCGAGTTCGGGCCTGGGCCGCCGGCGCAGGGCCGGCATCGCCATCGAGGCCAGCGGCAGGTAGAGCATGCGCGGCAGGTCGGCCAGACGGTCGGCGTAATCCAGGCCCTGTCGCACCATGCGCTCGTCGTGGCGCGCCGTCAGCTCGAACTGCTGGCGTTCACGCACCTTGCCCGGTGGCGCCAGCAGCAGACCGAACAGCAGCGGCATGGCCTCGTCGCGCTCGCGGGCGGCGCGCTGCAGGACGTCGGGGATCGCATGCACGAGGGCCCCGGCGCGCACGTAGTCGTCGGGCTGGGGCGCGCCCACCTGGGCCACCACGCCCGGCGGGCTCACCGTCAGTTCGGTCAGGTCGGCCGGCAACGGCGGCGGCGCGCGTCCGGTCAGGCCCAGGCCGCGTCTTCGTCCAGCCCGGAAGGCGGATGCATCTGCCAGCGGGCGGCCAGGTCTTCGAACGCCTGCGGTTTGAACGCCGGCTCCAGCGCCTGGATGCGCGCGAGCAGCGGCGGGTGCGTGGCGAACAGGGACGAATAACCGACACCGTCGCCGAACAGCATGTGCGCCACCTCCTCGGTATCGCGGCTGGCCAGTTTCGAGCCTTCCTGCAGGCCGCCGATCTTCTTCAGCGCGCCGGCCAGCCCGGCGGTCTGGCGGGTGAACTGCACCGCCGAGGAGTCGGCCAGGAACTCGCGCTGGCGGCTGACCCCGGCCTTGATCAGCCGGCCGAAGAACATGCCGACATAGCCGATGACCAGCAGGCCCAGCGCCGCCAGCATCACCGGCGCCGCGTCCTTGGAGTTGCCACGGCCGTGCTGCAGCACCTTCCTGCCGATGATGGCCAGGGCCAGGATGCCGAACAGCATGCCCATCAGCCGGATGTTCAGGCGCATGTCGCCGTTGAGCACGTGGCTGAACTCGTGCGCGATCACGCCCTGCAGCTCGTCGCGGTTGAGCCTGTCCAGGGCGCCGCGGGTCACCGCCACGGCGGCGTCGCTGGTGGCGTAACCGGCGGCGAACGCATTGATGCCCGCCTCCTCCTCCAGCACGAAGATCTGCGGCACCGGCACGCCCGAGGCGATCGCGATCTCCTCGACCACGTTGCGCAGGCGGCGGTAGTGGAAGTCGTGCGTGTCCTCGGGCACCGGCGTACCACCCATCTGCCGGGCCACCGCGGCGCCGCCGGCGCGCAGGCTGGAGATTCGGTAGAGCGAAGCCACGCCGATGATGCCCAGGCTGACCAGGCTGGCCAGGACCACACCGGCGACCAGGCCCTCGGGGGTGGTGTCTTCGCCCAGGCACCGAAGGCCAGCAGGAACACGGCGTCCACCGCGATCACGATCGCGGCCACCGCCAGTACGAACAGCAGGATCAGCCGCCTGGACTGGCGCCGGGCCTGATCCTGGCGCTCGAAGAAGTTCATGCGCGTCCGGGCTCCGGAAGGGGCCCGCCCCGGCAAGGGGCGGGCCGCGGGGTCAGAACGAGACCTTGGGCGCTTCGCGCTTGGCCGGCTCGGTGATCTCGAGCAATGCGGCGGCGACGAAACCGAACATGCCGGCGAGGATGTTCGAAGGGAACACCTCGCGCTTGTTGTTGTAGGCCATCACGCTGTCGTTGTAGGCCTGCCGGGCGAAGGCGATGCGGTTCTCGGTCGAGGTGAGCTCCTCGGTGAGCTGCATCATGTTCTGGTTGGCCTTGAGGTCCGGATAGGCCTCGGCGACCACCATCAGGCGGGAGAGCGCACCGGCGAGGCCGGTTTCGGCGCTGCCCAGCTGGGCCATGGCGGCGGCGTCGCCCGGGGAGGCCTTGGCGGCCGCCTGGCCGCTTACCGCGGCGGCACGGGCCTGGATCACGGCCTCCAGCGTCTCGCGCTCGTGCTTGAGGTAGCCCTTGGCCACCTCGACCAGGTTCGGGATCAGGTCGTAGCGCCGCGTCAGCTGCACGTCGATCTGGGCGAAGGCGTTCTTGAAGGCGTTCCGGGCGGTGATCAGGCCGTTGTAGATGCCCACGCCCCAGAACAGCAGGACGGCAGCAACCACGACCAGGACAACAAGCGTCATCATGTTTCGATCTCCCCTGAAGGTCGGACCAGGTGCGCAGATGGCGCGCTAGAATGGGCCCGTTCCGCAAGCATACGTCGGTCATGCCAAGAAGCAAGAAAACCAGCTCCACCGTACACCTGCTGCACCCGCTGCTCTCGTGCCTGCTCCTGTTCGCCCCGGCCCTGGCCGCGGCCGCCAGTCCGCCTGCCGCTGGCGATTTCAGCACCCAGGCGCGCGAGATCGAAATCCTGGCCGAACGTGTCGTCAAGCAATCGCGCATCCCCGGCATGGCGATGGCGATCGTCGAGGACGGCAAGGTCGTCTCCATCCGCGGCTACGGCGTGGTCGACAGCAAGGGCAGCGACCCGGTCGGAACCGACACCGTCTTCCGTGTCGCCTCGCTGTCCAAGGCCTTCGCCGGCACGCTGAGCGCGCTGTTGGTGAACGAGGGCGCGATGTCCTGGGACAGCCCGATCGCCAACCAGTTGCCCGCCTTCACCCTGCGCGACCTGCAGGGCGCGCAGAAGATCACCGTGCGCGAGATCCTCAGCCACCGCGTCGGCCTGGCCTACAACACCTTCGACCGCGACCTCGAGGCCGACCAGCCCTACCCGCTGCTGGCGGAAAGACTTTCGCAGGCGCCGCTGACCTGCAGCCCCGGCGAGTGTTACGCCTACCAGAACATCGCCTTCAGCCTGGTCGGCGACCTGGTGTTCGCGGTCACCGGCGACTTCTACGCGCACCAGGTCGAGAAGCGCCTGTTCCACCCGCTCGGCATGTACGGCGCCACCTTCGGCCGCGACGGGCTGGAGGCAAGCGCCAGCTGGGCGCGCCCGCACGTGCGCAGCGGCGGCACCTGGGTGCCGGTGCGGCCGAAGGAAACCTACTACCGCATCCCGCCCGCCGCCGGCGTCAACGCCAGCATCCACGACATGGCGCAGTGGCTGATCGCCCAGATGGGCCATCGCCCGGACGTGCTGCCATCCGACGTGCTCAATGAAATCCAGACGCCGCAGGTGGCCACACCGGGTGAAACCCGCAGTTCGCCCTGGCGCCGCGAACGCCTCAACAGCGCTTATTACGGTCTGGGCTGGCGCATCTACGACTACGCCGGGCACACCTTGGTTTTCCACGGCGGCGCCGTGCAGGATACCGCGCCATGGCCGCCTTCCTGCCCGACCGCGACCTGGGCGTGGTCATCCTCTGGAACAGCGAAAGCGCCATGCCCTCGGGCCTGCTGCCGACCACCATCGACCGTGCGCTGGGCCTGCCCACCCGGGAATGGCTGGCGCCCGAGCCGGCGCGGCCGGCGCCCCGACGCAAGCGGCGCTAGGCCGGCCCACCAACCGCTGGCGCGGAAACCACAAATACAAACGCCGGCCAGGGGCCGGCGTTTTTCTTGGTGCCTTTGGAAAGTCTCCCTCCCCGCCTGGGCAACACGGGGAGAGAGCCCAGAGTACCGCTTTCCGGGGTTCGCCTTACAGCGAGGACAGCACCGGAGCCACCGGCATCGCAGCCGGCTTCCTGGCAGCGGCCTTGCGCACGGCCTTCTTCTTCACAGCCTTTTTCACGGCCTTCTTCTTGACAGCCTTCTTGACGGCGGCCTTCTTCACGGCCTTCTTGGCGACCTTCCGCTTCACGGCCTTCTTGGCGACCTTCCGCTTCACGGCCTTCTTGACGGCCTTCTTCTTCACGGCCTTGCGGACGGCGGCCTTCTTGACGGCCTTCTTGACGGCCTTCTTCTTCACGGCCTTGCGGACGACGGCCTTCTTGATCGCCTTCTTGGCGACCTTCTTCTTGACGGCCTTGCGCACGATGGCCTTCTTCACGGCCTTCCTGGCCGCGGCTTTACGCACGATCTTCTTGGCAACGGCCCGTTTGGCCGCCTTCTTCGCAACAGCTTTCTTTTTGATAGCCATGGTCAACTCCTCGTCAGTTGGCTTTTGGACTGCCCAGTCACAAAGGCACCGCCACGGGACGATTCCCGCGGCGCACCGCCGTCGCGCACAAGGCGCGGCGGGCGGATGGGGTCCGGCGCGGGGCGGCGCCGGAAATGAAAACGCCCGGGCCGAGACCGGTCCGGGCGTGGGATTGGCGGCTGTTGCGGAAGGTCGATTTCGATTTCGCGGAGGGATGTTGGCCCTGATCCACCGTGTCGAGTTCCCGGGCGGAGTTCGGTGTTGTGGCTCGCGTTGTCGAATCGTTCCTGATCACTCGCTTCCGCAGTTGACATCTGCTGGGCGAAAGCTAATCACGGGAAATACTGATGTCAACAACTTTGCAAAAAAAACTTCAAGGGCCGGAGCGCCCGGATGCCGCCGACATCGCCGGCGAATCGCCTCGGCATCGTCCGCGACCGCGTGTCGGAAAACTTCGCATCGAAAAAACATCGGGAAAAACGCATCCGCGCGAAACACGCATCGACACCGGCACGGTTCGCGCACCTTGTCGCGAGGGTGTCGACCGGGGTCGGAATCGTCTCCGCGAGGCAGCCGTCGGCAAGTCGCCCGGGAGGGATTTTCCGCGTCGCAAAATCCGGAAATGCGCGGATTCGCGAAGCTCGCCGACGCCGGCGGCGATCCCCGGACGCGTCGCGCGCGGCCTGGAAACCACCGACGCAAAACCGGCGCCGCGAACTTTCCGGCGCCCGAAACGACACCGGCCGCCCGAAGGCGGCCGGTGCGGAAACGGCGCTGGCGACCGGACTCAGTGGCCTTCGTCCTCGAGCAGCTGGGAGTAGTCGTCGGGCGAAAGCAGCTCGTTGACCTGGTCCGGCTCGGACGGCTGGATGACATAGATCCAGCCTTCGCCGTAGGCGTCCTCGTTGATGGTTTCGGGCTTGTCGGCCAGGGCCGCGTTGACCTCGACCACGGTGCCGGACACCGGCGAATACACGTCGGACGCCGCCTTCACCGATTCGACCACCGCGCTGGCGCCACCCTGCTCCAGGGTGTCGCCGACGTTCGGCAGCTCGACGTAGACCAGGTCGCCGAGCAGCCCCCTGGGCGTGGTCGGAAATGCCGACGGTGATGCGGCCGCTGTCTTCGACGCGGGCCCATTCGTGGGACTTGAGGAACTTCAGGTCGCCGGGAATCTCACTCATGACAGGCCTCGATGGTCGGGTGCAGCGGGGGTGGCGATAGTCTAGCGGGGTGCGCGCGCGATGGCATCACCGGCAAACGCCGGCGTCAGCCGAGCACGCCGGGTTGGGCGGCGCCGTCGCGCACGAACGGATACTTCACGACGCGCACCGGCAGGCGCTTGCCGCGGATGTCGACCTCGGCGGCGCCGCCGACGTCGCCGGCCGGCACGCGCGCCAGGGCGATCGCCTTGCCCAGGGTCGGCGAGAAGGTGCCGGACAGGATCTCGCCTTCGCCGGCGGCGGTGAACACCGCCTGGCCATGGCGCAGCACGCCCTTCTCGTCGAGCACCAGGCCGATCATCTGGCGGGCGGCGCCGGCCGCCTTCTGCGCCTCGAGCGCGGCGCGGCCGGTGAAGCTGCGGCCTTCGTCCAGCGCCACCGTCCAGGCCAGTCCGGCTTCGTAGGGCGTCGCGTTCTCGTCCATGTCCTGGCCGTACAGCGCCATGCCCGCTTCCAGGCGCAGCGTGTCGCGCGCACCCAGGCCGGCGGGTTTGACGCCGACCGCCAGCAGGCGGTTCCAGAAATCCACGGCCTGCGCTTCCGGCACCATGACCTCGAATCCGTCCTCACCGGTGTAACCGGTGCGGGCGACGAACAGACCGTCGGCCTCGCAGGCGACGAACTTGCCGAGCTTGCCGGCCGCCTGCGCCGCCGCCGGGCTCAGCAGCTCCAGCACCTTGGCGCGCGCGTTCGGGCCCTGCACGGCGACGATGGCCAGGTCGCGGCGCTCCTTGATGTCGATGCCGAAGGGCTGGGCCTGGCCGGTGATCCAGGCCAGGTCCTTGTCGCGCGTGGCGGCATTGACCACCAGCCGGAAGAAATCCTCGGCCATGAAATAGATGATCAGGTCGTCGATGACGCCGCCGTTGGCATCGAGCATGCAGGCGTACAGCGCCTTGCCCGGCGTCTTGAGCTTGTCCACCGAGTTGGCCACCAGCTGGCGCAGGAAGGGCCGCACCTGGTCGCCGCGCAGGTCCAGGATGGTCATGTGCGAGACGTCGAACATGCCGGCGTCACGGCGCACCTGGTGGTGCTCCTCGATCTGCGAGCCGTAGTTGATCGGCATGTCCCAGCCGCCGAAGTCCACCATCTTGGCGCCAAGCGCGCGGTGGGTGTCGTTGAGGACCGTCTTGCTGCTCATAACCTGCCCTGGGGTGTGCGGGGAAAGGCCGGCATTATCGCAGACCCGGCCGGGCCGGGCGGCGCCGCGTCAGCGCTGTTGCCTCACCAGCCACCAGACCGGCACCAGCCCGACCGCACACAGCCACAGCGCCGGCCAGGCGGCCTGCATCCACAGGCCTTCGGTGGTGTGGCTGTAGATCTTGACCGCCAGGGTGTCCCAGCCGAAGGGTCGCAGCATCAGCGTGGCCGGCAGCTCCTTCACCGTCTCCACCAGCACCAGCAGCACGGCCGCCACCAGACCCGGGCGCAGCAGCGGCAGCACGATCCGGCGCAGGCGCTCGCGGGCGGGCACGCCGAGCAGGCGCGCCGATTCCAGCAGCGAGGGCCGCAGCGCCTGGAAGGCCGACTCGGTCGACTCGTGGCCTACCCGGAAGAAGCGCACGCACAGGGCCAGCAGCACACCGGCCAGGGATGAACTCAGGGCCAGGCCGGCCAGCGAAGGCATGGCCTGCTCGGCCGCGACCAGCAACCACATCGCACCGACCGCCAGCACGGTGCCGGGCACCGCATAACCCAGGCCGGCGGCGAAACCGGCGGCATGCACGCCGCGATCGTTGCCGCTGCGCCGCCCCAGCAGGGCGAACAGCAGTGACAGCACCAGCACGCCCGCCGCCGCCATCAACGCCAGCAGCAGGGTGTTCCAGGCCGCCTCGCCGACATCGGGCAGCGCGGCGCGGGCCTGCCACGACCACGCCACCAGTTGCAGCACCGGCGCGACGAAGCCCAGCAGCACCGTGAGTCCCGCCAACACCGTCAGCGTCCAGCCGCGCCAGCCGTGCAGCGGGCGACGCGGCGGTGGCATCAGCTGGCGGCCGGCATGACGTGCTCGACCACGGCCCAGGCGTTCCAGCACCAGCACCAGCGCGACCAGGCCGACCATGCCGAAGGCCAGCTGCGCCGCGGCCGGCAGCGAATACAGGCCGAACCAGGTCTTGTAGATCGCCGTGGTCAGCGTATCCACGCCCAGGATGCTGACCGCGCCAAAATCGGCCAGCGCTTCCAGCAACACCAGGGTCAGGCCGGCCACCCAGGCCGGGCGCGCCATCGGCAATGCGGCGCGGAAGAAGGCGGCGACCGGACCGTGGCCGAGCGAACGCGCGGCGTCCATCGCCGCACTGCCCTGGCGCAGGAAGGCGGCGCGCACGATCAGGAAGACATAGGGATACAGCACCAGCGCCAGCACCGCGGCGGCACCGGGCACGCTGCGCAGTTCCGGGAACCCGGCCGGTGCACCGCCCAGCGCGCGCCAGGCGCTCTGCAGCGGGCCGGCGTAGTCGGTCAGGCCGACATAGACGAAGGCGACCACGTAACCGGGCAGCGCCATCGGCAGCACCAGCGCCCAGTCGAACAAACGCCGGCCCGGCCATTCGTAACGCGCGCTGGCCCAGGCGAAACCGACGCCGGGCAACATCGCGAACACCGCCAGCAGGCCCAGCAGCGCCAAGGTGTTGCGCACCGCCAGCGGCAACACCTGTTCGATCAGGTGTGGCCAGACTTCGGGTTGCGGCGTGGCGAAAGCGCTCGCCAGCCACAGCGCCGGCAACAGCAGCGGCAACGCCAGGCCCCAGGCCAGCGCCCGGGGCCAGGCGGTGCGTGCCGCGCCGTCGCTCATGCGGTCAGCGCCAGCCGGCGCGGTCCATAAGGCGCACGGCTTCGGCCTGGCGATGGCCGGCGACCGAAACGTTCACCTCGTCGTGCTTGAACGGGCCCCAGGCCGCGACCACCGGGTCGAGCTTCACGCCGGGCTTGGCCGGGAATTCGAAGTTGACGCTGGCGAAGTCGCCCTGCACCGCGTCCGAGGCCAGCCACTCCAGGAACTTCTGTGCCTCGGCCTTGTGCTTCGACGCGGCGACGATGCCGGCGCCGGAAACATTCACGTGCGCGCCGCTGCCGTCCTGGTTGGCCCAGAACACCTGCACCGGGAAACCGGGTTTGTCATGCTGCAGGCGGCCCAGGTAATAGGTGTTGATGATGCCGACGTCGCACTGGCCGGCGGCGATGGCGTTCGCCAGCAGCGTGTCGTCGGCGAAGGGCGCGGTGGCCAGGTTGGCGACCCAGCCGCGCGCGACCTGCTCGGTCTTCTGTGCGCCCAGGCGTTCGATCATCGTCGCCACCAGCGACATGTTGTAGACCTTCTTGGACGAGCGCAGGCACAGCCGGCCCTTCCACTTCGCGTCGGCCAGGGCTTCGTAGCTCGACAGCTCCGCCGGCTTCACCCGCTCGGTCGAATAGACGATGGTGCGCGCGCGCTGCGACAGCGCGAACCAGCGGCCCTGCGGGTCGCGCAGGTTGGCCGGGATGGCGGCTTCGAGCGCCGCCGATTTCGTCGGTGCCAGCAGGCCACGTTCCGCCGCCTGCCACAGGCTGCCCGCATCCACCGCCATGAACAGGTCGGCGCGGGTGTTGGCGCCTTCCGCGGCCAGGCGTTCGATCAGCACGGGCGCACCATCGGACAGCAGGCGCACGGTGGTGCCGGTTTCCTGCTGGTAGCGCTCGAAGATCGGCTTGACCAGCGGTTCCTTGCGTTCGGTGTAGACCACCAGTTCGGCGGCGGACACCGCCGGCGCGATCAGGCTGGCAAGGACGAGGGCGATCAGGGTGCGGGGCATGGACATCTCCGGATAGCGAATGCCGTAGATGATAATGATTCTCAACAATTAGGCAAGGAGCGCTGTCCGCCCGGGCGGGCAGCGTTCAGTCGACCGCGCGCACCTGCAGGGACATATTCTGTACCGACACCACCCGCACCCGGGTGCCCTGCGGCAGGTCCTCGCCTTCGGCGACCCAGAAGGCGTCGCCGATCTTCAGCCGGCCGCGGCCATCCACGATGGCCTGCTCGAGCACGAACACCTGGCCCACCAGCTGCTCGCCGCGGCGGTTGAGCAGGGGCTGGTCGCTTTCCTTCTCCTGGCCGCGGAAGTACTTCATGTAGACGGCGATGGACAGGAAGGCCAGCACGATGAAGGCCACCGCCTGCCACACCGGCGGCAGTGGCACCACCAGCAGGATCGCGAACACCGCGGCCGCGGCGAACCCCAGCCACAGCAGGAACACGCCCGGCGCCAGCGTCTCGGCCGCCATCAGCAGCAGGGCCAGGCCGGCCCAGACGATCAGTTCGGTGCGCATCTCAGCCCCCGAACTTCGGCGGCTGCGGCTTGGCGGCGCCACCGCCCTGCTGCAGGCCCAGGCTTTCCTTCGCCAGCTCGGCGATGCCGCCCAGCGAACCGATGATGCCACTCGACTCCATCGGCATCATCACGAACTTCTGGTTCGGCGCCTCGGCCAGCGCCTTGAACGCCTCGATGTACTTCTGGGCGACGAAATAGTTGATGGCCTGCACGTTGCCCTTGGAGATCGCGTCGGAAACCATGCGGGTCGCGTTCGCCTCGGCCTCGGCCAGGCGCTCGCGGGCCTCGGCGTCGCGGAAGGCGGCTTCGCGCTTGCCTTCGGCTTCCAGGATGGCGGCCTGCTTCTCGCCTTCGGCGCGCAGCACTTCCGCCGCGCGGTGGCCCTCGGCTTCCAGGATGTTGGCGCGCTTCTCGCGCTCGGCCTTCATCTGCCGGGCCATCGAGTCCACCAGGTCGCGCGGCGGCTGGATGTCCTTGAGTTCGATGCGGTTGACCTTGATGCCCCACGGATGCGTGGCCACGTCCACCACGCTCAGCAACTTGGCGTTGATCTCGTCGCGCTTGGACAGCGACTCGTCCAGGTCCAGCGAACCGATCGAGGTACGGATGTTGGTCATCACCAGGGCGATGGTGGCCTGCTCGAGGTTGGACACCTCGTAGGCGGCCTTCGCGGCGTCCAGCACCTGGAAGAAGATCACGCCGTCCACCTTCACCACGGCGTTGTCGCGGGTGATGACGTCCTGCGAGGGCACGTCCAGCACCTGCTCCATCATGTTCACCTTGCGGCCGACGCTCTGGATGATCGGCATCAGGAAATGCAGGCCCGGTGACATGGTGTGGGTGTACTTGCCGAACCGCTCGACGGTCCATTCGTAACCCTGCGGCACCATGCGCACCGTCTTGATCAGCACGATGACGCCTGCGAGCAGGATGATGACGGTCAGAATTTCCATGGCTGAGCTCCCCGTTTGCCTGGCCACAGTCTATAGGGTGGCGCCGCTGGCCGGGCGCCAATGCTATTGCGAATCGTTCTTGATCGTAATAAAATCTTAACGGTTCGCCGGCCCGGCCGGCCCTATGGAATGTCCCCGCATGTCCCGCACCCTCCGCCTCGCCATTTCGCTGGCGCTGCTGCCCACGGCCGCCCTCGCCGCCGAACTCCCCGAGCAATCCCTGGTCAAGCTGGACCGCATCAACGTGTTCGGCAGCCTGGACGAGGTGAAGCAGGCCTCCGGTTCCGCCCATTACATCGATGGTGAGACGCTGGAGAAGTTCGCCTACCGCGACATCAACCGCGTGCTGCGCCAGGTGCCCGGCGTGTACCTGGTCGAGGAAGAAGGCTACGGCCTGCGCCCGAATATCGGCATCCGCGGCTCGGGCACCGACCGCAACAGCCGCATCACGGTGATGGAGGACGGCGTGCTGATCGCGCCGGCGCCCTACGCCGCACCCGCCGCCTACTACTTCCCGGTGATGACGCGCATGAGCGCGGTCGAGATCCGCAAGGGCTCGGCCTCGGTCGTGGCCGGTCCGCGCACCACCGGCGGCGCGCTCAACCTGGTGTCCACGCCGATCCCGACCGAAGCCTCGGGCGAAATCGACGTCTCCCTCGGCAGCGACGCCACCCTGCTCGCGCACGGCTGGGCCGGCACCATGGGCGAGCGTTTCGGCGGCCTGATCGAGGGCGTGCGCCAGCAGACCGACGGCTTCAAGCGCGTGGACGGCGGCGGCGACACCGGTTACGGCCTGAACGACGTGGTCGCCAAGCTGCGCTGGATCAGCAGCCCGGAGGCCGCGCGCTACCAGCAGCTCGATTTCAAGATCGGCCACAACACCCAGGACAGCGACGAAACCTACCTGGGCCTGACCGATGCCGACTTCGCCGCGGACCCGAACCGGCGCTACGCCGCCTCGCGCCTGGACAACATCCAGACCGAGCAGGACCTGTACGAACTGCGGCACCTGATCGAACTCAGTGATCGCGTGGATCTGACCACCGTCGCTTACCGCACGGAGTTCGCGCGCAACTGGTACAAGCTCAACGACGTGCAGGGCCAGTCCATCGCCAGCATCCTGGAAGACCCGGCCACCTATGCCCAGCAGTACGCCTGGCTCACCGGCGCCGCCGACAGTCCGGCCGATGCCCTGCGCCTGCGCAACAACAACCGCAGCTACTACGCCCAGGGCATCCAGAGCGTGCTGGGCATCGGTTTCGAGAGCGGCGCCAGCGCGCACGACCTGGAGATCGGCCTGCGCCTGCACCGCGACCAGGAAGACCGCTACCAGAACGACGACCGCTACCAGATGGCCGGCGGCAGCCTGGTGCTGACCACCGACGGCGCGCCGGGCACGCAGGAAAACCGCGTCGGCGACGCCGAGGCGCTGTCGCTGTACGTGCAGGACACGATCACGCTCGGCCGCTGGATCCTGACCCCGGGCGTGCGCTACGAGCGCATCGACCTGAGCCGCACCAACTACTCCACCGCCACCGGCCTGCGCGACGTCGTGCTGTCGGTCACCGAAACCGAGGTGGACGCGGTGATCCCCGGCTTCGGCGCCACCTGGCTGCTCGACGACAACCTGAGCCTGTTCGCCAGCGTGAACCGCGGCTTCAACCCGCCGGGCCCGGCCTCGGGGTCGGAGTCGGAGGAGAGCGTCAACGCCGAGTTCGGCCTGCGCTACGGCCACGACGCGTTCAGCACCGAACTGGTCGGCTTCGTCAGCGACTATTCCAACCTGGTCGGCACCTGCACCGCATCGAGCGGCGGCAACTGCAACATCGGCGACCAGTACGACGGCGGCGAAGCGCGCGTGAGCGGCCTCGAGGCCAGCCTGGGTTACGACTTCGGCCAGGGCGGCGCGCTGTCGTTCCCGGTGTCGCTGAGCTACACCTTCACCCACGCCGAGTTCCGCAACAGTTTCTCCTCCAGCTTCGAGGAGTGGGGTGACGTGGAAAGCGGCGACCGCCTGCCCTACCTGCCCGAACACCTGCTGCACGCCGAAGCCGGCGTGGTCGGCGAACGCTGGCGCCTGGCGCTGGCCGCCAACTACCTCGACGAGATGCGCACCGTCGCCGGCAGCGGCGCCATCCCCGCCGGCCAGGGCACCGACTCGGCCCTGGTCTGGGACCTGAGCGCGGGCTTCAAGCTCGACGACCAGGCCGAGCTGTACGCCCGCATCGAAAACCTGACGGACGAGGAATACGTGGTCGCCCGCCGCCCGGCCGGCGCCCGTCCGGGCCAGCCGATCAGCGCCTTCGTGGGTATCCGCCTGGCTTTCTGAGCCCGGCGGCCAGGCTTGTCGAAGAAAGGGCCGGGGATTTCCCTGGCCCTTTTTCTTTTCCGGGCGGCAAGCGAAAAGGGCCAGGTCCACTTTCCGGGGGCGTAATCTGGTCCAAGGCCGGGTATCCGGCCCGGAATAGTGAACCTGACCCCATTCCCCCTGCGACCCTTTTCCGTCCCGCCGCATCCATGACCGATGTGAGCCCACCCTCGTCCTTCGCGATCGATGTGCCAGACACGCTGCTCGCCCGCGCCAAGCGGGGCGAGGCGAGCGCGTTCGAGCAGATCTACCGCCGGTTCGAGCGGCCGGTCTTCACCCTGGCGCTGCGCCTCACCGGCGAGCGCGAGGAGGCCCAGGACGTGCTGCAGGACACCATGCTCAAACTCTTCGACCGCATCGGCGAGTTCCGCTCCGAGTCACCCTTCTGGGGCTGGCTGCGGCAGATCGCCGTCAACGAAGCCCTGATGAAGCTGCGCAAGCGCAACCGCACGCCCTTCACCGAGGACTCGGACGAGATAGAGCTCGAAAACCACGACACGATGCTGCCGCCGGCCGCCGCCGACGCCGCCCTGCTCACCCGCGCCCTGGGCCGCATGCCCGACACCACCCGCAGCGTGATCTGGCTCTACCACGCCGAGGGTTACACCCACGAAGAGATCGCCGGCCTGATGGGCAAGACCGCCAGCTTCTCCAAGTCCCAGCTCGCACGCGGCACCCGCAGGTTGCGCGAGCTGCTGAAGATCGAACAGGAGGCAACTTCCCATGCCTGACACCACGCCCCGCGACACCGACATCAGCGTCGCCGAAGCCTTCGGCCGGCTGCCGCTGGAAACGCCGGACCGCAGCGCCTGGCCGCTGCTGGAGCGCCGCATCATCGCCGCGCCGCCGGCCGTCCACGCCCACGCTGGCCGTTCGCCCTGGCCGCGGCCGCCACCCTGGCCGTCGCCGCGCTGATGCCGCGCCTGATGTCGCCGACCACCGCGCCGGTGACCGATCCGGTCGCCGCCACCCCGGCCACGGCCACCGCACCGATCCCGCTGGAGTCGCTGATGATCGAATCGGCCCGGCTCGAAAACCTGATCAGCGCCGTCGCCGACGACGAGATGGCTTCCGCCAGCACCGCCCTGCTCGGCCTGGAATTCGAAGACCGCCTGCGCCGGATCGACGTCGCGCTGTCCGCGCCGACACTTGATGCCGAGAGCCGCGCCCTGCTCTGGCAGCAGCGCGTCGGCCTGCTGCGCGAATACGCCGGCGTGCAGGGCACGTCGCAATGGCTCGCCACCGACGGCGACACGCTCGACGGCGCCCTGGTCGCCACCTTCTGACACCCCACTTCGCCCCACGAGGAATGACCCCATGAAGTTCCGCCTGATTTCCCTGTTGGTGGCCGCCGCGCTGGCGGCCACCGCCCAGGCCGCCGACACGCCGAAGGCCAGCGCCGAGACGGCCGCCGCCGAAGCCGCCAAGCGCGCCGAACTCGAACGCGCGCGTGCCGAACTCAACCGCAGCGCCCGCCGCGTGTCCGAACTCACCCGCGAACTGGGCGAATCCGGTGCCAATGCCTACAGCTTCAATGTCGAATCCTTCAATTCCTTCGACGCCTTCGGCGGCCGGCCCGCTATCGGCATCGTGATGGGCGCCAGCCCGGACTGGGCCGGCGTGCGCATCGCCGCGGTCACGCCCAACGGCCCGGCCGCCAAGGCCGGCCTGCGCGCCAACGACATGCTGCTCAGCGTGGACGGCAAGGCGATCAGCGCCAAAGGCGACGCCGCCATCGAACAGGCGCGCGGCCTGCTGGACGGCCTCAAGGAAGGTCAGTCGCTGCGGCTGGGCTACTCGCGCGACGGCAAGTCCGCCCAGGCCACGGTAAAGGCCGAAAAACTCGACCGCGTGATGGTTTTCTCCAGCAGTGAAACCCCGCAGGTCCAGGTGCTGACCGCGGAGCGGGCACGGGCCGCCGAACGTGCGGCGCGCGAATACGCCCGCGCCACGCCGGTGATCGACCCGCGCGTGCAGATGGAAATCGCCCGCATGGCTGCCGCGCCCTGCCCGCCCGGCGACGACGACTGCAGTTTTCCCGCGCTCACCCAGGCCTATCGCTGGAGCGGCCTGAACCTGGCTTCGATGAACCCGCAGCTGGGCCGCTACTTCGGCACCAGCAGCGGCGTGCTCGTGCTGAGCGGCGGCGCCGGCCTGGAGACGCTGGAGCCGGGCGACGTGATCCAGAAGATCGACGGCGCCGCGGTGAACTCGCCGCGTGACGCGATGCGCGCCCTGCGCGACCAGGACGACGGCGAAAAGGTGAAGGTGGACCTGCTGCGCGAACGCAAGCCGCGCACCGTCGAAGTCACCGTGCCCGACGCCCCCGGCGTGCGCTGGTACGCCCCGCCTGCACCCCCGCCCCGCCCGCGCCTCCGGCCCCGCCGGCACCGCGCACGCCCAAGGTCGCGCCGACCCCGCCCGCTCCGCCTGCACCGCCCGCGGCCCCTGTCCCAGACGCACCGCCGGCGCCACCCGCCCCGGCACCCGGCGAAACCCTGGCCCTGGCCGACGGCGTCGTCGCCCGCATCGTCAGCCGCCAGCACTGGGTGGACGACGAAGGCCGCGAACACATCGTGATCCGGACCGAGGCGCCGTCGGAGCAATAAGCGGGTGATGGCTTAGAATGCAGGGCGCGTCGCGTTGGCGGCGCGCCCTTTTTCATGGTCCGGGCCGGGCCGCGAGGCGCCGGCCTCCCCCGCCCTGCGTCCCGGCCCCGGAGTTTTTCTTGGACGCATTGTTCGTTTCCACCCTGGCCGTGGCCGTCGCCGAAATCGGCGACAAGACCCAGCTGCTGGCCCTGGTGCTGGCCGCGCGCTACCGCAAACCCTGGCCGATCATCGCCGGCATCCTTGCGGCCACCCTTCTCAACCATGCGCTGGCCGGCTGGTTCGGCGCCCTGGTCACGCAGTGGATCGACCCGCAGTGGCTGCGCTGGGGCGTGGTGGTGTCTTTCCTGGCGGTCGCCGCCTGGGCGCTGGTTCCCGACAAACTCGACGAAGACGAGGTCAAGCCGCCGCGCTTCGGGCCCTTCCTCGCCACCCTCATCGCCTTCTTCATCGTCGAGATCGGCGACAAGACCCAGGTCGCCACCGTCGTGCTGGCGGCGCAGTACTCGCCGCTGTGGCAGGTGGTCGCCGGCACCACCTGGGCATGGCCGTGGCCAACGTGCCGGTGGTGCTGCTGGGCGCGCGCTTCGCCGCGAAGCTGCCGCTCAAGGCGGCACGCTGGGCCGCCGCCGCGCTGTTCGTGGGCCTGGCGCTGTGGGTGGCGCTGCGCGGCCTGCCCGGCTAGTGCCTTCGTTCGCCTGACAGCGCGGGGCCGCGCCGGCTATCCTCGGCGCATCCTTTCCAAGGCCACGACCCCCGGCGTGAGCACCCTTCGCGAAACCATCGACGACCTGGCCCAGTCCCTGCGCGAAGCGCCGGACGAGATCCTGCTCGAGGTCGGCGCCGGCGGCGAACTGCTGGTCGCGCGCCTGCGCATGGTGCTGGCCATGCTGTTGCTGCTGCTGCCGGCCCTCAACCACCTTTCCGGCGGCCAGCCGGAAGAAACCGCGGTCGGGCTGTTCGGCGCGTTGGTGGTGCTGGCGCTCAGCCGGCTCTGGCTGCACCTGGCCAAGCACAGGCGCCGTCATGCCTGGTTGCCGATGGCCTCGACCGGCTTCGACGTCAGCCTGGTCACCCTGGTGCTGGTGCTGCTGGGGCTGGTGACGCCGGTGGCCGCGCTCAACAGCGTCGTGGTCTGGTGCTGTTACCTGCTGGCGATCTTCGCCACCGCGCTGCGGCATGACGTGCGTGTCACGCTGTTCGCGGGCGTGTTGGCCCTGCTGCAGTCGGCCCTGTTGTGGCTGGCCGTGGTGATGCTGTCCAGCGAACCGCTGGTGTCGGCCGCCTACGGCACCGTCAGCACCTCCAGCCAGCTGCAGCGCCTGGTGCTGCTGATCGCCGTGACGCTGATGACCGCCGTCGTGGTGTTCCGCGCCCAGCGCCTGACCCAGCTGTCGGGCACCGACGGCCTGACCGGCCTGCCCAACCGCAGCTACCTCAACACCCGCGTGCCGCAGCAGGTGAACGAAGCGCGCGACGAAGGCCGCACGCTCAGCCTGGCGCTGATAGATCTCGACCACTTCCGGCACATCAATGCCGAACTCGGCCACCTGGCCGGCGACCGCGCCCTGCGCCATGCGGTGAAGACGATGCGGCAGGAACTGACGCACGAAGAGCCGCTGATCCGGGTCGGCGGCGAAGAATTCGTGCTGCTGCTGCGGCTGCCGATCGGTGCCGCCTGGGAACGCATGGAACAGCTGCGGCGCCGGCTGGAAGCCTCGCCCTTCGTGCCCGAGCCCGATGTCGAACCCCGCAAGCTCACGCTCAGCGCCGGCCTGGCCTGCATCCCGCAGGACGCCCACGACCTGCCCGGCCTGATGAAACGCGCCGACCAGCGCCTGCGCCTGGCCAAGGACAACGGCCGCAACCGGGTGGTCGCCCGCGAGGACTAGCGCTCGCCTTGCCCGGGCCGGGGGCCTGCACTACCCTGCCGCATCGCCCAGGGGGATTCCCAACGCAATGATCAGCAGCATCCTGTTCGGCCTGTTCGGGCTAGCCGTTCTCATCGGCATCGCCTGGCTGTTTTCCAACAACAAGCGGTCCGTGGACTGGCGGCTGGTGATCACGGGCATCGGCCTGCAGATCGGTTTCGCGGCCCTGGTGCTGCTGGTGCCGGGCGGGCGCGAGGTGTTCGACTGGCTGGGCCACCTGTTCGTGCGCATCCTGGAATTCGTCAACGCCGGCTCCAGCTTCATCTTCGGCGGCCTGATGGACACCTCGACGTACGGCTTCATCTTCGCGTTCCAGGTGCTGCCGACCATCATCTTCTTCGCCGCGCTGATGAGCGTGATGTACCACCTGGGCGTGATGCAGGCGATCGTGCGGGCCATGGCCTGGGCCATCACCAAGGTGATGAAGGTATCCGGTGCCGAAACCACCAGCGTCTGCGCCAGCGTCTTCATCGGCCAGACCGAGGCGCCGCTGACGGTGCGCCCCTACATCTCGCGCATGACCGAGTCCGAGCTGATCACCATGATGATCGGCGGCATGGCGCACATCGCCGGCGGCGTGCTGGCAGCCTACGTCGGCATGCTCGGCGGCGGCGACCCGGTCGAGCAGGCCTATTACGCCAAGCACCTGCTGGCGGCGTCGATCATGGCCGCGCCGGCCACCCTGGTGCTGGCCAAGGTGCTGATCCCGGAAACCGGCAACCCGCTGACCCGCGGCACCGTGAAGATGGAAGTCGAGAAGACCACCAGCAACGTCATCGACGCCGCCGCCGCCGGTGCCGCGGACGGCCTGCGCCTGGCGCTGAACATCGGCGCGATGCTGCTGGCATTCATCGCCCTGATCGCCCTGATCAACTGGCCGCTGACCTGGATCGGCGACATCACCGGCCTGGCCGCGTGGCTGGGCAAGCCGACCGACCTGGCGACGATCTTCGGTTACCTGCTGGCGCCGATCGCCTGGGTGATCGGCGTGCCCTGGCAGGACGCGACCACGGTCGGTTCGCTGATCGGCCAGAAGGTGGTGATCAACGAATTCGTCGCCTACCTGCAGCTGGCCGAGATCGTCAACGGCAACGTCGAAGGCGTGGTGCTGAGCGAGAAAGGCAAGCTGATCGCCACCTACGCGCTGTGCGGCTTCGCCAACTTCAGCTCGATCGCGATCCAGATCGGCGGCATCGGCGGGCTGGCGCCCGAACGCCGCCAGGACCTGGCCAAGTTCGGCCTGCGCGCCGTGCTGGGCGGCACCCTGGCGACCTTCATGACCGCCACCATTGCCGGTGTGCTGACCAGCCTGGGTGTCTGACCGGTGGCCGGCACGGTCGTCGTCGTCGGCTCCTACAACCAGGACCATGTCTGGTCCGCCGACCACCTGCCCGCGCCCGGCGCGACGCGGCTGGGCGCCTACCTGACGGGCCCCGGCGGCAAGGGCTTCAACCAGGCCGTGGCATCGGCGCGCGCGGGCGCCCGCACCGTGTTCATCACCGCGCTGGGCGATGACGCCGCGGCCGCCAATGCCCGCGCGCTGGCTGCGGACGACGGCATCACGCTGCGCGCGGAAGTGTTTCCCGACATCGCCTCCGGCACCGCCGGCATCTTCGTGGACAACGCCGGGCACAACGTCATCGTGGTCGCGCCCGGCGCGAATGCCGCGCTGGGCGAAGACTTCGTCGCCGCGCAGCAGCACGACTTCGCCGACGCGGCCGTCGTGCTGGTGCAGCTGGAAGTCGCGCCCGACGCGGTGCTGCGCGCGCTGCAGGCCGGGGCCGCCGCCGGCGCGCTGGCCCTGCTCAACCCCGCGCCGGTGAATGCACCGACCAGCGACGTACTGCTGGCCGCCGCCGACGTGCTGACCCCGAACGAAACCGAATTCTCCGCCCTGCTGTCCCGGCACACCGGCCGCGGCCTGGCGGCGGAAAGCATCGCCGGCCTCAATGATGCGGCGCTGCATGCCATGTGCCGCGAGCTCGCCCCGCGCGCCACGATCGTGCTGACGCTCGGCGCGTCCGGCGCTTTCGTCTCGCACGGCGACGACCGCCGCGGCGACAGCACGTCCTGCTATCGCATGCCCGCCGCCAACGTCACGCCCGTGGACACCACCGGTGCCGGCGACGCCTTCAATGGCGCCCTGGCGGCCCGGCTCGCATCCGGGGACGGCAGCGTGTTCGCCGAGGCCGTGGCCTACGCCACCCGATACGCCGGGCAATCGACCGAACGCCTCGGCGCCGCGCTGGCCATGCCGCGGGCGGCCGAACTGCGCCCTGAGCCCGGCCCGCGCCACGGCGGCGCGATAGAATCGCCGCATGCAGATCGGCCCCTACCTTTTCGATCCGCCGCTGGTGCTGGCCCCGATGGCCGGCGTCACCGACAAGCCCTTCCGGATGCTGTGCAAGCGCCTGGGCGCCGGGCTGTGCGTGTCGGAAATGACCACGTCCGACCCGCGCCTGTGGAAGACCGAGAAGTCGCTGCACCGCATGGACCACGACGGCGAACCGGCGCCGATCAGCGTGCAGATCGCCGGCACCGTGCCCGAGGTACTGGCCGAGGCGGCGCGTTACAACGTGGACCACGGCGCGCAGATCATCGACATCAACATGGGCTGCCCGGCCAAGAAGGTCTGCAATGCCTGGGCCGGTTCGGCGCTGATGCGCGACGAGGCGCTGGTGGCGCGCATCCTGTCCGCGGTGGTGTCGGCCGTGGACGTGCCGGTGACGCTGAAGATCCGCACCGGCTGGAACGCCGACAACCGCAATGCGCTCACCATCGCCCGCATCGCCGAAGACAGCGGCATCGCTGCACTGGCCGTGCACGGCCGCACGCGCGACCAGCAGTACACCGGCGTGGCCGAATACGAAACCATCGCCGCGGTGAAGGCCGCGCTGCGCATCCCCGTGTTCGCCAACGGCGACGTGGACTCGCCGGAGAAGGCCGCCTTCGTGCTGCGCCACACCGGCGCCGACGCCGTGCTGGTGGGACGCGCCGCGCAGGGCCGGCCGTGGATCTTCCGCGAGATCGCGCACTACCTGGCCACCGGCGAAAAACTGCCGGAACCGGGCCTGCAGGAAGTGCGCGACATCCTGATCGGCCACCTCGAGCACCTGCACGTCTTCTACGGCGAACTGTCCGGCGTGCGCATCGCCCGCAAACACCTGGGCTGGTATGCGAAGGACCGGCCGGAAAACGCCGCCTTCCGCGCCGTGGTCAACCGCGCCGAAACGGCCGCCGAACAGCTGCGGCTGACGCGGGACTATTTCGATGCACTCGCTGCCGGACTTGCGCCAGAACTGCCGGCGGTCGCCTGAGATCGACTATTTTCTCAGGCGTCACTCCGGTCCGTCTTCAATACACCCTTTCAAGAATTTTCCGCCGATGCCTTTGAGCTCAGATCTGTCGAACAGCTTGGCGCTGAACTCGAAATCCTGATTGATTCGAACAATTAGCAGCTGTTCAAAGTCACCCTGGCTTTTTACCAGCACCCGATTGGTCGTCTTTTCGGGGGAAATTGTCTTCACCTCAACCAACTTCCCCGCAATGGTGCCGTCAGAGCCTGCCTTGTTAGTTCCATGGCGGCGAAGCCCGCATCTGATCTCCGCGTAGATCTCACCAAGTTCACCCCAAATCTGCAGGTATCTCCCTGTGTTTTCAAAGTGTCGCTGCGCGCATCCAACCAGGTCCTGAAAAATTTCTATTTGCTTCAGAACACTGAAGGGAAATCCCTCCCTGCTCTGGTAGGGTTCAACAGATTCGACAGATTCGGGACCTTCCTCCGACTCGATATCCAGTTGAGAGTTGATCCACTCCCAGCTGATCCATTCGCCATCGTCCCAGACGCCATCGCCAGGCTTTATTTCGACCCCTGTCATTGAGCAGCGAGGTTGTGTCATGCATTGCCTACCTTAGGCCTGAGCTTCAGAACTTCAGGATCGCGAATACGACCGCGGCCACGAACACCCACGCCGACCACGAGCCCAACCCACGGCGGTCGCCGGGGCGGATGGTGTCGTTGTAGTGGCCGTGCGGCTTGGAACGCGGGTTGGTGTGGTGCGGCGCGTGTTCGGGCAGGTCCATGCCGCCGGGCTTCGAGCCACTGAGCAGCTTGGGCAGCGACGGCAGCTTGGGCATATCCGGCAGCGGCGGCGGCGTCTTGCCACGTGCGTTCGCGGCCACGCCCGACACCAGCTTGGCCAGCAGTGGCGAACCCTGCCGTTCCCAGTGCTGGCGCATTTCCGGCGACAGTTTGGCCAGCCCGGCCTCGACCTTGCGGCGGATATCCGGCGGCAGGTTGGACAGGTCCAATCCGGGCGGGGTCTGGCTCATGGGGCCGCTCCTGCTGCGTCATCCGTCGGCGTGGTCCATATCCTGCGCCACAGCGACGGCAGCCGTCGACTCGCGTCCCAGGGCCACTGCAGTTGTTCGGGCGGGATTTCGCGCCAGCCTTCGCCTTCGCGCGCAGCGACGGCGAAACGGAAGCTGTAGTCGGGCTCGGCGCCCATGCGCAGGTCGGACAGCACGAGTTTGCCGTCGCGTACTTCGGCTTTCATGAAAGATCGGTTGAACCAACGGAGTCGCCGCACCGCTTCGTAATCAGCAACCCCATTGAGCGCCCGACTGTCCGAAAAATATTCGCGAAAGCGAATAGGCCCCTCATCCACCACCACCGACCGCTCCCCTTCCAGAAATCCCTCCGGCGTCATCACCACCACCCGCCACAAAAACGTGGTGAATGGCATCGGTACCGAAAACCGCGGCGCGTCCTGCAGCCCGCGCGCGGCCAGCGACTGCTCCGCGGCACGCTCCACCAGCGCCTTCGCCACCAGCGACCAGCCAAGATAGGCCGTGCTGATCGCCAGCCCCGCCACCAGCGCCGTCTGCGCCGCCGGCCGCCAGTGTTTCACCCAGGCCACGATGCACACGACCAGCAGCGGCAGCGTGTACAGCGGATCGATGATGAACACGCTGGACCACATCGCCGGCGCGGGCGGCAGCGGCCACCACAGCTGCGTGCCATACACGGTGAAGGCGTCGAGCAGCGGGTGCGTCACCAGCGCCAGCACGATCGCCCAGAACCAGGGCTTCGGCGCTTCCGTCACCCGCCCGCCGCGGCGGTGGAAAAACGCCCAGATCAACACCGCCAGCGGAAACAGCACCAGCAGCGAATGCGAAGGCCCGCGGTGCCAGGTCATGTGCCCGACCGGGTCCAGGCCCAGCATCCAGAGGATGGGCGTGTCGAGGTCCGGCAAGGTGCCGAGTCCGGCACCGGCCAACAGCGCGGCGCGGCGATGCCGGGCCGGGGCGACGGCGCCGGCCACCGCGGCGCCAAGAACGATCTGGGTGAGGGAGTCCATGAGAGGGATGCTAACCGCACTTCTCCCTCCCCTGTTTACAGGGCATCTCACTTCCCCCTCCCCTGCTTGCAGGGGGAGGGTTGGGGAGGGGTGAGTACTTGCTCCGAAGTTCCACCCCCTCCCGACCTCCCCCTGCTAGCAGGGGGGAGAGAGTGCGGGCCCCTGCAAGCAGGGAGCTTCAAGCATGGCTCCCTCCCCTGTTTACAGGGGAGGGTTGGGGTGGGGTGAGCACTTGCTCCAAGTTCCACCCCCCCCGGCCTCCCCCTGCAAGCAGGGGGAGGAGACAAGCGGCAGTTACACCACTTCCGGTGCCGGCAGCGGCACCGACGTACCGGCGAGATAACGCTCGCGCTTGCGCGGCCGCACACGCGCCAGGTCCAGTTCGATCAACCCGTCCACCGAATTGTTGAACTCCGGATCCACACCGAAGGCCAGGAACCGCGCCCCACCCGGCTCGCACAGCTCGGTGTACTGCTTGTACAGCGTAGGCACCCGCGCCCCCAGCGCGCCCAGATTCGCCCTGAGGATGCGGAAGCCGGTCTCGGCATCGATGTCGCCGAAAGCCGGCGGCGTGGCCAGGAACCGGAACGGCCGGTTCGCCGCCACCTCGCCCTCGCGGCAACCGAAATAACGCTGGTAGTACGCGACCAACTGTTCCCGCGCGGCAATCGGCAGATCCGCGCTGATGGACACCGGCCCGAACAGATACCGCACCCCCGGATGCGCCCGCAGATACGCGCCGATGCCCAGCCACAGGTAATCGAGACTGCGCGTGCCCTGGTAACCCGGCGCCACGAAACTGCGGCCCAGCTCCATGCCCTGCACCAGCTTCTCCAGCATCGTGCACGGATACCGGAACAGCGACGCCGTGTAGAACCCCTCCAGCCCACGCTCGGCCAGCACCTTCTCGCCCGGCGCCACGCGGTAGGCGCCGGCGATCTCCAGCGCCTCCGGGTCCCACAGCACGATGTGTTCGTACCAGCTGTCGTAGCCGTCCAGGTCCAGGCGTTTGCCGGTGCCCTCGCCCACCGTGCGGAAGGTGAGTTCGCGCAGACGGCCGATCTCGCGCATCAGCGGCGAGTCGGCAGCCAAGGGCCCGGCATGGATGCGCTTGCCATCCGGCGTGCTGCCCAACATCGGCAGGCGCGCGAGTTCGTCCAGCAACAGGCGCCGGTCCACCGCATGTACCAACGGCTCCGGCCCCCGCGGCGCCGCCTCGCGGCGCGAACCGATGGCGTACAGCGCCTGCCGGATCGACGCCAGCGCTTTTTCCGGCGCCTGCGGTTCCGGCAGCGGCCCGGGCCGGCCGATGCGCAGTTCGATGCGGCTGCCGCGGCGCGCGAAGATCTCGCGCGGCAGCAGCGCGGTGCCGGCCGGCTTGTACAGCGCCGACGCCCCGTAGAACAACGCGGTATTGCGCGCGCCGATGCGCACCGGCAACACCGGCGCTCCGCTGGCTTTCGCGAACCGGACGAAACCCTGCCGCCAGCGCCCGTCGCGGATACCGGCCAGGCCAAGCCGCGACACTTCGCCGGCCGGGAACACGATCACGCATTCCTCGCGCGCCAGCGCCGCTTCCACCGCTTCGAGGCTTTCCGGCGTCGGCCGGCCGCCCAGAATGCGCAGCGGCAGCAGGTGTTCGCGCAGCGGCGCCACGCTGGCCAGCACGTCATTGGCCAGGATGCGCACGTCGCGGCGCACGCCCAGCACAAAATGCAGCAGCGCCATCGCGTCCAGCGCACCGGACGGATGGTTGGCGACGATCAGCAGGCGGCCGGTCTGCGGAATGCGCTCGCGTTCGACCTGGTCCACCGTGTAACGCACGTCCAGATAGTCGAGTGCGGCTTCGATGAAAGCCCGACCGCAGAGATGGCCGTTGGCGGCGAGGAACGCCCCGGCTTCATCGAGTTTGGCCAGCCGCCCCAGCCCGCGCAGCAACGGCCGGGCGAAACGGGCGCGGTGGCCCTGGAACCAATGGGGATAACGCTCGGCGAGCTGACGCTCGATATCCAACATGCGGCGGACCCGGTGATCGGCGTTGCCGCGCAGCTTGGCGCGGCATGCTTTCAGGCCCGTGACCCGCAAACGTCAGGCGGGTGACAGGCCGGGCGCGGGGCCCGGCCTGCCGGTGCTTCAGCGGGCCGCGACGGTCTCGACGAAGTCGATGACCAGGGCCACGCGGCGGTTGGCCAGGCCATCGTCGCCCCAGGCGCCGGGGCGGATCAGGCGGTTGCTGTCCTCGCCGTAGCTGACGGCGCGCACCTGGTCGGCCGACAGGCCCTGGGTGATCAGATAGTCACGCACGGCTTCGGCCCGGCGCTGGCCAAGGCGTTTGTTGTAAGCGGCCGAACCCGACGGGTCGGCGAACCCTTCCACGGTCACGGTGACACCCGTGTGGTGCTCGGTCAGCGTGCTGGCGAAGTCGTTCAGCATCGGCTTGTCCACCTCGCGCAGGGTGGCGTCGTTGGTGGCGAAGTGGGCGGTGGTTTCGACGTGCAGGCGGCCCTCGAACTGGGCGATGCGGGCGTCGTACTGGCCGAAGCGGGCTTCCATGGCGGCCTGCAGCTCGTTGATGCGCCCGTCCAGGCGCTGGTCGGTGGCGCGCAGCTCGGCCACGGTGGCGTCGAAGTCGTCGCGTTTGACGTAGCTGGCGCAGCCGGTGAAGGACACCGCCAGGGTGGCGGCAAGCAAGGGACGCAGGCTGGATTTCAGTGATGCCATGCGGGTTACCTCCTCATGGGTTTTGCGGGGAGGCCCGACCCTACCCCCATCGCTTCCCGAGGCCAACCCCAGGCCCCGCACCGTTTAGCGTCGCTTAACACCAGCGCAACATCGGTGGCGCGAGGATGCACCCCGGGGCCGCGCCATGTATCATGCGCGGCCCTACCCATCCTTTCATCTCAATCAAGGGATATAAGCGACGATGTCCAGCTACCTCTTCACCTCCGAGTCGGTCTCCGAAGGCCACCCGGACAAGATGGCCGACCAGATTTCCGATGCGGTACTGGACGCGATCCTGACCCAGGATCCGAAGGCCCGCGTTGCGTGCGAAACGCTGGTGAAGACCGGCGCCGCCATCGTTGCCGGCGAGATCACCACCACCGCGTGGGTGGACATCGAAGCGCTGGCGCGCGGCGTCATCAACGACATCGGCTACGACAACAGCAATGTCGGCTTCGACGGCCACACCTGCGCCATCGTCAACATGATCGGCAAGCAGTCCCCCGACATCAACCAGGGCGTGGACCGCAAGAAGCCGGAAGAACAGGGCGCGGGCGACCAGGGCCTGATGTTCGGCTACGCCTGCAACGAGGCGCCGGAATACATGCCGGCCGCGATCTATTACGCGCACCGCCTGGTCGAGCAGCAGGCCAAGGTCCGCAAGAGCGGCAAGCTCAAGTGGCTGCGCCCGGACGCCAAGAGCCAGGTCACCCTGCGCTACGAAAACGACAAGATCGTCGGCCTGGACGCCGTGGTGCTTTCGACCCAGCACGACCCGGGCGTGAAGCAGAAGGACCTGGTGGCCGGCGTGATGAAGCACATCCTCGAGCCCGTGCTGCCGAAGGCGTGGCTGAAGGCGCTGCCGAAGTCGAAGATCCACATCAACCCGACCGGCAACTTCGTGATCGGCGGCCCGGTGGGCGACGCCGGCCTGACCGGCCGCAAGATCATCGTGGACACCTACGGCGGCATGGCCCGCCACGGCGGCGGCGCGTTCAGTGGCAAGGACCCGTCCAAGGTTGATCGTTCGGCCGCCTACGCCGCGCGTTACGTGGCGAAGAACATCGTCGCCGCCGGCCTGGCCGACAAGTGCGAAGTGCAGGTGTCGTACGCGATCGGCGTGGCCGAGCCGACCTCCATCTCGGTCACCACCTTCGGCACCGGCAAGATCGCCGACGACAAGATCGAGAAGCTGATCCGCCAGCAGTTCGACCTGCGCCCGTACGGCATCACCAGGATGCTGGACCTGCTGCACCCGATCTACCGCCTGACCGCCAGCTACGGCCACTTCGGCCGCAAGCCGTTCGAAGTGACCTACACCGACGGCAAGGGCAAGAAGCACACCGCCACCGCCTTCTCGTGGGAAAAGACCGACAAGGCCGACGCCCTGCGCAAAGCCGCCGGCCTCGACAAGCCGGTCGCCACCAAGAAAAAGAAGTAACGCTCTGCTCCCTCCCCTGCTCGCAGGGGGAGGGCCGGGAGGGGTAAACCCTCGCCGGGAAGTCACGAAACGGGCCGCGAAAGCGGCCCGTTTTCATTTGGCGCCCTGTAGCTTTCAATCAACTCTTCGGCATCTCCCGATCAAACGCCACCACAACTTCCTTGTGCGCCGAGGGTGAATTGGCCAGCGAATCCCGCGCCCGCTTCTCCCACCCCGCGCCACGCGCCACGAGATCCGCCCACGCATCCGCCAACAGCGTCGGCGCATGCGCCAGATGCCACTGGATCAAGGCCAGCGCCTGCAGGATGTCCTTGCGGTACTTCGCATGCCGCGCGCCACGCTCGTGCGCCACGATCAGCTTGTGCAGGCCATAGCGTGCGGGATCCGGCAGATTGACCAGGCAGGCGTCGGCACGGTCGATCAGCACCGCCTGCCCCGGCCGTTCCAGCAGATAGTCCATGAACTTCAGCGGCACCAGGGCCACGCCCAGCTCCGGCGCGGCGACGTCGCCTTCCTTGCGCCGTTGTGCCGTCAGGAAATCGATGCGCAGGTCGCCTTCGCGTTCGCTCACGAACTGACTCGCCAGCCCTTTTGCACCGCCGAGCGCGGGCAGGAATCCCATCTGCAGCGACTCCAGCGCTTGCGCGGCATCGGCAAGCAGATCCGCCGGCAGCGCCAGTGCGACATTGTCGCCCGGCCCCGCGTGCGCGAAATCGAGATCGAGCGTGCGCGTGCCATCGCCCCAGGCCACGCCCAGTTGATTGCCCAGCGCCAGAAATGCGTGCGTGCCCACCAGCAAGCCGCCGGCGCGGAAGAACTGGTAGTCCGCCAGGCGCTTGGCGATGCGGAAGTGTTTCGGCAGCGTTGCCGAGCAGCCTTGAGCCAAGGCGGCGGCCGCCTGCCGGGCGATCACCTCCAGCATCGGCGCACCCTTCTCGCGCGCGGCCTCGATCGCCGCGATCGCCGGCCCTTCCGGCCCGAGGTAGTACTCGCGCTTGCGGCCGTCCACTTCCTTGAAGGCCCAGTAGCCGTAGCGCCGGCCCTTGATGGTCTTCCAGGCGATCTTTCCCGTCAGGAAAGCCGGCGAACGCGAGGCCTCGGCGACCTGGACCTGTTCGTAAAGCTCGGCGTAGGCGCTCTGGGCGGCTACGGGTAGTTCGCGGTAGAGGGACATGGTGGGACCTCCTGGGCGGGTTATACCACCGGAAACGACTCGGGTGGTATAACTCGGCGCCAGTCTTCTCTTTTCCTACATCCCCCTCCCAAGTTTCCGGATCGCCCGATCTGTATCCTTCCGGATACGTTTGGGGCATGATCGAGGTCGAGACAACACGGCGGTTCGATGACTGGCTTGCGTCCCTGCGTGACCGGGGAGCTGTTGCGATCGTAGTCGCCCGAATCTTCCGGATCCGCAGAGGTTTGTTGGGTGACGTGAAGTACATCGGATCCGGCGTCAGCGAACTCCGCATCAACCACGGCCCCGGGTACCGGGTGTACCTCACCTATCGCAGCAAGACCGTGATCTTGCTCCTCTGCGGAGGCGATAAAGCTAAGCAAGCTTCCGACATCGAGTTTGCGAAGGAAGCAGCGGCCCGCATTGCCGGCCGACACTAGTGCAAGTGGAGAAGCGACAGTGAACACTCCCCTCAAAACCACGCCCTTCGACGCGGCGAAGTACCTGGACACCGACGAAGCCATCGCGGCGTTTCTCATGGATGCCTTCGAGTCCGGCCACGACGGCGTTTTCCAGGACGCATTGAAAACAGCCGCTCGGGCCCGCGGCATGTCCGAAGTGGCAAAAATTGCCGGCTTGGGCCGCGAAAGCCTCTACAAGGCACTGCAGTCGGACGCGCAACCCCGCTTCGCGACGGTGCGCAAGGTGATGGCGGCACTTGGCGTGCAGCTTGCCGTCGTCCCGATGAAGGAGTCGGCTGCGAGAAGGCAGGTTCGGCCCAACGAAAGCCATCCTCAAGGTGTGGACATTGCCCGCGCCCTATCCTCGCGTGAGCGAGCCCGAAGGACCGGCCGCTATGTTGCCGCCGATGTCGTACTGACCGAACTCCAGGCAAAACTCGACAAGGCCAAGAAGAAAAGTCGATGACATTCCTCCTCCCTCTCCCCTTGCGGGAGAGGGCCGGGGAGAGGGGAACGGGCTAGCCCAAGTTTCCGGGTCAGCTGTGTGCGCTTGCAGCCTTTGTATCGCCAGCAAGTTCCGCAAGCTCATCCGCGCCCCCGATCAGGAGGACATTGGAATCGCTGCGCAGGGCCTGTGCGAAGGCGCCGCCTTCGGACAGCAGCGTACGGAATTCGCCCGGCGTGTACAGCACCGGATTGATCTCGCGCCCCAGTTCCTGCTGCGCGGAGTGCAGGGCCTGCACAAGCGTGCCGAAGGCGACGTCGCCCACCACCAGCACATCCACATCGCTGCTGGCGGTGTGGGTGCCGCGCGCCATCGAACCGAACAACACGGCGACGCGGACCTGCGCCGCAACCGGCGCCAGGGCCTCGCGCAGCAGGGCGGCCACGCCATGGGTCTTGCGGAACATGGCCGACAGCTCGGGATACAAGGGATGCCGCGGGTCGGCGCGGTACACGACCTGGTTGCCCCGCGCCTGGCGCTGCACCAGACCGGTGGCCACCAGCTTGTCCAACTCGCGGGCCAGCGTGCCGGCGTGGCTGCCGGCGAGTCGGGCCAGCTCGCGCAGATGGAAGCCCTCCCCGGCTGCAGCAACAGCGTCGCCAGCACCCGTTGCCGGGTGCCGGGGAACAGCAGGTCCATCAGGGGCAGAGTGTTGCTCATCAGGCAACGAATGTTGCCATTAAGGCGACATATTGCAAGCGCAACCCGATCGGAGCGTCGTGCGTGAGGCTCTGAGCCTAGTGCACGAGGTTCTGAACTCCATCGACGAGGATGGGGAACCTGACGCACGAGGCTCTGAACCTCAACCGTGAGCATGGGGAACCTGACGCACCAGGCTCTGAGCCTGGACGGTGAGCATGGGGAACCTCACGCACCAGGCTCTGAGCCTGGACGGTGAGGCTATACAACCTCACGCGCGAGGCTCTGAGCTCGGCGCGTGAGGTAGGGGAACCTGACGCGTGAGGCTATGGAGCTCGGCGCGCCGAGCTCCGAACCTGGCGCCCGAGGCTCTGATGCCCGAGCGTAAGGTTGTGGAACCTGGCGCTCCGAGCTCCGAACCCCAAGCCCGAGGCCCGGAAGCCCACCGGCCAGGCCCTACCTGGCCTGCGCCAGCCCCACCGCATCCGCCCCCGCCGGAAACCGCAGCTGCCCGGTGCTGTCCTGCACCGCCCGCCACACCGCCTCCGCCACATCCGATTCCCGCGTGGTCAGCGCCACATTGGCAAACCCCGCAAACACCTTCTCTGCAAACGCCGCATATGCCGGCGGCACCAGCCCCTGCATGCGCTCGCCGCCATTGGCCGCGAAGGCCGTCGTCGGCCCATACCCCGGCAGCACCAACTTCGTGCGAATGCCAAACGGTTCCAGCTCGAACGCCAGCGACGCGGTGAACGCATCCACCGCCGCCTTGCTGGCCGAATACGCGGCCGCCAGCGGCATGCGCGCCAGCGTCACGCTGGAGGTGACGTTCACCAACACGCCACCCCCACGCGCCCGCAGCCGCGGGATCGCCGCCTGACAAATAGACATGACGCCGAAGGTGTTGGTGGCGAACACCTCGTCCACCGTCGCCATCGGTGTGGCCTCGAAGGCGCCGACCACGCCGATGCCGGCGTTGTTGACGATCGCGTCCAGGTCGCCGGCGGCGTCGAGCGCGGCGTGGATGCTACCCAGGTCGGTGACGTCGAGCGGCAGCAGCTGCAGGTTCGGCGAGGCCGGGAACAGTTCGGCCCGCGGCGTGCGCATGGTGGCGACCACGCGCCAGCCCTGGGCCAGGAAGTGGCGGGCGGTGGCCAGGCCGTAGCCGGACGAGGTACCGGTGATCAGGATCGATTTCATTGCGGAACTCCTTGGTTGGGGAGTCCAGCTTGGCGTCCGGCACCCGGACGGACTACGATCCATCATCCGGTTTTTGTTTGCGAACGTCCGGAACCGAAAACAAATCACTTTCCCGTACGGGAAAATCTTATTGACAAGGCCGTATTTCAGGCGGAATTTACCCGAACGGTAACAAAGCCACGAGAAAACCACGATGACTCCAACTTCTTCCCGTACGGGAATACCGCCAGCCGAGCCCAGGATCGGCGACATCGTCCGCGCCCACCGCCAGGCCGCCGGCCTGAACCAGGCCGCGTTGGCCGGCCTGGCCGGCACCGGCACCCGCTTCATCAGCGACCTCGAGCGCGGCAAGCCGAACGTCGCCCTGGACAAGCTGCTGGCGGTGCTGGCGGTGCTGGGCCTGAAGATCCAGATCGTGGCCGCCGACGGATGAGCGCCCTGCCCGTCTCCCTGTTCGGACAGCACACCGGCGAACTCGCCCTCGCCGGGCCGCTGCGCAGTCCCGAGGACTGGACGTTCGTTTATGCGCCGTCGTACCTGGCGTCGCCCGCGCCGATACCGCTATCGGTAAGCCTGCCGCTGCGGCCCGAACCCTACGCCGGCGCCGTCGTGCGCAACTGGTTCTGCAACCTGCTGCCGGAAGGCGGCGTCCGCCTGGCGATCGAAGCGCGCCTGCGCCTGCCGCCGCGCGACGACTTCGCCCTGCTGACGGCCATCGGCGGCGAATGCGCCGGCGCGGTCAGCGTGGGCGCACCAACCACCGTGGGCGGCGTCAGCGTTGATCTGGAAACCCTGCTCGGCGAAACCACCGGAAACGGCGACGGCGACTGGGCCCTGCACGGCGCACCGCGCCGGCTCTCGCTGGCCGGCGCCCAGGACAAGCTGGCCGTGATCGTGGACGGCCATGGCCGCCTGCGCCTGCCGGCCGTGGGCGAACCGAGCACGCATCTGCTGAAGCCCGACAGCCGCAGCTTCCGCGGCCTGCGCGAACTCGAAGCGCTGGGGCTGGCGCTCGCCACCGCGGTCGGCCTGGACGCCGCGCGCGCACGCGCCATCGACATAGCCGGCCGGCACGCACTGCTGATCGAACGCTACGACCGCCGCCTCGACGACGGCGTCGTGCAGCGCCTGCACCAGGAAGATTTCTGCCAGGCCCTCGGCTACCCCGGCGAACTCAAGTACGAAGGCCAGGGCGGACCCGGGCTGGCCACCATCTCGCAGCTGCTGCGCCGCCTCGCGCTGGGGCCCGCCGCACTGCAAGGCCTGCTCGACGCAGTGGTGTTCAACGCGTTGATCGGCAACGCCGACGCCCATGCCAAGAATCTGTCGTTGCTGATCGACCGCACCGGCCGCCGCCGACTGGCCCCGCTGTACGACCTGGTGCCAACAGTGGCGCTGCCGGAAACCCTGGTCGACCGCGAACCCGCGCTGCGTATCGGCGAAGCCACGCGCATCGAAACCATCACGGCCGACGACTGGCGCCGCTTTGCGCGGGCTGCCGGTTATGGCCCCGGCTTCGTGCTGCGCCGCGTCGACAGCCTGGCCGATGCGGTGCTGGCCGCCTTGCCCGGCGTGGTCGCCGAACTCACCGCGTCAGGCGGCGATGCGCAGCGGCTCCAGCGCGGCGGCAACGCCGTGCAGGCACAAACGCTGGCCTTGCAACGCGCCGCCGCGGCATGAGCGCGGCATGATCACCCCTGGTGACGATATGGACTTGCATTCATGGTGATCTTGCGCTGCACCGCCCGCCTGCTGAAGCGCCTGCGCCAACCGGCGAAGCCACCCGAACCGCCGCCGGCCGACAATCCGCTCGGCGAGTGGTACGCCGACATCGACTTCCTCGACCGTGAGCCGTTCGTGGTGATGCTCAACGCCGCCACCGGCGCCGCGCTGGTCGTGCCCGGGCGCGCCGCCGACCTGCGCGACCTGCACATCCATGCCGGGCAGCAGATGTTCAAGGTGCTGGTGCACTACGGCTTCGACCTCGACCAACCCCGCGTCGCCGCGGAACTGTCAGCATGGAACGACCCTCCCGCGTTCGCCGCCACGCGCGACCGCAGCGTGCTCGGCAGCCTGCGCAGGGTGAAGGACGACGCGTGGCACCACTTCGCGTACTACAACCGATCACTGCCGGAAGCGGCCTTGCAGCAGTGGGACGGGTTCTACTCCCACCCCTCGCTGCCGAAACGGCCGGTCTTTGGAAGGAGCTGGCGGCCGCTCGAATTGGTGGCATCCCGCCTGATGCCTGGCGCCAGCGCGCACCCCATGCAATAGGCTGCGACGAGTATGGGCAAGCCGTTCCTCCATATTCAAGGCTGAGCATCCTGGCCCGTGTCGCCAGACCCGTTCGCTCATGAGCCCAGGACGGAATACGCTTCAGCCACCGCGTCCTCTTCGCGAGCGTCCGGAATGACCGACCCCCTATCCGAAGTGATCCAACGCCTCCAGCCCCGCGCCGTCTTCTCGCGCGCCATCGAGGGCGCCGGCGACTGGGCCGTGCGCTACGGCGCCTTCGGCCAGCCCGCCTTCACCGTGATCCTGGCCGGCCAGGCCCGCCTGGCCGTGGACGGCCAGCCCCCGCTGGACCTGCAGGCCGGCGACTTCGTGCTGCTGCCCGCCACCCCGGGCTTCACCCTGTCCGCCGGCGCGCCGACGCCGCCGGTGTGGCTGGACCCGCAGGCCGGGGCCAACGTGGATGACGAAAAGCCACTTCGGCACGGTCGCCTTGGCGGCGAAGCCCAATTTGTATCGATTGGTGGATGGTTCGAATTCGCCACCCCCGACGCCGCCCTGCTGGTGTCCCTGCTGCCCGGCCAGGTGCACGTGCGCGGCGTCGACCGCCTGACCCGCCTGGTGCACCTGCTGCGCGAAGAAGCCACCGACGCCCGCCCCGGCCGCGAACTGATGCAGGCCCGGCTGGTGGATGCGCTGCTGATCGAAACCCTGCGCAGCCATGCCGACGCCGCCAACGCCCCGCCCGGCCTGCTGCGCGGGCTGGCGGATCCGCGGATCGCGGTGGCGCTGCAGCGGATGCATGCGGAGCTTGGCCGGCACTGGACGATGGCGGCGTTGGCGAAGGAGGCGGCGCTGTCGCGGTCGGTGTTTTTGAGCGGTTTACGAAAGCGGTGGGGGTGCCGCCGATGGAGTATTTGTTGGGGTGGAGGATGGCGGTGGCGAAGGGGTTGCTGCGTCGTGGGAACCTCGTGATCGATGACGTTGCCGAACGGGTTGGCTATAGATCCGCGGGTACGTTCAGTTCTTCGTTTGCGCGGCACGTCGGAATGCCGCCCGGGAAATTCTCCCGATCGCTAAACCTCTTCTGATAGTGATTGACAAAATGCGCGCGCCTGAGGCGTTCTTCTTCGACATGGCGCGGAAATTGCGAAGCTAACCGCACCCGTGTAGGCGTCGCACCTCCTGCGACACGCCCAACAGATATTTGATCCGGCCACTAGTCGGATTGTTTGCCGGACAAGCTCGACCTAAACTCCGGAGGAATCGGGTTGGGGACTGCCAGCTTCTGGGATCGGATGTGCAACCGGACTTTAGTGTGCGCACGCAAGTGATTTCATTCGATCTGGAGGGCGTATGACAGGGCGAAGAACAAATAGTGGGGTGCGACTACAACGCGAGTGGCAGATCCCAGCCAAACAGGTCCGCTACCACAAGGATGGCATGTGGTTCATGCCACTTGAGAAGTTTCCGGGCGCTCTCTGCGACCCAGACGGATACATAGTTTTCGCCACACATGGCGAGTACGCTCGTTCTCGATATCTGACGATTGGGGATCGCGTCAATGTCAGGTCAGGCGTATCAAATATCCCCGGCTACATCCACGCGCGCCAACGGCCCTAACCAAATCATTCAAGCCGCCGCCTTCGGCGCGGTTTTGCTAAGGCAGTTGGCCAAAACGCAGAGCATTGCAAAGGAGGGTTCGCGTGTCGCAGTTTGCAGAAAATGGTCGTTCTCTTCGCAACAGCGCCAAGGCGCTTGTACTTCGTTTTTTTCAGTCATCTGCTCTTTGCCAACCCGGCGCCGAAGGAATGAAGCTTGCGCGTATCAGCCGAGAGTGCGGACTCGACTGGGGTGATTACCCTAAGGCTACCTCTTCCAACCAACAGTATTGGGTAGTCGCGCTGGTGCGGGAGTTGGAATCAGAGGGCATGGTGGAGCGCGTCTCGGAATCTGGCCCCTGGCGCCTCCGAAAACCCGGATGAATGCGTTTGCCGGGTAAGAATGGAGCAGCCATTTTTTGAACCCGCTCTCGGCCACAGGCAAGCCCTGCCCAGATCCGTCGCTTGCTACTGCGCAACTACTCAGAAGAGGGTAACGCACGCAGAACACCAAACGGCCCTCATTGAAACATTTCGTTCGCATCTCCCAGCGCTACGTGCAGCAGGTTACTCCCTCCCGCACGCAACACTAGGGGCTTGACCATTCAGCACGCCTATAGAAAGGCGCGCCATGTAGGAACTCAGCCTGAATGTCGTGGGTCTTGTACAGGCATTCATGCACTCCGAGACCCCTGATTCGCTCTGCCAGCTGAGCCAGTCCGGACGCATCACTGAGTCCAAGCGCAGATAGCTCCTGAGGCCGAATATTTGGAACCTTGTGAATGAACCAGGTTAGCAGTGGCTCCCGGTAGTCCGTCGCGCCCGCCTTGAAGTGACTTAAGTACTGGGAAGCGAGTATGACTCCAACGCCGAACTCGCGACCCTGCAGCAGGATCCTGCGGAGCACGTCGAATTCGTACTTCATAATGTTGTCAGCCTCATCCACGAGCAGCATTGAGTCGACCACTCGCATGTTCCGGCCAGGCCCAAGGAACGGCCGCTTAGGGATACGGAGCATGTGCTCGTAGAAGACATTGAGCATTATGGCGACCAGCATGTTCTTGGTCCTGTCATCGGAACCAAGCTCGTTGAGCGAGATGACCACCACACCCCGCAGGAACTCGGCCGAAGAGACCACCGCGCTCGCGTCCGGCGTGAACAGCTCCATGTCCACCAAGTCACCAAGGATTCCCGACAAGGAATCTGCCCCGCCGTTGAGTGCATCCACGTAGTTGTTGTGGACATCGTAGATCGTTGGATAGGTCCCGTCCGGTGCTTGGGCGTATGCATCCTTGACGGCTTTCTTGAGCCGATCGCGCTGCACCGGACCAATCCTGCGATAGATCTTGTCGAGGATGTCCGAGAAGAACTTGTACCGCTCCAGCTTCGGATTGATCGACTGAGAAGCAGTCGACAGGTCGAAAAGATTCAATGGAAGGTGCTGCGGCCTTATGACACGCGCGCCGACGGCTCCGACGAACTCATCCGCGCTGTAGTCCTTCTTGTAGTCGAATATCAGGACGCTTGGCTCTACACCCCTGTTCCCGGCCCCACCCTTGGCGACCTGATACACCAGAGATTGGAGCAACTGCGTCTTGCCGGTACCGAGGTCGCCGACGACGCCCATGTTCATCTGATTTAGTGAAGTGTTGCCGAGGTTTAGGTGGCGCAACTGGCTTTCAAAGCCATCGATCGTTTCACCGATTCGAATCACCAAGCCCGTCTGCGAAGCACCCAGGCCGTCGATCGGCGCCACATCCGGGAGAGGCACGGCAGTGGGCTGGGGCGCTTCGTCCGGCTCAATGGGCTGCGTCGGGGCGGGCTGAGGGATTGGTTCAACCATGGTTTCGCCTCCGCCGGACGGGACGGGGATTGCCTCGGCCGTGACGCCTGCTGCGGGCGCGTTTCCTTCCGTTCGTGGGAAGAGGTCCCAAGCACCCAGTCTCTCTTTCATGGCGCCACAAAGGGCTTCGTGCCTCCCCTGGATGAAGAGTGCGGCATCCTTGTGCGAGAGCTCGATGGTTTCCTGGAACCCGTCGGCGTCGGTGTCCCGGGCGCCACTCGCACTTGAGCCGTCGATGACGACCAACCTTCCCCTTACATCAACCTCGATCCTCGCCTGCGAGCCCAATATCGCCTCCATCGCGCGCGCATGGAGCTTGGACCACTCGCCGGACTTGCCTGCCGCGGCCAAGCGCTGGCTATAAACCCTGAATCCGTATCCGATCATGGATGTCAAGAGGTTCTGGTGCGCAATGCGCCAAAGGACCATCTCTTGGTCGTCGGTATAGGTTGAGGAGAGCGCTTCGAAAAGGGATGAAAGCGACCGGGCTTGCGCCAACGCATCACCCCGGTCCGCGGGAGACATTTGTGCGCCCGCACCCCGATTCTTGACCTCTATCGGCGTCAGCCGGAAGCTGACCGAGGCGTCGCTAATCCTCATCGTGACGACCAGTAAGTCAGGACGATGCAGGGTTGGCCGCTTGAGTGCCTTGGCAAGATCGTCCAGATAACCTTGGAATGGGTCTACCGGTATCACCAAGGCGATTTCATCCTCTTCGCCAACCTTGGCCCATGGCGCCAACAGGCCGGAATTTGGCCCAGACACGCGGAAGCTGTCTTGGAGGAGGCGGGTGGCTATGAGCAGCCCAAGGTCTCCCGTGGCACCTGAGTCGCCGGCCGCCAGCCCCCTGACCGTAGGTATTCCTCGCCGCGCGACTTCTTCGACGATCTCCGCAAGCGCTTCGTCCGGCATCTCGTCGCACCCCGGAAAGCGCTTGATGACGAGCTTCAAGGTCTCGAGGTCCAGCTCCTTGATCCTGGACAGCAAGTAGTAGCCGTTGCTGTCGCCGGCGCGGCCTGAATAGGCGGGCAGCTCGTAGTCCCAGAGGTAAGTCCCCTCAAGCCAATTCCCAAGGAAGCAGGCGGGGTCTACCGTAGAAGACGAAACGGCCGCGAACTCCGCTCGCTCCAAGGCACTCGTGATCACATGCACGCTTGGAGCAAAGACATAACCCAGCCTCTCGTCTGAAATGTTCTCGAGTGCTGCGATGGCGCTGGCAGTGGCGTCGGCAAGGCCATCCCCCGAAGGGATGGGGGCGCGGCCATTCGGGACTCACGCAGCAGCTGTCCTCCAGCCATGCTAGATGGCTCGCGAATACGAGTCCTCACCAAGCCACCAAAGCCCATGGGGGTGGCGAGCTTGGTGGGAAGTGCACTTGGGTTCGACGTCTCCAATTGGGCGATGATCGCAAGATCAGGATCCTCACCAGACACCGTTCCCGAGTACCAATGGACCGCGTTCGCCGTGTCTTCCGCGAGGTTCGATATTTCGGCATCATCCGGCCGCGAACCTTCATGCCGTTCGTCGTAGATTCGGATCTCGCTCGCGCCAACCCAGGCGTCCGATCCTCTCGTTAAGTCGGAAGACCCAAAATGTTTCCTGCCCCAGGACAAAAGCCCTTCGTTGCAGGCATTGTTTTGGCTAGCAGTGCTTGACACAAGCACTCCAATCACGGGCTTGGCCACCAACATCGAACAGATGTCTTCAAGCGCTTTATGGACTTGGGAGACGCTGAAGCCGCTGGAAATACCGCCGACTAGCAGCCCCATTTCCCGATCCAGCGGCGCAGTCGAACCAGTCGAAGCCAAGGCGTCTAGGCGACTGGCATTCCAAAGAATTCCCCAGTAGTCCGAGCTGCACTCCACCGCGAAGAACGTCGCGTTGGTCTTTCCACCCATGGCGTTTCGCATGGGGATGGTTAGGGCATCGGGGACGCAGTCGGGGTCGAGTATGCTAGCGGCTGGGCAAGGCTTCTTCCTGGCGGACAGGAACATCGCGCGCTGGGCGACGCAATGCCAAGCGAATCGGACGGGATGCAAGGGGGACACAAGGATGGCATCCGGCTCTTGCACCAACGTCAGCCCGTTCGTTTCGAGCCTAGCGACAAGGCCGAGGTCGCACCACACTGCGTCTTCCGGGGAATTGGCAAGCCATCCGACGTAACTCTTCAAGTAGGCATCCACCTCGGCGGAGAACTCGGGGTCTGTTGCCATCCATTCGCCAAGGGGTGCGGCTTCAACCAACCCGTTGCCGTCGGCGCCGCGGATCCGGGCCGCGAGCACGGATCGTGCCGCCACGAACTCTGGCGGAGGTGCCATTTCATCTGGCGAAGGCCTCGGATCGCTCAGGAAACGGCCTTTGGAGAAGATCGTGTCTTCCGAACTACTCCAGTCACGCCTGCGCCATTCCGAAGCATAGTCAGCTGCAACCACGAACGGATGGAAGGATCGGGACGCCCTTCCCTCCTCGAGCATCCAACCCTGAAGCTGCGCACTCCTGAGCTGGCCATTGACGTGCACGGAGCTAGGCTTTCGCCCCCGGCGTTCTTCATCAACTGGAGTTCGAAATGGCTCGAACATTCCTCGGGGCTTGCTTGCTCCGCCGACAGTTCGATCCGAACCAACTGTTCATCCGCTGACTCGGGCCTAATGATCTTGATGTCGAAGAAGCATTCGCCTTCGATCTCGACTTCGACTCCAAACTCGTCCTCGCCAACCATGCCGATGCTGACGGCATTGCTCGGGTCAAGGTTCCCGTCAGGGTCACTTCCAACCGCGACTTGTGACGAGAGCCGGACTCCCGGCCTCAAGTAGATGTCTAGGTAGTGTCGCCCTTGGCCGGACATGGCCAGCGACGTTTCCAGCCTGCCTGCCCTGGACAGCTTGGGTGCGGATCCTTTGCTAGCCGTAGTCGAACTCACCACCACACCAGGCTGCCAGCCCTGCAGTGAGATGATACGGATGGCCGCTTTTTTCCGTTCCCGTGAAGGAAGCTGGCGGAGTACTTTATCGGACTCTTGTGCCCGGGTATCTCATCGTCTTCAAGGAGAACCACGCGATCTGCCGCCAGGATCCATTCCTTCGTCGCCCCTTTCGATCCCGGGACTTCCCGCTTCACGAGGATCTGCCGGCCGAACTGCTCCTCGGACGCTCGAAGGCGCAACTGTACCGAGGACTTCGCGACAGGTACGAGGCCCCTCAGGTGGGATATCAGTGCATTCGTGCATTCGATCGTGAGCTCCCCGTCGGGCTCCGGCGAGTCGTCGCTCTCGTCAAGAAGCTCGTTCCAGCGGGAAACAGTAAGGGACGACCACCACGTTGGCACGGTGGAGACCGACTCGGTTGCATAGGCGTAGGGAGCGCATCGCCGAACCGCGGTAACGACATCGCACCTGTTCCGCATGTTGCCAAGGCATGCCTTTATGATCTCCTTCTCTTCCTCATCTCGCGCCTTGGCCAGTACTGAGGTGGAGAGCCCGCCAAAATTCTCGCCCTCGATCCTGTCAACGATCGCTGAAAGCACGGACAACTTCGCCTTGGCGTCAAAGCTTCCGTCCCCGAGGGCGGGTAGCCAGTCGCCAGGCTGATCATTTCGTCGAGTGAGTTGGCCTTGTCTTTAAGTATCCACAGCTTTTCTAAGACCCGCCATGCACTGACTCTTGCGACGTCATGTTGGTCTGCCGCATCTGCGGCGACGATCGCCTCTCGAATTAGTTCCCGCGCCTTTTCGGCCTCGTCATCTGTCCTGCCCGCCAACACGCTCTCGACGAGCCTCTGGATGAACGGGTCACTCCACCATGCTGAAATGGAGGCGCCACCTTCGTTTACTGCGGGGGCCAGTCCGATCGTGGTCCGAGTGGACTCGTGGGTGTCACTTGCCTGCGCACCTGGGGCAACAAGTGCAAGGAACACACCTGACCTATCGTTTCGCACGCTAGCAAGGCCATGGAAGTGCAGGTACCCGGATTGGGTCGCGGAGCCTTGCAGTTTTCCGGGCGGAACCACATCCACTTGCAGGATGACCGGATACCTAATCGCCTGGCCATCCGACTTCGTAGCCTCAAGGAGGGGCGTCTCCCCCGCCAGCGCATCGAAGACCTGGACCAGAAGATGCATGGGTGGACCGCAGAACACCGCGCGGCACTCGCCTTTCTCCCCGGCAAGGGACGCGATCTCGCTCGCCATGGCCTTTTCGACCCAGTTGGCGATACCTTTTGCTAGCGTATTCAAGTTGGCTACCTACGTCAGGCTGCGAATGGAGGGACTAGGAGCATCCCGCTCTCTGCGTCCGGGCTATCTAGGACCAGTCCCAGCATCCGGAGCTGCTTTCCAAGACCACTATCGTTGATTCCATGCAGATCGAACTCGATCCCGTAGCTTCCCAAGTGGACCGCGAGCCTCTGCACGGACCTCGGCCCGTCGACAGCATGTAGACAGCAATGGACCATCGCCAACACCGCCGCGGGCCCGAGCGAAAGAACCCAGGGCGAATTCCTTGCCTCCCCCTTCTTCCGAAGGAAATAGCCTTGGTCATAGCCGCGAAGGGCTGAATCCATCGTCTGCCGCTGCCCCAGCGTGTATTGGCTGAACTCGAGCAGGTTTGCGCCAACCCCTTCTTGCAGCCGATGGTCCTGACCTCCCGGTCTTGCAGGGCATTGAAGGATTCGATGACCCCTGCCCGGTTCAGCTCGACCCTGTTTTTCCGGACGCTCAAGAGGAATGCGTGGATTTCTTCTGACGAGCTCAATCGGGTGGGAGCAGCCTCAAGGCCTTGGAGCGCCCAGAGCATGCGGTTGATGCCCAATCTCGCTGAAAGGTATCGAGACGCAAAGTCACGGATGGTGGGTATGGCAGGGTTGCCATACGAAAGCATCCGCCGCTTCACGGACAGGACGTCTCGCCTAGTTGCGTCTGGTCCATTTGGGATGGCCTCATCCTGTCCCGCGAGGGCCGCCCGGGACAGACGCCAGATCCTGTCGTTGACGTCGCAGAGCCAAAGCACGTGGCTAACGGTCCCAATCCGTAGCAGCGCCTCTAGCAAGGTGATCCACTGGCGGCGGGTCATCGAAGATTTCGCACTGATCACGCCTAGGATATCGATTACGAATTGCTTGGCGGGATAGGCAATCGCTTTTCGATCAAGTTCTGGCAGCCTTTCGACCAAGTCCAGCGGCCTAGGCTCCCAGTGGATGCCATTTGTCCTGCGCGGCTCGAACTCCGACTGCAACCACCTCGCCCAAACGTCGTCGTCGCCTGTCACGGAAAGGGCGCCATGTATGTCGGCCCAGGCATGCTCGGCAGCTGCCTGCGACGGCGACCCCATGGCTATCATCTGTTTAACTAGTTGCCCTGGGTTCCAGGATTGCGGGAGAGGCGTGCGGCGCCAGAGTAGATAGCGGCATCTGGCACGACTGGAGACAAGGACAAAAACGCTTTGATGATTGCTGCGACACCTTCGGACTCTGGATGACTCGATCAACGACGGTTCGCCACGCCTCTGGACTGAGCCTTCCAGCCGGAAGCCCCTTGCGACGCTCCCTGTCCATGGCCTTCCTGAACTCGTTGCCCATCGACGCAACCTTCTGCTCAGAGACGCCGCCAAGGCCAGCGGCACGATAAAGCGAGGAGAGCACCACCTCACCAGTGGAAAACTCCGGGGCCGGCCGTATGTTGAACGAGGACTCGTTGAATGCAGGATGTGAGTGCTTCCAAGGCGAACCAATGAAATCAGACTCCGACATCACGCTCCCTCCTCGCGAATAACGAATCGTTCGAACGTCCTGACGACGACCTCGTCTCGCACGCCAAGGCGGATCTCGGCGCCCTCCAGTGCGTCTTCGTCCCTAACAATGGATCCTGCGAGGCCTGCTCGGGTCGTGTCGAGAAGCGCCACGACCGACCTAGGAAGGGAAGCGGAGACCATGCCCCGACGAAGGGATTTCGTGGCCTTGAACAACTCGAAAGTGAGTGCAATCGGCTTGGCGCCATCTGAAGCGCCGACACGCAGGAAACGGACAGGCGCTTTTGGCCGGCCCGCGTCCTCTGACGCCGGGATAGGTTTAACACGCTGTATGTCGGTCGTAAGCATGGCCCGACGCTCCGGCGGCGGCAGCGGTTCACCAAACGTATTGTTGAGGCACACCACGAAACGCCTGTTCACGTTGAGCAGCCCCTCAACTTGGCGCGTTGCTTGCTGGAGTGCGGTGGCATCGCCCTCCGTTACGCGATGGAATTCCTCGAGGACGTCGGCGTCGTTCGTGACCGCAGCTCGTACGCCTATGGAGCGCCTCGCTATCCTGCACGCGATCATCCTCAGGAGCGCCTGTACCCGGTCGGCGGTGGCCGGCCTCTGCCGTCTGACGGAATGATCGGACAACTTGAGATCCCCTTCTTCGAGGATCTTCAACGCTGCGATCTCGATCGGGGTAAGACACTGGTACTTCTGCAAGAACGTCCTGCCTGCTTTGATGGAGAGGCTGAACCGCCTATCCAAGTCCTCGAATTGGATCGAGGTATTACCGCTCACCGAGACCTCGAACGACGGACTGGCCTTCGCCGGATCGAGGATGGCCGAGATTCCTCCGAGCTGGGACTTCAGTGTCACCGTTGATTCACGACGTTTATCCAAGGCGAGGAACTGCTGGAGCGCGGCCAAGGCGGGAAACTCGCCCAACCTCAGTTCCGTGATGTCCTTTCGCAGGGCTGCTGCGCGCTCGATCGGCCAGGAACCAAAGAGAGCATGCTGGTATTGTGACGCCACGAGACGGAGTACCCCTCGTTTTCGTTGGACCTCGATGCGCCGTTGGTCGCTGCCGGACGGGTTGAGTTGCTTCGCGGCCCATTTGCACGGCATGTATGCGGCCGTGTCCGCGCCGGTGGGCGTGCCCGCCAAGAGGTATGACACCAGCGAGAAGAGGTCCCTGAAGTTCCAGCGCTTGCCGCTTGCAAGCTCATACCAACGAAGTATCCGTGCAAGGGATCCAGCGTGGGGCTCCCCAGCAAGCAAGTTCCGGCTCGTGCAGAACGGACAAAGCTCGCCGGCTTCGCATGTTCCGAAGTCCTTCCAGTGGGCCGCCGACGTCGCGACTCCAATCACTTGCTTTGCCGGCGCGTCCCGGTCGGACACACCCTCGACGAGCGTTTCGACGTCCATTGGCCAGACCGCGATCGCCGGGTAGTCTTTTAGTGGCCAGCAGGAGACCCCGTGGGCCGAGAGCGAGACGGACTGGATGATCCGCTTCAGCAAGCTACTTGCCTTGGTGTCCCCCGCTCGGCCGAGAGTATCAAGGCGTCATCGAGTACGCCTCTGTTAACGCAGGCAAGGTAGATCCGCTTCTCCTGATCGTCGAAGAGGAGTCGCGCCAAGTCCTCGCAAAGCAACTCCGCCGGCGTCTTGGACGAGCCAGGGTTGCCCTCGGATGCATCCTGAACTATCGCCAAGATGCCAGACAGCCGGCCGTCGGAGAGTGCGGAAAGATCGACTTCGACTAGACGACCCGGCGTTGAGCCGTCTTGGGAAGAGAATATCCTGCCCAACTCGTTCACAAGGGCTCCACTCATCGCGAGTGACGAGTCAATCTCTCGAAGCGTGTGCTCGACGGCTTCGGTCTTGCCATTGCCTGGGCCGCCTAGCAACAAGACGGCGTTCGGAGTCCCGCCCTGGAACTGGGCTACCTTACCGGCCCATTCGGAAAGACGGTCCAGAAGCTCGGTCCTTATGACCTGTCCAGCAGGCCGACCACTTCCTCCATAGAAGAGCTTCTTGACGCCTCCAGCTCGATTCCCCGACCAATCCAGCAGTCCCTCGGGATAACTAGGCATTCTCGGCTTCCTGATACGGTTTTCGTGTCAGCTTTCTACAAGCACGGATAAAGCTCGATTTTTGGCCAATCCAATTGCCGTTGGCTTGGAGTGCACTTCTGCCACCACATCCGGGGACCAGCAGGAGAGCAACCCATCCCCGATTGCTTGCCCCAATAGCGGCGGCACTGCGTTGCCCACTTGCGTGTAACGAGGGCACTCAGTCCGACGGTATTTTCCACCAGTCGTGTACTTTCCTTTGAACTTGAACCAGTCGGGGAAAGATTGGATTCGCGCGTACTCGCGCACCGTGAGAATGCGAGGTTCGCAGTAGTGCAGGATGTCGTCTGGAAGCGTCGTAAGCGTGGGAGCGGGTCTATCGCGGTGCATTGGGACCGTTCGGTGCTTGAGCATTCCAAGCATCGACCGCATCTCAGCACTCAGGCTTATCCCCGGCCTGCATATCTTCAAAATGGTGGCGAACTTTTGCTCGACATCCTCACGATGTCGCGCCAGACGCATACTGTCCATCTCTTCTGGCGAGACGCCATCGCTCATCTTCGACTGATAGTTGGATGTCGGCCCCTCGTACTTGACCTGGCGGTACCCATGCCTTGCACCTTCCCCGACATATTCCTGCGTGTTTCGCTTCTTGGCGGTCCCGACCGCCAGGTCCGAAATGGCCTCCGATGCCGAGACTTGGCGTCCATTCCCATACAGAGTCAGCTGGCGTGCGCCTGCGGCTTCGATCAGCGCAAACGCTGATTGAATTGTTTCACTTGCCTCGCGTTGGCCACCGCTGGTGAACTGCCGGGCAATGTCCGACCGGATTCCAACCGCGACCAGTCGAGCCCGCCGTTGCGGGACCCCGAAATCAGCCGCATCAAGCACCTTGCCCGAAACGTCGTAGCCGATGCCGGCCAGCGATTCAACCAGCTTCTGGTAATAGGTCTGCTTGCTCTTGCCTCGGCCGTCCTTGTGGGCAACGTTCATCCCGGGGACGTTTTCCAGCACTAGGAACTTCGGGCGGACGAGCTCGACGAAGTCGACATAGCGCTGGAACATCTTGTTCCTCGGATCTGAGGCGCTACGTTTTCCTGCAAAGGAGAAACCTTGGCAAGGTGGGCCTCCGGCTATCAGATCAACCTTTCCCCGGAGCCGCGACAGCTGGTTGGGCTTTTCGTCCAGCACCTCATCTATGGAGTGAGCTCGTTGCTCAAGCCACTCGGGCCACTGGAACGGATATCGCGCTCCGGCCCTCAGGAAATTGGCTCGAAAGGTCTCGAACGCGTCGGTGGCTCGCTCGATCGCGAACAGTCCCTGCCAGCCAGCCTGGCATAGGCCAAGCGAAAGGCCACCGCAGCCGGAGAAAAGGTCGATGAAGGTTCTTTGGGTTGGGCGTCTTTCGAAGTTCATTGGTTCCAACGTCTTGATCTTTACATGGCAATCTCGCACTTATCCGCACCCTCTGTCTCTCATATTGTCTTCTGCGGATCGTTGAGAATTTTCCTCACGAGCGCCTCGAGCCGTCGATCCGCTTTCGTCTGGGTGGACAACGAGCATTCCCAAACCGTGATGACCCGCCAGCCTAGGCGCCTAAGCGCCCTGGCGTTTTTCACATCCCGCTTCTTGTTGCTGTCGAACTTTTGGCTCCAAAACTCGCTGCGCGTCGCTGGAATCCTTCCTTGCTGGCAGGCATGGCAATGCCAGAAACAACCATGTACGAACACGGCCACATGATGTCTCGGGAGGACTAGGTCAGGCCTACCCGGAAGGTCCTTCGCATGAAGGCGGTAACGCAGACCCGACAAGTGCAAATAGCGCCGAACGATCAATTCTGGACGAGTGTCGGACCCACGAATCCGTGACATCCTCTCGCTTCGATCTCCCGGTGAGAGGCTATCCACCACTTAGCACGCTCTGGATTAAGGGGGCTTCCCTACGCATGATCCAACCACCCAGTCTCAAGGACGGAGACCCACCCTCGCCGTCTTCGTCAGCCAGGAGTCCGTCCTGAGTCGATTGGTTGATTCCCCGATGCCATATCCTGCCCCGCTGGGCGCCCTCTGGGGAAGCATACGTACATGAACAGGGCGCTCAGGCCAATCGCCGCCTCCCCGCCCGGCCCGCTATAATGCCGCCCGGCCCCCAAAGGCCCACCCCGCCGAGGGGCGCTGCAAGCCCGGCCCCGCAAGGGGGCAAGGGATCAGGCTCGGCGAAGGTTCCCGCACCAACCGCGCCCGTTAACGCGCGACCCCGAGGCCCCTGGCCCGGCCGGCGTCGCCAACCAACGGAGCTATACCTTATGAACGCAGTCACCCCCTCAAGCACGACTACAAGGTCGCCGACCTCTCCCTGGCCGACTGGGGCCGCAAGGAGCTGGACATCGCCGAGCAGGAAATGCCGGGCCTGATGTCCATCCGCGCCAAGTACGCCGCCGCCCAGCCGCTCAAGGGCGTGCGGGTCACCGGCTCGCTGCACATGACCATCCAGACCGCCGTGCTGATCGAGACCCTGAAGGACCTGGGCGCCGACGTGCGCTGGGCGTCCTGCAACATCTTCAGCACCCAGGACCACGCCGCCGCGGCCATCGCCGCCTCGGGCACCCCGGTGTTCGCCTGGAAGGGCGAAACCCTGGAGGAGTACTGGGACTGCACCCTCGACGCGCTGACCTTCCCGGGCATGAAGGGCCCGGAGCTGGTGGTGGACGACGGCGGCGACGTCACCCTGCTGATCCACAAGGGCTACGAGCTCGAGCAGGGCGACAGCACCTGGGTCAATTCGGCCTCGGGCAGCCATGAAGAGCAGATCATCAAGAACCTGCTCAAGCGCGTGCACAAGGAGCGCCCGGGCTTCTGGACGAACGTGGTCAAGGACTGGAAGGGCGTCTCGGAAGAGACCACCACCGGCGTGCACCGCCTGTACCAGATGCTGGAAGCCGGCAAGCTGCTGGTGCCGGCCATCAACGTCAACGACTCGGTCACCAAGTCCAAGTTCGACAACCTGTACGGCTGCCGCGAGTCGCTGGCCGACGGCCTGAAGCGCGCCATGGACGTGATGCTGGCCGGCAAGGTGGCCGTGGTCTGCGGTTACGGCGACGTGGGCAAGGGTTCGGCGCACTCGCTGCGCGCCTACGGCTGCCGCGTGGTCGTGACCGAGATCGATCCGATCAACGCCCTGCAGGCGGCGATGGAAGGTTTCGAGGTCAACACGGTCGAAGCCACGCTGGGCCGCGGTGACATCTACGTCACCACCACCGGCAACAAGGACGTGCTGACGCTCGAGCACATGTCGAAGATGAAGGACCAGGCCATCGTCTGCAACATCGGCCACTTCGACAACGAGATCCAGGTGGACGCGCTGAATGCCTCGGACGCGGTGCGCCTGAACATCAAGCCGCAGGTCGACAAGTACACGTTCAAGAACGGCAATGCGATCTTCCTGCTGGCCGAGGGCCGCCTGGTGAACCTGGGCTGCGCCACCGGCCACCCGTCGTTCGTCATGTCCAACTCGTTCTCGAACCAGACGCTGGCGCAGATTGATCTGTGGGCCAACAAGGACACGTACGAGAAGAAGGTCTACATCCTGCCCAAGAAGCTGGACGAGGAAGTGGCGCGCCTGCACCTGGAGAAGATCGGCGTGAAGCTGACCACCCTGACCGACGAGCAGGCTGCCTACCTGGGCGTGTCGAAGGATGGTCCGTACAAGCCGGATCACTACCGCTACTGATCCGCAGCTTCAACGCGGCACACGGAACGGGCGCCTTCGGGCGCCCGTTTCCGTTCCGGGCCGGATTCCCTCTTGCAATCGAGGGATGAGAGGCTAGACTCGGGCTCTCATTATTATGAACCGGGCCTGAACCCGGCGGCTTCAAGGGGCCCGGACCATGATCACCACGCTGCCCAACCTGATCACCCCCGACGAGCTGGCCCAGATCCATCGCCTGATCTCCGTGGTCGAGTTCACCGAAGGCAAGACCACCGCCGGCGAACTGCTGCACAAGGCCAAGCACAACCAGCAGATCCCCTGGGACCACCCGGTGATGAAGCAGATCTCCGGCGTGGTGATGCAGGCCCTGGGCCGCTGCGACGCCTTCATGGGCGCGGCCCAGCCCCGGCGGCTGGCGGCCATGCTGGTCAGCCGCTACCAGCCGGGCATGGCCTACGGCATGCACGTGGACGCGCCGATCATGGGCGAGCCCAACCACGTGCGCAGCGACGTCTCCTTCACCCTGTTCCTGAACGAGCCCGACACCTACCAGGGCGGCGAGCTGGCCTTCGAGGCCGGTGGCAGCGAAACCACCTTCAAGCTGCCTGCCCGCTCGGCGATCTGCTATTCCACGGGGCAGTTGCACCGCGTCCGGCCGGTCGAACAGGGCGAACGCCTGGCGGTGGTGGGCTGGGTGCAGAGCCTGGTGCGTGAACCGGCCATCCGCGAGTTGCTTTACGACCTGTCCGAGGCCCGCGAGCAGCTGGTCGGCCAGGAGGGCGCGGCCCGTGCCCCCAACTGATCAACAAGTCCTACTTCAACCTGCTGCGTCGTCACGCCGAGCCGTAACACCCCTCCCCGGCCTGGCCCGCCGCCTCGGGTTTCCCCGTTTCACAAGCATTGGGCGCAACTTGCGCCCCCAACCCGTGCCACTATCGGGTCACGCCGCGCCGGTCAGGGGACTAGCTCGTGCAAAAGCAGGATGAAGGCAGGCTCCGCACCGCCGTCGGGCTGGGACAGACGCTGGCGCCGAAGCCATGAGCCTGCTCACCGAACTGGGTCGCCGCAACGTCATCCGCATGGCGGGGCTGTACCTGGTGGGCGCCTGGCTGGTGGTGCAGGTCGCCGAAACCGTGCTGCCGGCCTTCGACGTGCCGGGCTGGGTGCTGCGGGCCCTGATCATCCTGCTGGCCATCGGCTTCGTGCCGGCCCTGGTGGTGTCCTGGGTGTTCGAACTGACCCCGGAAGGCCTGAAGCGCGACCGCGGCCCGGTGCCGGACAAGCCGATGGCCGCGCGCACCGGCCGGCGCATGGACCGGTTGCTGCTGGTGGGGTTGGGGCTGGTGACGGTACTGATCCTGGCCGACCGGTTCTGGCCGAGTACGCCGGAGATTTCGGCCCTGGCCGGGTCGGAGGCGGGGTCAGGTCCACTTTCTCCCGCGGCAGACGACCCGTCTTCCGCCGAAACGGCAGGAGAAGGTGAACCTGCCTCCGAAAGTCCCGCCCCCGCCGCCCGCAAGTCCATTGCCGTCCTGGCCTTTGCCGACCTGTCGCCCGAACAGGACCAGGAATATTTCTCCGACGGCATGGCCGAGGAAATCCTCAACGCCCTGGCCCAGGTGCCTGGCCTGAAGGTGACGGGGCGCACCTCGTCCTTCCACTTCAAGGGCCGCGACGAAGACCTGCGCACGATCGGCGAGGTCCTGGGCGTCGAACACATCCTCGAGGGCTCGGTGCGCAAGCAGGGCAACCAGGTGCGCATCACCGCGCAGCTGGTGCAGGCCTCGGACGGCTTCCACGTCTGGTCGCAGGTTTACGACGGCGAACTCAGCGACGTGTTCGAGCTGCAGGAACGTATTGCCCACGCCATCGCCGACAAACTCAAGCTGGTGCTGCAGGACGGCCCGTCGCAGCGCCTGGTGACCGCGTCCACCTCCAGCCCGGAAGCCTACGAGAAGTACCTGCAGGCCACGGCCATCATCAACCGGCGCCAGGCGCCGCGTTTCCATAAGCGATGGTGCAACTGCAGGAAGCGGTGGCGCTGGACCCGAAGTTCGCACGGGCCCGCGCGCGCATGGCCCTGCTGTATTTCCTGATGTTCAACTACCGCGTGGGCGACCCGCGCAGGTGCGCGAGGCCGTGGAACGCGAGGCCCGGCTTGCGCTCGAACTGGACCCGGACATGGCGGAACCGCATGCAGTGCTGGGCGCCTTCTACACCGCCGAGCGGCGTTTCGCAGACGCCAGCCACGCCTTCGAACGGGCGCTGGCGATCGAGCCCGACGACGCCATCAGCCACTACTGGCTGGCCACGCACCAGATGGTCGTCGGTTACCTGAAGGAAAGTTCGCGCCACCTGGACCTGTCGCTGACGGTGGATCCGCTGTTCCCCAGTGCGCTGATCTGGCGCTGCTACGGCTACGAGCGTGAAGGCCGGCTGGAGCTGGCGGAAAAATACTGCCGGCTGGCGATGGACGCCGGCCTGCCGTTCGGCGAAATGGGCCTGGCCCTGCTCAGCCACCGCCGCGGCGAAACCGCACAGGCCATCGAGCAGATGGGCCGCGGCATGGTGCCGCTGCTGGCCGGCTACCCGGAGGGCAGTGCACAGGTGGTCGCCCAGGGCATGTTCGGCGACGCCGACGCGCGGGCCCGCGCGCTGGACCTGATCGACGCACAGCTTGCGCGCCAGTCCGATGCCGACCCCGGCATCATCACCTTTCCCTTGATGTGGATGGGCCGCACCGACCAGGCCTTCAGCCTGGTGGTGCACGGCCAGAGCAATGCCTCGCTGTGGATCTACCTGTGGGGGCCGTACGGCGGCGAGGTGCGGAAATCGCCGGCCTTCCTCGCCTTCGCGCGCCGCACCGGCCTGGTGGACTACTGGGATGGCCGCGAGGCGCCCGACCTGTGCCCCCGCAACAAGGAAGGCGCCTATGTCTGCGAATGACCCGGTGCACGGATGAGCCTGCTCACCGAACTCCGCCGCCGCAACGTGATCCGCATGGCCGGCCTGTCTGGGTCGGGGCCTGGCTGGTCGTGCAGGTGGCGGAGACGGTGCTGCCGGCGTTCGACGTGCCGGGCTGGGTGCTGCGGGCGATCATCATCCTGCTGGCGCTGGGCTTCATTCCGGCGCTCGTGTTCGCCTGGGTCTACGAGCTGACGCCCGAGGGCATCCGGCGCGAAAAGGACGTGGACCGTTCGCAGAGCATCGTCGACCAGACCGCGCGCAAGCTCGACATCGCGGTGATCGTGATGTTGTTCGCGGTGGGTGGGCTGGTGTTGTGGCAGCGGACGGCAGGACAGGGGTCAGAGTCGATTCCGCTGGCGTCTTCCGCGGATGCGCCGTCCACGGCAAGGGAAACTGACGCTGACCCCGGCCCTGATCCCGGCACGACGCCGGGCACGTCGATTGCCGTGCTGCCTTTCGTCAACCTCAGCGCCGACGCCGCCAACGAATTTTTCTCCGACGGCATCACCGAGGAAATCCTCAACGCGCTGACCCACATCGAAGGCCTGAAGGTCGCCGGCCGCACTTCCTCCTTCCACTTCAAGGGCAAGAACGAAGACCTGAAGGCGATCGGCGCGGCGCTGGGCGTCGCCCACGTACTCGAAGGTTCGGTGCGCCGGCAGGGCGACCGCGTGCGCATCACCGCCCAGCTGATCAAGGTGGACGACGGTTTCCACGTCTGGTCGCAGAACTATGACCGCACGCTCGACGACATCTTCGCGGTGCAGGACGAGATCAGCACGGCGATCGCCGCGGCGCTGGAAAGCCGGCTGATGCCCGGCGGTGGCAATGCTGCCGACATCGACCCGGCGACATACGACATCTACCTGCACGCACGGCAGGCGCTGGCGACGCGGGAGGGGCACGCATCCAGGAGGCGGCCGACCTGTTCGCGACCGTCAACGACCAGGCCCCCGGTTTCGCGCCGGCCTGGGCCGGCCGCGCGAAGGCCCTGGCGCTGCTGTTCAACTACACCGGCGGCGCGCTCGATCCGGCCAAGGTGGACACGGCGCTGCAGGCGGCCGACCGCGCACTGGCCCTGGACCCGGCGAACGGCGAGGCGCTGGCGATGAAGGGCTTCACGCAGGTGCTGTACCGCTGGGAGTTCGCCGCGGGGCTGGCCTCGGCCCGCGCCGCGATGGCCGCCGCACCCAATGACGCCGAGGTGCTCAACTTCGCCGGCGATACCTTCCGGTTCGTCGGCGCACTGGACGAGGCGCTGGTGGCGGAAAAGCGCGCGGCCGAGCTCGACCCGCTGTTTTTCGTCAACCACAGCGACTACGGCTGGATCCTGCTGATGCGCCACCGCGCGCGCGAAGCCGTGGACAACGGCGACCGGGCACTGCGGCTGGCCCCGGACTACTGGTCGGCGATGGACATGCGGGCGCGCGCTTTCCTGGCGCTGGGCGACACCGACGCGGCCGCGGCGGAAGTCGATGACTTCGCGAAGCTGGTGCCGGACATCTTCACCATCGACGAACTGCGCGCACGCGTCGCGATAGCGCGGGGCGACCTTGAGACCGCACGCGTCCACGCGGCGGCACTGCAGCGGCGCGCAGACGCCGGCGAGACGGTGTACTACACGCTCGCCACGGTGCACGCCAAGCTGGGCGACAACGCCGCCGCGGCACGTGCGCTACAGCAGGCGTTCGCGGATCGCGACCCGCTGATCGTCGGCGACATCGAATGGGTCCAGCGCAGCGACTGGCCGGACGACCCGGCCCTGCAGGCCATCCTCGCCCGTCCCGAACTCGAACCGATGTTCACCGCCCGCGCCCGCTTCGCCGGCGACGGTCCCGCCACCGACCACGCCGCGAGTCCCGCCCGATGACCCTGTTTTCCGAACTCAAGCGCCGCAAGGTGATCCGGGTCGCCGGGCTGTACCTGGTCACCGCCTGGCTGCTGGTGCAGGTGGCCGAGACCCTGCTGCCGATCTTCGGAACGCCCGACTGGGTGCTGCGTGTGCTGGTGGTGCTGCTGGCGCTGGGGTTCGTGCCCGCCCTTCTCTTCAGCTGGGCCTTCGAGCTGACCCCGGATGGGTTGCGCCGCGATACGGCGGCGGGCATCGATCCCGAGGCGCGCAGCGCCGGCAACCGGCGGCTCGATATCGCGACATTGGTGGTGGCATTACTGGCGATCGGCTTGCTGGCGTTCGACCGGTTCCTGCCTGGCGACGCGCCGGCGGCCGTGGAAAAGGGGTCAGAGTCGATTTTCGCCGGCGCGATGCCGGCGACAGGCGAGGACCCGGGGGCGGAAATCGACTCTGACACCGGATCTGACGCCAGCGAGAAGTCCATCGCCGTGCTGGCTTTCGCCGACATGAGCCCCGGCCAGGACAACGAATACCTGGGCGACGGCATCGCCGAGGAAATCCTCAACGCGCTGGCCAAGGTGGATGGCCTCAACGTCGCCGGCCGCACCTCGTCGTTCCGCTACAAGGGCAAGGACGAAGACCTTCGCGTGATCGGCCAGGCGCTCGGCGTCGCGCATGTGCTGGAAGGCTCCGTGCGGTTGCAGGGCGACCAGGTGCGCATCACCGCGCAGCTGATCCGCACCGCCGACGGTTTCCACCTGTGGTCGGAAACCTACCCGGGCACGCTCGACGACGTGTTCGCGCTGCAGGAAACCATCGCCCGCGCCGTCACCGACGAACTGAAGGTCCGCCTCGGCGCCGGCCAGGAAAAGAAACTGGTCGACGCCGGCACACAAAACAGCCAGGCCTATGCGCTCTACCTGCAGGCCTCGATGATCTTCCACCGCCGCCTGGGCCCGCGCATGCCCGAGGCCGAGGCGATGCTGCACAAGGCCGTCGAACTCGACCCGGGTTTCGCCCGCGCCTGGGCGCGCATGGCCTCGCTGCGGGCGATCGCGCGCAACTACACCAGCGTCGACCAGTCGGGCGCGCGCGAAGGTGTCGAGGAAGCCGCCCGCAAGGCGATCGCGATCGATCCGACCCTGGCCGAACCGCACGCCGCGATGGCGCTCAACTTCGGCAACACCCGCCGTTTCGCCGACGAGCGCGCCGAGTTCGCGCAGGCGCTCAAGCTCGATCCCGACGACCTGATGGCCAACCTGTGGCTGGGCACGACGCTGGAAACCACGGGCTACCTCGATGCCTCGGAGAAGCAGCTCGACAAGGCGTTGGAACTCGACCCGCTGCTGCCGATCGCGTTGCTGTGGCGCGGCCAGGCCCATGTCTCCGATGGCGAGATCGAGATCGGCGAGCGGCAGCTGCGCCTGGCCGACGAAAGCGGGCTGGCCTTCGCCGGGCTGGGGCTGGCGCAGCTGGCCGTGCAGCGCGGCGATGTCGAAACGGCGGCCCGTCATTTCGACACCGCCTTCCACGCCCTGGCCTCCGACCTCCCGCGCGCGACCATCACCACTTTCGCCCGCGCCTGCGCCGGCGATCCTGCGGCGCGCGATGCCGCCCTGGCCGGCGTCGACGAGGTGCTGGCGATGAAAACCGCGGCGGTCCCGGGCGTCGCCGTCTACACGCTGATGACGCTGGGCGAAACCGACCGCGCGTTCGACCTGATCGGGCCCGCAGCGACGTCCAACGACCCGCTGGTCTTCGGCACCCTGTTCCGCAACTTCTGGCCGGAAGCACGCAGCTCGCCCCGCTTCCCCGAACTCGCCCGCCAGGTCGGCTGGGCGGCGCTGTGGGACCGGGAAGGCCCCCGACGGCTGCCGCAAGACCGGCAATGACTGGATATGCACGCCATGAGCCTGCTGGCCGAACTGCGCCGCCGCAACGTCATCCGCATGGCCGGCCTGTACCTGGTCGGCGCCTGGCTGATCGTGCAGGTGGCGGAGACCGTGCTGCCGGCCTTCGACGTGCCGGGCTGGGTGCTGCGGGCGCTGATCATCGTGCTGGCGCTGGGTTTCGCGCCGGCGATTGTGTTCGCCTGGATCTTCGAGCTGACGCCCGAAGGCCTGAGACGCGACGGCAAGGTGGCGCCGGAGGACTCGATCGCGCCGGTCACCGGCCGGCGCATGGACCGGATGATGGTGGTCGGCCTGGTCGCGGTGATCGCGGTGATGGCGATCGAGCGGTTCTGGCATGTGCCCGCGGCGCCGGCCGTCGCCGACGTCTCCGCGGCGGCGGCGGCCGCGCGCCTACGCCTGCGGCACCCGCCGTATCGGACAAGTCGATCGCCGTGCTGCCGTTCGAGAACCTCAGCTCGGACCCGGACAACGCCTACTTCGCCACCGGCATCCAGGACGAGATCCTGACCCGGCTCTCCAAGATCGGCGCGCTGAAGGTGATCTCGCGCACCTCCACGATGAACATCGCCAGCAAACCGGCCAACCTGCCGGAAATCGCGGCGATGCTGGGCGTGTCGACGGTCCTGGAAGGCAGTGTGCAGAAATCCGGCAACACGGTGCGCATCAACGTGCAGCTGATCCGCGCCGCCACCGATGAGCACCTCTGGGCCGAAAGTTACGACCGCCAGCTCGATGACGTGTTCGCGGTGCAGGGCGAGGTGGCGCGTGCCGTTGCCGACGCACTGAGCGCCGCGCTCACCGGCGCCGAAAGCGACGCGCTGAATGTCGCGCCGACGACGAACACCAAGGCCTACGAGTTCTACCTGCGCGGACTGGCCCTCGAGGCGCGCTACACCAACGTCCAGGAAGAAATCGCCGAGCGCGCCGATGCCTACCGCAAGGCGGTGGAGCTGGACGCGTCGTTCGCCCTGGCCTGGGCCAACCTGTCGGGCGCCCTGACCGAAATGTATTTCAACGAGCGCACTGACGCCCGCAAGGCCGACGCCAGGAATGCCCTCGATCACGCGCTGTCGCTGGCCCCCGAGGCGGCGGAGACCTGGTCCGCCCTCGCCATCTACCGCTATTTCGTCGAGCGTGACTACGACGGCGCCTTCGAGGCCTATTCCAAGGCACTGGCACAGCGCCCCAACGACGGCCTGATCGTTTATTCGATGGGGAATGTCCGCCGCCGCCAAGGCCGCTGGGACGACGCGGTGGCATTGCAACAGCGCGGCACCGAAATGGACCCGCTGGCGACCAACACCTGGTTCAACTACGGAATGACGCTGCGGGCGCTGCGCCGCTACGACGAGGCGCAGGCCGCCTTCGACCGCGGCCTGGCCGCGGTACCGGGCGATCCGGAACTGGTCATCCAGAAGCTGGTCACTTTCGGCGCCAGCGGCGACCTGGCCGGCGGCAACAACTACGTGCGAACCCTGTCCGCCGATGCGTTGCTGGACCCCGGCATCGCCCAGGCCGTGGCCTTCGGGCATCTGCTGCAACGCGACTTCCCGGCGGCGCTGGCGGTGCTGGAGGCGGTGCTGGCGCGGGCGGACCCACTGTCAGAGCGCGACCGCAATCAGACGCAGGTCGCGCTGGCCGGCGTGCAACTGGCGATGGGAGACCGCGAGGCGGGCCTGGCAGGCATGAGGGCCGTCCGTGACCGCCTCCAGTCCGTGGTCGACAGCGGCAACACGAGTCCCTATCTGCTCAGCTTGCTGGCATCGGTCTATGCCGAGCTGGGCGACAAGGCCACGTCCTACCGGTTGGCGAACGAGGCCGTGGAAGGCTTGCGCGCCGATGCCCTGGGCCTGCCCGGAGGCCTCGAAACCAAGGCCTTCGTCCACATGCTCGGCGGCGACAAGGCCGAGGCCGTCGCATTGATCCGCCAGGCCCAATCGCTGCCGATGGTGTACGGGCCGACGCCGGCGTTGCTGCGCAACGATCCGATCTGGGACGACCTGCGCGGCGAACCGGGATTCGAGGAACTGACGCGCGACGGCGCCGTCCCCCTGCAGACCGGAGGTCCGCGCTGACATGAACCTGCTTGCCGAACTGCGCCGTCGCAACGTCATCCGGGTCGCCGGCCTGTACCTGGTCGGCGCCTGGCTGGTGGTGCAGATCGCGGAAACCCTGCTGCCGATCTTCGAGACGCCCGGCTGGGTGCTCAAGGCGCTGGTGGTGCTGCTGGCGCTGGGTTTCATCCCGGCGCTGGCGTTCGCGTGGGTGTTCGAGATGACGCCCGAAGGCCTCAAGCGCGAGCACGAGGTCGACCGTTCGCAAAGCGTGGTGGACCAGACGGCGCGCAAGCTCGACATCGCCGTGATCGTGCTGCTGCTGGCGGTGGGTGGGATGGTGTTGTGGCAGAACCAGCGTGCGCCGGATGCGGGGTCAGGGTCACTTTCGCCCGCCGTATCGGCGGAAGACCCGTCGGCATCCGCTGGAGAAAGTGAACCTGACCCCATCGCCACCGAGACCAAGAGCATCGCGGTGCTGCCCTTCGCCGACTTCAGCCCCGGCGGCGACCAGGCCTGGTTCGCCGACGGCCTGAGCGAGGAAATCCTAAACGCCCTGGCGCGCACGCCGGACCTGCAGGTGGCCGCGCGCACCTCTTCGTTCCGCTTCAAGGGCAGCGAGCTGTCGATCCCGCAGATCGCCAAGGAGCTGGGCGTCGCGCACGTGCTCGAAGGTTCGGTGCGCAGCACGCCCGAACGCATCCGAGTCACCGCCCAGCTGATCCGCGCCGCCGACGGCTTCCACGTCTGGTCGCAGAACTACGACCGCGACGCCGCCGACATCATCGCCATCCAGGAAGACCTGGCCACGCAGATCGCCACCGCGATGCAGACCAGCATGGACCCGGCGGCGCTGGCCGACATGGCCAAGGCCGGCACGCGTTCGGTCGAGGCCTACCAGGCCTACATCCGCGGGGTGGCGAAGACGTTTACGTACGACGCGAAAGACTCCCGTGAAGCCTACGAGTACTTCGAGCAGGCACGCAGCACCGATCCGGCCTTCGCCGCCGCGCACTGGCGCGCGGCCACGTACTGGCTGGCGCAGATGGACCCGACGCAGACGATCGCGGTCATGAGCGACACGACCTATGCGGAAATGTCGGACAACTTCGCCGAACGCATCGACCTGGCGATACGCCATGCCCCGAACGAACTTGAGCGCAGCCAGTACCGGGGCCTGAAGGCCGAACGCGACCTGCGCTGGCGCGAAGCCGTCGATATCTACCGGGCCTTCCTGGTCGAGCGCCCGGGCAACCTGGAGGCCACCAGCCAACTGCTGGCGCTGGCCGTTGCGATGAGCGACGACGCGTCGGCGCGGGAACTGCTCGACCGCATCTGGCCCCTGGCGCAGACACGCATCGAGTTCGCGCTGGCGCACCTCAACCATGCCCACCGCCTGCCCGACCGCAGCCGGGCTGCCGACGAGGCGCAGGCGCTGGCCGAACGCTGGCCAGACCATCGAGGCGTGCTCTACCAGGCCCATCGTGCGCTGCTGTGGGGGGCCGCGTGGACGAAGCGCGGACCGTACTGGAGCGCCTGCGGACGCTGACGGAAGCCGGCGACGAGTGGTCGACCATCCCGCCGGCGCGCCAGGCCTGCGCCGAGGGCCGCCGCGAGGAAGTCGAAAAGGCCCAGGAAACACTGGATCCGGCTGACTATTCGCAGCGCTGGCACCTGCTGATGCTGCTGGGACGCGACGATGAAGCCACCGACCTGCTGCAGGCGCTCGAAAAGGCCGGCAACACCTTCGCGCTGGGCGGCTTCACCGCCTACCGCCACTTCGACCCGACGCCGTTCCCGTCGCTGATGCGCGCGCTCGAACGCGAGAAGGTGCAGCGCGCGCCGCCGATCCCGCTGCCGTTCGCCTGCCCGCCGGCGAAGGCCGCGCCATGATCCTGCGCCGCCTGTCGCAATCGCTGAGGGAGCAGAACTGGACGGCGATCGTCATCGAGTTCGTACTGCTCGTGGCCGGCGTGTTCCTGGGCATCCAGGCGGCGAACTGGAACGAGCAGCGCACGCAACGGCTCCAGGAACACAGTTTCCTGGCCCAGCTGCACGACGAGATCTCCGCCAACGACGACACCATCGCGCATCAGATGCGCTACCTCGGCCAGGTGATCTCCGGCGGCCGCCGGGCGTTGGCGTACCTGCAGTCCGGGGAAGACTGCGTTGCCGCCTGCGAGGCCCTGCTCATCGACTTCTTCCACGCATCGCAGATGTGGGGCACGCCTTTCGCCAGGGCGAAGTACGAAGAGACCCGGCGGCTCGGCTTTCCCTCCCATCCGCCGACACGCGTCGCCGTCGACGACTTCTACAGCTTCATCGACGGCTGGGACGCCGTCACCGCCACCCCGCCGCCCTACCGGGAGCGCATCCGGGGCCACTTCACCCCGGAGGCGGCGCAGGTGCTGTGGCGGGGGTGCTGGCACGCGGTCACCGCCCGGTCCGAAGAGCTGCGCCGTGACTGCGAAGCGGACCTGGAGCCCTGGATGCAGCGGCCATGCTGGGGACCATCCGCGCCGATACCGGACTGGTCCATGAACTGCGCTTCTGGCTCGGACAGAACATCTTCGCCGAACGCGCGTTCCCCCAGGCGCGCGAGCTTGCGCAGGCGGCCAGGACGGCGATCTCCAGCGACACGAGGGATGACCGATGAGGCTGCTGGCCGAACTGCGCCGCCGCAACGTCATCCGCATGGCGGGCCTGTATCTGGTCGGTGCGTGGTTGATCGTGCAGATCGCCGAAACGCTGCTGCCGATCTTCGGCACGCCGGACTGGGTGCTGCAGACGCTGGTGGTGCTGCTGGCGCTGGGCTTCCTGCCGGCGCTGGTGTTCTCGTGGGTGTTCGAGCTGACGCCCGATGGCCTGAAGCGTGACGCCGACGTACCGGCCGAACAGTCGATCGCCGCGCAGACGGCGCGGCGCATGGATCGGCTGATCCTGGCCGGGATGCTTGCGCTGGCGATGCTGATCGTCGGCGAGCGGCTGTGGCCGCGGGTGCGCCGGAAACCGCGGCGACGACGACGGCCACCGACCCGACTGCCGCGACCGATGCGGCGAACGCGCAGGATCCAGCCGCAACCGCCGCAAACGGGGGCACCGCGCCCGCCGCCGACGCAAGCGCGCCAGCCAACTCAATCGCCGTGCTGCCCTTCGTCAACATGTCCGGCGAGGCCGACAACGAATATTTCTCCGACGGCATCAGCGAGGAAATCCTCAACGTGCTGGCCGGCGCCGGCGAGCTGCAGGTCGCCGCGCGCACGTCGTCGTTCTCGTTCAAGGGCAAGGATGTCGAAGTGCCGGAGATCGCAAAGGCACTGAACGTACGCATGGTGCTCGAGGGCAGCGTGCGCCGGCAGGGCGAGAAGGTGCGCATCACCGCGCAGCTGATCGACGCGCGCAACGGCTTCCATGTCTGGTCGCAGACCTACGACCGCGACCTGCAGGACATCTTCGCGATCCAGGACGAGATCGCGAAGGCGATCGGTGCCGAACTGAAGGTGAAGATCGGCGGCGGCGCGGGGGATCGACACCCGGCAGCGGCACCAGCAACCTGGCCGCGTACGACCTGTACCTGCGGGGCATGCAGCACTTCCACCTGCGGCGCGGGGACGACCTGTGGGAGGCCATATCGCTGTTCGAACAGGCGGCGGCCGCCGATCCGGCTTTCGCGCAGGCCTGGGCCGGGCAGGCGCTGGTCTATTCGGTCATGCCGGCCTACACCGACCGGATCGGCTGGGCGGAGTCCGACCGGCTCGTTCTGGACCGGGGACTGTACGCGCTGACCCTCGACCCGCTGCAGCCGGAGCCCTACGCCGCGATGGCGATGCTGTTCGAAACGAACGACGCCACCTGGGAGGCACTGCTGGAACGCGCCATCGCCCTGCGACCGTCGTTCGCGACCGCACACCAGTGGCTCGGCACGCGCCTGATGGCCCGCGGCCGCCTTGACGAAGGCCTGGCGGCGATGGAGCGCGCTTCGGCCCTGGACCCGCGTTCGGCGGTGATCGCCAACAACCACGCCCATGTCCTGCTGGCCGCCGGACGCACGGCCGATGCACGGCAGCGCTGCGAGCAGAGCCTGGCGATCACGCCCGACGACGTCTCCTGCCTGCAGTACCTTGGCATCGCCGCTCTGCTGCTGGGCGACTTCGATGCCGCCCGGACCCACCTGCGGAAGCTGTCGGAGGCCGGTGTCGGCAACGCCGGCGACCAACCCGACCGGATCATCGACGCGCTGTCGGGTAAGGGTGACCGCAAGGCCGTGGCACGCGAGCTGGCGGCCCTGCCCTTCAACAGCAATGTCATCCCCGGCAGCGGCAATTCGATGGAGGACCAGATCGTGGCCCTGGTGCTGGTGCTGCTGGGGGAACACGCGCTGGCGCTGGACTACGTGGAGCGCATTTCCGGCGAGCTCGGCAATACCATGGACTGGGGCGTGATGTTGCCGGGCATGGACCCGATCCGCTGCGATCCGCGCTTCCAGGCGGTCGTCGCGAAGCTGGGCGCGAAGGACCCTCACGCCGCCACCGTTTGCGCGGGAGGATGACACCATGAGTCCGATCGCGGATCCGCGCCTCCGCAGCGCCCTTCGCGCCGGCCTGGCTTGGCTGGCGTTGACCTGGCTGCTGGCGGCGATCGCCAACCTGCTGTTCCCCGCGGTCGGCCTGCCGCTGACGGCGGTGCGCTGGCTGCTGGCGGCGATGGGCATTGGTCTGGTGATCGTGCTGGCGCTGGCGTATTCGCGCGGTACGCGCCGCTTTTCCGACGACGACGCGGCGCGTACCGCCCACCGTATCGACCAGGCGACCGTGGTGCTGGTGCTGGCCGCACTGAGCCTGTCGCTGCTGCACCAGTTCCTGCAGCCCTATGCCGACCGGAAGGACGTCGCGGTCGCACCGGTTGAAGCGCCGGTGCCCGCACCCGCACAGCCCACGATCCCGATCGACCCGCATTCGATCGCCGTGCTGCCCTTCGCCAACCTCAGCCCCGACCCGGACGACGCCTATTTCGCCGACGGCCTGGCCGAGGAACTGCGCAACGTGCTCGCGCGCATCGACGGCCTGAAGGTGACCTCGCGCAGTTCCTCGTTCCAGTTCCGCGACGGCGCCACCAGCGCCGCCGAGATCGCCGCGCGGCTCGGCGTCGCCCACCTGCTGGAGGGTTCGGTGCGCCGGCAGGACCAGGACGTGCGCATCACCGTGCAACTGGTCGATGCGGTGTCGGAACGGCAGTTGTGGTCGAACACCTACGAACGTGGCCTGGGCGACATCTTCGGCGTACAGCAGGAGATCTCGCAGGCGGTGGCCGATGCGCTGGCCGATTCGCTGGGCGTGCGCGAGGTGCAGGTCGCGCCTTCGACGCAGGACCTGCAGGCCTACGAGATGTTCCTGCGCGGCCGGCAGCTGTTCGTGCAGCGTGGTGCCAACCTGCCGGCGGCGCGTGGGCTGCTGGAGGATGCCGTCGGGCGCGATCCCCGCTTCGTCGATGCCTGGGCCGCGCTGGCCGGCACCTGGTACGTATGGCGCTCCTACGCGCCCGAACCGGAAGGCGTGGACACCTTCGCGCAGGCCGAAGCCGCGGCGGCGAAGGCGCTGGCGCTCGATCCCGAACACGCGGCGGCGCTGGCGGTGGCCGCCCGCATCGCCGCCGACCGCGGCGACCGCCTGCGCGAAGCCGAACTGATCGGCCGCTCGCTGGCACTCGCGCCCAACGACGCCAACACCCGTTTCTGGAAGGGCCTGGGCCAGTACGAGGCCGGCCACGTCGAGGCCGCGCACGCCAGTTTCCTGCAGGCGCGGCAGCTCGATCCGCTCAGCGGCCTGCATATCGGCTGGGTCGGCATCACCACCCCGGTGATCGCGCCCGCAGCACCGCGCTGCTGCAGGAAGCGCATGCACTCGGCTGGCGTGGGCCGGCCAGCCGGTCGCTGCTGTTGACCGCCCACGCCGCCGGTGACGACACCCGCGCGGCCTACGAAGCCTGGCTGCACGACGACGAGACGCTGCCCGTGCGGCAACGTGCCTTCGCGCGTTCGCTGGCGCCTGCGCTGGCGGATGCGGCCGGCATGGAAGCGGCGCGGCAGCGGCAGCGGCTGCGCGCCGCTGCCGCCGCAGACCCCGGCCTGGAATGGATCTTGTTGCTGCAGATTTTCGGACTCACCGACGAGGCGATGGACGCAGCGCTGCAGTCCGGCCAGCGCGACAAGCAGGTGCTGCGGCTGAGCCTGTGGCACGACGCCTTCGCCAGTTTCCGTGCGCATCCGCGCTTCGACGACTGGGCCCGGCGCGAGGGCCTGCCGGACTACTGGCGCCGTCACGGACCGCCGGACGGCTGTCGCCTCGGCACCCCGTCCACGCCGGTGCTTGCCTGCGACTGAGGGCCTGCCAGGGCCGGTATCGGTCAGATATATCCTTTCATCGCGAATAAGCGATATATTACGGCGCAGCCCACAGCCCAGCCATGTCCATGCCCCGGATCAGCTTCGAGTTCTACCCGCCCAAGACAGACGACCAGCGCGCCCAGCTCGACCGCACCGTGCGCAAGCTCAAGGCCCACGCCCCTGAGTTCGTGTCGGTGACCTTCGGTGCCGGCGGCTCCACCCTGTCCTACACCGCCGAGACCGTGCGCCGCCTGCGCGACGACCACAAACTCAACGGCGTGCCGCACCTGAGCTGCGTCGGCGGCACCCGCGACGAGATCCGGCAACTGCTGGCCGACTACCGCGCCCAGGGCTGCGACCGCCTGGTGGCCCTGCGCGGCGACCTGCCCTCGGGCATGGCCCGCGCCGGCGACCTGCACTACGCCTCCGACCTGGTGCGCTTCATCCGCGCGGAACACGGCGACCATTTCCGCATCGAGGTCGGCTGCTACCCCGAAACCCACCCGCAGGCCGAAGACGCCCTGGCCTGCATCCGCAACTTCAAGACCAAGGTGGACGCGGGCGCCGACTCCGCCATCACCCAGTACTTCTTCAACGCCGACGCCTATTTCCGCTTCGTGGACGACGCCCGCAAGGCCGGCATCACGGTGCCGATCGTGCCGGGCATCATGCCGATCTCGAATTTCAGCCAGCTGCGGCGGTTTTCCGAAGCCTGCGGCGCCGAGATCCCGCGCTGGATCGGCAAGCGCATGCAGGCCTACGGCGACGACGTGGACAGCGTGCGTGCGTTCGCCGCCGACATCGTCGCCGGCATGTGCCGGCGCCTGGTGGAGGGCGGCGTCGGCGAACTGCATTTCTACACCCTGAACCTGGCGCGTCCGACCGAGGCCGTGCTCACCCGCCTGCGCTGAGCTTCGCGTTAGGCTGGCGCCATGATCCGCCATGCCCTGTTGCCGGTCGCCTGCCTGCTGGTCCTTGCCTGGACACCGCCCCCGCGGCGGCCCAGGAAGTGCGCCGCTGCGTGGACGCCCGGGGCGTGGCGGTTTACACCGACCGGCCCTGCAACACCGTCGATGCCCTGCCCCGCGAAGCGCCACCCGACCCGGCGGCCGGCACGAGCATCGAAGAGGGCTTCGCGGTGCGTGGCTGCGCCCGGAAGCCCGAGCAGCTGCTGGAAGGCGTGCGCGGCGCGCTGGAGGCCCGCGACGTCAACCGGCTGGCGAACTGGTACCACTGGACCGGCACGGGCAGCGGCGCGGCCCGCTATCTGATGGACGACCTGGAGGCCATCGCCGAGCGGCCGCTGGTGACGGTGGAGCTGATGTATCCCGGCCCGGCCCTGACGCAAGGGGAAAGCGTGCTCGCGGACCCTGGGGTCGGGTTCACTTCCCCGGAACCCACGGCATCCACCGAAAACACCGGGGAAGTGAACCTGACCCCGCTTTCGACCCCGCCTGCGGACGCACCGGACGCCCCCGAACCCGACCGCCTGCGCGTCCGGCAGACGGCCAGCGCCGCCGACATCAGCGCGGTGGAGACCGAGTTCCGCCTGGTCGAAAACGCCGGCTGCTGGTGGATCGAACGCTGAAGCTGCCGCGGCCGCGGGCTAGCGGATAAACTGCGCGCCTGCCCGCAGGAGTCCGTCATGACGCAGCACTACCCCGAACACATCTGGCACAACGGCAGCATCAAGCCCTGGGCCGAGGCCACCGTGCACGTGATGGCGCACGGCCTGCATTACGGCTCGTCGGTGTTCGAGGGCATCCGCAGCTACGCCACGCCCAAGGGCCAGGCCATCTTCCGGCTCACCGACCACCTCAAGCGCCTGTACGCCTCGGCCAAGATCTACGACATGCCGATGCCCTACGACGTGCCGACCCTGGCCCAGGCCTGCCGTGACGTGATCACCGCGAACAAGCTTGAGAAAGCCTACCTGCGCCCGATCGCCTACCGCGGCCTGGGCGGTTTCGGCCTGTCGGCCGACACCCCGACCGACCTGGCCATCGCCGCCTGGCACATGGGCCCGTACCTGGGACCGGACGTGCTGGAAGCCGGCATCGATGCCTGCGTGTCGAGCTGGCAGCGTTTCGCGCCCAACACCATCCCGGCCGGCGCCAAGGCCGGCGGCAACTACCTGTCGGGCCAACTGGTGGCGCGCGAAGCGCGGCGCCTGGGTTTCGGCGAGGGCATCGCGCTGGCGTCCACCGGCCTGCTCAGCGAAGGCGCGGGCGAGAACCTGTTCCTGGTCATCGACGGCGCGCTGCACACCACGCCGATCAGTGCGGCCCTGCTCAACGGCATCACCCGCAACACCATCATCACGCTGGCCAAGGCCAACGGCATCGAGATCGTCGAGCGCGACATCCCGCGCGAATACCTGTACCTGTGCGATGAACTCTTCATGTGCGGCACCGCCGCCGAGATCACGCCGATCCGTTCGGTGGACGGACGCCAGGTCGGCACCGGCAAGCCGGGGCCGATGACGCGGCGCATCCAGGACCTCTACTTCGGCCTGTTCGACGGCCGCACGGCCGACGCTCACGGCTGGCTCGAGTACGTCTAGGCCCCGTTGGCGAAACGAAGCGTCGCCACGGCGCCGCGCTCTTCGCCGGGTTCGATGCTGACCTGCCAGCCGTAGAGTTCGCACAGGCGGCGCACGATCGACAGGCCGATGCCGCCGCCGCTGGTGCCGGTGGCGCTGGAGCCGCGGTAGCCACGCTCGAACAGGCGCGCCGCGTCCTCCGAACTCAGGCCCGGGCCGGTGTCTTCGATGCGCACCTGGTCGGCCTCGACCACGATCCGCACGCCGCCTTCGTTGGTGTACTTGCAGGCATTGCCGATCAGGTTGCCCAGGGCGACCGAGAGCACCGCTTCCGGCGCATCCACGAAAGTGTCCTGGCGCCCTTCCACCACCACCTGCACCGGCTTGTCGCCCAGCTGCACGCGCCCGGCGTCGGCCAGCTGCAGCACCAGTTTGTGCACGTCGGTGCGGCCGGTGCCCCGTTCGTTGCGCGACAGCAGCAGCAGCGCCGTGGTGAGGTCGGTGCATTGCAGCGCGGCGCGGTCGATGCGCTGCAGGCGCTGGCGCGTCTTGGGCGGCAGGTCGGGATTGGCCAACAGCAGTTCCGCGGCGCCGCGGATCACCGCCAGCGGCGTGCGCAGTTCGTGGCTGACGTCGGAGTTGAATTCGCGGTCGCGTTTCACCAGCGCGGTCATGCGCTCGGCGTAGTCGTCCAGCGCCGCCGCCAGCTCGCCCACTTCGTCGTCCGGGAAATGCGGCGCCAGTTTCTCTGGCCGGTCCTTGCCCGACATGTGTTCGACCCGGCGCGCCAGGTCGGTCACCGGGCTGATCACCCGCGACGAGGACCACACGCCGACCAGCCAGGCCAGCAGGGTCAGCATCACCACGGCCACCGCCAGCACGATCAGCATCTGCTGCTGGCTTGCCGCCTCGCGGGTGTAGTCGTAACGCAGGAAGCCGACGATGTCGGGCGTGCGGTACACCGCCATCTTGTAGTGCCGCAGCCGCCCGCGCTGGTCGTTCTCCTGCAGGTCGTGGATGCCGGTGGGCAGGTCCCGCCAGGCGAAGGCGATCTGGGCGCTGTCGGGGCGGTAGACGAAGCCCTCGATCTGGCGCGTGAACGAGAACCGGGCGTCGGGCGCGGGGTTCTCGCGCTTGAACTGCACGAAATTGTCGGCCTCGCGCAGCAGCCAGGATTCGACCAATTGATTCTCGAGGCGGGCACGCAGATAAATCGTCGCCCCGGCGAACAGAGCCGTCAGCCCGAACCCGAGCAACAGGAACGAAAGGATGATTCGCGTGCGCAGCCGATGCCGGTAGCGCATGGGTTCAGCCTGCGTCGGGGTCGGCGATCCGGTAACCGATGCCATGGCGGGTCTGGATCAGGGCCTTGTCGAAAGGCTTGTCCACCGCGGCGCGCAGGCCATGGATGTGCACGCGCAGGGAGTCGCTGTCGGGCAGTTCTTCGCCCCAGACCCGCGTTTCAAGCTCCTGGCGGGTGACGACCGAGGGCGAGGATTCCATCAGCGACTGCAGGATCTTCAAGGCCGTCGGGTTGAGCTGCAGCAGCTTGCCGCCGCGGCGCACCTCGAGCGTGTCGAGGTTGTATTCCAGGTCGGCCACCAGCAGCACGCGCGGCTGGGCGGCCTTGCCCGCGCCTGGCCAGTACGGCCAGGCGGGCCTCCACTTCCTGCAGCGCGAAAGGCTTCACCAAGGTAGTCGTCGGCGCCGGACTCGAAACCCTCGAGCTTGTGGTCGAGGGAATCGCGTGCGGTGAGCATCAGCACCGGCGTCTGCTTGCGGCCTTCCTGCCGCAGCTTGCGGCAGACCTCCAGGCCATCCATGCCCGGAAGGTTCAGGTCCAGCACGATGGCATCGAAGTCGTTGACCACGGCAAGGTGCAGGCCGGTCACGCCGTCGGCGGCGTAATCAACCGTGTGCCCGCGGTCTTCGAGGTAATCGCCGAGGTTGGCGGCGATGTCTCGGTTGTCTTCTACGACCAGGATGCGCATCGGGTCAGTTGTTCGGCGGGCCGATGCCGTTCTGGACCTTCCGCAGGTGTTCGCGGTCGGCTTCGGCGCGGCGGTTGCGCTCGGCCACGGTCTGGCAGGTGGTCTTGCGCATGCGGCTGCCGGTCGGCATGTCACGGTCGCAGACCAGGCGGCTGTCGGCGGCGGCCTGGGTCAGGATGTTGTTGACCTTTTCCTGCTCGTTGAAGATCTCGACCTTGGTTTCCATGTCGAGGCTGTCGATCGAATCGACGCCTTCCAGGCGGCTGCCAATGCGGTCCAGCGCCTCGCGGACCTTGGCACGGTCGGAGCTGCTGATTTCCGCGTAGGTCTTGCCGTCCGCCAGATCCTCTTCGATCTCTTCGCGCTGGTCGGCAAAGTTGCCTTCGTCCAGGGCCACCTGCTGCTGGCTGGCGAACGCCGTGGAAGAAGCTGCCAACAGCAAGGCACAGAATGCGATCTTCATCATGTCCATCCTCTCTTTGTTCTTTTTCGGTGGGGTCGAGCCGCTTCGATTCTGCCAGAGGCAGGCGGCTTCCACACCCATACAAGAAAAAGGCCCGGGGACGCCACTCGTGCGCCTTACCCGGGCCGAAAGGTTGCTTACTGCCCCGATTGCCGTAATCCGCAGGGTGACGCTCTGACGAGGAGTGACCTGAGCAGGCTTACCGGCTCGGCAAGCCTAGGCTGCAGGGTATTAAAGAGCCGTTAAAACCGCTTCAGCCTTTGGTTAACGCCCGCTTCCGGGGTGGCGCCCGGCGCCGGGCCGGCGCCTTCGGACGGACCCTGGAGGTCACGAAATCGATGATCTCCCCGGCCACATCCACGCCAGAAGCCCCTTCGATGCCCTCCAGGCCGGGGCTTGAGTTCACTTCCAGCACCAATGGCCCACGTTTCGACCGCAGAAGGTCCACGCCTGCAACACCCAGCCCCATGACCCGGGCGGCGCGCCGGGCGGTCTCGATTTCCGCCGCGGTCAGCTTCACCGGGCTGGCCTTGCCGCCCCGGTGCAGGTTGGACCGGAACTCGCCCTCGCCCGCCTGCCGGCGCATGGCCGCCACCACCCGGTCCCCGACCACGAAACAGCGCAGGTCGGCGCCCTTGGCTTCGGCGATGAACTCCTGCACCAGGAAGTTGGCGTACAGGCCGCGGAAGGCTTCGATGACGCTGCGCGATGCCCCCGCGTTCTCCGCCAGGATCACGCCGGTGCCCTGGGTGCCTTCGTTGAGTTTGATCACGTGCGGCGGCTTGCCGAGCATGCCCAGCAGGTCGCTGGTGTCGTCGGGGTTGTCGCCGAACACGGTCAGCGGCAGGCCCAGGCCTTCGCCCGCCAGCATCTGGTGGCAACGCAGTTTGTCGCGGGCGCGCAGCACGGCATCGGAACCGTTGGGCGTGTAGGCGCCCATCAGCTCGAACTGGCGCAGCACGGCGGTGCCATAGAAGGTGACCGAGGCGCCGATGCGCGGGATCACCGCGTCCATGCCGGCCAGGGGTTTGCCCTTGTAGCGCAGCAGGAACTGGCCGGGCGCGATCTGCATGTAGCAGCGCAGCGGGTCGAGCACGCGCACGGTATGGCCACGTTCGCGCGCGGCTTCGACCAGGCGCTGGGTCGAATAGAGCTTGGCATTGCGGGAGAGGATGGCGAGTTTCACGGCGGAACCATGTCTTCGGGCGGATCGCCCTGCAGGAAGGAGCTGGCCGGGTCGACCAGGAAACGCCCGGCCAGCGCAGTGCGGCCGAGCAGCATGGGGAAAAGCATGTTCCGGCGTTGTGTCAGGTTGACTTCGGCCAGCCACTCCCGGCCCGCCAGGCGCAGGCGGGTGCGGATGAACAGGCGTTCGGTCTGGTGGCCGCCGGAGTCTGTGACGCGGCGGCGGTCGAGCACCGCGGCTTCGGCCGGCTGCGGCGCGGCGCCGGCCACGCCGGTGTCGAGCAGGAAACGCACGTACTCGTGGCCGTCGCGCCGGAAGGTTTCCTGGTCCAGCACGTGCAGGGCGGAGGAACGCGCGCCGGTGTCGACCTTGGCGCGTACCGCGGCAATGCCCAGGTCGGGCAGTGACAGCCACTCGCGCCAGCCCAGGGGGACGGGGTGCGGCATGGCGTCCTCCGGGACGGGAGTGGTGCGGGGTTCGGCCCCATCGAATACGGCGGCACGTGGCCGCCGTGGGGGACTTGGAGCGGGTGATGGGAATCGAACCCACGTTAGCAGCTTGGGAAGCTGCAGTTCTACCATTGAACTACACCCGCGTTCGGCGGGGATTATGCGGTCCGGCCGCGGCGGGCCGCAACGCGATAAAATCGCCGGCATGCAGATCACGCTCAATGGCGAAGTCCGGGACGTGGCGCCCGGCACGACGGTGGCGGCGCTGTTGGCGCTGGCCGGTTACGGGGGCCGCAAGGTGGCGGTCGAGGTCAACCTCGAGGTCGTGCCCCGGGGCCGCCACGAAACCCACGCGCTGGCCGACGGCGACCGGGTCGAGATCATCCACGCCATCGGCGGCGGCTAGCGCTCCCTTCGGGGCACAAGAAGAACTGTCTTGCTCGTGGGCGTCTGGTCCGGCGGGTGCCGGGATCGTTTCTGGATGCCTGCCAGAAGCACAGGCAAGCGAGCTCTTGCCCCAGAACGGCACCCCGGTCCTGACGGTCCGCAGGCCGTCGTGCGTGAGGTCTTTTTCCGGGGCTTCGAAAACATGGACGTTTTCGAAGAGCCTCCATGGATGGATTCACGGCGTCCCCGGAAAAAGACCTCACGTACGGCGGCCTATCGCCAAGAACGATCCCGGCGCACGGCCCGAAGGGAGCGCAAGCCGGGAACATGGGGTGAATGGGGTCTTAAAAAAGGGTTAACTCGTGCGGCGGAACGGGCCATAATCCGGGCATGAATCGTGCAGAAGCCCCCTCGCCCGCCGATACCCTGGTGATCGCCGGCAAGACCTACCGCTCCCGCCTGCTGACCGGCACCGGCAAGTTCACCGACCTGGAACAGACCCGCCTCGCCACCGAAGCCGCGGGCGCGGAAATCGTCACCGTCGCCATCCGCCGCAGCAACATCGGCCAGAACCCCGGCGAACCGAACCTGCTGGACGTCCTGCCGCCCGACCGCTACACCCTGCTGCCCAACACCGCCGGCTGCTACACCGCCGATGACGCCGTGCGCACCTGCCGCCTCGCGCGCGAACTGCTCGACGGCCACAAGCTGGTGAAACTCGAAGTGCTGGGCGATGCGAAGACGCTGTACCCGGACGTCGTGCAGACCCTCAAGGCCGCCGAGATCCTGGTCGCCGACGGCTTCGACGTGATGGTCTACACCAGCGACGACCCGATCATCGCCAAGCGCCTGGAAGAAATCGGCTGCGTGGCCGTGATGCCGCTGGCCGCGCCGATCGGCTCGGGCCTGGGCGTGCAGAACCGCTGGTCCATCCTCGAGATCGTCGACAACGCCAAGGTGCCCGTGCTGGTGGACGCCGGCGTCGGCACGGCGTCCGACGCCGCCATCGCCATGGAACTGGGCTGCGACGGCGTGCTGATGAACACCGCGATCGCCGGCGCGCGCGACCCGATCCTGATGGCCAGCGCCATGCGCAAAGCGGTCGAGGCCGGGCGCGAAGCCTTCCTGGCCGGCCGCATCCCGAAAAAACGCCACGCCAACGCCTCCTCGCCGCTCGACGGCCACTTCCTCTGACGGGGGTGGCGGGCATGTCCGGCGCCAGCGACGAAAACACTCCCGAACCTTCACCTCGGAACCGGCCGATCCGCAGTTTCGTCCTGCGGCAGGGGCGGCAGACCGAAGCGCAGAAGCGGGCGTTCGAGTTGCATTGGGCTTCGTTGGGGCTGGATTACCGCGGTGGGCAGCAGGCCTTCGGAACGGTATTCGGGCGGTCGGGCCCGCTTGTCATGGAAATTGGCTTCGGCAATGGCGAACAGCTGCTTTTCGCGGCCGAACGCGAAACCGGGCGTGACTTCATCGGCGTCGAAGTGCACGGCCCCGGCGTGGGCCGACTGCTCAACGCCGCCGCGGCCGCCGGGCTGCACAATCTGCGTGTCTATCAACACGATGCCGTCGAGGTGCTGCGCGATGAAGTGGCGCCGGCATCACTGGACGAGGTTCGCATCTACTTCCCCGACCCCTGGCACAAGAAGCGCCACCACAAGCGCCGCCTGGTGCAACCGGACTTCGTGGCCCTGCTCTGCGACCGCCTGAAGCCCGGCGGCCTGCTGCACGTCGCCACCGACTGGGAAAATTACGCCGAACACCTGTGGGACGTGCTGGACGCCGAACCGCGCCTGCGCAACCGCGCCGGCCCGCGCGGCTTCGTGCCGCGGCCCGAATGGCGCCGCCAGACCCACTTCGAAACCCGCGGCCTGAAACTCGGCCACGGGGTCTGGGACCTGCTGTACGACCGACTGCCGGGAGCCTGACAGAAACGATGGAAACCGGCCTGGCCCTCACCCGCGACATGATGCTCGTGCTTGGCCTGGTCGGCTTTACCATCGCCATGTTCATGATCGAGCGCATCCGCGCCGACGCCACCGCGCTGGTGGTGCTGGTGGTGCTGGGCCTGACCGGCCTGGTGCCGGCGAACCAGCTCTTCGACGGCTTCTCGGGCAACGCCGTGATCGCGGTGATCGCCACCATGATCCTGGGCGCCGGCCTGGACCGCACCGGCGCGCTGAACCGCCTGGCGGTGTGGCTGCTGCGCATGTCCAAGGGCATGGAGGAGCGGCTGATCCTGATGACCTCGGCGGTGGCCGGCCTGATTTCCGGCTTCATGCAGAACCCGTCGGTAATGGCTCTGTTCCTGCCGGTGGCCTCGCGCGTGTCGGGCCGGTCCGGCATCGGCCTGTCGCGGCTGCTGCTGCCGCTCGCCGCCGCGATCGTGATGGGCGGCGGCCTGACCATGATCGGCAATTCGCCGCTGATGCTGCTCAACGACCTGCTGGTGGCCGCCAACCGCAACCTGCCCTCGGGCGTGTCCACGCTGCAGCCGCTGCCGATGTTCGCGCCGTTGCCGATCGGCCTGGCGCTGCTGCTGCTGGGCCTGGGTTATTTCCGCTGGCTGGGCCCGAAGCTGCTGGGCCACGGCGAGGAAAAAGGCGTGGCGCCCAGCCGCACCCAGAGTTATTTCGCGCGTGCCTACGGCATCGACGGCGATGTGTACGAACTCAGCGTCACCGCCGAAAGCCCGCTGGTGGGCATGTCGGTCGGCGAAGCCGAGGCCCAGCGCGACGCGCCGCTGCTGCTGGCCCTGCTCAGCGGCAACGAGGCGCGGCTGGCACCGCCGGCGGACCAGATGATCTGGGTCGGCAGCGTGCTGGGCGTGATGGGCCCGCGCGAGGCGATCCAGGACTACGCGCAGAAGAACCTGCTGCGCATGTCGGCACGGCTGCGCAATTTCGCCGACCTGTTCAATCCCAGCCGCTCGGGCATTTCCGAAGCGGTGATCCCGCCCACCTCGTCCTTCATCGGCAAGGCACAGGCGCAGCTGCAGCTGCGCAAGCGCTTCGGCATCAGCCTGCTGGCGATCAACCGGGACAACCAGGTCTGGCGCGAAGACATCCGGCGCATGCCGCTCAAGGCCGGCGACATGCTGGTCTTCCACAGCATCTGGACCGACCTGGCGCAGGCCAGCGAAAGCCGCGACTTCGTCGTGGTCACCGACTACCCCAAGGGCGAGCAGCGGCCGCACAAGCTGTGGTGGGCGATCGGCGTGTTCGGCGCGGCGATGGCGTTGGCGCTGAGCACCCTGGTGCCGGTGCCGCTGGCGCTGATGGCCGGTGCGGCGGCGATGCTGCTGGCGGGCGTGCTGAACATGGACGAGGCCTACGCCGCGGTCAGCTGGAAGACCGTGTTCCTGATGGCCTGCCTGATCCCGCTGGGCTGGGCCATGGATTCCACCGGCGCCGCCGGCTGGCTGGCGCAGCAGATCCTCGACCGCATCGGCCCCGACGTGCCGATCTGGGTGATCGAGGCCGCGGTCGGGTTGCTGGCCACCGCTTTTGCATTGGTGATCGGCAACGTCGGCGCCACCGTGGTGATGGTGCCGATGGCGATCAACGTCGCCTTGGCCGCCGGTGGCAGTCCGCTGGCATTCGCGCTGATCGTGGCGCTGTCGGCCTCGAACAATTTCCTGAGCGTGTCCAACCCGGTGCTGGCGATGGTGACCGGGCCCGCCGGTTACAGCTCGCGCGACCTGTGGCGCACCGGCGCGCCGCTGACCCTGCTCTACCTCGCCATCGTGCTGGTGATCGTCAACCTGATGTTCTAGCCGGCGCTGACCGCGACCGGCCGCAAGGACGCACCGCGGCAGGGCCCGGCGATGCATTCGCCACGATCGAGTTCGAAACTGGCGCCGTGCGCGGCGCAGACCAGGTGGCCACGGTCGACCAGGAACTTGCCGGGCGCCCAGTCCAGGCGCCGTCCGGCATGCGGGCAGATGTTGAGCCAGGCGCGCAACTGGTCGCCCTGGCGCAGCAGGATCAACGACTGCGGCTCGCCGTCCAGCGGCACTTCGATCTCCGACAAGCCCTCGGGCGGCCACTCGGCCAGCCGGATTAACGAACCGCTTACACTTTCCACATCGGGCCTCGCCATACTCCGTCTCCCACGCATTCTGCCACGCCCCCATGCGCTTCCGTTTCCAACGCCTGTTCAGTTATTGCCCCAGCAAGCCCCGCAGCCCGCTGCTGCGCGTGCTCGTGGGCCTGCTCGGGCTGATGCTGCTGGTGCTGCTGGTGGTCTTTGGCCTGGTGATCGGCCTGGGCATGCTGCTGTTCGCGGCCGTGCGCCGCCTGCTGCGCTCCCCGGCCCGGCCGGCGCGCCCCCAGGAAGGCGTGATCGAAGGCGAGTACACCCTCGTCGACAAGCCCACCTCGCCCCTCGGCCTGCGCTGAGCATTCCGTCGCGGTATCGCGACATCCATCGCGGCTAGACTTGGCGCTTCGCCCCGGAGCCGCGCCATGACCCGAACCGTCATCCCCATGCCCGCCACCCCCTGCCTGCCCGTGCGCGGCAGCGACGCGCTGTTCCCGGTGCGGCGCATCTACTGCGTGGGCCGCAACTTCGCCGAACACGCGAAGGAAATGGGTGCCAGCGTGGACCGCGGCAACCCGGTGTTCTTCATGAAACCCGCCGACGCCATCGTCGCTGGCGGCGGCACGGTGCCCTACCCACCCGGCACGCGCGACCTGCACCACGAAGTGGAGCTGGTGGTGGCGCTGGGCCACGATGCCGACGGCGTGGTGGCGACCGGTCTCGCACTCGATCTCGTGTTCGGTTACGGCGTCGGCCTGGACCTCACGCGCCGCGACCTGCAGGCCGCCGCCAAGGCCAAGGGCCTGCCCTGGGACACCGGCAAGGGCTTCGACCATTCCGCACCCGCCAGCGAACTGGTGCCGGCCGCCGCCGCGGGTGATCTGTTCACGCGCCGGATCTGGCTGACCGTGAACGGCGAACCGCGCCAGCAGGGCCAGCTCGACGACATGGTCTTCAGCGTCGCCGAGGTGCTGCACGAACTGTCGAAGCTGTATGCGCTCAAGGCCGGCGACCTGGTGTTCATGGGCACGCCCTCGGGCGTGGCCGCGCTGGCGCCGGGTGATCATTTCCACGCCGGCGTGGATGGCCTGGTGGAACTGTCCGGGCGTATCGCCTGAAGCGCGGGCCGGTGTAAATTCGGGACTCGTCCCCGGTTGCAGGAGCATGTCCATGGGAATGGCTTCGGAATTCAAGGAATTCGCAATGCGCGGCAACGTCGTCGACCTCGCGGTCGGCGTGGTGATCGGCGCCGCGTTCGGAAAGATCGTCGCCTCGCTGGTCAACGACATCATCATGCCGTCCATCGGTTATGCGGTCGGCGGCGTGAACTTCAGCGACCTGGCGATCGAACTCAAGGCCGCCACCGTGGATGCGGCCGGCACCGAGGTGCCGGCGGTGCTGGTCAAGTACGGCGCCTTCATCCAAACCATCGTCGATTTCCTGATCATCGCCTTCGCCATCTTCGTGGCGGTGAAGGTGATCAACTCGCTCAAGCGCAAGGAAGAAGCGGCGCCCGCACCGCCGGCGGAGCCGAGCGAGGAAGTGAAGCTGCTCACCGAGATCCGCGACGCGCTCAAGCGCTGACCGGACCGCAAACCCCACCGACGCCGGCCCTCGGGTCGGCGTCCTGATTTCCGGAGTCCTGCATGCGTCTTGTGATTTCCCTGCTCGCCGCCGCGCTCTGCGCCGGTTCCGCCGGCGCCGATACCGGCCTGGAGGCCGAAGACCTGGCCGCCGCCGCCACCCTGCGCGACCAGGCCCTGCGCGGCAGCCAGGCCTGGGCCGTGGTCGAGTCGCTGACCACCGAAGTCGGCCCGCGCCTGGCCGGCACGCCGGCGGACGCGCGCGCGGTGGCGTGGGCGGAAGCCAAGTTCAAGGCGCTGGGTTTCGACCGGGTATACCTGGAACCGGTCACCTTCCCGGCCTGGATCCGCGGGCACGAACGCGCCGAAGTGCTGGCACCGTTCCCGCAGCCGCTGGTGGTGACCGCGCTCGGCGGCAGCGTCGGCACCGGCGCGGCGCCGCTGGAGGCCGAGGTCGTCGAGTTCGCCGACCTGGCCGCGCTCAGCGCCGCGCCCGACGGCAGCCTGGCCGGCAAGATCGCCTACGTCAGCAACCGCATGGTGCGTTTCAAGGACGGCCGCGGTTATGGCCCGGCCGTGGGTGCGCGCAGCAACGGCGCGGTGGAAGCGGCGAAGAAGGGCGCGGCTGCCATCCTGATCCGTTCGATCGGCACCAGCAGCGACCGCTTCGCGCACACAGGCGTGATGCGCTACGTCGCCGACGTGCCGCGCATCCCGGCCGCCGCGCTGTCCAACCCCGATGCCGACCTGCTGTCGCACATGCTCGGCCGCGGCCAGCCGGTGCGCCTGCGTCTGGACATCGCCGCGGAAACGCGGGGCGAGTACACCTCGCACAACGTGATCGGCGAGATCCGCGGCCGCGAGCTGCCGGACGAAGTGGTGACCATCGGCGGCCATCTCGACTCCTGGGACCTGGGCACCGGCGCCATCGACGACGCTTCCGGCGTCGGCATCACCATGGCCGCAGGCGCGCTGATCGGCGCGATGGACCGGGCGCCGCGCCGCACCGTGCGCGTGATCGCCTATGCCAACGAGGAACAGGGCCTGTACGGCGGCAAGGCCTACGCCGCTGCGCGCGCCGCCGCGGACGAAGTCGGCGCCCACCAGCTCGGCGCCGAAAGCGACTTCGGTGCCGGCCGCGTGTACGCACTGCGCGCCGGCGTGGCCGATGCGGCCTGGCCGGTGATCGAGCAGATCGGCGAGGTGCTGGCGCCGCTGGGTGTCGAGGTCGAACGCGGCGTCGGCAGCCCGGGCCCGGATGTCGGCCCGATCGTCGCGCTGGGCGCGCCATGGGCGCAGCTGGCGCAGGACGGCACCGACTATTTCGACTACCACCACACCGCCAACGACACGCTGGACAAGGTCGATGCCAAGGCGCTCGACCAGCAGGCGGCCGCGTATGCGGTGCTGGCCTACCTGGCGGCGGAAACGACGGTGGACTTCGGCCAGCTGCCGGTGAAGCCCGCCAGCCCCTGAGTCAGTCGAGCAGCGGCGTGTCGAGCACCTTCGAGGGCGCGCCGGTGAGTTCCTGCACCTGCTCGCGCAGGTCCTCGCGCGACACCTCGCGCAGCGGGATCAGCGCCTTGACCACGTCGTCCAGGCTGCGCTTGTCCTTGGTGCGGGCGCGGATCTCGGCATCGAGCTCGCGCATCAGCTGCACGGCGCGCGCGGTGCGCGGGCCGTGCGAACGGTTGCTGGTGAGGCGCGTGATGTCCTTGCCGTGGTTGGCCATCCAGTCCTGGGCCTTGTCTGCACGCGCTGGGCTCAGCAGGCCGGCACGGCGCAGCAGTTCGATCGAATAGAACTCGGCCAGGCCCTCGGCGATCCAGTCGTCGCCGTCGGCGCCCCTGATCCGGGTAATCACGTGGGTGAGTTCGTGCGTGAGCGTGCTGGTGCCGTTTTCGCTGATCAACGGCCGGTCGGCATGCAGGAACAGCGAACGCGGCCCCGACAGCCCGCCGCGCCACATCGGGTCGCCGGCGCTGACGATCAGCAGCTTGGCCGGCAGCTTGCCGAAAGCGCGCTCGAACTCCGGCACCAGGTTGTTGAAGAAGGCCAGCATGTCGTTGCGGCGGATCACGTCGCCCTTGGGCCCGGCGACGCTGATCTCGGTGTCGCCCAGGTGCTCGCGCCGGGTGCCGACCGCGCCGGCGATGATCCAGCCGATCGGCCGGTCGAAACGGCGCTCCGGGTTCACCACCACGAAGGACTTGCCGTCACGGCTGCGCAGGAAGGGCGTGTCCACGTTGGTCCAGCCCTTGGGCAGCACGAAGCGCAGGCGCACGCGCGAATCGGCGCCCTTGCTGGCGCTGACCCGGGCGGCGGGCACCAGGTCGTCGCCGCGCACGATCGCCCAGTCGTCGGTGATGCGGGCGTCGTAACCGCCGTCGCGGCGCTGGTGGTCGATCAGGTAGCGGTAGCGCAGCTTCGAGGGTTTGTCGCGCAGCGGGACCCAGGTGACCACGTCGCCCTTGCGCACGACCTCGCCGTCGCCGCTGACCTGGGTGTAGCGGTCTTCGGGCATGGTCAGGCGCAGGCGGCGGGCGCCGACCTCGCCGGGCGTGAGCTTGATCGTCACCTGCGCCTGACCGGACTTCGGCAGGAACTGCACGGTGTAGTCGACGCCGTATTCGCTGCGGGCGGCGGCGGCGCTGCACAACAGCAGCAGCGCGGCGAACAACAGGGCGTGGAGGCGGGAGGGGATCGCAAGGGGGCTCGGGGTCATGGCGCGATTATGCCGATCCCGGTCTGAACTGCCGATTCAGCGTCCGGGCTCAGGCCCGGCGCTGGCGCCACCATTCGCCCATAAGACCGCCGTGGCGGAAGCCACGTTGAGGCTTTCCACCGCGCCGCTGCCCGGGATGCCCAGGCGCAGCGCCGAAGCCTGGGCCAGCAGCGGATCCACGCCGGTCTGTTCGGCGCCCATCATCAGCAGCAGGCGTTCCGGCAGGGCCGTGCCGTACAGCGGCTGGCCGCCGCGCACGACGGTGGCCACGGGCACGAAACCGGCGGAGCTCAGCTGGGCCAGGCTGTTGTCGGTGCGGCCCAGGCGCACCATCGGCACCCGCTCCGCGCCGCCTTCGGCCACCCGCGCCGCGGCGCCGGACAGGGCCAGCGGCGAGTCCTTGGGCAGCAGCAGGCCGGCGACGCCGAAATGCGCCGCCGAACGCAGGATCGCGCCCAGGTTGTGCGGATTGCCTACCCCATCCAACCAGAGCGCGGCCATCGGTCCTGCCGGCAGCGCACGCAGCCACTCCGACAGATTGTGCTCGGTGTTCGGCACCACCCCGAACACCACGCCTTCGTGGTGCGCGCTGCCCGACAGCTTGTGCAGGTCTTCGTCCCCGACCACGGTGTAGCCGATGCGGTGCTGCACGCAGTGCGCCAGCACCGCCTTCAGTTTCGGAATGCGCGATTCGAGCAGCCAGACCTTGCGCAGGTCCTGCGGCCGGTGTTCGAACATGGCCAGGCAGGCGTTCAGGCCATGCAGGCGCAGTTCGCGCGGGGGCGCGGCGTGGTGGCTTCGCCGCGCAGCAATGCGGCGTCCGCTTCGTCGCGGGCATGGTCGCGGGGGTTGTCGCGATTTGGGCCGCGGCCCGGCGGACGCCGCGATTCGGCGGCCGCCGGCGTCGGCCGTGCCTGCCGGTCACGCTCGCGCTCGCGCTTGTCCCGCGGCTTTCCCTGCGGCCCTCGATACGGCGAATCGCTCATGCCCGACCTCCAGAATTCCGGCGATTCTACGCGTGACCGCCGACAACTGGCGTTTCGCTCTCGAGTTTCTCGAGCTTGCGCGCCACGGCCTCGGGCGAGCGCGTGTAGGGCGCCAGCAGGGTGTAGAAGGCCGGCACCACGAACAGCGACAGCACCGTCGAGAACGCCACGCCGGAAATCACCACGATACCGATGGTGGCGCGGCTGGCCGAACCCGGGCCGCCGGCCACCACCAGCGGCACGGCGCCCATGATGGTGGCGATCGAGGTCATCAGGATCGGGCGCATGCGCACGGCCGCGGATTCCACGATGGCTTCGCCGATCGCCAGGCCCTCGTCGCGCAGCTGGTTGGCGAACTCGACGATCAGGATGCCGTTCTTGGCCGCCAGCCCCACCAGCATCACGATACCGATCTGGCTGAACAGGTTGAGCGAACTGCCGAACAGCCACAGACCGAGCAGCGCACCCAGCACTGCCAGCGGCACCGTCAGCATGATCACCAGCGGGTGCAGGAAACTTTCGAACTGCGCCGCCAGCACCAGGTAGACGATCAGCAGCGCCATGGCGAAGGTGAACAGTGCCGCGCCGCCGGCACGCTGGTATTCGCGCGACTCGCCCTTGTAGTCGATCTGGGCGCGTTCGGGCAGTTCTTCCGCGGCGACCTGTCGGAACCAGTCCAGCGCCTCGCCCAGGGTGTAACCCGGCGCCAGGCCGGCCGAAATGGTGATCGCGCGCAGGCGGTTGAAGCGGTTGTACTGGCCCGGTTCGGCCAGTTCGCTCAGCGTGACCAGGCTCGACAGCGGCACCAGTTCGCCGGTGGTGGCCGAACGCACGTACAGGTTGTTGAGGTCGGAGGGCGAGGCGCGGTTCTCGCGCTGCGCCTGCAGGATCACGTCGTACTCCTCGCCGTCCTCCACGTAGGTGGTGACGCGGCGCGAGCCCATCATGGATTCCAGGTGCGGCCGATCTCCTGCACCGACACGCCCAGGTCGGCGGCGCGGGTACGGTCGATTTCGACGCGAAGCTGCGGGCGGGTTTCCTTGTAGTCCGAGTCGGCCGAATACAGCTGCGGGTTCTGTTCCATGCGCGCCAGCATGCGGTCGCGCCACTGCGCCAGCTCGGCGTAATCCGGGCCGCCCAGCACCACCGCCAGCGGCTGGCCGCCGCTGCGCACCAGGCCGGTGCGGACCTGCGGCCGCGCGACCACGCCGGGCAGGCGGGCGAGGTCGGCACGCACCTTCTCCACCAGTTCGGCCGTGGTCTCGTCGCGCTGGTTCCAGGGCTTCAGCAACACGATGGCCTGGCCGGTGTGCATGTCGCCGCCGGGACCGAAGCCGCCGGGCACGCGGGTATTCGCACGGTCGATGGACTGGCCTTCGCCCAGGTACTTGAACAGCTTCTGCTCGACCTCGTGCATCTGTTCGACGGTGTAGTCGAAGCCCGCGCCCTCGGGACCGGACACGGTGACGAAGAAGGCGCCGCGGTCCTCCGGCGGCGCCAGTTCGGCGGGCGTGGCGATCAGCAGGAACCAGGACACGCACAGGCTGCCCAGCAGCATCGCGCCGAACAGCAGCGGCCGGCCGATCGTGCGCTTGAGCGCCTTGCGGTAGCCGCTGCTCAACGAAGCCAGGTGGCTCTGGATCCAGGCGTTCAGGCCCCGCGGCTGTTCGTGCGCGCGGATCAGTTTGGAACACATCATCGGCGTCAGCGTCAGCGCGACGAAGGCCGAGATGGTGACCGCCGCGGCCATCGCCACCGACAGCTCGCGGAACAACCGCCCGGTATTGCCTTCCATGAAGCCGATCGGCAGGAACACCGCCGCCAGCACCGTGGTGGTCGCGATCACCGCGAACGCCACCTGCTGGGTGCCACGACGCGCCGCCACCAGCGGCGGTTCGCCCAGGTCGGCGCGGCGCTGCACGTTCTCCAGCACCACGATGGCGTCGTCCACCACCAGGCCGATGCAAAGCACCAACGCCAGCAGGGTCAGCAGATTGATGGTGAAGCCGAAGGCCCACAACGCGATGAACACCGTGACCAGGCAGACCGGCACCGTCACCGCCGGGATCAGCGCGGCGCGCACGCTGCCCATAACAGGTAGATCACCACCAGCACCAGCAGCACCGCTTCGATCAGCGTCATGTAGACGCGGTTCACCGCGGCGTCGATGAAGGTGGTGGAGTCGAAGGCGACGAAGATGTCGGTGCCATCGGGCAGCGTGTCCTGGATCGCCGGCAGCGCCGCCTTGACGTCGCGCGCCACGTCCAGGCTGTTGGCGGTGGACGTCTTGACCACGCCCAGGCCGATGTTGGGCTGGCCGTTGCCGCGGAAATAGGCGCGGCGTTCGGCCGAGGCGCGTTCGACGGTCGCCACGTCGCCCAGCCGCACCAGGTAACCGTCCTCGCCCTTGGCCAGGGTGAGCTGGGCGAAGTCGTCGGCTTCCTGGTAGCCGCGCATCACCCGCAGCACGAAGTCGCGGTCCTGCGATTCCAGGCTGCCGGCGGGCAGTTCGACGTTCTCGCGCCGCAGCGCGTTCTCGACGTCGTTGACGGTGAGGCCGCGCGCGGCCAGTGCCTCGCGGTCGAGCCAGATACGCATCGAATAACGCTGCTGGCCGCCGACCCGACCTGGGCGACGCCGTCGATGCTCGACAGGCGGTCGACCACGTAGCGTTCGGCGTAATCGCTGAGCGCCAGGGTGTCCAGGCGCGACGAGTTCATGTTCAGCCAGAGGATGACCTCGGCGTCGGCCTCGACCTTCTCGATCTCCGGCGGGTCGGCCTCTTCCGGCATGCGGTCCATCACCCGGCTGATGGCGTCGCGAACGTCGTTCGCGGCGGCCTCGATGTCGCGCGTCAGCGAGAACTCCAGCGTCACCTGTGCCTCGCCGTTGCGGCTGCGCGACTCCACGGTCTCGATGCCCTCGATGCCGGCCACGGCGTCTTCGAGGATCTGGGTGATGCGGGTCTCCACCACCGCCGCCGACGCGCCCGGATAGGCGACCTCGACCGAGACGATCGGCGGGTCGATGTTGGGCAGCTCGCGCAGGGTCAGGCGGGTGAAGGCGATGATGCCCAACACCACCAGCATCAGGCTCATCACGGTCGCGAAGACCGGGCGTTTGATCGAAAGGTCGGACAGGACCATGGTCTTTTCCCCGGCGCGCCCTCAGGCGCCCTTGCGGTCGGCGACGACGGCGGCCGCTTCACCGGCGGCGGTGGCTTCGACCACCCGCGCGCCTTCGCGCAGCTTGACGGTGCCGTCCACGACGATGCGGTCGCCGGCCGCCAGCCCGTCCAGCACTTCGACCTCGCCCTGACGGCGCTGGCCCAGCTTCACGTCCACCTGCTCGACGGTGTCGTCGGCCTTGACCCGGAACACGTGCGCGTCCTGCGCCACCTGGATCACCGAGATCTCGGGCACCACCAGCGCCTGGCGCTCGGGCTGGAACACCTGCAGCGTGAGCAGCATGCCCGGACGCAGTTCGCGCTCGGGGTTGGGGATCTCGGCGCGCACGGTGACGGCGCGGGTGACCGGGTCCACGCGCGAATCGATCGTGCTCACCGTGCCGGTGAACTCGCGGTCCGGCCAGGCCGCGCTGCGTGCCGACACGGCCTGCCCGGGAGCAAGCGCGGACAGGAAGGCCTCGGGCACCGTGAAGTCGAGCTTCATCACCGAGATGTCGTCCAGGCTGGCGATGGTGGTGCCGGGCGTGACCAGGTGCCGGGGCTGACCTGGCGGAAACCGAGCACGCCGTCGAAGGGCGCCGTGATCACGCGGTCGGCCAGGCGTGCGCGCACCACGTCCAGTCGCGCGCGCGGAATCCATGGCGCCGCGCTGGGCGTCGAGCTGGCTGGTCGGGATGAGTTTCTGCGCATTGAGCTCGCGCAGGCGCTCGTACTGCTGCTGCGCCTCGCGGTAGGACGCGGCGACTTCGTCCAGCCCGGCCAGTTCGGCACGACCCGACAGGTCCACCAGCACGTCGCCGGCCTCGACCAGGTCGCCGTCCTCGAAGTTCACCCGGACCACGGTTTCGGTGACCTTGGCGGTGACCAGCACCGACTCGTTGGCCCGCGTCGTGCCCAGGGCCTCGATGGCGTCGCTCCGGGGCTTGATGGCCGCCTGTGTCGTGGTGACGGTCGCGGCCGGCGCCTGCGGCCGGTCGGATGCGTCGTCGCCACAGGCGGACAGCAGCAGGGCCAGGGCCAGCAGAGGGGGCAGCTTCTTGAGGCTCGACGTCATGTCAGGGGCGTTCCTTGATCCTTGAATGGCCGCCGTCGCGGGACGGTGGCGTGATGGTGCGCTCGATGCCGCTCAACCGCACGCAGGCGCTCCGGATACTGACCCGGGGGCCGGAGAAAGTTCGCCGGGCAGGCCTGGCAACCGGGGGCAAGGCCGGCCCCACGCAGGCAGGTCGGCCGATTGTACGGGGCCGACGTCATGCCGGCGTGCACGGGCTGCGGTCATCCGGTGATCAACGCCCGGGCGCGCAGGACGTTGACGCCAGCCCACGATGAAGTGCCGCTGGGCGTGAGATCCGGGCCCGGAAAGCAGAACGCCGGCACGAGGCCGGCGTTCCGTGGACCACTGGGCGGGCGCCGCTTACGCGGACTTCCACTTGCCCAGCGCGGCCAGGCCGTTGTCCTTGGCGCGGGCGTACACGGTCTGCTGGGCGGCGGCGACATTGCCCACCAGGTCCTTGGACCACAGCTTGAGCGCGGCCGACTGCATGGCGCGGCCGTAGCTGAAGCTCAGCGGCCAGGGCTTGGCACCCATCTGGTTCATGGCGTTGAGGTGCGCGGTGGCGGCCTCGTCGCTCTGGCCGCCGGACAGGAACACGATGCCCGGCAGGATCGCCGGCACCGAGGCCTTGAGGCAGCGCAGGGTCATCTCGGCCACTTCCTCGACGCCGGCCTGGTCCGGGCAGTCCTTGCCGGACACGACCATGGAGGCCTTCAGGATGGTGCCCTCGAGCATGACGTTGTGCTCGTACAGCGCGCCGAACAGCGAGCGCAGGGTGACCTCGGTGATCTCGTAGCAGGTGTCGATGTCGTGCTCGCCGTCCATCAGCACTTCGGGCTCGACCATGGGCACGATGCCGGCTTCCTGGCACAGGGCGGCGTAGCGGGCCAGTGCGTGGCAGTTGGCCTCGATGCAGGTGCCGGACGGCGCGTCTTCACCGATGGTGATCACGGCGCGCCACTTGGCGAACTTGGCGCCCAGTTTGGCGTATTCCTTCAGGCGGTCGCGCAGGCCGTCCAGGCCTTCGGTGACCAGTTCGCCCGGGAAGCCGGCCAGCGGCTTGGCGCCCAGGTCCACCTTGATGCCCGGCAGGATGCCGTTGTCCATCATGACCTTGGTGAACGGCACGCCGGCCTTGGTGGACTGGCGCAGGGTCTCGTCGTACAGGATGGCGCCGGAGATGTAGTCGCCCAGCTTCGGGGTGGTCAGCAGCATCTCGCGGTAGGCGCGGCGGTTCTCTTCCGTGCACTCGATGCCGACGCCTTCGAAACGCTTCTTGATGGTGGCGGTGGACTCATCGATGGCGATGATGCCCTTGCCTGCGGCCACCATGGCCTGGGCGGTTTCGGCGAGCTGGTCGATACTCATGGGGGCGATCCCGGGGTGGTTGCTGGAAAGCCGGGGATTATAGCCCAAGCCTGCTCCCCGCCCCACCCCTGGGCCCTTCCGGGCCCAGGCAGATCCATTGCCCGTGAGCGGGTGACTCGGGTGCGCCGGGATCGTTCCTGGCGATAGGCCGCCGTACGTGAGGTCGCTTTCCGGGGACGCCGTGAATCCATCCATGGAGGCTCTTCGAAAACGTCCATGTTTTCGAAGCCCCGGAAAGCGACCTCACGCACGACGACCTGCAGACCGTCAGGGCCGGGGTGTCGATTTGGGGCAAAAGCTCGCTTGCCTCGGCTTCTGGCAGGCATTCAGAACCTGGAACCACACAGGGCGGCAAAGCGACGGGCTCGCAAGGCTTTTCGAATTCGATGGCCCGGCCCCGAACGGCCACAGGCCGTCGTGCGAGGGAACTTTTCCGGACCTTCAGCGACACGGACGTCGCTGAAGAGCCTACATGGACGTATTCACGGCGTGTCCGGGAAAGTTTCCTCGTGCGGCGGCCTATCGCCTCGAACGATCCCGGCGCTGAGCAGCCACACGCCCTGCTTGCGCAGCAAGCTCAGAGCTCGCCCAGGCCCTCGGCGCGGCCGCCGGGGCCGACTTTCAGCAGGCGCAGGGTGTTGGTGGCGCCGTGCAGCTCCATGTGGTCGCCGCTGGTGATGATGACGCTGTCGCCCTCCGACAGCACCCCGGCGTCGAACAACTGCTTGATCGCCCCCGCGCCGCCTCGCGCGTGGCCAGGCCCTGGCTGTCGTAGTTGAACGGGAACACGTCGCGGATCATCGCCATGCGCCGGCGCGCGCCGGCATGACGCGACAGACCGTAGATCGGCACCGCCGAACGGAAACGCGACAGATAGCGCGCCGTGCCGCCGGATTCGGTCAGCGCGATGATGGCGCGGACCTGGATGTGTTCGGCCAGGAACATGCTGGCCATGGCGATGGCCTGGTCGGCGGCCTGCAGGTTGCGCGGCGCCTTCTCGAAATCGGTGTCGTGGTCGAACTGGCGCTCGGCGCCCAGGCAGATGCGCACCATCGCCTCGACCGACTTCACCGGGTAGTTTCCCGAGGCGGTTTCGGCCGACAGCATCACCGCGTCGGTGCCGTCGATCACCGAGTTGGCAACGTCCAGCACCTCGGCGCGGGTCGGGATCGGGTTGTCCACCATGGACTGCAGCATCTGCGTGGCGGTGATCACCACGCGGTTGTGTTCGAGCGCGGTGCGGATGATCTTCTTCTGCAGGCCGGGCAGCTCGGCGTCGCCGATCTCCACGCCCAGGTCGCCGCGCGCCACCATCACCACGTCGGAGGCGATGGTGATCTCGGCCAGGTTGTCGATCGCCTCGGCGCGTTCGATCTTGGCCACCAGGAAGGCGTCGCTGCCGGCGGCGCGGGCCAGCGCGCGCGCCTCGTCCATGTCGGCGGCGGAGCGGCAGAACGACACCGCGATGAAATCCACGCCCAGCTGCGCGGCGATCTGGATGTGCTGCTTGTCCTGGTCGGTCAGCGCGCCCAGCGACAGGCCACCGCCGAGCCGGTTCAGGCCCTTTCGGTTCGACAGCACGCCGTCGGTGAGCACGCGCGTGCGTATGTTTTCGCCCTCGATGGCGGTGACCTCGACCGCCATCAGGCCGTCGTCCAGCAACAGGGTGTCGCCCGCATGCACGTCGTTGACCAGACCCAGGGTAGCTGACACCGACCTGGCCGGCGTCGCCCAGTGGGGCGTCGGCGCGGCAGACCAGGGTGAAGTCCTGCCCGGCCTTGAGCAGCACCTTGTCTTCCTCGAATTTCTCGATGCGGATCTTCGGGCCCTGCAGGTCGGCCAGGATGCCGACCTCGCGGCCCTGGCGCGCGGCTGCTTCGCGCACCGCGGCCACGCGCGCGGCGTGGTGTTCGGGCGTGCCATGGGAGAAGTTCAGGCGCACGACGTTGACGCCGGCGCGCACCAGGTCGTCGAGCACGCCCGGCGCGTCGGTGGCCGGGCCCAGGTGGCGAGGATCTTGGTGCGGCGCAGGGCGTGGCTCATCGGTGGGCTTCGCGGGGTGGTGCCGTCAAAGCTAACACAGGTTTTTGCGGCCCGCGCGCGTTGCCGCGATGTCCTGCCGCTGTCCTCAGGAGACAGCCGCAGCGAACAGCCCGGGCAGTTCGTGCGGTGCGCGCGCCAGGCGGTCGGCACCGGCGGTGCTGAGTTCGGCTTCGCCGCCAAAACCCCACAACACGCCCACCGAGGCCATGCCGTGGTGGCGCGCGCCTTCGATGTCCATGCGCCGGTCGCCGATCATGCTGATGCCGTCGGCGGCCAGGCCCAGGCGCCGCAGCGCTTCGGCGATCAGTTCGGGCTTGTGGCTGATGCGGCCGTCTTCGGTGGCGCCGATCACGTCCTCGAAATGATGGCCGAACGGCAGGTGCTCGACGATGCGGCGTGCGTGGTCTTCGTATTTCGCGGTGACCACCGCCAGCCGGTGTCCGGCGGAAACCAGCGCCTCGACCGCGTCGCCGATGCCCGGATAGGCCTCGTGTTCGGTCCAGCCGTGGCTGTCGAAACGTTCGCGATAGAGCCGCACCGCCTGTTCGGTGCGTTCCTGGTCCTGAGCAGCGGCCCGAAGCTTTCGCGCAGCGTCGGCCCGATCCAGCGCCGCAGTTCGTGCTGCGGCGGCACCGGTTCGCCCATGCTTTCTAGCGCATGGGCGACGCAGCGGGTGATGCCGACGGCGGAATCGATCAGGGTGCCGTCCAGGTCGAAGAAGAGGGTCGCCACCTCAGCGTGCGCGCGCCTTGAGCGCCGCGACCGCCGGCAGTTCCTTGCCTTCGCAGAACTCCGGGAAGGCGCCGCCGCCGGTGGAAATGTAGCTGATGCCGGACTCGACGCCGTACTTGTCCACCGCGGCCAGGGTGTCGCCGCCGCCGGCGATCGAGAACGCGGACGAATCGGCGATCGCCTTTGCCAGCACCTGGGTGCCCTTGCCGAAGGCGTCGAATTCGAACACGCCGACCGGGCCGTTCCAGACCACGGTGCCGGCTTTGTTGATCATTTCCGCATAACGCGCGGCGGTTTCCGGACCGATGTCCAGGATCATGTCGTCCGGACCGACTTCGTTGACCTTCTTCACCGTGGCCGGCGCGTCGGCGGCGAAGGCCGGGGCCACCACCACGTCGCTCGGGATCGGGATGTCGGCACCGCGGGCCTTGGCGTCGGCGATGATCTGCCGGGCGGTGTCGAGCAGGTCGTTCTCGCACAGCGACTTGCCGACCGGGTGGCCGACCGCGGCGATGAAGGTGTTGGCGATGCCGCCGCCGACGATCAGCTGGTCCACCTTGGACACCAGGTTCGACAGCAGCTCGAGCTTGGTGCTGACCTTGCTGCCGGCGACGATCGCGATCAGCGGGCGGGCCGGGGCTTCCAGCGCCTTGGCCAGCGCGTCGAGTTCGGCCATCAGCAGCGGGCCGCCGCAGGCGACTTTCGCGAAGCGGATCGCGCCGTGCGTGGACGCCTGCGCGCGGTGCGCGGTGCCGAAGGCGTCCATGACGTACACGTCGCACAGCGCGGCGTACTTCTTCGACAGCGCCTCGTCGTCCTTGCCCTCGCCGACGTTCATGCGGCAGTTCTCCAGCAGCACCAGCTGGCCGGGCTGCACCTGCACGCCGTCCACCCAGTCCTTCACCAGCGGCACCTCGCGGCCCAGCAGTCCGGACAGGCGCGCGGCGACCGGCGCCAGCGAATCCTCCTGCGTCCACACGCCCTCCTTCGGGCGGCCCAGGTGCGAGGTCACCATCACGGCGGCGCCTTTCTCCAGGCCAGCCGGATCGTCGGCAGGGCCGCGGTGATGCGCTGCTCGGAGGTGATGCGACCGTCCTTGACCGGCACGTTGAGGTCTTCGCGGATCAGCACGCGCTTGCCGGCCAGGTCGAGGTCGGCCATGCGGAGGAGGGTCATGGGTGGCTCCATGGGAAGGGACGCGGGAAAGACCGCCATTTTCCCCGCCCGGTGGGCCTGGGGCAAACCGCCGGGCCGCGTGGGAGAATGCGGCATGGCCTTCGATCCCAACGACCCGCCCGTGCTCGAGAGCGACCGTGTGCGCCTGCGCCCGCTGCAGGCGTCGGACGCGGCCGACGTCTTCGCGCTCTACAGCGACCCGGAGGTCTGCCGCTACTGGAGTTTTGCGCCCTGGACCGGCCTGGCCCAGGCCGAGGCCTGGCTGGCCGAGCGCATGCCGATGCGCCCACCCGCAGTGTACGGCTGGGCGCTGACCGAGCCGGGCGAGGACCGTTTCATCGGAACCACCGCCCTGTTTTCGCTGAGCGGGCCGAACCAGCGCGCCGAACTCGGTTATTCCCTGCTGCCCTCGCGCCAAGGCCGCGGACTGGCCCGCGAAGCCGTGAGGCTGGCGATCGGACACGGTTTCGGCCCGCTGGGCCTGGAACGCATCGAGGCCGACGTGGATCCGCGCAATCAATCTTCATGGCGCCTGCTGGAGCATTTCGGTTTCCAGCGCGAGGGCCTGCTGCGCAACCGCTGGCGGGTCGGGGGTGAGTTCGCCGATTCCTGGATCTACGGCCTGCTCAAGGCCGACTACCGGAGCGTGGCATGAGCTACGGAATCGCCGACGCCGTGGCCGCCCTGCGCCGGGGCGAGGCCATCGGCCTGCCCACCGAGACCGTGTACGGCCTGGCCGCCGATGCTTCGAACGCCGAGGCGGTGCGCGGGATCTTCGCGCTGAAGGGCCGGCCGGCCGATCACCCGCTGATCGTGCACATCGCCGATGCCAGGCAACTCGACGCCTGGGCCAGCGACATTCCCGCGGCGGCCCGCACGCTGGCCTCCGCCTTCTGGCCCGGGCCGCTGACCCTGATCCTGCGCAAGCAGCCCGGCGTGCCGGACGAAGTCACCGGCGGCCAGCCCACCGTCGGCCTGCGCTGCCCCGCGCATCCGATGGCGCTGGAGGTGCTGCGTGCGTTCGGCGGCGGCCTAGCCGCGCCTTCGGCGAACCGCTTCGGCCGCATCAGCCCGACCACCGCCGCGCATGTGCGCGAGGAGTTCGGCGACGCGGTGCCGGTGGTGCTCAACGGCGGCGAATGCCAGATCGGAATCGAGAGCACGATCCTTGATCTTTCCTCCGGCACGCCGCGCATCCTGCGGCCGGGCATGATCAGCCGCGAACGCCTCGAAGCGGTCATCGGCCCCGTCGCGGACGGCGTTGCCGATGACAGCCCGCGCGCCTCGGGCACGCTGGAAGCGCACTACGCGCCGCGCACGCCGCTGCTGCTGCTGCCGCGCGCCGCGCTGGCGCAGGAAGCACAGCAGCAACTCACGTTCGGCAAGCGCGTGGCCGTGCTGGCGCTGGACACGCTGCCTGACGGCCTGGAGGGCCTGGCCCTGCCCGCCGCGGCGGACGCCTACGCCCACGGCCTGTACGCCGCGCTGCGTGCACTCGATACCCGCGGCGTCAACCTGCTGCTGGCCGAACGCCCGCCGGAAGGCGGCGACTGGCTGGCCGTGCACGACCGCCTGCGTCGCTCCGCCGCGGGCGCCGGCGCCGGGGACGACGCGCCGTGAAGGCCGCGCCGCGCTTCAGTGCCTGGGCCGCCCTGCCCGATGGCATCACCGCGGCGATGTTCCTCGCGGTCTGGATCCACCCCTTCGTGTTCGGCGCGCTGTCGGTGAAGACGGCGATGCTGACGATGCTGGTGGAGTTCTTCCTGATCCACGCCACCGGTTTTTTCACCGCCATCGCCAACCAGCCGAAAAGCGACCGCAAGCTGCGCATCGGCGGCGTGCTCGGTCTGTCGGTCTTCTACGTGCTGATGATCGGCGCCTTCGCCTGGAGTTTCGGCGAGTGGTGGCCGCTGCTGGCCTTCGGTTGGCTGGTGGTCGGCAAGTTCGTCTGGATCTGGCGCAGCGCGCCGGCCTCGGACGACGACACGATGGTGCAGATGGCCGCCTGGGCCGGTTCGGTGGTCGCCTACCTGTTTGCCTGCGCAATGACCGTGATGGTGCCGGTTCCGCGGCTGGGCATGAAGGCCGAGCTGCAGCCGCAGTTCGGTTTCGGCGAGGGCCAGGGCGGGCTGTGGATCGACGAGCCGCAAACCGTGGTGGCGATGGGCGCGCTGTACTTCGGCCTGCTCTGTGCCACGAAAATCCTGGCCGCGCGGTGGTCCTCCAAGCGTCCGGCCTGACTTTCTGCGGTGATTGGATGATTGCGCCCGGTGATCTGGCGCCGGCAGCACCGCGCGGCCGAGGGTCTCTTTCTGCTCAGTGAAGCCTTTTATTTCGCAGAAAGAGACCCTCGACCACACGGCACTGCCGGTTCGAACCTCAGAGGTTTCGTGGGGGAGTTCCTGAGCGGCATCGGCGTCTTGCATACGCGTGTGGGTTCGCGGGCTTCCGCATGCGGGATCTTTCCTGCGTCACGCGGTTTGCTAAGTGGGAGCACGCTCAAAATCGGGGCGGATCGCCTATCGTGGGGCGCGTTCCCCTGAACGCGTCCGGTGCCATTTTGGCGAGGTTGCAACGAGGACTCGCCGCTGCGCGGCGAACAGCCACTGCAAATACAACGGCAACGGCAACGGCAACCGCAACCGCCGCCTCCGCAAAAGCGGCTCCGGCTCCGCCCTGGCCCTGGCCCCGGCTCCAGCTTTTGCTCTGCGCCGCATGGCGGCGAGTACTTCGGACCAGTTTGCGGAAGATGGCACCGGACGCGTTCAGGGGAACGCGCCCCACGGGAGGCGCGCTGCCGACAAGGGACGCGAGCGTCTTAGCAAACGACAAGGCGCAGGAAAGATCCCACACGCGGAAGCCCATGAGCCCCCACGCGCAAGCAAAACACCAATGCCGCTCAAGAACTCCGACCAGCGACCTGAACGATCCGCACCGGCAGTGCCGGGGAAGCGAGGGTCTCTTTCTGCGAAATAAAAGGCTTCACTGAGCAGAAAGAGACCCTCGCTTCCCCGGTACTGCCGGCGCCAGATCAACAAGCGGCGAAAAAAAGCCCCGGCAGGCCGGGGCTTTTTCGGAGAACGCGGTGAAGCAGGACTTACTTGGCAGCCATCAGCGCCAGCGTGGTGTCGAGCATGCGGTTGGAGAAACCCCACTCGTTGTCGTACCAGGCGCCGACCTTCACCAGCGTGCCGCCCATGACCTGGGTCAGCGTGCTGTCGTAGACCGAACTGCGCGGATCGTGGTTGAAGTCCACCGACACCAGCGGCTGCGTGTTGAAACCCAGCACGCCCTTCAACTCGCCTTCGCTGGCGGCCTTGACCGCCGCGTCGATCTCTTCCTTCGTGGTCTCGCGCTTGGCCACGAACGACAGGTCGACGAAGGACACATTGATGGTCGGAACGCGCATCGAGAAGCCGGTCAGCTTGCCGTTGAGTTCCGGCAGCACCAGGCCGACCGCGGCGGCGGCGCCGGTCTTGGTCGGGATCTGCGACATGGTCGCGCTGCGGGCGCGGCGCAGGTCGCTGTGATAGACGTCGGTCAGCACCTGGTCGTTGGTGTAGGCGTGGATGGTGGTCATCAGGCCGTGCACGATGCCGATCTTCTCGTTCAGCACCTTGGCCAGCGGCGCCAGGCAGTTGGTGGTGCAGGACGCATTCGAGATCACCGTGTCCGAAGCCTTGAGCGAACCGTGGTTGACACCGAACACGATGGTGTTGTCCACGTCGTTGCCGCCCGGGGCCGAGATGACCACCTTCTTGGCGCCAGCGGTGAGGTGCGCGCCCGCCTTGGCCTTGAAGTGAACAGGCCGGTGCACTCGAACACCACGTCCACGCCCAGCTCGCCCCAGGGCAGCTTGGACGGGTCGCGTTCGGCGCAGACGCGGATGCGGTCGCCGTTGACCACCATGTGGTTGCCGTCCACCGACACGTCGGCGTTGAAGCGGCCGTGCGCGGTGTCGAAACGGGTCAGGTGCGCATTGGTCTCGGCATCGCCCAGGTCGTTGATGGCCACGATCTGGATCTCGTGGGTGCGCTTGGATTCGTACAGCGCACGGAGGATGTTGCGACCGATGCGGCCGTAGCCGTTGATGGCGACCTTGATGGACATGGAGGCTCCTGGGACCGGCGCCTTGCCGGAGGGGTGGGGGAAAGCGGGGCATTTTAGCAACCTCGGCGCCCCGGTCCCAGCGGTGGGGGACTTGATTTGCCTCAAGGCCGGTCCCGGAAAGGGGGCGGAAACTGACGGCATCGACCCCACAGGAGCTGTGCCCATGCGTATCCAGAGCCTTTTGACGCCCCTTGCCTGCGCCGCCGCGCTGGCCCTCGCCGCACCGGCCCAGGCCCAGGAGGCCGGGGACTGGACCTTCTCGGTCGGCGCCCACGCCGTCGACCCGACGTCCGACAACGGCACCCTGGCGGGCGGGGCCCTGTCCACCGACGTGGACAGTGCCTGGAGCCCGACGATCACCGCCGAATATTGGCTGCGCCCGAACTGGGGCATCGAGATCCTGGCCGCCCTGCCCTTCGAACACGACATCGCACTCAACGGGGCCCACGCCGGTTCGACCCGGCAACTGCCGCCGACCGTGTCCCTGCAGTACCACTTCCGCGGCCGCCGGGTCACGCCCTTCGTCGGCCTGGGCCTGAACTACACGACCTTCTTCGAGGAAGAGACCCGCGGCCCGCTGGCGGGCACCGAGCTCGAGCTCGACGATTCCTGGGGACTGGCGGCGCACGGCGGCCTGGACATCGCCATCGGCGACAGCAAGTGGCTGCGGCTCGACGCGCGCTGGATCGACATCGACACCGACGCGAGCGTCAACGGCGCCGACGTGGGCACGGTCGAGATCGATCCCCGGGTCTACGGCGCCGCCTTCGTCTGGGCGTTCTGAACCGCGGGCGATGGCGGGGGTCATGGCCGCTGGCGTAGAGTCGGCGGCCATGAAGATCCCCGTCCTGTTCGTGCTGCTGCTGGTTTCCGCCCTGCCCGCCCCGGCCCTGGCCTGGAGTCGCCAGGGCCACCAGCTGGTCGGCGAACTCGCCGAACGCGAGCTCACGCCGGCCGCACGCGCGCAAGTGCAGCGACTGCTGGCCGGCGAACCCGTTCCCACCCTCGCCGGCGTGTCCACCTGGGCCGACGAGATCCGCGCCGAGGCGCGCGAGGGCGGGCATTCGCTGGGCGAACGCAGCACGCGCTGGCATTACGTCAACTTCCGGCGCGAGATGGGCTGCGATTACGTGCCCGCGCGCGAATGCCCCGACGGCAACTGCGTGATCGCCGCCATCAACGCGCAGCGCGCCATCCTCGCCGATGCGGACCGGCCGCTGGCGGAGCGCCGTGATGCGCTGAAGTTCCTGGTGCACTTCGTCGGCGACGTGCACCAGCCGATGCACGCCGGCTATGCCGACGACCGCGGCGGCAACAACTACCAGCTCAACTACCGCGGCAAGGGTTCGCCCAAGGGCGAAGGCACCCAGCTGCACGGCGTGTGGGACTACTGGCTGCTCAGGAGCGCCGACCGGGACAACGACGACTATTTGCAGCACCTGCTGCAGTCGCCGGTGCCCGCCGACGGCGCGGCGGGTGCCGACAACCCGCCGGTGGAATGGGCGCTGGAGTCCTGCCGCGTGATCCGTGGCGACGGCGTGTATCCGAAGAAGCGGTCCATCGGCGACGACTACCTGGACCGCCACCGCCCGGTCGCCGAACAACGCCTGCGCCAGGCCGGCGCGCGTCTGGCGGCCCTGATCAACGCGGCACTGGATCCGGCAGGCTGAGGTGTTCGGCCTGGGCGAAACGGAGTGGCTGCTGGCTGGTCTGTTCCTGCTGGTGGCGGTGCTGTATTCCTCGGTCGGGCACGCCGGCGCCAGCGGTTACCTGGCGGCGATGGCCCTGCTGGGGTTCGCGCCGGAGCAGATGCGGCCGACCGCACTGGCGCTGAACCTGCTGGTCGGCGGCATCGGCCTGGTGCGTTTCTGGCGCGTGGGGCTGGTGGATTTCCGCAAGGTGCTGCCTTTCGTCGTGGCCTCGGCGCCGGCGGCGTTCCTGGCCGCGCAATACCCGATCCCGCGCGAGAGCTATTCGCTGCTGCTGGGTGGCCTGCTGCTGTTTTCGGCGGTGGCGGTGTTCCGCAGCGCGCGTCACCTGGTTACCGACGACAGCGCCGTCGTGCTGCGGCCGGTGCGCTGGCTGCCGGCCCTAGGGGCCGGCGCGGCCATCGGCGTGTTGTCGGGACTCACAGGCACCGGCGGCGCGATCTTCCTCACGCCGCTGCTGCTGTTGATGCGCTGGAGCCACACACGCGAGGCTTCCGGCATCTCGGTGGCCTTCGTCTGGATCAACTCGGCACTGGGCCTGGCCGGATTGTGGAAGGCCACCGGCGCATTGCCGGCAGCCCTGCCCGCCTGGCTGATCGTCGTCGGCGTCGGCGCGCTGGTCGGCACCCAGCTCGGCATCCATCGCCTGCCGCTCAAGGGCCTGCGTTACGCGCTGTCGCTGGTGCTGCTGATCGCGGCCGGGAAGCTGTTGCTGGGCTGATCTGGCGGGATCGTACGGATCAGCACTCCGTCTCGGACGCAGGCGGGGCGGCCCCGTTCCAACGCGCGACGCTCATCTGCCAGGGCTTCAAGGGATCGGCGGCCGAGACCTTCGCAGGCGCGGCCTCGACAGCCTCTGCGGAAGGCGCATCCACCAGCACTTCGATGGCGATGCCGACGAACCGGTCCGGATAGCCGTCGCCGACGCGGATGACCGCCGCGGCGCCGGGTTTCGTGATCAGGCGTGGCTGCGCCTGGCTGACTCCGTCACGGAGGATATCCGCGGACACGAAGATGTTCCCGTCTTTCAAGGTATCCACCGTGAGCGCGATGGACCACGCGGAACCGTCCTGCTCGTAGTCGAAGGTCCTGGGCTGGCCCGCATGCATCCGCAAGGATTCGGCACGCCAAGGGCCGTCGTCGAACCTGACCTTGAAGGTCGTCGCCAGCCCGTCCTGCGCGGGCGCGCCGGCTTCCGCGGGAGCCGCGACGCGGGCGGGCTGCGCGGCCCAGGCGGTCCAGCCGCCGGCGACCGTGAGTGCAATGACCACGGTGAAACCGGCGAACCAGCGCCGTTTGTCGGGCAGGGGATGCTTGAGCATGGCGATGCGTTCCTTCAGGGGGTGGGATCCGAACCAGTGGCAGCCGAAGGGCAAGGGCTGATCGGCGAGCTGGGCCTTGAACAGGGCGTCGCCGTAGCTGCGGCGGGAGAGTGGGAACCGGCGCAGCACGGCGGCATCGCAGGCCAGTTCCTGGTCCTGGCGGAACCGGCGGGCCGCCCAGTGCACCAGCGGGTTGAACCAGAACAGGCAACGAAGCACGGCGGCGAAGGCGCTCGCGGGCAGGTCGCCACGACGCCGGTGCACGTTTTCGTGGCATAGCACCAATTGCTGTTCGTGCGCTTCGTAACGTTGTTCGAAATCGCGCGGCAGGACGATGCGCGAGCGCCAGCCGATCACCGCCGGCAGGCCGGCGACCGCCTCGCTCTGGTACATCCCGTCGTCGCGACGGCTCAACGCGCCCAGCCCACGCAGGAATCGTCGCTGCTGGCGCGCCAGTGACAGGACGGTGGCGACCAGCCCGAGCATCCATGCCGTGGCAAGCCAGGGCGCGGCGTCGAAAGGTCGCACGACCACCGTGGCGGACAATCCGGCCGCCGTTTCCGCCGGTATGCCAAGTACCGCCGGCGCAGATGGCGCGATCGCTGCCGGCAACAGGGTCGCCAGCAGCGCCGCGGGCACCAGCATCCATGCCGCATAAGCCGCGCTGGCCCCGAATGCCGGCAGCAACCACCGGCGGAGAAGGAGTACGGCAAGAATGGCCGCGCTGCCGGCCAACGTGGCTTCGAGCAGCCAGGCGATCAGGTCAACGGCCATCTTCCAGCTCCTGGAGCAGCTTCTTCAGTTCCGCGATGTCCTTCTTCGACAGCTTCCGGCGCTCCGTGAAGTGCGCAACCATCGGCGCCAGCCGCCCGCCGAACAGCCTGTCCAGCAGTCCTTCGCTTTCCTGCTGCAACCAGTCCTCGCGACTCAGCAGCGGCGCGTAGAGGAACCGCCTGCCGTCGCGCTCGCTGCTGATCGCTCCCTTCTTGAGCAGACGGTTGAGCAGGGTCTTCACCGTGGACTCCTGCCAGTCCTTGCGCCCCGCCAGGGCCGCCAGCACGTCATCGGCGCCCAGCGGGCTGCGTTTCCAGAGCACCTGCATCACGACGGATTCGGCTTCGCTGATCGCCATTTCGATTACACCTGTAGATTCGTGCTGAATCTACGCCTGTAATCGCTCAAGTCAAGCCCCATGGATGGCGATGCCATACTGGCTCGACCCCGGGACGAGCCAGGCCATGGACCGACCACACCCCGATGACTCGCTGGAGAGTGCCGTTGACCGGCTGTTGGCCCATGCCGGCCCCCGCCTGGTGCTGGCCGCACCGCTGGGCCTGGGCAAGCCGCACCGCCTGCTCAATGCCATCACCCGGCGCATCGCCGCCGAACCTTCGCGTTCGCTGCATCTGCTGACGGCGTTGTCGTTGACACCGCCTGCCGCCGGCAGTGGATTGCAGCGGCGTTTCCTGCAGCCCTTCCTGGCGCGGCAGTTCGGCGCCGACTTCCCGGTACTCGACTACGCGCTGGCGATGCGTGCGGATGCGCTGCCGGCTAACATCCGGGTCGAGGAGTTCTACATGCAGTCCGGCGCGCTGCTGCGCTCGGAACAGGCACAGCGCGACTACGTCAGCCTCAACTACACGCATGTCGCCCGCGCGGTGGCCGAACGCGGCGTCAACGCATTGGTGCAGAAGGTGGCGCGCGAACCGGGTGGTTCGCGCCTGAGCCTTAGCTGCAACCCGGACCTGACCTTCGACCTGCTGGACGAAATGGCTCGGCTCGGCAAACCGCGGCCGCTGCTGGTCGCCGAAGTGGACCCGCACCTGCCCTGGCTCGATGGCCCCTGCGCGGTGGCCGCCGATTTTTTTCGACGTCGTGCTGGACCTGCCCGGTCCGGCGCCGGAACTCTTCGCCCTGCCGCGCGAACCGGTGGGCGACGTGGACCATGCCATCGGCCTGTATGCCAGCACGCTCGTGCGCGACGGCGGCACGTTGCAGATCGGCATCGGCTCGCTGTCGGACGCGCTGTGCCATGCGCTGGTGCTGCGGCATACGCGCAATGACGACTACCTGGCCGCGCTGGAAGCGCTGTCGCCGGGGCTGGCGGACTCGGCGCTGGTGCGCGACACCGGCGGCACCGGACCCTTCCGCCAGGGTCTGTACGGCGCCAGCGAGATGGTGAACGACGGCTTCCGCCGCCTGGCCGAAGCCGGTGTGCTGACGCGGCGCGTGGTGGACGACGCCGCGGCGATGGCGCGCATCAACCGGGATCAGGCAACGGACGCGGACCGTGCGCTGCTGGCACGCGAAGGCCGCTGGCTGGACGGCGCCTTCTATCTCGGCTCGAAGGACCTGTACCGCTGGCTGCGCCAGCTGCCGCCAACGCAGGCGCGCGGCATCGGCATGACCCGCGTCTCGCACATCAACGAGCTGTACGGCAACAACGAAGCCCTGGAACGCGAACAGCGCCGCGACGCACGTTTCTTCAACACCTGCATGATGATGACGGCGCTTGGCGCGGCGGTGTCGGACGCGCTCGAGGACGGGCGCGTGGTGTCCGGCGTCGGCGGCCAGTACAACTTCGTGGCGATGGCGCATGCCCTGCACGACGCACGATCGGTGCTGATGCTGCGCGCCACGCGCGGCGCGCCGCCGGCCGCGAACATCCTGTGGAACTACGGCCACACCACCATCCCGCGGCACCTGCGCGACATCGCCATCACCGAATACGGCATCGCCGACCTGCGCGGCCGCAGCGACCAGGACTGCGTGCGCGCGATGCTGGCGATCACCGATGTGGCGCACCAGCCGGGACTGGTGCTGGCGGCACGGGCCGGCGGGAAGCTGCCGAAGGACTTCACGTTGCCTTTGGGCTGGGCGGACAACCGGCGCGAATCCCTGTCCCGCGCCATGCACGCGTTGCGCCGCACTGGCGTGCTGCCCGACTACCCGATGGGCAGCGACTTCACGCCGGTGGAAGAACGGCTGGCCCAGGCGCTGGGCTGGCTGAAGGCGCGCAGCGCCCGGCCGCGCGACCGCATCGGCCTGGTCGTCCGGGCACTGATGGCCCGGCCCCCGCAGGACCCGGACGCGATGCAGCGCATGGACCTGGCCTCACCCACCGGGCTGACGGCGAGGATCGAAGCCAGGCTGCTGGCCTTCGCACTCGCGCAGGCCGGCAAACCCTAGCCGATGCGTGGCCGCCACCCGCGGCATACCCTTTCCGTCACCAAGCCGTCTCCGGAACCCACCATGGCCGCCCTCGAAGTCCAGCCTTTCCACCACGCCGAAACCGGCACCTGGAGTTACGTGGTGCGTGCACCCGGCGGCGAAGCGGCGATCATCGACCCGGTGCTCGACTTCGACGCCCGGTCCGGCCGCACCTCCACGCCTTCCGCACAGGCCCTGCTCGACCACGTGGCCGCCAAGGGCCTGTCGGTGCGCTGGATCCTGGAAACGCACGCGCACGCCGACCATCTCAGCGCCGGCCACTGGCTGAAGCAGCGGCTTCCCGACGCCCGGCTGGCGATCGGCCAGGGCATCCGCACCGTGCAGAAGACCTTCCGGCCGATCTTCAACCTGGGGATCACTTCCCCGTCGACGGCTCGCAGTTCGATCATCTGTTCGACGACGACGAAGGCTTCCAGGTCGGCGAGGTGCCGGCGCGGGTGATTCCGGTGCCCGGCCACACCAGCGACAGCGTGGCCTACCTCATCGGCGATGCGCTGTTCACCGGCGATTCGCTGTTCATGCCCGATGGCGGCACTGCCCGCTGCGACTTCCCGGGCGGCGACGCGGCGACCCTGTACCGCTCGATCCAGCGCCTGTATGCCCTGCCCGGCGACACCCGCGTGTTCGTCTGCCACGACTACGGCCCGGGTGGGCGCGAACCGCGGTGCCAGACCAGCATCGACGAACAGAAGGCCGGCAACATCCACATCCGGAACGGCGTGGACGAGGCGCAGTTCGTCAGGATGCGCACCGAGCGCGACGCCACGCTGGCGATGCCGACGCTGATCCTGCCCTCGGTGCAGGTCAACATCCGTGCCGGCGCCCTGCCCGAACCCGAGGCCAACGGCACCCGTTATCTCAAGCTGCCGGTGGACTTGCTGTAGCCGCGAATTCGTCGAAGGCGCGCAGCGTTTCCGCGGCATAGATCATCGACGGGCCGGCGCCCATGTAGATCGCCATCGACACGGTCTCGAGCACCTCTTCGCGGCTGGCGCCGGCGCGGATCGCCGCCTTCACGTGGAAACCGACGCAGCCATCGCAACGCGTGGCGATGGCGATCGCGATGGCGATCAGTTCCTTGGTCTTCACGTCCAGCTGGCCGGGAGCGAGCGCCTCGCGCGCCAGGCCGCCAAAGGCCTTCATCGGGCCCGGCGCGCCGCCGCGCAGGGCGGCGATGGCCTTGTTGAGATCGTCGACCATTTCGGGATAGGACTGGCTCATGTCGGTTTCCTTGGTTTCCTGCGGAAGGTTCAGGCGCGCAGCTGCTGCTGGGTCCAGCGCACGATGCCGCCGGCGTCCATGGCGCCGGACTGGCGGGCGATCTCGACGCCCTGACGGAACAGCACCAGGGTCGGGATGCTGCGGATGCCGTGGCGCTGGCCCAGCGTCGGCTCGGCCTGGGTGTCCACCTTGGCCAGGCGCACGGAGGGCTCGAGCTGGCCGGCGGCGCGTTCGAAATGCGGCGCCATCATCTGGCAGGGCCCCGCACCAGGGCGCCCAGAAGTCCACCAGCAAGGGCAGGCTGCTGCGGTCGGCGTGGGCGCTGAAATGGTCCACGCCCAGCGCCAGCGGCGCGCCGGTGAACAATGGCCGGTGGCAATGGCCGCAGTTGGGCTGTGCGCCGAGTTTCTGCGCCGGCACGCGGTTCATGCCATGGCAATGCGGGCAGGCCAGGACCAGGGGCTCGCTCATGCGCTGGCCTCCCGGCGTCGCCCACGATGCTCGAGCAGGATGAAGTAGAGCAGTGGGATCACGATCAGCGTCAGCAGGGTGGATACCAGGATGCCGAAGATCAGCGCGATCGCCAGGCCGTTGAAGATCGGGTCGTCGAGGATGAAGAAGGCGCCGGCCATCGCCGCCAGGCCGGTCAGCAGGATCGGCTGCGCGCGCACGGCGCAGGCTTCGATCACCGCATCCCCAGCGCGTGGCCCTCGGCGATGGACTGGTTGATGAAATCCACCAGCAGGATCGAGTTGCGCACGATGATGCCGGCCAGCGCGATCATTCCGATCATGCTGGTGGCGGTGAACTGCGCGCCCAGCAGCGCGTGGCCCGGCATCACGCCGATCACGGTGAGCGGGATCGGCGCCATGATCACCAGCGGCACCACGTAGTCGCGGAACTGCGCCACCACCAGCAGGTAGATCAGCAGCAGGCCGACCGAATAGGCCAGGCCCATGTCGCGGAAGGTCTCGTAGGTGATCTGCCACTCGCCGTCCCACTTGATGGCGAAACCCGAGGCGGTTTCCGGCGCCGACAGGAAGTGCTGCTGCACCGGCGTGCCGGCCAGCGGCTTGTCACCCACCTGCCCCACCAGGTCGAACATGCCGTACAGCGGGCTGTCGATGTCGCTGGCCTCGTCGCCGGTGACGTACACCACCGGCAGCAGGTCCTTGTGGTGGATCACGGGCTCCTGGGGCAGGCGCTGCACCGTCACCAGCTCGGACAGCGGCACCAGGCGGTCGTCACCGGCGCGCACGCGCAGGGTCAGCAGCTGTTCCAGGCTGGCCTGGTCGCCCGCCGGCAGGCGCAAGCGCACGGGCACCGGATACTTGGACGCGCCGTCGCGCAGGTAGGTGGCATCGCGTCCGCCCACGCCCAGCTGCAGCGCCTGCGCGATCGTGGCCTGGCTCACGCCCAGGCGCGCGGCGCGGTCGCGGTCGATCAGCACCAGTTCGCGCTCGGCATCGGCTTCGACCGTGCTGTCCACGTCCACCACGCCCGGCGTGGCGCTGAAACGCGCCTGCAGGTCGCGGGCGATCGAACGGGCGCGCGCGGCATCCGGTCCGTAGATCTCGGCCACGAGCGGCGCCATCACCGGCGGCCCCGGCGGGACTTCCACGACCTTTACCGAAGCACCGTACGTGGCGCCGACCTTCGCCAGCAGCGGCCGCACCGCCAGCGCGATGTCGTGGCTCTGGCGGTGACGCGCGTGCTTGTCCACCAGGTTGACCTGCAGGTCGCCGACGTTGGCGCCCTGGCGCAGGTAGTACTGGCGCACCAGGCCGTTGAAGTTCACCGGCGCCGACGTGCCGGCGTAACCCTGGATGTCGCTCACCTCGGGCACCTCGGACAGCACCTGGGCCAGGTCCAGCAACAGGGCGTTGGTGCGCTCCAGCGGCGTGCCTTCGGGCAGGTCCACCACCACCTGGAACTCGGACTTGTTGTCGAAGGGCAGCATTTTCAGCACGACCAGCTGCACCGCGGCCAGGCCGGCGGCGGCGAGCACGGCGGCGCCGATGCCCAGGAACAGCAGGCGCCGGCGCGATGCCCCCTTGCCTGGTTCCATAATGGACGCAGCAGGCGCTCGAACAGTCCGCGCAGACGCACCGACAGCCCGTCGCCGTGCCCGGCCGGCGCTGGACCGGCCGGCGCGTGCCGCGACAGCAGCTTCAGCGACAACCAGGGCGTCACCGTCAGCGCGATCAGCAGCGACAGCAGCATGCCGACCGAGGCATTGATCGGGATCGGGCGCATGTAGGGGCCCATCAGCCCGGACACGAAGGCCATCGGCAGCAGGGCCGCGATGACGGTGAAGGTGGCCAGGATGGTCGGGCTGCCGACTTCGTCCACCGCCGGCGGGATCGCCTCGCGCAGGGTCTTGCCGCCCAGGCGCATGTGCCGGTGGATGTTCTCGACGATGACGATGGCATCGTCCACCAGGATGCCGATCGAGAAGATCAGTGCGAACAGCGACACGCGGTTGATGGTGAAGCCCATCGCCCACGAGGCGAACAGGGTGATCGCCAGCGTCAACACCACGGCGCTGCCGACCACGATGGCCTCGCGCCAGCCCAGCGCGAACAGCACCAGCAGCACCACCGACAGCGTGGCGAACACCAGCTTCTGGATCAGCTTGATCGCCTTGTCGTTCGCGGTGTAGCCGTAGTCGCGCGTCACCGTCGCGTTCACGCCCTCGGGGATCACGGTCGCCTTCAGGTCCTCGAGCCGTTCCGCGATGGCGGTGGTGATGTCGACGGCATTGGCACCCGGCTTCTTCGCGATGGCGAGCGTCACCGCCGGCGCGACGATGCCCTCTGGCTGCAACTGGCCCGGCGGCGCGGTGTACCAGGCGTACTGCGTCGGCAGGTCGGCGCCGCGGCGGATCTCGGCGACATCGGCCAGGTACAGCGGGCGACCACCGGAAAGACCGATCACCAGTTCGGAGACCTGCTGGGCATCCGCCAGGTAACGACCGGCGGTCATCGGCAGCACGCCGCCGGCCGTCACGCGCTCGCCCGCCTGGGTGACGGCGTTGGCGGCGGCGAGCGCGCCGGCCAGGTCGTCGGCGGTCATGCCGTAGGACGCGAGCCGGGTGGCGTCGAGTTCGACCACCACCGCACGCTGCGGCGCGCCCAGGTGTAGATGTCGCGCGTGCCGGGCACGCGCTTGAGTTCGGTTTCCAGCGTGTGCGCGACTTCGGCCAGGTCGGTGGCGCCGCGGGCCGGGTCGTCGGTCCACAGGGTCACCGCCATCACCGGCACGTCGTCGATGCCCATCGGCCGGACCAGCGCCTGCCCCACGCCGAGTCCGGGCGGCGCCCAGTCGGCGTTGGAATAGACCTGGTTGTACAGGCGGACCAGCGCCTCCTGGCGCGGCACGCCGACGGCGAACTCGACCGTGAGCAGGGCCGATCCGGCGCGGCTCGATGAGTACACGTGCTTGACGCCCTCGATCTCCGAAAGCACCTGTTCCAGCGGCACGCTGACCAGGCTTTCGACATCTACCGCCGGCGCACCCGGAAAAGGCACGGTGATGTTGGCCATGGTGACGTCGATCTGCGGCTCTTCCTCGCGCGGCGTGACCAGGGTCGCGAACAGGCCCAGCAGCAGGCCCGCCACCGCCAGCACCGGCGTCAGCGGGTTCGCCTGGAAGGCACGCGCGAGGCGCCCGGACAGGCCGAAGCGTGGCTCAGCCATCGTCCGGCTCCCGGCCCGCCGACGCCAGGTGCGCGAGCGCCGCCAGCGGATCGGTGGCGACACGTTCGCCTTCCGCCAGGCCCGCCAGCACTTCGACTTCGGACTCGCGGCGGTGGCCCAGGCGCACCTGGCGCAACATCACGCGGTTGGCCGGATCCACCACATAGACCGCCGTCACTTCGCCGCGTGTCACCAGTGCCGTGGCCGGCAGCCAGAGATTGCGCGAATCGCCGGTCTTGAACGCCCTTCACCGTGGCGCCGGGCTGCAGCCCGGTCTCCGCTTCGGGAAGCTCGACCCGGACCTTGAAACTGTGCGTGGCCGGGTCGGCGTACGGGAACACGATGACCTGGGCCGCCTCGACCCGTCCGCCGCCGGGCAGGACCACGGTGGCCTGGCCGTGCTCACGGATGGTCGCCACATCGCTCTGCGGAACTTCGACGTTCACCCGCAACTGCTGCAGCGACAATCCGGATACCAACGGCTGCCCCGGCTGCACCGATTCGCCGACCTCGACATGGCGCTGGGTCAGGATGCCGGAATACGGCGCGCGGATGACGGTGTAGTCCACCTGTTCGCCGGCTTCGCTGACGCCGGCGCGGGCCGAGTCCAGGGCCGCGCGGGCGGCGTCGCGGCGGGCGCGCGCCTGGTCCAGCGACGCACGCGACAGCAGCTGCTGTTTCACCAGCTCTTCGGTGCGACGGTACGACGATTCCGCCTCGATGTAGTCGGCCTGCGCCGCGTTGAGCGCGGCCGAGGCCCGGCGCTGGGCCGAGACCTGTTCGACATCGGTGAAACGCACCACCACCTGCCCGGCCTCGACGTAGTCGTTCACGTCGAAGGGCAGTTCCAGCACGCGACCACGCGTCTGCGCCGACAGCGTCGCCTGGTTCACGGCTTCGACGACGCCGTCCCAGCTGCGCTCGCGGGCATGGTCGCGCGCTTCGACCACGAGGGTCTCGAACGCAACCGGAGGCGCCGTAGCGGGCGCCGGCGCTTCGGCGGCGCAGGCGCCGATCAGCAGCGTCGCAAGGGCGATGGCGGGCGTGGCGCGCTTCATCTTCGTCACCTCACTTGAAGGCGCAGCCGGACTTGAAGCCGAGCCTGGCGAACAGCATGGCCGCCGGGCAGAAGCCCGTGAAGGACGCCTGCACCAGGTTCAGGCCGACGAAGACGGTGAGCAGCAGCCACCAGGGCGAGATGAAATAGGTGAGTGCGACGCTGGCGAGGACCATCAGGCCGGCGAAGGCCATCACGGCACGGTCGATGTTCATGGGGTTCTCCTTTGGGTTGGGATCATTTCAGGCGCAGGATGCCCAGTGCCTTGAGCACGTATTTCTCGTACACCGGCTCGGTGTTGCCGGACTTCATCTTGGCCAGGAAGTATTTTTCGAAGGCCACCTTGGCCAGGTGCACCCACTTCCCCACCCTGGCCCAGGTCACGTTGCGGGGCGGGAACTGTGGCAATGCCACGAACGCGGCACCGGTGTCGCCCATGTCGGCCAGGCAGATGGCATTCCAGGTGGCGACGGCGTCGGCGGGTTCGCCGGCGATGTCCGCGGCGATGTTGCGGGCGATGGCCGTGACCATGGACTCGATCATGAAGCCGGTCTTGGGCGCACCGGTCGGCACTGGCGTCGCTTCCACCGGCGGTATCGCGACGCAGACGCCAGCCGAGAACACATTGCGGTACTTCGGGTTGCGCTGGTGGGCGTCGATCTGCACGAAGCCGCGCGGGTTGCACAGGTCGGCGGCGCTGCGCACGGCGTCCACGCCGGTGAAGGCCGGCAGCACCATCGCGTACTTGAATGGCAGCTCGTGCATGCCGAGCGACTTGGCGTGGGCGTCGAACTCCTCGACCGTCATCAGGCCCTCGTCCACACGTTGGATACGCGCGTTGACGATCCACTTGATGTGGCGCTGGCGGAATTCGGATTCGAGCAGGCCCTTGGAATCGCCGACCCCGCCCAGGCCCATGTGGCCGACATAGGGTTCGCTGCTGACATAGGTGATCGGCACGCGGTCGCGCAGCTTGCGCTTGCGCAGGTCGGCGTCGAGGATCATCGCGAACTCGTAGGCCGGGCCGAAACAGCTGGCGCCGGCAGCGGCACCGACCACGACCGGGCCCGGATCCGCCAGGAAGGACTCGTAGGCCTGCCAGGCCGACAGCGCGTGCGGGGTGGTGCAGATCGAGTGGGTGAATGCCTCCGGCCCCAGCCCGGGCACTTCGTCGAAGGCCAGGCGCGGCCCGGTGGCGATCACCAGATAGTCGTATCCGACCCGGCGGCCATCGCGCAGGACCAGGTGGTTGGCCTCGGGCACGACCCGGGCCGCCCCCACCGGATCGAAACCGATGCCCTGTCGCGCCAGGGGCTGGGCGACGGCGATCTGGATCTGGGCCGGCTGGCGCCAGCCCACCGCCACCCAGGGGTTGGAGGGCGTGAAGCTGAAGTTTTCGCCATCACCCACGACATGGACGCGGTGTTCGCGGCCCAGCAGCGCGCGCAGCTCGTAGGCGACGCTCATGCCGCCGATGCCTGCCCCCAGAACCACGATATCCGCCATGTCTCGATTCCTTGCCGGCAGAGCCCTGCCCGGTCGTTATATTAGTGATTGCTTATTTAGATTTCAAGCATAATATGCCCAGCCACCCCAGAGAGCCCTGACATGAGTCAAACCAGCCGCCCACGCCCGAGCGACCATTCGCCGGCGCTGCAGATGCAGGCACGGGCCGAGGAAGCGGACCTGCTCAAGGCCATGGCCAACCCGCAGCGCCTGCGGGTGCTGTGCCTGCTGATCGAAAAGGAGATGTCGGTGGGCGAAATCAACGCCCTGGTGGACCTGAGCCAGTCGGCGCTGTCACAGCACCTGGCGGTGCTGCGCGAGAAGAACCTTATGAATACGCGCCGCGAAGCGCAGACCGTGTATTACTCGGTCAGCGACGGCCTGGTGCACGACATCATCGAGACGCTGCACGGCGCGTTCTGCGCCAACGACGGCCGGCCCTGAGCGGCCGGCCCGGCAGGATCAGCGCAGCGCTTTCGCCGCCGCCACCACCGCTTCGGTGGTGATGCCGAAGTGCTTGTAGAGCTGGTCGGCCGGCGCCGAGGCGCCGAAGCTGTCGATGCCGACCACGGCGCCGTCCAGGCCCACGTACTTGCGCCAGAAGTCGGTGACGCCGGCTTCCACCGCGACACGCTTGCGGCACCAGGACGGCAGCACTGCCTCGCGCCATTCGACCGGCTGGCGGTCGAACACGTCGGTGCTCGGCATCGAGACCACGCGGGCCTTGATGCCCTCGCCCGCCAGCTGGCGCATGGCTTCCATCGCCAGCTCCACTTCGGAACCGGTGGCGATCAGGATCAGGTCGAATTTCGCCTCGCCCGGGTCGGACAACACGTAACCACCGCGGGCGATATCGGCGACCTGCTGCGCATCGCGCGGCTGGTGCGCCAGGTTCTGGCGGCTGAAGACCAGGCAGCTCGGGCCGTCGGTGCGTTCGATCGCCGCCTGCCAGCACACGGCCGACTCGACCGCGTCGCAGGGACGCCAGACGTCGTTGTTCGGGATGTAGCGCAGTGCGGCCAGGTGTTCGACCGGCTGGTGGGTCGGACCGTCCTCGCCGAGGCCGATCGAGTCGTGGGTGAACACATGGATGGCACGGGTCGGGATCAGGGCCGACATGCGCAACGCGTTGCGCGAGTAGTCGGAGAACACCAGGAAGGTCGCGTCGTACGGGATGAAACCACCGTGCAGCGCGATGCCGTTGCTGATCGCACTCATGCCGAACTCGCGCACGCCGTAGTGCACGTAGTTGGCGTTGGCATCGTTCGTGGTGACCGACTTGCTGCCCTTCCACAGGGTGAGGTTGGAATGCGCCAGGTCGGCGGAGCCGCCGATCAGTTCCGGCAGCAGCGGGCCGAAAGCGTCCAGCGCCATCTGCGAGGCCTTGCGCGAGGCGACCACCGGGCCGTCCTGCTGCAGTTTTGCGGCGTAGGCGCGGGCGGCATCGGCGAAACCTTCCGGCAGTTCGCCGTGCGAGCGACGTGCCAGTTCGGCAGCCAGCTCCGGGAAGGCCTTGGCGTAGGCGTCGAACAGGCGGTTCCACTGCTCCTCGCGCACCAGGCCGGCATTGCCGGCGCGCCAGCCGTCGGAGATCGCCTGCGGGATCTCGAACGGGGCGTGCGGCCAGTTCAGCGCCGCGCGCGTGGCGGTGATCTCGTCCTTGCCCAGCGGCGCACCGTGGCTGGACTCCTTGCCCGCCTTGGTGGGGGCGCCGAATCCGATCGTGGTGCGACAGCAGATCAGGGTCGGCTTGCCGGTTTCGGCCTGCGCGGTCTTGATGGCCTGGGTGATCTCCTGCGGATCATGGCCGTCGACATGGCGGATCACCTGCCAGCCGTAGGCCTCGAAGCGCGCCGCGGTGTCATCGGTGAACCAGCCGTCGGTGTTGCCGTCGATCGAGATCTTGTTGTCGTCCCAGAACGCGATCAGCTTGCCCAGGCCCCAGGTGCCGGCCAGTGAGGCGGCTTCGTGCGAGATGCCCTCCATCAGGCAGCCGTCGCCCATGAAGACCCAGGTGTGGTGGTCCACGATCTCGAATTCGGGGCGGTTGTAGCGCTGCGCCAGCAGGCGCTCGGCCAGTGCCATGCCGACGGCATTGGCCAGGCCCTGGCCCAGCGGGCCGGTGGTGGTCTCGACGCCCGGGGTGTGGCCGAACTCGGGGTGGCCGGCGGTCTTGCTGTGCAGCTGGCGGAAGCGCTTGAGCTGCTCGATCGGCAGGTCGTAGCCGCTCAGGTGCAACAGGGCGTAGACCAGCATCGAGCCATGGCCGTTGGACAGCACGAAGCGGTCGCGGTTGAACCACTTCGGGTTCTGCGGGCTGTGGCTCAGGAAGTCGTTCCAGAGCACCTCGGCGATGTCGGCCATGCCCATGGGCATGCCGGGGTGGCCGGACTTGGCCGCCTCGACGGCGTCCATGGCCAGGAAGCGGATGGCGTTGGCGAGATCGCGGCGGGAAGGCGTCATGGGAGCGGAGCGTCCAGATCGGGGCCCGGGGCCGGGCCGACGGGGCGCTATTGTCGCCGACCCGGCGCGCGCTGTCGCGCTTGCGCCGGCCCCGCCGGGGTGTTACCCGGGCGTGGCGGCGGTGGCCGGGGCCTCGGCGTCATGGCCGCGCTCGCTGCGGCCGATCACCACCGATCCGACCATGTCGCCGCCGACGTTGACCACGGTGCGGCACATGTCCAGCAGCCGGTCCACGCCCAGGATCAGGCCGATGCCCTCCGGCGGGATGCCGAACATCGCCAGGATCATCGCGATCACCGGCAACGAGCCACCCGGCACGCCGGCCGCGCCGATGCCGCCCAGGATGCACAGCACCAGGATCATGACCTGCTGCACCAGGCTCAGTTCGACCCCGAAGAACTGGGCCAGGAACAGCACGGTCACGCCTTCGAACAGGGCCGTGCCGTTCATGTTGGCGGTGGCGCCCAGGGTGCAGACGAAACGCGCGACACGCCGCGGTACGCCCAGGGCTTCTTCCGTCACCTTCAGGGTGGTGGGCAGGGTGGCGCTGGAGGACGAGGTGGAAAAGGCCGTCAGCAACGCCGGCTGCGCGCCGCGGAAGAAGCCCAGCGGCGACATGCCGCCGAAGGTGCGCAGCAGGATCGGGAAGACCACGAAAAAGTGGATCGCCAGCGCCGCCAGCACCGTCGCGACGAAACGGGCCAGCTGGACCAGCACGTCGAAACCCAGCTTGGCCGTGATCGAGAACAGCAGGGCGGCCACGGCATAGGGCGCCAGCCGGATCACCCAGTCGATCAGCTTCAGGCAGATGTCGTAGACGCCCTGGATGGTCGCCACGAAGCTGCGAGTGCCGTCGCTTCGGATCACGGTCGCGGCGACGCCGAACATCAGGGCGAAGAACATCACCGCGATCAGGTCGCCGTTGGCCGCCGCCTGCACCGGGTTGCGCGGCACGATGTTGAGCAGGATGTCGATGCCCGACACCGCCTCGCGACCGGCGGCGATCTGGGCGGCACGCTCGCCGGTCTGCGCCATGATCTGCTGGCCCAGTTCCGGCGCGATGCCCTGCCCGGGCTTCACCAGGTTCACCGCCACCAGGCCGATGGTGACCGCCAGCGAGGTGACCACCAGGATCCAGACCAGGGTCTTGGCGCCGATGCGTCCGAGTGAGCGCGGATCGCCGATCTCCACCACGCCCAGCACCAGGGCGGAAAACACCAGCGGGATCACCAGCATGAACAACAGGCGCAGGAACAGCTGGCCGATCGGGTCGGCGACATAGCGCACCAGGGGTGGCCAGCCAGCCGGCATCGGCCGCCAGCAGGTTGGCGGCCAGGCCCAGGCAGACGCCGACCACGAAGCCGATCAGCATCTTGGTGTGCAGGGACAGGGTGGACATGCGCTTTACTCCGTGTTTCGGCCGACCGGGCGGATCTCGCCGGACCGGAGCCGGGCAAGATAGCTGTCGAGCTCGCGCTTGACGACCGGCATCAACAGGTAGACGCCGATCAGGTTGGGAATGGACATCAGCAGCAGCATGGCGTCGGCGATGCCGACGATGCTGCCCAGCTGCATCGAGCAGCCGACCACGGTCATGGCCAGGAACAGCACCTTGAACAGGTTCATGGCCAGCACAGATTCGCCCGTGAGGAAACCCACGGCCTTGGTGCCGTAATAACCCCAGGTGATCATGGTCGAGTAGGCGAACAGGAACACGACGCCGGTGAGCACGTAGGGGAACCACGGGAACACCGAGGCGAAGGCCCCCGAGGTCAGCGCCACGCCATCCAGGCCCGAGTGCAGGTACTGGCCGGAGACGATGATGATCAACGCGGTCAGGGTGCAGATCACGACGGTGTCGATGAACGGTTCCCAGAGCGCCACGAACCCTTCGGTCAGCGGCTCGCGGGTGCGCACCGTGGAGTGCGCGATGGCGGAAGAGCCCAGTCCCGCCTCGTTCGAGAAGGCCGCCCGGCGGAAACCGACGATCAGCGCGCCCAGCATGCCGCCATAGGCCGCTTCGCCGCTGAAGGCGCCGTGCAGGATGGCGCCGATCGCCGCCGGGATCCGCTCGGCGTTCACCAGCAGCACGGCCACACCGGCCAGCAGGTAGATCGCGGCCATGGCCGGGACCAGCCGTGCGGTGACGCGACCGATGCGCGAGATGCCGCCTACCACGACGATGCCGGTGAGGATGGCCAGGCCGATGCCGAACAACCAGCCCTTGCCCGCCATCGGCCCTTCCGCGCCGCCGGTGACGGCGAACACCTGCGCGTAGGTCTGGTTGGCCTGGAACAGGGCACCTGAACCCGCGGCACCGCCGACGATGCAGGCCGCGTAGAACACCGCCAGGCTCTTGCCCAGCCCGGCGAGCTTCGGGTGGTTCGCGGCGATGCCCTGCTGCAGGTAGTACATCGGTCCGCCGGAAACGCTGCCGTCGGCGTTCTGGCGCCGGTACATCACACCCAGCGTGCATTCGACGAATTTCGTGGACATGCCGAGCAGGCCGGCGACGATCATCCAGAAGGTGGCGCCGGGGCCGCCAACGGTGATCGCGACCGCGACACCGGCGATATTGCCCAGTCCGACCGTGCCGGAGACGGCCGATGTCAGCGCCTGGAAGTGGCTGACCTCGCCCGGCCCGTTCGGCTCTGCGTAGTCGCCACGGATGACGCGGTAGCCATGCAGGAATCCGCGCAGGTTGATCAGGCGGAAGTAGGTGGTGAATACGCAGGCGGCGATCACGAGCCAGATCACGATCACCGGTGCGCTCAAGCCGCCCGGAAGTGGCACTTCGACGAAGACGACGGCCGAGAGCACGTCGGCAACCGGGCCGAAGATCGACTGGATGAGGTCGTCGATGCCCGCGCCGGCCCGGGCATCCGGGGCGGCGGCGATGGCTGCACCGACTAGACGCGACAGGGTCTGGATCAACACGGAGTCCCGGGTGTCTGAGAGCCCCCGAAGCTTACCAGCGCCATGGACCTCGCGCGCTCATGTACTTGCCAGGATTTGCGTCAACGACTGCGGTCGGCCGATCAGGTAGCCCTGGGCATACTGGCAGCCCAGGCGGCGCAGGGCCTGCAGCTGCTCCCCGGTCTCGATGCCTTCGACCACGATATCCGCCGACAACGCGCGCCCCAGCTGCACGATGGTCTCTACGATGGCCATGGCACGTGGTTCGAGCAGCATGTTGCGGAGAACGCCTGGTCGACCTTGATCGTATCGAAGGGCAGCCGGTGCAGGGTGTCGAGATGCGAATACCCGGTGCCGAAATCGTCCAGCGCCACCTTGATTCCGTGCTGGTGGCAGAGCTCGATCAAGCCCGCCACCAGGTCATGGTCGAGTACCTGGCTCTCCGTGATCTCCAGCTTCAGGCTGCCGCGTGGCAGATCCGCCGCATCCACCCGTGCGACGATGCGTTCGACCAGCCCCGGATGCGCCAGTTGCCGCGAGGATACGTTCACCGCTACGAACGGCGCGCGGTAGGCCCCGGACGCGAGCAGGCTCGCAATGGCACAACAGGCCGTGTCGATCACATATTCGCCAACCGGGACGATCAATGAGGTTTCTTCTGCCAGGGCGACGAATTCGACCGGCGAGATCCAGCCCGTTCCGGATGATTCCAACGCACCAGGGGCCTCGAAGCCTGCAACCTCGGTGCGCGCCACATCCATCAGGGGCTGATAGCTGAGCTCGAGCTGGTGCCCGGCCAGGGCCTCGCGCAGTTGCGCCTCCAGCCGCATCTTGCTGATGCCGAGCTGCTCCGATGGCGATGCGGTGTCCGGGGCCTGCTGTTTCCCCTGCAGGGCCGCCAATGCTCCGCGGTATCGCTTCAACTGACCCTCAAGCAACGAGCGCACGATCGGGTCGGTTACGGCCAGCCGATCCGCGAACTGCTGGCGATCGATCGGAAACAGGACGCAGGCGCTGATGGCGGTCGCGGTCGCGGTCCTCGGCGCGTCGTCTATCACTGCCATCTCGCCCACCAGGTCCCCCGGCCCGAGCAGGCTGAGGATCACCTCGTGGCCGCGATGGCGGGTCTTCACCTCGATCGCGCCGGACTCGATCAGGAAGGCGGACCCGGGATCATCACCTTCCTGGAACAGCCGCTCGCCGGCCTCAAGCTGGATCCGCAACGACCTCATCCGGCCTCCTCGTCATGCGTGCACACCTTTCCAGTACGCATAACGGCACAGGGCCGCTTTCGCGGCCCTGTGGCGGTCGAGCGGTTGTTGCGCGGATCAGCCGCGGTCGCCAGCGACCTGGAGGACGCGCGGCGTCACGAAGATCAGGAGTTCGGCCTTCTCGACCTGCTTGTTCTTGTTCTTGAACAGGTTGCCGAGCACCGGCACGTCGCCCAGGAACGGCACCTTGCGCAGGTCTTCGCGATTGCTGAACTCGTACACGCCGCCGACCACGACCGTCTGGCCGTTGTCGATCAGCACCGCGGTGCTGACCTCGCGACGGGCGATCTGGGGCACGAAACCACCCGCCGGGTTCGCGATCAGCTCGCTGACTTCGTCCTTCTTCACCATCAGGTTCAGGTAGACGCGGCCGTCCTGGGTGATGGTCGGCGTGACCTTCAGCTCAAGCAGCACTTCCTTGAACTCGACGGTAGCCTGCGCAACCGCACCCGGCGTGGTGGCCGGCTGGATCGTCAGGTAACCCACTTCGTCGCCCTGGCGGATGATGCCTTCGCGCTGGTTCGCGGTGATGACGCGGGGTTGGAAACCACCTCGCCACGGCCCTCTTCCTCGAGCGCGGACAATTCAAGATCCAGCGAGATGTCGCTGCGCAGGATGCTGAGGTTGAGGATGCCGGCAGGCGTGGAGGCCGGCAGGCCCACCACGGGAAGCCGGAGTCGGAGGTCGATTCGCCGGCTTCGGCGGCACCCGGCAGCGTGCCGACGCGGTCCTGGACACCGAAGATCACGCCGAGTTCGCGGGCGAAGGTCTCGGAAGCAACGACGATGCGGGCTTCGATGAGGACCTGGTCGACCGGGCGGTCAAGCGTGGCAAGCAACGTCCGGATTTCATCTACCTTCTTGGGGATATCGACAACGAGCAGCGTGTTGGTGCGGCTATCAAAACTGACGCTGCCGCGGGGCGACAGGAAGCCCCGGCTGCCGCCAGTTGACCCACCACCTGACCCACCACCCTGCGCCTGCTTGCTGTCTTCCGTCAGCAGCTTGGCGATGTCCTCGGCGTTGCCATAGTTGATCGGGATGTATTCGGTAACCGTCTCTTCGCGGTCCTCGAGCGCGATGCGTGCATCGGCCTTGGCCTTCTCGAAATCGGCGATTTCCTTCTGCGGTGCGATCCAGATGACGTTGCCGTCGCGGCGCTTGTCGAGCTGCTTGGCACGCAGCACGATTTCCATCGCCTGGTCCCAGGGCACGTTGATCAGGCGCAGGGTGACGTTGCCCTGGACAGTATCCGAAGCCACCACGTTGAGGTTGGATTCCTCAGCGATCAGCTGCAGGACCGTGCGTACCGGCACGTCCTGGAAGTTGAAGGTGACCGCGCGGCCGACATAACGCTGCGTCTCGGAACCTTCGGCGACTGCACCAGCAGCCCGCCCGGTCTTGGCAGCGGCGATCACGGCGCCGCGCTTGGGCGCGATCTCGATCACGTATTCGTTGCCGGTCTGGTAGGCCATCGAGTCATAGGCGCCATTGGTGTTGATCACCAGACGGGTGCTGCCGGCGTTCGCATTCGGTTCCAGGCTCTGGACCGGGGTGGCGAAGTCGGTGACGTCGAGGCGGCGACGCAGGTTCTCGGGGATGCTGGCATTGGCGACGTCCACCACCACCTTCGAGCCTTCGTTGCGCATATCGGCCGCCGCGCCATCTCCACTGAAGCGGAGGATGACGCGACCGGCGCCGTTCTCGCCACGACGGAAGTCGATGTTGGCGACCTGGATGTCCGATGCGACCTTCTTGGTCGGATCGGACGAGCTCGCCATCGCGTTGGCCGCATTGCTCTGGACCGCACCGGCATCCACCGTCAGCACCAGCAGGTTGCCTGCGCTGCGGGTCGTGTAGCTGGCCGGCCGGAACAGGTCGACCACCACCCGGGTGCGGCCGCCGGCTTCGACCGCGGAAACCGCGGAGGTAGCACCGCTGCCGATCACAACCCGTCGCTGGCTGAGGCCATTGGTGGTGTCGGGGATGTCCACCGCGATGCGCGGCGGCGTATCCGTCGTGAAGGCCTGGACGTCACCCACCGGCTCGGCGAACTGCAGGGTGATGTCCACCTTGCCTCCGGGGGCCGAGGCGTAACGCACGTCCTGGAGGACGTTCGCGGCCATGGCGGACAGCGACGTCGTCAGTCCGACGGCGAGCGCTCCCATGGCCAGCAACCAAGTGCGCTTGGTGCCCATCCCCTGGCCGATCGTTTTATTCGCGGTCATCGTGCATTCCCCCAATCAATTGTCTTCAAGGGCGATCTTGGCTTGACGCTCAAGCCAGCCACCCGCCCCATCAGGTACGAGTTCGACCATTTCGATACGGTCCTCGAAGACCGCGGTGATGCGACCGTCGCTGAGACCCATGTAGTTGCCAGGACGGACCCGGTAGGTCACCCGGTCCGGTCCCATCACCAAGCCGACGATGTTGCCGCTGGCGCCAATGGTGCCGACCATGTCGAGACTGTCGAGCGGGAAGGCTTCGAGAACCTCCTTGCGGCGATTCGGGTCAGGCCTCAGGGCATTGCTCGAATTGCTGTCCGGCGCCGGCTGGCTGAACGGGTCGCGCAGGTTCTGCGCAGCGTACTCGAAGGTTTCAAACTGCTTCATGACCGGCAGCGGGTCGAGCGGTGGCGCCGGCCGGGCCTTCACTTCCGCCACCCAGGCCTCAAGATCGCCGCTACCGCGCGTGCACGCCGGCAACAGGACCACCATGGCGGCGATGAGCAGGCCCGGAAGCGCTTTGCTGTTGGTGGACGAGGCCATCACTTGGCACCCCGTTGCTGGCCGTCGAACCGGCGCCCGCGACCTCTTCTTCGTCAAGGTAGCGGTAGGTCTTCACGGTCCCCTCCAGCACAAGGGTGCTGTCGTTGGGCCCGCGCGGCTTCAGTGAGATGTCATGCATGGTCATGATCACCACGCGCGGCAGCGAGGCCACGCCGCTGACGAAGGCACCGAACTGGTGGTAGGTGCCCACCATGCGCAGCGCGATCGGCTTCTCGGCGTAGAACTCGAGCATGGTCTCCGCACCAGGCTGGAACAGCTCGTTGTTGATGCCGCTGGCCAGTGCCGTCTGCGAAACATCGACGATCAGGTCGGGCATCTCGTTCTTGCTGGGGAGCTGGCGCAGCATCTGCTGCAGCATCACTTCCATCTGCGCGAGCTGCTGCTTGAGCGGCTCGAGATTGGCGGCACGTCCCTGCTTGCCCCAACTCTTCGCGCAAGGTGACTTCGGTCTGTTCTTCGCTGGCCAGCACCAGGCGCTGGTCGCTGACGAAGAAGTACCAGGCCAGGCCGACAATCACCACGCCAAGCAGGATGCACGCGCCGATCTTGACCTGGAACGGCCAGGACCCGGTGTTGTTGAAATCGAGATTACGGAGGTCGATCTTCTTGCTGCTCATTTCGCACCTCCGGCAACGACGGCAGCCGGGGCGGTCGCGGACGGATCCGCTGCAGCCTCTTCACTGCTCGGGCTCTTCAGCCGCACCTTGAGCGAGAACACATTGGGCAGGCCCTTGTCGGTGCCCTTGGCCTCGATGATCGACAGGTCGGGGCTCGCCATCCAGCCCGACTCCTCCAGGTTGCGCATGTAGGAGCTGACCCGGGCATTGGACTGCGCCAGGCCTTCCAGCGTCAGGGTCTGGCCGTTCTGCTTGATCGAATTGAGGCGCACACCCTCCGGGATCGTGCGCACCAGCTCATCGAACAGATGCACCATCTGCGAACGGCTGGCCTGCAGTTCCTCGATCACCTGCTTGCGTGCGAGCAGGTTGGCCTTCTTCTTGTCCAGTTCCTCGATTTCCTTGATCTGCTGGTCAACGAGGACGATCTGGTCGCGCAGGTACTGGTTGCGGTTCTGCTGGCCTTCGATCTGGCCGTTGTAGTACATGACGATCAGGAAGCTCAGCAGCAAGGCGGCCGCGCCCGCCAGCCCGAGCATGCTCATGAATTCCTTCTGGCGCAGCTTGCGCCGTTCGGCGCGCCAGGGAAGTAGATTGATTCTGGCCATCAGTCGAAGCTCCTCAAGGCCAGGCCGCAAGCGATCATGAGTGCCGGAGCATCCTGCGCCAGGGCATGAGCCTGGACGCGGGGACCGAGCGCCATGTTGGCGAGCGGGTTAGCGATGACGGTGGGGACGCCGAGCTGCTCCTCCACCAGGTTGCCGATACCGGCGATCGAAGCGCAGCCACCCGCCAGAACCACCTGGTCGACGCGGTTGAAGTCGCTGCCGGCGTAGAAGAACTGCAGCAGTCGGCTGACCTGCTGGACCAGCGCCTCCTTGAACGGCTCCAGCACCTCGACCTCGTAGCTCTCCGGCAGGCCGCCCTGGCGCTTGGCGAGACCGGCCTCGTCGTAGCTCAGGCCATAGCGGCGCATGACTTCGTCGGTCAGCTGCTTGCCGCCGAAGACCTGCTCGCGGGTGTAGATGCTGCGCTGGCCGCGCAGCACGTTCAGCGTGGTCATGGTCGCGCCGATGTCCACCAGGGCGACGATCGCGTCCTTGGGCACCGACAGCTGGTCGGACACCAGCTTGAAGGCGTTCTCCATCGCGAAGGCCTCGACGTCGATGACCTTGGCGCTGAGGTTGCCCAGTTCCAGCGCCGACTGCCTCAGTTCGACGTTCTCGGTACGGGAGGCGGCCAACAGGACCTGGATCATCTCCGGGTTGTTGGGCACCGGCCCGATGACCTCGAAGTCGATGCTGACCTCGTCGATCGGGTACGGGATGTAGTTCGAGGCCTCGAGCTGGACCTGGTCCTCGAGTGAATCCTCGTCCAGGTCGCCCTGGATCGGGATGATCTTGGTGATCACCGACGAACCGGAGACCGCCGCCGCGGCGTGCCGCGCCTTGGTTCCCGAGCGGGCCACGGCCCGCTTGATCGCCTCTCCGACCGCCTCGACCTCGACGATGTTCTTCTCGACCACGGCATTGGGCGGCAGCGGCTCGACCGCGTAATGCTCAACGCGGTACCGCCCGCCGGACTCGGTGAGCTGCAAAAGCTTGACGGCAGTGGAACTGATGTCCAGGCCGACCAGCGGTGTCTTGGCATTTCCGAAAAGACCCACGGTTTCTCCCCTTCCGACGGGCGCTTACAAGCGATTGGTGCGCCGTTACATTAAATAACGAAAAATTCCCAAATGGCAATGCCCCCTTCATTGGGACGCACCGCCACCGGCCGGCCTACCCCTTCGCGCTCCCCATTTAGACGCAAATGACCCCGGAATCCGGCCGCCCCCACGGCAGTTCCGGGCCATGGCACGTTCTATACTCCCTGCCCCATGTCGATGTAAACCTCGGGAGAGGCCCTGGATGGCCCGATTTGTACGCCTGCTGCGCCGGGCACTGATTATGTTCGCCGGTCTGGCCCTGCTGGGCCTGATCGCCCTTGGTGTCCTGTACTGGCTCATCGCCCCCGCCTTCCCGACGTCCATAACTGCGCAACGTCGAGCTCCAGGTCCCGCTCAGCATCTACACCCGGGACGCCAAGCTGGTCGCACTGATCGGTGAGACTCGACGCTACCCGGTCGAGATCGAGGACGTGCCCCCGCACGTCAAACATGCCTTCATCGCCATCGAGGACGCCCGCTTCTACGAGCACCCGGGCGTGGACTGGCGCGGCATCAGCCGTGCCGTGTGGCTGCTGGCGACCACGGACGACCGTCGCGTCCCGGGTGGCAGCACCATCACCCAGCAGGTCGCCAAGATGTTCTTCCTGAGCTCGGAATACTCGTACACGCGCAAGCTCACCGAGATATTCCTGGCGCTGAAGATGGAGCGGGAACTCAGCAAGGACGAGATTTTCGAGCTCTATCTCAACAAAAGCTTCTTCGGCAACCGGGCTTACGGCGTCGCGGCCGCCGCCGAGTTCTACTACGGCAAGTCGCTCGACCAGCTGACCTTGGCCGAAGCCGCCATGCTGGCCTCGATCCCGAAATTCCCGTCCAGCGGCAACCCGATCATCAACCCCGAACGCGCGCTGGTGCGCCGCAACTACGTGCTGCAGCGGATGCGCGAGGAAAACCTGATCACGCCGGCGCAGGAACAGGCCGCGCAAGCCGAACGCGTGAACGCCAGCCCGCACGAGCCCAAGATCGAGGTGGAAGCCCCTTACGTGGCCGAGATGGTCCGCGCGGAAATGGAGCAGCGCTACGGCGCCGAGGCCACCACCAGCGGGCTGAAGGTCTACACCACGCTGGACAGCACCCACCAGCAGGCGGCGGCGCTGGCCGTCCGCTCGGGCCTGATGGAATACGACCGCCGGCGCGGCTGGCGCGGTGCCGAGGCCCAGCTCGACCTGCCGGCAGGCGAAACACCCGAGGCCCTGCGCAAGCGCCTGCGGCCCTACCCGACCGTGGGCGGCCTTGCGGCGGTCCTGGTCACCGGGACTGCCGGCGGCAAGGCCGACGTACTGACCAGCGCCGGCACCGCACTGCAACTGGACGCGGAAACCAGCAAATGGACCGGCAAGAACCCGCAGCAACTGCTCAAGCGCGGCGACGTGGTCCGGCTCAACCTGGACCCTGAAACCGGCAAGCTGCAGCTGGCCCAGATCCCGCTGGCACAGGCGACCCTGGTGTCGCTGCAACCCGAGGACGGTGCCATCCGCGCCCTGGTGGGTGGCTTCAGTTTCGGCCTGAACAAGTTCAACCGCGCTACCCAGGCCCAGCGCCTGCCCGGCTCGAGCTTCAAGCCGTTCGTGTACGCCGCGGCCTTCGAACGCGGCTTCTCGCCGGCCAGCATCGTGCTGGACGCGCCGGTGGTGTTCCGCGACCGGGCCGGCAACGTCTGGCGGCCGCAGAACGACGCCGGCAACTTCGCCGGCCCGATGCGCCTGCGCGAGGCCATGGTGCAGTCGCGCAACCTGGTCTCGGTGCGCCTGCTCGATGCCATCGGCGTGGACTTCGCCAGCCGCTACATCACCCAGTTCGGTTTCAGCCAGGAAAGCCTGCCGCCGAACCTGTCCATGTCGCTGGGCACCTCGTCGCTGACGCCACTGTCCATTGCCCGGGGTTACGCCGTGTTCGCCAACGGCGGCTACCGCGTGGATCCCCGGTTCATCGACAAGGTGCTCGACCGCAACGGCGTGGTGCTGTCGGAAGCCGATCCGGTCCGCGCCTGCCGTGGCTGCCCCGGCCGTGCGGCCGGCGAGCAGCGCGCCACGTCGGTGGTGGACGGCTTCGACTTCAGCCCCGAGGGCACCGCCCGCCGCCGGCCGAAACCGTGGCTGTCCCGGCCGGACCCGAGCCAGCAGACGGCCCGGTGAAACTGGCGCCGCGCGCGATCGACGAACGCACCGCGTTCCTGGTCAGTTCGCTGATGAAGGACGTGGTCAAGCGCGGCACCGCGACCGCCGCCAAAGTACTCGAGCGTGATGACCTGGGCGGCAAGACCGGTTCCACCAACGAGCACCGCGACGCCTGGTTCTCGGGTTTCGGCGGCGACCTGGTCACCACGGTCTGGGTCGGCAAGGACGACTTCTCCACCTGGGCCGCGGCGAATATGGCGGCAAGGCCGCGCTGCCGATCTGGATCGGCTACATGCGCGTCGCGCTCAAGGACGTGCCGGTGGTCGAACTGGTGCCGCCGCCGGGGATCGTCACCGCCTCGATCAGCCCGGCCACCGGCCGCCTGCTGCCCGAAGGCACGCCGGGGGCGATGACCGAATACTTCAAGCGCGAGGACTACGAGCGCATCGCCACCAGCGGCTTCGACCTGGACCCGCCCCTGAGCAACGAAGAGGCCTTCGACATCTTCTGAGTCCCGGGAGCACGACATGAGCCCGCGCCGACACGACGACACCAGGAGCCGGCAACAGCGCCTGCAGGTGGCCGAGGCGGCCGCCCGGCTGCTGATGGAAGGTGGCGCGGACAGCCCGGAGGCCGCCAGGCGCAAGGCTGCGGCCCGCCTGGGCCTGCGCGACGAAACTCTGTGGCCCACGGGCGAGGAGGTCCGACAGGCCCTGGGAAGCCGCCAGCGGCTGTTCCAGGCTGCGCCGGGACCCGACCTGGGCCGCCTGAGGTCGGCGGCGCTGGAGGCCATGGGCTTCTTCGCCGCCTTCGATCCGCGCCTGGCCGGCCCCGTGCTCGAAGGCGGCGTGGGGCCGGACGCCACCGTCGTCCTGCACCTGCACGCCGATGATCCGGACGCCCTGGCCCGCCTGCTGCACGACCAGCGCATCCCGGCCCGCCAGCGCAGCCGCCGCCTGCGGCTGCAGCGCGACCGCACGGCCGACGTCCCCTCCTGGCAGTTCGAAGCCGACGGCATAGCCTTCGAACTGCTGCTGTTGCCGGCCAGTGCCCTCAGGCAGCCGCCCCTGGACGCAATCGACGACCGTCCGATGGCGCGCGCCTCGGCTGCCGCGCTCAAGCGCCTGATGGACGATCCGCCGGACTGACCTGGAAAACAAAACGCCCCGCAGTGCGGGGCGTTCCGGGTTTGCGCCGGAGTGCGGTTCAGCGCTTGTCGGCAGGCACGTAGTCGCGGCTGGCGGCGCCGGTGTAGATCTGGCGCGGGCGGCCGATCTTGGCTTCCGGGTCGGTCTGCTGCTCGAGCCAGTGGCTGACCCAGCCGGCGGTGCGGGCGATGGCGAACATCACCGTGAACATCTCGGTCGGGATGCCCAGCGCCTTGTAGATGATGCCCGAGTAGAAGTCGACGTTCGGGTAGAGCTTGCGCTGCACGAAGTACTCGTCCTTCAGCGCCGCCTCTTCCAGCTTCATCGCCACTTCCAGCATCGGGTCGTTGACACCGAGCTCGTTGAGCACCTGGTGGCACATCTCGCGGATGATGGTCGCGCGCGGGTCGAAGTTCTTGTACACGCGGTGGCCGAAGCCCATCAGGCGGAAGCCCGAGTTCTTGTCCTTGGCCTTGTCGATCGCGCCCTGCACGTTGCTCGCGCTGCCGATCTCGGCCAGCATCTTCAGCACCGCCTCGTTGGCGCCGCCGTGCGCCGGGCCCCACAGCGCGGCCACGCCGGCGGCGACGCAGGCGTAGGGATTGGCGCCGGTGGAACCCACCAGGCGGACCGTGGAGGTGGAGGCGTTCTGCTCGTGGTCGGCGTGCAGGATGAACAGCAGGTCCAGCGCGCGGGCGGCGACCGGCTTCATCATCAGCGGCTCGCTCGGCACTTCGAACATCATGTGCAGGAAACGCTCGACGTACTCGAGGTTGTTGCGCGGGTAGCGCACCGGCCAGCCGATCGAATAGCGGTAGCAGGCGGCGGCGATCGTCGGCACCTTGGCCAGCAGGCGGATCGCCGCCAGGCGGCGCTGCTCGGGATCATCCAGGTCCAGGTCGCTGTGGTAGAACGCGGCCAGCGAGCCGATCATGCCGCACAGCATCGCCATCGGATGCGCGTCGTGGCGGAAACCGCCCAGGAAGCCCTTGAAGGCCTCGTGCATCATCGTGTGGTGGGTGACTTCGTGCTCGAACTTGTCGAACTCCTGCTTGTTCGGCAGTTCGCCGTTCATCAGCAGGTAGCTGACCTCGAGGAAGTTGGAATGCTTGGCCAGCTGCTCGATCGGGTAGCCGCGGTACAGCAGCACGCCCTCGTCGCCGTCGATGTAGGTCACCGCGCTGCGGCAGCTGGCGGTGGCGACGAAACCCGGGTCGTAGGTGAACAGGCCCGTCTCTTTCGGCAGTCGGGTGATGTCGACGCAGGGTGCGCCGAGGGTGCCAGTATGGACGGGAAGCTCGACGTTTTTGCCGGCGGCGTTGAGCACGACGCTCTTGTTGTCGGACACGGGCTGACTCCTTGCAGGGGATGGCGCGATCCGCATCCACGAAGGCTCAGGCGCGGCGATCGCAACATAAAGTGAAGGCGCCGCCCGGGGCGACCACCATGCGCCGAAGTATCTCACAGGCCCTGCGGGCAAGTCAGTTACGGGGGCATGAACCTTGGTACGGGGTCACGGAAACGCGAAAGGCCACCCGTCGGGGTGGCCTTTCGTGGTCCGCGTCCCGGTCGCCCGGGACGGCGCTTACTTGGCGTAGCGCTTGCGGAAGCGGTCGACGCGGCCGCCGGTGTCCAGCACCTTCTGCTTGCCCGTGTAGAACGGGTGCGAAGCCGAGGTGATGTCGACCTTGATCAGGGGATATTCATTGCCGTCTTCCCACTTCACCTTCTCCTTGCTGGAGAGGGTCGAACGGGTCAGGAACGCGAAGTCGGAGGACAGGTCCTGGAAGACGACTTCTTTGTAGTTCGGATGGATGTCGGCCTTCATGGCTAAAGCTCCGCCGGGTTTGCGTGGGGAAAGACGGGGATTATAGGCCGGCCGCACGGGCCGCCGCAAGCCCGCCCCTGCCTTCAGGCCCCCAGGGCCGCCCGCAGCTGGGCCTGGAACCGGGCCGGGTCGTAATCCATCACGATCCGGGCATTCGCCGCCCGCCCGGTTCTTTGCTGCCAGTCCACCAGGGTCGCCCCCGGCTGAGCCGGCCTTCCAGCTCGACGGCCAGGTACCGGTGTTCGGCCCGGAGCACCCCATCCGGCTGCAGGGCCGCAGCCATGGCCAGGGCGTCGGCACTGTGCCAGTGGGTGCCCCGCCGCTCCTCGGACCACTGCCGGGTGAAGCGGGAGATGCCGTCGTAGAACCGGGCCCGGGCGTCCCCGGCGGCCAGCCAGGCCTCGAAATCCCGGTGCAGGAAACCGTGCCGCAGCACCGCCTCCCAGTCCACCAGCTCGAACCGGGGAAGGCCCGGAACACCACCTCGGCCGCCTCCGGGTCGAAGGCGATGTTGAATTCGGCCGGGACCGAGGTATTGCCCAGCCCGGTCACCGCGCCGCCCATCACCACCAGGCGGCCGATGCGCGAAGGCAGGTCCGGGTCCAGCCGTACCGCCAGCGCCAGGTTGGTCAGCGGCCCCAGGGTGACCAGCAGCAGCCGGCCCTCGTGTTCGCGCGCCAGCCGGATGATCGCCAGCGCGGCGTGTTCGGACTCGGCCTGCCGTGCCGCCGGGACATGGCCGGTGCCACCGAAACCGTCCTCGCCGTGTACGTAGGCCGCATCCTCGGCCGCATGCACCAGCGGCACCGGGCAGCCGGGGTACACCGGCACCTGCACACCGGCGACTTCACAGAGCTTGAGCGCGTTGGCGACGGTGTGGCGCAGGCCGACATTGCCCGCCGCGATAGTCAGGCCGAGCAGTTCGTGGCGTGGGTCGCCAAAGGCCATCAGCAAGGCCAGGGCGTCGTCCACGCCCGGGTCGGTGTCGATCAACAGCGGGATGCGTTCGTCCATCCGCGGATTGTCGCAGATCGGACGCCCGCATCCCGCAGTGCCGCGTCAGAGGCGCCCTGTGCGATCGAAGGCGATGTTGCGCCGGTACGCACTCGCCGGCATCGTCAGGTCCATTACCAGGCCTTCGTTGGTGATGTGGTAGAGCGTGACGTCATCGGCGACTCTCAGCGCGCCCGGCGGCCACGGCGCGCCGAGGGCCAGATTCGGCTCCAGGCGGGTTCCGTCGGCAAACGCGTGGCCATGCGCGATGAACTCGCGATAGGCCTCGGGCGTCTTGAACACCCAGACCTGGCGGTAACCTCCCGGAGTCGCCGGCTGCGAGCCGCTGACACCCATCAGTGTTTCCTCGCGGATCGACTCCTCGACCACCATGCCCCGGCCGCTGCCGTCGGCGGCGATATCGAAGACGGCGTAGTACCCCGACTGCCGGATGGCGCGGCGGGCGCTGGGTTCCAGGCTGTAGAGGCGATCGATGGTCTGCTCGACCATGTCGCGCGTGGCCTGCCGCGACTGGCCCGGATCTTTCCAGCTGGTCGACGCGAAGGAAGCGCTTGCACCGACCAGGGTCGCCGTGGATGCGGCGACGAGGGCGAACAACATCGGACGGATTTTCATGACGTCCTCCTCGGTAGGCCCGGCCGGGGTGAAGTGGGGTCCGGCCGGGATCGACCCACCCAGAGTGGGCCACGGCTGACTCTACGCCTGCCCCGACACCCCGGGAAGTTGCCCCAATGGGCAACTTCAGGCGCCGGCGAACCGGGCCGCGCCGCCCACCCAGCGCCGCACCAGCCGGTCGGCCAGCGCGGGCTGCTCGGCCAGCAGGGTTTCCGCCACTTCGTGCACGGTCGGCAACAACCCGGCATCCCGCACCAGGTCGGCGACACGGAAACTGGCCAGTCCGGTCTGGCGCGTGCCCAGCAACTCGCCGGGGCCGCGCAGCTCGAGGTCTTTTTCCGCGATCAGGAAACCGTCGGTGCTGGCGCGCATCACCTCCAGCCGCTCGCGCGCCATCGCCGACAGCGGCGGCTTGTACATCAGCACGCAGCTCGACGCCGCCGCGCCGCGCCCGACCCGGCCACGCAGCTGGTGCAGCTGGGCCAGGCCGAGGCGTTCGGCGTTCTCGATGATCATCAGGCTGGCATTGGGCACATCCACGCCGACCTCGATCACGGTGGTGGCGACCAGCAACTGCAGTTCGCCAGCCTTGAAACGTGCCATCACCGCCTGCTTCTCGGCAGGCTTCATTCGCCCGTGCAGCAGGCCCAGGCGCAGTTCCGGCAGCAGCTGGCCGAGTTGTTCGAAGGTGGACTGCGCGGCCTGGCCTTCCACTTCCTCGCTTTCTTCGATCAGCGTGCAGACCCAATAGGCCTGCCGCCCTTCGGCGCAGGCGGCGCGAATGCGTTCGACCACCTCGCCGCGGCGTTCGCCGCTGACCGCGACCGTGGTCACCGGGGTGCGGCCCGGCGGCATCTCGTCGATCACCGACACGTCCAGGTCGGCGTAGGCCGACATCGCCAGCGTGCGCGGGATCGGCGTGGCGGTCATCACCAGCTGGTGCGGCACCTGGCTGCCGTCCAGGCCCTTGTCGCGCAGGGCCAGGCGCTGGTGCACGCCGAAGCGGTGCTGTTCGTCGACGATGGCCAGTGCCAGGCTGGAGAACACCACCTTGTCCTGCATCAGCGCATGCGTGCCGACCACGACCTGGGCGCGCCCCGAGGCGATCTCGGCCAATGCCGCGGTGCGTGCCTTGCCGGTGACCTTGCCGGCCAGCCAGGCCACCTGCACACCCAGCGGCTCGAGCCAGGCACGGAAGTTGGCCAGATGCTGTTCGGCCAGCAGCTCGGTCGGCGCCATCAGCGCGACCTGGCGGCCGGCCTCGACGGCATTGGCCGCCGCCAGGGCAGCGACCACGGTCTTGCCGCTGCCGACGTCGCCCTGCACCAGCCGCAGCATCGGCTCGGGCCGTGACATGTCGCGCGCCACCTCTTCCAGCACGCGCTGTTGGGCGCCGGTGAGCTTGAACTTCAGGCGCTTGCCCAGCGCGGCCGCCAGCTTGCCTGGAGGTCGCACCGGCATCGCCCCATGCGCACGCAGTGCGATGCGCTGGCGGCGCAGGCTCAGGTGGTGCGCCAGCAGTTCCTCCAGCGCCAGCCGCCGCTGCGCCGGGTGCACGCCCAGGGCGAACTGCGCCAGGTCCGCGTCGGGCGGCGGGCGATGCGCGGTCAGCAGCGCATCGCGCAGCGTCGGCAGCTGCAGGCGCGCACGCAGGTCGGCCGGCAGCAGTTCCAGCGCCTCGGCAGGCGGCAGGAGCCGCAGCGCCTCGCCGATCAGCCGCGACAGCGACTGCGGCCCCAGGCCCTCGACCGCCGGATAGACCGGGTCGAGCCGGTCGCGGATCACCGCGTCGGCGTCGTCGGCCAGCAGCCGGTAACTCGGATGCACCATCTCCAGCCCGTGCTGCCCCGGCCGCGCCTCGCCGTAACACAGGATCCGGCGGCCGGGCACGAACTGCGCCAGCTGCGCCTTGCCGAAATGGAAAAAGCGCAACACCAGAGTCCCGCGCGAGTCATCCGAAACCACCACGCGCAGCAAGGGCCGGTACCGGAAGCTGCGCTCGACCGCCTCCACCCGCGCCTCGACCTGCGCCGGCTGTGACGGCACCAGGTTCGCGATCGGCGTGACGCGCGTGCGGTCTTCGTAGCGCAGCGGCAAGTGCAGCCAAAGGTCCTGCACGCTCAGCAGGCCTCTCGCCGCCAGCTTCCCGGCGACCACGGGCCCCACGCCTGGCAACGCCGTCACGGCTTGCGAGAGTGGATCCACCGTGGGGGCGTTGCTGCGCTTGGGCATCGCGCAAGGATGCCGGCAATGCCCACAATAAAAAACCCCGGCACACGAGGTGCCGGGGTGGGGAAAGACCGTTCGCTCCATGCCGCGGCCCGGGGAGGGTCCGCGACAACACGCCGATCAGAAATCGACACTCATCTCCACGCCCCAGGTGCGCGGCTCGCTCACCCGCGCGCCGACGGTGCCCAGCACGGTCTTGCCGTAGGTGCCGAGCGCGGTGACGTACTGGTTGTCGAAGACGTTGTTGCCGTACACGGCGACACCGAATTTTCCGTCGGCCGAAGCCCAGCCCAGGCGGACGTCGGTACGCTCCTGCGACTCGCCCAGCCTCAGCACCGGGCTGACACCGCAGGTGCCCTGCGCTTCGGACTCGTCGCTGCAGCGGGTCTCGCCGCGGTAGGCGTGGCGCAGGGCCAGACGCAGGTCGCCGGCGTCGCCGAGCATCCACAGGTAGGTGAAGCCGCCGGCGATCGACCACTCCGGCGTGCCGGTCGGCTGGCCGGCCAGGTCATCGCCCTCGGGCGTCATGTAGTCCTTGTAGGTCGAGTCGATGTAGGCCGCGACGAAATCCAGGGTCAGCCCGTCGGTGGCCTGCCAGTGCATGTCGAAGTCCATGCCCCAGGCCTCGAGGTCGGAGGTGTCGACGACGTAGCGCGGGATGGCGGTGGTGGTGTCCAGGCGGATCGCCTGGCGGTCGTCGTACTGGTAGTGGTAGACCGAGGCGTTGTAGCGCAGGCGGTAGTCGCGCAGCGAATGTTTGACGCCGAGCTCGAAGTTCCAGACTTCCTCGTTGGCGAACTCGCTGCCGATCTGCAGCGAGTTGAAGCCACCGGCCTTGTAGCCCTTGGCCAGCGAGGCGAAGCCCATCAGGTCGTCGGTGAAGTGGTAGTCGGCGACGAAGCGCGGGCTGAAGTCGTCCCAGGACTGCGAGGCGCCGTTCAGGATGCCCTTGTTGGCCATCGCCGGCGGGTCGATGAAGGCGATGTCGAACTCGTACATCTCCCTCGGGATGCCCAGCAGGCCGAAGATGCCCAGCGCTTCCATCTGGTCCAGGGTGGCATCGAGCGTCGGCGCGCTGCGCATGTCGTTGAACCAGGTGAAGTCCTTCTCGTCGTAGGTGTAACGCAGGCCGAAGGTCAGGTTCAGGCGGTCGGTGGTGTGCCAGATCACGTCGCCGTACAGCGCGTAGGCGGTGGTGTCGACGCCGTTGACGAACTTCTCGTTCCAGCGGTGGCCCAGCAGCGACAGCGGGATGCCGTTGGCCTGCATCACCGCCGTGGTGAAGCCGAACAGGGTGCCGTCCGGGGTCGGCGCCATGCCCAGGTTGGCCAGGATGCTGTCCACCGAGTCGGTGAACGCGTTGACCTCGCTGGTCTGGTCGGCCGACTCGCTGAAGTAGCTGGCGCCCATCACCCAGTCCAGGCGGTCGTTGCCGCCGCTGAACTTGAACTCCTGGTAGAAGGTCGAGTTCGATTCGGTGTTGGTCGAATCCACGTAGAGGTAGAGGCGGTCGGTGCCGTCCTCCTCGACGCGATTGAGCGAGTCGTAGTCCTTCCAGGCCGTGGTCGAGGTCAGCGCGCCCCCAGGTGAAGGCGTGGTCCACCACCAGCGTGACACCGTCGAAACGCCGCGATTCCTCGTTGCCTTCGGCGTCCACCGTGGCCGGCGTGTTGAACGGGTCCAGGTACGAGGTCTCGTCCAGCGGCAACGGGATGCGTCCCGGCGCCGGCGGCAGTGCGACCACGCCGATGGTGGCCTGGCCGAGCTGGTCGAGCTCTTCGTGGTCCCATAAATCCAGGCCGTGGTGTTTTCGCCGAAACGCGTGCTGAAGGCGGCGCGCGTGGCCCAGGTGTCTTCCGGCGCCAGGTCCTGGCCGGTGTTGGCGTCCTGCAGCCAGCCGTCGGCCTGGTCGGACAGGCCGACGAAGCGGAAGGCCGAATCCTCGCCCACCGGAAGGTTGAGCATGCCCTTAAGTACTGCTTGCCGTCCTCGCCGAAACGGGCCGTCGCGTTGGCGTCGAACTCCAGGTCGGGCCGGTTGGTGACGATGGCGACCGCGCCGGCCGCGGTGTTGCGGCCGAACAGGGTGCCCTGCGGGCCTTTCAGCACCTCGATGCGTTCGACGTCCACGAAGGGCAGCAGCACGCCGCCGCCACGTCCGGCATAAACGCCGTCCACGTAGATGCCTACCGCCGGATCGGTGCCGATGCCGAAGTCGGAGGTACTGATGCCACGCAGTTCGATCCGCGGCTGGGTCGGCTGCTGGCTGTCAACGACCAGGCCGGGGATGTAGGAATCGATGTCGCCCAGGTCTTCCGCCGCCAGGTCGTTGATCATGCGGCCGTCCACCACCTGCATCGCGATCGGCACGTCCTGGACGTCCTGTTCGCGGCTCTGCGCGGTCACGGTGATCGTGTCCAGCGTGGCGGGGTCGGTGGTCGCCGGCACGGCGTCCTGGGCGGCGATGGCGAAGGTCGCCGCGCTCGCCGCAAGGCCACCCACCAGCGCCTGGCGCACCCGCATGCTCAGTCGATTCTTGCGAAGCCTCATGGATTCATCCCCGGTTGAGTCGTTATTGTTGTTGGCGGGGTCGGACCCCGGTGGAGCGTTGTCGATGCCGCAGGCGCCGTCCTGGGCGGCGATCCAGGCCCGGATCAGCGCCGCACCTTCGCGGTGCACGATGCTGCGACCCAGCTCCGGCATCATCACGCCCGGGTCGTTGCTTTCGATGCGGTAGGTCAGGATCGAGCCGTCCGGATCGCCCGGCACGTAGCCGTAGCGTTTGTTGCCGGTGCCCTGCCCCGCGGCGATCGGCAGCTTGCAGCGGCCCAGCCGCAGCAGATCGGTGACGTCGCTGCCCAGCCACATGCCGGAAGTGTTCCCCGGGCCCCGCGGGCTGTGGCAGTGGGCGCAGTTGGCGTCCAGGTAGGCGCGGGCACGGCCGTCGAGCGAAGCCCCTGCCTCGTCGCGCCAGTTGGCCATGCGCGGAACCTGCGCGGCTTCCGGCACGCCCGTCAGCATCCCCGTGCGCTGCCAGTGCTGCAGCTGGTTTTCGATCGATTCGCTGCCGTCTTCGGCCAGGTAGGCGAGGTCGCGGTTGAGGTTGCGCGCGGTCGGGCCGATCGGGAGCATCCGCTTCTCGCGCACATTGCTGACGTGGCAACCGGCGCACTGGTTCTGGTCGGGCACGGCGTAAGCGACCGGCTCGCTTTCGCCGGCGGCATCCACCAGCGACAGGCGGACCAGCGAACCGCCACGCATCAGCCGTGCTTCGGACTGTTCGTCGTTCCAGACATAGGGCAAGGCGAGCCAGCCGTCCTCGCGTCGTACCAGCAACCGTGTCTCGATCAGGCGCACCTGGTCCAGTGCCAGGCGTCCGCCGGGCAGCACGCCGGCCGTATCCTCGCTGCGTACGACACGGTCGCTGCCTGCCGGCTCGCCCGGCAGGCGCGGGTAGTAGAAGGTCTTGCTCAGGATGGTGCCGACCGGGAAGTCGAAACTCGATTCGCCGTTGTACGGGGTGGAACTCCCCGCCGGCATCCAGACCGTGCGCAGCTTGTGCGCGTAGTCGGTGAACAGCGGCGTGTTGAGCTCGTAGCGCACGACGCCGGCATTGGGCACCAGCTGGTTGTCATCAACCTCGAACAGCTGCCAGGCCGACAACGTGTCGGGCAGGCCTTCGGAATGAAAAACGACCGGCGCGGGCTCGCGACCGCAGCCGGCCAACAGCGCCAGCAACGCCAGCGCCACACAGAACAGGGAAACGGTCCGCACACGACGGACCGGCGTCGCGATCTCAACCACCGGCGGCTTCCATGCGCTTGAGGTCCACCACCGGCAGCGGCGGCAGGGTGCAGTCGTGCGGACCGGCATCCAGTCGCGCATTGGCGTAACCGTTGGGGCCGTCGGCGTTGACCACGCCGGACACACCGCTCAGGCAGATCTGCGGGCCGCCGGCGAGTCCGGTATTGAGGTAACCGTCCCACAGCACGTCGGGCAGGCTGCCGCCGAGGCCGACCGTGGCCACCTTCAGCGCCTTCAGGTCGAAGCCGTCGGGCGCGTCGCCGCCGCCCGAGAGGCGGTTGCCATGCACCGAGATGCGTTCCGGGTACGGGTCGAAGGATTCCGAACGGCTGTCGTCCTTGTAGCCGGTCGAATAGACGCTGGAAATGATGATGTTGGCGGTCTTGTTGTCGCGGATGTCGTTGTCGAAGATCTCGACGTCGTCATTGGAATTGATCACCACGCCGCTGCCCGCCGGCACGCTGGATACCGGCGTGCCCTTGGCGCCGAAGTTGGTGGTGTTGTTGGCGTACACCTGGTTGCCGAACACGCGCACGTTGCCGCCCGCCTGCTCCAGCGCCGGCATGTTGAACACCAGGATGCCGCCGGTGTTGTTGGTGGCGATGTTGCCGTACACGTCGGCGTTGACCGTGTTCTCGATCTCGATGCCGGCGACGTTGTACTCGGCGCGGCTGTTGCGCACGATCACGTCCTTCGACTGGCCGACGTAGATGCCGGCGTCCGAGGCGCCGATCGCGACCGTATCCTCGATCAGCACGTTGCGGGTCTTGACCGGGTACAGGCCGTAGGCACCGTTGCCGGTGTCGGGACCGTTGGTCCATTCGACCCGGACGCCGCGGATGGTGATGTCCTGGGCTTCGACGATCTTCAGGCCGTCGCCCTTCGCGTCCTCGATCGCCAGGTTCTCGATGGTGAACTGGCTGGCGTTCACCAGCAGGCCCTCGGCGCCGGCCATCTGGCCCTTGAAGTCGAGGATGGTGCTGTCCTTGCCGGCGCCGCGCAGGGTCACGCCGTCGACGCGCAGGCTCAGGCCACGTTCGAAGGCGTGGCGGCCGGCAGGGATTTCGATGACGTCGCCGGGCTTGGCGTCGAGCAACTGCTGCCGCAGCAGGGCCGCTTCCGGCGATTCGCCAACCGCCTTCCGTCCAGCCGCCGGGTCGACTTCCCCACCGCAGGCCACCAGCGCCAGCGGCAGCAGTGCGCCCAACAGCCCGACCGGACGATTGCCCGTCCCGAATACCCGCTTCGCCATTCCAAACCCTCCCCGTCCCGACGACGGCCGGGCATGGCGATAGTCTCGGCGTGACCCGGTTCCGTTCGCGAGGGCCAAGGCGGGCATAGAATGGGGGGTAAACGGCCACCCGACCCCCGCCCGATGTCCTCGCCCGCCCCCGCCGACGCACTCGCCGGCAATGCCCTGAACATCAAGAACGGCATCGTCGTCGGCCTGCTCACCCGGGCGGACGAACTGGGCGTGGCCACGGACGGCTGGTTCGCCGGCACCCGCCTGGACCGCAGCCGCTTCCAGGCCGATGCCCCGGCCTACGTGTCCTACCGCCAGGCCTGCGGAATCATCCATCGCGCCCCTGGACAGCCTGCCCGGCGACGGCCACGGGCTGGTGATCGGCGAGCGCCAGGACGTCGGCAATTTCGGACTGCTCGGCCTGGCCATGATGACGGCCAGTGATTTCGGCGAAGCGATCCGGCTGGGCGTGCACTACGCGCCCATCACCGGGGCGATGCTGGAACTGCAGTTGGGCAATCTGCCGGAGGACGGCCCGGACGAGATCGCGTTGACCGCGTGGATGCGCAATCGCGAGCCCGACATCGAACCCTTCCTGTGCGAGGAACTGTTCTCGAGCTGCCTGAAGCTTTGCCGCGGCCTGCTCGGCCCCGGTTTCAGCCCGCTGCGCACCGAACTCGCCTACCCACCGCCACCCAATGCCGATGACTACGCCAGGGTGCTGGGCTGCGAGGTGCGCTTCGACGCGCCGGCCAACCGCGTGCTGATCGCGCGGCACTGGCTGGACACCCCCATGAGCGCGCACAACCCGGTCAGTGCCCGGCACGTGCTGGCCCTGTGCCGCGAACAGATGCCGGCCGAACGCTCCACCAGCGAGATCGTCGCGGTGGTCGGCAACCTGCTGCGGCTGCAGTTGGCCGATTCGCCGCGCCTGGTGGACATCGCCGCCGAACTGCACCTGGCCGAACGCACGCTGCGCCGCCACCTGCAGGGCGCCGGCACCAGCTGGCAGGAACTGCACGACCGCGTCCGCCGCGACGTCGCCGAAACGATGCTCGGAAAGCCCGGCGCCCGCGTCTCCGAAGTCGGCGTGGCGATCGGCTTCCAGGACGCGCGTGAATTCCGCCGCGCCTTCAAGCGCTGGACCGGCAAAGCCCCTTCCGAAGTCCGCGAACGGCGCTGAACCCGTCGAATTCGTTAGAGCTCCATGACAGCGTCGACTTCTACCCGTGCGCCACGCGGCAGGCCAGCCACCTGGATAGTCGAACGCGCCGGATACGGCGCCTGGAAGTATTCCGCCATCACCGCGTTCACCTGGGCGAAGTCGGCCAGGTCCATCACGTAGATGCCTACCCGCACCACCTGGTCCAGCGACCCGCCGGCGGTCTCGCAGACCGCCTTGAGATTGTCGAAAACACGCCGCGTCTGCAGGGCGATGTCACCCTGCACCAGCTCGCCGGTAGCCGGGTCCAGCGGGATCTGGCCCGAGAGGTAGACGGTGTCGCCCGCGCGCACGGCCTGCGAATACGGGCCGATGGCGGCGGGGGCGCGGTCGGTGCTGATCGGTTGGCGGGACATGGCGGGCCTCGGCGGCGGGACGGGAGCCGATTGTAGGAGCCGGGCGTACCCGCCGGCCAGCGCCGTCAGAGCCGCAGCACGCCGTGCACCACGCCCAGGCGCCGGATGCGGCGGATGACGTCGGCCAGGTGCTTGCGGTTGCGCACCTCGATCGAGAACTCCATCACCGACATCGCCAGGTCGCGTTCGGTGTATTCGACCGCATCGATGTTGGAATTGCTCTCGGCCACCGCCGCCGCCACCTGGGCCAGCGAACCGGGCTTGTTGTCCACCTCGATGCGCAGCGCCACCCGGTAGTCGCCCTCGACATTGCGGTCCCAGGCCATGGGCACGCAGCGCTCGGGGAACTTGCGGTATTCGGCCACGTTCGGGCAGTCGAGCCGGTGCACCACCACGCCCTTGCCGGCGCTGAGGTAACCCATGATCTCGTCGCCGGGGATCGGGTGGCAGCAGTGCGCGAAGCTCAGCACGCCGCGTTCGGCGCCGGTGATCATGATGCGTTCGGACGGCGCGTCCGACAGCGGCGCCAGCGGCATCTCTTCCTGGCCGTGCAGCATCAGGCGCGCCACCTGGGCCGGCATGCGGTTGCCCAGGGCGATGTCGGCCAGCAGCTCCTCCAGGCGGCGGTAGCGCAGGTCGGCCAGCAGTTGTTCGACGGTGTCGGCCGGAATGCGGTCGAGCGAACTGTCCATGCCCTCCAGCGCACGGTCGAGCATGCGGTGGCCCAGGTCCACGGCGTCCTCGTGCTCGAGCCGCTTGAGGAAGTGACGGATGGCGGTGCGCGCCTTGCTCGAGACCACGAACTCCAGCCACTGCGGCCCCGGCGGTGGCCGAAGGCGCGGTGATGATCTCGACGCTCTGGCCGCTGGCCAGCTTGGTGCGCAACGGCACCAGCTTCTTGTCCACACGCGCGGCGACCGCGTGGTTGCCGACGTCGGTATGCACGGCGTAGGCGAAATCCAGCGCGGTGGCGTTGCGCGGCAGCGCCAGGATGTCGCCCTTGGGCGTGAACAGGTAGACCTCGTCCGGGAACAGGTCGACCTTGACGTTCTCCAGGAATTCCAGCGACGAACCGGCGCTCTGCTGGGCGTCCATCAGGTTGCGCACCCAGTCCTGCGCGCGCGCCTGCGCGGCACTGCCGCCGCTGCCGGCACTCTTGTAGACCCAGTGCGCGGCGATGCCGCGTTCGGCCACCAGGTCCATGTCCTCGGTGCGGATCTGCACTTCCACCGGCGCGCCGTAGGGGCCGAACAGCACGGTGTGCAGGCTCTGATAGCCGTTGGCCTTCGGGATGGCGATGAAATCCCTGAATCGCGCATCAAGCGGCTTGTAGATCGAGTGCACCGCGCCGAGCGCGTGATAGCACTGCATCACCGTCGGCACCACGATGCGGAAGCCGAACACGTCCAGCACCTGTTCCAGGCTTTTGTTCTCCTGCCGCATTTTGGTGTAGATGCTCCAGGGCGACTTCACCCGGCTGACCAGGGTGTGGCGCAGGCCTTCCCTGGGCCAGGCGCTGCGCCAGCTGCGCCTCGATGGTGGCCAGTGCCTCGCGCCGCATCACCGGCTGGCTGGCGATGCGCTTGGACAACACCGCGTGCCGCTGCGGATACAGCGCGCGGAAACCCAGGTCCTGCAGTTCGGCCTTGATCTTGTTCATGCCCAGGCGCTGGGCGATGGGCGCGTAGATCTCCAGCGTCTCGCGGGCGATGCGCCGGCGCGAATCGGCGGCCATCGCGTCGAGCGTGCGCATGTTGTGCAGGCGGTCGGCCAGCTTGATCAGGATCACGCGCAGGTCGCGTGCCATCGCCAGCATCATCTTGCGGAAACTTTCCGCCGCCGCTTCCTGGCGGTCGCGGAACTGCAGCTTGTCGAGTTTGGTGACGCCGTCCACGAGCTCGGCCACCGCCGGGCTGAACTGCTTCTCGATCTCGGCGCGCGGCAGCGGCGTGTCCTCGAGCGCGTCGTGCAGGATCGCCGCGCACAAGGTCTCGGCATCCAGCCGCAGCTCGGCCAGGATGCCGGCCACCGCCACCGGGTGGGTGATATAGGCCTCGCCACTCTTGCGGGTCTGGCCCTCGTGGGCACGGGCGCCCATTTCGTAGGCCAGGCGTACCTGTTTCACCTGGTCCGGCGTCAGGTAGTCGGCCAACCGTTTCTCGAGCGCGGTCACGGCCTCCGGACACGGGTCCGGGCCGACATCGGCCAGTTGTGGCTTGGTGAAAGAGGACATGGCCGCAGCCTACGCGGCCGGGCAAAAGGCATCAATGCCAAGGGTTTGCGGTGTGGTGGTGGCATTCACCGGAAACAGGACGGCCGCCCGGAGGCGGCCGTCTTGGCGGATCGTGCAGGCGCGGCCGGAAGCCGGCCGGCGCTGGGATTACAGGTCGTCGCCGCCCTTGGACAGGTCGTCGTCGACCACTTCGGCCGCGGCCCATTCCAGGGCTTCGCGCTCGGCGCGCTCGCGCTCGGACTTCTCGACTTCGTCGATGAGCTTGGCGTCGATCTTGCGGGCGGCGATCTCGCGCAGGGCCAGCACGGTCGGCTTGTCCTGGTGCTCGCTGTTGTCCAGGGTCGGGTCGACGCCCTTGGCCAGTTGACGGGCGCGCTTGGACGCCATCAGGACCAGCTCGAAGCGGTTGTCGACGACGGACAGGCAGTCTTCCACGGTGATGCGGGCCATTGGATCTCCTCACCGCAGGTCGCCCGGCCAGGGCACCCACGGAAAATCAAGGGGTTACGCGAACCGCGCATTCTACGCCCGGGGCGGGGGTGGCGCAAATCCCGGCCAGGCCGGCCGATTCAGGCCAGCAGGTCGCGGATCAGGCCGGCATGGCGCTCGGCCTGGGCGGCCCGGCGCAGGCGCTGGGCCACGAAAATGGCCCGCAGCTCGGCCGCGGCGGCGTCGAAATGTTCGTTGACGATGACGTAGTCGAACTCGTCGTAGTGGCTCATTTCCTCCCGGGCCGCTGCCAGCCGCTGGGCGATCACCGCCTCGGTGTCCTGGCCGCGGTTGCGCATCCGGGTCTCCAGCGCGTCCTTGGACGGCGGCAGGATGAACACGCTGATGCAGTCGGGCATCTTCTCGCGCACCTGGCGCGCGCCCTGCCAGTCGATCTCCAGCAGCACGTCCTTGCCGGCGGCCAGCTGCGGCTCCACCGACTGCCGGGCGGTGCCCTTGTAGTCGCCGTGCACCAGGGCATGTTCGAAGAAGTCGCCGGCGGCGATCATGCGTTCGAACTCCTGCTTCGACACGAAATGGTAGTGCTGGGCATGGCGTTCTCCCGGCCGCGGCGCACGCGAAGTAAAGGAGATGGACAGGGCGATGCCCGGCTCCTTGGCCAGGGTCGTGTTGACCAGGCTGGACTTTCCGGCGCCCGAGGGCGCGGCGACGATGTAGAGGGTGCCGCGGATCGTGTTCATTCTAGGTTCTGCACCTGTTCGCGCAGCTGTTCGATCAGGACCTTGAGCTCGACCGCGGCCTGGGTGGTGCGGCTGTCCACGGACTTCGAGCCCAACGTGTTCGCCTCGCGGTTGAACTCCTGCATCAGGAAGTCCAGCCGACGGCCGACCGCCTCGGGCAGGCCCAGCACGCGCCGCGCTTCGGAGACATGGCTGGCCAGCCGGTCCAGCTCTTCGTCCACATCGATCTTCTGCAGGTTCAGCACCACCTCCTGCTCCAGCCGGCCCGGCTCCAGCGGCAGCTTGAGATCGGCCAGCTTCGTTTCAAGCTTGGCGCGCAGGGCGACACGGATCTCCGGCAGCCACTGCTTGACCTGGGCGGTGATGCGCTCGATGCCGTCGATGCGCTCGCGCATCACCGCGGCCAGCTTGGCGCCCTCGCGTTCGCGCGAGGCGACGAATTCGGCCAGGGTGGTGTCCAGCAGGGCCAGGGCCTCGGCCTGCAGGCCGGCCTGGTCCAGGGCGTCTTCCTCGACCACGCCCGGGAAACGCATCAATTCGATGAAGTCGGTACGCAGGCCCGGAAAGCGGCTGTGGGCACGGGTGGCCAGGTCAGACAGCTGGTCGAGCAGCGGCTCGTTCACCTTGAGCTCGGCGCGGCCGCCGGCGTTGGGGCGGAACCGCAGCACCAGGTCCACCTTGCCGCGCGAGACCTTCTGGGCCACGCGTTCGCGCAGGGCCGGCTCGATCGCGCGCAGTTCCTCGGGGGCGCGCACGCTCAGTTCGTGGAAGCGGTGGTTCACCGCACGCAGCTCGCAGGCCAGGCTGCCGCCAGTGGCGGCGCGCTCGCAGGCGGCGAAGGCGGTCATGCTTCGGATCATGGGCGGGCCCGGTGTGTACGAGGGCGAATGGTAATCTAGCCGGCCAGAGATTGCCGGAACGCCCCCATGACCAGCCCCACCCGCCCCAGCGGCCGCGCCCCCGACCAGATGCGCGCCGTCCGCATCGAGCGGCGCTACACCAAACACGCCGAGGGCTCGGTGCTGATCAGCTTCGGCGACACCCAGGTGCTGTGCACCGCCAGCGTGGACAACAAGGCGCCCGGTTTCCTGCGCGGCAAGGGCGAAGGCTGGGTCACGGCGGAGTACGGCATGCTGCCGCGCGCCACCAACACCCGCAACGACCGCGAGGCCTCGCGTGGCAAACAGGGCGGCCGCACGCTCGAGATCCAGCGCCTGATCGGCCGCAGCCTGCGCGCCTGCATCGATCGCAAGGCCCTGGGCGAACGCACCATCACGCTCGACTGCGACGTGCTGCAGGCCGACGGCGGCACCCGCACCGCGGCGATCACCGGCGCCTACGTGGCCCTGTGCGACGCGGTCAGCTGGCTCAAGGCCCGTGGCGACATCACCCGCGACCCGATCCTGGGCGCCGTCGCCGCCGTCTCGGCCGGCATCTACCAGGCGTGCCGGTGCTCGACCTCGACTACGCCGAGGACAGCAACTGCGACACCGACATGAACGTGGTGATGAACGACGGTGGCGGTTTCATCGAACTGCAGGGCACGGCCGAAGGCCACGCCTTCCGCCGCGAGGAACTGGACGCGCTGCTGGCCCTGGCCGGCAAGGGCGTGGCCGAACTGATCGCCGCCCAGCGCGAGGCGCTGGCGAAATAAGCGATGCGCAAGCTCGTCCTGGCCACCTCCAACCGCGGCAAGCTGGCCGAACTGCAGCCGCTGCTCGGCGACGCCGGTTTCGAACTGGTGACCCAGGGCGAACTGGGCGTCGAGGATGCCGTCGAGGACGGCCTCACCTTCGTCGAGAACGCCCTGATCAAGGCCCGCCATGCCTGTCGCGCCACCGGCCTGCCTGCACTGGGCGATGACTCGGGCCTGGTGGTGGACGCACTCGACGGCGCGCCTGGCCTCTACAGCGCGCGTTATGCCGGCGAACACGGCAATGCCGACGCAAACATCGCCAAACTGCTGCATGAGATGCGCGACCTCGGCGGCGAACAGCGGCGCGCGCATTTCTACTGCGTGCTGGTGCTGCTGCGCCACGCCGACGACCCGCAGCCGCTGATCGTCGAAGGCGCCTGGCACGGCCACGTGCTCGACGCGCCGCGCGGTGACGGCGGGTTCGGATACGACCCGGTGTTCCTGGATCCGGAGCGCGGCACCAGCGCCGCTGAAATCGAACCGGCCACCAAGAACCGCATCAGCCACCGCGGCATCGCCCTGGCCCGCCTGCGCGAACGCCTGGCCGAGATCTGAGGCCATGCTGATCCCGCCGCCGCTCGCGCTCTACATCCACATCCCGTGGTGCGTGAAGAAGTGCCCGTACTGCGACTTCAACTCGCACGGGCAGACCGGTGCGCTGCCGATCGACGACTACGTGGCGGCCTTGGTGCGCGACCTGGAACAGGACCTGCCGCAGGTCTGGGGCCGGCCCGTGCACAGCGTCTTCTTCGGTGGCGGCACGCCCAGCCTGTTTCCGCCCGAAGCCATCGGCGCCATTCTTGATGCCTGCAGTGCCCGATTGCAGTTCCACCCCGGCGCCGAGATAACGATGGAGTGCAATCCCGGCACCGCCGAACACGGCCGATTCGAAGGCTATCTAGCCGCCGGCGTGAACCGCGTCAGCTTCGGCATCCAGAGTTTCGACGACGGCTGCCTGCAGCGCCTGGGCCGCATCCACGACAACGCCGAGGCCGAGCGCGCGGTGAAGCTGGCGCAGGACGCCGGCCTGGACAACCTCAACCTTGATCTGATGTACGCCCTTCCCGGCCAGAGCCTCGCGATGGCGCTGCACGACGTCGAGCGTGCGATCGCGCTGCAGCCCGCGCACCTGTCGCACTACCAGCTGACGATGGAGCCGAACACGCAGTTCTTCGCCCGTCCGCCCGCGGGCCTGCCGGACGAGGACACCGCCTGGGACATCCATAACACTGCATCGAAGCGATGGCCGCAGCCGGTTACGCGCAGTACGAAGTCTCGGCCTACGCGCGCCCGGGCCGGCAGTGCGCGCACAACCTCAACTACTGGCGCTTCGGCGATTACCCGGGCATCGGCGCCGGCGCCCACGGCAAGATCACTTCCGGCGCCACCGGCGAGATCCGCCGGCGCTGGAAACCCAAGAACCCGCGCGATTTCATCGCCTTGGCCGGCACGCCGGCAGGCATTGGCGGCGACGATGCCATCGCGCCGGAAAATCGCCCCTTCGACTACATGCTCAACACCCTGCGGCTGGTGGAGGGATTTTCCGTGGCCGACTTCGAGGCCCGAACGGGGCTGGACCAAGCAGTGATCGCCGACGAGCTCGCCGAGGCCACGCGGCGTGGCTGGCTTGTGGTCGCAGGTGACCACGTGCGGCCGACCGAGCTGGGCCGGCGCTTCACCAATGACGTGATCGGGTTGTTCCTGAAATAGGCGTCACGCATTCCGAACCCGGCACCCGGCAGACTCCGGCCATGCTCGATGCGATCACCCTCACCTGCCCGCACTGCGGCGAACGTTTCGAAACCCTGGCCGACGCTTCGGCCGGCGACGCCGACTACGTCGAGGACTGCCCGGTCTGCTGCCGCCCGATCCGCCTGCGCCTGCAGGCCGGATTCGACGGCGAAACCCCGGGCCTGGACGCCGACCGCGACGACTGAGCCCGGCTTGATCTAGAATCGCCCCGCCCCAGGTGTTCGGGAAGCCGGTCCAATTCCGGCGCTGCCCCCGCAACGGTAGGCCAGCACATCCTTCCAGCAAGCCACTGTGCCCCAGGCATGGGAAGGCGGAAGGCCGACGTGTTCCACACGTCACTGGCGAGTCCGGAGACCGGCCTGGTGCTTTGGCTGCACGGTGATTCCGTGCGGCCATCACGGCACGTTGCGGAGGGCAGCGGGGCGGCGAATTGGCCGGCATCGCGCCATTCCGTTTCCCCTGCATTCCTCCGCCGCGCGCTCCACGACCCGCGGGTGAGCGTTCCAGGAGGATTCCATGACCCCGTTTTTCGCACCACCGCGCTCTGCGCGGCGATCTCGCTGTCCCTCGTCCCGGCCGCCCGCGCCCAGGACGCCGCCACCTGGACACCATCCAGGTCACCGCCACCCGCATCGAGCGCCCGCTCGATGAGGCCCTGGCCTCGGTCACCGTGCTCACGCGCGCCGACATCGAGGCCAGCCAGGCCCCGGACCTGATCGACCTGCTGGGCCGCCAGGCCGGCGTCGACATCGCCCGCACCGGTGGTCCCGGCAGCGCCAGCACCGTGTTCCTGCGCGGCGGCAACGCCAACCATGCGCTGGTGCTGGTGGACGGCATCCGCGTCGGCTCCACCGGCCAGGGCGTGTTCGACTTCGCCCACCTGCCGCTGGAGCAGATCGAGCGCATCGAGATCGTGCGCGGCCCGCGCGCGGCGCTGTGGGGTTCGGACGCCATCGGCGGCGTCATCCACATCTTCAGCCGCGATCCTTCGGCACCTTCGGCCCGCCTCAGCGGCGGCAGCTACGGCCGGGTCGGCGGCAGTGCCGGCGCCGGTTTCGGCGATGCCACCCGCGGTTTCGGTTTCACCGCCGGGTACGAGCGCCTGCGCGGCTTCTCGGCCACCAACCCCGACGCCGTGTTCTCCCACGACCCGGACGACGACGGTTACCACAACCGCAACCTCAGCCTGCGCGGGCGCACCACCCTTGGCAGCCAGGTGCTGGGCTTCACCGCGATCGGCACCTGCGGGCGATGTCGAGTTCGACCAGGGTGTCACCGACGCACGCAACACCTCGGGCGGCATCACTCTCGGCGGCGACCTGACCGAACGCTGGACGCACCAGCTCACCGTCGGCCATGCCCGCGAAGACCTGGACACCATCGGCGCCTTCAGCAATTCGTTCCAGAGCCGCCGCACGAGCCTGGACTGGGTCAACAGCCTGAAGGTCGGCGCCGATGCGCGCCTGAACCTGGGCGTGAACTGGCAGGACGAGGACGGCGAATCCAGCACCGCCTTCAGCGGCCCGCTGTTCGACGAAAGCCGCACCAGCCAGGCCGTGTTCGCCGGTTACGGCGGCAGCTTCGGCGCGCATGTGCTCGATTTCTCGCTGCGCCGCGACGACAGCAACCAGTACGGCGGCGCCACCACCGGCAATGCCGCCTGGGGCTGGAACCTGAGCGAGGCGCTGCAGGTCCGGCTGTCCTGGGGCGAAGGTTTCCGCGCCCCGAACTTCAACGAGCTCTATTACCCGGACGGCGGTTTCGGCTATGCCGGCAACCCGGACCTGCGTCCGGAATCTTCCGAAACCCGGGAAGCCGGCCTGGCCTATCGGCCGGCGCAGGGCCACCAGGTCGGCCTGTCCGCCTACCGCTCGCGGGTGCGCGACCTGATCGCCTTCGCCGCGCCGCTCACCAACAACGCCATCAACATCAACCGCGCCGAACTCGAAGGTGTCGAGCTCGAGTACCGCTATACGCAGGGCGGCTGGAACCTGGGCGGCAACCTGACCTGGCAGGACGCCGTGGACGCCGCCACCAACGCCCCCTGCTGCGCCGTGCCGACCGCAAGGCGCACGTGGACCTGGGCTACCGGTTCGGCAACGGCCTGGAACTGGGCCTGGACGGCGACTACGTCTCCGAGCGCGCCGATTTCGGCGCCGACCTCGATGCCTACGCCCTGGCCCACCTGCGCCTGGCCTGGCAGTTCAATCCGGCCTGGCGGCTCGAGGCCCGGGTCGAGAACCTGACCGACCGGGACTACGCGCTGGCCTACGGTTACAACACCCCCGGGCGCAGCGGTGTGGTCAGTCTGGTCTGGAACGGCAAAGACTGATATCCCGGGCCAGGTCCGCTCCGACGGACCTGGCCTGCTCCCGGCCCTATGCGGAGGGCCGGTGCTGTGCCTAGAATCGGGCTGGGGAATCACACGGAGCCGCCGCATGTCCGCATCGGCCACACCTCCGCATGCGTCAGCGCCCACGCTGGCGTCGCGGCCATTGCCGGAACGGGTTCGCGCGCTGCTGGGGGCATACTCAGTACGCGTCCGATGAAATCGAACGCACGCTCGTGGCGGTGCTCAACGAATACGAACAGCAGCTGTTCAAGTACGCCGAGCAGGCGCGCAGCAATCTGGTGCAGACCCGCTGGCTGGAGGCGCAGCGCCTGGTCAAACGCACCCGCCCCGACCTGGTGCCGCGTTTCCTGATCGCGCTCGAGGCGGAGCTGGCCATCATCAAGGACCCGCCCGGCGCCCGGGTCGTGATCGGCGGGCCCCGCGTATCGCTGGGTGAAATGAAGCTGGTCGAAAACCTCGATCTCGACGAAGCCACCGTGCTTGCCGAAATCGCCGGCCGCGCCGAAGTCCGCAACAGCCTGCCCCTGTACCTGCTGGGCCAGCGTTTCGGCGTGCTTGCCGGCAAGCCCGCCTTCGACTCGGAAAACCTGCCCATCGGCCCCCAGGCCCTGTGCCGGATGATCCGCCAGGCCTCCGAATGCCTCGAACTGGGCGGCGAACACCGCCAGTTGCTGTTCCGCACCTTCGAACGGCACCTGATGCCGCTCTACGGCGGCTTCATCGAATCGGTGAACACCTACCTTTCGCGCAATGGCGTCCTGCCCAACCTGCACTACGTGCCGGTGCGTGCCCGGCCGGCCAGCGCGCCGGTCGCCGAGCGCAGCAAGGCAAAGCCTGGCGCAGGCGCCGAGGGTGGTGACCCCGCCCAATCCGACGGCGGCGGCCGTGGCCAGGCCGGCGAAAACGTCGGCCGGCGCACGGATGGCGGATCAGCGGGCGGTGGCGGTTACGGCGGTGGCGGCTACGCCGATGGCGGCACGTCGCCGGGCGACGGGGCCGGCGGCAGGACCGCCGGAGGCACGCGTTCCGGCAGCCCGGGCAGTCCGGCCGGTGCTGCTGGCAGCGGCACGCCAGGCGGTTACAGCGTCAGCCCCGGGGAGGTGCACCCGGCATGACCGCGCAGCAGGAATCCGCCTCCGAGGACGCCTTCCTGCAGATGCGGCACCTGCTCGCCGGCCGGCGCCAGCTGCTGGGCAAACTGGTCGGCGGCAAGCAGGCCAGCGCCGAGTCCGGCCACCAGGTCAGCACCGACCAGGTCCAGAACGTGCTTGGCGCGCTCCAGCAGAAGGCCAGCACCACGGTGATGGTGAACGGCAAGCCGGCGCCACGCACCATCACCCACCTCAAGCAGGACCTGCTGGCCCAACTGCGCCAGAACACCCCCGACAACAAGACACCGGCGCTGGCAGAAGAGGACGGCGACGCCATCGACCTGGTCGGCATGCTGTTCGACCACATCATGAAGGACGTGCGGCCCAACAGTCCCGCGTCCACGCTGCTGGCCAAACTGCAGGTCCCGTTGCTGCGCGTGGCGCTGCAGGACAAGTCCTTCTTCTCCCGCCAGCAGCACCCGGCGCGGCAGATGCTCAACACCATCGCCGAAACCGGCGCCTACTGGCTGAGCGAAGACGACGCCGACCAGCAGCTGGTCGGCAAGATGCAGTCGGTGGTGGATCGCACGGTCAAGGATTTCGACGGCGACCTCGGCCTGTTCAACAACCTGCTGGAAGACCTCAGCGGCCACCTGCAGACCGTCAGCCGCAAGGCCGAGGTGGCCGAGAAGCGCCACGTGGAAGCCGCCCGCGGCAAGGAAAACTGGCGCTGGCGCGCGAACGCGCCTCGTCCGTGGTCGAGGGCCTGCTGAAGAAGCAGAACCTGCCGCGTTTCACCCATACCCTGCTGAGCCAGGCCTGGACCGACGTGATGGCGCTCACCTCGCTGCGCCAGGGCGAGGATTCGGATGCCTGGAAGCAGCACCTGGAGATCGCCGAACGCCTGATCAGCGTGGCCAAGGCCGCGCCAGGCAGTTCCCGGTCAGTGCCGAAGAGGCCAATGGCCTGCGCCAGGACATCCAGGGCTCGCTGACCCAGGTCGGCTACCACGCCGAGGAAGCCTCGGCGATCGCCCAACGCCTGGTCGATCCGCAGGCCGGTGCCGACGACGACTCGTCCGCCAGCCGCACCGAGCTGACCATGCGCCTGAAGGCCCGCGCCCGCCTCGGCGAGGAACTGCAGCAGACCAAGAAGGCCAAAAAGGCCGTACTCACGCCCGAGGAGCAGATGCGCCTGGACCAGATCCGCCACCTGCCCTTCGGCACCTGGTTCGAGTTCGCGCTCAACCAGCAGGGCGAGAAGGTGCGCCGCCGCCTGTCCTGGTTTCCACCGTCACCGGCCACGTGCTGTTCGTGAACCACCGCGGCCAGAAGGTCGGCGAACACACGCTCGAAGGCCTGGCCAAGGCCATGGTCCAGGCCAGGTGACCGTGGTCGAGGAGGAGAAAGGCACCCTGATCGACCGCGCCTGGAACACGGTGATGAACGCCCTGCGTTCCTTCGCCGGCCAGGCCCCCGCCGAGGCGCCCAGCCGATGAGTACCGACTACCGCCGCGCCAAACGCCGCAAGGTCGGCAACATCGATGTGGTGGACACGATGACCGGACAGGTCATCGGCAAGCTCAGCAACCTCTCCGAAACCGGCATGCTGCTGATACTCGGCCAGCCGCTGATCAGCGACAGCCTTTTCCAGCTGCGCTTCGCACTTCCCGATGAAGCGGGCAACGGGCGCACGGTCGAAGTCGGCGCGCACGAGCTGTGGTCGGACGACGCCGCGGCCCCGGGCCAGGTCTGGACCGGCTTCCGTTTCATCGATGTCGCGCCGCAGGACGTGGCCTTCATCCGAGAGTGGGTGGATGCCCCCGGCAGCCAGTACGTCTGAGCGGCCCGTCCGCGCCGCGCCATCGCTGCCGGTACTGCTCGCGATGCTGCTGGCCGCGGGCTGCACGCGCGGCCCCGAATCGCGCTTCGAGACCCTGCACGTGTTCGGCACCACCACCGAGATCGAACTGCGCGGCGCCGAGCCCGCGCAGGCGCAGGCCGCACTGGCGGAAATCTCGGCCCAGCTCAACCAGCGCCATCACGAATGGCATGCCTGGGAGCCGTCGGACCTGACCCGCATCAACGCCGCCTTCGCCGCGGGCGAATCCGCCCCGGCGCCCGCCTCGGTGATCGACCTGGTCGAGCGCGCCAAACCGCTGTCGGAGGCCAGCGACGGCCTGTTCGACCCGGCCATCGGCGGCCTGATCGACCACTGGGGATTCCACACCTCGACGTTCCCGGTGCAGACGCCGCAGCCGCGTGCGGAAGAACTGGCGGCGTGGCGCAGGCATCGTCCGCGCATCGGCGATGTCGGCGTGGCCGATGGACGCCTGTCGAGCCGCAATCCGAACGTGCAGCTGGATTTCGGCGCCCTGGCCGAGGGCGTGGCCGCCGAACTGATGCTCGCCACCCTGCGCCGGCACGGCGTGACCCAGGCCCTGGTCAGCCTGGGTGGCGACGTGGTGGCGCTGGGCGATGGCGGTGGACGGCCCTGGCAGGTGGGCATCCGCGATCCCTTCGGCGGTGTGCTGGGCGGCGTGGCGCTGGGTGATGGCGAAGCCCTGTTCAGCACCGGCAACTACAACAAGTTCCGTGCCTCGGCGTCGGGCGCGCGATATCCGCACATCCTGGACCCGCGCACCGGCTATCCGGCGCGGGGCGCGGCGGCGGTGGTGGTGCTGCATCCCGACCCGGCGCGGGCCGATGCCGCCGCCACCGCGCTGTTCGTGGCGGGCCCGTCGGGTTTTGAACACATCGCCAGGCGCATGGGCCTGGGCTGCGCGCTGATGGTCACCGATGAAAACGAGATGCTGGTGACCGTGGCGATGAAAGCGCGGCTGGAGCTGCTGCGCGATCCGGTGCCGCTGGGCGAACCGCTGGACCTGGGGCCGGGCTGCGCCGGGCCCTAGGTTTTGTGCTCCCGGAAGCAGAGCGTCGCTTCCGGCTTGTGGATCGCGAAACCCTGCGCATAGTCCACGCTCAGTCCGCGCAACAGGTCCCGGGCGCGGTCGTCGGCCACCCATTCCGCCACCACCTGCAGGCCCAGCTGGTGGCCGATGTCGGTGACCGCACGCACGATCGAATAACTCACCGGGTCGGTCTCGATGTTGCGGATGAAGCTTCCGTCGATCTTGATGAAGTCCACCGGCAGGTTCTTCAGGTAACCGAACGAGGCCATGCCCGACCCGAAGTCGTCGAGCGAGAACTTGCAGCCGGCACTGCGCAGCTTCTGCATGAACTCGACCGCGCGCGCCATGCTGCTCACCGCCGCCGTCTCGGTGATCTCGAAGCAGATGCGCTGCGGCGACACCCCGTAGTCCTCCAGCCGCTGCAGCACGAAGTCGGCGAAGCTGTCGTCCTCGAAGGTCGGGCCCGACAGGTTGATCGCGCACAGCTTCACCGGCTTCCCCGAGGGGTGCAGTTTGGTGAAGTTCGCCAGTGCGGTATCCACCACCCAGCGGTCGAGCTGGGGCATCAGGCCGAACCGCTCGGCGGCCGGGATGAAGGCGCCTGGTGGCACCATGCCGCCGTTTTCGTCGCGCAGGCGGATCAGCAGCTCCATGTGCACGCCCTCGGCCTGCTCGCCGTACCACAGCGGCGCCAGCTCCTGGTAATGCAGCACGAAGCGGCCCTCGGTGATCGCCTCGCGGATGCGCCCGGCCCACTCCATCTCCGAACGCCGCTGCGCGGTTTCCGAATCGTCCTCCGAGAACAGGTGCACGCGGTTGCGGCCGCGTTCCTTGGCCATGTAGCAGGCGGTGTCGGCATGCGCCAGCAGTGTGCGCTGGCTCAGGCCCGCGCCATGCAGCACCACCACGCCGATGCTGGTGCTCACCGTGTAGTTGCGCTGTTCCCAGCCGAACACATAACCGTCGATTTCCAAGCGCACGCGCTCGGCCAGCGCCGTCGCCTTGGCCTCTTCCATATGTTCGACCAGGATCGCGAATTCGTCGCCGCCCAGGCGCGCCACCACCGCATCCGGCGGCAGGATTCCCGGGAACAGTGCCGCCAGCTGCGCCAACAGCTGGTCGCCGGCGAAATGACCAGAGGTATCGTTCACCAGCTTGAACTGGTCCAGGTCCATGTACAGCAGCGCACCTGGCGGGCCGCCGGCATCGAGCGCGGTGATGGCGGCATCCAGGCGGCGCTCGAACTCGCGGCGGTTGTAGAGGCCGGTGAGCGAATCGTGCGTGGCCTGGTAGCTCAGCTCCTCGCTCAGCACCCGCAGCTCGGTGATGTCGTTGGCCACGGCCAGCAGGTGCGGGACGTCTCCCAGCACGATGTGCGACACCGCCAGTGTGGCCCAGAAGGACGCCTGGCCCGGCGCGTGCAGGCGCACCGGTTCATTGAAGATCGCGCCGGGCTGCTCGGCCATGCCGGTGATGCGCTCGCGCAGGACACTGTCCTCGACCAGGTCGGCCAGTCGCACCTCGCGGGTGTCATCGCCGATGCCGAAGCGGTCGCGGCAGGCCTGGTTGGCGTACACCAGCTGGCCGTCACCGGCCCGCGCCAACAGCACCAGGGCCGGCAGAAGCTCGTTCAATGCGCGGAAGCGCTCTTCGCTTTCGCGGTATTGCGAGGCCAGGCTGCCGGCCAGCGACAAGGCACGCGCACGGGTGCCGGCGACCGACCAGGCCAGGGTGGCCAACAGCAGGCTGGCCAGGGCGCCGATGCCGAAGGTCAGGGCCGGCAGCCACAGCGCCTCGCCTTCGAGGGAGCCGGCGCGTGCTTCCAGGCTCCAGGTGCGGCCGCCATAGGAAAGCTCGCGCACGTAGGACCTCGCGTCCTTTACCAGGCCGCCCGCCTCGGGTGCCGAAGCGTCTTCGACGTACAGCACCTTGTCCCCGCCATCGGTGATGTCACGCACGGTCACCTCGAAGCGGTCCAGCGCCTCCACCGGCAACGCGTCCTCGATCAGCCGGCTGACCCGGAACGACGCCGCCAGCGAACCGATCTCGCGCGCGCGCCGCTCGGCCAGGTCGCGCGGTTGCGGACCCTTGGCGAACACCGGCAGGCGGATGGTGATGCCGTCGTTGGGGCCCGGCATGCCGGTGCTCTGCACCAGCTGGAAAGGAGCCGACATCACCGGCCGGTCCGAGTCGCGCGAGAACCGTGCCGCCGCCAGGTTCGGCGCCTGGGTGGAGATGTCGAGCCCGATCAGGCGTGAGTTTCCGGAAACCGGCGCCACCAGCACGGTAAGGTAGTGCTCGCGACCGTCGGGCTGGGCGTCCAGCGCCGGCCGGTCGGTGCGCTGGGCATAGGCGATCGCCTGCAGGCTGGGGAACAACTCGCCCGGACGCAGGTTGTCGTAGAGGGATTCGAATTCGGCCGACGTGACCTCGTCCGAGGACAGGAACAGGGCCTGCACCGAACGCACCAGCAGGCCGCAGGTCTGCAGCTCACCTTCCACCGCGTCGAAGCTGCGTTCGGCCAGGCGTTCGAGCCGGGTGTCTTCGGCCTTTTCCAGCGCCTGGCGATGCAGCGCCGCCGCCAGCAGGCTCAGGCCCAGGCCCACCACCAGGGCAGCCACGCTCCACAGCCAGACCGGCTGTCCCAGGAAACCGCCGTCTTTGCGCCGCGTCTCCAGTGTCCGCTCCAGCGTGCCGGGCCCGATTGCGGCAAAATCCGGACTTGCCCTCCGGACTCCCGCCATGACCCCCTCAGATAACGTCACTCTATATCGTGCGCACCTGTCGACAATCAAGGCGCGCATCGACCAGGCATTGGAAAAGGGTGGTTTCGATCACCTCCTTAGTGGCCTCGGGCATCGAGAAATTCGAATTCCTCGACGACCGCCCCTACCCCTTCAAGCCCAACGCCCAGTTCAAGGCCTGGCTGCCGCTTACCCGGCATCCCCATTGCTGGATAGCCTATACCCCGGCCGCAAGCCCGTGCTGGTGTATTACCAGCCGGACGACTATTGGCACGTGCCGCCGAGTGCGCCCGAGGGCGTGTGGGTGGACGAATTCGACATCCGCGTCATCAGCGATCCGGCGGAAGCAGTGAAACACCTGCCCACGGGCGGCAAAACGGCCATCCTGGGCGAAACCGACGCCGCCCTGCCCGGCTTCCTGCCGAACAACCCGAAGGTGGTGCTGGATTACCTGCACTTCCACCGCGCCTTCAAGACCGCCTACGAACTCGACCGCATGCGCGCCGCCCAGCGCCGCGCCGTGCCCGGCCACCTCGCCGCGCGTGCCGCCTTCCAGGCCGGCGCCCCGGAAATGCAGGTGCACGCGGCCTACCTCGCCGCCACCGGCCACACCGACTTCGACCTGCCCTACACCAACATCGTCTGCCTGAACCAGCACGCCGCGGTCCTGCACTACCAGTACAAGGACGTCGCCGCGCCGCCGCAGCACCGCACGCTGCTGATCGACGCCGGCGCCGAAGTGGACGGTTACGCCTCCGACATCACGCGCACCTGGGATAACGGCGACAGCGATTTTGCCACCCTGGTCAGCGCGGTGGACGACGAACAGCAGGCCCTGTGCGACAAGGTCCGCGCCGGCACCGACTACCGCGACCTGCATCTGGAATGCCACCTGCGCCTGGGCAACGTGCTGCGCACGCTCGGCATCGTCGACATGGAACCGGGCGAGATGCTGTCCTCCGGCGTCACCTCGACCTTCTTCCCGCACGGCCTGGGCCACCCGATCGGCCTGCAGGTGCACGACGTCGCCGGTTTCAGCGACGAGGACGGCAACCTGATCCCGCGTCCGAATGGCCATCCGTACTTGCGCATGACCCGCACGCTCGCGCCCGGCATGGTGGTGACGATCGAACCCGGCATCTACTTCATCCCGACCCTGCTTTCGAAGCTGAAGGCGACGCCGCAGGCCAAGGCCGTGAACTGGGCGCAGGTCGAGAAACTGCTTCCCTACGGCGGCGTCCGAATCGAAGACGAAGTGCACTGCACCGACGCCGCCCCCGAAAACCTCACCCGCGACGCCTTCGCCGCGCTGAGCTGACCTCTCCTTGGCCCGCTTGGGCCAAGAAGATCCCTTGCTCGTGGACGGTTGATCCGGCGTGCGCCGTTGGGACAAGCGCGTGCCCCAGAAGGCACGAAAGCTCGGGAGCTCGGGAGCTCGCAGGCTGCGAGCTTTCCCGAATTCGACAACCCGGCCCGGATGGTCCGCAGGTCGTCGTGCGTGAGGTCGCTTTCGGGGCTTCGAAAACATGGACGTTTTCGAAGAGCCCCCATGGATGGGTTCACGGCGTCCCCGGAAAGCGACCTCACGTACGGCGGCCTATCACCACGAACGATCCCGGCTAAAGAACCCCAGCAGGCACGCAAAAACCTGATTTGGTAGGATTTGCGGCCCTCCCAGCCCCCCGCCAGCCCGACCCGCAGTCGGGCGCAACCCATTGAGCCCCATGGAAAAGAGCTTCGAACCCCAGACCTTCGAAACCAAGTGGTACGCCCATTGGGAGGCGAGCGGCTGCTTCAAGCCCTCGGGCAAGGGCCAGCCCTACACCATCATGCTGCCCCCGCCGAACGTCACCGGCGCACCCTGCACATGGGCCATGCGTTCCAGCACACCCTGATGGATGCCCTGGTGCGCTACCACCGCATGAAGGGCTACGACACCCTCTGGCAGGTCGGCACCGACCACGCCGGCATCGCCACCGAGATGGTCGTCTCGCGCAACCTCGCCATCGCCGGCCAGGGCGAGACCCGCGACTCGCTCGGCCGCGAAAGGTTCATCGAAAAAGTCTGGACCTGGAAGCAGGAATCCGGCGACACCATCACCCGCCAGATGCGCCGCATGGGCGCCTCGGGTGACTGGAGCCGCGAACGCTTCACCATGGACGACGGCCTGAGCCAGGCCGTGGTCGAAACCTTCGTGCGCCTGCACGAAGAAGGCCTGATCTACCGCGGCCAGCGCCTGGTCAACTGGGACCCGGTGCTGAAGACCGCGATCTCCGACCTGGAAGTGGTCAGCGAAGAGGAAGACGGCAAGCTGTGGTCGATCCGCTACCCGCTGGCCAACGGCGCGACCTACGAACATGTCGAACACGACGCCGACGGCAATGAAATCCTGCGCGAGACCCGCGACTACCTCGTCGTCGCCACCACGCGCCCGGAAACCATGCTGGGCGACACCGCCGCGATGGTGCATCCGGAAGACGCCCGCTACGCGGCGTTGATCGGCAAGTCCGTGCGCCTGCCGCTGTCCGAGCGCGAAATTCCGATCATCGCCGACGACTACGTCGATCGCGCCTTCGGCACCGGCGTGGTGAAGGTGACCCCGGCGCACGACTTCAACGACTACGCGGTCGGCCAGCGCCACGGCCTGCCGATGATCAACATCCTGACGCCCGACGCGGCGATCAACGGCAATGCGCCGGAGAAGTACCGCGGCCTGGACCGTTACGCGGCGCGCAAGGTCGTGCTGGCCGACCTCGAGGCCGCCGGCCTGCTGGTCGAGGAGAAGAAGCACAAGCTGCAGGTGCCACGCGGCGACCGCACCGGCCAGGTGATCGAGCCCTACCTCACCGACCAGTGGTTCGTGCGCATGGAAAAACTGGCGGCGCGCGGGCTGGAACTGGTCGAGAACGGTTCCGTGCGTTTCGTGCCCGAGAACTGGATCAACACCTACCGGCACTGGATGGGAACATCCAGGACTGGTGCATCAGCCGGCAGCTGTGGTGGGGGCACCGGATTCCCGCCTGGTATGACGCCAGCGGCAAGATCTATGTGGGCCGCAGTGAAGAGGAAGTGCGCAAGGCGAACAGCCTTGATGCCGGGACTTCCCTGACGCGCGACAGTGACGTCCTTGAAACGTGGTTCTCGTCAGCTCTTTGGTCCCACAGCACCCTCGGCTGGCCCGACGCCGGCGACATGGCGAAGTACGACTTCGCCAAGCGCTTGCCGACCTCGGTGCTGGTGACCGGATTCGACATCATCTTCTTCTGGGTTGCCCGGATGATCATGATGACCGACCACTTCACCGGCAAAGTGCCGTTCAAGGACGTCCATATCACCGGCCTGGTGCGCGACAAGGACGGGCAGAAGATGTCCAAGTCCAAGGGCAACGTGCTCGATCCGATCGACCTGATCGACGGCATCAGCGCTGACGCCCTGGTCGCCAAGCGCACCGCCGGCCTGATGAAGCCGACCGACGCGCCAAAGATCGAGAAGGCCACGCGCAAGGAATTCCCCGAAGGCATTCCGCCTTTGGCGCCGACGCGCTGCGCTTCACCTTCGCCTCGCTGGCCACCCACGGCCGCGACATCAAGTTCGACCTGCAGCGCTGCGAGGGTTACAAGAATTTCTGCAACAAGCTGTGGAACGCTGCGCGCTTCGCGCTGATGAACTGCGAGGGCTTCACCGCCTCGGGCGTGCCGCAGCCGAAGACCGACGCCGAACGCTGGATCCTCGACCGCCTGCAGCACACCCTGCGCGAAGTCGAAGCCGGTTACGCCGACTACCGTTTCGACCTGGCCTCGCAGGCGCTGTACGAGTTCGCCTGGAACGAGTTCTGCGACTGGTTCCTGGAACTGGCGAAGCCGGCGCTGACGGGTGATGACAAGGCCACGGCCGACAGCACCCGCCACACGCTGCTCTACGTGCTCGAGAACCTGCTGCGCGCACTGCACCCGCTGATCCCCTTCGTCACCGAGGAGATCTGGCACGCGGTGGCGCCGCAGCTCGGCACCGCCGGCGACAGCATCAGCACCCAGCCTTATCCGGAAGCCGACGCCACGCTGGAGAATCCGGCGGCGGCCGCCGACATCGAATGGCTGAAGGGCGTAGTCACACAGCTGCGCTCCATCCGCAGCCAGATGAGCATCTCGCCCGCCAAAGCCGTGCCGCTGCTGTTGCAGGGCGGCGACGCCAGCGACCGCGATCGCCTGCAGCGTTACGACGCGGCGCTGAAGTTCCTGGCGCGCCTGGAGTCGATCGAGCGATTCGAGGGCGAAGCCCCGGCCTCGGCCGCCGCCGTGCTCGGCAGCCTGAAGCTGCTGATTCCGCTGGCCGGCCTGATCGACCTCGACGCCGAGAAGTCGCGCCTGGACAAGGAACTCAAGCGCATTGCCGGCGAGATCGGCAAATGCCAGGGCAAGCTGTCGAGCGAAACCTTCGTGCAGAACGCGCCGGCCGCGGTGGTGGAGCAGGAGCGGGCGCGGCTGGCGGACTGGACCGCGCAGCATGCGGCGCTGCAGGCGCAGCGGGACAAACTCGGCGCCTGAAACCTCAGCGCGGCGGCGGCCAGCCGTTGCCGTCGCGTTCGGGCGGCAACAACTCGATCGCCATCACGATCGCATCCTCCCGCCCCTTCTCGGCGGGATAGTAGTTCGGCCGGTGGCCGATCTCGTTGAAGCCTTCCTCGCGGTAGAGCTGGATCGCACGCGGATTCGACGGCCGCACTTCCAGGAAAACCTGCAGCGCCTGGTGCCAGCGCGCCAGGTCCAGCATGCGCCGCAGCAGCCGGCGGCCGTGGCCGCGCCCCTTAGTATTCCGGCGCGATGCATATGTTGAGGATGTGCGCCTCGCCGGCGGCGGCGCTCAGCACGCCGTAGCCCAGCAGTTTGACCCCGCCCTCCAGCACCCAACACTGGTGCCCGGCGCGCAGGCAGTCGCGGAAGATGCCCGGTGTCCACGGGAAGGGATAGGCGCGTTTTTCGATTTCCGAAACAGCCTCGACGTCGGCCTGGCGCATCGGCCGCAACTGCGTGGCGTCGGCAGGCCGGGCGTTCATGCCTCAGCGGCGGCGAAGCGCCCGCAGCACCGGCCAGAGCCGGCGCTTGGCGGCCGCATCCGAACGCAGGCTTTCGAGCGGCGGCAAGGCCAGGCCCGACAGGTCGCGCCCGCCGGCGGCGCGCTGCAGGGCCTGCATCAGGCGGTCACCCACCGCCTTGTCGGTTCGATCCGGGCCCGCTTCGGCCACGTCGCCCGGATTGGCCGCGGGCGCAGCGGGCGTCGCACCCGCCGGGCGATAAAGCGTGTAGCCCATCGCCGCGAGCATGCCCTGCTGTTGCAGGTTCCAGCTCATGCGGCGGGCTTGCGGCGCAGCTTGGTCCAGGCCCAGTACGCCGGCCCGGACAGTGCGTAGATCAGCGCGATTGCCAGCAGGCCCTTGGCCTGGGCGATGAACAGCGCCGCGATCACCATCACGATCAGGGCCAGCACGAAAACGGCACGCGCTCGCCCTTCGGAAACCCCTTGAAGCTGAAGTACTTGATCCGGCTGACCATCAGCAGGCCGGCCGCCACCGTCACGCACAGCGCCAGCCAGCGCAGGCCCTGGCCGCTGTAACCGAAGGTGTTCATGGCCCACACGAAAGACACCACCAGGGCCGCCGCCGCCGGGCTGGCCAGACCGATGAACCAGCGCTTGTCGGTGGAGCCGGCCTGGGTGTTGAAACGTGCCAGCCGCAGGGCCGCGCAGGCGGCGTAAAGGAAGGCCGCCGCCCAGCCCACCTTGGCCAGCACCGGGCCGTCGGCGCGGAAGCCCACCAGGCCCAGTGGTACATCACCAGCGAAGGCGCCATGCCGAAACTGACCAGGTCGGCCAGCGAGTCGTACTGCACGCCGAAGTCGCTGGTGGTGCCGGTCATTCGCGCCACCCGCCCGTCCACGCCGTCGAACAGGCCGGCGACGAACACGGCGATGCAGGCGTTCTCGAAGTTGCCGCTGGCCGCGGCCAGGATCGCGTAGAACCCGGCGAACAGCCCCCGGTGGTCAGCAGGTTGGGCAGCAGGTAGATGCCGCGGCTGCGGGCCGGGCCGGTATCGTCGTTGGGTTCCATGCGCGCAGTGTAGCGAGTCCCCGGAGCCGCCCATAGCCCGCGCCTTGCGGCCGGGGATGGTGGTGGTATCACGGGCGCACCGATCGCCCGGAGCATCCCGATGAACCGCCCGACCCTGCTTCTCGCCCTGTCCGCCCTGATGATCCCGGCCTTCGCGCTCGCCGACGAAACCACCGTCTACAAGACCAAGGACGCCCAGGCAATACCGTCTACTCGCAGATCGAAACCTCCGGCGCCCAGAGCAAGCGCGTCGACGGCACCGACCCGGACGTGCCCGTCGAGACCACCGAAAAGCCGAAAACCGAAGCCGAGATCGCCTGCGACCGTGCCCAGGTGAACCTGACCCTGCTCGACTCCGGCAAGACCCTGCAGCGCGACAAGGACGGCGACGGCACGCCCGAGGACCTCACGCCCGAGGAAATCACCAGCGAGAAGGACCTGGCCCAGCGCCAGGTCACCGCCTACTGCACGCCCGTCCCGGAAGCCTGATCCCGGGCTGCCTCCGGCCGGGGCCCAGGCCGCCGGCCGGATGCGCACCCTCCGCCCGGCCACGGCCAGGCGGACCTGCCGCTACAATGGCCGACCATTTTCCGCGGTCCGGTCCCTTCGATGCGCCTTTCCCAGTTCCACCTCAACACCAGCAAGGAAACCCCCGCCGACGCCGAGGTGGTCAGCCACCAGCTGATGCTGCGCGCCGGCATGATCCGCAAACTGGCCGCCGGCCTGTACACATGGAGCCCGCTGGGCCTGCGCGTGCTGCGCAAGGTGGAAGGCATCGTGCGCGAGGAAATGAACCGCGCCGGCGCCATCGAGATGCTGATGCCCTCGATCCAGCCGCGCGAGTTGTGGGAAGAAACCGGCCGCTGGCAGAAGTTCGGCGGCCAGCTGCTCAAGATCAAGGACCGCAAGGACGGCGAGTTCTGCTACGGCCCGACCCACGAGGAAGTGGTCACCGACTTCGCCCGCAACGAACTGCGCAGCTACAAGCAGCTGCCGGTGAACTTCTATCAGATCCAGACCAAGTTCCGCGACGAGATCCGCCCGCGTTTCGGCGTGATGCGCGCGCGCGAGTTCCTGATGAAGGACGCGTATTCGTTCCACCTGGGCGCCGAAAGCCTGGGTGAGACCTACCGGGCGATGTACGACGCCTATTCGCGCATCTTCACCCGCCTGGGCCTGATGTTCCGCGCGGTGAACGCCGACACCGGCGCCATCGGCGGCAGCGCCTCGCACGAATTCCACGTGCTGGCCGATTCGGGCGAGGATGCGATCGCTTTCTCGGACGGCAGCGACTATGCGGCCAACGTCGAGATGGCCGAAGCCGTGTCGCCCGGCCCGCGCGCCGCCGCGGCGGAACCGATGCGCGACGTCGAGACGCCCTGGCAGCGCACCTGCGAGGAAGTCGCCAAGCTCATGGGCATCGGCCTCGAACGCACCGTCAAGTCGGTGGCGATCATGGCCGAACCCGGTTTCGTGCTGGCCCTGTGCGTGGCGACCACATGGTCAACGAGATCAAGCTGGCCAAGCTGCCCGGCCTGGCCGACTACCGACTGGCGACCGAGGCCGAGATCGCCGAACACCTCGGCAGCGAGCCCGGTTTCCTGGGCCCGGTGAAACCGGCCAGGGCCATCACCGTCATCGCCGACCGCAGCGTCGCCGCGATGGCCGACTTCGTGGTTGGCGCCAACCGCAAGGGTTACCACCTGGCCGGCGTGAACTGGGGCCGCGACCTGCCGGAGCCGGCGCTGGTCGCCGACATCCGCAATGCGGTCGAGGGCGATCCTTCCCCCGACGGCAAGGGCGTGCTGAAGATCGCGCGCGGCATCGAAGTGGGCCACGTGTTCCAGCTGGGCCAGAAGTACGCCGAAGCGCTCAAGGCCACCGTGCTCGACGCCGAGGGCAAGGCCCAGGTGATGCACATGGGCTGCTACGGCATCGGCGTCTCGCGCATCGTCGCCGCCGCCATCGAACAGAACTTCGACGCCAACGGCATCTGCTGGCCGGCGCCGATGGCGCCGTGGCAGGTGGCCGTGTGCATCATCAACCCGAAGAACGACCCGGCCGTGGTCGAAGCCGCCGACGCGCTGTACGCCGAACTGCAGCAGGCCGGTCTGGAAGTGGTGATCGACGACCGCGGTCTGCGCCCGGGCGTGATGTTCGGCGACATCGAACTGATCGGCATCCCGCACCGCGTCGTGGTCTCGGGCCGCGGCCTGGAATCGGGCACCTTCGAGTACCGCGCCCGCCGCGCCGCCGACAGCGAGAACCTGGACAAGGCCACGCTTATGGCCCGCCTGGGCATCGGCTGACACGCCCCGGCGCCACCGTCCGACCCCACGAAGCCCGGCCCACGCCGGGCTTCGTTTTGTCGGCGCCCGCCGATGCGGCTAACATCGGCCGCAGCCGGCTGTCGCCGATCCCCACCGGAACCGAGGACGACCCCATGACGATCAATCTCGACGGCCTTTCGGCCAAGGAACTCCAGGCCCTGATCGCCAAGGCCAACCAGCGCAGGAAGACCCTGTCCAAGCGCAAGCCGATCGCGGCCGTGCGCAAGAAGCTGGTGTCGCTGGCGCGCGCCGAGGGTTACAGCGTGGACGAGTTGTTCGGCACCGGCCGCATGGTGCGCGAGAAGGCCGGCGTGGCCGCGAAGAAGTCGCCGGCGAAGAAGTCCTCGCAGAAGGGTGTCAAGGTCGCGCCCAAATACCGCCATCCGGGCGATGCGTCCAAGACCTGGGCCGGCCGCGGCATGCCCCCAAGTGGCTGTCGGCCGAACTCGCCAGGGGAAAGAAGCTCGAGGATTTCCTGATCCGCCCGTAAGCCCACGCACCGGAGCCGGCCCATGATCACGATCAGCTCGAAAGACAGCGGCAGCCTCATCGGCACCATTACCGAAGCCGAACTGAAGCTGCTGATGGACCAGTTCGAGGAAGAAAGCTCGACCGACCGCGACTACTACATCGACGAGCAGACCGTGCAGATGCTCGAGGAAAACGGCGCCACGCCAGCCCTGGCCGCGCTTCTGCGCAAGGCCATCGGCGGCAGCGACGGTGTCGACATCGTCTGGGCCCGCGGCTAGATATTCCGGCGCGACGGCACCAGCAGGTTGCCGAACAGCAGTCCGGCCACCAGCGCGATCAGGGCCGACAGCAGCACCAGGGCCGTGTTCAGGCCCAGGTTCATGTCGCCTTCCATCACCGAGTTCAAGGTGCGGAAACCGACGCTGCCGGGCACCAGCAGGATGATGCCCGGCACCCGGATCAGCGCGCCCGGCCGGTTGGCCCAACGACCATAGGCATTGCTGGCCGCGGCGATGGCCAGGCCGCCGAAGAAGGTGCCGCCGGCGAATCCCACCGAGCTCAGTTCGATCAGCGCGCCCATGCCGCGGGTCACGCCGTAGCCGAACACGACCGCGACCATCACCAGCAGGTAGTCGCGCCGCGCCGCCTGGAACAGGATCGCGAAGGCGAAGGCCGCCACCACCAGCGCGGCCAGTTCCGAATACAGCGACAGCGGCAGCACCTTGGCTTCCTGCGGCGACCAGCCCAGCAATGCGACGATCTGCATCGCCGCCACGGTGCCGAACGTCAGCTTCATCAGGATCACTACCGCCCCGGCGAAGCGTGCCGTGCCCGACACCAGCTGCTGGCTCGCCAGTTCGTTGATCGCATTGGTCAGCATCAGGCCCGGCATCAGCACGATCAGCGAGGCCACGATCACCGTCTGCAACGACAGCGGCACGATGAAGCTGGCCACGGCGGCGGCGGCCAGGGTCGCGACGAGCGCGACGAGCGCCTCCAGGGCTTCGCCCAGGCGCGGCCGGTCCGCCGCCAGCACCGACATCACGCCGATGACGATGCCGATCGTGCCGGCCGTCGCGATGTCGGGCCAGCCGGCACCGAGCAGGGCCGCCACGGCGGCACCCGACAGACCGAAGCTGAGCGCGGTATTCGCCTTCTCGCGGCGGCTCGGGGGCAAGTCCAGGGACTTCAGCGCGACCAGGCCCTCGGCGGGATCCTGGCGCCCGGCCAGCACTTCCTCGGCGATGTGGTCGGTGGCCGCGAGCCGGCCCAGGTTCTGTTCGCCCGGCGCCAGCCGCAGCACGCGGGTGATGCCGTTGTGCTGCCCGCGCACCGGGTCGGCGAAGCTCAGGATGATGCCGGTGGGATTGGACCAGACCTCGCAGTCCAGCCCGAGCCGGTGCGCGACGCCCTCGACCGCGCCTTCAAGCCGCTGTGCGGTGGTGCCGTAGGCGTGCAGGCGCGAAGCCAGTTCACAGACGAAGTTGGCCTGGGCTTCGTAACCGGACAGCGGGGCGGATTCGGGGGCGTTCATTGGAGGCAAGCATAAACCGGGTGCGGGGGAGCCGGTGCCTGGCAAAAGCGGGGACTGGCGGGCCGGTATGATGACGGACCCTTCTGCCCCTCGGACCTTCTTTACGTGAACCTGGGCCTCGGCGAACTGTTTTCCCTGCTGAGCGCCCTGGCCTGGGCGGTCGGCGTCATCCTGTATCGCCAGCTGGGCGCGAAACTGCCGCCGCTGCAGCTCAATTTCCTGAAGAACGGCCTGGTGCTGCTGATGCTGCTGCCGGCCATCCCGCTGCTGCACGGCTTGGCACTGCCCTCCTTCACCATCACGCAGATCGTGCTGGCGCTGGCCAGCGGCGCGATCGGCATCGGCATCGCCGACACCCTGTATTTCCGCGCGCTCAATGAACTGGGCGCCGGGCGCATGGGCGTGCTGGGAAATTTCTACAGCCCGTTCGTGATCGTGCTGGGTTACCTGTTCCTGGACGAGCGGCTGAGCACGATGCAGTTGTGCGGCTTCGTGCTGGTCAGCCTGGGAGTGTTCGTGGCGGCCTGGCCGAAATCCGTACCCGGCGGGCGGCCGCCGCATGTGTTCAAGGGACTGGCCCTGGCCCTGCTGTCGATCGGCCTGATGGCCATCGCCATCGTGATGGTGAAACGCGTACTGGAAGCACAACCGCTGCTCTGGGTCACCGGCGTGCGCATGGTCGGCGCGCTGGGCGGCATGGTGCTGGTCGCGGCCCTGGCCCGGCAGATGGCCCTGCTGCACCCGCCCACCGAGGCCATGCCCTGGCGCCGGCTTGTTCTGGCGGCGTTCGTGGGCCAGTTCCTGGCGATGATCCTGTGGCTGGCGGGTTACAAGTACACCCAGGCCTCGGTCGCGGCTATCCTCAACGAAACCGCCTCGGTGTTCATCCTCCTGCTGGCCGCGTTCTGGCTGAAGGAGCCGCTGACCCGGCGCGGCCTGGCCGGCGTGGCGCTGACGCTCACCGGCGTGGTGGCGATGATGATCCCCTAGGACTGCAACGGCACGATGAGCGAGCGGCCCAGCATCGAAAACAGCGAAAACCACCCGGGCATCCTGGTGGCGCGCGGCGACTGGACCCTGGCCCACGCCGACACGATGCTGGCCCTGGTCGAGCGGGCGCCGGAATCGGCCGCCGACATCGACGGCCGCGACATCACCCGGCTCGACTCCGCCGGTGCCCTGATGCTGTCGCGTTACGCGGTGAAGGTCGGCCTGGGCCTGGCCACCGTCGAGGTGCAGCCGCAGTACGAACCGCTGACGAAGACCGTGCAGGCGATCTGCGAGAACCGGCCGCGCATCCGCCGCAAGGATTACGGTTTCCGCGACATGCTGGCGCGCATGGGCTTCGCGGCCGAGGACGTGACCCGCGAGGTGCTGGCCCTGGTCGGTTTCCTGGGCCTGACGCTCAAGACCACGCTGGCGGTGATGCTCAAGCCTTCGCGCATCCGCGTCACGCCGACCGTGCACCACATGGAACAGGTCGGCCTGGACGCGGTGCCGCTGGTGATGCTGCTCAGCTTCATGGTCGGCGCCGTGATCGCCTTCCTCGGCGCCACCGTGCTGCGCGACTTCGGCGCCGAGATCTTCGTTGTCGAACTGGTGGGCATCGCCTTCCTGCGCGAATTCGCCGTGCTGCTGACCGCCATCCTGCTCGCCGGCCGTACGGCCAGCGCCTTCACCGCCCAGATCGGCGCCATGCAGACCGGCGAGGAGATCGACGCCATCCGCACCCTGGGCCTGGACCCGATCGAACTGCTGGTGCTGCCGCGCCTGTTCGCCCTGCTGATCATGCTGCCGCTGCTGACCTTCCTGGCCATGGTCTCGGGCATCGTCGGTGGCATGGCGGTGAGCATCGGCAGCCTGGACATGACCGCGGAAATGTTCATCACCCGCCTGCACGACACGATGTCGGTCCAGCACTTCTGGGTCGGCATCTCGAAGGCGCCGATCTTCGCCGTGGTGATCGCCCTGATCGGCTGCCTCGAAGGTTTCCAGACCCAGGGCACGGCGCAGTCGGTGGGTGAACGCACGACTTCGGCCGTGGTGCAGACGATCTCGCTGGTGATCCTGATCGACGCCTTCGCCGCACTGTTCTTCCTGGAGATGGACTGGTGAGCGCCGTTCCGGCCGCCGACGACACCCCGGCCATCCGCGTGCGCGGACTGCGCAACGCCTTCGGCGACCAGGTGGTGCACGAGGACCTGGACCTGGAGGTGCGCCGCGGCGAGATCATCGGCGTGGTCGGCGGCTCGGGCACGGGCAAGTCGGTGCTGATGCGCGCCATCCTGGGCCTGCGCGAACCGCAGGGCGGAAGCATCGAGGTGCTGGGCGTGGACGCGCTGTCGGAGAAGGCGCGCGAATCGAAGCTGATCGAACGCAACACCGGCGTGCTGTTCCAGGGCGGCGCGCTGTTCTCGTCGCTGACGGTGGCCGAGAACGTGTCGGTACCGCTGAAGGAACACTACCCGGACCTGCCGCTGGACATGGTGCACGACCTGGCCATGCTGAAGGTCCGCATGTCCGGCCTGGGCGCCGACGCCGGCGCCAAACTGCCTTCGCAGCTCTCGGGCGGCATGCGCAAGCGCGCCGGCATCGCCCGTGCGCTGGCGCTGGACCCCGACCTGCTGTTCCTGGACGAACCCACCGCCGGCCTGGACCCGATCGGCGCCGCCGCCTTCGACGACCTGATCCGCACGCTGCAGCGCGCGCTCGGCCTCACCGTCTTCCTCATCACCCACGACCTCGACACCCTGTACAGCATCTGCGACCGTGTCGCGGTGCTGGCCGACCGCCGCGTGCTGGTCGCCGCCCCCTGCCGGAGGTCGAGAAGTTCGACCATCCCTGGGTGCAGGAATATTTCCACGGCCCGCGCGGACGCGCCGCGCAGGCCGCCAAGGCCCAGGAGGCTTGAGCATGGAAACCCGCGCCAACCATGTGTTGATCGGCGCCTTCACCCTAGGCGTCTTCGTGCTCGCGGTGCTGTTCGCACTGTGGGCGGCCAAATACACCACCGAGAAGAGCTTCCATAATACGACGTGGTGTTCCATGGGAAGCCGTCACCGGGCTCAGCGTCGGCAGCCAGGTGCTCTACAGCGGCATCAGCGTCGGCGCCGTGCGCCGGCTGTCGCTGATGAAGGACGACCCGCGCAAGGTCGTGGCCCGCGTGCGCCTGTCGGCGGACACGCCGGTCAAGACCGACACCCGCGCCAAGCTCACCGTCACCGGCCTGACCGGCGTGACCATCATCCAGCTCACCGGCGGCAGCCCCGGCAGCCCGGCGCTGGAGCCGCGCGAAGGCCAGCGCGTGGCGCTGATCCCCAGCGAACCCTCGGCCCTGCAGAACATCGCCGCCACCGCCAGCGAGATCGTGGACCGCGTCAACAAGCTGCTCAGCGACGAGAACGTGGCCCGGGTCACCCGCACCCTGGACCAGCTCGACCAGATCACCGGCGCGATCTCGTCCGAGCGCGAGGAGATCGCCGGCCTGCTGCGCAATGCCCGCGCCGCCAGCGAGCAACTGAACAAGACCCTGGCCAGCGCCGACCGCACCATCAACAACCTCGACCAGGGACTGGTGCAGGAATTGCCCGGGCTGGTCGCCAAGCTCGAACGCACGCTCACCCAGCTCGAATCGGCCAGCAAGTCGGCCGACGGCATCCTCACCGACAACCGCGCGGCGCTTGCCGACTTCAGCCAGGACGGCCTGGCCCAGGTGGCGCCGACCATGCGCCAGCTGCGCAGCCTGATCCGCGACCTCAACGACCTGGTCGAACGCGTGGACAGCAATCCCGCCGGCGTACTGCTGGGCCGCGAACAACCCGAGGAGTTCGAACCATGAGCCGAGTTTTCCTGCTGGCTGCCGCGGCATCGCTGCTGCTGGGCGGCTGCGCCGCGATCGGCGGGCCCAAGACCGAAGTGAAGGTGTACGCACCGACCGCGTCCATCACGCCCGACCCGGCCTGGCCGGCGGCGGACTGGTCGCTGTCCATCGGCGTCACCGCCGCCAACCAGATGCTCGACTCGTCGCGCATTGCCGTGCGGCCGACGCCCAACCGGTTCCAGGCCTACAAGGGTGCGATGTGGACCGACAGCGTGCCCGAACTGCTGCAGACCACCCTGGTCGAGGGATTCGAGGATTCGGGCAAGATCACCGCGGTCGGCCGCTTCGGCGCCTATTCGCGCGGTGAATACGGGCTGGTGCTGGAAGTGCGCGCGTTCGAGACCGTCTACACCGGCGACCGGCCCGAAGCCGTGATCGAAGTGCAGGCGATGCTGGTGCGGCTGCGCGGCGGCGGGCGCTCGCCGGTCACGAAACGTTTCCGCCAGGTCGTGCCGGGCACGTCGCCGGACCTCGATTCGATGGTGCTCAGTTTCAGCCAGGCGCTCTCGAACATCAGCACCGAGATCGTCGGCTGGACCCTGGTCGAAGGCGACCGCCTGGTCAAGGCGCCGGCGGAAGAATCCGCCGGAACGTGAGGTTCAGGCGCGGCGGCACCGCGCGCAACGTGCGCGGCAGCGCGTGGCGCCAGTTCGCCTGGGTGTCGCCGGCCATCACCAGCAGGCTGCCGTGCGGCAGGTCGAGTGCGAATTTCTTCGACGCATCGTGCCGGTGCCGGAAAGCGAACCGGCGCGTGCCGCCCAGACTCAGCGACACGATGACCGGCCGCGGCCCGAGCTCGGGTTCGTCGTCGCTGTGCCAGCCCATGGCGTGGTTGCCGCTGCGGTAGAGGTTGGCCAGTACGCTGTTCATCGCCACGCCCGCGACGTCATCAATGCGCGCGCGCAGCGCCTGCAGCGCCGGCGGCCAGGGCCGTGGTTCAAAACGCGTGCGCGAATAGACGTAGCTGGTGCCCGGGTCGCCGATCCAGCAGCTCAGCCGCGGCGAATCCACCTCGCGCCCGAACATCCGGATACGGTGGGTCTCCCAGTGGATCTCGTCCATCAGCCGGTCGAACAGCACATCGGCTTCCGCGCGCGGCAGCCACTGCGGGTCGAAGCGCACATCGGCATCCGGAATGACGTAAGCCTTGGGCATCCTGATCAACCCCTCCCCCTGCTTGCAGCCCTACCCCTTCTCCTCCCCCTGCTTGCAGGGGAGGTTGGGAGGGGGTGGAACTCCGGAGCGTGATGGTTCGAGGCAAGGGCTCACCCCTCCCCAGCCCTCCCCCTGTAAACAGGGGAGGGAGCTCCTACTCGCCGGTATCGGCGACCGACGCCAGGATCTGGCCGAGTTCCAGCAGCCGCAGGTCGCTGCCCGGTGCACCCACCAGCTGCAGGCCAAGGCCGTTGGGCAGCGGCAGGCTCAACGCCGGGCAGCCGGCGAGCGAGGCCAGCGCGGTGAGGTCGGCCAGGTTCGCGGGTTCGTCGGCGCCGAAGGCCGGCGGCGGCGTGGCCACGGTCGGCAGCAGCAGCACGTCGAACTGTTCGAACAGGCGCCGCACCATGATCACGTGTTCGTCCAGGCGCTGGGCGGCGCGCGCGTAATCGGTGGCGGTCTTGCGCTGGGCGAAATCGAGCAGCCAGCGCAGGCGCGTCGAAGCGCCGTCGAGGCGGGGTTCGTGCGCGGCCAGGATCTCGGCTTCCATCAGCAGCAGCGCGGCGCGGCGGGTGGCCGCGACTTCCAGCGGCGCCACTTCCAGCGCCACCGGCAACGCACTGCCGAACACCGGCGCCACGCGCGCCATCACGGCACTGAAGTTCTCGACCACGGCCGCATCCACGCCCAGCGCCGACAGGTCGGCGACCACGCCGGCCTTGAGTTCGCCCGGCACCCAGTCCGGCGGCGCCAGCGGCACGCGGCGCTTGCGCGAGCGCGGGTCGCCGGCGTCGTAGCCGTTGAGCACCGGCAGCAGCAGCGCCGAGTCCTGCACGGTGCGGGTGATCAGGCCCGGGCAGTCGAGCCGGCGCAGGCCGATGGCCATGCCGCGGCAGCTGATCTCGCCGAAGGTCGGCTTGTGCGCGACCAGGCCGCAGAACGCAGCGGGAATGCGCGCCGCACCCAGCGTGTCCGAGCCCAGCGCGGCGACCGCATGGCCGGCGGCCACCGCGGCGGCCGCACCAGCCGAAGCACCCCCGGCGGCACGGTCCGGCAGCACCGGATTGCGCACGTCGCCGTGGTGCGGGTTGCGGCCGACGGTGCCGAAGGCCGCTTCGTCGATCGTGGTCTTGCCCAGGAACACGGCGCCGGCGCCGCGCAGGCGCCGCACCGCGTGCGCGTCGTGTTCGGCCAGGCCCGGATGGCCGGGCAGGCCCAGGCCGGTCGGCATGCCGGCCACGTCGAAGTTGTCGTTCACCGCGATCGGCACGCCGTCCAGGCGGCCCAGGGGCTTGCCCTCGGCGCGGCGTTCGTCGCTGGCGCGGGCCTGGGCCAGGGCACCGGCGGCATCCACCCAGGCCCAGGCATTCAGGTTGCCGTCGCGGGCGATCGCGGCCAGGCAGGCGCCTGTCAGCGCCTCGCTGCTGGTTTCGCCCTTGGCCAGGGCGTGCAACACGCGATAGAGCGGGGCCTGGCGCAGGGCGTCGGGGCTGGCGGTCATGCGTGGCATGTTCCGTGGCGGGGGTTTCACGGGAGTTTCCTTGATTGCCCGCCCGTGGGCAAACGCGGGACAATCCGGACATCAGCGTATGGAGCCAGCCAGATGAGCGAGCGTGACGTGATGGAATACGACGTGGTGGCCGTGGGCGCAGGCCCGGCGGGCCTGTCTTTCGCCATCCGGCTCAAACAGCTCAAGCCCGAGCTGTCGGTCTGCGTAATCGAGAAGTCCTCGACCATCGGCGCCCATATCCTGTCCGGCGCGGTCATCGAACCGGGCCCGCTCGACGCCCTGCTGCCGGGCTGGCGCGACAACCCGCCGCCGGTCTGCGTGCCGGCCACCGAGGACGAGTTCTGGTTCCTCACGAAGACCGGTGGAACGAAATTCCCGATCGTCCCGCCGCAGATGGACAACCACGGCAACTTCATCGTCAGCCTGGGCGCGATGTGCGCCTGGCTGGCGCCGCAGGCCGAGGCCCTGGGCGTTGAAATCTATCCGGGCTTCGCCGCCGCCGAGCTGCTGTACGACGAGGCCGGCGCGGTCGCCGGCGTGCGCATCGGCGACATGGGCGTGGCCAAGGACGGATCGCACAAGCCCGGTTACACCCAGGGCATCGACATCAAGGCCAAGGTCACCGTGCTGGCGGAAGGCGCGCGCGGGCACCTGACCAAGCAACTGGTGCGCAAGTTCGGCCTCGACGCCGAATCCGACCCACAGAATTATTCGATCGGCATCAAGGAACTCTGGCAGGTGCCGGAAGGCCGCGTGAAGCCGGGCAAGATCGTGCATTCCTGGGCTGGCCGGCCGATACGCACACCTACGGCGGCAGCTTCCTGTACCACCTGGACAAGAACCAGGTCGCGCTCGGCTACGTCTCGGGCCTGGACTACCGCGACCCGAACTACCAGCCCTACGAAGCCTTCCAGCAGTGGAAGAACCATCCGTCGGTGAAGGCGCTGCTTGAAGGCGGCACCCTCCTCAGCGCTGGTGCGCGCGCGATCGTCACCGGGGTTACCAGTCGCTGCCCAGGGTCGAGATGCCCGGCGCGCTGCTGATCGGCGACACCGCCGGCCTGCTCAACGTGCCCAAGATCAAGGGCACGCACCAGGCCATCCGCAGCGGCATGCTGGCGGCGGAACATCTGGCGGCGCAGGCCGAGGGCCTGAGCAGCACCGGATTCGACGCCAAACTGCGCGCCTCGCCGGCGATGGCCGAATTGAAGAAGGTCCGCAACATCAAACCCGGCTTCAAGAAGGGCATGTGGTTCGGCCTGGTGAATGCCGGATGGGAAACGGCCACCGCCGGTCTCTCGCCCTGGACCTGGCGCTGCAAGCCGGACTGGAACTCGCTGCAGAAGCTCGACGTCGCCGAAAAACCCAAACGCGACTACGTCGAACGTACGCTCGCCCCGCGTGACCGCCTGGCCGGCGTCTATTTCGCCGCCACCGAGCACGACGAGGACCAGCCGGTGCACCTGAAGGTGTCGAACACCGACATCTGCATCACGAAGTGCGCCGAGGAATACGGCAACCCCTGCCAGCGCTTCTGCCCGGCGGGCGTGTACGAGATCGTGGCCGATGGCGCCGGCAAGCGCCTGCAGATCAACGCCGCCAACTGCGTGCACTGCAAGACCTGCGACATCAAGGACCCGTACGAGATCATCACCTGGGTCACGCCCGAGGGCGGCGCCGGTCCCAACTACCAGAACCTGTAACGGCCGCCGCGCATCCTGCCCGCATGAAACTCGCGCTCGCCACCGCCATCGGTGCGTTTTCGCTGGACGAAGACCTGGCGCCGCTGCGCGAGGCCTGCGCCGAGGCCGGCATCGAGGCCCATGCGCTGGCCTGGGACGACCCGACGGTGGGCTGGGCGCGTTTCGACGCGGTGCTGCTGCGCTCGACCTGGGACTACACCGGCCGGCTGCCGGAATTCCTGGCCTGGTGCGAACGCACGGCCGCGGTCACGCGCCTGTGGAACCCGCCCGGGGTCGTGCGCTGGAACACCGACAAACGTTACCTGGGCGAACTGGCCCGGCAGGGCGTGCCGGTGATCGAGAGCCACTTCCTGGCACCGGGCGACGACCCGGCCACCCTGCCCGATCTCGAGGAGTTCGTGGTCAAGCCCACGGTCGGCGCCGGTTCGCGCGATGCGCAGCGATACGTGCGCGATGAACGCGCGGCGGCGATCGAACATGCCCGGCGCCTGCTCGACCAGGACCGGCACGTGCTGGTGCAGCCCTACCTGAAGGCGGTGGACGAACAGGGCGAAACCGCGCTGCTGTTCTTCGACGGCCAGTTCAGCCACGCCATCCGCAAGGGCCCGCTGCTCAAACATGGCCAGGGCCCGACCCGGGCGCTGTTCGCGGCCGAACACATCCAGTCACGCACGCCGTCGGCCGCCGAACACGAGGTCGCGGCGAAAGTGCTGGCTGCCCTGCCCTTCGACACCCTGCCCTACGCGCGCGTGGACCTGCTGCCCTCGGCCGATGGCCCGCAGCTGCTGGAACTGGAATTGACCGAACCGTCGGTCTTCCTGCCCTACGGCCCCGGCGCCGCCGACCGCTTCGTGGCGGCGCTCAAGCGCCGCCTCGGCTGAGTCCGGAGCGGGTAGCCCTCCCCCGCAGCCGCGAGGCATCGGCGGCACTGCGCAACGCCCGTCCATGCCGGGAAATGCCCCTCGGGCATATCCCCATGCCCCTTCTTCCTTTCCGGCGGAAAAAGCGCGCGCGTAGTTTCGGCTCACGCTCTCCCCGGACCTTTGCCGATGCCTCCCGCCCCCGCCGTCCTGCCCGTGCCGCCCCTGCCCGAGGACCGGATCGACCTGCTGGCGCGCCTGACCGAGGGGCTGGACGCCCCCGGCCTGTGGTGGTTGTCCGGGTATGCCGCCGGCCTCGCCGCGCGTCCGGGCCAGCGCCCGGCCGTCGCGGCCGAGGTGTCGGCGTCGGCGCGGCTGAGCATCGTCTACGGCAGCCAGACCGGAAACGCGAAGCGCCTGGCCGAAACCCTGGCCCGGCAGGCCGAAGCCCAGGGCCTGGGCGTGCGTCTGGTTCGCGCCGACAGCTACCCGCTGCGCGAGCTCAAGGACGAGCGCCTGCTCTACGTCGTCATCAGCACCCAGGGCGACGGCGATCCGCCGGACGACGCCCGCGGTTTTGTCGAACACCTGCTGGGCAAGCGTGCGCCCGCGCTGAAGTCGCTGAAGTTCGCCGTGCTGGGCCTGGGCGATTCCAGCTACCCGCAGTTCAACGCCACCGGCCTCCAGCTCGACGAGCGCCTGGCCGAGCTGGGTGCACAGCGCCTGTTCGCGCGCGGCGAATGCGACCTCGATGTCGAAACCGTCGCCACGCCGTGGCTGTCGAAGGCGCTCGACAGCGCCCGCGAGGAACTGAAGTCGAACGCACCGCTGGCCACCGTCACCCCGCTGCGCCCGGCCGCCGCCGTGTCGCCCTGGAGCCGCGAAAAACCCTTCGCCGCGGAACTGCTGGCGAACCAGCGCCTCACCGGCCGCGGCAGCCGCAAGGACGTGCGCCATCTGGAAATCTCGCTGGAAGGCTCCGGCCTCAGCTACCACCCCGGCGACGCGCTGGGCCTGTGGCCGAAAAACCCGCCGGCCCTGGTGGATGCCGTACTGGCCGAACTCTCGCTTGATGCCGGCACATCGATCGAAGGCGCGCCGCTGAGCACCTGGCTCAGCGAAAAGCGCGAGCTGACCAAACTTGCCCGCCCCTTCCTGCAGCGCCACGCCGAACGGGCGGGCCGCGACGAGCTCTCGCGCCTTCTGCAGCCGGAGAACAACGACGGCCTGGCGAAGCTGCTCGCCTCGCACCAGCTGATCGACCTGCTGCAGGCCTTCCCGGCAGCGTGGTCGGCCGAAGACCTGGTGGCCGCGCTGCGCCGCTGGCGCCGCGGCTGTATTCGATCGCCTCCAGCCAGGCCGTGGTCGGGCCGGAAGCGCACCTCACCGTGGACCACGTCGCCTGGGATGCGCCGGGCGGCCGCCGTTGGGGCGCCGCTTCGCACCTGCTGGCGTCCGCGGCGGAAGGCGAGCGCCTGCCGGTGTACATCGAAGCCAACGAACGTTTCCGCCTGCCGAAGGACGGCGCGCGTGACGTGATCATGATCGGCCCCGGCACCGGCGTCGCGCCCTTCCGCGGTTTCGTGCAGGAACGCAGCGCCGCCGGCGCGACCGGCCGCAACTGGCTGCTATTCGGCAATCCGCATGCGCGCCATGACTTCCTGTACCAGCTGGAGTGGCAGCTGGCGTTGAAGAACGGCCAGCTGCACAAACTCGACCTGGCGTTCTCGCGCGACCAGCAGAACAAGATCTACGTGCAGGACAAGCTGCACGAACACGGCGCCGAGCTGTATCGCTGGATCGAGTCCGGCGCCCATCTCTATGTCTGCGGCGCCACCACGATGGGCCGCGACGTGGAACAGACCCTGCTCGCCGTGGCCGTGGAACACGGCGGCCGCGACGCCGACGGCGCGCGCGAGTGGCTGGCGCAGCTGCAGCAGCAGGGCCGCTACGCCCGGGACGTGTACTGATGAGCGCGCACTCGGTCGAAGACATCAAGCAGGCCAGCAGCCGCCTGCGCGGCACCCTGCTGCAGAGCCTGGCCAACCCGGTCACCGGCGCGCTGGCCGAAGACGACCAGGTGCTGATCAAGTACCACGGCAGCTACCAGCAGGACGACCGCGACCTCCGCGACGAACGCCGGCTGGCCAAGCTCGAGCCCGACTACAGCTTCATGATCCGCACCCGCACGCCGGGCGGCGTGATCACGCCGGAACAGTGGCTCAAGCTCGACGCCATCGCAACGACCTACGCCGAACGTGGTCTGCGCATCACCACGCGCCAGGCCTTCCAGTTCCACGGCGTGATCAAGGGCAAGCTCAAGCCGACCATGCAGGCGATCAACGCCGCACTGATCGACACCCTGGCCGCCTGCGGCGACGTCAACCGCAACGTGGCGGTGGCGGCGAATCCGCTGCAGTCCGATCTGCATGCGGCCGTGTACGCGCAGGCGGCGGCGCTTAGCGAACACCTGCTGCCCAACACCCGCGCCTACTACGAAATCTGGCTGGACGAAGAGCGTGTGGCTGGCGCCGGCGAGGAAGAGGAACCGATCTACGGCCAGGCCTACCTGCCGCGCAAGTTCAAGATCGGCTTCGCGATACCGCCGGTGAATGATGTGGATGTGTTCGCGCAGGACCTCGGCTTCATCGCCATCGTCGAGGACGGCGTGTTGGCCGGATACAACGTCAGCGTCGGCGGCGGCATGGGCGCCACCCACGGCGACCCGGAAACCTACCCGCGCCTGGCCGACGTGATCGGTTTCGTCACGCCCGACCAGGTGACCGCCATCGCCACCGCCGTCGTCACGGCGCAGCGCGACCACGGCAACCGCACCGTACGCAAGCGCGCGCGACTGAAGTACACGATTGATGACCACGGCATCGCCTGGTTCACCTATAAGTCGAACGCCGCGCCGGGTTCACTCTCTCCCCGGCGCGGCGCTTCGCCTTCGATCACAGCGGCGACCGCTTCGGCTGGGTCGCGGGCGAAGACGGCCGCTGGCATCTGACGCTGCGCCTGCTGGCCGGCCGCATCCAGGACGGCGGGCACGGCACCCACCTCACCGGCCTGCGCGAGATCGCCAAGGTGCACGAGGGCGACTTCCGCATGACGCCGAACCAGAACCTCGTCATCGCGGGGGTGCCGGAGGCGAAGCGCGCCCAGATCGACGCACTGGTCGCCGCGCACGGCCTCGACGGCTTCCGCAGCGCCAGCCCGCTGCGCCTGAAGTCCCTGGCCTGCGTCGCGCTGCCGACCTGCGGCCTGGCGATGGCGGAGGCGGAGCGTTATCTGCCCGCGCTGCTCGACAAGCTCGAAGCACAACTGGCCACCCACGGCCTGACAGACGCAGACATCGGACTTCGCATCAGCGGTTGCCCCAACGGCTGCTCGCGTCCCTACCTGGGCGAGATCGCGCTCGTGGGCAAGGCGCCCGGCCGCTACAACCTGATGCTGGGCGCCGACCACCGCGGCCAGCGCCTGAACACCCTTTACCGCGAAAACATCGCGGAGCCGGAGATCCTCGCCGCGCTCGAGCCCCTGCTCGCGGATTACGCCGCCGAGCGCGGCGCCGGCGAAGGCTTCGGCGATTTTCTCGTCCGCGCCGGCGTGGTGACGCCGCGCATCGGCATTCCCGTGGAGCTGCAGGCATGAGCACCGTCCCCGACCCGACCGCCGCCGCCGAATCCCGGCAAGGGCTGGCTGAACTCAACACCTGGCTGGCCGGCCGCACGGCGCAGCAGCGCATCGAATGGGCGCTGGAATCGCTGTCGGGCGAACACGCGCTCTCGTCCAGCTTCGGCGCGCAGTCGGCGGTGGCCCTGCACCTCGCCACGCGCGTGCGCCCCGACCTGCCCGTGATCCTGGTGGATACCGGCTACCTGTTCCCGGAAACCTACGGCTTCGTGGATGAGCTCACGCACCGCCTGCAGCTGAACCTGCACATCGCCCGCCCCGACCCGGCCAAGGCCTGGTCGCCCGCCAGCATCGCCTCGCTGGAAACCCTGGGCGCCGACGGCATCGACCGCTACAACCGCGCGCACAAGGTCGAACCGATGCAGCGCAAGTTGAAGGAACTGGGCGTGCGCACCTGGATCGCCGGCCTGCGCCGCGACCAATCCAGCACACGCGCCAACACCGACTTCCTCGAACTGAAAGACGGCCGCTGGAAACTGCACCCGCTCGCCGACTGGACCGACCGCGACATCGGCCGCTACCTCACCCGGCACGACCTGCCCTACCACCCGCTATGGGACAAGGGCTACGTCTCCATCGGCGACGTGCACAGCACCCGCGCCTGGGAACCCGGCATGCGCGAGGAAGACACCCGCTTCTTCGGCCTCAAGCGCGAGTGCGGCCTGCACTACGACGAGCCGGTGGTGGCACGCAGCGCCTAACGACCGAAGTCGTCTGCAGCGCACTGCTGTTCGCAAGGTTCACCATCGTTGTTGCCATCCATCTGCGTGCCCGGGCAGTGCTTCAGGAAATACCTGGCTTCGGCGCAGGAGGTCATCTGCGAACAGTGGGTACGACCGTCGCACTGGAAGGCGGGAGTGACGGTGGCCGGCGCTGCATCCGTCGCAGGATCAGGGAACGAGGATCCGGCGTCCGCTACAGGGGGATTGAACCGCCACCAGACATAACTTCCGGCAGCCACGGTGATCGCGATGATCGCCAAGCCCCGCATCAGGGAGCGGAGCCCACCGGCTGCTTCGCCAGGGCGATTCGGCGCCCGGCGCCGCGAAGGCTGGCCCGCCCGCTGGATATTGATCGCCCGCTTCTTGCCGTCTGCCGCGACCTGGACTTCGAACGACACCAGCTCACCGACCGATGGCCTGCCGCCGCGACGAGGAAAAGCGGAGATGTGGACGAAAACCTCTTCACCACCCAGGCCGAGGGTGATGAAACCGAATCCCCGGTCGTCGTTCCACTTGCTCAGATGACCGTGTGTCCGCATGGCGCGTCAGGTGGTGATCGCCTGGCTCAGTTCCACCCACGTCGGCGCGGTAGGCCACACCGGTGTGTCATGCCCGGCCACCGCGCGCTTCAGATCGGCGCGGTCCAGCTGCGGGGCCAGGGCAAGCAACAGCTCCAGCGCATAATCCCGCAGAACCCGCTCCCGCGGCAACACCGCCCAACTGGTGCACTCCGGCACCGCCGCCGGCGCAGGCAACGCGTGCAGATCGCCATCGTCACGGGTGCTCACCGCCATCTCGGCCAACAGCCCCACGCCGAGGCCGGCGCGCACATAGGTCTTGATCAGGTCGGCGTCGCGTGCGGTCATCGCGATCTGCGGCTCCAGCCCGGCTTCGGCGAAAGCACGGCGCAGGCTGGATTCGGGTTTGTTGGTGGATTCGTAGCTGATCAGGGGTTGCTCAGCCAACTCGGCCAAGGTCGGTGCGCGCTGCAGCTTCGCCAGCGGATGCGCGGACGGCACCAGCACCTGCCGGCGCCAGCGGTACAGCGGCACGGCCAGGCCGCCTTGCGGGATCTCGCCGGCGGTGCTGACCACGGCGAAGTCGGCCAGGCCTTGCGCCAGTGCATTCAGCACCTCGCCTTCGGACGCGGGCTGCAGGTGGATGCTGACGTCGGGGAATTTCCGGGCCAGGTGCGCGATCGCCGGGGGCAGCACGAAACGCGCCTGCGTGTGCGTGGTGACCAGCGTGAGACGCCCGTGTTTTTCGCCACGCTCGTTGGCGGCGTAGGCGCGGATGTTGCCGGCCTCGGCCAGCACGCGGCGGGCGTGGGCCAGCACGTCCTGGCCGGCGGGCGTGATCGCCTCCAGGCTGCGGCCCTTGCGCTGGAACAGCAGGAAGCCCAGCTCGTCCTCCAGCTGCTTGAGCTGTTTGGACAGGCCGGGCTGGGTCGCATGCACCTTTTCGGCGGCCAGGGTGATGTTGAGGCCGGAATCGGCGATGGCGACGAGATAGCGGAGCTGGGTCAGGGTCATGGTCTTCAGCAAGCTAACCCGGGGCCGGGACCGCGTCCATACGGTCCAAATAACCGGATGGCATATGGAAGGGGCGGCCGGTCATTTCCACCGGACCGGGGGCGGGCCTAGCGTCGCGGCATGGCTTCCTCCCCTGCTTCCCACCGGCCCGCGCCGGCGCCGCTGTTTCCCCTGTTCGCCGACCTCCGGGGTCGCCGCGTCCTCGTGGTCGGCGGCGGAACCGTGGCCCGTCGCAAACTCGAGCCGCTGCTGGCGGCAGGCGCGCAGGTAGTGGTCGGGGCGCCCTGGCTGGAAGAAGCGGTGAAGCAGCTCGTCGACGCGGGGTTGTCGAACATCTGCACGGCAACTTCGCGACCCATTGGCTCGATGGGTCCTGGCTGGTGATCGCCGCCACCGACGACGCCAGCGTGAACCGCGCGGTCGCCGCCGCCGCGGAAGAACGCCGGATCTGGACGAATGTCGTCGACGACCTGGAACTGTCCTCCTACCAATCCCCCGCCCGCGTCGAACGCGGCCCGCTGCAGATCGCCATCTCCAGCGGCGGCGGCGCACCGATGCTGGCGCGGCACCTGCGCGAAAAACTCGAGACCGAACTCGACGAATCGCTGGCCGATCTCGCCGCACTGCTGCTGCGCGAACGCCGCCGTATCCGTGCGCGGCACCCGCGCCTGGCCGAACGCCGGCGTTTTTTCGATGCGCTGTTGAACGGCCCGGTGGCCGAACGTTTCCGCGCCGGCGACCACGACGGTGCACGGCAGGCCTTCGAAGCCGCACTGGGCGAAGCGCCGCCGTCGCGCGACATCGGTTCGGTCGCGCTGGTCGGTGCCGGTCCCGGCGACCCCGGCCTGCTGACGCTGCGCGCATTGCGCCTGCTCAACCAGGCCGACGTGATCCTGCACGACCGCCTGGTCAGCGACGGCGTGCTGGCGCTGGCGCGCCGCGACGCCGAATTCATCGAAGTCGGCAAGCAGGCGGCGAACCACCACGTCACCCAAGACGGCATCCATGCGCTGATGCTGGAACACGCGCGCCCGGCCGGCGCCTGGTTCGGCTCAAGGGCGGTGATCCCTTCGTGTTCGGGCGCGGCGGCGAGGAGCTGGAGTTCCTTCACGCGCACGGAATCACCTTCGAGGTCGTGCCCGGCGTGACGGCGGCACTGGCCTGCGCCGCTTATGCCGGCGCGCCGCTGACGCACCGCGACCATGCCCAGTCGGTGCGCTTCGTGACGGCGCACACCAGGGGATTCGGTGGACACGCTGGACTGGCGTGCATTGGCGCAGGAAAAACAGACCCTGGCGGTGTACATGGGCGTGGCCGGGCTCGAGCGTTTCCGCCAGAAGCTGCTGGAACACGGCCGCGCCGCCAGCACGCCCTTCGCCCTGGTCGAAAACGGCTCGCGCCCGGAACAAAGGGTGGTCACGGGAACCCTGGCCGATCTGCCCGGGCTTGCACGTTTGCATAACGTGCAATCGCCCAGCCTGTTGATCTTGGGCGAGGTCGCTTCCCTGGCGGATACCCTGCACTGGTTCGGCGACGCACCCCTGGGCGCACCGGCCGCCGCGGTCGCCGATGCGGCATGAACGCCTGACCGACCCCTTCCCGCCTGATTCCGGAGCAACCCATGGCCCTGTACGACAGCATCCTCGACACCATCGGCGGCACGCCCATCGTCAAACTGCACCGCGTCGCGCCGAAACACGTGACGCTGTACGCCAAGGTCGAGGCTTTCAACCCCGGCGGGTCGGTCAAGGACCGCCTGGCGCTGGCGATCGTGCTGGATGCCGAACAGCGTGGCCAGCTCAAGCCGGGCGACACCATCATCGAAGCGACTTCGGGCAACACCGGCGTCGCGCTGGCCATGGTCGCCGCCGCACGCGGCTACAAGTTCGTGGCGGTGATGACCGAGACATTCTCGATCGAACGCCGCAAGCTGATGCGTGCCTACGGTGCCAAGGTGATCCTGACGCCCGCCGCCGAACGCGGCAGCGGCATGGTGCGGCGCGCGGCCGAGCTGGCGGAAAAACACGGCTGGTTCCTGGCCCGCCAGTTCGAGAACGAGGCCAACCCGGCCTACCATCGCGCCACCACCGGCCCGGAGATCCTGCGCGATTTCGCCGGCAAGCGGCTCGACTTCTTCGTCACCGGCTGGGGCACGGGCGGCACGCTGACCGGCGCCGGCCAGGTGCTCAAGCTGGCGCGCCCGGACCTGAAGATCGTCACCACGGAACCCGCCGGTGCGTCGCTGCTCTCCGGCAAGGAATGGGCGCCGCACAAGATCCAGGCTGGACGCCGGATTTCGTACCGGCCGTGCTCGATCGCGGCGTGGCCGATGAAATCCGCCCGGTGGACGACGTTACCGCCCGCGACACCGCGCGCCGGCTGGCGTCGGAAGAAGGCCTGTTCGTCGGCATCAGCGCCGGCGCCACGGTGGCGGCAGCATTGCAGGTCGCGGAAACGGCGCCCAAGGGCAGCGTGCTGCTGGCCATGCTGCCCGACACCGGCGAACGTTACCTCAGCACCTTCCTGTTCGAAGGCGTGAACGAGGGCAGCGACGACGAGTGGCTGGCCGCGCTCTGATCCGCGCCGCCATCGCCTAGGGTTGGGCGGGCGGCGTTCCCCGGAGTGCCGCCTGCCAGGCCTGGCCTTCCGGTCTGGCCACGAGCCGCCGGCCCAGATACCACGAACCCGACATGCTCAGGTGGCCGTTGTCGAAATACACCGGGCGCTGGCCGAGGTAAGGCGAACAGCTGCCGCGCCGGCAGAGCATCTGGCGCGTCCCCAGGTATTCGACGCCGGGCATCGATGCCGCCAGCGCGGCAAGGTGCCGGTTGATGCGGGTTTCCCCGCGGTCACGCAGCCGCGCCCGCGCCCGGCAGTCGATGCCCCCGGGCAGACGCAGCGCCCGCAGTTCGCAGCTGCGGTCGTAACGCCGGAAACGCGGCACCTGACCGACGATGACCACGCGCACGCCGGCCGCCGTCAGTTCGGCCAGCGTACGCTCGAGGTCCGCACGGAAACCCGGATAGGCGTCATAGACGTCCCAGCCGCCGCTGATCACCACGGTATCGAACGCACCCGACAGCAGCGCCTGGCGGATGTAGGGTCTGAACTGCCGGCAGCCCTCCTCGTACATGCCGACACCGTAGTCACCGCCGAACACCGGCGGACAGGCGGAATGGCTGGCGTTGCGGTAGAGGTAACCCCCGTCCTTCGCCAGCTGGCCGAGCAGGCCGATGAAATGCGCGGCCTGGGAGTCGCCCCACAGCAGGTACTCCGGCGCGGCACCGGCCTTGCGCGCCGCCGGCGCACCCACCAGGCAGCGCGGATCCCGGAGGATGTCCGGCGAGTGTTCGGACAGCTGGCAGTTGTAGCGGTATTCGAAAGCAGGCGCGACCTGGGTACGCAGGCGCGTCAGGGCCTCGCCCTGGCCGGTGCCCGACTCGAACTGGCGCTTGAGCCCTTGGCTGCCCGCCAGGGCGGCCGCCACCAGGCACAGCGCACCCACCGGCAGCACGAACAGCGCCAACGCCTGGCGGCGCGGCGCGGCGCGCCAGTGGCGCGCGGGCTGTTCCACCCAGCGATAGCTCAACCAGGCGAGCGCGAACATCGCCACTACAGCAGCACTGCCCGAGGCCAGGTCCAGTTCGCCGAGGAAATAACGCAGGAAGGCCAGGATGGGCCAATGCCACAGGTACAGCGAATACGAGATCAGGCCGACCCAGACCATCGGGCGCCAGCCCAGCGGCAGCGTGACCACGCGCGCGCCACGGCCTCCGGCCCAGATCACCAATGCGGCGCCCAGGCAGGGATAGATGGCGTTGAAGCCCGGGAACGTCGAGTTTTCGTCCAGCGCCAAGAGCGACCACACGATGAAACCGAAACCCGCCAGGCCGGCGAGCTCGTCGCCGACACGGACCATGCGCCCGCCGGACGCCTGTAACGGCGCGTCACGGCGCACCGCCAAGGCCAACAGCGCGCCGACCATCAGCTCGCCGGCGCGCGCGGGCAGCATGTAGTAGGCGAATTTCGGCGACGTCGCGTGGATCCATTCCCCGAGGACGAAGGACGCGACGCAGATAAGTGCTGCCGTCGCGATGGCGCCGGAACGATGCAGCTTCAGGCGCCAGGCCAGCAACAGCAGCACCGGCCAGACCAGGTAGAACTGTTCCTCGACGCCGAGCGACCAGGTGTGCAGCAGCGGCTCCTGTTCGCTGGATGCGGCGAAATAACCGGTGTCCAGGTGCAACCAGAAGAACACGTTGGACAGAGACACCGCCGACCACAACGAGGCCCGCGAAAGCCGCTCCAGGTCCTCGGGCACCATCAGCAGGCAAGCGGCCGCCAGGGTGGCCATGACCATCACCAGGAAGGCCGGCAGGATGCGCCGGATGCGCCGCAGGTAGAAACCGGCCATGGTGAAGCGGCCGTCGGCCATCTCGCCCCAGATGTTCTGGGTGATCAGGTAGCCTGAGATGACGAAGAAGATGTCCACGCCGACGTAACCGCCGGGCAGCGCCGTCCTGCTGAGGTGGTAGATGACGACGCTGAGCACGGCGACGGCGCGCAGGCCGTCGATGTCGGCGCGGTAGGCGCGCGGCGAATGCGCGCCGGCCGAAGTGCCGTCTGCGGGAGACGGCAGTTCGAGCCTGCTCAATCCATGCTCTCCAGCAGCCGGTCGACAACGGCGGCGGCGAGCTCGCCGGCCTCGGCCTGGTCCGTGCGCAGGTGGATCTCCGGTGCCAGCGGTGCCTCGTAGGGCGAGTCGATGCCGGTGAAGTTCTTGATCTTTCCGGCACGGGCCTTGGCGTAGAGTCCCTTCACGTCGCGCTGTTCTGCCACCGCCAGCGGCGCGTCCACGAACACCTCCAGGAATTCGCCCTCGGCGAACATCTCGCGCGCCATGCGGCGTTCGGCCTGGAATGGCGAGATGAAGCTCACCAGCACCACCAGGCCGGCGTCGGTCATCAGCCGCGCCACTTCGGCCACCCGGCGGATATTCTCGACGCGGTCCTCGTCGGTGAAGCCCAGGTCCTTGTTCAGGCCGTGGCGCACGTTGTCGCCGTCGAGCAGGTAGGTATGGTGGCCCAGCGCGTGCAGGCGCTTCTCGACCAGGTTGGCGATGGTGGACTTGCCGGCGCCGGACAGGCCGGTGAACCACAGGCAGCGCGGCGACTGGCCCTTGAGGCGGGCGCGGGCCTGCTTGTCCACCTCGATGTGCTGCCAGTGGATGTTGGCGGCGCGGCGCAGGGCGAAGTCGAGCGTACCGGCACCGACCGTGCCGTTGCTCTGGCGGTCGATGAGGATGAAGGCGCCGAGCGAATGGTTTTCGGCGTAGGACTCGAACGCGATCGGCTGGTCGAGGCTGAGGTTGCAGTACGCGACCTCGTTGAGGTCCAGGTGCTTGGCGGCCAGGTGCGCCTGGGTGTTCACGTCGATCTTGTGCTTGATCTCGGTGATCTGCGCGCTGACGGTGCGCGCGCCGATCTTCAGCCAGTACGGGCGGCCGGGCAGCAGGGGCGTGTCGCTCATCCACAGCAGGTGCGCGGCGAACTGGTCGGCGACCTGCGGCGGGTTCTCGGTTCCTGCGATCACGTCGCCGCGGCTGACGTCCACCTCGTCGGCCAGCGTCAGCGTGACCGGCTGGCCGCGGTAGGCGCGGTCGAGGTCGCCGTCGGCGGTGACGATGCGGGCCACCTTCGAGCGGCGCCCGGACGGCAGCACCACGACCTCGTCGCCGGTGGCGACGCTGCCGGCGGCCAGGGTGCCGGCGAAACCGCGGAAATTCTGGTTCGGGCGGCAGACCCACTGCACCGGCAGGCGCATCACGCCGTCCGTGCGGCCTTCGCCGATGTCCACGGTCTCGAGGTGTTCGAGCAGGCTCGGTCCCTGGTACCAGGGCATCGCCTGCGAGGGCGACATCATGTTGTCGCCCTTGAGGGCGGACAGCGGGATGTACTGAACGTTGGCGATGCCCAGCTGGGCCGCAAGTTCGCGGTAGCCCTCGACGATGTCGTCGAACACCGCCTGGTCGTAATCGACCAGGTCCATCTTGTTGACCGCCAGCAGCACGTTGCGGATGCCCAGCAGCGAGACGATGTAGCTGTGCCGGCGCGTCTGCGTCAGCAGGCCCTTGCGCGCGTCCACCAGCACCACCGCCAGGTCGGCGGTGGAAGCGCCGGTGGCCATGTTGCGCGTGTACTGCTCATGCCCCGGGCAGTCGGCGACGATGAACTTGCGCCGGTCGGTGCTGAAGTAGCGGTAGGCCACGTCGATGGTGATGCCCTGCTCGCGTTCGGCGGCCAGGCCGTCCACCAGCAGGGCGAAGTCGATGTCCTCGCCCTGGTGCCGTGGCGCTTGCTGTCCTTCTCCAGCGCGGCCAGCTGATCGTCGAACAGCAGCTTGGTGTCGTGCAGCAGGCGGCCGATCAGCGTGCTCTTGCCGTCGTCCACGCTGCCGCAGGTGATGAAACGCAGCAGGCCCTTGGTCTCGTGCTGCTGCAGGTAGGCGGCGACGGCAGCCTGGTGGTCGGTGGCGGCCATCAGAAATAGCCCTCCTGCTTCTTCTTTTCCATGGACGCGGACGGGTCGTGGTCGATCACCCGGCCCTGGCGTTCGGAGGTGGTGGCCACCAGCATCTCGGCGATGATCGCCTCGAGCGTGTCGGCCTCGGATTCGATCGCACCGGTCAGCGGGTAACAGCCGAGCGTGCGGAACCGCACTTTGCGCTGCTGCGGCACTTCGCCGTCGCGCAGCGGCAGGCGCTCGTCGTCCACCATGATCAGCGCGCCGTCGCGTTCGACCACCGGGCGCTCCTTGGCGAAGTACAGCGTCGGCACCGGGATCTTCTCGCGGAAGATGTACAGCCAGACGTCGAGTTCGGTCCAGTTGGAGATCGGGAACACACGCACGCTCTCGCCCTTGCGGATGCGGGTGTTGTACAGGTCCCACAGTTCCGGCCGTTGGTTCTTCGGGTCCCAGCGGTGCTGGGCGCTGCGGAAAGAGAAGATGCGCTCCTTGGCCCGCGACTTCTCTTCATCGCGGCGGGCGCCACCGATGGCGGCGTCGAACTTGTAGAGGTCCAGGGCCTGCTTGAGGCCCTGGGTTTTCATCACGTCGGTGTGCACGGTGGCGCCGTGGCTGATCGGGCCCATGCCCTGGGCCAGGCCATCGGGATTGGTGTGGGTGCGCAGCTCGACGCCGGTTTCGGCGGCCCGGCGGTCGCGGAAGGCGATCATCTCTCTGAACTTCCAGCCGGTGTCCACGTGCAACAGCGGGATCGGCGGCTTCGCCGGGTAGAACGCCTTCAACAGCAGGTGCAGCAGCACCGAGCTGTCCTTGCCGACCGAATAGAGCATGACGGGATTGCCGAACTCGGCCGCCACTTCGCGCAGGATGTGGATGCTTTCGGCCTCGAGGCGATCCAGGTGGGACAGCCGGTGGGGGATCATCGCGTCAGGTCCTTGATTCATGGCGTGCATTATAGGTGTCGTGCGGCTCAGAACGGCCAGGCGCGCGGGATGGCCCACAGCACCGCCAGCCCCACCACCAGCGACAGCGGCGCGCCGACCCGCACGTAGTCGGTGAACCGGTAGCCGCCGGGGCCGTAGACCATCAGGTTGGTCTGGTAGCCGATGGGCGTGATGAAGCCGGCGGACGCGCCGATCATGACCGCCATCACGAAGGGCATCGGGCTGACGCCCAGCTGTTCGGCGGCGCTCAGGCCGATCGGGAACATCAGGATGGCGGCGGCGTTGTTGGTCAGCAGCTCGGTGAACAGCACGGCCATCAGGTACACCAGCACCATCGTCATGAACGGGTCGGAAGCGCTGAAGCCACTCAGCTGCCCGGCGACGACGTCGGCCACGCCGGTCTTGTCGACCGCGGCGCCAAGGGCGAACGAGCAGGCGATCACCGCGATGAGCCGCAGATCGAGGCTGCGCCGCAGTTCGGAAAAACCGACGCAGCGCGCCAACACCGCCACCGAGGCCGCCACCACCGCCGACAGCAGGATGCTGACGCCGAACACTGAATTGGCCAGGATCATCGCCAGCAGGATGCCCAGCGCCGTCATGGCGCGCCGGCTGTCCACCGGGCGTTCGCCGTCGATCAGGTTCACCACCAGGAAATCCGGCGAATTGGCGAAACGCGCCATGAAGTCGGGAGAGGTTTCCACCAGCAGCGTGTCGCCGGCCTGCAGCACCACGTCGCCGGGTTTCTGGTGCAGGCGCTGGCCGTGGCGCGAAACCGCGATCACGGCGGCGTTGTAGCGGTTGCGGAAGGCCGCATCGCGCAGGTTCTTGCCGACCGCCGGCGAGAACCGCGACAGCACCAGCTCGACCAGGTTGCGCCGGGCCTCGGCACCGTCGATCTTGAACAACTGGTCCGTGGCCGGGCGCAGGCCCTCGATGCGGCGCAGTTCGCGCACGGCATCGGTGACGCCGACGAACACCAGCCGGTCGCCCGCGCGCAGCAGCGTGTCGGGCGTCACCGCCGCCAGCAGCTCGCGTTCACGCGACAGTTCGACCAGGAAGGAACCCGACAGGTGCCGCAGCCCCGCGGCGTCCACCGTCTTTCCGACCAGGCGACCGGTCGGCTCGACCAGCATCTCCACCGAATATTCGCGGCTATCGGCCGCCGCCTGGTCGAAGGCCGAACGCCGCGCCGGCAACAGCCACCGGCCCAGCGTGCCCAGGTAGAGCAGGCCGGCGACCACCGCCGGCAACGCCACCCAGAGGGGGTCGAACATGCGCAGCGGCGGCATGCCCTGGGCCAGCACCAGGCCCGCGACGATCAGGTTGGTGCTGGTGCCGATCAGCGTGCACATGCCGCCCAGGATGGTGGCGTAGTTCATCGGCAGCAGCAGCTTGGACGCCGGGACGCCGCTGGCGCGGCTCCAATGCTCGACGGCCGAGATCAGGGTGGCGACCACGGGCGTGTTGTTGATGAAGGCACTCAGGCCAGAGGAAATGGTGGTCAACCGGAGTTGGGCCCGCATCTCACCGCTGGGCCGGCCCAGCACCCAGGCGCCGATCCAGCGGATGGCCCCGGTGGTCTTGAGCGCCGCGACCAGCACGAACAGCACGGCCACGGTCAGCACGCCCTGGTTCCAGAACCCGGCCAACGCTTCCGCCGGGCTCAGTACGCCGGTCGCCATCAGCACGACCACGGCGCCCGCGAGGACCTTGTCGGGCGTCAGGCGCTCCCAGAGCAGCAGGCCCAGGGTGGCCAGTACCACGCCGATCGTCAGCCATCCCTGCCAACCCAGTTCTGTTGCCATGCCGTCGTATTCCGAGGGTCCGGGGCCGCCATCGTGGGGGCACCGCCCCTTCGGCTGGGTCGCCAAGGTAGAATGCCGGATTCTACAGGATGGCGGCTCCCCGGGGTCCGCCCGGATCGGAGCAAAAGGCATATGAAAATCCTGGTGGGTTACAAGCGGGTCGTGGACTACAACGTCCGCATCCAGGTCAAACCCGACGGTTCGGGCGTGGTCACCGAGGGCGTGAAGCTGTCGCCCAATCCCTTCGACGACATCGCCCTGGAAGAAGCCCTGCGCCTGCGCGACAAGGGCATCGCCACCGAGGTGATCGTCGCCACCCTGGGCCCGGCCGACTGCCAGGCGCACCTGCGCAACGGCCTGGCCATGGGCGCCAACCGCGCCATCCACGTGGTCACCGACCAGGCCATCCAGCCGCTGACCGCGGCGCGCGCCCTGCTCAAGCTGGTCGAAAAGGAACAGCCGCAGATCGTGCTGCTGGGCAAGCAGGCCATCGACGACGACGCCAACCAGACCGGCCAGATGCTGGCCACGCTCTGGGGCCGTCCGCAGGCCACTTTCGCCAGCAAGCTCGAAGTCGCCGGCGACAAGGCCACCGTGACCCGCGAAGTGGACGCCGGCCTGGAGACCCTCGAGGTCGACCTGCCTGCCGTGGTCACCACCGACCTGCGCCTGAACGAGCCGCGCTTCATCAAGCTGCCCGACATCATGAAGGCCAAGTCCAAGCCGCTGGAGACGATCGCCTTCGCCGACCTCGGCGTCGAGTCCGGCGACCATCTCAAGACCAGCACCTACGCCCCGCCCGCCAAGCGCAGCAAGGGCGTGATGGTGAAGGACGTCGCCGAGCTGGTCTCGGCGCTCAAGGCCAAGGGCCTGGTGTAAGGAGACGATGAGCATGAGCAAGATCCTGATCGTCGCCGAACACCTCGGCGGCAAGCTGAACTCCTCCACCGCGCGCTGCGTCAGCTGCGCCACGGCGATCGGCGGCGAGATCCACGTCGCCGTGCTGGCCGATGCGCCGGATGCGGTCGCCGCGGAAGCCGCGTTGATCGCCGGTGTCGCGAAAGTGGTCACCGTGGCCAACGCCGCCAACGCGCACCCGATCGCGCAGGTGCTGGCGCCGCAGGTGGCGAAGCTCGCCGCCGGTTATTCGCATGTGCTCGGCCCGTCCACCACCTTCGGCAAGGACCTTATGCCCTGCGTCGCGGCCCTGCTGGGCGTGGCCCAGGTGTCGGACATCATGGCGGTGGAATCGAGCCACGTGTTCAAGCGGCCGATCTATGCCGGCAACGCCATCATCACCGTCGAAGCACCGTCGGCGATGGCCGTGGTCGGCACCGTGCGCACGGCCTCGTGGCCGGCGGCGGCGAACGGCGGCAACGCCGCGGTCGAGGCCGCGTCGGTTGGCGCCGCCCTGCCCTCGCACACCCGTTTCGTGTCGCTGCAGCAGGGCAAGTCCGACCGCCCGGACCTGCAGAGCGCGTCGAAGGTGGTCAGCGGTGGCCGCGCGCTCGGTTCGGCCGATGCGTTCTCGGTGATCTATTCGCTGGCCGACAAGATGGGTGCGGCCGTGGGCGCCTCGCGCGCCGCGGTGGACGCCGGTTACGTGCCGAACGAGCTGCAGGTCGGCCAGACCGGCAAGATCATCGCGCCGGAACTCTACGTCGCCATTGGCATCTCGGGCGCCATCCAGCACCTGACCGGCATCAAGGACGCGGGCACCATCGTCGCGATCAACAAGGACGCGGAAGCGCCGATCTTCGAGATCGCCGATTTCGGCCTGGTCGGCGACCTGTTCGCCATCGTGCCCGAGCTGGAGAAGTCGCTTTGAGTCCCAGCGCCGGCGCCACGCCCGGCAAGCGGGTGATGGTGGTGTTCGGGACCCGCCCGGAGGCCATCAAGATGGCGCCGGTCGTCGAGGCCCTGAAGGCCACCCCGGGCATCGAAACCCTGGTGGCGGTGACGGCGCAGCACCGGCAGATGCTCGACCAGGTGCTTGACCTGTTCGGCATCGTGCCCGACGACGACCTGGACGTGATGGCCCCCGGCCAGGCGCTGCCCGACCTGTTCGGGCGCATCCTCACCGGCATGACCGAGGTGCTGGCGCGGCGCAAGCCCGACCTGGTGCTCGTGCACGGCGATACCAGCACCACGTTCGCCACCGCCCTGGCCGCTTTCTACGCCAAGGTCGCCATCGGCCACGTCGAAGCGGGCCTGCGCACCGGCGACCTGCAGGCACCGTGGCCCGAAGAGGCCAACCGCCGCCTGACCGCGCCGCTCACGTCGCTGCATTTCGCCCCGACCGAGCAGTCGCGTGCCAACCTGCTGGCCGAGAACCTGCCGGCCGCCGCCGTGCACGTCACCGGCAACACCGTGATCGATGCCCTGCTGGCGGTGGTCAAGCGCATCGGCGACAACCCGGCGCTGGCGGCCGAACTGGCCGCGCGCTTCCCCTTCCTGGACGCCGGCAAGCGCCTGGTGCTGATCACCGGCCATCGCCGCGAGAATTTCGGCGACGGTTTCGAGCAGATCTGCCTGGCCCTGCGCGAACTGGCGCAGCGCGACGACGTGCAGCTGGTCTACCCGGTGCACCTCAACCCGCAGGTGCAGGAACCGGTGAACCGCATCCTGGCCGGCGTGGACAACGTGGTGCTGGTGCCGCCGCAGGACTACCTGCCCTTCGTCTACCTGATGTCGCGCTCGCACCTGATCCTCACCGACTCGGGCGGCATCCAGGAGGAAGCGCCCTCGCTGGGCAAGCCGGTGCTGGTGATGCGCGACACCACCGAGCGCCCGGAAGCGGTGGATGCCGGCACCGTGCGCCTGGTCGGCACCGACCGCGCCCGCATCGTCGCCGAAGTCACGCGCCTGCTGGACGACGCCGACGCGCACCGCGACATGGCCCGCGCGCACAACCCCTACGGCGACGGCCTGGCCGCACGCCGCATCGCCGACATCATCGCCGTCCGCTGAGCCTGCTCAGTCCGCCGCGGCCTGCTCGGCCGCGGCGATGCGCTCGGCACTGGGCGGATGCGTGGACAGGTAGCTGACCGCACCGAAGTCCTTCTCGCCATAGTGCTTCGACAGGCGCCGCATCACCGCGGCGAAATCCGCCGGCGAGCGGCCCTGGCGCTCCAGCAGCGCGAAGGCGAAGTCATCGGCCTCGCGCTCGTGGTCGCGCGAGAAGCCGCTTTCCAGCAGCAGCACCGGGATAGACACCGACAGCGAGCCGGTGCCCGACAGGTCGCCGAACAGGAAACCCGCCACCACCACCACCGCCGAACTCTGCAGCGCCTGGCGCATGCCGTGGCGGTGTTCGTGGTGGCCGGCCTCGTGCGCCAGCACGGCCAGCAGTTCGTCATCGTTGCCATCCACCAGCTCGACCAGCTGGTCGGTGACCACGACATGGCCATCGGGCAGCGCGAAGGCGTTCGGCCCCAGGCCCGGCGCGTGGCGGAAACTGAGCCGGTAGTCGAGTTCGCGCGGCAGGCCGGTGGTGAGCGCCTTGAACTCCAGCTGCAGCGCCAGCTTGCGCTCGGCCGGCAGACGGCTCGGCTGCAGCTGCGTGCGGTCGATCAGGGACAGTGCCTGGTCGCTGATGGTGCGTTCCATCGCCCGCGGCACGACCGGCGCGACCTTGTTCGCCATCCAGGGCAGGCCGACCTGGAAAACAGCAGCACGCCCAATACCGTGACCACGCCCGAGGCGATCGCCGCCGTGCGCCGGCGCTCGAGCCAGTCGGCCCAGGCCTCGACCCGGCTCGGTACCGGCAGCCACTGGTCGAGCAGCGGCGAATCGGCGATCTGCAGCTGGCCTTCACCCGGCATCGCCAGCGTGCGCACGGTGCGGCCCAGGCGCGGGCTGAGCGTGAGTTCGGCGACGGCGAACTCCAGCGTCTCGCCTTCGCTTTCCACCCGCAGCGTGCCGGCTGCCGGCTGGCTCAGCCGCGCCGGCCGGCCGCGGCTGCTGCGGCCGTCGTACCAGGTGGCGTCGAGCGCGCTCAAATGCTCAGGTCCACGTCCATGTCGAGCGCATCCACGAGTTCGGCGCTGGTCGCGCCTTCGGTTCGCTCCGATTCGGCGATGAAGCTGTCGAGGTCGCCCTGCACCAGCACCGTGAAGTGTTCGGCCCGGTAACGCGCCAGCCGGATCATCGCCCACGGCACCATCAGGCCTACGCTGAGCACGATCAGCACGCCGTTGCTGAAGTAGATCCAGATCACATCGCGCGCACGCAGCGTGGACTCGAACCGGTGCGCGCCGAGCCGGGTGAATTCCCACATCAGGTTGGTGTAGCGCGTGCGCAGGAACACCGGCAGCGCCAGGAAACCCAGGTACACCAGCATCACCGGCACGAGGATGGCGGCCATCGCCCCGTCCGAGGGCTCGCCATCCGGTCCCTTGCCGGCGATACCGACCGCTTCGCTGACCAGCGCGCCGCCAAACGCCGCCACGATCATCAGGATGTAGACCGCGAAGCCCAGGCCGATGCAGATCAGGAAGGGAATGAAATAGCGGCCCACGTCACCCTGAACGAGAAGCGCTTGCCGCCGAAACGGTGGCCCGCGACCATGTATTCGTGCTGGCACATGCGCACCCAGGGATGCACCATAAGAAGGTGACCCACTGCAGCATCGGCCGGAACATGAAGTTGACGTAGGCCTCGAACACACCGTCCACGAACCGGAAACGCAGTCCGCGCCAGGCCGAATAACGCGCGCGGAAGCGCAGCGTGCGCTGGATCAGCCAGGGCAGCAGCAGCAGGATGGCCAGGATCAGCGGGATATAGACCACCCAGACCTGGAAATGCGCGCACAGGCCCAGCGCGATCGCCACCGCGTAGGCGATCAGCCGGCCCTTGAAGATGGCGATCGGGCTGGCCAGGTATTCGAAAGACGCACCGGCGAAATGGGTGTTGCCGTAGAAGTAGCGTTCGGTGCGCACCTTGGCCCAGGCCGAATACAGGCCCAGGGTCAGCACGGACAGGACCAGGTTGACGAACCAGATGCCGAAGAATTCGCCGGTGCGGCCGGTGAACGTGAATGGGTGGCGCTGGATTTGCGGGGCCGGCGGCGGCTCGGGCAACGGTGGCGGCAGCGGTGGCAGCGCCGGCGGCTGCGCCGCTGGCGTGCTCAGGTCCTGGTCGTACGGCATGCATTCCCCTGGATGGACACGCGGCTCCCCGGCCGCAGCGCCAATCTAGCCGCTGCGCCGGGGGCGGGGAAGCCTCAGGCGTACAGCCGCTGGCAGCCCGACCAGGCCTCGCCGGGGCCAGCACCACCGGCTCGAGCACGCTGGCAGCCTCGATGCAGACGAAAAGCCGGTGCTGGCCCGGACCCAGGTCGGCCAGTCCCGCCGCCAACGCCGCCCCGGGGTTCCAGACGACCACGTCGCAGAAGCCCTCGGATTCGATGCGCAGGCGGTCCGGCCCGCAGACCAGCGCCAAGGGGCCGGCCGCGCCGGGATAGATGCGATCGACTTCTCCTGCGAAACGCAGCACAGGCTCCGACTGCACACGCCTTGCCGCGCCGGCGGCGGAATCCTCGTAGGCATGGCCCCCGAGTCCCCGCACTTCCGCCACGCTGGCATCGGTGACGGCGAGATAACTGTGCAGTGCGGTGGTGAAGGCGAACGGCGCATCGCCGCGGTTGTGCACGCCGAGGCGCAGTTCGAGGCTGTCGGCACCCAGCCGCAGGTCGAGCGTGGCTTCGAACTCGAACGGCCACAGCGCGCGTGTCGCCACATTGGCGTCGAGTGTGAGCCGCAGGCCGGTGCGGCCATCGGCGAAGGTCTCGCCCGCGCCCGCTCGCCAGGGCTGGGTCCGCGCGAACCCGTGTTTGGCCAGCGCCCCGCGGTCGGAGAACTGCGGGAAGATCACCGGCACGCCGCCGCGGATCGCGGTTTCGCCGTCGAAGCGTGCGTTCGGGCTCAGGAACAGGCGTTCGCGGCCGCCCGCATCCACCCAGGGAGCACACCTGGCCGCCGGTTTCGCTGATATCCACGCGCGCACCGCCAGGGCCGTGCAGGCGCAGCAGGGGCGCACCGCCGGGACCCGTGACCGGTTCGAGCACGGAGCCGGCCAGGCGGTCGGGACTCAGGCCGCGCGGCGGAACGGGCAACCGGTCTTCTGGCGCAGCTCGTCTTCGCTGACGCCAGGCGCCATCTCGACCAGGGCCAGGCCTTCGGCGGTGACGTCCATCACGGCCAGCTCGGTGATGATGCGGTTGACCACGCCCACGCCGGTCAGCGGCAGCGTGCATTGCGGCAGGATCTTGGGCTCGCCGGTTTTCGTGGTGTGCTCCATCAGCACCACCACGCGCTTGACGCCGGCCACCAGGTCCATTGCGCCGCCCATGCCCTTGACCATCTTGCCGGGCACCATCCAGTTGGCCAGGTCGCCGCGGTCGGTGACTTCCATTGCGCCCAGGATCGCCAGGTCGATGTGGCCGCCGCGGATCATCGCGAAGGAATCGTGGCTGCCGAAATAGCTGGCGCCGGCGCGCGCGGTGACGGTCTGCTTGCCGGCGTTGATCAGGTCGGCGTCCACTTCGTCTTCGGTCGGGAACGGGCCGATGCCGAGCAGGCCGTTCTCGGACTGCAGCCACACGTCCATGCCATCGGGGATGTGGTTGGCGACCAGGGTCGGCAGGCCGATGCCCAGGTTCACGTAGGCGCCGTCGCTGAGTTCCTTGGCGGCGCGCTGCGCCATTTCATCACGGGACCAGGACATTATTTCGCTCCTCGCACGGTGCGCTGTTCGATGCGTTTTTCGGGCGTGGTGTTGAGCACGATGCGGTCCACGTAGATGCCCGGCAGGTGCGCGTGGTCGGGGTCGATGCTTCCGACCTCGACGATCTCCTCCACTTCGGCCACGCAGACCTTGCCGGCCATCGCGCAGGCCGGGTTGAAGTTGCGCGCGGTCTTGCGGAACACCAGGTTGCCGGCGGCATCGGCCTTCCAGGCCTTCACCAGCGAGACGTCGGCCTTGAGCGCGGTTTCCAGCACGTACCAGTGGCCGTCAGGGAACTGCCGGGTTTCCTTGCCGTCGGCGACGATGGTGCCGTAGCCGGTGCGGGTGAAGAAGGCCGGGATGCCGGCGCCACCGGCGCGCAGGCGTTCGGCCAGCGTGCCCTGCGGGTTGAACTCGAGCTGCAGTTCGCCGGCCAGGTACTGGCGTTCGAACTCCTTGTTCTCGCCCACGTAGGACGAAATCATCTTGGCGATCTGGCGCGTGCTCAGCAGCTGACCCAGGCCGAAGCCGTCCACGCCGGCGTTGTTCGAGATCACGGTCAGGCCCTTGACGCCGGAATCGCGCAGGGCGGCGATCAGGGCCTCGGGGATGCCGCACAGGCCGAAGCCGCCGACCGCGAGGGTCTGGCCGTCGGCGACGATTCCTGCGAGTGCTTCAACGGCCCCGGGATAAAGCTTGCCTCGCGCATTGCCAATTGGTGCAGACATCGTATTGACCCGCCCGTCCTGAACTAGCGCTGGATTATAGCCAGCTGGCGTCAGGGCCGACACGTACTTTCGGCCAATGCTACGGGCACCTGAAGTGACCCGGCCAGGGAGAAGACGTATGATCCCGATCCCCTCACAGACGCGACCAGCCGGGTGCAGCCGTTCGATAGCCGATCGACCATGGCAACCCCTTGGTACGGGCTCGAAATCCTGGCGTATGAATTGATGAACGGAAAGCCCCTGTTTCAGAAGCTGCGTCAGCCCGACTTCGCCAGGCAGCGGACGCCCCGCGCTCTGGAACTCTGGCTTCGCTCGGGCATCGTCGATGTCTGCCGCCCCTTCAAGCCCTGGCAGCTCCCGGCAGAGCCCGAGTGGAACGAAGACCCCTACCGTGACGACACCTGGGGCTCTACTACCACTCGCTGGTCTGGCTCTCCATTCTCGACCTGGGTATCGACGAAGCGCCCGACGAAGCCGGGCGCTCGGCCTGTGCCGCAAGACTGAAAGAGCTGTTCATTTCCTACGTCCGCTTCCTGTCTGAGAACAGCGGCCGGGAAGTGCACAAGATGGTCTGGTTCGACCATTCCACCGCATGGCGCGCATCGACCCTTGCCTACGTGTACGAACGTCGCTTGCGGGGCCAGCTCGCGGCCGGGGAAGTCCAGCAACTCGCGGCCGTCGTGCGCCAGCACGAGGAAAAGCTTCGGGAGTTCATCGCTTCGGGCCGCTGGAAGGCCAACAACCACGGCATCTTCCACGCCGAGGCCCTGTGGGACCTGGCACACGTATTTGAAGATGTCCTCGACGCGGAATCGACGAAATCCCTCGCACTCAAGGCGATGCGCGACGTCTATTCGGAAATGATCGATTCAGACGAGGGTGTGTGCCGTGAGCATTCGATCTATTACCACCTTTTCGATGCCTGGCTGCTCGCCCAGAGTGCCACGTACATGGCCGGCTTCGGCATAGATGTGATTCCCGGCTATCGTGAAGTCTTGCGAAAGATGATCGATTTCTACCATCGCGTCTCACCGGCGAATCACGAGCTTCCTGCCGTTGGTGACACGACATTCGGCCGCACGTCCGCGAGCCCCATGCTCGACGAGATCACCGCACTCGTTCCAGAATCTTCTGTCTCGGAGTACCTGATGGGACGCGGTACCGGTGCCGACCGCCCAGAAGCGCTCACGGTCTTCCCGCGCACCGGCTTCTACGTGTTCCATGACGAAACGGCGGGTGGACCGGCAAAAAGCAACCTGGCGTTGCTTCTCGACAAACCCTACATGGGCGCGCATGCGCACGCTGACGGCGGCAGCTTCACCATCAATCTGGAAGGCGAGGCGATGCTGGTGGACTCCGGCGGCCCCTATGCCTACGGCCAGAAGCTGCGATTCAATTACTTCAAGGCCGCTGAAGCGCACAACGTCGTGCTGGTCGACCGCAAGTCCCGGCCGTACCTGACCCGCGTCGCGAGCGTGATGACGGGACCACTTGGAAGCGGAATGCGGCTGGTGTGCGACGACCTCGGCGGCGCGATTTGGCACCGCGGTTTCGTGGACCTTGGGGCGGGCACCTACCTGGTGGTGGATGCCGTCGCAGCCCAGGGCAGGCACCGGTTCGATGCTCTGTTCCGCTTCGCGCCTGGCGTCACACTGGCCGAGCGCGACGACGGCGTCATCGAGGCAGCAGGGCGCAAGGCCCGGCTGTACATGCACCAGGCTGGCAACAAGGACATTGACCGCCACGCCGGCCCCGGGGAGGCGAAGCATTCCCTCAATCCTGGGTTACACGTGATCTCGGGCACCTGGAACCAGCACCCATCGTCGCCACCGGCTTCCGGGCAGCTGAAGGCTGGCTTGCCAGTTTGCTCACGACCAACGCGTCTTGCCGTTTCGAAGCGCACCAGCTGTACGGCGGGAAGTTGCTGAGGCTCTTCATCGAATCCGACGGGAACGGCAAGTGCGTCGAATTCGACATGACGGAAGCAGCGAAGCCGCCCCGGATCACTCACTACCGTAACTTTGGCCCGACACCCGTTCACGTGGAGCCGAAGTAGCCATCCGGGTCTGGGAGAACGATGAATGACGACACCGCCTGACTGGAAGCAGTGGGTCCGCGATTACTTCCGGGACCCCGTGAGCGCTTGGGGTGATATCAGGGAGCGCCAGGTAGTAAAACTGGAATCCGTGATCTCCATCGCGCTCAAGAGACATGGACTGTCGCGCGACTCCTTCGTCGAATCCCTGATCGCCGCCGTGCAGCAGCGAGCTCCTGACCAGACGCTTCCCGTATACCTCGTAAATCTGGGTGGATGCGGTTCGCACTGGGTGTCGCGCATGATGGCGCAATCCGCGGGTCTTATGGACGCGGGCGAAGTCTATCTTCCTCAGCGGCAGTATGCGGAACTCCGCACGCAGGACCGCGAGCAGGCGGCGAGGATGATGGATGCGACCGAGCTCGCCCACGGCCTTCTCTATGGCCTGGATCCGGCGGATTTCGCGAGCGCCCGCATGGTCAATTCGGCCCACGGCTGCGAGAAGATTTCGTTCTATCGCTGGCTGCGTCCTGACGCGAAGGTCATCCACCTTGTCCGGGACCCGCGTGACCGCACCATGTCGGTCAGCTTCCGCAAGGCGGAGTACCGCGCCTACGAAGCGACCGGACTCGACGATTTTGAGTACATGCTGTCCAAGGCGCGCCGCAGCCAGAGTTACTGGGACCGCTATTCCGGGCTCAGGCACAAGGCGGACGTCCAGGTCAGTTACGAGGACTTCCGGAAGCGCGGGCCAGACACCTTGAGGAACATGCTCGCCGCCATCGGACTTGAGATCAGCACCGAGGTGGCTGCCGATGTTTCCCATCGCAACAGCCCCGAGTTTCTTCGCAGCACGGAGGGGATGAGCGCAGAACGAGGGAACTTGGATCAGGGTGGCGTCGCCAAATCGTGGCGGGACATGGAGCCGAACTATCGCCGATCCATGCACGCGGTGATGGCGCGCGCGATCTCGGGCCAGGGTTATGCGCTTTGCGACTGTTTCCCGCAGTCCCCGGCGCCAACCGCAGCTGCGCCCCCGGGGCTTCCACAGGTGCTTGCGAAACTACCGGACGAGGTGGTTTCCCGCTACGACGTGAAGTCCGCCGCAGAGGACGGCTGGCATCCGCTCAAGGACCGCGGTGAACTCGAACCCGGGGATCGGGTCCGGCTGGTGCTGCGCAACGGCGACATGGCCCTGCCCGGCGGCGATGCCCTGCGCCCCTGGATCACCGATCTGTGCGCGGCTGGCTTGGCGAAGTTTGGCGACGAGCCGCTTGCATTGCTCGGTCGCCTCGAGCGCGTCGTCAACCTGGACCTGGCGTGTTCCGGAGTGCGCTGCGCCCCCTCGGCCACCCAGCTCCCTTCGCTCGCCCGGACAAACACCTCGGGCCTTCCGGAAGCGCTCGGGGTGCCCGGAGAGATTCGCGACTTCCAGTAATCCTTCCGGCAGCGATCCCGCAGCCGGATCGGGTCGGCAGTCCGCCTCAGCGGAAACCGTACATCACGACCGTGGTCGTGCCGTCGGGATTCCTGACTTCTGAGGTCCACACCGAGGCGAGCGAATTGCCCATGTCGGCCATGTAGGCGTCGGTCCAGTCCGTCGCCGCGGAGGCGTCTGAGAAGTCGAAGGTCATCTGGCACATGCTGGATCGGCAGTCCACGTCCCATTTGTCCGGCATGGCTGGTGCATTCGCGAGGACATGATCTCCTGCCGCCTTGGCCAGCAGGTCGGTCTTGGCGGCGGCGGACCACGCATGGTCCACCCCATCTTCCGCAAAGCGCCTGGCATAGTCGAGGCGGGTCTGTTCGCGCCGGGCGTTCGCTGCTTCCTGGTCGAAGGGCTCCATTCCGGCTCGATCTTCCGCGCTTCCGTCGGAAGCGGAAGGCGCGGCACCACGTGCCGCGAGCCGGTCGATGGACACCGCAATGCGCTGCACTTTTTCTTCCAGTGCGGCCATCCGGGCTTCGACGTCCGTATCAGACACCACAGCGGCGGCATCGCCGCCGCTGGGCGAAACACTTTCCGCGGAACGGAGATTGGATCCTAGGACCCAACCTCCGCCAACCAGGAGCCAACGCGATCACCGCGAGTAGTGGCTTGCTCATATCGTCTTCAGCGTCTCGGCGTGGGTCCAAAGGACGTCGGCTGGATCAGAGATCCAGTTCGGCGCTGTACTCGACCACCCGGATGGTGCTGAGCTCGACACCGGGCGGCAGGATGCAGGTCACGTTGTAGTGCGTATAGGCGGTGCTGACACGATCAATGCTGCCGTAGTAGCGTTCAACGGTCGTATCGGCCGGAACCTGGCCGCCCTGTGGGTAGTTATTCGTACCCTCGGAGCGGCTGCCAGCGGACACCGTGCAGTTGACTGTCACAGGCGTGTTTTTGAAGTTGGTGAGAAAAAGGCTGACCTGGCTCGAACCGTTGTCGGCATTGAGGTCTGCCGGAACCGAGCAAGCGATCTGGATGGACGAGAGGGAGGCATTGAACACACCAATGGTGCGGAAGCGCAGGCCGGTGAAATTTGCCGGATCGGTGGCGTCGCAGGCATTGGTCGCGCCGACGTAACGATAACGGTAGTCCGCAGCGTTGCTTTGCATCGGGAACGCGGCTGCGGCCAGGCCGATAGCGAGGGCAGCAGCGGTGAGGTTGTCGCGGATCATTTGGATTCTCCAAGAATGGATTCGGCGCGCCGAAGTAGCAGCCGATTAAGTTGGCTCTTTGCAAGACTGCAGTTCACGTTGTAGTGCGTGTCTGCCCAAGCGCAGGGTGAAGGCGGAACCTGAGGATCCAGCCTCCACCCGGCAGACCGAACGCGATCTCAGCAATCAACGGCTTTTTGATGTGCGCGTTCGTTATCTCATCGTCGAACTGTGCCCTGCCCGCGGATCAGAGGTCATCTTCGACGCTGTTCTCCACCACGCGGATGGTGCTGAGCTCGATGCCCGGCGGCAGGATGCAGGTCACGTTGTAGTGGGTGAACGACGTCTGCACGCGGTCAATGCTGGCGTACCAGCGTTCGATCGTGGTGTCGGCCGGAACCTGGCCGCCCTGCGGATAGTTGTTGACGCCTGAGCCCCTGTTGCCGGCGGAAACAGTGAATCAGCAGTTCACGGTAACGGGTACATTCCTGAAGTTCGTTAGGAACAGGCTGACTTCGGAGACGCCATTGTCGGCATTGAGGTCTGCCGGAACCGAGCAGGCAATCTGGATGGACGAGAGGGAGGCGTTGAACACGCCGATCGTGCGGAACCGAAGACCTGTGAAGTTCGCCGGATCGGTTGCGTCGCAAGCATTGGTCGCACCGACGTACCGGTAACGCGAGGTCGCTGCCTCGCTCTGCATCGGGACCGACGCAGCGACCAGACCAATCGCGACAGCAGTAGCAGCCATAAGCTTGTTGCGGATCATTGGGACTCTCAAGGAAGGAAATCGGTGCGCCTGGGCGATCACCGACGAAGTTGACTCTTCGCGTTCCAATGTAACGAGCATTGGCATCAATTCCGGACATTCGCGGAATCGACCATCAAACAAAATGCCGTATTTTATTCTTATTTTTCAGCAACTTGCGGCACCTGCTTGGCGTGCTTGCTTGAACTCGAATGCTCGCGTACGACTGCTTACCGGCGCTCCGCACCAGAAAGTTTTCTTGCGAGGCTGGATCCAGTTCGAATCCCCGGCATTTCAATGTAGCGGTAGGCCAAGTACGAAAATGCCAGGACAACTGGAAAAACCATCAAGGACATGACCGCCAGCGTTTCAAGGTTTCCGCCCTTGAAGCCAAGGTCCCGCGCAATCGATGCCGAGAAGAATACGAGAGGAAAATGGATCAGGTACGTCGAATAGCTCACGGTGCCAAGCGAAACCAGCGGCGCTGATGAAAAGAATCTGGAAGCACGACTTTCCGGGAGCATGACCAACGCAACCACCATTGCCCACAGGACCATCGGAATCAGGGCGCCTTCGACAAGGGCCATGGGCAACAGCAGCAGCAGCACGCCAAGCGCACCAAGGCCTAGCTCCTTCCATCGGAACATCAACAGGTAGGTTGAGGCACCAATCGCGAAATAGATGGCGACAATGGGAAGGAATGACGGATGTGGATACTGCACGCATGCCATGCCTGGCACATAGCAGAACCAGCGCCCGTAGGACTGGACCGAAAGCATGACAAATGCCAGGTACACAAGTCCGGCCACCCACCGCGCCTTCTGCCTTTTGAGTACCGGCAATATGACGAGCGGAGCAAGCAGATAGAACTGCATTTCAACGCTGATGGACCAGTTCGGCGTATTCAACGAACCCCAACTTGCCGGCTCCCAAGCCCTTGGGATCAATCCATTCAGCATGCTTAGTTCGACCAGGAATCGATCCAGCAAATGTTCGCCTTGGACCCTCGTGACATCCAGACCGACGGATGCCGCGATCAGAACTGCCACCAGAATGGCTACATGCAATGGGAGCAATCTAAAAACGCGCCGCACCGCATACGCGGCATAGGGCTCCTGCTTTCTGGCCAGCAGGTGCGTGATGACGAAACCGGAGATCATCATGAACACGTAAACCGGCAAGATGCCTTGCCGGAGTGGGCGCAGCAGGGCTGGCAGGTCAACTGCGTCAAATCCGGAGAAATCTATAACGTGGGCGAGAACAACCCACCAGGCCAGTACCGACCGGACTCCTTCAATGGCACTGAATCGCGGAACTGCAGACGTTGTCGTCACATGGATCGTCTGCTCGACCTCGCTCTTCATACCGCCACATCTCGCGTAGCCCGGGCGTATGCATACACCGCCTCGTAGATCCGGATCGATTTTTCCCAGGTCCGTTCGTTCGTGATCCATTCTCGGCCAGCAAGCGCGAATTCATGCGCGATCGAGGGCTGCGCCTGCAGCGCCACCAGTTTGTCGGCAAGGTGCTCGGCGTCACCGGCGCGAAAAACGTCACCGCGCACGCCAGGCTCGACAACCTCCTTGAGCGCCGGCCGGTCGCTGATGATCACCGGCCGACCCATCGCCATCGCCTCGAACGGCTTCATGGGCGTGACGTAATCGCTGGCGAAATCCTCGACGCGCGGCACGACGAACAGGTCGATCAGGGCGTAGTACTTCTGCACCTGGTCGTGCGCGACCTCGCCGGTGAAGACAACGTGCTCGGCGATGCCGAGCTGTCCGGCCAGCGCCTTCAGCCGCTCCAGCTCGGGCCCGGCACCCACGATCAGGCAAGCCAGGTCGGCGCCCCGGGCGCGGGCCATGGCCACGCCCCGCAGCAGCACGGCATGGCCTTCCCGGGCCGAAAGGTTCGAGATGTAGCCCGCCACCGTGCCCGCCTTGATGCCAAGCTGCTCGCGCAACGCCAGGTCCGGCGCCTGCGGAATGAAATGCTCCATGTCGACGCTGTTGGGCACCACGAAGACCTTGTCGGCCGGAATGCCGCGCGCAACCAGCCCTTCCTTCATGGTTTCGCAGATGGTGACCACGGCGTCCGCCTCGCGCATGCAGCGGTCTTCCTGCGCCATCCGGCGACGGGTCATCTGTTTGTCCATCACCCATTCGGCCATCGGCCGCCAGGTATGTTCGTGGTAGGACCGGACCTCGTAGACGAAGGGCACACCGAGGCGCCGCGCAACGGCCAGGCCGACCAGGGCCTGCTCATAACCCCGGTAGCCCGAGCTCGCCTGGATCAGGTCGACGCCCTCGCTGCGCAACAGCTGCGCGGTAAGCAGCGCGGTGAAATCCAGCTGACGGGTCACCGGCACGCTGCGGACATCCGCGCGCGACAGGCCGTTGAGCCGGAAATGCGGGATGCCTTCGACGTCATCCCTTTCCCAGGGAGCGCCGGACAGGCCGCGCTCGGGGTAGCCCAGCGGGGTGATCGCGATCGGCCGCATGCCGATCCGCTGCTGGTGCTTGACGATGTTCAGGCAGCGGATGGCGCCGCCGCTGTTTTCGTGCGGCAGCGTGGTCTTGAAAAGATGGGCCACCCGCAATCCGGCCGATGCCGGCCGCGGAGCCGGCGCGAGCGGAGGGATACCACCGACATCCGGCAGCCAGTTCGTATCCAGCTCCCGCACCAGCGCCAGCATGTGCTTGGATTTCATGCGCAGCTTACCTGCCGCGGCCCCCTGAACCGAGACCCCGCGGGCCGCCATTGCCTCCAGGCGGTCCACGTCACCGAGGCGGCGGAATGAATCCATGGCGGCCATCATCACGCCATGGTCGTCGCCGTGCAGTTCCAGCAGGCGTTGCAGCGCGAACCGGCCCGCTTCCGGCGAAGCGTCCTCGAGCAGCGCCAGATCGCCAGCCATGGCCGGCGTGATCGCCGATTCGATCAGATCGTAGGTGGTCTGGACATCCAGCCCCATTGCCGCCTCTGCCGAGAGGGAGCGGTTGCCCATCCTCAGCACGGCGTTTGTTGCACCGATCGGTGCGCGCAGGCTGAACTGCGCAGTGAAAACCTCCAGCCCCGGGCACGTGTCCACGTCCGCATGCGCCTTCCGGCGCAGGAACAGGCGCAGGATATTGCCAAACGTCCGATACTCAACGTCGGCGCTGTCGATCAGTCCATCCTGCGGGGGCACTGTCTTGCCACGGTCGTCACCGAAGAAGAGGTAAAGCTCGGGCTCGGGCAACGAGGGGTCGAAGGGGCGAAGTACCTCCACCCTGACGCGCGACGACCACGCGCTGAACATGCGCACACTGTGTTCGGAACGCTGCATGGGGGCAGCGACCGTTTCTATGCGCACACCCGGCAGGTCCGGGGACAGTGTCTCCACGCCGGGCGTCGGATCGATGCGCACCATGCTTTCCGTGGCCGCGGGCTGCACCTTGACGCGTAGGCCGACCGCGCCCGCCGGACGCCACGCCAGGCACTTTCGCACCATCGCGGAGGGACTGCCCATCAATGTGATCGGTGCCGACAAGGCCGCCTCCGGGCTGTCGATGCCGGCAACCATCGGCTGGCCCGCAGCATCCAGGAATCTCAGGGTGACGAGCGCTGCGATCTCCTTCGGTTCCACGTCGGCCTGGTAGCCCAGCTGCACGCAAACCAAGCCAGCGTGCTCGGGCGCGAGGCACTGGTCCATCTCGTCACCGGCCGCGTCTACAAGCTTCCAGCGGGTGGTATCCGTCACCCCTTGGGCGACCAGTGATATCGGCGCGACAAGCTGCAGCCCACTACCCCCGTGCCAGCGGTGACCACGTATGACCAGTTGGGCTGCCTGTTCTGGCGCGGAAAGGCCGAACACGTTGAGACTGCCGTCCTGGGCGGCGGCGCCCGCATACCGGTAGGCGCCAAAACGGGGCGATTCGCTCGTGCCCACGTAGGGGCCGGGCAGGCGCTGGCCCGCAGCGTCCTGGAATTCCATCGTCAGCACCATCGCCCGGTCGGTGGGCTCATCGTCCGCTAGCCGGACGGTCAACTGGTACGCCCGGCCTGCATCGACGGGATGGGTCTGCTCGAACTTGGCAAATGTGCGGTCGTCAGCGATGTCAACGCGACCGGAAAAAGCAAGTGCGGCGGACACCTTCCAACGCCTCACGCTCAAGCGCATCTTCGCCGCCCTCTCCGGCGCGCAAACCGGCGCCTGGGCCCACGCAGGCTCCGCACCGGGCACGACGGTAGGCAGGTAGACAAAGGCGCCGTATTGTTCCGACGTGGAACAACCGGCCGCCACGCCAGGGATTTCCACGCCTGCGGCGTCCAGGAACCGCACCCGCGCCATCATCCCGGTCGGTCCGGCGCTCGACGCGTCGTCATGCGCATGCGCACGGATCGTGTAGTAGGCGCCGGGAATCACCGGGTGGTCGACCACAATGTCTCCATCTGGACCAGCGCCGAAAAGGATCTTGGCTATTCTCTTGAGCGGGCCTTCCCGTGGTCCAGCGCCGAATATGATCTTGGCGATTTTCATGAGCGGACCTTCCCGTGGCCGTCGCGCGAGAACAGGTGCTCGTGCAGGGCCCTGAAGAAACGGCTTGAGACATCGGCCGGACGATGCCGCGCGAGGATGCCGTCAAGGGCGTCCGGAGACGATCGGTGACCCAAGGCGCGGTCCATTGCCTCGACTAGGCCGTCTCCCGGTGTATTGCCATAAAGCAATGCAGGATCGGCCGAGTAGGTTTCGAGTACGCCGCCGGCACGCGGCGCGATCAAGGGGCGGCGGAAGGTCGCCGCCAATAATGCGACGCCGGAGTTCAGGGTACGTTGGTAGGGGCCACCACCACATCCGCGCCGTTGAATAGTGACTGGATGTTGCGCTCTTCCAGCGAGCTGGGCAGCAGCGATGCGCCAGGGACGTGCGCCATGCGCGCCGCCAGGCGTTGCGTGTACTCCTTGTCTATCGGCTTTCCGGCGATGACCAGCCGCAGCGATCGGCCGGGATGCATTTCCCGCAGCACCTCGAAGGCATCCACCAGTTCGATGGCGCCCTTGTAGGGTTGTATCGAGCCGAACAGCACGAAGACGAAGTCGCGCGGTTCGGCGCCGATGTCGAGTCGCGCGGTGATGCGGTCGCCGGCATTGGCGTACCAGCCTTCGTAGGAAGGATGCGGCACATGGAAAAGTTTGTGTTCGGGGACGTCGTAGTGGCGGCGCGCCTCGTCGGCGGAACTGCGCGACAGCAGATGGATGGCATCGGCGCCCGCCACGATCACCCGGCGCAGTGCGACCTCGGCCTCGGGAATATCGCAGTCGTGCGGCAGCACGTTGTGCATGGTCCAGACGATGCGATGGCCGTCGTCGCGCCAGCGCGCCAGGTCAGAAGCGAAGGCCTCGATCCGCCCGCCGGCCTCTTCCTGCGTCGCGACGCCGTCCAATATCCCGGCCAGCCAATGCAGGTGGATCACCGACCGGTCGCGCCATCCGGCCAGTCCAAGGTGCCCGAACTGAAGCGCCGGCACGATCGCGAAGCCGTATTCGGCGGACCGCGAATACAGCAGGCGCTGGAACGGGTTCATCTGCGCCACAGGGGCATAGGTGAGCACATAGGGCAGGGTGGCCATGTCGTGGGCCTGGGCCGTGACCGCCTCTATGAACGCCTCGGCGGGGCTGGTCGCCCCTTCCGCCATGTCCGGAATCCTCATGTCGCTCCTCGAAGCCCAGCCTCGCACCCGCTGGTTGCGGGCCTGCATAATACTAGGGTCCGGACCACCCGGGCACGGGGCCGCCCCAGGCCCGCCGCAGCCCCACACTTCCACAGAGGCAGGTTTGATGGCGATCTACGACCAGACCCTCATCGCGCGCCGCAAGCGGCCGATTGATTTCGAGGACTCCACCAACATCTCGCTGCGGAACAAATACGTCTATTTCGCCGTGGACAAGGTCGCCAACAGCTCGATCAAGAACAGCCTGTACACGATCGAGCTCGAATCGGTGAACAAGGCCCCGCCCTCGCCCTTCGACAAGCGGCTGTCACCCCTGCTTTCGCCCTACCAGCTTCCGCCGGACCTGCTGCGCGTGGTGCTCAACAGCGGCAATTATTTCCGGTTCGCATTCGTCCGCAACCCTTATTCACGCACGCTGTCGTGTTACCTCGACCGCATCCTGAACCCGACCAGCAAACCCAGGGCGCACCTGCTCCGCACGCTGAAGGCCAAGGATGTGGTTACGGAAGACATCAGCTTCGACCTGTTCGTGCGCACCATCTGCGCGCAGAAGTCTCCCGACCAGAACTCGCACTGGCGGGTCCAGGCCGACGACATCCTATGGGGCGACATGGAGTTCGACTTCATCGGAAAGTTCGAGAACCTCTGGGAAGACATGGGCGAGGTCAGCCGCCGCATCTGGGGTGAAGTCCGGCCGCCCATGGCCGCATCCGAAGTGAACAAGTCGCCCAAGGTGACCAATGCCGGCAGCAAGCTGGCCCAGTTCTACACTCCCGAACTGGCCGACCTGATTTACGAACGTTTCCGGGCCGATTTCGACGCCTTCGGCTATTCCCGCGATTTCGCCGCCGCCTGACCCGGCGGCTCAGAACTGGAAGTAGATGAAGTTGCTCACTTCCAGCGACATCACCATGATCAGGACCGCGGCCGCGGCACCGGCCCCGAGGGCCATGGCCCAGGCCGGCAGCGCGGGCACGCGGGACGCGAACCACCGCCGGTCCGACTGGATCCCGAGCACGAGCGTGTCCAGCAGCAACGGGGCCAGCAAGGCGAAATAAGGGACGTCCGCGCGCGCCAGCCACGCATCGGCGCGCAGGCCGCTGAACGCCGCGAACACCTGCAGCGAGTCACCGAAGTCCTGGGCCCGGAACGGCACCCAGGCCAGCAGCACGAAGGACTGGGTCAGCGCCCAGGCACACAGGACCCAGGCGGCCATGGCCAGCGCCGAACGCGGCCAGTCGCGGGTGATCCGGGCGAACTCCTTGTGTGCCACGAGCGCGGCGCCATGCAGGCCGCCCCAGAACACGAAGTTCCAGCTCGCGCCGTGCCACAACCCGCCCAGCAGCATGGTCAGCATCAGGTTGCGTTGGCGCTAGACCTCCCCGCCCCGGCTTCCGCCCAGCGGGATGTACAGGTAGTCGCGCAGCCAGGTGGACAGCGAGATGTGCCACCGGCGCCAGAAGTCGGTGATGTTGGTTGCGATGTAGGGGAAGTTGAAGTTCCTGGGCAGGTGGATGCCCAGGTGCGGGCGATGCCGATGGCCATCAGCGAGTAGCCGCAGAAATCGAAGTAGATCTGGGCATAGAACCCCAGGGTGGCCATCACCAGGCTGTGGTTGTCGTGCCCGGCCACCGAAGCATAGACGCCGTCCACGAACGGCGAGATGTTGTCCGAGAACACCGCCTTGTAGATGAACCCGATCAGGAACAGCTTCAGCCCCGCCAGCAGGTCGCGGGCCGTCAGGATCCTTGCCTGCTGGAGTTGCGGGAAAAAGTCCGAGGCGCGGATGATAGGGCCGGCCATCATCTTCGGGAAAAACGAGATGTACAGCGCCGTGTTCGCCAGGCTGCGGTCGGCGCGGATGTCACGGCGCCAGACGTCCACGACGTAACAGATCGCCTCGAAGACGAAGAAGCTGATGCCGACCGGAAGGATGATCGTCAGGGTGGCAACGGACAGGTGCACGCCGGCGAATGACGCCAGCGCCTGCAGCGACCCGGCGAAGAAGTTGAAGTACTTGAACGCCGACAGGATGGCCAGCAGGGCCGTGATCGCCACCACCATCACCAGGCGTGGCCGCCACCTGGCCTCGATCAGCATCGCCGCGAAATGGCATACCAGGATGACCACCCACATCAGGCCCAGGAAGCGCCAGTCCCACCAACCGTAGAACAGCTGGCTGGCGGCCAGCAGGAATCCGTTCTGGGCGATGCGCCCGCGCATCAGCCAGTAAACAGAAAAAACGACCACGTAGAAAAGCAGGAACGCACCCGAGGTGAAGATCATCGTGCCGACTCCGCCCCGAAGCCGGCGGCGAGACGGCCGGCGAACCAATGGCTGAACACCCTGGCGCCGGCACGGGTGAGGTGCCGGTCATCGTTCCAGTAGGCGGACCCGTCCAGACTGGACATCAGCCCGGCGTCCTCGTAGTCCAGACAGGCTCCGTCCTGGCGAACCGCGCAGAATGTGGCGACATGGTAGACATCGGCCGGATCGGCGCTGGCGACGGCATAGAACATCCTGCGGTCGAGCATTCCATCCAGCAGTTCATCGAACCGGGCAACACGCACCGGTCCGATCCACGCCAGCTCCTTGCCCGCCCTGGCGACCAGCCGGTCCTCTCTGCGCCACGCGGCGACATGCCTCAGTGCCGCTTGCACCCGTGGGCCCTTTTTGTAGCGGTATCCGGCCTTGGAACCGTCCAGTGGCAGATAGCCCGGGCTCACGCGGAGTCCGTCGATTCTGCTCATGCGCCGGAACCCGCCGAGCGATGACATGTTGATCGCGACGTGCTCCAGGACCGCCAGGGCCGTCGCCGGCTTACCCGTACCGTTCAACGCCAGCGAATGTAGCGCCGCCAGTGCATTCCCCGGCCCCATGTAAGCGTAGGTTCGGTAGGTGCGCTCGTTGCGCGTGAAGTTGTTCAGCGGGTCCAGGTCGTAGCGACTCTGTATCTCCATCATCAGCACGAGTTCCTTGCGGCGCAGCGCCTCGCGTTGCGCCGCCTGGTCCAGACGGCTGATGACGATGGACAACATCCAGTACCGTTCGAAGTGATTGGAGCCGTCCAGGGTCAATTGCACCGATGCGGTTCCGACCCCGGTCTGCTCGCTGAACTCGCGGGCTATCAGATGGCCATCCAGGCCGCGGGCACTGTAGCTGCTGCCCTCGAACAGAAGTATCCGACTGACGGCCGGATCTGCGATTGCCGCCTTCAGTTCGCGCTCCGCCCCGGCGACGAGCCGTAGTGCGTGGGTCAAGGGAAAATATCCTGCCTCGTTGCTGGTCCAGCGTATGCCGGCCAACACAAGCACCAGCCCGACGACAAAAGTGGCAAGCGTCGTGCCGACACGGCCTTCCCTGGGAACGGCCAGTAACGATACGACCGCCAGCAGCCCGAGGCCGGCGAGGACATGCGAATTCAGCTGGTCCATGCGTGCAAAGGCTCCCGTGATCCGCTTCAGTCGCGCGGCCAGAGGCCGGCGAATGGCGCGAACCGATCCTCCAGGCGGCTGACCAGCGCTGCCGGGAAATCGCTGCGGCTGGCAATGCCTGCCGCGCTGGCATGCCTGGCCTGTCGTCGCAGCGCTCTCTCGAGACGATCCGTGTCGAGCGGCGTGCCGCTGGCGCGGCAGATGGCGGCCACCACCTCACCCGGCGCGTCGAGCACCTGCTGAGGCGTGTAACCGAGGTCGAACTGCTGGCGCTGGGACCAGCGCAAGGCGCGCTCGGCCCGGGCGACGGCGTGTTCAAGTTCCTTGCCTGACGGGACCTGCACACCGGCCGCAGACTGGCTCAGGCAGTACAGCACCGGATCGCCGCACAGCAGCACCTTCACGCAACCCGGCTCGGGAGTGAAATACAGGTCGGCCTGCACGATCGCTTCGGTGCTGACGGCACTGGCATGCAGGACATCCGTCGGCTCCGCCTGCGAGTTCAGGAGATGGATGGCATCAACGATGATCGCCCGGTGCCTGGCATCGAGCGCCATGACCCGTTTCACCAGCGGCGCGGGCATCTGCGTCCAACCGGCACCGATCATGCCCGCGCCTTGCACCAGCAGGGTTTCCAGCCGTGCCGCCGCGGCGCCGCCGAGCCCGGTGAGGTAGATGGTCGGCCGCCGCTTGCGTTTTCGCAGCACGGCGGTGGCGTACAGTTCTTCCGCCAGGCCGGCCGCGTCCAGTCCAAGGCGCTGCAGGTGCGCATCCCGGCTTTTGCAGATCCGTTCCATGCCGCGTTTGGCCAGTGGAGGCCACCATTGGGCAGGCTCGCGGCAATAACTCTCGAACAGGGCGCGCCCGGGGTCGCTGCCTCCCAGGCGCTGGTCAGCACGATGGTCGATCATTCGGAATCCGAGCCGCGAGTGCAGCACGGCGCCGCGGAACTGGAAGGACAATACCTGCGCCGGTTCCAGCGAGTTGACTTCGCGCGAGGCGACCGCGCCCTGCTGGCCCTCGATGCCGGGGTCTTCCAGTACGATCCGCTCGCAGTCGCCCTCCAGCACGTCGATGCGCAGCTCACGCCCCTGGACCACATCCAGGATGCGCACCTGCCGGTCGCCGATGGACACCTGCTTGTCCGCCGGCAGGTGCCACAGTGATTTGAAGAGGTGCTGCCCGCCCGTTGCCGAGGCCGACTCCAGCCGGTCCTCGACCTCGAACCGGCGCGCCGCCAGGTCGATATCCAGGCAACGGCGCGCCGACATCCCCGGATAGGATGCGGTCCAGGCCTCGGCCCGCGCACGGTCATCGTCACCGGCTACCAGCTTCAGCCCGCCGTCTGCATTCGAGGCCGGGCGCGACCAGTCGGGCCCGAACCCTTCGGGAACGGGAACGTTGTGCGCCCACTTCGAACGCAGGTACCGGCGCACCGGCGACTCCTCGACATAGTTGTGCATGCCCGGGTCCAGCAGCCAGTCACCGCCCCAGTACAGGCAGATCGACAGGTCGTCGTCGTGACGGTGGTAGCCGGAACGGAAGCCACACCGGAGCACCATGTGGAATGCATCGGCGGGCGCATCCGCCGCCGACCAGTCGCTGCGTGCCACCAGGTAACCGCCGGCCTCGAAGGCCCGTACCCATCCCGCGGGTTTTTCACCTTCGTTGCCACCGCTGAGCACCCAGTCCAGCCGGGCGTGCCCTGGCGTGCCTTCAAGGCTGCGGTAGACGTTGTTTGCCCGGCGCTGTTCGGAATCACCGAGCGTCGGCATCAATCCGTCCGGGCGCACGATCCAGGCCATGTAGTCGAGCGCGCGTGGCAGCACCTCGTCCAGCGAGGCTCCGAGCGGACCAAGCTGGTCTCGATCGAAACTCGCCGCCACTTCGGTGAACAGGTTGCTGACGAACTGGTGATATGTCGGGCTGTTCTCGACATGCACGCCGTCGGGCCCGAATGCGAAGGCCAGTTCGTCCGCCAGCCGCGTCATCGCCCTGGCCCGCCATTCCGCTCCGTTCGCAAGGCTCGCGCCCAGCAGCGCGAGCACGCGCGACTGGTCGATGCCGTGGTTGGTATGCCTCGAGTACATGCCCTCTTCCATCAGGCGTTCGGCGTGCCGCGACAGGAACGACTCCAGCATCTGCTGTGCTTCCGGCTCTCGCCCGTCCATGCGCAGGTGGCACAACAGCCAGAGGACATTGAGTGCCCGCGTGGAAGTGGCATGGTCGTGCCACGCGAACTCGTAATCGCTGTCCGCGGTCGGGAAGGCGGCCGACCAGGACCTCACCGCCTCCAGCGCCCGGCGCATCGCCGCCGGTTCTCCGGCGGCGTCCAGTGCGATCAGCCAGGGCATGAAGTTGAACGATGCGGTGTGCCACTGCCAACTGCGATGCCCGAAGGGATTCGCCCGCCAGTCGGCCAGCAGATCCACCTTGGCGGGGGAATCCGCGGAACTGGTAGACGCCGTCCGCCAGCAGGCGCCGCCCGGCCCTGGCCGCCGCGGGGTTGGCGCGGATGGACATGATCCGGGCACGCAGCGCCTCGAGCACCTTGCCGGCGGTCGGGTCGGGCGAAGTCATCGCCCGGCCGCTTCCGGCACCCCGGGCAACAACCCCTGGGCAGCCAGGGCGGCCCGCACCCCGGAGAAGGTGAACCGGGTCGTCACTTCTCGCAGCCCGTCGCGGGCCCGCTGCAGCAATGCCGGGTCGCGCGCCAAGCGGCGCAACAGCTCAAGCGCTTCGTTTTCGGTGTCGGCATAAAGCGGGTAGTCCGCGCCGAACACGTCACGATTCAGCGCGTTGCCCGCGAGGATCGGCGGTATGCCGCACAGCGCGTACTCCAGCACCTTCGTGGAAAGTTCGTGCGTGTGCGCTTCCAGATCGGGGTGTCGCCACGCCCATCCGACATGCATGCCGGACAAGGCCGCCAGCAACGGCTCGCGCTCCATCGCGCCATGCCAGGTCACGCCCGGCTGTTCCGTCAGCGCCGCCTTCACCGTGTCCCGGAAGGCCGGGTCGTCCGGCGGGTTGTGGATCTTGTCGCCGTAGGCATGCAGCTGCAGGTCCAGGCCCTCGTCGCGCAGCTTCCGGTGCGCGGAGAACAGTTCGCGCACGCCCCACAGCGGCGCGAACTTGCCGGCGTAGGCGACGAGCAATGGCGTGGATCCGGATCTCTGTATGTCGGCCGCTGGCGGCGCCAGGGCCGGGACCATCGGCGGCAGCAGCCGGGTCTTGCCCACGACTTCCGGCAGCAGGTGCTCGAGGTAGTCGCGGAACTGCGGCGTCTGGCACAGAACCACTGCTGCAGCGGCGGCGATGGTGCGCAACGTGGCCAGCGTGTCGCCATCCACCAGTTCCTCGCGCTGCGGCAGGTCGGTGATATAGACCCACAAGCGTCCCGCCAATGCCGGTCGTTCCGACGCGCACCGGCACAGTTCGAACCCACGCAGCACGATGGCGTCGTACGCGTGGGTGGCATCGTCGGCCTCCATCCAGTCCAGCGCCTCGCGCGGGGACAGCGTCTGGCGGACCTCGATGTCGGGTTCCGCCACCCGCAAGGATTCGATCGGCAACAGGGGCGCGATGATGCGCGGGGAGTGCACCCTCGCCTTGAGGTAAAGTGTGGCGCTGACTCCCGGCTGCCCGGCCAATACCTGGGCCAACGAAGCCGCCCAGATCGCCGAGCCATCGGTGATGTTCATGTTCACGTCGCCATAGATGGCCAGGCGGCGCATGACAGGACCGGGATCCAGCGCCGGCGCCGGCACGGAAGCACCGCCGATGAGCACAAGTTCCCGATTGATGGTGGCCTCGGCACCCGAAAGGCGGCGCGCCTGCTCCGATGCAGCGGCGGACATCGCCAAATAACGCTCGGGCTCGCGATAAAGGGTAAGGATGCCCATGGCCAGGCCATGGGCATCCTCGGGGGCGGCCAACCATGCGCAACTGCCGTCCACGAACTCCGGGATGGCAGCCACCGCGTTGGTCACCGGCACGAGCCCCGATGCCATCGCCTCGTCACGGGACACTCCCTGGCTGTCCATGCGGGACGGAACCAGGAACACGCCGTATTCAGAATGCAGTTCGGCGATCTCCTGTTGGGACAGGAAACGTTGCTCCAGCGTGACATTGGGGAAGGCGCGCAAGGGCGCCACCGTCTCTTCGAACAGGCGCCCGTCGCCGATGATACGGAACTCCAGCTCCCTGAAGCAGGGTACGCGCGACAGTTCGACGATGGCGGCCACCGTCATGTCGTTGCCGTAGGCGGCGGAAGCAAAAGGCCGGATGGACAGGATCTTGCGCCGATGCTCCGCGGTTTTCGGCCGGTAGCGGAACAGCTCGCCGTCCACGAAATTGGGGATGACCGCCAGCTGCCGCAACGGAACGTCCACCCCGAGATCGCGTACGGCCTCGTGGGCCAAGTGCCTGGAGACGAACACCAGGCGCAGGTTCGGATGCGGGTGCGCGAGCACTTCCAGCCACATCCGGCGCCGGAGTTCGCTGGCGCATCGGGCTCGCTCCATCTGCGCGGCATCGGCGAAGTTGAAACTCCGCCGGTACCAGGGTTGGATCTCGGCACCATGCACCCAGACGATCACCCTGACATTGTCCAGCAGCGGCTTCACTGCCTCCCACATCTGCGGGTCCATGGCATGCACGAGCAGGCACCGGTAGTGGTTGCCCTGACCAGCATCGACAGGTGCTCGGACTGCCCGGCCACCACGTCGATGCCCTGGAACTCCGAAAACTCGAGCGCCTGGCTGCTGAAGCGGAACACGTCAACGCGGGTTCCGGCCTGCCCGTAGGCCAGTACACGACGATGCACGAAGCCGTAGCGATACAGATTGTCGTAACGAGGGTAGTCCTTGGTCAGGAGCAGCGCCCTGCCGAGGCCGGTGATCTGGTCCAGGCGGGGAGAAACCGCGCCACGGACCAGGGCCAGTACGTCGGTGTCACCCGAACCGATCACCCGCAGCCCCAATCGTATCCACTCGGTCCCGGCAGGCATCGGTATCGCCTGGTTCGTGTCGGAGGAGACGATGGCGTGCGAGATTTTTTCTTTCGCGGAGTTGAGGAAAACCAGTGCGACGTTTACATACAGCCCGGCCGAAGTGCGCAGGTGGAAGCGCACGGCACCGTCCTCGGCCAGCTCATCGGCGCGGAACATGCGGGCGGCATAGACGTAACCATGCTTGCCGTCATCCAGCCGCGAACTGAGCTGGACGTGGTCGCCCGCGTGGAGCACCCTGAGCTTGTCCTCGGCATGGCTCGACGGGGGGGAACAGGATGCGGAGGTATTCCGCCTCGGAATCATCCCGGTCCTCCCGCTTGGCCACGGGCGTCGCGCTGGCGAAGCGCGTCTCACCACGCATCAGCACCTCGTCCATGGACATGCCCGTGTCCAGTGCCAGATCGTGCACTCCGGCGTCGATGTTCGCGCCCGCGCCACCTTCGCAGTAGTTGAACTCGTCGATCGCAAGCGTTTCGACGGCACCGATCGCAGCATCCCCGTCGAGCAACTCGGAGAGCATCCGGCCCGCCAGCGCCTCGCTGCGCACCAGCGCACGGCGCAAGCTGCCTCCGCTGGCAGGCCGGTACTGTTGGCCATCGTCGATCAGCACGGGGACCCCGTCCTCCAGGCGATAGAACGCCGCCTTCACCAGCGCGGCAGCCCGTGAGAACGAAGTCGCCAGCGCGAGATCGGTCAGGTAGTTCGGCCCATGGTGGTCACGCTCGTCGAGACGGGCGATCCAGTGCTCGGGCCAGGCGACCCCAGGGTCGATTCGCCTGGCCTCATCCGCGCCAATAAGCGAAAGGTCACGACGTCCAAGCGGGACGTCCGGCACCAGACCCGCGGCTGCGACAAGCAACAGGTGTTTTTCGGGCCACTGCTGCGCGTCGAACGCCAGGATGGCCGCGTCCACGGCGGCCTGGTCGGCCGCCTGGACCAGCACGAGCACACGTGCGCGATCCGCTTCTACCGGCTCACCCAAAGTCCGGCTTGCCAACCAGGACAGGCGATGCGCATAGGTATGCTCCGAGAGCACCTTGCGCAGGCCCGCCAGGCGGAATCTGCGCAGCTTCTGCTGGTCCGCCAGCAGGCCCGCGAGCAGTTCCCGCATGTGGCTGCCGTCGCCCGCCGAGGGCACCAGCTCTCCCAGCATGGTCCGCAGTCCGCGGGAATAGTTGCTGATCGTGAACGTGTTGCATGCCAGCAGTTCGAAGGCGCGACGAGCGAACATGCTCTGCGACTGCTTGACCGTGTTGATCGTGATCGCGTAACGGTATCCCTTGTAGGCCCTGTCGATCTCCGAGAACGGCAGCGAGCCCTGGATCAGGGGCCGGTAGTGCTCGGGGAAGGTCAACCCCGGGTCGTCGGAGCCGTGGTTGCGGTCGAAGATGTCAACCGTCCGGAAATCGGCGGCGGCTTCCATAAGCATGTCGAAGTCGGCGCGCCGCTCCGGATATTTCACGTAGTACGAGCCGGCGAAGCAGAATGCATCCTTGCGGTCGTACTTCTCCACCGGGTTGTGCGCGCGGGGCTGCGCGGCGAATGGCAGCAGGTGGACGCGGGAATGGCCGAGGTCCTCGCGGTAGGACTTGATGCGGTCCATGTCCGTGGTGAATACGACGTCGAACAGCGCCGCCGCGCGCAGGAACAGCGCGTAGTGGACCGGGTCCTCCTTGTTCCAGAACGCCGTGGGTATGCCGCGCGACCGGCAGTAGGCCACCAGCTCGCGCAGCTCGTGGCTGCATTGCGGGACCTTCTTGGCCCACTCCATGCGGTGGCCCTTCCAGGCGGACTCCACCAGCAACAAGTGCGGCTGGCATTCGTCCATCTGCGTCCGCCAGTCGGCGATCCGCAGCGCCGTGAGTTGGCATTCCGGCTCGAAGCAGGCCTGCGTGAACTCGTCCATGATCGTGGCGACCCTGAGCGAACGAAGCCCACCTGCAAGCCCGACACGCGGCGATGTGCTGGTAACGGTCGACGCCGAGGAGGCCGATGTCACGGTCGTGCCATCTTCCAGGACCCGATAGACCGCCGCGACGTCGGTTGCCACCAGGTCCCATCCGAACTCGGCTTCGACCACGCGGCGCGCCGCTTCGCCCATCCGCCGGGTCGCTTCGGGGTTGGCAGCCAAGTCGGCCAGGCATCTGGCGAGCGCGTCCGGATCGCCGGCAGCGTGCACCCGGCCCGTGCGGCCGTCCTCGACGAGACGGCGCAGCGGCGCGACATTGGACACCACCAGCGGCAGGCCCATGGCCATCGCCTCGACCGGCTTGAGCGGCGCGACCAGTTCGCAGACACGCAAGGGCTTGCGCGGCAACGCAACGCAATCGCACAGCGCCAGGTGCGCCCGGACGTCGGCAGGGGCGACCCGGCCGGCAAAATGCACCCGCGAGGAAATCTCCAGTTCTTGGGCGAGCTGCTCGAGCCCGGCCCAGGCTTCCCCGGTGCCGACGAGCAAAGCGTGCACCTGCCTGCCGTCGGAGCCCAGGCGGGCCACCGCACGCAACAGGTCATCCAGGCCTTCGTATCGCGTCAGCGTGCCTGCAAAGCCGACCACGAACGCGCCGTCGGGGATGTCCAGCGTGCGCCGCAGTTCCGGATCGGGATCGGGACGATCGACCGCATAGGCGCCATTGCGCGCCAACGAGATACGTTCCGCCGGCACGCCGCGCCGGCGCAGCTCCGCCGCCAGGTCCTCGTTTATGGCCAGCACATGGTCCGCACTGCGCGCGACCAGCGTTTCCAGGTCACGCTCCAGCGCGAAGCGCTCCTGCTGCTCGTAACCCGGCAGGCGGCTGGCGTTGGTGAACTCCCACAGGCCGCGAACTTCATAGACGAAGGGCAGTCCCGCCCTCCTCGCCGCGATCAGGGCGGGCAATGCGTTTTCGTAGTTCGAAGCGGCGTGGACGATGGCAACGCCACGTTCGCGAACGACCTTCTCGATGGCGTCGGCCGCACGCGCCATGTATTCGTCGGGCGCATTGAGCTGGCGGTTTCCGGGCGCCCTCAGGTATTCGATGCCGTCCACGGTCGTCGGATCGACCGGCTCCGCGGCCCGGTCCGGACGATCGGCGGGATAGCCGGGCCGGGTCAGGCAGGCCAGTTCGACACCCTGCCCGCGCAGCGCGGAAAGCAGCTCCTGCGTGCGCAACGTATACCCGGAGACGTGATGGGGCAGCGCACTGGCGGCGACATACAGCACGCCCTTGCGATCCCGTGCCGCCACCGGCGCACGCGGCGGGATCACGGGAAGACGGTGCCGCAAGCGCACGAGCCCGCGCAGTTGCGTCGTCCGTTCCTTCTCTTCGTCGGTGAGCGGATGTTCGACGGGCAGCCTGTCCAGCGTGGCCAGGGCCTCGTCCAGTTCGCCTGCATCGAAGCGCATGTAGGCCAGCCAGAGCGTCCGGTACGGCTTCGGCTCCAGGGTTTCGGCCACCTGGCCGAACCGGCAGGCGTCGCGCGGTGAAATCGGAAAGACCCGCTTGGCGAGTTCGGTGTAGACGCGCGCGCGCTGCTCGACGCTCAGGAACGTGCCGCTGACCTTCGCATCCGCCGCCACGAACCCACCGGCGTTGTAGATGGCCAGGGCCGCCTCCGCCTGGGCTTCCAGCTCGGCATCCGGAATGTGACCGGGACCCGGCCCGCGCCGGACCGTGCGGGCCAGCCGGAGCAGGCGCGAAGGCAACGAGACCCAGCCCCGCCAGGAGCGCAGGGCATCCACCTGCATGGCGCCGATCTGGCGCACCACGCTGTTTTCATGCAGCCCGACATGGTGCGCCTTCTCCGCCAGCGCCTCGCGCATGCGCGCAAGGTCCTCTTCATGCGCTTCCTGGCGCACGGCGTCCCGAAGCGCCTTGGTGGCGGCAGCGGAGTCCAGCGGCGGCGAGTCCTGGTCCTTCACAGCGACGATCGTGCGCGGCCGCTGGTCATCGACGCCACAGCCCGACCGTGTCGATCACATGCTTCCCGGCGTCGAGGCCGAGGGACGCGAATGCCTTGTGCCCGACCAGCAACAACACGACATCGGACCGGTCCACCGCCTCCTGCGCACCCACCAGCACAAGCCCCGTGTCGCCCAGGCCCGCGTGCGGCAGCGCCGCCTCGTACGGGTCCGCGCACAGCACCTGGCCGGGATGGCGCGCATTGAGTTCACGGGCGATCTGCAGCGCCGGGCTCTCGCGGAAGTCGTCCACGTCCGGCTTGTAGGTCAGTCCCAGGCAGGCGACGCGCGTCCCGGGGCGACTCAAGAGCAAGGCCTCGACCTGGTCGATGACGTGGTGCGGCTTGGCGTCGTTGACCAGGCGCGCCTGGCGGATGAGATGGGCGCGGTCGGGCGCGCTGGCGACGATGAACCAGGGGTCCACCGCGATGCAATGCCCGCCGACGCCAGGCCCGGGGTTGAGGATGGACACGCGCGGATGCCGGTTGGCGAAGGCGATCACATCCCATGCACTGATGCCAAGGCCGTCGCAGATCATCGACAGCTCGTTGGCGAAGGCGATGTTGACGTCGCGGTAGGCATTCTCGGTGAGCTTGACCATTTCCGCCGTGCGATCGTTGGTCAGGTGGCACTCGCCCTTCACGAAGCGTTTGTAGAGCCCGGTCGCGCGGCGCGCGCAACCCGGCGTCATGCCGCCGATGATGCGGTCGTTCTCGACCAGCTCGCGCAGCATCTGCCCGGGGATGATGCGTTCGGGGCAGTAGGCCACGTGGATGTCCGGCTCGCGTTCGCCACCGGGGAACACCAGGTCCGGGCGCAACGAGGCCATGACACGCGCCAGCATCCCGGTCGTTCCCACCGGCGAGGTGGATTCGAGGATGACCAGGTCGCCTTTCTTCAGGACCGGCGCGATCGAGCGACCGGCGGCCTCGACGTAGGCCACGTCGGGCTGGTGCGCATCGTCATGGCCGACCGGCGTCGGCACGGCGATGATGAACGCGTCGGCAGGCAGCGGCGTCAACGTCGCGCTGAGCAGGCCGTCCCTGACGCAGCGCTCGACCAGCGCGTCCAGGTCACCCTCCTCGATGTGCGCACGACCCTGGTTCACGCTGTCCACCGCACGCTGGCTGATGTCCACGCCATGGACCCGAAGCCCGCTGGCGGCGAACATCGCCGCCGTGGGCAGGCCGATGTAGCCGAGGCCGACCACTGCCAGGCTGGCGATTTCATCGCTCACGCCTGCAGCGGTGCTCTGGCGGCCAGTGTCATTGTTCATTTTCTGCGTTCCTTGGGACGTTGTTCGTCGGAAAGTGGCTGTGCCGTGCCGGGGAAGCCGGCTGGGGGCGGATTATCGCATCGAGCCGGGCGGCGATAGCGGGCCAGGCGTAGGCATCCACGCTGCCGGCCCGCGCCTCGAAAGCGACCTGCCCCGGTCGAGCTTGGAGTGACGCCAATGCTCCAGCCTTCGCGATATTTCGGCGGGCTCGTTCGGACAGACCACGCCGCCGCCGGTGTCGGCCAGCAGATGGCCCGCGGCATCATCCGGGCTGTCGCCCAGGTGCAGGATCGGCCGGCCGGCGCCGAGGTACTCATAAAGTTTCCCGGGCACCTGGCAAGGATTGTCGTTGGCGATGTTCACCAGCACGTCGGCGCGGCGCTGGGCCTTGAGCGCATGCAGGTGCGGCATGAAACCAAGCAGGCGGATCGCGCCACCCGACGTCCGCGCCGCCTGGCGGATATCGTCCGGCACATTGACCGAAGCGATGTTGAGCCGCACGCCCGGCGTGGCCAGCACGGCTTCGATCAGCGCATCGTGGCGGCGGAAGCCGTAGAAGCTGCCGGTATACAGCAGCTCAAGCAGCCCGGGATCGAAGACAGGATCCAGCGGTCCGTCGGCAGGCAGTGCGGGGTCCGGCGCATGGCCCTGAGTCAGCACCGTGCAACGATCGGCGGCGAGGCCGTGCCGCTCCATCAACAGATCACGCGCCTGGGCCGTGGTGACCAGTACGTGGCTCGCGCGACGGCAGGCCGCCTGCTCCAGCGCACCTGCCCGGCGTCGCCAGCGTCGCGGCGTGTACGGCGCCAGCACCGGGTCGCCCATGTCCACGATCCACCGCACGCCCTGCCCGACGGCGTCCAGCCCGATCTCGATCGTGGTGGCGGGTTCGTGGGAGCTGATCACCACGTCCGGCCGCAGTTCGGCCACCAGGGTGCGGAACCGGCGCCGCGCCCAGGGCTTCCATTCCGCCCGCTGGTCCGGAAACAGCAGCCACTGCAGCAGTTTCTGCAACCGGGCGAACATCCGGCCTTTCCAGTTCAGACCGGTGTGCCAGACCCGCCCCTTCCAGTTCAGCGAATCCCCGTCATCAGCGACGCCGGGGGGTTGCGACGGTGGAACCGCCGAGGCCCCGGCCGGCCGACCCCGGCGGGCGCGCCATGCCAGCAGCCCCATCAAGGGACCGGCGAAGGTCCTGTGCACCGTCAGGCCGGGCGGCAGCGCCGGCAAACCGGCGCCGTGCGCGCTGTGTTCCGGCGCCAGCACGTGGACATCGTGGCCCAGCGCCACCAGCTCGCTGGCCAGGTAAGCCCAACGAATGGACTGGGGTGACGGGCTAGGCGGGAACTCGTACGCGACCAGCAGGATGCGCTGCGGCGTCGGGCTAGGCATCGCCACCATCTCCGACGGCCTGGACGGCACCCGCGCGAGCCCGGCCCACGCGGGCGTGGCGCGCCTTGTATTCGTCGCTGGCCTGGTAGATGCCCTTGTAGGCGTCGATCGCGTCGCGCACCGGACCGAAATACACCACCCGGCCGTAGTCCATCACCATGCCCAGGTTGCAGACCTCGCGCAGCATCTGGAAGTTGTGGCTGGCGAGCACGACGATCTTGCTGCCCTGCACACGGTCCGTCATGCGTTCACGCGCCTTGTCGACGAACTCGGCGTCGCCAGCGCCGAACCATTCGTCCATGAGCATGATGTCGTGCTGGACGCTGGTGGAGATGGCGAAACCCAGGCGCATGCGCTGGCCCGACGACAGCACCGCCAGCCGATGGTTCGCGCAGTCGCCCAGTCCGGAGAAATCCATGATGGACGGCAACAGCCGTGCGGTTTCCCGGCCGGCGAGACCCATCGCCGCCGCTCTGAGGAACACGTTCTCGCGCACGGTGGCTTCCTGGTGGAAACCCAACCCGAGGTTGAGCAGCGCCTGGCGCGAGCCATGCACCTCCACCGCGCCGCGGGTCGGCCGGAAGGCACCCGACAACACGCGCAGCAAGGTGGTCTTGCCGGCTCCATTACGCCCCATCAGCGCGATACGGTCGCCTTCCTTCGCCTCCAGGCTCACGTCGTCGAGGATGGTCCTGAACTCGCGCCGGGGCCGCGATGTCGCCGCGGCCAGCAGCGTGCTAAGGAACGACTTGGCCGACCGTTCCGTCTGGACGAAGTTCGGGACATCGAGGCCCACGCCCTTTGCGGTGATGAATGCGCTCATCGACTTTCCTTAGACCCAAAGGGGAACGAAGCGCGCATAGCGCCGGTATACAAGCAGCGTCAGCGCCCAGCCGGCGACGGCCATCAACCCCACGATCCAGAACGAGGCCGCCTCCGGCGTTCCACCGAGAATCGGTGCACGCACCACTTCGATGAGATGGAAGGCCGGGTTGAACCTCACCAGGCTGCCGCGCAGCGTATCCGGCGGAAAGCGGTCCACCTGCCAGAGAATCGGCGTCAACAGGAAACCGAGCATCAGGATGGCGCCGATCAGTTCCTGGGTATCGCGGAACCGGGCGCCGACGAGGGCGATGCAGACCGCGATCCAGCCCAGGTTCGCGAGCAGCAGCGGGAAAGTCAGCAACAAGGTCCAGAGCAGGCCGACGTGCGCCGCCGGCGACCACAACAGCACGCCGACCACCACCGCGCCGCCGAACATCAGGTGGAAACCGGCCTTGGAGAACGACACCAGGATGAAATCGGTGAGCCGGATCCGGCCCTCCATGATGTTGGCCTTGTGCGTGGGGAACGCGCCGGCGACATCGGTGACGACCTGGATCATGAACCGCCAGATGACGTAACCGATGGCAAGGTAAGGCATGTACTTTTCCAACGGGTAGCCCATCAGGTGCGAATAGACGTTGCCGAGCACCAGGACGAACAACGCGACCGGAAGGCACAACCAGAGCAGGCCCAGGCTGGTGCGCCGATACTTCGTGGTGATCTCGAGCCAGCTGGAGTACGCCCAGTACTCCGGCCGACGCAGGCTCTGCCAAAGATGGTGGAACACCCCTGGCCATCCTCGGAGACGTAGCGTCCCTGCATCATGCTCATCGTGCCAAACCCTCTTCCAGCTCCGCCCGCAGATCCGCCACATCCTCCACGCCAACGCTCAACCGAACCAGGTTGTCGGCGATGCCCAGCGCGGCGCGGCGCTCCGGCGGCACCGAGGCATGGGTCATGATCGCGGGGTGGTTGACCAGGCTCTCGACGCCGCCCAGCGACTCGGCCAGTGCGAACAGCCGGCAGCGCTCCATGAACCGGCGCGACGCATCGGCACCGCCCTTGACGTAGATCGAGATCATGCCGCCGAAGCCGTTCATCTGCTGCTTGGCCAACGCGTGCTGCGGGTGCGAGGCCAGGCCCGGGTAGATCACCTTGTCGATGGCTGGGTGTTTTTCCAGCCACGCCGCCAGCTCGCCGGCGTTTTCGCAGTGCGCCTTCATGCGCAGGTGCAGGGTCTTGAGGCCACGCAGCGCCAGGAAGCTGTCGAATGGGCCCTGCACGCCGCCGACCGCGTTCTGCAGGAAGGTCATCTGCTCGGCCAGCCCGGCGTCGTCGCCGACCACGATCATGCCGCCGACCATGTCGCTGTGGCCGTTGAGGTACTTGGTGGCCGAGTGCATCATAAGGTGCGCGCCCAGTTCGAGCGGGCGCTGCAGGATAGGTGAGCTGAAGGTGTTGTCCACGGCCAGCCAGATGCCGCGCTTGCGGGCGAACTCGGCCAGGCGCGCGATGTCGACGATCTTGAGCATCGGGTTGGTCGGGGTCTCGCACCAGATCAGCTTCGTCTTCGGCGTGACCGCGGCTTCCAGCGCCGCCATGTCGTTGAGGTCGACGAAGCTGAAGTCCAGGCCGGCGCTGCGGCGGCGCACGCGCTCGAACAGGCGGTAGGTGCCGCCATAGACGTCGTCCATGCAGACCACGTGGCTGCCGCTGTCGAGCACGTCCAGCACCGTGGACGTCGCCGCCAGGCCGCTGGCGAAGGCGTAGCCATTGCCGCCGCCTTCCAGCGCCGCGACGCAGCGCTCGTAGGCGAAGCGGGTCGGGTTGTGGCTGCGCGAATATTCGTAACCCTGGTGCACGCCCGGGCTGGACTGCACGTAGGTCGAGGTGGCGTAGATCGGCGTCATCACCGCGCCCGTGCTCGGGTCGGGCGACTGGCCGGCATGTATGGCGCGGGTGCCGAGGCCGTGTTGCTTGGCATCGCTCATCGGAGTTCCTTGTGGTGCGGGGTCACTGCGCGCGGCGGCGCAGGTAGTTGAGCAGGTCGATGCGGGTGATCAGGCCCAGGAACCTCTGGCCGTCCATCACGATGGCAACGTGGCCGCGGTCGAAAACCGGCAACAGCGCCGCCATCGGCTCGGTGACCTCGAGCTTGTCGAGCTTGCTCACCATCGCCGTGGCGACGGGGTCCTGGAACTTCTCGTCCTGGCCGAAGACGTGCATCAGCACGTCCGACTCGTCGACGATGCCGACGATGGCATCGCCGTCCATCACCGGCAGCTGCGAGACGTCGTACATCTTCATGCGCTGGTAGGCGACGTGCAGGGTGTCGTTGGGGCCGACCACGACGGTGTCGCGCTGTGCGTACGGCCGCAGGATCAGGTCACGCAGGTCGCCGTACTGCGGGCGCTCCAGGAAGCCCTGGTCCAGCATCCAGTAGTCGTTGTACATCTTCGACAGGTACTTGTTGCCGGTGTCGCAGACGAAGACCACCACCTTCTTTGGCGTGGTCTGTTCCTTGCAGTACTTCAGCGCCGCGGCCAGCAGGGTGCCGGTCGAGGAGCCGCCCAGCACGCCTTCCTTCATCAGCAGCTCGCGACCGGCCAGGAAACTTTCCTTGTCGGTGATCGCGTAGGCCTTCTTCACGCGGGTGAAGTCGGAAATGTCGGGCAGGAAATCTTCGCCGATGCCCTCGACCAGCCAGCTGCCGGACTTGGTGCTCAGCGTGCCTTCGTTGATGTACTGGGTGAGGATTGAACCGACCGGATCGGCCAGGATCAGCTCGACTTTCGGCGCCGCCTTGGCGAAATACCGCGACAGGCCGGTCATCGTGCCCGAGCTGCCGCAGCCGAAGACGATGGCGTCGAAGTCGCCGTCCATCTGGCGCAGGATCTCCGGGCCGGTGCCGTGTTCGTGCGCGGCCGGGTTGTCCGGGTTGCCGAACTGGTTGATGAAATACGCGCCCGGCGTGTCGCGGGCGATGCGCGCGGCCATGTCCTGGTAGTAGTCCGGATGGCCCTTGGCCACGTCCGACCGGGTCAGCACGACCTCGGCGCCCATGGCGCGCAGGTTGAAGATCTTTTCCCGGCTCATCTTGTCCGGGACGACGAGCAGCAGCTTGTAGCCCTTCTGCTGTGCCACCAGGGCCAGGCCGATGCCGGTGTTGCCGGCGGTGCCTTCCACCAGGGTCGCCCCCGGGCCGATGTCGCCGCGGGCTTCGGCGGCCTCGATCATGCGCAGGCCGATGCGGTCCTTGATGGACCCGCCGGGATTCATGCATTCGAGTTTGAGGTAGAGCTCGCAGAGCCCGGTATCCAGGTGCTGGGCCTTGACGATCGGGGTCTCGCCGATGAGCTGGAGGACGTTCTGCTGGACCGTCATGAGGGGGCTGGATGGGCGCTTGTGCGGGGGCGTGATTCTAGCAGCCCAGTACGGGGGCCCGCGCCCCGAGGGGCCATCCGCGGGCCCCTTCACGCTCAAGTGCAGGCGGCGGCGACCCGACGAGGTGGGCCGCCGCCGCCGCAGCGGAAACTCAGTGTTTTCTTCGGTCGAACATCCGGGTCAACCGGTCCTTGGCGTTCAGCTTTTCCTTTTCATGCGCGCCAGCGTGGTGTCGTCCAGCGGCAGGACCCCCAACTCGGCGTCCAGCACCTGTTTGTCCAGTTCGCGGTGCCGGTGGTAGAGCTGCCTGAATTCCGGGTCGCTCTTCATCAGCGCGTCGAGTTCGTTCTGCGGTTGCCCTTCAAACATCGGATTGACCTCCTCCTGAAACGCGAACGCCCCGGACGGCGAAGTCCAGGGCGTGGCGGATTGAGACAAAGGTCAGGTCGCTTACGCGGGCGGCGTCCCCATTCGACGCGCCCGCACCCGATCGGGAGGCGGCGCAGTCGGCGGGGGCGAGGTCTGCTTTCATCGGCCTGGCTCGGTGATCCCCGGGTGGAAAAGTCCCGGGGCTTTGAACCTACTCCCCGGTTTTTTGGCCGCAAGCCCTTTCGCAAGCTTTTGAAATACAAAGAAAAGCCCACGCTGAACGGGGGCTTCGACGGCCTGGGCGAAGGCCTTGGGATTCAAGCACTTGGGTGATGTGAAAAATTCGATAAGCACCCTATCCGATTGATTTGGATATCAATTCACGATGATTTCGACCCGCCTGTTGCGTGCGCGGCCCTCGGCCGTGGCGTTGTCGGCAACCGGAGCCGATTCGCCCCGCCCGCTTGCGCTGAGGCGCGCGCTGGGCAGCCCGGCATCCTCCAGCACACGGCGCACGGCCTCGGCGCGCCGCTGCGACAGGGCCTGGTTGGCGGCATCGGCGCCCTGGCTGTCGGTGTGGCCTTCGATCGAGATGGCTCCGCCACCGCCACGAAGCTGGCCGGCCAGGGACCGCAGGCTGGCCTGCGCCTGGGCGGTGAGGTTGGCGCTGCCACTGCCGAAAGCGTTGCCGTCCAGGGTATAGATCGTGCGGCCCCCTTCGCGACGCGACGGCGGCGGCGCGGCATCGCTGATGTCGTCGGCGGCGACGGCGGCGGCGAGTTCGGCTTCCTTGCGGGCGAGCTCGGCTTCGCGGGCGCGCGCCTGGGCCAGCTTGCGGGCCTGGGCGGTTTCGGCGCTGGCGGCTTCCAGGCGGCGGTCTGGCTCAGCGCTTCGCGCTCCGCCGCTTCCTCGCGGGCCAGGCTCTGCAGACGCAGGCGATCGGCTTCGCGGCGGGCCCGTTCGGCGTCGCGGCGGCTGGCTTCGACCATGATCTGGTCACGTTCGCGATCAAGCTGGGCCGACTGGCCTTCCAGCAGCTCGGCTTCGGCGGCCAGGCGGGCCGCGGCGATCCAGCGTTCGGCCAGGGTGACCCGGTGTTCGCGGTCCTTGCGCTTGGCGTTCTGGGCCGCGGTGACGGCCTGGCGGGCCTTCAGTCGCTCCAGCCCGGCCAGGTCGGCCAGCGACGGGTCGCTGTCGAGCGCCTGCAGGTCGTCCAGCAGGCCGGCGATGGCGATCTCGTGCTCGGTCGGGTCCGCGGCGGCCGGTGCGGCGCACAGCACCAGCGCGAGGAAAAGCAGCGTTACGGTCAACACACGCATGCTCAGGACCCCCGGTTGACCAGCAGACGACGGCGAAGGTCGGCGTTGCGGGCCGCCTTGCTGTCCACCTCGACACGGGCGGCGTCAAGGCGGGCTTGGGCCCGGGCCAGGTCGGCGCTGGCGGTGGCGGACTCCGCCAACAGCAGGGCGTCCCGGTGCTTGCGCTTGGCCATCGCGGCCCGCGCGGCCTCCAGTTGCCCGCGGGCGTTGTCCAGTACTTGCGCGGCCTGGCCACGCGGCTCGGCGCGCTCCGCGGCGGCCACGGCCCGCTCGGCGGCGGCCAGCTCGGCCTCGGGCGCCGGCGCGGCCCAGGAGCTTGACGTGGACAGCAGAAGTGCCAGCGCGAGATGGATTTTTAGCGAGGATAGTGTCATAAGGCGAACTCGCAGGTCGGCGATGGGACGCGGCGATTGTAGCCCGCCCACGCCGCTCACCGTGATCGAATCAGGGGACCCAAGGATACTGACATGGACATCGGCTACTTCCTGAAGCTGATGACGGAAAAGAACGCGTCGGACATGTTCCTGACCACCGGCGCGCCCGTCTACATCAAGGTCGAAGGCAAGCTCTACCCCCTCGGCAACACCGGCCTGCCGGCCGGCATGGTCAAGAAGATCGCGTACTCGCTGATGGACGAGGGCCAGGTCCCCGCCTTCGAGCGCGACCTGGAATACAACATGGCCATCGCCGTGAAGGACACCGGGCGCTTCCGCGTCAACGTGTTCAAGCAGCGTGGCGAAGTGGGCATGGTCATCCGCGCCATCAAGTCCGAGATCCCGAGCATCGACCAGCTGCGGCTGCCGAACGTGCTCAAGGACATCGTGATGGAGCAGCGCGGCCTGGTGCTGGTGGTCGGTTCCACCGGCTCGGGCAAGTCCACCACGCTCGCGGCCATGATCGACCACCGCAACACCAACAACACCGGCCACATCCTCACCATCGAGGACCCGATCGAGTTCCTGCACAAGCACAAGAAGTCGATCGTGAACCAGCGCGAGGTCGGCCTGGACACCCACGCCTTCCACAACGCGCTCAAGAACGCCATGCGCGAGGCGCCGGACGTGATCCTGATCGGCGAGATCCTGGACGCCGTGACCATGGAATCGGCGATCGCCTTCGCCGAAACCGGCCACCTGTGCCTGGCCACGCTGCACTCGAACAACGCCGACCAGACCTTGGACCGCATCCTGAACTTCTTCCCGGAAACGGCCCACAAGAACGTGCTGATGAACCTGTCGCTGAACCTCAAGGCGGTCATCAGCCAGCGCCTGGTCATCGGCAAGGACGGCAAGCGCCTGCCCGCGGCCGAGATCCTGATCAACACGCCGATGATCCGCGACCTGATCCGCCGCGGCGAGGTGCACGAGATCAAGGAAGCGATGGACAAGTCGCTGCAGGAAGGCATGCAGACCTTCGACCAGTCGCTGTTCCGGCTGTACAAGGAAGGCAAGGTCGAGCTGGAGGAGGCGCTGCGCAAGGCCGACTCGCGCGACGGCCTGGCCCTGAAGATCCGCCTCTCGGAAGGCGCGACCGGCGAGCACGACCCCTACGCCGACATGTACGGCGGCGGCGGCCCCGGCAGCGAGAACGCCTCGCAGGGTTACTGAGGGCTCAGTTCCCGCCGCTGCCCGCGGGCGCGTCCGGCTGGTTTTCCGGCCGGGCGGCCTGGAACGCTTCCAGCGCCATGCAGTTCTGCACCACCCGGCGGATGGTGCGGAACGGCGCCATGTCCACCCCGAACCGCTCGGCGTTGAACACCTGCGGCACCAGGCAGCAGTCGGCCATGGTCGGCTGTTCGCCGTCGCAGAAATCGCCGGTGGACGGGTGGTCGCACAAGGTGTCCTCCACCGCCTCCAGGCCGACCTGGACCCAGTGCCGCACCCAGGTGTCGCGCTCGGCCTGCGGCACGTTCCAGGTCTTGTCGAAGAACTGCAGCACGCGCAGGTTGTTCAGGGGTGCACGTCGCAGGCGATCATCTGGGCGATGGCGCGCACGCGCTGGCGGTCGCGGGCCGTGGCCGGCATCAGCGGCGGCGTCGGCCAGGTTTCGTCCAGGTATTCGATGATCGCCATGGACTGGCGCAGGATGCGGCTGCCGTGCAGCAGCACCGGCACCAGTTCCTGCGGGTTGAGGTCGCTGAACTGTGCGCTGTGCTGTTCGCCGCCGTCCTTGAGCAGGTGCACCGGCATGGTCTCGTAGGGCATGCCCTTGAGGTTGAGCGCGATGCGTACGCGGTAGGCGGCGCTGGAGCGCCAGTACGAATACAGCCGGATCGATCCCGAGGTCATGCGGCCCGCTCCCTTTCCGATCGCTGGGCCCGGCTCGGTGGCCGGGTCTTGTGGCGCCAGCATACGCCGGCGCGGCACCTTGGTGGATAGCCCCGCCGGCCGGGTTCCGGGCCGCCCTGCCCGCCCGTCGCCGGGCGACGGGCTCAGGCCCTGGCGATGCGCTGCTCGATGGCGCCGAACACGCTGGCGCCATCGCGCCCGATCATCTCGATGCGTACGGTGTCGCCGAAGCTCATGAAGGGCGTGCTGGGCTTGCCGTCGCGCAGGGTCTCGACCGTACGCTGTTCGGCGAAACAGGATGCACCCAGCGAGGTGTCCTCGTTGGCCACGGTGCCCGAACCGACGATCGTGCCCGCCGACAGTGGCCGGGTCTTCGCCGCGTGCGCCACCAGCTGGCTGAAGTCGAACTGCATGTCCACGCCGGCCTCGGGCGCGCCGAACCACTTGCCGTTGATGTGGGTCAGCAGCGGCAGGTGCAGCTTGTTGCCCTGCCAGGCCTCGCCCAGCTCGTCAGGGGTGACGAACACCGGGCTCAGCGCCGAACGCGGCTTGGACTGCAGGAAACCGAAACCCTTGGCCAGCTCGTTCGGGATCAGGTGGCGCAGCGAGACGTCGTTGACCAGGCCGACCAGCTGGATGTGCTCAGCAGCCTGCGCCGGCGTGGCGCCCTGCGGCACGTCGTCGGTGACCACCACCACCTCGGCCTCGAGGTCGATGCCGTAGGCCTCGTCGGCCACCAGCACCGGGTCGCGCGGGCCATAGAAGCCGGCGCTGACCGCCTGGTACATCAGCGGGTCGGTGTAGAAACTTTCCGGCACCTCGGCGCCACGCGCCTTGCGCACGCGCGCGACATGCGGCAGGTAGGCGCTGCCGTCCACGAATTCGTAGGCCCGCGGCAGCGGCGCCGCGAACTGCGCGAAATCCACCGCGAACACCGGCTCGCCGTTGATGGTCTCGGCGGTGCCGCCCTGCAGCGCCTCGTAGACGCCGTTGAGCCGCGGCGCGGTGTTCGACCAATGTTCCAAAGCCTGCTGCATGGTTGGCGCGATACCGGTGGCACGCACCGCACGGCTCAAGTCTTTGGACACCACCACCAGCGTGCCGTCGCGGCCGCCTTCCTTGAGTGAACCCAATTTCATTCCCTTGCTCCTGTTGCGCCGCGGCGGATCAGCCGCAGCCTTCTACGTAATGGATCTGCGGCGGCATGCCGATGCGCCAGGACACGATGGTGCCGGCGGCGTCGGTCTCGAACACCAGGCGGGCATCGCCGCCGGCTTCCGGCGCGACCACCAGGTAACGGGCGCCTTCGACGTATTTGTGCGGCTGCGATTCGACCCGGCCGGGGAAGGCCGCCTCGACCGCCTCCGCCGCCATGCCGGTGACCAGGCCGCCGGGCGCGACATGCGTGGGCACGTCCACGTCGTAACGGCGGAAGCCACCGCCCTCGAACAGGAAAGCGATGCCACGCCCACCGGTCGGCGTCGGGTCCATGGTCAGGTAGTAGCAGCTGGCGCCCTCGGCGGGCGTGCCCGCCTGCAGCGGGTGGCCCCAGGCCATGCGGACCTGTTCCTCGTCCACGCCGAACTTCGCCGGGCCGAAGCCTTCGAAGTTGATCACCTCGGCATCGTACTGCGGCACCTCGGGCGCGATGGCCGGCGGCGCTTCCGGGGCCGCTTCGACGGCCACGGGCTGCGCGTCGGCGGTGTCTGCCGCCGGTCCGGGCGAACGTTCGCCGCAGCCGGCCAGGAGCAGGGAAAGCGTGGCCGCGACCAGCAGGGGCTTGAGCTTCATCAGCGCGTCTCCGGCGTGAAATGGCGGGCCAGTCCCTGCCAGCACTGCTGATAGTCGGCCTGCCGGTGCGCGGCGTCCAGCGCCTGCGCGGTCGGGCGCAGCACGTGGCGGGTTTCGAACATGAAGGCCATGGTGTCGGTGATCACGTCGGGCTTGGCCAGGTCCGCCTTCGTGGCCTTCTCGTAGGTCGCCGCATCCGGGCCGTGGCCGCTCATCGAGTTGTGCAGCGAGGCGCCGCCGGGCACGAACCCTTCCGCCTTGGCGTCGTAGGCACCGTGCACCAGGCCCATGAACTCGCTGGCGATGTTGCGGTGGAACCACGGCGGCCGGAACGTGTCCTGGGCCACCAGCCAACGCGGCGGGAAGATCACGAAGTCCAGGTTACTGACGCCTTCGCTGTCGCTGGGCGAGTGCAGCACCAGGAAGATGGACGGATCCGGGTGGTCATGGCTGATCGAGCCGATGGTGTTGAAGCGGCGCAGGTCGTATTTGCACGGGGCGTAGTTGCCGTGCCAGGCGACCACGTCGAGCGGCGAATGGCCGAGGTCGGCGCGCCACAGGTGGCCCTGGAACTTGGCGACCAGTTCGAATTTGCCTTCGCGGTCTTCGTAGGCCGCGACCGGCGCCAGGAAATCCCGCGGATTGGCCAGGCCGTTGCTGCCGATCGGGCCCAGGTCCGGCAGTTTCAGCATCGCGCCGAAGTTCTCGCAGACGTAACCGCGCGCCTCACCGTCCGGCAGCGACACGCTGAAGCGGAGGCCACGCGGGATCAGCGCGATCTCCTGCGGCTCGACCTCCAGCACGCCCAGCTCGGTTGCGATGCGCAGGCGGCCCTGCTGCGGCACGATCAGCAGCTCGCCGTCGGCGTCGTAGAAGAACCGCCCGTCCATGTCCTTGTTGGCGGCGTAAAGGTGGATGCCCGCACCGGTACCGGCCTCGGCACCGCCGTTGCCGGCCATGGTGAACAGGCCGTCGAGCCAGTCGGTCGGCGCCGCGGGCATCGGCAGCGGGCTCCAGCGCAGCTGTTCCGGCGTCACCGGGCCGTCGCCGAATCCGTTGTGGAAACGCGGATGCGCGAGGGCGCTGAACCTGCCGTGCAGCGCGGCCGGGCGGATCCGGTACAGCCAGCTGCGGCGATTCACGCTGCGTGGCGCGGTGAAGGCCGTGCCGCTGATCTGCTCGGCGTACAGCCCGTAGGGCGCCCGCTGCGGCGAATTCCGCCCCACCGGCAGCGCACCGGGCAGGGCCTCGGTCGCGAACTCGTTGCCGAAACCGCTCTGGTAGTTCAGCGCCATGGCCGGGTTGTCCTCAAAGCACGCCGCGCTTCATCTGGTCGCGTTCGATCGATTCGAACAGCGCCTGGAAATTGCCTTCGCCGAAACCTTCATTGCCCTTGCGCTGGATGATCTCGAAGAAGATCGGGCCGATGGCGTTCTGGGTGAAGATCTGCAGCAGCTTGCGCTGCTTGGTCTCGAGGTCGGCGTCGATCAGGATCTTGTTGGCGCGCAGGCGCGGCACGTCCTCGCCATGGTTTGGCACGCGCTGGTCGATCACGTCGAAATAGGTGTCGGGGGTGTCCAGGAACTCGACGCCCTGGGCGCGCATCGCCTCCACCGTGCCGTAGATGTCGTCGGTGAAGCAGGCGATGTGCTGGATGCCCTCGCCCTTGTAGGCGTCGAGGTATTCGTTGATCTGGCTCTTCGGGTCGCTCGACTCGTTCAGCGGAATGCGCACGATGCCGTCCGGCGCGGTCATGGCCTTGGACACCAGGCCGGTCTTGGCGCCCTTGATGTCGAAGTAGCGGATCTCGCGGAAGTTGAACAGGCGCTCGTAGTAGTCGCTCCACTTCTGCATGTTGCCGAAGAAGAGGTTGTGCGTGAGGTGGTCGATGAAGGTCAGGCCGAAACCCACGGGATTCGTCTCGGCACCCGGGATCGGCGCGTAGTCGGCCGCGTACGCGTCCTCACCCGAAGGCACCAGGTACAGCATGCAATCGCCGATGCCCTTCACCGTCGGCACCTGGATGACGCCGGTCTGCGGCTTGTGGTCGATGGCTTCGCCGCCATTGCCCTTCACCGTCTCGAACACCTTGGCCACCGGCTCGGTGAAACGGATGGCGAAACCGCAGGCGCAGGGCCCGTGCTGGGCCGCGAAATCGGCACCGAAGCTGTCCGGGTCCTCGTTGACCAGGAAGTTCACGCCGCCCTGGCGGTACACGGTGATGTTCCGGGTCTTGTGCTTGAGTACGGGCGAGAAGCCCATCTTCCGGAACAGGCCATGCAGCAGTCCGCCCTGCCCGGCCGGGGCCGCGAATTCGACGAACTCGAAGCCGTCGATGCCCATCGGGTTGGCGAAGGTGGTGGGCTTCATGCCCAGGTTGGGGGCGTGGGTCTGGGGCTGGGCGCTCATGGCGGCCTCCTGGTCTGGGGAAACGGCTTGCGCCGGGGAGTGCCGCCGTTATAGTTTCATCTGAAACCATTTGCAAGGCGCGGCGCCACATGCCCGACCGGGACATCCTGGACCTGGAACATTTCCTCCCGTACCGCCTGTCGGTGCTGTCGAACCGCATCAGCCAGGACATCGCCCGGCTGTACGCCGACCGCTTCGGCCTGGGCATCACCGAGTGGCGGGTGCTGGCGGTGCTGGGCCGGCATTCGGAGGTCTCGGCCCGGGAAGTGGCCGAGCGCACGGCCATGGACAAGGTCGCGGTCAGCCGGGCCATCGCCTCGCTGCAGGCCGCCGGGCGGATCGAACGCGACACCCACGGCCACGACCGGCGCCGGTCCTGCCTGCGCCTGAGCCCGGGCGGCCGCGCGATCTACGACGAGGTCGCCCCGCTCGCCCTCGCCTACCAGCGGCGGTTGCTGGAAGGCCTGGCCGAGGACGAACGTGCGGCGCTGGACCGGCTGCTGGGGCGGCTCGAGACGCTCGAGCTGGCGACACGCCCCGGCTGATCAGCCGCTGCCGCGGGCGGTGATCGATTCGAGTCCGTGCGCACCGGGCCCGGTCTCGGCCCGCCAAAGCTTCCACGCGAAAAACAGGCCCAGCGAAGACAGCACGGTATAGACCCACATGCCGGGCGTGTAGCCGGCCGTGTTCTCCGGCCCGGCCAGGTAATGGTCGTTGAGCGCGCCGATCACCAGCGGCACCACGGCCCAGCCGATCTGCTGGCAGAAGGTCATCAGCGCATAGGCCGACCCCAGCCGCTGCTCGTGCACGATGTAGGCCACCGAGGGCCACATCACCGCCGGGATCAGCGAGAACACGCCGCCGAACAGCAGGATCGAGACCAGCAGGGTCAGCGGCAGTTCGACGCCCAGCAACGGGATCGCCGGCCCCGGTGGCAGGTAGGTCACCGCCAGGAACAGCGGCAGCATCACCAGCGAACCGGCCGCCATGAACAGCGAACGCCGCCCGACCCGGTCCACCCACAGCCCGAACAGCGGCGTGGCGATGATGGCCGCGAACGGCAGCAGGCTGCTGAGGATGCCGGCGGCTTCGCGCGACAGGCCATGCGCCTGCTGGAAATAGTCGATCGCAAACGAACGGAACGGGAACACCGTCGAATAGAACACCACGCACAGCGCGACGATGTACCAGTACGAGGGGCTGAAGCGGTACAGGCTCTTGAGCTCCAGTTTGTCGGTCGCGGCGGCCTCGCCCAGGTCGAATCGGCCCTCGGCGCGTTTTTCCATCAGGAAATACAGCACCGCGGCGCCCAGGCCCGCGCTCATCACGCCGGTCGCCAGCCACAGCGGGTCGTGCCAGTTCGAATACAGCGGGCTGGCGAACGACGTGGACCAGTCGGTCGAGGCCGAGCCCAGGCGCGAGATCGACAGGTTCAGGCCGAAGGCGAAGCTCAGCTCCTTGCCCTTGAACCACTTCGCCAGCACCGCGGTGACCGCGACGATCAGCGGCTCGGCGCCGAGACCCAGCAGGAAACGACCGGCGAGCAGTGACGAATAGTCCTGGGCGGCCGCCGTGACCACCGACGCGACCACGCAGACCGCCGCGAACACGACGATCGCCCGGCGCGCCCCGAAGCGGTCGATCACATAACCGCCGGCCAGCAGCACCAGCAGCGCGGCGATGTTGTAGGCGGTCGAGAGCCGGCCGATCTGGCCGTAGTCCAGGCCCTGCTGCTCGCGCAGCAGGTCCACCACCGGGTTCAGCGCATCGTAGGCGTAGTAGTTGCCGAACATCGCCAGGCTGGCGAAGACCAGGCGGCCCAGCGCCAGGCGGGGGTGGGGCGTGGCAGCGTGGCGACGGTGTTCATCAGCTCGATCCTGCGGTCTCGTGGCTTCCGGCGCCGCCGATGGCAGCCCGGGAAATCCTGCTCTTGAAACAACGCGGCCCGGGAATCCCGGGCCGCGTGGCGGTACGTGGAAGCCCGGCGCTTACTTCACGCCGTGCATCAGCTTCTGGATCAGCGGAGCGATCAGGAACAGCAGCACGCCGCTGCCCAGCAGCACCCAGAAGCCGAACGTGTAACCCGACAGCGCCGAGTCGACGGTCATGCCGGTTTCGCCGCTGACGTGACTGGCGAAGATACCCGACAGGTTGTTGCCGATGGCCGTCGAAAGGAACCAGCCGCCCATGCCGAAACCGACCAGGCGCACCGGCGCCAGCTTGGTCACCATCGACAGGCCGATGGGCGACAGGAACAGCTCGCCGATCGACTGGATCACGTAGACCATGAACAGCGTCCAGAACGGGATCTTCAGCGTCTCCGGGTCGACCAGGCTCGACAGCGCGAACATCAGCAGCAGGAACGCCAGCCCGTTGAAGATGATGCCGAGGCCGAACTTGCGCGGGATCGACGGATTGCGGCTGCCCATCTTGATCCACATCCAGGCGATCAGCGGTGCCAGCGTGATGATCGCCAGCGAGTTCACGGACTGGAACCAGCCGACCGGGAAGATCCAGCCGCCGAGGTCGCGGTTGACGATGTTCTGCGCCAGGAAGTTGAACGAACTGCCCGCCTGCTCGAAGAACATCCAGAACAGCACGTTGAACGCGAAGATGATCAACATCGCGATGGCCATGTCGCGCCGCACGGCGCCGTCCCTGAAGCCTTCCTTCAGGATCAGCACGCACAGGCCGATGAAGAGCGCGGTCAGCAGCCACTGCAGGTTGCCGGCGTCGATCGAAAGCAGGAAGTAGATCACCGGGATGGCGACCAGCACGCCGGCGAATACGTACAGCATGTTGCGGTTGCCGCCGTCACCTTCCGGCGGCCGGCCGACGCCCTTGAGCTGCCCGCGGCCGATCCAGAACCAGATCAGGCTGATCACCATGCCGATGCCGGACGCGATGAACACGACCTTGTACGCCGGCATCTCCGGCGAGCCGCCGAACATGCGCTCGGCAAGCCAGCCGGTGAGGATCGGGGCGATGAACGCACCGGCATTGATGCCCATGTAGAACAGCGTGAAGCCGGCATCGCGACGCGTGTCGCCCGACGTGTAGAGCTGGCCGACCATGGTCGAGATGTTCGGCTTGAACAGGCCGTTGCCCGCGATGATCGTCGCCAGGCCGAGCTTGAACACCAATTCGTTCGGTACGACGATCATGAACAGGCCGATCGCCATCACCACGGCGCCCAGCAGGATCGAGCGCTGGTAACCGATGATCTTGTCGGCCACGTATCCGCCAAACAGCGCCGCGGCGTAGACCAGGGCGAGGTAGGCACCGTAAAGGCGGCTGGCGGGCGCTTCGCCCGCCGAATCGCCTTCGTAGAACTGCGCGACGATGTACAGGGCAAGCGCCCAGCGCATGCCGTAGAACGCGAAGCGCTCCCAGAACTCCGTCATGAACAGCATCCACAGGGGGCGCGGATGGCCCATCATCTGCTGGAATTCCGGAATGGGCGCCTGGTTGGGCGTGGTGGCGGCACCGCTCATGCGGTCTCTCCCCTGGTTTCTAAGTGATTGGAATAATGGTTTTTAAGGCCCGCGGGCCGGCAGAAGCGGTTTCGCGAGGCCCGGAAGGTGTACCCGCTGGCGGATGGGGAGTCAAATCACCGTCATCTTCACGCGCCGGCCAGGGCCTTGAGCATCAGCCCGACCACGTAGGCCAGGTAGGTGCCGGTGGCGTAGCCCACGGTGCCCAGCAGCACGCCCACCGGCGCCAGCGAGGGATGGAAGGCCGCGGCCACCACCGGCGCGGACGCGGCAGCGCCGATGTTGCCCTGCGAGCCGATGGCGAAATAGAACAGCGGCGCCTTCACCAGGCGGGCCACCGTCCACAGCACCAGGATGTGGGTGGCCATCCAGATCACGCCCAGCAGGAACAGCCACGGCCGGTCCAGCAGAGCCAGCAGGTCCATCTGCATGCCGATGCAGGCGATCAGGAAATACAGCATCACCGAACCAAGCCTGGAAGCGCCGGCGCTTTCGAGCCGGCGCGCGCGGGTAAAGCTCAGGCCCAGGCCGATCGAGGTCGAGATCACCACCACCCAGACGAAAGGTGAGTCCAGGCTGAAGCGGCTGGCCCAGTCGAAATTGCCACCGAACCACGCCGCCAGCGGCGCCGCGATCGCATGCGCCAGGCCGACGCCACCGAAGGCGACCGCGACGATCACCATCAGGTCGGTCAGCGAGGGAATTCGCGCGTTCGCGGCCTGGTAGGCGGCGACACGCTGCTTCATTTCATCCAGCGCGCGGGTGTCCAGGTTGCGGCGCGCGTCCATCGCCTCGGCGCGCCCGGACAGGAACAGCAGCACCGCCATCCACAGGCTGGACACCGCCACGTCCACCACCGCGAACTGGCCGAAGGTGGTCGCGTCTACGTTCCAGACCTCGCGCATGGCCACCATGTTGGCGCCGCCGCCGATCCAGCTGCCGGCCAGCGCGGCCATGCCGGCCCAGGTGTCGCCGGCCACGGTTTCCGGATGGATCACGCCCATGGCCAGGAAGGCCACCGGTGCGCCCAGCATCACGCCCAGGGTGCCGGCGCAGAACACGAGCAGAAGTTTCGGCCCAAGCTTGATGATGGCCGGCAGGTCGATGGACAGCGTCAGCAGCACCAGCGCCGCCGGCAGCAGCACATCGCGCGCCACCGGGTTGTAGAGCTTGGTGGCGTGGCCGTCGATCAGGCCGGTGGTGTTGTAGATCGCCGGGATGAAGTAGCACAGCAGCAGCGCCGGCACGACCGCGAAGATGCGCTTGAGCCAAGGCGTGGGACCGCTGGAGGCCCAGAAGATCGCGCCGAGGGTGGCGGCGATCAGGCCGAGCAGGACGATGTCGTTGGTGATCAGGGCGCTGGAAGCGGGAGGCATGGCGGGCTCGCGGAAAACAAGGCCCGGAGTATGCCAGCCCCTGCCGGCGCGCTCACCCCGGTTGGCCCAGGACCGTGCGCACTTCGAACAATTCCGGGAAGAAAGTCAGGTCCAGCGCCTGCTTGAGGAAGCCCACGCCCGAGCTGCCACCGGTGCCGCGCCGGTAGCCGATGATGCGTTCCACCGTCTTCATGTGCCTGAATCGCCACAACTGGAAGCTGACCTCCACATCCACCAGCTGTTCGCAGGTGGCGTAAGCCTCCCAATGCTGGTCGGTGTCCTCGTAGATCGTCTTGAACACCGGGATCAGGCCGGGCTCGCGCTGGTGCGGCAGCGACCAGTCGCGTTCGACGCAGGACACGGGGATGGCGTAGCCGCGGCGGTGCAGGTGGCGCAGGAATTCGTCGTACAGGCTGGGCGCGTCCAGCGCGGCCTGCAGCTCGGTGGTGGCAGCCGTGTCATGGCTGAACACGCGCACCATGTCGGCGTTCTTGTTGCCCAGCAGGAACTCGACCAGGCGGTACTGCAGCGACTGGAACCCCGATGCCGGGCCCAGCACGTCGCGGAACGCCAGGTAGTCGGCCGGCGTCAGGGTTTCGAGCACCGACCACTGTTCGTAGAGCTGGCGCTGCACCAGCTTCACCCGCGCCAGGATCTTCTGCATCGGGCCCAGTTCGCCGTTCTTCAGGCACTCGGTAGCGGCGCGCAGCTCGTGGATCACCAGCTTCAGCCACAGCTCGGCCACGTGGTGCTGGACGATGAACAGCATCTCGTCATGGTGAGCGGGATTGGACAGCGGCTTTTGCGCTGACAGCAGAGTGTCCAGCTGCAGATAGCCGCCGTAGCTGAGGCGGTCGCGCAGGTCGGTGGTGATGCCCTGTTCGAGGGCGCGCTGGTTGGGGGCTGGGTCATGGCAAGGGGTTCAGGTCCGAAGGGTGGAAGTCTGTCATGCGGGCGACGCATTTTCCGATATAAAGTGCGCGCTCTGTCACAGTCCGGCAGGGGCCCTTCGGGGTTCCGGACCCGCTGGCAGCCCCGAGAACCCAGAAGGTGACCCTCCATGCGCCATGACCCGCGCCTGCACGCCCTGATTTTCCTGCTCGCCCTGCCCCTTGCGGCACCGGCCAGCGCCGCCGCCACCGACCTGTTCCTGTCCGAGATCGTCGAGGGCAGCAGCAACAACAAGGCGGTCGAGATCTACAACGGGACCGGTGCGCCGGTGGACCTGGCCGCCGGCGGGTACACCCTGCAGTTCTATTTCAACGGCGGCACCACGGCCAACTTCAATCTGGCGCTGAGTGGCACGCTCGCGGATGGCGAGGCCTTCGTGATCGCGCCCGGCAACGCCAACGCGACGATCCTGGCAGCCGCGGACCAGGTCTCGGGCACCAGCTGGTTCAATGGCGACGACGCCATCGTGCTGCGCAAGGGCGGCGACCTGCTCGACGTCGCCGGCCAGATCGGCGTCGACCCGGGCAGCCAGTGGGGCACCGGCCTGGCTTCGACCGCCGACAACACCATCCGCCGCAAGGCCAGTGTCTGCGCCGGCGACACCGACGGCAGCGACGCCTTCGACCCCGCCATCGAGTGGGACGGCTACGCCACCGACACCTTCGACGGGCTCGGCAGCCACAGCGCGAGCTGCGGCGGCGGCGGCCTGCCGACCGACCCGGCCGCCGCGGGCAGCGCCAGCCCGGCCAGCCTCGCGGCCGGCGACAGCACCCTGCTCACCGTCACGGTGACCCCGGGCGCCAATCCCGCCAGCACCGGCATCACGGTCACGGCCGACCTGGCCGCCATCGGCGGCGCCGCGACCCAGGCCTTCCACGACGACGGCACGAATGGCGATGCGACCGCCGGCGACCTGACCTTCTCCTGGCAGGCCACGGTGGACGCCGCGACGCCGGCCGGCCCGGCCACGCTGCCGGTCGCGATCGCCGACGCCGAAGGCCGCAGCGGTGCGACGTCGATCGCGCTGTCCGTGGTCGCACGCGTCGACATCGCGGAAATCCAGGGCACGGGCGTCGGTTCGCCGCTGCCGGTCGGCACCGAAGTGGTGACCGAAGGCATCGTCACCGCGCGTCGCGCCAACGGCTATTTCATCCAGAGCGCCATCGGCGATGAGGACGGCGACCCGGCCACGGCCGAGGGCCTGTTCGTGTTCACCAATGCCGCGCCGCCGGCCGATGCCGCCGTGGGCAATCGCCTGCGGGTCGCCGGCCGCGTGACGCAGTTCTCGCGCACGCCGCATGGTTTCCCGCTGACCCAGCTGGGCAACAGCACGCTGACGGTGCTCGCCACCGGCCAGTCGCTGCCGCCGGCCGTGGTGCTGGACGACACCGTGCTCGCGCCGGAAGTGCCGCTGTCTGCGCTGGGCCGTTACCAGGGCATGCGCGTGCAGCTGCCGGCCGGCAAGGTGGTCGGCCCGACCAATGCCTTCGGCGACTTCCACGTCACCCTGCCGCAGACCCCGCGCCCGGCGCGCGAGCCCGGCATCGCCGCGCTCGACGCCGTGCCGCTGCCGCCGGGCAACAACATCCCGGTGTTCGACCGCAATCCCGAGCGGCTGCGCGTCGAAAGCCGCGGGCTCGAGGACGGCACCGCGCTGTACGTGGACGCCGGCACCTGGTCGAAGGCATGGAAGGCATCCTGTATTACGACCGCGGCGACTTCACCCTGCTGATCGGCGACAACAGCGGGCTGGCCATCAGCGGCGGCGCGCAGATCGCCGCCGTGCCCGTGGCCGAGGAAGGCGCGATCCGCATCGGCAGCTACAACATCGAGAACCTCAGCGGCGGCGAGTCGGTGCCGCTGAACCGGCTGAGCAAGCTGACCGAGGTGTTCTGCCAGTACCTGCGCAATCCGGACGTGGTCGGCCTGGTCGAGATCGCCAACCTGGAAACCGCGCAGCGCCTGGCCCGCGCCATCAACGACGACGAGTTCGGCACCTGCCCGGACAACCCGATGTACGAGGCCTATCTGCTGTCCACGTCGGGCAGCCAGCGCCTGGGTTACCTGGTCAAGACCGCGCCGGTCGAGAACGGCCTGCCGCGCGTGGAAGTGCTGTCGGTGACCGAGCAGTTCGCCGCCGACACCCTGACCGCGCCGGACGGCAACGCGAACGGCGTGCTGTTCGACCGCGCCCCGCTGCTGCTGCAGGCCCGCGTGAACGGCGAACGCGACCGCAGCTACCCGCTGCACGTGCTGCTGAACCACACGCTGTCCCTGCTCGACGTCAACGACACCACGCCGCGCGCGGTCTGGGGCACGGACGGCGACCGCTCGCGCGGCAAGCGCCTGCAGCAGGCGGTGAAGCTGTCGGAGCTGGTCGAGTCGATCCAGGCCAACAACGCCGACGCGCCGCTGGTACTGATCGGCGACTACAACGCCTTCGACTTCAACGACGGCTACATGGACGTGATGGGCATCATCCGCGGCACGCCGGCGCCGGCCGACCAGGTGCTGGCCTGGGCCGACAGCGCCGTCACCCGCCCGCTGACCAACCTGATCGGCACCAAACCCGAGGCCGAGCAGTACTCGTACGTGTTCGAGGGCAACATCCAGACCCTGGACCACGCGCTGGTGAACGAGGCCGTGCTCGAGACCACCGAGGCGACGCTGCACCACGCCCGCGTCAACAGCGACTTCGCCACCGACAACGCCGCCGACCCGACCGTGCCGGTGCGCACCTCCGACCACGATCCGCTGGTGGCCGACCTGGTGGTGCCGGCTTTCCTGGATGCCGACCTGGCGACGACGGTGTTCACGCCGTTCAAGCTGGTGTTCGACGGCCAGTCGGTGCCGTTCGTGGCGACCGTGCGCAACCGCGGCGAATCGCGCGCGATCCGTCCGGAACTGACGCTGCGCATCGACGGCACGCCGGACCAGGTGCGCCAGGTGCTGGCCGCCGGCTGGCTCTGCGGCACGCCGGTGGCGGTGGCAGGTGGCAGCGAGGTGTCCTGCGGCCGTGAGCAGCCGATGGTCCCGGGCGAGATCGACTTCCTGCTGGTCGACCTCGAGGCCGTGCGCCTGACCCCGATCGACACCGTGGGACTGCGCGTCGAAGCCGACACCCGCAGCAACGACACCCAGCCCGGCAACGACAGCCGCGGTGACAGCGCCAAGGTCGTCGGCCGTCCGCGCTGGATCCGGGGCGACTGATCCCAGGCACCATGCGCATGCGAACGGGCGCCTTCGGGCGCCCGTTTCGCTTCCGGCCGGCGGGCTCGGCTATGATCGGGGCTCGTTTCCCCGGGAGGGACACGATGTCCCCTGGTAGCCAGTTTCGAAATCGAATACCTGCAGTACCTCGGGTCCGACGGACGCCTGGTCCGCGATGATCTGCCCGAGTTCGCGCGCGACCGCCGCAACCTGGTCGAGCTGTTCAAGCAGATGCTGTACGTGCGCACCTTCGACAGCAAGTCGGTGGCGCTGCAGCGCACCGGCAAGCTCGGCACCTACGCCAGCTGCCTGGGCCACGAGGCGTCGCACATCGGCATCGGCAGCGCGATGCAGTACGACGACGTGTTCGCGCCTTCGTACCGCGAATACGGCGCCCAGATCGTTCGCGGCGTCAAACCCCGCGACATCCTGATGTACTGGGGCGGCGACGAACGTGGCAACGATTTCTCCGGGCCGCCGCACGACTACCCCTGGTGCGTGCCGATCGGCACCCAGTGCCTGCATGCGGCCGGCGCCGCGCTGGCCTTCAAGCTGCGCGGCGAGCCGCGGGTGGCGGTGACCTGCGTCGGCGACGGCGGCAGCTCCAAGACCGACACCTATGCCGCGATCAATTCCGCCGGCGCCTACACGCTGCCCTTCATCCTGTGCATCATCAACAACCAGTGGGCGATCTCGGTGCCGCGCAAGTCGCAGACCGGCGCCAAGACGCTGGCGCAGAAGGGACTGGCCGGCGGCCTGGACTGCGTGCAGGTGGACGGCAACGACATCATCGCCGTGCGCGCCGCCATGGACCACGCGCTCAAGCGCGCCCGCAACGGCCACGGTGGCAGCGTGCTGGAGCTGGTCACGTATCGCCTGTCCGACCACACCACCGCCGACGACGCCCGCCGCTACCGCGACGACGCCGAAGTGAAGGCGGCCTGGGAACGAGAACCGATGTCGCGCCTGCGCACCTTCCTGATTTCCGAAGGCGTGTGGAGCGAGACCGAAGAGGCCGCGTGGAAGGAAGAATGCGGCAAGAAGGTCGACGAGGAAGTGAACGCCTATCTCGAGACCAAGGTCCAGCCCGTGGAAGCGATGTTCGACTACCTCTATGCGGAGCTTCCGGCGGATGTCGCCGCGCAGCGTGCCGACGCGATCAAGTGGGAGGGCCGCTGATGGCCGCCATCACCCTGATCGAAGCGATCACCCAGGCCCTGGCCTGGGAAATGAAACACGACGAGACCGTGATCGTGCTGGGCGAGGACGTGGGCGTGAACGGCGGCGTGTTCCGCGCCACCGCCGGCCTGCAGCAGCAGTTCGGCGATCAGCGCGTGCTCGATACGCCGCTCGATGAAACGACCATCGCGGGCCTGACGGTGGGCCTGGCCTCGCAAGGCATGAAACCCGTCGCCGAAGCGCAGTTCGACGGTTTCATGTACCCGATGGTGGACCACATCGTCTGCCACGCCGCACGTTTCCGTTACCGCACCCGTGGCCGCCTGACCTGCCCGATGGTGCTGCGCGTGCCCTGGGGCGGCGGCATCCGCGCGCCGGAGCACCATTCCGAAGCCAACGAATCGATCTTCACCAACGTGCCGGGCCTGCGCGTGGTGATGCCGTCTTCGCCGCAGCGCGCCTACGGCCTGCTGCTGGCCGCGATCCGCGACCCGGACCCGGTGGTCTTCTTCGAGCCCAAGCGCATCTACCGCCAATACAAGGAGGAGGTGCCCGACGACGGCGAGGCGCTGCCGCTGGACGTGTGCTTCGTGCTGCGCGACGGCAGCGACGTGACCCTGGTGACCTGGGGCGCACAGGTGAAGGAAACGCTTGAAGCGGCCGATAAACTCGCGGCCGAAGGCATCAGCGCCGAAGTCATCGACGTCGCCACGCTCAAGCCACTGGACTTCGACACCATCCGCGAGTCGGTGGCCAAGACCGGCCGCTGCGTCATCGTGCACGAAGCGGCCAAGACCGCCGGCTTCGGCGCCGAGATCGCGGCGCGCCTGGCCGAGGAATCCATGTACGACCTGCACGCCCCCGTCGAGCGCGTCACCGGCTACGACACCCACATTCCACTGTTCCGGCTGGAAATGAAGTACCTGCCAAGCGTGGACAAGATCGTCGCGGCGTCCCGACGCGCCGTGGCAGGAGGATGAGGCCATGCAAGCCCGACTGACCCGTGATTACCGCCCCCGTTACCGCAAGCCGGTCGCGTTCACCGCTGGCGAGACACTGGTGCTGGGCGTGCGCGACGTGGACTGGCCGGAATTCATCTGGGCTACCGACGCACGCGGCCGCAGCGGCTGGGTGCACCAGGGTTTCCTGGACGGAGACCGGGGCATCCGCGACTACGACGCACGCGAGATGGAAGCCAACGCCGGCGACCAGGTGCGCCTGATCGAATCGGCCGGCGGCTGGTGGTGGGTGGAGAATGCCATCGGCGAATGCGGCTGGCTGCCCGAACGCGACCTCGCCATCGAACCCGGAATCAAGTGAACCCATGAGCGAGAAAAAACTGTTCCTGCTGCCCGACCTGGGCGAAGGCCTGCCCGACGCCGAGATCGTCGAGTGGCTGGTCAAGGTCGGCGACGTCGTCAAGCTCGACGAGCCGCTGGTGTCCATGGAAACCGCCAAGGCGGTGGTCGAGGTGCCCTCGCCGTTCTCAGGCAAGGTCACCCGCCTGGCCGGCGCCGCCGGCGACGTCATCACCACTGGCAGTTGGCTGGCCGAGGTCGAGATCGACCCGAAGCTGCCGCAGCGCGCGGATGCGCAGGACACCGGGCATTCGCATGGGCATGCTCCGGCCGCGGCGCCCCTCCCCAGCCCTCCCCCCCCAAGTGGGGGAGGGAGCGAGACGAAGGACGCGGCCGAGCCTGAAAAATCCGGCGACGCGGGCACGGTGGTCGGCGCCATGCAGAGTTCGGACGCGGTGCGCAGCGAACAGGCGGTGGCCATCGGCGGCGTCAAGGCCATGCCGGCGGTGCGCGCGCTGGCGAAGAAACTGAAGGTGGACATCAGCCGCGTGCGGCCGAGCGGCGCCGATGGCGTGGTGACGATGGCGGATGTGAAGAATGCCGCGGCGAATCCGGGCAATCTCGCTCCGCCGCCTGCGGGCTCCGCTCATCTCCCTCCCCCACTTGTGGGGAGGGCCGGGGTGGGGGCACGCTCTTGCGACAACCTCCCCCTCCCAGCCTCCCCCGCAAGCGGGGGAGGGGCCAAACCGCCTACGACAGCGACGAACCCATCCGCGGCGTGCGCCGCAACATGGTGCGTTCGATGTCGCAGGCCCATGCCGAAGTCGTGCCCACCACCCTGATGGACGACGCCGACATCCACGCCTGGGCGCCGGGCGAAGACATCATGGCGCGCCTGATCCGTGCACTTGCGGTGGCCTCGGCGGTCGAGCCGGCGATGAACGCCTGGTTCAACGCCAGGGAAGGCACGCTGCGCCGGCATTCACGCGTGCACGTCGGCATCGCCATCGATTCGCCCGACGGGCTGTTCGTCGCCAACCTGCGCGATGCCGGCGGCCTGGGCCCGCAGGACGTGCGGCGCGAGCTCAACCGCATCCGCGACGGCGTCAAGAACCGCAGCCTGCCGCCGGAAGACCTGCGCGACTACACGATGATGCTGTCGAACTTCGGTGTCTTCGCCGGCAAGTACGCCACGCCCGTCGTCGTGCCGCCCTGCGTGGCAATCATCGGTGCGGGCCGCCTGCACCACGCGGTGGTACCGGTGCTGGGCGGGCTGGAAACGCATCGGATCATGCCGCTGTCGCTGACCTTCGACCATCGCGCCGCCACCGGCGGCGAAGCCGCGCGTTTCCTGCGCGCCGTGATGGACGACCTGCAGAAAGCCCGCTGAGATGGCGCATCGCAGCCGGCTGGCGGGTTTCATCATCGACTGCGAGGGCGGCTCGCTGGGCAAGGCCGCCGACTTCTGGAGCCAGGCCCTGGGCCTGCCGGTGACCGACCCCGACGAGGGCGGCGCGGACAAGTACGCCTGCCTGGATGGCAGCGCGCTCGGCCTGCACATCGAAGTGCAGAAGGTCCAGCACCCCTCGCGCGTGCACCTGGACATCGAAAGCGACGACATCGAAGCCGAGGCCGCGCGGCTGGTCGCCCTGGGCGCGAAGGAGATCTCGCGTCCGCACAACGCCCGCTGGATCGTACTCGAGGCCCCCACCGGCCACCGCTTCTGCGTCGTGCGCGCGCGCGGCCGCCTGCACCGCAACAACGCCAACGTCCACGAATGAAAAACGGTGTCAGGCGGTGCGGAAACGTTTCCCGCGCCAGATCCAGGCGATGACGATCACCGCCAGGAAGGCCTTGTAGGCCAGCAGGCTGGCCAGCACCTGGCGCCAGATCGGGCCGGCTTCGATGCTGGTGCTGGCGATCGCAAAACCCCACCGGCCGGCGACGAAGCTGGCGGCGAAGGCCACGGCCAGCAGGGTCAGGTCGAAGCGCCGGCGTTCCGTCGTGCGCGGCAGCGTGCGCGGGTAGTACCAGTACAGCACCGCCAGGATCAGGAACCAGGGCAGGAACAGGATCAGCGCGAGATCGGCGATGTCGGCCATCAGGCGCCCTCCTCCAGGAACGACGCCAGCGCCTCGATCACCTGCCCGACGGCGGCGTCCTCGGCCAGCTTGCCCAGCAGTTCTTCGCCCAGGTGCAGGCCGGCGCCGGCGACATGGTGCAGGCCCGCGCCCGCATCGGCCTTCAGGCGCGCGATGGCCTGGCCCGCTTCGCGCGGCGAGGCATGGCCGATGCTCTGCAGCAGTTCGCGCCCATCGGCGCCGACCAGCTTGAAATAGAACCTGCCGTCGGCCTCGCGGTACTGCTTGAAGGTCGGCGCGGCGGCCTTGGCCTTGCCCGCCGTTTTCGTAACCACCTGATCGCGCAGGTCGCGCAGGCCGACCGCATGGCGCAGCTCCGCCAGCAGCGGCGTGGCCAGCTTGCGCGCCTTGAGCGCGCCCTCGCGCAGCACCGCCTCGATCTCGACGGGCTTGGCGATCAGCGCCTCGTATTTCTCGCGCATCGGCGCCACGTCGGTGTCGATGCGCTCGAACAGCTGCTGCTTGGCATCGCCCCAGCCGATGCCGCCGGCAAAAGCTTCGGCAAAGGCCGCCGCCTGTTCCGGCGAGGCGAAAGCCTGGTAGAGCTGGAACAGCGCCGAACCTTCGGTGTCCTTGGGTTCGCCGGGTGCGCGCGAGTCGGTGACGATCGAGGCGATCAGTTTCTTGAGCTCATTGCGCGGCGCGAACAGCGGGATGGTGTTGTCGTAGCTCTTGCTCATCTTGCGGCCGTCGAGACCGGGCAGCGTCGCCACGTTCTCTTCGATCGCCGCCTCCGGCAATACGAAATGCTCGCCGTACAGATGGTTGAAGCGCGCACCGAAGTCGCGCGCCATCTCGATGTGCTGGATCTGGTCGCGGCCCACCGGCACCGAATGCGCCTTGAACAGCAGGATGTCGGCCGCCATCAGCACCGGGTACATGAACAGGCCGCCGGTGATGCCGGCATCGTCGTCTCGCCCGCCTCGCGGTTCTTGTCCACGGCGGCCTTGTAGGCGTGCGCGCGGTTGAGCAGGCCCTTGCCGGCTACGCAGGTCAGCAGCCAGGTCAGCTCCGGGATTTCCGGGATGTCGGACTGGCGGTAGAACCACACCTTGTCCGGCTCCAACCCGCAGGCCAGCCAACTGGCGGCGATCTCCAGGTCGAACGCTGCACGCGCGCCGGATCCTGGCATTTGACCAGGGCGTGGTAGTCGGCCAGGAAATAGAAACTCTCGATGCCGGGCCGGCGGCTGGCGGCGATCGCGGGACGGATCGCGCCGGCGTAGTTGCCGAGGTGGGGCGTACCGGAGGTGGTGATGCCGGTCAGGACACGGGTGGCGGGCATGGTCAGGTCTGCTGGGGAATCGTGGGCATTTTAGCCCGCCCGAAGCCCTTAACCCCGCTTCGCGGGCTGGAACGTTCAATCCATGCCCACCCACCGGAGCCCGCCATGAACCGCCTGACCGCTGCCTTGTTCGCCCTGCTCGTCCTGACCGGCCTTCCCGGCTGTGCGGGCGCCCGCCCGCTGGTCGACCTGCAGGTGCTCGACCTGGACCGTCATGAAACCCTGCCCCGCCATCCGCACCGCGGCCGCGACTACGTCGAGGGCCAGCCCGGCCACCGCTACGCCGTCGTGCTGCAGAACCTGACCGGCGAGCGCGTGCTGGCCGTGGTCTCGGTGGACGGCGTCAACGCCATCAGCGGCCAGACCGCCGGCAGCGCGCAGAGCGGCTACGTGCTCGAACCCTGGCAGCGGCTGGAAGTGCGCGGCTGGCGCAAGAACCTGTCGAGATCGCCGAGTTCCATTTCACATCCCTCGGCGACAGTTATGCCGCCCGCACCGGCCGGCCGCAGAACGTCGGCGTGATCGGCGTGGCGGCATTCCGGGAGCGGCGGCCGGTGTATCCGCAGCATTATTCGCAGCCTGCGGATCGTTATCCGCCGATGCCTTATCCGGCCGCGCCTCCGGCGCCTTTGGCCGAAGCCCAGGCCCGCCGCGGCGAGAGCGGAAACGCCACCGCCGATGCCGCCGCGCCGGCCGCCAAGTCCGAATACCGCGATTCCGGCCTGGCTTCGCGCCAGCAGCTGGGCACCGGCCACGGCGAACGCCGCTGGGACGCCGCCACCGTCACCCGCTTCGAACGCGAGGGTTCCCGCCCGAACCAGGTGCTGAGCGTGTACTACGACGCCACCGAAGCGCTGGTCGCACGCGGTGTGATCCCGCGGCGCTGGCCCCACGCCTGGGACGCGCCGGAGGCTTTCCCGATCGGTTTCGCGCCGGATCCGTAAGCCCGGAAAACACGAAGGCCGGACGTCGCCGCCCGGCCTTCGTTTCACCTGCGGAACGACTCAGTCGTTCTTTTCATCGCTGGCGGCTTCCTCGAGCTCGCCACCGGCCTTCTTCACGTCCTTGCCGAAACCTTCAACGGTGTTGCAGCCGGACAGGGCAAAGCCGGCCAGAAGCGCAAGCAGGAACAGGCGGGTACGGGTCATCGGGGACTCTCCATCGGTTGGACAGGCACGAGTCTAACCCTGCCGCCTTGACTGTCAATAAACGTCCCGGGCGGCTTCACCCGGAGTTCACCGCGGGCCCGATCCCTTCCCCGATCGTGCCTGGTCAATCCCGCATCAGGGTGGACTTGCCGAACAGGCTTTCGACCAGGTCCACGGCCAGCTGGCCGGTGCGGTTGTGTTCGTCGAAGGCCGGGTTGAGTTCGACGATGTCGATCGAACCGACGCGACCGGTGTCGGCGATCATCTCCATCACCAGCTGTGCCTCGCGGTAGTTCGGGCCGCCGGGCACGGTGGTGCCGACGCCGGGCGCGATCGCCGGGTCCAGGAAGTCGACGTCGAAGCTGACGTGCACGTGGGTGTCGGCATCCACGCCTTCCAGCGCTTCCTCCATCGCCCGTTTCATGCCGATCTCGTCGATGTAGCGCATGTCGTAGATGTCGAGGCCGTATTCCTTCACCAGGCGTTTTTCGCCCTGGTCCACCGAGCGGATGCCGATCTGGCGGATCTCGGCCGGCTGGATCGCCGGCGCGCTGCCGCCAAGATGGGTCAGCGCCTCGGGGCCGACACCGCACAGGCAGGCCACCGGCATGCCATGCACGTTGCCCGAAGGCGTGACATCGCTGGTGTTGAAGTCGGCATGCGCGTCCAGCCAGAGAATGCGCAGTTTCTTGCCGGTCTCGCGGCAATGGCGCGCGACCGCGGTGATGCTGCCCACGCCCAGGCAATGGTCGCCGCCGAGCAGGATCGGCAGGCGGCCGTGCTGCAGCTGTGCGTACACCGCGTCCATCACCGCGCGGTTCCAGGCCACCACCTCGGGCAGGTGGCGGTAACCCCCGGTCGGCGGCAGCCAGGGATTGACCGGACCGACCAGGTTGCCGGTGTCGGTGACGTCCAGCCCGCGCTCGCGCAGGGCTTCGGCCAGGCCGGCCACGCGCAGCGCCTCGGGGCCCATGGACGCGCCGCGATGGCCGGCGCCGATGTCGGTCGGCGCGCCGATGAGTGCGATGCGGGTCGCGGCCGTCATCGTGCGGCCTCCGGCGTGGCCGGCGTTGCCACCGGCAGGTCCTCGGCCTGCCAGCGGAGCCAGCTGCCTTCGATCTGGCGCACGTCGAAACCGTCTTGCGCCAGGATCCGTTCGGCGATGCCGGCGCGGCGGCCGCTCTTGCAGTACACCAGCACCCAGCGATCACGATCGAGTTCGGAAAGTCGCGCGGCCAGCTGGTCGTGCGGGATCAGCACCGCGCCGGGCACATGGCCGGCGTCGTATTCGGCCTGGCTGCGCACGTCCAGGATGATCGGCGCGTCGGCGCGCGCGGCCACTTCCGGCACGGCGGCCGGGGCCACCGCGGGTTTGCCGGCCGCGGCGGCGCCGGGCAGGCAGAGTGCCGCCAGCAGGAATACAGGACAGGACTTTCGGAAAAAGGCACGGCGCATGGCGCGTTCTCGAACGATGCAGGCGGACCCGAAGGATACGCCCGGCACCTGCGGCACCGCCACCCGCTGCAGCGCCTCAGTCGCGCGGGAACAGCGCCTCGATCTCCGCCGACGCCACCGGCCGGCCGAAGTGGTAACCCTGCAGCTCGTCGGCGCCGATCTCGCGCAGGAATGCCGCCTGCGCCTCGGTTTCCACGCCTTCGGCCGCCACCACCATGCGCAACTGGTGGCCCATGGCGATGATGGTGCGGGCAATGGCGGAGTCATCCGCGCTGTCGGGCAGGTCCTTGACGAAGCTGCGGTCGATCTTGAGCTTGTCCAGCGAAAACTGCTTGAGGTAGGACAGGCTGGAATAGCCGGTACCGAAGTCGTCCAGCGACAGCGAAACGCCGATGGCCTTGAGTTCGGCCAGGCGGCCCTGCACCCGTTCGACGTTTTCCATCAGCGAGCTTTCGGTCAGTTCGATCTCAAGCATCGGCGCGGGCACGTCGTGCCGCTGCAGCGTCTCCCGCACCTGCTGCACGAAATCCGGCCGCTGCAGTTGCTGGGCCGAGACGTTCACCGCGACCGTGAAGCCGTCACGACCCTGGTCCAGCCAGGCGCGAAGCTGCCGGCAGGCTTCGTTCATCACCCAGCTGCCGACTTCGGGCATCAGGCCCAGGGCTTCGGCGATCGGGATGAAACGTCCCGGCGGCACCGGGCCCAGGTCCGGGCTGTTCCAGCGCACCGGGGCCTCGAAACCGGTGATGCGGCGGTCGGCGGCGCGCAGCTGCGGCTGGTAGTTCAGGCTCAGCTCGTTGCGGGCGATGGCGTCGCGCAGGCGCGCACCCAGCACCAGCCGGTCTTCCAGTTCCTGCATCTGCGCGGCCGAGAATTCGCAGGCCTCGTCGCGACCCTGGCGCTTGGCCCGGGTCATGGCGGCCTCGGCGCGGCGCAGCAGTTCCATGCCGCTTTCGCCGTGTTCGGGCGAACGGCTGATGCCGATGCTGGCGGTGAGATACAGGCGGTAACCGTCGCCCTCGATCGGCTGCGCCAGGGCGGTGCGGATGTCGCGCGCCAGTTCGGCCGCCCGCGCCCGGTCGGCGCCGGCCGCGATCGCCACGAATTCGTCGCCGGCGAAACGCGCCAGGGAAAGCGGGCCCGCCCATCACGGCCGACAGGCGTTCGGCCACCAGGCGCAGCGCTTCGTCGCCGATCACATGGCCCATGGATTCGTTGATCGAGTGGAAGTGGTCGAGGTCGATGTAGAACAGCGACACCACCGAGCCTTCCTTCTCCAGCAGGCTGGCCAGGGCCGTTTCAAGGATCGGGAAACGCGGCAGGCCGGTGACTGCATCGTGGTTGGCGGTGAAGGCCAGCTCGGCCTCGACCTGGCGGCGTTCGGTCAGGTCGTTCTGCACGCCGACGAAATGCGTCACCCGGCCCTGGTCGTCGCGCACCGGCGAAAGGAACAGGTGGTTCCAGAACAGGCTGCCGTCCTTGCGCTGGTTGCTCAGGATCACATTGCAGTCGCTCTGGGTTCGCAGCGCGGCGCGCAGCACTTCCAGTTCGGGCTGGTCGCGCAACGTGCCCTGCAGGAAGCGGCAGTTCCGGCCCAGGATTTCGGACGCGGAATAGCCGGTCATGCTTTCGAACGCCGGGTTGACGTAGATGACCGGCAGGTCCGGGGCGTTGGCATCGGCGATCACCACGCCGTTGATGCTCGACTCCACCGCCCGCTCCAGCAGCTGCAGCCGCTCGCGGGTGACCCGTTCCGTCGTGATGTCGTGCGCGATCACCATCCGGCAGTCGCGGCCGTCCAGCACCAGGTTGTGGGTGGTGATGTCCACCCACACCCGGCTGCCGTCCTTGCGCAGGTGCTGCCAGATTCCGGCGTTGCCGATGTTGTCACCCCAACCGGCCAGGAACGCCTTCAGGCGCTCGGCCTCCTCCGGGGCGCGGATGTCGAGCACCGTCATCGCCAGCAGTTCGTCTCGGGTATAGCCATAACCGGCCACGGTGGCATCGTTCACCGCCACGAAGCGCATCGTCTCGCAGTCGTAGACCCAGGTGGGGTACGGGTTCAGGGCGAACAGCAGCTGGTAGCGGCGCTTTCCGTCCTCGATCTCGGCGATCTGGCGGGCGCGCTCGGCGGCATAACGCAGGGACCGCGCCAGCTTCTCGGCGTCTATCGCGCCCTTGACCAGGTAGTCGGACGCGCCGGCCGCCAGCGCCTCGCGGTCCACGTCGGGATTGCCCTGGCCGGTCAGCATGATCACCGGCCGGTGTGCGCTGCCCTCGGCGACGGCCAGGCGCACCAGCTCCATGCCGTTGTCGGGGCCCAGTTGGTAGTCCACCAGGAAAACGTCGTGGTCGTTGGCCCGCAGCGCCGCGATGCCCTCGCGCAGCGTGCCGACCCAGTCCAGGTGGAAACGGGCCTGGGCGTAGTCGGCCAACAGGTCGCGCAGGATCAGGAAATCCTCTTCGTCGTCGTCGACGACCAGCACGCGCAGCGGCGCGTCGCTCATGCTTTCCCTCCGGCGGCTTCGGCGGGTAGATCGACGATCTGCAGCCAATAGTTGCCCAGCGCCTGCACCACGTTGATCAGCGCGGCGAAACTGACCGGCTTGGTGATGAAGGAATTGGCGCCGTCCTTGTAACTGGCGACCACGTCCTCCTCGGCCTTGGAGGTGGTGAGGATCACCACCGGGATCCTGCGCAGTTCCGGATGCGCCTTGATCTCGCGCAGCGCCTCGCGGCCGTCCTTGCGGGGCATGTTCAGGTCGAGCAGGATCAGCCCCGGCATCGGGTAGGCGGCTTCGTCCACGAAGGGGCCGCGGCGGTACAGGTAGTCCATCAGCTGTTCGCCATCGACCGCGAACTTCAACGGGTTGTCCAGCCGGCATTCGGCGAACGCCTCCTGCGTCAGCAGGCGGTCGTCGGGATCGTCCTCGGCCATCAGGATGGTGATCGGAATGCGTGGTGCAGTCATGGCGGCTGGCTTGTCCTGGTCAATCACGATCCGGGGGCGTCCCCGGTTCCGTCAGCACGCCAGCCTGCAGGGCGACTCCCTCTGGCTGCCGCTCGGGCATTTCAAGGATGAACGTGGCGCCCTCGCCCGGCCGGCCTTGCGCCCGGATCGTGCCCCGGTGCCGTTCGACTATGCGCCTGACGATGGCCAGGCCGATACCGGTGCCTTCGTAGTCCTGGCGGCCGTGCAGGCGCTGGAATGGCCCGAAGATGCGGTCGGCGTACTTGTCCTCGAAGCCGATGCCATTGTCGGCAAACGTCAGGCGCCAACCGGGAGCGTCGCCGATCCGCAGCGGCTCGGCACTGACGTGGACCACGGGCGGGCGGTCCGGGGAGCGGAATTTCAGGGCGTTCGCCAGCAGGTTCTGGAACACCTGGCGCAGCTGGGTGGGGTCGGCCTCCGGGGTCGGCAGCGGGTCGGCCTCGACCCGGCCGGCGCTGGACTCCAGCCGCGCCTCCAGGTCCTCCAGCACCGCCGCCAGCACTCCGTCCAGGGCCACGGGCGCGAATGGTTTGCCGCGGGCAGCCACCCGCGAGTAGGCCAGCAGGTCGTCGATCAGGGTCTGCATGCGCGCCGCGGCCTGGCCGGTGCGGTCGAGGTAGTCGCGGGCTTCGGGCGCCAGTTCGGCGGCGTGGCGCAGCTGCAGCCGGTCGGAGAAGGCGCGGATCTTGCGCAGCGGCTCCTGCAGGTCGTGCGAGGCGATGAAGGCGAAATCCTGCAGCTCGCGGTTGCGGTTGTTGAGGTCGGACAGGGTCTGGCGCAGCGCCTGCTCCGCCTGCTGGCGTTCGGTGATGTCGCGCCCGACCGCATAGACCAGCCCGTCGGGCGCCGGCACCGACACCCATTCCAGCCAGCGAATGGAGCCGTCGCGGCAGACGTAGCGCACCTGGAAGGCACGCGGTACCTCCGCCCTGCGTTCGAGCTCCCCGGCACGTTCCAGCGCCCGGTCGCGGTCATCCGGGTGCACGAAGTGGTCGAATTCGTGGCTGCACAGCTCCTCGGCGCTGTAGCCGGTGATCTGGCTGAAGACCGGGTTGACCTGCAGCCAGCGCCGTTGCGCCGGATCGAAGATGACGAAGACCTCCAGCGACATGTCGAAGAAGCGGTCGCGCACCCGCAGCTTCTCGATCAGGCGCGCGCGTTCGATCGCGATCGACGCCATCTGCGCGAACTGCACCGCCACCTGTTCGTCGTTCTCGCTGAACTCGCCGGCCTGCTTGTCGCTGAGCTGGAGGATGCCCAGGCGCCCGCCGGCGCTGTCGAACAGCGGTACCGCCAGCCAGCCACGCATGGGCGGATGTTCCGCAGCGTGCTTGCCGAAGCCGCGCCAGCGCGGGTGCACTTCCAGTTCGGCCTGGGTCAGGCGCATCGGCCGGCCCTGCTCGGCGACCATCATGTAGATGCCGCTGCCGTCGATCGGCGCGTCGTAACCGCGCCAGCGCGCGTATTTTTCCGACAGCGAGATCGCATTGATCATCTGCGCCGTGCCCTCGCCGGTGTCCACGCTGACCACCGCCTGGTGCGCGCCCAGGGTCTCGCGCAACTGGTCGACCAACTGCTGGTAGAGCCCATGTTCGGCCAGGTCGCGGTTGAGCGTGATCGCCGCCTGGCTCAGGCGCTTGAGCTGGGCGCTGTTGGCCTCGGCGGCATCCAGCGCCTCGGCCAGGTCGCGCTGGTGCTTGCGCAGCAGGCTGATGTCCTGGGCGATGCCGAACACGCCGGTGACGCGGCCATCCACCACGATCGGCAGGTTCGTCACCCGCAGGTCGATGCGGCGGCCGCGCGCGGTGACGGCCGTGAGTTCATAGTTGCGGGCCAGGCCGCGGGTCGCCGCCTCGAAATGCGCGCGTACCACGTCGCGCTGTTCCGGCGCGACCAACTCGTCGAACAGGCGGCCGAGCACGCCCTCCGGCGTGGTCTCGGCCTGTTCCATAAATGGCCGTTCAACGAGGTGAACCGGCCCTCCATGTCGAGCGCGTACACGGCGTCCGGGTGCTCCTCGAACAGCGACCGGAAACGTTGCTCGCTCAGGGCAAGTTGCCGGTAGGCGCCGTCCTGCTCGATCGCCATGGCCGCCATCGCCGCCATGCTGTCCATCGCGGCCAGTTCCGTGGCGGAAGGTTCGCGTACGTCGCGGTAGTAAGTGGCGAAGGTCGCCAGCACCCGGCCCTCGGCCGACTTCACCGGGGTGGACCAGCACGCCCGGAGGCCATGCTCCAGCGCCAGCGCAGCGAAATCCTTCCACAGCGGATCGTGTTCGATGTCCGACACCACCACCCGCTCGCCGCGGGCGGCCGCGGTGCCGCAGGACCCCACGCCCTCGCCGATCGCCACGCCGTGCAGCGCCAGGTTGTAGGTGTCCGGAAGGCTGGGTGCGGCGCCGTGCAGCACCCGTTCGCCCGCCTCGTCGAGCAGCAGCACGCTGCACAGCGCGGCCGGATACTGCTGTTCGTAGAGCCGCGTGATCGCCTCCAGGCTTTCGCGCAGCGGCCGGCGCGCGGCGATGCCGGCCAGGATTTCGCGCTGCCCGGCCTCCATGCGCTCGATGCGTTTGGCCTCGGTGATATCGCGCAGGAAGCCCGTGTACACCGGCGGCGTCGTTTCGCCCAGCACCGTGATGGTGAGTTCGACCGGGAACTGGCTGCCGTCCGTGCGCATCGCCGTCATCTCGAGCCGCCGGCCCAACACCTTCGCCTTCCCGGTCGCGACATGGCGGCTCAGGCCCTGGGTGTGCGCGGCGCGGTGCTCCGGCGGCAACAGCACGTCGGCCAGCTTCCGGCCGATCACCTGGTCCCGGCGATATCCGAAGGTGCGTTCGGCCGCCGGGTTGAACTTCCGGATGTCGCCTTCGGCATCCATCGTGACGATGCAGTCGAAAGCGCTGTACACCGTGGTGCGCATGCGCTGTTCGCTGTCGCGCAGCAGCGCCTCCTGGCGTTTTGCTTCGGTGATGTCCTGCACGCTTCCAGACAGCAGCCATGGCGCTCCCTGGTCGTTGCGAAGCAGGCGCGCACGTTCATGCACGTGGCCGATGCCACCGTCGGGAAGCAAGATGCGGTGCTGGACGTCAAGTTCCGCCTCGCCGCGCAATGCATGCGCCTGGGCCGCCTGCAGCATCGGCAGGTCGTCCGGGTGCACACGCAGGGCCATTGCCTCGAAGGTGCCGGCGAACTCGTCCGGCTTGACGCGGAAGATGCGATAGACCTGCTCCGACCAGCTCAGCCGGCCAGTGGCGATCTCGAGTTCCCAGGCGCCCATGCGGGCGATGTCCTGCGCACGCTGCAGGCTGTCGTTGGCATGCAGCAGGGCCTGCGACTGGCTCTCGAGCAGGCTGATGTCACGCGCCACCGAGAACACCAGGCGCTCGCGCGCCGACCACACCGAGGACCATTGCATGGTCACGGCGTGGCCGTCCTTGTGCATGTAGCGGTTGCGGAAGTCGAAGGTCGGGCGGCCGGACAGGATATCGGCGTTTGCGCGCAGGGTCCGGCCGCGATCGTCGGGATGCACCAGGTCGAGGAAAGCGCGGCCTACCAGGTCCTTGGCCGGATAACCCCAGACCCGCTCGCTGGCGGCGCTGACCTGGGCGAAACGGCCGTTGGCGTCGATCACGCAGATCACGTCCAGCGAGTTGTCCATCACCAGGCGCTGCATCACGAGCGACTGTTCCAGCCGCGTAGTCAGTTCACGCAGCGCATCCTCGTTGCGGCGACGGTCGGTGATGTCCTGCAGCGAGCCGGCCGCCACCGCCGGCTGGCCCTGCTCGTCGCGCACCAGGGGTGCCGAGCTCGCGCACGATCCGGGTCTCGCCGTCGGGCCGCAGCACGCGGTATTCGATGTCGATATCGCCCTCGCCGTTGTGCAGGCGGCGCTGCGCCTGTTGCAGCGCCACGCGGTCGTCGAAGTGCACGCGTTCCAGCAGCGCCGGCAGGCCACGCGCCAGCCGCGCCTCGGCAATGCCGAAAATGCGATGCACCTCTTCTGACCAATGCAGCTCGCCGGTGCTCAGGTCGTATTCCCAGCTGCCCAGCTGGGCCAGGCGCTGCGCGCGCTCCGACGTGGCCTGGGCCTTGAGCATGCCCAGCTCGGCGCGTTTGCGTGCACTGACGTCCTGGAAATACACCGCCACGCCATTCGGGTGCGGAAACACCCGTGCGTTGAACCAGCTCGCCAGCGGCAGGAAATAGACGTCGAACTCGACCGTGATTTTCTCGGCGGCGGCACGCCGGAAGCTGGTCTCGATCTCGGTGCCAAGGGCGGCCGGGAACACGTCCCAGACGCGTTTTCCCACCATCTCCTGGCGCGGTGTACGCATCAACTGCTCGGCGCGCGGGTTGACCAGGACGAAGCGCCAGTCGTCGTCGAGCGTGTAGAAGGCATCGCTGATGCTCTCGAACACCGAACTGAGTTCACGCTCGACGGCCCGGCGTGCCTCCTGGGCCGCTTCGTTCTCGGCGATCTGCATGGTCAGCGCCTCACCGGCGCGTTCGGCCTGTTCGGCGCGCTCGCGCGAGCGCGTCCACAGGTGCAGCGCCAACGCCAGCAATGCGCCGACCAGCAGGCCCGCCACGAACAGGATGTCGCCGAACCGGCTGGTCAGGGCCTCGCCCGAGGCGTGCCAGAGTTCGATCCGGGCTTCCTGGCCCTGGTTGGCCACCTGCCGGTCCAGTGCCGCGGCAACCCCTTCAGGCACGCCGCGGGCGTGGATGACGCGCCCGCCCTGGCTGATCCGCAGCGGCAGGCCGGGCTCGATACCCTCGAGCACGTCGGGGAACAAGCGTCCGTAGTCCAGCGCGGCGACAAGATAGGCCGCCTGGTGCCCGGATTCGCCATCGTTGCGCGCGACCAGCAGTTCGCCGTTGCTGCCCTCCAGGAGACGCGACCGGGAGGCGGCAGGTTCCGCGTTGCCGACGGCCAGCGGATCAGGGTCGAACTCCAGCGTCGCGCCCGCCGGCAGGACCGGTGCGCCCGGCTGCGCCAGCACATGACGCACGACCCGGTCCGGCCCGGCCCAGGTCAGCGAACGCAGGCTCGGGTAGTGCTGCAGGTAGATCCTGGCGTCGATGTCGAACTGGCGTTCGAGCGCGGCCTCGTCCGGCGCCTGCGCCAGGCGCTGGGCCATGCGCCGGATGCTCTCGGCGCGGGCGACGATGCTTGCGCGCAGTGCAGCCTGCACGGTGTTCGCACGCTGCTCGAGCACGGCTTCGGCCAGCCGGTCGTCATGGCGCGCGATCGCCCACCAGCCTGCAGCAGACAAGACGGCCACGACCAGGAACGCCACTGCTGGCAGCCACACCCCTCGGCGGATGATGGCGCGGGTCAATCCATTAACAGGCGTGGCAGTAGCCATGGTCGGCGCAATGCAGCCCTCTCCCGAGCCAACCGCTATGGAACCGCAATTCCCGCCCCGGCGCCATCCGACGGATTGCGGCGCAGTTCACGGTATTGGTGCCGGCACCCGGATTCGAACTGGGGACCTACCGCTTACAAGGCGGTTGCTCTACCAACTGAGCTATGCCGGCATTGGCGCCGATTCTACATCGACGCGGAGTCTAGCCTGCGGATGGCCCGCGGCGCTGCCTCAGGTGCAGTCGACCGGACGGGCATCGATGTCGCTGCGCTCGGGCAGCAGCGTGCGCCAGTCGAAGCCGGCTTCGGCGGCGTAGTCGATCCACCATTGCGCGGCGTCTTCGGTACGCGGCTCGAGCACGGGCTGGAATCCCTGCGCGGTGAGTTCGTCGCGGCGTTTTTCAGCATTGGCCAGGTCGCGGAACAGGCCCAGCGACACCGTGTTCTCCTGGTCGCCGGCGGTGACCACGTAATAATCGCGCACGCCCTGCGCGGCCAGCTGGCGCGCGGTGGCCAGCGCCGCTTCGCGGCTGCCCGCGGCGGGCAGGAAAACGCGGTAACCACGCAGTTGCGTCGCCGGCACTTCGCGGAACTGGATGCGGCCCACGTGCGGCGTCAGCGCGTTCATCGCCACGCGCAGTTCGGCGGGCGTCGCGAACGGCCCCAGGCTGTGGCAGACCGGCGCGTCGGGCAACGGTACCGGTACGGCGCCGACTTCAACGGCATCCGGGGGCGGCGGCAGTTCGGCTTCGCCCAGCAGCACCAGGCTGCCGGTGCCCGGATCCAGCGGTGGCGGCGGTGGCGGCAGCGGGTCGGGACGCAGCAGCCACCACGCGCCGACGCCAAGGTTCAGGCACACCAGCAACACCACGATGCCGCGCAAGATCATGACCACTCGCCCGCGGCCTGGGCCGCATAAACCGCCAATCCTTCCAGCACCAGGTACGGCACCGGTTCACTTTCGATCTCAAGGCCTTCCGCCAGGCGTGCGCCGCCGCCGCCGCTGATCAGCAGGCGCGGAGGCCGGCCGAGCAGACGCGTGGCCTGGCGGTGGCTGCGTTCGACCAGGCCCAGCGCGGCGCCCAGGCTGCCGCCGGCCAGCGCATCGGCGGTGTCGGCGGCAAAATCGCTGGCTTCACCGCCAGCGAAGGCCAGCGCCGGGAAGCGCGCCGCCAGCGCCGCGCGCATGTGTTCGGGACTCGGCGCAATGACGCCGCCGCGATGCTGGCCCGCGCCGTCGAGCAGGTCCACGGTGAGCGCGCTACCGGCCGAGACGATCAGCCAGGGGCCATCGCCGCGCGCATGCGCCGCCAGCAGGCCGAGGAAACGGTCCACGCCCAGGCGCGAGGGTTCGGCGTAGGCGATGCGCACGCCGGCGCATTCGGGGCGGGTGCGCGCGCGGGTGGCGGCATGGCCGCGGCTGGCGACCGCTTCGGCCACGCCCGCCGTGAGTTCCGATCCCGCCACCGAGGCCAGCCAGCAGCGGTCGCCGGCCTGCACGCCGGCCAGCCAGCGCTGCATGGACGGTGCGAAATCGGCGGCACCGTGCGCCCAGGCCTGCACTTCGCCCAGGCCGGTTCCGGGCTGCCAGGGCGCCACTTTCAGGCGCGAGTTGCCGAGGTCGAGGAGCCAGATCATGCGGCGCGCAGGCTGGCTTCGCCGGCGTGGAAGTGCCGTTCGCCGCCATCGGGTTGGGTGAGGCGCAGGGCGCCGTCGTCGGCGATGCCGGCCGCGACGCCTTCGTGCACGCGGCCGCCTTCGAACACGTGCACGGCATGGCCGAGCAACAGGTCGTACCGGTTCCAGTCCGCGATGAAGGGCCGCAACCCCTCGCGCTCGAACCGCGCCAGCATCGGCAGCAGCGCATCGAGCAGCGCCACGGACACGGCGTGGCGCGAGGGTGGTGCGGACGACAAGGACGCGAGATCGCACCAGGGCTGGCCGATCGACTCCGCCACGGACACCGGCATCGCCACGTTCAGGCCCAGGCCGATCACCACGCGCATCGGACCGGCGGCATCGCCGCCGACTTCGACCAGGATGCCGCCGAGTTTCCTGCCGTCCGCCATCAGGTCGTTCGGCCACTTCAGGCCGACCTGCGTGTAACCCAGCGCATGCAGCGCCTCGGCCACCGCCACGCCCACCGCCAGGCTCAGGCCCTGCAGCGCCGCCACGCCGCCGTCGAAACGGCGCGAGAGGCTGAGATAGAGATGCGCCGCCAGCGGCGAGGCCCAGGCGCGGCCACGACGACCACGGCCGGCCATCTGGCGTTCGGCCAGATAGATCGCCGTACCCTGGTCGGGAACCGGTTCCCGGAGCGCCAGCGCATTGGTCGAATCAAGCTCGAACCGGACATCGATCCGCGCCAGCTCCGCACGCGCCGCCACCGACAATCCGGCCTCGATCGCCTCGGCATCGAGCAGTTCGATCGGCCGCGCCAGCGCATACCCGCGGCCCGCCTGCGCAGCGATCTCGACACCGGCTTCGCGCAGGCCCTCGATGCGCTTCCAGACCGCGCCGCGGGTCAGCCCCAGTTCGCGCGCCAGTTCGGCACCCGACGCGGGCCCCCGGCACAGGCGCACGAGCAACTCGCGGTCGCTCACGCCGCGCCCCGGCGCAGGCGCCGCCACAGGCGCACGCGATCGAAACGACCTTCGGTACCGGCGCGCAGCCGCGCCAGGTTGCTGCGATGGGTGAACAGGATGAACAGCGCCAGCACCGCGGCGAACACCAGCCGCGGCGACTCCCCGTCCGTCAGCAGCGCCAGTGGCACCAGGCCGGCGGCGGCCAGGATGGTGGACAGGCCGACGTAGCCGGTGGCCGTCAGCACCAGCAGCCACACGCCGACCAGCACCGGCACCGCGACCGGCCACAGCACCAGCAGCGCGCCGACCAGCGTGCCCGCGCCCTTGCCGCCACGGAAACCATGGAACAGCGGCCAGACGTGGCCCAGCACCGCGGCGAAACCCGCCGCCCACGGCAACCAGGCCAGCCCGTCGCCGAACCACAAGGCCAGTCCCACCGCCAGCACGCCTTTGCCGACATCGATCAGCACGGTGCCGAGCGCGAACTTCCAGCCCTGGGTGCGCAGCGCATTGGTGCCACCGGCATTGCCGCTGCCCTGGGTGCGGATGTCCACGCCGCGCAGCCGCCCCAGCAGCAGGCTGCCGGAGAGCGAACCGACCAGGTAGGCGGCAAGGAGAAGTAGCGCGGCGATCATGGCCGCATTATGGGCCAGCCCCACGCGATCGTCAGTCCGCGGGCTGCAGCGACACCACCAGGGTGCCGGGGCCGGCATGCGCGCCGATGGCCGGTCCGGTTTCGACCAGCCAGCTCTCGCTCACATCCAGGCGCTGGCGCAGGTCCGCCAGCAGCGTTTCGCCATCGGCCAGCGCATCGCAGTGGCCGACCATCAGCCGCCAGCGGGTGCGCGTGTCCACCCGCTTGGCGACATAGGCCGCCAGGCGCTCCGGCACGCGCGACTTGCCGACCAGGCCACCGGCCACGCCCAGGCGCCCATCGGCCTTCACCCGCGCCACCGGCGTGAAGCCCAAACTCGACCAGCGGCTTGGCCCAGGCCGGAATGCGGCCGCCGCGCACGGCGTGGCTGATGTCGCGCGCCGCGGCCCAGGTCAACGTGAGCGGTTTGAGTCGCGCAAGTTCAGCCAGGATCTGCGGCGCACCGGCGCCGGCCAGGGCCATCTCGCCGGCGCGGATCGCCAGCAGGCCTTCGCCACAGGAGGCGTTGCCGGTATCGAATACATGCGTGCGTTCCGCATGGCCACGCTGCGCCGCGGTTTCCGCCGACTGCAGCGTGCCCGACACGGTGCGCGACAGACCGACATAGACCAGTTCGCGGTGATGCGAGAGCAGGAATTCGAACTGACGGCGGAAATCGCCCGGCGGCGGCTGGCTGGTGCGCGGCAGCACCAGTTCGGTACGCAGCTTGCGGTAGAACTCGGCGGTGCTCAGGCCGACCTTGTCCAGGTAATCCTGGTCGCCGAAGTTCACCCGCGCCGGCACCATGTGGATGTTCAAGCGCTGCTGCACGTCCTCGGGCAGGTCGGCGGCGCTGTCGGTGATCACCGCCACGCCGACCGTGCCGGCGGCGGTGCGGGCCTGGGCGTGCATGTCGTCGGCCTTGCTGCCTTCGACCCGGCCGAAACGCGCGGCGGTCTCGAACATCGCGCGCGGGTCCGCCACGTGCGCATGCAGGCGCAGGCGGGTGTGGCTGCCGGCGATCACCACGCAGGACGCGCCCAGTTCGCCGATGGCGGCGCGCAGGCCGGCGCGGTCCAGGCCTTCGCCCACCAGCAGGCATTCGCTGCACCAGCGGTGCTGGGGTCGGCATCTCCGAGTTCGCCGTGGGCCTCGGCGGCCTCCAGGTCGGCCGGCAGTTCGTCGGCCACGCCGACCGCGTCCACCGCGCCGGAATCGATGAATTCGCCGATGCCTTCCAGCAGGTCCACGAACCCCCTGGGCGCCAGCGTCCACCACGCCGGCTTTCGCGAGTACCGGGAGCTGGTTCGGGGTGTTGGCGAGCGCGCGGCGGCTGTGTTCGAGCGCGCGCCGGAACCAGTCGCCCAGGTCACCGTTGCCGCCGCGCTGTTCCAGTGCTTCGGCGAAGGCGGCGATCACGCTCAGGATCGTGCCTTCCTTCGGCTCCGAGTGCCGAGCGGGCCGATTCGGCGCCGGCGCGAACGGCGCGCGCGAGGGCTTCGGGTTCGAGAGCACGCGCCGGGCCGACGGCCTCGGCCACGCCGGTCAGGAACTGCGCCAGGATGGCGCCCGAATTGCCGCGCGCCCCGTCCACCGCATCCTCGCCGACCCGGCGCAGCAGGTCGCCCGCGCCCCGGTGCGGCGGCTGAGCGCACCGGCCAGCACCCCGCCCAGGTGAAGGCGAGGTTGCTGCCCGTATCGCCGTCGGGCACCGGGAACACGTTGATCTTGTTGAGGGTCTCGCGCTGGGCGATCACCCGGCGGGCGCCGGCGATCAGGGCGCGACGCAGCGCGGGGCCACGGATCAGAGGGCGCGGCAGTTCAAGGAAGGCGGCATTCATGGGCTGCCGGAGTCTGCCGCAAGCGCCCGGCACGGCGCCATGCTGCGCTGCGGCATCCGGGCGCCGGACGAGTGTCCGGCAACCGGTATAGAATCCGCTGCAACCTTTGGCACCCGGCCGGCATCCCAAAGGTCATTCCCGCCCGCAGGTGACGCCCATGATCCGCCCGCTGCTCGTTCTCAGCTTCGCCCTGTTCGCCGCGGACGCGATCGCGGCCGAAGCCGCGCAGGCCAATCCCGAGACCAGCGGTTGTCCGAAGTCGGAAGTGGCGCCGGAAAAAGCCCCGGCCAACGAAACCTCGGGCACCACCGCCCGCCCGGGCACACCGGCGCCGGTGCGTCCGCGCAGCACCACCGTGCGCGGCACGCCGCGCTGGCACAGCCTGCTGCCGGGCATGATCCGCTGAGCGACTTGTTTCGTCGCACCGCCGCCCGCAGTCTGCGGGCATGAGATCCCTGCTCGACCGACTGCGTCCCAAGCCGCCCGCGCTCACGCCGGGCGATGCCAGCGCTGCTCGCCGACATTCCCTGGTTGGCGCGCCTGGAGCCCGAGCGGCGCGAGCGGCTGTTCGCCCTGACGGCCCGGTTCCTCGCCGGCAAGACCATCACGCCGCTGCACGGCCTTGAGCTGGATTCGCGCCAGCGCCTGCACCTGGCGGCGTTGGCCTGCCTGCCGCTGCTGGAATTCGGCGTCGAGGGACTGCGCGGCTGGTCGCAGGTGGTCGTCTATCCAGGCGCCTTCCGCGTGCACCGACGCCACCACGACGAACACACCGGCGTGGTGGCGGAATGGGAAGAGGACCTGACCGGCGAAGCCTGGGAGCAGGGGCCGATGGTGCTGAGCTGGGACGACATCGCCGCCGACCTGGCCGATCCCGAACCGGGCTTCCTGCTGGTGGCGCATGAGATGGCGCACAAGCTCGACGCGCTCGACGGCGCGATGGACGGCACGCCGCCACTGCCCGGCGCCTGGCAGCGCGAATGGGCACGCGACTTCCAGGCGGCATACGAAAGTTTGTGCGCGAAGCTCGATGCCGGCCTGCCGACGCCGATCGACGACTACGCCGCGGAAGCCCCCGAGGAATTTTTCGCCGTCACCAGCGAATACCACTTCACCGCACCGGAACTGCTTGCGCGGGAAATGCCGGAAGTTGCCGCCCACCTGCGCCGCTTCTACGGCCCCTCACCCCTCGCCACCCCGGACATCTGAAAGAAAAACGGGGACAGAGAACCTATTCGTTTGAAACGAATAGGTTCTCTGTCCCCATTTTCTCCGGGGGTCAGATGGCGGGGGAAGCGGATCGCGAAACGTGCGCCGCCGAGTTCGGGCGAACGTTCGACCTTCAGTTCACCGCGATACGCCGTCACGATGTCCTGCACGATCGACAGCCCGATGCCGTGGCCCTGCACACGTTCGTCGCCGCGCACGCCACGCTGCAGCAGGCGCTCGACCTTCTCGGCCGGGATGCCCGGGCCGTCGTCCTCGACCGCGATCGCCACGCCGGCACGGCGGTTGGCCGGCGCCGGTTCCACCTGCACGCTCAGCAGCACGCGTCTGTCCGCCCATTTGAAGGCGTTCTCGAGAAGATTCCCCAGCAGTTCCTGCAGGTCGCCGAGCTCGCCGTGGAAACGCGCCGCGGCGTCGATCTCGAACTCGCACAGCACGCCCTTGCCCGCGTACACCTTCTCGAGCCCGGCGACGATCTCCTCGGCGCGCGGCTCTATCTCGATCGGCGCGGCGAACAGGGCGTGGCCGCTGCGCGGCGCGCGACAGCTGGTAGGACACGATCTCGTTCATGCGCTGCACCTGCGCCGACACCTCGTGGCGCAGTTCCTCGTGGCTGGCGCCGGCGTCCAGGCGCGCGCGCAGCACCGCCAGCGGCGTCTTCAGGCTGTGCGCCAGGTCCGACAGCGTGTTGCGGCTGCGCTCGAGGTGGCTGCGCTCGCTCTCGATCAGGCTGTTGATGCTTTCGGTGACCGACTCCAGCTCGCGCGGGTGCCAGCCGGACAGGCGCAGGCTCTTGCCCTGGCGCACCCGCGCCAGTTCGCGCTCGACATTGCTCAGCGGCAGCAGGCTCCAACGCAACACCAGCACCTGCACCAGCACCAGCAGCACCGCCGCCAGGCCCAGGTAACCCCAGAGCGCGCGCCGGAAGATGTTCACCTGGTCCTGGATCTGGGCCGCGTCCTCGTACACGCTGAAGGTCAGGCGGAAGTCGCCGGCCGATTCCCAGATCACGCCGATCGAATAGGCGTAGACGCTGTTCTCCATGCCGCGCGCGTCAATGATGCGCAGCGGGCCCTCGAAACGGCGCTGGCCCGGATCCAGGAACTCCACCGGCGGCAGTGAACGGCCCAGCGACGACGCCGACTCCCAGCGCAGCCCTTCGCCGCGCACGCTGGCGTACAGGCCGCTGCCCGGGATCATGAAGCGCATGTCGGGCGGGTTTTCCGGCGAGATGAAGGCGCGGCCGCGATCGAGTTCGGAACCGGAGAGATAGCCGTTGGCCAAGTCAGCCAGGCGTTCGCGCAGGGCATTCTGCGCGGTGTCCACGAAAGCGCGGTCCAGCGCGTAACCGGTGAAGCCCAGGAAAGCCACCAGCGCCAGGCTGGCCGCGGCCAGCTGCCGGGCCTGCAGCGAGAGCGTGCGCCAGCCGCGCATGGCGGCTTATTCGTCGCGCGGGATGGCGAAACGGTAGCCGCGACCGCGCACGGTCTCGATCGGCTTGATCTCGCCCTCGGGATCAAGCTTCTTGCGCAGGCGGCCGATGAAGACCTCCAGCACGTTGGAGTCGCGGTCGAAGTCCTGCTGGTAGATGTGCTCGGTCAGGTCGGCCTTGGACACCAGCTCGCCGGCGTGCAGCATCAGGTATTCGAGCACCTTGTACTCGTAGCTGGTCAGGTCCACGCCGCTGCCGTTGACGGTGACCGTCTGGGCCGAGAGGTCGAGCTTGACCGGACCACAGTCGAGCGAGGGTTTCGACCAGCCCGCGGCGCGGCGAAGCAGCGCATTGAGGCGGGCCAGCAGCTCTTCCACGTGGAAGGGCTTGACCAGGTAATCGTCGGCACCCGACTTCAGGCCCTCGACCTTGTCCTGCCAGCTCGAACGCGCGGTCAGGATCAGGATCGGGAATTTCTGGCCCTCGGCGCGCAGTGCCTTCACCAGGTCCATGCCCGACATCTTGGGCAGGCCCAGGTCGATCACGGCGATGTCGAACGGCACTTCGCGGCCGTGGTACAGGCCTTCTTCGCCGTCACCGGCGGTGTCCACGGCGAACCCTTCGCGCTTCAGGCGCGCGGCCAGGGTTTCACGCAGCGGAGCTTCATCCTCGACCAGCAGTACGCGCATGTCGTCTCCTTTCGACAAAAGGGGCCGGCCGGTGGGCCGGATCGGTCAGTCGCGGGCGGGGTCGCCGCCACGCCCGGCGGCGTTGGCACGGCGTTCGCGGGCGCGTTCCATCTGTTGGTCCTGGACCGAAGACCGGTTGCCCAGGAACGTGGACCCGCTTGGCTGCGGGTGGTCCGCGGTTCGGGTGGGCGGGCACGCTCCTGCGGAGCTTCCTGCAGGACACGGACCCGGCCTTCCGGGGTCAGCACTTTCAGCCGGTAGACCTCCTGGCCGCCCCGCTGCATCGGCTGGGCCTGCAGCACCCGGCCGCCATCACGCTCGACCTGGCGGACCCGGGCCCCGGCATCGTCACGCTGCGCACGCGCCGTTTCGGCCTGCACGGACGGCATGGCCGCCAGGGCAGCGATCAGCAAAAGGGGGCGCAGGACGTTCAGCATCGTCGGGATACTAGCCTCGTGGTGGCGGGCCGGCTAGGCCGGTAGTGCGGCGAAGTCTGGGCGGAAGGCGGTGAATCCGGTCTGAACCCTAATCCCGTCAATCACTTGGAAGCGGCCCGGGTTCAGGGCTCAGTAGATTTCAGCCACGCAGCAGCGCAGCGAGCCGCCCGCCTTCTCGATCTCGTCCAGGGCCACCGGGGCCAGGGCGAAGCCGGCCTCGGCCAGGGTCCGGCGTTGCCCATCCCCCAAGGCCTCGGCCCCGGCCTGGCTGATGAACACCCGGTCCGGTGAAACGGCGATGCAATTGCCCGCGAACGCCGCCTTCTGGGCTGCGGTCAGCGTGATCACCTGCGGGGCATACAGCGCGGCCAGGGCCGCCGGCACCGCCGGGTCGGCGAAGCCGGACGGGCAGATCACCAGGGCACGGCCGGCCAGCACGCTCATCACCACATTGGTGTGGTACTCGCCCGGCGCCAGGTCGAACACCAGGGTCGCGCGCAGGCCGAAAGCAGCATGCATGGCGGCGGCGCCGGCCTCGTCGCAGCGCTCGCCCAGGCCGACGAAACCCAGGCCGCGGGCCCGGTCGATGACCAGCGAACCGGTGAGCTCGCAGACGCCGGGCTGCATGCGCAGGTCGGTCTCCGCATAACCCATGGCCGTGAAGAAGGCGCGGATGTCGGCACGTTCGGCCTCACGCTGGCGCACCGGGTGGCGCATGCGGCCGATGACCAGCCGCCCCGGCGCGGTGGCGAAGACGTTGTTGGGGAACAAACCATCCGGCGCGGCGGGATCGCCGGGAAAGGTGATGGCAGGCACGGCGGTGGCCAGCTGCCGCTGCAGGTCGCGGTGCTGCGCCAGTGCGCGCGCCGGATCCACGACCACGCCCAGGTCCATGTAGGCGTTGTCGCTGGCGGACTGTTCGGCCAGCGCGAAACCCTCGGGCGCAACCAGGAACACCGCCTTCGCGCAGGCCGGGCCGGCGTCGGGCGGCGTGGCTTGGGCGAGCGCAAGGAAGGCGGTGATGTCGCGGGTGATCATGTGGCGTGCTCGCGACGTTCGGTCATCGCCAGCGCGCCTTCGATCAGATCCCAGCCCGCGTCGCTGCGCGGCGCGCCTTCGCTGAGCACCTGGCGGAACGCCCGGCCGCCGGGCTGGCCATGGAACAGGCCGAGGATGTGCCGGGTCAGGTGTTTGACGGCGATGCCGCGCGAGCGGCAGTCCTCGACATACGGCCGCAGCGCGCGCAGCAGGTCGCCGCGTGCAAGCGGCGGCGTATCCGGCGCGAACATCGCGCGGTCCATCAGGTGCAGGCGGTAGGGTTCGTGGTATGCGGCGCGGCCGATCATCACGCCGTCGACATGATCGAGCTGAGCGACAGCATCCTCGATCGTGGCGATCCCGCCGTTGATCAGGATGCGCAGGCCCGGGCACTCGCGCCTGAGGCGGTATACCCAGTCGTAGCGCAGCGGCGGGATCTCGCGGTTCTCCTTCGGGCTCAGGCCCTGCAGCCAGGCCTTGCGCGCATGCACCACGAACAGTGCGCAGCCCGCCGCCGCCACGGTATCCACGAAGGCGCGGAAGACGTCGTAATCCTCCATCTCGTCCACGCCCAGCCGGCATTTCACCGTCACCGGCACCGACGACGCGGCGATCATCGTCGCCACGCCCTCGGCCACCAGCGTGGGTTCGCGCATCAGGCAGGCGCCAAAACGCCCGGCCTGCACACGGTCGGACGGGCAGCCGACATTGAGGTTGATCTCGTCGTAACCCCAGTCCGCGCCGATGCGTGCCGCCTGCGCCAGGTGCGCCGGATCACTGCCGCCCAGCTGCAGCGCCACCGGATGTTCGACCGGATCGAAGCCCAGCAGTCGCTCGCGGTCGCCGTGGATCACCGCCTGCGCGTGCACCATCTCGGTATACAGCCGCGCATGCGGCGCCAGCAGGCGATGGAATACGCGGCAGTGGCGGTCGGTCCAGTCCATCATCGGGGCGACGGACAGGCGGGTGGCGGCAAGGGCGGGCAGCGGAATCATGGGGAAGTCTAACGGGCGGCGGTACCGGACCGGCGAAGTTGCCGCTGTCTCCAGCCCTGCCTATATTCGACCCCGCCCATGGACGAAACCCTGCACGATCTGCTCGCCGCCTACCGCCGCGGCGACCCCGGCGTCCTGGACCGGCTGGTGCCCCTGGTCTACGACGACCTGCGCCGACTGGCCCACCGCCACGTCGGCCAATGGCCGAACCTGACGCTGGACACCACCGGCGTGGTGCACGAGACCTACCTGAAGCTGGTGCGCCAGCGTGCGCTGGACGCCAACGACAAGGCGCACTTCATGGCCATCTGCAGCCAGGCGATGCGCCAGTACATCGTCTCCTACGCGCGGCAGAAGCTCACCGACAAACGCGGCGCCAATCCGCTGATGCAGGACATCCACGGCCTGGACATCCCGGTGAAGGGCGAAGCCGAGGAACTGCTGCTGGTGGACCAGGCCCTGCGCGGCCTGGCCGACGTGGACATCCGCCTGGTGCGGGTGTTCGAGTGCCGCTTCTTCGCCGGGCTGACGGAAGAAGAAACCGCCGAGGCGCTGGGCCTGTCGCTGCGCACCGTGCAGCGCGAATGGATGCGCGCCCGCGCCTGGGTCAAAGACATGTTGTCCGCACCCTGAGCTCCGGCTCCGGGTCGCCACCCAGTGCCGGCGGCAGGCGCAGGCAGGGCGTGGCCTGGCCTCCCGAAGGACCGAACTGGTGCCGCGCGATCTGCACCGCACGTTCCAGGGTGTCCTGTTCGTATCGACCCGGATCCAGCTGCTCAAGACGCAGCACCGCCCAGGCCCACAGCGCGGGATGCCGGTCCGGTTCGAGACCGGTGCCCAGCGCCCGCTCGTAGATTTCCTTCGCGCGGGGCATAGCCTCCGCGCGCAGCAACGCCTCGCCGCTGTCGAGCAGTGCCCAGCCCATCTCCAGCGGCGACACCGCGGAATGCGCCTCGAAGCCGCGCAGCCCCTGTTCGACCAGATCCACCGCCTCTTCGCGCTGTCCCTGGGCGGCCGCCAGATTGCCGCGGGTGGTCAGGCGCCCCGGCAGGACACGGTCGCGCAGGCCGCCCGTTTCGGCCGTCATCTCGCTTTCGTCGAGCGCACGCCGGGCCTCGCCCAGGCGCCCCAGCTCGATCAGCACCTCGGCGCGCGTGCCGCCGATTTCCGCCTTCAGGTCCTCGTTTTCCGCGAAGTCGCGTTGCGCCATCGTCCACAACATGTTCAGGCGCGCCAGGGATTCGCGATAGCGGCCCTGCCGCAGGTCCACGCGTGCAAGCACACCTTCGCCGAACATGTGCAGCTGCGGGTCCGACTCCCTTTCGACACCCTCCAGGACCTGCTCCATCAACGCGGCGGCCGACACGAAGTCGCCGCGGATCAGGTCCACGATCGAAACGTTGACGCGGATGTTCCTCGCCCGGGCGCCATCACCCCGCCCGCCTTCGACTTCCATCTCCACCGCACGCGCGCAGGTCTCGCGCGCCTGGACGATGCCGCCGCCATTGATGAAGTTCGTGCAGGCGGCGCCCATCGCCTTCGCGACCTGCGGATGTGTCGGTCCCAGCGCTTCGGCCAGCACGCCCGCCGCTTCCCGGCTGCGTTCGGCGCCTTCGATCGGTCGCCCCGCCAGGCCTTCCACGTAACCCAGCGCCTGCAGCCGCAGCGCCTTGTGCATCGCCGATTCGCCGGCGGGAGCCACCGACAACCGGCGCAGCACGGCGTTCACCTTCTCCAGGTCCTCGCCGCGCTGCCCGAAATCCAGGTTGCGCGCCAGGCGGTCCAGGGCCTGCAGCGACTCGCCATCCATCGGTGTTTCCGATGACACCAGCACGTCGAACGCGGCGTCGAACTGTGCGGTCGCCTCGTCCAGCCGACCGCTGGCCGCGTATTGGCTGCCCAGCTGCGCCTGCAGCAGCGCCCTGGCGTTGGCTTCCACGGCCGATGCCGGCGCCTGCAGGCCGGCCATCGCGCCTTCCAGCACTTCGACGGCTTCGGCAACCCGCTCCTGCTGGGCAAGCGCTGCCGCGAGCAGTCGCTGCAGGCGCAGGCGGGCCATGGGCTCGGCCGACGCACCATCGTGCGCCAGGGCCTTCCGCGCGCGCGCTTCCACCCGTGCGGGCAGACCCTGGTCCATCTCCAGCCCGGCCAGCACCACGGACAGGCTGAAGCGGGTACGCGGGTCCATCTGCGGATCGTCGGCCAGCATCGAGTCACCGACCCGCACCAGGGTCTGCAGCGCGTTCTCGCTGTCTTCGCGCAGGTAGGGACTGGCCTGCTCGCGAACACGCGACCCAGGAATCCCTCCACCGCCTGCCTGCGCGCTGCAGTTCACGCGCCTTGGCATCACGTTCTTCGGTGACACGATGCACGTACACCGCCGAAACCAGGGCCAGGCAGGCCAGTCCCGCCACCGCCACCGCGGCCTCGCGGCCGTTGCGGCGCAGCCACAGGCGCGTGCGGGTGCCGCGGCCCGCGGCGAGCGCGGACACCGGCCGGTGCTGCAGCCAGGCCTGCAGGTCGGCGCGCAGGCTGGCGACGTTGGCGTAACGTGCTGCCGGTGCGCGCGCCAGGCACTTGAGCACGATGGCATCCAGGCGCGCGTCCACCTTGCGCGCCAGCGCGGTCGCATCGGCAAAACCGCAGGCCACGGCATTGGCCCGCACCTGGGGATCGTCCGCCGCGGTCCGCAGGTGCCGGCTCGGCGCGATCGGCGATGCGTGCAGCGCGGCCGCGAGATCATCGCCCGCTTCCAGCCCCGGCCGGCGCAGCCAAGGCAGGCCGACCAGCAACCGGTACAGCAGCGCACCGGTCTGGAACACGTCGGTGGCGGTGCCGACGGGTTCGCCGCCCAGCTGTTCGGGCGCGGCACAGTCGGGCGTGAACAGCTTCAGGCCCGCGGACGAGGCCGGTTCAGCTTCGTTGAGCACGCTGGCGATGCCGAAGTCGAGCAGGCGCAGTCGGCCGTCGCGATCCACCAGCACGTTCGAGGGTTTGATGTCGCAATGCACGACCAGCTGCGAATGCGCGTGTTCCAGTGCATCGCACAGCGCGATGATCCAGCGCACGCGGGTGGCGGGATCCGCCCGGCGCGTGTTGGCCTGTTCGACCACCGGACCACCATCCACCAGCTCCATGGCCAGATAGACATTGCCGTCGGCGGCGATGCCGGCGTCGAGGAAACGGGCGATGTTCGGATGTTCCAGCCGCACCAGCGCGCGCTGTTCACTGAGCAGCCGCTCGCGCAGGTTGCCGCCGACCTTGTCCGGACGCACGAGCTTCAACGCGACCACCTGTGCGAAGCCGTCGAAGGCACGGCTGGCGCGATAGACCTCGGCCATGCCGCCGCGGCCGATCAGGGTCTCGATGACGTAGGGGCCGACCTCGGTTCCCGGGGAGTCTCCATGGCCGGTCCGGCGCCAAGCAGCGCCTCGCGGGCCAGGCCACCCGACAGCGCGCCCCGGGCGCCAGGTCGCCGCCGTCCTGGACGCAGTAGGAAAGCAGCCGTTCGAGCTCCTCCGCCTGCGCCTTGTCCTGTGCCCGCAGCGCCGCCAATCGCCGTGCGCGCTCTTCCGCCGGCATGTCGAGCAACTCGTCCAGCAGGCGGTCGATCGCGCGTCGGTCCCGGCGTTCGTCCATGGCGTCCTATCGAACGGGTGGGCAGGAATTAAACATCTTAGGCGCCGATTTCCGGCAGGCGCCAGCGCGCGCCGATCCCGGCCGGCAGCCACGATGACGTTTACGCATTCGGATCAGGTTTGCCGCCAGCGTCGGCAGAGGCCACGGGACACTTGGCACCCGCGAAAAGAAAGGCAGCCCGGAGGCTGCCTACTTCATCACCGGCGAAGACGGGCGCGCTTCAGCGGCCGCCCTTGTCCTTGCCCTTTCCTTTGCCCGAATTGCCACCCTGGCCCTGGCCGCCGCCCTTGTCCGGCGGACCGCCCTGCTGGCTGGCCTGGGACGGCCTGCCGCCCCCTGGTTGCCCTTCATCTTGCCGTGGCCCTTGCCCACGTTGCCCTTGAGCGCATGGAAGGCCGGCGAACCGGGCTTGATGCCCAGGCGCTTGGCGATCGCGCCCCAGCCCTGGCCGTGGTCGCGCTGGTAGATGTCCACGATCTCCAGGCACGGCCGGCGCAGCTGGTAGGCGATGGCGCAGGCGTAATAGATGTCGCCCGGCGCCCAGCGGCGGTCGTAGTACAGCTCGCGCACCGCAGGGTAACGCGGCGCGCCGTAGCTGACCACCACGTCGTCAATGAAACCATCGGTATTGCCGCGGGCGAACACGTTGATGTCGCCCAGCTGCGTATCCACCCAGGCATCGCCCGTACGCGGGCTGAAACCGAAGGCGAAATTGTCGACGACGGCTTGGGCGCCGGCCGTGAAAGCCAGGCCGAGAGTGAGCACGAGACCTGCGAGACTCTTTTTCATTGTGGTTTCCTGGCCCTTGGGGACGGGGCGATTGTGCCCCAGGGAGATGAACGGGTCCGGAACCCCGGTCACAACCGCTGCAGGCGATACGCCAGGCCGTCCAGCGACGCGCGACCCTCGCCCTCGAGCATTTCCAGGCCGCCGTCGGGCTGCAGCCAGAACCAGCGGCCGGGGCCCTGCGGGTCCAGGCGGTAGACGGTGGTGTCGACGCCCTCGAGCGAGGTGGTTTCCTCGCGCCACTCGCCTTCCTGCACGAAGGCGTTGTCGCCCTCGGCGCCGAGATAGGTTTCTTCCAGTACGTAGCGGCGCACGCCATCTTCGGCGCGCAGCACCAGGCGGGTCTGGATGCCGTCGCAGTCGGCGCAGGGCAGCACGCCCAGCCAGGCGCGTTCGAAATCACCGTCGGTCGCGACTTCGGCATCCGGGAAATCGTCCGGGCCGGCCGTCGCCCCGTCACCCGACGGCGCGTCCCGGCCGCACGCGGCCAGCGCCAGAAGCACGGAAATCAACAGCGGCAACATGTATCGCGACACGGACATCGCTCTCTCCACGGCGGACCGGACTCCAGGTCCCAGGCCGATTGGACCACAGGTGCGGCGTCCGGTTCCGGCGTCGCGCGACCAGCAACCCCGTTTTCGACCCTGGCGCGTTGACAGGCTTGCCCAGCCAAGGAGGTGCCCCATGGTCCGCAGCCAGTCCCACCCATCCGTATTCGCCGGAGTCGACGCCAAGCGCATCGCCGGCACCAGCCTGGCCATCAGCCTGCACCTATGGTGGTGCTGGGCCTGCTGCTGGTGCCGACCCGCTGGACGCCGCCGGAACGCCCTGCGCCGATGCAGGTGGTCGTGCCCGAAGTGGTCCGGCCGGAACTGCTGCCGCCGATAACACCCCCGCCCGATCCGATCCCGGAGATCAGGCCGCGCCAGCCCAGCCCGACACCCACCCAGCAGATCGCGCAGACGCCGGTCACCGAATCCGCGCCGGTCATCGACACCGGCACCGAAGTCGCCCTGCCCTCGGACCTGGGCGAACCGGTGGACAGTTTCGACCCGGGCCCGCCGGCGCTGGCGACCCTCGCCTACGACGTGCACCCGGCCCCGCGCTACCCGCGCCCGTCCCTGCGCGCCATGCACGAAGGCACGGTGACGCTGCGCGTGCTGGTGGACGAACAGGGCCGGCCGCAGGAAGTGCTGATCGAAAGCAGCAGCGGCCACCGCGCGCTGGACAAGGCCGCGCGCGACCAGGTGCTGGCGAAGTGGCGCTTCCACCCGGCCACCGCGCCCGACGGCCGCCCGATCGCCGCCTGGGCCCTGGTGCCGATCGACTTCAGCCTGCCCTGATCCGGGCCGCAGGCCGGCAATCACACCGGTTCGACGGGATGCCCGCACAATGGGCCTCCCCGAACCGGTTCCCGCCATGCGACTCATGCTGCTGTTGATGATGCTGCTTGCCGCCCCGCTCGTGCAGGCACAGGACCCGCCGCCACGCTGGACCCTGGGCGTGCTGGCCGCCAATCGCGATGCGCCCTACGTGGGCCTGGACGAAGGCCTGCTGTTCGCGCCCCTAGTCCGCTTCGAGGGCGAACGGTTCCACATCCGCGGCCTGCGCGCCGGTGGCAATCTCTACGAAAACGGCGGTTTCGCCATCGACAGCTTTTTCCAGGTCCGGCTCGACGGCTACAAGGCCAAGGACTCGCCCTTCCTGGCGGGCATGGACGACCGGGACTTTTCCCTCGACGGCGGGTTCGCGGCCAAGTGGTCCCGTGAAAAGGTCGGCCAGTTCGACCTTGCGGTGACCACCGACCTGCTCGGGCGCAGCTATGGCGAGGAAGTGCAGCTGTCGTATTCGGCGCTGTTCAGGCGTTTCGGCTGGACCTTCGTGCCCTCGTTGACGCTGCAGTGGCAGGACGAGGACCTGATCGACTATTACTTCGGTGTGCGCGACGACGAGGCCCTGCCGGGTCGTGCGGCCTACCGTCCGGGTTCGGCGATGACGCCGCAGTTCCTGCTGCTGGCCACGCACCCGGTCGGCAAGCGCTGGAGCGTGTTCACCTACCTGGGCTACAGCTGGTTTCCGTCGGAAATCACCGACAGCCCGATCGTGGACCAGGACAGCCGCGCGACGGTGATGCTGGGGCTGGGCTACTCGCCGGACTGAGCCGGGGCCGGTCCGCGGCTCACAGCCATTCCGGACGGGTGTCGAGCGCGCAGCGGTCCAGCGCCGCCAGCAGCGCGGCGTCGTGTTCGACCGTCGGCAGTTCATGCACGAAGAACCAGCGGCAGGCAGCGAGTTTGCCGGCGATGAAATCACGCTCCACGTCGTTGCGCGGCGTGATCCGCAGCGCGGCCTGCGCCTGTTTCAGCCAGGTCCAGGCCACCGTGAGGTGGCCGACCAGTTTGAGATATCGCGGTGCGTTCGCGAGTGCGACGCGCAGTTCGCCACCGGCCATCGCGCCACCGAGCCCCGCGGTGGTGCGCGCGGCCAGCGCGGCGAAATGCGCCAGCGCGGCGGCGTGTTCGGCCAGCTCCGTTTCCCGGCCGGCTTCGGCCGCCGTGGCGGCGATCTCATGCAGCAACAACTTGAACGCGGCGCCGTTGTCCATCAGCGCCTTGCGGCCGAGCAGGTCCAGCGCCTGGATGCCGTTGGCGCCTTCGTGGATCGGGTTCAGTCGATTGTCGCGCCAGTACTGTTCGACCGGGTATTCGCGCGTGTAGCCGTAGCCGCCCAGCACCTGGATGGCGAGGTCGTTGGCCTTCACGCACCATTCGGCCGACCAGGCCTTGAGCACGGGCGTCAGCAGTTCCAGCAAGCGGTTGGCGTCCCGGCGTCTGCCCTCGTCCGGGTCCTGCGCCTGCGCGTCCACCAGGGTCGCCGCGTACATCGCCAAGCCCAGTGCGCCTTCGACGTACGCCTTCTGCTGCAGCAGCATACGGCGCACGTCGGCGTGTTCGACCAGCGGCACCGGCGGGCTGGCCGGGTCCTTCTGGTCGGGATGCCGGCCCTGCCGGCGTTCGCGCGCGTAGTCGCGCGAATGGCGGTAACCGGCCACGCCCAGCATCACCGCGCCGACGCCGACGCCGATGCGCGCTTCATTCATCATGTGGAACATCTGCGCCAGGCCCCGGTGCGGGGCGCCAACCAGCTCGGCATGGCAGTCGCCGTTCTCGCCGAACTTCAGGAAGGTATTGACGATGCCGCGCTGGCCCAGCTTGTGGTTCACGCCCGCGAGTTGCACGTCATTGCGCGCGCCCAGGCTGCCGTCGTCGTTGACGCGGTATTTCGGCACGATGAACAGGCTGATGCCCTTCACGCCCGGCGGCGCGTCCGGCAGCCGTGCCAGCACCAGGTGCACGATGTTCTCGGCCAGATCGTGTTCGCCGCCGCTGATCCACATCTTGGCGCCGGTGAGGCGGTAGCTGCCATCAGCCGCGGGTTCGGCGCGCGTACCGATGTCGCCCAGCGAAGAACCCGCCTGCGGTTCACTCAGGCACATCGTGCCCATAAACGGCCCTGCAGGATCGGCGTGCGGTAACGCGCGCACTGTTCCGGCGTGGCGTGCGCCTGCAGCAGGTTGGCGACGCCGCGCGCCAGCAGCGCGTAACCGGCGGTGGAAACGTTCGCCGCGACGAACATCGCGTCGCAGGCCAGCGCGATCGTGTACGGCAGCTGCAGGCCGCCTTCGTCCTCGTCGGCCAGCAGGGCCGGGAAACCGGCGTCGGCATAGGCGTCCAACGCAGCCTTCACGTCCGGGATGATCTCGACCCGGCCGTCCACGAAACGTGGCTCGCACACGTCGGAGGCGCGGTTGTGGTTGGCGAACCTGGCCAGCGCCAGCGCCTGCGCGGCGTCCATGGCGGCGTCGAAGGTGTCGCGCGAATGGCCGGCGAAACGCGGGTGGCGACACAGGCCGGCGGCGTCCTGCACGGCGTAAAGCAGGAACTCGAGGTCGCGGCGGTCGAACGGAGCGGTATCGGACATGGCGGGCCTCGCGGGGACCGGTCGAGCTTATCAAGCGACCGGCGGCCGATGCCGGCGGATCGTCCGCCGCGTCAGGCGCGGCCTTCGACCAGGGCGGTGGCGCGCGCCTGCAGCGCGGCCAGCGCCTTGGGAATGCCCGACGGTTCGTCCACGGTGGCCACGCGCGCGCCATGCTCCGGGCCGAGGCCATTTTCGGCCTCGTGCGCCCAGGTCACGTGGTAGGGCATATGCACGCCCCAGCCGCCCAGGCGCACCACCGGTTCGATGTCCGAACGCAGCGAGTTGCCGACCATGGCGAAGGCCGAGGGCTCGACGCCGAATTCTCCCAGCACCCGCGCGTAGGCGTGCGCGTCCTTTTCCGACACGATCTCGATGCGCCGGAACAGGTCGGCCAGGCCCGAGGCCGCCACCTTCAATTCCTGGTGGAACAGGTCGCCCTTGGTGATGAGCACCACCGGGTAATGGTGCGCCACCGCCGTCACCGCTTCGCGGATGCCGGGCAGCAGTTCGACCGGGTGCGCCATCACCTGCTTGCCCAGTTCGACGATGCGGTGCATGTCGGTCGAGGTGATGCGGCCCTCGGTCACGGCGAACGCGGCCTCGAGCATGGACAGGGTCATGCCCTTGGCGCCGTAACCGAACAGTTTGATGTTGCGGCGCTCGGTCTCTAGCAGGCGCTCGTGCAGGCGGGCATCCGCCAGGTCGGCGTGGCGGCCGACGATGCGTTCGAATTCGGCGTGCGCGGACTGGTAATAGCCCTCGCTGTGCCAAAGGGTATCGTCGCCGTCGAAACCGATGAGCTGGATCATGTCGTGACGCGGTAGGGCCGGGGGTGCGGCATCCTAACCTCTTTCACGGCGCGCACGCAGCGCGTCGAGAACGGGCTGGCTTGGGGCATCATGCCGGCCAGGCCAAGGACAAATCGCGATGACTTCCCCGACAACGACACTCCCGCCCCGCTCACCGCCGTCGAGGCACGCATCCTCGGCAGCCTGGCCGAGAAGGAAGCGGCCACGCCCGAGGCCTATCCCCACCGCCAACGCCGTGCAGCTGGCCTGCAACCAGAAGAACAACCGCGATCCGGTCCTGGAGCTGGAGGCCGGCGAAGTCGGCCACGCGCTGCGCGAGCTCGAATCGCGCGGTCTGGTGCACTCGGTGCACGGTGCGCGTGCGCAGCGTTACGAACATCGGCTGTCCGCCGGCTATTCGCTCACCCGGCAGCAGCAGGCCCTGGTCGGCGTGCTGCTGCTGCGCGGCGCACAGACCGCCGCCGAACTGATGACCCGCTGCGAACGACTGGGCGGCCCGCGCGACCTGGACGACACCCGCCAGCAGCTGGAGCGCCTGATCCAGCGTGGCCTGGCAGTCAATCTCGGCCGCGGTGCCGGCCAGCGCGAAGACCGTTACATGCACCTGTTGTGCGGGCCGGTATCGGCCGAACTGCTGGCCGTCAGCACGCGGCCCGCCAGCCCCGCACGCAGCTCGCTGGAAGCGCGCGTGGAGGCGCTGGAGGCCGAAGTCACCGAACTGCGCGACCGCCTGGAAAAACTGCTCGGCAACCGCTAGTCGCCGTGGCCGACCGGCTGGTCCAGGCCCGGGTCGGTGCCACCGATGATCACGCTGCCGATGCGCATCCTGTAGATGGCATCGTGCGGCCGGCCGAACACTTCCTGGGTCAGCTCGGCCAGCGCCGGACCGGCGCCGCCTTCCAGCCAGTAGCGGCCGCAGGGTTCGCCGAACGCACCCGATTGCGTCAGTCGCGAGCGGCCCAGGCCCTGGCCGGTGATGCGCTGGGAATCCACGCCGCTGGCGAAGATGGCGCGCAATTGGGTTTCCGGCGACACCCGCACATGCCAGGCGGTGGCGTCGGGCGCTGTCAGCAACAGGGCCACCGGGCCGGGCACGCGCACGTCCACGCGCCGGATCGACTCGCGGCCGGGCTCGGCGTCCGGTGGCGGCGGGCCGCCGTCCACCACGAACAGACGGCCGGGCACGGGCACGCCGACGTCCGGGATACGGCAGCGGCTCCAGTCCACGCGGTCGGCATCGGCCTCGGCGACGGGCACCTCCACCGTCGGGGCGGGGGCGGGCGGCGCCTCGCCGCAACCGCCCAGCAGGGCGAGCGTGGCGACGGCGGGCATCAGGGTCTGCAGCTTCATTCGCGGATCCGGGAAACGGGCTCCCCGGAAGCATAGCCCGACCGCGGGGCCGGGCGGTTTCAGGGATGTTCGGCCTCGGCATGCACCCGTTCGCGGCGGATCAGGTACAGGCCGCTGGCGACGATGATGCCGGCGCCGGCGAAGGTCCAGCCGTCCGGCAGCGCCTGCCAGATCAGCCAGTCCAGGCCCAGGCCCCAGGCCAGCGCGCTGTATTCGAACGGCGCCACCACGGACGCCTCGCCGGAACGGAAGGCTTCGGTGATCGCCACCTGGCCCAGGAAGCCGGCCAGCCCCACGCCGGCGATCACCCAGGCATCGGCCCACAGCAGCGGCACCCACTGCGGCCAGGCCAGTGCGCCGGCACCGACGCCGGTCATCAGCAGCATCCAGAACACCATGCTCTGGCTGCTGTCGGTCCGGTGCAGCACGCGCACCGTGATCGCCGACAGCGCGTAGCCGGCTGCCGCCAGCAGCACCGCCAGGCCGGCCCAGGTGAACACACCCTCGCCGGTCGGCCGCAGCACCACCAATACACCGAGCATGCCCACGGCGATCGCCGTCCAGCGCCGCGGCCCGACCTTTTCGCCCAGCAGCGGCACCGACAGCGCGGTGATCAGCAACGGTGCGACGAAAAACAGCGCGTAGGCGCTCGACAGCGGCATGCGGCTGAGCGCATAGGCGAAGGTCGCCAACATCAGGATGGCCAGGACCCCGCGCAGCAGGTGCAGCGGCCAGCGCACGCGCAACAGACTGGCGGCAGCGCCCGTGGCCAGCACCCACAGCAGCACCAGCGGCAGTGACGACAGGCCGCGGATGGCCGCGACCTGCATCGGCGGGTAATGCCCGGAAAGATGTTTCATGCCGCCGTCCATCAGCGAAAACAGGCCGACGGCCAGTAGCATCGCGACGATGCCGCGCAGGTTGTTGGGGGTGGTCATCGCGGCATTGTGCGTGATGGCCGTCGGCGCCGGCAGGGTGGGAACGGCCATGTCCCTAGCGGATCGACTGGCAGGCACGGCAGGCACCTTCCGACGGCGCGGGGAGACCATGGTCCTGGCCACCGCTTCGTGCGCCGACTCCCAGCTTTCGCGCAGGCTGCGGGCATTGGCTGTGCGGTTGCCGTAACTGGTCGTGTAACCGTCGTCCATGTGCGGGTCGGTGAAATGGCCGTGCAGGAACATCAGGTTCTTGTAGATGTTCATCGTTTCCTCCGGGGCCGCATTGGCGGCGTGACTTGATGGAAATGCAAGATAGGGCGATGCTTCTCCCCGTAGTAGCGACATGTTTGCAATCCAGACTTGAGGAATTTTCAACATGAGCCGCCTGCCCCTGCAACCGCTACAGGGTTTCCTGGCCGCCGCCCGCGCCGGCAATCTTTCGCGCGCGGCCGATACGCTCAGCCTCACCGTCAGCGCGCTCAGCCACCAGATCCGCGCCCTGGAAGAACGGCTGCAGCAGCGCCTGTTCGACCGTGGCCCGCGGGGCATCCGCCTGACCGCCGATGGCCAACGCCTGTTCGACGCGGTGTCGGAACCGTTCGATGCGCTTGAACACGCGCTGCGTCCCGGCAGTTCGCGTCGTGACGACGTGCTGACCCTCAGCCTCATTCCGTCCATGGCTTCAAGCTGGCTGGTGCCGCGGCTGCCGTCGTTCCTGGCGGCGCACCCGCAACTGGAGATCAACCTGCAGTCGAGCGTCGCGCTGGTGGACTTCGAACGCGACTCCACCGTCGATGCCGCGCTGCGATACGGCCCCGGCCATTGGCCCGGGCTGACCGCGGTGCACCTGTTCGACGACTGGATCGCGCCGCTCGCCAGCCCGGCGCTCGTCGCCGAACACGGCGGCCGGCAGCCGCAGGACCTGTCGCGTTACCCGCTGCTGGAAGACGACGCCGGCCGCTGGCCGGACTGGTTCGCACGTTTCGGCGGAGCGGCGCCGAAGCGCTTCGTGGCCCGCCTGGACGACGCCGAATCGCTGCACCGCGCGGCAGTCACCGGCATGGGCGTGGCCATGGGCCGCATGACCCTGGCGCGGCCGCTGATCGACGCCGGCCTGCTGGTCGTGCTCAGCCCCCAGCGCATGAAGTCGGATTACGCGCACTACCTGGTGCATCCCGCGCGCTCGAACGACCACGCCGGCCTGCTGGCCTTCCGCGAATGGCTGCTCGGCCAGGCGCGCGCCTACGCGAAGTTGCTGACGCCACCGGACGAGCGGACGTCACCCGCAGGAAAAACGAAAGCGGCGGCAAGACGCGCGAAGCCGGCGCCCGCCGCCCCTGCCCGCAAACCGAAACGCCGCTGATGCCCGCTCCGGGGGCAACGGCCATCGGACGCTCAGCGGGCGCAGGCACGCGCCACCGAGGCATCGAGTTCGGAGCGCTGGCGGAAGTCCAGCCGGCTCCATTCCCGGTCGCGCCTGAGATCGGCGGCGCGGCGCGCCTTGGCGCAACGGGTGGCCTGCGGATCGCGTGACGGTGGGCGGGCGCGCGCCGCCTTGGTCCGTGCCGGCGCGGGCGTCGTCGGCGCAGGTGCGGCCGTCGTCCGCGCCGCAGGCCGCGGCGGCGAGGCTTCAGGCAGAACATCGCGCACCCACAGGGTGCGTGCGCCAGCCGGACAGGCTTCGGACTGGTAGCTGAGCTGGCCGCCGGCAGCCAGGCATTTGTGCAACTCGGCCGCCACCGACAGGCTCGGCAGCAAGGACAACGACAACAGCAGGCGGATCATCGGCGGTCCTCCGGTCGGGAGGACCATTGCAGCGCAAGGCGCGAACACGCGATGCCGGAGAACACCCCCGCAGGCGCGAGGAAAACCGCTCCGTCAGAGCGAGGTCGCTTCGTCCGCCACCGGCGCATCCGGATCGCGGCACTGCTCGATCACCCACTCGCGCAGCCGGCGCTGCTGGAAGTCACTGAGTTGGAGCCAGGGTTTGGCGGCGGCCGCATCGGCGAAATCATGCGCCAGCGTGCATTCGCTCTTGCGCTCCGGCCGCAGGCCGGCGGCCTCGTCGGCCAAGCGTTGCGCCTCCGCCTCGCGTTTGGCCTCTTCGGCCAGCCGGAGGGCTTCCGCCTCGCGTGCCTGTTCGGCGGCGCGCTGCGCCTCGGCCTCGGCCAGCGCGACGCGCGCAGCCAGCTGTTCGGGCGTCGGCCCGGGATCGGGCGTGGCGTCGCGCTTCCAGACCTGGGTACTGCCCTTCGGACAAGGGCTGGACTGGATGCTGACCGCACCCGCCGCATCGGTGCACTTGTACAGCGCCTCGGCGCGGACCGCCGGCGCGGCCAGCACGAGGGCCAGGAACAGGAATCCGATCTTCATGCCGCGCCTCCGGTTTCGAAGCCACAGCCTAACGCGTCCGGCACGGCACCGCCCCGATCGTGCGGGGCGGTGCCGCCTTCATTCAGTGCGCGTAGGGAATGCGCGCCGCCAGTTCGACCTTGATCAGGGCGCGCAGCTTGGATTCGAGCTGCAGGTAACGCACCGCCTTGACCACCGGCACATGGCCCTTGAGCTTGCCGTAGGTGTGCTCCATCAGCGCGGCTTCGTCCTTCTCGATGTCCAGGGCCTCGGTGGCGACGGCGGCGATGGCCTTGTCGTCGGTGGCCGCGGCGTTCCAGACATCGGCATAGGCTTCGATGTTCGCCAGGCGCCGTTCGTTGAGCTTGGTCAGGGCGGCCTGGTGCGCGTCGTACACCGGCCAGAAGGCCTTGCCCTCGGCTTCGGTGAGGGCCAGCTGCTGCTGCACGAATTCGCGTTTCTTCGGGGCCACTTCGGCATTGAGGGCCTGCAGGGCCGCGACCGGGTCGGGGGCGGCCTGGCTGTCGGCGTTCACGCTCTGCGCGAAGGCCGGACCGGCGATCAAGGCCACCAGCAATCCCAGGCTTGCAATGGATTTCATCAGCTCAGCTCCTGTGGGTCGGGAAAAGTCCCGTCCGGCATGACACCACAGGGCCTGCGGGGGCGACATTGGCCCCAAGGGCCATACCGCCCCGGGGCCATGCGCTTGTATCGAGGCTCAGAACCGGAAGGCGTAGGCGACCACCGGGCCGGACAGGTCGATTTCCATCGACTGCCCGGGCGTCGGCAGGTCGGCCTGCAGGTAGCGGTAACCGAACAGCCAGGCGCCGTGCGTCATCGAAAAACTGAACATGGCGCTGGCACCGAAGCTGCCGTCGGATTCGCCCCAGGACCCGTCGCCGCGCAGGGTCATGCCCCAGCGTTCCGACAGGGAGGCGTGGTAACGCGCACCCAGCAGGAAGTCGGCATAGGACCGGTCTTCGCCGAAGCTGACCGCGGAGAAGATCGGATTGGTCGGAGTGATGCTCGCGTCGAAATCAACGTCGAAATAGCGCAGGCCACCGAACAGTTCCAGGCCCTTGTAACGCTCGGGCTCGACGTTCCACACGCCGGCCACTTCGAACACGGTGGCGTCGATGCCCGAATCGGTCGCGAAGGCGGGGCGCGAACGCTGCTCGCCCACCGAGAAGAAGGTCACGTCACCGAACACACCGAAACGGTCGCCCTGCCCTTCGGCGTGCAGCATGAAGGCGCCGTCGACTTCGCTGACGATGTCCGGAAAGCGGTTCTCGTCTCCGAACGCCGGCAGATCGCGGTAGAAGTCCACGCTCACCGTCGGGAACCAGAGGTACGGGGCGACCTGCCAGTCCCAGCCGTCGTCGGCCGCCGCCTCCAGCGGAAGCGCCAGTGCGAGGGCCAGCGCGGCCAGTGCGATTCGCGGGCTGTGTTTCGGCATCGTCTTCTCCGATCGGTGGATGGAAGCGGAATGGCCGGGCCCTGCCGTCCTGCACAGGGCGACCCTGTAGCGCGTGGAGGCTACTTTGACCACATCCCGGTGACGGCGCCAGTACTACCGCGTTCCAGCCGCCGGGCCCCGGCCCCGGGCGTCCTGCCGGGCCGCGGCCGCGGCCAGGATTCCACGCCGCTCCTCGTCTCCAGCCTCATGCCAGCGCAGGATCTCCTGCAGGTGCCGGCCACAGCCCAGGCAGACATCACGTTCGTCCAGGCAACAGCGGCGGGTGCAGGGCGAAGGCACCGCCGGGCGCTCGGGTGCGGGCGGGCCGGCGTTCATCCCTGGCGGGCCAGCGACCAGAAGGCGATGCCGGTGCGGGTGCGGTAGCCGTTGTTCTCGTACATCGACAGCGCGCGGGTGTTCTGCCGGCTCACGTGCAGGAAGGGCGTCAGCCCCTGCGCCAGGATGTCGTTCGACAGCCAGGCCATCAGCCGGCGTGCGTAACCGCGGCCGAGGAAGTCCGGGTGCGTGCAGACCGCGCTGATCTCGCGCCAGCCGGGCGGACCCATGCGCTCGCCGATGATCGCCGCCAGCCGGTCGTCGACGTACATGCCGAAGTAACGGCCCAGCTTCATCGTGTGCGGGCGGAAATAGTGCGGATACACCAGGGCGGTGAGTGCCAGCACATCGGCGCGATGGGGTTCGCCCAGTTCGATGAACCCGGGGCCATCCACTTCGGGCAGCGGCGCCTCGCAGACCATCTGCGCGAGGTCGCCCAATGGCTGCAGCGTCCAGCCGGGCGGCTGCGGCGGCACGGCGCCGAGCAGCAGCACGGTGTCGCCGGGTGGAACCAGGGTGTCGATCGCCGGCGCCAGCGCAACGTGCGGGCCGGGCACGCCGAGGAAGGGCGCGATGTCGGCGGGATAACGCAGCACCTCGCCTTGCGCGAGCGCTAGCCCGCGATGGCGGTGGGCCAGGGACTGCCAGATCGGGTTGTCGAGCGGATGGTCGGACATGCGATCGGACGTCGGGCCTGGAGCGCGGGTTTCAACCCGCCAGCGCGTCGAGGATACGCCCTGCCATGTCTGCCGGCTCGGCGCGCAGCAGCGTCGGGTTCACCTGTTGAACAGCCGCGAACTCAGGCGTCGTCGTCCAGCAGCACGCTGTCGACCCCAAGGTCCAGGTCGTCGCCATCTAGTTCGGGACCGGTCTGCCAGTCTTGGATCATGGCGCGCGCGAGGTCGGCTTCGTCGTCCTCGACGACCACGCGGATCTGGCCACTGTCGGGCACCTCGGGAATCGCCCCGGCCACGTTGCGGCCGAACACGTGCGCGGTGATGCCGGCCCCCAGCAACAGGTCCTGGACTAGCTGCGCGTCGAGCGTGCTTTCGGCGGTGTAGATCGGAGTCATGCCAGCCCCTGTTGGCGCGCCGCCCGGAACGGCGGTCTGCTGTCTTTGGGGACATTAACCGGCCTTCGGCAGGTCAAAACTGTGAACTGGTTCACATAAAAGACCGGTTCCGGGCGCGTGGTGGTGGTGGGCTGACGAGCGGAAGCAGCGCCGGAAATGACACCGCGGGACCGCCCTTCTGCCTCAGCCGCAGGCTTCGCGGATAAGGTCGCCGTGGCGGCGCAGTCCGTCGTGGGTGACGTATTGCAGTGGCTGGCGACGGTAGGCGGCATCGGCATCGCGGGCGGCCTGGCAGGCCGCCGATGTGCCGGGGTCCGGCATGGAATATTGAACGCCATTCGAGCGCGCGTCAGTCTCGTAGGCCGCCTGCTGTTCGGCCGCGCGCCGCGCCCGCGCCTGGCGTTCGAGCTGAGCGCGGCTGGGCGGCGCCTCGGGCGTCGCGTCGCGCACCCAGGCCTGGGTGGTGCCGGCCGCGCAGGGCCGCGACTGGAAGATGGACTGCCCCTGGGCGTCCACGCATTTGTACAGCGCGGCCGACGCCGGCGACGGGTTGTAGCTGCGCGGCGGCTGATAGGCCGGAGGCGGTGCGGGCCGCGGAGTCGAAACCGTACGCGTCGGCTTGCGTGGCTCAGGCGGCAGCGGCCGGCTGCTGATGAAGGCCACGTAGGCCGCGCACACCATGATGGCAATCGCGCCCACCGTGCCGAGCACGCTGCCGTAAGGCACCTCGGCCTGCTGCAGGCGCCCACGCGGATCGCGCCTCACACTGGGCGTCGAGAAGAAAGCGTAACCGCCCATCAGGGCCGCGATCAGCAGGAACAGGAAGGCGATGGAGCCATGTCCCCAGTTCACCAGCACCACGGCCACGATCAGGTCGACGAAAGCGACCGTGAGTAGAAACCAGAACTTCGCCATGCCCGCCCCCTGCGGTGGTACCTGTCGAACCGGTAAACGCCGGGGTGGATTGTTTCAGGACGGGCGCGAGAAAAACCGCGCCTCGTCCCCGGCTTTCAGAACCAGCTCACAGTTCCGGACATTCCACCAGGCGCCGACAGGACATTCCCTTACAAACAAAGTAGCTTCAACGCCGACCAATACTTCTGGACTCCCATGCGGAACACGCCCGTCGCTCTGATCGCCAGCGCGATCTTTCTCTCCGGTTGCACCAGCGTGCAGGTCAGCCAGGTCGACAAGAGCCAACACGAGATCAACCACGTCTGCATCGAGCGCAACCCGAAAGTTGCTGTCTCCGACTTTCTCACCGTGACGGAGCAAGGCTTCATGCGGCACGGCATCGCTACTTCCGTGCACGACCTGCCGCTTCCCGCCAGTTGTGAATACGTCCTCAATTACACGGCAGAACGAGGTTGGGACCTGAAGCCCTATCTCGACTACGCGGAGCTCCGGCTGTCGCGAAACGGGTCGACCATCGGCACCGCCAACTACCGGCATAGCGGCGGGTTTGCGCTCAATAAGTGGGCTGGTACCGAGGCAAAAATAAACCCGGTAATCGACCAGCTTTTGACCGGAAAGGCGCCGGAGTAACCAGCGCGCTCTTTGAGCGGGCAGGAAGAACCTTGAATTTCTGAACCTGACCCCGCTGTCGCGCCGAGCGCAGCGGTCAGTCAGGCTGTTGGCGCTGCGCCTTCCAGCGATCGAGCTGGGCCGCGGCTTCTTTTTTTTCCGCTTCATCCAGCTGCTTCTCAATTACCGCGAGGAGTTTCGGCTCTGGTGCGTTGCCAAGCTCGACGCCCTGCGAATAGAGCACCCAGGCGCGTACAGGGTCGCTGTCCATGCCCTCGCCGTTGAGCGCCATCACCGCGAGTCCACGAAAGGCGTGGGAAACGCCTGCATCGGCTGCCTGTAGGTAGTAGTCCGCCGCCTTGCTCGCATCCTGTTCGACACCAGATCCGGTCGCGTACATCACCGCCAGGCTGACGAGGGCATCGCCGCTGCCGGCGTCCGCGGCGCGGCGCGGCGGAAGTACTCCACCGCACGAACGGGGTCCTTTGCACGACCTTCGCCATCCACATGGGCCATTCCCAACCGCCACAATGCGTACCCGTCTCCGTGCGACCCAGCTGACTCGTACCACTTCAGCGCTTCATCGATGTCACGCTCCACGCCGACACCCTTCTCCAGGGCTTTGCCGAAATCACGCTCGGCATCGCGCACTCCGCCCTCGGCGGCACGGCGTATGAAATCGACGCCTTTTGCCAAGTCCTCGTCGAGCCCGCATTCGCCTCTCACTGTGGCCAGCCCTAGGTAATACAGCGAAAATGCACCCGCACCCTCGACAGTCGCGAAATCGACGAACATCCGGCATGCGCGCTCACGATCGCGCGGCAGCCATGGGCGCCCCTCGTAGAGCATCGTCGCGAGGCTGACGCGGGCGCCGATGTCGCCGGCGGCGACAGCGCGATTCAGGTACTCCATCGCTTTCGGCATGTCGACTGCCCGGCCATAGCCGTTGCCGTGGGTCATGTACAACAGGTTCATCGCGCCGCCATGGCCGTTGCCGGCGGCGCGCTCGGCAAGCTGCTCAACCTCCGCGAGGTCGACGCTGGCAAACTCCGACTCGTGAAGTCCATTCATCCGGGCTGCGAACAGGGCGTATGCGCGCGTGTAATCCACGTCCGGATCGCCAAGATCGGCCCATGGCTGCAGCACGGCATCGATTTCGCTGAAGCGACCCGCTGTTTCCAGTTCGCCCGCACGGTCGAGCGCATCGACCAGTGCAGGACTTTTGGCATTCACAGCGTCTGACCCGATCTCCCCGGTCACGCCGGTCTGCGCGGGGCCTTGCGCCAAGCCATCGGCAACGGGCGCCGAGGCGAGGACCATCACCAAAAACAGTGCGGCGCACTTGGCCGGAGTGGTATCGGGTGTCATCGCAGGTCCCGGGATACGAAAAAAAAACGGGCCCCTTCACGGGGCCCGGCAGTCGGCGCGATAAGCAGGAATAGGCCTCAGCCGCACTTGCTGTAGCCGCAATTCAGGCAAGTGGCACACCCATCCATAATGACGGTGGCCTTGGTGTTGCACTTGAAGCACATGGTCGCGCTGGGCGGGAAAGAGGCGCCCTCGCCGGTGACCTGCACCGCCTCGTCGGCGCTGGCGCCGTCGGTGCCGGGACCTGCGGGGGCGCCGCTCAGGCCGTCAGACTTTTTTTTTGCGCGGTTCTCGTAGGCGGCGCGCTTGTCGGCGATCAGCTGCTTCTGGGCTTCGCTGAGCTCGGGGTCGATGATCATGCCGATCGACTTGAGGTGTTCCTCGACCACGGAACCGATCTCGGCCACGATCGACGGCATGTAGACGCCGCCGGCCTTGAAGTAGCCGCCGCGCGGGTCGAACACCGCCTTCATCTCGTCCACCAGGAAGGTGACGTCGCCGCCCTTGCGGAACACGGCGCTCATGATGCGGGTCAGGGCCACGATCCACTGGAAGTGGTCCATGTTCTTGGAGTTGATGAACACCTCGAACGGACGGCGCAGCTCGTGCTCCGTGCCCGGGTTGAGCACGATGTCGTTGATGGTCACGTACATCGCGTGTTCGACCAGCGGCGACTTGATCTTGTAGGTGGAACCGATCAGCACTTCGGGGCGCTCGACCTTCTCGTGCATCTGGATGATGTTCGAGGCCGGCTCGAGTTCGACCACGGGCGCGGCGACGGGCGCGGCAGCCTCCTTGGCCTTGTCCTCGGGCTTCTGCACGCTGTAACCCTTGATTTTCTTGCTGATCTTGATGGCCATCTGGTTCTTTTCGCTTATGTGTTCGGTGGATGGTTCGCCCGGAGCCCCCCGCCGCACAGCGGCGGGGGGACGGGGTACGACAATCGGGACAGCCTCAGGCTTTAGCGCTTCCTGGCAACCTTTCGGGCCGTCTTCTTGCGGGCCGCCGGTTTCTTGGCGACCTTTCTTGCGACCTTCCTGGCCACAATCTTCTTCTTCACGGCCGCCTTGCGCACGGCCTTCTTCACGGCTTTCTTCGCGCCCTTCCTGGTCGCGACCTTCTTCTTCACGGCCTTCTTGACGGCGCGCTTGGCCACGGCCTTCTTCACCGCCGCCTTGCGCACGGCCTTCTTGGCGGTGCGCTTGGCGGCGACCTTCTTGGCCGCGGCCTTCTTCTTCGGAGCCGCCTTCTTCTTCGGCGCCGCCTTCTTGCCGCCGCCGACCTTGTCCTTGACCGCCTTCACCGCCGCGGCCGCCGTCTTCTTGGCGCCGGTCACGGCCTTCTTCACGGCCTTGCCGGTGTCGGAGTTCTCGGCCTTCTTGATCTGGGCCTTGGCCTTCTTGATCACCGGGGCGGCGGCCTTCTTGGTCGCCGTCACCGCCTTGCCTGCCTGGTCGGCGATGGCGCTGCCGATTTCCGAGGCCTTTTCACTGACGCTGTCGGCGGCACTGGAAATGGCCGCCGTCACACCGTTGCCGTTGCTCATACCGCTCTCCTCGTCGATGAAACCGCGGCGATCGGCCGCGGGCCTAATCTAGCGCGATCCCGCGCGGCTTGCGCGCGGGGCCGGGCATCAGAACTTGCCGTAGTAGCCTTCCTTCAGGGCGTCGAACAGGTTGGCGGCGCTGTGCAGCTCGCCGTCGTATTCGATCTCTTCGTTGCCCTTCACTTCCACCACGCTGCCGTCCTCGAGTTCGAAGCGGTAGGTGGTGTTTTCCAGGTCGGCTTCCTTCACCAGCACGCCCCGAAGGCGGCCGGGTTGAAGCGGAAGGTGGTGCAACCCTTCAGGCCCTGCTTGTGGGCGTACATGTAGATGTCCTTGAAGTCCTCGTACGGGTAGTCCGTCGGGACGTTCGCGGTCTTGGAGATCGAGCTGTCCACCCACTTCTGGCTGGCGGCCTGGATGTCCACGTGCGCCTTGGGGGTGATGTCGTCGGCCGACACGAAGTACTCCGGCAGGCGGGTCTTCTCGTCGGTGCTGAACGGCATGGCCTCGGCGTTCACCAGGGTGCGGTAGGCCAGCAGCTCGTAGCTGAACACCTCGACCTTTTCCTTGGACTTCTTGCCTTCGCGGATGACGTTGCGGCTGTAGTGGTGCGCGAACGAGGGCTCGATGCCGTTGGACGCGTTGTTGGCCAGGCTCAGGGAAATCGTGCCGGTCGGCGCGATCGAGCTGTGGTGGGTGAAGCGGGCGCCGGTTTCCGACAGCTCCTTCACCAGCTCCGGCGCCACGCCGGCCACGCGCTGCATGTAGCGTGAGTACTGGGCGTGCAGCTGGCGGCCCTTGATGATCTGGCCGACCTTCCAGCCGTCCTTCTTCATCTCCGGGCGCTTGCGCAGCATCTCGGCGGTGACGGTGAAGTCCTCGTCCATGATCGGCGCCGGGCCCTTTTCCTTGGCCAGGCTCAGGCCCATCTCCCAACCGGCGACGGCCATCTCGCGGCTCACCTGTTCGGTGAAGGCGATGGAATCCTTCTCGCCGTACTTCATCTTCAGCATGGTCACGGTGCTGCCCAGGCCCAGGGAAGCCCATGCCGTGGCGGCGCTTGCGCATGATCTCGTTGCGCTGCTGTTCCAGCGGCAGGCCGTTCACCTCGACCACGTTGTCGAGCATGCGGGTGAACACGCGCACCACTTCCTTGTATTCCTCCCAGTCGAAGCGCGCCTTGTCGGTGAAGGGATCGCGCACGAACTTGGTCAGGTTCACCGAACCCAGCAGGCAGGCGCCGTAGGGCGGCAGCGGCTGCTCGCCGCAGGGGTTGGTGGCGCGGATGTTCTCGCACCACCAGTTGTTGTTCATCTCGTTGACGCGGTCGATCAGGATGAAACCCGGCTCGGCGAAGTCGTAGGTGGACGCCATGATGCGGTTCCACAGCTGCTGGGCGCGGATGTGGCCGTAGATCTTGCAGGCCACCATGCCGTCTTCGCGGGTCACGTAGTTGTTGGTGTGCGGCCAGTCGCGCCAGACCACCTGCTTCGGGTCGCTGGTGTCCACTTCGCCGGCTTCCTTGATGTTCACCGGGAACACCAGCGGCCAGTCCTTGTCCTTTTCCACCGCCTGCATGAACTCGTCGGTGACCAGCAGCGAGAGGTTGAACTGGCGCAGGCGCCCGTCCTCGCGCTTGGCGCCGATGAATTCCTTCACGTCCGGGTGCGACACGTCGAAGGTGCCCATCTGGGCGCCGCGGCGGCCGCCGGCCGACGAGACGGTGAAGCACATCTTGTCGTAGATATCCATGAAGCTCAGCGGGCCGCTGGTGTAGGCGCCGGCGCCCGAGACGTAGGCGCCGCGCGGGCGCAGCGTGCTGAACTCGTAGCCGATGCCGCAGCCGGCCTTCAGGGTCAGGCCCGCTTCGTGCACCTTGCCCAGGATGTCGTCCATCGAGTCGGTGATGATTCCCGACACGGTGCAGTTGATGGTGCTGGTGGCCGGCTTGTGCTCGAGCGCACCGGCATTGGAGGTGATGCGGCCGGCGGGGATGGCACCGCGGCGCAGGGCCCAGAGGAAACGCTCGTACCAGTACTTCTGCTTTTCGCTGCTCGGCTCGGCCTCGGCCAGGGCCTTGGCCACGCGCTGGTAGGTGTGGTCGATGGTCGCGTCGACCGGCTCGCCCTTCTTGGTCTTGAGGCGGTACTTCTTGTCCCAGATGTCCTGGGACGCCGGCTGCATCTCGATATCCTGCGCCGCGTTGTGTTTGACCGCCTCCAGGCGAACCGTGCTCATAAGTCCTTTCTTCCTCCCGGGGCACCCCTCGGAAGGGCGCCTTTTTGTGAATTCTTATCGGGTCGTGCCGGCCGGGAATCCGGGGAAGCGACGCCCGCCCGCGGGGCCTGGCCCCTGGGTTTCTGTGCTGTCCTGTCCGATTCCCGCATGCCGTCTCGCCGTCGCGTCGTGCAAGCTCCGACCCCAAGACTTGGGGCCGCCCCGCTGCCCGACACAAGATGTAGTGGCAGCGGAAGGCAAAACTACCCCTCGACGGGGGGCTGTCAACAACCCGAAATGTGACGAAAACGCAGCGGCTTCAAGATGTTCCACGGCACTCCCAGACTTGGCCTGAAACCCCCGGCCGCTACGTTGGCGGCTCAACCCGGCCGTGGAACCAGACCGTCATCACGGTTCCCGGGGGCCTGGACGGGCCGGACCGGCCCTTGTCCAGCCCCGGTTCGGGTCCCATCTGCTATCCCGTCCGTCCTGCTGATGGCCTGAGCCCGGAGTCCGTTCCATGCGTCTTCTGACCGCCGCCACCGCCCTCCTGATCGCCGGCCTGGCCGGCGCCGGCGCCCACCACTGGCTCAGCCAGCCCGCCGTGCCCCGGCCGGCCGAAACCCCGACCCGGGCCCGGGTCGCGCTCGACGGCGCCGCCGACCTGGCCCTGCCCCGCGCCGCCCAGGCCGCCCTGCCGGCCGGCATGAGCGGCGCGCCGGTGCCCTCGCTGGCGCCGATGCTGCAGAACGTGACCCCGGCCGTGGTCAACGTCTATTCCCGCCAGGTCGTGCGGATGCGCAATCCGCTGGCCGAATTCTTCGGCATGCCCGGCGGCATGCCGCAGGAACGCATGCAGCAGTCGCTGGGTTCGGGCGTGATCGTGGACGCCGAACGCGGCCTGGTGCTGACCAACTACCACGTGATCGAGAACGCCGACGGCGTGTCCGTGACCCTGGCCGACGGCCGGACCTTCGAGGCCGAGCTGGTCGGTGCCGATCCCGATACCGACGTGGCCGTGATCCGCATTCCCGCCGAGGACCTGAGCGCGCTGAACCTGGCCGATTCGACCCAGCTGCGCGTGGGCGACTTCGTGGTGGCCGTGGGCAACCCCTTCGGCCTGGGCCAGACCGTCACCAGCGGCATCGTCTCCGCCGTGGGCCGCAGCGGCCTGCAGGGACTGGGCTACCAGAACTTCATCCAGACCGATGCCTCGATCAACCCGGGCAATTCCGGTGGCGCGCTGGTGAACCTGCGCGGCGAGCTGGTGGGCATCAACACCGCCAGCTTCAATCCTCGCGGCAGCAACGCCGGCAACATCGGCCTGGGTTTCGCCATTCCCGCCAACCTGGCGCGCGAGGTCATGCGCCAGCTGATGGCCTACGGCGAGGTGCGCCGCGGTTCGCTGGGCCTGGACGGCGAGGAGATCACGCCCTACGTCGCCCGGCAGCTGGAGCTGCCGGCCAACCAGCGCGGCGCCCTGGTGGCGCGGGTCTACCGCGGCTCGCCGGCCGAAAGCGCCGGCGTGCGCCCGGGCGACATCGTGGTGGCCGCCAACGGCGAGCGCATCGACAGCGCCCAGGCGCTGCGCAATCTCGAAGGCCTGCTGCCGGTGGACCAACAAGTGCGCCTGGACCTGCTGCGCGACGGCCAGAAGGTGAGCGTGTCCGCCACCCTCAAAGCCCAAGCCAAGGAAGTGGACGGCGGCGACATCGACCCGCGCCTGGCCGGTGCCACCCTGACCGAACTGCCGGAGCGTTTCCGCCAGCAGGGCCTGATCGGCGTGATCGCCAGCAAGGTCGAACCCGGCAGCCGCGCCGCGCGCAACGGCCTGCGCGCCGGCGACCGCATCGGCCAGGTCAACCGCCGCAACGTGACCGACCTGCCGGCGTTCCGAAGCGTCCTGGCCAGCGAGCCGCGCGACCTGGTGCTCAGCGTCGCCCGCGGCCGCCGCTTCGGGTATCTGGTGATGGAATGAACCGGCGCCGCGGCGCCGGTGTAAGGTGACGTACTGGATCGCAGAGGAGCCCCGCCATGTCCCGCCCGATGCCCGAGCCCACCCCGCCGCTGGATGCGGTGCCCGACCTGGACCACCTCGAATCGGCCAAGGAAAGCCTGGGCGAGGCCCGCGACGCCCTGAAGTCCGGCGTGGCCGACGCGATGGGCGCCAGCACCGCCGCCGCGCGCGAAGCCAAGGCCGAACTGGACGAAAAACTGCAGGGCCTGCTCGACCAGGGCAAGGGCATGCTGACCCAGGCCGAAGACCTGATCCGCAGCAAGCCGCTGGCCTCGTTCGGCATCGCCTTCGCGGCCGGTTACCTGGTCGCCGCGCTGACTCGTCGCAAGTAAGCCGCCGATGAGCGGCCAGGATCCGGGCCAGGACCCGGACGGCACCCCGAACCCCGATCCCGCCGCCGCGGGCCCGCTGGCCGATGACGCGCGCGCGGTGCTGGACGCCGCCCGCGACACCGCGCGCGCCTACGTCGGCACCTTCGATGCGCTGCGCCAGTTGTTCGCCGCCGAAGTCGGGCTGGCGCGCGACGCCCTGCATTCCAGGCCCTGGTCTACCTGCTGGTGGCCACGGTGATGCTGGGCACCATGTACCTGCTGGTCACCGCGCTGGCGGTGAGCCTGCTGAGTTCGGCCGGCGCGCCCTTGCCGGTGGCGATCGCGATCCGCTGCTGGTCAGCGGCGCCATCGCCTGGTTCGGCGTGGTGCGCGCCCGCGCGGCGCTGCGGCTGGCCGACTTCGAGGCGACCCGGCGCCAGCTCAAGCGGGGCCTGCGCGGCGCGGCCGACCCGGAGTCGGCGCCGTGAGCCTGGCCGAGAAAGAGGCCGCGGTGCGGGCCGCGGAACTGCGCTGCGAAGGCCAGCGCCAGGCGGCGCAGGACGCGCTGGGGCAACTGAAGTCGGAATTCCGGCGCAGCGCCACGCCGGTGCGCATCGTCGTGTCGGGCCTGGCCCTGGGTTTCGCCAGCGGCCTGCGCACGCCCGGCAGCGGGCCGATCGCCAGCCTGGGCGGGCAACTGCTGAGCGGGCCACTGATGTCGCTGGTGATGGAATCGGTGCTGCCGGGCCTGCTGGCGGGCGTCACCGCCGCCGCGGCGACGGCGGAGGAAACGGCGGACGAAACACCCGACGGAACCGTGGCGGAAGCGATGGCCGAGGCCGAAGCGGAAGCGGAAGAAGAGGCGGAAGCAGCCGCGGAACCCGTGCGGAAACCGCGCCGCCGGCGCCGGAAGAAAAACCGTGTCGACGCCTGAGCGCCCGGACCCGGCACAAACCCCTGCCCCTTCGGTCGCCGCCGACCCGGCGCAGATGACCGAAGCGTCCCCGCCACCGCCGACGAACCGTCGCACGCGCCGCTGTCGGGCCACGCCCAGCGCCTGGCAGTGCTGCAGTCGAACTCGCGCCTGCTGTGGGTGCTGGTGCTGGGCGTGGTCCTGTACACCTGCTACTTCGCCTCCAGCCTGATCCTGCCGGTGGTGATGGCGGCATTTTTCGCCATGCTGCTCAGCCCGCTGATCAACCGCGCGCCGCTGCGCTGGCTGCCGCGCGGGCTGGCGGCGCTGCTGCTGGTGGCGGGGCTGCTGGGCAGCCTGGGTGCGGTCGGTGTGTTCGTGTCCAAGCCGGCGGCGGACTGGGCGCGCAAGGTGCCGTTCGCGATGCGCGAGGCGGCGCCGAAGCTCAAGGCCATGATCCAGCCGCTGCGCGAAGCCAGCCGCACCAACGTTTTCGACGACCTTACCGGCGACGGCCCGGCGGGCCCGGACGAAGTGGTGGTGCGGCCGCCACGCGCCGACCTGGTGTCGGCCACGCCGCGGGTGCTGGGCTCGCTGCTGGCGGTGATCCTGCTGACCTTCAGTTTCCTCGTGTACGGCGACGACGTGCTGCGCAAACTGATGGCACTGCGCCGGACCCGGGCGCAGAAACGCCTGACCGCCGACATCGTCCAGCAGATCCAGAGCGACCTGTCGCGCTACATGCTCACCATCACCGCCACCAGCCTGGCCCTGGGCGGCGCCACCGCCGGCCTGCTGTGGTACCTCGGCGTCGAGGACCCGCTGCTGTGGGGCGTGCTGGCCGCGGCGCTCAACCTCACGCCCTTCGTCGGGCCGCTGATCATGGCGCTGCTGCTGGCCCTGGTCGGGCTGTCGGAGTTCGACACCATCGGCACGGCCCTGCTGCCGGCGGCGGGTTTCCTGGTGCTGCACGGCGTCGAGAGCAACGTGCTGACGCCGATGGTGCTGGGCCGGACCATGCGCATCAACCCGCTGGCGATCATCCTGTGGCTGATGCTGTGGGGCTGGCTGTGGGGTGCGATCGGCCTGCTGGTGGCGGTGCCGATGCTGGTCTGCCTGAAGATCGTCGCCAGCCGGGTCGAGGCCTGGCAGGGCTGGTCGCGGCTGCTGGAATGACTCACGGCGGGCTCACCGGCCGACGGAGTATCCTTGCGCCCGTGAACGCACCGCCGCTTGCCCTCAGCCTCGACCTCGACGACACCCTCTGGCCGATCTGGCCACTGATCGAACGCGCCGAACTCGCGCTCGACGCCTTCCTGCGCGAGCACTGCCCGCGCACCGCCCAGCGTTTCCCGGTGCACCGCATGCGCAAGTTGCGCGAGAAAGTGGCGGCTGAGCATCCGGAGTTCGCGCACGACTTCACCCACCAGCGCCGGCTGTCGCTGCAACGCGCACTGGACGAATGCGGCGATGACGCCAGACACGCCGAAGCGGCGTTCGAGACCTTCTACGCCACCCGCAACCAGGTCGAGTTCTACCCCGACGCGCTGGATGCGCTGCAGCGGCTGGCCGCACGCCGGCCGGTGGCGGCACTGACCAATGGCAATGCCGACCTGGCGCGTATCGGCATCCAGGCCCATTTCGTGCATTTCGTCAGCGCCCGCGAACTGGGCGTGGCCAAGCCCGACACGCCGATCTTCCACGCCACCTGCGAACGCCTGGGCCTGGCGCCGGCACAGGTGCTGCACATCGGCGACGATCCGCTGCTGGACGTGGTCGGCGCCCGTCGCGCCGGCATGTCCAGTTGCTGGATCAATCGCCGGAAGGAAAGATGGCCCCTGGGCCTGCCGCGGCCAGACCTTGAATTCGCTACGCTTGCCGGGCTGGCCGACTGGCTGGACCAACACGACACGGAGACCCGATGAGCCTGCCGCCCTGCTTCGCCAGCCCCGAGCCGAACCTGGCGGCCCTGCCGCTGGTGCTGGTGGACCGCGCCGGTTACGGCGCCTGGCGCGACCGGCAATCGGCGGCCGTGCAGGCCTGGCTGGCTGCACATGACTTCTCCGGCCAGTCCGGCGCGCCCCTGCTGGTGCCCGGCGCCGACGGCCAGCCGGCGTATTCCCTGGCCGGTATTTCCGATCCCGGCGACCCGCTGGCGCTGGCGCACCTGCCGTCCATGCTGCCGCCGGGCAATTACCGCCTTTCGCCGGATTCGCCGCTGGCCCTGGACCCGGGCCAGGCGCTGCTGGGCTGGGGCCTCGGTGCCTACCGCTTCGACCGCTACCTCAAACCCGGCCGCGCCCCGGCGCGCCTGGTACTGGAGGACGCCGGCACCGACAACAGCGAGGCCTTCGCGCTGCTCAAGGCCGCCACCCTGGTGCGCGACCTGGTCAATACGCCGACCGAACACATGGGTCCGGCCGAACTCGAAGCCGTGGCCGCGCGCCTGGCCCAGGCCTACGGCGGCCAGTTGAACGTGGTCGCCGGCGAAGACCTGCTGAAGCAGAACTTCCCCGCCATCCACGCCGTCGGCCGCGCCAGCCACCGCGCGCCGCGCCTGATCGAACTGACCTGGGGCGACGAAGCGCACCCGCGCCTGGCCATCGTCGGCAAGGGCGTGTGCTTCGACACCGGCGGCCTGGACATCAAGGCCGCCGATGGCATGCGCAACATGAAGAAAGACATGGGCGGTTCGGCGCACGCGCTGGGCCTGGCCCAGCTGGTGATGGCGCGCAGGCTGCCGGTGCGCCTGCAGCTGCTGGTGCCCGCGGTCGAGAATTCGATCGGCCCGAACGCCTTCCGCCCCGGTGAAGTGCTGGCCACGCGCCTGGGCCTGAGCGTGGAAGTGGACAACACCGACGCCGAGGGCCGGCTGGTGCTGTGCGATGCGCTGGCCTACGCCGCCGAAGCCAAGCCGGCACTGCTGATGGATTTCGCCACGCTCACCGGCGCGGCGCGCATCGCCTGGGCCCGGACCTGCCGGCGCTGTTCGCCAACGACGACAGCCTGGCCGCGGATTACCTCGCCGCCGGCGAACGCACGCGCGATCCGCTGTGGCGCATGCCGCTGTGGCGTCCGTATGCCAGCTACCTCAAGTCCGGCATCGCCGACCTCGCCAACTCCGGCCCGTCGCGCATGGCGGGCTGCATCACCGCCGCCGTGTACCTCGAACGTTTTGTGCCCGAAGGCCAGCGCTGGACGCACGTGGACGTGTACGCCTGGAACGACAGCGACCGCCCCGGCAAACCCGCCGGCGGCGAAGCGCAGGGCCTGCGCGCCGCCTGGGGCCTGCTGAAGGGCCGTTTCGGCGGCTGAGCCCACGCGCGCATGACAAGCGTCAGGCGCGGCGCATGAAATCCGCCACTGACCGCGAAAAGTGTCTTCCGGCACCTTGGGCCCACGCGGTCGGTGGTTACACTGGCCGCCTTCCGGACACAACGCGGATCCCATGACCCATTCGCCCGACCTGCTGCACCAGCTCCGCATCGACCGCAACGCGGCGCCGCCGCCGCGTGCCGGTGGTCGCAGTCCCTGGCTGATCGTCATTCCCGTCGCGGCCGCCGTGATCGCCGCCGCCACCTGGTGGGCGCTGCGCGAAGAACCGCTGCCGGTGAGAACCGCGACCGCGCAGGCCCAGGTCGCCGGCAGCGGCGCGTCGGCGTCCTCTGTGCTCGATGCCTCCGGGTATGTCACGGCGCGCCGTATCGCCACGGTGTCTTCCAAGATCACCGGCAAGGTGATGGAAGTGCTGATCGAAGAAGGCCAGAAGGTGAAGGAGGGCGACGTGCTCGCCCGCCTGGAACCGACCGACGCCGACGCCCAGCGCGACCTGTCCGCCGCCCAGCTGGAGGCCGCGCGCAGCGACGTGACGCGCGCGCAGGCGCAGCTGAAGCTGGCCGAACAGAACCTGGTGCGCACCCGCGACATGGCCGCGCGCAAGCTCGTCGCCACCGCCGCGCTGGACCAGGCCCAGTCCGAACGCGATGCCCTGGCCGCGCAGCTGCAGAGCGCACGCAGCAACCTGCAGGTCGCGGTGGAGACGCTGTCGCTGTCGGACATCGGCGTGGACAACACCATCGTGCGCGCGCCCTTTGATGGCGTGATCACGGTCAAGGCCGCGCAGCCGGGCGAGATCATCTCGCCGATGTCGGCCGGTGGCGGTTTCACCCGCACCGGCATCGGCACCGTGGTGGACATGGACTCGCTGGAGATCCAGGTGGACGTCAACGAGGCCTTCATCGGCCGCGTGAAGCCGAAGCAGAAGGTCGAAGCGGTGCTGAACGCGTATCCGGACTGGCGCATCCCCGCCGAGGTGATCGCGATCGTGCCCACCGCCGACCGCAGCAAGGCCACGGTGAAGGTGCGCATCGCCTTCAAGGAGAAGGACGAACGCGTGGTGCCCGACATGGGCGTGCGCGTGTCCTTCCTCGAGGATGAAAAACCGGCCGTGGCCAATGCTCCGGTCATCACCGGCGTCACCGTGCCCGCCGAGGCGGTGGTGCAGCGCGACGGCAGCACGGTCGCCTTCGTGGTGCGCGACGGCCGCGCCGGGCTGCGCGAGATCGAGGCCGGCGACGCCCGCGACGGCCAGCGCCGCATCACCCGCGGCCTGACGGTCGGCGAACGGGTGGTGCTGTCACCGCCCGAAGAACTCACCGACGGCGGAAAGGTCGCCGCCACGCCCTGATCCACTTCCCCTTTTCCTGCGAACACGCACGAGGCAAGCCATGTCCGAGTCCCTGGTCCAGATCCGATCGCTCACCAAGCACTACACCCGCGGCAAGCAGACGGTCGAGGTGCTGCACGGCATCGACCTCGACATCCCCAAGGGCGATTTCGTCGCGCTGATGGGGCCGTCCGGCTCGGGCAAGACGACGCTGCTGAACCTGATCGGCGGGCTGGACACGCCGACCTCCGGCACCGTGTCGGTCGAAGGCCGCCGCATCGACCAGATGTCGGGCGGAGACCTGGCGGCCTGGCGCGCGCACCACGTCGGCTTCGTGTTCCAGTTCTACAACCTGCTGCCGGTGCTGACGGCGCAGAAGAACGTCGAACTGCCGCTGCTGCTGGCGTCGATGGGTGGCGCCGAACGCACGAAGCGGGCGCAGGTGGCGCTGCAGCTCGTCGGCCTCGGCGATCGCGGCGGCCACAAGCCCAGCGAGCTGTCCGGCGGCCAGGAGCAGCGCGTGGCGATCGCCCGCGCCCTGGTCACCGACCCGACCCTGCTGATCTGCGACGAACCGACCGGCGACCTCGACCGCAAGACGGCCGACGAGATCCTGACCCTGCTGCAGGTGCTCAACCGCGAGCACGGCAAGACGATCGTGATGGTCACCCACGACCCGAAGGCCGCCGAGTTCGCGACGCATACCGTGCACCTCGACAAGGGCCTGCTGGTCGACGCCGTCGCGGCGCACTGAGGACGCCGCCATGACACGCACCGGACTGGTCCTCGCCAACCTCTTCCACCGCAAGACGCGCACGCTGCTGACGATGGGCTGCATCGTGTTCGCGTTCGTACTGTTCGGCCTGCTGCAGGCGGTGAACGTCGTGTTCAGCGGCAGCGGCGACTTCGTCGGAACCACCCGCATCATCACCCAGTCGCGGGTGTCGTTCACCAACTCGCTGCCGATGCGCGTGGTGCCGGAGATCGACGCCATCCCGGGCGTGGAGACCGCGATGTACCAGCAGTGGTTCGGCGGCCTGTCGAAAGTGGACAACACCGAGATCTTCACCTTCGCGGTCGATCCCGAGCGCCTGCACAAGGTCTATCCCGAGTACGTGATGCCGGAGGAACACTGGCGCGCGTTCGCCAACGGCCGCACCGGCGCCATCGTCGGCCGCATGGTCGCCGACAAGTACGGCTGGAAGGTCGGCGACCGCATCCCGCTGTCGTCGACGATCTTCCCGCAGAAGGACGGCAGCAAGGAATGGGCGTTCGACGTGGTCGGCATCTTCGACGGCGTCGACGAGCTGGCAGTCGCAGACCAACGCGATCTACATCAACCACGCCTACTTCGACGAGGCCACGGCCTTCGGAAGGGGCCTGGCCGGCATGTTCGCGATCAAGGTCGAGGACCCGGCGATGGCCGAGGCGGTGGCGCGCACGATCGACAAGCGCTTCGAGAACACCGCCGACGAAACCCGCTCGATGGCCGAGAAGGACTTCATGGTCAACTTCCTCAAGCAGCTCGGCGACATCGGCATGATGGTGCGCTGGATACTGTTCGCGGTGTTCTTCACCCTGCTGCTGGTGGTCGCCAACACGATGGCGCAGAGCGTGCGCGAGCGCATTCCGCAATACGCGGTGCTCAAGACCCTGGGCTTCACCGACAACGCGGTGCTGGCCTTCGTGCTGGCCGAGACGCTGGCGCTGTGTGCGATCGGCGGGCTGCTCGGGCTCGGCATCTCGGCGATGCTCAGCCAGGGCATCAGTGCCAACTCCGGCGGCTTCCTGCCGCCGATCATCGTCGGCGCCGAGGTCTGGATCGCCGGTCTGGTCGCGATCGTCGTGCTGAGCCTCGCGGTCGGCCTGCTGCCGGCGCTGCGCGCGCGCCGCCTGCGCATCGTCGACGCCCTCGCCGGCCGCTGAAAGGAGAACCCCGATGATCAAGCAGATCCTCGCAATCACCCAGATGAACCTGCGCAGCGTGCCGCAGCGCTGGGGCGCCTCGCTGGTGATCGTCATCGGCCTGGCCGGTGTGGTCGCGGTGTTCACCGCGCTGCTGGCGATGGCCAACGGCTTCGCCTCCACCCTGGTCGAGGCCGGTCGGCCGGACAATGCGATCGTGCTGCGCGGCCAGTCCGGCGCCGAGCTCAACTCCGGGTTCGGCGGCGATTCCACCGACCTGATCAAGCTCGGCCCCGGCATCCGCAAGGGCAAGGACGGGAGGCCGCTGGCCGCCGGCGAGATCATGGTGATCTCCGAACTGCCGAGGAAAGACGATCCCGCCGCGGTCGCCAATGTCACCCTGCGCGGCGTCGAGGCGGCGTCATTCGAACTGCGTCCGCAGCTTGAAGTGGTCGAAGGCCGGCGCTTCGAGCCGGGCAAGCGCGAAATGATCGTCGGCACCGGTGTCGCCGGCCAGTTCGGCGGCGTGCAGGTCGGGCAGACGATCCGCATGCGCAACTCGGACTGGGCCGTGGTCGGCCGCTTCCAGTCGGGCGACGCCAACGACAGCGAGATGTGGGTGGACCTGGGCACCGCGCAGTCGGCCTTCAACCGTGGCAATGCGGTCAGTTCGGTGCGCGTCGGGCTGGAATCGCCGGCGGCGATCGAAACACTGCGCGCGGCCCTGACGGCCGATCCGCGGCTGGCGGTGGACGTCACCGCCGAACCGGTCTACTACAGCGCGCAGACCAAGGGCGTGCGCGAGACGATCATGGGCCTGGCGGTGGTGGTCACCCTGATCATGGGCCTTGGCGCCATCTTCGCGGCGCTGAACACGATGTACGCGGCAGTGTCCACTCGGACCCGCGAGATCGCCACGCTGCGTGCGATCGGTTTCGGCGGCATGCCGGTGCTGGCTTCGGTGATGGTCGAGGCGGTGCTGCTGTCCCTGGTCGGCGGCGTGGTCGGCGCGGTGATCGCCTACCTGTTGTTCAACGGACTGTCGGTGTCGACCCTGAGCCAGGCCAGCTTCACCCAGGTGGTGTTCGAGTTCGCGGTGACGCCGTCGCTGGTCCTGACCGGTCTGGTGATCGCCATGATCATCGGCTTCATCGGCGGCCTGCTGCCGGCGATCCGCGCCGCGCGCATGCAGGTGACCACGGCGCTGCGCACGCAGTAGACCGCTGTTCCCGGCACGGGAAACCGTGCCGGGCCGGCGCACACACCGTTGCAGGCATGACGGCCGCAACGAGCGGATAATCCCGCGGCCTGCCCCGGAGCCGCCGTGAACCCCACCCCCGCCATCGACCGCAAGGGCCTGAGCGCCGCGATCGCGTCCTACGTGCTGTGGGGCGTGTTCCCGCTCTATTGGTACCTGCTCAAGCACGTGCCCTCGATGCAGATCATCGCCCACCGCATCGTCTGGTGCGCGCTGTTCGTGGTCGGTTACCTGCTGCTTCGCGAAGGCACCGCCTGGCTGCGCGAATCGCTGACGCGACCGAAGGTCGGCCGGCTGCTGCTGGCCAGCAGCCTGCTGATCAGCTTCAACTGGGGCATCTACATCTGGGCGGTGACGCACGGCCGCGTGGTCGAGGCCAGCCTGGGCTATTTCATCAACCCGCTGGTGAACGTGCTGATCGGCGTGCTGGTGCTGCGCGAACGCCTGAACGCCGCGCAGTGGGCGGCGGTGGGCATCGCGGCGCTGGGCGTGCTGTGGCTGGCCTTCCAGCACGGCGAGCCGCCTGGATATCGCTGGCGCTGGCTTTCAGCTTCGCCATCTACGGGCTGATCCGCAAAGTGGCGCACGTGGATGCGATCCCGGGGCTGGCGATCGAGAGCCTGATCCTGCTGGTGCCGGCGCTGGCGTGGCTGGTGTGGGCGCAGGTGCAGGGGGTGGGGCGTTTGGAAACAGCGGGTGGGGCAGTGATGCGCTCCTTGTGTTCGGCGGTGCCCTGACTGCACTGCCACTCATTGGCTTCGCCTACGGCGCGCGCCGCATTCCTTATTCGCTGGTCGGCATCCTGCAGTACATCGCGCCGACCCTGCAGCTGCTCAGTGGCGTGTGGCTGCTGGGCGAGGCCTTCACTTCTACCCAGGCGGTCGGTTTCGGTGCGATCTGGTTCGCGCTGGCGATCTACGCCGCCGATGGCTGGCGGCGTTCGCGCCAGCAGCCGGTGCAGGCCGCGCTGGAACACTGCGACGAACAGGTGCCGCCCTGCGACGGCGCCACGCCGCCCAAGGAAGCCGATCGGCCGGCCTGAATCCGGCTTGCCGCCTGCGCGGGGGCGTGCCCTAATCGTCCGGCATGACGACGACTGACGCCTTCGCCGCCCTATACCGCGATCTGGTGCTCGACCATGGCCACGCGCCGCGTCATGGCGGCAGCCTGCCCGGGGCCACGCATCGGGCCGAAGCCAGCAACCCGCTGTGCGGTGATCGTGTCGTGCTCGAGTTCGACCTCGACGCGCAGGGCCGCGTGCGTGAACTGCGCCACCGCACCGAAGGCTGCCTGCTCTGCACCGCCTCGGCTTCGCTGATGGCCTGCGACGTGCCGGGCCGCGATGCCGGCGCCGTGGTGGCGCGTCTGCAAGCCCTGCGTGACGGCATCACGCGCGGCGACGGTGACGGCCTGCACGATCTGGGCGCGCTGGCCGGCGTCTCCGCGCACCCGGCCCGGCACCGCTGCGTGCTGCTGCCCCAGGAGGCGCTGCTGTCCGCACTCTCGCCTTCGCGGAACGCCTCATGAGCCAGACCGGCGGCAACCGCGGCGTGCTCGAACGTGCCCGGCTCCTGCGGCACGAAGGCCATGCTTTCGCACTGGCCCTGGTCACCGACACCGAAGGCTCGACCTACCGCAAACCCGGCGCCCTGGCGCTGGTCGCGGACGACGGTTCGCGCCTGGGTACGCTGTCCGGCGGCTGCCTGGAGCCGGCGCTCGACCTCTTGGCCCGTCGTGCACTCGATGAAGACCGGCCGCAAGTCGGGGTGTTCGACACACTGGGCGACGACGACCTGCTGTTCGGCTCGGGTTCCGGCTGCCGTGGCCGCATGCGCGTCGTGGCCTGGCCGGTGCGGCCCGATGCGCCGCATCCGCTGTTCGAAGCCCTGTTGGCTGCGCAGTCGGGCGGACAGGCGTTGGAGCTGGCGGTGCACGTGGACGCGGACTCGTCGGGGCAAGGCCAAGCCTGGTTCGGCCATGAACGTTTCAGCTTCGGTTTGCCGTCCGATCCCGACGTTGCGGGTTGGCCCACAGGTCTGCATGCGTCCGGCGGACGCCTGATCGCCCGCCTGCACGTGCGGCCACCGCCGCGGCTGCTGCTGATCGGCGGCGGTCCCGAAGCCCCGGCCCTGCTGCGCCTGGCGCGCACGCTGGGCTGGTACAGCGCGGTGGGTGACCACCGCCCGGGCCTGCTCGATCCCACCCGGCTGGCCGATGCCGACGCCCTGACCTGCGCCCGCCCGGCCGCGGTGCTGGCATCCGGATCGCTGCCACCCGACGCCGTGCTGGTGATGACGCACCTGGCCAGCGCCGACCTGGAAGCGCTGCGCGCGCTGGCCATGCTGCCCGTCGCCTACGTCGGCCTGCTCGGCCCGCCCGGCCGGCGCGACGAACTGCTGGCGATGCTCGATGACGAGACACGCGCACGACTCAAGCCGCGACTGCGTGCTCCGGTGGGCCTGCCGCTCGGCGGCGAGGGCCCGGAAGCCATCGCCCTGGCGATCGCCGCCGACCTGCAGCGGTTTTTCCACGGCGGCCCGTGAATACCCCGCGCCACGCGCTGGTACTGCTGGCGGCGGGCGCCTCGCGCCGGCTCGGGCAACCCAAGCAGCTGCTGCGGATCGGGGGCGAAACGCTGCTGCATCGCGCCGCACGTTTTGGACTGGCAACAGCGCCCGCACAGGCGATCCTGGTGCTTGGCGCGCAGGCCGACATGATCGCGCCCGCCGCCGACGGACTGGCGGTGCAGCGGGTTCATTGTCCCGACTGGGAAGAAGGACTCGGCGCCTCATTGCGTGCCGGGCTCGCGGCGGTGTCCACGCCATGTGAAGGCGCGCTGGTGCTGCTGTGCGACCAGCCGGCGCTGGGCGCCGCACATCTCGAAACGCTGGTTGCCGCCTGGCGGCGCGACCCGACCCGCGCCACCGCCAGTGCCTATGCCGGCGTGCTGGGTGTGCCGGCGCTGCTGCCGCGCGCCTGGTTCGACGTGTTGTCCCATGTCACCGGCGACCGCGGCGCCCGCGACCTGCTGCGCGAGCGTACCGACCAGGTCACGGCCGTACCGGCACCGTCCCTGTCCGAGGACATCGATCACCCGGGCGACCTGTCCTTACGCTTCGCCGAAAGTCGGCTTGGAACTGAAAAAAGCAGGAGTAGTCTCGGGACCTTGACTAGCCGCCGCGAGGTCGACCGATGAAGCTTTCCGTGAATGGGGCAGAACACGAAGTCGACGCGCCGGAGGACATGCCCCTGCTCTGGGTGCTGCGCGACCTGATGGGGCTCACCGGCACTAAGTTCGGCTGCGGCCTCGCGCAATGTGGCGCCTGCACCGTGCACGTGGACGGGTCGCCGCTGCGCAGCTGCGTGACGCCGGTCGGCGCGATCGCCGGCAAGACCATCACCACCATCGAAGGCCTGTCGGCCGACGGCAGCCACCCGGTGCAGAAGGCCTGGGCCGAGCTTGATGTCGTGCAGTGTGGCTACTGCCAGTCCGGCCAGATCATGGCCGCGGCGGCGCTGCTCACCGTCGTCAACAATCCCGACGACGCCCAGATCGACGCCGCGCTCAGCGGCAACCTCTGTCGCTGCGGCACCTATCCGCGCATCCGCGCGGCGGTGCACCGCGCCGCCGAAATCGCCAAGGCCTGACATCCGCGCGCCCGCGCTGGCCGCGGGCGTCGTCATTCCAGTTCCACGGAGGTCCACCGTGAACGTCGAAAACGTCTCCCGCCGCAAGTTCCTCACGTCCAGCGCACTGATCGGCGGCGGCCTGGTGGTCGCCTTCGTGGTGCCGGGCGCGAACAAGTTCGCGTTCGCGCAGGAACCCGCCGCGGCCGCCGGTGCCGGCTTCGTGCCCAACGCTTTCCTGCGCATCGGCGCCGACGACAGCGTCACCGTGCTGCTGGCGCATTCGGAAATGGGCCAGGGCATCTGGACCACGCTGCCGATGCTGATCGCCGAAGAACTCGACGCCGACTGGTCGAAGATCCGGGTCGAACACGCGCCGGCCGCCCCGGTCTATGCGCATACGGCCTACGGCATGCAGATGACCGGCGGCTCCACCACCACGTGGTCCGAGTTCGAGCGCTACCGCACCGCCGGCGCCACCGCGCGCGCCCTGCTGGTGCAGGCGGCGGCCACCCGCTTCGGCGTGCCGGTGGCGGACTGCCGTACCGGGAATGGTGAAGTCTTCGCCGGCGACCAGCGCGCCCGCTACGGCGAGCTGGCCGACGATGCCGGCAAGCTGGCCGCACCGGCGCAGGTCGCACTCAAGGACCCGAAGGACTGGAAGCTGATCGGCAAGGCCACCAAGCGCCTGGACACGCCGGAGAAGATCACCGGCAAGGCGATCTTCGGCATGGACGTGCAGTTCGAAGGCCTGCTCACCGCACTGGTGGAGCGCTCGCCCGTGTTCGGGGGCAGCGTGAAGTCCTTCGATGACAGCGCCGCCAAGGCGGTGCCTGGCGTGCGCCACGTGGTGCAGGTGCCCAGCGGCGTGGCCGTGGTCGCCGACCACTTCTGGGCGGCAAAGCAGGGCCGCGATGCGCTGAAGGTGGAATGGGATCTGGGACCGCAGGCCGGTCTCAATTCGACCGCCATGCGCACCGAGTTCGCGCGCCTTGCCGGCACCGATGGCCTCACGGTCGCGAACGCGGGCGACGCCCGCGGAAAGCTCGCGGCCGGCGGCAAGCGGCTGGAGGCCGAATACGTCGTGCCGTACCTGGCGCACGCGGCAATGGAACCGCTCAATTGCACCGTGAAGATCGCCGCCGACGGCTGCGATGTCTGGACCGGCACCCAGTTCCAGACGATGGACCAGGGTGTGACTGCGCAGATCACTGGGCTCAAGCCCGAGCAGGTGCGCATCCACACGACCTTCCTGGGTGGCGGTTTCGGCCGGCGCGCGACGCCCTCGTCCGACTTCGTCGCCGAAGCGGTGCACGTGGCGAAGGCGGCGGGCGCGCCGGTGAAGACCGTCTGGACACGCGAGGACGATACCCGCGGCGGCTACTACCGGCCGATGTACCTGCAGCGCGCACGCATCGCGCTGGACGCCGCCGGGTTGCCGGCGGCCTGGGACCATGTGTTGGTCGGCCAATCGATCCTGATCGGCTCGCCCTTCGAGGCGGCGATGGTCAAGAACGGCATCGATGCGACCTCGATCGAGGGCGTCGCCGACTCCCCTTATCTGAAGGCTGTGCCCGACCATCGCGTCGACCTGCATTCGCCGCAGACCGGCATCCCGGTGCTGTGGTGGCGTTCGGTCGGCCACAGCTACAACGCCTTCGTGATGGAAAGCCTGGTGGACGAACTGGCCGCGGCCGCGGGCCAGGATCCGCTCGAATACCGGCGCACGCTGCTCAAGGACCACCCGCGGCACCTGGGCGCGCTCAATCTGGCCGCCGAAAAGTCCGGATGGGGCACGCCCTTGCCGGAAGGCCGCGCGCGCGGCATCGCCGTACACGAATCGTTCGGCAGCTTCGTCGCGCAGGTCGCGGAAGTGTCGGTCGAGAATGGCCGCATCCGCGTGCACCGCGTCGTGTGCGCGCTCGATTGCGGCGTGGCCGTCAACCCGGGTTCGATCGCCGCACAGATCGATTCCGGCGTGGCCTTCGGGCTCGGCGCGGCGTTGCACAGCCGGCTTTCCTTCAAGGACGGCCGCGTGCAGGAATCGAACTACCACGACTACCGCGTGCTGAGGCTCAACGAGATGCCGGTGGTGGAAACCCACATCGTGCCCAGCACCGAACGCCCCGGTGGCGTCGGCGAACCCGGCACGCCGCCGATCGCGCCCGCCGTCGCCAACGCCGTGTTCGCGCTCACCGGCCAGCGCCTGCGCGAACTGCCGCTGCAGCTGGCCGCAGGATGAAGCTCAGGCCACCCGCGCCTTGGCGCGGGTGATGATCACCACGCCGGCCAGGATCACCGCCATCGCACCGATGGCGTCCAGGCCCACGCGTTCGTGCAGCAGCAGCGCGCCCAGCAGCACCGCGATCGGCGGATTGACGTAGGCGTAGCTGGTGGCCAGCGCCGGCCGCACGTGGTGCAGCAGCCAGACATAGGCGCTGAAGCCGATGATCGAACCGAAGGCGGCGAGATAGCCCACCGCCAGCGTCGCCTTGAGCGGCGGCACTTCGGTGATGCGCTCGCCGATCAGCAGACCCAGCACGCCCATCGCCACGCCGCCGCACAACATCTGCGCGGCCGTGCTCATGAACGGCGCCGGCAGGTCGCGGCCGCGGCTCCACACCGAGCCCCAGGCCCAGGCGACCGGCGCCAGCAGCAGCGCGATCATGCCGACCAGGCTGGCGCGGATCTCGCCATCGAAATTCAGCCAGACCACGCCCAGGAAACCGATCACCAGTCCCAGCCATTCGCCGCGGCTGGGGTGCTGGCCGCGCAACACGCCGAACAAACCGGCCCACAGCGGCATCGAAGCCACCGCGACCGCGGCCAGGCCCGAGGACACCGTCTGTTCGGCCACGTTCACCAGGCCATTGCCCAGCAGCATCATGAACAGGCCCATCACCGCCGCGTTTTTCCACTGCGCGCACGTGGGCGGCGCATGGCCGCGCCAACGCAGGAAGGCATAGAACACCAGGCTGGCGGCGATGAAACGCAGGCTGCCCATCAGGAACGGCGGGTAACCTTCCAGCCCGACGCGGATGGCGAGATAGGTCGAGCCCCAGACGAGATAGACCGATGCCAGCGCCAGGCCAACCGCCAGGGCCGTCGGAGCCGCCACTTTGTTCGGGCTCATGCCTGCTTTTTGTCCCGATCACGACGCCGGGATTCCGCCGCCAGCAAAGCCTGCTTGCGCGGCAGGCCCCAGCGATAACCGCCGGGCGCACCGTCGCTGCGGATCACGCGGTGGCAGGGCACCAGCACCGCGACGCGGTTGCCGGCGCAGGCGCGCGCGACGGCGCGGGTGGCACGCGGCGCGCCGAGTTCGGCGGCTAGTTCGGAATAGCTGCGCGTCTCGCCGGCGGGGATGCGCATCAAGGCCGCCCACACCCGTTGCTGGAAGGCGGTGCCGATCAGTTCCACCGGCACCTGGCCCTGCTTCTGCGCCAGCGCGTCGGCGACCGCGCGCAGGCGCGGCGCCAGGAAGTCGTCGCGGCCGCTGTCCACGCGCTGAAGCTCGGCACGCGGGAATTCCTCGTGCAGTTCGCGCTCCAGCACCGCCGCATCGTCGCCCAGCGACACCGCGCAGATGCCACGTTCGGTGGCCGCGACCAGCGCCTGGCCGAGGGCGGTGTCCACCAGCGACCAGCGGATCTGCAGCCCTTCGCCGCCGCGGCGGTAAGCCAGTGGCGCCATGCCCAGGCGTGCGGCACCGTCTTCATAGACGCGGCTGGGCGAACCGTAACCGGCGTCGTACAGGGCCTGGGTCACGGCCTGCCCGGCGCGCAGTCCGCGCTTGAGTGTTTTCAGGCGGCGCTGGGCGCGGTATTCGGCCGGGCTCAGGCCGAACTGTTCCCGGAACTTGCGCTGCAGGTGGCTGGGGCTGAGGCCAACGGCGGCGCCCAGCGCGGCCAGGCCCAGGTCGTCCTGGTCCAGCAGTCGGCGGGCGTGGTCGAGGCGGCGGTCGGGGGTGGCGATGGCGAGGCTGTCCATGCGCCCAGACTAGCCGGCGCCCGAGGGCACCGGCTATCCGGAAGTTGCGGAGTTGTCTATTCCGCCCAGACGGTCGGTTCGCGCGTTATCGGCAGCACCTGGGCGGTGAGCTGGCGGTCGGCCGACAGCAGGTCGAGTGCGTCGGCCAGGATCGCCGCGGACTCGCGCAGCAGCGGGTCGGGACGGTTCTTGGCCGCCTCTTCCTCGGCCGCCTGCTGGGCGACGCTGCGCTCGCTGTAGGTCAGGCCGTCGTCGTCGCGCGAGGTGATCTCGTCCACGGCCAGGCCCGCGGCCTTGCGCTCGGCCTCGCGCTGCTTGCGTTCGGCGGCCAGGCGGTCGCGTTCGGCGGCACGCTCGGCTTCGTTGAGCGAAATCACCTTCTTGTCGCGTTCGGCGCGGAACTGCGCCACGTCCTCGGCCCACCACTTGAACTCGCGGTCGGTCGCCACGCGTGCCTTGTGCTGCGCCAGCAGCTGCGGCTTGAGCGCGGCCAGGTTGCCCAGGTTGCCGTGCGGTGCCTGGGCGATGCGGCTGGACGGCAGCGCGTTGTCGTAGGTGCTTTCGCCGTATTCGCTGGCGTCCAGGCTGACCGGGAACTCCAGGTCGGGCAACACGCCGGCGTGCTGGGTGGTGCCGCCGTCCACGCGGAAGAACTGCGCCACGGTCAGCTTGACCTGGCCGAACTTGGCGTCGTCCTTGCGCGGGAAACGGTCGAGGTCGATCAGGCTCTGCACCGTGCCCTTGCCGAAGGTCGGCTCGCCGATGATCAGGCCGCGGCCGTAGTCCTGGATGGCGGCGGCGAAGATCTCGGACGCCGAGGCGGAGCTGCGGTTGACCAGCACGGCCAGCGGACCGTCCCAGGCCACGCCGTTCATGTCGTCGGATTCCACGCTGACGCGGCCGCCGGTTTCGCGCACCTGCACCACCGGGCCCTGGTCGATGAACAGGCCGGTGAGCTCGACGGCTTCCAGCAGCGAACCGCCGCCGTTGTCGCGCAGGTCCACCACCACGCCGTCCACCTTCTCGGCGCGCAGTTCGCGCAGCAGCTTGGCGACGTCGGCAGTGGCCGAACGGGCGTTCTTGTCGCCGCGGCGGCGGGCGTCGAAGTCCAGGTAGAAGGTCGGCAGCTCGACCACGCCGATGCGGCGGTCGCCGATTTCGATCACGCGCTTCTGTGCGGCCTGTTCTTCCAACTTCACCTTGTCGCGCACGATGCTGATCTGCTGCGGCTTGGCGTCGGTGCCGGCTTCGGCGGCCAGCACGTCCAGGCGCACCCGGGTGCCCTTCTTGCCGCGGATCAGCGCCACCACGTCGTCGATGCGCCAGCCCACCACGTCCACCATCGGACCGCTGCCGCCCTGGCCGACCGCGACCACCCGGTCGCCGACCTTGAGCTGGCCGCCGCTGCCGGCCGGACCACCCGGCACGATGGTGCGGATGACCACGAATTCGTCCTGGCGCTGCAGCACGGCACCGATGCCCTCGAGCGAGAGCCGCATCTGCATGTTGAAGTTCTCGGCGCTGCGCGGCGCCATGTAGCTGGTGTGCGGGTCGATCGAACTGGCATAGGCGTTCATGAACGACTCGAACACGTCGTCGCCGCGCAGTTCGTGCACGCGCTCGCCCAGGCCGGCGTAGCGCTTGTCCAGGGTCTTGCGGATCTCGTCCTGGCTGCGGCCCGCGAGCTTGAGCCGCAGCGCGTCGTTCTTGACGTACTTGCGCCAGGCTTCGTCCAGTTCGGCGCTGCTGCCGGCCCAGGCCGCATCTTCGCGGTCGTAGTTCCAGGTCTCCGCGCCGCTGAAGTCGAAAGGCTTGGCCAGCAGGCGGCGCGCGTAGGCCACGCGCTCGTCCACGCGCTGCAGGTAGACCTTGAAGATTTCGTAGGCCGGGTCGAGCTGCTGGTTCTTGATCGCGTCGTCGTGGCGGGTGCGGTAGGCCTCGAAACGGGTGATGTCGGCCTGGGTGAAGAACAGCTTCTGGCTGTCCAGCGATTCCAGGTAACGGCGGTGGATCTCGCCCGAGAGCTGGTCGTCCAGCGGCTTGGCGCGGTAGACGTAGCGGCTGTCGGAAAGGATGCCGTAGACCAGCCGGGCTGCCGCCGCCTGTTCGGCGTTGGGGCGGAGCTCTTCCAGCGTGGTCGCGGCACTGCCGCCAGGCGGTGGCGCGGAGCTGGCGGCCACGGCCAGGGCCAGCGGCAGGGCGGCGGAGAGGGCGATCAGCTTGTGCTTGAGCATGGGGGCGGTCCGGGAATCAGGGGGTCAGCTTGCTCCCCCGGGGCGGCGGGGCCTGTGCCGATAGTGCTATCGAAAACGTGCGCCCCGAGCATACCCCCGCCCTTGTTCAGGCGGGGTCAGCGACGAAGCCGGCTTCAGCCGCCATTCGGTCGGCGTGGTAGGACGAACGCACCATCGGGCCGGAGGCGACGTGGGTGAAGCCCATGGCCAGGCCTTCGACCTCGAGCGCCTTGAATTGTTCCGGGGTCCAGTACTCCATCACCGGATGGTGGTGCGGCGTGGGCTGCAGGTACTGGCCGATGGTGACCATGTCCACGTCGTGCGCACGCAGGTCGCGCAGGGCGCCCAGCACCTGGTCCCAGGTCTCGCCCAGGCCCAGCATGATGCCGCTCTTGGTCGGCACGTCCGGATGCTGGGCCTTGAAGCGCTGCAGCAGCTGCAGCGACCAGTCGTAGTCGGCGCCCGGGCGCACGTTCGGGTACAGCTCGCGCACCGTTTCCAGGTTGTGGTTGAACACGTCCGGCGGCGCGGTGGCCAGGATTTCCAGCGCGCGGTCCATTCGGCCCTTGCCGCGGAAATCCGGGGTCAGGATCTCGATCTTCAACGTGGGCGACAGCGCACGCGCCTCGCGGATGCAGTCGGCGAAATGCTGGGCGCCGCCGTCGCGCAGGTCGTCACGGTCCACCGAAGTGATCACGACATAACGAAGACCCATGTCGGCGACCGTGCGGGCCAGGCTGGCCGGCTCGTTGGCGTCGGGCGGCTTGGGCCGGCCGTGGGCGACGTCGCAGAAGCTGCAGCGGCGGGTGCAGACCTCGCCCAGGATCATGAAGGTGGCGGTGCCGTGGCTGAAGCACTCGTGGATGTTCGGGCAGCTGGCCTCTTCGCAGACCGTGACCAGGCGGTTCTCGCGCAGCTTGGACTTCAGCTTCGCGACCGCGTTGCCGGCCGGAATGCGGACCCGGATCCAGCTCGGCTTGCGCAGGATCGGCGCATTTTCGTCGAACTTGACCGGGCTCTTGCCGATCTTGTCGCCACCCAGCTGTTTCGCGCCCTCGACCAGGGGCGAACCCAGCACCTGCAGCGGGATGGTCTTGGTGGCGGGATCGGACATGGCGTCGGGACGGCTCAGGCGGGAGGGGTCAGGTCGGGCGGATCGAGGGTGAACCGGGGGCGCAGGCCCAGTTGGCGGGACAGGGCCGCGACCAGTGCCGGCTTGAGCACGGCCGGGTCGCCGGGGCCGCCCAAGTCTAGCACCGAGGTCACTTCCAGCCCCTGGAAACCGCAGGGATTGATGCGCCGGAACGGCTCCAGGTCCATGGCCACGTTGAAGGCCAGCCCGTGGAAACTGCAGCCGCGCCGGACCCGCAGTCCCAGCGCCATCACCTTGGCGCCGTCCACGTAGATGCCGGGCGCGCCATCCTTTCGGGCGGCGGCGATGCCCTGCTCCGCCAGCACGTCGATCACGGCCTGTTCGATCCGGCAGACCAGTTCACGCACGCCCAGGCCCAGCCGGCGCAGGTCCACCAGCGGGTAGGCGACGATCTGGCCGGGGCCGTGGTAGGTCACCTGGCCGCCGCGATCCACGTTGATGACCGGGATGTCGCCGGGAGCCAGCACGTGCTCGGGCTTGCCCGCCTGGCCGAGCGTGAACACGGGGTCATGTTCGACCAGCCAGAGTTCGTCCTCGGTGTCGGGGCCGCGGGCATCGGTGAGCCGCTGCATGGCGCGCCAGACCGGTTCATAGGGCTGGCGGCCGAGCTCGCGCACGGTCCAGCCGCGGGATACGGCAGGCACGGTCTGCGGACCCGCCGGGCAGGCGGCTACAGCGTCCACTTCACCGCCGGGTGCTCGCGCAGCGCGCCGTGCGCGGCGTCGTAGTCCTCGCGCGAATGCGCCTCGAAGACCAGGGTCACGGACACGTAATTGCCCTTGGCCGACGGCTTGATGCGGGTGCGGTCGGGATACACGGTCAGGCCCAGGGCCTCAAGAATCATCGGCATCACCAGATGCAGGTCGGCCTCGGCCGAACCCATGGCGCTGATCTCGAAGACGCCCGGAAACTGGAAGCCGTGTTCGGGGTTGTCGGACTGGATGCTCATGGCCGTCATTATGGGGGCGCGGGGCGGACACCCCAAGCCCGCCCGGGCCGCCTTGGGATAGGCTGAGCGCATGTTCAAACTCATCGGCGTACTGGTGGCCCTGTACACCGCCCTGGCGGTGCTGCGTGGCGAGGTGTTCGCCAAACACCGGGCCTGGGGCCAGACCGTGCGGCGCGACGAACGACCGCGCTATTTCTGGGCCGTGATCGGCGTCTACAGCCTGCTCGCCCTGGCCCTGTTCTTCGTGTTCTGAATGCCGGCGCCTCAGGCGCCGTCCACGCGCACCCGGTCACGGCCCTCGCTTTTCGCGCGATACATGGCGCGATCGGCGGCTCGATAGAGGTCGGCGCCGTCGCTGGCCGACAGGACATCCGGGCCCGCCACGCCGATGCTCACCGAAACACTGATCGGCCCCTCGCGCAGCTGCAGCGGCCGCTCGGCCAGGCTGCGGCGGAAGGCCTCGGCGATACCCGCCGCCTCGCCGGCGGACACGCCGGGCAGCAGCACCGCGAATTCCTCGCCACCCAGCCGGGCCAGGTGCGCATCCGCTGAAACGAACAGCTCGCGCATGCGCTCGGCAAAACGCGCCAGGCAAGCGTCGCCGGCTTCGTGGCCCTGTTCGTCGTTGATGCGCTTGAAGTGGTCGATGTCGAGCACGAGCAAGGTCAGCGGCGTGCGGTCCCGCTGCGCCTCGGCCGAACGCCGTTCGAGCACGCCGGCGAAATGCCGGCGATTGGCCAGCCCGGTCAGCGGGTCGGTGCGGCTGAGCTGTTCGTACAGGTCGCGCTGGCGGCGCAGCGCTTCGTCCATGTCCAGCCGATGCTCGTATTCGCGGTGGCTGCGGAACAGGATGGACACCACATAGACCAGGTACACACGCCATCGTCAGCGCCGTCGCGGTGGCGTCGTCGTCCCGCGCCAGCAGCAGCGGCGCCGGCAGGTAGATCAGGGCGATGCCCAACAGGGCGCGCGACCGGCGCATGCTGAAGTTGTGCGCGTAGGCGGTGGCGTAGGCGATCGAACACAGCAGCGCCGCCGGGCGCGCCGGCGCGAACGCCGGATCCACCAGCGCCCAGACCATCACCCCACCCCACAGCGCCGCGGTCGTCAGCACCACCGCCCACTGCCGGTCCAGCCAGGCCTGCTGCGTGGCGGCGGGCTCACCGGCGGTCGGCGCCTTCATCACGACGCGCAATGTGGCCAGCACGATGAACGCGGCGGCGATGGTGCCGCCCAACAACGGGTGCCGTGAATAGACCGAGGCGAACCCGCCGACCACGGCCCAGCCGGCGAGATAGAACAACCCGCCCAAGACCACACGCTGGCGCGTGTCCCCCACTTCACGGACCAGGCGCAGGCGCGCGTCTTCCCCACCGCCAACACTCATCGGACATGCCCCCCTGCATGCGTCGCCGGCGGCTGCGGAGCCGGCGATCCGGGCGATTCTGGCATGGCGGCGCGCCGCTGCACGACCCGGAATGAAAAAGGGCCGGCAATTGCCGACCCCTTCACGGTTTCGCCCGCGGTGGTGGCTTATTCGCCTTCCCACCACAGCCAGAAGTCGTCGTTCATGCGGCTGAAGAAGCCGCCCTCGGCGACATCGGCCAGCGCGACCAGCGGACGTTCGGCCACCACCTTGCCGTCCAGCGACAGGCGCACGGTGCCGATCTGCTGGCCCTTCTTGATCGGCGCCAGCAGTTGCTTCGGCACGTCCATGCTGGGCTTGAGTTCCGCGTAGCGGCCGCGTGGCACGGTCACCCGCAGCGGCTCGGCCACGCCCAGCGCGATGTTCTCGACCTCGCCGCGCCACAGGCGCTGGTCGGCGATCCTGGTGCCGGCTTCGTAGACGCTGTGGGTCTCGAAGAACCGGAAGCCCCAGTTCAGCAGCGCCAGGTTGCCTTCCTCGCGCAGCTTGAAGCCTTCGCTGCGGCTGGTGGTGTCGATGCCCAGCACCACCGAGATCAGGCGCTGGTCGCCGCGCTTGGCCGAAGCGGCCAGGCAGTAGCCGGCCGCCGAGGTGTGGCCGGTCTTGAGGCCATCCACGCTGGCGTCCTTCCACAGCAGGCCGTTGCGGTTCCACTGCTGGATGCCGTTGTAGGTGAATTCCTTGATCTTGTAGAGCGCGTAGTGCTCGGGGAACTGGCTGATCAGCGCGCGCGAGAGCACGGCGATGTCGCGCGCCGTCATCACATGGCCGGGTGCCGACAGGCCGTGCGCGTTCTCGAAGTGCGAACCGGTCATGCCCAGGCGCTCGGCATAGCGGTTCATCAGGTCCACGAAGGCGGCCTCGCTGCCGGCCACGTGTTCGGCCAGGGCAATCGCGGCGTCGTTGCCGGACTGGATCACCAGGCCGTGCAGCACGTCGTCGAGCTTGACCTCGGTATTGATCGCCAGCGCGCTGTAGCTGCCGTCGGTGCCGGCGCCGCCGGAACGCCAGGCGTTCTCGCTGATGCGCACCTTGTCGTCGGCGGTGATCTTGCCCGCCGCCATCTCGGCGGCGACCACGTAGGAGGTCATCACCTTGGTGATGCTGGCCGGCTCGAGCGGCTGGTCGATGTTCTCGCCGGCCAGTACCTGGCCGCTGATGTCGTCCATCAGGATCCAGGCCTTGGCCTGGGCCGGCACCGGGGCTTCCGGCGTCGGGGCGGCGGGCGCTGCCGCGGGGGCCGGGGCCTCCGGCTGCGGCACGGGTGCCTGGGCGAGGGCGGCGCTGGCGAGGAAGGCCAGCGCGAGAGGCAGGAAACGGGAAACGGACATCCGGAAAGTGCTCCAAATCAGGGCGGGCGCAGGCGCCGGCCGGTAGGAAGGGGTAATGCTAGACCCTATTCGCTGAATACTCGCGGGCTGGGCAGGCCGAGGCGGCGCAGGCGCTCGAGCACGCCAGCCACCTTGTTCGGTGCGACCGGTCCGACGCGCACCCGCCAGATCTTGTCGCCGTCGACCCGCACGTCCTCGATCTCGACATCATCGATGCCGGCATCCTCGAGCTGCCCGGCGATGCGCCTGGCATTGTCGCGCTCGCGATAGGCACCGACCTGCACGATCTGCCGGCCGGTGTATGACGGCGATGGCGCGGAAACCGCCGCTGCGGCGGGCGCGCCGGTGTCGGCGCCACCGTCCAGCGCGCGCACCTCGACCTTGGCCGTGCCGGTGCGGTCCACGCCCAGCTTCACCGCCGCCGCGTAGCTGAGGTCGATGATGCGGCCGGCATGGAAGGGCCCGCGGTCGTTCACCCGCACCACCACGCTGCGGCCGTTGTCGAGGTTGGTGACGCGCACGTAGCTGGGCAGCGGCAGGGTCTTGTGCGCGGCGCTGTAGCTGCACATGTCGTAGACCTCGCGGCTGGACGTCTGCCGGCCGTGGAATTTCTGCCCGTACCAGGAGGCGATGCCGCGCTCGTGATAACCGTCGGCGCGCGGCAGCACGCGGTAGCTCTTGCCCAGCACCGTGTAGGGCGATCGGTTGCCGTAGGCCGAGGGCGGTTCGGCGCGTGGCACGGGTTCGGCGATGCCGCTGATGTCGAGCGCATGTTCGGGGGCGCTGTCGCGCACGCCTGGCGCATAGAGGCCGCCGGGCGTGTAATCCTCGTCGCGGTGTTCGCGCACCTGCAGGCAGGCAGGCGGCACGCTGGAGGCCGGCGTACCGGCCTGGGCCGCTTCACGTGGCGCGTCGGCGCGCGGTTCGGACGCGACGGGGAAGGTTTCACCGGCTTGTCGGCGCAGCCCGCGAGCAGCGCCAGCGCGAGCAGTCCCGGGTGCAGCCTCATGGGGCGGCGGTGGACACCGCGCCCGCGGCGATCTCGCGGGAAAGCTGGTACACCGCCATCGCGTACATCGGCGAGCGGTTGTAGCGGGTGATGGCGTAGAAGTTCCGGAACCCGAGCCAGTACTCGGTGCCTTCGTTGCCTTCAAAGGTCACCAGCGTGGCGGCGAGGTCGTGGCCCTGTGCTTCGGTCGGGCGATACCCCTTGGCGCCGATCTCGGCCAGGCTGTACTTGGCTTCCAGCGTGTCGGGCACGAACGGCGCGACGCCGTCGGCGGCGATGGCGCGTGCGACGACGGGCTCGTCCTTCTGCCAGCCGTGGGCGACGAAATAGTTCGCGACCGAGGCAAAAACGTCGGGCAAGGAGTTGAACAGGTCGCGGCGGCCGTCGCCGTCGCCGTCGCGCGCGTAGGCGCGGTAGCTCGAGGGCATGAACTGGCCGTAGCCCATCGCGCCGGCGTAGCTGCCCTTGAGCGCGGCGAGATCGAGTTTTTCTTCCTTCGCCAGCAGCATCACCTGCGCCAGCTCGTCGCGGAAGAACCTGCCGCGCATCGTCTCGCGCTCGACCTTGGCCGGGTCGCCGCTGACGGGATAGAAAAAGCCCAATGTGTACAGCGCATCGAGCACGCGGTAGCTGCCGGTGTTGCCGCCGTAGCTGGTTTCGACGCCGATGATGGCGACGATCATTTCCGCCGGCACGCCGGTGTCGGCGGCGACCTGGTCCAGGTTGGCACGATGGCGGGCCAGGAAGGCCTGTCCGTCGCTGATGCGACGATCGGTGATGAAGATCGGCCGATAGTGTTTCCACGGCTTCACCGCCTCGGCCGGGCGCGACATCGCGTCCACGATGCTCTGGCGGTATTCGGACTGCGCCAGCCAGCCTTCGATCTCGTCCGGGGCCAGGCCGTATTTTTCCGCAGCCTCGGCAACGAAGGCGCTGCGCACGGCGGCGTCCGGCGCGGGCTGGGCGAAGGCGATGCCAGCGACCAGGGCCAGCAGCGGCGCGAGCAGTCGGAAACGGGTTCGGGGCATGGGTTTGTTCGGGTCCGGGATGCGGCAATTTAACACGCGTTGCCGCGGCCCGGCCCGGCTCAGGCGTGGGTTTTCCGGTGCGCCTGGGCCGACATCACCATGCCGAAGCCGGCCAGCAGGGACACCGCAGAGGTGCCGCCGTAACTCAGCAGCGGCATCGGCACGCCGACCACCGGCAGCAAGCCGGCGACCATGCCGCCGTTCACCAGCACATAGACCGAGAAAGTCATGGCCAGTGCACCGGCCAGCAGGCGCGAATAGCCATCGCGGGCCTCCGAGGCGATCCACAGGCAGCGGCCGACGATGAACAGGTACAGGGCCAGCACCACCACCACGCCAATCCAGCCCCATTCCTCGCTGAGCACCGAGAAGATGAAGTCGGTGGTGTGTTCGGGCAGGAAGTCCAGGTGCGCCTGGCTGCCCTGCCCCCAGCCCTTGCCGGAAAAACCGCCCGAACCGATCGCGATCTTGGACTGGATGATGTTCCAGCCCGTGCCCAGCGGGTCCGACTCCGGATCCATGAAGGTCAGGATGCGGTCGCGCTGGTAGGGCATCAGGAAATGCCAGCCCACCGGCAGCGCCGCCAGCCCCAGCCCGGCGAACAGGCCGATGCGCCACCAGGCGATGCCCGCCAGGAAGATCGCGAACACACCCGAGGCCGCCACCAGCATGCCGGTGCCCAGGTCGGGCTGCAGGATGATCATGGCCACCGGCAGGCCGATGATGCCGGCCGCCACCGCCAGCGTGCGCCAGCGTGGCGGCAATGGCACCGAGTGCAGGTACCAGGCCAGCATCATCGGCACCGACAGTTTCAGCAGTTCGCCGGGCTGCAGGTAGAACACGCCCAGGTCCAGCCACAGGTTGGCGCTGCGGCCGGAACCGAACACGAACACCAGGGCCAGCAGCGCCAGGCTGCCGAGATAGGCCAGCGGCGTCCACAGGCGCAGTTTTCCCGGCGGCAGGCGCGAGATCAGAACCATCGCTCCCAGGCCGACGCCGAAACGCACTGCCTGCGACAGCACCAGCCGCGAGTTCTCGCCCGAGGCGCTGGCCAGCACCACCAGGCTGACCAGCATCACGCAAAGCAGGGCCAGCAGCAGCGGCAGGTCCACCTTGTCGAACAGGCGCGCCGCCAGGTCACGCAACCAGCGCAGAAAGGCGATCATCGGCTGGTGTCCTCCGGCGGCGGCAGCAGCCAGGCATCGAGGATGCGCCGCGCCACCGGAGCGGCCGCGCCGGAGCCCGAGCCACCGTGTTCGACCAGCACCGCGACCGCGATGGTCGGGTTGTCCGCAGGTGCGTAGGCGATGAACCACGCCTGGTGCCGCAGGTGGAAGGGCAGCTGCTTCGGGTCCATGCGCTCCAGGCCCTTGCGGCTGGTGCGCTGTGCGGTGCCCGACTTGCCGGCGATCAGGTAGGACGCGCCCACGGCCGATGCCCGGCCGGAGCCGGTGGGGCTGTGCATCACCGCCACCAGACCGTCACGCACCGCCGCAAGGTGGCCATCGTCCTGCACGACACGCACGCCGGGCGGCTGCGGCTCCTGCACCTTGGGCTGGTTGAAGCCGGCCTGGCTGGCGCTGACCAGGTGCGGGCGATGACGTACGCCGCCGCTGGCCAGCATCGCCGTGGCCTGCGCCATCTGCAGCGGCGTCGTGACCCAATAACCCTGGCCGATGCCGACGTTGACGGTGTCGCCCGGGAACCATTCCTGGTTGAAGCGGCGCCGCTTCCAGACGCGCGAGGGGCGTACGCCTTCGATCTCGCCGACCAGGTCGATGCCCGTGCGCTCGCCGAAACCCAACCGGCCGAAGTAGCTGTCGATGCGATCGACGCCCAGCTCCACCGCCAGCTTGAAGTAGTAGGTGTTGACCGACTGCGCCAGCGATTCGCGCAGGTCCACGTAACCATGGCCGCCCGGCCGCCAGTCGCGATAACCGCGCGGCTGCCCGGGCAGGAAAAATTCGCCCGTGGAAAGCACGGTTTCTTCGGGCGTGATCAGGCCCAGCTCCAGGCCCGCCAGCGCCATGAACGGCTTGATGGTCGAACCCGGCGGAAACCCGCCCAGCACGTTGCGGTTGAACAGCGGCCGCGCCGGCGCCTGCAGCGCCTGCCAGTCCTTGTGGCTGATGCCGTTGATGAACAGGTTCGGGTCGTAACCCGGCAGGCTGACCATGGCCAGGACCTCGCCGGTGGCCGGGTCCAACGCCACCGCGGCGCCGTCCTGGCCTTCGAAGGCGTCCACCATCGCCTGCTGCAGGCGCATGTCCACGCTCAGCCACAGGTCGGCGCCGGGTTTGGCGTCGTGGCGGCGCACCACGCCCAGGGGCGCGGCCCTCGACATTGGTCTCGACTTCCTCGTAGCCGATCTCACCACGCAGGCGGGTTTCGTAATAACGCTCGAGGCCGGCCTTGCCGATGTGGGTCAGCGCGGCGTTGCGGCTGTCGCCCATCGCCTCGAGGTCTTCCACGTCCACGCGCCCGACGTAGCCGATGATGTGCGAGAACAATTCGCCGTAGGGATAGCGGCGCGTGAGGTAGGGCACCACTTCGACGCCCGGGAACCGGTGCCGGTTCACCGCCAGCCGGGCCAGTTCGCCCTCGTCCAGGCGCAGCTTGAGCGGGATCGGGCGGAAGGCGCGGGTGGCGCGCCGCGCGGAACGGAACCGTTCGAGGTCCTCGTCGTCCAGCCGCACCAGCTTGCCCAGGCCTTCGAGCGTGGCCTCCAGCTCGCCGACCTGTTCGGGCACGACTTCGAGGCGATAGGCCGGCACGTTGTCGGCCAGCAGGCGGCCATTGCGATCGTAGATCAGGCCACGCGCGGGCACGATCGGCCGTGGCTTGATGCGGTTTGCTTCCGAACGCGTCTGGTACTCCTCGTGCTGCAGTATCTGCAGCTGGAAGTAGCCCGCCGCCAGGCCGAGCATGGCCATGGCAATGCCGAGGAAGCCCAGCACCGCGCGGCGTCGGAACTGCTCGGCCTCGGCGTGCAGGTTCTTCAGCTTCTGCCGGCGCTGCGGTTTCATGCCGGCATCAGGGGCTGCGTTCGCGCAGGCGCAGACGCAGTTCGTCGAGCAGCAGGAACAGCCAGGGCCATAGCGCGAACCCCAGTACCGGCGACAGCCAGGTGGCCCAGGGCGCTGCGCCGTCACCCGCGGCCAGGCGGATGGCCAGCGCAATCAGACGGTCGTTGAGCAGCAGCGCGAATACCGCCAGCGCCTGCTGCCACAGCGGAAAGAAGCGCAGCCGGGCGCGGAAACGCTGCACCAGGAAGGCCAGCACCACCAGCCGCATGGCCTGTTCGCCGAACAGCGTGCCCGACACCAGGTCGGCCAGCAGGCCGGCCACGAAGGCCGTGCCCAGGCCGACATGGTCGGGCGCTTCGAGCAGCCAGTAACACAGCAGCATGGCCAGCAGGTAGGGCCGCGCCAGGTCGAAACCGGTGGGCAGCGGCAGCACCAGCACCAGCAGGCCGGTGAACAGGCTGCCGTAGATCACCCAGCCGGAAGGCGATCGGGTCATGGCCGGCGGGTCCCGGACGGGGCGGGGCCGGCATCATCGCCGGCCGGAGTGACAGCGGTTTCCGGCGGCGTTTCGGCGGCGGTTTCCGGTGGAGCTTCGGGGGCGGCAGGCGGCGGCACCGGCGGCCCGACATCGACCTCGTCCAGCGTGTTGCTGACCAGCAGCACCTCCAGGCCCCGGTCCAGGCGTGCCGCGGGCCGGGCCTCGGCGACCACGAACAGGCGCGTGTCGTCGGGATGCAGGCGCTCGACGGTGCCGACCGGAAACCCGGCGGGGAAACGCCCGCCGATGCCGGAGGTGACCAGGCGGTCGCCGACGCGGATGTCGGCGCTTTGCGGGATGTTGGGCAGGCGCAGCTGGTCGGTGCGGCCGGTGCCGAAGGCGATCGTGCGCAGTCCCGAACGCGCCACCTGCACCGGGATCGCATGTTCGGGATCGGTGAGCAGCAGCGCGGTGGCGCGGCGCGGCGTGACTTCGATCACCTGGCCCAGCACGCCGCCGGCGTCGATCATCGCCTGCCCCACTTCCACGCCGTCGCTGCTGCCGGCTTCCAGCAGGATGCGTTGCCGCGACGGGTCGAGGTCGATGTCGGTGATGCCGACGAGCTTGGCGGAAAGCCGGTAGCCGCGGGTGCCGCCCAGCAGTTCGCGCAGGCGCTGGTTTTCTTCCGCCACCGCCGCCAGCCGGTGCAGGCGGCTGGCGTTGACCTGCAGTTCCTGGCGCAGCGTTTCATTTTCACGCAGCAGCTGGCTGTGGGTCGTGACCAGGTCGCTCGCGCTCTCGGCCAGGCGGCCCGGTGCGGCGGCCAGCCACCACACCGGTTCGGCCAGCACGGAAAGTTTCTGCCGCGCCTGCGTGCCGAAGCCGCCGCGCTGGTCGGCGACCATGAGCATCGTCGCGAGCGCGAGGTAGGCCAGCAGCGGCAACGTGCCACCGGCACTGTCGCTCAGGCGTGCGGCAGGGGAGCCGGGGTAGGCCAAGGCGGCGGGATCACTCCGCCGAGAAGAACTCGTTGCCGTGCATGTCGATCAACTCCAGCGCACGGCCGCCGCCACGGGCGACGCAGGTGAGCGGGTCGTCGGCGACGTGCACGTGCAGGCCGGTTTCCTCGGAGATCAGCTTGTCCAGGTCGCGCAGCAGCGCGCCGCCGCCGGTGAGCACGATGCCGCGCTCGGCGACGTCGGCGCACAGTTCCGGCGGGGTCTGTTCCAGCGCCTGCTTGACCGCGCTGACGATGCCGCTGAGCGGTTCGTGCAGGGCTTCGAGCACTTCGTTGGAGTTGATCACGATCATGCGCGGCACGCCTTCGGCCAGGTTGCGGCCGGAGACTTCCATTTCCTTGACCTGGGTCTGCGGGAACGCGCAGCCGATCTCGAGCTTGATGCGCTCGGCCGTGGTCTCGCCGATCAGGGTGCCGTGGTTGCGGCGCACGTAGTTGATGATGGCGTCGTCGAAGCGGTCGCCGCCGATGCGCACCGACTGCGAGTAGACGATGCCGTTGAGCGAGATCACCGCGACTTCCGAGGTGCCGCCGCCGATGTCGATCACCATCGAACCGCGCGCCTCGTCCACCGGGATGCCGGCACCGATCGCGGCGGCCATCGGCTCCTCGATCAGGTAGACCTCGCGCGCGCCGGCCTCTTCCGCCGACTCCTTGATGGCGCGACGCTCGACCTGGGTCGAACCGCAGGGCACGCAGATCAGCACCCGCGGGCTGGGCCGCAGGAAGCGCGACGTGTGCACCTTCTTGATGAACTGCTTGAGCATCTCTTCGGTATGGGTGAAGTCGGCGATGACGCCGTCCTTCATCGGGCGATGCGTGGTGATGTTGCCGGGGTGCGGCCGAGCATGCGCTTGGCCTCGCCGCCGACGGCGGCGACTTCGCGGCCGCCCTGGCTGTGGCGCACGGCCACGACCGAGGGTTCGTTGAGCACGATGCCCTGGCCACGGACGAAGATGAGGGTGTTGGCGGTACCGAGGTCGATCGACAGGTCGTTCGAGAACAGGCCGCGGAGCTTCTTGAACATCAGGGGAAGCCTGTAGGAATGGGGGTTTCGGGGATTGTCTAGGGTAACAACCACCCCCGGTCCGGGCAAGGAAAACCCGCTGTTTTCCGTGCCTTGCCGGCACCGCCGCGGTACCATGGCCGCCTTTGCCGGCCCGGCCGGGCCCCTTGCCACGAGACCCCGAAGATGCCTTCTGCCCTGATCTGCGGTTCCCTGGCCTACGACACCATCATGGTGTTCCAGGACCAGTTCAAGAACCACATCCTGCCGGACAAGGTCCACATCCTGAACGTGTCCTTCCTGGTGCCGCGGATGCGCCGGGAATTCGGCGGCTGCGCGGGCAACATCGCCTACAACCTGAAGCTGCTGGGCGGCGACCCGGTGCCCATGGCCACCGTGGGCCAGGACTTCGCCCCCTACCGGGAGCACTTCGAGTCCTGCGAGATCCGCCTGGACCACGTGAAGGAGATCCAGGACCTGTACACGGCCCAGGCCTTCATCACCACCGACCTGGACGACAACCAGATCACGGCCTTCCACCCCGGCGCCATGATGCGTTCCTACGAGAACCACGTGCGCGACGTGAAGGACGTCGGTTTCGGCATCGTCGGCCCCGACGGTTACGAGGCGATGCTGCAGAACTCGACGGAGTTCGCCGAACTCGGCATCCCCTTCATCTTCGACCCCGGCCAGGCCATGCCGCTGTTCAACGGCAAGGAGCTGACCACGATGATCGAGCAGGCGACCTATGTCACGGTCAACGACTACGAGTCGAGCCTGCTGCAGGACAAGACCGGCCTGAGCGAAAAGCAGATCGCCGAGCGCGTGGACGCCTACATCGTCACCCGCGGCCCGACCGGATCGGAAGTGCACGCCAAGGGCGGCATGCTGCACATCCCCGCCGCCAATGCGATGCGCGTGGTCGACCCGACCGGCTGCGGCGACGCCTACCGCGCCGGCCTGATCTTCGGCCTGATGAACGGGATGGACATGGCCACCACCGGCCGTATCGCCTCGCTGATGGGCGCACTGAAGATCGAACACCTGGGTCCTCAGAACCAGCGTTTCGACTACGGCGAATTCGCCGAGCAGTTCCGCCAGCAGTTCGGCTACGCGCTGCGCTGATCCGGAAAAGAAAACGCCCCGCCGGCTTGCTGCCGGCGGGGCGTTTTTTATGGCTCAGAAGTCCTGCGAGAACCTGATGCCGTAGGTGCGCGGCGGCGCCACCACGGTGTAGGCCTGGTCGCCGCAGACCGCTTCGGCGCACTGGGTGAAGCGCGACAGCTCGGCCCGCTCGTCGAAGGGTTCTACCCCGTTTCCACGGACGGTTTGATTAAGGCCTGAAACTCCCGGTCACGCCGGGCAACTCTACGACGCATTCTCGGGTTGTGGAACCGCTCGAGGTAGCCGAAGACATCGGCCCGGGCCTCATCGCGGGTGCGGTAGCTGGTGTGGTGAATCCACTCGCGCTTGATGATCCCGAAGAAACCCTCGCAGGCCGCGTTGTCGCCGCAGTGGCCGACCGCGCTCATGCTGCAGACCAGGGCGTGGCCTCCGAGGAACTTCTGGTAAGTGTCGCTGATGAATTGCCCGCCGCGGTCGGAATGCAGGATCACCTCGTCGCCGCCTTCGCGCTGTCAAACGACACCCAGTTTCACGCATTAAGGCGACACCCAGATTTACGCACCTCGGGCCGGGGTGAAGGTCAGTTGCGGGGTGTTCCGAGGGTGGCTTCAAGGTCTCTGAGTCGGTAGCTCCTTCCCTTGATGTTGAGGACGTGGGCCTTGTGCAGCAGGCGGTCGAGGATGGCGGCGGCCAGGGCTTCGTCGCCGGCCAGCAGTTCGGTCCAATCGCGCACGGACTTGTTGGTGGTGATCAGGATCGCGCCGCGGCCGTAGCGGTAGGTGACCAGGCGGAAGAACAGGCTGGCCTCGTCGCGGGTCATCGGCTCGAAGCCCAGTTCGTCGATGACCAGCAGGGCGGTGGACAGGTACTTGCGCCGGCGCAGCCGGGCCGGCGGCAGGTGGGCGTCGGCCTTGAGCTGGAGCTTGAGCTCGTCGAAGCGGTAGAACTGGGCGGAGAACCCGTGTTCGACCGCCTTGATGCCCAGGCCGACGGCCAAGTGGGTCTTGCCGACGCCGGGCGGGCCTGGATCAGCACCGTCTCGGCGGCGCGGATGAAGGCGCAGGTGGCCAGGGTATCGATGCGCGAGCGCTCGATCGCCGGCTGGAACGCGAAGTCGAAGTCGGCCAGGGTCTGGCCGCTGGGCAGGCTCGAGAGGCGCAGCGCGGTGCGCACGCGGCGGCCTTCGCGGGCCTGGTGTTCGGCATCGAGCAGCGCGTCGAGGACCGCGTGCGGCGCCTGGCCCTCCTTGACCGCCTCGCTGAGCACGGGTTCGAGCTGGTCGGCGGCGTGGGCCAGGCCCAGTCCGAGCAGGCGTTCGCGGGTGCGGTCGAGGTCGAGCTTGCGCCGGCTCATCGGGCCACCTCCGCCAGGGCGGCGTAGAGGTCCAGGGGCCGGTGCTGGACCGGCATCGCGGCCAGTTCCTGCAGCCTTCGCCCCATCCGTCCCAGCGGCGTCGGGGCCTGCACGGTCGCGGTACTGGGGCCCTCGTAGTGCGCGGGATCGAGCAGCACGCGGCAATCGGTGTGGCGCGGATGCTGGGCGATGATCTGCTGGTCGGCCAGCACCTGTACGCAGCCGGCGGCGCCGCGCACTTCGACGGGGCGATCCAGATACGCGAACGGCACCGAGTACTGGCGGCCTTCGAAGGCGACCAGCCCGTCGCGGCCGACGCGGCGGGTGGCGACGTGGTCGAACGGGGCCGGCAGGATCGGCAACGGGGCCAGGGCCGGGCGTTCGGCCTGCCAGGCGTCGAACACGCTGCTGCCGGTGGCCGGACAGCGGCGACGGCGGGCGCTGTCGCGCAGGGCGTCGTCGGTGGCCGCCTGCAGCTGGTCGACGCTGTCCCAGGCTTGGCGGGCCAGGTCGACGCCGCGATGCGTGCGCACCGCGCGTTCCACCTTGCCCTTGTGTTCGGGGCTGTAGGGCGCGCAGGCATCGACGTGGAAGCGCACGGTGGTGGCATAGCGGCGGTAGCTGTCGTTGAGCTGGCCCCAGGCGCCGGCACCCCGGACCACGGCGGTCTTGGTGTTGTCCACCCGCAGTACCGCCGGGATGCCGCCGACGCGCTCGAACGCGGCGTTGTGCGCGGCCAGCCAGCACAGACTGTCTTGGGCCGGCATCCAGACCACGGCGCCGAAGCGCGAGTGCGAGAGCACCGGGTGGAAGGCGTGCAGCGTCACCGCCTGGCCGGCGACGACCATGCGCGGGAACTGCGCCCAGTCGACCTGCGCCTGCGCACCGGGCGGCGTCTCCACCCGGCGGCGGGCCCGCCGGGGCGGCGGCGGGTAGCGGTCGGCGACGAAGCGCTGCACCGAGCGCAGGCTGCCGGTGTAGCCGTGCTCCGCGGCCAGCCACGCGTGCAGCGCGGCGAGGTTGCTGCGGTCGTGGTGCGCCATCCAGTGCGCGATCGCGTCGGCGGCGACCAGCGCGTGGCGCGGCTGGTGGGCACGCCCGTCCAGGGCGCCGGCCGCCTGCCGGGCCAGGTGGTAGCGGACGGTGCCTTCGCTGAGGTCGAGCTGGCGGGCGATGGCCCGCCGGGGCAGCCCCTTGGCTGCCAGGGTCTTGATCGTCATGCGGATCTCCAGATCGGTGGTCGCCACGCCCGCTCCCGTCCAGGACGAAAGCCAACGAGGCTACGGGGTCGACCCGGAGGTGCGTAAATCTGGGTGTCGCCTTAGCGGCAGATTAGGTGTCGCCTTACACGCGCTGCCAAACGGCCATCTGCACGGCGCGCACGACCATGTGCCGGTCCTGGCGATGATGCATCGACCAGCCCATGACGAGCTTGTTGTAAAGGTCGAGTACGACGCATAAGTGCAGCTTGCCTTCCTGGGTGACGATCTCGGTGATGTCAGTGACCCACTTGGTCTCCGGCTCCAGCGCGGTGAAATCCCTTTCCAGCAAGTTCCTGACGCCGGCCGGCCGAGTGCCCGGCGGGCGCTTGGGCGCGCCCCGCTTCTTGCGGCGTGGCCAGCCCTGCAGGCCGGCCTTCGCCATGATCCGGGCCACCCGGTTCAGGCTGACCTTTTCGCCTTCGTCGGTCAGATCCTCATGCATGCGCGGCGCGCCCAGGATGCCCCGGCTGTCCTCGTGGATCTCCTTCATGCGCTCGAGCAGCCGTGCATTGGCCTGCGCCCGCGGGCCAGGCTTGCGCCCGGCCCACGCGTAGAACCCGCTGGTCGAAACATCCAGGCAGCAGCGGCACATCATCCCCACCGGGTATTCGCTGCGGCAACGCTCGATCACCGTGTACCGCTCGGTGACTGCTTCGCGAAGAACGTTGCCGCGTCTCTTAAAAAATCCCGCTCCTTCGTCACCCGACCCAGCTCGCGCTTGAGGCGGGCGAGCTCTTCATCGCGGGGCGTGCCACCCCCAGGAAAGGCCTTGGTTCCGCCGGCGTCGGCTTCCCGCACCCAGCGGGTCAGCAAGGCCGGGTTGACCCCGACCTCCAGGGCGATCTGGCGGCAGCTGGACTTCGACCGGCGGACCAGTTCAACCAGCTCGTGCTTGTACTCCGGGCTGTAACGCTTGCGCTTGGACATGGACACTCCTTTTCCCCAGTATGGGGCTTAGTGGAAGTGTCCGCAGAATCGGGGTAGAACCCTCGTTTGATATCACGACGTTAAGAAAATGTACACGCGGGGTGAACGTAATGTGGCGTACAGGCACAGGCTGCCTGTCGGCGGCTGGCACCGGCGCAAAGAAAAACGCCGCCCTTTGGGGGCGGCGTTTTAGGATAAAAAAACCCTGGCGATGACCTACTCTTGCATGGCTTAGGCCACACTACCATTGGCGCAGCTGCGTTTCACTTCCGAGTTCGGGATGGGATCGGGTGGTTCCACAGCGCTATGGTCGCCAAGGAGAGGGTGGAGGGTCGCAGTGGCTGCGTCGTATAGACGGAGTTATGCGCTCACGCTCTCAAAGGGGGACGTAGCGAACATTGTTTGGCGATACTTTCATCGACAACGTGTTGTCGAGGGTAAGGCGTCTTGAGGTTATATGATCAAGCCGCACGGATCATTAGTATCAGTTAGCTCAACGCATTGCTGCGCTTACACACCTGACCTATCAACCACCTAGTCTTGATGGTTCCTTTAGGGGACTTGTGTCCCGGGAGATCTCATCTTGAGGCACGCTTCCCGCTTAGATGCTTTCAGCGGTTATCGTTTCCGACCATAGCTACCCGGCAATGCCATTGGCATGACAACCGGAACACCAGGGTCGTCCACTCCGGTCCTCTCGTACTAGGAGCAGCCCCTCTCAAATCTCCAACGCCCACGACAGATAGGGACCGAACTGTCTCACGACGTTCTGAACCCAGCTCGCGTACCACTTTAAATGGCGAACAGCCATACCCTTGGGACCGACTACAGCCCCAGGATGTGATGAGCCGACATCGAGGTGCCAAACACCGCCGTCGATATGAACTCTTGGGCGGTATCAGCCTGTTATCCCCGGAGTACCTTTTATCCGTTGAGCGATGGCCCTTCCATACAGAACCACCGGATCACTAAGACCTACTTTCGTACCTGCTTGATCCGTCGATCTTGCAGTCAAGCACGCTTATGCCTTTGCACACAGTGCGCGATGTCCGACCGCGCTGAGCGTACCTTCGTGCTCCTCCGTTACTCTTTGGGAGGAGACCGCCCCAGTCAAACTACCCACCATACATGGTCCCCGGCCCGGATAACGGGCCCAGGTTAGAACGTCAAGCACATCAGGGTGGTATTTCAAGGATGGCTCCATGCGATCTAGCGACCACACTTCATAGCCTCCCACCTATCCTACACAGACGAACTCAACGTTCAATGTAAAGCTATAGTAAAGGTTCACGGGGTCTTTCCGTCTTGCCGCGGGAACGCTGCATCTTCACAGCGATTTCAATTTCACTGAGTCTTGGGTGGAGACAGCGCCGCTGTCGTTACGCCATTCGTGCAGGTCGGAACTTACCCGACAAGGAATTTCGCTACCTTAGGACCGTTATAGTTACGGCCGCCGTTTACCGGGGCTTCGATCAAGAGCTTCGCCTTGCGGCTGACCCCATCAATTAACCTTCCGGCACCGGGCAGGCGTCACACCCTATACGTCCACTTTCGTGTTTGCAGAGTGCTGTGTTTTTGATAAACAGTCGCAGCGGCCTGGTTTCTGCGGCCCTCACGAGCTCAGCCATGCATATGGCCACCCGTGAAGGCGCACCTTCTCCCGAAGTTACGGTGCCATGTTGCCTAGTTCCTTCACCCAAGTTCTCTCAAGCGCCTGAGAATTCTCATCCTGCCCACCTGTGTCGGTTTACGGTACGGTCTGCGTGACCTGAAGCTTAGAGGCTTTTCCTGGAAGCGTGGTATCAGTGACTTCGTCCGATAGGACTCGTCTCGGTGCTCGGCATAAAGAAGCGCGGATTTGCCTACGCTTCATGCCTACCTCCTTTCCCCGGGACAACCAACGCCCGGTACACCTAACCTTCTCCGTCCCCCATCGCAGTCACGCGAGGTGCTGGAATATTAACCAGCTTCCCATCGACTACACCTTTCGGTCTCGCCTTAGGGGCCGACTCACCCTGCACCGATTAACGTTGTGCAAGGAAACCTTGGGCTTTCGGCGTGCGGGCTTTTCACCCGCATTATCGTTACTTATGTCAGCATTCGCACTTCCGATACCTCCAGCCGACTTCTCAATCGACCTTCAACGGCTTACGGAACGCTCCTCTACCGCGCACACCAAAGGTGTGCACCCTAAGCTTCGGTATACCGCTTAGCCCCGTTAAATCTTCCGCGCAGGCCGACTCGACCAGTGAGCTATTACGCTTTCTTTAAAGGATGGCTGCTTCTAAGCCAACCTCCTGGCTGTCTGTGCCTTCCCACATCGTTTTCCACTGAGCGGTAATTTGGGGACCTTAGCTGTAGGTCTGGGTTGTTTCCCTTTTCACGACGGACGTTAGCACCCGCCGTGTGTCTCCCGTGTAGTACGTCTTGGTATTCGGAGTTTGCCATGGTTTGGTAAGTCACAATGACCCCCTAGCCATAACAGTGCTCTACCCCCAAGAGTATTCGCACGAGGCGCTACCTAAATAGCTTTCGAGGAGAACCAGCTATCTCCGGGTTCGATTAGCTTTTCACTCCTAGCCACACCTCATCCCCTACTTTTGCAACAGGAGTGGGTTCGGGCCTCCAGTCGGTGTTACCCGACCTTCACCCTGGGCATGGCTAGATCACCCGGTTTCGGGTCTATTGCCTGCAACTATGCGCCCTATTCAGACTCGGTTTCCCTTCGCCTCCCTATACGGTTAAGCTTGCTACAGACAATAAGTCGCTGACCCATTATACAAAAGGTACGCAGTCACCGAACAAGTCGGCTCCCACTGCTTGTACGCACACGGTTTCAGGTTCTATTTCACTCCCCTCTCCGGGGTTCTTTTCGCCTTTCCCTCACGGTACTGGTTCGCTATCGGTCGGTCAGGAGTATTTAGCCTTGGAGGATGGTCCCCCCATATTCAGACAGGGTTTCACGTGCCCCGCCTTACTCATCATCATCTACTAGGCCCTTTCACATACAGGGCTATCACCTTCTATGGCCGGCCTTTCCAAGCCGTTTTGCTAGAACCTAATAGACTTCAGGGCTGGTCCCCGTTCGCTCGTCACTACTGGGGAATCTCGGTTGATTTCTTTTCCTCCGGTTAATGAGATATTTCAGTTCACCGGGTTCGCTTCGTACGGCTATGTATTCACCGCACGATACTGCCGAAGCAGTGGGTTTCCCCATTCGGACATTTCCGGATCAAAGTCTGTTGCCGACTCCCCGGAACTTTTCGCAGGCTGCCACGTCCTTCATCGCCTCTGACCGCCAAGGCATCCACCGTGTGCGCTTATTCGCTTGACCATATAACCCCAAGTCGCCTCGGAGCCATCGTTTCGCAAATAGTTACAACGATTAAACTCAATAAGGAATCCCTAGCAAGGATTCCCGCCTTAGCCTCTACGACACGTCTTGATGACAGTTTCGTCTCAAACGCTCGCTACGTCCCATGTTTTCAAAGATCACGAAACCGGCCTCTGTGCCGGTTCGATAAACTTGTGTGTGCGCTGTCATTCCACATGACGACTAAGCCGGAAAGCCTGGTGGAGCCAGTCGGGATCGAACCGACGACCCCCTGCTTGCAAAGCAGGTGCTCTCCCAGCTGAGCTATGGCCCCGTGACAAGAAGTGGTGGGTCTAGGAGGACTCGAACCTCCGACCTCACCCTTATCAGGGGTGCGCTCTAACCACCTGAGCTACAGACCCAGGTCGGATCACGTTGTGGAATGCAGGAAACTTGTGCGGACGCCTGACAAGAGCGAACTCGTCGTTGCTCAAAAGGAGGTGATCCAGCCGCACCTTCCGATACGGCTACCTTGTTACGACTTCACCCCAGTCATGAATCACACCGTGGCAAGCGTCCTCCTTGCGGTTAGACTACCTGCTTCTGGTGCAACCCACTCCCATGGTGTGACGGGCGGTGTGTACAAGGCCCGGGAACGTATTCACCGCGGCAATGCTGATCCGCGATTACTAGCGATTCCGACTTCACGGAGTCGAGTTGCAGACTCCGATCCGGACTAGGATGGGGTTTCTGGGATTGGCTCCGCCTCGCGGCCTCGCGACCCTCTGTCCCCACCATTGTAGTACGTGTGTAGCCCTGGCCGTAAGGGCCATGATGACTTGACGTCATCCCCACCTTCCTCCGGTTTGTCACCGGCAGTCTCCTTAGAGTTCCCGACATTACTCGCTGGCAACTAAGGACAAGGGTTGCGCTCGTTGCGGGACTTAACCCAACATCTCACGACACGAGCTGACGACAGCCATGCAGCACCTGTCTCACGGTTCCCGAAGGCACTCCTCTATCTCTAAAGGATTCCGTGGATGTCAAGGCCAGGTAAGGTTCTGCGCGTTGCATCGAATTAAACCACATACTCCACCGCTTGTGCGGGCCCCCGTCAATTCCTTTGAGTTTCAGTCTTGCGACCGTACTCCCCAGGCGGCGGACTTAACGCGTTAGCTTCGACACTGAGCTCCTAATTGAGCCCAACGTCCAGTCCGCATCGTTTAGGGCGTGGACTACCAGGGTATCTAATCCTGTTTGCTCCCCACGCTTTCGTGCCTCAGTGTCAGTGCTGGTCCAGGTGGCCGCCTTCGCCACAGATGTTCCTCCCGATCTCTACGCATTTCACTGCTACACCGGGAATTCCACCACCCTCTACCGCACTCTAGTCCGCCAGTATCCACCGCCATTCCCATAGGTTGAGCCCGGGGCTTTCACGGCAGACTTAACGAACCACCTACGCACGCTTTACGCCCAGTAATTCCGAGTAACGCTTGCACCCTTCGTATTACCGCGGCTGCTGGCACGAAGTTAGCCGGTGCTTATTCTTTCGGTACCGTCATCCTCCCGACGTATTAGGTCGGAAGATTTCTTCCCGAACAAAAGTGCTTTACAACCCGAAGGCCTTCTTCACACACGCGGCATGGCTGGATCAGGCTTGCGCCCATTGTCCAATATTCCCCACTGCTGCCTCCCGTAGGAGTCTGGACCGTGTCTCAGTTCCAGTGTGGCTGATCATCCTCTCAGACCAGCTACCGATCGTCGCCTTGGTGAGCCTTTACCTCACCAACTAGCTAATCGGACATCGGCTCATCCAATCGCGCAAGGCCTTGCGGTCCCCTGCTTTCACCCTCAGGTCGTATGCGGTATTAGCGTAAGTTTCCCTACGTTATCCCCCACGACTGGGTAGATTCCGATGTATTCCTCACCCGTCCGCCGCTCGCCGCCAGGGTTGCCCCCGCGCTGCCGCTCGACTTGCATGTGTTAGGCCTGCCGCCAGCGTTCACTCTGAGCCAGGATCAAACTCTTCAGTTGAAGTTTTTAGCTTCGACTTACAGATGTCCGACCGTGGCTTTACGTCGCTTGCATAGCAATACAACTTAAAGCTTGTTGGCTAGACGTCTGCAAGAAATGGACTCGTCCATCCCTCGCCAGGCGCCCGCACAAATTTCCTGCGCACACTGTCAAAGATCAATGGGTTGGCACACTCTGCTCAACCCGGCCCAGAGGACGTTTCGTCCAAGGGAGCCGCACATTATAGGGCAATTTAGGAGCACGTCAACACCCCAAAACCGTCCTTTTTCTTCACCCGCCAGCCGCCAAACCAAGCCCGGCCGGTGAAGGGCCGCGAAGAATAGCGGCAAGTCCGCAGATTGGGAAGGGGCACGTGCGCTTGACAGTGGCAACGACCATCACCGAACGTCACGACACCACCCTTGGAGCCGCCCATGCGCCGAAGTTTTCCGCCCATGCTCGCCCTCCTGCTGCTGGCGCCACTGGCCGGCTGCGCCAGCGAAGGCCCCTGGGTCGAACTGAAGGGCCAGCGCTACGTGGTCGAAGTGGCCGACGACCATGCCGAACGCGCGCGCGGACTGATGTTCCGCGACCGGCTGGAGCCGGGCGCCGGCATGCTGTTCGTGCACGACATCGAGCAGCCGCTGGCCTACTGGATGAAGAACACCCGCATCCCGCTAGACATCTTCTACTTCGATGAAGACCGCAAGCTGGTGTCGGTCAGTCGCGGCGTGCCGCCGTGCTCGCTCGGCGACCGCTGCCCGAACTATCCAAGTCGTGCGCCCGCGTTATACGTACTGGAGCTCGACGCCGGCACCGCCGCGCGGATCGATGCGCGCGCCGGCGACACACTGACGCTGGGCCCGGGCATCCCCGAACGCGGAGCACCTTGATACCGTCACCGAAGGGGACCACATTGCCGTGATGAGCACCCACCCCTGCCCGACTGGAACATGCTGGCCACGCTCGGCGACGACGAGCTGCCGCTGCTCGACACCGCCCTGCTGATCGCCCGCGACGAATATCCCGACCTCGACGCCGCCGGCTACGCCGCGCAGGTCGAGACCTACGCCGAAACGCTGCGGCCCCAGCTCGACCGCGACATCGACCTGCCGGCGCGGCTGACCGCGATCAACCGCTACCTGTTCGAGGAAGTAGGCTTCGCCGGCAACAACGTCCAGTACGACGATCCGCGCAACAGCTACCTCAACCAGGTCGTGGACCGGAAGCTGGGCATCCCCATTTCGCTCGCCGTGATCCAGATCGAAGTCACGCGCCGGCTGGGCATGCCGCTGGACGGCGTGTCCTTCCCGGGCCACTTTCTGGTGCGGCTGCCGGTGGACGACGGCATCCTGGTGCTCGACCCCTACAACAAGGGCCGCCCTGTCAGCGCCGAGGAGCTGCGCGAACGCGCGTCACCGCACCTGGGCGGGCAGACGCCCGACGACCAGCAGCTGCTGCAGATCCTGGCGCCGGCGACGCACCGCATGATCCTGATGCGCATGCTGCGCAACCTGAAGGGCCTGTACCTGGAACAGGGCGACTGGGAGCGCGTGGCGCGCAGCGCCGACCGCCTGCTCAAACTGTCCCCCGACACCGCCGAAGCGCTGCGCGACCGTGGCCTGGCCTATCGCGAGCTCGGTTACACCAAGGGCGCGCGCGAGGATCTGGCGCGCTACCTGCAGCTGCTGCCGGAGGCCGACGACCTGGAATCGATCCGGTCCAGCCTGATCGACCTCAGCGGCGCGTCCACGCGGGTGAACTAGGCCGGCTCAGCCGACCGGCATCATCTCGAAGTCGTCCTTGGTGACGCCGCAGTCCGGGCAGACCCAGCTGTCCGGGATGTCTTCCCAGCGCGTCCCCGGGTCGATGCCTTCTTCGGGCAGTCCGTCCGCCTCGTTGTAGATGAAGCCGCAGACCACGCACATCCAGGTGCGGTAGGCGGCGGCGGTCGTGCTCGTGCTCATTTCGGTCTCGGGGGTCGGGGACGGCTATCATTCTCGCATCTTGCCGGCCCTACCGAAATGAAGCCCCCGTTCACCTGGCCGCGCCGCGGCCTGTACCTGATCACGCCGGACGAACCGGACACCGCGTCCCTGCTGGCCCGCGTGGCCGGCCCCTGGGCGCGGGCGTCGCGCTGCTGCAGTACCGGAACAAGGGTGCCGATGCCGCCTTGCGACGCACTCAGGCCACCGCGCTGTTGCCGCTGTGCCGGGCCGCCGGAGTACCGCTGGTGATCAACGACGACTGGAGGCTGGCCGTGGAACTTGGGGCCGAGGGCGCCCATCTGGGCGAAGACGACGGCCAACTGGCCGAGGCCCGCGCAGCACTGGGTCCTCATGGTCTGCTCGGTGCATCCTGCTACAACACACTGGCCCTGGCCGAAAGCGCCGCCATGGCCGGTGCCAGCTATGTCGCCTTCGGCGCATTCTTTGTTTCGGGCACCAAGCCGCTGGCCCGACGCGCGGACCCCGCCCTGCTGCGGGCCAGCGCCGGCCTGGGCCTGCCGCGGGTGGCGATCGGCGGCATCACCCCGGACAATGGCGCTTCCTGGTGGCGGCCGGTGCCGACCTGCTGGCCGTGATTGGCGGCGTGTTCGAGGTCGACGACCCGGTGTCTGCAATCCACGCCTATCAACGCTGTTTCGATCCCCTTCCCCGAGCATTCCATCCCGATGAACACCCGCACCAGCCACGAGCTTTTCACCCGCGCCCAGGCCCTGATGCCCGGCGGCGTCAATTCGCCGGTGCGCGCGTTCAAGTCGGTCGGCGGCGAACCCTTCTTCGCCCAGCGCGCCGAAGGCGCCTACCTGATCGACGTGGACGGCAACCGCTACGTTGACTACATCGGCAGCTGGGGCCCGATGATCGCCGGCCACGCGCACCCGAAGGTGCTCGACGCGGTGGCGCGCACGATGCGCGACGGCCTGAGCTTCGGCGTGCCCAATGCGCTCGAGGTGACCATGGCGGAGACCGTGAAGCGCCTGGTGCCGTCGATGGAAATGATGCGCATGGTGAACTCGGGCACCGAAGCCACGCTGTCGGCGATCCGGCTGGCGCGCGGCGCCACCGGCCGCAGCCGCATCGTCAAGTTCGAAGGCTGCTACCACGGCCACGGCGACAGCTTCCTGGTGAAAGCCGGCTCCGGCGCGCTGACCTTCGGCCTGCCGAACTCGCCGGGCGTGCCGAAAGCGCTCGCCGACCTGACGCTGACGATTCCGTACAACGATTTCGAAGCGGCCACGAAACTCTTCGACGAAGCGGGCAGCGACATCGCCGGCGTCATCGTCGAACCGATCGTCGGCAACGCCAACTGCATCCTGCCGCGCGACGGCTACCTGCGGCACCTGCGCGAGCTGTGCACGAAACACGGCTCACTGTTGATCTTCGACGAAGTGATGACCGGCTTCCGTGTCGCGCTGGGCGGCGCCCAGGCGCGCTACGGCATCACGCCCGACCTGAGCACCTTCGGCAAGATCATCGGCGGCGGCATGCCGGTGGGTGCCTACGGCGGCCGCGCCGAGTTGATGCGGCAGATCGCGCCCAGCGGCCCGATCTACCAGGCCGGCACGCTCAGCGGCAATCCGGTGGCGATGGCGGCGGGCCTGGCCACGCTCGAGCTGATCCAGGCGCCGGGTTTCCACGAGGCGCTGGAAGCGAACACGCACAAACTCTGCGACGGCCTGGAAGAGGCCGCGCGCGAGGCCGGTGTAGCCGTCACCACCACCCGCAGCTGCGCGATGTTCGGCCTGTATTTCACCGACCAGAAAGTCGAGACCTACGCCCAGGCGATCGCCAGTGACAGCGCCGCCTTCGGCCGCTTCTTCCATGCCATGCTCAAGCGTGGCGTGTATTTCGCACCCTCGGCCTTCGAGGCGGGTTTCCTGTCCAGCGCGCACGGCGACGCCGAGATCGGCCATACGATCGAAGCGGCGCGCGAGGCCTTCCGCGAGGTGCGCGGCTGATGCCGGCGCCGGCGCTCGTCCTGTTCGACCTGGACGGCGTGCTGGCGCACTACGACCACGCGCCGCGCCTGCGCACACTGGCCGAACGCAGCGGCGCCTCGTTCGAAGCCGTCGCCACCGAACTGTTCGACTCGGGCCTGGAACGCGCCGCCGACCTGGGCGACTACGACGCCGAAGGCCAGATGCAGGAACTGTCGCGCCGGCTCGGCGTGCCGGTGTCGGTGCAGGACGGCATCGCCGCGCGTGCGGCATCGATGGTGGCGGATCCCGACACGCTCGAGCTGGCGCTAGCCGTGCGTGCGGAAGTCGCGATCCTGACCAACAACGGCCTGCTGCTGCGCGACCACCTGCCGGAAATCTGCCCGCCGCTGTTCCCGCGTTTCACGGACCGGGTGTTCTGCTCGGCGCAGTTCCGGCTGGCCAAACCCGATCCCGAGATCTATCGCCGCTGCGTGGCCGACCTGGGCTTCACGCCGGAACAGACGCTGTTCATCGATGACAAGGCACAAAACGCCGACGGCGCGCGCAGCGCCGGCCTGATGACGTTCCATTTCCGCGACGCCGCCGGCCTGCGCGCCGAGCTGCTCGCCCTGGACCTGCTGGAGCCCGACGCATGACCCGTATTGAAACCCTGGCCGTGCACGCCGGCGCCGAACCCGACCGCGAAACCGGCGCGATCTCGCCGCCGATCCACCTGGCCACCACCTTCCAGCACGGCCCGGCCGGCGAACGGGTCGCGGGTTACGAATACCAACGCGAACACAATCCGACCCAGGCGCGCCTGGAAGAAACCCTCGCGGCACTGGAAGGCGGCGCCGCCGCGCTGGCCTTCGGCTCGGGCATGGCGGCCATGAACGGCCTGCTGGAATCGTTGCCGCCTGGCACCCACTTCCTCTACCCGCGCGACTGCTACACCGGCCTGCGCACGCTGGCGAACGAATTCCTGCCCGAACGCGGCATCACCGGCAGCGCCGTGGACATGGCCGACCTCGACGCGGTGCGCGCCGCGCTGCGTCCGGAGACGAAACTGATCTGGGCGGAAACGCCGTCCAACCCACTGCTGGAAATAGCCGACCTTTCCGCGCTGGCGACGATCGCCCACGGCCACGGCGCACTGCTGGCCTGCGACAACACCTTCGCCACGCCCATGCTGCAGCGCCCGTTGGCGCTTGGTGCGGACGTGGTGATGCATTCGACCACCAAGTACTTCGGCGGCCACAGCGATGTGATGGGTGGCGCGCTTGTGTTCGCGAAGGCGGACGACCTGCATGCGCGCGCCGCGCATCGCCGGCACGTTACCGGCGGCATCCTGGCGCCTTTCAGCGCCTGGCTGATCCTGCGCGGCTGCCGTTCGCTGCCGGCGCGCCTGGCCTGGCATTGCCGCAATGCCCGGGCGCTGGCCGAGCTGCTGGCCACGCATCCGGCGGTGGAAGCCGTGCATTACCCGGGCCTGCCCTCGCACCCCAACCACGCGGTCGCCGCCCGGCAGATGTCGGATTTCGGCGCCATGCTCAGCTTCCAGCTCAAGGGCGGTCGCGATGCCGCGCTGCGCGTCGCGGGCGCGTTTCAGCTGGCAATCAACGCCACCTCTCTCGGTGGCCCGGAAACGCTGGTGGAACATCGCGCCTCGGTCGAGGGCCGGCACCCGCACAGTGCGCAGAACCTGCTGCGCGTGTCGGTGGGGCTGGAACACATGGACGACCTGCGCGCGGATTTCCAGCAGGCGCTGGACCGCGCTTGACGCGGACTACCAGCTGCCGGTGTTCGGCATCGACAGCCACGGTTCCCGCGGCGGCAGCGCCTCGCCGTGCTGCAGAAGTTCGATCGAGATCGCATCGGGCGAACGCACGAAGGCCATGCGGCCGTCGCGCGGCGGGCGGTTGATCACCACGCCGTGCTGCTGCAGCCGTTCGCAGGTGGCGTAGATGTCGTCCACGGCGAAGGCCAGGTGGCCGAAGTTGCGGGCCGACCCGTAGTCCTCGTCGTCGTAGTTGAAGGTCAGCTCGACCTCGGCCTCGGGGTTGGCCGGCGCGGCCAGATAGACCAGGGTGAAACGGCCCTGCGGCACGTCCTTGCGGCGGGTTTCCACCAGGCCCAGCGCGTCGCGGAAAAACGCAGCGACGCCTCCAGGTCGCGCACGCGCACCATGGCATGCAGGTATCTCATGCGTGCAGCCCCTGCCCCAGTTCGGGATCGTCGAGGAAAAGATCGGCCAGCAGCGGCTGGGTCGTATCCACCGCGTAACGCGCGAAATCGGTGGCGCCCCGTTCGCGCAGCAATTCTTCATCGATGATGAAGCGGCCATTCAACTCGCGCGACGGTGTCGTCAGCACCGCATGCGCGGCATCGGCCAGGATTTCCGGCGTGCGGCAGCCGCCCACGCTCACGTCCGGGATCATCTTCAGCGCATCGGTGGCGATCACCGTGCGCGGCCACAACGCGTTCACCGCCACGCCCTGCGGACCGAACTCGGCGGCCAGGCCCAGGGTGACGAAACTCATGCCCATCTTCGCCAGCGTGTAGCCGGTGTGCGGGCCCCACCACTTCGGGTCCAGGTTGGGTGGCGGCGCCAGGGTCAGGATGTGCGGATTGGCGGACCTGAGCAGGTGCGGCAGGCAGGCCTGGGCGCAGAGGAAGCTGCCGCGGCTGTTGACCTGCATCATCAGGTCGAAACGCTTCATCGGTGTGTCCAGCGCACCGCGCAGCCAGATCGCGCTGGCGTTGTTGACCAGGATGTCGATGCCGCCGAAACGCTCGACCGTGGCCGCCACCGCGGCCTGCACCTGGTCTTCCTCGCGGATGTCGCACTGCAGGGCCAGGCCCTGGCCGCCGGCGGCATCCACTTCGGCCGCGGCCGTGTGGATGGTGCCCGGCAGTTTGGGGTTGGGCACGCCGGACTTGGCGGCGATGGCCACGTTGGCGCCGTCCCGGGCCGCACGCAGCGCGATGGCCAGGCCGATGCCACGCGAGGCACCGGTGATGAACAGGGTCTTGCCGCGAAGGTCGGACATGGGCGCTCCTAGGTCTTTGGTCCAAGTGTAAACCGGTGGCCGCAGCGGCCGGCCTATAATCCCGGCCATGGATTCCGCCCGCCTGGACGCTCTCGTCACCTGGATCGGCCAACACCCGATCGCCGCGGGACTGGTCATCTTCCTGATTGCCTTCGGCGACGCGCTGGTGATCGTCGGCGTGGCGATCCCGGCGGTGCCGCTGCTGTTCGCGGTCGGCACGCTGGTGGGCCTGGGCCACGTGGATGGCCTTTATGCGCTGGTCTGCGCCACCCTGGGCGCCTTCCTGGGGGCGATGGCATCAGCTACTGGGTCGGCCACCGGTACGGGCCGCAGCTGCGTCAGCGTTGGCCCTTCTACAAACACCCGCAGTGGCTCGAACGTGGCGAAATCACCTTCCGCCGGCACGGCATGAAGTCCATCGTGATGGCGCGTTATGTCGGCGCCATCCGTCCGTTCGTGCCCGCCATCGCCGGCATGCTGAAGATGAAGCTGCGTCAGTACGTGCCGGCCAGTGCGCTGGCGGCGGCGCTGTGGTCGGTGACCTTCCTGGCGCCGGGCTGGCTGTTCGGCGCATCCATTGATCTCGTGGCCGCCGTGGCGGGGCGGCTGGCGGTGGTGCTGGTGGTGGTGCTGGGACTGATCGCGCTGATCTGGGCAACCGTGTTCTACAGCTGGCGCTGGCTGGGCGCGCACACCACCGGCATGATCGAACGCGCCCTGGCCTGGTCGCACCGGCATCCGGTGCTGGGCAAGTATTCCGAGGCGCTGATCGACCCGAACCGGCCGGAATCGGCCTCGCTGTTGCTGCTGGGCGTGGTGCTGCTGGCGGCGGGCTGGGGGTTTTTCACCATCCTGATCTCGGTCGGCGGCGGCAGCGCGCCCTCGCAGCTCGACCTGGCCGTTCACCAGGCCATGTTCGGTCTGCGCAATCCGCTGGCCGACACGGCCATGGCTTTCCTGGCCACGCTGGGCGATGCGGTGGTGCTGACACCCGCCGTGCTGGGCGTGTTCGCCTGGCTGTGGTGGCGGCGCCGGCACGTCGCCGCCTGGCACTGGCTGGCGGCGCCGGCCTTCGCCCTGGTGCTGACCTGGTTCCTGGGTTATCTGCTCGACATGCCGAAACCGCCGGCCTCTACCGCGGTGCTGGGTTTCAGCTTCCCCTCCGCGACGGTGACGATGGCGACCGTGGTCTACGGATTTTTCGCCGTGCTGATCGCGCGCGAGCTGCCCGGCCGGGGGCGCGCCTGGCCCTACGTCGTCGCCGCGCTGGCGGTCACGCTGCTCGGTTTTTCGCGGCTCTACCTCGGCGCGCACTGGCTCAGCGACGTGCTCGCGGGCACGCTGCTCGGCGTGCTGTGGATCGCCGCACTGGGCATCGCCTACCGCCGGCGCGTGGTGCGTTCGTTCTGGGTGCGGCCGACCGCCACCATCTTCTTCGCCATCATCCTGGGCATGGCCTGCTGGCACGGCAGCCGCAGCACCGGCGCCCTGCTCGAACGTTTCGATCCGCCGCTGGTGGCCACACAGCTCTCGGGCGACACCTGGTGGCGGCAGGACTGGCAACTGGGCCTGCCCGACCGTCGCAACGAACTGCACGGCCGCGACGCCTGGCCGCTGAACGTGCAGCTTGCGGGTCCACTGGACGGGCTGCGCGCACGCCTGCTGCTCTCGGGCTGGGAAAACTATCGCACCGGCGGCTGGCACGGCCTGCTGCAGACGCTGGACAAACGCGCCACGCCGGACGACCTGCCGGTGCTGCCGGCCACACACCTGGGCCGTGCGGAGGTGCTGGTGATGGTGCGCCCGGGCAGCGCACCCGGACGCATGAAGGTGCTGCGGCTCTGGGCGACGCCGGTACAGCTGCAGCCCGGTGACGAGCCGCTGTGGATCGGCACGGTGCAGGAACTGGAGTTCACGCGGCGCCTGGATTTCGTCAGCTACTGGCAGGCGCAGCCGGGCGAGGACGCGCTGCTGGACGACCTGCGCGCCGATGCCCTGGGCCTTGAGTCGGCGCTGGAGGCGCGTGACGACGACGGCCAGCGCGTGCTGCGGCTGCGCGTTCCCGCGCCCGCCACCACCGACTGATCAGTCGGGCTGGAAATCCGGCAGCCGGTCCACCAGCTGCTGCAGGCGCTCGTGCGGATCATCGAGCTGCAGCAGCCATTGCCGCTCCGACGGCGTCAGCGGCAGCCATTCCGCCAGACGCCAGCCTACGTAAGCCGCCTCCGCCAGCCGGCCCTTGCCAATGCCGTCGTGTTCGATGCCGGCCTTGTCCAGGATGCGCGCCAGCAGCACGCCCAGCAGCGCGTGTTCGTCCCGCATCGCCTGCAAGCCGGGTTCGGGCAGCCAGCTGACGTCGGCGACGATCAGGCCGTCGTCGCGCACGCGCGTGCGTTCGACATGGAAACGCCGTCTGCCCTCGACCGTGATGCCCAGCAGGCCGTCGTCGGCCATCGCGAAATCGACGATCGCCGCTTCGGTGCCGTGCGCTGCGGGAATGGCCGGCGCGCCGGCTTCCTGGCCCTCAAGGATCAGGCAGATGCCGAAACCTTCGCCGCTGCGGCCGCAGCGTTTTATCAGGTCGAGATAACGCGGCTCGAAGATGCGAAGGCCCAGGCTGCCGCCCGGGAACAGCACCGAGGACAGCGGGAACAGCGGCAGTTCGCCGGTGGCCACCGGGCCCTCAGTCGCCCAGTTCGGCCAGGAAGCGCCGCGGCGCACCCTCGAAGCCGCCGTTGGACATGAACACCACGTGGTCGCCGCGGCCAGAGCGCGCCTTCAGCGAAGCGATCAATGCCTCCACCGACGGCACCGCCTCGCCGTCGCCGCGCAGCGCGCCGACCACCTTGCCGGCATCCCAGGCCAGTTCCGGCCGGTGCAGGAACACCACCGCGTCGGCCTGCTCCAGCGACGGCGCGATCTGATCGGCGTGCGCGCCCAGCCGCATCGAATTGCTGCGCGGTTCCATCGCCACCAGGATGCGCGCGCCGCCGACGCGCGCGCGCAGGCCTTCGAGCGTCGTGCGGATCGCAGTCGGGTGGTGCGCGAAATCGTCGTACACGGTCACGCCGCGCGATTCGCCCAGACGCTCCAGCCGGCGCTTCACGCTGACGAAGTCCGCCAGCGCCGGAATCGCCTTCGCCAGGTCCGCACCAACCGCGTTCGCCGCGGCGATCGCCGCCAGCCCGTTCATCACGTTGTGCCGGCCCACCAGCGACCAGCGCACGGTGCCCACCGAAACGCCGCGATGCAGTACGTCGAACACACTGCCATCGGCGGCCAGCAGCTTCGCCGTCCAGTCGAAATCGCCGTCCAGGCCGAAGCGTTCCACCGGCGTCCAGCAGCCCATCGCCAGCACCTCGGCCAGCGCGGCCTCCTCGCCATTGACGATCAGCCGCCCGCGCCCGGGCACGATGCGCACCAGGTGGTGGAACTGGCGCTGGATCGCCGCCAGGTCCGGGAAGATGTCGGCGTGGTCGTATTCGAGGTTGTTGAGGATCGCCACCACCGGCCGGTAGTGCACGAACTTGCTGCGTTTGTCGAAGAAGGCGGTGTCGTATTCGTCGGCCTCGACCACGAACTCGCGGCCGCCGCCGATGCGCGCCGACACGCCGAAGTTCTCCGGCACGCCGCCGACCAGGAAACCCGGATCGCGCCCGGCGGCTTCCAGCAGGAAGGCCAGGATGGACGTGGTCGTGGTCTTGCCGTGCGTGCCGGCCACCGCCAGCGTCTCGCGGCCCGGCAGCACGTGTTCGCTCAGCCACTGCGCGCCCGAGGTGTAGGCCAGGCCGTGGTCGAGCACGTGTTCGACCGCGGCATTGCCGCGCGACAGCGCATTGCCGACCACGACCACATCGGTGTCGGCGGCGAGATGCGCGGGCGAATAGCCGGAATTCAGGCCGATGCCCAGCTGCTCGAGCTGGGTGGACATGGGCGGATAGACGTTCTGGTCGGAACCGTCGACCGCATGGCCGAGTTCGCGCGCCAGCGCGGCCACCCGCCCATGAAGGTGCCGCAGATGCCGAGGATGTGCAGTTTCATGGCGCTCAGGATGTCAGGAAGCCGCGGCGCCGGAAACCGGCGGCACCAGCAGCAGGACCAGCAGGGCCTCGGCCAGCATCAGCACCACCGTCAGGGCATAGGCCGGCGCCGGCTGCAGGTCCAGGGCCTGGCGCCAGATCGCCGCGTCCACCCGCAGTTTCCAGAAGAACAGCACGATCGCGGTCAGGGCGTACACCATCACGCTGGCCGGCGGATCCTTGCTGCCGGCATGCGGCACCGGGGCCATGGCCGTCGGCATCATCGCCAGGGCGAACAGCAGGCCGGTGCCGGCCAGGGCCAGCTGGGTCTGCAGGGTGCGGTTCTCGAGGCCACGCATACGCAGCAGCCGCGCCGTGACGGTGAACAGCAGGAAGGCCGTGATCACGGCCCGCAGCGCCGTGCCCAGGGCCGTCACCCCTTGGGCGACCGCGAACAGGGCCTGCACGGAAATCAGGGCCGTCGCCGACAGCGCCAGCGCCTGCGGCGAATACGGCAGGTCCTGCGGACCGGCCCGCAGCAGGCACAACTGGATCAATTGGCGCAGCAGCGCGGCCACGGCGGGCCGGCTCAACCGATCTCGGGGGTCGGCGCCAGGGTGCTGAGGATGCGCGAGAACACCTCGTCCATGCTGCCGACGCCGTCCACGCAGGCCAGGCGGCCGGTGTTGCGGTAGAAGTCCACCACCGGCGCGGTCGCGTCGTCGTAGACCTTCAGGCGGTTGCGCACGGCTTCGGGGCTGTCGTCGGCGCGGCCTTCGGCCTGGGCGCGGCCGGCCAGGCGGCCGATCAGCAGTTCGGTGTCCACGTCCAGCTGCACGGCGATGTCCACCGGCTGGCCCAGCTTCCTGAGCAGGGCATCCAGCGCGTTGGCCTGGACCAGGTTGCGCGGGTAACCGTCCAGCACGAAGCCGTTGCCGGTGTCGCCGGCGGTCAGGCGCTCTTCCAGCATGCCCAGCACGATCTCGTCGGACACCAGGGGAGCCGGCTTCCATCACGGCCTTGGCCTGCAGGCCCAGCGGGGTGCCCGCCTTGACCGCGGCGCGCAGCAGCTCGCCGGTGGAAATGTGCGGCACCTGCAGGTGCTCGCGCAGGCGGGTGGCCTGGGTGCCCTTGCCCGAACCGGGCGCGCCGAGAAGTACCAGTCGCATTGCTCTAAAGCCTCTATAAACAAGGACGCACGGCGCCGTCCTCACCCCGTTTGGCTATAGTGGGGCCGCTGACTGGCCGTGCGGATGGTGAAACGCTACTGGCCGGGCCGGTCCAAGTCAATGAAAGGCAGGAAAACATGGGCAAAGGAACGCTCCTCTACGCGCAGTCCGGCGGGGTCACCGCCGTCATCAACGCCACCGCCGGCGCGGTGATCCAGGCCGCCCGGGCCCGCAAGGTCAAGGTGCTGGCCGCCCGCAACGGCATCCTGGGCGCCCTGCGCGAGGACCTGGTGGACACCTCGAAGGAATCCGCCGCCGCCATCCGCGGCCTGGCCCATACCCCGGGCGGGGCCTTCGGGTCCTGCCGCTACAAGCTCAAGTCGCTGGAACAGGACCAGTCCAAGTACCAGCGCCTGCTGGACGTTTTTGATGCCCACGACGTGCGCTGGTTCCTCTACAACGGCGGCAACGATTCCGCCGACACCGCGCTGAAGCTTTCGAAGATGGCCGCGGCGACGGGGTATCCGCTCACCTGCATCGGCGTGCCCAAGACGGTCGACAACGACCTCGTGGTCACCGACTGCTGCCCGGGTTTCGGTTCGGCCGCGAAGTACACCGCCGTGTCCGTCGCCGAAGCCGCGCTCGATGTCGCCGCGATGGCCGACACGTCCACCAAGGTATTCGTCTATGAAGTGATGGGCCGCCATGCCGGCTGGCTGGCGGCCGCCGGCGGCCTGGCCGGGACCGGCAAGGACGATGCGCCGCAGGTCATCCTGTTCCCGGAGATCGCCTACGACGAGGCGAAATTCCTCGCCCGCGTGCAGGAAACGGTGAAGCGGGTCGGCTGGTGCGTGGTGGTGGTGTCGGAAGGCATCCGCCATGCCGATGGCCGTTTCGTCGCCGACGCCGGCGGCGGCAAGGACGCCTTCGGCCACAGCCAGCTGGGCGGCGTCGGCCCGCTGCTGGCCGCGACCGTGAAGGACAAGCTCGGCCTGAAGGTGCACTGGACCGTGCCCGACTACCTGCAGCGTTCGGCCCGGCACCTGGCCTCGAAAACCGATCTGGCGCACGCCCAGGCCGTGGGCAAGGCCGCCGTCGAGTACGCGCTGAAGGGAATGAACGGCGTGATGCCGGTGATCGTGCGTACCAGTCAGAAACCCTACCGCTGGAAGGTCGAACCGGCCGCGCTGGAGCGCATCGCCAACCACGAAAGACCATGCCCAAGGGTTTCATCGACAAATCCGGCTACGGCATCACCGCCGCCTGCCGGACCTACTTGGAACCCCATGGTCCGCGGCGAAGCGCCGCCCCCTACGGCCCGGACGGCCTGCCGCGCTACGTGCGGCTGAAGAACCATGCGGTGCCGCGGAAACTGCCCGACTGGGCCGGCTGAAGCTTTCCGGGACGCCTGTTCCGGAGTTTTGTGGCGCCCCCTCCCCCTTTGCCATACTCGGGCGGAGCGGCCTTCCGGCCGCTTAAGTTTGTTCATGGTTTGAACTCTGGGGAGGGTTTGCATGTTCGAGCAATACGGTTTGCATCTCGCGATCGCCTGTGCGGCGGTCGCCATCCTTTACGGCATCGTGGTGGCGCGCTGGATCGTGGCGCAACCGGCCGGCAACGAAAAATGCAGAGCATCGCCGCGGCCATCCAGGAAGGTGCCGGCGCCTACCTGAGCCGGCAGTACCGCACCATCGCCATCGTCGGCGTGGTGCTGTTCCTTATGATCGGCTTCGTGCCGGTGCTGGGCTGGCCCACCGCGATCGGTTTCGCGATCGGTGCGCTGCTGTCTGGCGCGGCCGGTTTCATCGGCATGTTCGTCTCGGTGCGCGCCAACGTGCGTACCGCACAGGCGGCCACGGTGAGCCTGAACACCGCGCTCAACGTCAGCTTCAAGGGCGGCGCCATCACCGGCATGCTGGTGGTGGGCCTGGGCCTGCTGGGTGTCGCCGGCTACTTCTGGTACATCCTGGGCGGCAGCGGCGCGCAGAGCGCCGAAGCGGTGAACGCCGCGCTGCAGCCGATGATCGGCCTGGCCTTCGGCAGCTCGCTGATCTCGATCTTCGCGCGCCTGGGCGGCGGCATCTTCACCAAGGGCGCCGACGTCGGTGCCGACCTGGTGGGCAAGGTCGAAGCCGGCATCCCGGAAGATGACCCGCGCAACCCGGCGGTGATCGCCGACAACGTGGGCGACAACGTCGGCGACTGCGCCGGCATGGCGGCCGACCTGTTCGAGACCTATGCGGTGACCGTGATCGCGGCGATGCTGATCGCCGGCATCTCGTTCTCGCAGTTCGGCTGGGCGGGCGTGCTGTATCCGATGGTGCTGGGCGCGGTTTCGATCCTCGCCTCGATCGTCGGCACCTTCTTCGTGAAGGTGCGCGACGGCGGCAAGATCATGAACGCGCTCTACCGCGGCCTGGCCGTGTCGGGTGTGCTGGCGGCGGTGGCGTTCTGGTTCGTCACCGACGGCATGTTCGCCGATGGCGCCGGCATGCCGCTGTTCTACTGCGCACTGGTCGGCCTGGCGCTGACCGCGGCCATGGTGGTGATCACCGAGTACTACACCGCCACCGAATACGCGCCGGTGCAGCAGGTGGCCAAGGCCTCGGAAACCGGCCACGGCACCAACGTGATCGCCGGCCTGGCGGTTTCGATGAAGTCCACGGCGGCGCCGGTGCTGGCGGTGGTCGCGGCGATCTGGTGCTGCTACGAGATCGGCGGCCTGTTCGGCATCGCCATCGCGGCGACGTCGATGCTGTCGATGGCGGGCATGATCGTCGCGCTCGACGCCTACGGCCCGATCACCGACAACGCGGGCGGCATCGCCGAGATGTCGGGCATGGACAAGGAGATCCGCAAGACCACGGACGCCCTGGACGCGGTGGGCAACACCACCAAGGCCGTGACCAAGGGTTACGCCATCGGTTCGGCCGGCCTGGCCGCGCTGGTGCTGTTCGCGGACTACGCCCACAAGCTGCAGGAATCCGGGCAGCAGGTGAACTTCTCGATCGACAACCCGAACGTGGTGATCGGCCTGCTGATCGGCGGCATGATCCCCTACCTGTTCGGCGCCTTCGCCATGCAGGCGGTGGGCCGCGCGGCGGGTGCGGTGGTCGAGGAAGTGCGGCGCCAGTTCCGCGAGATCCCGGGCATCATGGAAGGCACCGGCAAGCCGCAGTACGACAAGGCGGTGGACCTGCTGACCAAGTCGGCGATCCGCGAAATGATCGTGCCCTCGATGCTGCCGCTCTTCATCCCGATCATCGTCGGCTTGGTGCTGGGCGCCGACGCGCTCGGCGGCCTGCTGATGGGCACCATCGTCACCGGTCTGTTCGTGGCCATCTCGATGTGCACCGGCGGCGGCGCCTGGGACAACGCCAAGAAGTACATCGAGGAAGGCCACCACGGCGGCAAGGGCAGCGAGGCCCACAAGGCCGCGGTCACCGGCGACACCGTCGGCGATCCGTACAAGGACACCGCGGGCCCGGCGATCAATCCGTTGATCAAGATCATCAACATCGTGGCGTTGCTGCTTATCCCGATGCTCTGACAGGTCCTGCGGAGTTGTGCGATTCTGGAAACCCCGGCCTGGCCGGGGTTTCTTTTTCCGGAGAGGCGCTCATGGCGACAAGTGGATGGATCGCGGTCCTGACGATGGCGCTGGCTCCGACCGCCGGCGCCGTCACTCTGCCCGTCGCCAATCCTGGATTCGAGGACGCACCTGTGGGCGAGTCATGGCAGGCGCCGGCCTGGTACGACGCTTCCGGCGCCGGGGGCAACTTCGTGGACGAAACGGTCGCCCATTCCGGAACCCGATCGCTCCGGCTTGAACACCGGGCACCGTTCGCCGGCGTGAGCCAGGGGCTGGATGCCCATGCCTACCGCGGTCAGAGACTCGTATTCCGCGCGATGATGCGCAGCCACGACCTTGCGGAAGGCACTTCCGGCCTGTGGATCCGCGCCGACACCGCCGCGGGCGAGGCCGCGGCCTTCGAGCACACGTACCTGCAGCCGATCGCCGGAACCCGCGACTGGGAATCGCGCGAGGTCGAACTGATCGTCCCGGCATCGGCCAGCACGCTGCAGTTCGGTATCGTGGCCGGCGCCGAAGGAAGCCTCTGGGTGGACGATGTCGAACTGTCGGCATCGCAGATGCAGGCACTGCCGGAGGGACTCACCGCCCGCCAGTATCTGGACAAGGCCCTGGACCTGATCCAGCAATATGCCTACTACTCGGACCGGATCGATTGGCCCAAGCTGCGGGCATCGAGCCACGCACTCAGCAAGGAGGCCGGGCAACCGGCCGATACCTACCCGGCGATCAAGCAGGCGCTGGCCGCACTCGACGACAACCACAGCCACTTCGTGTCGCCGCGGATGATGACGCACAGGCGCAGCGAAACGGTCCGCGAAGACTACGGTTTCCGTAGCGAGGTCCTGGGAACGGTCGGCTACCTCCGGGTGCCGGAGTTCATGGGCGGCGGCGAAGCGCCCAGCGCGGCCTTCGCCACGCAGATCCGAACGGCGCTGCGCACGCAGGCCGAGGGCGGCGCCTGCGGCTGGATCGTCGACCTGCGCGGCAACATGGGCGGCGCCATGCACCCGATGCTGTCCGGCCTGCGCGACCTGCTGGGCGAGGACGAGCTCGGCTATTTCGTCCATCGAGGCGACCGACGCCAGCCCTGGCGCGCGACGGGCGAGGGAAAACCCGCGCAGGTCGATGCTCCCGTCGCGGTCCTGATCGACGGCCAAACCGCCAGTTCCGGCGAAGCGGTGCTCGTGTCCTTCATCGGCCGGGCAAACACCCGCAGCTTCGGCACCGCGACCTACGGCGTCTCCACCGCCAACGCCCCGTTCCCGCTCGACGACGGCGCGGCGCTGGCCATCACCACCGCGCTGCAGGCCGACCGGACGGGCCGCACCTATGGCGGTGCCATCGCGCCGGACGAACCGGTGCGGAGCGATGCCACCGCCGTATCCCTCGCCGATGATCCGGTGGTGTCGGCGGCACGAACCTGGCTCCAGGCCCGACCCGCCTGCCAGCCGTCGGGAAAATGAAGGCATCAGGGGCGGAGAAGATGACAAACCCGTCGTCGCGAGATCTGGAGAAAGAGCCGGAATACACGCCCGCCGTTCGTTGGGGGTGGATCCACATGCTGGCCACCTGGCTGGCCTTGTGCCTGCTGCTGGTCTGGCCGACATGGCTTTGGCGTGCCTTCGGGCCGCCGACGGGATCCGACCCGCTGCACTGGCTCCAAGGCGGACTGATCTATTACTCGGCGATTTTTGTCGGCGCCGCCTGCGTGCTGCTGCGGGGCGCCTGGCGCATCGCGCGAAGCGGGCAGACGCCCTATCCCGGGGAATGGCTGTTCGCGCGCCGGCGCATCCGCCGCGGTTGGTTCGCGTACGCCGTCGCCGCGTGCAACGCGTTCGGTGGAGTCTGGCTTCTAGTGGCGGTCGTCGCCTTCTGGCTCGATATCCAGGCTCCGGCACTCTTTTTCGGTATCGGCACCTACGTGCCCGATCCGCCGGCCGGCTGTTGACCCGACCCGGGAAAACCGCCCTGGGACCGGCCTTCCAAACCCGCCAAACGGTTGATTGGAGTAGGGATTCAAATCCGGTCCGGGCCCGGAAAAATCTTCCCGGACCCCCTTGACTTCTTTTTAACACCGTGTTCATCTCGGCCCATGCCCGCCGCAACCGCCACCGCCACGACCCCGCAGCCGACCCTCAAGGTCCGGCTCATGGTCGCGTCCGTGACGCTGCTCGCCCTCGTCGTCGTCGTCCTTATTACCTCACTCCAAGGTGCGGGATAGACGAGCGCGAATAAGTAAAACAGCCCTCGAAACTAGAACCCCGCACCGGAAACGGTGCGGGGTTCTTCGTTTCGGGGTCCGGAATTCCGGGTCGGGGCTGAAGCCCCTCCCACAACCGTGATGTCAGGACCCAAGCCCAGTGAACAGCGACGCGATCAAGACAGGCCCCGCCCGCGCTCCCGCCCGCGCCATGCTGCGCGCCACCGGGCTGGACGATGCCGCCATCGCCAAACCGCTGATCGCGGTGGTGCACACCTGGTCCGACGTTTCGCCCTGCAACCTGACCCTGCGCGACCTGGCGCAGCACGCGCGCGCCGGCATCCAGGCCGCGGGCGGCACGCCGATCGAGTTCAACACCATCGCGATCACCGATGGCATCGCGATGGGGAGTGAGGGCATGCGCGCCTCGCTGGCCTCGCGCGAGGTGATCGCCGATTCGATCGAACTGGCCGTCAGCGGCCACTGTCTGGACGGCGTGGTGGTGCTGGTGGGCTGCGACAAGACCATCCCGGCCGCGGCGATGGCGCTGGCGCGGCTGGACCTGCCCAGCGCCATCCTCTACGGCGGCACGATCATGCCGGGCCAGTGCAAGGGCAAAAAACTGACGGTGCAGGACGTGTTCGAGGCGGTCGGCGCGTTTTCGGCCGGCAAGCTCGATGACGCCGGACTGGCCGAAGTGGAACGCCACGCCTGCCCCGGCGCCGGCGCCTGCGGCGGTCAGTTCACCGCCAACACCATGGCGATGGTGCTGACCTTCCTGGGGGCTGTCGCCGCTGGGCCTGAACGACATCCCCGCCCTGCATCCCGACAAGGCCGCGGCGGCCTTCGCCTGCGGCGAGCTGGTGATGCAGCGGCATCGCGACCAGGGCCCGACGCCATCGACGATCCTGACGCGGGCGGCATTCACCAATGCCGCCCGCGCCGTTTCCGCCACCGCCGGGTCCACCAATGCGGCCCTGCACCTGCTGGCGATCGCGCACGAGGCCGGGGTCGAGTTCACGCTGGAGGATTTCGAGCAGGCCGCGCGCACGCCGGTCATCGCCGACCTGAAGCCGGGCGGCCGTTACACCGCGGCAGAGATGTTCGACCTGGGCGGCAGCGCCCTGATCGCCAACGAGTTGCGTGCGGCCGGCCTGTTGCTGGATGGGGCGACGGTGACCGGCCGCACGCTGTTCACTGAGCTGGACGCCGTGCCCAAGCCGGCGCCGCAGGACTGCGTGTTCCCCGTGGCCAGGCCGCTGAAGCCGCGTGGCGGTTATTCCATCCTCTACGGCGACCTGGCGCCCGAGGGCTGCATCGTCAAACTCGCCGGCCACGGCCGCGACCACTTCGAAGGCCCGGCGCGTGTATTCGATTCCGAGGACGCCGCCTTCGCCGCCGTGCAGTCGCGCGCGATCCAGGCGGGCGACGTGGTGGTGATCCGCTTCGAAGGCCCGGCCGGCGGCCCCGGCATGCGCGAGATGCTGGCGGTGACCGCGGCGCTGGTGGGCCAGGGCCTCGGCAACGACGTGGCGCTGGTGACCGATGGCCGGTTCTCCGGCGCCACCCACGGTTTCATGGTCGGCCATGTCTCGCCCGAAGCCGCGCACGGCGGCCCGATCGCGCGCCTGCGCGAAGGCGACCGCGTGCGCATCGATGTCGCCACGCGGCGCATCGATGTGGATGCCGATCTCTCGACCCGCGAACCCGTGCGCATCGCGCCACGCGTGGCTGGCGGCGCCCTCGCCAAGTACGCACGCGATGTCGGATCTGCTTCGTTCGGCGCCGTCACTAGTCCGCCGCCTGCGCCGAAACCCACACGCATCGCCTTGCAATTGCTCGATCCGGAGCCCGCGAAACAAACCTCCGACGCCCTTCCCGCCTGACCCTCGACCCATCACCCAAGGACCCGCCGCCATGACCCAGCCCAACGCCAAGACCACCGAACAACTCCGCCCCCGCGTCGCCGTCGTCGGCTACGGCAGCCAGGGCCGTGCGCATGCGCTGAACCTGCGCGAGTCCGGCTTCGAGGTCACGGTCGGCCTGCGTCCAGGCGGCCCGACCGAGGCCAAGGCCCAGGCCGACGGCTTCACGGTGAAGACACCGGCCGAAGCCGTCGCAGGCGCCGAACTGGTGGCGGTGCTGACGCCTGACATGGTGCAGCCGCGGCTGTATCGCGAAGCCATCGAGCCGTACCTGGCGAAGGGCGCCTGCCTGCTGTTCGCGCATGGCTTCAACGTGCACTACGGCCAGATCGCGCCGCGTGCGGATCTCGATGTCGTGCTGGTCGCGCCCAAGGGCCCGGGCGCGCTGGTGCGTCGCGAATACGAGATCGGCCGTGGCGTGCCCTGCGTCTACGCCGTGCAGCAGGACACCAGCGGCCGCGCCGAGCAGCTGGCGCTGGCCTATGCCGCCGGCCTCGGCGGCGCCCGCGCCAACGTCATCAAGACCACCTTCAAGGAAGAAACCGAAACCGACCTGTTCGGCGAACAGGCGGTGCTGTGCGGTGGCGCCACCAAACTGGTGCAGGCCGGCTGGGAAACCCTGGTCGAGGCCGGCTACCAGCCCGAAGTCGCGTATTACGAGTGCCTGCACGAGCTCAAGCTCATCGTCGACCTGCTGTACGAAGGCGGCATCACCCGCATGCACGAGTTCATCAGCGAAACCGCGCAGTACGGCGACCTGACCCGCGGCCCCTACGTCATCGACGCGCACGCCCGCGCGCAGATGAAGAAGATCCTGACCGAGATCCAGGACGGCACCTTCGCGCGCCAGTGGATCGCCGAATACGCGGCCGGCAACGCCAACTACAAGGCGCTCAAGCAGGCCGACCTGGAGCACCCGATCGAAGCCACCGGCCGCAAGCTGCGTGCGGCCATGAGCTGGATCGGCGCCGACGGCAATGTGCAGCCCGCGCGGCCCGCCGCGCCCCGACCCACGGCGGAGGCCGCCGCCGCATGAGCACACGACAAAACGGCGCGCAGCTGCTGGCGCGATGCCTCGAGGCCGAAGGCACCGACCGCCTGTTCGGTTATCCCGGCGGCGCCATCATGCCCTTCTACGACGCCCTGCCCGGCTCGAAACTCCGGCACATCCTGGTGCGCCATGAACAGGGCGCGGCACTGGCCGCCAACGGCTACGCGCGCCAGCGGCCGGGTCGGCGTCTGCATCGCGACCTCGGGGCCGGGCGCGTCCAACCTGGTGACCGGCATCGCCGACGCTTTCCTGGATTCGGCGCCGATGGTGGTGATCACCGGCCAGGTCAGCACCGCGCTGATGGGCACCGACGCCTTCCATAACTGGACGTGTTCGGCATGACCCTGCCGATCGTCAAGCACAGCTTCCTGCTGCGCCATGTCGACGACCTGCCGGGCGTGGTGCACGAAGCCTTCCGCATCGCCCGCGAAGGCCGCCCGGGCCCGGTGCTGATCGACTTGCCAAAGGACGTGCAGCTGGCCGATGCCAGCCATCTTTCTCCCCGGATTCCCGCGGCGGCGGTTCCTCCCCCGCCGCCGTCGCGGGAATCGCTTTCCGCCGCGATCGCCGCGATCGAAGCGGCCGAACGCCCGGTGATCTACGGCGGTGGCGGCATCGCCCTGGCCGAGGCGGTGAACGCCTTCCGCGGCTTCGTCGACTCCAGCGGCATCCCGACCGTGCTGACCCTGCGCGGCCTGGGCGCCCTGCCCACCGGCCATCCGCTGCTGCTGGGCATGCTGGGCATGCACGGCTGCCGCGCCGCCAACATGGCGGTGCAGGAGGCCGACCTGCTGATCGTGGTTGGCGCGCGGTTCGACGACCGCGCGACCGGCAAACTGGCCGAGTTCGCGCCGCGCGCGCATCGTGCATCTGGACGCCGACCGCCGCGAGATCGGCAAGCTGCGCCACGCCGACGTCGGCGTGCCGGGCGATGTCGCCACCGCGCTGAAGTCGCTGACCGGCGTGCATCCGGACTGCACCGACTGGCGCCAGCACTGCCTGGAACAGCGTGAACGCCACGCCTCGCGTTACGACGCACCCGGCCGTGACGTGTACGCACCGGCCCTGTTGCGCCGGCTGTCCGAGATCGCGCCACGCGACGCCATCGTCGCCTGCGATGTCGGCCAGCACCAGATGTGGGTCGCGCAGCACTGGAAGTTCAGCCATCCGCGCAATCACCTGACTTCCGGTGCGCTGGGCACGATGGGTTTCGGCCTGCCGGCGGCGATCGGCGCGCAGTTCGCCTGCCCCAACCGCACGGTGGTGCTGGTCAGTGGCGACGGCAGTTTCATGATGAACCTGCAGGAGCTGGCGACGGTCGCGCGCTGCAAGCTGCCGATCAAGATGGTGCTGCTCGACAACCAGGCCCTGGGCATGGTTCGGCAGTGGCAGGAGCTGTTCTTCGACCAGAACTACAGCGAGGTGGACCTGAGCGACAACCCGGACTTTGCCGCGCTCGCCCGCGTGTTCGGGATTCCGGCGCTGCAGGTGGATCAGCGTGCCGACGTCGAGGATGCACTGCATGCGCTGATGTCGACGCCGGGCCCGGCCTTCCTGCACGTCGCCATCGACGCGCGCAGCAATGTCTGGCCGCTGGTGCCGCCCAACCACAGCAACGCGACGATGCTGGAAGGCGAACCCGCCGCCGTGCAGATCGCCGCGCCGGAGCCCGCCCATGCGTTACCGGCTTGACCTGGTGCTGCGCCCGGCCGAAGGCGCGTTGCTGCGCGTGCTCGGCACCGCCGAGCGCCGCGGTTTCACACCGCTGTCGATCGAAGGCGCGCAACCGCCCGACGGCGGCGACTGGCGCCTGCAGCTGACCGTGCGCGGCCAGCGCCCGCCCGAACCGCTGCAGCGCCAGATCGAACAACTGCACGACTGCCTTTCCGTGGAGATCGCCCCATGTCCCTGAATCTCTGGTTCGACGGCCGCATCGGCCCGCAGGACCAACTCGCCGCCCCGCTCACGACCCACGCCATGCACTACGGCACGGCCGTCTTCGAGGGCATCCGCAGCTACGCCACGCCCGACGGCGCCGCCGTGTTCCGCCTGCCCGAACACCTCGAGCGCATGCGCAAAGGTGCGGAAGCGTTCGGCGCGAAGTTCGATGTCAACGAAGCGGCCGCGGCAGTGATCGCCGTGCTGCAGTCCAACCACCACCGCGACGCCTACATCCGGCCGCTGCTCTGGTACGGCACCGGCTCGCTGGGCCTGGACGTGGCGCCGCTGAGCAAGCACCTGATGGTGGCCTCGATGCCGTGGAAGCCGCACCTGGGCGACAAACCCGTGCGTCTCACCGTCTCGCCCTTCCGCCGTAATCGCGCCGACGCAATGCCGCCGCTCAAGCTCAGCGGCGCCTACGTCAACTCGATTCTGGCCAAACGTGAAGCCGGAAGCCGGGGTTTCGACGACGCGCTGTTCCTGGACGACGCCGGCTTCGTGGTCGAGTGCACCGGCGTGAACGTGTTCCTGGTGAAGGCCGGACAGGTGACCGCGGTCGAACACTCCGACGCGTTGCCCGGCATCACCCGCGACACCATCGTCGAACTCGCGGGTGCGGCCTCGCGACCGGTCACGCTGGAAGAGCTACTGGAGGCAGACGAAGTCTTCCTCACCGGCACCTCGGCCGAGGTGATGCCGGTGGCGGCGCTGGACCGCAAGGACTTTGGCGCGACCCCGGTCGCGGACGAACTGCGCGCCCGCTACCTGCGGGTCGTGCGTGGCGGGTCACCGGCGCATGCGCGCTGGCTGACCCCGGTTTGAGGAGCACAGACCCCATGGAGAGCGATGTCCGCATCTTCGATACCACCCTGCGCGACGGCGAGCAGTCGCCCGGCTGCAGCCTGCGTCCGGCCCAGAAACTGGTGATGGCGCGCGCCCTCGCCGAACTGGGCGTGGACGTGATCGAAACCGGCTTCCCGGCCAGCTCGGCCAGCGATGTCGAAGCGACCCGGCTGATCGCCGCCGAGCTGCACCGGCCCATTCTCTGCGCGCTCTCTCGCTGCGCGCCGGGCGACATCGAAGCCGCGGCGAAAGCGCTGGAGAAGGCGCGCAAGCCGCGCATCCACGTTTTCATCTCCACCAGCCCGCTGCACCGCGAGCACAAGCTCGGCCTGAGCCGGCAGCAGGTGCTCGACCGCGCCATCGAAGGCGTGCGGCTGGCGCGCTCGCTGGTGGACGATGTCGAGTTCTCCGCCGAGGACGCGCTGCGTACCGAGGAGGATTTCCTGGTCGAGGTGTTCGGTGAAGCCATCGCCGCCGGCGCCCGCACCATCAACGTGCCCGACACCGTCGGTTACACCACGCCGGAGGAGATCCGCGGCCTGTTCCGCCGTCTGCGCACCAACGTGCGCGGTGCCGGGCAAGCGGTGTTCAGCACGCACTGCCACGACGACCTCGGCCTGGCCGTGGCCAATTCGCTGGCGGCGATCGAAGGCGGCGCGCGCCAGGTCGAATGCACCATCAACGGCATCGGCGAACGCGCCGGCAATGCCGCGCTGGAGGAAATCGTGATGGCGCTGAAGGTGCGCGGCGGCCTGTACGGCGCCGGCACCGGCATCGACACCCGCGCCCTGCTGCCGGCCTCGCGCCTGCTGTCGCGCCTGACCGGCATGGCCGTGCAGCGCAACAAGGCCGTGGTCGGCGCCAACGCCTTCGCGCACGAGGCCGGCATCCACCAGCACGGCATGCTGCGCAACCGCAACACCTACGAAATCATGCGGCCCGAGGACGTGGGCTGGCCGGCCTCGCAGATGGTGCTGGGCCGGCACAGCGGCCGGCATGCGGTGAACGAACGGCTGCGTGGGCTGGGTTTCGTGCTCGAGGAATTCGAGTTCGAGCGCGTGTTCGCCGCCTTCAAGAAACTCTGCGACCACCAGCGCCTGGTCGGCGACGCCGACCTGCAGCGCCTGGTCACCGGCGACGAAGGCAGCGCCGGCCGCGGCTACCGGCTGGCGGCGCTGTCGATGAGCGACAGCGGCAAACGCGCCCGCGCCCATGTCGAACTCTCGGATCCGGACGGCCACCTGGTGGCCGAGATCGCCGAGGCCGACGGTCCGGTCGCGGCGCTGTTCGAGGCCATGACCCGCGCCACCGGCGTCGCCCTGCAGCTCGAGAGCTACCAGGTGCACAGCATCGGCATCGGCGCCGATGCGCGCGGCGAAGCCAGCCTGAGCGTGCGCTGCGACGAGGTCGAGTACACCGGCATCGGCACCAGCCGCGACATCATCGAGGCCAGCGCCCTGGCCTGGCTGGACGTCGCCAACCGCGTGCTGCGCCAACGCGATGCCGCCACCGTCACCCAAACCGCCGCTGCGGCCATCGCCTGAGAATTCCCATGCCCACGCCCAAGACCCTGTTCGACAAACTCTGGGACGCCCACGTGGTGGTGCCCGAGACCGCCGAAGCGCCGGCGGTGCTCTACATCGACCTGCACCTGGTGCACGAGGTCACCTCGCCGCAGGCCTTCACCGAGCTGCAGGCCCGCGGCCTGAAACCGCGCCGGCCGGACCGTACGAAGGCCACCCTGGACCACAGCACGCCGACCCTTCCCGCCGGTGCCGACGGCCGCCTGCCCTATGCCAGCACGCAGTCCGAGGCGCAGGTCGAGGCGCTGCGCCGCAACTGCGCCGAGCATGGCATCGAGCTGTTCGACCTGGGCGATGCGCGCCGAGGCATCGTGCACGTGGTCGCGCCCGAGCTGGGCCTGACCCAGCCCGGCCTGACCATCGTCTGCGGCGACAGCCACACCAGCACCCACGGCGCGTTCGGCGCATTGGCCTTCGGCATCGGCAGCAGCGAGGTCGGCCATGTGCTGGCCACGCAATGCCTGCTGCAGCGCAAACCGAAGTCATTGGCGATCACGATTGATGGCCCGCTCGGCCCCGGCGTCAGCGCCAAGGACGTGGTGCTGCACGTGATCGGCCAGATCGGCGTCAACGGCGGCACCGGCCATGTCATCGAGTTCCGCGGCTCGACCGTGCGGGCGATGTCCATGGAACAACGCATGACCGTCTGCAACATGGCGATCGAAGCCGGCGCCCGCGCCGGCCTGGTGGCGCCGGACGCCACCACCTTCGACTGGCTGGCGAACACGCCGCGCGCGCCGCAGGACGAGGCTTTCGACGAAGCCGTGGGCCACTGGCTGGAGCTGGCCAGCGATCCCGACGCCGTGTTCGACCGGGAAGTCCATATCGACGCCCGCGCCATCCGCCCGACGCTGACCTGGGGCACGCATCCGGGCACGGCGATCGCCGTTGACCAGCGCGTGCCGGCGCCCACCGACAGCGCCGAAGCCAAGGCCCAGGCCTACATGGGCCTGGCTGCCGGCGCGCCGATCGCCGGCACGCCGGTGGACGTGGTGTTCGTCGGGTCCTGCACCAATGGCCGTCTCTCGGACCTGCGCGACGTCGCCCGCGTTCTCGACGGCCGCCATGTGCACCCGCGCGTGCGCATGCTGGTGGTGCCGGGTTCCGAACAGGTCAAGCGCGAGGCCGAGGCCGAAGGCATCGACGCCATCGTGCGCGCCGCCGGCGCCGAATGGCGCGAGCCGGGCTGTTCGATGTGCATCGCCATGAACGGCGACCTGGTCGCACCCGGGCAGTTGGCCGTCAGCACCAGCAACCGCAATTTCGAAGGGCGCCAGGGCCCCGGCGCCCGCACCCTGCTGGCGTCGGCGCTGACCGCCGCGGCCTGCGCGGTTGCCGGCGCCGTCGCCGACGTGCGCGAACTCGAAGCCGCCACGGAGGCCGCATGAGCACCGCCATCCGCAGCATCCGATCCGCCAGCATGGTGCTGGCGCAGGCCAACATCGACACCGACCGGATCATTCCGGCGCGGTTCCTGTCCACGACCACGCGGACCGGACTTGGAAAGCATGCCTTCGCCGATTGGCGAAAGAAAAGCGACGGCAGCGAGGATCCGGACTTCGTGTTCAACCTGCCGGAGAACGTGGGGCGCGCGATCCTCATCGCGGGCCGCAACTTCGGCTGCGGCAGCTCGCGCGAACACGCACCCTGGGCGCTCACCGACGCCGGCCTTCGCGCCGTGATCAGCAGCCAGGTGGCCGACATCTTCCGCGCCAACGCGCTCAAGAACGGACTGGTGCCGGTGGTGCTGGACGAAGACGTCGTGCAGGGACTGATGCAGCGGCCGGACGACGAACTCGAGATCGACATCGCCGCCGGTGAACTGCGCACGCCTTCCGGCGCCGTCCATGTTTTCCCGCTCGATGCCTTCGCCCGCACCTGTCTGCTCGAAGGCGTTGACGAACTGGGCTACCTGCTCGCCCGCGACGCCGACATCACCCGTTACGAATCCTCACGCACCCCGGAGTTCCGCCATGGCCTTTGAGATCGTTGTCCTGCCCGGGGACGGCATCGGTCCCGAAGTCACCCGCGCCGCGGTCTCCGTGCTGCAGGCGGTCGGGCGCCGCCACGACCACGCCTTCCGCTTCGACACCCAGCTGATCGGCGGTGCGGCGATCGACGCCACCGGCGAACCGCTGCCCGCCGCCACCCTGCAGGCCTGTCGCGACGCCGACGCCATCCTGCTCGGCGCGGTCGGCGGCCCGAAGTGGTCCGACCCTTCGGCGAAAGTCCGGCCGGAACAGGGCCTGCTGGCCCTGCGCCAGGAACTCGGCCTCTACGCCAACCTGCGGCCGGTGCGCCCGCATGCGGTGGCGCTGGGCGCCTCGCCGGTGAAACCGCACCTGCTGGCCGGCGTGGACCTGCTGGTGGTGCGCGAACTCACCGGCGGCCTGTACTTCGGCGAAAAGAAGCGCCACGCCGATCGCGCCAGCGACCTGTGCGAATACAGCGTGGCCGAGATCGAACGCGTGCTGCGCCGGGCCTTCGGCTTCGCCCGCGCGCGCCGCGGCAAGCTGGTGTCGGTGGACAAGGCCAATGTGCTGGAAACCTCGCGGCTGTGGCGCGAGACGGCGATCCGGCTCGGTCGCGACGAGTTCCCCGACGTCGCGCTCGACCATCAGCTGGTGGACTCGATGGCCATGCATCTGATCGCCCGCCCGCGCGACTTCGACGTGGTGGTGACCGAAAACCTGTTCGGCGACATCCTCACCGACGAAGCCTCGCTGCTCGCGGGTTCACTCGGCCTGCTGCCTTCGGCGTCGCTGGGCGAGGGCAGACGCGGCCTGTACGAACCGATCCATGGTTCGGCGCCCGACATCGCCGGACGCGGCATCGCCAACCCCTTCGCGGCCATCCTCAGTGCCGCGCTGCTGCTGCGGCATTCATTGGGACTGGAGGCCGAAGCCGTCGAGGTCGAACTGGCCGTGGCCGCGGCGCTGGACGAAGGTGCCCTGACGGCGGACCTGGCGGCCCCGGGACGCGCGGTGACCACGCAGGCCGCGACCGAGGCGGTACTGGAACGGCTGGAGCCCCGCTGCCACGTCAGCGAACTGCGCGACTGAGAAAGATCAGATCTGGGGGACTTCCTGCAGCAGCAGGATCAGCGCGTCGCGGGTGCGGCGACGCAGTTCATCCAGGCGGCCGGCCATTTCGGGCGCCTGCAGCTGGGCGGCGTCCAGGTGTTCCAGGCCATGGCAGACGTCCACCAGCTGCACCGCGCCCATGGCCAGGGCGGCGGAACGCAGGTAATGGGCCGCGTTGCCCAGGGCTTCGGGGTCCCCGGCCTGCTGGGCCTGTTCCATCTTGCGCACCAGGTCCGGCGCTTCGTGCACGAACACCCGCACGAACTCACTGAACGAGCCGGGCCGGTCGCGGTCGAGCATGCGCAGCAGTTCGAGCGCCTTCGGGTCGAGCAGGGATTCGGCCATGGCAGGGGGTTCCGATCGAGGTCGGGCCTATTCTGGCGGCTGGGCCCGGCCCTGCCTAGCCCGCCCCTGGCAGCCCGCCCGAGTGCGGGTGGCTGGCCTTTCAAACGCCCGCCCGAGTGCGGGCCACTGACCTTTCAAACGCCTGCCCGAGTGCGGGCTCCAGGCCTTTCCCGTATCCTTGCGCCCCCACTGGACACGCCCTCCCCGGGTAAGAACAAGGAGTTTCCCCATGGCCCTGGACCTGGTCCCGACCGGCCGCGACGTGCCGAACGAAATCAACGTCGTCATCGAGATCCCCAAGGACGCCGACCCGGTGAAGTACGAGGTCGACAAGGCCACGGGCGCCATCTTCGTCGACCGCATCCTGTCCACCCCGATGCGTTACCCCTGCAACTACGGTTACGTGCCCCACACCCTGTGCGGCGACGGCGACCCGGTGGACGTGCTGGTGATCCTGCCGCTGCCGCTGATCCCCGGTTCGGTCGTCCGCTGCCGCCCGGTCGGCATGCTGAAGATGAAGGACGAGGCGGGCGAGGACACCAAGCTGCTGGCTGTCCCGGTGGACAAGGTGTTTGGCGGCTACAGCCATATCAAGGACATCGGTCAGGTCAGCCCGCACTGGCTGGAGCGCATCGGACATTTCTTCGAGCACTACAAGGACCTGGAAAAGGGCAAGTGGGTCAAGCTCGATGGCTGGGAAGGCGTGGAAGCGGCCCGCCGCGAAATCCTCGAGTCGGTCGAACGTTTCGAGGCCAGTCCCGAGAAGCTCAACTTCTGACCTGCGCGCCGAAACAGGACAAGAAAAAGCCGCCCGAGGGCGGCTTTTTTCTTGTCCCGGTGTACCCAGGCGTCAGCCGCCACCGGCCCGGTGCGGATAATGGGCGAAGATCTCGGCGATGGTGGTGTTGATGCGCGCCGTGCGGTCCACCGATTTCATGTTGGACAGGCGGCCGACGGCGATGCCTTCCCAGACCAGGTTCTTGCCACGGGCATCGACCAGGTCGATGTTGAGCGTGCCTTCCTTGTAGTTGCGCACGTAGGTGTCGCTGCCCCAGAACCCACCCGGGTACCCGTAATAACCGTAGCCGCGGTACCCGTAATAGCCGTAGCCCATGTAGGGGTAGTCGATCACGTCGGTGCGTTCGGTGATGAAGGCGTTGATGTTGACCAGCAGGTCAGGCGCTGTCTCGTCGTAGACATAACCCCGGGCCTCCATCTCGCGCCGGGCCGCCGCCCGCATGGCCTGGGTCGAGGGGGTCGAATATCCCTTGTCCTCGGCCGCCAGCGGCGCATAGAAGCCGAAGCTGCGGTAGCTGGTGAAGTCCGCCCTCGGATCGGTGTCGAAGCTGTATTCGGGGCTGGTGACGCAGCCGGCGAGCAGCAGTGCCAGCAGTGCGAGGAGAAAGAGGCGGGCAGCGGGGCGGGCGTTCATGACGAGTCTCCGGGTACGTCGCAAGCCGACGCTACCACGCCGTGGCAATTCCGGATGAATACGGGCTGTCCATTCCCGGCACCGGCATGTCGTTCCCGACGAACGGCAGCGACCGGCCGGCACGGCGTATGCTTGCAGGGACTTCGACAGGAACGATCCATGAGCAGACCAATGGCCTCGATGCTGGTGTTGTTCGGTGCAACCGGCGACCTGGCCCAGCGGATGTTGCTTCCCGCCCTATACGAACTCCAGCGCGACCGCCTGCTGCCCGACGGCCTCAGGATCCTGGCCAGTTCACGCAGCGACCTGGACGACGCCGGCTTCCGCGCCCTGGCCGCCGGTTCAATCGAACGCCATGGCCATCCGCTCGATCCCGCCGTGCTGCGCGCCCTGGTCGACCGCATTCAATACCAGCCCGCCGACAGCCAGGACCCTGCCTCGATGGCGAAACTGGCCGCCGCCGCGCGCGACCGCCACGACGGCGACGTGGTCAGCCACCTGTCCACGGCGCCGCGGCTTTACGCCTCGATCTGCGAAGCGCTCGGCCAGCATGGCCTCGGCGGCAGCGACAGCCGGGTGCTGCTGGAAAAGCCCATCGGCCACGACCTGGCCAGCGCGATCGCCATCAACGACGGCGTTGCCCGCGTGTTCGACGAGGAGCGTGTTTTCCGGGTCGACCACTACCCGGGCAAGGAAGGTGTGCAGAACCTGATCTCGCTGCGTTTCGGCAACGCGTTGTTCGAGCCGCTGTGGAACGCCCGGCATGTCGAGCAGGTGCAGATCACCGTGTCCGAGACCGTCGGCGTCGAGGGCCGCGGCGACTACTACGACCATTCCGGCGCGATGCGCGACATGCTGCAGAACCACCTGCTGCAGCTGCTGTGCCTGGTGGCGATGGAACCACCCTCGCAGCTCGAACCCAGCGCCGTGCGCAACGAGAAGATCAAGGTGCTGCGTTCGCTCCGCGCGATCGAGGGCGCCGACGCCGCCAGCCACAGCGTCGCCGGCCAGTACACCGCCGGCGCCATCGACGGCCGCGCGGTGCCCGGGTACCGCGAGGAACTGGGCCGCGACAGCCGCACCGAAACCTTCGTCGCCCTGCGCGCCCACATCGACAACTGGCGCTGGTCCGGCGTGCCCTTCTACCTGCGCACCGGCAAGCGCCTGCCACGCCGCTGCACCGAGATCTACCTGCAGTTCCGGGCCGTGCCGCATTCGATCTTCGGCGGTGTCGAGACCCAGCCCAACGCACTGGTGATCCGCCTGCAACCCGAGGAGCGCATCTCGCTGACGCTGATGAGCAAGACCCCGGGCCTGGACCGCCAGGGCCTGAAGCTCTCGCAGGTATCGCTGGACCTGGACCTGCACGATGCCTTCGAGAAGGTGCGCCGGCGCAGCGCCTACGAACGCCTCTATCTGGATGCACTGGAAGGCAACGGCACCCTGTTCGTACGCCGCGACGAAACCGAAACCGCCTGGCAGTGGGTGGACGGCATCCTGCATGCCTGGCACCAGCAGGGCCTCGCGCCCAAGCCCTACCCGGCCGGCACCTGGGGGCCGAGCGCCGCGGTGACGCTGACCGAACGCCACGGCCACAGCTGGCGGGAATAAGGCAATCCGATGCCCTGGCGACTGCACGAACACGCTGACGGCAACGCACTCGCGGCGGCCTGTGTGGACATCCTGCGCGAAACCGCGGGCACCGCGCTGCGGGAACGTGGCCAGGCGCAGCTGGCGCTCGCGGGTGGACGCACGCCGCTGCCGGCGTACCGGCGATGGGCCGAAGGCATGCCGGCGGACACGCGCATCGCCATCGCACCGACCGACGAACGCTGGGTGGCCGCGGACCATCCGCACAACAACCTCTCGCAACTTCAGGCCTGCTTCGCCGGCGAAACGCAGCCACGCTGGCTCCCGTTGGTGCCGGAACGGCCCGGCGCAGAACCCGACCTGGCGCAGGCGCGGCGGAGCCTGTCCACGCTCGGCGGAGGCTGGGACCTGGTGCTGCTGGGCATGGGCGAAGACGGCCATTTCGCCTCGCTCTTTCCCGGCGACCCCGGGCTCGCCGCCGCACTCGATCCCGACGCGGCCGCCGATGCGGTGATCGGCCGGCCCGATCCGCTGCCGCCGGAAGCGCCACATCCGCGCATCAGCCTCAACCTGGCGAACCTGCTGCACAGCCGGCGCCTGCTGCTGGTCGTGTCCGGCGCCCGCAAACACGAATTGCTCGCCCGGGTGCAACCGCACCCGGACCCGTCCCGCTGGCCCGTTTCCGCGCTGCTGCACAGCCGCGCCACCGTCGAGATCCACTGGAGTCCCTGACATGTCCCTGCATCCCGTCGTCGCGCGCGTCACCGAGCGCATCCGCCAACGCAGTGCCGGCCCCCGCGCCGACTATCTGGCCAGGATCGACGACGCCCGTGAACGCGAGCCGGCCCGTGGCCGCCTGAGCTGCGGCAACCTGGCGCATGGTTTCGCCGCCGCCGAAGACGACAAGCCGCGGCTGCGCAGCGTGCGCGGGCCGAACATCGGCATCGTCACCTCTTACAACGACATGCTGTCGGCGCACCAGCCGTTCCGTTTCTATCCCGAGCTGATCAAGATGGCCGCGCGCAACGCCGGCGGCAGCGCCCAGGTGGCGGGCGGCGTGCCGGCGATGTGCGACGGCGTCACCCAGGCCGGCCGGCGATGGAACTGTCGCTGCAGTCGCGCGACGTGATCGCGATGGCGACGGCGGTGTCGCTGTCGCACGAGATGTTCGACGCCGCGCTGCTGCTGGGCGTCTGCGACAAGATCGTGCCGGGCCTGCTGATGGGCGCGCTGTCCTTCGGCCACCTGCCGGCGATCTTCGTACCGGCCGGGCCGATGCCCTCGGGCCTGCCCAATGCCGAGAAGGCGCGCGTGCGCCAGGCTTACGCGGAAGGCAAGGCCACGCGCGAGGAACTGCTGGCCGCCGAAGCGGCCTCCTACCACTCCGCCGGCACCTGCACCTTCTACGGCACCGCCAACTCCAACCAGATGCTGCTGGAGATGATGGGCCTGCAGCTGCCGGGCACGTCCTTCGTCAACCCGAACACGCCGCTGCGCGACGCACTGACCGTCGCCGCCGCCGAACGTGCATGCGCCATCACCGGCCAGGGCGAACAGTTCACGCCGATCGGCCACACCGTGGACGAGAAGGCGATCGTCAACGCCATGGTCGGCCTGGCGGCCACCGGCGGCTCCACCAACCACGCGATCCACCTGGTCGCGATCGCGCGCACCGCCGGCCTGCTGATCACCTGGGACGACCTGGACGAACTCTCGCGCGCGACGCCGCTGCTGGCCCGCGTCTATCCCAACGGCCAGGCCGACGTGAACCATCTCGCCGCGGCCGGCGGCCTGCCCTTCGTCATCCGCGAACTGCTGGCCGGCGGCCTGTTGCATCCGGACATCGCCTGCGTCGGCGGCGGCGACCTGCACCAGCAGGCGCGCGAGCCGTGGCTGGACGACGGCGTGTTGCGCTGGCGTGATCCGCCGGCACATTCGGGCGACGCGAATGTGCTGCGTCCCTTGAGCGATCCTTTCGACCCCGAGGGCGGGCTGCGCTGCCTGAGCGGCAACCTGGGCCGCGCCATCGTCAAGGTGTCGGCAGTGAAACATGAACACCGCCGCATCGAGGCGCCGGCGCGCATCTTCGGATCGCAGGACGCCCTGCTCGCGGCCTTCAAGGCCGGCGAACTCACCGGCGACCACGTGGTGGTGGTGCGCGGCCAGGGCCCGCGCGCCAACGGCATGCCCGAACTGCACAAGCTGACGCCGACCCTGGGCGTGATGCAGGACCGCGGCCAGCGCGTGGCCCTGCTCACCGACGGCCGCATGTCCGGCGCGTCCGGAAAGGTGCTGGCGGCCATCCACGTGGTGCCGGAAGCGGTGTGCGGCGGCGCGATCGCCAAACTGCGCGACGGCGACCTGGTGCGCATAGACAGCGAGGCCGGCGTGGTCGAGGCGAAGGTGCCGGCGGCCGAATGGGCCGCGCGTGAAGCGAGCCGCCCCGACACCGCCGGCAACCGCCATGGCGTCGGTCGCGAACTGTTCGGCCTGATGCGCGCGCACGCCAACTCCGCCGAAGAGGGCGGCAGCGCCTTGTTCGTCGAAGGCTGAGGCACCGCCGGCCCACTGCGGGACGGCGGCGCGCCCGGGCTCAGTCGCGCCGGTACAGCTGGGCGCCCTGGGCGCGGAACTCCTCGGCCTTCTCGGCCATGCCCTGCTCCAGCGCGGCGGCCTCGTCGGCGACGCCGTGGCTGGCGGCGTACTCGCGCACGTCCTGGGTGATCTTCATCGAACAGAAGTGCGGGCCGCACATCGAGCAGAAGTGCGCGACCTTGTGCGCGTCCTTGGGCAGGGTCTCGTCGTGGTATTCGCGGGCGCGCTCCGGGTCCAGGCCCAGGTTGAACTGGTCTTCCCAGCGGAACTCGAAGCGCGCCTTGCTGAGCGCGTTGTCGCGTGCCTGCGCGCCGGGATGGCCCTTGGCCAGGTCGGCGGCGTGCGCGGCGATGCGGTAGGCCATCAGGCCTTCGCGCACGTCGTTCTTGTCGGGCAGGCCCAGGTGTTCCTTCGGCGTGACGTAGCAGAGCATGGCGGTGCCGAACCAGCCGATCATCGCCGCACCGATCGCCGAAGTGATGTGGTCGTAGCCCGGCGCGATGTCGGTGGTCAGCGGGCCCAGGGTGTAGAACGGCGCCTCGCCACAGACGGCGAGCTGCTTGTCCATGTTCTCCTTGATCAGGTGCATCGGCACGTGGCCGGGACCCTCGATCATGGTCTGCACGTCGTGTTTCCAGGCGATCTTGGTCAGCTCGCCCAGGGTCTCGAGCTCGCCGAACTGGGCGGCGTCGTTGGCGTCGGCGATGCTGCCCGGACGCAGGCCGTCGCCCAGCGAGAAGCTGACGTCGTAGGCCTTCATGATTTCGCAGATTTCCTCGAAGTGCGTGTAGAGGAAATTTTCCTTGTGGTGCGCCAGGCACCACTTCGCGAGGATGCTGCCGCCACGCGACACGATGCCGGTGACGCGCTTCGCCGTCAGCGGCACGTAGCGCAACAGCACGCCGGCGTGGATGGTGAAGTAGTCCACGCCCTGCTCTGCCTGCTCGATCAGGGTGTCGCGGAAGATCTCCCAGTTGAGTTCCTCGGCCTTGCCATCGACTTTCTCGAGCGCCTGGTAGATCGGCACGGTGCCGATGGGAACGGGCGAGTTGCGGATGATCCACTCGCGGGTTTCGTGGATGTTCTTGCCGGTGCTCAGGTCCATCACCGTGTCGGCGCCCCAGCGGATCGACCAGACCAGCTTCTCCACTTCCTCGGCGATGCCCGACGACACGGCGCTGTTGCCGATATTCGCGTTCACCTTGGTCAGGAAGTTGCGGCCGATGATCATCGGCTCGAGTTCCGGGTGGTTGATGTTGGCCGGAATGATGGCGCGGCCGCGGGCGACTTCGTCGCGCACGAATTCAGGCGTGATGGACTTCTGGATGTTGGCGCCGAAGGTTTCGCCCGGGTGCTGGCGCAGCAGGTGCGCCTCGGTGATGGCCTCGATGCGCTGGTTCTCGCGGATGGCGATGTATTCCATCTCCGGCGTGATGATTCCACGCCGGGCGTAGTGCATCTGGGTGACGTTGGCGCCGGCTGTCGCCCGGCGCGGCGGCCGCAGCGCGGGGAAACGCACGCTGTCGAGCTTGTGGTCGGCGGCACGTTCGCGGCCGAAGGACGAACTCAGGCCGGGCAGCGGTGCGCTGTCGCCACGTTCGGCGATCCACTGCGCACGCAGCGCGGCCAGGCCGGCACCCAGGTCGATGACCGCGTCCGGGTCGCTGTACGGGCCGGAGGTGTCGTAAACGGTGAAGGGCGCGTTCGGCTCCTGGATGCCGTACATGCGCGGCGTCGGGTCCAGCGCGATCTCGCGCATCGGCACCTGGATGTCCGGGCGCGAACCCTCGACGTGGACCTTGCGCGAGCCGGGGATCGGCCGGGTCACGGATTCGGAGAGTTGCTGCGCCTGGCGCAGCAGTTCGGTCGGCAGGGCATTCATGCGTTTCGTCCTCTGTAGCCCCGGGCGGGGCGGAACGAAGCGGCGGCGCGACAAGAAATCCGGGGTCAGAGTGCATTTATCTGATCGCGGCCAGATAAATGCACTCTGACCCCGGATTTCTTCGCGAAGCTTCCCTACGCCGGTACCAGCCGGATCAGGTTCGAAGGGTATATCTCAGCCCGCATCCCGCCGGGCACCCCCGCTTCCGGGGGCCATTCTTCCACAAGTCGGCGGGCAGCCCCAGCGGTACCGGCCCGGGCCGCCGCTGATAAGCTCGGCGGGACCCCGGGAGCCCTGCCATGACACCGATCCGCGCCGGTATCGCCGCCTGCCTGCTGTCCGTCTTCCTGGTTCCGTTCGCCCATGGTGCTCCTGCCCCGGTCGAGGTCGAGGCCCGCGCCATGCTGGAAGACCTGGTGGCCTTCCCGACCACCGCCGACGGCGATGCCGTGCCGCGCATGGCGGACTATCTGCGCGGACGTTTCCTCGCCGCCGGGTTCGCGCCGGAAGACATCGAGCTCGTGCCTGCCGGAAAGTCCGTCGGGATGCTGGTCCGTTACCGCGGCGCGGCCGGCTCACCGCACAAGCCCGTGGTCTTCATCGCGCACATGGACGTGGTCACCGTGCAGCGCGAAGACTGGAACACCGACCCCTGGACGCTGACCGAGAAGGACGGCGCGCTCTACGGCCGGGGCGCGGTCGACAACAAATACGGGCTGCTCACGGTCGCCCAGGCCTTCATGCGCCTGAAGCGCGAGGGTTTCGTGCCCGATCGCGACCTGGTGGCCGCCTTCACCGGCGACGAGGAAAGCGGGATGCTGACGACGCAGGCGCTGGCGCAGCGCCTGCAGGGCGCCGCGTTCGCGCTCAATGCCGACGCCGGAGGCGGCTTCCGCGCCGCCGACGGCAAGACCTCCTACGTCTACCAGGCGTCGGAGAAGACCTACGTGACCTTCGAACTGACCGTGCGCAACTCCGGTGGCCACTCTTCGGCGCCGCGCAAGGACAACGCCATCTACGAACTGTCGACCGCGCTGCAGCGCATCGCCGCCCATCGTTTTCCGGTGAAGTGGAACGACATCTCGCTCGCCAGCCTCGCCGCCATCGTCGATGCCGTCGAGGGCGAGTCGCGCGCGTCGCTGCAGGCCTTCATCGCCCGGCCCGGCGACGAAGCCGCGGTCGAGGTGCTCCAGGAAGACCCGTACATCGACCGCGAACTGCGCACGACCTGCGTCGCGACCATGCTGCGGGCCGGCACGGCCGAAAACGCCCTGCCCGCCAGTGCCACCGCGACCGTGAACTGCCGGCTCTTCCCCGGCGAGACCGTCGCGCAGACCCTCGCCGTGCTGAAGGACGTGGTCGGCAACCCGGAGGCGGAGTTCGCCACCCTGGCGATCCCGTCGAGAGCCCGGCGTCGGAGATGCCGGCGGAAGCGCTGGCCGCGCTGGAAACCGTGATCGCGGCACGCGCACCGGGCACGAAGATCACGCCCTACCAGGAAGCCGGCGGCACCGACGGCCTGCGCTTCCGGCGCGCCGGCATTCCCACCCTGGGGGGTCGGTCCGCTGTTCGCGACCGTGGACAGCGAATACAACTTCCACGGCAACAACGAGCGGCTGCCGCTGGATCAGTTCCGCGACGGCCTCGACCACATCTACCTGCTGATCAAGGCGCTTTCCGGCAGCGGGGACTGAGGGCAGGCCCGGGCCAGTCCCTTTCAGCGCAACGAGGTGTTGATCCGCTCCAGCGTCGCGCAGCCGGGGAAAGTTCCTCCGGCCCCAGGGGTGTTCAGCGGTGCCGGTACGGTTCCCAGGTGGGCGTGCAGGTCCTCGGCGCCCGGGTCGAGGTAGAGCAGCCCCGTCGCGACTTCTCCGCGGGCGTGCCGCTGCTGGATCAGGTTCATCGCCGCGATGCGGTCGCGGGGATCGTAGCCTGCGTCGAGCTTGTGCAGCCGCAGCACCGAACCGTCGTGCTGCGGCACGTCGATGCTCTCGCCGTGCCCGTAGTCGGCCACGATCGCCGTGCGCGGCGGCATCACGTCCAGGCGGTTCACCGCCTCGTTGTGCTCGCGCACGTAGTCGTAGCTCTTGGTGCTGCCGTCGTGGTTGTTGAAGGCCACGCAGGGGCTGATGATGTCGAGGAAGGCCGCGCCGCGATGCATCAGCGCGCCCTTGATCAGCGGCACCAGCTGCGCCTTGTCGCCCGAGAACCCGCGCGCGACATAACTGGCGCCGAGCTGCAGCGCCATCGTCACCATGTCCAGCGGGCTGTCGCTGTTGGCCACGCCCCGCTTGGACACCGAGCCCTGGTCGGCGGTGGCCGAGAACTGGCCCTTGGTCAGGCCGTAAACGCCGTTGTTCTCGACGATGTAGGTCATGTTCACGCCGCGGCGGATGGCATGCACGAACTGGCCGATGCCGATCGAGGCCGAATCGCCGTCGCCGGACACGCCCAGGTAGATCAGTTCGCGGTTGGCCAGGTTGGCGCCGGTGAGCACCGAGGGCATGCGCCCGTGTACGGTGTTGAAACCGTGCGACTGGCCGAGGAAGTAGTCCGGCGTCTTCGAGCTGCAGCCGATGCCCGAGAGCTTGGCGACGCGGTGTGGTTCGATGTCCAGCTCCCAGCAGGCCTGGATGATCGCGGCCGAGATCGAGTCGTGTCCGCAACCGGCGCACAGCGTGCTGATCTTGCCCTCGTAGTCGCGGCGGGTGAACCCGATCGCGTTGCAGGCCAGGGTCGGATGGTGCAGCTTGGGTTTGGCGATGTAGGTCATCAGGCCACCTTTTCCCGTTCGCCCCGCGGCCGCAGCTGCGCCGCGATGGCGTCGGCGATGAAACGTGCGGTGATCGGCGTTCCGTCGTAGTGCAGCACCGGCACCAGCCGCGCCGGGGCGATGCCGAATTCGTTCACCAGCAGCGTGCGCAGCTGGCCGTCCCGGTTCTGCTCGACCACGAACACCGCCTCGTGTGCGTCGATGAAGTCGCGCACGCCGTCCGGGAACGGGAAGGCGCGCACCCGCAGCGTGTCCAGCGCGATGCCATCGTCCTGCAGGCGGTCGATGGCCTCGGCCATCGCCGGGCTGGTCGAGCCGTAGAAGATCGCGCCGTGCCGCGCCGGCATCCCGGCCCGGGACAGCACCGGCTGCGGCACCAGCGCCTTGGCGCTATCGAACTTCCGCAGCAGCCGCTCCATGTTGTAGACGTAGTCCGGCCCGCGCTCGGAATAACGCGCCGACGGGTCACGCGAGGTGCCGCGGGTGAAGTAGGCGCCCTTGTCCGGATGGGTGCCGGGCCAGGTGCGCCAGGGAATGCCGTCGCCGTCCACGTCCTTGTAGCGCGCGAACTCCGCGCCCGCCTCCAGCTGCTCGGCCGTCATCACCTTGCCGCGGTCGTAACGACTGGCGTCGTCCCATTCGAAGGGCGCGCACAGGCGCTGGTTCATGCCGATGTCCAGGTCGCTCATGACGAACACCGGCGTCTGCAGGCGGTCGGCCAGGTCGAAAGCGGCGACGGCGAAGGTGAAACACTCGTGCGGATCTTCCGGAAACAGCAGCACGTGTTTGGTGTCGCCATGCGAGGCGTAGGCGCAGGCCAGCACGTCCGACTGCTGTGTGCGCGTGGGCATGCCGGTGGACGGGCCGCCGCGCTGCACGTCGATGATGGTCACCGGGATCTCGGCGAAATAGGCCAGGCCGATGAACTCGTTCATCAGCGAGATGCCCGGGCCGGCGGTGGTGGTGAAGGCGCGCGCGCCATTCCAGCCGGCGCCGACCACCATGCCGATCGAGGCGATCTCGTCCTCCGCCTGGACCACCGCATAACGCGCACGGCCTTCGCCATCCACCCGGTATTTCTGGCAGTCCTTCTGGAAGGCCTCGGCCAGCGACGAGGACGGCGTGATCGGATACCAGGCGCAGACCGTGGCGCCGCCGTACACGCAGCCGAGCGCGGCGGCGGCATTGCCCTCGACGAAGATGCGGTCGCCCACCGCATCGGCCTTGCGCAGGCGCAGGCCGATCGGGTGCGGCAGGTGTTCGCGCACCCAGTCGCGGCCCAGGTGCAGCGCTTCGATGTTCGGCCTGAGCAGCTTCTCCTTGCCCCGGTACTGCTCGCCGACCAGGGTCTCGATGATCGCCGGGTCGACTTCGAGCAGTGCGCTCAGGGCGCCGACGTACATGATGTTCTTGAACAGCTGGCGCTGGCGCGGATCGCTCCAGGTCTCGTTGCAGATCCCGGTCAGCGGCACGCCGATGACGGTGATGTCGTCGCGCACCCGCGATCTGCTCAGCGGCCGCGTGCTGTCGTATAGAAGGTAGCCGCCGGGTTCGATCGCGGCGACGTCCTCGTCCCAGGTCTGCGGATTCATCGCCACCATCAGGTCGACGCCGCCGCGGCGCCCCAGCCAGCCGCGCTCGTTCACCCGCACCTCGTACCAGGTCGGCAGACCTGGATGTTGGACGGAAAGATGTTGCGCGGGCTGACCGGCACGCCCATGCGCAGGATGGCCTTGGCGAAGAGTTCGTTGGCCGAAGCCGACCCCGAGCCGTTGACGTTGGCGAACTTGACGACGAAGTCGTTGACCGCCTCCAGCGGTGCGTGCGACGGCGTCATGCGGCACCGCCGACGAGCTTGCCTTTCCCGCAGCCGGGAGAGGAACCGGGGGTGGCGGCCGCGCTGCGGCACCCCGGCCCGGCATGGACCTCCTGCAGCAGGAATTTCTGCATGTCCCAGGCCCCGGTCGGGCAACGTTCGGCACACAGGCCGCAGTGCAGGCAGACGTCCTCGTCCTTCACCATGACCCGGAGCGTCTTCAGCGGCCCGGACACGTACAGGTCCTGGCTGGTGTTCAGCGCCGGCGCGGTCAGGCGCTTGCGCAACTCCTGCTCCTCGCCGTCGGCGGTGAAACTGATGCAGTCGGTCGGGCAGATGTCCACGCAGGCGTCGCACTCGATGCATTTGTCCTTGGTGAACACCGTCTGCACGTCGCAGTTCAGGCAGCGCTGGGCCTCCTTCCAGGCAGTGGCCGCATCGAAGCCCAGCTCGACCTCGACGTGCATGCTGTCGAGTTTGCGCGCCGCTTCCGACCACGGCACCGCGTAACGTTCGTCAGGCGACACCGAATTGTCGTAGCTCCACTCGTGGATGCCCATCTTCTGCGAGTCCAGCCGCACGTCCGGCGCTGGGCGCTCCTGCGGGTCCTCGCCGTTGAGCAGCTTGTCCACGGTGACCGCGGCGGCATGCCCATGCGCCACCGCCCAGATGATGTTTTTCGGCCCGAACGCGGCGTCGCCGCCGAACAGGACCTGCGGCAGGCTCGACTGGAACGTCGTCTTGTCCACCACCGGCATGCCCGCGTCGTCGAAATCAATGCCGATGTCGCGCTCGATCCACGGGAAGGCATTCTCCTGCCCGACCGCGATCAGGACCTCGTCGCAGGGATGGAACTCGTCCGGTTCACCGGTCGGCACCAGCCGGCGGCGGCCGTCCTCGCCGTATTCGACCTTCACCTTCTCGAAGGTCATGCCGGTCAGCCGGCCGCTGGCGCGCACGAAACTCTTGGGCACGCGGCAGTCGAGGATCGGGATGCCCTCGTGCATCGCGTCCTCCTTCTCCCAGGGGCTGGCCTTCATCTGGTCGAAGGCGGAGCGCACGATCACCTTGACGTCCTCGCCGCCGAGGCGACGCGCGCTGCGGCAGCAGTCCATCGCGGTGTTGCCGCCGCCGAGCACCAGCACGCGGCGGCCGACTCGGGTCACGTGGCCGAAATAGACATTGGCCAGCCAGTCCAGGCCGACGTGGATCCGGTCGTCGGTACCGTGCCGGCCCGGCAGGTCGAGATCGCGGCCGCGCGGCGCGCCGCTGCCGACGAAGACCGCGTCGTAGCCTTCGGCCAGCAGCGCCTTCATCGACTCGATGCGGCGGCCGCCGACGAACTCGACGCCCAGGTCGAGGATGTAGCCGGTTTCCTCGTCGATCACTTCTTCCGGCAGGCGGAAGCGCGGCACCTGGGTGCGCATGAAGCCACCCGGTTTCGGGTCGGCCTCGAACACGGTGACGTGGTAACCCAGCGGGGCCAGGCCGCGGGCCAGGGTCAGCGAGGCCGGGCCGGCGCCGACGCAGGCCACGCGCCGACCGTTGTGCGTGGCGGCCGGTCGCGGCATCAGCGCGCGCACGTCGCCCTTGTGGTCGGCGGCGACGCGCTTGAGCCGGCAGATCGCCACCGGCTCGGGCTTCTCGCCGTTGTTCTCCTCCACCCGTCCGCGTCGGCAGGCGGGCTCGCAGGGCCGGTCGCAGGTGCGGCCCAGGATTCCGGGGAAGACGTTGCTGTGCCAGTTCACCATGTAGGCGTCGGCGTAGCGGCCAGCGGCGATCAGGCGGATGTATTCGGGGACCGGGGTGTGGGCGGGGCAGGCCCACTGGCAGTCGACGACCTTGTGGAAAACGTCCGGATTGCGAATATCGGTCGGCTTCACCGCGATCCCCGCTGGCTGTCTGGCCGGACGCGCCGGCCATCGCTTGCCGGCCGAGTCTAGCGCCGCGGACGCGGGGCCACCATGCCTCCCCTGCCGGCCGGCGGAGCCCGCCGGCCTCGGCCGGGAACGGCCCCGGACCGGCAGGTCAAACGCGCTCGGGTCGAGGCACCCGGAACCACGCCGCGTACAGCGCCGGCAGGAACAGCAGCGTCAGCGCCGTGGCCACGATCAGGCCGCCCATGATCGCCACCGCCATCGGCCCGAAGAACACGCTGCGCGACAGCGGGATCATCGCCAGCACCGCCGCCAGCGCGGTCAGCACGATCGGGCGGAAGCGGCGCACGGTGGCGTCGACCACCGCCTGGGCCGGCGGGCTGCCGGCGGCGATGTCCTGCTCGATCTGGTCCACCAGGATCACCGAGTTGCGCATGATCATGCCGCTGAGCGCGATCGTGCCCAGCATCGCCACGAATCCGAACGGCACCCGGAACACCAGCAGGAACAGCACCACGCCGATCAGCCCCAACGGTGCCGTCAGCAGCACCATGGCAGTGCGCGGGAAGCTGCGCAATTGCAGCATCAGCAGCGTGGTCACCACGCCCAGGAACAGCGGCACGCCGGCGGCGACCGACCGCGAGCCGCGGCCCGAATCCTCCACCGTGCCGCCCGTCTCCAGCAGGTAACCCGGCGGCAGCTGCGCGCGGATGTCCTCCAGCGTCGGCAGGATCTGCGCGGTGACGCTGGGCGGTGTCTGCTCGCCGTAGATGTCGGCGCGCACGGTGACGGTCGGCAGCCGGTTGCGGTGCCAGATGATGCCGTCCTCGAAGCCGTATTCCAGGGTCGCGATCTGCTCCAGCGGCACGCTGCGGCCGTTGCCGGCGGGCACCGACAGGCTGCCCAGCAGCGACAGCCGTTCGCGCTCCTCGTCCGGACCGCGCAGCAGGATTTCGATCAGCTCGTTGCCGTCGCGGTAGGTGCTGACCGAGGTGCCCGACAGCGAACCGCGCAGGAAGGCGGCGACATGCGCCGAACTGACACCAAACACGCGCGCGCGCTCCTGGTCGATGTGCAGGCGCACGACCTTGCTGGGCTCGTCCCAGTCCAGGTTGACGTTGCTGACGTGTTCGTTTGCGCGCACCTTGTCGGCGACCTGGCGCGCCAGCCGGCGCACTTCATCCACGTGTTCGCCCGAGACGCGGAACTGCAGCGGGAAGCCGACCGGCGGCCCGTTCTCGAGCCGCGACACACGTGCCTGCACGTCGCTGAACTTCTCGTCGAACAGACCGATCAGCCAGCCCCGCACTTCCTCGCGCGCCTCGATGTCCGGCGTCAGGATCACGAACTGGGCGAAACTGGCCTGCGGCAGCTTCTGGTCCAGCGGCAGGTAGAACCGCGGCGAACCGGTGCCGACGTGGGCGACGTAGCTCTCGATGTCCTCACGCTTGGCCAACTCGGCTTCGAGCCGTTTGGCGACCGCCTCGGTCGCATGCAGTGAAGAGCCTTCGGCCAGCTCCAGGTCCACCATCAGCTCCAGCCGCGTGGACGAGGGGAAGAACTGCTGCGGCACGAAGCGGAACATCATGATCGAGCCGACGAAGGCCAGCACCGTCACCGCGATCACCGTCTTGCGGTAGCGCACGCACCAGGTCACCCAACCACGGAAACGGCGATAGAACTTCGTCGCGTACGGGTCGTGGGCCTGGCCGTCCGCATCGTGGGGCTTGGGCGCGGGCAGCAGCTTGTAACCGAGGTAGGGAATGAACACCACCGCCGCGATCCAGGACAGGATCAGCGAGATCGTCACCACCTGGAAGATCGAGCGGGTGTATTCGCCCGTGCTCGAGGCCGCGGTGGCGATCGGCAGGAAACCCGCCGCCGTCACCAGGGTGCCGGTCAGCATCGGGAAGGCGGTGGACTTGTAGGCGAAGGCCGCCGCCTTCATGCGGTCGTAGCCCTGCTCCATCTTCACCGCCATCATCTCGACCGCGATGATGGCGTCGTCCACCAGCAGGCCCAGGCCCAGCACCAGCGCGCCGAGCGAGATCTTGTGCAGGCCGATGCCGAAGTAGTGCATCGCCGCGAAGGTCATCGCCAGCACCAGCGGGATCGACAGCGCCACCACCAGGCCGGTGCGGAAACCCAGCGAGAAGAAGCTGACCAGCAGCACGATCACCACCGCCTCGGTCAGCACCCGCACGAATTCGGCCACCGAGCTGCGCACCGACTTGGGCTGGTCCGACACCTTGTTCAGCGTCATGCCGACCGGCAGGTTTTCCTGCAGGCGCGCGAACTCCTGGTCCAGCACGTCGCCCAGGCGGATGATGTCGCCGCCGGCGCGCATGGCCACGGCGATGCCGATGGCGTTCTCGCCCATGAAGCGCATGCGCGGTGCGGCGGGGTCGGCGAAACCGCGCCGGACCTCGGCCACGTCGCCCAGGCGGAAACTGCGGTCGCCGATCCGGATCGGGAAGTCGCGGATCTGCTCGACGCTGTCGAAACGGCCCGACACCCGCAGCTGCACGCGGTCGGTGCCGGTCTCGAAGAAACTCGCCGGCGCGATCGCGTTCTGTTCGTCCATCGCCTGCTGCACCACCGCCAGCGGCACGCCCAGGTGGCCAGCTTGGTGTTCGACAGCTCGATCCAGATCTTCTCGTCCTGCAGGCCGATCAGCTCGATCTTGCCGACGTCGGGCAGGCGGTGCAGCTCCAGCTCGATGCGTTCGGCGTAGTCCTTCAGCGTCGCGTAATCGAAACCTTCGCCCTGCAGCGCGTAGATGTTGCCGAAGGTGTCGCCGAATTCGTCGTTGAAATAGGGGCCGACCACGCCCTGCGGAAGGTTCTGGCGGATGTCGCCGACCTTCTTGCGCACGTCGTACCAGAGCTGCGGCAGCTCGCGCGACACCAGCGAGTCGCGCGCCACCAGCATCACCAGCGACTCGCCCGGCCGCGAATACGAGCGCACGAACTCGTAGCGCCCGGTCTCCATCACTTCCTTCTCGATGCGGTCGCTGACCTGGCGCGCCACTTCCTCGGCGGTCGCGCCCGGCCAGAAGGTCCGCACCACCATCACCTTGAAGGTGAAGGGCGGATCCTCCGACTGGCCCAGCCGCTGGTAGCTCCAGAAACCCACGAAGGCCAGCACCAGCATCGTGTACAGCACCAGCGCACGGTTGCGCAGCGCCCACTCGGACAGATTGAAATCGGAGGCCATGGCCGGTCCTCAGCGCGCGTCGGCGGTGACGGGCGCCGCGGCGGCCAGGGCCACCGGGCGGTTCTCGCGATCGATCGGCTTGATGCGCTGGCCCTCCAGCAGCAGGTGCACGCCGGCGGCGACCACCCACTCGCCGGGCTGCAGGCCGGCGGTCACCGGCACCATCGTTTCGCCATAGGGACCGACCTGGACCGGACGCAGGCCGACCCTGGCGGTGTCCGGGTCGACCACCCACAGCGCCGGTTTGCCGTCCATTTCGTACAGGGCCGACAGCGGCACGGCGAGCGCGCTGCCGTTGTCCTGCAGCGCGTAGACGCGTGCGCTCTGGCCGATCTCGGCGCGGGTGTCACCGGCATCGAAGCTGACGCGGGCGGCGAAGGTGCGCGCCTGCGCATCGGCCGCCGGCGCGATTTCGCGCAGCTTGCCGGGAAACCGCTTGCCGGGCGCCGACCACAGTTCGACCAGCAGCGGCCGGCCGGGCACGAAGTCGGCGGCACTCTGTTCGGGCACGCTGATCGCCACTTCGCGCTCGCCGTCCTGGGCCAGCACGAACACGGTCTGGCCCGCGGCCACGACCTGGCCGGCTTCGGCCAGGCGTTGCGCGATCACGCCATCCTTGGGTGCCTGCAGCACCGCATACGCGGCCTGGTTGCCGGACACCGCGGCCTGCGCCCTGGCCTGGCGCACCCGCGCCTCGGCGGCCTTCTGTGCGGACACCCGCTCGTCGTAGAGCGAACGGCTGACCAGTTGGCGGTCGATCAGCCCCTTGTAGCGTTCGAGTTCCGAGGTCGCCAGCGCCAGGTCGGATTCGGCCGAGGCCAGCTGCGCACGCGAGGCTTCCAGTTGCAGGGCGACGTCGGCGGCGTCGAGTTCGGCCAGGGCCTGGCCGGCCTTCACCCGGTCGCCGACATCCACCAGGCGGCGGCTGATCTTGCCGCCGATGCGGAAGGCCAGCGCCGGTTCGTACTGGGCCCGGACTTCGCCGGCATAGGCACTGGCCGCGGCCGCGGCCATGCCGGGCTGCACCACCATGGCCGGGCGGGCCGGGCCTTCCGCGGGTTCGTCGCTGCCGCAGGCCGCCAGGCCGAGCAGGCCCGTCATCAGTAGAATCCGGAGAATCATGGGTGCGCCGTTCATGGGGGAGGTCGATATTTATTGAACCGGGGAGGATACTATCTTTACAATACCGCCCAGTTCAATAATATTTTTCGCCATGAGCCTTCCCGCCAAGCCCCCTCCCTCGGTCGCCCCAAGGACCTGGAAAAGCGCGCCGCCATCCTCGAGGCGGCCAAGACGCTGTTCCCGGTGCGCGGCTACGGCGGCGTCAGCATGGACGCCATCGCCCAGGCGGCCGGCGTGTCCAAGCTCACCGTCTACAGCCACTTCCAGGACAAGGACACGCTGTTCGTCGAGTCGGTGAAGGCCCGGTGCGAGGAACTGCTGCCGTCGGACCTGTTCGTGCCGCGCTTCGAGGGCCCGGTGCGCGCCCACCTGACGCGCATCGCCCACGCCTTCTTCCGGCTGATCACCAGCGACGACGCCATCGCGATCCACCGGATGATGTCGGGCCAGACGACCGGCGATTCGCACCTGCCGCGCATGTTCTGGGAAGCCGGTCCCAAACGCGTCCAGGAGGCGCTGACCACGTTCCTGCAGGCCGAGCATGCCGCGGGCGAACTGCACGTGCCCGACTGTGCGCTGGCCGCGTCCCAGTTCTTCTGCCTGCTCAAGGGCGAATGCCATGCCCGGCTGCTGTGCGGCATCGGCGAGCACTACACGCCGGAGCAGATCGACCGGCACGTCGACGCCACCGTGGACCTGTTCCTGCGCGCCTACGGACCCGGCCGTCGATGAGGCCTGAACCATCACCCACCCTGCCCACGGTCGCGGTGACTAATGGCACTACGGCCGTAGTTGACGGCCCCAGCATCCTGTCGCGGCCCGGACACGGTCCGCGCAGGTCAACGTTTTGCAGTCCCTTCCGTTATCTGGCCCTGGGTCCGGCTACCGCTGGACACCGGCCGGGGCGTAAAATCGCGACCCTTGCGATTCAAGGATTTAGCCGTCATGCCGATTGATTTCCAGCAGGCCCGTTTTGCGATGGTCGAACAGCAGGTCCGTCCCCAGGACGTGCTCGACCCGCGCGTGCTCGATGCCCTGATGACCGTGCGCCGCGAGGACTTCGTGCCGCCGCGCCACCGCAAGCTCGCCTTCGCCGACCTGCCGCTGCCGCTTGAGCACGGCGAGGTCATGATGAAGCCGGTGCTCGAGGGCCGCCTGCTGCAGGCGATGAACATCGAAGCCGGTGACGAGGTGCTGGAGATCGGCACCGGCTCGGGTTTCGTCACCGCCTGCCTGGCGGTGCTGGCGCGCGAAGTGGTCAGCATCGACCGCCATGCCGATTTCATCGAACGCACCCGCGTCCGCCTGACTGCCGACAACGTCACCAACGTCCGGCTGGAAGTCGCGGACGTCTTCTCCTGGCAGCCCGGCCGCCAGTTCGACGCCATCTGCGTCACCGGCGCCGTCGCCACCGACCCGGAACGTTTCGGTGCCTGGCTCAAGCCCGGCGGCCGCCTGTTCGTCATCCACGGCCAGTCGCCGGTGCAGGAAGCCCTGCGCATCACCCGGCGCGGCGAAGGCTTCCACCGCGAAAGCCTGTTCGAAACCGACGTCCCCTATCTGCACGGCGCCGCCCCGGCGCCGAGCTTCGCCCTTTAAATCACCAGGACCCCTCCATGCGCCTGAGCCTCCGTCCCCTGACCTTCGCCATCCTGCTGGCCGGCACCGCCGGCAGCGCCGGCGCCGCCGACCTGATCGACGCCTACGAGATGGCGCGCCAGAGCGACCCGGTGCTCTCCGCCGCGGAATCCCAGCGCCAGGCCACCGGCGAGAACGTGGTGCAGGCCCGCGCCAGCCTGCTGCCACAGCTCAGCGGCACGGCCAGCCTCACCGACACGCGCATCCGCGGCGTGGACGCCTACGGCCGCGACCGCAGCTACGGCCTGAGCCTGGGCCAGTCGCTGTACGACCACGGCAACTACACCCGCCTCAACGCCAGCAAGCTGCGCCGCGAGCAGGCCGATGCCGAGTACCGGGCCACGGCTGAAATCCTGGTCATCCGGGTCGCCGACGCCTACTTCGGCGTGCTCACCGCGATCGAAACCCTGGCGTCCTCGCGCGCGGAAGAGCGCTCGGTGAAGCGCCAGCTCGACCAGGCCGAAAAGCGGCTGGAAGTCGGCCTGGCCCCGATCACCGACGTGCACGAAGCGCGTGCCCGCTACGACACCGCGCGCGCCAATGCCATCGCCGCCGCCATCGCGCTGGACGACAGCCGCGAGGCGCTGGCCGAGATCACCGGCCAGCCGCTCGAGAACCTCCGGGGCCTCGCGCCGGACTTCAAGCCGGTCAACGACGATCCCCGCACCGCCGAGGAATGGGTGACGATCGCCACCGAATCCAACGCGACCCTGCAGGCGCGCGAACTGGCGCTTGCCGCCGCCGAGCGCGACATCAGCACCGCCCGCTCCGGCCACCTGCCGACCCTGGCCTGAGCGCCTCGATCGGAGACAACGCCGGCTGGCAGAACGAGTACCCGGGCGGCCCGAACACCTCCGGCGGCGGCAGCACCGTCGGCGTGACCCTGAACGTGCCGATCTTCAGCGGCTTCGCCACCCAGTCCGGCGTGCGCCAGGCGGTGGACTTCCGCGACATCGCCGCCGACGACCTCGAGGCGCAGCGCCGCGCCGTGGTCCGCGGCACCCGCAATGCCCAGCGCTCGCTGGCCGCCGGCGAAGCCGAAGTCGAAGCCCGCCGCCTGTCGGTGGTCTCCGCCCAGGCCGCCTACGAGGCCAGCGAAGCCGGCCTGGAAGTCGGTACCCGCACCATCGTGGACGTGCTGATCACGCAGCAGGCGCTCTACAACGCCCAGCGCGAATATGCCCGCTCGCGCCACGCCTTATGGTCAACACCCTGCGCCTGAAGCAGGTCGCCGGCGTGATCGAGATGGCCGACCTGCAGGCCGTCAACCAGGTGCTGGTGAACGACGCCGAAGCCGCGCTCGAGTCCACCACCGTCGACTGACCCCGAAGCACCGCCGGCGCGCCCAGGCGCGCCGGCCCCCCTGCGATTGCCCTGCGCGTCTAGGCGCGCCGGCCCCGCAACACCTCGTCGATCAGGGCCAGCGTCCGCGCCAGCGCGCCGGACAATTCGCCCACCTGTGCCCGGCCCGCCGCCCCCATCGCCGCCCGGCGCACGGGATCACCGGCCAGTTCCAGCAAGGCGTCGGCCATCGCCGCCGCATCCGCCACCTGCACCGGGGCATCGGCGTCGCGCAGGCGGCGCGTGACCTCGGCGAAATTGAACGTGTGCGGCCCGACCAGGCTGGGCACGCCCAGCGCCGCCGGTTCCAGCACGTTGTGCCCACCCACCTCGCACAGGCTGCCACCGACGAAGGCGACATCGGCGGCGGCGAAGAAACCCAGCAGTTCGCCCATGGTGTCGATCACGAACACCTGGGTGGCCCGGCCGGGAAGCTGCTGGGCCTGCCGCATGCAGACGTCGAACCCACCGTCGCGTGCAGCATTGGCCACGGGCGCGAACCGTTCGGGATGCCGCGGCGCCCAGAGCAGCAGCCCATCGGGATACGCCTCGATGAACCGCGCATGCGCGTCCAGCACCGCCTGCTCCTCCGCGGGATGCGTGCTGGCGGCGATCCAGACCGGCCGCTGCGCGCCAGCCACGACGCCACGCGGCGGCCTGCGCTTCGGTGCCCGCGGGCACGGCGAGGTCGTACTTGAGGTTGCCGGTGACGACGATGCGGGACGGGTCGGCACCGATCCGGGCCAGGCGCGCGGCATCGTCCGCCGACTGCGCCGCGATCAGCCGCACCGCCTGCATCGCCACGCGCGCCAGCGAACGCACCGGCAGGTAACCCCGCAGCGAACGCTCCGACAGCCGCGCATTCACCATCACCAGTGGAATGCCGCGCCGCCCGCATTCGACGTAGAGATTGAGCCAGATCTCCGTTTCCACGATCACCGCCAGCGACGGCTGCGCGCGGTCGAGGAAACGCCGAACCATGCTGCCCAGGTCGTAGGGAAGATAGACGTGGTGCACCCGGTCGCCCCAGAGCGCGCGCACGCGCTCGGAACCGGTCGGCGTGATCGTGGTCACCAGCAAGGGACGACCCGGGTGTTGCGCCAGCAGGCCGTCCACCAGCGGCCGCGCCGCCAGCACTTCGCCCACCGACACCGCGTGCACCCAGATCGCGCCGCGCAGGTCCAGCTGCCCCTCGAGCCAGGCATAGCGCTCGTTCCAGCGGTGCAGGTATTCGCGCTGGCGCAGGCCGCGCCAGATCAGGTGGTAGAGGGTGATCGGGAAGGCGAGGTGCAGGACCAGGGAATACAGGCCCAGCAGCACGCGTTGCCCGAAGGTGAGTGACATGTGCGAAGGATACCCGAGCTCCCGGCGCGACGGCGCCGGCTAGAATGGCGCGGCATGAGCGAAACCCCGCCCCCGCTGTCCCCGCGCACCTGGCCCACCTGGCTGCTGATCGCCCTGGGCTGGACCGTGGCGCGCTGGCCCTGGCGGCTGCAGCGCGCGGCCGGACCCGTGCTGGGCCGCCTGCTGCTGCGCGTGGCCGGCAGCCGCCGCCGCGTCGCCGACGCGAACCTGGCCCTGTGTTTCCCCGAGCTCGACGACGCCGCCCGCCAGCGCCTGCTGCGCGCCAACTTCGAGTCGCTGGGCATCAGCCTGTTCGAATTCCTGCGCGCCTGGTGGGGCCGGCTGGCGCCGGTGGACCGCGGCTTCGAGATCACCGGCCTGGAACACCTGCACGCCGCCCAGGCCAGCGGCCGCGGCGTGATCCTGGTGTCGGCGCACTTCACCACGCTCGAGGTCTGCCTGCGCCTGCTCTGCCAGCACGTGGCGCTGGCCGCGGTGTACCGCCCGCATGAACAGCCGGCGATGGAATGGGCGGTCCGGCGCGGACGCCTGCGCCATGCCCGCGCCATGTTCGCGCGCGACGAACTGCGGCCGGCGGTGCGTCATCTCAAACAGGGCGGCGTGCTGTGGTTCGCGCCCGACCAGGAATCGCGGCGTGGCGAAAGCGTGTTCGTGCCCTTCTTCGGCCAGCCCGCCTACAGCCTGACCTCCACCCACCAGCTGGCGCGGCTGAGCGACGCGTCGGTGCTGCCGCTTTTCCACGAACGCCTGGACGACGGCCGCTACCGCATCGAAGTGCTGCCGCCGCTGGAAAACTTCCCCACCCCCGACGCCACCGCCGACACCGCGCGCATCATGGCCACGCTCGAAGGCCTGATCCGGCGCCGGCCCGAGCAGTACCTCTGGCTGCACCAGCGCTTCAAGCGCCAGCCCGACGGCAGCCGCCGCCGCTACGACTGATTCAGTACACCGGCGCTTCGCCGGGTGGCCGCGTCTTGAAGCGGCGGTGCGCCCACAGGTACTGCTCCGGGCATTCGCGCACCACGGTTTCCAGCTCGGCCATGTAGCGCGCGGCATCGCGCACCGGATCGCCGCTGGGCCAGCCCGGCCAGGTCGGCTCGATCCGGATGCGGTAACGGCCGTCGGCCTCGCGCCGGTACCAGAACGGCAGCAGCACCGCGCGTCCGCGCTGCACCAGGTCGGGGGTGGCGGTCAGCGTCGCCGCCGGCACGCCGAAGAAGGGCACGAAGGCGTTCTGGTAGGTGAAGTTCTGGTCGGCCGAATACACCACCGGCTGGCCGTCCATCAGGTTCCGCAGCAGGGCACGCACATCCTTCTTGCCGATGGTCGGGCCGTACACGGCGGCGCGCGCGCGGTCGAACCAGGCCTCCAGGCAGGGGTTGTTGTGCCGGCGCACGACCACGCGCACCTCGCGGCCCAGTGCTTCCGACAGCAGCCGCACCGCCAGTTCGGTGTGGGTGAAATGCCCGCACATCAGCAGCACGCCCTGGCCACGCGCCAGCGCTTCGCGCAGGTGCTCCAGGCCTTCGATCTGCGCCAGGCCCGCCAGCGTGCGCTTCGGCGCGAACCAGGCGCGCATCAGCTCCAACGCACCGATCACCGTATTGGTGATGCTGTCGCGGCACAGGCGGCGTTGCGTCGCGGCGTCCGCCTGCGGGAAACACAGCCCGACATTGATGCGTGCGATGCGCCGGCGCGACGCCAGCAGCGGCCACAGCAGCCAGGACAGCATCCGACCCAGCGCCAGCAGCGCCGGCTGCGGCAGCCGCGCCACGCCACGCGCGGCCCAGTCCAGTGGCGGCAGGAACAAACAGCGCGCCGGCATGTTCAGGTTCCGGCGTCGGCCGGCGTGTCGCCGACGCGTCCCGACGCCAGCAGGCTGCCGGCATACAGCGCCGCCAGCAGCAGGGTCAGGCCGCCCCAGAAGCTCGAATAGAACGCCAGGTGGGTATTGAACGGGAACACGGTGACCGCCAGCGCCAGCATCGCCGGTCGTGCGCGCTCGCGTGCCGCCTCACTGGCGAAACGCCAGGCCCGCCAGGCCATGGCCGCACCGGACAGCCACAGCAGCAGGCCGATCAGCCCGGTTTCGCTGAGCACTTCCAGCACGATCTGGTGGGCGTGGTAGGCCGTGCCCTTGCCCCACTCCGCCTCCACCTCGGCGTTCGGATCACAGTCCGGGAAGGCCTTGCGGAATCCCCGCGCACCGACACCGTTCACCGGGTGCCGGGTGGCCATGCACCAGGCGGCCGCCCAGATGCGCGTGCGCCCCGACAGCGCCACGTCCATGCCGGCGGTGTCGGCGCTCAGCGCCTGGGTGGTGCGTTCCAGCCGCTCGCGCACCTGCGGTGAACCCAGGCCCAGGGCCACCACCGAGACCGCACCGAAGGCGAAGGTCAGGGCCAGCCGCTTCCAGCCCAGCAGTCGCCAGCCCGAGAACACCAGCACCAGCGTGAAGGTGATCCAGGCCGCGCGCGCGCCGGCCATCAGAATCACCAGCCCCACGGCGGCGGCGGCCACGCACCAGCCCACCACGCCGAAACGTTTCGCCGCCAGGTACAGCAGGAAGGGCGACAGGCTGGCCAGCACCAGCCCAAGCTTGAGGTTGCAGGGACCCAGCACGCCGCTGACCCGGCCCAGCGCCGCCATGTCCGGCTTCGCGCACAGGTCCTTGCCGCTGATCAACTGCTTGAGTTCATTGAGCGCGAAGAAGATCGGGCTGGTGTCGAACACCGCCTGCACCAGCGCGTCCAGCGTCCACACCGCCATGATCACGCCCAGCCCGCCGAAAGTGAGGCGGCGCCCGCGTTCGTCCGCCACCGCGATCGCCACCAGCCACAGGAAGGGCAGGTAACGCAGGTCCAGCAGCGACTCGCGCACGGCACGTGCCGGATTGATCGCATCGGGCGCGGAAATGACCTCCGGCAGCCAGTAGCTGAGGAACAGCACCGTGGTCAGCGCCCAGGCTTCGTGGGAAAGCAGGGTCATGCCACCGCGGAATCGGTGGTAGGCCAGCGCGCCCAGCGCCAGGATCGCGCCCAGCGACAACACGGTTTCCGCCGGACCGGGCAACGGCCACAGCGCCACGAAGGCCAGCACCCAGCCGGGGGCCCAACGCAGGCGGACTTCAGTCGGCGGCGAGGCGTTCATAGACATCCAGCGTGGCGGACTGCATGGCCGCCAGGGTAAACGGGATGGTAACCGGCATCGGCGGCGGTGCGGCCAGCAGCGCATGCGCCGCGCCGGTCAGGGCATCGGGTTCGCCCAGCGGCACCGCACCGGCGGGATACAGGCGGCGCAGCAGGTCGCCGACGCCGCCGTGGTCCCAGCCCAGCACCGGCCGGCCCACCGACAACGCCTCCAGTACCGTGCGGCCGAAGGCTTCGGGTTTGTTCGACAGCTGCAGCACGAGGTCGGCGACGGCGTAGGCCTCGCGCACGTCGGTGCGTGGCGCGCTGATCGCCATCACCGCGCGCACGCCCAGGGGTCCCGGCCAGCGCCTCGAGCTCGGCGACATACTGCTCGCGCCCCGGTTCGCGCGTGCCCAGCAGCCACAGTCGCGCGTCTTCGCCGGTGGCGCGCAGCGCGGCCAGCAGGCGGATCGCTTCGTGGTGGCCTTTCAGGCGGGTGCCGCGGCCGGGCAGCAGCAGCAGGCGGCCGCCCTGCAATTCCGGCAGGTCGGCCGCGAACGCCTGGCGCCACGATTCCGAGGCCTGGAAACCGCGCGGGAACTCCGCCGGATCCAGCCCGCGCGGGATCACGCACAGCCGCTGCGGATCGGTCTGCGGCCAGTGCCGCGTCACGTACTCGCGCACGCTGTCGGACACGCAGATCACCCGCTCGCCGCGCAGCATCACGCCGCTGTAGCGGCCGGGCGAATTCATGCCATGCACGGTGGTGACGAAATGCGGCCGCGGCGCCGGAAGGCCACGCAGTGCGAACCAGCCCAGCCAGGCCGGCAGGCGCGAACGCGCATGCACGATGTCGGGTTGCAGCGCCGCCAGCTCGGCGCGCAGGCGGCGCATGGTCGCGAAGGCGCGCAAAGACTTGCGGCCCACGTCAAGGGTGATGTGTTCGCTGCCGCCGCCCAGCAGCGGCTGCACCAAGCGCCCGCCCGCTGAGATCACGACCGAACGGTGCCCGGCGGCCACCAGCGCCGCGGCGATTTCCAGCGTGGACCGTTCAACCCCGCCGCTGTGCAGCGCGGGCAGCAGCTGGACGACCGTCAGGCGGCGCAAGGCCGGGCCCCCGCCACTCAGTCCTTCAGGACGAAGTTCGCGCCGCAGTACGGGCAGACGGCACTGCCCGTCGCCTCGACCGGCAGGTAAACGCGCGGATGGGAATTCCACAGCGCCATTGCCGGCGTCGGGCAGGACAGCGGCAGGTCGGCGCGGCGGACCTCGTAGCGGCGTTCGGCATTGGCGGGCGCGCGGCCGGTGGCGGTGTCGGTTCGCGACATGGCGGGATTCCTCGGGGTCGGCCGGCATTTTACACCCGCGCACGCCATCGCGCCGGGGTGGCACGACCGGATTCCACCCTGAATCCCGTGTTCCCTGATGTGTCCGCACCAGCCCCCGCCGGCGCGGCCCTCGCGGCACCACCCGGTGTGCGAGCCCCTCCTGGAGAGTCCCCATGCCGCATCGTTCACTGTTGTCGCTGCTGATCCTGTCCTGCCTGGCCGGAACCGCCCATGCAAAACCGCCGTCCCACGCCGAGGTGCTGCTGCCGCCGCGTCGAAGGCCATGGCAGCCGCCGCGGTCACCGCCGACGAAGTCGGCGACGCGGACTCCTTCGGCCGCAACGTCAAGTGGCTGGGCGTGCTGGCCGGATCGATCCGGCTCGCCATCGACTGCACGCCGGCCCCGGCGACCCGCCGGACGAAAGCTGCGTGCCGCTGTCGGCGGCCCCGGCCAGACCGCGTTCGACGTGCCCGACATCGACAGCATCACCCTGCCGGCTCGCTCCAGCCGGTCCCTGCTCTGCCACTGGCAGACGCCGATCGTCTATTACTCCGCCAGCAACAACACCGGCAGCACGCAGAACTTCACCCTGCGCGCCCAGCCCGTCTACCGGATCGAGAGCGAAGTGCTGGACGAGCCCGGCCTGCTGAACCCGGGCACCGGCCTGCCCTATGGCGGTGAGATGGAGCTGCCGCTGACGGCGATCTACAAGGCGGGCAGCCGGGACCCCGGCGAATACGAATTCGAGGTCATCACCGGCGCCCGCATGTGCATCGGCAGCCTGGTCAGCCTGTCCAGCCTGGTGTCCACCCATGGCCTGACCCCGGCGCAGGCCCGGCGTTTCTTCAGCCGCCCGATCACCATCCACCTGGGCATCAGTGGCCAGGCACAGCTGGTGGATGACGCCCAGATCTACTTCGGCACGCGGTTCGTCGGCGATTGATGTTTCGCCGCGGCGGCCTCGCCCGGCCGCCGCGGTTCCGGCTACCCTTGCCGGAATGAACGATCCCTCTTCCTGCTGGGCCCTGCACGACGGTGCCGCCGGCCATCGTCAGCAGGTGCTGGCACTGGCTGCCGCGCTGGCGCCGCAGGTTCACGAATGGCCGCTGCAGGTGCGTGCCCCCCTGGTCGTGGCTGGCGCCACGCCGGCTGCCGGGTGCCGGGTCCGCATTTGGTCCCGATTTCGAAGCCGCCCTGGCATCGCCGCCGGCGCTGGCCGTGGGCTGCGGTCGCCGCGCCGCCCTGGCCACGCGACTGCTGCGCGACCGGGGCACGCGCGTGGTGCAGGTGCTGCACCCACGCCTGGACACCGGGCACTGGGACCTGGTGGTCGCGCCCGAACACGACGGCCTGAGCGGGCCGAACGTGATCACGCTCTGCGGCAGCCTGCATCCGGTGGACGGCGCCTGGCTCGATTCCGCGCGCGCGCAGTACGCCCATTTCGCCAACCTGCCGTCGCCGCGCACCGTGGTGCTGCTGGGCGGGCGCACATCGGCGGTGCGTTTCGACCGCGGCGCCTTCGAGGTGATGGCGGCCAAGCTCGAACACTGGCTGGCGACCGAAGGCGGCAGCCTGATCGTGCTGGGCTCGCGCCGCACGCCGGCGCTGATCGCCCGGCTGGCACGCAGTTACTGGGCCGATACGCCCGGCCTGCGCTGGTTCGACGACAGCGACGGCGCCAATCCCTACGCCGGTGCGCTGGCCTGGGCCGACCGGTTCGTGGTTTCACCCGACTCGGTGAACATGGTGTCGGAAGCCTGCGCCACCGCCGCGCCCGTGTACGTGGCCGAACCCGGCCGTGCGACGGGCCGCGTGCGCGCCTACCTGGACAATATGCTGCGCCGAGGACGCATCCGCGCCCAGGGTCGGCATCCCGAGCCCTACACTGCCGCCCCGCTGCGTGAGACATCGCGCGTCGCCATGCTCGTGCTCGACCGCCTCGGGTTCTAGCGCGTCAGAAATTCAGTTCCGCCCCAGCGCAGGCGTCCCGCACGACAGCGCGAGCGGCATCCAGCGCGGGATCGGGCGGCACCAGCCGCGGGCGCTGGTCGAGGGTGCAGTCAGGCCCAGGCCCAACATGAGTGTGTGCGCCTGCGCCAGGGCTTCGACGGTGTCCGCAGGCATCACGCCGGTCGCCACCAGTACGTGCAGCAGGGCTGGCGTATCGCGTGGCTCCCGCAGCGCCGGTTCGGCGGCCGCATGCTGCAGCACCTGCGCCTGCAGCAGGAACTCCAGGTCCACCAGGCCACCCTCGCCCTGCTTGAGGTCGAAACGCAGCGCGTTGCTGCGATCGAGTTCGCCACGCATGCGCCGGCGCATTGCCTGCACGTCCTCGCGCAGCGTGGCGACGTCGCGCGCCTGGCCCAGTGTTTCCGCGCGGATCTTCTCGAACGCGTCGGCCACGGCCGGCGCACCGGCGATCGGCCGCGCGCGCACCAGGGCCTGGCGTTCCCAGGTCCAGGCGCGGTGGCGCTGGTAGTCGGCGAAACTTTCCAGGCTCGACACCAGCATGCCTTTCGCACCGTCGGGGCGCAGGCGCACGTCGATCTCGTAGAGTTTTCCGGCGCCGGTCACCGTGCCCAGCAGGCTGACCAGGCGCTGCGCCAGGCGCGCGAAATATCGCCCGGCGTCCAGCGGGCGGGCGCCGTCGGAAACGGCGTCGGTCGCGGCATCGTGCAGGAACACCAGGTCAGGTCCGACCCGAACCCCAGCTCATGCCCGCCCAGGCTGCCGTAACCCAGCACCGCCAGGCCGGCGCCGGGCACGCGGCCGTGCGCCGCCACCACGTCGGCTTCCGCCACCTGCAGCGCCGCCGCCAGCAGCGCTTGCGCCAGCGCCGCCAGCCGCCGCGCCGCATCCACCGCCGGCAGACGCTGTCCCAGGGTCGCCAGCGCGATGCGGAAGGCGATGGCCTGGCGCAGTTCGTTCAGTGCGTTCAGCGCGGCCTCGGTGTCGCCGGGCGGCAGCGGCGCCATCGCTTCGGCCACCAGCGCCGGGAAATCGGCTTCTTCCGGCACCGGGCCAGCCGCGCGCGAATCCAGCAGTTCGTCCAGCAGCAGCGGATGCGCCGCCAGCCGTTCGGACAGCAGCGCGCTGCGGGCGGTGACGTCGGCCAGGCGCGCCAGCGCCGCCGGCTGTTCTTCCAGCAGGGCGAGGTAACTGGTGCGCCGCGTGATCGCCTGCAGCAGGGCCAGGCCGCGCGGCAATGATGCGTCCGGCGCTTCGCTGCGCGCGGCGGCGTCGAGCAGCTGCGGCAGCACGTTGTCCAGGCGCTGGCGGCCACGGGTGGACAGCGCGCGCACCGCCGGCGTGCGGGCGAAATCGCGCAGCGCCGCGTCCTGCGCCGCGGCATCGGCGAAACCGGCTTCGGTCAGCACCGCGGCGTCGCCGCCGTCGGGCAGCGCGCGCCAGTACTGCTCGATCGCGCCGGGCTGCGCACGCCGGCGCCGGCGCGCTTCGAGCAGGCCCGAAAATTCTTCCGCGACCACGCTGCGATGGTCATCGAGTTCGGCCAACATCGCCGCGGCGTCGTCGAAGTCGAGCGCACGCGCGATGCGATGGCGCGCCACCGGATCTTCGGGCAGCGCGTGCACCTGCTGGTCGCCCAGCATCTGCACGCGGTTCTCCAGCCGGCGCAGGAAGCGGTAGGCCGCCGCCAGCCGGTCCGCCGTCGCCGGCGCCACATGCCCCGCGGCCGCCAGCGCCGACAAGGCCGCCAGCAGCGAGCGGTTGCGCAGCGCCGGTTCGCGGCCGCCACGGATCAGCTGCAGCGCCTGCACCAGGAATTCCACCTCGCGGATGCCGCCCGGCCCGAGCTTCAGGTCCTCGGCCAGTTCGCGCCGCTGCACTTCGGCGGCGATCAGCGCCTTCATCTCGCGCAGGCCGTCGAGCGCGCTGTAGTCGAGATAACGCCGGTAAACGAAGGGCCGCAGCGTCTCCAGCAGGCGTTCACCGGCAACGATATCACCCGCCACCGGCCGCGCCTTGATCCAGGCGTAGCGCTCCCAGTCGCGGCCCTCGCGCTGGTAGTACTGCTCCATCGCGCCGAAACTCAGCGCCAGCCGGCCACTGGCGCCGAAGGGCCGCAGGCGCAGGTCCACGCGGTGGCAGAACCCGTCGGCGGTGACGTCGCCCAGCAACTGCGCCAGGCGCTGGCCCAGGCGCGTGAACCAGGCCTCGGCGTCCAGCGCGCGGGCGCCGTCGCTTTCACCGTGTTCGGGAAAGGCATAGACCAGGTCCACGTCGGAACTGAAATTGAGTTCGTCGCCGCCCAGCTTGCCCAGCCCGAACACCACCAGCGACTGCGGCGCACCCGCGGCATCGCGCACCACGCCATGGGTTGCGGCCAGCGACGCCGACAGCGCCGCCACGCCCGCCTGCAGCGCCCGGTCGGCGATGCGGCTGCTGCCGGCCAGCGTGGCATCCACGTCGTCCAGTCCGCGCAGGTCGCGCCAGACCAGCCGGGTGGATTCGCCGGTGCGCCAGCGCCGCAGGCGCGCCGGCCAGTCGGCTTCCTGGCCGGGCTCCAGCAACAGCGCCGCGGGCGCATCGTCCAGCGTGTCCAGCAGCTCGGGCTGCCGGCACAGGGTGTCGATGGCGAAGTCGCTGCACAGCGCCAGTTTCGCCAGCGCGGCACGTCGTGCGGGATTGATCAGCGCGTCGGGCGCACGTTCGGCCAGGCGCGCCAGGGCGCGCTCGACCAAGAGGGATGAAGTGGAATCGAGCGAAGGCGAATCGGGCATGGCCGGATTCTGTCACGCGCGCCGGGCGCGGAAAAAAAGAAAGCCCGCAGCGCGATGCAGCTGCGGGCTTTCAGCCCCTCCCCACGTCGGAAGCGCTGGCATCGTGGCCCGGCTCCGGAACGCATGCACGTTGCACTGCAACATGTACCGTCGGGTACAGGAATCAGAGCACCAGCCAAGTCACCAGGCCCAGGAAACTGCCCATGCTGACCACGTCCGTCAGCGTGGTCAGGAAGATGCTCGACGCCGTGGCCGGATCGGCGCCCAGGCGCTTGAGGATGAGGGGAATGGTGGCGCCCGCCAGGCCCGCGCACATGCAGCTGATGGCCATCGCGCCCATCGTGATCAGGCCCAGCATCAGGCCGTCCTCGCCGCCGCCGCGGGTCACCACGAAATACATGGCCGCACCGGCGATCGCACCGGTGACCAGCCCGTTGAGCAGACCCAGCAGACCTTCCTTGCTGACGATGGCGGCGATCTTCGTCGCCCGCAGTTCGCCCAGGGTCATGCCACGCAGCATCACCGCCAGCGCCTGGCAGCCCAGGTTGCCGCTCTGCCCGCCCAGCACCGGCAGGAATACCGCCAGCACCACCACGCGGTTGATGGTGTCCTCGAAATACCCCACCACTGCCGCCGCCACGAACACCGTCAACAGGTTGACCAGCAGCCAGGGATTGCGGAACCGGAAACTCCGCCACAGCGGCGTGGCCAACCGCTCTTCTTTCTCGACACCGACCATCGAGCCGGCCTGCGCCGAGATCTCGAAGGCCTGCTGTTCGAACAGCACCTGCCCGCGCACCTGGCCCACCAGCCGGCCATCGTCCTCGCACACCGGATACACCGGGTAGTGGCGCGTCACCACTTCGCGCATCGCGTCCACCAGGGTGGTGTTCGGGCGCAGGCAGAAGGGCGAGCGGATCATGATCTCTTCGAGCCGGCGTTCGCGTTCGGCGTACAGCAGGTCGCGGAAAGCCACCACGCCCTGCAGCTTCTGCTCCGCGTCCACCACCCACAGGTAGGTGACCAGGCGCTGCTTCACCACTTCGCGCAGGGCTTCCACCGCTTCGGTCACCGTGGTCGCGAGCGGGAACACCGCCGGCGGATCCTCCAGCAGGCGACCGACGCTGCCCTCTTCGTAACGCTGGCCGTCGTGCCAGTCGGTGCCGGCCGGCGCCGCGGCCATGATGCGGGCGCGCTGTTCGGGCGCCATCGCCGCCAGCAGGATGTTGGCGCGCGCCGGCGCCATGCCCGCCAGCAGCACGGCCACTTCGGCCGGCGGCACGTCGTGCAGGTGTTCCAATGCGGACTGGGTGTCGAGCGCGGCGACGCGCTTGGCGAGATTGGGGGGATGGGGCGACTTCGGTCACAAGGATCTCCGGGCAGCGCCGTGAAGAACGGCTTAAGCCTAGCCCACCGGACAGTGGCACGCGCGCACCCATGACGGCCGTGCTTTGAGACAATCGCCGCCTCGCACCCCACGGCGAACCCCCAAATGCCCCGTTTCCGCGTCTTCCTGGCCCCGCTGCTGCTGCTTCTTGTCGCCTGCTCCGGCGACGCCCCCGTCCCCGAAAACACACCCAGCCTCACCGTCAGCGTCGCCGCGCCGGTGCAGCAGGCGTTGCCCCAGCGCATCACCGCTTCCGGGTCGGTCGCGGCCTGGGAAGAAATGAGCCTGGGCGTCGAACTCAACGGCCAGCGCGTGGCCGAGGTGCTGGTCGAAGTCGGCGACGAAGTGAAAGCGGGCCAGCCGCTGCTTGTGCTCGATACGCGTGCGTTGAAGATGGAACTGCGCCAGGCCGAAGCGGCCCTGGCCCAGGCCGAGGCCAATCTCACCGTGGCGGCCGCCAACGCGCCCGCGGCGAGCGCCTGAAACGCGAACAACTGGTCGCCGCCAGCGAAGCCGACCAGCTGATCGCCGGCGAACTCACCGCCCAGGCCCAGCGGAACACCGCGCAGGCGCAGTTGGAGAACGCGCGGCTGCGCCTGGGTTTCGCCACCCTGCGCGCGCCCGACGACGGCGTGATCTCGGCGCGGCACGTGCAGCCCGGCCAGGTGGTCCAGACCGCGGTCGAGATGCTGCGCCTGATCCGCAAGGGCCGGCTGGAATGGCGCGCCGAACTGCCCGAGGCCGACCTGATCCGTGTCGAAGCCGGCATGCCGGTGCAGCTGCAGGGCCCCGACGGTTCGCCGGTGATGGGCACCGTGCGCGCAGTGTCGCCGTCGCTGGATGCCACCAGCCGCACCGGCACCGTTTACGCCGACTTGCCCGACCCCGGCGCGCTGCGCGCCGGCATGTACGCGCAGGGCGACCTGGTGCTGGGCGAACGCAGCGCGCGCACGGTGCCCGAACAGGCCGTGGTCGAACGCGACGGCCACCGTTACGTGTTCGTGCTGGGCGCCGGCGACATCGTGGCGCAGCGGCGGGTCCAGACCGGCGCGCGCGGCGGCGGCGTGGTCGAGATCCGCGACGGCCTGCAGGACGACGACCAGGTCGTGACGCAGGGCGCGGGTTTCCTCACCGACGGCGACCGCGTGCGCGTGGTCCCGGCCGGCGACGCGGGCTGAGCGCATGAATTTTTCCGCGTGGTCCATCAACCGGCCGCTGCCGGCGATCCTGCTGTTCATCCTGCTGGGCATCGTCGGCCTGGTCGGCTTCCAGCAGCTGGCGGTGTCGCGTTTCCCCGACATCGCCTTCCCGGGCATCACCGTCACCGTGGCGCAGCCGTCGGCGACGCCGGCCCAGCTCGAGACCGAGGTCACCCGCAAGGTCGAGGATTCCATCGCCACCCTGCCGGGCATCAAGAACCTGGTGTCCACCGTGGTCGAGGGCCGTTCCACCACCTTCGTCGAATTCCGGATCGGCAAGGACCTGAACGAAGCGCTGGACGAGGTGCGCGACGCCGTCACGCGCGTGCGCACCGACCTGCCGCAGGATGTCGAAGAACCCATCGTCGCCAAGATCGACGTGGTCGGCGGCACCCTGGTCACCTACGCGGTCGCCGCCGATTCGATGGCGGAGGACGAGCTGAGCTGGTTCGTGGACAACGACGTCACCAAGGCGATGTTCGGCGTGCCCGGCGTCGGCCAGGTGACGCGCGCCGGCGGCATCGACCGCGAAGTGCAGGTGGACCTGCGCCCGGGCGTGCTGCAGGCCTACGGCATCACCGCCGGGCAGTTGTCGCAGCAATTGGCGGAAAGCCAGCTGGAACGTTCCGGCGGCCGCGCCACCTGGGGCAGCAGCGAACAGGCGATCCGCGCCGTCGGCACCGTCGCCAGCGCCCAGGACCTGCGCGCCTTCCCGATCCGCATCGCCGACGGCCGCCAGGTGCCGCTGTCGGCCCTGGCCGACGTCAGCGACGGCCACGAGGAGCGCCGCCAGGTCGCCCTGCTCGATGGCAAACCCGTGGTGGCCTTCGCCATCACCCGCACCCGCGGCAGCAGCGAGATCGAAGTCGGCGCCGGCGTCGAAGCCGCCGTGCGCCAGCTCGAGGCCGACCACCCTGGCGTGAAGATCACCCCGGTGTTCTCGGCCGTGCAGGAAGTGCAGGCCTCCTACACCTCGTCCATGACCATGCTGTGGGAAGGCGCGCTGCTGGCCGTGATCGTGGTGTGGTTCTTCCTGCGCGACTGGCGTTCGACCTGGATCTCGGCGGTGGCGCTGCCGCTGTCCATCATCCCGACCTTCGGCGTGATGTGGCTGTTCGGTTTCAGCCTGAACATGGTGACCCTGCTGGCGCTGGCGGTGGTGGTGGGCATCCTGGTGGACGACGCCATCGTCGAGGTCGAGAACATCGACCGCCACCTGGCCATGGGCAAGCCGCCGAAGCAGGCCGCGACCGAAGCCGCCGACGAGATCGGCCTGGCGGTGATCGCGACGTCGGCGACGCTGGCGGCGGTGTTCGTGCCGGTGGCCTTCATGCCCGGCGTGGCCGGCAAGTTCTTCCTGGAATTCGGCTGGACCGCGGCCACCGCCGTGCTGTTCTCGCTGCTGGTCGCGCGCCTGTTGACGCCGATGATGGCGGCCTACCAGCTCAAGGCCAAGGCGCACCCGGAGAAAGAAGACGGCCCGGTGATGCGCTGGTACCTGGGCTGGGTGGAGTGGGCGCTGGCGCACCGCTTCCTGACGCTGCTGGCGGCCTTCCTGATGTTTGTCGGTTCGCTGGGCATCGCGGCGATGATTCCGGCGACCTTCATCCCCGGCTCCGACCTGGGCCGCAGCAACCTGAGCCTGGAACTGCCGCCGGGCGCGCGCCTGCAGCAGACCGTGGACGTGGCCGAACGCGCGCGCAAGCTGCTGTCGGACATCCCGGAACTGAAGCAGGCCTACGCCACCGTCGGCGGCGTGGTGGACTTCGGCGACCCCAACGTCAGCGGCATCGCCGACGTGCGCAAGGTGGTGATGGTGCTGGACTGGGGTCTGGAAGACGGGCGCGACCGGTCGCAGAAGGAACTGGAGCGCGAGGTGCGCGAACGCCTGGCGGTGATCCCCGGCGTGCGCCAGCGTTTCATCAGCAGCGAACCGGGCGAACAGATGCAGGTGGTGCTGGCCGGCAATGACCCGCAGGCGCTGTATTCGGCGGCGCAGTCGCTGGACCGCGAGCTGCGCGGCATCCAGGCCTGGGCACGATCAGTTCCACCGCCTCGCTGCTGCGGCCCGAGCTGGTGATCGTGCCGGACGCGCGCCGCGCCGCCGACCTGGGCGTGTCGACGATGGACATCGCCGAAGCCGCGCGCATCGCCACCAGCGGCGACTACCGCCAGCGCCTGGCCAAGCTGAACCTGGCCGACCGCCAGATCCCGATCCGCGTGCGCATGGCCGAGGACTCGCTGTCGGACGAGGCGCTGCTGTCGTTGATGCGCGTGCCCAGCAACAAGGGCGGCACCGTGCCGCTGTCGGCCGTGGCGGACATCCGCACCGGCAGCGGACCGTCGGTGATCAACCGCCTGGGCCGCGCCCGCCAGATCACCTTCACCGCCGAACTCAGCGGCCGCCCGCTGGGCGACGTGATGAACGAGGTGAACGAGTTGCCGACGCTGAAGAACCTGCCGCCCGGCGTGCGCACCCAGCCCTACGGCGACGCCGAGATCTTCGTCGAACTGTTCGTCGGCTTCGCGCTGGCGATGGCGGCCGGCCTGTTCTGCGTGTACGCGGTGCTGTTGCTGCTGTTCAACCACGCCAGCCACCCGCTGATCATCCTGATGGCGGTGCCGCTGTCGGCCGGCGGCGCCTTCGGCCTGATGTTCCTCACCGGCACCCTACTGTCGCTGCCGGCGCTGATCGGCCTGCTGATGCTGATCGGCATCGCCACCAAGAACTCGATCCTGCTGGTGGACTACGCGGTGATCGCCGAGGACGAGAAGGGCATGGACATGCACGACGCCCTTATGGACGCCTGCCACAAACGCGCCCGCCCGGTGGTGATGACCTCGATCGCGATGAGCGCCGGCATGCTGCCGATCGCCCTGGGTTTCGGCGCCGACGCCGCCTTCCGTCAGCCGATGGCCGTGGCCGTGATCGGCGGCCTGATCACCTCGACCGTACTGAGCCTGGTGGTGATCCCGGCGGCCTTCGCGGCGATGGAGACGTTCACGCGGCGGTTTACGCGTGGGGAGAAGCGGGGCTGATGACGATGGGATCCGGGGTTCTGGTCTGCGTTTCGGGTGTCTAGAAAGCCTTGGTCGATTCAACTTTCGCCTTCACAGTCGACAAGCTCCCATTCGGTGGCGCCAAACATACCAAGGGTGCCGAAGGTGCGACCGGTGACGATGGATTGGCCATCAAGATCGTAAAACCTGCCCGTCACGAGAAGACAAACGGAACTGCCCGGGGCGACGAGCGGCGCTTCCTGTGCGCCGAACCCGAGATCCACAGCGTTATCCGGATTTCCGGCCTTTGCAGCATCGCAGTCCTTGAACAAGGCGTGCGCCCCGAGCTCCGTCATAACAACACAGCCCGTGACCGAAACGCTGGCCAAGTCGCCGACGTGTGACTCGAGCTCCTGGAAAGTCATATGCCGGGGGCGGTCGCACAAGCGTTGACCATTGCCGCGCCCAAGGCGGCAAGTGCGAGTTGCATCGTTCTCATTCCTGATCCATCGAGTTCGTTGTTCCGCAGGCGCTACGGCAACGCCGGCTCCGTCGGCACGATCCCGGCGCAGCTCGGCACCGGTGGATCGCGCGGCCGCTTGCACAGGCCCTGGCGCACATAGCCGAGGCCTTCGACGATGTACTCGGGCGGCGCTTCGAGTTTCGCCAGGTCGGCTTCGGCGCGACTCAGCACTTCGCCGGCGTCGACGAACCGTTTGTTGTTGATCAGCGCGCCGGCCTGGATGCCCATCGCGAACACGGTGTCGGCATTTGGTTGCGGGTAGGCCTGCGTGGCCACTTCGACCGCGCGCGTCGCCAGCCGCAGGCCGGTCTCGGCGTCGTCGCGCATCAACGCACTCTGCGCCAGGTCCAGCATCGGCCGCACCAGGGGCCGGGTGCTTGTCGCCCAGCACGCCTTCGCGCATCGCCAGCGACTGTTGACGCATAACGTAGGCTTCGTCCGCGCGTTCCAGGTCGTCCAGCAGGAAGGCGCGGTTGTTCAGCACCGACGCCAGTTCGGCGCTGCCGTCGGGGTGCAGGCCGCGGTGCATGGCTTCGGCCTGGGTATACAGCTGGTCGGCGTTCTCCAGCTCGCCCAGACCGTGGGCGACATAGGCCAGGTTGGCGACCAGCACGGCGCGCGAATTGGCGTTCAAGGTGCCCAGCGTCCGCAGCGGCAGTGCCTGCGCTTCCTGCAGGTAGCGCCGCGCCTCGGGATAATTCTCCAGGTCGAGATACAGCTGCCCCAGGTTGTTTAGCACCAGGAAGTGCAGCGGGTCGTCCTGCAGGCCGGAACCGCGCAGGTCGGCCAGCAGTGACAGCAACATCTTCTCCGCATCGTCGATGCGTCCTTGGGCGATGCGCACTTGGGCGATGCCTTCGCGGATCTCGAAAGAGCGACGGTCATCGGGGCCGAAGGCCGCGGTAGCCTCCTGCAGCGCCTTGCCCAGCTGTTCGTCGGCCGATTCCAATTGGTTGCGGCTGGACTGGCTGTAGCCCAGCACGTGGCGGATGCCGGAAGAAATCTCCGGGCGATCCGGGAACCGGCGTTCCAGGTGCACCACGGCCGCGTCCACCGCCTGCGCCAGGGTCGCTTCGCCGCCGGCGCTGTACGGGTCGGAATACCGGAGCACGTCCAGCAGGAAGCTATTGACCTCGGCCATGTCGCTGGCCGCCTGGCGCGCCACCTTTGCCTGCCACACCGCCACGCCGCTGGCGGTGAGGATGGCCAGCAGCGCCAGCGAGGCCGCCGCCACGCCGATGCGATGCCGGCGCACGAACTTGCGCAGGCGGTAGGCGGTGGAATCCGGATGTGCCAGCACGGGCTGGCCGTCGAGGTAACGCTGCAGGTCGTCGGCCAGTTCCGAGGCCGAACCGTAGCGCCGCGCCGCTTCCTTGTGCATGGCCTTGGCGACGATGCGCTCGAGGTCGGGCGTCAGCTGGGCGCGGCGCTGTTTGCGCTCGGCGTCGGTCAGCACGGCCTTGTCCAGCATCTTCCTCATCGGATCGGGCAGGGTCTCGCAGACGACGTGTTCGGCTTCCGACGGACGCAGGCCGCCGAGTTCGTAGGGCCGCACGCCGGCCAGCAGCTGGTACAGCATCACGCCCAGCGAATAGACGTCGGAGCTGGTGGTCAGGACTTCCTGGCGCACCTGTTCGGGGCTGGCATAGGCCGGCGTCATGGCGCTCAGCGACGTGCTGGGTTTGCCGGCCGGGCCAGCGGTTCCTGTTCCAGGATCTTGGCGATGCCGAAATCGAGCAGGCGCGGTTCGCCGTTGTCGCCGACCAGGATGTTGTCGGGCTTCAGGTCGCGGTGCACGATCAGGTGGCGGTGCGCTTCCTGCACGCCGTCGCAGACCTTGCGGAAGAGTTTCAGCCGCGCCGGCACGTCCAGCTTGTTGCGCTTGCAGTACTCGGTCAGCGACACGCCATCCACGAACTCCATCATCAGGTAGGGGATGCCGCCGGCGGTGCTGCCGCCGTCGAGGATGCGGGCCACGTTCGGGTGGCTCATGCGCGCCAGGATCGACCGTTCGTCCTCGAAGCGCGAGATCAGCTGGCGACGGAACTCGGCCGCGGCCAGCAGGTGCACCGGGCGCACCAGCTTGATCGCCACCTGCTGGTCGTAGACGTCGTCGGCGCGCCGGCCCAGGTAGACCACGCCCATGCCGCCGGCTTCCAGCGGCTTGAGCAGCTCGTAGTTGCCCAGGCGTTCGCCCACTTTGGGGAACTCGGGCGGCACGGCGTCGGGCGCGACCGCGGTTTCCTCCATGAAGCCGCCCGCGGCGGGTTCGGCGTCCAGCAGGCGCTGCACGCGTTCGCGAACTTCCGGCGCCAGGTCCTGGGCCGCCAGCCAGTCGGTACGGTCCTGCGGCGGCTGCGCCAGCACACGCTCGAAAACCTGCAGCACCTGCACTTCCATCGATGTTTTCATGCGTTCCCCCGACCGCACCCTGCGGCCTGACACTAGCAGAAGGCGCAGGAAGGGACCGGACCGGCTCACGGCCCTGGCCGGGCGTAGACTGCCGCCATGTCGGGGGACGTCACTGCACTGCTTTTGGCCTGGCGCGGCGGCGACACCGGCGCGCGCGACCGGCTGGCCGCCGTGGTCTATCCGGAACTGCGGCTGCTGGCCGACCGCCAGTTCCGCGGCGAACGCGCCCAGCACACCCTGCAGCCCACCGCCCTGGTCAACGAGGCCTGGATGCGGCTGTCCGGGCTGGACCGCATCGACTGGCAGGACCGTGCCCACTTCGTGCGCATGGCGGCCCGGCTGATGCGCGAGATCCTGGTGGACCACGCCCGCCGCCGCGACGCCGCCAAACGCGACGGCGGCCAGCGCGTGACGCTGACCGGGCTGGAGGTCGCCGCCGAGGACACCGGCCTGGACGTGATGTCGCTGGACGCGGCCCTGGCCCGGCTGGAGGCCCCTGGACCCGGACAAGGCGCGGGTGGTCGAGCTGCGTTATTTCGGCGGGCTGACCATCGAGGAAACCGCCGAGGCCATGGCCAGTTCGCCGGCCACGGTGAAGCGCCACTGGCAGGCGGCCCGCACCTGGCTGTACGACGCGCTGGCCGAACCGGGGTAGGCCCGCGACCGGTGCGTGAGCCGATCCGTCGCCGTTCTGCGCCACAAGGATCAAAGGGGGAACCACCATGCCACGACCGCACCGCCTCACCTTCGCCCTGGCGCTGGCCGCCAGCCTGAGCACCGCCGGCGCCGACAACGGCCTGCAGCGGGTGCCGGTGATCGACCCCAACGGTTTCGAGAAACCCATGCCGGCCTTGTGGGTGCAGATCCCGGCCGGCTGGAAAACCGCCGGCGGCGTGGTCTGGAACCCGCAGGCGCCGTGCGGCGCAACGCCGGGCTTCCAGTGGCAGGCGCAGTCCCCGATGGCCGGCAGACACTGCAGATGCTGCCTGCCGAGGCCTGGACCTGGGACAACCTCAACATGGGCATTCAGAACCCGAGCTGCCCGCGCTGGCCGATCGGCGACGTGCGCGCCTACCTGCAGTCCTTCGTGCAGCGCCATCGCCCCGGGGCGCGCATCCTGGACTTCCGGGCCCGCAACGACCTGGTCCGCACGCCGGCGCCTGCACCCGTCGGCCAGACCCGCTACTGGAAGGAAGGCGGCGAAGTGCTGATCGCCTACCGCGATGCCGGCGGCGAGGTGCGCGAAAGCATCGCCGCCGTGGTGCAGTTCAACGAAACCACGATGGCGGGCGTGATGCCGGGCGAGGTGCGCAAGTTCTACGGTGGCATCGCGGGGGCGCCGGTATCGTCGCGCGCACCGTCCGGTCAGCTGGACATGACCCTGCTCACCCACTTCGCCAATTCGATGCAGCCCGACCCGCAGTGGCAAGCGCGCATGAACAAGCACAACACCACGATCGCGCGGCAGGGCGTGCAAGGGCAAATCCAGCGCGGCCAGATCATTTCCGACACCCAGCGCGAGATCGCAGACATCAACCAGCGCGGCTGGGACGCCCGCAACGCCAGCAGCGACCGCATCCAGCAGCAGACGGTGGACGGCATCAACAACGTGGACCGCTACACCGACCCGACCACCGGCGACGAGGTGCAGCTCGACAACCGGTACGACAACGCCTGGCGCGCGCAGGACGGCACCTACCTGCAGACCAACGACCCCAACTTCAATCCGCAGACCGAACTCGGCATAGACGCCGAACAGATGGAGCGCAGCGATGACTGACCTGGCCTCCCGCCGAAACAAGATGCTGATGCTGGCCCTGCTGGTTTCGTCGATGCCGGCGGCCGCCGCCGCGCAGGACAGCTTCGGCAGTGCGCCGCAACAGCCGCCACCGCAGCAGCAATACCCCAGCAGCCACCGGCACCACAACAACAGCCGCAGTCCCCGCAACAGCAGTATCCGCAGCAACAGCAACCCGCCTACCCGCCGCAGCAAGCGGCACCGCAGGGTTATGGCCCGCCGTCGGCCGCCGCTCCCGCGCAGGGCGGCGACGCCGTGGCACGCCTCGTGCAGATGGAGCGCCAGGACATGGGCGTGGCACCGACCGCCCAGCTCAAGTCCGGCGGCCTGCACGGCCCGACGCCCACCGGCATCCCCGGCGGCCAGCTGATCACCACGCCCGAGCTGGTGCAGCTGATGCAGGACCGCAACGCCGGCGCGATGATTTTCGACGTGCTGGGCGGCCAGCAGATGCTGCCCAACGCCATCCCGGTGGTGCCGGCCTCGCAGGGCGGCAGTTTCAGGACCAGGTCCAGACCGATTTCGGCAACTACCTGCAGCAGGCCACCCAGGGCCGCAAGGACCGGCCGATGGTGTTCTATTGCCAGAGCACGCAGTGCTGGATGAGCTACAACGCCGCGCTGCGGGCGATAAACCTCGGTTACACGAAGGTGCTTTGGTATCGCGGCGGCATTGAAGCCTGGCAGCAGGCCGGGCTGCCGATGGGCGGACCGGGCGGGCAGGCGCCGCGCAACTAGGCCGCTGCGGGCCCGCCACCACGTTCTGTTTCAGCGGTGTTGCCGGCAACCGCCGGCCACCGCCACGCCCCGAGGGCATGCCGGATGCACAGCGCGACCCCGATGACACGCCGGAAGTTGCTGCGCATGATCGGCCTGAGCGCCGGCAGCGCGGCGATGTACCAGGCGATGAGCAGCCTTGGCCTGGCCGCGGAATCCCCTATTCGGGCCCACCGAAGTTGGGCGGCGTGCCGGCCGGCGCTTCGGTGCTGGTGCTCGGTGCGGGCATGGCCGGCATGGTCGCCGCCTACGAACTGCGCAAGGCCGGCTACCGGGTGCAGGTGCTGGAATACAACGCCCGCGCCGGCGGCCGCACCATGAGCCTGCGCGGCGGCGACACCTACACCGAACTCGGCGGCGAGACCCAGCACTGCGAATTCGACCCCGGCCTCTACATCAACCCGGGCCCGTGGCGCATACCGCACCACCACCACGGCCTGCTGGCGTACTGCCGCCTGCTCGGCGTGCCGCTCGAGAATTTCGTGCAGGTCAACTACAACGCCTTCCTGCATGGCACGCAGGCCTTCGGCGGCAAGCCGCAGCGGCTGCGCAAGGTGAAGGCGGACTACCACGGGCACGTCGCCGAACTGCTGGCCAAGGCCGCACAGGGCGGCAGGCTCGACGCACCGCTGACGAAAGAAGACCAGAAATCCTGCTGGCCTCGCTGCAGTGGTGGGGCGCGCTGGACGGGAAATACAAGTACGCGCGCGGCCACTTCAGCAGTGATCGCCGCGGTTTCGACAAGACGCCGGGTGGCGGTCTGGGCGGAAAGCCGGTGCCGTCGGAACCGGTGGGGCTGTCCGACCTGCTGGGTTCGGGACTGTGGGGCAGCCTGCCGCTGGGCGAACTCTTCGACATGCAGGGCACGATGCTGCAGCCGGTGGGCGGCATGGACCGCATCGCCGTCGCCTTCGCGCGCGAACTGGAAGGGCTGATCCGCTACCGCAGCAAGGTGACGGCGATCGAACAGGACGGCAGCGGCGTGCGGGTCGCCTACGAAGACACCGCCCAGCCCGGCCAGGCGCTCACCGCGCGCGCCGACTGGTGCGTGTGCACGATCCCGCTGTCCATCCTGTCGCAGGTGCCGATGAACGTCGGCCGGCCGATGGCCGACGCGATCGCCGCCCTGCCCTACGCGTCTTCGGTGAAGATCGGCCTGCAGTTCAAGCGCCGCTTCTGGGAACAGGACGAGCACATCTACGGTGGCATCAGCTACACCGACCAGCCGATCGGCACGATCTCCTACCCGAGCCACGGTTACCACGCCCCCGGCAAAGGCGTGCTGCTGGGCGGTTATGTCTGGGGCACCGAGGCGATGCGCTTCACCTCGATGTCGCCGGCGCAGCGGGTGCAGGCCGCCGTCGAACAGGGCCGCCGCATCCACCCGCAGTACGACACCGAGTTCGACAGCGGCGTGTCCGTGGCCTGGCACCGTTCGCCGTTCACGATGGGCTGCTTCGGGCTGTGGACGGAAGCGCTGCGCGAAAAACACTACGACAACCTGTGCGCTGTGGACGGCCGCATCGTGCTGGCCGGCGAACATGCCTCGTACATGCCGGCCTGGCAGGAAGGCGCCGTGCTGTCGGCGCTGGATGCGATCGGGCGCCTGCACCAGCGCGCGTTGTCCACGGGAGGTGCGTCATGAATCCGATGCTCGCGCGTTCGCTCGGCATGCTGATCCTCTCGTGTGCACTCGTGCAGTCGTTCGCACGCGCGCAGGAGACCGAACCCGCGCCGGAACCCGACGGCATGATGGGCGACGTTACCGGCGCGCAGATCTACACCCAGCTGTGCCAGGGCTGCCACATGCCCGATGGCCGTGGCGCGGTCGGCGCCGGGCGTTATCCGTCCTTCGCCGGCAGCCCGGCGGTGGCCTCGTCGCGTTACATGGCGGTGACCATTCTTCAGGGCCGCGGCAACATGCCCGCATTCGCCAGACCGGAAAACCACGAATTCTTCTTCCCGCCCACCTGGCTCACCGACGCCCAGGTGGCCGACGTCATCAACCATATCCGCACGAATTTCGGCAATCATCACACCGACCCGATCACCGCCGCCGAAGTGCGGGCCCTGCATCCCTGACCCGGAGAACACCCATGCGCCTGCTTATCGCCACGTTGTTGCTGCTGCCTTCGCTCGGCCTCGCCGCGGAAGGCGTGGTCCGGCACAAGCTGCCCAACAACAGCACGTTCCCGATCGCCGCCGCGGTGGAAGTTCCGGCCGGCAAGACCACGGTCTATCTCAGCGGCATGGTGCCGCCGGTCGCCGATCCGAACGCGGCCAAGGACAGCGTCGCCGCCTATGGCGACACCCACTTCCAGACCGTCAGCGTGCTGACCGCCATCGAACGCCAGCTCAAGTCGCTGGGCCTGACGATGGGCGACGTGGTGAAGATGCAGGTGTTCCTGGTCGGCGACCCGGCCCAGGGCGGGAAGATGGACTTCGGCGGTTTCATGAAGGGCTATTCGCAGTTCTTCGGCACCGAGGCGCAGCCGAACCTGCCGGTGCGTTCGACCATGCAGGTGGCCGCACTGGCCAACCCGGGTTTCCTGGTCGAGATCGAGGTGACGGCGGTCCGTCCCTGAAGCGGAACGGCATCACTCCATCCAGGGATTGCGCAGCGGCTCCAGCGACGCCGGGTCGCTGCTGCTTTCCAGCTTCGCCAGCTGCGCCTCCACCTGGGTGCGCACCAGCGCCTCCACCGGCACCTTTTCATGGTCCAGCAGCCGGCGCAGCGCGCGCACGGCCGACGGGCCGTCGCCGAGCCGCTGGTAGGCATTGGCCAGCTCCACGGCGGCGCCCACATGCGCCGGAATCACCTTGACCACTTCCTCGAGGCGCCGCGTGATCAGCACATCGTCCTTGCCGGACTTGCGGTACAGGTATTCGACGACCGCGTAGTACATGCTGCCCGCACGCCCCATCGGGTCCTCGACGCGGCCTTTCCGCACCTGCACGTGGCCCAGCCGGGTGACTACCTTGGTGTCCTTGTAGATCGTGTCCGGATCCCAGCCCCAGTCGGGTTCCGGCAACGTGCGGCCGATGTCGAGCATGAAATAACCCTCGTACACGCCGGCCACGTTGTCGTCTTCCATGCCCAGGATGCGGCGGCGGTAACGCATCTTCGCGGCGATCGCCTGTTTCTCGCCGAACCAGTAGTCCACGAACAGCGTGCTTTGTTCGGGCACGATCACCCGGTCGTGGAAGGCCCGCATTTCCGGAAACCGCTGGCCCAGGTCCAGGCCCTCGTTGCCGAACTGCGTGTAGGCGTTCGCGGTGCCGCCGGCCAGTTCGTTGTGGTATTCCCACAACCGCGGCTCGCGGAGGGTCATGCCGAATGCCGCGAGGAACAACACCGCCATCGCCACGCCGGCGAAGCGTGCGCGCCGTTGCCAGGCGGAAGCCACCGCGGCGCGCCCGCCAGGATCGCCAGCGCGACCACCAGCGGCAGCGCGTGGCGGATGCCGCCGTACGTTCCCTGTGAACCCATCAGCGCCAGCAGATGCGCCGCACTGCCGCCGAGCAGCACGGCCAGCGTCCAGCGTGCCGGCGCTTCCAGCCGTGTCGTCGGCAACAGCAACAGGCCGAGCAGCGACAGCGCCGTCAGCGCCAGCGGCACTTTGGCCAGCACGAAACTCGGCCAGGTGAACCACGGCGCCTTGCCCTTGTACTTCACGCCCCACAGCCAGTGGCTGCTCTGGCCGCGGCCCTCGATGCCGGCACGCACGGTGTCGGCCAGGCCCCACAGGTACGCGCGCGGCAGCAGGTGATGGCGGTCGGCGAAAGCAATGCCCTCGCGCCAGTGCGGGATGTTGAGGTCGGCGATCTTGTCGGGCATCGGGCGGTTGAAGGCGTCGCTGCCGTCCGGACCGGCATGGAAACGGAAACCGTACTGCCCCCACAGCACGACCCAGGCCAGCAGCGCGGCGATGCCCAGCTGACCCCAGCGACGCGCGAACGCGACCCGTCGCTGTTCGCCCAGCCCGAAGAACGTGGCGACCGCGAGCACCCCCGCGATGCCGGCGATGCCCGCCAGCGCCGAATGTTTCGCGCCCAGGCACAGCCCCACGGCCACGCCGCAGGCCAGGGCCCAGCGCCACTGCCAGCGGCTGGCCAGCAGGCCGGCACAGCCCACCGCCAGGCCGAAACACAGCGCCAGCGGCAGGTCGGTCATCACCACCGGCAGGTGCGCGCCAATGCTCGGTTCCAGCGCCAGGAAGGCCAGCGTGCCCAGCGACCAGGCCAGCCCGAAGGCCTGCCACAGCACGCCACCCAGCAGCACCAGCAGCAGCGCATGGAACAACCACAGTCCGCGGCGCGCGTCCTGCTGCGCGGCGGCGCTGTCATTGTCGAAGTACAGGGTCTCCTCGACCAGTTCGCGTTCCTGGGTCTTTTCCACCAGCGGTGCCAGCGGCCGCAGCGAGAAGTCATCGGGCATCGCCGCACCGGCCACCAGCTTCACCAGCGGCGGGTGTTCGGGATTGAGCCGGAAGTCGCCGGTGCGCAGATAGGACGCCCCGGCGACGATGTGCCAGGGCTCGTCCACCGTGTACCCGTCCAGGCGCGTGCCCAGGTGCGAGCGGAACACGGCCAGTGCCGCCAGGGCGAGGATCAGGGTGATGCCAAGCCAGCGTTGCTGACTGCTCGACCGTGCCATGCCGTTCCCCGCGCGAACCTCTCTTCAAGAACGCTCGTCGGCGGCCTTCACGGCCAATGCCGGACGCTAGATGCGCAGGTACACGCGGTGCCGGTCCATCACGAGAACGACCATCCACCAGAACGCGACGAAGGCGATCGCGAAGGCCAGCGAAGCGGCCTCGGGGCCGAAAACCGGCGTGATGGCGGGGGAAGAAACCTGCGTGTAGAGCCACGGCATCGTGCCGGTGGCCGTCAGCACGATCACCATCACGGCCGAACCGGCGTAGGCGGCGATCGCGTTGACGCCGAAACGCCGGCCCCAGGCCGGCCAGCCGCGCCGGTCGATCAACGCATGCGCCGCGGCCAGCAGCCCCATCGCCAGGCCACCGGTCCAGAGCACATAGGACGGTGTCCACAGGTTCTTGTTGATCGGCTGCCACAAGGCCCAGCACAGGCCCAGCGCCAGCGCCAGCGCGATGGCGCCTGCCAGCACCAGCGTCCGCAACCGCCCCTGCCGCAGCCAATCGCCACAGCGCAGGCCCAGCAGGCAGGTGGCGATGGCCGGCAAGGTGCTGGCCAGGCCTTCGGGGTCGTGGCCGCGCCCGGTCACGGGATCGAACTGGTAGAGGTGCGGACCCAGCAGCGCGGTGTCGATCCGGCTGGCGATGTTGTCCAGCGGTGCCAGCGTGCCGCCCGCCGCCAGCAGCAGCCCGTAACCGACCAGCAGCGCCGCGAACCACAGCCACTGCGCGCGCGCCGACACCGTGACCGCCAGCCAGGCGGTCACCGCGAAACAAAGGCCGATGCGCTGCAGCACGCCGTACGGACGGAAGCTTTCGCGGTCCAGCAGCCACCAGGCCAGCGCATGCAGCAGCAGGCCCAGCGCGATGAGGCGCGCCGCGCGCACCAGCAGCGGCCGCATGCGTGCAACCTGCGACGCGCTGGCATCGACGCGCGGCATCACGCCGAGTGCGATCGACACGCCGACGATGAACAGGAACATCGGGAAAATGAGGTCGGTGGGCGTGAAGCCATGCCATTCCGCATGCCGCAGCGGGGCGTACACATGCGCCCAGTCGCCCGGCGTGTTGACCAGCAGCATGGCCGCGACGGTCAGTCCACGCAGCGCATCCACCGAAGCGAAACGGCGGGGCCCGGCGGCCGGCTCCGCAGGCGCGCCGGCCACGGCCTCAGCCGGCCTCGCCACCGATCCAGACCGTGCGCACCTGCAGCGTGTCGTCCAGCGCCACCAGGTCCGCGCGGCAGCCGGCGGCGATGCGGCCGTGGCTGGCCTCCAGGCCCATAAGCGCGCGGGATAGGTGGACGCCATGCGTGCCGCTTCTTCCAGCGGCAGGCCCAGCATCCGCACGGTGTTGCGCACCGCGGTGGCCATGTCCAGCGCGGACCCCGCCAGCGCGCCGGCGGCGTTGCGCACCACGCCGTCGCGCGCGGTGATGGTCTCGCCGTACAACTCGTAACTGGGATCGTCCGCGCCCACCGGCGGCATCGCGTCGGTGACCAGGAACACCTTGCCGCGCGGCTTGGCCGCCAGCGCCACCCGCAGGCTGGCCGGATGCACATGGTGGCCATCCACGATGATGCCGCACCAGACATCCGGCGCCTCCAGCGCCGCGCCCACCGCACCCGGCTCGCGTCCGGTCAGCGGCGACATGGCGTTGAACAGGTGGGTGAAGCCGCGGACGCCGGCAGCGATGCCGGCCACGGCTTGTTCGTAGCTGGCGGCCGTGTGGCCGGCGCAGACGATCGCGCCGCGCGCCACCAGCGCGCGCACGATCTCCGGCCCCACGCGTTCGGGCGCCAGCGTGACCAGGCTCAGGCCTTTGTCGAGCGAGGTCGCCAGGGCGATTTCGTCGGCGTCGGGCACGCGGAATTTCCCCGCGTCGTGCGTGCCCTTGCGGTCCGGCGCCAGGTACGGCCCTTCCAGGTGGATGCCGAGCACGCCGGGCACGCCCTCGGTGATCGCCGCGCGCACGGCGCCGATCGCGGCGGACATGCGTCCGGCGTCATCGCTGATCAGGGTCGGCAGGAAGGCCGTGGTGCCGAACCGGCGATGCGCCGCGCCGATGCGCCGCAGCGCTTCGACGTCCGTCTGGTTGTTGAACAACACCCCGCCACCGCCGTTGACCTGGCAGTCGATGAAACCCGGCAGCAGGGTCGCGCCCTGCAGGTCGTGGCGCTGCACGCCGCTGGACGGCAGCTCGTGTTCCGGCACGACGGCGACGATATGCGCACCTTCCACCAGCACCGCCAGCCCGGACACGATGCCGCGCTCGGTGAGCACGCCGCCATTGACCAGGGCCAGACGGTTCATACGGTTTCGGTGACCTTGTTCAGATGCGGCGGCAGGTCGGGATTGTGCCCGCGGCGCAGCGCCAGCGCATTCACCGCGCCGTAGAAACTCTGGATGGTCAGCAGCGGTGCGTTGGCCGCGTGCCGGCTGGCGACCAGCGGCAGCTCGCCGCACGCCGACGACACCCAAACCTGGGCACCACGGCCGCGGAACTCCTCGGCCAGCGCCAGGGTGCCGGCCTCGGTGCCGTCGGGCTGGGCGAAACACAGCACCGGGAAACCGGGTCCCACCAAGGCCATCGGCCCGTGTTTCACTTCCGCCGAACTGTAGGCCTCGGCATGCAGGCCGCAGGTTTCCTTGAACTTCAGCGCCGCCTCCTGCGCTGCGGCCAGTCCCAGTCCGCGCGAGAGCACGAACAGGTTGCGTGCATCTTCCAGCCCGTGCACCAGCGGCGACCAGTCGGCGCGCCAGGCGGCACGCAGTTCGTCGGGCAGGCCGTCCAGGGACGCGAGCAGGGCGGCGTCCTGTTTCCAGTGCGCCGCCAGCTGCAGGATCGCCGACAGCGAGCAAAGGAAACTCTTGGTCGCCGCCACGCTGCGCTCGGGACCGGCATGCAGCGGCACGACGGTGTGCGCCAGCTGCGCCAGCGGCGAATCGGCCACGTTCACCAGCGCCACCACGTGGGCGCCGGCCTCACGTGCGGCCTCGGCGTTGCGCAGCAGGTCCGGGCTCTTGCCCGACTGGGAAACCAGCAGGAACACGGCGCCGCGCAGGTTCTGCCGCACGCCGTAGACCGAGCCGATCGACGGTGAGGCGGACGCGGTGACGATGCCCAGCTGGGTCTCGAACAGGTACTTGGCGTAAGTCGCCGCGTGGTCCGAGCTGCCACGCGCGCAGGTCGCCACGAACGGCGGCGGCGACAGGCGCAGGCGCGCCGCCAGTTCGGCGATCACGCCGGCATTCGCCGCGAACTGGGTTTCGACGGCATCGGCGGCGTGCGCCGCCTCGGAAAACATCAGGGTGTCGCTGGCGGCGGGCAGGCGCGTTCCGGTCATGGGGATGTCTGGTCAGTCGCCACGTGGGCGCATCGGCGCGGTGGAGCCACGCACCACCAGCTGTGGCACGAAGCCCTGGTTGTGCAGCGGCGTGGGGTGTTCGTCGTAGGCGTCGTGGCGCAGTCCGGCGATCAGCAGGCGCGCCGCCTGTTTGGCGATGTCCTCGGTGGCCTGCTTGGCGGTGGTCAGCGCCGGCCAGGACTGGCGCGAGAACGGGCTGTCCTCGAAACCGGCGATGGACAAGTCATAGGGCACATTCATGCCCGCGGACTTGGCGGCCGCCAGCACGCCGGCGGCGATCTCGTCGTTGGAACCGAAGATGGCGGTCGGCGGCTCGCGCAGCGCCAGCAGCCGGCGCGCGCCGCGGAAACCGTCGTCGAAGGTGTAGTCGCCCGGGATCACCAGGTGCTTGTCGAGCGTGATGCCGTAGTCCTTGAGCGCGCTTTCGTAGCCGGCATAACGTTCGGTGCTGGACCGGTGCGCCAGCCCGCCCCAGAGGAAACCGATGCGCTGGTGGCCGAGCTGGATCAGGTGTTCGGTGATCTCGTAGGCGGCGTCGCGGTCGTCCACGTAAACGCAGGGATACCCGTCGTCCGGGTCTTCCTTGGCCGCGATGATGCGCACGACGCGCACGCCGCGCGCGACCAGGGCGCTCACCAGCTCCATGTTCTCGGACATCGGCGCGGTCAGCACCAGTCCGGCCAGGCGCGAACGCTGGACGAAATCGGCCAGTTCCTGCGCCAGCAGCGGCGAGGTCGAATCGCAGGGATGGATCTGCAGGCCGAAGCCGGTTTCCCGGCACGCCGCCAGCACCCCGTTCTGCACGCCGATGATGTGGTACGGGTTCGGGTTGTCGTAGATCAGGCCGATCACGAAGGTCGTGCCGCTGCGCAGGTTGCGCGCGGACGGGTCGGGTTCGTAGTTGAGCGAGGCCACCGCGCGCAGCACCCGCAGGCGCGTGCCCTCCATCACCGAGGGTTCGTTGTTGATGACGCGCGAGACCGTCTTCAGGGACACCTGGGCCAGTTCGGCGACGTCCTTGATGGTGGCACGGCGGGGATGGTCGGGGGTCATGGTGGTGTCCGGCACGTGGAATGTTCCGCCCAATGATGCGCCCTCGTCCGCCGGTCCGCGCCGGTTCACCGGGCGGCACCGGCGCGGTGGCCGCGCAGCGCGAAATACAGGATGTACAGGTAACACGGCACGACCAGCGCCAGGAACACCAGCTGGAAGTCGTAGTGCTGCTTCAGGATGGCGAACAGCCGCGGGATGATCGCGCCGCCGGCGATGCCCATGATCAGGATCGCCGAGCCCAGCTCGGTGAAACGCCCCAGGCCCTTGATCGCCAGCGGGAAGATCGCCGGCCACATCATGGCGTTGGCGAAGCCCAGCGCGGCCACGAAACCCACCGACACGTAACCTCCGGTCAGGAAGGCGCCGAACGCGAACACGATGCCGAGCACCGCCGACCACTTCAGGTAGCTTTCCTGCGAGATGTAGCGCGGAATCACGACCAGGCCGACGATGTATCCCACCAGCATCGCCACCAGGGGTGAACGAGGTGAAGAATTTGGTCTCGTCCAGCGGCAGGTCGAAGCCGCGGCCGTAGGTACCGATGGCGTCGCCGGCCAGCACCTCCACGCCCACGTAAGTGAAGATGCACAGCGCGCCCAGCCACAGGTGCGGATACTTGAACAGGCTGTCGCGGCCCTGGGCGTCGCTCTCCGCGTTCACCTCGGTGGCCTTGATCTCCGGCAGCGGCGAGAACAGCACGCCCACCGCCAGCAGCGCCAGCAGCCCCGCCATCGCCAGGTAGGGCGTGTGGATCTTGGCGGCGAACTCGTTCAGCAGCTCTTCTTTCGTGGCCGCGTCGGCGGCCGCGACCTGGGTGGACAGGTCGCCGATGCCCTGCATCACCAGGGCGCCGATCACCACCGGCGCCAGCACGCCGGCCAGCTTGTTGCAGATGCCCATCACCGCGATGCGCTGGGCGGCGCTTTCGATCGGGCCCAGGATGGAGATGTAGGGATTGGCCGCCGTCTGCAGCACCGCCAGGCCCGCGCCAATCACGAACAGGCCGCCCAGCGCGCCCGGGTACCAGCGCTGGGTCGCGAACTCGCCGAACAGCACCGCGCCGATCGCCATCACGAACAGGCCCACGGCGATGCCCTTCTTCATGCCCGTGGCCTTGAGGATCCAAGACGAGGGAATGGCCAGGAAGAAGTACGACAGGAAGAACACCGTCAGCACCAGGAAGGCATTGACCTCGTCCAGGTCGAAGGCCAGTTGCGAGAACGTGATCAGCGGGCCGTTGAGCCAGGTGACGAAGCCGAAGATGAAGAACAGCGCGCCGATGATGGCGATCGAGGTCGCCTGGCGGTGGGTGGCAACGGCGCTCATGCGTGGCTCTCCTGCGTCGGTGGCGGGCCGGCGGTGCGGCCTGGGTGAGGATTACGTTGTCATACTATTGCCCCGGCAACCACTCCCCGCCCTCGCTGCCGGCCCCGACTGCGCCTGCCGGCGATACTGCGGTGCAGCAATACGGAGCCGGGTGCGTTTCGCCTGTTCCTGCGAAATTCCAGTCAAAAACGCCGGTATGACGATGAAAACCCGGAGCTCATCCGGGGCGGATGCCTGGATCGCCTGCGCCCTACACCCGGTCATCGGCAGTTTTGATGACAGGCTGTTGACATCGTTGTCAGACCGATCCACTCTCGGCCGCAATCGACCCCGCCCGTCACGGGCCGCTGGTCGGACGCCTGAGGGGAAGCCGTGGTCGGAAGCGCCAAATCCGTGATGCCTGCGAACACCGCCCCGCGGACGGCCCCTTCATCGCGGCCGATGTCGGCGGCACCCATGTGCGCATCGGCCTGGTGCAGGCCAGCGGCGACCCGGCGCATCCGGTGGCGGTGCTGCAGTACCGCAAGTACGTCTGCGCCGATTACCCCGGCCTGGCCGAGATCATCGAAGACTTCATCGCCGGCCTGGACGGCCTGCGCGTGCACCGGGGCGTGATCGCCAGCGCCGGTTACCCGCTGGAAGACGGCACGGTGATCACCGCCAACCTGCCCTGGCGGCTGTCGCCGCCCGAAATCGGCCAGCGCCTGGGCTTCGACGAGATCCGCCTGGTCAACGACTTCGAGGCCGTGGCCCACGCCGCGACCTACGTGGATGCGAACGAAGTGCTGCTGCTGACCGGCCCCACGGCCGCGCCGCTGCCCGGTCCCGCCCTGGTGCTGGGTCCCGGCACGGGCCTGGGCGCCGCGGTCTGGATCCCCACCGGCGGCCGCCCGGTGGTGCTGGCGACGGAAGCGGGCCAGGCCGCGCTGACCCCGGGCAACGCCATCGAGATGGCGCTGCTGGCGGAGATGCTGAAGCAGCGCACGCACGTACCGGTCGAACACGCACTGTCCGGCCCCGGCCTGATGAACCTGCATGCCGCGCTGTGTGCGATGCGCGGCGTGGACAACCGTTATTCCTCGCCCGGCGAGATTACCGCCGCGGCGATCGCCGGCAGCGACCCGCTGGCGCGCGAAAGCCTGGAGATCTTCTGCGGCCTGCTGGGCAGCGCGGTCGGCGACATGGCCCTGCTGTACGGCGCGCAGGGCGGCATCTACCTGGCCGGCGGCATCCTGCCGCAGATCCGCGAATTCCTTCTGCACAGCAGCTTCGTCGAACGGTTCCTCAACAAGGGCCCGATGCGCGCGGCGCTGGAACGCATCCCCGTGCGACTGGTCGAGCACGGGCAACTCGGCGTGATGGGCGCCGCCCATTGGTACCTCGACCAGGACAAGGGCAAAAACGGCTAGACGGCGCGCCGGCGGGGATGCCGGCACGACGGTTCCGGGCGGACTTCAGCAGGCAAGGCAGCAGCGCTGCCTCCACTCAAACAGCGATGGGGAAGCATCATGAACTACAGGAAATCCATTCTTTCGGCCGCCGTCGTCGCGGCCCTCGGCTTCACCGCGCAGCTGCACGCGCAGGAAACCGCTCCCGCGGCCCAGGAGGAAGCGGCCGAGGAGAAGGTGACCGAGCTTGAGACCGTGGAGGTGGTCGGCGTGCGTGGCAGCGTCGAGGCCTCGCTGGACGCCAAGCGCGACGCCGACTCGCATGTCGAGGTGGTGACCGCCGAGGACATCGGCAAACTGCCCGCCAAGAACGTCGCCGACACCCTGCAGCGCCTGCCTGGCGTCAACATCAGCTCGTCCAGCGCCACCGAAGGCGGCTTCGACGAGAGCGACCGCGTCAGCCTGCGCGGCACCAGCCCCAGCCTGACCCAGACCCAGTGAACGGCCACACGGTCGGCACCGGCGACTGGTTCGTGCTCAGCCAGGTGCAGACCGTCGGCCGCAGCGTCAGCTACAGCCTGCTGCCGGCCGAGATCGTCAGTCAGGTGGTGGTGAACAAGACCTCGCAGGCCAAGCTGACCGAGGGCGGCAGCGCCGGTTCGGTCAACATCATCACCCGTCGTCCGCTGGAGTTCGCGGAAGAGCTGACCCTGGAAGCCACCGTCGGCGGCGTTTACGCCGACCTGCCGGGCGAGACCGACCCGCAGTTCAACGCCCTGTTCAACTGGCGCAACGCCGACGGCACCGTCGGTTTCCTGGTGCAGCCCTTCTTCGAGAAGCGCAGCCTGCGCCGCGACGGCCAGGAAGTGGTCGGTGGTTATTCGACCATCGGCGCCGCCGACCCGGCCGCAGTCGCCAACCCCGACCTCGCCGGCGTGCTGTACCCGAACCTGATCGGTTCGGTGCTGTTCGAACAGGTGCGCGAGCGCAAGGGCGGCGTGATCGACTTCCAGATCAAGCCCATGGACAACCTGACCCTGGGCCTGAGCGGCTTCCACTCCGAGCTCGAGGCCGACAACTACAACCGCAACTACATGATGTGGGGCAGCCGCTTCGTGCCCTACCTGACCCCGTCCAGCTACGAGGTGCGCGACGGCGTGCTGGTGAACGCCGTCTATGACCCGGTGACCGACCCGGCCGTGATGTGCGGCGGCGCCGCCTGCGCCAACACGCCGTTCGGCGTGTACGACATGATCTCCCGCCCGGGCGCTTCCTCGGAATCGCAGTACTTCACCGGTGACATGGACTGGCGGGTCAGCGACGCGTTCCGCATCAAGGCCCAGATCGGCACCACCGAAGGCCACGGCCGCAGCCCGACCCAGGACGTGATGGAGCTGGGCATCAACGCCGGCGCCGGCGCCGGCTGGGGCATGAACGGCATCGGCAACCCGATCGATTCCTACATCGGCGGCGACAACTCGACCCCGTCGGGCATCCGCCCGCAGGACGGCTGGATCTTCGGCGCCCAGGGCATCGACGCGCTGGACGAGGAGAACTGGGGCCAGGCCGACGCCGAGTTCCGCTTCGAGAACAAGTACCCGCTCACCAGCATCGACTTCGGCGTGCGTTATTCCGAACACACCCGCGAAAACCTGTTCGAAGTGGCGCAGGGTCCGAACTGGGCCACCGACTGGACCAATGCCGCGCTGTACCCGACCGGTTTCAATCCCTTCCCGGGCGACTTCGGCAGCGATATCGGCGGCAGCTTCCCGACCGACCTGTGGTACTGGACGCCGGAGCAGCTGGCGCAGATCAACGCCGACTTCGCCAACCGCGATCCGGTCGAGCGCTTCTACTGGCAGGATCTGTACAGCGTCAACGAGGACGTCACCGCGGCCTACTTCCAGGCCAACTTCTCCGGTGACCGCTGGAGCGCCAATGCCGGCGTGCGTTACGTGCGCACCGAGCAGGACATCCTGAGCAACGTCGGCGTCAACCCGAACCTGCCTATCGCCGATCAGCCGCCGGGCACCATCAACGGTTCGGCCTTCGGCCCGTACCTGCCGACGCGCACGCTGAAGGACTACACCAACATCCTGCCCAGCGCGAACTTCAAGTTCGACATCACCGACGACCTTGGTGATGCGCCTGGCCGCTTCCCAGACCCTGACCCGCCCGGACTACTCCGCCCTGGCCGGTTCGGTGTCGCTGGACGACCTGACCCACACCGGCAGCGGCGGCAACCCGTTGCTCGACCCGATCGTGTCCACCAACTTCGACGCCTCGCTGGAGTGGTACTTCGCTCCGCGCGCCCTGCTGGCGGCCAGCGTCTTCACGATGGACATGGACGACTACGTCGCCTTCGGCACCGAAACCCGCGCCTACCTGGACCAGGCGGCCACCGCGGCGGCCGGCTCGGACGTGTTCGCCGACTACCAGGTGTCGCTGCCGGTCAACACCAATGCCAAGGTCAGCGGCCTCGAACTGACCTGGGAGCAGCCGCTGGGCGAGAACTTCGGCCTGTCCACCAACTACACCTACGCCGACAGCAGCTCCGACGGCGCCAAGCCGGTGTTCGGCACCTCCGAGAACACCTACAACGTCTCGGGCTACTTCGAGAACGACCGCTTCAACGCCCGCATCAGCTACACCTACCGCTCGGAGTTCTACGCGGGCGTGAGCCGTACCGACGACTTCTTCCAGGACGCCGTCGGCAACCTGGCCGCGTCGATCGGCTTCCGGGCCACGGACCGGATCTCGGTGTCGCTGGACGCGCTCAACCTCAACAACCCGGAGCTGAAGTACTACAGCGTGAAGAACGGCCAGGAACTGCCGTATGCCGTGTATTCCAACGGCCGCCAGTACTACCTGAACTTCCGCCTGAAGCTCTGACCGGCGCCCTTCCACCATTTCCATTGGTTCCCCCGGGGCCTGGATTCCTCCAGGCCCTTTTTTTCCGCCATGATCCCTGCTGCGACCGGAGTGCCGTCATGACCCAACCCTTCCGCTTCCGGGTGCTGGCCCGGTTCCGTTGCTGCTGGCGCTGATGGCCGGCGCAGCGATCGCCGCGCCGCTGCCCGTGGTGCCACTGCCCGCCCAGGTCGAACTTTCGAGCGGCCGTTTCGTGCTGGACGCACGCACGCCGGTCCGGTACGCCGACCCGCAGGCCCGCGCCGCCGCGGATGAATTCGCCCGCCTTGCGAAAACAACGCAGGGGGTGGCGCTGGTCGTTGATGCCGGCCGCACGTCGCGTGCCGGTGGCATCGAGTTCCGGATCGACCCGGACGCCACGGCGGAAGCCGAGGGCTATTCGCTGATCGTGAAGCCCCACCATGTCGTCGTGTCCGCGCGCGAGCCGCGTGGTCTTTTCTACGGCGCGGTCACCCTGTGGCAGCTGCTGTCCACGGATGCCGACGGCCGCATCGCGGTGCCTGCCCTGCACATCCAGGACGCGCCGCGTTTCACCTGGCGCGGCCTGATGCTCGACTCGGCCCGGCACATGCAAACGGTGGACGAGATCAAGCAGGTGCTCGACATGATGTCGCTGCACAAGCTCAACACCTTCCACTGGCACCTCACCGACGACCAGGGCTGGCGGGTCGAGATCAAGCGTTATCCGCGCCTGACCGAAGTCGGCGGCTGCCGCATCCCGCTGACCGTGCCCGGCAGCCCGCCGGCGCCGGAATACTGCGGCTACTACACCCACGACCAGATCCGCGATGTGGTCGCCTACGCCGCGTCGCGGCACATCACCGTGGTGCCTGAATTCGACATGCCCGGCCACGCTCAGGCGGCGGTGGCGGCGTATCCGGAGCTGGGCGTCACCGGCACGACGCCGCCGGTGTCGGCCGAATGGGGCGTGCACAAATACCTGTTCAACGTGGACGAGCCGACTTTCGAGTTCCTGGAAAACGTGATGGCGGAGATGATCCCGCTGTTCCCGGGCACCTATTTCCACATCGGCGGCGACGAGGCGGTGAAGGACCAGTGGAAGGCCTCCGCATCCGTGCAGGCGCGCATGCGCGAGCTGGGCATCGCCAACGAGGCTGATCTGCAGTCGTGGTTCATCCATCGCCTCGAAAAGTACCTCTCGAGCCACGGCAAGCGCCTGATCGGCTGGGACGAGATCCTCGAGGGCGGACTGCCGGCCGAAGCGACGGTGATGTCGTGGCGCGGCATCGAGGGCGGCATCGAAGCCGCGGGCGAAGGCCACGACGTGGTGATGTCGCCTTCCTCCGATCTCTACCTCGACTACCTGCAGACCCATTCGCCGAACGAACCGCCGGGCCGTCCGGCGATCATTCCGCTGTCGCAGGTCTACGCCTTCGAACCGGTGCCCGCGGCCCTGGCCGCCGACAAGCGCCACCACATCCTCGGCGTGCAGGCCAACGCCTGGACCGAACACATGCGCCGTTTCGACCGCGTGCAGCACGCGCTGCTGCCGCGCGTGGCGGCGCTTGCCGAGGTGGCATGGACGCCCGCCGCCCGCAAGGACTGGAACGGCTTCCTCGCCCGCCTGCCGGTGCAATTGCCGCGGTATCGCGCACTCGGCATCGGCTACGCGAAGACGCCGTTCGAGGTACGCAGCAGCGTGATGCCGACGGCGCAGACCGGACAGGTCGTCGTGACATTGACGAACGCGCTCGGCTACGACGGCATCCGCTACACGCTCGACGGCAGTGAGCCCGGCGCGGATTCGCCGGCTTACGCCGGTCCGTTCACCGCTCGCTGGCCGGTGACGCTGCGTGCGGCGGTCTTCGTCGACGGCGTTGCGCTGGCGCCGGCGATTCCGCACCGCATCGACGCCACCACCTGGTTCAGCCGCAGCGACGAGGAGCTGGAGATGTGTACCGGGGCGCTGATGCTGCGCCTGGAGGACGACGGTCCCGTTACCGGCGAACGCGCCATCTTCAACGCCGACATTTTCAACCCCTGCTGGTCCTGGAAGTCGGCGCCGCTGGCGGGCATCGGCGAGATCGTCGTGCGGGCTGGCCGCATTCCCTACAACTTCCAGCTGGCCGGCGACGAGAAGAGCCGTCGTTTCCAGCCTGCGGTCACCGAACACGGCGAACTGAAGGTGAGTGCAGGCTGCGACGGTCCGGTGCTTGCTTCGGCACCGCTGCCAGCCAATGCCGACGCCGACGGCTTCCTGACGCTGGCGCTGCCGATCACCGCGACCACGCAGACGCAGGACCTGTGCGTGGTCTTCACCGGCGACACGCGGCCGGCGTACTGGGTGCTGGACCGGATCACGCTGCTGCCTCGCTGATCTGCGCTGGGGGATCTGGGCCGGCAACACCGGGGAAGTGGATGCCTCTTTCTGCTCAGTGAAGCCTTTTATTTCGCAGAAAGAGGCATCCACTTCCCCGGCGCCGCCGGTCGTATCGGCGCGGGTTCGTAACGGAGTTCTTGCGGGCATAGGCGCCTTGCATACGCGTGCGGCTTGGCGGGCTTCCGCGTGTGCGATTTTTCCTGCGGATCTGGCAGTGAATCGGGCCAATGCCCTTCTCCACCACGCGTCACGTCGCGGCGCGTTCCCCTGAACGCGTCTGGTGCCATTGGGGCCAGTGTGGAAGGAGTACCCGCCGCGAAGCGGCGAAAAGCCGGCGGCGCGATGCGCCGCACACCCCTGCCAGGTTTTCGCCAGAAGCACCGCACTCGCCTACAACCCAACCTCGCCCGGAAGGCACCAGACGCGTTCAGGGGAACGCGCCCTCGATAGGCGAGTTGCCGGCTTTTCGCGTTGCCCGACTTAGCCAAACGTGTTGCGCAGGAAAGATCGCGCACGCGGAAGCCCGCCAGGCCACACGCGCAAGCAAATCGCCGATACCGCACCGGCCCTCCCATCAGCGACCCGGATGAGCCGTACCGGCAGCGCCGGGGAGACGAGGGTCTCTTTCTGCGAAATAAAAGGCCTCACTGAGCAGAAAGAGACCCTCGTCTCCCCGGTGATGACGGCGCCAGATCACACAACGCGCAAAAAGAAGGCCCCGCTTGCGCGGGGCCCTCGAATGAAGCGAGTCGCAAGAAGCAGCGGATCAGAAATCCATGCCGCCCATGCCACCCATGCCGCCACCGTGGCCGCCGGCACCGGCGCCGCCGTCGTCCTTCTTCGGCGCCTCGGCCACCATCGCCTCGGTGGTGATCATCAGGCCCGCGATCGAAGCGGCGTTCTGCAGCGCAGTGCGGGTCACCTTGGTCGGGTCCAGAATGCCGAACTCGATCATGTCACCGTACTCGCCATTGGCCGCGTTGTAACCGAACGCACCCTTGCCCTCGACCACCTTGTTCAGGATCACCGACGGCTCCTCACCGGCGTTGGTCACGATCTCGCGCAGCGGCGCTTCCATCGCGCGCAGCGCGATCACGATGCCGTGGTTCTGGTCCTCGTTGGCGCCCTTGAGACCGGAGATGGCCGCCTTCGCGCGGATCAGCGCGACGCCGCCGCCCGGCACGATGCCCTCTTCCACCGCGGCGCGGGTCGCGTGCAGCGCGTCCTCGACACGGGCCTTCTTTTCCTTCATCTCGACCTCAGTGGCGGCGCCGACCTTGATCACCGCGACACCGCCGGCGAGCTTGGCGACGCGCTCCTGCAGCTTCTCGCGGTCGTAGTCGGAGGAGGTTTCCTCGATCTGCGCCTTGATCTGCTTGATGCGGGCCTGGATGCCGTCGGCCACGCCGGCGCCATCAATGATGGTGGTGTTTTCCTTGGAGACCTGGATCTTCTTGGCGCGGCCCAGGTCCTTGATGGTGGCTTTCTCGAGCTGCAGGCCGACTTCCTCGGAGATCACGGTGCCGCCGGTCAGGATGGCCATGTCTTCCAGCATCGCCTTGCGACGGTCGCCGAAGCCCGGGGCCTTCACGGCGCAGACCTTGACGATGCCGCGGATGGTGTTGACGACGAGCGTGGCCAGGGCTTCGCCCTCGACTTCCTCGGCGACGATCAGCAGCGGCTTGCCGGCCTTGGCCACGCCTTCCAGCACCGGCAGCAGCTCGCGCACGTTGGCGATCTTCTTGTCGTACAGCAGGATGAACGGGTCTTCCAGCTCGGCCGACATCGACTGCTGGTTGTTGACGAAGTACGGCGACAGGTAGCCGCGGTCGAACTGCATGCCCTCGACCACGTCGAGTTCATTGTCCAGGCCCGAGCCTTCTTCGACCGTGATCACGCCTTCCTTGCCGACCTTGTCCATGGCCTTGGCGATCAGCTCGCCGATGTTGGCGTCGGAGTTGGCCGAGATGGCGCCGACCTGGGCGATTTCCTTCGAGGTCGAGGACGGCTTGGAGATTTTCTTGAGCTCGGCCACGGCCTCGATGACGGCCTTGTCGATGCCGCGCTTGAGGTCCATCGGGTTCATGCCGGCGGCGACCGCCTTCATGCCCTCGCGGATCAGCGCCTGCGCCAGCACGGTGGCGGTGGTGGTGCCGTCGCCGGCGTTGTCGCTGGTCTTGGACGCGACTTCCTTCACCATCTGCGCGCCCATGTTCTCGAACTTGTCGGCCAGTTCGATCTCCTTGGCGACGGACACGCCGTCCTTGGTGATCGTGGGGGCGCCGAAGCTCTTGTCGAGCACGACGTTGCGGCCCTTCGGGCCGAGCGTGGCCTTGACGGCATTGGCGAGGATGTTGACGCCCTTCACCATGCGGGCGCGGGCGTCTTCACCGAAACGGATTTCCTTGGCAGCCATTTTTCTAACTCCAGAATTCTGTGGGGGTTGTTGCGGGGCCGGTCGCGCAGGCGCGGGCCGGCGGGTTCATCAGCCGAGGATGGCGAGGATGTCGTCTTCCTTGACCACCAGGATTTCCTGGCCGTCGACCTTCACTTCGGTGCCGGCGTACTTGCCGAACAGCACCTTGTCGCCGACCTTCACGGTCGGGGCGCGGGTGGAACCGTTGTCCAGGGCCTTGCCGGCGCCGACGGCCAGCACTTCGCCCTTGATCGGCTTTTCGGTGGCGGAGTCCGGAATGACGATGCCGCCAGCGGACATCTTTTCTTCTTCCATACGCTTGATGACCACGCGGTCGTAGAGCGGCTTGATGTTCATGAGAGTCCTCGTAATTCCAATTGATTCAACGACATGGGGCCAAGGTGTTAGCACTCGGCCCCGGTGAGTGCCAATGATACGCGCGCGGCATGACAACCGGAAGCCACGCGACGGGTCCTTGGATGGGGCCGGGACCGCGCCTTTCAAGCACAAGGGTCGAAATGGGACCGATCGGGCCGTCCGGGCCGTGACACCGGGGCCATTTTCCGAACGGAAAACCTGCAGCGGCAAAGGCAAGGAACCCCGTCACGGAATGTTGATTTTGGCCGGGTGCCTGCCCCTACAATCGGCCCGGGAACGGGTTTCCGTCACCGCCGCTAACGGCCCGCATGAAGACGGGCGATCGGTGGACCGCGGAACCCAGGACGGGGAACACCCGGCGTCATGCCGGCCCCGGTCCACCCGGCGGCGCTGGATCGCGCCTGCCGCCCGTCAACGGAAACCGGTGCCGCCGGGCCTTCAGGGGAGGGCTTGCGGCGATGTCCGGTTTCCGCGCTGGACGCTGACATGGCCATCCAGGCCGTGCGGCGCTGTGGTCCTTGCTTGATTTCCGGGGAAACACCTAATGACGCTTCTTTTCAACCGCATCCGACAGGCGCGCCGTGGCGCCGAAATGTCGCAGTCCGAACTGGCCGCCGCCGTCGGCGTCGCCCGCAGCGCCGTGGCGCAGTGGGAACGCAAGGACGGGGCCAAGCCCACCACCGACAACATGGGCAAGATCGCCATGGCCACGGCCGTCAGCTTCGAATGGCTGGCCACCGGCCGCGGCGGCCGCTGGCTGGGCGGCGACGCCGAGACGCCGGCCATGCTGCTCAACTTCTACGCCCAGTGCGGCTTGGAGGAACGCCTGCTGGTCGCGTTCCGCACGCTGCGCAGCCCGGAACAGCTGCCGCTGGTGGACTTCGTCGAGGCCATGACCGAGCGGGCCTGAGCCCGGCGGCGGGTGGCCGTTCTCGCCCCGGCGACGAACTTCCGGGGATACTGGCGGTCGTAGGGGCCGGCCCGGGCGACCGGGCCGGCCGCGTCCCTTCCGAGAATCCCGCATGACCCGTTGGCTGTTGGCCGTCCTGGCCGCGCTGTTCCTCGTCCCCGCCGCCCAGGCGGTGGACGAGTCCGACCTGCTGCCGATCGACGAAGCCTTCGCGCTCAGCGCGACGGCGCCGGAACGTGGCCGGATCGAATTCACCTGGAAGGTCGCCGAGGGTTATTACCTCTACCGGCACCGCATGGGCGTCGAACTGCTGTCGGGCGGCTTCAAGACCAACCCGCTGCAGCTGCCCGACGGCCACGCCTACACCGACGAATTTTTCGGCGACGTCGAGACCTATCGCGACACGGTGACCGCGGTGCAGACCGGCGCCGCCGCCGACGGCACCACCACGCTGCAGTTCCGGGTGAAGTACCAGGGCTGCGCCGATGTCGGCGTGTGTTATCCGCCGCACACCAAGACCGTCACCGTGGACCTGCCGGCCGATACCGCGGCTGGCGACGCGCTGGCCGCGCTCACCGGCACCCGCGGCGGCGACCTGCTGGGCGGCACCGGCCCGGCACGTGCCGCCGGCGGCCTGCCCTTGCCGGAAGCGCAGGCGTTCCGCTTCGAGGCCATCGTCGAGACGCCCGAACGCCTGCTGCTGCGCTTCACCCCGGCGCCCGGTTATTACCTCTACCGCGACCGCACCACGCTGACGCTGGACGCCGACGGCGTGCGCGCCGGCGAGATCGCCTGGCCGCCGTCGGTGCCGCACCACGACGAGCACTTCGGCGACGTGCAGGTGTATTTCGATTCCTTCGAAGCGCCGCTGCCGCTGTTGCGCACGAATACCGACGCGCTGCCGGCGACCCTGGCCATCACCTTCCAGGGCTGCCAGACCGACGGCATCTGCTACCCGCCGATGACCCGCACCGTGGCGCTGGACCTGCCGGCCGGCGGCGACGTGCGCGAAACCCCGCCCGTGAAAGCCGCCACCCCGCTGTGGCTGGCCCTGCTGCTGGCACTCGGCGGCGGCGTGGTGCTGAACCTGATGCCCTGCGTGCTGCCGGTGCTGTCGCTCAAGGCGCTGTCGCTCGCACAGGGCGGACCGAACGCGAAACGTTCGGCGGTCTGGTACACGCTGGGCGTGTTGGCCAGTTTCGCCGCGATCGGCGCGATCGCGCTGGCATTGCGCCAGGCCGGGCTGGCCCTGGGCTGGGGATTCCAGCTGCAGCAGCCGGGCGTGATCGCGGCGCTGGCGCTGGTGATGGTGGCGATCGGCCTGTCGCTGTCGGGCGTGGTCAGCTTCGGTGCTTCGCTCGCAGGCGCGGGCCAGTCACTGACGGAAAAGTCCGGGCCGGCGGGCGACTTCTTCACCGGCGTGCTGGCCGTGGTGGTGGCCAGTCCGTGCACGGCCCCCTTCATGGGAACGGCCCTGGCCTTTGCGTTCACGGCATCGCCAGCGGTGGCGATCCTGGTCTTCCTGATGCTCGGTCTCGGACTGGCGCTGCCCTTCCTTCTCATTGGGTTCGTGCCGGCGCTGGCGGCGCGGCTGCCGAAACCCGGCGCGTGGATGGATACGCTCAAGCAGGTGCTGGCCTTCCCGATGTACCTCACCGCCGTGTGGCTGCTGTGGGTGCTGGCCAAGCAGCGCGGCGCCGACGCGATCGGCCTGGTGCTGGCCGGCGCCGTGGTGCTGGGCCTGGGCCTGTGGTGGTGGGAAAAGGTGCGCTGGGGTCGCTGGCCGGCACGCGTGCTGGCCGGACTGGTGGTGCTGGCGGCGCTGTGGCCGGTGGTGGTGGTGCAGCGTATGCCGGCGCCGGAGCGCACGGCCGTCGCCGAAGAAGGCGTGGTCGCCTACTCGGCGGAAAAACTCGAACAGCTGCGCCGCGACGGCCGCGTGGTCTTCGTCAACATGACCGCCGACTGGTGCGTCACCTGCAAGGCCAACGAACGCACGGTGCTGGGCCGCGAGAGTTTCCGCGAAGCACTCGAGGCGGCCGGCGCGATCTACATGAAAGGCGACTGGACCGACGTGGACCCCGCCATCACCGCCTTCCTGGAATCGCACGGCGCCGTGGGCGTGCCGCTGTACGTGGTGTACCCGCGCCAGGGCGAGCCGGTGGTGTTGCCCACCGTGCTGACCCGGGACCTCGTCGCCGAGGCCCTGGCCGACGCGGCCCGTTGAGCAAGGTCCCGTCGTCGTGAAGCGCGAGGCCGTTCTGACCTGGACCGCGATCATCGCCCTGGGCGCCATCAGCGCCGGCCTGGGCTGGTGGCTGGGCCAGCGCACCCTGACCCCGGCCGAACAGCCGCCGCCGCCGGGCCTGGTGGTGGTGAAGCCCGGCGAGGCGATGCCACCGCTGGCGTTCACCGCGCTCGATGGCGGCCCGGTGATCCCCGTGTCCGGCCCCGGCCGCCCGCGCCTGATCAACTACTGGGCCAGCTGGTGCGGTCCCTGCCGCAAGGAAATGCCGGTACTGGACGCCTACGCCGCCGAGCAGGGCGGCAATGGCGTGCAGGTGATCGGCGTGGCCCTGGACAGCGCCGACGAGGCCCGCGCCTTCCTGCGCGAGGTGCCGGTGGTGTTCCGGCTGGCGGTGGAGGCCCCCGGCCCCGGCGACAGCTCCGTGCGCCTGGGCAATGCCCGTGGCATCCTGCCCTACACCGTGCTGGTGGACGCCCGGGGCCGGCTGGCCAAGACCCATTACGGCGCCTTCCCCGACGTGGAGGCGGTGCGGGCCTGGGTCCGGGACTGAATTCAAACGCCCGTTAAAATCCGGCAAGTCGCGGTTATCTTCTGGACAACGGCCGGGCTTGCCGCCAGACTGTGCCTCCTTTGCGGAGGCCGGCGTGGCGAAGATCCCAGTATTGCATGGTCCGAACCTGAACCTGCTCGGTGAACGCGAGCCGGGCATCTACGGCCACACCACCCTGCCGCAGATCGAAGCCGCGCTCAGCGCCCGCGCCGCCGAGGCCGGCCACCACCTGGACAGCTTCCAGTCCAATGCCGAGCACGTGCTGGTGGACCGGGTCCAGGCCGCCCGCCGCGACGGCACCGCCTTCATCCTGATCAACCCGGCCGCCTTCACCCATACCAGCGTCCCCTGCGCGACGCCCTGGCCGCGGTGGCCCTGCCCTTCATCGAAGTGCACCTGTCCAACCCGCACGCCCGCGAACCCTTCCGCCAGCACAGCTATTTCTCCAGCCTGGCGCTGGGCGTGGTCAGTGGGTTTGGCGCCGACAGCTACGGCTACGCGCTGGAGGCCGCCATCCGGCGACTGCAGGCCGACGACCACGCCGAGATCCAGACCGGCATCTAGGCCGGCGGTTCCTTCTTACCTTTCCCTTTCCAGTCACCACAAGACGAGGCCACCATGGACCTTCGCAAGATCAAGAAACTCATCGACCTGCTCGAGGAATCCAATCTCGCCGAAATCGAGATCAAGGAGGGCGAGGAGTCCGTGCGCCTGGCGCGCGTGCCGCGCGGCGGCATCGCCATGGCCGCGCCGGCCCCGGTCGTGCATGCCGAGGCGCCGCGCCCGGCGGCGCCGGCCGCGCCCGCCGCACTGTCGCCGGAAGCCGTGGGCAAGTCCGTCAAGGACATCCCGGACGGCCACACCGTGCGTTCGCCGATGGTCGGCACCTATTACGAGTCGCCGAGCCCGGACAAGCCGCCGTTCGTGAAGGTCGGCCAGACGGTCAAGGCCGGCGAGACCCAGGGCATCATCGAGGCGATGAAGATGTTCAACCCGATCGAGGCGGACGTCTCGGGCGTCATCAGCGCCGTCCTGGTCAAGAACGGCCAGCCGATCGAATTCGACGAGCCCATGTTCGTCATCAGCTAAGGCCGCACCCATGCTCGAGAAAATCGTCATCGCCAACCGCGGCGAGATCGCGCTGCGGATCCTGCGCGCCTGCCACAGCCTGGGCATCAAGACCGTGGCCGTGCACTCCACCATCGACCGCAACCTCAAGCACGTGGCCATGGCCGACGAGTCGGTCTGCATCGGCCCGGCGCCCTCGGTCGAGAGCTACCTCAACATGGCGCAGATCATCGCCGCCGCCGAGGTCACCGATGCCCAGGGCATCCACCCGGGCTACGGCTTCCTGTCGGAGAACGCCGACTTCGCCGAGCGGGTGGAGAAGTCCGGCTTCGTGTTCATCGGGCCGACCGCGAAAGTGATCCGCATGATGGGCGACAAGGTCGAGGCCATCGCCGCCATGAAGGCGGCCGGCGTGCCCTGCGTGCCCGGCTCGAACGGCCCGCTGCCCGACGACGAGGCCGAGTGCATCAGCCACGGCCGCGAGATCGGCTACCCGGTCATCATCAAGGCGGCCGGCGGCGGCGGCGGCCGCGGCATGCGCGTGGTGCACACCGAGGGCGCCCTGCTCACCGCCATCGCCGCGACCCGGCAGGAGGCCAAGGCGGCCTTCGGCAACGACATGGTGTACATGGAGAAGTTCCTGGAGAACCCGCGCCACATCGAGATCCAGGTGCTCAGCGACGGCCAGGGCAATGCCATCCACCTGGGCGAGCGCGACTGCTCGATGCAGCGCCGGCACCAGAAGGTGGTCGAGGAGGCCCCGGCCCCGGGCATCAGCGACGAACAGCGCGCCGAGATCGGCCGCGTCTGCACCGAGGCCTGCGTGCGGATCGGCTACCGCGGCGCCGGCACCTTCGAGTTCCTGTACGAGAACGGCCGCTTCTACTTCATCGAGATGAACACCCGCATCCAGGTCGAGCATCCGGTGACCGAACTGATCACCGGCGTGGACCTGGTGCGCGAGCAGCTGCTGATCGCCAGCGGCCAGAAGCTCAGCCTGAAGCAGGAAGACATCGTCATCCGCGGCCACGCCATCGAATGCCGCATCAATGCCGAGGACCCGGAAACCTTCCTGCCCAGCCCCGGCCTGATCAAGCACTTCCACGCCCCGGGCGGCCCCGGCGTGCGCGTGGATTCGCACATCTACGAGGGTTACAAGGTCCCGCCGAACTACGACTCGATGATCGGCAAGCTGATCGTGCACGGCGCCACCCGCGCCCAGGCCATCGCCCGCATGCGCGTGGCGCTGAGCGAGATGGTGGTGGACGGCATCAAGACCAATGTGCCGCTGCAGAGCCGGATCATGGCCGACATCGGCTTCCAGCAGGGCGGCACCAACATCCATTACCTGGAAAAGCGGCTGGCGGAGCGCAAGGAAAAGGCGATCGGGCTGGGTTGATGTTCCATGCCCTTCCTTGAACTCTCCCTGCGCGTGCGCGCCGCCGACGAACATCGTGCCGAAAATGCATTGATGGACCTCGGTGCGCTGTCGGTGACCCTGCTCGATGCCGATGCGGCGACGCCGAACGAGCGCGCGGTGCTGGAACCGGGCGTGGGCGAGATTCCGCTGTGGCCGGAGATCACGCTGTTGGCGCTGTTCCCGGAAGAGACGATGCCGGAACTGGTACTGCACGCGCTGGAATCCTTCGACGACGAAATCGACCTGTCGCAGGCCGATTTCCGCACCGTCGCCGACCAGGACTGGGAACGCGCCTGGATGGACCAGTACGTGCCGCTGCAGTTCGGCCGCCGCACCTGGATCGTGCCCTGGAACATGGACGCGCCGCCGGAAGCCAAAGACGCGGTGATCGTGCGCCTGGACCCGGGCCTGGCCTTCGGTTCCGGCACGCATCCGACCACGGCGCTGTGCCTGCGCTGGCTGGATTCGCTGGTGCTGCGTGGCAAGACCGTGCTGGATTTCGGCTGCGGCAGCGGCATCCTGGCCCTGGCCGCGCTCAAGCTCGGCGCCGCGCGCGCGGTGGGCGTGGACAACGACCCGCAGGCGCTGGCAGCCAGCGCCGACAATGCGGAACGCAACGGCGTCGGCGACCTGCTCGATGTGTACGCGCCGGAAAACGAACCGGCCACGACCTATCCGGTGGTGGTCGCCAACATCCTTGCCGTCGCGCTCGATGCCCTGGCCGAAACCCTGGCCTCGCGCGTGCAGCCCGGCGGCGTGATCGCGCTGTCCGGCATCCTGCACGGCCAGGAAACCGCGCTGATCGAACGGTATTCCGCCTGGTTCGATGACCTGCAGGCGGCGCAGGACGGCGACTGGATGCGCATCACCGGGGTCCGCCGCACCGGCTGAGCCGGTATCCTTGCCGCATGCCCCGCGCCCCCGTTTCGCCGCCCCTGCCACCCCGAAACCCGCCCGCCCCTTTCCCTGGGCCTGGCTGGGCCTGGCCGTGGCACTGGCGATCGCGTTGCTGCTGCAGCTGGTGCTGGCTGACCGGTATCGTCTCGCCGGCGACGCCAGCTGGCGGCCGCGGCTGGAGACGATGTGCGCTGCGCTGGGCTGCGACCTGCCGCCCTGGCACGAACCCGATGCCTTCCGTGTCACCAACCGCGAAGTACAGCCGCACCCGAAGGTGCCGGGCGTGCTGCTGATCACCACCAGCTTCCGAAACGACGCACGCTGGCCGCAGGCCTGGCCGGTGATGGAAGTGTCGCTGCAGGACCTCGACGGCCAGTCCCTGGGCCTGCGCCGTTTCCAGCCGGTGGAATACCTGGGCAGCCCGCCCGCTTCGTCGTTGATCGCGCCGGGACAATCGGCCGTCGCCACCTGGAGATCCTCGACCCGGGAAAACGCGCGGTCGCCTTCACCTTCGACTTCCACTGAAAGCGATATCCCGCCCCTGTCCGGAAGGACAGTTCGCACCGCGTTTTGGATTGACGTAGACTGCCTGCCCCCGTCGACGACCGACGGCTCCGCAGGGAAGCGGGCAATCAACCACGGAGCTTGCACAGAGTGAACGCCCTACAGGCCGCGCGCGCGGATTCGACGACCCACGCTCCCAGCCACACGCCGCTGCGCGACCACGTCGCCCGCTCGGTGCGGCGCTACCTGCAGGACCTCAACGGTTGCGACATAGACGACCTGTACGAGGTCGTGCTGCGCGAAATCGAAGCGCCGCTGTTCGCCGAAGTACTGCGCCACTGCGACGGCAACCAGAGCCGCGCCGCCGCCTGCCTGGGCATCAACCGCGCCACCCTGCGCAAAAAACTCAAGGCCTACGGCCTGGCCTGAAAAGCCCCGGTATAATCGCGGCTTCCCCACGAGGTGCCCGATGACCGCCGAACGCCAACCCGTCCGCCGCGCCCTGCTGTCCGTGTCCGACAAGGCCGGCCTGATCGAACTGGCCCGCGGCCTGTCTTCCTGGGCGTCGACCTGCTCTCCACCGGCGGCACCGCCAAGGCCCTGCGCGAGGCCGGGCTGCCGGTGCGCGATGTCAGCGAAGTGACCGGTTTTCCGGAAATCATGGACGGCCGGGTCAAGACCCTGCACCCGAAGATCCACGGCGGCCTGCTGGGCCGCGAAGGCGTGGACGACGCGGTGATGGCCGAACACGGCATCGCCCCGATCGACCTGCTGGTGGTGAACCTGTACCCCTTCGCGCAGACCGTGGCCAAACCCGACTGCACGTACGAGGACGCGGTCGAGAACATCGACATCGGCGGCCCGGCGATGCTGCGCGCGACCGCCAAGAACCATGCGCGTACCTCGGTGGTGGTCGATCCGGCCGATTACGGCGCGCTGCTTGCCGCGCTGAAGGAAGGCGGCACCACACCGGCGATGCGTCGCACGTACGCCGCCAAGGCCTACGCCCACACCGCCGCCTACGACGGCCAGATCGCGATGTGGCTTTCGCCGCGGGCCGACGAACCGGAACAGCCCAAGGCCTGGCCGGAAACCTTCCACGCGTCGCTGTCGCTGGCCTCCTCGCTGCGTTACGGCGAAAACCCGCACCAGCGCGGCGCGCTCTACGTCGAGGCCAACGCGCCGCAGGGCATCGTCGCCACCGCGACCTTCCTGCAGGGCAAGGAACTGTCCTACAACAACCTCGCCGACGCCGATGCCGCGCTGGAATGCGTGAAAGCCTTCGAAGCCCCGGCCTGCGTCATCGTCAAACACGCCAATCCCTGCGGCGTCGCCGTCGCGGCGGACCTGATGACGGCCTACGACCGCGCCCATGCCGTGGACCCGACCTCGGCCTTCGGCGGCATCATCGCCTTCAACCGCGAGCTGGACGCCGCCACCGCGGCCGAGATCCTCAAGCGCCAGTTCGTGGAAGTGGTGATCGCGCCGTCGATCGCCGCCGACGCCCTGCCTCATTTCGCCAAGAAGGCGAACGTGCGCGTGCTGGCCTGCGGCGCGCTGCGCGCCACCACCGGCCTGGAATACAAGCGCATCGCCGGCGGCCTGCTCGTGCAGGACGCCGACACCGACACGCTCGGCGCCGCCGACCTGAAGATCGTCAGCAAGCTCGCGCCCAGCGCCGACCAGCTGCGCGACCTGCTGTTCGCCTGGAAGGTGGCGATGTACGTCAAATCCAACGCCATCGTCTACGCGCGCGACCTGCAGACCGTGGGCATCGGCGCCGGCCAGATGAGCCGCGTCGTCAGCGCGAAGATCGCAGGCCTGAAGGCCGAGGAAGCCGGCCTGGTCGTGCCGGGCTCGGTGATGGCCAGCGACGCGTTTTTCCCCTTCCGCGACGGCATCGACGCCGCAGCCAAGGCCGGCATCGCCGCGGTGATCCAACCGGGCGGCTCGATGCGCGCGACGCCGAAGTCATCGCCGCCGCCGACGAACACGGCATGGCGATGGTCTTCACCGGCCGTCGCCACTTCCGCCACTGAGGCACGCATGACCCGAGCCCGCGCCGACGCCGCTCCATCCGACCGCCGCCGCTGGATCGTGGTGGCCCTGCTGATCGCACTCGGCCTCGGCCTGGCCGCCGCCGCCCTGTGGCAGCGCTACAGCCCCGAGGCGCGCGCGCAGGCACAGACGCGGGCGATCGCCGACGCGGTGCTCGCCGAATTCGGCAAGGACCTGCCCAAACCCTTCGGCGAAGGCCTGGTGCTGGAACACGTCGCCTTCGAGGGCACCCGCCTGGTCTTCGTCATCCGCAGCACCTCGCGCCTGGCCGCCGAAGCGGTGCGCGACCCGCAGCGCCTGGAGGCGGTGCGCGCGGCGGAGCAGTCGCAGATGGCCGGGTTCTGCAGGAGCAACGAGCTGCTCTACCTGCTGTCGCGCGGCATGGTCGTCACGCGTCGTTTCGTGGACTCGAAGGGCGACCGCTTCTTCGAAGTCTCGCTCACCGGCGCCGATTGCGCCCAGTCCCCGACCGCACCTGATCGAACCCGCACGGAGAGTTGCCGCATGAAAGTCCTGGTCATCGGTTCCGGCGGCCGCGAGCACGCCCTGGCCTGGAAGCTGGCGCAGTCGCCGCGGGTCACGGAAGTGCTGGTCGCGCCCGGCAATGCCGGCACCGCCACCGAAGCGCGCTGCCGCAACGTGGCGGTCAAGGCCACCGACATCGAAGGCCTGCTGAAACTGGCCGCCGACGAAGACATCGGCGTCACCGTGGTCGGCCCGGAAGCGCCGCTGGTGCGCGGCGTGGTGGACGCCTTCCGCGCCGACGGCCGGCGCATCTTCGGGCCCACGGCCGCCGCCGCGCAGCTGGAAGGCAGCAAGGCCTACGCCAAGGATTTCCTGGCGCGGCACCGCATTCCCACCGCCTATTACGGTGTGTTCGAGGACACCGCGCTGGCGCTGCAGCACGTGCGCGACCACGGCGCGCCAATCGTGATCAAGGCCGACGGCCTGGCCGCCGGCAAGGGCGTCGTCGTGGCGATGACGGTCGCCGAGGCCGAGGCCGCGATCGTGGACATGCTCGAGGGCGAGGCTTTCGGCGAGGCCGGCGCGCGCGTGGTGATCGAGGAATTCCTCGAAGGCGAGGAAGCCAGCTTCATCTCGATGGTGGACGGGCGTTTTGCGCTGCCCATGGCCACCTCGCAGGACCACAAGCGCGTGGGCGACGGCGACACCGGCCCGAACACCGGCGGCATGGGCGCGTATTCGCCGGCACCGGTGGTGACGCCGGAAGTGCATGCACGCGTGATGCGCGAAGTGGTCGAACCGACCGTGCGCGGCATGATCGCCGACGGCGTGCCCTTCACCGGCTTCCTCTACGCCGGCCTGATGATCACGCCCGACGGCGCGCCCAAGGTGATCGAATTCAACGTGCGTTTCGGCGACCCGGAAACGCAGCCGGTGATGCTGCGCCTGCGCAGCGACCTGCTGGACCTGGTGGAAGCGGCGATCGACGGCCGCCTCGACCAGGCGCAGGCCGACTGGGACCCGCGCCCGAGCCTGGGCGTGGTGATGGCCGCCGACCATTACCCGGGCACGCCGCGCACCGGCGACGCCATCGCCGGCCTCGCCACCGACCCCGGCCCGGACGCCAAGGTCTTCCACGCCGGCACCGAACTGCGCAACGGCGTGGTGGTGACCACCGGCGGCCGCGTGCTCTGCGCCTGCGCGCTGGGCGACACAGTGGCCGACGCCCAGCGCCGGGCCTACGCCGCTGCCGACAACATCCACTGGGACGGCGCCTTCTACCGCAGCGACATCGGCTGGCGCGCGATCGAACGCGAACGCGGCGGCTGACGGAAAGCAGGATCGGATTCCGCGGTCCGCGCCGCGACGCCTGCCCTCCCGGCGACAGCGGTCGCCCGGGAGCGCTGGTTTTGACGTAGGCTTCGTGGGCCCGCTGCCGCCGGGAATCGGCGCGCCGGGCATCACACAGGGGATCCATCCATGCATCAGCTTCTTGCCGTCCGGCAGGCGCGGCGGCCTGCGCCGCATTTCCGCGCCGCCTTCCTGTCGCTGTTCTTGCTGGCCCTGGCCTGGTCGCTTCCGGCCGCCGCGCAGGTCACGATCCAGCCGACCACGATCCCCAACCCGGTCCAGGGCTCGGCCTACAACCAGCAGATGACGGCCTCCGGCGGCACGGCGCCCTACACCTACACGGTGTCCTCCGGCGGCCTGCCCCCGGGCCTGTTCTACAACACCGCGGGATTGATTTACGGCACGCCCACCACCCAGGGCACCTACACGTTCACCTTCGGTGCGTACGACGGCACCGCGGCGTTCGGTTCGCGCAGTTACACCGTCACCGTGCAGCCCCCGGCGGTGGCTGGCCCCACCGCCACGATCGTCGTCGCCGACACCGCCCTGGCGGCCAGTGAAACCAGCACGGTCACCATCACCTTCTCCACGGCCGTTACCGGCTTCGCCACGGGCGACCTGACCGTGGCCAACGGTGTGGTGTCGGGACTGGCATCGTCCGATGGTGGCACCACCTGGACCGCGACGCTGACGCCCACGGCCGGCATCAACGACCCCAGCAACGTCATCGTCCTGGACAATGCCGGCGTCACCAATGCCGGCGGCACGCCGGGCACCGGCACCACGACCAGCAACAATTACGCCATCGACACCCAGCGCCCCACGGCCACCGTGGTGGTGGCCGACACCGCCCTGGCCGCGGGCGAAACCAGCACCGTCACCTTCACGTTCTCGGAGGCGGTAACGGGTTTTTCAACGCAGACCTGACGGTCGCGAACGGAAGTCTCAGCGCCGTCTCAAGCGCCGATGGCGGCACCACCTGGACCGCGACCCTGACCCCGACCGCCAACCAGACCGACCCCACCAACCTCATCACGCTCGCCAACACCGGCGTCAGCGATGCCGCCGGCAACACCGGTACCGGCAGCACGAACAGCAACAACTACGCCGTCGATACCTTCCGGCCCACCGCGACGCTGGTCGTCGCCGACACCAGCCTGACCGCCGGCGAGACCTCCTGGTCACCATCGGCTTCAACGAAGCGGTCTCGGGCTTCGCCATCGCAGACCTGACGGTCGCGAACGGAAGTGTCAGCGCCCTCTCGAGTGCCGATGGCGGCATCACCTGGACGGCGACGCTGACCCCGGTCGACAGCCTGAGCGACCCCACCAACGTCATCACGCTCGCCAACACCGGCGTCCAGGACGCCGCCGGCAACGCCGGCATCGGCAGCACGGACAGCAACAATTACGCCATCGACACCTTCGTGGCGCCGACCGCCGCCGATCTGGGTGGCGTCGCCGTCCCCTACAACGACAGCGGCACCGCGATCGACCTCAGCGCTTCGATCACCGGCGTGCACAGCTCGATCGCCATCGGCACCGCACCCGCCAACGGCACCGCACTGGTCGCCGGTGATGTCGTGACCTATACCCCGACTACCGGGCATGCCGGTGCCGACAGCTTCACGTTCACCGCGACCGGACCCGGCGGCACCTCGGCGCCGGCCACGGTGAGCATTACGGTCGGCGATCCGGTCCTGGCCATCACTGGCGGCGGACCGTCCGCCGGTACGGTCGCGGCCGCCTACAGCCAGACTTTCACCTTCAGCGGCGGCAGCGCACCGTACACGGCCGGCGTCAGCGGCCTGCCGGCGGGCGTAGGCGTCAGCGCCGGCACGGCCGACAGCGTGACGGTATCCGGCACGCCGACCCAATCCGGCAACTTCACGATCAGCGTCTCGGGAACCGACAGCAGCACCGGCAGCGGGCCCTTCTCGCTGACCCAGGACTTCCCGCTGACCATCGCGGCGCCCACGCTGGCACTCGCACCGGGCGCTTCCACTTTCAATGCCGACTACAACACCGCCTTCAACCAGGTCTTCACCGCCAGCGGCGGCACGGGACCGCATACCTACACACTGACCGGCACACTGCCGGCGGGCGTCAACTTCAGCGGCGACACGCTGTCGGGCACGCCGACGGCCTCGGGCAGCTTCGGGTTCACGGTCACGGCCACCGACAGCAGCACCGGCGCCGGCGCACCGTTCAGCGTGACGGTGGCCTACACGCTGGACGTCACCGCCGCGACCATCGTGTTGACCCCGGCCAGCCTGCCCGACGGCACCGCCGGTACGGCCTACGGCCAGACCCTGGTCGCCACCGGCGGCATTGGTCCTTACAGCTTCGCACTCACCGGCGGCAGCCTGCCTGCCGGGGTGAACCTGGCGGCGGACGGCACGCTCGGCGGCACGCCCACCGTTGCCGGCAGCTTCAACTTCACCGTCGAGGCCACCGACGCCAACGGCCAGACCGGCAGCCGGGCCTACACGCTGGTGACCTCGGCTCCGGTCCTTGCGATCAGCCGGACCGTACTGCCCGGCGGCGTGGTCGGCACGGCCTACCGCGGAGAACCTGGTGGTGAGTGGCAACACCGCGCCGTACAGCTTCGCGATCACCGGCGGCGCCCTGCCGGCCGGCCTCGCGCTGTCCGGCGACGGCACGATCAGTGGTACGCCCACGACCGCCGGCGACAACGGCTTCACGGTGACCGCCACCGACACGCTGGGCTTCACCGTCGCTGGCACTTTCAACATCGGCATCGCGGAAGCCGTCCCGGTCGCGGCCGACGACAGCGCCACGACGCTGTCGGAACAGCCGGTCAGCGTGGCGGCCACGGCCAACGATGCCGGCGTGATCAGCTCGATCGCCATCGCCAGCGCGCCCGCCAACGGGACCGCGCTGGTCAACGGCCTGGCGCTGGACTACACGCCGGCCGCGGGCTTCTCGGGAGAGGACAGCTTCACCTACACCGCCAGCGGTCCCGGCGGCACCTCGGCGCCGGCCACGGTCACCATCACAGTGAACCCGGTGCCGGTGGCGGTCTCGCGCGAGGTCACCGTGCTGCCCGCAACGCCGGTGCTGGTCGAACTGACCGAAGGCGCCACCGGTGGGCCATTCACCGACGCCACCCTGGTCGCGCTCACGCCGGCCGGTTCCGGTACCGCCACTGTCGCTGCCGTGGGCAGCGGGTACGTGCTCGAATACACGCCCGCCGCCGACTTCACCGGCGTGGCATTGGCTCGGTTCACGCTAACCAACGCCCATGCAACCTCGGCGGTGGCGACGATCACGTTCACCGTCGAACCGCGTCCCGACCCGACCGAGGATGCGGAAGTGCAGGGCCTGCTGGACGCCCAGGTCGAATCGGCCCAACGTTTCGCGACCTCGCAGATCGGCAACTTCCAGCAGCGGCTGCAGCAATTGCGCAATGGCGGCGGAAGCGGGGCCAGCAACGGCATCGGTTTCGCCACCGACAGCCGCTGCCTTGAGCAACCGCTGCAGCCACGCTCGCTGTCGGGCGCCTGCGACCTCGCCTACGGCCAGGATGGCCTGCCAACCGCACCGCTGGCCGACGCCGGCGAAACCGGCGCACAGGACCCGGGCTCGCGCTTCGGCTTCTGGACCGGCGGCATGGTCCGGTCGGGCAGCCAGGACGGCCGCGACGGCAATGCCGACATCTCCTTCGAGACCGATGGCATCAGCGCCGGCGTGGACTACCGGCTCAACGACGCCTTCGCCTTCGGCGCCGGCATCGGCTGGGGCGGGGACGAAAACGAAGTCGGCGGGAACGGAAGCTTCGTGGACGGCGATGCCACTTCTTTCGTGGTTTACGCCAGCTACGACCCGGAAGGGCGGTGGTTCGTGGACGGCCTGCTCGGTTACCAGCGCCTGTCCTACGACCTCAAGCGCTACCTGACCGGTACGGGCGGGTTCGTGCGCGGCGAGCGCGATGGCGACCAGTGGTTCGGCTCGGTCTCCACCGGCGCCGACATCGGCTGGAAGACGATGCAGTTCACGCCCTACGCGCGCCTGGACCTGGCACGCGGCACGCTCGACGGCTACACCGAGAGCGGCCATCCGATCCTGGCCCTGCGCTACGGCGACGTGGACCTGGAAACCAGCACCGGCAACCTCGGCCTGCACCTGCAGTTCTTCAACGAAAGTGTCCATGGCCGCTTCGTCCCGCAGCTGCGCATCGAGTACCAGCACGACTTCAACGGCCGATCTGGCGGAACCGTGCAGTACGCCGACCTGGCCTCGGGCCCGCTGTTCCTGCTCGAATCCAGCGACTACGGCAACAACCGCTGGATCTTCGGCGCCGGCGCCCAGCTGCAGACGTTCAACAACTGGCTGATCGGGCTTGAATACCGCGGCCAGGTCGGCAGCAGCGGCGAAACCGACAACGGCGTGCTGCTGAAGCTGCAGAAGGACCTCTGACCGGAAAGCCGGGCGGCCCACACCGCCCGGCTTTTTTTCTCTGCTAGGCTGCCCCCGTCATCCCGGGGATCCATGGCCCACAACCAGTTCGAACTGCTCCGGCAGCGCCGCTTCCTGCCCTATTTCCTCACCCAGTCGCTGGGCGCATTCAACGACAACGTTTACCGGCAGGCGATCATCGGGCTGCTGTTCTACCTGGGCACCAACCTGGAAGAGCGCACGCTCTACACCAACCTGGCGCCGGCGCTGTTCATCCTTCCCTATTTCCTCTTTTCCGGGCTGGCCGGCCAGGTTGCCGAGAAGCTGGAGAAGTCGCTGCTGGTGCGCATCACCACCATGATGGAGATCGGCATCATGTCGATCGCCGCGGTCGGCTTCCTGATGGAGAGCCTGCCGGTGCTGCTGGTGGCGCTGTTCCTGACCGGCCTGCAGTCCACCCTGTTCGGGCCGGTGAAATATTCGATCCTGCCCAGCGTGCTCAAGCCCGAGGAACTGACCGGCGGCAACGGCCTGGTCGAGATGGGCACTTCGATGTCCATCCTGCTGGGCATGATCTTCGGCGGATTGATCTTCGTCATTGCCGGCGAGTACGGCCCGGAAGCCGCGGCTTTCGCCATCGTCGCGCTGGCGATCACCGGCAACCTGATCAGCCGCGCCATCCCGCGGGTCGAAGCCTCGGCGCCGGACCTGGCGATCAACTGGAACCCGTTCCCGGAATCGCTCAAGGCCCTGCGCCTGACACGCAAGCAGCCGGCGGTGCGCAACGCGGTGCTGGGCGTGAGCTGGTTCTGGTTCGTCGGCACGGTGCTGACCGCGCAGTTGCCGACCTATGCCGAATTGCACCTTGGCGGCGGCAGCACCTTGTACCTGTTCTGCTTCGTGCTGTTCTCGGTCGGCACCGGCGTGGGTTCGCTGCTGTGCGAAAAGCTGTCGCGGCGCACCGTTGAAATCGGCCTGGTGCCGCTGGGTGCCTTCGGCATGACCGCCTTCTGCGTCGACCTGTACTTCGCGCGGCCCGGCATGGCGATCGCTTCGGGCCTGGATGTCGCGGCTTTCGTCGCCATCGAAGGCAGCTGGCGGATCATGGCCGACCTCACCCTGATCGGCCTGTTCGCCGGCTTGTACATCGTGCCGCTGTTCGCACTGGTGCAAAGCCGCACACCCAGGGGGCGAACTCTCGCGCGTCATCGCCGGCCTCAACATCCAGAACGCCTTCTTCATCGTGCTGGCGGCGGGCGTCGGCATCGCCGTGCAGCGTTTCCTCGGCTGGTCGATCCCGGAGGTTTTCCTGGCCCTGGGCATCGCCAATGCGGTGGTGGCGATCTTCATCTTCTCGCTGGTGCCGGAATTCTTCCTGCGTTTCGTCGCCTGGATCTACGTCACGCTGTTCTACCGCGTGCATATCGAAGGCGTGGAAGACAACGTGCCGGACGAAGGCGCCGCGCTGCTGGTCTGCAACCACGTCAGCTACATGGACCCGCTGGCGATCAGCGCCGCGGTGCCGCGGCCGATCCGCTTCGTCATGTATTACAGGATATTCAACGTGCCGGGCATGAACTGGGTGTTCCGCGCCTACCGCGCCATCCCGATCGCCGGCAGCAAGGAAGACCCAGCGGTGAAGGACGCCGCCTTCGCCGAGGTCCACGAAGCGCTGGCCGCTGGCGAGTTGGTCTGCATCTTTCCCGAAGGCGGCCTGACCAAAGACGGCGAGATCGCCGCCTTCCGCGCCGGCGTCGAACAGATCCTGGCCCGCGACCCGGTGCCCGTGGTGCCGATGGCGCTCACCGGCCTGTGGGACAGCATGTGGAGCAAGCGCGATTCGCGCCTGGGCCGCCTGCGCGTGCCGCGCCGGCTGCGCGCCGCCGTCGGCGTGATCGCCGCGCCGCCGGTTCCCGGCGAAACCGCCACCGCCGAATCCCTGGAAAAGATCGTGCGCGAATTGCGCGGCGACAAACCCTGACGGATCAGGTCGCCCAGCCGGCCAGCACGAACAGCGCCAGCACGCCCAGCCACAGCAGCAGGATGCGCCAGACCAGGCTCATCGCGTCGCGCAGTTCCAGCAGGTCGGGCGCCTGCGCGGGGCCGTCCACCGCGTAGGCGTCTTCTTCCGCGAGTTCGCTGGCCACCGAGGCGCGCGGCGGCGTCGAGGAAGCCCAGGTCCAGGCGCACGCCCTGCGCATGCCAGTCACGCCAGGCGCTGAGCACGCGGTCGAAATCGGCCGCCAGGGCCAGCGCGAAGGTCATCAGCTGCGCCACCGGCCAGTTCAGCACCGCCAGTGACGTGCTGGCCAGCCCGCGCTGGCCTTCGGGCAGGCTGCGGCGCGCCTCGCCCTGCGCGCACAGCGAAATCAGGCGATAGGCCAACGCACCGGCCGCACCGGCCACCAGGAACCAGAACAGCACGCCGAACCAGCGCCACAGCGCACAGCGGAACACCGCCGCCACCAGGGTCGGGCCTTCCACCACCGGTTCGCCGCCTTCGGGGAACAGCGCGACCGCCGCCGTGCGACGCGCCTCGGGATCACGCGCCTCGATCACCGCCTCGACGTCGAGGTTCAGGTCACGCGGCCCCCAGGTGTACAGCAGCGCCAGCAGCGCGAAGAAAAACGCCGGCAACCCGTACCAGAGATCGTCGAGCAGGAACTGTGCCGCGCCCACCGCCAGCAGCGGCAGGCCGACCGCGATCAGCAGGCCGACCTTGTTCGGCCAGTCCTCGCCGCCGGTCTGCCGGCCCAGCCAGTGCAGCCAGCCGATGAACCAGTCGTAGCGGCGCAGCGAAGGCAGCGCCGGGAAGACATGGCCCAGCAGCAGGGAAACGACGACGGCGATGAGCGCGGCGGACATGCCCGGATTCTAGCCTCGAACGGCCTGCGCCTGAACGCTAGCCGCGCGCGCGGGCCATCCAGTCGTCTATCAGCCAGCGCGCAATGGACAGCCGCGGCGACAGCAACAGCTCGCCACTGGCGACTTCCGCCTCGATCTCGGCCAGGCTGAACCAGCGGGCCTGTTCGAGTTCGTCGCTGACCACCGGTTCCACCGGCAGGGCGGTGGCATGGAAACCAACCATCAGGGCCATCGGGAAGGGCCAGGGCTGGGAGGCGGCGTAGCGGCTCTCCAGCACCGGCACGCCGGCTTCTTCCATGACCTCGCGCGCCACCGTCTGTTCCAGCGATTCGCCGGGCTCGACGAAGCCGGCCAGCACCGACCAGCGTTTCGCCGGCCAGCCGGCCTGGCGGCCCAGCAGCAGCCGACTACCGTCGGTGACCGCGACGATCACCGCCGGGTCGGTGCGCGGGTAGTGTTCCAGGCCGCATTGGGCGCAACGCGCGCACCAGCCGCCACGCGTCCGCGCCAGCGCGTGCCCGCAGGCACCGCAATGGCGGTTGCGCTGCTGCCAGTGCAGCAGGGCGCGTGCCTGGGCCAGCGCGGCGGCTTCCAGCATCGGCCACTGCAGCGCGGCCTGGCGCAGGTCCAGGCGGCCGGGCAGCGGTTCGGGCAGGGATTCGTGCGGCAGGGCGAACCAGGCGGTGTCGCCGTCCAGTCCTGGGAAACTCGCGTCCTCGGGCAGTTCCGCGAACAGCGATGCGCCGATGACGAACTCGGGTGCCTCGGCGCTGCCGGGAAAACGCGCATGGCCTTCGGCGTCCACCACCACCACGCGCGCGGCGGGCCAGTGGGCCTGCTGCTTCGCAGGGTCCTCGCGCCACAGTTCGGCACGGTCCAGGCCCGGGCCGCGGAAGGCGTAACCGGGCTCGGTGCTCATGCGGGGTGGCTCAGGCGGAGAAGCTGCTGCCGCAGCCGCAGGTGGTCTTGGCGTTGGGGTTGCGGATGACGAACTGCGCGCCCTGCAGGCTTTCGCGGTAATCGACTTCGGCGCCCATCAGGTACTGCAGGCTCAGCGGGTCCACCAGCAGGGTGACGCCGTCGCGCTGCAGGGCCAGGTCGTCCTCGCCCTGCTGCTCGTCGAACTCGAAGCCGTACTGGAAGCCGGAACAGCCGCCGCCGGTGATGTACACACGCAGCTTCAGGCCCGGATTGCCCTCTTCGGCAATCAGGCTGGCGACCTTGGCGGCCGCGGCGGCGGTGAACTCGAGCGGAGCGTCGAGGGTCTGGTAGCTGGGCGTGGGGTCCATGCCCGCCAAGATGGGCGCTGGCGGGGCCGGATTCAAGCTTCCTGGGCCTCGACCCTGGCCTTGGGCTTGCCCGCCGCCCCCGGGGCTTCCGGGCCGGTCAGCTGGGCCAGCGGGGCGTCGGCATGGATCAGGCGGCCGGTGATCATGGCGCCGGCGGCCATCTCCACCACCTTGTAGTGGATGTTGCCGTTGACCCGGGCGTTGGCCGCCAGCTCGATGCGTTCGGCGGCGTAAATATCGCCGGTCATGCGGCCGTTGATCACGACCACCGGCGCACGCACCTCGCCTTCGACGTGGCCACTGTCGGCGATGGTGATCACCGCGGCCGAACCGTCCTCGGCCATCACCTTGCCGTGGATGGTGCCTTCGACATACAGGCCGCCGGTGAAACTGACATCGCCGCGGATCACCGCGTGCGGGCCGACCAGGGTCTCGACGGCGTGATTGCCGTTGCGGGGGATTTTTGTCGCCGAACATGTTCAATCTCCTCGTGGCGTCTCGGCCTGCCAGGGAAAGGCCTGGTCCACGGTGCTGCCGTCCGCGCGCAGCTGCACGCGGACGCGTTGGGGGTGAAGCCCTCGGGCAGCACGATGCTGCCTTCGAGCTGCTGGAAATAGCGGAACGAGAACGCCTGTCCGGGTGCGCCCGGCTTCTGCAGCAGCGTTTCCCACGGCAGCGTGCGCAAGCGCCCGCCGCTGACGCCTTCGACCGATATGCGCGCTTCGCCCTTGCTGATCGCGCCGCGGTTCAGATTCTGGGTCAGGGTGACGGTGTACCGCCAGCTGCCGCCTTCTTCGGGCGCGAACACCGCCTCGTGCACGCTCAGGCCGCGGCGCTGGCCGGTGGCACCGACCAGGCGTTCGTAGAAGGCGACGTCGGCGCGCAGGCCCGACACTTCCTCTTCGCGCTCGGCCAGGCTGGCCTGCAGTTCGGTGTTGGCACTGCGGCTGATCTGGTCGCTGCGACGCAGGGTGGCGACGTTCTGGCGCAGTTGTTTCACCAGCGCCTCGGCTTCATTGGCGCGGCGGCTGGTGACCTCGAGTTCGGCCCGCGCCTTCACCAGGCCCGGCGCCGCCAGCCGGCTCGCCAGCATCCAGGCGCCCACCACCGTCGCCAGCCAGAGCACCAGTCCGACCGCCAGCAGCACCCGGGCATACGGGCGGTGCGGAACGATCACGAAGCGCGGCTTGTCGGGGCCAATGGCACTCATCGGGGGCGGTCGGGTGGGGGATCGAACGGGGGGACGGCAAACTAAGCCCTGCGTCACAGTCAGCGTCAAGGCGGAGGGCCACTATACTGTGATCGCCGTCACCTTCCGGGAACGTGGCCATGACTGAAGCGCATGTTTTCGCCCTGGGCCTGGCCCTGGCCTGCCTGGCCGGCGTGCGGGCCTACTTCACCGTATTCGGCGTCGGCCTTGCCGGCCTGATGGGCTGGATCGACCTGCCGGCGGCGCTGCAGGTCACCACCTCGCCCTGGGTGCTGGGCACCGCGGGCGCCTTGGCGGCGGTCGAGTTCGCGACCGACAAGATCCCGGGCGTGGACTCGGGCTGGGACCTGCTGCAGACCCTGGCGCGCGTACCCGCCGGCGCCTTCCTCGCCGCCGCCACGCTTTCCGATGACGGCCAGCTCAGTGGCGGTGCACTGGCACTCGGCGCCGGCGCCGCACTGGCCACCCATGCGATCAAGTCCAGTACCCGGGCATTGATCAACGCCTCGCCCGAGCCACTGTCGAACTGGACCGCCTCGATCGGCGAAGACGTCGCCGCGGTCGGCGCCCTGGCCCTGGTGTTCGCGCACCCATGGTGGGCCCTGGCCCTGCTGCTCGGCACCCTGGGCCTGCTGGCCTTGACCGTGCTGGTCGTGGTGCGTTGGTTGTGGCGTCGTGGCAATGCCCTGCGCATGCGCACGGGCACGGCCTGAACGCGCCGCTGTCCGCTGCTGCGCACGGACAGCGTTGACGGCCTGCGCATGCCCGCGGCGCCTGACAGCCGCCAGCCCCGGGGGCATAATCCAAGGCCAACCGGGGGCCAAGCGATGAATCCGCACGACGAGTCCAGACTCGCCGAACACCGCCACGCATTCCTGCGCCTGTTGCCCCGGCGCGTGGAAACCATGGGCCGTCGCCTGCACCGCTTCCTTCAGGACGGCTGGGACATCAACGGCCTGGCGCTGCTGCACGACGACGCGCGTTTCCTCGGCGACGCCTGCAGCCGCCATGGCCTCGACGCCGCCAGCGCCCACTTCGGCACGATGCGCGGCCTGCTGGGCGAGGTCCTGGTCCAGCAGGCACTGCCCGACCCGACGCTGGGCGAACGCCTCTGGCACCTGATCGAGAACCTCGGCGAAGCGGTGCCGATGACGGCCGAGCCGGCAAGCGACACCCAGGCGGCCCGCCGCGCCGACCACGCCGGCCGCGCCGAAACCCCGCCCGCGAATTACTGGCGCCGCTGGGGCGACGACGCACCGGCGGCGATCGCCGGCACGCTGGCGCCCGAACCCGAAGCGGCACCGCCCCTGCCGGAATCCGAGGCACCGGCACCAGCCGCCAAACCGGCAGCCAAACCAGCGGCCAAGGCGGCGGCCAAGACCACCCCCAAACCTGCCGCCAAATCCGCTGCCCAACCCGCGGCCACCCCGTCGCCCAAGCCGTCGCCGGCCGCCACGCCGGCACCGCCTCCCCGCAAGGTGCCCGACATGACCGAGCCCAGCCCCGTCGCCGCCGGAATCCGCGTCTACCACCTCACCGACCACGGCGTGCTGTCGCTGGAACTCGACCAGCGCCTGGAAGCCCTGGGCTACGAAGTGGAACTGCTGGGCGACGCCGACGAGCTGCGCGAACTGCTGGGCGCCCTGCCCGCCCACCTGGCCCTGGTGGACGCCGCCTTCAGCGACCAGCTCGAGGCCATCGGCGAAACCGTGCGCAGCGCCAGCGAACGCGGTCCGCACAAGGTGCGGCTGGTCGCGCTGGCGGAAGCCGACGACATCTCGCTGCGGCTCACCGCGCGCCGTGCCGGCGTGGACGCGCTGGTGGTGGAACCCAACGGCGCCAACGACGTGCTGCGCCGGCTGGCCGCCCTGCTCAACCCTGAAAGCGAAGCGCCCTACCGCGTGCTGGTGGTCGAGGACGACCGCAACCAGGCCCTGTTCGCCGAAGGCATCCTGCGCAATGCCGGCATGGAGACCATGGTGGTGCTGGAGCCGCTGGACGTGCTGCAGGCCCTGCACCAGTTCCACCCCGACCTGATCCTGATGGACCTGCACATGCCGCATGCCAACGGCATCGAACTGACGGTGCTGATCCGCGACCAGGAAAGTTTCCTGCACACGCCGATCGTGTTCCTCTCGGGCGAACCGGACCAGGACACGCAGTTCGACGCGCTCGACGCCGGTGGCGACGACTTCATCTCCAAACCCGTACGGCCCAAGCACCTGATCGCCGCCGTGCACAACCGCGTCAGCCGCCACCGCGCGCTCGAGACCCGGCGCCTGCGCCGCAGCGGCCGCAACCCCGACACCGGCCTGCACGACCGCGAAGAGCTGATGGAGAACCTGGCCGACCTGCTCGACGGCGCCCGCGACAACAGCCCCGGCGGCGTGCTCTTCCTCGAGATCGAAAGTGTCAACCTGCTGCGCGACCGCCTGGGCCTGACCGCGCTGGAACAGCTGCTGGCCGGCGTCGGCAAGCTGCTGGGCGAAAAAGCCGAGCCCACGCCCGCAGCGCGTTTCGGCGACGGCAGCTACCTGATCCTGGACAACGAACGCGACGAGGCCGGCCTGGAAGCCCTGGCCACCCAGCTGCGCGGCACCCTGGTGCAGCACCCGTTCAATGTGCAGGGGCATCCGCTGCGGCTGCGCGTGTCCGTGGGCATCTGCGGGCTGAAGCACCGTTTCCACGACAGCGGCGCCATCCTCAACGCAGTCGAACGCATGGCGCGCGAAGCCCGCACCAGCGAGAAGGGCCTCAAGCGCTACGAGCCGGTGAAACCCACCGAAGCCGTGCGCGAAGCCGCGCTGGTGAACCAGATCCGCGAGGCGATCGCGCTCAACAGCCTGGAGCTGCTGTACCAGCCGGTGGTGGCGGTGGCGGGCAGCGACGACTCGCAGTACCAGGTGCTGCTGCGCCTGCGCGGCACCGACGGCAAGCTGCTGCCTGCGGCCGAAGTGATCCCGCTCGCCGAACGCGGCGACTTCATCCTCGACATCGACCGCTGGGTACTGCAGGCCTCGATGAAGCTGATCCGCGACCGTCGCGCCGAAGGCCGGCCGCTGCGCCTGTTCGTCACCCAGTCGGCGCTGACCCTGGCCGATCCCAGCCAGGCCACCTGGCTCAAGTCCGAGCTGGTGGCGCACGACGTGCCCGGCACCTCGGTGGTGATCGAACTGCGGCTGGAGGACGCCGCCATCCACGCCGCCACCGTGTGCCAGTTCTGCGATGCGATGGTGGCCGACGGCGTGCAGTTCTGCCTGAGCCAGTTCGAGTCCGGCCAGGACGCCGAGCGCCTGCTGGACGAACTGCCGCTGGGTTTCGTCAAGCTGGCGCGCAAGTACACCAGCACCGCGCTGTCGGGCACGCTGCGCGATGAGCTGAAGGTGCTGATCGACCGTGCCCACCGCCGCGGCCTGGAAGTGATCGGCCACGGCGTCGAGGACGCGCAGGCCGCGGCCACGCTGTGGATGAGCGGCATCGACTTCATCCAGGCAACCTGGTGCAGCAGGCCGAACGCGACATGGACTTCGACTTCCAGCAGGCGGTGCTCTGAGCATGTTCCCGGCCAACCCCAAACCCAATGACGCGCTGATCGTCCGCTGGCTGGCCATCGCCGGCGCCGCCGGTGCCGCCGCCGCCGCCGCGATGGGCCATGTCAGCGACAACTGGCTGTGGCAGACCATCGCCATGATCGCCGCGCTGCTGGCCGTGGCCGGCATCGCCGGGCTGTGGCGCGCTTTCTTCCTGCGCAACCAGGCCCTGGCCCAGGCCACCCAGCACACCGGTGAACAGACCCGCGAGGTGAACGCGCTGCAGGAAGAACTGGCCCTGCACCGCCGCCTCGAGCGCGAACTGACCGAAGCCAAACAGGCCGCCGAAGCCGCGATGATGGCCAAGGGCGAATTCCTGGCGACCATGAGCCACGAGATCCGCACGCCGCTCAACGGCATCATCCCCATGCTCGACCTGCTGATGAGCAGCCGCCTGCAGGCCGACCAGCAGGACATCGTGCGCACCGCCTACACCTCGGCCCGGCAGATGCAGCGCATCGTTGACGACATCCTCGACTACTCCAAGCTCGAGGCGAACAAGGTCACGCTCGAGACCACCAGCTTCAACCTGCGCGAGCTGCTGGACTCGGTGATCCGGCTGATGGAGAAACCGGCCGAGAGCAAGGGCCTGCGCCTGACCCTGCAGATGGACCCGGCCGTGCGCCTGGCCGTGCGCGGCGACCCGGTGCGCCTGCGCCAGATCCTGACCAACCTGCTGAGCAACGCGGTGAAGTTCACCGAACGCGGCTCGGTGACGCTGGCGGTGACCCGGCGCGGCGAAAGCCGCACCCAGCACGAACTGCGCTTCGAAGTGACCGACACCGGCATCGGCATCGCCAAGGACGCGCGCCTGTTCAAGGCCTTCAGCCAGGCCGACGCCTCCACGACGCGCCTGTACGGCGGCACCGGCCTGGGCCTGGTGATCTGCAAGCGCATCGTGGACCTGATGGGCGGCAGCATCGGCGTGGAATCCGAACCCGGGCGCGGCTCGACCTTCTGGTTCGAAGTGCCACTGCTCAAGGCCACCGGCGACATCCAGGGCCAGCGCAGCGACCTCAACGGCGCACGCATCCTGTTGCTCAGCACCGACGCTGGCCTACGCCAGCGCCTGGGCCAGGCCGCCCCGGGCTGGGGCGTCAACCTGACCCAGACCGAGACCACCCAGGACGCGCTGACCCGCCTGCGCACCGCCTTCACCCGCGGCGCCAGCTGGAGCTTCGACCTGCTGCTGGTGGACCTGACCAGTGTGCGCAGCACCGCCATCGCCCTGCACCGCAACCTGCGCCGCACCGCCGAACTCGAGGACCTGCGCGTGGTTTACCTGCAGGGCGACGATCCGGCCGCCGCGGAGCTGACCCAGGTCCGCATGCGCTGATGCTGTCGCGCGCGATCGGCGGTACCGAACTGCGCAGCGCCCTGACCACCTTCCTCGCCACGCCGGCCGCTGCCAAAGTGGATGAATACGAACTGCCTCCGCCCGAGCGCGTGCTGATGACACCCGAAGAAACCAACGACAGCGGCGGCGCGCCGCGCACCGGCCGCCTGCGCGGACGCATCCTGCTGGTGGAAGACAACCCTGTGAACCTGATGGTGGCCCAGCGCCTGGTCGGCCTGCTGGGCCTGACCTGCGAAACCGCAGACAACGGCGAGAAGGCACTCGATCGCATGGTGCAGGGCAACCTGGACCTGGTGCTGATGGACTGCCAGATGCCGGTCAAGGACGGTTACACCGCCTCGCGCGAATGGCGCCAGCACGAGATCAGCCAGAACCTGGCGCGCCTGCCCATCATCGCCATGACCGCCAACGCCATGGCCGGCGACCGCCAGAAATGCCTGGACGCGGGCATGGACGACTACCTGTCCAAGCCGGTGGACCGCCGCCTGCTGGAAGCCACCATCGCCCGCTGGCTGCAGCACCGCCCGGCAGGCACACCGCCGCCGGAAGCGCCGTCGCCTACGCCCACCCTGCTGCCCGACGAACCGGCGCCGATGCCGGGCCTGGCCGCGGCACCCAGCCCGGTCGTGCCGCGTCCGACGCCCGCGCCGGCCCCTGCCCCCGCACCGGCCATCGCCCGTCCCGCACCGGCCGCCCCCGTCGCACGCCCGGCGACGCCTGCGACACCCACGACGCCCCGACCAGCCGAAGCCGCGCCCGTCGCGCCGCGCCCGACCGTGCCCTTTCCGCCCCGGCCGGCCACGCCCCCGGCCAGCCCGCTGCTGCGCCCGGCCCCGGCCGCACCCGCCGCACCGGCGCCCCGCCCGGAACCGATGTCTGCCGAACTGCGCGGCGACGCGCCGCCGGCGCCGCCGCCGGTGCTGGCCAGCGAAGTCGTGGACGAACTGCGTGCGGTGATGGGCAACGAATACCTGAGCCTGGTGCGCCTGTTCCTGGAGGACGCACCGACCCACGTGCACGCGCTGGAAGCCGCCGCCGCCGCCAACGACATGTCGCGCATGATCGCGCCGGCGCACACGCTCAAGTCGGCCAGCGCCAACCTGGGCGCGATGGCGCTGTCGGCCGCCGCCAAACGCATCGAGCTCGGCGCGCGCCAGGGCGTGCTGCCACGCCCGGCCGTTGCCGTGGCGGTGCTGGAATCCGAATTCCGGCGCGCGTCGCAGGCGCTGCAGGGCCTGCTGCGCTGAGCAAAGAAAGGGCCCGGCATCGCTGCCGGGCCCTTCGTGTTTCGTGGCGCTGGACTCAGCTGCCCATCTTGGCCTGCAGGTAGTTCTGCTCGCCGATGCGCTCGATCAGGGCCAGCTGGGTCTCCAGCCAGTCGATGTGTTCTTCCTCGGACTCGAGGATGTCGGCCAGCACCTTGCGCGACACGTAGTCGTTGGCCTTCTCGCAGTCGATGATGCCGGCCTTGAGGTCGGGCACCGCCTGCATCTCCAGCTTCAGGTCGCACTGCAGGCATTCCTTCGGCGACTGGCCGATGAAGAGCTTGCCCAGGTTCTGCAGGTTCGGCAGGCCGTCGAGGAACAGGATGCGCTCGATCAGCTTGTCGGCGTGTTTCATCTCGTCGATCGATTCCTTGTACTCGTGCTCGCCGAGCTCTTTCAGGCCCCAGTTATTGAACATGCGGGCGTGCAGGAAATACTGGTTGATCGCGATCAGTTCGTTGTAGAGCGCCTTGTTGAGGTGCTCGATGACCTTGGCGTCGCCTTTCATGGCGGGCCTCCTGTTCCGTGGACGTGCCGGCAGCCTACCCCTTCACCCCTGAAGATGAAGAAACGGGAATTGCTTTCGTTTGCAGGCGCACGGCATTCGCGTTTGCGAATGCAGCCAGTTCCATGTGGGAGGGGCTTCAGCCCCGACCGCCTCAGGCCGCGACGGCGAACACCGGCAGCGGGAAAGGTTTCGCGCGGCTTTCGGCCAGGATCTCGCCGGCCATCTCGCTGCAGGTGCCGCAGCCGCTGCCCAGGCCCGTGCGCATGGTCAGCTCGGTGACCGACGCGCAGCCGGCCTCGGCCGCGTTGCGGATGTCCTGGTCGGTAACGCCGTGGCAGATGCAGACGTACATGCGGGCCGGTCTGTGTGAGAACGGTTCGCATTTTCCATGCGAATGCGAACGATTGTCAACTGCCGGAGCCCACCCCCGACCCCGTCTCACCGGCGGCCGCGACCCCCGCCATCGCCGCCGACGCCTGCAGCAGGGCCTGAACCCCCTCCCCGCAGGGCGGCACCGCGGTATCCCCGGCCACGGCCCGGGCCGCGACCGCCAGGTGCTGCAGGGCGCGCACATAGACCTCGCGCTTGAAGCTGACCACGTGTTCGGCCGGGTACCAGAAGTCCACCCAGCGCCAGCTGTCGAATTCGGGCTTTTCGGTCAGGTCCAGCTGCACGTGGTGTTCCTCGCCGGTCAGGCGCAGCAGGAACCAGACCTGTTTCTGGCCGATGCACACCGGACGGTTGCCCCGGCGCACACAGCGGCGGGGCAGGCGGTAGCGCAGCCAACCGGGCGTGGAGCCCAGCACTTCCACGTGCTCGGGCAGCAGGCCGGTTTCCTCGCGCAGCTCGCGGAACATCGCCTCCAGCGGCGTCTCGTCGGTGTTCATGCCGCCCTGCGGGAACTGCCAACCGTCACGGTTGACCCGCCGGGCCCAGAACAGCCGACCATCGCCGTGCATCAGCACGATGCCCACATTGGGGCGGTAACCGTCCGGATCGACCACGATCGGACTCCAAAAATCTACTGGAGCCAGACTGCCACAGGGCTGTTGAAGGCCACAAGCGGGGCGGCCGCGGATTGACAGGAAGGGGGTCGAAGGCCCAGAATTCGCGGCCCTGTCTGCAACGGACAGCGCGTTTTGCCCCATGGCTATGTAGCTCAGCCGGTTAGAGCACAGCACTCATAATGCTGGGGTCGGTGGTTCGAGTCCACCCATAGCCACCAATGAAAAAACCCCGCCAGAAGCGGGGTTTTTGCGTATATGGCTGCTGCGCCAGCCTAGGCGCGGACAGATATCAGCCCGCCGGCACCGCCGCCGGATCCATCCAGAACGCCTCCCACACGTGGCCATCGGGATCGGCCAGGGCGCGGCTGTACATGAAGCCGTGGTCCTGCACCGGGTTGATGTCGGCGGTGCCGCCGTTCGCCTTCGCGGTATCGGCGATGGTGTCCACCGCGTCGCGGCTTTCGAACGAGATGGCGAGCAGCACTTCGCTCGCCGTGGTCGGCGGAATCGGGCGGCTCGTGAACGTGCGCCACTTGTCGTGGGTGAGCAGCATCACGTGGATGGCCTCGCTCCAGACCATGCAGGCGGCGGTGTCGTCGGTGAAGTGCGGGTTGTTGGTGAAACCCAGCGCGGCATAGAAGGCCATGGCCTTGGGCAGGTCGGCGACGGGCAGGTTCACGAAGATCATCTTCTGCATGGTGGTTTCCTCGGGGGTTGGCGGGGACGGGGATCCGGCCCTCATTCCTTCGACGGACGGCAGGGGCGGGATTCGACAATCCCGGAAGAAATTTTCATCCGCAGGCCTCTTGGCGTTTGAGCAGGAACTCCCGTTCGCGGGCGTTCTGCGCCAGTTCGGCGGCGCGGGCGAACTGCAGCTTGGCCTCCAGCACCCGGCCGGCGCGGAACAGGAAGTCGCCGCGGGCCGCCGGCAGTGGCGCATAGGTCTGCAGCGCAGGGGTTTCGGCAATGGCATCGAGCAGACGCAATCCCGCCTCCGGGCCGAAGGCCATGCTGTGCGCCACCGCGCGGTTGAGTTCGACGATGGGCGACGGCATCACTTGCGCCAGCGTGTCGTAGCTGGCGGCGATGCCGGACCAGTCGGTGGCGTCGTAGGTTTTCGCGCGGGCGTGGTGGGCGGCGATCTGCGCCTGCAGCGCGTACGGCCCACGTTCGCCGCCCAGGGCTTCGACCCGCTTCAGCGCGCTCAAGCCACGATGGATGAGGAACTGATCCCAACGCGCGCGCTGCTGCAATGCCAGCGTCAGCAGGCTGCCGTCGGGCGCGGTGCGGGCATTGAGGCGCGAAGCCTGCAGTTCCATCAGCGCCAGCAGGCCTAACACTTCCGGCTCGTCCGGCAGCCGCGCCGACAGCACGCGGCCCAGGCGCTGCGCTTCCTGGCACAGCGCCGGCCGCAGCAGGTCGTCGCCGGCGGTGGCGGCGTAACCTTCATTGAAGATCAGGTAGATCACTTCCAGCACCGAGGCCAGGCGCGGTGCCAGCTCGTGGCCGCGCGGCACCTCGAAGGCGACGCCCGCTTCGCCGATCGCACGTTTCGCCCGCACTATGCGCTGGGCGATGGTGGTTTCCGAAGTCAGGAAGGCGCGGCCGATCTCGCCCGTCTCCAGGCCGCCGAGCAGGCGCAGCGTCAGCGCGGCACGCGCATCCGCCGACAGCACGGGATGGCAGGCGGTGAAGATCAGGCCCAGGCGGTGGTCGCCGATGTCGTGGTCCATGGCGGCTTCGATGTCCTCGATGCTCGCGAAGGGTTGGGACTGTCCGGCGTCGTCGATCAGCTGCGGTTCTTTTTCATCTTGCAGCTGCCGGCGCCGCAGCGCGTCGATGGCCCGGCGTTTGGCCGTGGTCATCAGCCAGGCGCCGGGATTGTCGGGAATGCCCTTGCGCGGCCAGTCGGTGAGCGCGGCCAGGAAGGCGTCCTGCGCCAGTTCCTCGGCCGCGTCCAGGTCGCGCAGCAGGCGTGCCAGCGCGGCGATCAACCGGGACCGCTCGATCCGGAAGACCGCCTCGATGGCCTCGCGTGCCGCGGCTTCAGCCATTGCGCTGGGGGTAGTTCGCGGCGCCCAGTTTTTCGGCCACGCGCCCGTGCACGGCTTCCGCTTCGGGGGTGAGCGCGTCGCCGAAATCCTCCATCCCGTACAGCGGGCGGATGTCGATGTCGCTGGGGCCGAACATCGGGTTCGGGCAGCGCTTCACCCACTCCACGGCCTCGGCCATGTCCTTCACTTCCCACAACCAGTAACCGGCGACGATCTCGCGGGTTTCGGCGAAGGGGCCGTCGGTGACGGTGCGCCTGGTGCCGTCGAAGTGCACGCGTTTGGCCTGCGCGGTGGGCTTCAGGCCTTCGCCGGCCAGCATGATGCCGGCGTTGACCAGCTCTTCGTTGTACTTGCCCATGGCCTCGAGCATTTCGGCGGGAGGCATGACGCCGGCTTCGCTGTCGGCGGTGGCTTTGACGAAAACGATGACGCGCATGGTGGTTCTCCTTGATCGGGTGGATGCAGGGCCGGTCTTGGCCCTGTAACCAGACGACGAACGGCCGGGGCCGGATTCGACAGACTCGACGGGAGTTTTTCGCCGTTTCCGGCGGATCGTGCAAGTGTTTGATTCTGAACGGCCTGCAGACGCCGCCTGCTCGGCTCAGACGCGCCCGGCCACCGGCACCAGGGGCACCGGTGATGGCGCTGGCGCGGTCCGACAGCAGGAACACGATGGCGTCGGCCAGCTCGGCCGGCTTCACCCAGCGGCTGAAATCCGCATCGGGCATGTCGGCGCGGTTGGCCGGCGTGTCGATGATGCTCGGCAACAGGGCGTTGACCGTGATGCCGCGGTCCTTGAGCTCTTCCGCCAGGGCTTCGGTGAGGCGGGCGACACCGGCCTTCGAGGCGGCATAGGCACCCATGCCGGCGCCGGCCTTCACTGCGCCATTGGCACCGATGTTGACGATGCGGCCGCCATCGGGAAGCAGGGCCAGCGCGGCCTGGCAGGCGGACACCGCGGTGCGCAGGTTCATCCGGTACATCGTGTCCCAGGTGTCGAGCGAACCGCCCGGCACTTTCTCCCAACGGAAGCCGCCGGCGATGTTGACCAGACCATCAAGGCCGCCGTGCTGCTTCTTGATCGCCGCGAACACCGCCGCCGCCGCATCGGCCTGGCCGAGATCCACGCCGCCATGCAGGCTGGCGCCCTCCAGCGTGGACGGATCGCGCGGCGCCGCCGCGAAGTCGATGGCGGCGACAGCCGCGCCCTGCGCCAGCAGCGCCTGCACCACGGCGGTGCCGAGGGCGCCGAAGGCGCCGGTGACGGCGATGGTTTTTCCGGTGAGGGACATGGACTTCTCCTGCAGGGGGCGCCGCGATGTTAACCGAGACGCGCGGCGGCGCCGTTCAATCGATGTGGAAATCCGCCGGCACGCGCACCGCGCCTTCCATCAGCACCCGCGCGCTGCGGCTCATGATCGCCTTGCGCACGACCCACTGGCCGTTCTCCTGGCGCGCTTCCGCGCCGACACGCAGGGTACCGCTGGGATGGCCGAAACGCACCGCCTGGCGCTCGCCGCCACCGGCCGCAGTATTCACCAGGGTGCCGGGAATCGCCGCGGCGGTGCCGATGGCGACGGCGGCGGTACCCATCATCGCGTGGTGCAGCTTGCCCATGCTCAGCGCACGCACCAGCAGGTCGATCTCGCCGGCCTCGATGCGCTTGCCGCTGCTCGACACGTGGTCGGCAGGCGGCGCGACGAAGGCGACCTTGGGCGTGTGCTGGCGCTTTGCTGCGTCGGCCACGTCCTTGATCAGACCCATGCGCACGGCACCGTGGGCGCGGATGGCCTCGAACATGGCCAGCGCCTTCGCATCGCCGTTGATCGCGTCCTGCAGTTCGGTGCCGGTGTAGCCGATGTCCTTCGCGTTCACGAACACGGTCGGGATGCCGGCATTGATCATCGTCACCGTCAGCGTGCCGACGCCCGGCACGTCCAGCGTGTCGGTGAGGTGGCCGGTCGGGAACATCGCGCCACCGCCCTCGCCTTCGCCCTCGTCGGCCGGGTCGATGAACTCCAGCACGATCTCGGCCGCCGGGAAGGTGACGCCGTCGAGTTCGAAATCGCCGAGCTCCTGAACTTCGCCGCCGGCAATGGGCACATGGACAACAATCGTCTTGCCGATGTTGGCCTGCCAGACGCGCACCGCGAACACGCCGTTTTCCGGCAGCCGCGACCTGTCGATGAAGCCATTGGCGATCGCGAACGGACCGACCGCGGTGCTGAGGTTGCCGCAGTTGCCGCTCCAGTCCACGAAGGCGGTGTCGATCGACACCTGGCCGTAGAGATAGTCCACGTCGTGGCCGGGCTGCGCGCTCTTGCTGATGATCACGCACTTGCTGGTGCTCGAAGTCGCGCCACCCATGCCGTCGGTGTGTTTGCCGTACGGGTCCGGGCTGCCGATGACGCGCATCAGCAGCGCGTCGCGGGCCGGGCCGGGCACGCGCGCGGCTTCCGGCAGGTCCTGGAGACGGAAGAACACGCCTTTCGACGTGCCCCCGCGCATGTAGGTGGCGGGAATGCGGATCTGCGGGGCGTGTGCCATCTCAGGCCACCTTGTTCGATTCGAGGAAGTCCTGGGCGAAACGCTGCAGCACGCCACCCGCTTCGTAGATGGAAACCTCTTCGGCGGTGTCGAGACGGCAGGTGACCGGCACCTCGAAACGTTCACCGTTGCGGCGGTTGACCACGAGGGTCAGCGTCGCACGCGGCGTACGTTCGCCGGTCACGTCGTAGGTCTCGGTGCCGTCCAGGCCCAGGTCAGGCGCGTGGTGCCGGGCTGGAACTCCAGCGGCAGCACGCCCATGCCGATCAGGTTGGTGCGGTGGATGCGTTCGAAGCCCTCGGCCACGATCGCCTCCACGCCCGCCAGGCGCACGCCCTTGGCCGCCCAGTCGCGCGAGCTGCCCTGGCCGTAGTCGGCGCCGGCGACGATGATCAACGGCTGGCCACGGTCCATGTAGGTCTCGATCGCTTCCCACATGCGCGTCACCTTGCCTTCCGGCTCCACGCGCGCCAGCGAACCCTTCTTCACCACGCCGTCCACCACCGCCATCTCGTTGATCAGCGTCGGGTTGGCGAAGGTGGCGCGCTGCGCCGTCAGGTGGTCGCCGCGGTGCGTCGCGTAGGAATTGAAGTCCTCTTCCGGCAGGCCCATCTTCGCCAGGTATTCGCCGGCGGCGCTGTTCAGAAGGATGGCGTTCGAAGGCGACAGGTGGTCGGTCGTGATGTTGTCGCCCAGCAGCGCCAGCGGACGCAGGCCGGTGAGCGTGCGCGGCTTGGCCAGCGCGCCTTCCCAGTACGGCGGGCGGCGGATGTAGGTGCTCTGCGCGCGCCAGTCGTACAGCGGGCTGACCTTGGCGGCGCTCTCGACGCTGAGCTTGAACATCGGCTCGTAAACCTTGCGGAACTGCTCGGGCTTCACCGCCGCCTTCACGATCGCGTCGATCTCGGCATCGCTCGGCCACAGGTCCTTCAGCGTCACCGGCTTTCCGGCGGCGTCGTGGCCCAGCACGTCCTTCTCGATGTCGAAGCGGATGGTGCCCGCGATGGCATAGGCCACCACCAGCGGCGGCGAGGCCAGGAAGGCCTGCTTGGCATAGGGATGGATGCGGCCGTCAAAGTTGCGGTTGCCGCTGAGCACGGCGGTCGCGTACAGGTCGCGGTCGATGATCTCCTTCTGGATCGCCGGGTCCAGCGCGCCGGACATGCCGTTGCAGGTCGTGCAGGCGAAGGCGACGATGCCGAAGCCGAGCTGTTCGAGTTCGGACTTCAGGCCCGCTTCTTCCAGGTACAGCGCCACGGCCTTCGAGCCCGGCGCCAGCGACGACTTCACCCACGGCTTGCGCGTGAGGCCCGCACGGTTGGCGTTGCGTGCCAGCAGGCCGGCGGCGATCACATTGCGCGGGTTGGAGGTGTTGGTGCAGCTGGTGATGGCGGCGATGATCACGGCGCCGTCGGGCATCAAGCCTTCGGCTTCCTGCGCGCGGGCGGCGGCGAGGTTGCCGGCGATGCCCTTGGCGGCGAGGTCGGCCGTGGCGACGCGGGCGTGCGGATTCGACGGGCCCGCCATGTTGCGTCCCACGCTGGAAAGGTCGAAGGACAGCGTGCGCTCGTACTGAGCCGTCGCCAGCGCATCGGCCCAGAGGCCGGTGTGTTTGGCATAAGTCTCCACCAGCCTCACCTGCTCGTCGCTGCGGCCGGTCAATCGCAGGTAGTCGAGGGTGTTACCGTCGATGAAGAACATCGCCGCAGTCGCGCCGTATTCCGGCGCCATGTTCGAGATCGTGGCACGGTCGCCCAGCGTCAAAGCCGAGGCGCCTTCGCCGCGGAATTCCAGCCATGCACCTACGACCTTCTGCTTGCGCAGGAACTCGGTGAGCGCCAGCACGATGTCGGTGGCAGTGATGCCGGGCTGCGGCTTGCCGGTGAGCTCGACGCCGATGATGTCCGGCAGGCGCATCCACGAGGCGCGGCCCAGCATCACGTTCTCGGCCTCGAGGCCGCCGACGCCGATCGCGATCACGCCCAGCGCGTCCACGTGCGGGGTGTGGCTGTCGGTGCCGACGCAGGTGTCCGGGTACGCCACGCCGTCGAGCACGCCGATCACCGGGCTCATCCGCTCCAGATTGATCTGGTGCATGATCCCGTTGCCCGGCGGGATCACGTCCACGTTCTTGAACGCGAGCTTGGTCCAGTCGATGAAGTGGAAACGGTCCTCGTTGCGACGGTCTTCAATCGCCCGGTTCTTCTGGAACGCCTGCGGATCGAACCCACCACACTCCACCGCCAGCGAGTGGTCGACGATCAGCTGCACCGGCACCACCGGATTTACCTGCGCCGGATCACCACCCTGGTCGGCGATCGCATCACGCAGGCTCGCGAGATCCACCAGCGCGGTCTGGCCCAGGATGTCGTGGCAGACCACGCGCGCCGGGAACCAGGGGGAAGTCGAGGTCGCGTTTGCGTTCGATCAGCTGGCGCAGCGAGGCGTCCAGCGCCGAAGGTTCGCAGCGGCGCACCAGGTTCTCGGCCAGCACGCGCGAGACATAGGGCAGCCCGTCCCAGGCACCGGCCTGCAGCGCGTTCACCGCGGCGCGCGTCGAAGAAGTCGAGGGAGGTGCCGGGCAGCGGCTGGCGGTACGTCGTGTTCATGGCTGGCCTTGTTTCAGGGGCCGCCATTATCCGGGACCGGGCCCGAGGGCGTCATCTTTTCCCGAGTTTTTTGCCGGTTTGCCAGCGCCCAGGCCGGTTCTGCCCCGGGATCTGGCCGCCCTGCCCCCTAGGCCGGCGGCGTGTCCACGCGATACGGCGTCGCCTGGGCCGAGGCCCGCTGGCCGAAAGCCGCCATGAACCCGGTGAGGCGGGGCATCGCCGACAGGCCCATCGGATTGCGGAAAGCGAAGTGTTCCAGCACCGCGAACAGCCCGAGCTCGAACATCCGGATGCGCGCCGCCGGCAGTTCGGACTGCACGGCATCGAGGTTCGCATCCAGCCACACCAGGCAGTTCACCAGACTGGCGCGGCGCTTGCGCGAGGCCGTGTCGGCCGGGCGCTTGGACACGACTTCGTGGAATACCACCTCGACCTGCACGGCCATCGTATGCGCCATGATCTCGTGCGCGTTCATCAGCAGCGGCGTGCGCGCGTCCTCCGCCCAGAACACCCGTGACTCGCCGCCGGGCACCGAACGCGCCAGCGCGCGGCAGACGTTCTGGCTGCCCCATACCACGGTCTCGTCCTGGCGCAGGGCCGGAAGTTTCAACGCGGGGTTGCCGCCGAACACCGCCGGATCCTCGCTGAGCAGGTCGTAGATCGGGCGCAGCGTGTACTGCACGCCCAGTTCGTGCGCGAGCAGCCGCGCCATGCGCGTGTAGTGCGAACCCTGGCGGCCGATGATCTCGATCATGTGAACCTCCGACGACACGACAGGGTCAGTCTCCCGAAAGCCGCGCGGCCAGTCCACCAGCGCGTCGCACCGCCCGCGCCAGCGCCGCGTCGACGCTGGCCCGCGGCGCCCAGACTTCGATGCGCTGTTTGGCGCGCGACAACGCGGTGTACAGCAGCTGCCGCGACAGGATGCGGTGTTCGGGATCGGGTGGCAGCAGCACGGCGGCGTGGCCGTATTCGCTGCCCTGGCTCTTGTGGATGGTGATGGCCCAGGCCGGTTCGTGCGCCGGCAGGGCGCCGGGCGCGAAGGCGCGCGCGCCGCTTCCGTCGGCGGCCACGAACCACACGTGCAGCGTGCCCTCCGCGTCGCGCAGGCACAGGCCGAGGTCGCCGTTGAACAGATGGGCGCCGTAGTCGTTGCGGGTGATCATCACCACGCGGCCCGGATACCAGGTTTGATCCGCGGGCACGTGCCAGCGCTGGCGAAGCTGGCGTTCGATCGCGGCATTCATCGCATCCGCGCCGAAGGGACCGTCGCGCAGCGCACAGAGCAGCTGTCGCGTGGCGAGCGCGCGCAGAACCGGCGTGACGGTCTCGCTTTCTGCCGCACCGGCGACGACGGGCCCGGGCGGGCCCGCGTCTGCCAGCGCATCAGCCCAGCGGCGCGCTTCGCGTGCAAGTGCGGCCGGCGTTTCGACGGTGTGCAGTGTGGCACTGTCGCCCGCACCGACCAGCGCGGCGGCCAGCGCGGCGCCATCGCCGGCACGCACGGCTTCATTCACCGGCACCAGGCGGGTGTCAGCGCGGAAGCTGTGGCGCAGGCGCACGAGTTCGGGCGCGTCCTGTGCTTCCAGCACCGCCACCAGGTCCATCAGCACCGAACCGGCGCCGACCGGGTTGAGCTGGTCGGCATCGCCCACCAGTACCAGCACGGCTTCCAGCGGCAATGCGCGCAGCAGCGCACGCAGTTGCGCCAGGTCGAGCATCGAGGCTTCGTCGACCACGACGATGCCGGCCTCGATCGGCGACTCCGGCCCGCGCGTGTAGGCGTTGCGCGTCGGCGAATAACCCAGCAGGCGATGCACGGTGAGCGCGTCGGCGGTGGGCAGCGCATCGAGACCGGCCTGCCATTCGGCCGGCAGGTGCCCGCGCAGGCGCGCCGATTCGCTGCGCAGCGACTGCACCAGGCGTTGCGCGGCCTTGCCGGTGGGCGCGGCCACCGCGATGCCCTGCCCGCCCGCGCCGTCGCGCTGCAGGCGCAGCAGCATGCGCAATACGGTGGTGGTCTTGCCCGTGCCGGGGCCACCAGTGAGCACGAACAGCCTGCGCCCGCCGACCGAACGCACGGCCTGGCGCTGGGCGCCGTCGAGTGCCGGGTCGCCACCGGGGAACAGGGTGTCCACCGTGGCCTCATCGGTGGTCGAGCGCGTGGCAGCGTCACGCCGCGTGCGGATCAGCGTGGCGACTTCGCCTTCGTGCAGGAAGTTCCGCCATAGGTAGAAACGGCCGGCCTCGTCGAGCACGAAGGGCGTCTGCGTTCCGCCGTCGCCGACCAGCGCTTCGGTCCGCAGTGCGTCGCAGGCATCGTCCGCCAATGGCGCCAGCGCAGTGTCGCCGGCCAGCTCGGCGACTGCGGCGCGGCCGGCCAGTTCCGCCAGGCGCGCGGAACCGCCGTGGCCCAGCACCCAGCGCGCCAGCGCACGGGCCAGTGCACGTTCGCGCAGCGGGCCGTCGGTGTCGGCGGTCGGCGGCCGGGCGTCGTAGCGCAGATGGCTCATGCCGGCACCTCCGCTTCGGCCAGCACCGCATCGACGGCGTGGATCAATCCGTCGCTGAAACGCTCCACGAAAACGCCGGCACCGGGCGCCAGGCCCGCGGCACGGACGAACAGGTAGATGTACGCACCGAGATGTCGCGCCGGCGCGTAATCCGGCAGCCGCTGGCGCAGGAAACGATGCAGCGCCACGGTGTAGAGCAGCGCCTGCAGGCGGTAATGGCTGTGGTCCATCGCGGCGCGCAGCGCCCCGCCGCTGTAGTCCGAAAGGTGTTCGCCCAGCCAATTGCCCTTGTAGTCGAGCACGTGGAAGACGCCGCCGTGTTCGAACACCAGGTCGATCTTGCCGGTCATCAGGCCGCGCAGGCGTTCGGCGGCAAGCGGCGGCACCAGGCCGGCGTCGCCGTGTTCCGCGGCGGCGGCGCGCAGCTGCGACAGGCGTGCGGCGTCGAGCGCGAAGTGGAAGGCCATTTCGGCGCGCTGATTCGCCGCCGGCACCTCACCCAGGCGCAGGCCAGGCAGCAGCTCTGCGGCGAGTGCGCCGTCCATGCGCCGGGCCAGCGGCGCGACGACGGCTTCGGGTTTCGCGTCGTGTGCACGCACACCGAATCCACGCAGCTGGTCCCGCAGCAGGCCGTGCTGGTCGACCAGCGGCCGGTCCTGGCGGCGGTTCTCGAAGGCGGCGTGCAACGCGTTGCCGAAGGCGGTGCCACGCACGTTGGCCAGCGCCAGCAGCTCCGGATGCGGGGCTTCGTCCACGGGCTCCGGCGCCGGCTCGTCGAGTGCCAGCGGTTCGTCGTCGGCCGGGGCTTCTTCGGTCGGCGCCAGGCGCAAGCCGCTGATCAGAGTCGAGAAACTCAGGCGCTGGCGCAGCGGGGTGGCGGCAGGCTCGACAAGCGCGACACGCGCCAGCGGCGGTTCCGGCGCATCCGGCAGCACGGCATCCACCAGCGGCCAGCCTTCGTCGTTCCAGCCGACCTGCGGCAGCGTGTCCTGCCGGTCGGCCTCGATCACACGCGTCAGCATCGCATCCAGTGGCGCGCGTTCCGGATCGGCCTTGGACTTCTGGCTGTTCGCGGCCTGCGGGCGCTCCGGCGGCAATGCGTACACATGGCAGGCATGGATGGCGCGGGTCAGTGCGACGTACAGCGTGCGGAAACGTTCGTCCTGGCCCTCCCAGCGCGCGCTTGTCTTCGCGGCGTCGTCGAAGGCGGCGCGGCGGCCGCCCTGCGGCAGCGGCACCAGGTACGGCGCCTGCAGCGACTGGCCTTCGTGCGCCCACATCAGCGGCAGGAACACGACCGGGAATTCCAGGCCCTTGCTCTTGTGCAGGCTCATCAGCTGCACCCGGCGGGCGTCGGATTCGATGCGCGGCTGGCGTTCGTCGCCGCTGTCTTCGTCGCCGTCGCCGCGGCGCTGTTCGCCCAGCCAGGCCAGCAGTTCGCGCGTGCCGCCGCCCTGTTCACTGCGCAGCTGCAGCAACTCGCCGAGATGGCGCAGGTCGGTGAGATCACGTTCGCCACCGGGCGTGGCCAGCAGGCGCGGCGCGGCATCACTCGCCAGCTGCTGCACCAGGGCCAGCACGCCCTTGCTGCGCCAGGCCTGGCGCAGGCGCTGCAGGCGGTCGGAAACCGCGGTCCACAGCGGCGAACCGGCATCCAGCGACGCCAGCGTGGCCAGGTCGAAACCCCAGAGCCGCGTCAGCAGCGCGGCGCGCAGGGCGGATTCGTCCTCTTCGGCCAGCACCGCGCTCAGTACGAGCTGCAGCTCGAAGGCCCAATCGCCGGCGAATACGCTGTCGCGCGCGCCGCCGACGCAGGGCACGCCGCGTGCCTGCAGGCGGGCGCGCAGGCTGGCGATGTCGCGATTCGTCGGCAGCAGCACCGCCAGGTCGCCGGGCTCCAGTGCGCGGCCGCCGATCGCGTGCTGACCCGAGGCCAGCATCGCCGCGATCTGGTTGGCGCAGGCGTCGAGCGCGAGTCGGCGGCGCTCACCCTGGCGGCCGGGGTCGTCGGCGTGGAAGTGGATCTGCAGCGGGCGTTCAAGCGCGCGGCCGCTGATCGTGTACGGCGTGGCGTCGCGGCGGCCGCTGGCTTCGACGGGGCAGTAGTTCACATCGTCGGCACCGCTGCGGCCCAGGGTCTGGCCACCGGCGGCGTACCACTGGTTCACCGCCTGCACGTAGCCGCGCGAGCTGCGGTGGTTGGTGCCCAGCACCAGCACGTGGCCGGCATCATGACGGGCGCGGCGGTAGGCGTGGATGTCGCCGCCGCGGAAACCGTAGATCGCCTGCTTGGGGTCGCCGATCATCACCAGGCGGCCACGCTGCTGGCCTTCGGCATCACGATAAAGACGGTCGAGGATGCCGTACTGCTGCGCGTCGGTGTCCTGGAACTCGTCCACCAGCGCCACCGGCCAGTCGCGGAACAGCGCGTCGGCCAGCGCGGGATTCGATGCGATGGCCGCGTGCGCGCGCCGGATCATCTCGTCGAAGGTCACCTGGCCACGCGCGGCGAGGCGTTCATCGCGCCAGCGTTGCGCCTGTTCGACCTGGGCGTGCCAGAAGCGCTGCAGCGGCACGAAGCGCGTCGCCTCGATACGGGGCCATTGCGCGAACAAGACCGCGATCGCCGGATGCGCCAGGAAGGCGGCCTGGTGTTCGGGGCGGATGTGTTTTTCCAGCACCTGGCCACGGATCAGCTCGAGGTGGTCCTCCTTCGGCCAGCCGCCTTCGCCAGCGAAACAGGCCGCCAGCGTCGTCAGCCCGGTGCGCAGTGCGCTGTTGACGCGCGTGAACCAGGCCATGCGATCGATCACATCGTGCAGGCCCGATACCAGGTCTTCCGGCAACGCGGCGAGCACGGTGGGCAGGTCTTCGCCGGCCGCGTCGATGCGCACGCCCGGCGCCATCAACTGCCTGAGCTGTCTGCTGAAGGTCGAGAGCTTCAGGTCCTCGAGCGCGATGCCCCGTGCCGCCTCACCATCGCCCTGGTGCAGCACGCGCCAGGCATCACGCGCCAGCTCTTCGGCCAGCGCCTGGCCCGAGGTCGGGTCGCCGGGTTCGAAACGGCTGCCGCTTTCGAACGGATGTTCGGCCAGGATGCGCTGGCACAGGCCGTGCAGCGTGCCCACCGGCGCGCGGTCGAAATCGGCCAGCGCCAGGCGCAGGCGGCGGCGGTCTTCGCGCTGGCGGGCGTCGTCGTTCCAGCGCGCGCACAACCAGGCTTCGTCAGCGGGAAGGCCATCCGGCGCCGGCGGGGCATCCGCCAGTGCCAGCGCGGCGCGCAGCCGACCGCGCAGGCGTTCGCGCAGCTCCTGCGCGGCGGCATCGGTGAAGGTGGTGACGACGACCTGCTCGACCGCGAGCGGCTGCTCGAGCAGCAGGCGCAGGTACAACACCGCGATGGTCCAGGTCTTGCCGGTGCCGGCGCTGGCTTCGACGAGTGCGCGGCCGCCCGGGCCCAGGGGCAGTTTGTTCCAGTGTTCGACCTGGACGGGCGTGTTCATGCCGCATCCTCCGGGCCGATGCGCATCCGCTCCGCCAGCTGCCCCGCCTGTTTGCGCAGGGCCTCGTGATCCTCCGTGCCTTCCTCGAAATCCAGGCCGCGGCCGAGCAGGCGCGCGTATCCGGGCGAATAGCCGCGTTCGACCTGCCAGGCGCCTTCGGCATCGTCCTTTCCGGCGGCCAGCACGCTCGACGCGCGTGGGAAGTACCAGGCCGGATGCGTGACCGGTTGCGCCCACAGCGACAGCAGGTCGAGCACGCGTTCTTCAAGGTCTTCGCGCATGTGCGCCTGCCCTTTCGTGGAGGCGGCGATGAAATCGCGATCCCAGGCAGCGATGCCGTCCTGCCAGGGGCTGCCGGCTTTTTCACCAGCGCAACCAGACGGACCGCGCGGCCCGCATTCTCCGGCGCCAGGCGCAGCAGTGCCCAGGCCAGGAACAGCGGCAGCCGCTCCTGAAGGCCGAGGTCGTTTTCCTTGTCACGGTTCGGGAACACGTCGAGCACCCAGAGCGCATCGCCACTGTCGCAGGCGTTCTTCAGTTCGCCGGTGATGCGGAAACGCCCGGGATCACGGCGCAGTGGTGGCGTCGCTGCCGGCAATCCGGCCGCGAGCAGTGGCGCGATGTCCGCACGAGCACGTGCGGTGTCGACCAGTGCCTGCACGGCCTCGAGCTCGCGCGCCCAGGCGGCGTCACCCAGGCCCGCCGCAGGCAGCAGGCCGGCCAGGCGCATGGCTTCCGGCGCCTTCGCAGGCAGCGGCGTCGAGGGATCGCGCAGGGCCTGCAGGCACAGGGCGCGCGCCGGCGAATCGAGGCGATCGAGCCGGGGCTCCAGCGGTTCGTCTTCGGCCAGGCCGGATTCGTCCAGCGCGTCCAGCCGGACCTGCAGGCGTTCGGCCAGCAGCACCCGCGCGGGATCCCGGAAATAGCGGCGCAGCCCTGACACCGACAGCTCGCGCACCGCGTCGTCGGCCGGCGGCGGATCCGGCGACAGCAGCCGGCGCGGTTCCGCCGCGCCCCGCGTCATCGCCGCGAATTCGCCGCGGTATGAGAACAGGCGCGGATCCTGGCCGTCGAAATAACGCCCGTCGAAGGGCTGCAGCGGATGTTCGACGCGCCAGGCCGGCGCGACGGTTTCGTCGCCGATGCGGTCGCCCGCCGGCAGCGCCGCCATCAGTTCGGCCAGCGGCGCGGCGGGATTCCGCGCGCTGCCACTGACGGCGTCGAAGGCGACATAACTCAGGTGCAGCGCGTCGCGCGCCGACATCAGCGTTTCCAGGAACAGGTAGCGGTCGTCGCTGCGCACGTCGCGATCGCCGAGCCGGCGCAGGCCCGGCCGGCCGATCGGATCGAGGCCGGCATCGACATCGTTGCGCGGGTATTCGCCTTCGTTCAGGCCCAGCACCGCGACCACGCGGAAGGGGATCGCACGCTGCGGCACCATGCCGCAGACGGTGATGCCGCCGGCCAGGAAACGCTGGCGTTCGGGCACGGCCGACAGGCGTTCTTCCAGCCACTGCTTCACCACCGGCCAGCTCAACAGCGGATCGAGGCCGAGGTCGCCGGGTTCGCTGGCCAGCGCGCGCAACAGCGCACGCAGCTGGTCCATCGCTTCGATCGCGGCGGCATCGGAAAGATCGGGCAGGAACAGCGCATCGAGCCGCTCCTCCAGCCGCCGCGCCCACTCGGTGGCCGGTCGTTCGGCCACGGCATCACTGCGCAGCCCCGCGATCTGCTGCAGCAGATGATCGAGCGCACCCAGCGCCGGCGTGGCGCCGCCGGTGACACCGGGCACGGGCACCATCGCGGTGTCGTCCGGCAGGTGCAGCACGGCGTCCATGGCTTCGCTGCCGTGGATGAAACCGGCAACCAGCCGGTCCATCGCCCAGGACAGCGTGTGTTCCTCGGTCGCCGGCACGCCCATCGCGGCGCGGAAGGCCGGGTCCAGGCCCCAGGCTGCACGCGCGTCCGCCAACCACTGCACCAGCGTGTCGAGCGCGCTGTCGTCGAGGCCGAGGCGGCGCATCACGACGGGCTGCCCGAGGAAATCGACCAGCTCGGGCGCGGTCAGTCGCGTGCTCGGCAGCGACAGCAGTTGCCGGAATGCCGTGAACAGCGGCTGCGCACGCGCCATCGGCACGTCGGCCAGGTGGTAGGGCAGCGGGCCTTCGGCGCGGCCGGCTTCGCCGAACACCACCGGCAGCAGCGGCAGGTAGGCGCCGATGTCGGGCGCCATCACGACGATGTCGGACGGCTCGAGGTCGGGGCGTTCGGCGCGTTCGCGCAGCAGCGCGTCGCGCAGGGCTTCGAGTTCGCGCAGGCGCGAATGGGCGGCGTGCACGCGCAGCGAGCGGTCGTGCAGGCGTGAATCCCGATCACGCGGATCCGTGGCCATCAGCGCGGGATCGAGGCGGCGCAGGCTTTCCTGCGTGCGTTCGAGCAGCGAGTCGGGCGTCTTGTCGGCCTCGCGCTCATCGCGGAAATGGCGGATGTCGAGCGCGGCCTCGAGCTGCTGCATCGACAGCATGAAGTGCTGGCCCAGCCGCCCCCAGGCCGCCAGCAGCGGATGGCCTTGGTCGAGGAAATACGCGCTGGCGTCCTCGCCGTGCGGATCGCGCGCCAGTTCGAGCAGGCGCGCGCGTTCGCTGCGCAGGCCGGCCCAGTATTCGCGACAGGGATCGGGCAGGTAGAACACCACCGGTCGATGTACGGCCAGCGCCTGCAGCACGGCCAGTTCGGCGGGCGCGAGATGGCTGACGCCGAACACGTGCAGCGGATCGGTGGCGCCGACATCCACGCCGCCGCCACGCAGCGTCGCGCCCAGGTCCGCCAGGCGTTCGCCACGGTGCGGTTCGTGCAGCGCCTGCCGCAGCAGGCGCCACACCGCCGGATGGAAGCCCGATCCTTCGAAGGTGTTGCGCGAATACGACCAGTCCTCGAGCCAGTCCGGCCGATAGGCCATGTACTGGATGTAGATGCGCGCGAGCCGGTCGGCCAGTTGGAATCGCCTCAGCGCCGCATCGGGACCGGTGAGATAGGCCGCCAGTTCGACATCGGGTGGGGCGGCCAGCACTTCATGGATGCGCCAGCGCAGCCATTCGCGCCGCCAGCCGCGCGGTGACACCGCGTCGCCGCCCTGCACCTGCCGGGCCAGGCTGTCGAGGAAGGTGGTGGGCAACACGATGTCGAGGTTGGCGACGATGCCGCCGGCCCCACGCCGCCGCGCCAGCGCGCCGGCCAGCCACTGGCGCATGCCCGGGTGCGCGGCCACCACCGTCTGGGGCGCCAACGGCGAGGCCGGCGCCTGGGTGGCGAGAAGATGGTCCAGCGGTTCGAGCAGCGCCTCGAGCCGGCTGGCCCGGAACACCGTGATTCCCTCGCTGGCGCGTTGTTTCCAGTCCCCGGGCATCCGTACAGCCTAGCTGATCGACCGGGACAGGATGCCTGCGCCCTGTCTCAAGGCCTGCTACAGGAAGGGCACACCGGTCAGTTCGGCGCTCAGCGCGACCAGTTTCGCGCGCGCTCCGGCATCGTTGGGCTGGGGGTCCATCGGTTCGGCGGGCTTGCCGTCCAGATAGAAAGCGCCGGGCTCGAGCGTGGGCGAGCGGATCAGCGACATCACGTGGTCGCGGCCTTCGTCCACGCTGGTCCGCGGCGCCATGCCGAGGCTGCGGACCATGGTGGTGTCCATCATGGTCGCCGGGTGCAGGGAAATCATGGTGATGCCCTGCCGGGCGAAGGCCGGCGCCAGTTCGACGGTCATGGACACCTGCGCCAGCTTGCTCTGTCCGTAGCCGCGGGCATGGGCACCCGGCTTCTCCAGCATCACGTCGTCGAAGTCGATCGGCGCGGCGCTGCCCGAGGCCACGTTGACGATGCGCGAGGGCGCGGCCGCCGCCAGGTTCGGGCGCAGCTTGTTCACCAGCACCCAGCCGGCCAGGTAATTGACCGCGAACTGCAGTTCATGACCATCGGCGCTGGCGTGACGCGGCTGGTTGCCGGTGAAGGCGACGCCGGCGTTGTTCACCAGCAGGTTGAGTTTCGGGTAGTCCTTGGCGATGGTGTCGGCGAAGTCGCGCACGGCCTGCATCGATGAGAAGTCGGCGGCGTAGAACTTCGCCGAGCCCTTGCCGGCCCTGGTGATCTCGTCCACCACCGCCTGGCCGCGTTCGGCATTGCGGCCGTGCACGATCACGTGCGCGCCGTCGGCCGCCAGCGCCCGGGCCAGTTCGCGGCCCAGGCCGTCGGTGGAGCCGGTGACCAGCACGGTCTTGCCCTGGTAGGACAGGGGCGCCCCGGCGGGTTGCGCCTGCGCGGTGGAGAGCAGGACCAGGGTCGCGATCAGCAGCCAGGCGAGCGGACGGCGCATGGGCGGACTCCTCGGTGCGGACCCGCAGCATAGGCCCGGGTTCCGGCCCCCACAACCGCGCCGCCGGGCGCCCCTGACAGGGCCGGGATACAATACCGGCCATGGATATCTTCAAGGTCTTCCGCATCGAAGCCGCGCACCGGCTGCCGAACGTGCCGCCGGGGCACAAGTGCGCGCGCCTGCACGGGCATTCGTTCGCGGTGGAGCTGCACGTGGGCGGCGAACCGGATGCGCATACCGGCTGGATCATGGACTTCGGCGACATCAAGGCGGTGTTCAAGCCGATCTACGACCGCCTGGACCACCACTACCTGAACGACATCCCGGGCCTCGAAAATCCGACCAGCGAGAACCTCGCGCGCTGGATCTGGGACGAGCTCAAGCCGCAGCTGCCGGCGCTGTCGCTGATCGTGGTGCACGAGACCTGCACCTCCGGCTGCCGCTACGCCGGCTGAAACGGGGTCAGGTTCACTTTCCCGCTTCAAGGGAGGGAGAGGGTTTCGCCCGACTTCCGCGCGCGGGAAAGTGAACCTGACCCCGTTTCAGAGGGCGAGCGACGCCAGCGCTTCGTGCAGGCTGCGGCGCAGCACGGCGCGGTCGATCAGCGGATCGCGCATGTAGCAGAAGATCAGGCCGTCTAGCAGGCAGCGCAGCACGATCGTGCGGCGCCGCAGGGTCTCGGCATCCGGTTCCGCGCCGCGGGTATTGCGCCGCACGAAGTCGTTGAAGTCGGCCCAGACCGCCTGCTCCTGGCCCGCGAGCACCTGGGCGATGTCGGGATCGCGCGTGGCTTCCGCCGTGATCTCCAGGAACAGCGCCGGATCGAAACTGTCGGCCTCGCGTTCGCCGCCCGCGCGCCAGGCGTCGATCTTCTCCAGCAGCCGGTCCACCAGCTCGTCGCTGCCGCGCAGGTCGTCCAGCGCCGCGCGCCGGCCGACGCTCTGGCCATCGGTGATCGCACGCACGATCGCCGCCTTGTTGGTGAAGTAGCGGTAGATCAGGCCCTGGCTCATGCCGGCGGCCTCGGCGATCGCGGCGATGCTGGCGCCCTGGAAACCGCGCTCGGAGAAACACTTGCGCGCCGCATCGAGGATGCGCGCGCGCTGCTGTTCGGCGCGTTGCGTGGCCTTGGCCGGAACGGTGCTCACGACGCCGCCTGCCGGCGCTGGGTCAAGCGGCGCACGACCACGAAGAACAGCGGGATGAAGAAGATGCCCAGGAACGTGCCCATCAGCATGCCGCCGATCACGCCGGTGCCGATCGCACGCTGCGCGCCGGAACCGGCACCGGTGGCGATCGCCAGCGGCAGCACGCCGAAGCCGAAGGCGATCGAGGTCATCAGGATCGGGCGCAGGCGGTCGCCGATGGCGGCCAGCGTGCCCTCGACCAGGCCCATGCCCTTCTCGACGTTGGCCTTGGCGAACTCGATGATCAGCACCGCGTTCTTGCTCGACAGGCCGACCGTGGTGAGCATGCCCACCTGGAAGTACACGTCGCGCTCGAGCCCGCGCAGCCAGGTGAACAGCACCGTGCCCAGGATGCCCAGCGGCACCACCAGCAGCACCGAGGTCGGGATCGACCAGCTTTCGTACAGCGCCGCCAGGCACAGGAACACGATCAGTACCGACAGCGCGTACAGCATCGGCGTCTGCGCGTTGGCCACGCGCTCCCAGTAGGACTGGCCGCTCCATTCGATACCGAAACCCTGCGGCAGCTCGGCGGCGATGCGCTCCATCTCGGCCATCGCGTCGCCCGAGCTCACGCCGGGTGCCGGCATGCCGGTGATGTTGATCGCCGAGGCGCCGTTGAAACGCTCCAGTCGCGGCGAACCGTATTCCCAGTGCGAACTGGCGAAGGACGAGAACGGCACCATCTCGCCCTCGCTGTTGCGCACGTACCAGAGGCCGAAGTCCTCCGGCACCATACGGAAGGGCGCATCGGCCTGCAGGTAGACGCGTTTGACCCGGCCGCGGTCGATGAAGTCGTCGATGTACTGACCGCCCCAGGCCACGCTCAGCGTGTTGTTGATGTTGGCGATCGGCACGCCCAGCGCGGCGGCCTTCTCGGTGTCGATGTCCAGGCGGAACTGCGGCGTGTCCTCCTGGCCGTTCGGGCGCACGCCCATCAGCAGCCTGCTCTGGCCGGCGGCGCCCAGCATCTGGTTGCGCGCCTGCACCAGGGGCCTCGTGGCCGCGGCCGGAATTGTCCTTGAGGTAGAGGTTGAAGCCGCCCGTGGTGCCCAGCTCGGTCACCGGCGGCGGCGCCAGCGCGAACACCATCGCGTCCTTGATCTGGCTGAAGGAGCCCATGGCACGGCCGACCAGCGCGTCCACGCTCGATTCCGGCGACGTGCGCTCGTCCCATTCCTTGAGCTTCACGAACACCATGCCGTTGTTCTGGCCGCTGCCGGCGAAGCTGAAGCCCTGCACCGAGAAGGTGGACTCGATGTACTGCTTCTCGTCTTCCATGTAATGGCGCTCGACCTGCTCCATCACCTTCTGGGTGCGTTGCTGGGTGGCGCCCACCGGCGTCTGCACGATGGTGAACAGCACGCCCTGGTCTTCGTCGGGCAGGAAGGACGAGGGCACGCGCGAATAGATCAGCACTGCCGCCACGGCCAGCGCGGCATAGATCAGCAGGTAACGGCCGGTGCGCTTGAGCATGCGGCCAACGAGGCCCTGGTACTTGCGGTTGCCGGCGTCGAACTTCTTGTTGAACCAGCCGAAGAAACCCTTCTCGCCGTGGTGTTCGCCCTTCTTGAGCGGCTTGAGCATGGTGGCGCACAGCGCCGGCGTCAGGATGATCGCGACCACCACCGACAGGCCCATCGCCGAGACGATGGTCGCGGTGAACTGGCGGTAGATCACGCCAGTCGAACCGGTCAGGAAGGCCATCGGCACGAACACCGCGGCCAGCACCAGGCCGATGCCGACCAGGGCGCCGGTGATCTGGTCCATGGACTTGCGGGTGGCCTCCAGCGGCGACAGGCCTTCCTCGCTCATCACGCGCTCGACGTTCTCGACCACGACGATGGCGTCGTCGACCAGCAGGCCGATCGCCAGCACCATGGCGAACATCGTCAGCATGTTGATCGAGAACCCCAGCGCCAGCAGGATCGCCAGCGTGCCCAGCAGCACCACCGGCACGGCGATGGTCGGGATCAGGGTGGCGCGGAAGTTCTGCAGGAACAGGAAGATGACCAGGAACACCAGGACCACGGCCTCGAGCAGGGTCTTGACCACTTCCTCGATCGAGACGCGCACGAAGGGCGTGGTGTCGAACGGGATCACCACCTTCAGGCCCGGCGGGAACGACGGTTTCATCTGGTCCATCAACTCGGCCATGCCCTCGGCCGTGGTCAGCGCGTTGGCATTGGTCGCCAGCGACACCGCCACGCCGGAGGCGGGCTGGCCGTTGTAGCGGCTGATCACCGAATAGTTGTCCGAGCCAAGTTCCACGCGCGCGACGTCGCCCAGGCGCAGCATCGAACCGTCGGTGTTGCTGCGCAGGATGATCCTGCGGAACTGTTCCGGCGTCTGCAGGCGGTCCTGCGCGGTGATGGTGGCGTTGATCTGCTGGCCGTCGATGGCGGGCGTGCCGCCGAGCTGGCCCACGGCCACCTGGGCGTTCTGGGCGCGGATCGATTCGATCACGTCCGAAGGCGCGATCTTGTAGGTGTTGAGCTTGCCCGGGTCGAGCCAGATGCGCATGGCGTACTTGCCGCCGAACACCTGCACGCTGCCCACGCCCGGCACGCGGCTGAGCGGGTCGACGATGTTCGCCGCCACGTAGTCGGAGATGTCGCCGCGGCTCATGCTGCCGTCTTCGGACACGAAGCCCAGCACCTGCAGGAAGCCGGAGCTGGCCTTGGTGACGCCGATGCCCTGCTGCTGCACGATCTGCGGCAGCAGCGCGGTGGCGCCCTGCAGCTTGTTCTGCACCTGCACCTGGGCGATGTCGGGGTCGGTGCCGGTCTTGAAGGTCAGGGTGACGCTGACGCTACCGTTGGAGTCGCTGGTGGCCGACATGTAGTCGAGGCCATCGAGGCCGGTCATCGACTGCTCGATGATCTGGGTGACCGAATTCTCGACCGCCTGGGCCGACGCGCCCGGATAGCTGGCGTTGATCGTCACCGAGGGCGGCGCGATGGTCGGGTAACGCGAGATCGGCAGTTGGGTCAGCGCCAGCAGGCCCGCGAGCATGATGATGATCGCGATCACCCACGCGAAGATCGGGCGATCGATGAAGAACCTTGCCATGGGGATGCTCCGGCCTTAGTCGGTGGTGGTCGCGGCGGCGGCTTGATTGCCGGCGGGTGCGGCGGCCGCCTGGGCGCCCTGTTCGACCGCCTTGGCCTGACCGCCCGGCTGCACCTTCTGCAGTCCTTCGACGATCACGCGGTCGCCGGCCTCCAGGCCGTCGTCGACCAGCCACTGGTCGCCGAGCGTGCGGTTGGCACGCACCTGGCGCTGCTCGACCTTGCCTTCGGGCGTCACCACCATCGCCACGGCATTGCCCTTGGGATCGCGGGTGATGCCCTGCTGCGGCGCCAGCACGCCGTCCGGGCGCTGGCCCATGTCGACCACCGCACGCACGTACATGCCGGGCAGCAGCATGGTTTCCGGATTGGGCACGCGCACGCGCAGCGAATAGCTGCCGGTGCCCGGATCGACGGTGACGTCGGCGAACTCCAGGCGGCCGTCGTGGGTATAGGTGCTGCCGTCCTCGAGCAGGACCTTCACCGGCACGCCGTCGTTCTGCTCCAGCCGGCCGGCCTTCATCTCCTGGCGCAGCTGCAGGAATTCGCTGCTCGACTGCGTCAGGTCGACGTAGACCGGGTCGAGCTGCTGCACGGTGGCCAGCGCGGCTTCCTGGTTGGCGGTGACCAGGGCGCCCCCGGTCACGCTGGACTTGCCGATGCGGCCGCTGATCGGCGCGACGATGCGGGTGTGGCCAAGGTTGACCTCGGCGGCCTGCAGGTTGGCTTCGGCAGCGGCGACTTCGGCGGCGGCTTCCAGCGCGGCCGACTGGGTGCGCTCGTTGTCCTGGACGCTGACCAGCTTGGACTTCACCAGTTCGGCGGAACGCTCGGCGGCGAGGCGGGCCGAGGTGGCCGAGGCGCGCGCGCGGGCGACGCTGGCCTTGGCGCTGTCGCGGGCGGCGCGGTAGTTGGAGTCGTCGAGTTCGTACAGCGCCTCGCCGGCCTTCACCAGGCCGCCTTCGGTGAACAGCCGGCGCTTGACGATGCCGGTGGCCTGCGGCCGCACTTCGGCGACCAGGAAGGGCACGGTGCGGCCGGCCAGTTCGCGGGTGAGGGACACCGGCGTCGCCTTCAGGGTGACCACGGTCACTTCCGGGACGGGCATCTGCTGGGGCGCCTGTTCACCACCGCAGGCGGCCAGCAGCAGGCTGCCGGCCAGCACCAGGAAGGTTCGCGCGTGGGAACGGGGGTCATGGGCAGCCTCGGCAAAAGGGAAAGATAAGGACGACGCCAGCGCCGGAATGGCGCCTGGGCGGTTATGAGTGAACGGTCATTCTATTTTCGGAATCTGTACTGTCAAGTGCAGTAAGGCCCGGAGGCGCCCTGCCCGGCCGTTTCCGGGCCCGTGTTTAGCCCAGGCTCAGTTCCGCAGCCACATCGGCCGGGTCGCCGCCAGGGCGCCAGGGCAGCCGGCCCAGGCACCGAGCCGGCAGCGCGCTCGCGAGCAGCTCCCGATAGGCCGCCGCATCGGACCCGGGCGGCGCGACCTCGACCCCGATCCAGCCCGCCAGCCGGCAGCCATCGGCCGCCACGGCCGCCGCGGTCAGGCGGGCATGGCTGAGACAGCCCAGTTTCAGCCCGACCACCAGGATCACCGGCAGCTCGAGCGCCCGCACCAGGTCGGACTGCTCCAGCCCGTCGGCCAAAGGCGCCAGCCAGCCGCCCACGCCTTCAACCACGATGTGCTCGGCCATACCGGCCAGTTGCCGATAAGCGTCGATGATCGGCGGCAGGGTCACCGCCACGCCGGCGCGGGCGGCGGCGATCTGCGGCGCGGTCGGATCGGGCAGGGCCCAGGGGATTCACCAGCGCGTAGTCGGGACGCGGATCACTCGCGGCCTGCAGCGCCAGCGCGTCCTCGTTGCGCAGGCCGGCGGGCGTGGCCTCGCAGCCGCTGGCCACCGGCTTCATGCCGACGGCGCGCGTGCCGCCGCGGCGCAGCGCATGCACCAGGGCGACGCTGGCGAAGGTCTTGCCGGCGCCGGTGTCGGTGCCGGTGATGTAGTACGCCGTCACGACAGTCCCGCTTCGGTCATCACGAGAAGGCCGCCGGCGATCAGGACGAAACACGGCACGAACATCGGTGAGTGCCGCAGCGTCTCGCGAAGTCCGGAACAATCTTCTTCGCGCGGAAGTGTGGTCGGGTCCATGGCATTCCTCCGGCGCGGAGCTTAGCAAGCGGCCGCCCTGCCCGTCCGTCGCTGCTAGACTGCGGGTTCCACGCGAGGCCCTTCATGTTCCAGTCCAGCACCCTCAGCGGCGACAAGGCCGACCAGTACGCGCAACTGCTCGAACAGGCGCGCGGCCTGATGCACGGCGAAAGCGACCGCACCGCCAATGCCGCCAATCTGTCGTCCCTGGTGTTCCATTCGCTGCCGGACCTGAACTGGGTCGGCTTCTATTTCTTCGATGGCACCGAACTGGTGGTCGGCCCCTTCCAGGGCCATCCGGCCTGCATCCGGATCGCGCTGGGCCGCGGTGTCTGCGGCACCGCCGCGGCCAGCCGCCAGACCCAGCGCGTGCCGGACGTGGATGCGTTCCCCGGGCATATCCCCTGCGACTCGGCCTCGCGTTCGGAACTGGTGGTGCCGCTGTACCGTGGCGACGCCCTGGTCGGGGTGTTCGACCTCGACAGCCCGATGCTGGACCGTTTCGACGAAACGGACCAGCGTGGCCTCGAAGCCGTCGCGCAGGCGTTCATTGATTCGTTGGGCCCGGGCTGATCCACCGGGCATCGGGAGTGGCGATGAGTTCCGGAACCAAACTTCGCAACATCGGCCCCAAATCCGCCGCCTGGCTGCGCCAGACCGGCATCCGTTCGCAGGAAGACCTGGAAGCGGTCGGCGCCCTGGCCGCCTACGTGCGCGTCAAGCGCGCCGGCTTCAAGCCGAGCCTGAACCTGCTGTACGCGCTCGAGGGCGCGATCCTGGGCTGCCATTGGCAGGAGATCCCGGACGCGCGCCGCAGCGAACTGGTGCTCGCCGCCGGCGAGGAAGTGGCCAAGCTGCCGCTGCCCAAGAACAAGCGCATGCCGGCCGCAGGCCCGGTCACCACGGTGCGCAACGAAGAGGAAGAGGCGTCGATGCCGGAGCCCGACTTCGGCTTCGACGACGACCCGGCCACCGAGCCGAGTTCGGCCGACTGAACCCCTGCCCCGCGCGACCCGCGCGGGGACCCGCGGCGATCACCTGACGACGGCGTATTCGCGCGCGTCCTCGCGCCACTTCGGCGTGGCCGCGATCGTCGGCAGCACGTCCTCGACGCGGTCCACCAGCGACCACATGGCGGCGTGTTCGGGGTTCATGAAGCGCTCGGCGATCACGCTGCCCATGAAGGCCTGCAGCGGCGAATAGAAGCCGCGGATGTTGAGCAGGATGATCGGGCTGAAGTAGATGCCCAGGCGCTTGAGCGTAATCGCCTCGAACAGCTCCTCCAGCGTGCCGCAGCCGCCTGGAAGCGCCACCACGGCATCGGAACCGGTGAGCAGCTTGTGCTTGCGCTCGCGCATGTCCTCGACCAGTTCCAGGTGCGTCAGGCCCGGATGGCCCCACTCCAGGTCGGCCATGAACTTCGGCAGGATGCCGACCACTTCGCCGCCCTTCGACAATGCGCCGTCGGCCAGCGAACCCATCAGGCCCTGCGAGCCGCCGCCATAGACGACGCTGCAGCCGTTGGCCGCCAGGGTTTCGCCGAGCAGGCGCGCGGCGGCGTGGAATTCGGGCGCCACCTTGGCGCTGGAAGCGGCGTAGACGCAGACGCGCATGGGCTTATTCCACCGTGACGGATTTGGCCAGGTTGCGCGGCTGGTCCACGTCGGTGCCGCGCAGCACGGCCACGTGGTAGCTCAGCAGCTGCAGCGGGATGGTGGACACCACCGGTGCGGCGATCTCGCCGGCGGCGGGCATGATCACCACGTGGGCGGCATCCAGGCCATGGGCGACGTTTTCGTCCACGAAGGCATAGAGTTCGCCGCCGCGGGCGCGCACTTCCTCGAGGTTGGACTTGAGCTTGTCGATCAGGCGGTCGTTGGGCGCCACCGCGATCACCGGCATGTCCTCGTCCACCAGGGCCAGCGGGCCGTGCTTGAGCTCGCCGGCGGCATAGGCCTCGGCGTGGATGTAGCTGATCTCCTTGAGCTTGAGCGCGCCTTCCATGGCCACCGGCCAGTGCGTGCCGCGGCCGAGGAACAGCGCGTGCTGCTTGTCCATGAAACGCTGCGCCAGCTCCTGATCTCGGCGTCGAGCTTGAGCGCTTCGCCGATCTGCACGGGCAGGTGCTCGAGCTGGCGCACGCCGTCGGCATAACGCTCGGCGTCCAGGCCCTTGCTGCGCGCCAGTTCCAGCGCGAACAGCGCCAGCGCCACCAATTGGGTGGTGAAGGCCTTGGTCGAGGCCACGCCGATCTCGGGACCGGCGCGGGTCATCAGCACCAGGCTGGATTCGCGCACGATCGAGGATTCGGGCACGTTGCAGATCGCCATCTGCGCCAGGTAGGGACGCTGCTTGGCCAGCTTGAGCGCGGCCAGCGTGTCGGCGGTTTCGCCGGACTGGGAAATGGTGAGGAACAGCGTGCCTTCCTTCACCACCGGGTCGCGGTAGCGGTATTCGCTGGCGATCTCGGCGGTGCAGGGCACGCCCGCCAGCTGTTCGATCCAGTAACGCGCCACCAGGCCGGCGTGGTAGCTGGTGCCGCAGGCGATGATGTGCACGGCATCGGTCTTGGCCAGCAGCTGCTCGGCGTCCACGCCGAAGATCTGGGTCAGGATCTTGCCGCCGGCGATGCGACCCTCGAGCGTATCGGTGACGGCCTGCGCCTGCTCATGGATCTCCTTGAGCATGTAGTGGGCGTAGTCGCCGCGCTCGACCGCGTCGGCGCTGAAGTGCGATTCCTTGACGGGCCGCTGCACCGCGGTGCCGGAGGCGTCGAACACCCGCACGGTGTCGCGGCGCACTTCCACCACGTCGCCTTCCTCCAGGTAGAGGAAACGCCGGGTCAGCGGCAACAGGGCGTGCACGTCGGAAGCGAGGTACTGCTCGCCGTCGCCCAGGCCGGCGATCAGCGGTGCGCCGTAACGCGCGCCTACCACGACCTCGGGCTCGCGCGCCGAAACCACGGCGATGGCGTAGGCGCCGTGCAGGCGCGCCACCGTGTCCTGCACCGCGGGCAGCAGGGCCAGGCCGCGCTGTTGCGCACGCTCGACCAGGTGGGCGATCACCTCGGTGTCGGTCTGGGACAGGAACTCGAAGCCGTCGGCGCGCAGCTCTTCGCGCAGCGCGGCGTGGTTCTCGATGATGCCGTTGTGCACCACGCTCACCTGCCCCGACAGGTGCGGGTGGGCGTTGCCTTCGCTGGGTACGCCGTGGGTGGCCCAGCGGGTGTGTGCGATGCCGCAGTGGCCGTCCAGACGGGTCTCGCGCTGCAGCGCCTCCAGGTCGCGCACCTTGCCCTTGGCGCGCAGCCGCATCACGCCATCCGGGCCGAGCAGGGCGATGCCGGCGGAATCGTAGCCCCGGTATTCAAGCGCGCTCAGGCCCGCGATCAGGTGATGGACGATGTTGCGCTGGGCGCTGATGCCGACGATGCCGCACATGTCAGGGTGACTTCCTTGGGCTGGGGGCGACAGTTTAATGGATGCGGGCTCGGGCCCGGCAGGCCGCCACGGGGGACGGGGCGGGGGTGTCCGCCCCCACGGACCGCGGACGGACGGCGGACGGCCCGGACGCTTGGGCCATCGGAAAATATCCATTGTTTTCCGTGACTTGTAGTTGGCATGGCTCGTGCATTGGTACTGCAAACACCTGCACGAGCCCAGCCCATGATCCGCGACACTTCCGCCCAGGACACCCGCCTCAGCCCACAACAGCAGCCCGTCTCGCGTCGCCCGCTGAAGCTGGTCGCCGCCGCGGTCTTGGCGGTACTGGTGCTGGGCTGGCTGCTCTGGAGCTGGGCCGGCAGTTCGCGCGCGGTGTCGGGCGAACGCCTGCGTTTCGCCGAGGTCAGCCGCGGCACGCTGGTGCGCGACGCCGCGGTGAACGGCCGGGTGGTGGCCGCGGTCAGCCCGACCCTGTACGCCCCCGCCGGCGGCACCGTCACCCTGAAGATCAACGCCGGCGATACCGTGGCCAAGGGCGACGTGATGGCCGTGCTCGATTCGCCCGAACTGCAGAACGAACTGCAGCGCGAGCGCGCCACCCTGACGCAACTGGAAGCCGAAGTGTCGCGCCAGCGCATCCTGGCGCAGAAGGCCAGCCTGCTGGCGCGCCGCGACGCCGACGACGCCGAGGTGGTGCGCACCGCCGCGCTGCGCGACCTGCAGCGCGCCGAACGTGGTTTCGAGCTGGGCGCGATCGCCGAGGTCGAGTACCTGCGCGCCAAGGACGCCATGGCCAGCGCCGAGATCCGCGCCAAACACGCCGGCTCCGCCGCCGGCCTGGAAACCCAGGACGTGGCGCTGGCGCTCAAGACCCAGCAGCAGCTGCTCGAACGCCAGCGCCTGCTCACCGCCAACCTTGAACGCCGCGTGGACGAACTGAACGTGCGTGCGCCGGTGGACGGCATCATCGGCACGCTCAACGTCGCCGACCGCGCCGTGGTGGTGGCCAATACCGCGCTGATGACGGTGGTGGACCTGTCGCGCCTCGAGGTCGAACTGGCGATGCCGGAAAGTTACGCCGAGGACCTGGGCCTGGGCATGAGTGCTGAAGTGCGCGTCGGCGCCGTCACCGCCACCGGCAAGATTTCGGCGATCTCGCCCGAGGTCGTGAACAACCAGGTGCTGGCGCGCGTGCGCTTCGACGGCGACCAGCCGGCCGGCCTGCGCCAGAACCAGCGTGCCTCCGCCCGCGTGCTGTTCGAGGAGAAGCCCGACGTGCTGATGCTGGCCCGCGGTCCCTTCATCGAGGACCAGGGCGGCCGCTACGCCTACGTCATGGACGGCGACATCGCCGTGCGCCGCCCGATCACCCTGGGTGCCACCAGCGTTTCCGCGGTCGAGATCGTCGAGGGCCTGCAGCCCGGCGAACGTGTCGTGATCGCCGGCACCGACAACTTCCGCAACGCCGAACGCGTTTCGATCAACAACTGACCCCGCCGCCCCACGCACCCGGAGAACGCCCGCCATGATGCGCATGAACAACCTCAGCAAGGTCTACCGCACCCACATGATCGAGACGCACGCGCTGCGCGGTTTCGACATCCATGTGAAGGAAGGCGAGTTCGTCGCGGTCACCGGCCCTTCGGGTTCGGGCAAGACCACCTTCCTGAACATCGCCGGCCTGCTGGAGGAGTTCACCGGCGGCGAATACTGGATCGACGGCGTGGACGTGCGCGGCCTGGACGACGCGGCGCGCTCGAAGCTGCGCAACGAGAAGCTGGGCTTCATCTTCCAGGGCTTCAACCTGATCCCCGACCTGAACCTGTTCGACAACGTCGACGTGCCGCTGCGCTACCGCGGCTTCAACGCCGCCGACCGCAAGCGCCGCATCGAGCAGGCCCTGGGCCAGGTCGGCCTGGCCTCGCGCCAGAAGCACTACCCGGCGGAACTTTCCGGCGGCCAGCAGCAGCGCGTGGCGATCGCCCGCGCACTGGCCGGTTCGCCCAAGCTGCTGCTGGCCGACGAACCGACCGGCAACCTCGATTCGCAGATGGCGCGTGGCGTGATGGAACTGCTGGAGGAGATCAACGCAGGCGGCACCACCATCCTGATGGTGACCCACGATCCCGAGCTGGCGGCGCGCGCGCATCGCAACGTGCACATCATCGACGGCCAGGTGTCCGACCTCACCCACGAAACCGCGCGCAGCCTGGCCGCCGCGGTCGCCAGCGCCTGAGGAGACGACCATGTTCCGTTATTACCTGGGCCTTGGCTTTCGCAGCCTGCGTCGCAATCCGGTGCTGACGATCCTGATGGTGCTGACGCTGTCGGTCGGCGTCGCCGCCAGCATGACCACGCTGACCCTGCTGCACGGCATGTCCGGCGACCCGATCCCGCAGAAGTCCGATCGGCTGTTCGTGCCGCGCCTGGACAACTATCCCGCCGACAACCCGCCCGGCGACGGCGAGCCGCCGCAGCAGGTCACCCACACGGACGCGATGGCGCTGTGGGAGCAGGCCAAGGGCCTGCGCCAGACGCCGATCTACGGCACCGGACCCGCCATCGACTCCGGCCGCGCCGACCTGCCGCCCTTCTTCAGCGACGGCCTGGCGGTGGGCAGCGACTTCTTCGCGATGTTCGACGTGCCCTTCCTGTACGGCCAGGCCTGGAGCAAGGCCGAGGACGACAAGGGCGCCTCGGTGGTGGTGATCGGCCGCGGCCTGTCCGAGCGGGTGTTCGGCGATGGCGTGGATCCGGTCGGCAAGACCATCCGCATCAGCGACAACGACTATTCGATCGTCGGCGTGGCCGACACCTGGAACCCGGTGCCGAAGTTCTACCGGCTGATCGGCAACAACCAGTACGGCACCAGCGAGGACGTGTTCCTGCCCTTCCGCACCGCGATCGCGCGCGAAATGCAGGTCAACGGCAGCATCGACTGCAGCTCCAACGCCGACCCGGGCTTCAAGGGCCTGGTGGCGTCGGAGTGCGTGTGGATGCAGTTCTGGGTCGAGCTCGAGAGCGCCTCGGACCGCGCCGAATACGCCGACTACCTCAATGCCTACGTGGCCGAGCAGAAGGCCCTGGGCCGGTTCCCGCGCCCGGCCAACAACCGCCTGCACAACGTGATGGAGTGGCTGGACTTCAACGAGGTGGTCAGCGACGACACCCGTACTTCGACCTGGCTGGCCTTCGGTTTCCTGCTGGTCTGCCTGGTGAATACCGTTGGCCTGCTGCTGGCCAAGTTCAGCGCACGGCCGGGCGAGATCGGCGTGCGCCGCGCACTCGGCGCCACCCGCCGCGACGTGTTCAAGCAGTACCTGACCGAAGCCGGCGTGATCGGCCTGGTGGGCGCGGGGGTGGGCGTGGGCCTGACCTTCGCCGCGCTGGCCTTCATCCGCAACTTCGACGAGGACATCAGCCTGATCACGCGGGTGGACGGCGTGATGCTGGTCAGCGCGATCGTGCTGTCGGTCGCCGCCAGCCTGCTGGCCGGCCTGCTGCCGACCTGGCGCGCCTGCCAGGTGGTGCCCGCGCTGCAGCTCAAGAGCCAATAACCGAACGGCACGTCCGAGGACACGACCATGGAAATCCGCCCCATCTTCTCCGCCATGATGCGCAACAAGACCGCGCCGCTGTTGATCGCCGCGCAGGTCGCGCTGACCCTGGCCATCGTCTGCAACGCGCTGTACATCATCCGCGACCGCCTGGCCACGGCGGCGCGGCCGACCGGCGCCGACGAGCAGAACCTGAGCGAGATCCGCTTCTACCCGCACCGCCAGATCACCGACATCCAGGACATGCAGCGGCGCGACATCGAGGCGATCAAGGCTACGCCCGGCGTGCTCGCCGCAGCCTGGACCAACCAGATCCCGCTCGGTCAGTCGAGCTGGAACTACGGCGGCCTGACCACCGAACGTGGCCAGACCGACAGCAATGTCGGCGCCACCTTCTACTTCAGCGGCGATGGCGACACGCTGGTGCAGACCCTGGGCCTGCGCCTGGTCGAGGGCCGTGATTTCGAGCCCAACGAGTACATCGACCTCGATCCTTCGGTGGAGCGCAAGAACCCGACGGTGCTGATCGTCACCAGGGCGCTGGCGCAAGACCTGTTCCCGGGCGAGACCAAGTTCGTCGGTCGCACCTTCTACCTCGGCAACGGCGATGACGCCGACGGCGTGCGCATCGTTGGCGTGGTCGAGAAACTGCAGAGCCCGAGCGCGCCGGCCAGCGACCAGGCCGAGAACAGCATGATCGGCCCGATCCGCTACATCGATCCCTTCTCCCGCTACACGGTGCGCACCGAACCCGGCGCCCAGGACCGCGTGATGGCCGACGTCGAGAAGGCCTTGCTGGCGCTGCGCAACGACCGCGTGCTGCTGGGCAAGCGCACCTACGCCGAAGCGCGCGCCAGCCGTTATTCGGGCGAGAACATGATGGCCGGACTGCTGATCGCGGTCACCGGCTTCCTGCTGCTGATCACCGCCAGCGGCATCGTCGGCATGGCCAGCCTGTGGGTGAACCAGCGCCGCAAGCAGATCGGCGTGCGCCGTGCCCTGGTGCGCGCAGGCACGACATCCTGCGCTACTTCCTGGTCGAGAACGTGCTGATCACCACCGGCGGCGTCATCGCCGGCGTCGCCCTGGCGCTGGCGTTGAACAACTTCCTGGTCAGCGAACTGGAGATCCCGCGCCTGCCGGTCGCCTATCTGGGCATCACCATGGGCGTGATGTGGGTGCTGGGCCTGCTGGCCGTGCTGGGCCCGGCCTGGCGCGCGGCGGCGGTGTCCCCGGCCATCGCCACCCGCACCGCCTGACGGTAGGCTAGGCGCATGCCACCCGCCCCGGCCACGAACCCTTCCGCCACGATCCTGGTGATCGACGACAACCCGACGGTCGCCACCGCGCTGGAAGTGCTTTTTCGCTGCACGACCTGCGCACCGTCTGCGCCGCTTCGCCGGAGGAGGGCCTGGCCCTGCTCCGGCGCGAGCCGGTGGACCTGGTGATCCAGGACATGAACTTCAGCGCCGACACCACCTCGGGCGAGGAAGGCCAGGCGCTGTTCAAGGCCATCCGCAGCGAACACCCGGACCTGCCGGTGATCCTGCTCACCGCCTGGACGCACCTGGCCTCGGCGGTGGACCTGGTGAAGGCCGGCGCGGCCGATTACCTGGGCAAACCCTGGGACGACCGCAAGCTGCTGGCGGCGGTCGGCAACCTGCTGGAACTGGGCCAGGCCAACCGCGCGCTGGCGCAGCAGGCGGGACGCGAGCGGAGGCAGCGGCACGAACTGGAGCGGCAGTACGACCTGCGCGGCCTGGTCTGGGCAGACCCCGCCACCGAACGTGTGCTGTCGCTGGCCTGCCAGGTCGCCCGCGCGGACGTGCCGGTACTGATCACCGGCCCCAATGGCACCGGCAAGGAGCGGTTCGCCGAGATCATCCAGGCCAACTCGCTGGTCAAGGACGGCCCTTTTGTCACGCTCAACTGCGGCGCCCTGCCCTCGGAACTGATCGAGGCCGAGCTGTTCGGCGCCGAGGCCGGCGCCTACACCGGTGCCGGCAAGGCGCGCGAAGGCAAGTTCGAGGCCGCCGACGGCGGCACCTTGTTCCTCGACGAGATCGGCAACCTGCCGCCGGCCGGCCAGATGAAACTGCTGCGTGTGCTCGAGACCGGCCGCTTCGCGCGCCTGGGTTCGAACAAGGAGCGCCAGGTCACGGTGCGCGTGATCAGCGCCACCAATGCCGACCTCCCGGGCATGATCCGCGCCGGCAGCTTCCGCGAGGACCTGTACTACCGTCTCAACCTGATCGAACTGCGGCTGCCGCCGCTGGCCGAACGCCCGCGCGACATCCTGCCGCTGGCGCTGTCTTTCCTCGCGTCCGGCAAGCAGCTGTCCGACGAAGCCGCCACGGTACTGCAGCGGCACCCTGGCCCGGCAACGTGCGCGAGCTTAAGAACGTGATGCAGCGTGCCGGGCTGCTCAGCGCCGGCAGCAGCATCGGTGCCGCCGACCTGGGCCTGTCGGGCAGCGTGGTTGCGCCGCCGGCCGCGGACAACGAACCCGACCGCCAGAGCATCGAACAGGCGCTGGCGCGTGCCGGCGGCATCGTCGCGCAGGCCGCGGCCGAGCTCGGGCTGAGCCGGCAGGCCCTGTACCGGCGCATGGAGCGGCTGGGCATCGCCCGGCCCTGAGCCCGCCGCCGATGGCCGCGCCCCGCCGTTCGATCGCCGGCCACCTGGCCCTGGTCTGCGGCGGCGTGGCGATCCTCGCGGTGGGGCTGACGCTGTTCTTCGACCATCTGTTCGACAACCCCTGGCTGGCGGGCAGCGTGTCGCTGCTGGTCTGCCTGCCGCTGTCCCTGTGGGCGGTGCGCCGGGCGGTGCGGCCGGCGCTGTCGCTGTTCCGCGCACTGGCCGGCACCGCGCTGAGCTATCGCGACGGCGACTTCAGTTTCGGCCTGCGCTGGAAACACCGCGACGAACTGGGCGACCTGGTCGGCGCGCACAACGAACTGGGCGGCGTGCTGCGCGAACAACGGCTGTCGCTGGTGCAACGCGAACTGCTGCTCGACACCATGGTGCAGAACACGCCGGTGGCCATGCTGCTGGTCGGCGACGGCGGCCACGTGGTGTACGGCAACCTGGCCGCGCGCCGCCTGCTGAACCAGGGCCGCAAGCTCGAGGGCCTGGCGCTGGAAGCGCTGCTTCGCCTCGCCGCGCCGGCCCTGCGCGAAGCCATGGACCGCGGCGGCGACGGCCTGTTTTCGGTCGGCGAAGGCGACGAGGAAGAGGTCTATCATCTCGCCCGCCGCGGCTTCCGCCTAAACGGCCGACCGCACGAATTGCTGCTGCTGCGCCAGCTCACCAGCGAACTGCGCCGGCAGGAAGTGCAGACCTGGAAGAAGGTGATCCGGGTCATCAGCCACGAGCTCAACAATTCGCTGGCACCGGTGGCGTCGCTGGCGCACTCGGGCGCGGAGTTGACGCGGCGCGGCCAGCACCAGCGGCTGGAGGCGATCTTCGGCACCATCGAGGAACGCGCGCGGCACCTGGAGGGTTTCATCCGCGGGTATGCCAGTTTCGCCAAGCTGCCCAGCCCGCGCTTGGAGCCGGTGGACTGGCCGCAGTTCGTGGACCGCCTGCGAAGCCAGATCGAATTCACGCTCGACGGCAGCCTGCCGGCGGAACCCGCGCGCCTGGACCGGCCACAGATGGAACAGGCGCTGCTGAACCTGCTGAAGAACGCGCACGAATCCGGCTCGGCACCCGACCAGGTCAGCCTGCGCGTGCGCCGTACGCCCGGCCTGCTGCGCATCGAGGTGATGGACCGCGGCAGCGGCATGAATGAAGCGGTGCTGGCGAACGCGCTGGTGCCGTTCTATTCGACCAAGCGCAGCGGCACCGGCCTGGGCCTGGCGCTGGCCCGCGAGATTGCCGAAGCGCACGGCGGCCGCATCGGCCTGAGCAACCGCGAAGGGGGCGGACTGTCGGTGGCGATGGTGCTGCCCGTCACCGATCCGTAGGACGCCCTCTACTTCGGTTTCTTGATGGGCCGCTGCCAGCCGTCCACCGTCACCTGGCGGCCGCGTGCGACCGTAAGCTTGTCGGCCGGCGCCGGCTTGCTGATGACGGAACCGGCGCCGATGGTGGCGCCTTCGCCGATTTCAACCGGCGCCACCAGCGAGGAGTTCGAGCCAATGAACGCGCCGTCGCCGATGATGGTGACCGACTTGTTCATACCGTCGTAGTTGCAGGTGATCGTGCCGGCGCCGATGTTCACGCCGGCACCGATCTCCGCATCGCCGAGATATGTCAGGTGGTTGGCTTTGGACCCCTTGCCCAGCCGCGCCTTCTTCGTCTCGACGAAGTTGCCGATGTGCACGCCATCCGCCAGGTCGGTGCCCGGCCGCAGGCGCGCGAACGGTCCGATGTGGCAGGCGCCGTGCGTGACCACGCCTTCGAGGTCGCAGTGCGCGCGCACTTCCGTGCCGGCGGCGAGGTCCACGTCGCGCAGCCGGCAGAAGGGGCCGATGCGGACGTTGTCGCCCAGGCGGACGTGGCCTTCCAGGATCACGTCCACGTCGATCTGCACGTCCTGCCCGGCCTCGACACGACCCCGCTGATCGAAACGCGAAGGATCGAGCAGGCGTACGCCGGCACGCATCAAGGCCTCGGCGGCGCGGCGCTGGTAGGCGCGCTCCAGGCGCGCCAGCTGCACCGGGTCGTTGGCGCCTTCGGCTTCGCCGGGGATGCCGCAGCCGGTCTGCGCGGCGGCGCGACCATCGGTGCGCGCCATCGCGAAGATGTCGGTGAGGTAGTACTCGCCCTGGCTGTTGTCGTTGCGCAGGCGGCCCAGCCAGCGGCGCAGGTCGGCGGCGGGCGCGGCGATGACGCCGGTGTTGACCAGTTTCACGCCGCGCTGGATCTCGTCGGCGTCCTTGTGTTCGACGATGGCCTGCACGTTGCCGTTGCCGTCCAGGATCACGCGGCCGTAGCCGGTCGGGTCGGCCAGGCTGTCGGTCAGCACCGCGGCGCGGTCGCTGGCGGCGGCAAGCAGGCGGCGCAGGGTGTCCACGCCGATCAGCGGCACGTCGGCGTACAGCACCAGCACGCGGGCCTGCTCGGGCACGCCGGGCATCGCCTGCTGCACGGCATGGCCGGTGCCCAGCTGCTGCGCCTGTTCGGCCCAGCGCAGGTCGGCCTGGTCGGCAAAGGCGGCGCGCACCTGGTCGCCGGCATGGCCGTAGACGATGTGGATGCCGGCGGCACCGAGTTCGCGCGCGGCGGCGATCACGTGCGCCAGCATGGGCTGGCCGGCAATCGGCTGCAGCACCTTGGGCGTGCGCGACTTCATGCGTTTGCCCTCGCCGGCGGCGAGGATGATCACGTGCAGGGCCTGGCTCATGGGTTCCTCCGGTACGGCATAGTATCGGCGCTGGATCGCGGCACTGCTAGCATTGCGGAATGACCGGACCCCATATCGCGCTGCCTCGGCAGATCACCCTGTTCCTCGTGATCGGTGCGGCGCAGCTGGCGCTCGACACGGCGGTCTACATCGGCCTGACCGCCGCGGGTTTGCCGGTGGTGTGGGGCAACCTCGCCGGTCGCGTGGCAGGCGCCTGCCTGGGCTTCTGGCTCAACGGCCGTTACACCTTCGCGGACCCGCAGGGGAAGTCGCGCGTACAACGCCGGAACATGGTGCGCTTTGTCATCGCGTGGCTGCTGATGACGGCCTTCACCGGCCTGCTGCTGGACTGGGTTGCCGACACTTTCAGCCTGCAAGGTTCCTGGCTGGCCAAACCGCTGGTCGAACTCGCGACAGCGGGCATCAGTTTCGTCGTCTGGCGGCAGTGGGTTTACCGCTGACGCCGGTTTCCGGCCCCTGAAAGCAGAAACGCCGGCACGAGGCCGGCGTCCTGCAGTCCAAACGGTCTGGACTCAGTGCTTGAGGTTCTTGCGCAGGCGCTCGAGCGCCTGCAGCTGCGCCATGGCCTCTGCCAGCTTGGCCTGGGCTTCGGCGATTTCCATCGCTTCGCCGCGGTTGGCGATCATGCGCTCGGCTTCTTCCTTGGCCTTCTGGGCCACGGCTTCGTCGAGGTCGCCGCCGCGGATCGCGGTGTCGGTCAACACGGTCACGACCTGCGGCTGCACCTCGAGGATGCCGCCGGAAACGTAGAACAGCTGCTCTTCGCCATTGGCCAGGGTCAGACGGATCTGGCCGGGCTTGAGGCGGGTGATCAGCGGGGCGTGCCGCGGCGCGATGCCGAGCTCGCCCATTTCGCCGGTGGCCACGACCATCTGCACTTCGCCGTGGAAGATCTCTTCCTCGGCGCTGACGATGTCGCAACGGATGGTGGATGCCATGGTCAGTCCTTAACGTTCGCGGATCAGGCCGCGGCGCTCATCTTCTTGGCCTTCTCGAAGGCCTCGTCGATGCCGCCGACCATGTAGAAGGCCTGCTCGGGCAGGTGGTCGCACTCGCCTTCGCAGATCATCTTGAAGCCGCGGATGGTCTCCTTCAGGGTGACGTACTTGCCCGGCGAACCGGTGAAGACTTCCGCCACGTGGAAAGGCTGCGAGAAGAAGCGCTCGATCTTGCGGGCGCGGGACACGGCCTGCTTGTCTTCTTCGCTCAGCTCGTCCATGCCCAGGATCGCGATGATGTCCTTGAGCTCCTTGTACTTCTGCAGGGTCGACTGCACCTTGCGCGCGGTGTCGTAGTGCTCGTTGCCGATCACGTTCGGGTCGAGCTGGCGCGAGGTCGAGTCCAGCGGGTCCACGGCCGGGTAGATACCCAGCGAGGCGATGTTTCGCGACAGCACGACGGTGGCGTCGAGGTGGGCGAAGGTGGTCGCCGGCGACGGGTCGGTCAGGTCGTCCGCGGGCACGTACACGGCCTGGATCGAGGTGATCGAGCCGGTCTTGGTCGAGGTGATGCGCTCCTGCAGCACGCCCATTTCCTCAGCCAGCGTCGGCTGGTAACCCACGGCGGACGGCATGCGGCCCAGCAGCGCCGAGACCTCGGTGCCGGCCAGGGTGTAGCGGTAGATGTTGTCCACGAACAGCAGCACGTCCTTGCCCTTGCCCGACGCGTCCTTCTCGTCACGGAAGAACTCGGCCATGGTCAGGCCGGTCAGCGCGACGCGCAGGCGGTTGCCCGGCGGCTCGTTCATCTGGCCGTACACCATCGCGACCTTGTCCAGGACGTTGGAGTCCTTCATCTCGTGGTAGAAGTCGTTGCCCTCGCGGGTACGCTCGCCCACGCCGGCGAACACGGACAGGCCGCTGTGCGCCTTGGCGATGTTGTTGATCAGTTCCATCATGTTGACGGTCTTGCCGACGCCGGCGCCGCCGAACAGGCCGACCTTGCCGCCCTTGGCGAACGGGCACATCAGGTCGATCACCTTGATGCCGGTTTCCAGCAGCTCGTTGCCCGAGGACTGGTCCTCGTAGCTCGGCGCGGCGCGGTGGATTTCCCAATGGTCCTTGGCGTCGACCGGGCCGGCCTCGTCGATCGGGTTGCCCAGCACGTCCATGATGCGGCCCAGGGTGGCCTGGCCGACCGGCACCGAGATCGCCTTGCCGGTGTTGGTGGCGACCAGGTTGCGCTTGAGGCCGTCGGTGGAACCGAGCGCGATGGTGCGCACGACGCCGTCGCCCAGCTGCTGCTGGACCTCGAGCGTGATGTCGGTGTTGGCCACCTTCAGCGCGTCGTACACCTTCGGCACGTCGGCACGCGGGAACTCGACGTCGACGACGGCGCCGATGATCTGAACGATCTTGCCCTGACTCATGGTTGTTTCCTCGGTTCTGATTCTTTGTGGAAGCGTCGCGTCAGACTGCCGCAGCGCCGCCGACGATTTCGGAGATTTCCTGGGTGATCGCCGCCTGGCGCGCCTTGTTGTAGATCAGGTTCAAGGTGCCGATCAGCTTGGTGGCGTTGTCGGAGGCCGACTTCATGGCCACCATGCGCGCCGCGTGTTCGGAGGCGATGTTCTCCAGCAGGGCCTGGTAGACCAGGGACTCGACGTAGCGACGGAGCACGTGGTCTAGCACGGTCTGCGCGTCGGGTTCGTACAGGTAGTCCCAGTCGTGCTTGCTCTCCAGCGACTCGGAGGGCGGCAGCGGCAGGAGCTGGTCCTGGCGCGGCTTCTGGGTCATGGTGTTGACGAACAGGTTGTAGCAGAGGAACACCCGGTCCAGGCGCTCCTCGGCGTAACCGTCGAGCATCATCTTGATGACGCCGACCAGCTTCGCCAGTTCCGGCTTCTCGCCCAGATGGGTGACCGAGCCGATCAGGTTGACCTTGAGGCGGCGGAAGAAGGCGGTGGCCTTCTGGCCGACGCAGACCACGTCGATTTCGACACCCTTGGCCTGCCAGTCGCGCATCTCGCCCAGGATCCGGCGGAACATCACCGAGTTCAGGCCGCCGCAGAGGCCGCGGTCGGTCGAGACGACGACGTAGCCGACCCGCTTGACCTGCTCGCGCTCGGCCAGGAACGGATTGACGTACTCGGAATTGGCCTTGGCGATGTGGCCGATCACCTGGCGCATCAGGCGCGCGTACGGGCGCGAGGCCTTCATGCGGTCCTGCGCCTTGCGGATCTTCGATGCCGAGACCATCTCGAGCGCGCGCGTCACCTTGCGGGTGTTCTGCACGCTCTTGATCTTGGTCTTGATTTCCCTGCCGCCTGCCATGTTCTATCTCGCTGGGTTCTTCGTCTTTACGGTGGCGCGCCGGGGCGCGCCGCTCGTGGTGCCGGTGCGTGGGTTACTGGGAACCGGTGGCTTTGAACTCGGAGATGATGGCCTTGAACGAGGCCTCGATGTCCTTGTCCCAGGCGCCGCTCTCGACGATCTTCTGCTCCAGCGCGCCCTGGGTGTTGCTCAGGTGGGCGTGCAGGCCGGCCTCGAAGGGCAGGATCTTGTTCAGCGGCACGTCGTCGAGGTAACCCTCGTTGACCGCGTAGATCGACAGCGCCATCTGGGCGATCGACATCGGCGCATACTGCTTCTGCTTCATCAGCTCGGTGACGCGCTGGCCGCGCTCGAGCTGCTTGCGGGTGGCTTCGTCGAGGTCCGACGCGAACTGGGCGAACGCCGCCAGCTCGCGGTACTGGGCCAGCGAGATGCGGATGCCGCCCGACAGCTTCTTCATGATCGTGGTCTGGGCCGCACCACCGACGCGCGACACCGAGATACCGGCGTTCACGGCCGGGCGGATGCCGGCGTTGAACAGGTCGGTCTCGAGGAAGATCTGGCCGTCGGTGATCGAGATCACGTTGGTCGGCACGAACGCGGACACGTCGCCGGCCTGGGTCTCGATGATCGGAAGCGCGGTCAGCGAGCCGGTCTTGCCCTTCACGGCGCCGTTGGTGAACTTCTCGACGTACTCTTCGTTCACGCGGGCAGCGCGCTCGAGCAGGCGGGAGTGGAGATAGAACACGTCGCCCGGGTAGGCTTCGCGGCCCGGCGGGCGGCGCAGCAGCAGGGAGATCTGGCGGTAGGCCACGGCCTGCTTGGACAGGTCGTCGTACACGATCAGCGCGTCTTCGCCGCGGTCGCGGAAGTACTCGCCCATGGTGCAGCCCGAGTAGGCCGAGATGTACTGCATGGCGGCGGATTCGGAAGCGGTGGCGGCCACGACGATGGTGTGGGCCAGCGCGCCGTTCTCTTCGAGCTTGCGCACGACGTTGGCGACGGACGAGGCCTTCTGGCCAATCGCCACGTAGATGCACTTAACGCCGGTGCCCTTCTGGTTGATGATCGCGTCGATCGCCAGCGCGGTCTTGCCGGTCTGGCGGTCGCCGATGACCAGCTCACGCTGGCCGCGACCCACCGGGATCATGGCGTCCACCGACTTGTAACCGGTCTGCACCGGCTGCGACACCGACTTGCGCCAGATCACGCCCGGGGCGACCTTCTCCACCGGCGCGCTCAGCGACGCGGTGATCGGACCCTTGCCGTCGATCGGCTCGCCCAGCGCGTTGACCACGCGGCCGAGCAGCTCGGGGCCGACGGGCACCTCGAGGATGCGGGCGGTGGTCTTGGCGACGTCGCCCTCGCGCAGGTGCTCGTAGTCACCCAGCACCACGGCGCCGACGGAGTCGCGCTCGAGGTTCAGCGCCAGCGCGTAGGTGGCGTTCGGCAGCTCGATCATTTCGCCCTGCATCACGTCGGCCAGGCCGTGGATGCGCACGATGCCGTCGGACACCGAGGTGACGGTGCCTTCGTTGCGGGCTTCGGCGGCCAGCTTGACCTTCTCGATGCGGGTCTTGATCAGTTCGCTGATTTCGGACGGGTTGAGCGTCTGCATGGGGGTATCCTGGGTCGTCCGGCTCGCGCCGGCGCTTGGTTCAAAGGAAAATCTGAATTCTTCGGATCAGTTCGCCAGCGCCGCCCCGAGGCGCGCCAGCTTGGTGCGGATGGAGCCGTCGATGACGACGTCGCCGGTGTCGATGACCGCGCCGCCGATCAGCGCCGCGTCCACCGCGGTGCTGATCTCGACGTCCTGGCCGAAACGCTTGCGCAGCGACTCGCGCAGCTTGGCCAGTTCGGCCGCGTCCATCGCCTGCGCGGAGGTCACCGTGGCCTTGACCACGCGTTCGGCTTCGGCGCGCAGCTGGTCGAACAGGCCCGCGATCTCGGCCAGCAGCGGCAGCCGGCGGTTGTCCGCCAGCACCGCCAGGAACTGACGGAAGTTCGGGTCGCTGTCGCCAGGCGGCAGCAGCAGTTCGACCAGGTCGTCGGCCTTGGCCAGCGGATGGCCGAGCACGGACTGGACGCCGGGCACGGCGGAAGCCTGCGCGGCGAAGCCGAGCATGGCCGACCATTGCGGCAGGCGACCGCCTTCCTTGGCCAGCGCGAACGCGGCGCGGGCGTAGGGACGGGCGAGGGTGAGGGCTTGGCTCATCGGGTTCGGCCTCAGATCTCGGCGGCCAGCTCGTCCAGCAGCGCCTTGTGGGCGGCGCTGTCGATCTCGCGGCGGATCAGCTTCTCGGCGCCGGCGACCGCGAGCGCGGACACCTGGCGACGCAGGTCTTCCTTGGCGCGGTTGGCGGCGGACTCGATCTCGGCCATGGCCAGCGCCTTCTGGCGGTTGGCCTCGATGATCGCTTCTTCCTTGGCGGCGTCGATGATCTGGATCTTGCGCGCCTCGGCCTGGGCGATGATCTCGTTGGCCTTGGTGCGCGCCTGACGCAGTTCTTCGGCGACACGCTCCTCGGCCTGGGCAAGATCCTTCTTGCTGCGGTCCGCGGCGGCGAGGCCTTCGGCAATCTGCTGCTGGCGCTGCTCGATGGCCGCCATGATGTGCGGCCAGCCGAACTTCATCACGACCCAGGCCACGGCGAAGAACGCCAGGCCCTGGATGACGAAAGTGATGTTGATATCCATGTCTAGCTCCTGTGTGCCGGCGACGGGTGCCGCCGGCTAACCAAAACCGCGTCGGTGATTAGCCGGCGAGGGTGGCCAGGAACGGGTTGGCGAAGATCAGCAGCAGCGCGATGGCGACGCCGATGATCGGCACGGCGTCGAGCAGGCCGGCGACGATGAACATCTTGGTCTGCAGCATCGGGGTCAGCTCCGGCTGGCGCGCCGCGCCTTCCAGGAACTTGCCGCCGAGGATGGCGAAGCCGATGGCGGTGCCGAGCGCGCCCAGGCCGATCAGCAGGCCGGCCGCGATCACGGTCATGCCCATCACGTCGGCGATAAGGTTGATGTTCTCCATGTTGCTCTCCGTCGAATAACGCTTGGTTGAAAGGTGGTGTTGCTTAGTTTGGAACTGAAAAACCGGTGGATCAGTGCTTCTCGCTCGCCATGCTCAGGTACACGATGGTGAGCATCATGAAAATGAAGGCCTGCAGGGTGATGACCAAGGATGTGGAACGCGGTCCAGACGAAGCCGGCCACGAACTGCACGGGCGCCATCACGTAGGTCATCACTTCGTTCAGGGCCGAACCGAGCGTCATCACCGCGATCAGGATGAAGATCAGCTCGCCGGCGTACATGTTGCCGAACAGTCGCAGGCTCAGGCTGAGCGGGCGCACCAGTTCTTCGATCAGGCGCAGCAGCAGGTTGGCGGGGGCCAGCAGGATCTTGCCGAGCATGCCGTGCGCATGGAACGGCGCGGTGAAGGCCTCGGCCACGAACAGCTTGACGCCCTTGTGGCTGATGCCGAACACGTGGATCAGGAAGAACACGCCCAGCGACATGCCCAGGGTGGTGTTGAGGTCGGCGGTCGGAACGACGCGCAGGTAGGGCACGCCGGCGGCGGCAGCGGTGGCCGGCAGCCAGTCGATCGGGATCATGTCCATGAAGTTCATCAGGAACACCATCGCGAAGATGGTGACCGCCAACGGGGCGATGAACTTGCTCTTGCCGTGGAAGGTCTCGCGCACCAGGCCGTCGATGCCGGTGACCATCATCTCGAGCGCGCACTGCAGCTTGCCCGGCACGCCGGCGGTGGCCTTGCGCGACACGCGCAGGAACACGAACAGGAAGATCGCCGCCATCACCAGCAGGAAGAACACGCTGTCCACGTTGATGGTCCAGAACTTGCCCTCACCCACCTTCCACTGCAGGAAGTGCAGATGGCGCTGGATGTATTCGATCTGTCCGCCGGAACCGGATTCAGCGCTCACTTGTCACCCTGTGTGTCTTGTAGCCGAGCCAGAAAGATGCGCCAGCGGGAAACCAGCAGCGCCAGCACCAACCCCGACAGCGTGGCCAGCGGCGGAAACCGCCCGCGCACCAGCGCCAGGTAAATCAGCAACGCCACCAGCAGCCATTTCAACAGCATGCCGGCCAACAACCTCAGGTACGCGACCCTTGCAGGCTGGACACCGCCGCCGAGCGCGACCCGGGCCAGACCCATCGTGCCCAACGCCGCTGCCGCCGCTCCGGTGAACGCCCCGGCCGCATGTCCCGCACCCCAGGCCAGCCCTGCGAAGGCAGCGGCCAGCAGGCCGGTACCGAGCTGAAGCAGAACGGCTTTTTGGGCGAAACGACGACCGGCAGCAAGGGAGTTGAGCAAGGGCTGACCCGAACAGGCTGCCGCCGAAGGCGCGAAATTATAGCAGCGCGCCTACGGCCGGAACAAGCCGAAAAAGTACTGTTTTCCAGCTTTCGGGTGCGCCTTGTTTTCCCGAAACCTTCACTCTTTGGGGCCACCATGCAGCCGTCGAGACCCTGGCAGGAATGAACCCGGTCTCGACCCCGGGCGGGGAGACAAGAGCGCGTGCAAAAAGAACAAGGCCCCTGGGTTGGCTGGGGGCCTTGCGGGAAAAGAACCCTGGCGATGAGCTGTTGCGGACGCGCCTGGGGCGCCACAGCGGATGTCGGGTTCAGGAAAAGCGAAGGCCGGTCCTTTCGGACCGGCCTTCTGGGATAAAAACCCTGGCGATGACCTACTCTTGCATGGCTTAGGCCACACTACCATTGGCGCAGCTGCGTTTCACTTCCGAGTTCGGGATGGGATCGGGTGGTTCCACAGCGCTATGGTCGCCAGGAGAGGGTGGAGGGTCGCAGTGGCTGCGTCGTATAGACGGAGTTATGCGCTCACGCTCTCAAAGGGGGACGTAGCGAACATTGTTTGGCGATACTTTCATCGACAACGTGTTGTCGAGGGTAAGGCGTCTTGAGGTTATATGATCAAGCCGCACGGATCATTAGTATCAGTTAGCTCAACGCATTGCTGCGCTTACACACCTGACCTATCAACCACCTAGTCTTGATGGTTCCTTTAGGGGACTTGTGTCCCGGGAGATCTCATCTTGAGGCACGCTTCCCGCTTAGATGCTTTCAGCGGTTATCGTTTCCGACCATAGCTACCCGGCAATGCCATTGGCATGACAACCGGAACACCAGGGGGTCGTCCACTCCGGTCCTCTCGTACTAGGAGCAGCCCCTCTCAAATCTCCAACGCCCACGACAGATAGGGACCGAACTGTCTCACGACGTTCTGAACCCAGCTCGCGTACCACTTTAAATGGCGAACAGCCATACCCTTGGGACCGACTACAGCCCTGGGATGTGATGAGCCGACATCGAGGTGCCAAACACCGCCGTCGATATGAACTCTTGGGCGGTATCAGCCTGTTATCCCCGGAGTACCTTTTATCCGTTGAGCGATGGCCCTTCCATACAGAACCACCGGATCACTAAGACCTACTTTCGTACCTGCTTGATCCGTCGATCTTGCAGTCAAGCACGCTTATGCCTTTGCACACAGTGCGCGATGTCCGACCGCGCTGAGCGTACCTTCGTGCTCCTCCGTTACTCTTTGGGAGGAGACCGCCCCAGTCAAACTACCCACCATACATGGTCCCCGGCCCGGATAACGGGCCCAGGTTAGAACGTCAAGCACATCAGGGTGGTATTTCAAGGATGGCTCCATGCGATCTAGCGACCACACTTCATAGCCTCCCACCTATCCTACACAGACGAACTCAACGTTCAATGTAAAGCTATAGTAAAGGTTCACGGGGTCTTTCCGTCTTGCCGCGGGAACGCTGCATCTTCACAGCGATTTCAATTTCACTGAGTCTTGGGTGGAGACAGCGCCGCTGTCGTTACGCCATTCGTGCAGGTCGGAACTTACCCGACAAGGAATTTCGCTACCTTAGGACCGTTATAGTTACGGCCGCCGTTTACCGGGGCTTCGATCAAGAGCTTCGCCTTGCGGCTGACCCCATCAATTAACCTTCCGGCACCGGGCAGGCGTCACACCCTATACGTCCACTTTCGTGTTTGCAGAGTGCTGTGTTTTTGATAAACAGTCGCAGCGGCCTGGTTTCTGCGGCCCTCACGAGCTCAGCCATGCATATGGCCACCCGTGAAGGCGCACCTTCTCCCGAAGTTACGGTGCCATGTTGCCTAGTTCCTTCACCCAAGTTCTCTCAAGCGCCTGAGAATTCTCATCCTGCCCACCTGTGTCGGTTTACGGTACGGTCTGCGTGACCTGAAGCTTAGAGGCTTTTCCTTAAGCGTGGTATCAGTGACTTCGTCCGATAGGACTCGTCTCGGTGCTCGGCATAAAGAAGCGCGGATTTGCCTACGCTTCATGCCTACCTCCTTTCCCCGGGACAACCAACGCCCGGTACACCTAACCTTCTCCGTCCCCCATCGCAGTCACGCGAGGTGCTGGAATATTAACCAGCTTCCCATCGACTACACCTTTCGGTCTCGCCTTAGGGGCCGACTCACCCTGCACCGATTAACGTTGTGCAAGGAAACCTTGGGCTTTCGGCGTGCGGGCTTTTCACCCGCATTATCGTTACTTATGTCAGCATTCGCACTTCCGATACCTCCAGCCGACTTCTCAATCGACCTTCAACGGCTTACGGAACGCTCCTCTACCGCGCACACCAAAGGTGTGCACCCTAAGCTTCGGTATACCGCTTAGCCCCGTTAAATCTTCCGCGCAGGCCGACTCGACCAGTGAGCTATTACGCTTTCTTTAAAGGATGGCTGCTTCTAAGCCAACCTCCTGGCTGTCTGTGCCTTCCCACATCGTTTTCCACTGAGCGGTAATTTGGGGACCTTAGCTGTAGGTCTGGGTTGTTTCCCTTTTCACGACGGACGTTAGCACCCGCCGTGTGTCTCCCGTGTAGTACGTCTTGGTATTCGGAGTTTGCCATGGTTTGGTAAGTCACAATGACCCCCTAGCCATAACAGTGCTCTACCCCAAGAGTATTCGCACGAGGCGCTACCTAAATAGCTTTCGAGGAGAACCAGCTATCTCCGGGTTCGATTAGCTTTTCACTCCTAGCCACACCTCATCCCCTACTTTTGCAACAGGAGTGGGTTCGGGCCTCCAGTCGGTGTTACCCGACCTTCACCCCAGGCATGGCTAGATCACCCGGTTTCGGGTCTATTGCCTGCAACTATGCGCCCTATTCAGACTCGGTTTCCCTTCGCCTCCCTATACGGTTAAGCTTGCTACAGACAATAAGTCGCTGACCCATTATACAAAAGGTACGCAGTCACCGAACAAGTCGGCTCCCACTGCTTGTACGCACACGGTTTCAGGTTCTATTTCACTCCCCTCTCCGGGGTTCTTTTCGCCTTTCCCTCACGGTACTGGTTCGCTATCGGTCGGTCAGGAGTATTTAGCCTTGGAGGATGGTCCCCCATATTCAGACAGGGTTTCACGTGCCCCGCCTTACTCATCATCATCTACTAGGCCCTTTCACATACAGGGCTATCACCTTCTATGGCCGGCCTTTCCAAGCCGTTTTGCTAGAACCTAATAGACTTCAGGGCTGGTCCCCGTTCGCTCGTCACTACTGGGGGAATCTCGGTTGATTTCTTTTCCTCCGGTTAATGAGATATTTCAGTTCACCGGGTTCGCTTCGTACGGCTATGTATTCACCGCACGATACTGCCGAAGCAGTGGGTTTCCCCATTCGGACATTTCCGGATCAAAGTCTGTTGCCGACTCCCGGAACTTTTCGCAGGCTGCCACGTCCTTCATCGCCTCTGACCGCCAAGGCATCCACCGTGTGCGCTTATTCGCTTGACCATATAACCCCAAGTCGCCTCGGAGCCATCGTTTCGCAAATAGTTACAACGATTAAACTCAATAAGGAATCCCTAGCAAGGATTCCCGCCTTAGCCTCTACGACACGTCTTGATGACAGTTTCGTCTCAAACGCTCGCTACGTCCCATGTTTTCAAAGATCACGAAACCGGCCTCTGTGCCGGTTCGATAAACTTGTGTGTGCGCTGTCATTCCACATGACGACTAAGCCGGAAAGCCTGGTGGAGCCAGTCGGGATCGAACCGACGACCCCCTGCTTGCAAAGCAGGTGCTCTCCCAGCTGAGCTATGGCCCCGTGACAAGAAGTGGTGGGTCTAGGAGGACTCGAACCTCCGACCTCACCCTTATCAGGGGTGCGCTCTAACCACCTGAGCTACAGACCCAGGTCGGATCACGTTGTGGAATGCAGGAAACTTGTGCGGACGCCTGACAAGAGCGAACTCGTCGTTGCTCAAAAGGAGGTGATCCAGCCGCACCTTCCGATACGGCTACCTTGTTACGACTTCACCCCAGTCATGAATCACACCGTGGCAAGCGTCCTCCTTGCGGTTAGACTACCTGCTTCTGGTGCAACCCACTCCCATGGTGTGACGGGCGGTGTGTACAAGGCCCGGGAACGTATTCACCGCGGCAATGCTGATCCGCGATTACTAGCGATTCCGACTTCACGGAGTCGAGTTGCAGACTCCGATCCGGACTAGGATGGGGTTTCTGGGATTGGCTCCGCCTCGCGGCCTCGCGACCCTCTGTCCCCACCATTGTAGTACGTGTGTAGCCCTGGCCGTAAGGGCCATGATGACTTGACGTCATCCCCACCTTCCTCCGGTTTGTCACCGGCAGTCTCCTTAGAGTTCCCGACATTACTCGCTGGCAACTAAGGACAAGGGTTGCGCTCGTTGCGGGACTTAACCCAACATCTCACGACACGAGCTGACGACAGCCATGCAGCACCTGTCTCACGGTTCCCGAAGGCACTCCTCTATCTCTAAAGGATTCCGTGGATGTCAAGGCCAAGGTAAGGTTCTGCGCGTTGCATCGAATTAAACCACATACTCCACCGCTTGTGCGGGCCCCGTCAATTCCTTTGAGTTTCAGTCTTGCGACCGTACTCCCCAGGCGGCGGACTTAACGCGTTAGCTTCGACACTGAGCTCCTAATTGAGCCCAACGTCCAGTCCGCATCGTTTAGGGCGTGGACTACCAGGGTATCTAATCCTGTTTGCTCCCCACGCTTTCGTGCCTCAGTGTCAGTGCTGGTCCAGGTGGCCGCCTTCGCCACAGATGTTCCTCCCGATCTCTACGCATTTCACTGCTACACCGGGAATTCCACCACCCTCTACCGCACTCTAGTCCGCCAGTATCCACCGCCATTCCCAGGTTGAGCCCGGGGCTTTCACGGCAGACTTAACGAACCACCTACGCACGCTTTACGCCCAGTAATTCCGAGTAACGCTTGCACCCTTCGTATTACCGCGGCTGCTGGCACGAAGTTAGCCGGTGCTTATTCTTTCGGTACCGTCATCCTCCCGACGTATTAGGTCGGAAGATTTCTTCCCGAACAAAAGTGCTTTACAACCCGAAGGCCTTCTTCACACACGCGGCATGGCTGGATCAGGCTTGCGCCCATTGTCCAATATTCCCCACTGCTGCCTCCCGTAGGAGTCTGGACCGTGTCTCAGTTCCAGTGTGGCTGATCATCCTCTCAGACCAGCTACCGATCGTCGCCTTGGTGAGCCTTTACCTCACCAACTAGCTAATCGGACATCGGCTCATCCAATCGCGCAAGGCCTTGCGGTCCCCTGCTTTCACCCTCAGGTCGTATGCGGTATTAGCGTAAGTTTCCCTACGTTATCCCCCACGACTGGGTAGATTCCGATGTATTCCTCACCCGTCCGCCGCTCGCCGCCAGGGTTGCCCCCGCGCTGCCGCTCGACTTGCATGTGTTAGGCCTGCCGCCAGCGTTCACTCTGAGCCAGGATCAAACTCTTCAGTTGAAGTTTTTAGCTTCGACTTACAGATGTCCGACCGTGGCTTTACGTCGCTTGCATAGCAATACAACTTAAAGCTTGTTGGCTAGACGTCTGCAAGAAATGGACTCGTCCATCCCTCGCCAGGCGCCCGCACAAATTTCCTGCGCACACTGTCAAAGATCAATGGGTTGGCACACTCTGCTCAACCCGGCCCAGAGGACGTTTCGTCCAAGGGAGCCGCACATTATAGGGCAATTTAGGAGCACGTCAACACCCCAAAACCGTCCTTTTTCTTCCCCCGCCACCCGTCCGGACAAGGCCGTCGGCTCAGCGGGGCGCGAATCCTAGCCGCGGCGAACCGGCGAAAGCAAGCGAATCGAAAAAACGCCTGCTTTTCTCAGCCCTTGACCAGCCGGACCCGGGCGAAACTGCGCTTGCCGACCTGAAGGACACCCTCGAATCCGGGGGCGAACAGGCGCTGCGGATCCTCGAACACCTCCCCACCGACCTTCACGGCGCGCTCCTTGAGCTTGCGCGAGGCCTCGGAATTGCTGGCCGCGAGGCCCGCCGCCGCCAGCAGCGGCGCAATGCGCAGGCCCTCGGCGGGCACGACGATCTCGGCCAGCGGCAGCAGCGAGGTATCGCCTTCACCGCGCACGACCGCATGCCAGCCGGCGATCGCCGTTTCGGCGGCGGCCGCGCCATGGAAACGCGCCGCCAGCTCACGCGCCAGCCGCAGCTTGGCATCGCGCGGGTTGAGCGCACCGGACGCCACCTCCTGCTTCATGCGCGCCAGTTCCGCCAGCGACACCTCGAAGCTGAGCAGCTCGAACCAGCGCCACATCAAGTCGTCGCCGATCTTGAGCGTCTTGGTGACGATGTCGATCGCCGGCTCGTTGATGCCGATGTAGTTGCCCAGCGACTTGGACATCTTGTTGACGCCGTCCAGCCCCTCGAGCAACGGCATGGTCAGCACGATCTGCGGCGGCTGGCCGAAGTGCTCCTGCAGGCCGCGCCCCATCAGGAGGTTGAATTTCTGGTCGGTTCCGCCCAGCTCGACGTCCGCCTTCAGCGCCACGGAGTCGTAGCCTTGCACCAGCGGATACAGGAATTCATGGATCGCGATCGGCTGCTGCGATGCGTAACGCTTGGCGAAATCATCGCGCTCCAGCATGCGCGCCACGGTGTGCTGCGCCGCCAGCTTGATCATGTCGGCGGCCGACATCTGGCCGAACCACTCGGAGTTGAAACGCACCTCGGTGCGCTCCTTGTCCAGCACCTTGAACACCTGGTCGGCGTAGGTCTGGGCGTTGGCCAGCACGTCCTCCCGGGTCAGCGGTTTGCGGGTGACGTTCTTGCCGGTCGGGTCGCCGATCATTCCGGTGAAGTCGCCGATCAGGAAAATCACCTGATGACCGAGATCCTGGAACTGCCGCATCTTGTTGAGCAGCACGGTGTGGCCGATATGCAGATCGGGCGCTGTCGGATCAAACCCGGCCTTGATGCGCAGGGGGCGCCCGAGCTTGAGGCGGGCGGCCAGCTCCTCGTGCTTGAGGATCTCTTCGGCGCCGCGGCCGATGGTTTCGAGGGCGTGGTCGTGGTCGGACATGAACGTGACGGAGCTCTTATTCAGGACAGGACCCCGGCCGGGCCCCTTGGCGTTAAAGGCAAGTTAATAGAAAGTTAAACTGCGGCAGGCAAAAAATCCAGATGCGACAAGGGTTTGACGCAACTATTTCGCACTGGTTATCGTACCGCGACTTTCGGTATACGCGGGGACGAACCCTTTGCAGCAGCTCAAATCCTCCCCGTTCGGACGCTGGTCGCGTGAGCACTGGGTGCTGGCCAGCCTGTTCGCCTTCCTTGCCCTGCTCATCATCACTATCGTCCCCGGCTTCGCCAGCGCCACGCGCAGTGCGAACGCCCAGGGACCGCGCCACCCTCAGCCTGCCGCTGCCGCCGCTGGTCGGCAAGGCCGCCGAAGTCGCGGGCAGCAGTGCCTGGCAGGTGGTGCGCGTGCAGAGTGGCCAGACCCTGGGCGCGGTGTTCGAGCAGATGGGCGTGCCGGCATCCGTGATGCACCGGATCCTGGCGCAGCCTAACGCCAAGACCCTGTCGCGTCTGCGCGCTGGTGCCGAGCTGGCCTTCGACCTGGGCCAGGACGGCCAGCTGCGGGGCCTGCGCTTCGAACGCGACGAAGCCAGCCGGGTCGAGCTCAAGCTCGCCGGCGAAAAGATCGAGGAGAAGGTGATCGAGCGCCCGCTCGAGCGCCGGGTGATGGTCGCCAGCGGCGAGATCACCAGCTCGCTGTACGCCGCCGGCGCCAAGGCCGGCCTGAGCAACGCCGCCATCAACCAGATGGCCAACGCATTCTCGTACGACATCGACTTCACCCAGGACCTGCGCGATGGCGACCGCTTCCAGTCGTGTACGAAGAGATCTGGCGCGACGGCGAACGCCTGCGCAGCGGCGGCGTGGTCGCCGCCAGCTTCTTCAACCGCGGCAAGGAATTCACCGCGGTGCGTTACCAGCACAACGGAAAGGACGAATATTTCGACCTGAGCGGCCGCCCGCTGAAGAAGAGCTTCATGCGCATGCCGATCGAGTTCGCGCGCATCAGCTCGCGCTTCAACCCGCGGCGCAAGCACCCGGTGCTGGGCACCGTGCGTGCGCACAAGGGCGTGGACTACGCCGCCGGCACCGGCACGCCGATCATGGCCGCAGGCGATGCCCGCGTCAGTTTCGTCGGCTGGCAGAACGGCTACGGCCGCACCGTCGTTCTCGACCACGGCAACGGCACCACCACGCTGTACGGCCACATGTCGCGCTTCGGCAAGTACAAGACCGGCAGCCGCGTATCGCAGGGCGCGACCATCGGTTACGTCGGCATGACCGGCCTGGCCAGCGGCCCGCACCTGCACTACGAATTCCGGGTCAAGGGCGTGCACCGTGATCCGCTGACCGTGACCATGCCCAAGCCCGATCCGCTGACCGGTGCCGAGCTGGCGCGCTTCCGCGCCGCGACCGCGCCGGCGATGGCCCAGCTCAAGCGTGTGGAGGGCGTGCGCCTCGCCGCACGTTGACCGCATGGCGGTCGCACCGACCTCCGGAAACACCCCGCCCGCCGGCACCGGCGGGCTTTTTCTGGCCTGATCTCGGGCACCAGCGTGGACGGCATCGATGCCGCCCTGATGGCCTTCGATCCGGCGCCGCGCCTGGTGTTCGGCCGGACCTACCCGCTGCCTGCGGAGCTTGCCGCCGAGGTGCTGCGCCTGTCGCAGGCCGAAGCCCGGCTGAGCCTGGACGAAGTCGGGCGCCTGGACACACGGCTCGGCCAGGCCTTCGCCGCTGCAGCACTGCAGGCGCTGCGAGACAGCGGCACCGCCAACACTTCGGTCCGCGCCATCGGGTCGCACGGCCAGACGCTGCGCCACGATCCACGCGGCCCGGCGCCCTTCACCCAGCAGCTGGGCGACGCCAATGTCATCGCCGAGGCCACGGGTCTGGTCACTGTTGCCGATTTCCGCCGCCGCGATGTCGCCGCCGGCGGCCAGGGCGCGCCGCTGATGCCGGCCTTCCACGCCGCGATCCTGCATTCGCAAGACGAAGACCGCGCCGTGCTCAACCTTGGCGGCATCGCCAACCTCACCCTGCTGCCGCGCCAAGGCCTGGTGCGCGGTTTCGACACCGGGCCCGCGAACGGACTCATGGACGCCTGGTGCGCGCTGCACACCGGCGAGTCCTACGACCGCGACGCCGCCTTCGCCCGGTCGGGCACGGTGGACGGCGCGCTGTTGGCGCGCCTGCTGGCCGAGCCCTGGTTCAGCCTGCCGCCGCCCAAGAGCACCGGCCGTGACCAGTTCCACCTGGAATGGCTGGAATCACGCATGGAAGGGGCCACGCTGGCGCCGGCCGATGTCCAGGCCACGCTGTGCGAACTCAGCGCCATCACCGTGGCTCGTGCACTTCGGGACTCACAGGCCGATACCCGACGACTGCTGGTCTGCGGTGGCGGCGTGCACAACCCGCTGCTGATGGCGCGCCTGGGCGCGCACCTGCCGGAGATGCTGGTCGAAAGCACCGCGGCCGCGGGCCTGGATCCTGATTTCATCGAGGCCGCCGGCTTCGCCTGGCTGGCGCGCGAAACCCTGGCGGGCCGGCCCGGCAACCTGCCAGCGGTCACCGGCGCCCGCGGTGCGCGGGTGCTGGGCGCCATCCACGCCCCCTGATCACTGGCCCGGGATCTTGTTGCCCTTCTCGTCGAGCAGATAGGCCGGCGCATCATCCGGCAGGTCGTTCAGGGCTGCCATCGCCTCCTGGAAGGCACGGCTTTCATCGTCGTTCCAGGCGCCCGTGAGGCGTGCGATGTCGCCCGGCACCGGTGCCGGCTCGGGTTCGGCCAGGCCCAGCGCCTGCTTGATCAGCAGAAGGATGACGTCATTCAGCGGCCAGCCCTTCTGGCGCGCTATCTCCTTGATGCGCTCGGCTACACGCTCGTCGATGTCGCGCAACAGGAAGTCGGCCATTGCCTCGATCCTCGGGGGCTTCCAGCATAAGGCCAGACGCGCCGACTGCAAGCCTGGGACGTCAGTCGGCAGGCTGAATGCGACCGGCGTCACCGAGCGAACGCTCGATCAGGCCGGCCCTCAACATGAACAGGTAAAGCAGCACGCCGGGCAAGGCGATCACCGTGGTGAGCAGGTAGAACTGCACATAGCCCAGCGACTCGATCAAGGCGCCTGCCGTGGTGCCTGTCACCACCCGGCCCACCACGCTGGAGGCCGCCGACAGCAGCGCAAACTGGGTGGCCGTGTAAGCCAGATTGCACAATGCCGACAGATAGGCCACCACCACCACGCCACCGATGCCGCTGGCGATGTTCTCGAAGCCGATGGTGAATCCCAGCAGGGCGTTCGAATGGCCCACCCAGGCAAGCAGGGCGAAGCTCAGGTTGGACACGGCCATCAGCACCAGGGGCCACGAGCACCGAACGGTTCATGCCCCAGCGCGCATACAGCACGCCGCCGATGAAGATGCCGACCAGGTAGGCGATCGCGCCCAGGCCCACGTCCCAGTAGGCGATCTCCTCGTTGCTGAACCCCAGGTCGTTGAGCAGAAGGCGGACGGTAAGGTTGGCCAGCGTGTCGCCGATCTTGTGCAGCAGCACGAACAGCAGCACCAGGAAAGCGCCACGCCGCCGCAGGAATTCCAGCAGCGGCCCAGCCACCGATTGCCAGGCCTGGCGCAGGCCACGATGCGTGGCGACCACCACATGCCGCGCCGGCTCGCCCAGCACCAGGCCGGTGAGCATCGCCGGCAGCGCGAATGCCGCGCACAGCACATAGGCCGCCGTCCAGCCGAAAGATGCGGCGACGAACAGGGCCAATGCCCCCGCCGCCACCGAACCAATGCGCCAGCCGTACTGCGACATGCCCGATCCCACGCCGAGCTGCTGGGGCTTCAGCGTCTCGATGCGGTAGGCGTCGATGACGATGTCGTAGGTGGCACCGGCCACGCCCACCGCGACAGCGGCCATCGCGAACACTGCCAGGTCCGCCTTGGGGTCGAGCAAGCCGAGCCAGGCCACCGCGGCCATCACCAGCAGGCCGGCGAACACCAGCCAGGACACCCGCTGGCCCAAACGCCCCAGCAGCGGCAGCCGCAGACCATCGACCGCCGGCGCCCACAGGAACTTGAGGTTGTAGACCAGGGAAGGCCAGCGAGAATGCCGTCACCGACTTCTTGTCGATGCCGTCCTGCGCAAGGCGCGTGGTGAGCGTCGCGGCAAGCATCGCGTACGGGAAGCCGGAGGAGATGCCCAGGGAAGAAGGCCGCCAGCGGCTCCTTCTCGAAATAGGGCCGGACGCCGGCCGGCAGCTGGTCGCGCCAGGTGGCTACGGCCGTCATGCGTAGTCGACCACGTAGGGCGCGTGGTCGGAGAAACGCGGCACCGGGTGGATCGCACAGGCCTTGAGCCGGTCCCGCAGCGAAGGCGTGACCACCTGGTAGTCGATTCGCCAGCCGACGTTCTTGGCGCGCGCGGCGCCGCGCTGGCTCCACCAGGTGTAGTCCTCGCCCTCGGGCCGCAGGTGCCGGTAGCTGTCCACCCAGCCGCACTCATGGAAAAGCCTGTCGAGCCAGGCGCGTTCCTCGGGCAGGCAGCCGGAGTTCTTCTGGTTCGAAGTCCAGTTCCTGATGTCCTTGCGGGTGTGCACGATGTTCCAGTCGCCGCAGATCACGTAGTCGCGGCCGCTGGCCAGCCACTGGTCGAAGATCGGCGTGATCCAGTCGATGCAGCGGAACTTGAACTGCTGGCGCTCGTCGCCCGACGAACCCGACGGAAAATACAGCGACACCACGCTCAGCTTGCCGAAACGCGCCTCGAGGTAACGACCCTCTTCGTCGAATTGATCCCAGCCCAGCGCCGTGCGCACCTCGTCCGGTTCACGCTTCGTATAGATGCCGACGCCGCTGTAGCCCTTCTTGGTGGTGGCGTCGCGGAACCAGGCGGTGTATCCCGGCGGCAACAGTTCCGGCACCCGCAGCTGGTGTTCCTGGGCCTTGGTTTCCTGCACGCAGACCAGGTCGGCCTGCTGTTCCGGCAGCCAGTCGAAAAAACCCTTGCTGGCGGCGGAGCGCAGTCCGTTGGCATTGAAGCTGATGATTCTCACGGCGCGTGGTCCGGGCGGTCTGTCGGGAAAACCGAAGCGTAGCCGAAACCGGCATCGTGGCGCGGGTGCCAGCCCGGCCCCGGCTGTAGCACAATCGGGTTTTCCCTCTGCCGGACCCTTCCGTGAAATCCCACCAGAGCCGCTTCCTCGACCTGGCGCTGGCGCGCCGCGTGCTGCGCTTCGGCGAATTCAGCCTCAAGTCCGGCCGCACCAGCCCCTATTTCTTCAACGCCGGCCTGTTCGATTCCGGCACCGCCCTGGCCGAACTGGGCGAGTGTTACGCCGATGCGCTGGACGAGTCCGGCCTGGCCTTCGACATGCTGTTCGGTCCGGCCTACAAGGGCATCCCGCTGGCCACCACGCTGGCGGTGGCCCTGGCCCGGCGCGGCCGGGACCTGCCGGTGGCCTTCAACCGCAAGGAAGCCAAGGCCCACGGCGAGGGCGGCCTGCTGATCGGCGCGCCGGTACGGGGCCGGGTGCTGATCGTGGACGACGTGATCACGGCCGGTACAGCGATCCGCGAATCCATCCAGACCATCCGCGCCGCCGGCGGCGAGCCCTGCGGGGTGCTGATCGCCCTCGACCGGCAGGAGCGCGGCCAGGCCGGAGAACGCTCGGCGGCGCAGGAAGTGACCGCCGAATTCGGGCTGCCGGTGCACGCCATCGCCGGCCTGGGCGACCTGCTGTCCCATGCCGACGAACGGCCCGAGATCGCCGCGCACAAGGACGCCCTGCTGTCGTATCGTGCGCGGTATGGCAGCCAAGCCGACTGACCGGAGGCACCCCGTATGATCCGCACCCTCATCAGCATCGCCGTGGCTTCGACCCTGCTGGCCGCCGCCGTGGCCGGCGCGCAGGAAAAGCCCAAGAAGCTCTATCGCTGGGTGGACAAGGACGGCAAGGTCCAGTTCAGCGATGCCCTGCCGCCGGAGGCCGTGGACCAGGCGCGCACCGAGATCAATCCCGAGAGCGGCATGGCCACCGCCAGCATCGAGCGCGCCCTGACCGAGGAAGAACGCATCGCCAAGGAAAAGGCCGACGCCGAAAAAGCCCGTATCGCCAAGGACGAAGAGCAGGCGCGCATGACCGAAGAAGCGATGATCGCTTCGTTCCAGACCGAGGAAGAGCTCAAGCGCTCGTTCCAGGTCCGGGTCGATCTGATGCGGCAGACCCTGGACGCGATCGAGGCCGGCATCGGCAGCCAGCGTGCCAGCCTCACCGGCCTGCTCGCGCAGGCCTCGGAGGCCGAGCTGGCCGGGCGGCCCGTCAATGCCAAGCAGACCGGCACCATCCGCGAACTGCACTCGGAAATGATCAAGCAGCAGCAGATGCTGGTGCTCAAGCAGGGTGAACTGGAAGACCTGGACGCGGAGCTGGCGCGGCTGATCGATCGTTTCCGCGAGATCAAGGCGACGAAGCCGGACGCTGCGCCGACGCCCGCCCCGGACGCCGACGCCGCGCAGACGCCAACCGGCTGATCAGAACGGCAGTACGAGCCGCGGGTCCACCGCCAGCAGCTGCTGGCGGAAAGCGTCCTTGATGCGCTCGAGCGCTTCGCTGTCCTTTGCGTCGAAACGAAGCACCAGGACCGGCGTGGTGTTCGAGGCGCGCACCAGGCCCCAGCCATCGGGCCAGTCGGCGCGCAGGCCGTCGATGGTGGCGATGCGTGCACCTTCGAACTTCGCCTGGGCCAGGAACTTCTCGATGAAGGCGTACTGCTCGCCCTCTTCGACCTGGATCTTGAGTTCGGGCGTGGACACACCCTTGGGCAGGGTGTCGAACACTTCCTGTGGCGTCTCGCCGCGGCTGGACAGGATCTCCAGCAGGCGCGCGGCGGCATAGATGCCGTCGTCGAAGCCGTACCAGCGTTCGCGGAAGAAGAAGTGGCCGCTCATCTCGCCGGCCAGCTCGGCTTCGGTCTCGCGCATCTTGGCCTTGATCAGCGAATGCCCGGTCTTCCACATCAGCGGGCTGCCGCCGTGGCGCAGGATGTGCATGGACAGGTGCCCGGTGCACTTGACGTCGTAGATGATGCAGGCGCCCGGATTGCGCTCCAGCACGTCGGCGGCGAACAGCATCAGCAGGCGGTCCGGGTAGATCATCTCGCCCGACTTGGTGACCACGCCCAGCCGGTCGCCGTCGCCGTCGAAGGCCAGGCCCAGGTCGGCGTCCACCCGCTTCACGACATTGATCAGGTCCTGCAGGTTGTGCGGATCGCTGGGGTCGGGGTGGTGATGCGGGAAAGTGCCGTCCACCTCGCAGAACAGCGGCTCGACGTCTGCGCCGATGGCCTCCAGCAGGCGTGGCGCGATCGCGCCGGCGATGCCGCTGCCGCAGTCCACCACCACGCGCAGCTTGCGCTCGATCTGGATGTCGCCGGCGATGCGCTGCACGTAGTCTTCGGAAATGTCGCGCTTGCTGGACAGCCCCGGTGTGTCGGCCGTGTGCAGGCGCCCTTCGGCGATGCGTTCGTAGAGCTTCTGGATGGCGTCGCCCGCCAGCGTCTCGCCCTCGATGACGATCTTGAAGCCGTTGTAGTCCGGCGGATTGTGGCTGCCGGTCACCGACACGCAGGAGCCGGCGCGCAGGTGGTAGGCGCCGAAATAGACCACCGGCGTCGGCGCCTCGCCGATGTCGATCACTTCCCGGCCGGCCTTGCGCAGGCCGTCGATCAATGCGGCGGCCATCTGCGGAGACGAGAGCCTGCCGTCCCGGCCGACCACGATCGTGCGCGCGTCCTGCTGGTGCATCGCGGTGCCGATGGCCTGACCGATCAGGCGCGCCGTGTCGGCATCCAGCGTGGCGCCGACCACGCCGCGGATGTCGTAGGCGCGGAAGATGCTGCGGTCCAGCGTTGCCCGCAGCACCGGCGCGGCCACCTCCGCGGGCTTTTCGGCCGGCGGGGGTGCGTCCAGCGCGCCCTGGCTCTGCAGCTCGGCCATGGTGGGCTCGACGATGGGGCCGGCGTCGTCGGTGCTGCGGTGGATGCGCAACCCTTTCAGGCGCGGCAGCATGAACAGGCCGAAAGCGGCGAGCGCGGACAGGGCCGCGAGCAGGTAGTTCGTGCCGGCGCCCAGACCGGCATCGCCGGACGGCGCAGCCGCGACCACGCGCAGGCTGGTATCCGGGATCGCCACTGCGCCGACCTCGGCCATCTTCGCGAGTTCGACGTCACCGGTTTCCACCACCGAATGCTGGCCCTGGCGCAAGGCCAGGTAGCCGCCGTCCAGGTTCGCGGACTGCAGCGGCGCCACAAGCGCGTCGATCGGCAGGCGGACATAGACCAGGGTCAGTACCTTGCCGTCCTCGAGCACCGGGGCCGCGAGGCCCAGGCGCGGACCGCCGGCGTCCTTCACCACCGCCGCCTGCGTGCCATTGCGCTGCAACGCCAACTCCAGGGATGCCGAGCTTGCCGAAACCGAAGGCCGCCGGGTTCTCGTAGGCAACATCAAGGCCGGGTTCGTGCCATTCCACCGCTTCCACCCCGGCCCAGTCCTTGGACACCAGGTCCTGGGCGGCCTGTGTTTCGCCGCGTTTGAGCGCGGTGGCCAGGGCGATGCGGACGCGCGTGGCGTCCAGCCGCGCCACCGCGGCCTGCAGGTTCTCGCCAATCTTGCTCGCGACTTCCGAGCGCACGTGGCTGGTCTGTGCATTGAGCGCCTCGATCGAGGCCGCCTTCGTGCCCTGCCAGGCGAACCAGGCGGCCGCCAGCACCACCAACACCGCCAGGATCACGTTGGGTTTGACCGACTTTAGCGAGCCGAGCGCCGATGCTTTCATGCTTCCCCTGATTCCGGAAAGGCTTGCGCCGCTCCGTTAGCGCACGCCGGTGTGGCCGAAGCCACCTTCACCGCGTGCGCTGCGTTCGAATTCGTCCACCTGCCGGAGCACCGCCCTGACCACGGGCAGGAACACCAGCTGGGCGACACGATCCCCCGGCGTGATGGTGACGGTTAAGCGCCCGCGATTCCAGAGGCTGACCATCAGCGGTCCCTGGTAGTCGGCATCGATCAGGCCGACCAGGTTGCCCATCACCAGGCCCTGCTTGTGGCCCAGGCCCGAGCGCGGAAGGATGACCGCACACACCGCCGGATCGCCGATGTGTATGGACAGCCCCGTCGGCACCAGCTGCGCATCCCCGGGCGCCAGTTCGATCGGCTGGTCGATCATGGCGCGCAGGTCCATGCCGGCCGAATGCGCGGTCGCGTACTCGGGCAGCGGGAATTCCCGGCCGAGGCGGGCATCCAGGCAGCGGAATTCGATCTCCCGGTTCACTTCGCCTCCAGGCGTTCGGCCACCAGGGCCAGCAGGTCGCGCGCCACCCGCGACTTCGGGCCGTGCGCGATGTCGTGGCGGCCGTCGCGCCAGAACACCGACAGCGCGTTGTCGTCGCATTCGAAGCCCTGGCCGGCGCGGCCGACATCGTTGGCGGCGATCAGGTCCAGGCCCTTGCGCTGCAGCTTGTCGCGGGCATAGGTCTCCATGTCCTGGTTTCCGCGGCGAAACCGACCACCAGCCGCGGGCGCTGCGGATGCGCGGCCACTTCGGCCAGGATGTCGGCGGTGCGCACCAGCTGGATGGCCAGGGTTTCGCCGGACTTCTTGATCTTCTGCGTCAGGGTTTCGGCCGGCGTGTAATCGGCGACAGCGGCGGCGCCCAGGTAGATGTCGTGGCCGGGCAGTTCGGCCAGCACCGCGTCGCGCATCTGCGCAGCACGGCGCACGTCTATCCGGCGCACGCCGGCTGGCGTGGCCAGCGACACCGGGCCGGCCACCAGGTCACCCGGGCGCCCATCGCGCGCGCGGCGGCGGCCACTGCGAAGCCCATCTTTCCGGAGCTACGGTTGCCGATGAAACGCACCGGGTCGATGTCCTCGAAGGTCGGGCCGGCGGTGATCAGCACGCGGCGGCCGGCCAGGCGTGGCGCGGCGGCGCCGGCGATCAGGCCCGCCACGATCTGTACCGGCTCCAGCAGGCGGCCGGCACCCACTTCGCCGCAGGCCTGGTCGCCCGTGGCCGGTCCCAGCACTTCCACGCCGCGCGCCACCAGGGGTGGCGACGTTGGCCTGGGTGGCGGGATGCGCCCACATCACCCGGTTCATGGCCGGCGCCAGGACCACCGGCGCCTCGGTGGCCAGGCACAGCGTGCTCAGCAGGTCGTTGGCTCGGCCCTGCGCAAGCCGGGCGATGGTGTTGGCGCTGGCCGGCGCTACCAGCACCTTCGTGGCCCAGCGCGCGAGTTCAATATGGCCCATCGCCGCTTCCGCGGCTTCGTCCCAGAGCGAGCTGCGCACCGGGTGGCCCGACAGCGCCTGGAAGGTGGTGGAGCCGACGAAGTGCAGGGCCGAGGCGGTCATCACCACCCGCACTTCCGCGCCGGCGTCCTGCAGGCGCCGCACCAGGTCGGCCGCCTTGTAGGCCGCGATGCCGCCGCTGACGCCCAGCAGGATGCGTTGTCCTTGGAGTTCGGCCACCGGTGGTTTTCCTAACTGATCGAGCGCCGCTAGCTTACCCGAAGCCTTCACGCACACCGATGCCCGGCCGGTCCGGCAACACGCAGGCTGACGCCATGCAATTACGCGACTGGCCCGAAGACGAACGACCCCGCGAGAAGCTGCTGGCGCTGGGACCGCCACGGCTGTCCGATGCCGAACTGCTGGCCCTGTTCCTGGGCTCCGGGCCCCGGGGCATGTCCGCGGTGGACCTGGGCCGCCGCTTGCTTGAACAGTGCGGTGGCCTGCGGGCCCTGTTGGATCGGGCTCCGGCCGACCTGGCCCGTCTTCCCGGCCTGGGGCCGGCCCGCGCCAGCGCCCTGGCCGGTGCACTCGAACTGGGGACCCGGCATCTCGCCCAGGGCCTGGCCCGGGGCGCGGCCCTCACCGAACCGGGGCTGGCCGGCGACTACCTGGCGCGCCCGCCTGCGGGCCCTGCCTTACGAGGTCTTCGCCTGCCTGTTCCTGGACACCCGGCACCGGGTGATCGCCTTCGAGGAACTGTTCCGCGGCACCCTGACGGCGCCGAAGTGCACCCGCGGGAAGTGGTGCAACGCTGCCTGGCGCACCATGCCGCGGCGGTGATCATCGGCCACAACCACCCCAGCGGCAGTGCCGAACCCAGCGCCGCGGACCGGGCCGTCACCGCACGCCTGAAGCAGGCGCTGGCCCTGGTCGAAGTCCGGCTGCTGGATCACTTCATCATCGGCGACGGCCCACCCTGCTCCATGGCCCGGCTGGGGGCGCTGTGAGGGGAGACGGGCTGGCTGGATCAGGGTCGCCGCTGCGTATACTCCTCCTGCGGCAGGCCGCCGTTGCAGGGAGCGGGCGTGATCCTCGGGTATTCCAACCTGTATGCCGCCGATGCCACCGAGCGGACCCTGCCCGATCCGTCCGCGGCACGCCGGCTCCTTCTTGAACGGCGCCCGGACATCCCGGCGCGCATCGAGGCCATGGTCCAGCGCGCCACCGCCGGCGCCGGCTCGCCCCAGCATGCGGACGCCGCGCTGCTCGGGCTGTGCCGGCTGGGCCTGCGCCACGGCGCTTTCGGCCAGGACCCGCACGACTACCACAACGAAGACCACGTGCTGGAGCTGGCCGAACGCCGCCTCGGCCGCGTGATGGATGGCCTGGGCGACACCGGCCTGCCGCCGGCCGACTGGCTGGCGCTGCTGCTGTTCGCGGCCTGCCACGACCTGCGCCAGCGTGAGACCTTCGACGTGCCCGGCCCGGTCCGCGGCAACGAGGCGGCAAGCATCGCCGAAACCTTCCGCATCCTCGCGACCTGCGGCTTCGACCCGGCGCGCGACCGTGAACTGTTCGTGGCGATGGAACTGATGATCGCCGGCAGCACCTTCGACGCCAGGCCGCTGCCGCATGCGGACAACGGCGACCTCGCCACCGCCGCCGGCGGTTCCCTGGCCCGCAGCCTGGGGCTGTGGCTGGACGGCGAACGCCCGGAATGGCGTGCCGACGCCCACGCCCGCCGCGGCGAACGCCTGGCCCGCCTGGCCGCCGACCTCGACACCGCCAACGTCGGCGAGGACTTCCACCTGCTGGCCGACAGCGCGATGCGCCTGTGCCGCGAACGTGAACGCCGGGCCGGCCGCGCCTGGACCGGGCGGCCAGCGCGCCCACCTGCCTGGGTTTCCTGAGCCGCGGCCAGACCCACTATTTCTTCGAACTGCACCTGTTCTGTTCCCGCGAGGGTGAACGGGTGTTCGGGCCGACGAAGCTGGAGAACGGCCCGGGTGTGCGGCGGGTCAGCGAGTCCCTGCTGAAACAGTTCGAGGACCAGCCGCCGGCCACCGGCCAGGCCGTGCTGGATGCCTTCCTGGCCCTGTGCCGGGCCGAAGCGCCCGGTACCGGCTGAGGCCGGGCAAAAAAGACCGGCCCGAAGGCCGGTCCTTGCCCCGGATCCCGATGCTCGCACCGGGCCGACAATGGAGAGGAGCGGTGTCTAGGCCGCGGGCGCCATTGTCCCGGGCGGGGGTGACAGCGGCATGACAGCGGTGCCGCCGGCCCGCGCTAGAATAGGCAGTTCCCCTCCGCGGAAACCGATCCCGTGAAAGACCACATTCGCGAACTGGTGGCGCAGTCCCTGCTGGACCTCCGGCGGCACGGCCGCCTGGGCCAGGAACTGGCGACGCCCGACTTCGTGATCGAACGCACCAAGTCGCGCGAGCACGGCGACTACGCCAGCAACATCGCCCTGCTGCTGGCCAAACCGGCCGGCATGAAGCCGCGCGAACTGGCCGACCTGCTGGTCGCCACGCTGCCCAGCTCGCAGCACGTGGAGAAAGTCAGCATCGCCGGCCCGGGATTCATCAACTTCACCCTGGCGCGCGGTTGCCGCCTGGGCACCGTTCGCCGCGTGTTCGAGCTGGGCAAGGATTATGGCCGCCAGCCCGCGGGCAGCCGCGAGTCGGTGACCGTGGAATTCGTCTCGGCCAATCCGAACGGCCCGCTGCACGTCGGCCACGGCCGCGGCGCCGCCTACGGCGCGTCCGTCGCCAGCCTGCTCGACGCCGCCGGCCACAAGGTCCAGCGCGAGTACTACGTCAACGACGCCGGCCGCCAGATGGACATCCTGGCTGTGTCGGTGTGGCTGCGTTACCACGAGCTGGGCGGCGTCAACGTGCGTTTCCCTGACAACGGCTACAAGGGCGACTACGTGGTCGACATCGCCCGCGCCCTGCGCGCCAAGGCCGGTGATTCGCTGCGCCGCAGCGCCATCGAGATCACCGACGGCCTGCCCGCCGACGAAGGCCAGGGCGGCGACAAGGAAGCCCACGTCGATGCGCTGATCGCCCGCGCCAAGCAGCTGCTCGGCGAGCCCGGCTACCGCGGCGTGTTCGACGCCGGCCTGAACTGGTGCCTGGCCGACATCCGCGACGACCTCGCCGGCTTCGGCGTGCACCACGACAACTTCTTCTCCGAACGTTCGCTGATGACCGACGGCTACGTCGATCGCGCCATCGCGACCCTGCAGGCCAACGGCCACCTGTACGAACAGGAAGGCGCGCTCTGGTTCCGCGCCACCGACTTCGGCGACGACAAAGACCGCGTCGTGCGCCGCGAGAATGGCGTCACCACCTATTTCGCCTCCGACCTCGGCTACCTGCTGAGCAAGTTCGAGCGCGGCCACGAGCGCGCGATCTACATCTTCGGCGCCGACCACCACGGCTACATCGCCCGCCTGAAGGCCGCGGCCAAGGGCCTGGGCCTGGACCCGTCGAAGATCGACGTCGACCTGGTGCAATTCGCCATCCTGTTCCGCGGCGGCGAACGCGTGCAGATGTCCACCCGTGCCGGCAGCTTCGTCACCCTGCGCGAACTGCGCGAGGAAGTGGGCACCGACGCGGCGCGTTTCTTCTACATCATGCGCGGCAACGACCAGCACCTGGACTTCGACCTCGACCTGGCCAAGAGCCGTTCGAACGAAAACCCGGTGTATTACATCCAGTACGCCCACGCCCGCGTCTGCTCGCTGTTCCGCCAACTGGCGGAAAAGCAGATGAGCTACCACCGCAGCGCCGCCGAGGCCGCCCGCCACCGACTGGCACAGCCGCAGGAAGAAGAGCTGCTGGACGAGCTGATGCGCTACCCCGAGGTGATCGAGGCCGCGGCTGAAAACCGTGCGCCGCAGGTGCTGGCCAACTACCTGCGCGAACTCGCCGCCGCTTTCCACGGCTTCTACAACGCCCAACCCATCCTCGTGCCCGACGAAGAGCTGCGCAACGCGCGCCTGGGCCTGAGCAAGGCCACCCAGCAGGTCCTGGCCAACGGCCTGGCCCTGCTCGGCGTGTCCGCCCCGGAGACCATGTAATGGCAAGACGTTCCAGCAAGAACCAGGCCCGCCGCAACGGCGGCAGCGGCATCCCCGGCTGGATCTGGCTGCTGGTCGGCCTGCTTGGCGGCCTGGTGATCGCCGCGGTGCTGTTCCTGCGCGGCCAGTGGCGCGACGTGGACAGCCTGCTGCCGCAGCCCAACCCCGAAGCACGCGCGCCGTCCGCGTCCGAGCAGCCGGTGGCCCAGGATGCGCCCGAGCCGAAGAAGCCCAAGTACGATTTCTACGACGTGCTGCGCGACAAGGAAGTCATCATTCCCGACGCCGAGCTCAGCGCCCAGGCCCGGGCCGAAGCCGACGCGCCGTCTGAAACGCCCGCCCCGGAAGCCACCGACGGCCCGCGTTACCTGATCCAGGCCGGCGCCTTCCGGTCCTCGGCCGACGCCGAGGCGCTGAAGGCCCGCATCGCCCTGACCGGCGAAGTGGCCCGGGTCGAGTCGGCGGAGATCCAGGGCGGTACCATCTACCGGGTGCGCCTGGGGCCCTATCCGAACGCCAGCACCCTGGCGGCGGCCAAGCAGGCCCTGGGCAACCACGGCATCGAAGCAGTGGCGATCCGCGCGCAGTAGTTCCCCGGAGGGATGCACAGGCCATGGGCTGGACCGTCGACCACCTCGAAGACCGCGACGTGGTGCGGGTGGTCGCCGAAGGCCCGGCCGACCGGAACCAGCTGCGCGAACTCACCCGCGACGCCGTCGCCGCCGGCCACCGGCACCGCTGTGCGCGTTTCCTGATCGACCATCGCCGCACCCGGCTGGCGCTGGGCACGGCGGAAATCTTCGACATGCCCAAGCGTGGCGAGGACGCCGGCTTCGGCAGCGACCTGCGCATCGCGATACTGATCGGCGAAGACTCGCCCTCGCGCGCCGACTTCGAGTTCTACGCCATCCAGTGCGGCAACCTGGGCATCCACTTCCTGCGGCTGTTCTTCGATGAAGCCGCCGCGCTGGACTGGCTAGACCGCGACCGGACGCGGCCGCCGCACGGCTGATCAGCCGCGCTTGAGCAGGATCAGCGCCGAGGTGTCGGCGTCCGCTTCGCCCCGCTGCACCAGCTCCGCGTAGTCCGCCAGCGCCTGTTCGATCACCGTGGCGCGGATGCCCGCGTCATGCGCCATGCCCTGCACGATGCGCAGGTCCTTGAGCAGGTGCCCGCACTTGAAGCCCGGCGCGAACTGGTTGCGCAGCAGGGTGGCGCCGCGTTTTTCCAGGAACCAGTTGCCGGCCGCGCCCGCCATCAGCGTCGGCAGCAGCTTGTCGGGATCCAGGCCGAGTTTTTCGCCCAGCGCCAGGCCTTCGCACACGGCTTCGTTGATGCCGGCAACCAGCACCTGGTTCACCGCCTTGGTGGCCTGGCCACTGCCGGTGGCGCCCATGTGGGTGATGCGGGCGGCGTAACTCTCCAGCGTCGGGCGGGCGATCTCGAGGTCGGCAGCGTCGCCGCCCACCATCACCGAGAGTTTTCCGTTGCGCGCGCCTTCGACGCCGCCGGAGACCGGCGCGTCGAGGAAGCCGATGCCTTTCGCGGCCAGCAGCGCCTGTGCGCGCTTCGCCGTGGCCACCGACACCGTGCTGTGGTCCACGACCACGCTGCCCGGCTTGAGCACGCCCGCCAGCGCCTCGACCTGTTGCAGCACGTCGGCGTCCATGGACACGCAGAGCGCCACCACCGTGCATCCGGCGAAATCGGCGGGCGTGGCCGCGGCGCGCACACCCAGCTGCGCGGCCAGCGTTTCGGCCTTGCTGCGGGTGCGGTTGTCGATCACCGAAAGCAGCTTGCGCGCAGCGAGGTGGCCCGCCATCGGCGCGCCCATCGCGCCCAGGCCGATGAAGCCGGCGCTCATGCCTGGTCTCCGGAGGCATGTTCCTCGTGCAGGTAGGTGTAACCGGTCAAACCGGTTTCCAGCGCCACCAGCATCTTCGCGGCCTCGGCCGGGTCAAGTGTCGCAGCATCGACCTTGGCCTTGTAGGCACTGCGCAGTTCGGCCAGGTCGTAGCCGACGTAGTCCAGCATCACGTCGGTGGTGTCGCCGCGGCGCTGGCGCGTCACCGAATAGCCACCCTGCGCATCGAGCTGCACGTTGGCCGTGTCGGTGTCGCCGAACAGGTTGTGGATGTCGCCCAACGTCTCCTGGTAGGCGCCGACCATGAAGATGCCCAGGCGATAACTTTCGCCGGCGCGCGGCGAATGCAGCGGCAACGAGCTGTCGAGCGCCTCGGACTCGACATAGGTGTCGATGCGGCCGTCTGAATCGCAGGTCAGGTCGGCGATCACGCCTCGACGGTCCGGTGCCTCGTCCAGGCGCGCGATCGGCACGATCGGGAACACCTGGTCGATCGCCCATACGTCCGGGATCGACTCGAACACCGAGAAGTTGACGAAGTACTTGTCCACCAGGCGCTCGTTGAGTTCGTCCAGCGCGTCGCGATGGCTGCGCTCCTCACCGGTCAGGCGCGAACGCACACCGTGGGCGATGGCGTAGAACAGGTCGTCCAGCATGGCGCGCTGGTCCAGCGTCAGCTGGCCGAGCGAATACAGCGCCTGACCCTCGGCGAGGTGGTGCTGGGCCTCGTGGTAGAGCTCGAGCGCCGGACGCTGGTCGAGCGCGGCGTGCGTTTCGCGAAGGTGGCGCACCACGGCTGGCTCGTTCGCCGATTCGGCCGGCACGGAACCTTCCGGCGCACGCTCGACCTCGGACACGTTCACCACCATCACCGCGTGGTGCGCGGTCATGGCGCGGCCGGCTTCGGTGACCATGCGCGGCGGCGTCAGCCCGTATTCGGCGCAGGCTTCGGCCAGCGGCTGCAGCAGGGTGTGCGCGTACTGGTCGAGGCCATAGTTGATCGAGCAGAAGCCGCGCGAGCGGGTGCCTTCGTAGTCCACGCCCAGGCCGCCGCCGGAATCCATGAAGCGGATGTTCAGGCCCATCTTCGACAGCTCGACGAAATAACGCACCGCCTCGCGCATGCCGTTGGCGATGTCGCGCACGTTCGAGATCTGCGAACCCATGTGGAAGTGCAGCAGCTGCAGGGCGTCGAGCATGCCGGCCGCCTTCAGGCGCGCGACCAGGTCCAGCACCTGGCGCGGCGAAAGGCCGAACTTGGCCTTGTCGCCGCCGCTGTTCTGCCACTTGCCGGCGCCCAGCGAGGCCAGGCGCATGCGCACGCCCAGGCCCGGCTGCACGCCCATAGCCTTCGATTCCTCGATCACCATCGCCAGCTCGCTCGGCTTCTCGATGACGATGAAGGTTTCCAGGCCGAGCTTGCGGCCGATGAGCGCAAGCCGGATGAACTCCCGATCCTTGTAGCCATTGCAGATGACGAGACTCCCGGGCTTCGCAAGCCCCAGCACCGCCATCAGCTCGGGCTTCGACCCGGCCTCCAGACCGAAGCCCTCACCACCTGCCGCCGCCAGCTCGCCGGCGACGCCGCGGTGCTGGTTCACCTTGATCGGGTACACGGCGGTGTAGCCGCCCTGGTAGTCCAACTCGGCCATGGCGCGGCCGAAGGCGGCCTGCAGCTTGCCCAGGCGGTCGCCGAGGATGTCGGAGAAGCGCAGCAGCAGCGGCAGCTTCAGGCCGGCGCCGGTGGCCTGGCCGACCACGGCCGGCAGCGACAGCGCCGGGCCGTCGGCGCCGCGCGGGCGCACCACCATGTGGCCGGCGCCGTCCACGTCGAAATAACCCTCGCTCCAGTACGGCACGGAGTAGGTGTGGCGGGCGCGGTCGAGGGACCAGGCGGGCATGGGCGGCGTTCCTTAACGTAACTGGCCGCTATTGTACCTACGGCTATCCTCCCAAGTTCAGCTTTGCGATTTCCTACATGCTCCGAGCCTAGTTCTGGACGGCACCCCCAGACTTCCAGACCAGTGGCGATGTTCGTCCACTGAGATATGCTATTACGTCAATTTGGCCGACAAGTCTTGGCCAGTAGCTGGGGACACTCCATGGCACTGATACATAGAACGATAGAGCCCTTCTCCAGAGACCCAGCCCTTATGACGATAAAACGCCAAGAGGAAAGTATTGGCAGATTGGTGATGTCCTCACGATCGGAAAGATAGTTACCCACAAAGGCACAGAGGTCGATTCTCTAGTGCTGGAACCTCAGGGTATTGCTCATCTGGTGTCTAAGGAAATTGTGGAGCTCCCTGACGACACGTGTGCTTTTGCTCACGTACTAACCAGGCTGTGCAATCAGGGGCTTCTAACTCTGAATATTGGTGTGGTCGATCCAGGCTGGCGGAATCACGTCAGCACTGCAATACTGAACTTCAGTTCGGAGCGGCGCCTGCTCGAGAAGGGGCAGAAGTTCATTCGCCTGTCCTATCATCGTCTAGATTCAGTGGACGTCCATGCCCCTGGTGAAAGCAACAACTATCCAACCTCCAAGTACTGCCAAGACGTCAGAGCTAGGGCGGTCAACGAGTTTGGCAAGCACTTTCTCGGCATTAAACAGCTAGTCGGCAAGGCGTCAGAAAAGGAAACTACACGGCTACGTGATGCGCTTCTGAAGTACATTCCAATTGCAGCTTTCTCACTAGCTTTTTTTGCAATGATGGTGACCGTCGGCGTTACATTCGCCGCCAAGTTTGTTAACTGGTCGCCCACCGTCAGCTCTGTGGGTAGCGAACCCACTCAAGCATCGTTGGACTCGATGGCCGCTGAGATCGAGTCACTTCGCTCGGAGATTAGAGCGCGCGAGGCTGCTACGTCTCATGAAATGCGACAGCCGCCTGCGAGCATCACCGAGCAAGAGAGGGCCGATGCCCCTGATGCAAGCCAGTAGCGTCCTGAACACCAGAGGAGTTGAAATCATGAAGCCGCTTATGGGCGTTCTGTCGGCAAATGCCGTTCAACAGGAACTTTGTCGGCTTGTGATGAACTTTGGAGATGTCTGTAATCCCCGTGGGATGGAGACGAAGGAGGTCTTGGGCGTCTCTTTTGAGCTGACTTCGCCAAGGAACAGGTTGACCACGATGCCGGCTCGCAAATGGAGCCAGCCCTTAGCCATTGGTGAGTTGCTATGGCATATGCGGGGCGATGAGCGCGTTGATGCGCTGGCGCACTATGCGCCTCGCTGGCGCTCATTCGCTGACGACTCTGGTTTTGTTCGAGGCAGTTGCTATGGCGCAAAAATGTTTGCGTCCGCGCCAGGCGAAACTTCCCAGTGGGAGAACGTAAAAGCCTTGCTGGCGAAGGACCCAAGCTCTCGCCGGGCGGTGATCAACTTCCGCTTTGAGCCGGACGTGTCTGCCGATAGCGTTGATCTTTCATGTGTGAACACTATGCAGTTCGCTATACGGAAGGGAAGGCTGCATGCATTCGTCAACATGCGTAGTAACGATGTGATCTGGGGGTCCCTTATGACCTTTTCCTTTTTACGTCGCTTCAGGAGCTGATGGCGTGCGAGCTTGGACTGGGCCTCGGCAGCTATCACCACTTTGCGGCCTCGATGCATATCTATGAACGGCATTACGCGATCGCATCCAAGATTGCAGATGCAGCCCTAGATGATGTCGGAGAAACGCCCGCGTTGGTGCAAGCGGAATCGCTTCACCAGCTCGCGCGTGACGAAGTAGCTATCCGGACGAAAGGTGCCAGCATTGATCCATACAATGACGCCTTTGCCAATCACTGCCTGCGCGTAATCACTGAAAGATCCAACGAATTGAAGTCAGTTGCCTAAGGTAGAAATAACCATGGTCAATCTCTATTACTTTTTCGGCGCGTTGGCGATGCTTTCTGGTTCACTTATATTCGCCACAGCCGCCTTGAAGTTGGCCGCACGCCCTTTCGCAGAACCCTCAAAATTGATTCACTTTCTTGCCCTCGGATTTGCCGGATTAATGTCCGTCGCAACCCTTGTGATTGGTGCCTGTGTGCTCTTCAAAATCGACTAGAAGGCTAATCCAATAGATGGTTGGTTACCAAAAATACTGGTGAAAAATGAAAATGTTTCTGCGACGTGGCTCCACGAGAACTTCGAGCACACCGGCTCGGCCTTCGGCCTGCGCATGGCCCGCAAGCTCGACGAAGTGCAGTCGCCCTTCCAGAAGATCGAGATGTACGAGAGCACCGACTGGGGCAACGTCATGCTGATCGACGGCGCCATGATGGTGACCACGCGCGACAACTTCTTCTACCACGAGATGATGGCGCACGCGCCGCTGTTCACCCACGCCGACCCGAAGGACGTGGTGATCATCGGCGGCGGCGACTGCGGCACCCTGCGTGAAGTGCTGCGCCACCCCGGCGTGCGCACCGCCGTGCAGTGCGACATCGACGAGCAGGTCACGCGCATGGCCGAGAAGTATTTCCCGGAGCTGTGCGAGTCCAACAACGACCCGCGCGCCACCGTGATGTTCGACGACGGCATCGCCTACATGAAAAACGCCGCGCCGGAATCCATCGACGTGATCATCGTGGATTCGACCGACCCGGTCGGTCCGGCCGAGGGCCTGTTCAACAAGGCCTTCTACGAAACCTGCCTGCGCGCCCTGCGCCCGGGCGGCCTGCTGGTGCAGCAGAGCGAATCGCCGCTGGCCCTGATGCAGCTGATCCTGGACATGCGCCAGGCCATGACCGAAGCCGGCTTCGTCACCTACCGCACCCTGCCCTTCCCGCAGCCGTGTTACCCGACCGGCTGGTGGAGCTGCACCATCGCGGCGAAGGAAAAGCGCGACCTGACCCAGTTCCGCAAGGCCGACGCCGCTGCCAAGGGCTTCGACACCCAGTACTACACCGCCGACGTGCACCAGGGCGCGCTGGCCATGCCGCCTGTCATGCAGAAAGCGCTGGGCGACTGAGCCCCTGTAGGAGGGGCTTCAGCCCCGACCCGCCTCACGTCAAAAGGCCCCGCATTGGCGGGGCCTTTGGTTCGGGGCTGAAACCCCTCCTACAGGATCACTGCGGGTTACAGCGCGTCGCCGTCCAGCTCGCCGGTCCGGATGCGCAGCACCTTCTCCAGCTCGTAGACGAAGATCTTGCCGTCGCCGATCTTGCCGGTGTTGGCCGCCGACTGGATCGCCTCGACCACGCGGTCCACCTGGTCGGTGGTGACCGCGACCTCGAGTTTGATCTTGGGCAGGAAGTCCACGACGTACTCGGCACCGCGGTACAGCTCCGTGTGGCCTTTCTGCCGGCCGAAACCCTTGACCTCGGTGACGGTGACGCCGGTGACGCCGACTTCGCTCAAGGCTTCGCGGACGTCGTCGAGCTTGAATGGCTTGATGATGGCCATGACCATTTTCATTGGATGAGCTCCCTAGTCCTCAAAGGTTGTAGCCGCGTTCGTTGTGCAGGGCGATGTCGAGGCCTTCGCTCTCGGCTTCCTCGCTGACCCGCAGGCCGATCGTCCACTGGATGGCCTTGAGTATGACAAGCGTCGCGATGGCCGTGTAGCCGATGGTGAAGCCCACGCCCTTGGCCTGGATCCAGACCTGGGCACCGATGTCGGTGACCGTGCCGAAGCCGCCCAGGCCGGGGCCGCGAACACGCCGGTCAGGATCGCGCCGACGATGCCGCCGATGGCGTGCACGCCGAACACGTCCAGCGAGTCGTCGTATCCCAGCTTGCGCTTGATGCTGGTCGAGAACACGAAGCAGATGAGGCCCGCCGAAGCGCCGATCGCCAGCGCGCCGATCGGGCCCGCCGTGCCGGAGGCCGGGGTGATCGCCACCAGGCCCGCCACGGCGCCCGAGACGATGCCCAGCACGCTGGCTTTCCGGTGGATCACCCACTCGGCGAACATCCAGCTCAGCGCCGCCGCCGCCGTGGCGACCTGGGTGACCAGCATGGCCATGCCCGCCGTGCCATTGGCCGCCACCGCCGAACCGGCGTTGAAGCCGAACCAGCCCACCCACAGCAGGCTGGCGCCGATCACGGTATAGCCCAGGTTGTGCGGCGGCATCGCCACCGTCGGGTAGCCCCTGCGCTTGCCCAGCACCAGGGCCGCCACCAGGCCGGCGATGCCGGCATTGATGTGCACCACGGTGCCGCCGGCGAAGTCCAGCACGCCCCAGTCCCACATCAGGCCGCCGTCGCCGCTCCAGACCATGTGCGCGATCGGCGCATAGACCAGGGTGAACCACAGCGCCATGAACACCAGCAGGGCCGAGAATTTCATCCGCTCGGCGAAGGCGCCGACGATCAGGGCCGGGGTGATGATGGCGAAGGTCATCTGGAAGGTGACGAAAACACTTTCCGGGATCGCGTAGGAAAGACTGTCCGTGCCCAGCCCGGCCAGCCAGGCCTTGCCGAAGCCGCCGACGAAGGAGTTGAAGTTCACCACCCCTTCTCCATGCCGGCGGTGTCGAACACCAGGCTGTAGCCATAGACCACCCAGAGCACCGTGATCAGGCCGGTGATGGCGAAACACTGGATCAGCACCGACAGCACGTTCTTGGACCGGACCATGCCGGCGTAGAACAGGGCCAGTCCCGGGATCGTCATCATCAGCACCAGCAGCGTGGCGACGATCATCCAGGCGGTGTCACCGGCATTGAGCACCGGGGGCGCGGCCAGGACGGGGAGTGGAGTCAGCAGGGGAGGACGCCCAGGTGTCGCAGGAACTTTACGGGAACCATAAGGGACTGCCTCCTGACGCTGAGGGAAGGGAAACTCGGGGAGAGCGACTGAACCATGACCCACGGATGACGGATTGATTGCTCATCGAAGTCATGGTCTATTTGTGGGCCCACGCCGGCCGTTTCCCGCGCCGGCGTTTTCCTACCGCCCGCTGGCGGAATCTCCCCTGCCTTCCGCGCCGCCGCCGGCGCATCGTGGGGACGTCCACCGGAGCCCAGACCCATGATCGACCTCAAGAACCTCGACGACCTCGCCCGCAAGCTGTCCGACCTGGTGCCCCGGGCCTGAAGGACGCGCGCGCCGACCTGGAACAGAACTTCAAGGCCACGCTGCAGGCGGGCCTGGGCAAGCTGGACCTGGTGACGCGCGAGGAATTCGAAGTGCAGCGCGCCGTGCTGCTGCGCACCCGCGAGAAGCTCGACGCCATGGAGCGCGCCATCACCGTGCTCGAGGCGCGGCTGGCCGAACCCGGCGCGTCCAGGAACTAAGCTCCGCGAACCCCCAAGCCATGAACCTGGCGCTGGCGCACAGCCGCGCCCGGGCCGGCGTGCACGCGCCCGCCGTCCGGGTCGAGGTGCACCTGGGCGGCGGATTGCCGAATTTCACCCTGGTCGGTTTGCCGGCCGCGGCCGTGCGCGAAAGCCGGGAGCGTGTGCGTTCGGCCATCGCCAATGCCCAGTTCGAGTTCCCGCAGCGGCGCATCACCGTCAACCTGGCGCCGGCCGACCTGCCCAAGGACGGCGGGCGGTACGACCTGGCGATCGCATTGGGCATCCTCGCCGCCAGCGGCCAGTTGCCGGTGCAGGCCCTGTCCGATGTCGAGGTGCTGGGCGAGCTGGCGCTGACCGGCGAACTCAAGCCGGTGGACGGCGTGCTGCCCGCGGCGTTGGCCGCGGCGCGCGAAGGCCGGCGCCTGATCGTGCCGGCCGGCAACGGGCCCGAGGCGGCCCTGGCCGCGGGCGGGCGCGCCTGGACCGCCCGCACCCTGCTCGAGGTCTGCGGGTTCCTGCAGGAAACGCACCCGTTGCCGCGCGCGGAAACGCCGGTCGTGGCGCCCTCGGCGGCTTATCCCGACCTCGCCGACGTACGCGGCCAGGCCGCCGCCCGCCGCGCACTGGAAATCGCCGCCGCCGGTGGCCACCACCTGTTGCTGATCGGCCCGCCCGGCTGCGGCAAGACCCTGCTGGCCTCGCGCCTGCCCGGCCTGCTGCCCGACACCAGCGAAACCGAGGCGCTGGAAACCGCCGCCGTGCATTCGGTCAGCCGCCAGGGCATCGACCTGCGGCATTGGCATCGGCGGCCGTACCGCGCCCCGCATCACCTGGCGAGCGCGGTGGCGATCACCGGCGGCGGCAGCGACCCGCGGCCAGGCGAAATCTCGCTGGCCCACAACGGCGTACTGTTCCTGGACGAAATCGCCGAGTGGTCGCGGCACACGCTCGACGTGTTGCGCCAGCCGCTGGAATCCGGCGTGGTGACGGTGTCGCGGGCGGCGCGCCAGGCCGAATTCCCGGCACGCTTCCAACTGGTCGCGGCGATGAACCCCTGCCCCTGCGGCTGGGCCGGCGATCCGTCCGGCCGCTGCGGCTGCAGCGCCGAAGTCGTGCAGCGTTACCGCGGCAAACTTTCCGGCCCGCTGCTCGACCGCATCGACCTGCACCTGGCCGTGCCGCGCCTGCCGCCACAGGACCTGCGGCCTGACGCGCCACGCGGCGAACCCACCGCCGCCGTGCGCGAACGTGTGCTGGCGGCCCGCGCCCGCCAGCTCGCACGCGCCGGCACGATCAACTCGCAGCTGTCCCAGGCCGACACCGAAACCCATTGCCGGCTCACCGACAAGGACCAGAACCTGCTGGAACAGGCCGTGGACACCCTGCAACTTTCCGCCCGCGCCCTGCACCGCATCCTGCGCGTGGCCCGCAGCATCGCCGACCTGGCGGCCTGCGAAGACATCAGCACGGTGCACCTGGCCGAAGCCATCGGCTACCGCCTGCTCGACCGCGGCGCGCCGGCCCAGGGCTAGGCTAGGATGGCCGCCACCGCCCGGAGCTCTCGCCGATGACCAACACCCACGGAAGCTGCCTCTGCGGCGACCTGCGCTTCGAGGCGCAGCTGCCCAGCAAGTGGGTCGCGCACTGCCACTGCTCGATGTGCCGGCGCGCGCACGGCGCCCCGCTGGTGACCTGGGTGGGCCTGAAGACCGAGAACGTGCGCATCGTCGACCCGCAGTCGCGGCTGCGCTGGTACGCCTCGTCCCCCGGCGCCGGACGCGGCTTCTGCGACCGCTGCGGCACCACCCTGTTCTTCCGCTCCGAACGCTGGCCCGGCGAACTGCACGTCGTGCGCAGCAACTTCGACGGCCCGCTAGACCGCGAGCCGCAGGTGCACGTCTCCTACGACAACCACGTGTCCTGGCTGCAGATCGGCGAGGACGGACTGAAACGCCTGGGCGATTTCAGCGCCTGAGATCAGCTTGTTCGTCCTGCGCCCAACGCGCGGCCGGGGTCGCCTCCAGCCGGTCAAGTTCGATGTTCTTTCGTTCGCCCGACACGGGCCCGAAGCCGACGATAGCCAATGCGCCTTCGCGCAAGGGCTGCAAAGCAAGCGCCTGCTCGATGTCACCGTCATTGATCGCCGCCGTCACGAAGGCACCCAGCCCACGGTCCGCCGCCGACAGGTACATCGTCTGGGACAGGTGCCCGACGTCCAGGTGCAGCACCCGCCAGGCCTTGGGATGGCGCCGGTATTTCCAGAACAGGCGATCGAACCGAGCGGTCATCACCACCAGGGCGGGTGCATCCTCGAACCAGTGCTGACCCGCGAGAAACGCGTGGGCCAGGTTCCGGGCCTCGTCCGTCGCAAGCATCCGCATTGGTTCCAGGCGTGCGCGAACGAGAGGTAGTGATAGATGCCGGGCGCCAGGCCTTCGACGCGCAAGGCCAGCAGGTAGGCCTCCACGGCATGCAGTCCTCCCCGGCCGGAGAGGTCTTTTTCACGACCACCGCCCCGGGCGCCAGCTCCTGCGTGCCCACCGCACCCCAGACCCGATGCAACATCACCGAAAGATCGGTCGTCGCCAGCGTGGCGTCGGCATCGAAGTTGCGGCTGGTGCGCCGCTTCGAAAGCAGGGCGTCGAATTCCGAGCGGACGGGCGCCGGCAAGTCCGTCGCCTCTTGCTCCGGCTGTCTCCGGTAGTCATGCGCGGGCGCCGGTCCGTGGGCCGCGACACGATCCTCGCTGGATGACATCAGGCCGGCTTCCTGCCGCTCCTCGATGTCCACGTCGCGCCAGGTCCCCGCGTGATGCGCCACCAGCGCCGGCGGCCACCAGGGCACGTCGCACGCATGACGGTCACGTGCCTGCGCGACCGGATCGCCGCCGGTTTCGGGCATCAAGACCCCGGAGGCCAGCAACGGGGCGATCAAGGCGTCGCCGTGAGCGGCCACGAGGGACGCGTAGTCCGCAGTCTGGCCGGCGCCGAGTTCCGAAAGCACGGAAAGCTGCGCCAGGCTCACCTCGACGGGGGACGCCAGCGTCGGTCCGTGGGCGACCCACCGGGGCGTGCGGTCAAGCCCATCGCCTCCCGTGAACAGCGTCTCGACCTGGAATCGCGGCGCATCATCCAGCTCGACATGCAGCATCGCACAGCGCCTTACCCTCATCGCCCCACCTCCCAGGTCCGAGCGGACAATGCCCGCCCTCCCGCCGCCTGACAAGTTGTTCCCCGCCGGCTAGACTCGCGACGCACCGATTGGTGCACCTCAGGGGGATTCCACGTGGCAAAGAAGCTTTCCGAAAAGACCATCGACGCGCTGCTGGACATGCTGGCCGGTGACGACGAGTTCCGCGCCCGCTTCAAGGCCAATCCGCGCGCGGCCACCCGCTCGCTGGGAACGCAGGATGAGGCGGTCGAGTCGCTGCCCGAAGCGCCGATCACCGACCTCGCCGACAAGGAGGCCTTCCGCAAGTCGCGAGCCGTCGTGCGTCAGTCACTGATCAATGCGCGCGACCCATTCGAGCCGATTTCGCTGGAAGTTCCGCGCTGAAACCGGCCCCGGGCGCGACCTTTCACAAGGTCGCGTCCCGGCGTTTCACGGCTTCGAGCGCTTCACCACCGGGCCAGGCGCGCGAGAACTCCTCGGTACGCTTGTTCGCACGATCCTTCTGGCCCGCCCGCTCCGCGAGTTGTGCGGCCGCCCGCAAGGCCAGGTTGCTTTCGATGACGTTGGCGGCCTGCCATCCACTGCGACTGTTGAATTCGGCAAAGGCCCGTCCTCTATGACTGGCCAGCCAGTCCGTCTGTTCGGCGGCGGCACCCGGCTTGCCCGCGGCGGCCAGCGCTCGCATGAGCACGGCTCGCGAGAAGTACAGCCCATTCGCATCGTCCTGGTCCGGTGCGAGGACCGCGACGGCCTCGGACGGTTTGCCGGACGCCAGGAATATCTCGGCCTGCAGCACACGCTGCATGGCGGCGTTGGCAGGATAGGCCGCGATCAATGGATGGCCTTCGATGCGTTCGAGCAGCCGCTGAGCCAGCGCGACGTCTCCGGTGTAAGCCGCCATCCAGCCGGTGGCGGCCTGCTGGAACAGCAGATGCCTCTGTTCCATGGAGCCCGCCTCGCGGAAACGTGCCGCCAGGTGTTCGGACCATTGGCGCAGGTCATCCGCGAAACGCTCGTCGGGCGCGTAACTGCGCAGCGACAGCGCAATCAATGAGAACCCTGAGGTCGAAGGATCCTGCCCGTCACCGACCGCTTCCTGCCGAAGTTTCTCGGCGGCAGCGCCCGCCTCCAGCCATCGGCCACGATCCAGGGGCACGGAGACTTCGATGAGGCGGCCTTCGAGTGCCTGCGTCGGGGAGCCTGCATTGCCGCTCTGCAGTCTCGCCACCCGGTCGGCATTGGCGTAGTCGCGCTTGGCCAGGTAGGCCTCGACATAGTCGCGGCGGTAAGTGAGGGGACCCAGCGTCTCGACTTTTTTGAACTTGGCGATCGCTTCGTCGTATCGGTCGAGGCTAAGTTCGATCGCTGCCGCCAGGTAGATTGCGGAGGCGCGACTCGGATTCTGCGGTGCATCCGCCGGACCGACCATCGCCAGTGCCTCTGCGTACCGGTGCAGGCTGAAGTGCGCGAAGTAGGCATGGTTGTATCGGGCCCGGTAATCGTCCGGATACAGCTCGGCCAGCAGCCGGAAACGCTCGATCGCCCTGGTCGGGTTGTCCAGCGTCGCGGCGGCACCTTCCATAACAACAGCTCGCGGCGGCTCAGGTGCTCCCGCGACGCCATCGCCTTGGCCAGGTAGGTGCGCGTCCCGACCTCGTCGTTTTCGATGTATCGCAGGAACGCCAGCCGCAACCACGCCATGGAGAACTCGGGATCCAGCTTCACCGCCTCCTGATACAAGGCGGCGGCATCCGCATCGCGGCCATCATTGCGGGCGCGGGCACCCAGCGAGAACGCCTTGAGCGCGTCAAGGTTGTCGGTGGTGGCCTGCTCCAGGGACAGGTTGTTGGATTCGACGTTCGTCATCGCCTCGCCCAGGTTCGACCGCACCTTGGTCAGGGTCGCATCCAGCGAGGGCAACACGCTGCCGATGCCGCGGCCGTCGGCGCTTTCGCTGTAGACGGTCACGCCGCTGTTGGGGTCGATCACCTCCAAGCTGACCCGCACCACGCCGCCGACTTCGGCGACGGTGGGCAGGATCACGGCCTTGGCGCCTTCGCGCAGCGCCAGTTCAGCGGCGAGCTGGCGGTCCACCGGCTGCCCCTGGCGCTGCATGCGCTCGAGCGCGCGGTCGATCTGCAGCTGCGACACCAGGTTGACGTGGCGCGACTGCTCCAGGCCGATGCGCAGGGCGGTGTCGAGCGAATCGTCGAAGACTTTTTCGTCGGTGCGGTTCTGCAGCTGCGCCACCACCACCCAGTCGCGTTCGGCGAAGGCGATCGCGGGCGGGCTGCGCAGCGTGGACCAGAACAGGGCCACGCCCAGCACGCCCAGCAGCAGCGCTTCGACGGCCAGCACCGGCGGGCGCCGCCACAGCGGCAGTTCACGCCAGGCCTTGGCACCGGACACCGGCGGCCGCAGCGGCGACAGGCCGGGCAGGCCGACCTCGTGCACCAGCATCGGCGCCGGCACGCCCTTGAAGCTGTAGCGGCCGTGCATCAGCCAGCGCAGGCCGACGCCGGACGCGCCGAGTTCGCCGGCCGCGCGCTGGCACAGGTTCTGGGCCATGCCCGACATCAATATCTGTCCCGGCAGCGCCAGGTTCATCAGGCGCGCGGCCACCGGCTTGGCCAGGCCTTCGACCTCGTAGGCCTTGGCACCGGCCAGCACGTCCTTGGGGTCGTTGGCCCAGGTCATCACGTCGCCGACGTGGATGCCGATGCGGGCCTGCAGCACCAGCTTTTCGCTTTCGCCCAGTTCGTGCAGTCCACGCTGGTAGCGCAGGGCGAAGTCCAGGGCCTGGATCGGCCGCTCGAACAGGGCCAGCACGCCGTCGGCCTTGTCGATCAGCTGGCCGTGGCACAGGGCCATGGCCTCGCGCAGCAGCTGGTCGTGCTTGCGCAGCAGGGCCACGGCGCGCACGTCGCCCAGGCGTTCGACCAGGGCGGTGGATTCGACGATGTCGCACAACAGCACCGCGCGCAGCACCGGAGTGACGGCGGCGTGGTTGTTCATCGGATGGGGCTCGGCAACATCCATTCAGGCAGGCTCGAAACCGTCTTTCCGGGGTGAACGCAGGGTTCCCGCGGTCGCGGCCACCGGCTCAGCGGGCCAGGCGCCAGTGGTCGCCGCCCTGGCGCTTGGCTTCGTACAGGAGCGGTCGGCCTGGCTGTACCAGTTCGACCAGCCGCCCGGGTCCTCGCAGAAGGCGCCGCCGATGCTCACCGACAGGCGGTGTTCGCGCAGGCTGGGCAGGCGCAGGCTGCGCACCGCGCTCATCAGGCCCAGGGCGCGGTTGGCCAGCTCGCCGTCGTCGCTGACCCGCAGCACCAGGGCGAATTCGTCGCCACCCAGGCGGCAGGGCAGCTCCAGCGGGCCGGCCAGGCGCCGCACTTCCTCGGCCACGGCACGCAGGGCGGCATCGCCGGCCAGGTGGCCGCTGCGGTCGTTGATCTGCTTGAAGTGGTCGATGTCCACCAGCAGCAGCGCCAGCTTCAGGTCGTTCAGCGTCTGCCGGCCGAGTTCGTCCAGATAGCGGTACAGGCCGCGGCGGTTGGCCAGGCCGGTCAGGTCGTCGGTGCGCACCAGCTGCTGGGCGACGGTCAGTTCGGTGCGGGTCTGGCGCAGGGTGTCCAGCGTCTGCATCAGGTCTTCGTTGCGGCGCTTGAGGTGCTGCACCAGCTGGTGCTCGCCGGCGACCAGGTAGGAGAAGCTGCGCTGCATGAAGCGCGCCACGTGCGCCGGTTCCCGTTCGACCAACGTCTGAAACGCGCCCCAGAGATCTCGTACAGCACACCAGGGAGTCTCGGCCACGGCGCGCGCAAATCGCTGGTGCCGGCCGATGAAGACGGCGAGCTCGCCGAAGTATTGGCCCGGACCCAGCAGCTTGTCGGCCAGGCCGTCGTCGAAACCGAGGCGGACCTCGCCCGTATCAATAAGGAACATGCTCTGGGCGGCCTCGCCACGGCGGAACAGCTCCTCGCCCGGCAGCACCGCGCGGCTGATGCCGGCGGCGGCGAGCACCCGGAATTCGTCCGGGGACAACTGGGAAGGGAGTCGTGTGTCCGCGCCGGGAAGCTGCTCGGAGGCGGGCGGCGGGCCCTTGATGTCGTCTGGAGTCACGGGACACTCGGACAGGGAAGCTGCCCGAGTGTATCCAAGCTTCCCGGCCGGGGACAGCGACCCCGGTCAAGGAATCCACCGCCCCCGGCCAGCCCCCGCAGGGCCGGCCGGGGGCGTGGACTCCCCGAACTCAGGCGGCGACGGCCTTGGTGTCGCCGTGGAACTGCTCTTCTTCGGTCGAACCCTTCAGCGCCGTGGTCGAGCTCTGGCCACCCTGGATGGCCTGGGTGACCGAGTCGAAATAGCCGGTGCCGACCTCGCGCTGGTGCTTGACCGCGGTGAAGCCCTTGTCGGCCGCCGCGAACTCCTTCTCCTGCAGCTCGACGAAGGCGCTCATCTGATTGCGGGCGTAACCATGCGCCAGCTCGAACATGCCGTAGTTGAGGCTGTGGAAACCGGCCAGGGTGATGAACTGGAACTTGTAGCCCATCGCGCCCAGCTCCTTCTGGAACTTCGCGATCGTGGCGTCGTCGAGGTTCTTCTTCCAGTTGAAGGACGGCGAGCAGTTGTAGGCCAGCAGCTTGCCCGGGAACTTCGCGTGGATGGCTTCGGCGAACTTCCTGGCGAACGCGAGGTCGGGCTTGCCGGTCTCGCACCAGACCAGGTCGGCATACGGCGCGTAGGCCAGGCCGCGGCTGATGGCCTGGTCGATGCCCGGGCGGGTCTTGTAGAAGCCTTCCACGGTGCGCTCGCCGGTGCAGAACGGCTTGTCGTTGTCGTCGATGTCCGAGGTGATCAGGTCGGCGGCTTCGGCGTCGGTGCGCGCGACCAGCAGGGTCGGCACGTTCATGGTGTCGGCGGCCAGGCGCGCGGCGATGAGCTTCTGCACGGCTTCCTGGGTCGGCACCAGCACCTTGCCGCCCATGTGGCCGCACTTCTTCACGCTGGCCAGCTGGTCCTCGAAGTGCACGCCGGCGGCGCCGGCCTCGATCATCGCCTTCATCAGCTCGAACGCGTTCAGCACGCCACCGAAACCCGCCTCGGCGTCGGCGACGATCGGCTGCAGGAAGTCGATGTCGTCCTTGCCTTCGGCGTGGTGCAGCTGGTCGGCGCGCAGCAGGGTGTTGTTGATGCGCTTGACCACCAGCGGCACCGAATTGGCCGGGTACAGCGACTGGTCGGGGTACATCTCACCGGCCACGTTGGCGTCGGCGGCAACCTGCCAGCCACTGAGGTAGATGGCGTTGAGGCCGGCCTTGACCTGCTGCATGGCCTGGTTGCCGGTGAGCGCGCCGAGCGCGTTCACGAAGGGTTTTTCGCCCAGGTACTTCCACAGCTTGTTGGCGCCCAGGCGCGCCAGCGAATGTTCGACCGCGACGGTGCCGCGCAGGCGCACGACTTCTTCGGCGGAATAGCCGCGTTCAATGCCGGCCCATCGCGGATCGGTCGCCCAGGTCTTCTTCAACTGCTCGGCGGTGGGGAGGGTCGTGGTCATGGCGGAATTCCTTTCAATGTGACGTGGGGTTCTTTGCTCCCTCCCCTGCTTGCAGGGGAGGGTTGGGGAGGGGTGGGCACTAGCCCAGACGCTCATACGCCGGCAGCGTCAAAAACTCCGCCAGCTCGTCGGCATGCGTCAGCTGGTCCAACAACGCGATCGCCTCGTTGATCTTCGCGCCGCCCGGCAGCTTCATCCGGTCGGCCAGCTTCGAAGGCAATGCCAGCAGCGCGCGGTCGAACAGCGAGAAGTCCACCGGCGTACCGTCGTCCAGGTGCAGCTGGCCGTTGTGCAGCCACTGCCACAGCTGGGCGCGGCCGATCTCGGCGGTGGCGGCGTCTTCCATCAGCCAGTGGATCGGCACGCAGCCCTGGCCGTCGAGCCAGGCGGCCAGGTAGCGCACGCAGACCTCGACGTTGTTGTCGAACCCCTTGCGCGTGATCGTGCCCACGCTCGGGCGGATCAGCGTGTCGCGGTCCACGGTGACGTCATCGCGACGCACCGCCTGCTGGTGCGCGCCGGGCATCTTCGCGTCGAACACCTCGCGCGCGATCGGGATCAGCGCGGGATGCGCCACCCAGGTGCCGTCATGGCCGGCGCCGGCTTCGCGCTGCTTGTCGGCGCGCACACGCGCCAGTGCTTCCTCGTTGGCGATGGGATCACCGGCGATCGGGATCTGCGCCGCCATGCCACCCATCGCATGCGCGCCGCGGCGGTGGCAGGTCTGGATCAGCAGTTCCGAATACGCCTTCAGGAACGGCTGGGTCATGCCGACCTGGCCACGCTCAGGCAGCACGCGGTCGCGGTGCTTACGGAAGGTCTTGAGGTAGGAAAAGATGTAATCCCAGCGTCCGCAGTTCAGGCCGGCGATGCGGCCGCGCAGCGCGTGCAGGATCTCGTGCATCTCGAACACCGCCGGCAGCGTCTCGATCAGCACCGTCACCTTCATCGCGCCTTCGGGCAGGCCCAGGCGCGTTTCGATGAAAGCCAGCACCTCGTCCCACAGCGCCGCCTCTTCCATGGACTGCAGCTTGGGCAGGTAGAAGTACGGGCCGCGGTCCTTCGCCTGCAGCGCGGTCGCGTTGTGGAAGGCGAACAGGCCCAGGTCGAACAGGCTGCCGCTCAGGCGCTGGCCGTCGACGATCACGTGTTTTTCGTCCAGGTGCCAGCCGCGCGGGCGCACGATCAGCACGGTCTTGGAAGCCGGGTCGAGCACGTAATGCTTGCTGCCGTCCGGTGCCATCCAGTCCAGGCTGCCGGCCACGGCCTTGCGCAGCGCGCGCTGGCCGGTGAGCAGGTTGTCCCAGGTCGGGCAGGTCGAATCCTCGAAGTCGGCCATGTAGCAGCTGGCGCCCGAGTTCATGGCGTTGATGACCATCTTCGGGTCGACCGGGCCGGTGATCTCGACGCGACGGTCGAGCAGGGCCTGCGGCAGCGGCGCCACAGTCCAGTCGCCTTCGCGGATGGCGCGGGTGTCGGCGCGGAAGTCCGGCAGCTCTCCGGCATCGAAACGGGCCTGGCGCTGTTTGCGGGCGGCCAGTCGGGCCTGGCGCTCGGGCTCGAAGGCCCGGTGCAGGTCAATCAGGAAGCCCAGGGCCGCCGGGGTCAGCAGGTCTTCCTGGCCCGCCAGCCGGGGACCGGTCAGTTCCAGGGGATTGAGGATGCGTGCGGCGTCGCCAGCCATGGGTTTGCTCCACTTGTCTCGTGAGCTCGAACCTAGGCCTGCCGGGTGGCTTTGACAAAACAAATGTTTTGATAGTTAGTATTAGCCCGCCTTATACCGATTAAGGAACAGTGGCTTATGCCCGCTCCGACGGCCCGTTTTACTACAAGGGCGACCGATTGAAGCCCTTGCGGGCCTTCTGCCAGGTCGCCCGGCTCGGTTCCGTGTCGCGCGCGGCCGAGGCGCTGTTCCTCAGCCAGCCGGCCGTGACCCTGCAGCTGCAGGCCCTGGAACGGGAGCTGGGCCAGGCCCTGTTCGAACGCATCGGCCGGCGTTTCAGCCTGACCCGCGAGGGCCAGGTGCTGTACGACCTGGCCCGCCCCCTGGTCGAGGGTCTAGACGGCCTGGACGGGGAATTCCGCAGCCGGCTCAAGGGCCTGCAGGCCGGCGAACTGCATGTCGCGGCTGGCAGCTCGACCATCCTGTACCTGCTGCCGGCCCTGGTGCAGGCCTTCCGGGCCCAGCACCCGGAGGTGCAGCTGGTGCTGCACAACGTCACCGGCAAGGACGGCCTGGGCCTGCTGCGCTCGGACGGCGTCGATCTGGCCGTGGGTTCGATGCTGGACGTGCCCACCGACCTGGCCTACGCCCCGGTCTATTCCTTCGACCCGATGCTGATCTGCCCGCCCGACCACCCGCTGGCCAGCAAGTCCAACCTGATGCTCGAGGACCTGTCGCCCTATGGTCTGATCCTGCCGCCGCGCCGCCTCACGACCTACCGGCTGGTGGACCTGGTGTTCCAGCAGCGGCGCGTGCCCTACACCGTGGCGCTGGAAGTCGGCGGCTGGGAGGTGATCAAGCAGTACGTGGCCATGGGCCTGGGCATCAGCATCGTCACCGCGATCTGCCTGACCGAGGCCGACCAGAAACGCCTGGTCGCACGCAGCCTGGCCGACTATTTCCCGCCACGCAGTTACGGCGTGGTGATGCGCAAGGGCAAATACCTCAGCCCGCAGGCGCGCGCCTTCATCGACCTGATCAAGCCGGGGCTGTTCGAACGCCGCGACTATTTCGACACGGGGCCGTCGGAACGCTAGACGGTGCCGCGGTTCTTGCCCTGGTAGGGGCGGTAGATCGCGGATGCGGGCCATGTCGGCGGCCGGGTCGTCGGTGAGCTCGACCAGCGGGCCCAGGCCGATGGTCTTGTCCGGGTAGTGGAACCAGGCGCAGAACACCGGCACGTCGGCGCGGCGGGCGATCTTCCAGAACCCGGTCTTCCAGTGTTCGACCCGCTTGCGGGTGCCCTCCGGGGCCAGCACGAACCACATGCGCTCGGCCGCGCGGATTTCGTTCGCGGTCTGGTCGACGATGCCGCCCGGCGCGCCACGGTCCACCGGGTGCCCGCCAAAACGGCGCAGCAGCCAGCCCAGCGGCCCCCAGAACAGCTCGGCCTTGGCGATGAAGGTGATGTCCACGCCCCAGGGCCAGCTTCGCCGCCAAGCCCCAGACCGCGTCCCAGCCGGAAGAATGCGGCGCGGCGATCACCACCATGCGCGGCACGTCGGGCCAGTCGCCGGCGATGGTCCAGCCGCCGAGGCGCAGGAGACTGCGACCGATCCAGCGGCCGAACCGGTTGTCGGTGCGCGGCGCCGACGGCGGCAAGGCCGGGATGCGGGTCATTCCCTGTCCCAGGCGCTGGCGCTGCGCTGCCGCTTCACGGTGGCGCGTTCGCGCTTGGCGCCGAGCCGGCGCTCCTTCGATCCCTTGCTCGGCTTGGTGGCGACGCGCTTTTTCGGCGCCACCAGGGCGGCGGCGATCAGGGCGGACAGGCGCTCGCGGGCGTCCTCGCGGTTGCGGTCCTGGGTGCGGTAACGCTGGGCACTGAGCACCAGCACGCCCTCGTCGGTCAGCCGCCGGTCACGCCGGGCCAGCAGGCGCGCGCGCACCGCCTCCGGCAGGGACGGCGAATTCGCCACGTCGAAACGCAGCTCGACCGCAGTCGAGACCTTGTTGACGTTCTGCCCGCCCGGGCCGCTGGAACGCACGAAACGTTCGGACAGCTCGTCGTCGGGGATGGTCAGGCTGGGGCTGATCTGGAGCATGCGGGGGATTGTAAAGCCGTACCGGGCACGCCGGCGCACACGGCAGCGGTCGCCCGGCCCGGTACAATCCCGCCCTCATGTCCGGCCTGAATACCCCCAGAAAGAAGCGGTCGCCTACACCGGCGGCCCCCTGCTCGTGCTCGCCGGCGCGGGCAGCGGCAAGACCAGGGTGATCACCGAGAAGATCGCCCACCTGGTCGCCAGCGGCCGGCACGAGGCCCGGCACATCGCCGCCATCACCTTCACCAACAAGGCCGCGCGCGAGATGCGCGAACGCGTGGCCAAACGCGTGAAGGGCGACGACGCCGACAACCTCACCATCTCCACCTTCCACTCGCTGGGCCTGCGTTTCCTGCAGATCGAACACGAGCGCGCGCAGCTGCGCCGCGGTTTTTCGATCTTCGATTCCGACGACCAGATGGCGATCATCAAGGACCTGGCGACGCCCGGCCTGAAGAACGACGCGCTGTATTCGCTGCACAACCTGATCAGCGCCGCCAAGAACAACGCGCTCTCGCCCGAGCAGGCCGCCGAGGCCGCGCGCTCGGCCCGCGAACGCGAGGCCGCCGGCATCTATGCCCGCTACCAGGCGCGCCTGCAGGCCTACAACGCGGTGGATTTCGACGACCTGATCCGGCTGCCGCTGACCCTGCTGGAGGCCGACCCGGACCTGGCCGCCGGCTGGCGCGAACGCATCCGCTACCTGCTGGTGGACGAATGCCAGGACACCAACGGCGCCCAGTACCGGCTGCTCAAACAGCTGGCGGGCGCCAAGGGCAACATGACCTGCGTCGGCGACGACGACCAGAGCATCTACGCCTGGCGCGGCGCCCAGCCCGAGAACCTGGACCAGCTGGCCAGCGATTACCCGAACCTGAAGGTGATCAAGCTCGAGCAGAACTACCGCTGCACCGGCCGCATCCTGCGCTGCGCCAATACGCTGATCGCGAAGAACCCGCATGCGCACCTCAAGCAGCTCTGGAGCCAGCACGGCGACGGCGAGCCGGTGCGCGTCTGGCAGTGCCGCAACAACGAACACGAAGCCGAACGCGTGGCGGGCGAGATCCACTACCTGCACCAGGCCAAGGAAATCCCCGGGGCGAGTTCGCGATCCTGTTCCGCGGCAACCACCAGTCGCGGCCGCTGGAAAAGGCGCTGCAGCTGCTGCGCATCCCCTATCACCTGACGGGCGGCACGAAGTTATGGATCGCGCCGAAGTGAAGGACGCGCTGTGCTGGCTGCAGGTGCTGGCCAATCCCGACAACGACGCCGCCTTCCTGCGCGCGATCGCCGCGCCCAAACGCGAGGTCGGCGCCACCACGCTGGAAAAACTGGCGGCGATGGCGCAGACCGCGGGCCTGCCGATGTCGGTGGCCGCGGGCCAGATCGGCTTCCTGAAGCAGCTGACGCCACGTGCGGCCGCGGGCCTGGAGGAATTCACCCGCATCGTCGAACGCCTGCGCGACGTCGCCGAAAAGGTGACGCCGGCCGAACTGGTGCCGATGCTGGCCGAACAGAGCGGCCTGCTGGCGATGGTGCGCAGCCAGTGCAAGGACGAGGCTTCGTTCCAGCGCCGAAAGGCCAACCTCGACGAACTCGCGTCGTGGTTCGAGGGCGCACGCGGCGGCGGCCCGGGCGAACTGGCCGCGCAGCTGGCGCTGCTGTCGAACGCCGACCGCGGCGAACCCGGCAACGCGGTGCGGCTGATGAGCCTGCACGCGGCCAAGGGCCTGGAGTTCCGCGCGGTGTTCGTGGTCGGCTGCGAAGACGGCAACCTGCCGCACGAAGCCAGCCTGGAAGAAAACCGGCTCGAGGAAGAACGCCGCCTGATGTACGTCGGCATCACCCGCGCCAAGGAACGCCTGACCCTGTCGCACAGCGCCGAGATCAAACGCTGGGGCGCGATCGAACACCTGCTGCCCAGCCGTTTCCTCGACGAACTGCCGCCCGGCGACCTGCTGCGCGACGGCAGCGACCCCGAACGCGAGACCGCCGAGAAGAAACAGCGCGGCCGCGCCCACATGGACGCGATCGCGGCCATGTTCAACGAATGATTCACTCGCCCCGGCTAGACTGGGCCGCTCAGCTACGGACCAAAAATTGATGACCCCGACCAAGACCCTCACCCTCGGCGCCCTGGTGCTGGCCCTCGCCGCCTGCCAGACGATGCCGGGCCGCAACGCAGAAAGCGGCGCGACCGCCACGCCCGAAAAACCCGGCCCGGTGCGCATGGCGGTCGAACCGCCACCGCGCCGTCTCGGCCCGGCCGCCAACGACAACCTCAATGCCGTGGCCTGGGTGCAGGCTTCGGCCGAATACCGGCTGCTGGCCGGCCAGACCTTCCGCGGCGCCCTGGTCCAGCTCGACCGCGCCCTGAAGACGCCGGACTGGGACGCCCTGGTGCCGGAGGAACGCGCCAACCCCGCCACCGGCCTGCCGCCGGCGGTGATCGTGGACATCGACGAGACCGTGCTCGACAACTCGCCCTACCAGGCCCGCCTGGTGCGTGACGGCGGCCACTACGACGAAGTGACCTGGGACGGCTGGGTGCGCGAGGAGAAGGCCAGGCCGGTGCCCGGCGCGCTGGAGTTCGCCCAGGCCGCCGCCGCCCGCGGCGTCACCGTCTTCTACGTCAGCAACCGCGCCGCCCATCTGGAAGAGCCGACGCTGAAGAACCTGCGCGCCGCCGGCTTCCCGATCGAGAAGCCCGAGCAGTTCCTGGGCCTGGGTTTCTTCGTCGAAGGCTGCGAGCAGCTGGGCTCGGAGAAGGGCTGCCGGCGCCAGTGGGTCGGCCGCACGCACCGGGTGCTGATGCAGTTCGGCGACCAGATCGGCGACATGGCCACGATCCTTATGAACACGCCCGAGGGCCGTGAGCAGGCCATGGCGCCCTACCTGGGCTGGATCGGCGAGCGCTGGTTCGTGCTGCCCAACCCGACCTACGGCAGCTGGGAGCCGGCCCTGTTCAACAATGCCTGGGAACTGCCCGAGGCCGAACGCCGCCGGATGAAGCTCGAACAGCTCGACTACGCGGAGTGAACCGATGATCCCCGTGCGCGACCGCCTGATCTTCGCCCTCGATGTGCCGACCGCCGCCGAGGCCCGTGCCTGGGTCGACCGGCTGGGTGATTCGGTCGGCTTCTACAAGATCGGCATGGAGCTGCTGACCAGCGGCGACTACTTCCGGGTGCTGGAGGAACTGGCCGGCCGCGGCAAGAAGGTGTTCGTTGACCTGAAGTTCCACGACGTGCCGGCCACCGTCGCCAGCACCATCAAGGGCCTCGCCCGTTACCCCGTCACGTTCTGCACCATCCATGGACAACATGACGGCATGATGCGCGCCGCTTCGCAGGAGAAGGGCGACATCAAGCTGCTGGCCGTGACCGTGCTGACTTCCATGGACCGCAGCGATCTTCGGCAATTGGGCATCGATCGTGAGCCTTCCGGGGTCGTCCTGGACCGTGCCGCCGCCGCCCGGGCCGCCGGCTGCGACGGCGTCATCGCCTCGGGCCAGGAAGCCGGCGCCCTGCGCCAGGCCAACGGCGCCGGTTTCCTGATCGTCTGCCCCGGCATCCGCCCGGCCGGCCCCTCGAACGATGACCAGAAGCGCACGGTGGACGTACCGACCGCCTTCACCGCCGGCGCCGACCACATCGTGGTGGGCCGGCCCATCCGCCAGGCGAGCGACCCGGCCGCTGCCGCGGAGGCCATCCAGGCCCAGATCCTGACCGCTATTGGTCAATAAAATCATCAGCTTGCCTGCTTATACTTCAGGTGTTGCATAAACTCGGGGACGGCCTATCCTGCGGCCGTCATCGGGCGACCGGCCCGCCGGAATCCACAACGATGACCCGTCCTCCGGTTCATCCGGACTTCGCGGGAGGCCCTGGGCCTCCCGTTTTTTATGGGGTCCGTCCCCGACCGGCCAGAACAGGCCGCGAACATTCGATCTGCTAGATTCGGCGCCAACCCTTCAAGACCCCTCCCGCATGACCTCACGCCTGCCCGCCTGGGCTTTGTTTGCCCTGCTTTCCTTCGTCATCGTCCTGGGCGCCTGCCGACGCGAGCAGGCCGAACCGGCACGTGCGTCCGGTGACCCGGTGGCCGCCGTGGAAGGCCTGGCCGGGGCCCTGCGCGACAACGACCTGGTGCGCTATTCCCGCCTGAGCCTGCCACCCGACCTGCATGCCCGCAGCGAGGCGCTGTGGCTGCAGCGCCAGGCCGAGGCCGAGCCGCCCACGCCAGAGGACGCTGCCGAATACGAAGACATGATGGCCCGCCTGATGGCGCCCGATGCCGAAACCGCCCTGATGCGCGACCTCGAGCCCAAGCTGGCCAAACTCGAAACCGAGATCGCCGGCCAGTGGCCGCTGATGCAGGCCACCGCCTCGATCTTCCTCAACGCCATGATCCAGGCCAACACCGAACTCAGCGATGCCGAGAAGGCGCACGGCAGCGAAGTCGTGGCCAGCCTGATGGCCTGGGCCCAGCCGTCGCTGTTCACCGACCGCGAGCGTGCCCGCCAGGCCGTGGCCGCGCTGTCGCGCACCGCCCGCGAACTCGACCTGCCGACCCTGGACCAGGCGCGCGCGCTGCCGATGCAGCCGGCGCTGGAAAAGGGTGGCATCGCCCTGGCCGGCGCCAAGGACGTGGCCCGCGCCTATGGCCTGGACCTAGACCGGTCGCTCGATGGCGTGCGGGCGGAACTGGTGTCGGCCGAAGGCGACCAGGCCGTGGTGAAGGTCAGCTACCCCCTGCTCGACAAGACCGTGAGCTTCGAGATGGCCATGCAACGCCGCGACGACGCCTGGTACAGCGCCGAAGCCGTGGCCCAGGCCGAGGCCGAGCTGGCGGAAGCCGCCGGGTCCGCCCCGGCCGATGAGGACGCGCCGGACACCGGCGCCGTTGCCCCGGCCTCCGCCGACACCGCCGAGTGAATCCCGACATGGATGCCCCGCAGGCCCCGGCTCCCCGCCCGCCGTCGAAATCCGCCCGCCCGCCGCTGTGGGCGCGGTTCATGGAAAAACTGCTGCAGCCCTGGATCGAGATCAAGCGCGAGCCGGCCGAGATGCCGTTCAATCTCGACCGACCGATCTGTTATGTGATCGAGAACTACGGCCTTTCGAACTCGCTGATCCTCGACCGCGCCTGCCGCGAAGCCGGACTGCCTTCGCCACTGGCGGCGCTGCCGGGCGATCCGCTGGGCCGCAAGCGTGCCTACGTGGCGCTGTCGCGCCGTCGCGCCGGCCTGTTCGGCCGGCCCAAGAACCGCAGCCATTCCGACGCGCTCTCGCGCCTGCTGATGGCGCACCGCCTGTACCCCGACCAGGACGTGCAACTGGTGCCGGTGTCGATCTTCGTCGGCCGCGCACCGACCCGGCAGTCGGGCTGGTTCTCGGTGCTGTTCTCGGAGAACTGGGACCTGGTGGGCCGCTTCCGGCGCCTGCTGGCGATCCTGCTCAACGGCCGCGACACCATGGTGCAGTTCTCGCCAAGCGTGCGCGTGTGGGAAATCCTGGCCGACGACATGCCGCACGAACGCCAGGTGCGCAAGGTCAGCCGAGTGCTGCGCGCCCACTTCCGCAAGATCAAGACCGCCGTCATCGGCCCCGACCTCTCTACCCGGCGCCTGCTGGTGGACCGCGTGCTCGACGCCGAGCCGGTGCGCAAGGCGATCACCGACCAGGCGCGCCGCGACGGCACCGAATACCTGGAAGCCTGGAAGAAGGCGCACAACTTCGCCTGGGAAATCGCCGCCGACTATTCCAACCCGGTGGTGCGCTCGGCGTCGTTCGCGCTGACGGGTTTCTGGAACCGGATCTACGGCGGCCTCAACGTCAACCACATCGACACGCTCAAGCAGGTGGCGCCCGGGCACGAGGTCATCTACGTGCCCTGCCACCGCAGCCACATGGACTACCTGCTGCTGAGCTACCTGCTGTACACCCGCGGCATCGTGCCGCCGCACATCGTCGCCGGCGTCAACCTGAACATGCCGGTGATCGGACCGATCCTGCGCCGCGGCGGCGCCTTCTTCATCCGCCGTTCGATCCGCGGCAACGCGCTGTACGCGGCGGTGCTGGGCGAATACGTGGCGCAGCTGGTGGGCGAGGGTTTTTCGCTGGAGTACTTCATCGAAGGCGGACGCTCACGCACCGGCCGCCTGCTGCAGCCCAAGGGCGGCATGATCGTGATGACCATCAAGGCCTTCCTGCGCGCGCCGCGCCGGCCGGTGGTGTTCCAGCCGGTCTACATCGGCTACGAGAAGCTGATCGAAGGCAAGAGCTACCTGGACGAGCTGACCGGCCAGCCCAAGGAAAAGGAAACCATCTGGGCCCTGATCAAGGCCGGCGCCGGCATCCTGCGCCAGCACTACGGCAAGGTGGCGGTGAACTTCGGCGAACCGATCTTCCTGGACACGGTGCTGGCCGAACACGCGCCGGACTGGCGCGAACGCAACGCCGACCCGGACGACAAGCCGACCTGGATCAACGGCGCGGTCGAGGACATCGCCCAGCGCATCCAGGTCAACATCAACCGCGCCGCCGACGTGAACCCGGTCAACCTGCTGGCGCTGGCCCTGCTGTCCACGCCCAAGCACGCCATGTCCGAGGCCGACCTGCTGGCGCAGCTGGCCCTGGGCAAGAAGCTGCTGGCGGCGCTGCCGTACTCCGACCGCGTCACCGTGACGGCGCTGGAGCCGGCCGAGATCGTCTCTTACGGCGAGAAGATCGGCGTGCTCACGCGCACTGTGCATCCGCTCGGCGACGTGCTCGGCATCGAGGGCGAAACCGCGGTACTCCAGAGCTACTTCCGCAACAACGTGCTGCACCTGTTCGCCGCGGCGAGCTGGGTGGCGCTTTGTTTCCAGAACAACCGGCGCATGAGCCGCACCGGCCTGCTGCGGCTGGGCCGCACGATCTATCCCTTCGTGCAGGAGGAGCTGTTCCTGCCCTGGACCTCCGAGGAGTTCGCGCAGCGGCTGGACGCGACCGTGGACCTGTTCGTGGCCGAAGGACTGCTGACCGTGGCCAACGAGGACGAGGGCGGCATCATCTCGCGCGGACCAGGCCAGACCGACGAGGTGTTCCGCCTGCGCGCGATCGCGCACAGCCTGCAGCAGGCCTTCGAGCGGTATTTCATCGCCATCACCACCCTGGTGAAGAACGGTCCGCGCACGCTCAGCTCGGGCGAACTCGAGTCGCTCTGCCATCTCACCGCGCAGCGCCTGAGCCTGCTCTATGCGCCGGCGGCGCCGGAGTTCTTCGACAAGTCGCTGTTCCGCGGCTTCATCCAGAAGCTGCGCGAGATGAAGCTGGTCTGGGTCTGCCCGGACGGCAAGCTCGACTTCGACGAGCAGCTGACCACCTGGGAGAAGGACGCCAAGGTGGTGCTGGGTCGCGAGCTGCGGCACACCATCTCGAAACTCTCGCCGGAAGCGGTCAGCCGCATGACCGGGTCACAACCGGCCGCGCCGGCCGCCAGCGTCAAGGGCTAGCGGCCAGCGCGTGGCGCCCCGGTCAGGGCCGGAGGTGCCACTGGTTGATGTGGCCGACGTCTTCGGGACCCTCGTCCTGCGCGCGCAGATACCAGGTGCCGTTGGCGGTTTCGGCCGAGGCGTCCACGTAGTACTGCCTGATGATGTGGTCGGTGTCGCCACCCACGTTGGCCTGCAGCGGGTAAACGGCACCACTCGGCCCCACCAGGTCCAGCTTCATGTCGCCGCTGTAGGTATGGGCGACCTCGACACGAACCAGGGGTGCGGGCCAACGCCCTGCCGGTGCGGCGGAGCACCAGGATCGGGGATTGCGCCGTGCCCAGGTCCGGGATGGTTACGTCTTCGCGGTTGAGGAAAACCCGGGCGTAATGGCTGGTGATCAGCCGCGCACCGCTGTGCGCCGTCGCACCGCGCACATACGCGTAATAGTTCCCCTCCTGCATCTCGGGAATCCTGCAGACTTCACTGTTGCCTGCGTTGGTCGAGCGGCAGTCGTAGTCGGTAAGGGTCGGTGGTGCGCCGAACTTGACATACAGGTCGCCATTGCCGGTTCCCCCGGTAAGGGTGAAGCTGAGGTTCATGCCGCGTGAAATGTTCGGCAGTGAGAACCGGGTCCACGTGCCGGCCGCGCCGGCCGGTACGGAAATCGTCGTGCCGTTCCGGAGCGTGGCGATGGGTGCGGCCGGCAGTATTCCGGCAACGCCGCGGAGCGCGGCATAGGCGTTGATCTTGCCGGCGCCGCAGCCGCCCGGGCAATTGAACGGAGCGATCGGTTTGGAGGTCAGCTTGAGGATCCGTTCGACTTCGGCGGGCGTGTTCGGCGACAGCGACTGCATCAGTGCGACCACGCCGGCGACGTGCGGCGCCGCCATCGAGGTGCCCTGGTAATAGTAGTAACCGGGGCTTTCCGGCACCGTGGTGCCGCTGTCAGCCGTCGAGGCGATCCCCACCGTGCCATCCGGCGTGGTTCCCTCGCCGCCCGGCGCCGTCACGTCGATGAGCCCGCCGGCATTCGAGAAATCCGACCGGGTACCGTCCTGGTCGCTCGAGGCGACCGCAATCACGTTCGGGCAGCTCGCCGGGGTATACGACTCGACACTGGTGTTGCCGTTGCCGGCGGCAACCACCACCACGCTACCGCGTGCGACCGCCCCGTTGATGGCGTTCCGATAGGTTGTTCCGCACGATCCTTCGCCGCCAAGGCTGAGATTGATGACTTCCGCCGGGTTGGCATTCGCGGGTACGCCGCTGACGGCGCCTCCCGAGGCCCAGACGATGGCGTCGGCGATGTCGGAAGTGAAGCCGCCACATTTGCCCAGGACTCGCACCGGCACGATCTTCGCCAGCGGCGCGACACCGGCGACACCCACGCCATTGTTGGTATGCGCCGCGACGGTGCCTGCGACATGGGTGCCGTGCCAGGACGAATCCTCGGCCTCCTCGCCATCTTCGCATTCGTCCGCTTCCACCCAGTCACCCGGGTCGGCAGGGTTGTTGTCGCGACCGTTGCCATCATTGGCGGTAGCGATGTCGCCGATGAAATCGTAGCCCGCCAGCACCTGGGCGTTGAGGTCCGGGTGATTGGTGATGCCCGTATCCAGGACCGCCACGACCGCCCCGCTGCCCTTGCTGGTGTCCCAGGCCAGCGGCAGGTTGATGCCGCCGACCGGGTGGTTGTAGTGCCACTGCAGCGAGTACAGCGGATCGTTGGGCGTGTATGCCGGCTTCATGCGCAGGTCGGGCTCGGCATACTCGACGGCCGGGTCGGCGCGCAGCTGCTCAAGGAAGGCCTCCGCCTCGACCCGGTCGAGCTTCCGGCTCAGGCGGACCACGTCGGCACCCAGGCGATCTGGCGCAGGGACTGCGCCTTGAGGCCGCGGCTGCTGGCGATCCGGTTCAGCGCGCGCTCGCGATAGGTGGCAGCAACAACCGTCCGGTCGCTGTCGCGGAACTTGATGATGAAGCGGTCGTTGGTGGAAAAGTCCTGCTTGAAGCCCGGCTTCAGCGGAGGCTGGATGTCGCGCTCGACGGCGGACAGCGGTGACGCCAACATGGCCGCGACGGTCGCGGCAAGAACGGTTTTGGAAACATGCTTCACGATTGGATCCCCCTAATCTGGCACCAACGGCTGCCAGGACCCCGGCAGGGGTCAGTAATTTGAATGGACGCTGGTCGGATTGTGCTTCAGCGGGACGCCTCGCGAAAGGCCCGGCAGCTCCTGCCCCAGCAAGGGATGTGAACGCCGGATTCCCGCACATTTCACATTCCAGCCGCACCCGACAGTCCAGGTGAGCGGGTCAACCTGAACGGACTGCATGCACTCATGCGTCCAGGTCTGGGATCAGGCGGCTTTCCAGCGTCGAGATCATGTCCTTGATCTTGAGCTTGCGCTTCTTCAGGCGCTTGATCGCCAGCTCGTCCGATTCGATGGTGGCGGCGAGGCGGGCGATGGCCTCGTCCAGGTCGCGGTGTTCGACCTTGAGCTCGACCAGCTGGGCGGCGATCTTGGCGGGATCTTCCTCGGCCATGCGTCCTCTCCGTGCCATTCGAGCTTAAACCTCCGGCCGGACCGGCGACAGGGGTAAAATGCCCGGCCGACCCCTCCACCGCACCGTCATGACCCTGCTGCTGCAAGACCCCGTCCCGCGCAAACAGGCGCACGAACGCCACAAGCTGGCCAAGCGGCTGCGCCGCCAGGTCGGGCAGGCGATCGCCGACTACGGGATGATCGAGGACGGCGACAAGGTGATGGTCTGCCTGTCCGGCGGCAAGGACAGCTACACGATGCTCGACCTCCTGCTGCAGCTGCAGAAGAAGGCGCCGGTGCGCTTCGAGCTGGTGGCGGTGAACCTGGACCAGAAGCAGCCGGGGTTTCCGGAGCACGTGCTGCCGGATTACCTCGCGTCGCTCGGCGTGGCGTATACGATCATCGAGCAGGACACCTATTCGGTGGTCAAGCGCGTGGTGCCCGAGGGCAAGACCATGTGCTCGCTGTGTTCGCGCCTGCGCCGAGGCGCGCTGTACCAGCATGCCAAGGACCACGGCTTCACCAAGATCGCGCTCGGCCACCACCGCGACGACCTGGTGGCGACCTTCTTCATGAACCTGTTCTTCCACGCCAAACTGGCCACCATGCCGCCGAAGCTGCGCAGCGACGACGGCGAACACCTTATGATCCGGCCGCTGGCCACCGTGCGCGAGGCGGACATCGCCGAGTACGCCGAGTGGAAGCGTTTTCCGATCATCCCCTGCACGCTCTGCGGCTCGCAGGAGAACCTGCTGCGCAAACAGGTCGGGAAAATGATGGCGCAGTGGGAAAAGGACCACCCGGGCCGCATCGACACCATCGCCAGGTCACTGGCCGATGTGCGACCCTCGCAGCTCGCCGATCCGTCGCTGTTCGACTTCGCCGCCCTCGGCCGCCAAACGGACTCCCCGCTACCCGACGCCCACGCCTGGCTATCCAGCGACCCCGAACAACAATAAAAAGGGGTCAGACAATATTAACGTTTCAAACGCCGGCTTCAATTGTAAATATTGTCTGACCCCTTTTTGTTTTCTTTGAATGGAAGTTTGATGTTTTTCGCAACCTGACGTTTTTCCGCTTTCCTGCTTCCCTCGCCAAATCCTTCGATGAACTCGACGCCCGCCTGGAGGAGTGCAAGCTCAAGCCGGTCGGTCCGTCCGAGCTGATGTCGCGTGGTTTCATCTCGCCCTTCGGCCGCGATGACGCCACCATGAGCCACCGCGTCGGCGACGCCATCTGGATCACCCTCGGCGGCGAAGACCGCCTGCTGCCCGGCGCCGTCATCAACGACGAGCTCGGCAAGCGCATCGCCGCACTCGAGGAAAAGGAAGGCCGCAAGCTCGGCGGCCGCGCCCGCAAGCGCCTCAAGGAAGACCTGGTGATGGAGCTGCTGCCGCGCGCCTTCGTGCGCCCGACGCGCACCGGCGCCACGCTCGACCTGCAGCACGGTTTCATCGCGGTGGACGCCAGCTCGCGCAAGACCGCCGAAAACGTCGTCTCCGAACTGCGGCACGCCCCTGCAGTTTCCCGGCGCTGCCGCTGAACGCCGAAACCTCGGCGCGCGCCGTGCTCACCGGCTGGATCGCCGGCGAACCGCTGCCGGCCGGCCTGGTGCTGGGCGATGAGTGCGAGCTCAAGGACCCGATCGATGGCGGCGCGGTGGTGAAGTGCCAGCGCCAGGAACTGCTGTGCGACGAGATCAGGAAACATCTCGAGTCCGGCAAGCAGGTCAGCAAGCTGGCGCTCATCCTCGACGACCACGTCAGCTTCGTGCTGGGCGAGGACCTGGTGGTGCGCAAGCTCAAGTTCCTCGACGGCGCCGTCGACCAGCTCGAGAACACCGAGAACGAAGGCCTGCGCGCCGAACTCGACGCCCGTTATGCGCTGATGGCCGGCGAACTCAAGCGGCTGTTCGCGGTGCTTGAGCCGGCCTTGAAGTTCAGCGCTGCCGAGGCCTGATTCCACGCTCCGAAGTTCCACCCCTCCCCGGCCCTCCCCTGCAAGCAGGGAGGGGGACAGGCAGTTGCTCCTCCCCCTGCTTGCAGGGGGAGGCTGGGAGGGGTGTGCACTCGCGCTAGAGTCACCCCATGTTCCTGCGCCTGATCCGCCCCGCTCCACCCGCGACCGAAATCCGGCCGCTGGCCCTGGCCGACGGCACCGAAGTGCCGGTGCGCTGGGTGCGCGACCCGCGCGCCCGCCGCCTGCGCCTGATCGTCTCCGACAAGGGCGCACGGCTGACCCTGCCGCGCGCCGCCTCGCAGAAGCTCGCCCTCGCCTTCCTGCACGAACACCGCGACTGGCTGGCCGAACAGCTTGCGCGCCAGCCCGCGCCCGCTGCCGCAGCGTTCACCCGCGGCAGCACCGAAACCCTGCCCCTGCGCGGCCACGAACTGCCGATCGAATGGCGCGACGGCCGCTACGCCCGCGCCGAACTTGGCGGACACGGTGTCGTGCTGCAACTGCCCGAACGCGCCGGCGACACCCAGGCCCGCGCCGCCCTGCGCGACTTCTACCTCGGCCAGGCGCGCCACGATCTGGGCCGCTGGATGCCGAAATACCTGCCCGGCCTGCCGCGGCCACCGAGCAGCTTCAAGCTGCGGCCGCTGTCCTCGCTCTGGGGTCACTGAGCCCGGGCGACGCCCTGTCCCTGGACCTGTCCCTGGTGCTGGGCCGCCCCGGCGCCTTCGAATACGTGCTGGTGCACGAGCTCTGCCACTTGATCCACGCCAACCACTCGCGTGGCTTCTGGCGCGAGGTCGAGGCCCGCTGGCCTGAATGGCGCGACGAACGGGATTATCTGCGCGGCGAAGGGCTGGCCTTGAAGGCCCGGCTCTCCCGTTTGATTGGCTGAAAGGGCCCGCGAACCGGGCCCTGCCCGCCTCCGGAGCCCGCCATGTTTCCCACCCGCCCCCTGCTGGCCGCCACCGTCCTGGCCACCCTGCTGGCCGCTTGCGGACAGGCCCATAATCGGCCACCGAAACCCTGACCGAACAGGCTCTGGAAGCGCAGACCGGCGCCCAGGTCGACTTCGAGAGCGAAGACGGCCAGAACACCCTGACCATGGAAACCGATGAGGGCCAGCTGCAGCACACCACCGGCGAAAACGTGCCGCTGCCGCCCGACTTCCCCAGGGACGTGGTGCTGCCGGACGACTACACCGTGGTGTCGGTGATGAAACTGGGCCCGGCGCAGTCGGTCGTGCTGCGCAGCCCCGAAGCGATGTCCGCGCTGTACGAGCACTACAAGTCCGGCCAGGCCGACCAGGGCTGGAAGGAAACCCTGTCCATGCAGGGCGCCGAAGGTTCCGCGCTGGGCTTCGAGAAGGACAAGCGCGGCATGCTGGTGAACCTGCGCCCGGACATGGAAGGCCAGACCGTGGTTTCGCTGAGCCTGCAGGCGCCCTAACCCCGCGCGACATCCTCCAGCAGGAATTCCCGCAGCGGCGCCGCCACCCGCGCCGCCTGTTCCATGTGCAGGTGGTGCCCGCCCTCGATCACCTCGACCCGGCCCCGTGCCAGGCAGGCCAGCCGCGCCGCCCGCACTTCGGGCGTGAAATACGGCGGCGACGGCGAGGCCGCGACCACCAGCACCGGTGCCTCGATCGCCCGCAGCAGCGACTGCACCGTGTCCTCGGTCAACCGCAGGTGCGAGGGCAGGGTCAGGCGCGGGTCGCTGCGCCAGGCGTAACCGCCTTCGACCTGCCGCAGATTGCGTTCGACGATCAGGCGTGCGGCTTCCGGCGTCATGCGGCTGGCGGCAAGTCGCGCGGCCACGGCAGTGTCCAGGTCCGGGATCACGCGCGGCGCCTTGGCGGCCAGTGTGCGCCGGGCCGTGGCCGCATCGCGCAGGCGTTTGCCGGCGCCGGTGGCGTCGCCGGTCACCGGCCCCAATGCTTCGATCAAGGCCAGTCGCCGCACCCGTGCCGGCGCCGCGGCGGCGACCGCGCTGGCGATGGCGCCGCCCATGGAATGGCCGAGCCAGTCGGCGGAGTCCCAGCCCAGCGCGTCCAGCGCATCCAGCGCGTCGTGGATCCAGTCCACGAAGGCGTAGTCGTAACCCGGCGCGCGGTGTTCCGAAGCGCCGTGCCCCGGCAGGTCCAGCGCCACCAGGTCGAATTCGCGCAGGTGCGGCGCCAGCGGCAGGAAGCTGGCGGCATTGTCCAGCCAGCCGTGCAGGCACAGCAGCTTCGGGCCGCCGGGCGTGCCGCCGCGCAGCGCCGCCAGCTCGCCGCGGGCGCTGCCCAGCCGGATCTCGCGCAGTGGCATCAGTGCGGCCAACCTTGAAGATGCCGGCGCGACAGCGCGGCCAATGCGGCGACATGGCCGGGTTCGTTGTTCAGGGCGCTGATGTAGCGCAGTTCGCCGCCGCCGGCGTGCCGGAAGGTTTCCGCGTTCTGCACGGCGATTTCCTCCAGTGTCTCCAGGCAGTCCACCGCGAAACCCGGGCAGACGACGTCAACGGTTTTCATGCCGTCGCGCGCCAGCTGTTCCAGCGTTTTGTCGGTGGCGGGTTCGAGCCATTTTTCGCGGCCGAATCGCGACTGGTAGGTGAGCCGCCAGTCGCCGTCGGCCAGCCCCAGGCGGGCGGCCAGCGCGCGTGCGCCGGCTTCGCACTGGCGCGGATAAGGATCACCGGCGGTTTCGAAACGCTGCGGCAGGCCATGGAAGGAGAACAGCAGGCGTTCGGCGCGGCCATGCAGGTCCCAGTGCGCGCGGATGCGCGACTCCATCGCGTCCAGCCAGCCGCCGTCGTCGTGGTAGTCGGCGATGAAACGCAGTTCGGGTACGCGCCGCCAGCCCGCGATTTCCTTCGCCACCGCGTCCAGCACCGAAGCGCTGGTGCTGGCCGAATACTGCGGATACAGCGGCAGCACCAGCAGCCGGGTCATGCCCCGGCCTCGAGCGCGCGCAGGGTGTCGGCGATCGACGGCCCGCCGTAACGCATGGCCAGCCGCACCGCCACATCGGGCAGCGCATGCTGCAGCGCCTGCGCCAGCCGCGACGAATGCACCAGCAGCGGCGACCCTTCCGGCATCCAGACCGACGCGTAATTTCGCGCCACCTTGCCCGCGCGCAGCGGCAGGATCACCAAATGCAGCAGCGGGCACCAGAGCCAGCGCGTCAGCTCGACCACGCGGTGGTCGTGCAGGAACTCGGCCAGGTAACGGCGCACGGCCGAGGGCGTGGCCGCATCGGGCGTGCCCAGGTTGACCAGCAGCAGGGCGGTGCGGCCGGGACCGGCATTGGCCGGGGCGTCGCGGAAAGTCGGGCTCATGCGGAACTGTCCATGTGTGCTGCGCTCAAACTATCATCGCCCGGATGAAGGTGCGGCTCACGCCCGGTTCATTGCCGCCGACCATACTCGACCCGTCGCGCCACCCGGAGACCCCCATGAATCGACTGCTGGCCCCGTTCGCCGCCCTCGTCCTGCTGATCGTCCTGTCCCCGTCCGCGCTGGCCGGCCAGAAGGAAGACACCAAGGCCGCCGACGCCGCCCGGGTGCTGGGCGAGATCATGCGCATCCCGGAGACGTCGGTGCCCGAGAAGATGTTCACCGACGCCCACGCCATCGCCGTGATCCCGGACGTGGTCAAGGCCGGCCTGTTCCTCGGCGGCCGTGGCGGCACCGGCCTGATCTCGGTGCGCAGCCCGGACGGCACCTGGTCCAACCCCAGCTTCATCAAGCTCGGCGGCGGCAGCATCGGCTTCCAGGCCGGCGTGCAGTCTTCCGACGTGATCCTTGGTGTTCCGCAGCCCGCGCGGCGTGGACAACATCGTCAACGGCAAGTTCACCCAGGTGCCGACGCCAGCGTGGCCGCCGGTCCGGTCGGCCGCAGTGCCCAGGCCAGCACCGACGAGCAGTTCAAGGCCGAGATCTACAGCTATTCGCGCGCCCGCGGCCTGTTCGCCGGCGTGGCCCTGGACGGCACCGTGCTGCGCATCAACCACAAGGCCAACGAGGCGGTCTATGGCCGCAACACCACGCCCCGGCAGATCTTCGAGGGCCGGGTGGACGCGCCGTCCAGCCCGGTGGTCGATTTCCGCGACCGGCTCGAGGAAAACACCGTGCCCCAGGACTGATGGCCGGCGCGGCCGGGGTCCGGCTGCGCTATCCTTCGCCCATCGAAACCAAGCGGGAATCACGCACATGGGCAGCTTCAGCATCTGGCACTGGATCATCGTCCTCGTGGTCGTCGTGCTGATCTTCGGCACCAAGAAGCTCAAGGGCGTGGGCAAGGACCTGGGCGAAGGCATCCAGGGCTTCAAGGAAGGCCTGAAGGGCAAGGACGAGCCGCCGTCGCAGATCGGCAGCGAGCGCCGTGACGACACCGGCGCCGGCGAGAAGAGCCAGGACAGCCAGCGCAAGGATTCCTGAGTCCGGCCCCGGCCGGGCGCGGCAGCCCCATGTTCGACATCGGATTCAGCGAACTGCTGGTGATCGCGGTGGTCGCCCTGCTGGTGCTCGGTCCCGAGCGCCTGCCCAAGGCGGCCCGCTTCACCGGGCTGTGGGTGCGCAAGGCGCGCGCGCAGTGGTATTCGGTGAAGTCCGAATTCGAACGCGAAATGGCCGCCGACGAACTCAAGCGCAGCGTCGGCAACCCGGCCCAGGACCTGCGGCGCGAGGTCGAAAGTGTCGGCAAGGACGTCGGCGACACGCTGCGCGAGGTCGAAACCGAAGCCCGCGCCGACGCCGATGCCGCCACCGCCGTGCAGGACATCCCGCCCGCACCGACTGAAGCCGAAGCCGGGCCCGAGCCCGAGCCCAGGATCGAACCCGAACCTTTCGAGCTCAAGCCCGACGACACCGGGCCGTCGATCAGCTTCCCGGCCCGCCGCGACCCCCGCGCCATGAACGGACGCGCCGGCCAGCCCGAAGAATCCCTGATGGGCCACCTGCTGGAGCTGCGCGCGCGCCTGCTCAAGGCGGTGGTGGCGGTGCTGGTGGTGTTCGTGGCCCTGCTGCCGTTCGCCAACCGCCTGTACGGCCAGTTCGCGGCGCCGCTGCTGTCGAAACTGCCGGCGGGCGGCCAGCTGGTGGCCATCGACGTCGCCTCTCCGTTTTTCACGCCGGTGAAGCTGGCCTTCTTCGCGGCGGTGATGCTGACCATGCCGGTGCTGCTGTACCAGGCCTGGGCCTTCGTGGCGCCGGGCCTGTACCAGCACGAAAAACGCCTGGCCAAGCCACTGCTGGCGGCCGCGGTGGTGCTGTTCTACACCGGCTGCGCCTTCGCCTGGTTCCTTATTGCTGCCGACGGTGTTCGGCTTCCTGACGGCGGTGACGCCCGAGGGCGTGGCGATGATGACCGACATCACCAAGTACCTGGACTTCGTGCTGGTGATCTTCCTGGCCTTCGGCCTGAGTTTCAACTGCCGGTGGCGGTGGTCGTGCTGGTACTGCTGGGCGTGGTGACGCCGGCGCAGCTGCGCGAGGCGCGTGGTTACGTGGTGGTCGGCGTGTTCGTCCTGGCCGCGATCATCACGCCGCCGGACGTGGTGTCGCAGCTGCTGCTGGCGATCCCGATGTGCCTGCTCTACGAGCTGGGCATCATCGCCGGCGCCCTGCTGCGGCGCCGGACCGCCGACGCCTGAGGCGATGAATCCCCCGGCCGGCTTCTGGCGCCGCTACGCCGCCTACAGCCTGGACGCGGCGCTGGTCGGCCTGCTGGCCCTGCCGCTGTGCTGGAGCCGCTACCTGGTGCATCGGTCCGGACTGCTGGACGGCCTGGCATCGCTGCAGCGCAGGCTCTGGGAGCTGCTGGACAGCGCACTGCTGCGCCCCGAGGCCACGCCGCTGACGTTGGCCAACGAATGGGCCGCCGATCCGGCCCTGCGCGCCGGCGTCACCACGCTGACCGGCACGCTGTGCGACCTGCTGCTGGAGGCCGGCCTGATCTACGTCGTGCTGGCGGCGGCGTGGTTCATCGCCAGCGAGGCGTCGCCCTGGCAGGCCAGCCCCGGTAAACGGATCTTCGGCCTGCGCGTGACCGACATGAGCGGCGCGCGCGCGGGACCGGGCCGCATCGCCGGGCGCTTCTTCGGCGCCGCGCCCTCGTGGCTGCTGCTCAACCTGGGCCATGCGATCGCGGCGTGGACGCCCGGCAAACGCGCCCTGCACGACTACCTCGCCGGCACCCGGGTCGAACTCGCGCCCAGCGCACCGGCGGCGATGCCGCGTGGCGCGCGCGCCTGGCTGTGGCTGCAGGCCGCGCTGTACTGCGGCCTGCTCGGCTTCATCGTGCTGCGTTACGTGCAGCTGCTGTGGGAAGTCGCCAGCGGCGGCCTGGCCTGAGCCTTCAGGCGACGATGGTCTCGTCCGCAAGCGGTACCGGTGCCACCGGTACGTCGTAGATCTCGCGCCAGGCGTGGTAGTAGAACGCGAACATCACCACGTAGATCACCAGCACCACGACCAGGTAGACCGGTATCGCGATGATCATGCCCAGTACCGGGCTGGCCATCGCCAGCAGGCCGACCACCAGGATCAGCACCAGCATCAGGATGAAGAGCAGCACGAAGCCGACGATGCCCAGCACGATCGCGAAACCGATCAGCGGCAGCAGGTTCTTCAGCGTGCCCATAAAACCGTCGGCGGTGGCACCGAGCGGGCCGCGGCCACCCAGCGACGCCTGCACGAAGGCCAGCATGTAGGCGTTGCCCACCACCAGCGCCGCGAACAGCGCCCCCAGCGTCCACAGCAGCAGGCCCGGCGGCGGCTCCAGGCCGGTCATGTCGGGCTGCTGGCCGGGCGGCGTGGTCATGGCCACCTGCATGATCTCGCCGAAGTAGGTGCCGCCGGGCATCAACACCAACGCCACGAACACCGCGACGTAGATCACCATCAGCAGCAGTGCCGTCAGGATCATCCGCACCGCGGCCGGCCGGTCGCGGAAGACCGCGAACACGTCGGTGGCGCGCGCCGGCTGGCCGGTTTCGCAGGCGTGGACCAGGCGGAAGCCACCGGCGGCCAGCGGCGGCATGATCACCAGGCCGGCCAGCATCACCAGTGCGTACACCGTCAGCATCACCGGCACCGGGGGCTGCAGCCCGTACTGCACCGCCATCTGGATGACGGACGGGATCAGGCCGATCACCAGCAGCAGCGCGAAACCGCCGAACAGCGCGCCCGGCTGGCGCCGGCCGATGTCCAGCGACTTCATCAGCCAACGGAACGGGGACGCCATGCCTACACTGCGAATGCTCATGCGGATCCTTGCTTGCGGGCGCGCTGGTGCGCCAGGTGGATGAAACGCCGCAGCACCCGCCGCGCCTGCGGCGCAGGCTTCACGGCATCGAGCAGACCGCGGTGGCAGGTGCCTTCTTTCGCCAGTGCATCGGAACGCGCCTGGATATAGCCCCGCATCATGCCGGTGCTGAATTCGGGATGGAACTGCACGCCCCAGACCGCGTCGCCCCAGCGGAAGGCGTGGCAGTCGTCGCGTTCGGAATCGGCCAACACCCGGGCCTGCGGCGGCGGCGCCAGCACGGTCTGCAGGTGGGTGGCCTGGGCGGCGATCTGCGTGGGCAGGCCGGAAAACAGCGGATCCTGGGCCGCCGGCTCGTGCAGGCGCACCGACACCGTGCCCATCTCGCGGCCACGCGGGTTGAAGTCCACCTTGCCACCCAGCGCATGCGCGATCAGCTGGTGGCCGTAGCAGATGCCGAACAGCGCCTGGTTGGCCTCGGCGGCGGCGCGCAGCCAGTCGGCGCAGCGTTCGCTCCAGTCCGCGCGTTCGGTGACCATGGCGCCGGAGCCGGTGACCAGCACGCCGGCGTAGTCGCGGGCCTCGGGCAGCGGTTCGCCATCCATCACCCGGACCTGGCGCACCTGGCGGCCGTGCAGGCCGGCGGCCACGCGGATCCAGTGGCCGAAACTGCCATGGCGACGAAGGCTGGGGATGGGGGTGCCGGTCTCGAGGATCAGGAAAGGCTTCATCAGGCGCAGAACAAGCAGTGGTGCGGGCCGCGGCTATACTAGCCCGCTTTGGACACGGCGAAACGGCGATGACCGCACCGACCTTCCAGGAGCTGATCCTGAGGCTCAACCAGTACTGGGCCGAACAGGGCTGCGTCCTGATCCAGCCGCTCGACCTCGAGGTCGGCGCCGGCACCTTCCACCCCGCCACCTTCCTGCGCGCGCTCGGGCCCGAGCCCTGGAGCGCCGCCTACGTGCAGCCCTGCCGCCGCCCCACCGACGGCCGCTACGGCGAGAACCCGAACCGGCTGCAGCGTTATTACCAGTACCAGGTGGTGCTCAAGCCCAATCCCGACAACATCCTCGAGCTCTACATCGGCTCGCTCAAGGCGCTGGGCATCGATCCGCTGGTGCACGACCTGCGCTTCGTCGAGGACAACTGGGAATCGCCGACGCTCGGCGCCTGGGGCCTGGGCTGGGAAGTCTGGCTCAACGGCATGGAAGTCACGCAGTTCACCTATTTCCAGCAGGCCGGCGGCCTGGAGTGCAAGCCGGTGACCGGCGAGATCACCTACGGTCTCGAGCGCCTGTGCATGTACCTGCAGAACGTGGACAACGTGTTCGACCTGGTCTGGACCCGCGGCCCGCACGGCACGGTGACCTACCGCGACGTTTACCACCAGAACGAAGTCGAGCAGAGCACCTACAATTTCGAACATGCCGACGTGGCGGAACTCTTCCACCGCTTCGACGCCTGCGAGAAGGAAGCGCTCAAGCTCGTCGAGCTCGGCCTGCCGCTGCCGGCCTACGAACAGGTCTGCAAGGCCTCGCACAGCTTCAACCTGCTCGATGCCCGCCGCGCGATCTCGGTGACCGAACGCCAGCGCTACATCCTGCGCGTGCGCACGCTGTCGCGCGCCTGCGCCGAGGCCTATTACGCCCAGCGCGAGAAGCTCGGTTTCCCGGGCCTGAAAACCACGGACACGGAGGCCGCGCATGGCTGATTTCCTGCCCCTGCTGATCGAACTGGGCACCGAGGAGCTGCCGCCCAAGGCCCTGCCCGAACTCGCGCAGGCCTTCCACGACGGCGTACTGAAGGCCCTGGCCGCGCGCCGCATCGAAGTCAAACCCGACGCCGGCGCGTTGCCCGCGCGTGCGCTGTACACGCCGCGCCGCCTGGCCAGCTACCTGCCGGCCGTGGCCGTGCAGCAGCCGGTGCAGCACAGCGAGGTGCACGGCCCGTACACCAACATCGGCCTGGACGCGTCCGGCAATCCGACGCCCGCCCTGCTCGGCTTCGCGCAGAAGAACGGCATGGACTGGCAGCAGCTCGACCGCGTCACCGACGCCAAGGGCATGCGCTTCGTCGCGCGCAGCTCGCGTCCCGGCGCCGCCACCCTCGACCTGCTGGGCGAGATCGTCAACGAAGCGGTCAAGGGCCTGCCGATTCCCAAGCCGATGCGCTGGGGCAGCCGCGATGTCGGCTTCGTGCGCCCGGCACACTGGCTGGTGATCCTGTTCGGCCGCGACGCCGCCAAGGCTGAAGTGCTGGGCCTGAAAGCCGACCGCATGAGCCGCGGCCACCGCTTCCACCACGCCAAGCCGGTGTGGCTGAACGAGGCCGACGAATACCTGGAGGCCCTGCGCGCGGCGCATGTGCTGGCCGACCCGAACGAACGCCGAGAACGCGTGCGCGCCGAGATCGCCGCCGCCGCCCGCGAGGCCGGCGGCAGCGCGCGCGTGCCGCCGGAGCTGCTGGAGGAAGTGAACTGCCTGGTCGAGTGGCCCAAGGCCATCCTGTGCAGCTTCGAGCCCGGTTTCCTGCGCGTGCCGCAGGAAGCGCTGATCTCGACCATGGAGAGCAACCAGAAGTTCTTCCCGGTGCTCGACAAGGTCGGCAAGCTCAGCGAGAAGTTCATCGGCATCGCCAACCTCGACAGCAAGGACCCGGCGCAGATCCGCCTGGGTTACGAGCGGGTCATCCGCCCGCGTTTCGCCGACGCGCAGTTCTTCTTCGACGAGGACCTGAAGCAGGGCCTGGCCTCGATGGCCGAGGGCCTGAAGTCGGTGACCTACCAGGCCAAGTTGGGCAGCGTGGCCGACAAGGCCGCGCGCGTGGCGCACCTGGCCGAGATCGTCGCGCTCAAGGCCGGCGGCAATGCCGACCACGCGCGGGTCGCCGCGCTGCTGGGCAAGGCCGACCTGCAGAGCCGCATGGTCAACGAGTTCCCGGAACTGCAGGGCATCGCCGGCCGGTATTACGCCACCGCGGCCAAGCAGCCGGCCGACATCGCCCACGCCATCGACGAGGCCTACCAGCCGCGGTTCGCCGGCGATGCGATCGCACCGTCGAAGCTGGGCCAGGTGCTGGCGATCGCCGAGCGCCTGGACACCCTGGCCGGCGGTTTCGCCGCAGGCCTCAAGCCCACCGGCAACAAGGACCCGTTCGCGCTGCGCCGCAATGCGCTGGGCCTGGCGCGCACCGTCATCGAAGCGCAGCTGGAGCTGGACCTGGTGGTGCTGCTGGATGCCGCCGCCCGCTCGCTGCCGGCCGGGCTGGTGCTGGACACGCAGGAACTGCAGGACTTCATCCTCGATCGTTTGCGTGGTTATTACGCCGACCAGGGCGTGCCGGGCGTGCAGTTCGACGCCGTGGCCGACGTGCGCCCGACCTCGCTGCTGGATTTCGACCGCCGACTGAAGGCGATCGCCGAGTTCGCCAGGATGCGCGAGTCGGCTTCGCTGTCGGCCGCGAACAAACGCATCCGCAACATCCTGCGCAAGGTGGAGACCCCGATTCCGGCCAGCGTCGACGCGTCGAAACTGGTCGAACCCGCCGAACAGTCCCTGCACGGTGCGCTGGCCACGGCCCTGGTGGACACCGGCCCGCTGCTGGCCCAGCGCGACTACATCGGCACGCTCAAGCGCCTGGCACAGCTGCAGGGCCCGGTGGACAACTTCTTCGAGCGCACGATGGTGATGGCCGGGGACGAGTCGCTGCGCGACAACCGCCTGGCGCTGCTCAAGCAGGTGGCGGACCGGTTCGCGGCTGTCGCGGCAGTGGAGCAGTTGTCGGCGAGCTGATCCCGCGGTGGCGGCGTGAAAGAAAAGGCCGGGTCATGCCCGGCCTTTTCCGTTTCCGTCAGTACACGTCGCGGCGATAGCGGCCGCTTTCGGCCATCCGTTCGACCGTCTCCGCGCCCAGCACCTCGGCCAGCACCGCTTCGACGCCCGGCGCCATGCCCTGCAGGCTGCCGCAGACGTAGATCGACGCGCCCAGGCCCACCCACTCGCGCAGGCGCGCCGACTGTTCGCGCAGGCGCTGCTGCACGTACACACGTTCCGGCTGGTCGCGCGAGAAGGCGAAGTCGGCGTGTGCCAGGAAACCACGCGCCTGGGCCGATGCGACCTCGTCGCCGAAGTAGGCGTCATGGGCCTGCGTGCGCTCGCCGAACAGCAGCCAGTTGCGGCCCTGCCCGGCGACGATGCGGGCGCGCAGCAGGGCGCGCAGCCCGGCGATGCCGGTGCCGTTGCCGATCAGGATCAGCGGCCGCGCGTCCTGCGGTGCGTGGAAGCCGGGGTTGGCCTGACCCGCGCCGCGATCGGCGCCCCCAGGCGCGTCGCGGGTCAGCCAGGCCGAACCCAGGCCCAGGCGGCCGTCAGGGCGGAACATGCGCCGCACCAGCAGTTCCAGCCGGCCGTCGGCGGGCAGCGAGGCGATCGAATATTCGCGGTGCGGCAGGGGTTCCAGCGTGTCGGCCAGGGCTTGTGCGTCCAGTCCGCGCGCCGCGTCGGCGTCGGGCAGGCGGGACGCCGCCAACGCGGCGCCCAAAGTGATGGCGTCGCCCTGCCACTGCACCGACGCCGATGCCAGGTGCCCGCTGGCCAGCAGCCACGCGGCGACCTCGGCCTCACCGTGGCGCGGACCGATCTCGACGATGTCACCGGCGGACCAGATCGCACCCGCCGGCGGCTGCAGCGCCAGGCGGTAGACCTCGCCACCGGGGCTGCCGGGGTTGAGGTGCTCGCGTGCCAGCAACGGCCAGGCCTGGTAACGCGGGACGCTCCAGTCCGGCAGCTCGGTCGCGCCCGCCAGCACCGACAGGTGGTGCTGCCAGTGCCGCAGTGCACCGGCATCGCCGCTGTCCACGGCCACGGTGTCGAACAGCGGCGTGGCGCCGTGCTGGCGCAGCCAGTGTTCCAAAGTCTGGCCGAAGCCGCAGTAGTGTTCGTAACTGCGGTCGCCCAGCGCCAGCAGGCCGTACTTCAGGCCCGCCAGGGAGGCCGGCGCACCGAGCACGCGGCGGGCGAAACCCCGCAGCGCATCCGGCGGATCGCCTTCGCCGAAGGTGCTGGCGACGATCAGCAGGCGAGGCGTTTTCGCCAGCGTCGCCACGTCCAGCGACGCCAGCGGAAGCACGCGCGCCGCCAGCCCGCCCGACTGCAGGCCGGCCGCGGTCTGCCAGGCCAGGCGTTCGGCGGTGCCGGTCTGGCTGGCGAACGCGACCAGCAGGTCGTCGCCCTTGCCCGACGCGGGCGCCAGTGCGGACCGGGCCGCACGCGTTTCGCGCTTCTTGCGCCGGCGGTCGAGGTAGAGCATCCAGCCGGTGACCGCGAACAGCGGCATCGCCAGGCTGGCGATCATGAAAAGGATCAGGCCCGGCAAGCCGAAGAACGCGCCGCTGTGCAGCGGGAAGATGCTGGCCATGATCTTCTGGCCCGCGGGCTTGTCGTCATAACGTTCGTGCGCCACGACCGCCCACGTGCCCGGATCGAATACAACGCGGTTGTTCGCGCGCGCTCGTGCGCGGGGTCCGGATCCTGATAAATGAATTCAACCGGCTGCCCCGGCCCGCCCGGGAAGCGCAGATTCACGCTGGAATAAGCCGGCACGGCCGTCTCGAACGCGGCGAAGGCCGCCGCGATGTCCAGCGACGCAGGCGCCTCGGCACGTTCGCGCGACGCCGCGTCGCCACGCGCACCCTCGCGAGCCGCCTCCGCGCGCTTCACCCCGTCACGCGGCGGCGTGGCGGCCGCCGGCCCACCCCTGCGCCGGTACCGGCGTGCCGGTGATCGTGTACAGCCCGCTGCGGTACCAGTCGTAGGACCAGAACAGCCCGGTCAAGGCCATCACCAGATACGCCACCAGCACCCACGTGCCGACGACCGAATGCAGGTGCCAGAGGAAACTGCGGCCCTTCTGCGCCCAGTCCAGCCGCAGCCAGGCGCGCCAGTCCAGCCATTTGCGCGGCCAGCGCAGGTAGAGGCCGGACAGGCAGAAGTAGATCAGCGCGATCGTGGACGCGCCGACGATCTGCTTGCCCACCGCGTCGGCGGCGAGCCAGCGGTGGATCTGCATCGTCAGCCGGAAAAACCTTCGCCCTTCGGCTGGCCGAGCAGTTGGCCGGTGTAGGGATCCACGTAGCGCGTCTCACCGCGCACGCGGCCGCCTGGTCCGGGCCGGGCGTCGGCCGCCGGCGCGAAGCCGACGCGCGCCGACTCTTCCGGGTCGCCCGGCAGACTCAGCGACTGCACGGTTTTCCCAGGTTCGGCGACGGCGATGCGCGCCAGCAGTTCGGCCGGCGACAGCGCGCGGGCCTGCGCCGGCACGGTCATCACGCCGGGGTTCATCGCCTTCAGCAGGTCGTGTTCGAACGACAGCATCGCGCCGGTGATGCCGACCACGGCCAGCACCAGGCCCGCGGTGATGCCGAGCAGCCAGTGCAGCTGGAAGATCAGGTTCTTGAACATGGGCTCCGGCTCAGGCGTCCGCCCAGCGGCGCAGCAGGTTGTGGTAAACGCCGGTCAGCTGCACCAGGGCGGGATTGCCCGGCGCGGCCACGGTCAGGCGCTGGATGGCGAGGTCGAGTTCGAACAGTTCGCGCCGCTGGCCGGCATCGCGCACCAGGCTCTGCAGCCAGAAGAACGAGGCCAGGCGTTCGCCGCGGGTCACCGGCGTCACCTTATGCAGGCTGGTGCCCGGGTACAGCACCAGGTCGCCGGCCGGCAGCTTCACCCGCTGCGTGCCGTAGGTGTCCTGGATCACCAATTCGCCGCCGTCGTAGTCCTCGGGCGCATTGAGGAACAGGGTGGCCGAAATGTCGGTGCGCACCGGCGCTTGCGCGCCGCCCGCACCCCGTTCGTAGCGGATGGCGTTGTCCACGTGGAAACCGAAGGACTGCCCGCCCGCGTAGCGGTTGAACAGCGGCGGGAAGATCCGCCTGGGCAACGCCGCGCTGAAGAACAGCGGGCTGCGGCCCAGCGCATCCAGCACCAGACCTCCGAGTTCGCGCGCCACCGGATCGGAATCCGGCAGCTGCGCGTTGTCCTTGGCCTGCGCCGACTGGTAGCCGGCGGTCAGCCTGCCGTCGGCCCAACCGGCGGTGGCCAGGCGCTGGCGGAAGTGCGCCACCTGTTCTGCATTCAAAACATTCGGTACGTGCAGCAGCATGGCGGACTCCTGGGTGGGCCCGCGTCGCCGCGGGCGTGCCTTGGTCGAATCAGAACTGGTAGCTGGCGCTCAGCACCACCGAGCGCGCTTCGCCGGGCGTGGCCCAGCCGTTGTTGCGCACGCGGATGAAGTACTCCTTGTCGAACAGGTTGTTGGCATTGAGCTGAAGCGCGAACTGTTGATTGAGCTGCCAGGCCACCATCGCCCGGTGCGTGGTGTAACCCTTCACGTCCGGCGCGCCGGCGACGCGGCCGCCGTCGAAGCTGCCCTGAGAGGTGATGCCGTAACCGGCGGTCCAGTCCGGCGCGAACGCGTAGGTGGTCCACAGGCTGGCGGACTTCTCGGGCGTGTTGATGATGCGGTTGCCGCGGTCCGGATCCGGATTGTCCGGCGTGTTGGTGCAGCCGTTGAGGCCCGGGTTGGCCAGGCAGTAGTCGGACACCGACTGCAGCACTTCGCTGTCGAGGAAGGTGGCGTTGGCGAAGATCGACCAGGCGTCGGTCAGCTTGCCGGCGATGCCCAGCGTGATGCCGTCCACGCGCGCCTCGCCGTCGAGCTGCTGCTCGCCGCTGGGGTTGGCGGGGTCGAAGTCGGCGACCTTGTAGTTGGTGCGCTCGTTGCGGAACACCGCTGCGGTCAGCGCCAGGTGCTCGTCCAGCAGGTCCCACTTGGTGCCCAGCTCGATGTTCTGCGCTTCCTCCGGGTCCACGTTGCAGGTGGTGGCGTTGCAGGCGCCGTTCACCGAGGCCTTGGACGGCGTCTTGCTGTTGGCGTAGCTCAGGTACACCGAACCGTTCCCGGCCGGCTTGAACACCACGCCGGTGCGCCAGGAGAACAGGTTCTCCTCGTTCTCGAACGACGGGTTCCTGGCCAGCACCTGGCCGAGGCCGCTGTTGTCGGCGCCGGGCGTGGCGTCGTAGGTCTTGACCAGCCAGCTTTCGCTGTCGCCCTCGTTGTGCTCGTAACGCGCGCCGAGGTTCAGCATCCAGCGCTCGTTGAACTTCAGGGTGTCGAACACGTAGATCGCCTGGTTGTCGAGCGAACCGGCGGACTTGGCGGTGCGGAAATAGTTCACCGGACCGGTCCAGGTCGAATCCGGGTCCGACAGGTCCATCAGTGGCAGCGGCACCGGGCTGCCGTCGGCATTGTTCAGCACGCGGCCGGTCTCGAGCTCGAAGCTTTCGTGGGTGAAGGCGACGCCGGCGACCAGGGCATGTTCAACCGTGCCGGTGGTGAAGCGCGCGGTCAGGTCGGTCTGGCTGACCGCCAGGCCGTTCTGTGTGTCGCGCTGCAGGCCGCGCGGGCCGCTGGGCTGGTAGCTGCCGGCCGGCTGCGGCACGAGCGTTCCCGGCAGGGGCGCGCAGGCCGCGTTGGTGGCCGGGTTGATGCCGCTGTCCAGGCACCAGGTGCCCTGCACCGCGTCCACCACCGTGGTCTGCTCGACCCGCTGGTAACGCGCCAGGCTGCGCAGGCTCAGGTTGTCGTTGAAGTCGTGTTCGAACACGCCGGTGACCGTGTCGTTCTCGATCTCCTGACGGTCGATGTTGTGGTAGCCGTAATACCCTCCGATGTCCGCGCCCGGCAGCAGGCCGCCGTAGCCCGAGAAATACGGCACGCCGTACTGCGGGATGTTGTCGTCGCGCTGGATGAAGGCGCTCAGCGTGAAGCGGGTGTCCGAATCCAGGGCCAGGCCCAGCGACGGCGCGAAACCCCAGCGCTCGAAGTTCTCGTAGTCGCGGCCCGGCACGTCGTTCTGGTGCACCATCGCATTCAGGCGCAGGGCGGTGTCGTCGCCGATCACCTGGTTGCTGTCGGCGGTGATGCGGCCGTAGCTGTCGGTGCCGGCGCCGACCGTGACCACGTTGAAGTCTTCCAGCATCGCGGTCTTGCTGACCAGGTTGATGTTGCCGCCGACCGAACCGGCGCCCGAGTACACCGAGTTGGCGCCGTTGATCAGCTCCAGCGCATCGAGGTTGAAGTTGTCGGTGCGGCTGTACTGGGCGCTGTCGCGCACGCCGTCCACGGTGATGTCGGCGTTGGCGCTGAAACCGCGCAGGTTGATGCTGTCGCCGTAACCGCCGCCGCCTTCGCCGGCACCGAAGGTGATGCCCGGCAGGGTGCTCAGGATGTCGCGCAGGCCCAGCAGGCCCTGCTGGTCCATGGTCGCCTTGTCCACCACGGTGATCGTCTGCGGCGTGTCCAGCAGGGCCTCGGTGTACTTGGGCGAGGACGGCTTGCTCACGCGCTCGCCGGTCACCTCGATGCCGTCCAGGCGGGTGGCGTTGTCGGCGGTGCCGGCCGCGGCCATGCCGGCTTCGGCCGACAGGTCGGCGGCCGGGGCGGCGGCTACCGGCAGGGCGGCGGCCGCGAGGGCCGAGGCGATGGCGAGCGAAACGAGTCGGGGCGCCGGCAGGCGGCGGGCCGTCGGGGAGGACGTGGCAGACATGGAGTTCCCCAAAGTCGGGGCTGGCTTGGCCGGACTGGCTAGCTAATGCGAATCAATCTTATTTGCAACGCGCGCGGGACGCAAGAGGGCATTCGGACGCGACTTCTGTCCGGCGACGCTCGCGAAGTCCGAACATGGGCAGCGGTTATCCTTGTCCGGCATGCCGACCTCTCCCCCGCCCGCCTGCTTTTCCTGGTCGCCGCCCTCTGCCTTTCCGTCCCCGCGGCGCGGGCACTGGAGCTGCAGGCCGTCGAGATCCGCGGCCTGGCCGACGTGGAGATGCGCGACAACGTCGCCGACGCGCTGTCGCTGGAGCGGCTCAACCCCAACCGCCGCAAGCTGCTGACCGAAACCCGGCTGTCCTACCTGCTGCGCCGCGCCCCGCGCGAGGCCCGCGGCGCGCTCGAGCCGTTCGGCTATTACGAACCCGACGTGCAGACCGAAGTGCAGCGCACCGGCGAACAGGTCACCGTCGTGGTCACCGTGGTGCTGGGCGAACCGGTGCGCGTGCGCGGCCACGACGTTACGCTGACCGGACCGGCCGAATCGCAAAGCGCGCTGATGCGCCGGCTGGAGCGTTTCCGCCCGCGCACGGGCCAGCCCTTCCACCACGGCACCTACGAAAACAGCAAGGCTGGCATGGACCGCGCCCTGGCCGAGCTGGGTTATTTCGATGCCGAGCAGACCGTGCACCGCGTGACGGTGAGCCGCGCCGAGCGCGCGGCCGACATCGAACTGGCCTGGATCAGCGGCGAACGTTACCGGCTGGGCCCGGCCACGTTCGAAGGCCACCAGTTCCGCCCCGGACTGCTGGAAAAACTGGTGCCCTGGCAGACGGGCGAAGCCTACGACCAGAAGGAGCTGCTGGCACTGCAGAAGTCGCTGTCCGAGCTCGACTATTTCGGCGCCATCGACATCAGCGCCGACCCCAAACAGGCCGACGCTGAACGCCTCGTGCCGGTGAAGGTGGCGCTGACCCCGGGCAAGCGCACCGTCTATTCGGCCGGCCTGCGTTACGGCACCGACACCGGCCTGGGCGTGACCGCCGGCATCGACCGGCGCTGGGTGAACGACCGCGGCCACAAGCTGCGCAGTCTGGTGGGCCTGGCGGAACGCCGCAGCGACCTCACGGCGCAGTACCGCATCCCGGCCTTCGCCTGGCTGGACGGCTGGTACGCACTCAGCGCCAGCGCGCGCGAGGAAACGATCGACGACTTCACCAACCAGCTGGCGGAACTGATCGGCAGCCGCAGCGGCCGCCTGGGCAAGTGGGACCTGATCGCCGCCGTCAACTTCCGGCGCGAACGTTACGAAGTATTCAACGACGCCAGCGGCCGCGACTTCGCCTACAGCACCCTGTTCTATCCCTCGCTGTGGGCGAAGTGGAGCGAGGCCGACGACCTGCTGTATCCGCGCCGCGCCCTGGGCCTGACCGTCGAACTGCGCGCCGGCGACAGTTCGGTCGGTTCGGACATCGACTTCCTGCAGATGCGCGCCGAGGGCCGCTGGGTGCGCGCCTTCGGCCCCCGCAATCGCCTGCTGCTGCGCGGCGAGGCCGGCACCACCCTCAGCGGCCAGTTCGACGACTTCCCGCCGTCGCTGCGTTTCTACGCCGGCGGCGACCGCAGCGTGCGCGGCTACGGCTACAAGGAAATCGGCGGCTTCCTGATCGAACCCGACGGCAACCGCTACGTCTTCGGCGGCAAGCACCTGCTGGTGGGCAGCGTCGAATTCGAGCGCATGTTCACCCGCGAATGGGGCGGCGCCTTCTTCGTGGACGGCGGCGACGCCTTCGACGGGCGCAGCGACTACGACCTGCAGATCGGCGCCGGTTTCGGCGTGCGCTGGCGTTCGCCGGTGGGGCCGGTGCGGCTGGACATCGCGCACGGTTTCGGCGACGACGCCCAGCAGGCGGTGCGCCTGCACATCAACATCGGGCCGGATGTATGAACACGCCCGCCGCCCGCGCGCCGAAACCGCCGCGCACGCGCCGGCAGCGCTGGCTGCGCCGCTTCGGCCTGGCCGCCGGCGTGCTGGTGCTGGCGGCCGTCGCGCTGCTGTACTGGCTGCTGGACACCACCGGCGGCCGCGACACCTTGCTGGGCCGCGTGCTGCGGCTGCTGCCGCCGGATTCGCTGAGCTGGCAGCGCGCGGAAGGCACGATCAGCGGCCCGCTGGTGCTGCACGGCCTGCGTTACGTGCAGGACGACGGCCTGGTGTTCAGCGCCGAACGCGTGATGCTGGACCCGCAGGTGCTGCCGGTGCTCGGCCGCCGCCTGCAACTCGACCGGCTGGAAGTGGACGGCGCCGTGCTGGTGCTGCCACCCGCCGCCGATGAGCCGTTCACGCTGCCGACCTGGCCCGAGGTGCTGCCGCGGCTGCCGATGCCGCTGCGCATCCGCACCACCGCACTCGATGTCAGCGGCCTGCGCATCGAACGCGACGCGGCGACGCTGTTCGACATCACGCAGCTGGACGCGAGCCAGCTGGACCTGGCCCACGACGGCTTCACGCTCGAGGAACTCACGCTGGACAGCCCGCGCGGCCGGCTGACGCTGAAGGGCGACTACCTCCCGGACCGCGACTTCCGCACCGACCTGGCCGCGACCCTGGCCGTGCCCGCCACCGACACCGCGCCCGCCGCGCACCTGCAGCTGAGCGCGAAGGGCGACCTGGACGACATGCGCCTGGACCTCGCCGGCCAGGCGCCGGAGCCGCTGTCGCTGAGCCTCGAACTGCGTGAATCGGCGTCGGTGCCGGTGTGGACGATGGCGACGCAGTCCGGCGGTTTCGACCCCGTGATTTTCGGCGCCGCGGCGGGCGAGTCCTGGCGCTGGCAGCTCGATGCCAGCGGCCGCGGCGGCGCCGCGGAACTCACCGGCGAACTGCACCAGGGCGACTGGCGCGTCGGCATCGAACCTTCGCAACTGGTGCTGGCGCAGCAGCACCTGCAGGTCGAACCGCTGCAGCTGGTCCTGCCGCAGGGCCCGCTGCGCATCACCGGCGACCTGCAGCTAGATGGCGAACACTCGGAATTCGACGCCCTGCTGTCGAGCCCGGGCCTGCGCCTGGAACCGGCCAGCGCCGAACCCGGCGCGCAGACCGTGACTGCAAGCGGCGAAGTGCGCACCGCCGGTCGTTTTGAGGCCTGGACGATTTCCGGCGACGCCACGCTCGAACGTGCGGGTGAACAGGCCACCGTCAGACTCGCGGGCCAGGGCGATGGCGAGCAGCTCGTGTTCGACACACTGCGCGCCGACACGCCGACCGGTTCGCTCGACGGCCACGGCCGCGTGCGCTGGTCGCCGATGCTGGCGTTCGAACTGCAGGCCGGCCTGGCCGGATTCGATCCCGGTTATTTCCTGCCCGACTATCCGGGTGCGCTGAATGGCGAACTGACCGCAGACGCGGAACGACGCGCGGACGGCACCTGGCACGGAAAGGCACGGGTGGAAAAGCTCCAGGGCGTGTTGCGCGAGCGTCCGGTGTCAGGCCACCTGAGCGCGGAGTGGAACGGCGACCGCGGCACCGGCGAAACCTCGCTGCTTCTGGGCAGCAGCGTGATCGAAGCACGTGGCGGTTTTGGCGCGGTGTACGACCTGGACGCGAGCTTTTCGCCACTGCACCTGGCCGACGTGCTGGCCGGCGCCAGCGGCACGCTGCAGGGCACGCTGGCGATCCGCGGCCCGGCCGCCGCGCCCGACTACAGCGCGCAACTGCAGGGCGAAAGCCTGGTCTGGGACGACCAGCGCGCCGACAGACTGCACCTGTCCGGCACCCTGCCCGCGCGCGGCGACAACGGCCGCTTCGAGATCGCGGGTGAAAAACTGGTGCTCGCCGGCCTGGTGTTCGACCGCCTGGCCGTGAACGGCACCGGCAGCGTCGCCGCGCTGCGGCTGCAGGGCGAGGCCGCCGGCGAACATGGCGAACTTTCGCTGGAAGGCAGCGCCGCCCGCAGCGGCGCCGACTGGAATGGCCGCCTCGAACGACTGCGCATCGCCGCCGAACAGGCGCCGGTGCTCAATCTCGAAGACGGCGCGGATTTCCGTTACGGGCCGAAAGTGCTGCAGCTCGAGCGCAGCTGCCTGGTGGCGGAAACGGTGGGCGGCCGGCTGTGCATCGCCGCCACCGGCAATTCGGTGACCGTGGAGGGCGATGCTGTGCCCTTGGCGCTGGCGCAGCCCTGGCTGTCGCCCGACCCGGCGCTGGACCTGCAGATGGACGGCACGCTCGACGCCCGGGCCGACCTGCACCGCGCCAACGACGGCCGCTGGCGTGGCGACGCACGCATCACCTCCGACAGCGGCGCGCTGCGCCTGGACGAGGAACTGGAACGCGAGGTGCTGGGTTACACCGGCCTGGTGCTGCAGCTGACCGTGGACGGCGACACGGTGGAAGGCGATCTCAACGCCGCGCTCACCGACGAAGGCAGCGTGCGCGCCCGGCTGCGCACCGGCCGCGACGACAGTTCGCCGATCGACGGCGAATTCGAGCTCGACATCCGCGACCTCACCTGGCTGGAACTGTTCTCCGAAGACCTGGCCGCACCCGAGGGCCAACTGCAGGGCCGCCTGCAGGTCGCGGGCACCCGCGCCGAACCCGCGCTGTCGGGCACCGCGCGGCTGCAGGGCTTCGCCACGGAACTGCCGGCGCTGGGCGTGAAGCTGCACGGCGGCGAATTCAAGCTCGTGGGCACGCCCGACGGCGCGGTGCGCCTGGACGGCCAGGTGACTTCCGGCGAAGGCCTGCTGCACCTGGACGGCAGCCTGAACTTCCGCGACGACACGGCGCCGCTGCAGCTGGTGCTGATCGGCAAGGGCGTCACCATCGCCAGCACCGCCGAACTCTATGTCGTCGCCGATTCCGACCTCACGCTGCGCTGGCTCGAAGGCCGGCTGGAAGTGCGTGGCACCCTGACCGTGCCGGAAGCGCGCGTGGACCTGGAAGCGCTCGATTCCAGCGTCGACGTATCGCCCGACGTGGTGGTGCTCGACCCGCTGGACGGCCCGCGCGAACGCGCCACGCCGCTGGACCTAGATTTCCGCGTCACCCTGGGCGACGAAGTGAGTCTCAAGGGCTTCGGCCTGGACGGCAAGATGACCGGCAGCCTCGGCCTGCGCGAATCGCCGGGCCACCGCGCGATCGCCAACGGCACGCTGGAGGTCAGCGGCAAGTACACCGCCTACGGCCGCGCGCTGACGATCGAGCGTGCGCGCCTGAGTTTCGTCGACTCGCCCTACGACAACCCGGCGCTGGACATCCGCGCCGAGCGCGAGTTCGAGGAAGTGATCGTCGGCGTGCAGGTGCGCGGCACCGCCAACCGCCCGGACACCACCATCGTCTCGGTGCCGGCGATGGAAACCAGCGAGGCGCTGTCCTGGCTGGTGTTCGGCCGCCCGCTCAGCACCACCACCGGCAACGAAAGCCAGCAGGTGGGCAGCGCGGCGATGGCACTGGGCGCCGGCGGCGGCCTGGTCGCGCAGCAGCTGACCTCGCAGCTGGGCCTGGACGAAGCCGGCGTCACCGATTCGCGCAACCTCGGCGGCGCCACCTTCACCGTCGGCAAATACGTGTCGCCGCGGCTGTTCCTGAGCTACGGCGTGTCCCTGATCGGCACCGGCCAGGTGGTGACGCTGAAATACCTGCTGACCCGCGACTTCGACATCAGCGTCGAACAGGGCAACGAGAGTGCGGCGTCGGTCAACTGGCGGCGGGAGAAATAACCGCCGATGGCCCGGGTGTCCGTGAAACCGGCAGCAGGCCAAGTGCGGGCCTTGTGCGTCATGTGCCTAACCGGATTCAGATGTTGGCGCGCCACGTCTATTTTTGCACCCAGCGCTGACTACCAAGAGTTATCCAACCGCCTATAACGACAAGCAGCATGGGCACTCCCACCAACTTCATCCCCATCGAGATGGGAAGAAAAAGGGACGCGAACCAGAGTACGGGCACCAGGGATGCCGATGACGCCTCGGACCCAAGAGAAACCAGGCCGGGCGACGTGCTTGCTTCCGCACCTTTTGCAGTTCTGACTGAACAACCGAAACTGACCAAGAGGAAAGCCGCAAGTTCTGCAAACTGGTTTCATTGGCGCGGCACTCCGTAAATCATCACTAACACTACCTCAGCCTCTTCGTTGAGATCTGCGCCTGCAGACAACGCGTTTCCGGCCGATCCCGGGCCTCCTGCCCTACGCGGCACCTGCACATTCATGTGCGGCGTAGGTGAACTACTTGAGCGCCCCGCTCGGGAACAAGTGAACCTGACCCCGTTCTTGCCGGGGACAAGCGGGCCGATTTCGCAGGTCAGCGGCAACGGTCCAAGTCCGCGCTGTCCAGCGGTCGGGATGTTGACCGCTTTCCGCCGGCCAGCGGCGTCAGCTCCGCGCCTGCCTCGAGAAGAGTTCGGCAACTCGTCCAGTCTTCACCAAGCAGCGCGGCCTGCAGAGCAATGTTGAGGTCCCCAGAATGCTTGGGGGCGACGTCATCGCTGCCGAGGACCCAGTTGAAGAACGAAATGTCGCCTGACAGATAGGCATGGGAAACGACGCCGTAGCCATTGATGTTGAGCCGGGCCGGGTCGGCGCCGAGAGCGAGGAGGGTCTTGAAACAGTCGCCGGCTCCGGAAGCTGCGGCCATCAGCAAGACGTTCATGCCGGTGTCATCCACGACGGCCGGATCAGCACCACCCTCCACCAGTGCATTCACGACCTCAGGAGAGCACTGGCGCTGGTGCGCCACAAACACGAGCACCAGGTTCAGTGACGGCACAGCATCGATCTCGCGTCCCTGCGCGAGCAGGCGACGGACCTCGCCAGCATTTCCATTGACTGCGTTGTGCAGCAAAGGATCAGCGAGGACGTCCCTCGGGAAGTCCCGCAACATCTCCGCCAATGCGGGATCGATTTCCCCGGATCCGGCTCACGTGAAGGCGAGCAGGCTGAAAGAAGCATCGTCGCAACAAGTGCTGCAGCAAAATGCGGCTTCATGGCTGTCCGCTCCCTACCCACAGCGCGGGCAATCATTTATTCCTCCTCGTTTGCCATTAATTATGGCCTCAAGGTTTCTACGAAAAACTGGTCGATTCAGTGGCTAGCCGCGTTGGCAAATCTCATCGGCTCAGGAAGAGGTGAACCTGACCCCGTACTTCTAATCGCGCGTGTTGATCTGGCTACCAACGATCGTCTGGTAGCGCAATCGATTGGCCGATCTCCTGAATTTCCGTGGCACGTGCTGAAGAAATGCTTCCGCTGAAGCAACGAACTTCATCAAAGCCAAGGAAAATGAAAGTGCGGCGCGCGTGGTGGAGCCATGCCAGCGGAACCTCTCCATCAAAAACGAGTCGCAGTTCAATGGCCTTCTTCGGCCAGCGATCTTCATTCTCGCGGAAGTACGGCCCAAGCTCGCTCTCGTTGAATGACTTTCCATCTAGGCGGTAAACAAGCTCGGAGGATCCGGCTCTTTTCGCATAAACGTATCCAACTGCGTCAGTTGCCTCAGCGCTAGCGGTCGCAAGAAAGTGAAATAGAAATAGCGCGACTGAAATGAGCCTCATGTCATTCTCCCGTATAGCGCCTGTATGTCACTGGCATGCTGCCGGTTCGGTGGAACGGGTTCAGGTTAACTTACCGCCGCCAATCCAGCGCAAAGAAAAAGGCCGCCCCGAAGGGCGGCCTTTCTTCAAACAATGACCCGACCGATCAGAACGTCGTCCGCAGGCCCAGGCTGATGCTGTTGCGTTCCTGGCTGTCGTCGCTGAAGCGGCCGGTGTAGGCGGCGAAGGCGGTGGTGTTTTCGCCCACGCTCCAGTTGAAGCCCAGGTCGGCGCTGATCCAGTCTTCCGACGGGGTGACGCCGCCGATGGTGAAGCGGCCCGGCATGGAGTTGGAGCCGGCGTTCACCGACACCTGGTCGTCCTCGCCTTCCGAGTTGTAGGCCACGCGCACGAACGGACGGAAGCTGTCGGCGCTGCCGCCCATCAGCTGGTAGCCGGCGCGGCTGACCAGGAGTCGCGGTCGAAGCCGCGGAAGTTCATCGACGTGGCGGTGCCGTTGTCCTCGCTGTAGCCGTCCACTTCCTGCTGCACCCAGCTGGCGCCGATGAACGGGCCGTGCTGCAGGCTGCCGGTGCTGCCGAACAGCCAGCCCAGGCCCAGCTCGGCGCCGAACTGGCCGGCGTTGGTGGAACCGGTTTCGGTGCGCACGGTCGGGCCCATCACGATGTAGCGCTCGATGTCCACGCTGGTGCTGCCGCCGCTGATGGCGCCGCTGACGAAGCCGCCGCCGCCGAAACGCAGTGCGCCGTGGATGGATGCCAGCACCGGGCGGCTGTCGAGGTTGGCGCCCGACACGTCGTTGTCGTGGTTGCCCAGGCTGACGGCCACGCCCCAGTAGGCGGTTTCGCTGGCGCGGTGGTTGGCGCCCAGGGTCAGCGACAGCACGTCGGCATTGCCACCGGTGACGGCGCTGGTGCCTTCGAAGTCCTGGTCGCCGTACTGCACGGTGGCGTAACCGCGCACGCTGCCCACTTCACGGTCGAGCTGGAAGTCGGACATCAGTTCGTCGGTGACGGCGCGGCCGTGGTTTTCGGCGGCCTGGATGCCGGCCTCGCCCGCGTACGACACCTGCACCGGCGCCGAGATCGTGGACAGCACCACGTTGGCCAGCATCGCGTGCGCGGCGCCGGTCGGGTGCACGCCGTCTGCGAACAGGAAGGTTTCGTTGGCACCCGGCGGGTAACCCGCCGGCAGGCCGGAACCGGCCGGGCCGCAGGCCACCGAGCTCGGCGGCGCGCAGGCGGTGCCGGTGACGTTGGTGAAGCCGTACAGGCCCGGGTTGGCCATGATCTCGCCGATCAGGCCGAAGGTGTTGATGGGAATGATGCCGTCGCCCAGCTGGCCGAGGCCGGCGTTGAGCGCGCTGTTGTACACCACCGTGACCTGCGACACCGACGACGCGTTCGGCGTGGAGCCGAACTGCGGGGTCACGCCCAGGTTCGGCAGGTTGTACACGATGATGTAGTTGGCGCCGGCGGCCTGCAGGCGGCCGATCTGCTGCACGTAGGCGGTGGCGGCGGCGACGGTGAGCGCCTGCGCGTTGGCCGGGTCCAGCGTCAGCGCGGCGAAGATGTCGTTGGCGCCGCCCCAGATGCTGTACAGCGCGTTCGGGTCGGCCACGCCGCCGGTCAGCGACAGGTACTGGCTGACCTGGTCGGGGATGGTCGGCACCGGGTTGAGGCAGGGCGCGCCGGCATTCACGCAGGAACCGCCCCAGGCGAAGTTGGGACCGCCCGACAGCGAGTTGGTGCCCGGGAAGCCGAACATGGCCGCGATGATTTCAGCCGCGACCGGATCCGGATTGGTGGTGAAGCTGTTGCCCGGCGGCAGGCCGCTGAACTGGGCGATGTTGCCGGAGTCGCTGAGGCTGTCGCCGAACACGACGAAGCCGGAGAACTCTTGCGCCTGGGCGGCGCCGGCGCAACCGAGCGCCAGGGCAACGGCGCCGGCCAAACGATGGAAACGGGGCATGGGGAAACTCCTGTTGGGTCTTATGGGTTGTGCACGACCACGCGCCCAGGGTCTCCTTCGGCGTCACCGTGCTTGCGCCGGTGCCGCTCCCTCCCCTTGAGCCGCTGCCTTGTCCCGCCGGACAAGGGTCCGGTGGGGCGGCATCACCATAATCCAAAGGCCGATTCCATACCACTGGGTACAGTCAGGGGCGGACCCGGGCCCCCGCAGCCGTGGCTCGCCGGACACGATTTCTGTCCAGGCCAGCCAGGCCGAGCCATCGCCCAGCTGCAGGCGCGGGAAACCGGTGCCGCGGCCCCGGCCGGTGAGGTCGGCGACCTTCAGGCGGAAGTGTTCGGCCGCCAGGTCCGGGCTGTAGCGGGCCAGCCATACCGACTGCCGGCCGGCGCTTTCCTGCAGCCAGCTGACCCAGACGCCGGTGGCGTTCGCCGCCAGGTCCACGCGGCCGTGCTGGGCCTCGCCGCGGGCGATCTCTTTCATGGGGCCGAACCGGCGGCCGGCGTCATCCGAGGCGGCGATGCGGATCGAGGGCATGCCGCCGGCGGCGGTGTACCAGGCCACCCAGGCCTGGCGGCCGCGGGCGGCGATGGCGGGGCCGTTCACCGGGCAGGCCGGCATCATCCAGCGGTCGGCGTGCACGGTGACGGGCGCGGACCAGGCCTTGCCGTCGAAGCGGGCGACGGCGATGTCGCGGATTTCGCCTTCGGCACGGTCACGGTAAGCCAGCAGCAGGCCGTCGTCGGACAGCGCAGCATCGGTCTGGCAGCAGTCGCAGGTGCGGGCGTCGAGTTCGTGCTCGACGCGTTTTTTGCCGTCGGCACCGAACACCGCCGCGCGCAGCGACATCGCGCCGGCGCCGCCGTGTCCGCCGTGGTCGTGGCCGCCGCCGGTGTGGCGGCCGTCGAGCCAAGCGATGCCCAGGCCATCGCGGCCCTGCGGCCAGAGACTGGCGAAACCGTGTTCGGTCGGCGTGCCGTCGTCGTGCACGGCCGCGGTGGCGGTCCAGGTGGTGCCACCGTCGCGCGAGGCGAACAGGCGCACGTCGTAGGCGTAGGTGGCCTGCGCGCTTTTCACCAGCGTGTGCGCCCAGAGGCTGCCGTCGGGCAGGGCCTGCAGTGCGGGGAAGTCGGCCCAGTTGACGAACCAGTTGTCGCCTTCAGTGATCGTGCGCGGTGCCGACCATTTCTGCGTGTTGCCCTGCCGCGCGAACACCAGCCGATGACCGCCTTCTTTCCGGCGCTCGATCCAGCTCAGCAGCCGGTCACCGTCGGGCGACAGCGACAGGTTCGGCTGCGCGGAGCCCGCCGGTACGGGCAGCGGCCAGTCGGACACGGTGGCGGCCTGGGCGGTCGCCGGCAGCAGCAGGAGCGCGAGCAGGGTTTTCATCACGCCAATCTAGCTGTCGCGCGGCGTGCCGTCATCCCGGTGGTGGCGGTAGTCGAAACGCTCGTGCAGCGCCTGCAGCTGGCCACGGAAGCGACGCGCTTCCCAGGCTATCAGGCGCCAGGTCAGGTCCAGCACCAGCGCCAGTCCCAGCCCGCCGACGATGCCACCCACCACCAGTGCATTGATGTGGGTGCCGACTTCGGACGCGCCGGCGCCGTAGCCGGTGAGCCCGATCAGCTTCTGCCCCAGCGTGTGCGTGGCCAGGTAGATCGGGCCCAGGGTCAGCGGGTTGGTGATCATCTGCAGCGCGATCATCACCGTCAGGTTGCCGCGCACCAGCATCGCCAGCACCACGCCGATCGCCACCTGCAGGCCGTACACCGGCATCATCGCCAGCACCGACCCGGCGTACAGCGAGGCCAGCACCTGCGGGCGTTTGAACGACCACAGATAGGGGCGCTTGCGCGCGGCATCGGCGAACCATTTGATGACGGGATATTTCGCGACGTTGGCGCGGCGTGGCAGCGGCCGCAGCCACTTGCGCAGGCGACGCCGGCGCGCCAGCCATCGGCGGTGCAGCGGATGCGAACGGACCGGCATGGCGCTGGCGCGGGACGCGCCGCCTCAGGCGACGCGACGGCCGCGCTGCTTGGCCAGCCGCACCAGCAGCAGCGAGATCGCCGCCGGGGTCATGCCGGGGATGCGCTGCGCCTGGCCGATGGTTTCCGGGCGCACGGCCGCAAGCTTGACTGCAGTTCGGCCGAAAGGCCCGGGATGCCGGCGTAGTCGAAACCGTCCGGGATGCGACTGTCTTCGTGCCGGCGGCTGCGCTCGATCTCTTCGCGCTGGCGTTCGACGTAACCGGAATATTTCACGCCGATCTCGACCTGTTCGGCCACCGCGGCATCGTCCACCGCCGGCTGCAGCGAAGGCAGCGCGGCCAGCGTGGCGTAGTCGAGTTCGGGGCGCTTCATCAGGTCCAGGGCGGTGACTTCGCGCGCCAGCACGATGCCGGTGGCGGTCTCGAGTTCGCGCGCCAGCGTCCCGCCCGGGGCGGCCCAGATCGCCTGCAGGCGCGTGCGTTCGGTTGCCACGGCTTCGGCCTTGCGCGAGAACGTGGTCCAGCGGATGTCGTCCACCAGGCCCAGGTCGCGGCCCACCGGCGTCAGGCGCGCGTCGGCATTGTCCTCGCGCAGCTGCAGCCGGTATTCGGCGCGGCTGGTGAACATGCGGTAGGGCTCGGTGGTGCCGTGCGTCACCAGGTCGTCCACCAGCACGCCCAGGTAGGCCTCGTCGCGGCGCGGCGACCAGGCGTCGCGCTGCATCACATGGCGCGCGGCGTTGAGACCGGCGAGCAGGCCCTGCGCGGCGGCTTCTTCGTAACCGGTGGTGCCGTTGATCTGGCCGGCGAAAAACAGGCCGCCGACCGACTTGGTTTCCAGCGAGGCCTTCAGCCCGCGCGGATCGAAGTAGTCGTATTCGATCGCATAACCCGGGCGCGTGATGTGCGCGTTTTCGAAACCCTTGATCGAACGCACCAGTTCGACCTGCACCTCGTACGGCAGCGAGGTCGAGATGCCGTTGGGATAGATCTCGTGCGTGTCCAGGCCCTCGGGCTCGATGAACACCTGGTGCGAGGCCTTGTCGGCGAAGCGCACCACCTTGTCCTCGATGCTGGGGCAATAACGCGGGCCCACGCCTTCGATCACGCCCGAATACATCGGCGAACGGTCCAGGCCGCCGCGGATGATCTCGTGCGTGCGTTCGCTGGTATGCGTGATCCAGCACGACACCTGGCGCGGATGTTCGGCCGCGCTGCCCAGGAAGGAGAACACCGGAACCGGCGTGTCGCCCGGCTGTTCCGCCAGGCCGTCGAAGTTGATGCTGCGGCCGTCGATGCGCGGCGGCGTGCCGGTCTTCAGGCGGTCCACCACGAACGGCCGCTCGCGCAGGCGCTGCGCCAGCGTGGTCGCGGGCGGGTCGCCGGCGCGGCCGCCGGGGTAGTTCACCAGGCCGACGTGGATGCGGCCGGCCAGGAAGGTGCCGGCGGTCAGCACCACCGCGCGCGCGTCGAAGCGCAGGCCGCTCTGGGTGATGACGCCGGTGACGGTGTCGCCCTTGATCACCAGGTCGTCCACGGCCTGCTGGAACAGGTCCAGGTTCGGCTGGTTCTCGACGATGCGCCGGATCGCCTGCTTGTAGAGCACGCGGTCGGCCTGCGCGCGCGTGGCGCGCACCGCCGGACCCTTGCTGGCGTTGAGCATGCGCCACTGGATGCCGGCGGCGTCGGCAGCGCGGGCCATGGCGCCGCCCAGGGCGTCGATCTCGCGCACCAGGTGCCCCTTGCCGATGCCGCCGATGGCCGGGTTGCAGCTCATCTGGCCGACCGTCTCGATGCTGTGCGTAAGCAGCAGCGTGCGCGCACCCGCGCGCGCGGCCGCCAGCGCGGCCTCGGTGCCCGCGTGGCCGCCGCCGATGACGATGACGTCGTAGCTCAACATGTGACGGAGTTCCTGATTTCGCTGCGGCGCGGATTATCCCGCGCGGCCGGCCCGGCTGCATCCCGGAGCGGTTGGCACGGTTCATGCTTCTTCCCAATGGCACCTGCCACGGCCAAACGCCGGGGGCGTCGACCAGACTGAACAGGGGCTGGTCAGGCGCGTGGCAGGGATGCCAGGGTCGGTAGCTCCCGGGGAGCTACCGACCCTTTTTTTTGCGCGTGATTCAGGGATCGGCCGCGGCGCGGCGGGATCGGAAGAAAGTCGGCGCCCGGCAGGTCTTGGAACAGGGGGAATCCAGGGGACCTGATGCCGGGCGCCGAACAGGCGATGCGGGGGCAACGCTCGCGTCAGAAAGCGACGCGCTGTGTCAGTCAGGGCCGTAGGATGCGCCGGCCCGGTGGCCGACGCAACGGGAAAACTGGACTCGGTGTCAGCGTTCTTCGTCGAGATCCTGTTTCTGTGACGAAGATCTCGTTTCACTGGCCTCGGCACGCGGCGGCGGCGCGGACGGCCGCGCCACTTCCCTGGGTGCCGGGCGCTCCTGTCGAGGCGCGGGCGACGGACGCGACGGCTGGCGGTAAGACCCGTACGAGTCGCCCTGCGCCACCGACGGTTTCACTTCGGTACGGATCGGCTGCGGCGCGCGGGGCTGCGCCGGACGGCGCTGGTCCGGCATCGGCTGACGGACGTAGCGCGGCGGCGGCGAGCTGATCGGCTCACGGTCCTGCACCGGTTGCCGTCCATAACGTGGCGTCACCGGCTTGCCAACCGGTTGGCCGGCGGACATCGGCGGGCGCTGCCCCGGTGTCGGCGTCAGCTCGGCCGGGCCGCGCGAAACGATCGGGGCATGGCGAGTGTCCGGACGCCGGGACGGGTTGCCGGTCGGGTTCGACAGCCCCGGGTTCTGCGTGATCGGTGCCCGGTAGGGCAGGTGCGGCCTGGGGACATCGGGTTTGGCCGGCGGCGGCTCCTGGTCCGGCCCCGGCGGACGGCCATGGTGGGGCGGCCGCTGTCCATGGCCGTAATCGCCGTGGCCGTGATAACCGTAGCCGTAGTAGCCATGGCCGTAATACCCGTGCCCGTACCAGGGGCGCCCAGTACTGGCCGTACCAGCCCCAGGAACCGTACGACCAGTGCTGGCCATAGGACAGGCTCCAGCCGCTGTAGGGCCGGCCGTAGTAGTAGCTCCAGTAAGGCGAGCAGCCACCCCAAGCACCGCAGCCATAACGATGCAGGCCCCAGAAGGGCGTGTAGGTGGAGTAGCCGTAGTCGTAATAGTCGTAGTCGTACCCGTAGTCGGGCGCGGCGTAGTAGTCGCCGTAACCGTCTTCGGCCGGGTAGTAATAACCACCGTCGCTGTAATAGCCGTCGCGGTAATGGTTGCCACTGTAGGTGGTGCAGCCCGCCAGCAGGATCAGGATCAGCAGGAGCGGGGCGAATCTGGCGAGGCGGCGTGTCATCGGTATTCCCCCGGTTGCGCTGGCAGTCTCGGCGCGAGGCAGTGAATCCGTGCTTAATCCTGCCGGCAGCGCCCATGCTACTGTGCGCGACCTTCAGGCGGGGCCAAGTCATGTCGCTGCACCAGGCGTCCGGTCGCTGGAAACTCGGCCTGCTGCTGGCGCTGGTCACCGCCGCCTGCTGGGCGACGCTGCCGGTGGCGCTCAAGCTCACGCTGCAGCAGGTTGATCCCTACACCCTGACCTGGTTCCGCTTCCTGCTGGCGGCCGGCGTGATGCTGGCCTGGCTGGCGGCGCGCGGCGGGCTGGGCGGTTTCGCCACACTCGACCGCAAGCGCTGGCTCCTGCTGCTGGTGGCGGCGCTGTGCCTGATCGGCAACTACATCTTCTACCTGCTGGGCGTGCAGTGGACGTCGCCGGCGAACGCGCAGCTGCTGATCCAGCTGGCGCCGCTGCTGGTGGCGCTGGGCGGCATCTTCGTGTTCCGCGAACGTTTCAACGGCTGGCAGTGGACCGGGTTGGCGCTGCTGTTCGGCGGGCTGGCGCTGTTCTTCGGCGAACAGCTGGGCGTGGGTGCCGCCGGTTACGCCTTCGGTTCGGGGCTGGTGGTGGTCGCGGCGGTGGTGTGGGCGCTGTACGCGCTGCTGCAGAAGCAGCTGCTGCTGCGGCTGTCGTCACCGGCGATCCTTCTGTTCATCTATGTCTGCGCCAGCGTGGTGCTGTTGCCGCTGGCGCGGCCTTCGGCGCTATTGGCGCTCGACGGCCTGCACTGGGCGCTGCTGCTGTTCTGCGCGGTCAACACCCTGGTCGCGTATGGCGCTTTCGCCGAGGCGCTGGCGCACTGGGAGGCGTCGCGGGTGTCGGCGATCCTGGCGACGACGCCGCTGCTGTGCGTCGGTGCGGTGGCGGCGGTGCACGCGTTGTGGCCGGAAAGCATCGCGCCCGAACGCATCGGTGCGTGGGGCTACGTCGGCGCGGCGCTGGTGGTGCTGGGCTCGGCGGCGACCAGCCTGTTGGGAAGCCGCCGCTAAGTGCCCCTCCTCCCTCACGCGTGGAGACCCGTAGTTCTCCTCCCCCTGCTTGCAGGGGGAGGCTGGGAGGGGGTGGAACTTCGGAGCAAGTGCCCACCCCACCCCGGCCCTCCCCTGTAAACAGGGGAGGGAGACAAGCGGAGCCTTCAGTCTTCGAGCAGGCGTTGCAGCAGGTCGCGGCTGTCGGGCGAGGCCAGCTTGCCGTCCATCGCCGCCAGTGCTTCGCGGGCGTGCGACCGCTGCGGTTCGGCCAGGCGGCGCCAGCTTTCGAAACTGCCGAGCAGGCGGGCGGCGACCTGCGGGTTGATGGCGTCGAGCTTGAGGATCTGTCCGGCCACCAGCGCATGCCCGGCACCGTCGCGGCGGTGGAAGCCCAGCGGGTTGCCGCGCGCGAAGGTGCCCAGCAGCGCGCACGCGGTTGGGGTTGGTCGGCTTCCATTCGTCCGAAGCCAGCATCGCCGCGACGGCATCGCGGGTGTCCGGATGCGGACGGCTGGCCACCAGGCCGATCCATTTGTCGGTGACCAGCGGATCGCCCGCGAACGTGGTGCGGAAACGGTGCAGCGCGGTCTCGGCACCCGGTGCATCGAAGTGCAGCAGGCAGCGCAGCGCCGCCAGGCGTTCGGTCATCGCGCCGCCGGCCTCGAACTGCGCCTGCGCCAGCGCGGCGGTCGGGTCCAGGCGCGTCAGCCAGGACAGGCAGGCGTTGCGCAATGCGCGTGCGGCCATCGCCGGGCCGGAGAGACCCGCGCGGGCGATGGGCGCCAGGGCTTCATAACGAAGCTGCAGGCGTTCGACCTGGTCCTCCGCCAGTCGTTCGACCAGGCTTTCGCGCCGCGCGACCAGCCCTTCGACGTCCACCACGTCCACCGCCTCGGCCAGGGTGTCGAAGTCCGGAAGCGCCAGGCATTCGGCCACGAAAGCGGCATCGGCCTGCTCGTCCGACAGCAGGTCGGCCAGCGCGTCGCTGAGCGCGGCGGTCGCGGCTTCGGTGTCCAGCGTGCCCAGCAGCGCACCCGTGGCCAGGCGCTGCAGCAGGTCCCAGCGGTTGAAGGGGTCACGCTCGAGCCGGGCCAGGCGCGCGAGGTCGTGTGCGCCGTAGTCGAAGGCCAGTTTCACCGGCGCGGAAAAACCGTGGTTGAAGGCGGCCAGCGGTTTCGCCTTCAGCCCGCGCCAGCGCAGCACGTGGCGCTCAGCGCTCAACTCGACCATTCCGGACTGTTGGGCGGCGTCGGTGTCGGGGGCGTGGTGATGGCGGTGCCGTCGGCGTCGTACAGCGCAAAACGCAGCGGGATCAGCAGCGGTGCCTTTTCCGCCTGCCCCGGCGTGGGCGGCGTGTGCTGGTCCACGGTCAGGGTGTAGTCGCCGGTGCCGGCGTCGTGTTGTTCAGTGATACGCAACTCCGGCGTGCCCGCCTGCGAATACCAGCGCGCGAACTGCGCCAGGTCGCGGCCGCTGGCGGCTTCATGCGCGGCCAGGAAATCCTCGATGGTCGCCGCGCGGCCGTCGTTGTCGGCGAAATAGCGGTCCATGCCGGCGCGGAACGCCGTCTCGCCCACCAGCGTGTGCAGCACGCGGACGATCTCGGCGCCCTTTTCGTAGATGGTCAGGGTGTAGAAGTTGCTGATCTCGCGGAACCGGTCCGGCCGCACCGCATGCGCCAGCGCGCCGGCGTCCTCGGCGAACTGGCGGCCGCGCAGCAGGCGAACCACCTCGATGCGCTTGAGCGCGCGCGAATGCAGGTCGGAGCTGAACTCGGTGTCGCGGAACACCGTCAGGCCTTCCTTCAGCGACAGCTGGAACCAGTCGCGCAGCGTCACGCGGTTGCCGGACCAGTTGTGCAGGTATTCGTGCGCCACCACCGATTCGATGGCCAGGAAATCGGCATCGGTGGCCGTGGTTTCGTCCGCCAGGATGTAGCGGGCGTTGAAGATGTTCAGGCCCTTGTTCTCCATCGCGCCCATGGTGAAGTCCTGGGCGGCGACGACATTGAACACGTCCAGGTCGTAACCGCGGCCGAAACGCTGTTCGTCCCAACGCAGCGCGCGCTCGACCGCACCCAGCGCGTAGGCGCAGCGCGGCACGTCGGCGGATTCGGCCCAGACATTGAGTTCGACGCGGCGGCCTTCGACGGTCTCGAGTGTTTTCGTCACGCGTTCCAGCGGTCCGGCGGCGATCGCGAACAGGTAACCCGGCGTGGGATGCGGGTTCTCCCAGGTCGCTTCGTGCCGCCCTTCGCCCAGGTCGCTCGACGAGACCGGGTTGCCATTGGCCAGCAGCACCGGATAGTCGGCGTGCGGCGCGCGCAGCACGATGCGCCAGCGCGGCATCACGTCGGGCCGGTCGGCGAAGAAGGTGATGCGGCGGAAACCTTCGGCTTCGCACTGGGTCAGCAGCAGGCGGCCGCTGCGGTACAGGCCTTCGAGCCGGGTGTTGGCGGCGGGATGGATGCGCACGCGGGTCTCGAGCACGCAGTCGCGGTCCAGGCCGGTGACCCGCAGGTGCCGGCCGTCGTAGCGGTAGCGCGTATCGGGCAGGATTTCGCCGTCCACGGCGATCGCCAGCAGTTCCAGGTCCACGCCATCGAGCTCAAGCGGCGCGATCGGCTGGCCGGGATCGGGCTGCAGCTGCAGCCGGGCGCTGACCTCGGTGCTTTCGGCGGCCAGGTCGAACTGCAGTTCGACCCGGAGGATGCGCCAGGCGGGCGCGGTGTAGTCGGCAAGGTGGACGAAGCCGTCGTCTCTGGGGACGCTCATGCGGTGCGGTTTTCCGGGGGAGTGTCGGGCTTTGTTAGGCTAGCACGCACCCCCGACGGACCGCCCATGCCCCCGCCCTGCCCACTTCCGCCGATGTGCTCGCCGCCGCGGCCCGCATCGCCCCCTTCGCCCACCGCACGCCGGTGCTGCGTTCGTTTTCCCTCGATGAACTGGCCGGGGCCGAGCTGCACTTCAAGTGCGAGAACTTCCAGCGCATCGGCGCCTTCAAGTTCCGTGGCGCCTGCAATGCGGTCTGGGCACTGGATGCCGCCACCGCCGCCCGCGGCGTCGTCACCCATTCCTCCGGCAACCATGGCGCGGCGCTGGCGCTGGCCGCACGCGGCCGCGGCATTCCCGCCCACGTGGTGGTGCCGGAAGGCGCGGTCGCCAGCAAGCTCGCGGCCATCCAGGCCTACGGCGCCACCCTGCACCGCTGTGCGCCGACGATCGCCGCGCGCGAGGCCAAGGCCGCGGAAGTGCAGGTGATGACCGGCGCCAGCCTGGTGCACCCGTATGCCGACCCGTTCGTGATCGCCGGCCAGGGCACGGCGGCGCTGGAACTGCTGGCCGAAGCCGGCCCGCTGGACGCGCTGCTGACCCCGCTGGGCGGCGGCGGCCTGGTCTGCGGCACCGCCCTGGCGGCCCATGGCCGCGACCCGGACCTGGCCGTTTACGGCGCCGAACCCGAAGGTGCCGCCGACACCTATCAATCCCTGCGCCAGGGCCGGCACGTCACCGACCTGGTGCCCGACACCGTCTGCGACGGCCTGCGCGGCACGGTCGGCGAGATCAACCTGGCGCTGATGCGCGAACACCGCGTGCAGGCGCTGCTGGTCAGCGACGCACAGACGCTGGCGGCGATGCGCCTGGTCTGGGAGCGCCTGAAGATCATCGTCGAACCGTCCTGCGCCACCGTGCTGGCGGCGGTGCTGCGTAACCCGGATATCTTCGCCGGCCGCCGGATCGGGCTTATCCTGTCGGGCGGCAACGTGGACCTGGCCGCCCTGCCCTGGCAGTTCCCCCGAGGAAGACATGATCATCGACGGCAACCGCGCGGCCGACCGCGCCATCGAACTGGTGCTGGCCTATTACGCCGCGTTCAACCGCGGCGACTGGGATGAGATGCTGTCGTTCGTGTCCGACGACGTGGCGCACGACGTCAACCAGGGCACGCGCGAGATCGGCCGCGATGCCTTCGCCGCCTTCCTGCAGCGCATGAACCGCTGCTACCGGGAACAACTCAAGGAAATCGTGGTGCTGGCCAACCAGGGCGGCGCACGGGTGGCGGCGGAATACGTGGTGCACGGCGAATACCTGGCCGACGACACCGGCCTGCCGCCGGCCCGCGGCCAGAAGTACGTGTTGCCCGGCGGCGCTTTCTTCCATATCCGCGGCGGCCGCATCACCCGCGTCACCAACTACTACAACCTCGAGGACTGGATAACCCAGGTCTCGGGCGGCCGCGACGCGCCGGGCTGATCAGCCCGGCGGGCTGCGTTCCAGCACTTCCTCCAGCACCCAGCGCAGCGAGCTGCCGTCGGCGGGCGGATTGTCCACGGCGTATTCGCGCACGCGGATGACGTATTCGACGCCGACCTGCCAGTCGAAACCCTCGATCTCGCCGTAGTGCAGCTGCCAGGCCGCGCCCGGCTGGGTGCGGATCTGCAGGCACAGGGTCGGCGCCACGCCGGTGCAGGGCGCGCGCTGGCCGGCGACCTGGACGATGCGCTCGCGGCCTTCCGCCGGCGGCAGGTCACGGCTGTCGAAACGCCAGGACGAACCGTCGGCGGCGACCAGGCGCAGGAACGGACCTTCGAACTCCACAGTGAAGGGTTGGGCCATCGCGGTCATCAGCGCCTGTTCGCGCGTCATGATTTCCGGCGGGCACATCATGCGGGTGCTTGCGACCGCGCCGCCTTCCCCGCCCAGTACCAGCTGGTCGCCGTTGCGGCTCCAGGCGCCGGTGTGGCGGTTGCAGGGGCCGCGCATCGAAAAACGGTCTTCCTCGAACCGCAGGGTGGCGGCACCGGCGCCGGACAGCGTGGCGCCCGGCCGGGTATCGGGCGCGGACACCAGCCGCCAGTCCATGCCTTCCAGCGGTTTGCCGCGCGTGCTCATGGGCGTGGGCTCCGACGAGGTGGTGGCGCAGCCGGCGAGCGTGAGCGCGACGGCGAACACGAGCGCGGTACGGAATCGTTGCGTGGTCATGTCGGCTCCTGGCCAGTGCGGATCGGCAGATCTTAGCGCCTGGATCTTGCGATCCCGCGCTGCACTGCCGCATGTGTCAGCGACGGCGGGTGGGAATGCGGTCGGCGGGAAAGCTGGCGAGGTCGGCGCCACCGTCGCGGCGTGGTGCGCCGGGCGCCGGGCCCCAGGCCTGCGCGGTGATCACTTCCCAGGTGCTGGGCAGCACACCGTCGCGACGTTGGGATTCGTAGTTCGCCGTCACCTGCTGCAGGCGCGCGCGGCCGCCCAGGCCACGCGGACGGTCGTGGCGGGCGTCGCCGGCGCCGATGGCGCGCAGTTCGTGCATCAGCGTGCGCAGGTCGGGATAGGTCAGCGTGTAGCGGTCGCGGTCGAGCACGGGATCCTTGAAACCGGCCGCCAGCATCGCGTCGCCGACCTGCTGGATCGCCGCGAACGGCGACAGCGGCGGCGTCACGCCGGCCATCAGGTAGGCGTCGCGCAGTTCCGACAAGGTTTCCGGGCCGAAGGTCGAGAACAGCAGCAGGCCGTCCGGCCGCAGCACGCGCCGGAATTCCGACAGCACCGCCGGCAGGTCGTCCAGCCACTGCAGGCAGAGGCTGGAAAAGATCAGGTCGGTGCTCTGGTCGGCGAACGGCAGCTTCGACACGTCGGCGTTCACGCGCCGCACCGGGCGCCAGAAGCGCGTGTGTTTCGGCACCTCGTGCAACATCGGCAAGGCGGCGTCCACCGCGACCACCTCGGCCTTGGGCCAGCGTTTTTCATCGCGCCGGCGGCGCGGCCCGGGCCGCTGCCCAGGTCGAGGATGCGCTGCGGCTGGCGGTCGTCGAGGTAGGCCAGCTGTTCGAGCAGGCGCGCCTCCACTTCGCGCTGCAGCGCCGCCACTTCGGTGTATTTCGACGCGGCGCGGCCAAAGGAGCGGCGCAACTGGCGGCGGTCGAACACGCTCATGCCGTCGTCTCCGCGAAGGCGCGCACGGTGTCGGTCACTTCGTCGACCTGGGTCAGGAAAGGTGCGTGGCCGCCACTCGAAATCTGGTGGAAGGATGCGCGCGGCGCCAGCGCCGCCGCGGCCTGCATCGCCGCCGGCGACACCAGCCGGTCGCGGCGGCCGGCGATCCACAGGCTCGGCATCGCCAGCGTCGGAAGCACGCCGCGCAGGTCGCTGTCTTCAAGCAGGTTCAAGCCGTCGCACAAGGCCGCGGTGGGCGGCTCGCCGTGCGCGAACGCCTCGGCGCGCAGCAGGCGCAGTTCGTCGCGCATCTTTTCCGAGCCCTGCGCTTCCAGCATCAGGAAACGGTCGAGCGTGGCGCGGTAGTCGCGCTGCAGTTCGCTGGCGAAGGTGCGGAACACCGAAGCTTCCATGCCCTGCGGCCAATCGTCGTAGCGCACGAACCGCGGGCTGGCCGCCACCATCACCAGGCCGCGCAGCCGTTCCGGCATCGTCGCCGCGGCCTGCAGCGCCACTAGGCCGCCGAGCGACCAGCCCAGCCACAACGCGCGCTCCGGCACGACGTCGGCGACGGCCTGCGCCGCGTGGTCCAGCGTCAGCGGCAGGCCGGCATCACGGCTGCGGCCGTGGCCCGGCAGGTCCACCAGGTGCAGGGTGAAATCGCGCTCCAGGCGCGACACCAGCGGCGCGAAGATGCCGGCATGCATGGCCCAGCCGTGCAGCAGCACCAGGGCCGGGCCCTGGCCGCGCACTTCATGGAACAGGTTCATGCCGTGACCGGGTCGGGCCGTGCCTGCACCGCTTCGGCCAGCGCCGTCAGCAGGCCATCCACGTCGGCTTCGCTGTGGTCGCACGACAGCGTTACCCGCAGTCGCGCCTGGCCGTCGGGCACGGTCGGCGGGCGGATGGCCGAGACCAGGTAGCCCTGGGTTTCGAGCGCCTTGGACACGGCCAGTGCGCGCGCGTTATCGCCCAGCAGGATCGGCTGGATCGGCGTGAAGGATTCCTGCACCGGCAGCCCGCGCGCCAGGGCGCCGCGGCGGTAACGCGCCACCAGCGACGCCAGTTTGGCGCGACGCCACGGCTGGGTGCGGATCAGGCGCAGGCTGGCGCGCATCGCCGCCGCCATCGCCGGCGCCGGCGCGGTCGAGAACAGATAGGGGCGCGCGGTTTCGGCGACGTGGCCGACCACGTTCGCGTTGCCCAGCAGTATCGCGCCCTGGCCGCCGAAGGCCTTGCCCAGCGGCACCAGCAGCAGCGGCACTTCGCGTGGGCCAAGGCCGGCGACCGCCAGGCTGCCGCGGCCTTCCGGGCCGAGCACGCCGATGCCGTGCGCGTCGTCCACGTACAGCATCGCGTCCTGCGCGCGCGCCACCAGGGCCAGGTCGGCCAGTGGCGCACGATCACCGTCCATGCTGAAGACGCCGTCGGTGGCCAGGATCGCCACGCCATCGCGGCGTGTCATCAGCTGGCGCATCGCGGCTTCGACGTCGGTGTGCGGATAACGCTTTAGCTCGCAGCCGGACAGGCGCGCACCGTCGATCAGGCAGGCGTGGTTGAGCTTGTCCTGCACGCACAGGTCGCCCTCGCGCAGCAGCGACTGCAGCACGGCCAGGTTGGCCTGGTAGCCGCTGCCGAAGAACAGGCCACGTTCGTAACCCAGCCACTGCGCCATCTCACGTTCGAAGGCGGCGTGTTCGCGGTGGTGGCCGCTGACGCCGGCCGAGCCGGTGCTGCCGACGCCGTGCCAGGCAGCGGCTTCCTGCAGTGCGGCGACGACGTCCAGGTGCTGGCTGAGGCCGAGGTAGTCGTTGCCGCAGAAGCTGGTCAACTGCTGGCCGCCGACCAGCACCTTCACGCCTTCGCGCGCCTCGATCTCGCGGCGCGTGCGCAGCGCGGCCTTGGCCACGCGTTCGGCGCGGGCGGCGGCCAACCGGTCGGCGAGACGGGTACGGGCCATGTCAGGCGGCGCAGGCCGGGTTGGCGGTTTCGACGATGTCGGCGTGCACGGTGTTCGATTCCTGCACGATGGCCATCGGGCGCAGGCCCAGGCGCGCGAACAGCGCCTGGTCGGCCTCGACGTCCGGGTTGCCGGTGGTCAGCAGCTTTTCGCCGTAGAAGATGGAATTGGCGCCGGCCAGGAAACACATCGCCTGCAGTTCCTCGCTCATCTCGGCGCGGCCCGCCGACAGCCGCACCATCGCCGCCGGCATCATCAGGCGGGCCACGGCGATCGTGCGCACGAACTCGAACGGATCCAGCAGGGCGGTACCGGCCAACGGCGTGCCTTCGACCTGCACCAGGCGGTTGATCGGCACCGAATCCGGATGCGCCGGCAGGTTCGCCAGCGCCTGCAGCAGGCCGGCGCGCTGGCCGCGCGATTCGCCCATGCCGACGATACCGCCGCAGCAGGTCTTCATGCCGGCGTCGCGCACGTGTTCCAGCGTGTCCAGGCGGTCCTGGTACTCGCGGGTGTGGATGATCTCGCCGTAGAAGTCCGGCGCGGTGTCCAGGTTGTGGTTGTAGTAGTCCAAGCCGGCGGCGCGCAGGTCGATGGCCTGCTGTTCCTTGAGCATGCCCAGCGTCGCGCAGGTTTCCAGGCCCAGGCCTTCACCTCGCGGATCATCTCGGCCACCTTCGGGATGTCGCGGTCCTTCGGGCTGCGCCAGGCGGCGCCCATGCAGAAGCGTGAGGCGCCGGCGGCCTTGGCGGCGCGGGCCTTTTCCAGCACCGCCTCGGTGCTCATCAGCTTCGTGGCTTCGACACCGGTGTGGTAGCGCGCGGCCTGCGGGCAGTAGGCGCAGTCCTCGGGGCAGCCGCCGGTTTTCACCGACAGCAGGGTCGAGACCTGGACCTCGCTCGGGTCGAAACGCTCGCGGTGCACGGAGGCGGCACGGAACATCAATTCCGGGAAGGGAAGGTCGAACAGGGCGAGGACTTCCTCGCGCGTCCAATCGTGGCGGATGACAGCAGGCATGGTGAAACCCTGACGGCGCGGGGCAGCGGAGAGCGGCAGTCTGGTGAGCATGCCCCACCCTGTCAACCAAACCCGAGGGCCGGAAGTTGACGGGGTTTCCCGGGGGCGGGCCAACCAGGGGCGTCAGACTATTCCGGCGAATCCCCGGGCATCCGTGATGTCGCGCACAGTCCGGCATGACCGCCTGGACGGCCTGCCTGCGCGACCTGGGCCAGGCCCTGTTGCCGGCCCGTTGCCTGGTCTGCGGCGAACGTGGCGCGCAGGGTCAGGACCTCTGCGCCGACTGCCGCGCCGCCCTGCCCTGGAACCGGATCGCCTGCCCGCATTGCGCCCTGCCCCTGACCGAAGCTTCCGCCGCCTGCGGTGCCTGCCTGCAAGCCCCGCCGCCCCAATCGCTGACCCGCGCCGCCCTGCGTTACGGCCACCCGGTAGACCGCCTGTTGCCCCGCTTCAAGTTCCACGCCGACCTGGCCGCCGGCCGGCTGCTTTCAGAACTCATGCTCGAAGGCCTGGCCGGCGCCGAACGCCCGCAGGCCGTGATCCCGCTGCCCTTGCACCGATCGCGCCTGCGCCAGCGTGGCTACGACCAGGCCCTGAACTGGCCCGGCCCATCGCATCCTCCCTGGCGCTGCCCCTGGAGCCGACCCTGCTGCGGCGGCAGCGCCATACCCCACCGCAGTCGGAACTCGATGCGCGGGCCCGCCGAAGCAACCTGCAGGGTGCCTTCTTCGCCCCGGCCACGCCCTTGCGGCATGTGGCCCTGGTGGATGACGTCATGACCACCGGCGCGACCCTGCAGGCGGCTGTCCTCGCCTTGCATGCCGCCGGCGTGACGCGGGTGGATGCCTGGGTCTGCGCACGCGTGCCGTGACCGGGCCTGCGGCCCTCCCTGCGCCGGAGCCCAGGCAGCTTCGTTGACAGTCTTTGTCGGGCGGCGTATCCCCTGAAGGCAACCACGCATGTCCAACCCAGGGGATTTGAATGAGCGACAACGCTGTTTCCACGATGGGACGCAACTGGTGGGTGGCCGTGGCTTTCGGCGTCATCAGCGTACTGTTCGCCTTCTATCTCTTCACCCAGCCGCTGCAGGCCGTGGTGGCCCTGGCCTGGGCATTCGGCGTGCTGGCCCTGGCCGAAGGCATCGCCTCGCTCCTGGCCCTGTTCGATCCGAAGGTGACCGTGCCCAAGGGCTGGTTGGCGCTGTATGGCCTGGCCTCACTTGCCTTCGGTGCCGTGGCCATCGCCAACCCGGTCGCCACCGCCGGCATCCTGCTGATGCTGCTGGCGGGCTGGCTGGTCATCGCCGGCGTGTTCCGGATCCTGTTTGCCATTCGCGTGCGCAAGGCGATCCAGGGCGAATGGATGATCGCGCTCAGCGGCGTGCTGTCGATCGGGCTGGGCGGGCTGTTCCTGGCCAACCTCGGCGTGGCCCTGGTGGCCGCCGCCGTGTGGATCGGCGTGGTGGCGCTGCTGTATGGCGGTCTGCAGATCGCCGTCGGATTGAAGTTGCGCCAGCTCAGGCCGTCCTGAGGCCGCGGGCCCACGCCGTCCGGGCGTGGGTACCGGAACTCAGCGGTTACCGAGGAGCGTCATCAGCCACTCGTCGCCCAACGCGTATTGGGCGGCGATGCCGGCGAACACGAACAGGCCCACCCACTGATTGGTGCGGAAGGCGATGAAACATTCGCCGCGGCCGCGGTGGCGCGCGATCCAGAACTGCAGCCCCACCACCAGCAGGGCCACCGCCAGGCCGCCCCAGGTAGAGCAGGCCCAGTTCCGCGCGCGCGCCCACCAGCCACATCGCCCAGAAGAACCCGGCAAACAGCAGGGCCAGCGCGATCAGGTCGGCCTCGCCGAACAGGATGGCGGTGGATTTCGAACCGGCGCGGATGTCGTCCTCGCGGTCCACCATCGCGTACCAGGTGTCGTAGGCCGTGGTCCACAGCAGGTTGCCCATAACAGCAGCCAGGCCAGCGCCGGCACCTCGCCCTGCACCGCCGCGAACGCCATCGGGATGCCCCAGCCGAAGGCCAGGCCCAGCCAGGCCTGCGGCAGGTAGGTGTAACGCTTGAGGAAAGGATAGGTGGCGGCCAGGACCACCGCGGCCACGCTCAGGTAAACCGTGAGCCGGTTGGTCAGCAGCACCAGGCCGAAGGCGACCAGCATCAGCACGGCGAACAGCGCCAGCGCCTCGCGCGCCGACACCGCGCCGGTGGCCAGCGGCCGCGATTTCGTGCGCTCGACCTGCGGGTCCAGCCAGCGGTCGGCGTAGTCGTTGATCACGCAGCCGGCCGAACGGGTCAGCCAAACGCCGGCGGTGAAGATCAGCAGCGTGCCGACCGGCGGAACTCCCTCGGCGGCCAGCCACAGCGCCCACCAGGTCGGCCACAGCAGCAGCAGGATGCCGACCGGCCGGTCGCCGCGGACCAGCTGCCAGAAATGCGGCAGGCGCTGGCGCCAGAGCGGCGGTACCGGGTCGGGAACCGGGGGGCGTATCGTTCGTAAGACATCGATAAAGCCTAGCAGAGGCCCGGCCCTTGACCGGACGCCGGTACGGCCCCAGCTTTAGCCTTGACCCTTCACGAGGAGCACCCGCATGAGCAACGGTCCAGGTTCCGCCGGCAATGTCATCGCCGCCATCTGCAGCCTGCTGTTTCCGGGGCTGGGCCAGCTGATCCAGGGGCGGGTGCTGTCGGCCCTGTTCTGGTTCGTGTTCGCCTGCCTGGCCTTCGTCGCCAGCTGGCTGATCACCCTGAGCCTGCTGCCCTTCGGCTGGTTCGCGGTGTCGATCTTTGCCTGCATCAATGCGGCGATGTACCGCCGCCCGGTGCTCTGAACCCGTGCCCGGGCCGTTTCGCCCGGGCCTTGGGCTATAATCGCCGGCCGCAGGCCACCGGAAACCCGGTGGCCCTGCGGACCGCCGGCGGCAGCCCCGCTGCCCCGGCCCGGACCGCAAGGTCCCCGCAACACACGACGCGCCCGTAGCTCAGCCGGATAGAGTAGTGGCTTCCGAAGCCATTGGTCGGGGGTTCGAATCCTCCGGGCGCGCCAACTCTCCTGTGACGATCCCGCCCCGGTGGCGCTCCCGGGAGGCGGACTCTGCGGCGACAAGCTTTTGATCAAGGTCAACACGGCCTGCGGTCGCTTGGAGGACAGTCTGCCAAGCGGGTGCCGGTGCACCCGGATCCCGACGGGGAAGCGCCCATGAACCGCAATCGGAAACGACTGGAGTTGCGGACGCCGCGGTCCCGGCGTTCCTTGGCGTCGGCCCGGCGGGAACGCGAGGCGTCGCGCAGGGAACGCAACCGCGAAAGGCGCAAGAAGGAAATGGCAGGCGACGAGACCTGGTAATGCGCCGGCAGGCGGGTCGCGTTGACCCGCAGGGGCGGCGTGGGATCCCGGTCCATTCCGGTACCGCAGGCGATCAAGAGGATCCCGCACATGAACCTCGATTCCGTTCCCGTCTGGATCTTCTTCGTCGCCACCATCGCCGCCGTGATGGCGGCGGTCGAAGCCGGATACCGCCTGGGCCGCAGCTCGCACCGTCGTTCCGAGGACGAGAAGGAATCGCCCGCGTCGGGCGTGGCCGGCGCCATCCTCGGCCTGACCGCGTTCATGCTGGCCTTCACGTTCGGATTGGCCGCGAACCGCTACGACGCCAAGAAGACACTGGTGCGCGAGGATGCAAACGCGATCCGGCTGACTTACCTGCGCTCGGATTTCCTCACCGAGGCCGACCGTGCCGAAACCCGCACCTTGCTGCGCGAGTACCTGGACCTGCGGCTGGCGTTCGCGGACGAGGGCAGCGCACAGCCGGAAGCGGTACGTCCCACGCTGTTGCGGACCGACCAGATCCAGCGTCGCCTCTGGGACATCGCGGTCGCCAACGGCCGCCGGGACATGAACTCCGACGTTGGCGCGCTGTACATCCAATCACTCAGTGATGTTTTTGCGGTCCACGCGTCGCGTGTGTCCGTCGGGCTCCAGCTGCGTATTCCGCCTGGCGTGTGGGTGGCGCTGTACGCACTGATCGTGTTCGGCACCATGAGCATGGGCTACCACACCGGATTGTCCGGCTCCCGGCGGGCCAAGTCGGTCTTCATCCTGGCGGTGTCGTTCGCCCCATGGTCATCACCGTCATCGTGGCGATCGATCGTCCGGGGGTTACGTCCGGGTGACCCAGCAGCCGCTGGTCGACCTGCGGACGTTCATCGACGCCGGGGAATGACCCCAGCCGTCGTCACGGGATCGATTCGACGAACGGCTTGATGCCCAGGCTGCGGTAGATCGCGTCGGGGCGAAACACGCGGTCGCCGCGCACCACCAGCACACCACGCCGCAGCGCGGCGATGTCCTGCAGCGGGTCGCCGTCCACCACCAGCAGGTCCGCGGCCTGGCCCGGCGCGATGCGGCCGACCTTGACGCCGGTATTGGCGATGTCCGCGGCGGACGAAGTGGCCAGCCGGATCACTTCGGCGTTGGGAATGCCCGCCTGCACGTACAGCTCGAGCTCCCGGTGCAGGGTGAAGCCGACGATGCTGTCGGTGCCCGGCACCAATCGGACGCCAGCTTCGTGCAGCCTGCGGATCATGCCGAGCAGCGCCTCGGCCGACGCCGCGTAGCGCGCGGCGTTCCCCTCGTTGATGTCCAGGCTGCCGGCACGGGCCGACCGCTGCACCTGGGGCGGAAGATGATCGGCAACACTGGCCAGCACCGGCGAGACTTCGCCCGAGCGGTGGCGGAACATCTCGTCGAAGATGCTCACCGTCGGGTCCACCACGATGTCGCGCTGCTTGAGCAGGGCGATGAAGTCGCGGACTTCCGCGCTGTCCAGGTCCAGGTCGCCGCCCTTCTCCGCCACCTTCAGGAAACGCTGCGGCGTGCGGCTGTCGGTGTCGGCGTCGGACACGAAGTTCAGGAACAGCATGTTGACGTGCTGGATCTCGTCGAAACCCTGGCGCACCGCCTGTTCGGCGCTCATGAAGGCCGGGATGTGGCCCGACAGCCGCATGCCGTGGCCGTGGATGCGCGCCGCCATCGGCGCCACCCATTCGGGCGGGATGGACGAGTAGATCTTGACCTGCGGGTAACCCTGCGCGGCGTACTGGTCGATCTGCGCCAGGGCCTGCTCGAGCGTGTCCACCGGCGCGCCGGTCGGCGCCGTGTACGGACTTTTCTTGTCGATGAAACCGGAGCGCTGCAGCCGCGGCCCGACGAGTTCGCCGCTGGCGAAACTGGCCGCCACCTTCATCAGCTGCTCGTGGTCGTTGGCCAGGTCGCGCGCGCCGGTCACGCCGTTGGCGATGTGCAGCAGTCCGTCGGACGCACCGGCATGCACGTGCATGTCCCACAGGCCCGGCAGCACGATCCGCCCGGCGGCGGGGATCTGCGGCAGACCGCTGCAGTCGACGTCCGCGGGCGCGCCGACGGCTTCGATCACACCGTCGGCGATCAGCAGGTTGGCGGCCGGGTTCAACTTGCCCGTGTCCACGTCCAGCCAGCGCGCATCGCTCAGGCACCAGCGCGCGGGCATGCGTTGGGTCAGCTCGGTCGCACGCTGGCGCAGCAGGGTGTCTTCCGCCTGGTCCTGCAGCCGGCGGATTTCCTCCAGCACCTCGCCCCGCCCTTCCCGCGCCAGGCCCATCCAGCCATAGCTCAGCGCGAACAGGTCCTCGTCTTCATCCAGCCAGATGAATTCGGGCGTGAAGCCCAGCCCACTGATCGCGTGCAGGGTGGCGCGCTGCTTCTCGCCGCCGGTGGTGAATTCATGGCTCAGCAGCACCTCGATGCGGGCTTCGCCGGCCGGTAGCAGCGGCAGTCGCTGCCCCGGCGCACGCAGCAGCGCACGGGCCAGCAATGCCAGCTGGTCCGGCGTGCCTTCGGCGGCCGCGTAAAAGGACGGGCTTGTGGTGGTGCGCTCGCCGCGGTCCAGCGTGCTGTTCCACTTCGCCGCCCCTTCCACGCGGGAATAATCTTCCTGCACGGGCGCGCCCATGTAGCTGTTGCCGTCCACTTCGATCGCCAGCGGAAGTCCGGCCGCGTCGAGCGTGATCCGCTCGACCAGTTTCGGGCCGCGCCCGCGGTCGTTGAACTCGAACTCGCTGGTGCGTTGGCCCTGTTCGTCCACCCGGGTGACCAGCCCGCCGCTGCGTTCGCCCCGGTGATCCAGTCGTAGCGGATCTCGCGGGACTCGCCAGCTTGCACGGCGGGCGCGACGACGAGCAGGACAAGGACTTGCAGGCGGATCAACATGGCAGGGTTCCGGCACTGGGTTGCATGACCTTACATGAAACCGGCGGCAGGACCGGTGCGCGTCCGGCCGGTGGCCGTGAACGGAAATGACATGTCGCGCGATGCTTCACAGAACTTGTGCACGACCACTTAGCGTCCGGACCGGGAAGGCTGGTTTTCCTGTCGCTCGCGCCACACCGGTCAGTGCGTGTTGACGCGTGCGGGACCCTGGCGGGGCGTCCGCACCGGCCATCGCCATGGGCAGGATGGATGGCGTGCGTTAGGTTTCCGCCGCCAGCAATATTTCTGGCCAGAAGAGAGAACAGAACAATGCGAATGGTCACTTTTGATGAAATCAGCTTCGTTTCCGGCGGTAACGAGTCGCGCGCCGGTTATCAGCTGCCTGCCTGCAGTTCCGGCAGTTTCATCAGCTCCACGGTCCAGGGTGCCGTCGGCGGCGCGATCGGCGGCGCACTGGGCGCAGGCGTCGGCGCCGTGCCTGGAGCGATCATCGGCGCCGTTGGTGGGCTGGCCGCGCAGGGCCTGAGCTGCGCCGCGAGCCAGATCGCCGAAGAGGTCAAGCCCAACAGCGGCTGGTGAATGCATGACGGGGCCTTGCGCGCAGGGCCCCGTCCCTGCGGATTCGATCGATCTGGCGGAAGCCTGGAGATCGGCATCGGTGCCGTGGTGGCGACACGGGTCTTCTTCCTGTTCCTTTCGACGGCCCGCAGCAACCGAGGCCGCAGCTACCGGTCAGTCCGCTGCCGGGGGCGCTGCCTCGTCCGCAGGTCCCGGTTCGCCGGTGACTTCCGGCGACTCCACCGTATAACCCCGCTGCTCCAGCGCCGCCAGGTAACCGCTGGGGCCGATCACCCTGGGACAGGGACAGCATCGCCACGCTTTCGTCGTGCGTCGCCAGCGCCTTCTCGGCCTCGGCCAGCCAGGCGGCCTGCGCACGCGCCGGCACCTGGTCAAAACCGCGCGACTGCGCCAGCCCGCTCTGCAGGATGGCATCGGTGCAGGTCTTGGCGACGTCGGTGTAGGTCAACGCGCGCAGCCCGGCGATGTCGCCCAGCGCCCAGGCGTTGGCGCGTTGCGCAAGCGTGTCCATGTCGTTTTCGACCTGGTCGAGGATGCGGCGGAAACATTCGACGTCGTCCAGCGGTCGGGCGGCGAATTCCTTCACCGCGGCCTTGGCGTCGGCGACTACGAGGGTGACCTGCGGCCGCTGCAGCGGCACGTCGGCCTTCTTCGCCGCCTGCGTCACCGCGCGGCCGATGATGTCGCGCTGGCTCAGGTCGTGCGCGTCCAGAGCGCTTTCGCGCAGTTCGATCGCGGCCAGGATCGGGCGGCGTTTCTCGACGCCGCGGTCACGCCCCAGATAGACCGCCTTCAGCCGCGTCCAGCGTGCGTAGTCGGTCGCCGGCAGCACGTCCGCCAGCTTTTCCTTCTCCGGGTTGTTGCGCGCCGACATCAGCCGCGGCAGCAGGAAGATGCCGCCGAATGCCGCACCTTCGGCCTCGATCTTCACCGTCGGCGGCATCAGCACCACGCCGGCGCGGGCGATGTGGCGCTCCAGCGGCAGCGTGTTCCATTCCATGCGCTTGGGCAGCGGCCACAGGCCGGCCAGCACCCACATCACCTTGCCGTCGCGCGAGACTTTCCACAGGCCGGGACCCGGCTGCACGCCGCTGACCACCACGGCATCGAGCACCTTCATGCCGTCGATCTCGTCCGGCAGCGCTTCTTCTTCGGGTGACGGCGGTTGCGTTTCCGCGGCCTGCAGCGGCGACAGGCACAGGCTGGCGAACAGCAGGACGATCAATCGGGCAGCGGACAACGGCATGCGGGACCCTTCGCGCCCGGCGGAGGCCGGGACCGTGGGCCGATTCTAGGCCGCGTCAATCCGCTGTCACGTCCCCATCGACATACCACCACAGCTCCCGTTCACGCAGCGGCTTCAGCCGCCCCGGCGGGCCTCGACGATGATCTTCGCCATCGCGGCGTCGCCTTTCTCGATCAGCTCGACCGGCGTGAACGAGAAGCCGGTGAGCACCATCGCCTCGCCGACGCACCATTCGCGCTGTTCCTTGGTGAAGGCGGCGGCGCCGGCGGCGGCGGCTTCCAGCAGTTGCGGCGTGGGCACGGTGTCCTGCGGTTCGGGCGCGCGTTTGGCCGCGCGTTCCGGCGACGACGCCATTTCGGTCGCCTTGTTCGCTTCGGCCTTGAGCCAGGACACCCGCGCCAGCGCCACCGCCAGGCGGTCGCCGCCGTCCTTGAGCTGGGGCGCGGCGGTCGCCAGGGCGCCGAGCAGCGCGTCGCGTTCGACTCCCAGCGCCTTGTTTTCCTTTTCCAGCGCGGTGATGCGCGCCTGCATCGTGGCGCTGACCTGTTCGAGCTGGATGATCTCGGTGGCCGGGTCGACCAGCGACTTGGCGCCGAGCAGGCGCATCACCTTCTCGCTCAGGCGCGCGTGGATGGCCGGGTCGGAGAACTTGAGGTCACGCGAAGCGGTCTGCCAGGCCAGCGCGACCTGGCTGACGGTCTGCGCCTTCTCCGGCGGCAGCGCGTCGTTCACCGCTTCGCTGCTGGCGGCGGTCGAGGCGTTGATCGCGGACTGGATGGCCAGGTCCAGGCGTTCGCACAGCTCGGTCTTCTGGAAGTCGCGCGAGAGCTTGCGCAGTTCGATGCGGCAGTCGATGAGCAGGGAACGCAGGTCCTTCATGCGGCCATTCTATGCCCCGCCGGCCGGCCCGCGCTCATCGGCCGAGCAGGAACTGCAGCAGGTTGTTCTGGAAGTAGGCGTTGACCGACAGCTGGTCGTGGGTTTCGCACAGGAAGAAGCTCTGGGCCAGCGGGAAGAAGGCCGAAGGCTGGCCCGCCACGGTCGGCAGGCCGCGGCCGAGCTGGGAGTCACGGGTCACCAGGTCGTCGCCGGGCTGCAGCAGCAGGCGCTCGTAGTCCACGCCCTCGACCCGGGCCTTGACCTCGTCGGGGCGGATCACCAGGCGCTCGCTGGTGCCGTCGAAGTCGAGCACCGCCCGGGCCGGGGTGAGCGTGCAGTCGCCGCCGAACACCGCCACCTCGACGCCGTTGGCCTGCGCCGGCGCGCTGAGCGCCCGCTGGAACTGCTTGGCGCGCGCCAGGTGGCGCACGAAATAGGCCTGCAGCTCGGCCATATGTTCAGTTCGCCGGTTTCACGGTCCGGCGCATCGGCCAGGACACGCGCCTCGACTTCCGGCGAGAACACCGACCAGAGCCGCACGCGCCAGGCATCGGGGTCGTAGATGTCGAAGGGAATGGGCTTGCCTTCGGGTGAATAGATCACCTGCGCGTCCGGATGCGGCAGCGCCTCGAACGGCGTGGCGAAGGTCACCAGCACCTCCACCGGCACCGTGCGCCAGGCGATCCTGAAACCCTGCTGCAGGCGTTCGAGGCTGGTGACGGCGCCCAGGTTGGGCGTGCCCAGCAGCACCATGCGGCGGATCCGGTGCGCGCCCAGGTTCCAGGATGAACTCGTCCGAGGTCAACACGTCCTTGGGGCCGTAGCGCAGGTAGTAGTTGGCGATCAGGCCACCGTTGCTGTGCGCGACGATGTCCACCGCCAGGTCCGGGTCGTTGTAGTCGCGGCGGATCTGGTTGATCAGTTCGTGCAGCTGGCGCACGGCGACCAGGTTTTCCTTGCGCCAGTCGTACAGCAGCACGTAATAGCGGCGGCGGTCGTCGGCGCTGACCGGGGTGCCCGGCGTGCCACGCTTGAAGCGGCCGATGTTCTCCAGCGTGTCGCGCAGCGCGCCGTAGAAGTCGGTGCGGGCGACGCCGTAGAACAGGTCGCCCGGCACCAGGCCGCCGCCCTGCGCCTCGGCGGTCTTCATGCGCGCCAGTTCGCGGTATTCGCTGAAGGCCAGGGAGCCCAGGCCACCGGGCCAGAATTCCTTGCCGGTGTCCTTCTCCACCAGGGTCGAACCCATCAGGCCGTGGATCAGGATCACTGGCGGCTGGTGTGGGTTGCTGGTCTCGGCTTCGTACAGGCGCGCCAGGTCCGGCCGCTCCGGGGTGCCGGCGCAGGCCGCCAACAGCAGCGAGGAAAACAGCAGCAGGCTTCGGAACAGGCGCGTCATATGCCGCAATTCTCCCATCACCACCGCGGCCCGGCCATGCCGCGGTGGTGGGTTGCATCCCTGGTTCAGGGCGCGAGCGCGGCTTCCGCTTCCTGATGGCGAGGATAGTCGGTGTAACCCGCGGCGCCCGGCGTGTAGAGCGTGGCGGCGTCAAGGTCGGCGATAGGCGCACCCGTACGCAAGCGTTCGGGCAGGTCCGGGTTGCTGACGAACGGACGACCGAAGGCCACCAGGTCGGCCAGGCCGGCCGTCACGTCGGCCTGCGCGCGCGCGCCGTCGTAACCGCCGTTGAGGATGAGCGTGCCGGAGAAGGCGGCGCGCACGGCCGGCAGCAGTTCGGCCGGCACGGTGCCGCCGCCCAGGTGCAGGTAGGCGATGCCACGCGCCGAGAGTTCGGCGACGGTGGCCAGGAATTCCTCGCGCTCGCCGGCGAAACCGGACTCGAGGTCGTTGAACGCATTGAACGGGCTCAGGCGCACGCCGACCTTGTCCTTGCCGATCGCGGCGATGGTGGCGTCCACGGTCTCGAGCAGGAAACGGCGGCGGTTCTCGCCATTGCCGCCGTAGGCATCGGTGCGCTGGTTGCTGCGCGGATTCAGGAACTGCGCCAGCAAATAACCGTTGGCGGCGTGCAGCTCGACGCCGTCCACGCCGTGGGCAACGGCGAGTTTCGCGGCCTGCGCGAAACCCTCGCGCGCGCTGGCCAGGTCGGCCGCGTCCATGGCCCTGGGCACCGGGTGGTCCTGCATGCCGGCGCTGTCGGTCCAGATCTGGCCGGCCGCGGCGACCGCCGACGGCGCCAGCAGCTGCGCGCCCGCCGGCAGGTTGGCCGGGTGGCCGATGCGGCCGGTGTGCATCAGCTGGATGAAGAATTTCGCGCCGCCGGCGTGCACGGCATCGGCGATCTCGCCCCAGGCGCGGGCCTGGGCCGCGGTGAACAGGCCGGGGATGCGGGCGTAACCGAGCGCGTCCGGCGTCGGCGCGGTGCCTTCGCTGATGATCAGGCCGGCGCCGGCGCGCTGGGCGTAATAATCGCGCATCAGCGCATTGGGCAGGTTGCCCTCGGCGCGGGAGCGGGTCATCGGGGCCATGACGATGCGGTTGCGCAGGGTCAGGGGGCCGAGGCGGGTGGACTGGGTGAGCGGGGTGGCCATGTCGGGATCTCCGTGGAGGTGGGAGCAAGATGAACCCCTTCATTGCCGCAACAAAGCCCCATGATCGTTACGTATCGTTTCCATAACAGGATGATCCCGTGACACGGCACCCACGTCGATTGCGCTTGAATCGCGGCATGACCGTCCTGCGCCCCTGTTGCTCGGCCTGTGCCTGGCAAGCCCCCGGCGGCCGCCGAGCCCTTCGCCAACTCCCGCTTCGAGACCATCGACAGCGTGCGGGTGCACCTGCGCCACTGGCCGGCGACCGGTGGCGCGACCGGCTGCCCGGTGCTGCTGGTGCATGGCCTGGGCGGTTCGACCTTCAGCTTCCGCGATCTGGCGCCGGCGCTGGCGGCGGCCGGCCACCCGGTCTGGGCCCTGGACCTGCCGGCCTACGGCTACAGCGCCCGCGTGCCGTTCCCGGGCACCGCCGGGTCGGCCCTGCGGCCGTGGCTGGAAACCCAGGCGCCGGGCCGGCGCTGGTGCCTGCTGGGGCATTCGATGGGCACGCGGGTGGTGGCCGAACTGGCGCAGCAGCCGGGCACGGCGCGCAGCGTGGTGTACATCGCCGGCAACCCGATCATCTCGCCACGCGAACTGCGCAGCCGCGAACGTTACCGATCGCCGCGCTTCCGTCGCTTCATCGCCAGCCTGGTCGAGAGCCGCTACCTGCACCATCCCGAACGCATCGCCGGCCTGATCGAACGCGCCTACAACCGCGAACCCAGCGAAGCGGAAGTGAGCGGTTACCTGACGCCGCTGCAACAGCCGGGCACGGCGCTGGCGATCCTGACCGGCTATTCGGCGCAGTGGCCGCCGGCCGCCGACGCACAGCGACTGGACCGCGTGCCGACCCTTATGGTCTGGGGCGAGGACGACCGCTGGGTGAAGGCCGAGGCGGCCGAGCGCCTGCGCCGCGACCTGCCTTCGGCACGCTGGGTCACCATCGCCGGCGCCGGCCACGCGCCGATGGAAACGCATGTCGACGCGACCCGAGACGCGGTGCTGCGGCAGTTCGCCGACGGCGCGGTCGCCGCGCGCTGATCACTCCAGCGCCAGCTCCAGGCTGACCTGGCCGTCCTTGGCCGCCAGCGGCCGCGCACCGGTGACGAACACCCGCGTCGGTTCCAGTTCGCCGCCGGCCAGCAGCGCTTCCTGGATCGCCTGCGCGCGCGCCTGCGCCAGGGTCTCGAGCTCGGTGTCGGTGGGCGTGAACCGCGGCAGCAGCTCGGCCGTCAGCCAGGCCTGTTCGTGCGCCTCGCGCAGGGCCTTGCGGGCGGCGCGGTCGGCGTCTTCCGGCGGTTCGGCTTCGTCGGGGATCTTGGCGCGCCGGTCGAACTGCTGCTTGTACAGGTCGCGCAGCAGGTCGATGCGGTCGTCGGGTTCGAGCGCGTCGAGTGCGAAAGTCCCGTCCTCCGGGGTTTCCGCCAGCACCGCCAGCGCGGCGTCGAAACGCCGCTGCGCCAGCGCCGGCGCATCGAGTTCGGGCACCAGGCCGGCCGGCACTTCGATGCGCAGCTGCGGCCGCTCCGCCAGGCCCTTGGCCAACGCGGCCAGGCTGGTCTGCTGCTCCGGCGACAGCGCGGCGTCGCCAGGCGCGAACACCACGAACTGCGCATCCTCGGCGCCTTCGAACAGCGACCCGAGGAAGGCGAACGGCGCGGTGACGATCTTCACCACCAGGTTCTTGACGATCTGCCACACCACCGGGCCGACGCGGAACGTCGGGTCGTCCAGCGAACCGGTGATCGGCAGGTCCAGGTCGATCACGCCCTCGCGGTCCTTGAGCAGGCTGGTGGCCAGGCGGATCGGCAGCGAGACCTTGTCCTGGCTGTCGGTGGCCTCGCCCCATTCGAGCTGGTCCAGCACCACGTGGTGGTTGGCCTCGAGCTGGCGGTCGCGGATGGTGTAGTCGAGTTCGGTGGTGAGTTTTCCCTTGGCGATCGCGAAACCGGCGTAACGCCCCGAGTACGGATTGAACACCGGCAGGTCGATGTTGCGGAACTGCAGCTTCAGGTCGGTGTGCAGGTCGTAGCGGAAAGGATTGACCTCGCCCTGGATGATCACCGGCGAGAACTTGTTCACCACGAAGCCGGCCAGGTCCACCTTCGCGGCCCGGCGCGGGTTGCTGGACAGGCCGCGCACCGTGCCGTCGAGCGATTCGACCCTGGCGCTGAAGTTGGGCTGGATGAACCGGTCCGAGAAGCTCATGGTCGCGGCCACCAGGCGCAGCTCGGCGACGTCGATCGCCATGTCGGTCGCTTCGGTGACGGTGTGCACGCGTGCCGCCACCGCCTCCGTCAGGTGGGCCTGTGGCCGGGGCGACATCGCACGCACCAGGTTCACGGTCTGGTCGGGCGCGATCGCGACGACCATGGGAAAGGCTGGCGCGCGGTGATCCGCCGTGCTTTCACCGCATCCGGGCCCAGTCCCAGCTCCAGGCCTTCAAGGTCGGTGCGCTGCCAGCGCACGAGTTCTTCGCGATCGATCTGGTCCACCAGGCGGAAACCTTCCACCGAGGCCTCGCCGGCGTAACCGAGCCAGGGCGTGGCGCCTTCCGGGGCCAGCACGGCGCGGCCCTTCGCCGACAGGGTGCCGGAGGTGACGTCGGCGGCCATGCTCTGGTTGAGATACGGCTGCAGTTTCGGCAGCGCGAATCCCGACAGCGTGACCTCGAGGTCGGCCGCCAGGGTTTCCGGCGTGACGCTGCCGGCGGCGGTGAAGTCGGCGCTGTCGTCGATCCGGCCGGCGATCTGCACCGGCACCGGATGCGTGAGGTCCAGGTCGATGCCGGTGGCGGTGACCGACAGCGGCGCGATCCGGAACGGCACCGCCGGCGTCACCGAACGATCCTCGAAGGCGATCTGCGCGCCGGTCAACGTGAAGGTCTTCAGGCGCATCTGCCAGTCGGGTGCGGCCTCGGCCACGGCTTCGCGTGGTGTCTGCGCATCGGCGGGCACCGGCGGGATCACGACATCGGGCGTGGCTTCGACCGGCGGTGCCGGCGTCGGGGCGGCACCGCCTCCGGGGCCGGCGCCGGGGTCTCCTGCGCGGGCGCGGCATCCGCCGGCATACCGGCCAGCAGGCGTTCGATGCTGAAGCGGCCGTCGGGTTCGCGCCAGGAATCCACCTGCGCGCCCTCCACGGTGACGCTGTCCACGTCCACCGTGCCCTGGGCCCAGGACAGCCGGGTGTCGGCGACGGTGAGCTTGGGCAGCACCACCCGGTCCTCGCCGTGGCCGGTTTCGCGCAGCGTGAGCCCGGTGCCGGTGATCTCCGGCAGGCTCGCTTCCAGGGACGTGGCCTGGTCGTAACGGAAATCGTAGGTGCCGGCCAGGTCCAGTTCGCCGGCCGCGAGCTCGAACGGCAATTGTTCGCTGGCGAATTCCCAGACGCTGCGCGCCTTGAGTCCGCGGATGCTGAATTCGCCCTGCGAGCTCACCGGCTGCGCCGCGATCCGGCCCTTCCAGTCGAACCGTTCGCCGGCTTCGCTGGCCGCGCTGAGGGTGAAATCGCCGCCCTCGGGCGTGGTGCGGAAGTCGCTGAGTTCGAACTGGATCGGCGCCAGCACTTTTTCCGGCTGCTGGCGCCGGCTGCGGTCGGCGAAATTGACCTGGCCGCGCGAGACGATCAGCTGTTCGATGTGCACGCCGGGCAAGGGCTCCGGCTCGGCCTGCGGCGGCGCGTCGGGCACCAGGTCCATCAGGTTGAGCGAGCCGTCGGGCCGGATGATGGCGCGCGCGAACGGACCGTTCAGCCGCACGATCCTGAAGGTCCAGGCGCGCCGCCACAGCGAGGCCAGTTCGAAATCGACATAGAGCCGCTCGAGCGCCAGCAGCGGCTCGTCCGGATCCGCGACCACCAGGTCGTGCACGGTCATCTCGAAGGTGAAGGGGTGGGTCTGCACTTCGCCCACCGACACCGGCACGCCGAGCGCGGCGCTGCCGTCGGCGATGATCGCGTCGCGGATCAGCCGTGGCGCCCACCAGAAGCCCGCGGCCGCATACAGGCCCAGGGGCCAGGGCCAGGGCGCCGGGGATCCAGACCCGCTTACGCTTCAGCCAGGGCGGCATGCGGAAACTCTCGTCCGGGGGAGGGCCATCATCGGCCCGCGCGGGTTAAGACGGCAAGACAGCGGCTGCGTTAGGCTGCCGCGGACCCTGCCGATGGAGATCCCCCGATGCGTCACTTCGTCCATGCCTTCGCCGCCGCCGCCGCACTGCTGCTGGTGGCCTGCGCCACGCCGTCGTCCGAAGCCGACGCCAACAGCGAGGCCCCGCCGGCCATGGCCGGCGAACCCGCCGGTACCGAGCCACCCCTTCCCGAAGCCCCCACCGCGGAGACGCCCGCCATGACCTGTGACGCCACCCCGGTGCAGTGGACCCTCGGCCAGGTCGCCGACGAAGCCCTGGTCGCCAAAGCCAAGACCGACTCCGGCTCCGAACGCATGCGCGTGATCAAACCCGGCATGGCCGTGACCATGGACTACCGCGAAGACCGCCTGAACCTGGACGTGGACGCCGACAACAAGGTCACCCGCGCGTACTGCGGCTGAGCCGGCGCCCGGCGGGTTATCGTCGGGCTGGTACCGACCGGGGAACGGCGCGATGAACCAGGACACCACCGGACAGTGGGCGGCCGTCGCCGCCCTGTTCGACAAGCTGCACGAACTCGACCCCGAAGACCGCGAACGCGCCCTCGCCCGCGCCGACGTGGACGAGGCGACGCGGGACCGCGTGCGGCGCATGTTCCGGGCGCTGGAGTCGCAGCCCGGCTTCCTGGAGAAGCCGGCGGAATCGGTGCCGGAGCCCGAAACCCCGGAGTACAGCTCGCTGTCGCCGGAAGAGGTCGTCGGCGATTTCCGGATCGAAAAGCTGATCGGCCGCGGCGGCATGGGCGAGGTCTACCTGGCCGTGCGCCACGATGCCGACTTCGAACAGCACGTGGCACTGAAGCTGATCCGCCCGGAGGCCGCCGGCGCGATGGCGCACTTCGGCAACGAGCGACGCATCCTGGCCGCGCTCGAACACCCCGGCATCGCCCGCCTGGTGGATGGCGGCATCGCACCCGATGGCCGCCCCTACATGGCCATGGAATACGTGGATGGCCTGGACATCCTGCGGTATGCGGATGCCAAACGGCTGGGGCTGGACGCACGCCTGAATCTGTTCCGTGAAATCTGCAACGCGGTGGACTTCGCCCACCGCAACCTGGTGGTGCACCGCGACCTAAAGCCCGCCAACATCCTGGTCACCGGCGACGGCCACGTGAAACTGCTGGATTTCGGAATCGCCCGGCTGATGGCCGAAAGTGCGACGCCAGCCCAGACCCTGCACCTGCTGACGCCCGACTACGCCGCGCCGGAACAGATCGAAGGCGGCGCGATCACCATGGCCACCGACGTGTATTCGCTGGGCCTGCTGCTGTTCGAACTTCTGGTCGGCGCCTCGCCCTGGCGCCTGCGCGACTCCGCCCTGCCCACCACCCTGGCGCGCCGGCTGGAAGCCGACCCGCCGCCGCCCAGCGAGGTCGCCACCCGCGACGGACCGGTGCTGCGGCGCAAGCTGTTCGGCGACCTGGACGCGATCGTGCTCAAGGCCCTGCGCCGCGAACCGGCCGCGCGTTACCAGAGCGCCTCGCAGCTGTGGAACGACATCGCCCGGCACCAGCGCCGCGAACCGGTGCACGCGCGCGGCGACACACGCGGCTACCGGCTGCGGCGTTTCATCAGCCGGCACCGGGTGGCGGTGGCGGTCAGCACGGCGGTGATGGTGCCGCTGCTGGCCGGCCTGGTCGGCGTGGCCTGGCAGGCGCGCGAGGCCGAACGCGAACGCGACCAGGCCCGGCTGGAGATGGCCCGCGCCGAGGCGGTGAAGAACTACCTGATGCTGATGTTCCGCACCGCCGGCGAAAACGCCGGCGCCGATTCGCTCACCGCCAAGCAGGTGCTGGACGAAAGCGCCAAGCGCCTGGCCGACCAGTACCGCGACCAGCCGCAGACCCGCGCCGAACTGCTCGAGACGCTGGGCGCGCTGTACGGCTACATGAACGACTACGAGGGCGCGGCGCCCCTGCTGCGCGAGTTCCTGGCCACGCCCGAGGCGCAGGCCGCGCCCGACCAGCGCGCCGAGATCTCGCTGCAGCTGGCCGAAGTCGAACTGCGGCGCGGCAACACCGCCGAAGCCCGGCGCCTGCTGGACGAGGCCCAGGCCTACTGGAACGCCGACCCCGGCCGGCACCGCATCGCTCTGCTCGGCAGCCGGCAATTGCAGGCGCAGGTGGAACGCGAGGAATCGGGCCTGCAGCGCTCGATCGACACACTGCGGGCCGCACTGGTCGAACACGACGCCCACTTCGGCCGCGAACACGCCTCCACCGCCAGCCTGCTCAACAGCCTGGGCATCGCCTACATGGGCAACAACGAGGTGGAGCCGGCCGATGCCGCCTTCGCCGATGCCTGGGCCGCCTACAGCGCGATCGGCCAGCAGCATTCGGCGGGCGCGCTGCTGACCCTGGGCAACTGGGCCGCGGTCGCGTTCCGGAAAAGCGACCTGGCCGCCGCCGAAGAGCGCCTGCGCCTGGCCAGCGGCCTGCGCCGCGACCTGTACGGACCGTCGGCGGCACTGGCGGCGATGCAGGCCAACCTGGGCAAGATCATCCTGCGCGGCGGCCGCGCCGACGAAGCGCTGCCGTTGCTGGAGGACGCCTTGGCCATGTCGCGCCAGTACACCGGCGAACAGAGCCCGCTCACCGTGGCCGTGCTGCAGAGCCTGGCCGAGACCCGGCTGCAACGCGGCGAGCTGGACCTGGCGGCGGCGCGGCTGGACGAAGCGCGCGCTGCGGCGCGTGCGCATTCGGGCGAAGACCAGGTGCTGTACGCGCTGTGCGACGGACTGGAAGCCCGCCTGCGGCTGGCGCGCGGCGATGCCGGGGGCGCGAACGCGATGGCCGACGTGATGGCGGCGAAACTGGCGGCGCTGGGCCCGGCAGGCGCGCCCTACCAGCCGGAGCTGCAGCGCCTGCGCGCGGACCTGCAGGCGGCCGTCACGAAGAAGGGTTGAGTTCGGTGAACAGCCAGGCCTTGGCCTTGAGCCAGTCCCGGCGCACGGTGCGTTCGCTGATGTCCAGCGCCTGCGCCGTTTCGGCATCGCTGTAACCGGCGAAGAAGCGGCACTCGACCACTTCGGCCAGGCGCGGCTCCATGTCCTGCAGCCGGGCCAGGGCCTCGTCCACGTGCAGGATCTGATCGTCGGACTCGATCACCACGCGTTCGGCTGCCGACAGCGTGTCGGGCACCATGCCGCCGCCGCGCTTGAGCGCGAAACGTTCGCGCGCCGCGTCCACCAGCACCTGGCGCATGGCCACGGCGGCGGCACGCAGGAAGTGTTCGCGGTCGTTCCAGCCCTCGACCTTGTGCAGTTTCAGATAGGTCTCGCTGATCAGGGCCGTGGTCTGCAGGGTCGGGGCATTGCCCAGGCGCCAGCGTTCGCGGCTGGCGACCTGCTTGAGCTCGGCGTACAGCGCCTGCACCAGCTCGCGGGAGGTTTCGCGTCGGGGGTTCGCGTTCTCGGCCATGGCGGCATTGTGTCCCAAGTCGCAGGCGCCCGCATTTCCGCGCGCCGGTCTCACCGGGTGAGACATGCTTACGGTGTCCTGTGGGCCCCATTCCGGCACCCGGCCCATGTTTCCCGCGACTTCCGCACTCTCCACGCCACTGCATCGCCACGCCCCGGGCCTCGTGCCCGCGCCCGAACGCGGCGGCCAGTCGCTGGGCACGCGCCTGGGCCGGAAATACGCCGACCGCATCACCGGCTGTTTCCACCTGCCGGGGCACGACGGCTCGTACGCACCGTTCCCCGCCGACCTGCCCGAAGCGCTGGTCGCGGCCCTGCGGACCCGCGGCATCGACCGGCTGTACAGCCACCAGGCCGAGGCCTGGTCCGCCACCCAGCGCGGCGAACACGTGGTGGTGGTCACGCCCACGGCCTCGGGAAAATCGCTGTGCTACACGCTGCCGGTGGTGGCCGCGGCGATGCGGCGCCAGGCCAAGGCGCTGTACCTGTTCCCGACCAAGGCGCTGGCGCAGGACCAGGTGGCCGAGCTGCTGGAACTGAACGCCGCCGGCGGCCTGGGCGTGAAGGCCTTCACCTTCGACGGCGACACCCCGGGCGATGCGCGCCAGGCGGTGCGCCTTCACGGCGACATCGTGGTGTCCAACCCGGACATGCTGCACCAGGGCATCCTGCCGCACCACACCAAGTGGGCGCAGTTCTTCGAGAACCTGCAGTACGTGGTGATCGACGAGGTGCACAGCTACCGCGGCGTGTTCGGTTCGCACCTGGCCAACGTGCTGCGGCGGCTGAAGCGGGTGTGCGCGTTCTACGGCGCGGACCCGACCTTCATCCTGTGCTCGGCCACCATCGGCAACCCGAAGGAACACGCCGAGGCGGTGATCGAAGCGCCGGTGACCGCCATCACCCGCTCCGGCGCGCCGCGCGGCGACCGCACCGTGCTGCTGTGGAACCCGCCGGTGGTGAACCCGGACCTGGGCCTGCGCGCGTCGGCGCGATCGCAGTCCAACCGCATCGCCCGGCTGGCGATCAAGGCCGGGCTGAAGACCCAGTGTTCGCGCAGTCGCGGACCATGGTCGAAGTGCTGACCAAATACCTCAAGGACGTGTTCGACCACGACCCGCGCAAGCCGGCGCGCATCCGCGCCTACCGCGGCGGTTACCTGCCGCAGGAACGCCGCGCCGCCGAACGCGACATGCGCGCCGGGCGCATAGACGGCATCGTCAGCACCTCGGCGCTGGAGCTGGGCGTGGACATCGGCGCACTCGACGTCGTGGTGCTCAACGGATATCCGGGTTCGATCGCCGCCACCTGGCAGCGCCTGGGCCGCGCCGGCCGCCGGCAGCAGTCGGCGCTGGGCGTGCTGGTGGCCAGCTCCGATCCGCTGGACCAGTACCTTATGGTGCGGCACCCGGAATTTTTCGAAGGCGCGCCGCCCGAACACGCGCGACTGCACGCCGACCAGCCGCTGATCCTGCTCGACCACCTGCGCTGCGCCGCCTTCGAACTGCCTTTCCTGGCCGGCGACCGCTTCGGCCCGGTGGACCCGCAGCCCTGGCTGGAAGTGCTGGCCGAGAGTGGCGTGGTGCACACCGAGGGCGAACGCTGGGACTGGATCGCCGACAGCTACCCGGCCAACGCGGTGTCGCTGCGTTCGGTGGCCGACGGCAACTTCGTGGTGGTGGACCGCAGCGACGGCCGCCAGGCGATCATCGCCGAGGTGGATTATTCCTCCGCCGCGCTCACGCTGTACGAGGGCGCGATCCACATGGTCCAGTCCACGCCCTACCAGGTGGAGCGGCTGGACTGGGACGGCCGCAAGGCCTACGTCACCCGCACGCACGTGGACTATTACACCGACGCGATCGACTACACGAAGCTGAAGGTGCTGGAACGTTTCGACGGCGTGCGCGCCGGCGACGGCAGTGCCCAGCATGGCGAGGTGCACGTGGTGCGGCGGGTGTCGGGCTACAAGAAGATCCGTTACTACACCCACGAAAACATCGGCTACGGGCCGGTCAACCTGCCCGACCAGGAAATCCACACCACCGCATTGTGGTGGCAGCTGCCGCAGGACGTGCTGGAACACGCCTTCGGCTCGCGCCAGGCGGCGCTGGACGGTTTATGGGCGCGGCACACGCACTGCACGTGGTGGCGGCGCTGTCGGTGATGGCGGAGGCGCGCGACCTGCAGAAGGCGATCGGCAGCGGCGACGGCGCCTGGTTCGCCCAGGCCGACGGCCGCGGACGCGGGCAGCTGCGCGGGGCCGACGGTTCGCTGGCGGATCCGGCGTCGGCGGAGCGCTTTACGCCCACTGTCTATCTCTACGACAACTATCCGGGTGGCGTCGGCCTGAGCGAGCCGTTGTGGCGGCGGCAGGCGGAACTGGTGCGGCAGGCGCGCGCGCTGGTGGTGGCCTGCGACTGCCGCGCCGGCTGCCCGGCCTGCGTGGGGCCGGCGCTGGCGGTCGACGAGGCGCGCGAGGGCGAGACGCCGCGCGCGCTGGCGATCCGTGTGTTCGATCTGTTGGCGACGGCATGAGCGTGGCGCTGGCGGAGCGGCTGCGGGTGTTGCGGCGGGATGCGGGGGCCTTGGCAAGTGCGGCCCCCTTTCCCAACCCTCTCCCGCAAGGGGAGAGGGAGTTTGTCCGTCGCGAGCCCGGATCTTCCCCGCAGAGGGAGAGGGAGCTCATTCGTCGCGAGATCGGCTCCCTCTCCCCTTGCGGGAGAGGGCTGGGGAGAGGGGCGCTGTTCGCACCGAAGTCCCGGAACACATCCGCCGCCTGCTCGGCCTGCGCGCCCGGGGTCTGCCGGCCGCGCCACGGTTCGCGCCGGACCGCGACCTGCCCGGCGATGAGATCGCGCCCGGCCTGCGTTATCTGGAATCGCGCCATGCGCCGCCGGACTTGCCGGAACACGTGGACGCACGCTTCGCCCGCCACTTCGAAACCCCCGTCGCGCGCGCCGACCTGCTGTGCTTCGACACCGAAACCACCGGCCTGGCCGGCGGCACCGGCACCCGCGCCTTCATGATCGGTGCGGCGGATCTCGTGCACGGCCAGCTGCGCGTGCGCCAGCTGCTGACCACCACGATGGCCGCCGAGACGGCGATGCTGCGCACCTTCGCGCAGTGGCTGACGCCCGGCACGGTGCTGGTCAGTTACAACGGCCGCAGCTACGACGCGCCGCTGCTCAAGACCCGCTACCGGCTGGCGCGCCTGCCCTGCCCGGTCACGCCGCTGGCGCACCTGGACCTGCTGCACCCGGTGCGGCGCCGCTACCGCGGCCAGTGGGAAAACTGCCGGCTCGGCACGGTCGAACGCCAGCTGCTGAAAGTGCTGCGCGAAGACGACCTGCCCGGCAGCGAAGCGCCGCGCGCCTGGCGCGACTACCTGCGCGGCGGCCCGGCCACCGACCTGCGCCGCGTGCTGGCCCACAACCACACCGACGTGCGCAGCCTGATGCAGCTGCTGGCGGTGCTGGCCGCCGGCGACGATGCGGAGCGCGTTACGCTCGCCTCCTGATCCCCGCGCGGCGAACCCCATGCCCGAACCGTTCAAGAACCTGATCAACCCTGCCCTGGTGCGTGCTTGCGGCGAACACCTGCAGCGCGCCTGGCGCGATTTCGACCGCCGCAGCTTCGAGCGCCGCGCACTGGCCGGCCTGGACGCGCTGGAGATGAAGGCGCGCGCGATGCAGATCGCCGACGCGCTGGAAGCCACACTGCCGCCGGACTTCGACCGCGCCGCCGGCATCATCGAATCCGCCCTGGCGCCGGCCGCAACCGGCGACGAACTCGACTTCGCCATCACCGACGCCGGCCTGGCCGGCTGGATCGGCTGGCCGCTGGGCGAATTCATCGCCCGCCGCGGCCAGGCCGCACCCGCGCGCGGGCTGCAGGCGCTGCATGCGCTGACGCAACGGTTCACCGGCGAGTTCGCGATCCGGCCTTACCTTATGAACCACTTCGACCTGAGCCTGCGCACGCTGGCGCGCTGGCAGCACGACCCCAGCCCGCACGTGCGCCGCCTGGTCAGCGAAGGCAGCCGCCCGCGCCTGCCCTGGGGCCTGCAGATCAAGGCGCTGATCGCCGATCCCACGCCGACCCTGCCGCTGCTGCGGACACTGCAGGACGACGGCAGCGAATACGTGCGCCGCAGCGTCGCCAACCACCTCAACGACATCGCCAAGGACCATCCCGGCGTGGTCGCCGACTGGCTGGACGCGCACCTGCCGGGCGCGACGCCCGAACGCCGCGCCCTGCTCAGGCACGCCAGCCGCACCCTGGTGAAGAAGGGCGATCCGCGCGTGCTGACCGCGTGGGGCTTGGGGCAGGCGTTCAAGGGCGAGGCGGAATTTTCGGTCTCGCCCAAGCGCGTGGCGGTCGGCGGTGGCGTCGTCCTGTCGCTCACGCTGCGGTCCACGTCCGGCAAACCGCAGACGCTGGCGATCGACTACGTGGTGCACCACGTCAAGGCCAATGGCAGCACTTCACCCAAGGTGTTCAAGGGCTGGCAGCTGGTGCTGGCGCCGCGCGAGTCCCGCATGCTGGCGAAAAACATTCGCTCAGGCCGATCACCACCCGCGTCTATCATCCGGGCGAACACCGGGTGGACGTGCAGGTCAACGGCAAGGTCATCGCCAGCGCTGCATTCCGGCTGGCGAGCTGACGAAACCGTCGCGGTCGCGCCACCTTTTCGGCTCAGTTGCCCGGCGCGTCGAAGGAATACTGGCCGGACACCGGCACGTAGACTGCGCCGCTGGCGGTGTATCCCTTTGCCGCCGGCACCGCACCGGCATGGCGGTGGCCGTTGGCGTAAGGGCTGCCGGCCGGCGCCAGGTTGGCCCAGAACGCGCCGTCGGCATCGAGCTCCGGCGGATCGGGTTCGTGCATGAACTGCGGGCCCGGCCGGTTGCCGTTCGCTTTGTGGTGCGCTTCGCCGGCACGTTTGCGCGCGGTCAGGTCCACCGTGTAGTCGATCACCACGGTCTGGCCGGGCCGGGGCGTGTCGGCGTTCTTCTCGTCGATGATTTCGCCCACCAGGGTGACCCGGCGATGGCGGCTGTCGCCGACCGGGAATTCCTGCACCACCCGCGCGGTCTCGCGCAGCCGCACCTGGTCGGGCGCGCCGCGCTGGTACTCGGCCGGGTTGATGGCGGCCTGGGCCGGAAACACCAGGCAGAGGGCGAGAGCGATCGTCGGCAGGCGCATTGACGGCTCCGTATCGGCGGTGGCGGTCGCTCGACTATAACGCCGGCCCGTATGCTTTCCGCATCGCACCGTGCCGCGGCCATGCCGCTCCGTTACGCTAGGGCGTCCCCGACCGGAGTGCCCGCATGCCCGCCGACCGCTACCGCCTGTATTCGGAAACCGACCTGCAGACCGTGGTGGACGACATGGCGCGCCAGGCCGCGGCGATGCTGGACGCCACGCCCACCGTGCTGCTGGGCATGCTGCGCCGGGGCGCGCCGCTGGCCGACCGGCTGCTGGCGCGCATGAAGGTGCACGCGCCCCGGGCGCAGATCGAACGGCTGGACCTGAAGGTCAAACGTTACGCCGACAACCCGGAGCTGCTGCATCCCGAGACCGCGCTCGAAGCGCCGGCCGGGGCCAACCTGATCGGCCGCCGGGTGATCGTGGTGGACGACGTGCTGTACTAGGGCCATTCGCTGTTCCGCGTGTTCGAGTGGCTGGCCACGCAGAAACCGGCCTTCGTGCATGCCGCGGTGCTGGTGGACCGCCAGCGGCACAAAGTTCCGGTGCGCGCCGACATCGTCGGCCTCACGCTGAAGATCGCGCCCGACGACGTGATCGAGTGCAACGTGCCGCCGTACGAAGCGGAGTTCGCCGTGGACCTGTGGCGGCCGGGAACGAGCGCCTAGCCAGACCGCTGCCACACGGCCCGGAAATGAAAACGGCCGGGCCCGAAGGCCCGGCCGCAGCCGGCGAAACCGCGCGCCGGTAACCGGTCAGCGCACTACGTGCAGGCCGCCCGCCTCGACCTGCCGCACGCCCCGGTGCCGGCGGCGATGCGGATGGCGGCCAGGCGCGCGGTGGCGGTGGGCGTGGTGCCGGTCAGGGTGACCACGTTCGCCTTCGTGTCCACGTCGATCATCGTGCCCGCGACCTCGGTGTCGGCCAGCAGCTGGGTCTTCACCTTGCTGGTGATCCAGGCGTCGTCGATGCCGTCGCCGGTTTCGTCCAGGGCCTCGCGCACGTCACCGGACGCGGTGGCCTTGTCGGCGTCCTGGCGGCGTTCGCTGTCGTCGGTGGCGACTATCAGGCGGTTGTCCACGCGACGTACGCCGTCGGCGCTGCCGGCGATCAGGGAGGCATCCTTTTTGGCCTTCGCGCTGTCAGCGCCGCCGCGCAGGGTGACCACGCCCTTGCTGGTGTTGACGTTGATGTCGAAACCCTTGGTGCGTTCGTCGGCCAGCAGCATCGACTTGACCGCGGCGGTGATGCTGGCGTCATCGAGGGTGGTGGCCAGGTTGCGCTTCGCGCCGGCATTGTCGTCGGTGTTCATGCAGGCGCCGACGCAGGCGGCGATGGCGAACGCAAGCAGCGTGGTCTTGAGGATCTTCATGGGGAGTCCTTGGAGGAAGCGGATCGCTGCGGGGCAGCGCACGGCCGGAAGGCCTGGTGGCGACGGAGCCGGAACTGTCCACGGGGCGTCACGCCTGCCCGGAGGCTGCGCCTTGCCGGCACAACCCCGGATGAAGGGCCGCGCGCCTATGTGCGTTGCCGCACGAACCCGCGTGCGCGGCCCGCCCCGACGCACTACGGCCAGGGGTGCTGCTACGGCGTCGCGCCTCGCGAATACAGGTCGATGATGGCCTCGATGCCGTCCTGGCAGACGTGGCAGAAGGCCTCGCTGCGGGTGAACATCAGGCACTGCAGCTGCGGCCGGTAATAACCGGTGGCCTCGTAGTTCGCCCCCTCGAAGGCGCCGATGGCGTGGGCGTGCGGCTTGCCGTCGAACAGCGCCTCGACATGGCGCTGTTCGGCGCTGAACAGCGCGCTCATCTCGCTCTCGGGGCGCCGCTGTTCGCGCAGCTTCGCGCGCCGCGCCTGGTTCTCGCGCTGGAAGGCCTCGAACCCGGCCTTGGGCCAGGGCGTGGGCAGCGGCGTGGCGGGACTGGCCTGCCACTTCAGCCGGGCCGGGTCGAGCAGCGCGGTGACGTTGGGTTCCCAGGGTTCGATGCGCGTCGTCGCCGCGGCCGCATAGGCCACCGGCGAGGTGTAGTACTCGTCGGCCAGGCCGGCGAAGTGGTGGCCGAACTCGTGCACGAACAGGTAATTGGCCCAGTCGTTGTCGGCCGCGACCGTGCTGAACTGGCCGAAGATGCCGCCGCCGCCATAGGTTTCGCTGTTGAACAGGATCTGCACCACGTCATAGGGCGCGTACTGGGCCAGTTCGCGCCAGGCGCGGTTGTCCAGGGTCAGCGCGTATCGTTCGCTGCCGAAGATGTCGTAACGCACGCCGAGCGCGCTGGCGCGGTGCGTGTCCGTGGAGGGCCGTGTGATGCCCGAGACCGGCACCGGCACGGTAAGCGCCCAGACGTTGAAGTCGCCGGCGCGCTCCTTGAACGGCGACACCGTGAACAGGTGCACCACCAGCCGGCGGGCATCGGCCTCGAACTTGTCGAGCTCGTCGGCGGCGTAACCGTCGCCCAGCAGCAGCAGGTCCACCTTCTGCGGCGACGGGCCGCTGCGGTGGATCGCGATCGGCGTCGCCGGCGCCGGCCGCGCGACCCGTTCGATGTCCAGCGCCTTCGGGTCCACCGTGGTCTCCCATACCGGCGCGAAACGGTTGCCGGCGTCACGCGCCGACACCCGCAGGCGCACAGGCTGGTCGGGCATCGGAAAACGCAGCGACTCCTGGAAACTGCGCGGCTGGCTGGCGGCTTGTTCCGTGGTGCGCCACTCGCCGAAGACGGTGCTGTAGCCGCGCGAGTAGAGAAGCTTGCCGCTGGCCGCGTCGAACACCTCGAACAGGTTCACGCCACGGTTGCTGTCATCGATCGGACGTTCGGGATTGCCAGCCCAGGGCAGCGGCTCGACCACCACTCGCTCCAGTGCGTAGTGCTCGCCGTGGGCATCGCCGCCGTGCTGCAGGTCCACGCGCAGGGTGGCGGGCGTGGCGTGTGCAAGCGCCGGCAGAAGACCGGCAAGGACGACAAGGGCGATCAGGATTCGGGAAGGCTGGCGCATGGCGGTCTCCGGACGCGGCTGGCGCGAGTCTCGCATGGCCGCCGGGCGCGTGATGCGCCGACCTCCCCGTCGCAGCTTGATGCCTCAGTTCAGGCGCCAGATCGACGCGTTGAGCAGCGTGGCGAATCCCACCCAGGCCAGGTACGGCAGCAACAGCCACGCCGCCGGCCGGTGCACGCGCCAGGCGGCGACCACCGTGGCCAGGATCGCGAACCACATCAACACGATCACGACCAGCGCGTAGCCGGGCTGTTGCAGTCCGAAAAACACCGGCGTCCACGCGGCATTGAGCAGGAGATGGGCGGCGCTGCACCCCAGGGCGCGCGTGCGCATATCGCCTGCGGGCGCGCGCCACAGCAGCCAAGTGGCCACGGCGATCAACAGGTACAGCAGCGTCCAGGCCGGACCGAACACGGCGTTGGGCGGGTTGAAGGAAGGCTTGGCCAGGCCGGCATACCATTCGCCCGGCGGAAACAGCGCGCCGAGCGCGGCGATGCCCACCACGATCACGAGACAGGCCAGCAGGGCCGGGACCGGATGGTGGCGGGCGAAGGAAAGGGATTCGGTCATGGCGGGTTCGCTCTGGTGACGGCGCCAGTGTGCCGGTCGCGTTGCACGGCGCCGTGAAGGACCATGCCCGCAAACAACAACGGCCGGATCCGAAGATCCGGCCGCTGCCGTCCACTCTGACGTGGAATCGGGCCCGGGGAGAGAACCCGGGTTGCCGCTGACGCTTACTGCTTCACGAGCAACTGGTCGGCGATCACGGTCTTCACGCCCCGGTGCCGGCGGCGATGCGCACCGCGGCGTCCTTGGCGACCGCCGATTCGGCGGTGCCGGTCAGCGTGACCACATTGGCCTTGGTGTCGACGTTGATCTGCGTGCCCTTCACCGCGGTGTCGGCCAGCAGCTGGCTCTTCACCTTGCTGGTGATCCAGGCGTCGTCGATGCCGTCGCCGGCTTCGTCCATGGCTTCGCGCACTTCGCCCGAGGCGGTGGCGGTGTTGGCGTCCTGGCGCGCTTCGGTGCCGTCGGCGGCCACGGTCAATTCGTTCTTGATCAGGACCACGCCTTCGACCTGGCCGGCCAGGTCCTGGGCGGCCGACTTGGCGGCCTGGCTGTCGGCGCCGCCGGTCAGGGTGACCACGCCCTTCATGGTGTCGACGTTGACGTCGAACCCCTGGTGCGTTCGTCGGCCAGCAGCTTGACTTCACGGATGCGGTGATGGAGGCATCGTCGATGGCCTGGCCGGCGGTGCGTTCGGGCTGGGCGTGGTCGTCGGCGAAGACGGGGGCGGCGCCCATGCCGAGGCAGAGGGCGGTGGCGAGCAGGGAAGTCTTGAAAGCGTTCATGGGGTTTCTCCTTGCGAACGTTTGGGGGGTCGACCTTGCGGCCTCGCTCCGGGCGGGATCCTTGTCCCTCAGCACGGCCCGTGAAGCGTGGGGCGAGGTTGGCCCCGGCTTCCGCAACGCGGACTGAAGCGCTTGTTTGAAATCCGTTAGCGGCTACCCGCCATTGGCCCGGAAAACCGGGCGGGGCAAGGGTTTCGCGAACCTGAACAGGCCGGCAACCCCGGTCCGGGCCGGAGGGTGCCGGGCAGGCATAAACTCCATATGTGGAGTAGAGTTCCTGTCATCTCCACACAAGGAGCCACCCATGAGCGCCCGAACCGCTCCCGCCGCCCCCCGGCCGCCGACCTCGGTGGACCGGCCCTGCGCGCCTTCTTCCGCATCGCCCAGGCCTGGGGCCTGAAGTCGTCCGAGGCCCGGCGCCTGCTGGGCGACCCGCCCGAATCCACGTTCTACAAATGGAAGAAGCTGCAGGACGGTGCGCCGCCGCGCGACGTGATCGAGCGCATCAGCTATGTGCTGGGCATCTTCAAGGCGCTGGAGCTGCTGTTCCCCGACCCCACCCGCGCCGACGCCTGGATCCGCAAGCCCAATGCCGCGTTGCCCTTCGGCGGCCGTTCGGCGCTCGATCGCATGCTGTCGGGCAATGTCGCCGACCTGTTCGTCGTGCGCAGCTACCTGGACGCGCAGCGCGGATGGCAGTGAGCCGACTGCCGCCGCTGCGCCGCATCCGCTGGGACGAGGCCTGGCGCATCGTGCCCAGCCGGTTCCCGCCGCGTGGGGTGTTCGACCGCGTCGCCGCGCCCGAGGACCTGGAGGCGCTGTTCGCGATCGAGGCGCTGACCAATGCCCGGCTGCGCCAGGAACTGGGCCAGCTGGACCTGGTGCCGCGCGAGCGCCGCATCAGCGGCCCGGGCACGCAGCCGGTGATGGCGGCGTTCACCCACCTCAATCCCGACGGCAGCCGTTTCAGCGACGGCACGTACGGCGTGTTCTACGCCGCGCGTTCGCTCGACACCGCGGTGGCGGAAACCATGTTCCACCGCGCGAAGTTCATGGCCGCCACGAACGAGCCGGCGATGAAGCTGGAGATGCGTTGTTACCGCACCGGCATCGACGGCCGCCTGCACGACCTGCGCAAGGGCTGGCCGGCGATGCTGAAGCCCGACGACTACGCCGCGCCGCAGGCGCTGGCGCGCGAGCTGCGCACCGCCGGTTCCGACGGCGTGGTCTATCCGAGCGTGCGCCATCCCGGCGGCGAGTGCGTGGGCGTGTTCCATCCCGACCGGGTCAGGCCCTGCGTGCAGGCCCAGCACCTGATCTACAGCTGGGACGGTGCGCGCATCCAGGCCGACTACGCCGTGGCGACGCTGCAGACGCGCGCCTAATCCTCCGCCAGGAAGTGCACGACGTGGCGCTGGCCGTGCACCAGCGGTTCCACGATGTAGCGGCCGTGTTCGGCCAGCACGCGGTCGCGGATCGCGGACAGCGGCTGCAGCGACGGCAGGTGCTGGGCGTAGGGCGAGAATTCCAGGTCGATGCGCAGGTCCACCGCGCGGCCTTCCGGGCCGGGGTCGCCGACGTGCAGCTGCAGGCCGAAATTGCGCACCGTTTCCAGCCGCACCGCTTCGCGCACCGCGGCCTGGCAGATACGGTACACCGCGGTGCGGGCGTCATCGCCCAGGGTGTCGGCGGGGCCGCCGAAGCCGGCCTCGAAGCTGACGCCGGCGTCGTCCAGCATCTCGCGCAGCGGGCCGCTGTCGAGCGCGCGGCGCAGGCCGTGGCTGTCCAGCATGGGCGGGCGCAGCTGGCGCAGGGCGCGGCGCAGGCTGTCCTGGATCTCGCGCACCTGTTCGCGCAGTGATTCCAGGAAACGCGTGCCCTGGTCGTCGCGCACGTCACGGAATGCCAGGCTGATGCGGGTGCCCAGGCGTGGATGGCATGGCCCAGTTCGTAGTCGAGTTCGTTGGCCAGTTCGCGCTGGCCCTGTTCCTCGATGCGCACCAGGCGCTGGCTGATCAGGCGCAGTTCGTTGGCCAGTTCGCCCAGCTCCTCGTTTTTCGCCGCCAGTTCCTTATGCCGCTGCGCCAGCGTCTCGTGGCTCAGGCGCAGGGCGGTGCTGGCGGCGCCCAGCACCAGCGCGCCGGCGCCGACCACGGCCAGCACCAGCTGCACCATGGACACGCTGACGGTCAGCAGGCCGGCGTGCACCAGCGCCTGGATCACCACGCCCAGGCTGGCCGTGCCCAGCGCGGCGCCTTCCCAGCCGTGGCGGAAGCCAAGGAAAAACAACGGCGCGAAAGCCAGCAACAGTACGTACGTCGCCAGCCCGCCATAGGCCTGCAGCAGCAGGAAGACCCCAGCGCGCCGACCAGCACCAGCCCCAGGTCGCGCCACAGGCCCAGGTGCTGGCGGCGATGCAGCAGGCCGTGCAGGCCGGCGATCAGCAGCGGCGCCAGCACGATCTGGCCGATCAGGTCGCCGTAGAGGAAGGCGAACACGCTGGCCAGGGTCTCGGCCGTATCCATCGGTATCGTGACCAGGAACATCCACAACAGCGGCGACACCGCCGCCGCGGCCAGCAGGCCGGTCAGCAGGAACACGATCATCCGGATCGGGCTGTCGAACACCGGCGCCGGCAGCGGGCCGCGCAGGGCGTACACCACGCCGGCATAGATCAGCCAGGGCGCCACGCACACGGCCAGGAAGGTGGTGGAGAACAGGGAATACCCCAGCACCAGCGACTTGGTGGCCTGGGCGCCGACCTCGGCCGCGCCCAGCCAGCCCCAGCGCCGGGCCGGGGTCAGCCACAGCAGGGCCAGGCGCAGGCCGGCGGGCAGGAACCAGAGCTGGGCGGAAAGCTGTTCCAGCGCCAGCCAGGCCAGCAGCACGGCCAGGGCAATCGCCGCCCAGTGCCCGCGCCGTCCCGGTGCGGAATCCTGCAGCAATGCCAGAGTCTGCGACACCATGCCTGCGCCTGTTTCCCCTCGGGCCGGCCAGCCCATGCCCAGCATGGCACCGGACCATGGCGTGAAGAAAGGGCTGCTGCGCGCCTTCCGGTGGCCGCGCGGGGCCGATATAATCGCGCCCTTCGAATCCAGGGGCTCCGGCCCGCCGTCCAGGTACGACAGTGCGCAACCACGATCTGGTCTTCCTCAAGCATTTCTCCCAGGTCATCGCGATCCTGGTCGCCATCACCCTGGCCCTGATCCTCCTGGGCATCTACATCAACAGCCAGCTCGAGCCGGAACCCAACCCGGTGGCCGAGCGTGCGACCGAGCAGCGCCTCCAGCCGGTCGGTGTGGTCTATGCCGGTTCCACCGGCGCGGCCGCGCAGGCCGCGGCCAAGGCCGCCGCCGCCGCGGCTGCCGCCGGCCAGGTCGCCTACGACGGAACCCTGGACGGCTCGGTGATCTACGCCGCTCTCTGCGGCGCCTGCCACACCGCCGGTGCCGGCGGCGCGCCCAAGCTCGAGAAGGCCGCCTGGGCCGCACGCATCGCCCAGGGCATGGACACGATGAACAAGCACGCCATCGAAGGTTTCCAGGGTTCGGCAGGCATCATGCCGGCCAAGGGCGGCAACCCGTCCCTGACCGACGAGCAGGTGGTCGCCACCGTCCAGTGGATGGTCGACAACCTCAAGTAAGCTTGGGCCCCACGCCCTTCGCCGACGCCGCCTCCGGGCGGCGTTGTCGTTTCCGGAGATCCGAATGCGCGCCCTGCTGCCGATGCTCGTCACGTTGCTGCTCGGTGCCTGTGCCGGGCATGCCGGCACCACCGCCGCCCCGGCCGGCGAAAAACCGACGCCGATAGGCGCGGTCCAGGGCCAGGGGCCCGCAGCCCGTTCGAAGGCCGGCGTGTGCTCGTCGAAGGTGTCGTCGGCGCCGACTTCACCGGGGACTGGGCGGCGTGTTCCTGCAGTCGCTGGTGCACGACGGCGATCCGCTGACGTCCGAAGGCCTGTTCCTGACCCGCGGCGACGTGGCCGGGCCGCGGCTGCAGGTCGGTGACCTCGTCCTCGCCGCCGGCACCGTGCGCGAAGCCGGCGACAGCGACGCCACCCTGACCACGCTCGAGGCTGACCAGGTCGAGGTCGTCGGCCAGGTGGCGGTCGAGCCGCTGTTGCTAGCGCGGCCTTCGCAGGACGGCGACGACTGGGAGCCGCTCGAAGGCCGCCTGGTCCACATCACCGAGCCGTTGACGATCAGCGGCAACGACGGCCTGTCGCGCTACGGAGAGCTGGTGGGCAGTTTCGGCGGCCGCCTGTTCACGCCGACTGAAGTCGCGGCGGCCGGTCCGGGCGCCGACGCGGTGGCTGCCGACAATGCGCGGCGCCGCCTGGTGCTCGACGACGGCAGCAGCCGCAGGGACGTCGGCACGCCGTCCTGGTTGCCGCAGGCGCCGCACGACACGAAGCCGCTGCGCACCGGCAGCGTGGTCACCGGCGTGACCGGCGTGATCGACCAGCGTTACGGCAGCTACCGGCTGCAATTGACCGACAAGCCCGGCGCGATCGAACAGGCGCCGCGTCCCGCCGCACCGACGGTGCCCGGCGATCGTCGCATCGCCGGTTTCAACGTGCTCAACCTGTTCAACGGCGACGGCGCGGGCGGTGGCTTTCCGACCGAACGTGGCGCGGCCAGCATCGACGACTACATCCGCCAGCAGGCCAAGCTCATCGCCGTCGTGCAGGCGCTGGACCCGGACCTGGCGGCGCTGATGGAGATCGAAAACGACGGCTACGGTCCGGCGTCGGCGATCGCGCAGTTCGTCGCCGCGCTCAATGCCGCCGGGCCGCACGCCGACTGGCGTTTCGTCGATGCCGGCGAAGGCCCGGGCACGAATCCGATCCGCGTCGGACTGATCTATCGCGCCAGCCGCTTCTCGGCCGTCGGCAAGCCGGCAACGTTGACTGATGGCCCCTTCGCCGACCGCAGCCGCGCGCCTTTGGCGCAGGCGTTCCGTGCCGGGCAGGGGCCGGTGTTCGTGGTGGCCGCCAACCACTTCAAGTCGAAGGGTTGCGGCGATGGCGCCGCCGATGCAGATGCAGATGCCGGCGACCACCAGGGCTGCTTCAACGCCACTCGCGTCGAATCGGCGCGGCGACTGCACGACTGGCTGGCCACCGACCCCACCGGCACCGGTGCCACCGGCACGCTGGTGATCGGCGACCTCAACGCCTACGCGATGGAAGACCCGCTGCGCCTGCTGCGCGAACGTGGCTGGCACGACGCCTTCGCCCTGGCCGGGGCCGAACGGCCGTATTCCTATGTCTGGTCCGGCCAGTCCGGCCGCCTCGACCATGCCCTGCTCGACGCCGGACTGGCCCCCGCCTGCGCGGCGCAGCCGAATGGCACAACAATGCCGACGAAGCCGAGGCCTTCGGCTACCGCCAGGACCGGGACAACGACCCCTGGCGTGCCTCCGATCACGATCCGATGCTCCTGGGCCTCGACCTGGCCAACGGCGGGCTATGATCCCGGCCATGGACGCCCTGCCCGCCTTCCCCAGCGAATCCGGTCCGCTGCACCTGACCGGCCCGGCCGGCCGGCTGGAGCTGATGGTGGACCTGCCCGAACCCGGCCAGGAACGTGCCGGCGTGGCCGTGGTCTGCCATCCCAATCCACCCGACGGCGGCACCCTGCACAACAAGGTGGTCACCATGACCGCCCGCGCCCTGAGCGAACTCGGCCTGGCCGCGGTGCGCTTCAACTTCCGCGGCGTCGGCCAGTCCGAAGGCACGTTCGACAACGGCCGCGGTGAAACCCCTGGACCTGCTGGCCGTCACCGACTGGGTGCGCAAGGTGCGCCCCGACGACCAGCTGTGGCTGGCCGGTTTTTCCTTCGGCAGCTGGGTCGCGCTGCAGGGCGCGCGCCACCTGCCGGTGAAACAGATGGTGTCTATCGCGCCGCCGGTGGGCCTGCGCCCTTTCGCCGGTGTGCTGCCGCCGCCCTGCCCCTGGCTGGTGATCATGGGCGAGGCCGACGACCTGGTGGATCCGCAGGCGGTGTACGCCTGGATCGAGTCGCTGAAGGAAAAGCCGACCCTGGTGCGCATGCCCGACACCGGCCACTTCTTCCACCGGCGGCTGATGGACCTGCGCGGCGCGATCAAGAACGGCGTGCGCAAGAACCTGCCGCCGCCGCGCCATGGCTGAACCCGCGGCGGCCCAGCTGCCGTCGGCCGCCTACGCCGCCGGCGTCCGCAGCGGCCGCTGGCAGGCCGACCCGGCCCAGCAGGCCGCGCTGGGCGAACTCGACCGCATCCACCGCGAACTGCGCGCGCGCGAATCGCATTCTCCGTGGCGGCGGCTGATCGGCAAACTGAGCCCGTCGCCGCCGGTGCGCGGCCTGTATCTGTGGGGCGGTGTCGGGCGCGGCAAGACCTTCCTCAACGACCTGCTGTTCGACCAGCTTGCCGACGAGGTGCCACGCCGGCGCTGGCACTTCCACCGTTTTATGGTCGAAGTGCACGCCCGCATCCAGGCCCTGCCCGACGACACCGCCGACACCGTGGCCGTGGTCGCCGACCAGTTCGCCGACGAGATGCGGCTGCTGGTGCTGGACGAATTCATCGTCAGCGACATCGCCGACGCGATGATCCTGGGCCGCCTGCTAGACCGCCTGTTCGCGCGCGGCGTGGTGCTGGTGACGACCTCGAACACCGCGCCGCCCAACCTGTACAAGGATGGCCTGCAGCGCGCGTTTCCTGCCGGCGATCGCCCTGATAGAGGCGCAGTGCGCGGTGGTGCACCTGGACAGCGCGCAGGACTACCGCCTGCGCCAGTTGACCCAGGCCAGCACCTACATCACGCCGCTGGGCGCCGCCGCCGAACAGGCGCTGGCCGAACATTTCCAGCGCCTGGCCGCCGACTGCCCGCACGAGGACGGGCCGCTGGCGATCAACGGCCGGCCGATCCCGGTGCGCGCGCTGGCCGAGGGCATCGCCTGGTTCGACTTCGCCGCGTTGTGCGAAGGGCCGCGCGCCGCCGCCGACTACATCGAGATCGCACGCGACTTCCACACCGTGCTGGTGTCTGGCGTACCGGTGTTCGACCCGCTGCACGACAACGCCGCGCGCCGTTTCGTGCACCTGGTGGACGAACTCTACGACCGCAACGTCAACCTGCTGCTCAGCGCCGCCGCCGAACCGATGTGGCTGTACGGCGGCGAAAAGCTGATGCAGGAATTCGAGCGCACCGCCTCGCGTCTGGTCGAGATGCGCAGCGCCGAGTTCATGGCGCGCGGGCACCGGCCGTGACCCGGGGTTGTGTGTACCGCAGAGTGCTTTTCTCCCTCCCCTGCTCGCAGGGGAGGGCCGGGGTGGGGTAAAACCTTGCCTCGAATCTTCCACGCTTCGAAGCTCCACCCCCTCCCAGCCTCCCCCTGCCAGCAGGGGGAGGGGCCAAAACTTCCGGAGAAAACGATGCGCCGACTGCTGCTGGTTTCCGCTCTTGCTGCCGCGCTCTGCGGCCCCGTCGCCCACGCGGCCGATGTCGAAACGCTGGCCGCCACGGTGGACGCGAAGGTGCAGGCCTGGCGCCGCGACATCCACCAGCACCCGGAACTGGGCAACCGCGAAGTGCGCACGTCGAAACTGGTGGCCGACCACCTGCGTGCACTGGGCTTCGAGGACGTGCGCACCGGCATCGCCACCACCGGCGTCACCGCCGTGCTGCGCGGCGGCCAGCCCGGCCCGCGCATCGCCCTGCGCGCCGACATGGATGCGCTGCCGGTCACCGAACGCAACGACCTGCCCTTCGCCTCGAAAGCCACCTCCACCTTCCGCGGCGAAACCGTCGGCGTGATGCACGCCTGCGGCCATGACGCCCACACGGGCATCCTGATGGGCGTGGCCGAGGCGCTGGCTTCGATGAAGGCCGACTTGCCCGGGGAGATCCTCTTCATCTTCCAACCGGCCGAGGAAGGCCCGCCGGATGGCGAGGAAGGCGGCGCCGAGGAAATGCTGAAGCAGGGCATTTTCGACGGCTTCAAGCCCGAGGCGGTGTTCGGCCTGCACGTGTTCAGCACGCTCAACGCCGGCCAGGTCGGTTATCGCAGCGGGCCGTTCATGGCCGCGTCCGACCGTTTCAACATCGTGGTGAAGGGCCGGCAGACGCACGGCTCGCGGCCCCGGGCGGCATCGATCCGATCGTCGCCGCGGCCGACATCATCAGCACCAGCCAGACCATCGTCAGCCGCCGCCAGAACATCAGCAAGCAGCCGGTGGTGATGAGCTACGGCGCCATCAAGGGCGGCATCCGCTACAACATCATCCCCGACGAGGTGGAGCTGATCGGCACCATCCGCACCTTCGATGAAGGCATGCGCCAGGCGGTGTTCGCCGACCTCAAGAACGTGGCCGAGAAGGTCGCCGCCGCGCACGGCGCCACCGTCGTGACCCAGGTGCCCGACACCAAGGGCAACCCGGTGACCAGGAACCATCCCGCGCTCACCGCCCGCGTGCTGCCCAGCCTGGAGCGCGCGGTCGGCGCGAAGAACGTGGTCGAGATGGACCTGGTGATGGGTGCCGAGGACTTCAGCTTCTACGCCAACCAGGTGCCGGGTTTCTTTTTCTTCGTCGGCGCGACGCCGAAGGGCCAGGACGCGATCAAGGCGCCCTCGAACCACTCGCCGGAATTTTTCCTGGACGAAGAGGCGCTGAAGGTAGGCACGCGGGCGATGCTGCAGATCGTGCTGGATTACCAGGCGCAGGCCGACTGAATGAAGTTCCATCCGCGCTTGCACAGCTGCCTCGTTTTCGCAGGCAGGCTGTGCGCGTGGGTGGTCGCGTCCCTGCTCGTCGTGGCACTGGTAGCCGACCTGCTCAATGGCCGGCCACCGCTGAACGTGATTCGTGGCGCACCGCTGACGATCATCAGTATCGTCCTGGGCATGTGGCTGGCGTTCGCCGCCACCTTCTACGTCGTGCTTTGGCTGTGGACGTGGACAGTGCATGCCAGCGGCCTTGATGGCCGCAGTTATTGGGGGCGCCGCGTCCATATCCGCTGGGAAGATGTCGGTCAGATCTACGCCACATCGATCGAAGGTATACCGGCGTTGGGCGTCGTTTCGTTGACCAGCAAGCGCGAGATCATGCTTTACGTATTGGGCGTCGACTGGGCCGAAGCGCATCGCGCATTGCTCCGCCACGCTGGGCCAGATCACGCCCTCACGCACGCATTCGCTCCTTCCCGAGCTGATAGCCGGCGCGATATCTAGTGTTGACCTGCTCCGATGACCCCTATATGTTGTGGCCGTCGGTCCCGGCCCCTGCGGTCGGGTTAATAGGGAAGCCGGTGTGAATCCGGCGCTGCCCCGCAGCGGTATGTGGAAACGAACGCCGTCACACGCACTGGGCGCGAGCCTGGGAAGCGACGGTCAGTAGGCGAAGCGCGAGCTTCCGTCCACGAGTCCGAAGACCTGCCGACAGCCGCGCGAAGCACACCGCGCGGTGACCGGCCCAGAAGTCTCCGGGGAGACGGCGCCGGTGTCGCGGCGCCGGTCTCGGTCCCTGCGACACCTGTTCGGCATCCTCCGTCTGACTTCGTACGCCCGCGGGGGCGTGGCCACGATGGCGCCTGTGCGCGCCTTCGTCGCCGCTCTCCGCGCGCCGCTCCCGAGGGAGGAGCGACGACCGTGCGCCATGCACCGGAGAACACCCGATGAACCATCAAACCCTCGAAGCGCCGGCCGACGTCGCCGCGCCGCAGTTCGCCCTCACCCCGCCCGCCGCCGCGCTGGGCATGACCGTGACCAAACGCAATGGCCGCCGCGAGCCGGTGGACCTGAACAAGATCGTGCGCGCGGTGATGCGCCAGTGCGACGACCTGTACGCCGTGGATCCGATGCGCGTCGCCACGCGCACCATCTCGGGCCTGTACGACGGTGCCACCACGCGCGAACTCGACGAACTCTCGATCCGCACCGCCGCGCTGCTGACCGCGGAAGAGCCCGAGTACGGGCGCCTGAGCGCGCGCCTGCTGGCCGACTTCATCGCCAAGGAAGTCGCGGGCCAGGAAATCCACGCCTTCTCGCAATCGGTCGCGCGTGGCCACGAAATCGGCCTGATCAACGACCGCCTGCTGGCCTTCGTGCAGGCCAATGCGCGCAAGCTCAACGACGCGCTGGACGTCTCGCTGGACCGCCGCTTCGATTATTTCGGCCTGCGCACGCTGTACGACCGCTACCTGCTGCGCCACCCGACCCAGCGCACCGTGATCGAAACCCCGCAGCAGTTTTTCCTGCGCATCGCCTGCGCGCTTAGCCAGGACGTGCCCGAGGCGCTGGCGCTGTACCGGCGCATGGGTTCGCTCGATTACCTGCCGAGCTCGCCGACGCTGTTCAACGCCGGCACCACGCACGAGCAGCTGTCGAGCTGCTTCCTGCTCGACTCGCCGGACGACTCGCTGGAGTCGATCTACCGCAAGTACGCCGACGTGGCGATGCTGAGCAAGTTCAGCGGCGGCATCGGCGTGTCGTTCACACGGGTGCGTTCGCGCGGGTCGCTGATCCGGTCGACCAACGGGCATTCCAACGGCATCGTGCCGTGGCTGAAGACGCTCGATTCCTCGGTGGCCGCGGTGAACCAGTGCTTCGCGCCAGAGACCATCGTCTATACCGCCGATGGCCCCACGCCCATCGGTCAAGTTCGCAAAGGAGACTTGGTTCTCGGCATTTCCGGCCAGTACCGGACAGTCCTTGATCGCCTCGAATACAGCCAGAACGACCCGATGGTCGAAATCAACGTCAAGCACGCCATCGAGCCGGTTCGGGTCACGAGCGGGCACCCTCTCTATGCCATCCGCGGCGTGCCGATGGAACAGGCGGATGCCCGTACCATGGCTTGGCTGGAGAAGGGCAAGGTGAAGGCAGCCTGGGCCGACGCAGGCCAACTACGGAAAGGTGACTTCGTCGCTCAGACCATCCCGACCGAAGTGGTCCCCCTGGACGACATCGCCGAGGAGGATGCCCGTCTCTACGGCATCCTGCTGGGAGACGGTCACGCCAGCGGAGACGGCAACGAATGGGGTGTTTCCGGAAATCCTTCCCGCGATACGCACCTGGCCTTTGTGCGGGAGTATCTGGAAAAGCGCGGAATCCATTCCTGGAAACGTCACGAGGCGAAACCTACCAGCAGATTCGCTGGTCTGTGGGTCGCGGTGTTGTCCGGGAGGCCACGACCGGCAGGATAGTCGGCCGCGGTGAAAGCACCCTGCCCTTCACGCGCAGCGATCTATACGACGGCGCCGGCCGCAAACGCATCGCACGGCGACTGAGCCATCTGCCCCGGCCGCAGACGCTGGCCTTGATCCAGGGCCTGCTGGAAACGGACGGCGGCGTGTCACGCGGCAAGGAAATCTACTTCACCAGCTCTTCCGAGGGCCTGGTGCACGGGCTCCGCTACCAGCTCCTGCGCCTGGGGGTGCCCAGCGCAGGACAGCGGCGCCTCAGGGACGAGCCGCACAGCGGCGCGCGCAGCGACGGTTCGGTCATCAACTTCACCAAACCTTCTCTTTCGTTCGATCTCCGTATTCCCGCGACACCGGAAATCGCTCGGCTCGTTGGTTGCCGGGCGATCACCAAGCGCAACTGGCTGGTTTGGCAAGGCCAGGTGTTTTCACGCGTTCGATCTTGCGAATCAGTGGCGCTAGTTCCAACCGTTGTGGACTTGCTGGTTGAAGGCGATGAGTCCTACATGACGGCCATCGGGCTTGCCCACAACGGCGGCAAGCGCAAGGGTGCGGCCTGCGTGTACCTGGAACCCTGGCACGCCGATGTCGAGGAATTCCTGGAGCTGCGCGACAACACCGGCGACGAGGCCCGACGCACCCACAACCTCAACCTCGCCAACTGGATCCCCGACCTGTTCATGCGCCGTGTCGAAGCCGACGGCGAATGGTCGCTGTTCGACCCCAAGGCGGTGCCGCAGTTCACCGATCTGTACGGCAAGGCCTTCGAAGTGGCCTACGAACAGGCGGAAGCCGGCGGCCGCGCGGTGAAGACCGTGCGTGCGCGCGAACTGTACGGAAAGATGATGCGCACCCTGGCCCAGACCGGCAACGGCTGGATGACCTTCAAGGACAAGTGCAACCGCGCCAGCAACCAGACCGCGCGGCCGGGCAACGTCATCCACCTGTCGAACCTGTGCACCGAGATCCTGGAAGTGACTTCCACGGAGGAGACCGCGGTGTGCAACCTCGGCTCGATCAACCTGGGTCAGCACCTCGGCGACGAGGGTTTCGATTTCGAGAAGCTGGCCGAGACCGTGCGCCTGGCCGTGCGCCAGCTCGACCGCGTGATCGACCTGAACTTCTACCCGATCGAGACCGCACGCCGCGGCAACCTGCGCTGGCGGCCGGTGGGCCTGGGCGTGATGGGCCTGCAGGATGTGTTCTTCCGCCTGCGCCTGGCCTTCGATGCGCCCGAGGCGCGCGCGCTGTCGGCGCGCATCGCCGAGGAGATCTACTTCAATGCCCCGGAAGCCAGCTGCGAGCTGGCGCAGGAACGCGGCATGCACCCGAACTTCGAGGAAACCCGTGCCGCCCACGGCGAGCTGCAGTTCGACGCATGGGGCGTGCAGCCGGTGGCGCAGGAACGCTGGAACCTGCTGCGCGAACGCATCAAACAGCATGGCCTGCGCAATTCGCTGCTGATCGCGATCGCGCCGACCGCGACCATCGCTTCGATCGCCGGTTGTTACGAGTGCATCGAGCCCCAGGTCAGCAACCTGTTCAAGCGTGAGACGCTGTCGGGCGACTTCCTGCAGGTGAACAAACACCTGGTCACCGAGCTCAAGCAGCTGGGCCAGTGGACGCCGGAGATGCGCGACCGCATCAAGCTGGCCGAAGGTTCGGTGCAGGGCATCGCCGAGATCCCGGCCGAGCTGCGTGCGGTCTACCGCACGGTGTGGGAGGTGCCGATGCGCAGCCTGATCGACATGGCCGCCGAACGCGGCGCCTTCATCGACCAGAGCCAGTCGCTGAACCTGTTCATGGAATCGCCCAACATCGGCGCGCTGTCGTCCATGTACATGTACGCCTGGAAACAGGGCATCAAGACCACGTATTACCTGCGCTCGCGCCCGGCCACGAAGATCGCCAAGACCACGGTGAATGCGCCGGATGCCACGGCGGCCGTGGTGTGTTCGTTGGAAAACCCCGAGTCCTGCGAAGCCTGCCAGTAACCCGCCCCTCCCCTGCTCGCAGGGGAGGGCTGGGGAGGGGTGAACCCTTGCCCCGCACTCCACGCTTCGAAGTTCCACCCCCTCCCAGCCTCCCCCTGCAAGCAGGGGGAGGAGCCAAGGAAGACCATGACCACGCCAAAACTTCTTGATCCGGGCTTCGACCTCACCCTGCGCCCCATGCGCTACCCGCAGTTCTACGAGATGTACCGCAACGCCATCCGCAACACCTGGACGGTGGAGGAGGTGGATTTCTCGCTGGACACCAAGGACCTGCAGTCCAAGTTCGGCCCGGCCGAACGGCACCTGATCGAGCGGCTGGTGGCGTTTTCGCCACCGGCGACTCGATCGTGTCCAACAACCTGGTGCTCAACCTCTACCAGCACATCAACGCGCCCGAGGCGCGCATGTACCTGTCGCGCCAGCTGTATGAAGAGGCGCTGCACGTGCAGTTCTACCTGACCCTGCTCGACACCTACCTGCCGGACCCGGCGGCGCGCGCCAAGGCCTTCGCCGCGATCGAGAACATCCCGTCCATCCGGCACAAGGCGGAGTTCTGCTTCAAATGGATGGACAGCGTGCAGTCGCTGCAGCGCATCGAGACCCCGGCGCAGCGCCGGCAGTTCCTGCTCAACCTGGTCTGTTTTGCCGCCTGCATCGAAGGGTTGTTCTTTTTCGGCGCCTTCGCCTACGTCTATTACCTGCGCTCGCGCGGGTTGCTGCATGGCCTGGCCAGCGGCACCAACTGGGTGTTCCGCGACGAGAGCGGGCACATGGCCTTCGCCTTCGAGGTCATCCGTACGGCACGCGAGGAAGAGCCCGGGCTGTTCGACGATGAGCTGAAGGCGCAGATCGTGCAGATGCTCACCGAGGCCGTGGACTGCGAATGCCGCTTCAGCGAGGATGTGCTCAGCGGCGGTGTCGCCGGCCTGTCCCCGCGGGACATGCGCCAGTACCTCGAATACTGCGCCGACCAGCGCCTGGCCCAGCTCGGGCTGCCTAAACACTTCGGCGCCCGCAACCCGTTCCCGTTCATGGACCTGCAGGACGTGCAGGAACTCACTAACTTCTTCGAACGCCGGGTATCGGCGTATCAAGTGGGTGTCCAGGGCGAGGTGCAGTTCGACGCGGCGTTCTGAGGACGCCATCGCGGTCGCTTCGACTGGCCGGGGCCAGGGTGTGGTCGTACCGGGAACGGTACGCGACCGCCCCCTGCCCCCGGTGACGTTTAGTACATCGTTCAGCCTGCCCCATGCGAGAATGCGCGCCATGACGTCTCCCGAACTCAGCCCCCTGGGCAAGACCGTCGGCTACAGCGCCGACTACGATCCTTCGCTGCTGTTCCCGATCGCCCGCGCCACCCAGCGCGCGGCTCTGGGGCTGGGCGAGGAACTGCCCTTCGTCGGCGTGGATTTCTGGAACGCCTACGAGCTGAGCTGGCTCGACGGCCGCGGCAAGCCGCGCGTGGCGCTGGCCGAGATCCGCGTGCCGGCCACCTCGGCCAACCTGATCGAATCCAAGAGTTTCAAGCTCTACCTCGGCAGCTACGCACAAGCGAAGTTCGCCGACACCGATGCGCTGCGCGCGCAGCTGGTGCGCGACCTCAGCGATGCCACCGGTGCGCAGGTGAACGTGGTGCTGACGCCGGCCGGTTCGACCAATGCCGCGCTGATCGAGAACCTGGAGGGCGACGTGATCGACGACCTGCCGGTGGAGATCACCCACTACGGCCCGCCGCGCCCGGACTTCCTGTCCTCGGACCCCGAGATCAAGGCCGACGAGATCCTGGTCTCGCACCTGCTCAAGTCCAACTGCCCGGTCACCGGCCAGCCGGACTGGGCCAGCGTGCAGATCCGCTACGCCGGCCCGCGCATCGCCCGCGACGGCCTGCTGCGTTACCTGGTGAGCTACCGCCAGCACAGCGACTTCCACGAACAATGCGTCGAACGCATCTTCATGGACCTGATGCAGCATTGTTCGCCGACGCGCCTGGGCGTTTACGCGCGCTACACGCGCCGCGGCGGCCTGGACATCAATCCCTTCCGCGCCACGCCGGGCCTGCCGCTGCCGGGCAACCCGCGCACCGCCCGCCAATAAGCCACGGAGCCGCCATGCGCCTGAGCGCCCTCGCCCCCTGCTGCTGTGCCTGAGCCTGGCTGCCTGCGGCGGCGACGAGACCCCGGCGACCGACAACACGGCCACCGCCGAAGCCAACACCGACGCCGCGATCGCCGCGGCCGGAGACGGCCCGGCGGAACTGCCGCCGCTGCCGACCGGTGACTACCGCATCGTCTCGGTGGAGCTGGGCAAGGCCGTGGACGACGAGGGCCAGGTGCGCCAGCCGCTGGAAGTCTTCGCGCCTGGCGACAGGATCCATGCCGCCGTCGTCAGCGTCGGCAGCAGCGAGGGCCTGACCCTGTCGGCGCGCTGGACCGCCGCCGACGGCACCGAGGTGGCCAAGGCCGGCCAGAGCCTGACGCCCGAGACGCCCACCGTCGCCACCTTCTCGATTGCGCAGCCCGAACCCTGGCCGGTCGGCGAGTACCAGGGTCGAGATCGCGATCAACGACCGCGTCGCCGAGACGCGCAGCTTCCGCGTCGAATAAATCCCGGCGGCCCGGAGCCGCCCACCGGGCCTGTCGCAGCTGACGCCGGAAGACTGTGCCGCCTAGGGCGAAGCCGCGGCCGGCGCGGCGCGATGTCCGTAGCTGAGCACGCGCGTGATTTCCCAACGCTCGCCGTCCTGGTGCCAGATCATCACGAAATCCGCCATGCCCTCGCAGCTGCCGTCGGCGATCTGGCAGAAACGATGCACGCCCTGGTGATCGCGCCGAAATCCTTGACCGGATAGACCCGCAAGGTACCGGGCACCAGTTCACGCCGGAAGTTGCCGCAGACGAACTTGGCGGTGTTGGCGATCATCGCCTCGCGGTTCCAGGTGACGCCGCCGTTGTCATGATAGAACTCGACCGACGGCGAGAAGAACGCCGCATGCCGATCCAGCTGCCCGGGTTCGTCGCAGCGGTTGAACGCATCGAAGGCGGCGGTATCCAGCGCCGCCAGCGTTTCCGCCAGCGGGGCAGGCGCCTCGCCTTCGGGGCCGGGCTCTACGGCCAAGGCCAGGGCGGGCACGAGCAAGGCGGCGGACAGGAAAGGCAGATGTCGGGGCATGGAAACTCCTGGGGTGGGGCCTGTCCGCCGGTGCGGGCAGGCGACGGCCAACGATCGGCCGCCATGGACTGTGACTCGGAAAACGCCGCCAGGGTTGAAGGCCCGTCCACACCCCATACCAGCGCGTATCTCCCGCGTCGTCCCGGACTCGGCTTCCGCCCCGGCAGCCGACAGGCGACAATGCCGGGCTGCCGCGGCGCGCAAGGCGCTCGCCGTCATCCTTTCCGCGGAGGTTTCGGGCCCATGGCCCGTCCCGCCCCTCCGCCCGCACACGAGACGACGCTCCATGTCCGACACGCCCAAGATCATCTACACCCTCACCGACGAGGCGCCGTTCCTGGCGACCCAGTCGCTGCTGCCGATCGTGCAGGCCTTCGCCGGCGCCGCCGGCATCGCGGTCGAGACGCGCGACATCTCGCTGTCGGGCCGCATCCTGGCGCAGTTCCCCGAGCGCCTGCGCGCCGACCAGCGCATCAACGACGACCTGGCTGAACTGGGCGCGCTGGCGACCCGGCCCGAAGCCAACATCATCAAGCTGCCCAATGTCAGCGCCTCGATGCCGCAGCTGCAGACGGCAATCAGGGAGCTGCAGGCGCAGGGTTACGACCTGCCGGACTACCCCGAGGAACCGAAGGACGCCGCCGAGGCCGACATCAAGGCCCGCTACGACCGCACCAAGGGCAGCGCCGTGAACCCGGTGCTGCGCGAGGGCAATTCCGACCGCCGCGCGCCGAAGTCGGTGAAGGCCTACGCCCGCAAGCACCCGCACCGCATGGGCAAGTGGTCGGCCGACTCGAAGTCGCACGTGGCGCACATGGACGGCGGCGATTTCTACGGCAGCGAGCGCTCGGCCACGATCGCCGAGGCCGGCAAGCTGAAGATCGAGCTGGTGGGCGCCGACGGCAAGACCACCGTGCTCAAGGAAAGCGTGAAGGTGAAGGCCGGCGAGATCGTCGACGCCGCGGTGATGAGCCGCCGCGCGCTGGCCGCCTTCCTCGCCGCGCAGATCGCCGACGCCAAGGCGCAGGGCGTGCTGTTCTCGCTGCACCTCAAGGCCACCATGATGAAGGTGTCCGACCCGATCATGTTCGGCGTGGCCGTGACCGAGTACTACAAGGACGCGCTGGCCAAACACGCCGCCGTGCTCGACCAGGCCGGCTTCGACCCGAACAACGGCATCGGCGACCTGTACGCGCGCCTGGGCACGCTGCCCGAAGCGACGCAGGCGGCGATCAAGGCCGACATCGACGCCGTGTACGCGGCGCGCGCCGGCCTGGCCATGGTCAATTCCGACAAGGGCATCACCAACCTGCACGTGCCGAGTGATGTGATTGTCGACGCTTCGATGCCGGCGATGATCCGCGACTCCGGCGGCATGTGGGACGCGGCCGGCAAGCTGCAGGACGCCAAGGCGGTGATCCCGGACCGCTGCTACGCCGGCATCTACCAGGTGGTGATCGACGACTGCAAGGCGAACGGCGCCTTCGACCCGGCGACCATGGGCAGCGTGCCCAACGTCGGCCTGATGGCGCAGAAGGCCGAGGAATACGGTTCGCACGACAAGACCTTCCAGGTCGCCACGGCCGGCACGGTGCGCGTCACCGACGACGCCGGCGCCGTGGTGTTCGAACATCCGGTCGAAGCCGGCGACATCTGGCGCATGTGCCAGACCAAGGACGCGCCGGTGCAGGACTGGGTGAAGCTGGCCGTGGACCGTGCGCGCACCAGCGGCACGCCGGCCGTGTTCTGGCTCGACCGCAGCCGCGCGCACGACGCGCAGGTGATCGCCAAGGTCGAGCGTTACCTGAAGGACTACGACACCCGCAACCTCGACATCCGCATCCTGGCGCCGGTCGAGGCGATGAAGCTGTCGCTGCAGCGCATCCGCGCCGGCCAGGACACCATCGGTGTCACCGGCAACGTGCTGCGCGACTACCTGACCGACCTGTTCCCGATCCTGGAACTGGGCACCAGCGCCAAGATGCTGTCGATCGTGCCGCTGATGGCCGGTGGCGGCCTGTTCGAAACCGGTGCCGGCGGTTCGGCGCCCAAGCACGTGCAGCAGTTCACCGCGGAAAACTACCTGCGCTGGGATTCGCTGGGCGAATTCCTGGCCCTGGCCGCGTCGCTGGAACACGTCAGCGAGCGCTGGCTCAATTCCTCGGCGCCGGTGCTGGCGAAGACGCTGGACCTGGCCAACGCCCGCATCCTCGACGAGGACCGCGGCCCGTCGCGCAAGGTCGGCGGCCTGGACAACCGCGGCAGCCACTTCTACCTGGCCCTGTACTGGGCGCAGGCGCTGGCCGCGCAGGACGAGGATCCGGCGCTGAAGGCGAAGTTCGCGCCGCTGGCGAAGGCGCTGGCGGAGAACGAAGCGAAGATCGGCGCCGAGCTGATCGCCGTGCAGGGCCAGCCGGTGGACATCGGCGGTTATTACCGCCCGGACCTGGCCAAGGCGGCGGCGGCGATGCGCCCCAGCGCGACCTTCAATGCGGCGCTGGCGTCCCTGGGCTGATTTTTCGCGGCCCGCGACCAGTGGCGTTATGACGGGGCGCTTCGGCGCCCCGTCTGCGTTCCGGGGTGGCGCCGGTGTCACGGTGCAGGCATAGAATCGGCCTCCCGGACCTGCGAGGTGGCGCCATGAACTCCCCGACTCTCCCGGCGCCCCGCCGATGCAGCTCGACCAGAGCGTGGCCAAGAACCTGCTGTTCGGCGAGATCCTAACAGAACCTGTTCCCCTACCCGGTGATGCGCGAACGCGACCGGGAGATGCTGGGGCTGATGGTGGATTCCATCGATCGGTTCCTCGACGGGCACGAAAAGGATTTCCGGCAGTGGGACACGGACGCCGCCCAGCCACCGGAGTTCATCCAGGCGCTGCGTGATCTTGGCCTGTTCGGCCTGATCATTCCCGAAGCGATGGGTGGGCTGGAGCTGTCCAACGCCGCCTACGCACGTGTGCTGGCGCAGACCAGTTCGCACGACAGTTCGGTGTCGCTGACCATCGGCGCGCACAGTTCGATCGGCATGAAGGGCATCCTGCTGTACGGCACCGACGAACAGAAGGCGCGGTACCTGCCGCGGCTGGCGACGGGCGAGATGATCGCGGCCTTCTGCCTGACCGAACCCGGTGCCGGTTCCGACGCGGCGTCCATCCGCACGTCGGCGAAGAAGAACGACGACGGCAGCTGGATCCTCAACGGCGAAAAACTCTGGATCACCAATGGCGGCATCGCCGATCTGTACACGGTGTTCGCCCGCACCGAAGGCGAAGGCGGCAAGATCACCGCCTTCGTGGTCGAGGCCGCGTGGAAGGGCGTCAGTCGCGGCCACCACGAGGACAAGATGGGCATCCGCGCCTCGTCCACCACCACGGTTGCGTTCGCCGACGTGCGCGTGCCGCCGGAAAATGTCCTTGGCGAGCCCGGCAAGGGCTTCAAGGTGGCGATGGGCATCCTCAACAACGGCCGCACGGGGCTGGGTGGCGGCGCGGTCGGGGGCATGAAGGCGCTGATCAAACGTTCGGTGGCGCAGGCGAAAGAGCGCAAGCAGTTCGACACGCCGATTGCCGAATTTGGCCTGGTGCGCGAGAAGATCGCGCAGATGACGGTGGACTGTTTTGCGGCCGAGAGCGCGGTGTGGATGGTCGCGCACTTCATCGACAGCGGGCACCAGGACTATTCGGTGGAGGCGGCGATCAGCAAGGTCTTCGCCAGCGAGGCGATGCAGCGCGCGGCCTACGAGGCCCTGCAGATCGCCGGCGGCAACGGCTACATGAAGGAATTCCCGTACGAGCGCTTCGCGCGCGACGCCCGCATCCTGCCGATCTTCGAGGGCACCAACGAGATCCTGCGCCTGTACATCGCGCTGTCCGGCCTCAAGGGCGTCGGCGCCTCGCTGAAGGAACTGCAGTCGGCGGTGAACTCGATCTTCAACGACCCGATCAAGGGCTTCGGCCTGATGACCGGTTATGCGGAACGTCGTATCGCCCAGGCCACCGGCTTCGGCGCCGACCGCATCCTGCGCCAGCTGGGCCCCGAGCTGCAGCCGCTGGCGAAGATCTACGAAAAATACGCCAGCGAACTCGCGGCCGTGGCCGACAGCCTGCTGCGCAAACACGGCAAGCAGGTGGCCGACCTGCAGCACATGCAGAAGCGCATCGCCGACCTGGTGATCGACCTGTTCGTCGGCCTGTGCGTGCTGTCGCGCGCGGACGCGCTGGTCAAGTCGGACCCGGCGAACGCCGAAACGGTGGTCGCCATCGCCCGCAGCTTCACCCGCCAGGCGCGCAGGCGCATGGCCCGCAACGTGCGCGCCTTCGAGCACAACGAGGATCCGGCGCTGGAACACATCGCCGGCAAGGTGATCGCCGGCGGAACCTATCCCTGGGACGTCATCTGAAAAATCGCCCCGCGCCGTGAAGCGCGGGGCGATGCCAGGGGCAGGACGTCTGGAACCTGCCCGCGGGGTTCAGGCCAGGTCGAAGCGGTCCGCGTTCATCACCTTGGTCCAGGCGGCGACGAAGTCGTTGACGAACTTGCGCTGCGAATCGGACTGGGCATAGACCTCGGCCAGCGCGCGCAGCTGCGAGTTCGAGCCGAACACCAGGTCCGACACCGTGCCGGTCCACTTCAGCTCGCCGGTCTTGCGGTCCCGGCCCTCGAGGATGTCGCGGTTGGTCTCGGAGCGCTTCCACTTCGTGCGCATGTCGAGCAGGTTGACGAAGAAGTCGTTGCTCAGCGTGCCCGGGCGCTGGGTGAACACGCCGTGCTTGCTGCCGCCGTGGTTTGCGTCCAGCGCGCGCAGGCCGCCGACCAGCACCGTCATCTCCGGTGCGCTCAGGGTCAGCAGCGCGGCCTTGTCCACCAGCATCTCGGCCTCGGAGCCTTCGAAACCCTTGGCGACGTAGTTGCGGAAGCCGTCCACCTTCGGCTCCAGCGGAGCAAAGGAATCCGCGTCGGTCTGGGCCTGGCTGGCATCGGTGCGGCCGGGCGCGAACGGCACCGTGACCTCGACGCCGCCCTTCTTCGCCGCCGCCTCCACCGCCGCATTGCCGGCGATGACGATCAGGTCGGCCAGCGACACCTTCTTGCCACCGCCCGCCGAGGCGTTGAAGTCCTTCTGGATGCCTTCCAGCACGCCCAGCACCTTGGCCAGCTGCGCCGGCTGGTTCGCTTCCCAGTCCTTCTGCGGCGCCAGGCGGATGCGCGCGCCGTTGGCGCCGCCGCGCTTGTCGCTGCCGCGGAAGGTCGAGGCGGACGCCCAGGCGGTGGCGACCAGCTGCGGCCCGGTGAGGCCGGACGCGAGCACCCTGGCCTTCAGGCCCTCGACGTCCTTGGCGTCCACCAGCGGGTGGTCCACCTCGGGCACCGGGTCCTGCCAGATCAGCTCTTCCTTCGGCACGTACTTGCCGAGGTAACGCACGCGCGGACCCATGTCGCGATGGGTCAGCTTGTACCAGGCGCGGGCGAAGGCATCGGCGAACTTGTCCGGGTTGGCCAGGAAGTCGCGCGAGATCTTTTCGTAGGCCGGGTCCATGCGCATGGCCATGTCGGCCGTGGTCATCATCGGCTGGTGCTTCTTGGCCGGATCGAACGCGTCCGGCACATTGCGGCCGGCGTCGCCCTTGGGCTTCCACTGGTGCGCGCCGGCCGGGCTCTTGGTCAGCTCCCATTCGTAACCGAACAGGGTTTCGAAGTAGCTCATGTCCCACTTGGTCGGTGTCGGCGTCCACGCGCCCTCGAGGCCGCTGGTGATCGCGTGGCCCGCCATGCCGGACTCGTAGGTGCTGAGCCAGCCGAAACCCTGTGCCTCGATGTCGCCACCTTCGGGCTCGACGCCGACCAGGGCCGCATCACCGGCACCATGCGCCTTGCCGAAGGTGTGGCCGCCGGCGGTGAGCGCGACGGTTTCGGCGTCGTCCATGGCCATGCGGGCGAAGGTCTCGCGGATGTCGCGGGCCGACAGCAGCGGATCGGGGTTGCCGTCCGGGCCCTGCGGGTTCACGTAGATCAGGCCCATCTGCACCGCGGCCAGCGGGTTGGCGAGGTCGCGTTCGCCGGAATAGCGGCTGTTCGGCTTGTCGCTGGTGGCCAGCCATTCGGTCTCCGAGCCCCAGTGCACGTCGGCCTGCGGTTCCCAGATGTCGGCGCGGCCGCCGCCGAAACCGAAGGTCTTGAAGCCCATCGATTCCAGCGCGACGTTGCCGGTGAGGATGAACAGGTCGGCCCAGGAAAGTTTGTTGCCGTACTTCTGCTTGATCGGCCACAGCAGGCGGCGCGCCTTGTCCAGGTTGCCGTTGTCGGGCCAGCTGTTGAGCGGCGCGAAACGCTGGTCGCCGGTGCCACCGCCGCCGCGGCCATCGGCGATGCGATAGGTGCCCGCGGCATGCCAGGCCATGCGGATGAAGAAGGGGCCGTAATGGCCGTAGTCGGCGGGCCACCAGTCCTGCGAATCGGTCATCAGGCCGTGCAGGTCCTTGATGACGGCGTCGAGGTCGAGGGTCTGGAACTCCTTGCGGTAGTCGAAGGCCTCGCCCAGCGGATTCGCGCGCGGCGAATGCTGGTGCAGGATGCCGAGGTTGAGCTGGTTGGGCCACCAGTCCGCATTGCTCCACGCGCCGGTGATGGCCTGACTGCGGGCGCCGCCCGAGAAGGGGCACTTCGATTCGGTGGTCATGGTTCTCTCCTTGGGTAGCGGCTGCGGCCGGGGTCGACCCCACCATAGGCCCCGGGCATTTCAGATAGAAATGAATGTTTCGTATCCTGGCGATAGCCGGCAGCTATCGCCGGACGTCGCGGCTACACTCGCGCTTGATCCGTCCAGCGCCCACGCCATGCCTCCTGACTCCGCCGACCCGAGCCTTCCCCTCCCGCCGGCGCCAGCGGCGCCGGGACCTTCACGCTGGCCGCGCCTGCGCGCCGCCGGCCGGACGCTGGTCTCGCTGCTGCTAGGCGGGGTGATGGTCCTGGGTGCGGTGGCGGCCGTCCGGCTGGGCCTGGTTCCGCTGATCGACCTGGCGTTCCGGCCCGGGCCCGAGTGGCTCAGCGTCTTCCGGCGCGTCGGCATCGTGCTGGCGGCGCTGGCGGCTTACTGGGCCTACGTGCGCTGGCATGAAAAACGCGCCGCGACCGAGCTGCGGCTGCAGCCGGTGCGTCTGCTGCTGGGTGGCGCGGGGGCATGGTGATGGTGGGGCTGCCGATCGCCCTGCTGTTCGCGTTCGGCGCCTACGAACTCGTGCTGTGGCGCGGTTTTTCGCCGGCGCTGTCGGGCGTGGCGGCCCTGATCGGCATCGCCGCCCTCCTGGAGGAGCTGGTTTACCGCTGCCTGCTGTTCCGGGTGCTGGAGCGGACCTGGGGCACGGTGTTCGCGCTGGTGGCCCAGGCCGTGGTTTTTGGTGTCGGGCATCTGGAAAACGTGGTGCAGGGCGGGACCGGCGATGCGCTGGCGATGCTGGTGTCGGTGACCCTGCTGGGCCTGCTGTGGGCCGGGCTGTTCGTGCTGGCACGCAACCTGTGGGTGGTGGCCGCCCACCACGCGGCCTGGAACTTCACCATCCTGCTCAGCGGCGTGCCGCTTTCCGGCATCGAGGACTGGCGCGCGCTGGCGCCGCTGGAAAGCCGCTACGCCGGGCCCGACTGGCTGACGGGCGGGCTGTTCGGTCCGGAGAGTTCGCTGCTGGTGATCGGGCTCACCGCCGTGGCGGTCGTTATGTTGCTGCGCCTGGCGCGGCGACGCGGGGACTTCGTGGCGTCAGCGATGTAACGTTTTCGTCGTCTGCGAACCCGTTGCGATCACCTTCCGCGCGTACTCGCGCGCTTCGTACGTGGACAATCGTTTTACAGGCGCTGTGTTAGCCTCCGGGCACTTTCCGCCAGCCCATTGGAGCCGACATGCGCCTGAATCCTTCCCCGCTCGCCCTCGCCCTTGCCGCCGGCCTGCTGCTGTCCGCCTGCAACCAGGGCCCGGACCTGCCGTCGAACGACGCCCCGGCCGACGCCGTGGCCGCGGCCTCCGACACCACGCTGCCGGCCGACGATGCCGCCGCGCGCGACGCCCAGACCGACCCGCTGGACGCCATCCTGGCCGGCGACTGGCGCGATCCCGCCAACAGCGCCCGCGACACCTGGCGCCACCCCCGCGAGACCCTGGCCTTCTTCGGCGTCGGCCCCAGCCAGCAGATCGTCGAAATCAGCCCGGGCGGCGGCTGGTACACCGAGATCCTGGCGCCGCTGGCCCAGGCAAGGGCCGCTACACCGGCGTCATCAACGACCCGACGACGGCCGGCAGCGAACGTGCGGTCGAGTACTACACCAAGAACAACGCCAAGCTGCGCGAGAAGCTGGCCGCACGCGCCGACGTGTACGGCAACGCCACCCTGGTCGAGATCGACCCGAAGGCACCGGTGATCGGCGAGCCGGGTTCGGCCGACGTGGTGCTGACCTTCCGCAACGTGCACAACTGGGTGAACGACGGCAGCGAGGCGGCGATGTTCAAGGCCTTCTTCGACGTGCTGGCCCCGGGTGGCGTGCTGGGCGTGGTCGAACACCGCGCGGCCGCCGGCAAGACGCTGGACGACGCGAAGGACAGCGGCTACCTGCCCGAGGACTATGTGATCGGCCTGGCCACGGCCGCCGGTTTCGTGCTCGAGGAGAAGAGCGAGGTCAACGCCAACCCGGCCGACACCAAGGACCACCCGAACGGCGTCTGGACCCTGCCGCCGGGCAACCGCCACGACGAAGCGGACAAGGCCAAGTACGCCGCCATCGGCGAAAGCGACCGCATGACCCTGCGCTTCGTGAAGCCGCAGGCGGAAGCCGCGCCGGCACAGTAATCCCCGCGCCCGGTCCGATCGAAAGCCCTCCTGCGCGGAGGGCTTTCTTTTGGTGGCACCGCGTTCCCTTCGCCGCCTCAGCTTTCACCGGTCTGCAGCCGCCACAGCGCGGCGTAGGGGCCATCGCGCGCCACCAGTTCGTCATGGGTGCCCGATTCGACGATGCGACCGGCGTCCAGCACGTGGATGGCGTCAGCATGGCGCACGGTGCTGAGCCGGTGTGCAACCACGACCGTGGTGCGGCCGCGCGCGGCGGTGGCCAGCGAATGCTGGATCGCCGCTTCGGTTTCGTTGTCCACCGCCGAGGTGGCTTCGTCCAGCACCAGGATCGCCGGGTCGCGGTACAACGCGCGCGCCAGGGCGATGCGCTGGCGCTGGCCGCCGCTGAGGTTGCCGCCGCGTTCGCCGACCGGGCTGTCGTAACCGGCCGGCATCGCCGCGATGAAGGCGTGCGCTTCGGCCGCGCGCGCGCGGCGGCTTCGACCCGCGCACGATCAGGCGCACGTTCGCCATAGGCGATGTTGTCGGCGACGCTGCCGTCGGTGAGGAAAGGCTCCTGCGCGACGTAACCGACCACGCGCCGAAGCGACGCCGGATCCACGCCCGCCAGGTCCGCGCCATCGAGCGTGATGCGCCCGCGCGCCGGATCCAGGAAACGCAGCAGCAGTTTCAGCAGCGTGCTCTTGCCGCCGCCGGTGCCGCCGACCAGGGCCACGGTCTGGCCTGCCGGCACCAGCAGCGACACGCCCTGCACGGCCGGGCGGTTGTCGTAGTCGTAACCGACGTTGTCGAACGCGAGCTCGCCGCGCGGCTTGCCTTGCAATGCGGCGCTGCCCCGCGCGGGCACCGGCGTGTCCAGCAGGTCCATCACCCGGTTCACCGACGCCATCGCGCGCTGGTAGAGATCGGTCATGTCGGCCAGGCGCGTCAGCGGCCACAGCAGCCGCTGGGTCAGGTACACCAGTGCGGAATAGCTGCCGACGCCGAGTTCGCCGCGCAAGGTCAACATGCCGCCGTACAGCAGCGTGGCGACGAAACCCGCCAGGATCGCCATGCGGATCACCGGCGTGATCGCCGCCGAGAAACGGATCGCCTCGGCGTTGCGGGCGCGGAAACCGTCGCTGGCCTGGCGCAGGTGTTCGGCCTCGAACTCCTCGGCGGTGTAGGCCTGGATCGTGGCCATGCCGGCCAGGTTGTTGTTCAGCCGCGCCGACACGGTGGCCGCGGCCTCGCGCGCGGCGGCGTAGCGTGGCGCCAGCCGCTTCTGGAACCAGAACGCGCCGACCAGGATCAGCGGGATCGGCAACATCGCCAGCGCCGCCAGGTCGGCGGTGAGCACAAAGAACACGCCGCCCACCAGCAGCGAACTCACCACCACCTGGATCAGGTCGTTGGCGCCGGTGTTGAGGAAACGTTCGATCTGGTTGACGTCCTCGTTCATCAGCGCCATCAGCCGGCCGCTGCGTTCGCGTTCGATCAGCGCCGGCGGCAGCTTCTGCAGGTGGCCGTAGGCCGCCTGGCGCAGCGCGTGTTGCAGGTCCTGCGCCAGCCCGCGCCACTTCAATGCATACAGGTATTCGAACAGCGATTCGGCCATCCAGATCACCACCGTCAGCGCCACCAGCACGTAGAGCTGGTGCAGCGGATCGGGCAGGCCGAAGCCGGCCAGGAACGAGTCCTGCTGGTTCACGACGACGTCCACCGCCACGCCGATCAGCAGCTCGGGCAGCACGTCGAAGATCTTGTTGAGCACCGAAAACACGGTGGCCAGCACGGCGTTGCGCCGGTACGGGCGGGCGAAGCCGGCTAGCCGGCGCAGGGGATGGTCGGGGGCCATACGGGTTTCCTGTTCCTGTCGATGCCGCGTCGGGCGCGGCCTGCGCGAGTGTCCCATGGGGCGTACACTGGCCGGATGCTACTTGCCTTCAACAAACCCTACGGCGTGCTCTGCCAGTTCACCGACAAGACGGTGCCGCCGCGGCCGACCCTGGCCGGGTTCACCCTGCCGCCCGGCGTCTATGCCGCGGGCCGGCTCGACCAGGATTCCGAGGGCCTGCTGCTGCTGTCCGACGACGGCCCGTTGATCGCCCGCATCAGTTCGCCCAAGTTCCATTGGCCCAAGACCTACCTGGTGCAGGTCGAAGGCCAGGCCGGCGACGAACACCTGGCGCAGCTGCGCACGGGCGTCACCCTGGCCGACGGCGTCACCCGCCCGGCCAAGGCCCAGGTGCTGGTGGGCGCGCCCGACTGGCTGTGGCCACGCGACCCGCCCGTGCGCCAGCGCAAGACCGTGCCCGACAGCTGGATCGAACTGACGATTACGGAAGGCCGCAACCGCCAGGTGCGGCGCATGACGGCGGCGGTCGGCCTGCCCACCCTGCGCCTGCTGCGCATCGCCGTCGGCCCGCACCGGCTCGAGGGCCTGCCGCCCGGCCAGTGGCGCGAACTGCAGCAATAGGCGCTTGAGCCCGCCCCGGGACCCGGGCGCATAATCGGCCAATGGCCTTCCAGGACCACTTCTCCAGCCACGCCGCCGACTACGCCGCCGCCCGGCCGACCTATCCGCGCGGACTGTTCGAATGGCTGTCGGAAACCTGCCAGCACCACGAGCTGGCCTGGGACGTGGGCTGCGGCAACGGCCAGGTCAGCCTGGCGCTGGCGCACCATTTCCGCCGTGTGCACGCCAGCGACGCCAGCGCCGAGCAGATCGCCCAGGCGCCGCAGGACCCGCGCATCACCTGGCGGGTCGAGCCGGCCGAAACCAGCAGCCTGCACAACCACAGCGTCGACCTGGTCACCGTGGGCCAGGCCTACCACTGGTTCAACCACGCGCGCTTCTGCGCCGAGGCCACGCGGGTGCTGCGCCCGGGTGGCGTTGTCGCGGTCTGGTGTTACGGCCTCTCGCACGTGGACCCTGCCGTGGACGCGGTATTCCACACCCTCTACGAAGACCGCCTGGGTGCGTACTGGCCGCCCGAGCGCCGGCACGTGGAGAACGGCTACCGGGCGCTGCCGTTTCCGTTCGAGGTGATTTCTGACGTGCCGCGATTCGCGATGCGCATGGACTGGACGCTGGATCAGTACCTGGCCTATCTGCGCAGCTGGTCGGCAAGCCAGCGGTTCCTGCGCGAAACCGGTCGCGACCCCGTGAGCGAACTGGCCGGTGATTTCGCCGTCGCCTGGGGCGAACCGGCGCGGACCCGCCCGGTATCCTGGCCCTTGTCACTGCGCGCCGGCCGCACCGCGGAAGAATGAGCGGCCACGCGTGATCCACCGCATCCTGCCTTCATTGCCCTCTCACCGGAGTACGCACCGAATGATCCGACACCCCCTGCTCACCGGGGCGCTGATGTTTGCGCTGGCCGGCGCCACGCCCATTTCCTTCGCCATGGCCGCCGAGCCCGGCGTCGCCGCGACCTCGAGCCAGGCAAGCACGCGCCTGCACGAACTGTTCGAGACCGACTGGCAGCGCAGCCTGGAACGCAATCCGTTGATGGCCAGCTATTTCGGCGACCCGCGCTACAACGACCGCTGGCCGGATGAATCCCCGCCGCCCGCGAACGCGACCAGGCTGACACCCGCGCCTCGCTGGCCACGCTGCTGGCGATCGATCCGAATGCGCTGTCGCCGGAAGACCAGCTCAACCACGCCATCTACAAACGCCAGCTGGAAACCCGCATCGCCGGTTTCGCCTTCCGCAACGACCTGATGCCGGTGGACCAGCGCGGCGGCCCGCACCTGGCCGCGGTGCAGATGGCACCGGCCCTGCGATTCAACACCGCGAAGGACTACGCCGACTGGATCGCCCGCCTGCGCAGCTACGGCAGGCTGATGGACCAGACCATCGCCCAGATGCGCGAAGGCATCGCCACCGGCTGGGTGCCGCCGAAGGCGGTGATGTCGCGGGTGCCGCCGCAGATCGCCGCGCAGCGCGTGGCCAAGGCCGAGGACAGCAGTTTCTACGCGCCCTTCCGCAAGATGGCGCCGTCGCTGTCGGCGGCCGAACAGGCGAAGTTCCAGGCCGAGGGCCGGGCCGCGATCGCCGAGGTCGTGCTGCCGGCGCTGGAACGTTTCGAGACCTTCTTCAATACCGAATACCTGCCGGCCAGCACCGAATCCGTCGCCACCGGCGACCTGCCCGATGGCCGCGCGTATTACGACTACCTGGCGCGTTATTACACCACCACCGACCTCAGCGCCGACCAGATCCACAACATCGGCCTGCAGGAAGTCGCGCGCATCCGCGCCGAAATGGAGAAGCTCAAGGACGAGGTCGGCTTCAAGGGCGACCTGTCGGCATTCTTCACGCACCTGCGCACCGATCCCAAGTTCTTCCACAGCGATCCGCAGGCCCTGTTGGCCGAATACCGCGCGATGAGCCGGCGCATCGACCCGGAACTGGTGAAAGTGTTCGGCAAACTGCCGCGCACGCCCTACGGCATCATTCCGATCCCCGCCGAAACCGCGCCCGACACCACCACGGCCTATTACCAACGCCCGTCGGGCGACGGCCTGCGCGCGGGCTACTACTACGTGAACCTGTACAAGCCGGAATCACGCCCGCGCTGGGAAATGATGGCGTTGTCGCTGCACGAGGCCGTGCCCGGCCACCACCTGCAGATCGCGCTGGCGCAGGAAATGCCGGACCAGCCGATGTTCCGTCGCCAGGGCGGCTTCACCGCCTTCGTCGAGGGCTGGGGCCTGTACGCCGAACGCCTGGGGTACGACATGGGCCTGTACACCGACCCCTACGACCGCATGGGCCAGCTGGCCTACGACATGTGGCGCGCGGTGCGGCTGGTGGTGGACACCGGGCTGCATTCGAAGGGCTGGTCGCGCCAGCAGGCGATCGACTACTTCGCGGCCAACGCGCCGAAGGCCGAACTCGACATCGCCAACGAGATCGACCGCTACATCAGCACGCCGGGCCAGGCGCTGGCCTACAAGATCGGCCAGCTCAAGATCAGCGAGCTGCGGGCGCGCGCTGAATCGATCCTGGGCGACCAGTTCGACCTGCGTGCCTTCCACGACGCGGTGCTGGCCGAAGGGGCGCTGCCGCTGGCGACGCTGGAGGCGCGCATGGATGCCTGGATCGCGACCCAGGCGGAATGCGCAGCGAAGAGTGAAAAGGCCAGCGTCGGTTTACCGGAAACCTCCCGAGAACCGACGCTGACCCCTGCACTTGAACCGGAAGGGCGCCGCAAGGCGCCCTTCTCGTTTACTTCCTGGCGGCGGTCTTCTTGGCCGGGGCCTTCTTCGCGGCGGCCTTCTTGGCCGGTGCTTTCTTCACCGCGGCCTTTTTCGCGACGGCTTTCTTGGCGGTCGCCTTCTTCGCCGCGATCTGCTTCGAGCCCGGCTTGGCGGCCGCGCCCTTGCGCTTGTTGGCGACGTAGACGGCGGCACCCACCGCGGCGAGCGCGGCGGCGGCGACGGCGGCACCCACCGGATGTTTCTTCACGGCCTTCACTGCTGCGGCGCCACCCTTTTCGCGGCGGCCAGGCTGGCACCGGCGCCGACCAGGGCGCTGGCCTTGCTGGTGAGGTCGGACTTGTCCCAGGCCTTCTTGGCGGCCGTGCCGGTGTTGCCGAGTTTGGCGATGGCCTGGGAAACGATCTCTTTCGTCTTGCTCATGGCGGATCTCCGTTGAGGGGACTGGATCGTGTGTCGGGCTTGCTGCCCAAGACTAAACCCAAAGACATGAACGGGGCGCGGAGGCGGCGCCGGCCTCAGGTGCCGCGGGGTTTCGCGCGGTGCGTGGCCGTCGCCGTCCAGGGGTCGTCCGGCCAGGGGTGGCGCGGGTAGCGGCCCTTCATTTCCTTCTTCACTTCCGGGTAGGTGTTGGCCCAGAAGCTGCGCAGGTCCTGGGTCACCTGCAGCGGTTTGCCGCCGGGAGAGAGCAGGTGCAGGGTCAGCGGCACGCGCCCGTCGGCGACGCGTGGGGTGTCGGCCAGGCCGAACAGCTCCTGCAGCTTCACCGCCAGCACCGGCGCGCTGCCGTGCGCGTATTCGATGCCGCGTTCCATGCCCGAAGGCACGGTGATGCGGCGCGGCGCCAGGCTGTCGAGCTTCTGCCGCAGCGACCAGTCCAGGCCGGACTTGAGTGCCTCGCCGAGCTCGTCCTCGCCCAGCGCGTCCAGCCGGGCCTTGCCGGCGAAGGCGGGGCGCAGCCAGTGCTCGCGCGTCGCCAGCAGGGCGTCGTCGGACAGGTCCGGCAGGCCCAGTTCGGGCATCCAGTCGCGCAGGCAGCGTACGCGTTCGCGCCACTGTCGCAGACCGTCGGTCCAGGGCAGCGCGTCCAGGCCGAGTTCGCCGACGGCCTCGGTGAGTGCCTGCGCGGCCAGCATGGGGTCGGGCCGGCCCGCGGGTTTGCTTTCCAGCGTGATCCGGTCGAAACGTCGCTCGCGTCGCGCCACCAGCGCCCGCGCGCTGCTGTCCCAGCGCACGACGTCGCCTTCGAAAAACGCTGCGGGAAGTCACGTTGCAGGCGCTGTTCGTCCGCCGGCGCGGCGCGCAGCACCAGCGAATCCTTGGCTTCGAAACGCAGCTCGCTGGCGACGATCCAGGGTTCGCCGAACACCGCGCTGTCGTCAAAGATGCGCGCCATGCGGCCGTTGGCCAGCTGGTAGCGGCGTGGTTCGGACGGGTGCTGGCGGGCGATGCGGTCCGGGAAGGCGTGCGCCAGCAGGTCGCCGAGCAGATGGGCTGGCGCGTCGGCGGGCGGTGCGGCATCGCAGCGCAGGCGGCGGCGCCACTGTTTCGCCGCGGCGTCGATGGCGGCGAGCGCGCCGCGGTTGGCATGGCCGGGAGCGCGACCGTTCCTGAAGGCCGCCAGTGCCTGCCAGCGCATCGCCAGGCCGTCGCTGCGTTCGCGCAGCGGGTCGCGCGCTTCCACCAGCGCGGCAAGGTCGCAGGCCAGGGCACGTTCTTTCGGATCGCGCGGCGCCTTCAGCATCGCCGCCAACCGCGGATGTGTGCCCAGCGCCAGCAGTTCACGTCCGAAGGCGGTGATGCGCTGCTCGTCATCCAGTGCGTCGAGCCGCTGCAGCAGTTCGCGGGCGGCGGCCAGCGCGCCGGCCGGTGGCGCATCGACGAAGCGCAGCGTGCTTTCGCCCCAGGCGGCAAGTTCCAGCGCCAGCCCGGCCAGTTCGACCTGGGCGATTTCCGGCGTGCGCATGGCTTCCAGCCGCTGCGACTGCGGCCACAGGCGATAGGCCCAGCCTTCGGCGACACGGCCGGCGCGGCCGGCGCGCTGGTCGGCCGAGGCCTGCGAGATGCTGACGGTGTCGAGCCGGGCGAAGCCGGAGTTCGGGTCGTAGCGGGGTTCGCGCGCCAGGCCGGCGTCGATCACCACGCGCACGCCGGGCAGGGTCACCGAACTTTCCGCGACATTGGTGGCCAGCACGATGCGGCGGCGGCCCTGCGGGTCGGGGGCGAGGGCCGCGGACTGGGCTTCGACGGGCAATTCGCCGTGCAGCGGCAGCAGGACGACTTCGCGGGACCGGGACCCCTCTCCCCGGCCCTCTCCCACAAGGGGAGAGGGAGAAATGCCTGAAAGCCCCTCTCCCACAAGGGGAGAGGAAGAAATGCCCGATAGCCCCTCTCCCACAAGGGGAGAGGGAGAAATGCCGGAAAGCCCCTCTCCCCTTGTGGGAGAGGGGTTGGGGAGAGGGGATGCTTTGTCCGTCACGACCGACTGCAACGCCGCCATCGCCTCGCCGATCTCACGCTGCCCCGACAGGAACACCAGCATGTCGCCGGGATGTTTGGCCAAAGCCTCTTCGACACAGCGGCGCAGCTGCGCGTTCAGCGGCTCGTCGCGGCGCGCGGGGAAGTGCACCGTGGTCACCGGGAAACTGCGGCCGGCGCTGGTCAGGCGCGGCGCATCGAGGAAACGCGCCAGCTTCTCGCCGTCGAGCGTGGCCGACATCACCACGATGCGCAGGTCCTCGCGCAGCTGCGCCTGCACGTCCAGCGCCAGCGCCAGGCCGAGGTCGCCGGCGAGGTGGCGTTCGTGGAATTCGTCGAACACGATCGCCGCCACACCCTCGAGCGTGGGGTCGTCCTGGATCATGCGCGTGAGGATGCCTTCGGTGACGACCTCGACGCGGGTACGCGCCGAGACTTTCGACTCGAAGCGGATGCGGTAGCCGACAGTGTCGCCGGGCTGTTCACCCAGCTGCTTCGCCATGAACCCTGCGGCAGCGCGCGCGGCCACGCGCCGCGGTTCCAGCATCAGGATGCGGCCGTCGCCGCGCCAGGGCGCATCCAGCAGGGCCAGCGGCACCTGGGTGGTCTTGCCGGCGCCGGGCGGGGCCTCAAGCACCAGGCGCGGATGTTCCGCCAGGCTGTCGAGCAGGGCCGGCAGCAGTTCGGCGATCGGGAAATCGGGGCGGGACGGTGTTGTCACCGCGCTAGGCTAGTGAGCGCGGCGCGCCGCGTCGAGCGCCATGCCTCGCCCGGCGACCGCTGCCGGTAGAATCGCCGGCCGGAACGGAGCCTCCCCGCACATGGACCTGATCGACATCGGCGCCAACCTGGGCCACGAAAGTTTCGACCACGACCTCGATGCCGTGCTGGCACGTGCGCGCCTGGCCGGCGTGTCGCAGCTGGTGGTCACCGGCGCCAGCCGGCAGGGCGCTGTGCGTGCGCTGGAACTGGCGCGGGCGCATCCGGGCCAGTTGTTCGCCACCGCCGGCGTGCATCCGCACCATGCGATCGAATACACCGACGAGGCCGATGCCGAAATGCGCGCCCTGCTGGCGTTGCCGGAAGTGGTCGCCGTGGGTGAATGTGGCCTGGACTACCACCGCGACTTCTCGCCGCGGCCGGCACAGCGCCGCGCCTTCGAGCGCCAGCTGCAGCTGGCGGTGGACACCGGCAAACCGCTGTTCCTGCACCAGCGCGACGCGCATGCCGACTTCATGGCAATCATGAAGGACTTCGACGGCCGCATCGGCCCGGCGGTGGTGCACTGTTTCACCGGCACCCGCGAGGAGTGTTTCGAGGCGCTGGATGCTGGTTATTTCATCGGCATCACCGGCTGGCTGTGTGACGAACGCCGCGGCCGGCACCTGCGCGAATTCGTCAAGGACATCCCCGCCGACCGGCTGATGGTGGAAACCGACGCGCCCTACCTGCTGCCGCGCACGGTGCGGCCGATGCCCTCGCACCGCCGCAATGAACCGATGTACCTGGCACACATCGTCGAGGAGCTGGCGCGCGATCGTGGCGAGGACGTGGCGGTCACCGCCGCGGCAACCACGGCGGCGGCACGCGCGTTCTTCCGCCTGCCCGGTTGACCGGGCGCTGCTGCAGCGCGCCTATGAGCGCGCTGGCCCAGCGTTCTCAGCTGCGCAGTCCGACGCCTTTTTCAGCAGCCACAGGCCCAGCGCGGCCAGCGCCACCACGAAACCGATCATCAGCGTATAGGCCATCAGCATGGACACGTCGCTCTGGCCCAGCAGGCCGTAGCGGAAGGCGTTGACCATGTAGAAGATCGGGTTCAGGTGCGTGGCCGCCTCGGCCCAGTCCGGCAGCAGCTTCACCGAATAGAACACGCCGCCCAGGTAGGTCAGCGGGGTCAGGATGAAGGTGGGCACGATGGCGATGTCGTCGAACTTCTTCGCGTACACGGCGTTGACGAAACCGGCCAGCGAGAAGATGGTCGCGCCCAGCAGCACCGTGCTCAGCGTGATCAGCGGGTGCGGGATGCGCACCGGCGTGAAGAACATCGCGATCACCAGCACGATCGCGCCGACCATCAGGCCGCGCAGCACGCCGCCGGCGACGTAGCCGCCCAGGATCACCCAGTTCGGCATCGGGCTGACCAGCAGTTCCTCGACATGGCGGCCGAACTTGGCGCCGAAGAAGGACGAGCTGATGTTGCCGTAGGCGTTCTGGATGATCGCCATCATCACCAGGCCCGGCACGATGAAGTCCATGTAGGTGATGCCGTCCATGGTGCCGATGCGGCTGCCGATCAGGTTGCCGAAGATCAGGAAGTACAGCGTCATCGTGATCGCCGGCGGCACCGGGGTCTGGCCCCAGATGCGCAGGATGCGGTTGACTTCGCGCCGCGCGATCGTCCGGATCGCGACCAGGTTGGGGGAGCTCATCAAACCACCTCCGGCTGGCCGGTGAGCCGCACGAACAGCTCCTCCAGCCGGTTGGACTTGGTGCGCATCGAACGCACGCGGATGCCCGCCTCGCCCAGCGCCGCGAACACGCGATTGAGGTCCATCTCGCGCGGCATCTCCACGTCCAGGGTGTGGTCGTCCTCGGCCATCAGGGTTGCGCCGGGAATGACGGGCAAAACGGCCGGCAGTTCGCCGTCGATGTCGAGCAGGAAGCCCTCGACGTCGAGTTTGGCCAGCAACGCGCGCATCGGGCCCTGTTCGATGATGCGGCCGCGGTCGATGATGGCGAGGTTGCGGCACAGGTTCTCCGCCTCCTCCAGGTAGTGGGTGGTGAGGATGACGGTGGTGCCGGCGGCGTTCACTTCCTTCAGCGTCTTCCACATGCCGCGGCGGATCTCGATGTCCACGCCGGCGGTCGGTTCATCCAGGATCAGCAGGCGCGGCCGGGTCATCATCGCGCGGGCGATCATCAACCGGCGCTTCATGCCGCCCGAGAGCGTGCGCGACATGGTGCGCGCCTTTTCCCACAGCTGCGCCTTCTTCAGTTCCTCTTCGGCACGCTGCTCGGCTTCCGCGCGCGGGATGCCGTAGAAACCGGCGTAGTTCACGCAGATGTCGAAGGGCTGTTCGAACATGTTGAAGTTGATCTCCTGCGGCACCAGCCCGACCTGACGCATGGCCTCGGAACGGTTGGCGTGCAGGTCGATGCCGAACACCTTCACGTCGCCGGAGCTCTTGTTCACCAGCGAACTGACGATGCCGATCAGGGTCGACTTGCCGGCCCCGTTGGGGCCGAGCAGGGCGTAGAAGTCGCCGGGCGCGACCGACAGGGAAATACCCTTGAGGGCCTCGACGCCGGTGGCGTAGGTCTTGCGGAGGTCGGTGACCTCCAGCGCGGGATGGGTCTGCATGGGGCTCCTGGACCACGCCGGCGCTGCGCCGGAGGTCTGCGGGGGCTTATTATAGGCGCCTGGCCGCCCCGGACCCCGGAACCGCGGCGGTACAGTGTTTCCCAATTCCGGAGTTCCCCGCTTGGCCATCGTGCATTTCCCCCTCCGCCTGGTTGGCAGCCGCATGCTCGCGCCGACCGTGCGCCACCTCGCCTTCGCCCGTGACGACGGCTTGCCGCTGGACTTCATCCCGGGGCAGTTCGTGCAGGTGCACTTCACCTATCCCGACGGCACCCCGACCAAACGCAGCTATTCCCTGGCCACCATGCACGACCATGCGCTGGGCCCGGGCGAAACCGTCGAAATCGCGGTCAGCTACGTCGCCGGCGGCGCCGCCACCGCGCTGTTCGAGGCCCTGGACGAAGGCCAGCAGATCCAGGCCAGCGGCCCTTACGGCCGTTTCTGCCTGATGCCGGCCGATGCCAACAAGCGCTACCTGCTGATCGGCACCGGCACCGGCGTCACGCCCTACCGCGCGATGCTGCCGCGCCTGCATGAATTGATGCAGGAGCGTGGCATCGAGGTCGTGCTGCTGTTCGGCTGCCGCACGCCGGCCGAGCTGCTGTACGGCGAGGACTTCACCGCCTTCGCCGAGGGCCATCCAAATTTCCGCTTCGTGCCCTGCTTCAGCCGCGAGCTGCCGGAAAACGCACACCCCGACGTGCGCAAGGGTTATGTGCAGGACGTGCTGGCCGAATTCGCGCCCAATGCCGAAGGCGACATCGCCTACCTGTGCGGCAACCCGAACATGGTCGATGCCTGCTTCGAGGCGCTGAAGACGGCCGGGCTGCCGGTGCCGCACATCCGGCGCGAGAAGTACGTCAGCAGCAAGTAGTCCACGCAGCGGCGGCCGGCCCGGATCGTCCGGCCTGTCACGTTTCGGCCTCCCCATCGTCTGTCATTCTGACGGCCGATCCGGCCCAGACATGGGGATGCCATGAAACCGCTGTTGTTGCCACTAGCCCTCGCGTCCGTGCTGGCCTCCGCGCCCGCCGCCGCGACCACCCTGGGCAGCCTTGAATTCACGCCCTGCGAACTGTCTCAGCCCGGCACGGGCGCCACCACGCGCGCCGAATGCGCAACGCTGGAGGTGCCCGAGGACCCGGGCAAACCCGACGGCCGCAAGCTCTCGCTGAAGGTCGGCCTGGTGGCGGCGCGCGCCGCCGAACCCGAGCCCGACCCGGTGATCTACTTCGCGGGCGGCCCCGGCCAGTCGGCCACGGAGAGTTACGCGCAGATGGCCGGTGCCTTCGCCCGGATGCGCGACAAGCGCCACCTGATCTTCGTGGACCAGCGCGGCACCGGCGGATCGCATCGCCTGGCCTGCGAGTTCCCGGGAGAGATGGCCGAATCCCTGGCCACCGATCCGGCCGTGCAGACGAAGCTGGCGAGCGACTGCCTGGCCTCCTTCGATGCCGATGTGGCGATGTACACGACCACGGTCGCCGCCGGCGACATCGAAGCGCTGCGCCAGGCGATCGGCGCGCCGAAGCTCAACCTCTACGGTGGCTCCTACGGCACCCGCATGGCGCAGGAATATGCGCGCCTGCATCCCGACGCGGTGCGCAGCATCCTGCTCGACGGCGTGGTGCCGCCCGAGCTGGCGCTGGGCAGCGAGCACAGCATCAACCTGGAGACGACGCTGAAGGCCATCCTGGCCCGCTGCGCCGACCAACCTGCCTGCGCCGCGGCCTTCGGCGACCCCTACCGCAGCCTGTACACGCTGCGCGACCAGGCCCGCGCCGCGCCGCTGCCGGTGGCGATGCGCGATCCGCTGGGCAACGGCGCGCGTGAGCTCAAGCTCGACGAGGCGGCGGTGGTCACCATCGCCCGGATGTTGGCCTACAGCCCCGAAACCGCGGCGCTGCTGCCGCTGGTGATCGACGAGGCGATCAAGGGCCGGCCACAGTCGCTGGTGGCGCAGGCGACGCTGATCTATGACTCGCTGACCGGCATGATCAACCACGGCATGCAGCTGTCGGTGATCTGCGCCGAAGACGCCGCACGCCTGGGCAACCGCGACGAGGACGAGGACCTGATCCTCGGCAACGCGCTGGTGGGCGTCACCATCAACCAGTGCGCGGTATGGCCGAAAGGCCCGGTGTCGAAGGACTTCAACCAGCCGCTGAAGACCGATGTGCCGGTGCTGCTGCTCTCGGGCGAGTTCGATCCGGTGACGCCGCCGCGTTACGGCGACCAGGTACTGGCGTCGCTGACGAACGCGCGCCACCTGGTCGGCAAGGGCCAGGGCCACATCCTGCTGCCGCGCGGCTGCATGCCGCGGCTGGCGGCGGAGTTCGTGGACAAGCTCGACCCCAAGGGGCTGGATGCGTCCTGCCTGGACGTGCTGGACGCGTCGCCCTTCTTCATCAACTACAACGGAGCCGAGCCATGATCGAGGTTCGCGACCTGCACAAGGCCTTCGGCACCGTGAAGGCGGTCGATGGCGTCAGCTTCACCGCCAACGACGGCCAGATCACCGGCCTGCTCGGCCCCAACGGCGCCGGCAAGACCACGTCGCTGCGCATGCTCTACACCCTGATGAAACCCGACCGCGGCCAGGTGCTGGTGGACGGCATCGACGCCACCGTCGATCCCACCGGCGTGCGCCGGCGCCTGGGCGTGCTGCCGGACTCGCGCGGCCTGTACAAGCGGCTGAGCAGCCGCGAGAACATCCGCTACTTCGGTCGGCTGCACGGGCTGGACGACGCGCTGATCGCGCAGCGCACCGAGGCGCTGGCCAAGGCACTGGAGATGGGCGACATCATCGACCGCCGCACCGAGGGTTTCTCGCAGGGCCAGCGGGTGAAGACCGCGATCGCCCGCGCCCTGGTGCACGACCCGCGCAACGTCATCCTGGACGAGCCGACCAATGGCCTGGACGTGATGGCCACGCGCGCCATGCGGCGTTTCCTGCTGCAGCTCAAGGCCGAAGGCCGCTGCGTGCTGTTCTCCAGCCACATCATGCAGGAGGTGGCCGCGCTGTGTGACCGCATCGTCATCATCGCCCACGGCAAGGTGGTCGCCGAAGGCACCGCCGATGAATTGCGGGCGATGACCGGCGAAAGCAATCTCGAGGACGCCTTCGTCAAGGCGATCGGCACCGAAGAAGGACTGATGGCATGAACGCGGCCTGGACTGTTTTCCTCAAGGAAGTCACCGAGAACCTGCGTGACCGCAAGACCGTCGTCAACGCGCTGGTGATGGGGCCGCTGCTGGGCCCGATCTTCTTCGCGATCATGATGGGCTTCATCATCACCAAGCAGCTCGACAGCGCCGAGAAGCCGCTGGAGCTGCCGGTGGTCGGCGCCGAACACGCGCCCAACCTGGTCGCCTGGCTGGAACGCCAGAGCGTGGTGGTGAAGCCGGCCCCGGCGGACGTCGACGCGGCGATCCGCGGCCGCGACGCCCGCGCGGTGCTGGTCATTCCCGCCGACTACCCCGAGCACTGGCGCAAGGGCGAGACCGCGCAGGTGGTGCTGCAGTTCGACAGCTCCGACCAGGACGGCCGGGCGCCGGTGGCGCGCATCACCGGCCTGCTCGAAGGTTACGCCCGTACCCAGGCGGCGCTGCGGGTCGCGGCGCGCGGCCTGCATCCGGCGGTGGTTTCGCCGGTGGTGGTCGCCTCCGCGACGTGGCCAGCACCCAGCAGCGCGCCGGCCAGCTGCTGAGCTTCCTGCCCTACCTGCTGGTGCTGGGCGCCTTCCTGGGCGGCATGTACCTGGCGATCGACACCACCGCCGGCGAACGCGAGCGGCAGTCGCTGGAGCCGCTGCTGGCCAACCCGGCCACGCGTGCGCAGATCGTGCTGGGCAAGCTGGGCGCGACCTTCGGCTTCGCGATGGTGAGCATGATGCTGAGCCTGGTCGCGTTCGCGATCGCGTTCCAGTACATCCCGCTCGACCGGCTGGGCATGAAGATCGAGTTCGGCAGCGGACTGATCCTGCGTTCGGGCCTGCTGATGGTGCCGCTGGTGATGGTGTTCGCGGCGCTGCAGACGATCGTGGCGGCCTACGCCAAGTCCTACCGCGAGGCGCAGACCTACCTGTCGCTGCTGATGCTGCTGCCGATGCTGCCGTCGGTGATCCTGATGATCAATCCGATGAAGGCCGAGATGTGGATGGCGGCGGTGCCGCTGCTGTCGCAGAACGTGCTGATCATGGAGCTGGCGCGTGGCGAAGTGGTGGAACTGCTGCGGTTCGCGCTGAGCTTCGGCGCCAGCCTGGTGCTGGCGGCAGCACTGGTGTGGGTGGCGGTGCGCATCTACCACCGCGAGCAGCTGGCGGTGTCGGCCTGACACCGGCAAGGCCCGGCCCGTTGCGGGCCGGGTCGTGGGAACAAAAAAAGGCCCGGCATTGCCGGGCCTTTTTTTGCGCGTCGTTTTTCCGCTTACGGGCGGAAGGTGAAGGTGCGCGTGACGGTCGCGGGGCCGTCCATGGGTTCGAACTGCCAGCCACGGACGGTGCTGACGACGCCACGCTCGAACTGGCCGCGCGGCTGGGCGCGGACCACGCGCACGTCGGTGACGCTGCCGTCGGCGGCGACGCTGATCTCGACGGTCACTTCGCCGGTGATGCCGGCGCGGATGGCATCGCGCGGGTAGGCCGGCTGCGGCGTGCGCACGCCGACCGGGGTGCTGGCGCGGGCGACCGGCGGCGGCGTGGCGGCCGGCGGCGGGGTCACGGGCTGCGGCGGCGGCGCCACCGGTTCCGGCGCGGGTGCCGGCGTCGGGGCGGGCGTCGGCGTGGTCGGCGCCGCTGCGGCCGCGGCGGCCGCAGCGGCGGCTTCGGCGGCAGCGCGCTGGGCGGCGGCTTCGGCTTCACGTGCCCGCTGCTCTTCGCGCGCGAGTTCCTGCGCGGCGCGGTCGGCGACGCCGGCCTGGCCCTTGGCGATGGAGTCGGTGATGCGCGGCAGGGCCGGCGCCTGGGCGTCGGTCTTCTCGATCAGGGCGCGCAGGCGTTCGGCTTCGGTGAAGTCCTCGCGGCCGATGGCCTGTTCGGCGGCGATGATGGCGTAGGGCATCAGGTCGATCAGGGCGCTTTCGGCCGAGGCGTCCGGCTTGTCGCTCTTCGCGCGCAGGGCCAGGTAGTACTCCATGGCGTTGTCGCCGGCCGGGGCGTACAGGCGCTGTTCGCGCAGGGCCTGGCTGCCGCGGCTGCGCAGTTCCTCGGGGCTCAGGGCGGCAACGGCCGCCTGGGCGGCCTGGGCGGCCTCCTGCGCAGCGATCTCCTCGGCGGTGGGCCCGGCGGGCTGGGCGGGCGCGGCGGCCTGCTCAGCGTCGGGCGCGGCCGGCTCGTCCTTGGAGCAGGCGGCCAGCGTCAGGCCCAAGGCCAAGGCGATGCCCCAGCGCAGGGCGCTGGAGGACGAGGAGATCGGAGCGGTCATGGCTTTCCCCTGAAACAGATGAACGAAACATGACCTTCAGCACATAAGACTTTGGCCGGTTTGTCAAGGCGGCAACGTTCCCGAGCGCGACGTGGCGCACAGATTTGCCCGTTTTCAAGGCCCCGGCCGCTACTTGCCGATGCAGAAGTCGCTGAATATGCGCCCCAACAGCGCATCGGCGTCCACCCGCCCGGTGATTTCGCCCAGCGCCTCCCTGGGCCTGGCGCAGTTCCTCGGCCGCCAGTTCACCGGCACCGTGGTGCAGCTGGGTGGCGGCACGTTCGAGCCAGCCGGCGGCGCGATCCAGCGCCTCCAGGTGGCGGGCCCGGGCACTGAACGCGCCCTCGGCACCCTCGCCCTGGCCCGCGGCGTCGTGCAACGCACGCTGCAGCGCGTCCAGACCCTCGCCGGTCTGTGCGGACAGCCACAGGTGCCGGCCATCGACCCGGGTTTCCGCGGCTGCGGCGTGGCCGCTGAGGTCGCACTTGTTGTGCAGCCAAAGCACCGGCCGGCCGGGCGGCAGGGCCAGCGGCGCGCCGGCTCCGGCGCTGTCGTCGAGCACGGCCAGCACCAGGTCGGCGCGTTCGAGTTCGGCGCGGGCGCGGCGGATGCCTTCCTGCTCCACCCGTTCGGGCGTTTCGCGCAGGCCGGCGGTGTCCACCAGCGTGAGTTCGATGCCGTCCACGACGATGCGTTCGCGCAGCAGGTCGCGGGTGGTGCCGGCGATCTCGGTGACGATGGCGCGCTCTTCGCCCGCCAGCGCATTGAGCAGGGATGACTTGCCGGCGTTTGGTGCGCCGGCGATCACCACGTGCAGGCCGTCCACCAGGCGTTTGCCACGCTCGGCGGCGGCGCGCAGCGCGGCCAGGTCGGCGGCGACGGCCTGCAGGCGCTGCTGCAGTTCCGGGGCGGCCAGGAAATCGACCTCCTCGTCCGGGAAATCGAGCGCGGCCTCGATCCACACGCGCAGGCCGGTGAGCCCTTCGACCACCTGCTCCACCTTTTTCGAGAATTCACCCTCCAGCGAACGCCGCGCCGCACGCGCCGCCGCCTCGCTGCCGGCGGCGACGAGGTCGGCCACGGCCTCGGCCTGGGCCAGGTCCAGGCGTCCTTCCATAATGCGCGCTCGGTGAATTCGCCGGGCCGGGCGCCGCGGGCGCCGAGCTCGAGGCAACGGCGCAGCAGTCGCGCCAGCAGCACCGGGCTGCCGTGGCCCTGCAGTTCGAGCACGTCTTCGCCGGTGTAGGAATGGGGCGCCGGGAAATGGATCAGCAGGCCGTCGTCTATCAGCTCGCCGTCGCCGTCGCGGAAGCGGGCGTAATGCGCGTGCCGCGGCAGGGCCGGGCGGCCGAGCAGGGTGGCGGCGATGATCCGGCACCCCGGTCCGCTCAGGCGCACAATGCCGACGCCAGCGGCTCCCGCGGCTGTGGCGATGGCGGCGATGGTGTCGCGTGGCGTCATGGCGGAATGGTGGCAGAAAAATCTTTGCCGCGGATTACGCGGACAAGCGCGAATGAAAGTGGAAGCGCTGGAACGCAAAGGGGGAGCGGTTTCCCGCTCCCCCTTGTGTTGCTTTAGGTTCTATCCGCGTTATCCGCGGCCAAAGGCTATTTATTTCGCCGGCACCGGCGCCGCCGGCTTGTCGCCATGGCGCTTGGTGATCACGTACTGCTGCGCCAGGCCCAGGATGCCGTTGGTGCACCAGTACAGCACCAGGCCGGACGGGAAGAAGGCCATCATCACGCCGAACACCAGCGGCATGAAGGTCATGATCTTCTTCTGCATCGGGTCCATGCCCGGCGTCGGCGTCATCTTCTGGGTCAGGTACATCACCGCCAGGTTGATCGCCGGCAGGATGAAATACGGGTCCGGCGCGGTCAGGTTCTGGATCCAGCCCAGCCACGGCGCCTGGCGCATCTCGACGCTCTCGAGCAGCATCCAGTACAGCGCGATGAAGATCGGAATCGTGATCAGGATCGGCAGGCAGCCGGCGGCCGGGTTCACCTTCTCCTTCTTGTACAGCTCCATCATCGCCATCTGGAACTTCTGCTTGTCGTCGCCGTAACGTTCCTTCAGCGACTCGATGCGCGGCTGGATCGCACGCATCTTGGCGAAGCTCTGGTACTGCTTGGCCGACAGCGGGTAGAGCAGCAGCTTGATGATCAGCACCGTCAGGATGATCGCCCAGCCCCAGTTGCCGGTCAGGTCGTGCAGCGGCTCGAGCACGTAGTCGAACATCGGCTGCGCGAGGAAGGTGAAGATGCCGTAGTCCAGCGTCAGCGTCAGGCCGGGCGCGATCGCCGCCAGTTTCTCCTGCAGCTTCGGGCCGACCCACAGCGTGGACTCGCGGGTGGCGCTCATGCCGGGCGCGACCTCGACCGGCGCGCTCAGGCCGCGCACCAGGGTAACGGTTGGACTCGGGCAGCGGCGCCATCTCGAAACGCTGCGCCTCGTTCTTGTTCGGCACCCAGGCCAGCACGAAATGGTGCTGCAGCATGGCGGTCCAGCCGCCGGTGACGTCGCGGGTGAGCTTGCCGTCCTCGAACAGGTCGGGGATCGCGATCTTCTCGAACTTCTCGGCCGGGCTGTACCAGGCCGCGCCGACGAAGCTGTAGGCCTCGGGGTTGGTCAGGCCGGACGTGGTCGAGGTCGCCGGCGGCACCGCGCGCTGCAGCTGCTCGTAGGCGGCGGCGCGCCAGGGCTGGCTGCCGTCGTTGCGGATCTCGTAGCGTTGGGTGATGGCGTAGGAACCGCGCTCTAGCACCAGCACCTTGCGCACGGTCACGCCACTGGCGGCATCGGTCCAGACCAGCGGCACTTCCAGCTGCTGCGCGCCGTCGGCGAGCCGGTAGTCGCTGCGACCGTCCTCGGTGCGGAAAACCGCTTCATGGTTGGGTGCGCTGCTGCCGGCGGTGGCCAGCAGGCCCGACTGCGCCACCGAGAATTTCGACGGCGTGGTGTCGAGCAGGCGCACCTTCAGGTCGGGCTGATCCTTGTCGACCGGGTAATACAGCAGGTCGGCGCCGACCAGGTTGCCGCCGCGCGGATCCACCTGCAGGCGCAGCGCGTCGGTGGTGATGGTGATCGGGGCGGCCGAAGCCGGCGTCGCGTCCGCGGCGACCGGGGGCGCCGACACCGGCGCGTCCGGAATGGCGCCGGCCGACGGCAGGGCCGCGGCGGAAGGTGTTTCGCCGGCCGCGGGGATCGCCGCCGAGGCCGGGGCTTCGACAACGGCGGGTGCGGGCGCGACCGGACCCTTGTTCCATTCCATAACAGCAGGAAGGCGACGGCAAGCCAGGCGATGAGCAGGAAAGAACGGGTCTGGTTCATGGGCAGGCGGCGGGCGCCGGCGGCAGGGCCGGGGCCGGGCTGGGGGTCTCGGTCAGGATTCGGAGGCGGGGCGTTCGCACGCGCCCGGGGAGGCCGGCATTGTGCCGGGCGGGGGAGCCGGCTTCAACGACCGGGCGCGTTCCAGCAGGAGCAGGAACTGCCCGCGCAGTTCTGCGGCTTCCAGTTTTGCCGCGCCCGGCAGGGCGATCAGCACGTAGTCGCCGGCCGGCAGCGTGGCGCGCTGGCCGCGGAAGACTTCGCGCGCCATGCGCTTGATGCGGTTGCGGCCGACCGCGCGCTTGTCCACCTTCTTGGACACGGCAACGCCGAGCCGGGGCGCGGAGGCCTCGGCCCGGACATGGGCATGCAGCTTCAGGTGAGGGCTGGAGAGCTTGCGCCCCGCCTTGAACACCGCCTGGAATTCGGCGGAAGCGCGCAGTCGCGCGCTGGGCGGAAACGGGCTCGGGGCGGGCGGTGGGAGCGTGTTCACGATCCCGGGCACATCCCGCCGGGTTGCCGCCGGTAAACCGGCAGCAAGGGGTCAGACCGCCAGGCGGGCGCGACCCTTGGCACGACGACGCGACAGGATCTTGCGGCCGTCGGCGGTCTTCATGCGGGCACGGAAGCCGTGGTCACGCTTGCGCTTGAGATTGCTGGGCTGGTAGGTACGCTTGGTGGCCATGGTGGCACCCCGGTTGATGTTTTGGGCGGAAAAGACCGGCGACTATAGCGATCCAACCCCCACCCCGTCAAGCCAGATCAGCGTGGCGGACGCCGCCCGGCGGCGCTAGACTCCCTCCCCGAACACTTATCCACAGCGCCGCCCTGGCGCCGCTGTCGTCTGGACTTTCGCTTGAACATGGATGCTGCCTGGCCCCGCTGCCTGGAACGACTGGAAGCCGAACTGCCGGCCGAAGAGGTCCACACCTGGCTCCGCCCGCTGCAGGCCGAGGCCCGCGCCGACGGCCTGACCCTGTACGCCCCCAACGCCTTCGTGGTGGACCGGGTGCGCGAACACTACCTGGCCCGCATCCGCGAGCTGATGGCGCACTTCGTCGGCGCCCCGGCGCCGGTGGCGGTGGCGGTGGGTTCGACCCGGCGCGCGGAACCGCTGGTGCCGGCCGCGGGCGCGTCCCGCGCCGCCACGCCGGTGGTGGCCGAGTTCGCCGGCAACCTCGACAGCCACTACACCTTCGAGAATTTCGTCGAAGGCCGCAGCAACCAGCTCGGCCGCGCCGCCGCGCTGCAGGTCGCGCAGAATCCCGGCAAGGCCTACAACCCGCTGCTGCTGTACGGCGGTTCGGGCCTGGGCAAGACCCACCTGATGTACGCCGCCGGCAACCTGATGCGCGCCAACAATCCCGGCATGCGCGTGCTGTACCTGCGGTCGGAACAGTTCTTCAGCGCGATGATGAAATCGCTGCAGGAGAAGTCCATGGACCAGTTCAAGCGCCAGTTCCAGCAGGTGGACGCGCTGCTGATCGACGACATCCAGTTCTTCGCCGGCAAGAACACCACCCAGGGAGGAGTTCTTCCACACCTTCAACGCGCTGTTCGACGGCAAGCAGCAGATCATCCTGACCTGCGACCGCTATCCGCGCGAAGTGGAGAACCTGGAGACCCGGCTCAAGACCCGCCTCACCTGGCCTGAGCGTGGCGATCGAGCCGCCGGACTTCGAGACCCGCGCGGCCATCATCACCGCCAAGGCGGTCGAGCGCGGGGTGAAGATCCCGGACGACGTGGCCTACCTGATCGCCAAGCGCATGCGCTCGAACGTGCGCGACCTGGAAGGCGCGCTCAACACCCTGGCGGCGCGTTCGAACTTCATGGCCAAGCCCATCACCGCCGAGTTCGCCCAGGAGACGCTGCGCGACCTGCTGCGGGCCCAGCAGCAGGTGGTGTCGATCAGCAATATCCAGAAGACCGTGGCAGACTACTACCAGCTGCGCATGGCGGACCTGTTGTCGAAGCGGCGGACGCGCTCCTGGCCCGTCCGCGGCAGATGGCGATGGCCCTTTCCAAGGAGCTGACCGAACACAGCCTGCCGGAAATCGGCGATGCCTTCGGGGGACGCGACCACACCACCGTGATGCACGCCTGCAAGGTGGTGCGTGAGCTGCGCGAACTGGACGGCAAGCTGCGCGAGGACTGGGACAAGCTGCTGCGCAAGTTAAGTGAGTGACCGGGAAACCGGGCAGGGCGTGGAACCCGCAGGGGGACGGCCTGTGGACAAGTTGGGGAGCATTTCGGAGGCTGGTTTTTATCCACAGCTTCTGTCACCTGGTCCCGGGTTTGGCACACAGCCTTGTCGCTGCACTAAAACGGTTAAGAATCAACGTCTTACTTGAGTTATCCGGCGTTTTTGCCGGCTCCACCACCACCAGTTTTTGATTTATCCACTCTTTGGAGCATGGGGATCCGCATGCGTTTCAGCCTGACGCGAGAAGTTCTGCTCAAACCCCTTCAGCAGGTCGTGAATGTGGTCGAACGCCGGCAGACCCTGCCCGTGCTGGCCAACCTGCTGGTCAGCGTCGAAGGCAGCAAGCTGTCGATGACCGGTACCGACCTCGAGGTCGAGATGGTCGCGCGCACCGACGTCGATGACGCCCAGGCCGGCGAAACCACGATCCCCGCCCGGAAACTCTTCGAGATCGTGCGTGCCCTGCCCGATGGCAGCCGCGTCACGATCAGCCAGTCGGCCGACAAGGTCACGGTGCAGGCAGGTCGCAGCCGGTTCACCCTGGCCACCCTGCCCGGCAATGATTTCCCGGCGGTCGAGGACCTGGACCTGGTCGAGCGCATCCGGGTGCCGGAAGCCGCGCTCAAGGAACTGATCGAACGCACCGCGTTCGCCATGGCCCAGCAGGACGTGCGGTATTACCTCAATGGCCTACTGCTGGACCTGCGCGAAAACTCGCTGCGCTGCGTCGCCACCGACGGCCATCGCCTTGCCCTGTGTGAAGCGCCCCTGCCCGCCGGCGCCCAGACCCGCAAGCAGATCATCCTGCCGCGCAAGGGTGTGCTGGAACTGCAGCGTCTGCTCGAAGGCGGCGACCGCGAAGTCGAGCTGGAAGTCGGCCGCAACCACCTGCGCATGCGTCGCGAGGACGTGACCTTCACCTCCAAGCTCATTGATGGGCGTTTCCCGGACTACGACGCGGTGATCCCGATCGGCGCCGACAAGGAAGTGAAGGTGGACCGCGAGATCCTGCGCGCCGCCCTGCAGCGTGCCGCGATCCTGTCCAACGAGAAGTACCGTGGCGTGAAGCTCGAGATCAGCCCGGGCCAGCTGCGCATCGTCGCGCACAACCCGGAGCAGGAAGAGGCCCAGGAAGAAGTCGAGGCCGACACCAAGGTCGACGGCCTGAGCATCGGCTTCAACGTCACCTACCTGCTGGACGCCCTCAGCGCCTTGCGCGAGGAGCACGTCATCATCAACCTGCGCGACGCCAACTCCTCGGCCCTGGTCCGCGAGGCCAGCCATGAGCGCAGCCGCCACGTGGTGATGCCGCTGCGGCTGTGATTCCTGACGTCGCCGCGCCCTCCCACCGCCCGGCCCGTGCCGGGCGGTGCCGTTTTGACACCCGGGGTCCGACCGGGCGCGCCCGGCTCCAGGGGCGGCCATGCAGCTGACCCGCCTCGACATCCGCCGGCTGCGCTGCCTGGAACAGGTCGAGTTCCACCCTGCCCCCGGCCTCAACCTGATCACCGGCGGCAACGGGGCCGGCAAGACCAGCCTGATCGAGGCCGTGCACCTGCTGGGCTACGGCCGTTCGTTCCGGGGCCGGGTGCGCGATGGCCTGATCCGCAGCGGCAGCCCGAACCTGGAGCTGTACGCCGAATGGCTGGATGGCCGGGGCCGCCCGCGCCGGGCCGGGCTGCGCCACACGGGCGGCGACTGGGAGGCCCGCCTGGATGGTGCCCCCGCCCCCAGCCTGACCGAACTCTGCGCCGAGCTGGCGGTGGTGACCTTCGAGCCGGGCAGCCACGAACTGATCGCCGGGGTGCCGAACACCGGCGCCGGTTCCTGGACTGGGCGCTGTTCCACGTGGAACCGGGCTTCCTGCCGGTCTGGCGGCGCTACGCCCGGGCCCTGAAGCAGCGCAATGCCCTGCTCAAGCGTCAGCCCGCCCCGTCGGCCCTGGCGCCCTGGGACCGGGAGCTGGCCGAGGCCGGGGAGAGCCTGAGCACGCTGCGCGCGGACTATCTGGCCCGGCTGGAGCCGATCCTGGTCGCCACGGCCGGGGAGTTCCTGCCGGAGCTGGGGGCGCCGGCCTGCGTTTCCTGCCCGGCTGGCGCCGCGAGGAAAGCCCGCTCGAAGACGCCCTGTTGCTGACCCGGGAGCGCGACCTCCTCCAGGGCTACACCACCCAGGGCCCGCACCGGGCCGACTGGCGGGTGGACTACCTGGCCTGCCGGGCCGCGAGGCTTTGTCGCGGGGCCAGGAAAAACTGACCGCCCTGGCCTGCGTGCTGGCCCAGGCCCGCGCATTCGCCGCCGACCGGGGGAATGGCCCCTGGTCTGCCTGGACGACCTGGGGTCGGAGCTGGATCGCCCGCACCAACACCAGGCCCTTGTTTCGGTGCTGGCGTCCGGTGCCCAGGTCCTGCTGACGGCGACCGAAGCCCCCGAGCTGCCGGAAGGTGTCCGCACGAACGCCAGGTTCCACGTGGAACGCGGCCGCCTGGGCGTGCGCTGAGCTCCGCCCGTGGCCGCGCCAGCCGCCCGGCCCCGCGTTATACTCCGCACACATTATTTATAGGCGCGCTGCCGCCCCTCCGGGCGGCGTACGCCCCAGCGTGGCCCAACGCGAGACTGCCTCCGCAATGACCGACACCCCGAACCTGCCGCAAACCCCGAACAACACCTACGACTCCAGCAAGATCACCGTCCTGCGCGGCCTTGAAGCGGTCCGCAAGCGTCCCGGCATGTACATCGGCGACGTGCACGACGGCACCGGCCTGCACCACATGGTCTTCGAGGTGGTGGACAACGCCATCGACGAAGCCCTGGCCGGCTACTGCGACCACGTCGTGGTCACCCTGCACAACGACGGTTCCTGCTCGGTCTCCGACAACGGCCGCGGCATTCCGGTGGACATCCACAAGGAAGAGGGTGTGTCGGCGGCCGAGGTCATCATGACCGTGCTGCATGCGGGCGGTAAGTTCGACGACAACAGCTACAAGGTTTCCGGCGGCCTGCACGGCGTCGGCGTGTCGGTGGTGAACGCGCTGTCCTCGAAGCTGTGGCTCAACATCTGGCGCGACGGCCAGCATTACGAGCAGGAATACGCGCTCGGCGAGCCGGTCTACCCGCTCAAGGCCATCGGCCCCTCCGCCAAGCGCGGCACCGAGCTGCGCTTCCTGCCGGCCGACGAGATCTTCACCGATGTCGAATTCCACTACGACATCCTGGCCAAGCGCCTGCGCGAACTGAGCTTCCTCAACTCCGGCGTCAAGATCGAGCTGATTGACGAGCGCGCCGACGGCAAACGCGACCTGTTCGAATACGAAGGTGGCATCAAGAGCTTCGTCGAACACCTGGCGGCGCTGAAAACCCCGCTGCATCAATCGGTTATCTCCGCCTCGGGCGAAAAGGACGGCATCGTCGTCGACATCGCGGTGCAGTGGACCGACGCCTACTATAAAACGATGTTCTGCTTCACCAACAACATCCCGCAGAAGGACGGCGGCACCCACCTGCAGGGTTTCCGCGCCGCGCTGACCCGCACGCTGACCAACTACATCGAACAGAACGGCATCGCCAAACAGGCCAAGGTCGCGCTGAGCGGCGACGACATGCGCGAAGGCATGATCGCCGTGCTGTCGGTGAAGGTGCCCGACCCGAGCTTCAGTTCGCAGACCAAGGAAAAGCTGGTCAGCTCCGAAGTGCGCCCGGCGGTCGAGTCGGTGATCGGCCAGAAGCTGGAGGAATTCCTGCAGGAGCGTCCGAACGAAGCGCGCGCGATCGCCGGAAAGATCGTCGACGCCGCGCGTGCGCGCGAAGCCGCGCGCAAGGCCCGCGACCTGACCCGCCGCAAGGGCGCGCTCGACATCGCCGGCCTGCCCGGCAAGCTCGCCGACTGCCAGGAAAAAGATCCCGCGTTGTCCGAACTCTTCATCGTCGAGGGTGACTCGGCCGGCGGCTCCGCCAAGCAGGGCCGCAACCGCAAGACCCAGGCGATCCTGCCGCTCAAGGGCAAGATCCTCAACGTCGAACGCGCGCGTTTCGATCGCATGCTCGCGTCGGCCGAAGTCGGCACGCTGATCACCGCGCTCGGCACCGGCATCGGCAAGGACGAATACAACCCGGACAAGCTGCGTTACCACCGCATCATCCTGATGACCGACGCCGACGTCGACGGCTCGCATATCCGCACGCTGCTGCTGACCTTCTTCTACCGGCAGATGCCGGAGCTGATCGAGCGCGGCCACGTCTACATCGGCCTGCCGCCGCTGTACAAGATCAAGCAGGGCAAGAACGAGCAGTACCTCAAGGACGACGGCGCGCTCAACGCCTACCTGGCCAACAACGCGGTGGAAAATGCCGAGCTGCGTCCGGGTGATGGCGTGCCGCCGATCACCGCCACGGCGCTGGAAAAGCTGCTGCTCGACTTCGTCGCCGTGCGCGAGACCATCGCCCGCTTCGCGCACCGCATCGATGCGCCGGTGCTGGAGGCGATGCTGGAGATGCGCCCGCTCACCGCCGACGACTTCGCCGATGCCGAGCGCCTTGCGCCCTGGTGCCGCGAGATCGAGTTGCGCCTCAACGCCACCGGTCTGGGCCGCCCGCGCTACGTGTTCTCGGTGCAGCCGATGAACGATGAAGGCACCGGCGGCGCCCTGGTGGTGCAGAAGCAGCACCATGGCCTGTCGGCCACCCAGGTACTGGCCGCCGGCCAGCTGTTGGGCGGCGAACTGCGCCAGGTGACCGAGATGGCCGGCGCACTGCACGGCCTGCTGCAGCCCGGCGCCAACGTCGGCCGCGGCGGCAAGAGCCAGCCGGTGGCGACCTTCCTGCAGGCGCAGGAATGGCTGCTGGAGGAGGCCAAGAAGGGCCGCACCATCCAGCGCTTCAAGGGCCTGGGTGAAATGAACCCGGAACAGCTGTGGGAAACCACGGTCAACCCGGATACGCGCCGCCTGCTCAAGGTCCGCATCGAGGACGCGGTCGCCGCCGACCAGATCTTCTCGACCCTCATGGGCGACGTGGTCGAACCGCGCCGCGAGTTCATCGAAGACAACGCGCTGCGCGTCGCCAACCTCGACGTCTGACTCCGCGGGCGGGCCCCTGGCCCGCCCGTTCCGGCCGCAGGCCCGTCATGTAAACTGCCGCGACGCCCGCCCCGACCGACAAGAAGCGGGCCTGACGCTGTGCACGGGGACGCCGGAAACATGAGCAAACGCCACCTCTATCTGCTGGCATTCGCGATCGTCGCGGTCGCGTTCTCGGCGATGTACTACAAGTGGAGCGTGCTCAAGTTCCCGCTGCAGCCTGATGCCCAGGTGCAGGTGTGGACCGTGCAGGCGCACATCGAATACCAGCCGCGCAAGGGCGCCAACACCGTCACCCTGCAGCTGCCGTCCACGGCACCGGGCTGGACGGTGCTGGAGGAGCGATTCGTCGCGCGCAACTATTCCAAGCTCGAGGAAGCCGGCGCCGAAGGCCGCGAAGTACAGTGGGCGATCCGCCGCGCGCTGGGCGAACAGGACCTGTATTACCGCGCCACCATCGTGCGCGCCGACGACCAGCAGCAGGCCGCGCTCGACTTCGAGCCGGTGATCGGCGAACCGCCGGTGCTGGAGGAACCCTACGCCACCGCCGCGCAGACCCTGCTCGACCAGGTGCGCGACCGCTCGTCCAACACCGTCACCTTCGCCCGCGAACTGATGCGCCGGTTGGGTGAAAGCGGACAGTTGAGCGAGGAGGTCAAGCTGTTGGCCGAACGCTACGGCCAGGACGACGTCGCCCGCAGCAACTTCATCGTGCAGCTGCTCGCCACCCGCAACATCCCGGCGCGCGTGGTGCATGGCATACGCCTCACCGATGCCGACGCCGATCTCGAGGCCCGGATGCAGACCTGGCTGATCGTGCACGACGGTCTGGCCTGGACCATGCTCGACCCGCGAACCGCCGCCGAGGGTGCGCCGGAAGACCTCTTCGTCTGGAGCGCCAGCAACCAGCCACTGCTGGCAATCGACGGCGAACCACCGACGGCACTGATGTTCACCGTCAGCCGCAACCTGGCCGACGCGATGGCCACCGCCGAGCGCCGCCTGGAAGTGCAGGACGCCAACCTGGTGCGCTACTCGCTGCTCAGCCTGCCGCTGCAGGCGCAGGAAACCTACCGCGTCCTGCTGATGGTGCCGATCGGCGCCTTCATCATGCTGCTGCTGCGCAACCTGGTCGGCGTGAAGACCTATGGCACCTTCATGCCGGTGCTGATCGCACTCGCCTTCCGCGAAACCGCGCTGGTCGCGGGCATTTCGCTGTTCGTGCTGGTGGTCGGCTTCGGCCTGATCGTGCGCTTCTACCTCGAGCGCCTGCGCCTGCTGCTGGTGCCGCGCCTGACCGCGATCCTGATCCTGGTGGTGCTGCTGATGGCCGCGGTGAGCGTGCTGTCGAACCGCCTGGGCATCGAGGTCGGCCTGTCGGTGGCGCTGTTCCCGATGGTGATCATGGCCATGACCATCGAACGCATGTCGGTGGCCTGGGACGAACGTGGCGCCGGCACGGCGATCCGCGAGGGCATCGGCACGCTGATCGTGGCGGCGCTCGCCTACGTCGTCATGAGCTGGCCGCCGCTGGAGCACCTGGTGTTCGTTTATCCGGAAGTGCTGCTGGTGTTGTTTGCGCTGGCGCTGCTGCTGGGCCGTTATTCCGGCTACCGCCTCAACGAACTGCTGCGCTTCCGCGCCCTGGCCCGCGAGCCCGATCCCATTGTTCCCCGCCGGCGGCGAGCGACGCCACCGACACCGCCGCGGCCACTCCGGATACGAAGGCCTGACGCCATGGGCTGGTTCAATCCCTTCCAGATAGCCAGGCGCCTGCGCCAGATCGGGCTGGTCGGCATCGGCCAGCGCAACGCCCACTACGTGCTGATGCACAACCCGCGCAAGTTCTACCCGCGCGTGGACGACAAACTGCTGACCAAGAAGCTGGCGATCCAGGCCGGGTTGCCCGTGCCCGACCTCTACGCCGTGGTGCGCGAAGAGCACCAGATCGCCGAACTGCACGAGAAGCTCAAGGGCCGCGACAGCTTCGTCGTGAAACCCGCGCACGGCTCCGGTGGCGACGGCATCCTGGTGATCTCCGGCCGCCGCGGCGACAAGTACCGGCGCGCCAACGGCTCCCTGATGAGCCGCGAGGAATTCGAGCACCACCTGTCCAACGGCCTGTCGGGCCTGTTCTCGCTGGGCGGCCAGCCCGACCACCTGATCGTCGAATACTGCGTGCAGTTCGACCCGATCTTCGACAACGTCAGCTACAAGGGCGTGCCCGACATCCGCATCATCGTCTTCCTGGGCTATCCGGTGATGGCGATGATCCGCCTGCCCACGCGGATGTCGGACGGCAAGGCCAACCTGCACCAGGGCGCGATCGGCGTCGGCATCGACATCCCCACCGGCAAGACCAAGCGTGGCGTCTGGGGCACCGAGATCATCCGCGACCATCCCGACACCGAGCACACCATCGTCGGCCTGACGATCCCGCATTGGAACAACCTGCTGCAGATGGCCTCGCGTTGTTACGAACTTTCGGGCCTGGGCTACGTCGGCGTGGATTTCGTGCTTGACCGCGACAAGGGCCCGCTGATCCTCGAGCTCAATGCACGCCCCGGTCTGGCGATCCAGATGGCCAATGGCAATGGCCTCGAACATCGTCTGCGCAAGGTCGAAGCGTTGCGTGAACGTGGCCAGCTGTCGAAGGATCCGGCGGAGCGGGTGGCGTTCGCGCTTGCGAATTTTCCCACCACGGGCTGAACGGCGCCGCTGCAATTAACACCGTTTTAAGATTGTGGCGCGATTGAGCCGGCAAGCTTGCGCCCAAGAAATATCCAGTACGGGGGCGAAGGGGAAAAACGGTCACATCCGGCTTGAGCCGGTGCCGCGTTCCCCGGTACCCTAGGCGGCCCACGACCGCGCGGGACGCGGATCCAAGGAGTTTTCGATGAAGGCACTACACCCCCTCAAGCTCGCTGCACTCGTGTTCCTGGTCGCCTCGCTGTCGGCCACGGACGTGGATGCGCAGCGCCGCAGCAAGAAGGAGGAGCCCGCGCCGGCGCTGTATCCGAACGCCACCCGCGTCTCGCCCGAGGCGGTGTACACGCCGCGCCTGCTCAAGCTCAACACCAAGCTGCAGGACGCCTACAACGCAGACGGCAAGGAAGAAGAAACCATCGCCGCCGCCGAAGTGGTGCTTGCCAACGAGAAGGCCGGCCCCTATGACCGCGGCATCGCCCTGCTGCTGGCCGGCAGCGCCTCGATCGACCTTGGCAAGGACGAGCAGGCGATCGGCTACCTCAAGCGCGCCATCGAAGAGAACGGCCTGCCGAACGACAACCACTACTCGGCCATGCTCAGCCTGTCCTCGGTCTACATCAACAACGACCGCAACGACGAAGCCGCCGCGCTGCTCGACCGCGTGGTCGCCGAGACCAAGACCGACGACCCGCAGGTCTATTCCCTGCAGGGCGCCAACCTCTACAACAGCGGCAAGTACGCCGAGGCGATCGCACCGCTGAAGAAGGCGATCGAGCTCAGCAAGGACGGCGACGAGCAGTCCATGACCATGCTGCTGTCCGCCTACGCCGAAACCGGCAACGATGCCGCCGCGATCACCACGGCCGAGGCGCTGTACCAGAAGGACCCGGCCGACAAGCGCGCCCTGATGAACCTGGCCACCCTGTACGGCAATGCCGACCAGCAGGACAAGGCGGTCGCCCTGCTCGACGAGGCCCGCAAGCGCGGCATGCTCACCGACGCCAACGACTACCAGCGCCTGTACGGCACCTACTTCGGCATGGAGCGGGAGAAGGAAGCCGCCCAGGTGATCGAGGAAGGCATCGCCAAGGGCATCCTGCCGGAGGACGGCAAGACCCTGGCGATCCTGGCCCAGGCCCATTACTACAGCGACGACATCCCGGCCGCGATCGCCGCCGCCCAGAAGGGTGGCCCGCTTTCCAGCGACGGTGAACTGTCCCTGTTCCTGGCCCAGGTGCTGGGGCAGGAAGACCGCAATACCGAATCCAAGGCGGCCGCCAGGCAGGCCCTGGACAAGGGATTGAAGAACCCTGGCGAGGCCTGGATGGCCATCGCCCGGGCGGAGTACTACTCGGACAACGTGGCCGCTGCCCAGGCGGCCTACCGCGAAGCCGCCAAGGATCCGAGTACCCGGTCACAGGCCCAGAAGGCCTTGGCCCAGATCAGCCGCTGATCGGTTGGTAAACCGGTAACCTTCGTATAAGCTAACAAGTTCCCGCCGGTCCCCGGCGGGTCACGGCTGACCGCCGGTAGTCCTATAGAGCTCGAGCCGCCACCCGCATGACGGACAAGAATTACAAATACGACGACAAGCCCCAGGGAATCAGCTGGGCACGCATCGGCGGCAACGCGTTTGCGATCGCGCTTCATGCGGTCGCGTTCATGCTGATGATGGCGCCCGTGAACACCCCGGATCTGAACAAGGCGGAAGAGGAGGTGACCCAGGTCAGCTTCATCGAACCCCCGCCGCCGCCCCCGCCGCCGCCCCCGCCGCCGCCGGAACCGCCGAAGGTGGTCCAGAAGATCATCGAGCAGCCCAAGCCGACGCCGGTCCCGCCGCCGCCGGAAGAGCCGCCGGTGGTGTTCGACGACCCGAGCCCGATCGACATCGAGGCCCCGCCGCCGGCTCCCCGGCGCCGCCGGCCCCGCCCGCCGACTTCGCGCCGTCCGAGGACATCAGCGGCCGCGCCCTGAACCAGCCCCGCTATCCCGCCAAGGAAGCCCGCGAAGGCGTGGGTGGTACCGTGGTCCTGCGCGTCACCATCGACGCCGCCGGCAACGTGCTCGAAGTCGCGGTGCAGCGCTCCAGCCGCAACCGCAATCTCGACCGTGCAGCAATGGATGCCGCGCGGCGCTGGAAGTTCAACCCCGGCTTGCGCAATGGCGTGAAGGTGGGTGGCGATGTGCTCGTCCCCGTGAAGTTCACTCCCCGTAACGCTACCCGTCCCAAATCCCGTAACGGTCAATCACAAAGAAAGGCACTCTTATGCTGCAGGACATCCTCCTCATCGCCGCCGCCGCCGCGCCGGCCGCCGCTGGCGGCGCCGCCAACAACGCCGAAGCCCTGTCCCAGATGGGTTTCGCCCACCTCTTCAAGGAAATGGTCGCCGCCCCGGTGACTTCATGGTTTCCCGGGTCGTCTTCCTCATGCTGGTCGTGATGTCGTTCGGCTCCTGGTGGTACACGGTCGTCAACGCGATCAAGAACACCGTGGTCGCCAGCCGCGCCGACGCCGTCGTCCGCACCTTCTGGGAGACCCCGAACGCGCAGGACGCGATCCGCTTCATGGAAGAGCAGCCGGCCAACGAGCCGTTCTCCAAGATCGCCCTGGACTGCGCCCAGGCTGCCGCCCACCACCAGCGTCATGAAGGCAGCCGCCTGGTCGACGCCCTGAACCGTTCGGAGTTCATCGACCGCGCCCTGCGCCAGGCCGTGACCCGCGAGAGCGCCAAGCTCGAGAACGGCCTGACCTGGCTCGCCACCGTCGGTGCGACCGCCCCGTTCGTCGGTCTGCTCGGCACCGTGTGGGGCATCTACGGCGCCCTGATCCGCATCGGCGCCACCGGCCAGGCCTCCATCGACGCCGTTGCCGGCCCGGTGGGCGAGGCGCTGATCATGACCGCCTTCGGTCTGTTCGTCGCGATCCCGGCCGTGCTTGCGTACAACGCCTTCGTGCGTTCGAACCGCAACACCTACGCCAAGTTCGACACCTTCGCGCACGACCTGCACGACTTCTTCGCCACCGGTTCGCGCGTCGGCGACGCGCCGGCCAAGCGCTGAGCGAACGTCGTCTAACCAGGAGCCGCAGTCATGGCCTTTTCCAGCAACTCCTCCGGTGGCGGCCCGATGGCCGACATCAACGTCACGCCCCTGGTGGACGTGATGCTGGTGCTGCTGATCATCTTCATGATCACCGCGCCGCTGATGTCGCATAAGGTCAAGGTGGACTTGCCCCAGGCCACCCTGGAGCAGAAGCCGAAGATCGACCAGCCGCCGATCACCCTCGCGGTGACGGCGAATGGCCAGGTCTACTGGAACGACGAGGCCGTCACCCGTGACGCCCTCGAAGCCCGCCTGGCCGTGCTGGCCCAGCGCACCCCGCAGCCGCAGGTCGACGTCCGCGCCGACAATGTCACCAAGTACGGCGTCATCGCCGAAGTGGTGAAGAAGGTCCGGCTGGCCGGTATCCGCAAGGTGGGCTTCGTGTCCACCCCCGAGCGCTGAGGAGCACCGAGCATGGCATTCACCTCCAACTCCGGCGGCGGCCCGATGGCCGACATCAACGTCACGCCCCTCGTGGACGTGATGCTGGTGCTGCTGATCATCTTCATGGTCACCGCCCCGGCCCTGTCCTACCAGATCCAGGTCGACCTGCCGCAGCGCACCAGCAATCCGCCGCCGCAGCCGAAGGATCCGCCGGAACCGATCCGCCTGCGGATCGACGCCGGTGGCACCGTCACCTGGAACAACTCGCCGATCCCGCTCTCGGTGCTGCAGGCGTCCCTGGAGGTCGAGGCCGAACGCTCGATCCAGCCGACCCGGAGATCGAGACCGACGTTGACGCGCAGTACGAAGTGCTGGCCAAGGTCCTTTCTCGGGCCAAGAACTCCGGCATGGAAAAGATCGCTTTCGTGGAACCCGGCCAGTAAGGCCGCGCTTCCCGCACCCTGCAGCAACGCCGCCTCCGGGCGGCGTTTTTTTTGCTTGCGCGACCCCTCGGCCCGGGCGTAGAAGGAAGGTGTCCACCCCGAGGAGACGCGCCATGGCTTTCGCCGCCGCACGACCCGATTCGGACACGATGGCCGACATGAACATCACGCCCCTTATGGACGTCATGCTCGTGCTGCTGGTCATCTTCATGGTCACCGCTCCGCTGATGGACTGGCGCCTCGACATGCGCCTGCCACAGGCGGATCGCAAACCCCTGGTCCCACCCGCCGAACTCACGCTGGCGGTCGAACCCGGCGACCTGTTCCGCCTCGATGGCGAGGCCATGGCCCCGTCGCACATCGAGGCGCGTCTGGCCGAATGGAGCCGCCAGCAGCCGGAAGGCGTACTCAGGATCGACGTCAGCCCGGACGCGGACTACCAGTCGGCCGCCACGGCCATGGCGGCCGCCCAGCGTGCCGGCGTCGCCCACGCCGGGCTGGTCGAACACTGAGCGCCGGCGCGCGTCTTCGGCCGGATCCGCCGGCTCAGGCGCGACCGTCGACCGCCGCGATGATGTCCAGGTAAGCCCGGACCGTTTGCTCCAGGCCGGCATGAAGGGCTTCGCCGATCAGCGCATGGCCGATCGAAACCTCCAGCACCCCGGAACGCCGCGCAGGAAGTCACCCAGGTTGGCCTGGCTCAGGTCGTGCCCGGCATTCACGCCCAGACCCAAGGCCTGGGCCTCGTGGGCCGTCTTCGCGCACTGGGCCAGTGCGGCATGGGCGTCTCCGGCGGCATGCGCCTCGGCATAGGGCCCGGTGTAGAGCTCGATCCGGTCGGCCCCCAGTGCGGCCGCGAGTTCCAATCCCGGCGCCCCGGCGTCCATGAACAGCGAGACCCGCGTCCCCAGTGCCTTGAGCTCGGCCACCAGCGGCCGCAGCCGTCCGGCATCGCGGGCGAGGTCGAAACCGTGGTCAGAGGTCAGCTGGCCGTCGCCATCAGGCACCAGGGTCGCCTGCTGCGGCCGCACGGCCGCGACCAGGGCCAGGAAGCCCGGATACCCCGGACGCGGCGGGGCGAAGGGATTGCCCTCGAGGTTGTACTCGGCCCGCCCGGCGACCAGGCCGGCCAGGCCCAGCACGTCGTCTGGCCGGATATGGCGCTGGTCCGGGCGCGGATGCACCGTGATGCCGCCGGCACCGGCACGGAGGGCCGCCTCGGCGGCAGCCAGCACGCTGGGTTCGGCCCCGCCCCGGGAGTTCCGGAGCACCGCCACCTTGTTGACGTTGACACTGAGCACAGTCATCCAGCCAGCCTACCTTGCGCACCGGCGGTCGGAAAACCCCGGGCTGCCGCACGTAACGGGCCCGGGCTTTGGGCGATAATCCGGCGATGTTCCTGAACCGCCTGCTACGCGCCGGCCTGCTGGCGGCCGCCCTGTGCCTGACCCTGCCAGTGCAAGCCTTGGCGGTGCCGGGCGCACCTTTGCTGCGCCACTTCACCGCCGACGACACCAAGACGCCGCCCGGCCATCTTGCGTTGGCAACGGGCGTGAACGGTGAACTGTTCGTTGGCAGCAGTGAAGGTGTGTTGCGTTACGACGGCGTCGACTGGCTGTTGACCCCGCTGCCCGGCCGCTCGGCCGGCCGCTCGCTGGGCGCCGGCGCCGATGGACTGGTCTATGTCGGTGGCTACGACACCTTCGGCCGCCTGGTGCGCAACGGCGACGGCGTGTTCGCTTACGAAGAACTGCTGGACCGCGCCGGTCTGCGCAATGAGCAGCGCCATGTCGGCGTGGTCTGGGAAGTGCTGCCCGCGGCCGACGGCGTCTATTTCCGCGCGGACGAGGCATTGCACTTCGTGCCCTACGAAGCGCAGGCCCAGGCGCAGCGCTGGCCCTTGGCCGCGGATGTACGCAGCTTCTACCTCGCGGGCGACACCCTGTACACACGCGTCCAGGGGCGCGGATTCAGCCGTTTCGAACAGGGCCGCCTGGTGCTGGAACCCGGCGGCGAAATTTTCGCCGACCAGCCCTTGCCCGGCGTGGTGGATCGCGGCGACTGGCGCCTGCTGGTCGGGCGCGAAGGGCTGTACCGCGCCGACGCCGAAGGCATCCGGGCCATTCCTGGCGCGGCCAGCCGGCAGCTGGCCGGCAAGGGCAGTTACGTGGTGCAGTCGCTGAGCGACGGCAGCTTCGTCGTCGGCACGCTCGACGGCGAATTGTTCCGCATCGGCGCCAACTTCGAACTGCGCGAACGCATCGACCTCGGCAGCTTCGGCATCCACGACCTGGGCCTGGACCGCGAGGGCGGGCTCTGGGCCGCCACGGAAGGCGACCTGGTGCGCATGTCGCTGCCCTCGCCCTGGTCCTTCCTGGGCGCGGCACATGGCCTGGCCGGCAACCCGCATGATTTCGAATGGCACGATGGCGCGCTGTGGCTGGCCACCAGCCGGGGTGTCTCGAGGCTGGTGGTCGGCGACGACGGCAGCGTGCGGCACCAGGCGCACGACTGGACCGAATACGAAGCCACCTCGCTGCATTCGAGCGATGCCGGCCTGTTGATCGGCCTGCGCGAGGGCCTGAAGGTGCTGGACCCCGGCGCACGCACGCCGCGCGTGCTTTACGAAAACGACAACGACGGTGTTTTCGGCCTGCAGGCGTCCACCCATGTTCCGGGCCTGGTCTATGCCATCTCCTCCACCGAGTTGCTGCTGGTCGAACAGCGTGACAAGCGGTGGCACGTGGACAAACGCATCCCGCTGGACGGTGTCAGCGTCAATGGCCTCGAGGAGACCGCGCCTGGCGTCATCTGGCTGGGAGACACCCGCGGCCCGGTGCAGCGCTGGACCCTTGACCTCAAGGCCGGCAGCGTTGTCGATCGCGAACGTTTCGCCGACGACCGCGGGCTTGTGGTGGATCCGCAGGACGGCACCAGCGTGTACCAGCTGGATGGCCGCCTGCATGCCATCAGCGGCAGCGCCGGATTCCGCCTGGAAGGCGGGAGCTTCGTCCCCGACAAGGCGCCGCCCGTCACCCTGGTGGACCGGCCGCACGAGCTGGTGGTGCAGTCCACGGCCCTGGGAGATTACGCCTACACCACGCGCGAGCTCTGGTGGCGCAAGGACAAGGGCGGCGAATGGCAGGCACTCTACCCCGGTGCGCAGACCGCCGCGGGTTACGCCAACCTGCGCGTCAGTCGCGACGGCGTGTTGCGCATCGCCACCTGGAACGGCTTGCTGCAGTACGACCCCGACGAAGCCGCCATTCCGCCGCAGCCGCTGCGCCTGAGCATGGAAAGCGTGGTCGCCCGCAACGTCGAGGGCGAACAGCTGCGCCTGCCCAACCGCAGTGCCAGCGCCCCGGTGCCGGTGCCGCCAGGGCACAGCCTGAGCCTGCGCTTCGGCATGGTCAGCATGGAAAGCGGCGCCGAGTTCCGCTATCTGCTGCACGGTGTCACGCCCGACTGGAGCGACTGGACCGACCGCGACCTGTTCATCCGCGCCCTGCCTGCCGGCAACTACGTGCTGGAAGTGCAGGCACGTACCCGCAATGGCCGCCAGGCCGCCGCGATGAACTACCACTTCCAGGTGCAACCGCGCTGGTACGAACAGTGGTGGCTGCTGGTGCTGGGCCTGCTGGCGCTGGCCGGGCTTGCGGCGGCGATCACGCTGTGGGCGGTGCGCCAGCGCACCGAACGTTACCTGGCGGCCAACCGCCGGCTCGAGGGCCGCATCGCCGAACGCACGCGCGAACTCGAGGACGTCAACCGCAAGCTGGCCGAACTGGTGACCGAGGATGCGCTGACCGGCGTTTCCAACCGGCGCGCGCTCGAGAACGGCCTGCGCCGCGAGTGGTTCCGTTGCCTCGACCAGCGCAGGCCGCTGTCGGTGCTGATGATCGACGTGGACCACTTCAAGGCCTACAACGACGCCCACGGGCATCTCGAAGGCGACGTCCAGCTCAAGGGCATCGCCCAGCGGCTGAACCAGCAGCACGACCCGGAACGGGAACTGCTGGCGCGTTACGGCGGCGAGGAGTTCGCCCTGCTGTTGCCGGGCGTGCACCAGGAGGAAGCGCTGCGTCGTGCCGAGGTGATCCGTGCCGCCATCGCCGCCAGCGATGCCGGCATGACCGTCAGCATCGGCGTCGCCGGCTTCGTGCCCAACGTGCAGTCCGAACCCGACAGCCTGCTGCGCCGCGCCGACGCCGCGCTGTACGCCGCCAAACGCGCCGGCCGCAACCGCGTGCTGGCCGACGAGGCGGACACGGCCGCTGCGCCCACCTGAGGGCAAAAAAAGAAACGGCGGCCGAAGCCGCCGTTCCCGGGTCGCCACGATGCAGCTCAGGCTTTCTTGATCAGGCCGATGATCGCCAGCAGGATCACTGCGCCGATGAAGGCGGTGATGAACAGGCCGACGTCGCCGCCGAAGTTCACGCCCAACCGCGGCAGCAGCCAGCCGCCGAAGAAGGCGCCGACGACGCCGACCAGGATGTTGACGATGACGCCGAAGCCGCGGCCCTTCATCACCACGCCGGCCAGCCAGCCGGCCAGTGCGCCGATGAGCAGGAAAATGATCAGGTTCATGGATACCTCCCCGGAACGGGCATTGTTGTTGTGTGCGACGGCCGCCGCTGTCTGCGGCGTACCGGGCTCAGGCTAACACGCGTCTCAGGAGTCGTTGCCTTCGCCCGAAGCGCGTGCGCGCCGGTTGGCCTCGGCCTGTTCGCGCAGGCGGCGAAGTTCGTCAGGGCTCATGATGTGGCCGACATCGCGCGTCTGGCTGGCGATGCGCGAGGACATCCAGCCGAGTATCCAGGCGACCATGAAACCGAGCGCGCAGGCCAGGAAGAACAGCACGCCCAACGTCGGCATGCTGCGCATCATGGCCAGGGCCAGGCAGGCCAGGGAAGCGAGCAGATAAAGCCAGTGCATGGGCCACCTCACGGGAATTTCCGGGGAGTGTAGCCCAAGCCGGGCCGGCCGCGGACAGCCCCCGGCGGCCTCAGAGCAGGGGCGAAAACAGCCGGGCACAGGCATCGCCCAGGCGTCGCGGGAACGGCGCCCTCGCGCGGTCGGCCCGGACCTCGTGGCAGTGCTCCAGGTCGAGCAGGATCTGCCGTTCCAGGGGCCGCCGCCACCCCGATGTCGTGCACCAGCAGCGAAAGTTCGAAGTTGAGCCGGAAACTGCGGTGGTCGAAGTTGGCGCTGCCGAACAGGCAGCTGTCTTCGTCCACCAGCAGCGCCTTGCTGTGCAGCATGCGCGGGCCGTATTCGAACACCTTGACGCCGGCGGCGATCAGCTCGTCGTAGTAGGAGCGCGCCGCCGCGCTGACGATGCGCGAGTCGCTGCGAGCCGGCACGATTACCCGCACGTCCAGGCCACGCAGCGCCGCCGACGACAGCGCCATGCGCGCCGCTTCGCCGGGCACGAAATACGGCGTCACCAGCCAGACCCGGTGGTTCGCCTGGTGGATGGCCTCGACCTTGACGCGATGGATTGCTTCCCAGGGCGAGTCCGGGCCCGAGATCAGCACCTGGGCCAGCACCCGGCCGGTCGGCGCGTCCGGCCACAGGTGGTCGTCGCGCAGGGCGATGCCGGTGGCGTAGTGCCAGTCCTCGAGGAAGGCCAGCTGCAGCCAGCGCACGACCTCGCCTTCCAGCCGCAGGTGCAGGTCGTGGTAGGCACCGGGATCGAGGCGTTCGTTCTCCTCGTCGGTGATGTTGATGCCGCCGGTGAAACCGAGCAGGCCGTCGATCACCACCACCTTGCGGTGGTTGCGCAGGTTCACCCGCGGCCGCCAGATCCAGCGCAGTTTCGCCGGGTGGAACCAGGCGAACTCCACGCCGGCCGCGTGCAGTGGCACCAGGAAGGCGCGCGACAGCCGCGAGGAACCGATCGCGTCGAGCAGCAGGCGCACCCGCACGCCGGCACGCGCACGTTCGATCAGCGCATCGCGGATCATCGTGCCGGTGCGGTCGGGTTCGAAGATGTAGTACTCGACGTGCAGGTGGTGGCGGGCGCCGGCGATCGCTGCCAGCAGCGCGTCGTAAGTGGCGGCGCCGTCCACCAGCAGGTCCACGCGTTTGGCCGTGCCCGGCGCGAAACCGGTGGCCGCCTGGCCCAGCCGCGCCACCGTGATGCAGTCGCTGCTGGGCTCGAACCCGGGTGGCAATGCCCTGCTCAGGCCGGCACGCGAACGGGAGCGCCGCGATTGCTGCCGCTTGATCCGCTGCGGGCCGAAGAAGTGGTAGATGACCAGGCCGACGACCGGCAGCAGCGCCAGCGACATGATCCAGCTCAGCGTGGCGATCGGCTCGCGCTGCTGCATCACGATCCAGACCGACAGCACCACCAGGTACAGCGCCCACAGGCTGACCACGACCGGCTTGAGTTCGGGCCAGAGTTCGCTGAAGGACATGACGGCTCCCCGTGGTCGTCTCAGTCCGGGAGACCGGACCGGCGTAGGCTGGGGCCATGATCGCAGACAAACCCGGTCCCGGTGCCAGGACGGCGGCCACCAAGGGCCGTGGCGCCGTGGCCAACACGCCCGGCCGCCACGCGAAGACGGTGCACCAGGCCGAGGACGATGGCTGGTTCCACGACGGCGAGCCCGAGCCCAACCCGCGAACCACCGTCACGGAGGAGCGTGCGCGCAGCGTGCTCCGACGCAACGATTCGCCCGACATCCCCTTCGATCGTTCCGTGAATGCCTACCGTGGTTGCGAACACGGCTGTTCCTACTGTTTCGCCCGGCCATCGCACAGTTACCTGGAGCTCTCGCCGGGCCTGGACTTCGAGACCCGGCTGTTCGCCAAGACCAATGCCGCCGAGGTGCTGCGCGCCGAACTGGCCAGGCCGTCCTACCGCTGCGCGCCGATCGCGATGGGCACCAATACCGACCCTTACCAGCCGATCGAGCGTCGCTACCGCATCACCCGCGGCATCATCGAGCTGCTGGCGGAAACCCGGCATCCCTTCACCCTGCTCACCAAGAACGCGCTGATCGAGCGCGACCTCGACCTGCTGGGGCCGCTGGCGCGCGAAGGCCTGGTCAGTGCCGCGCTGTCGGTGACCACGCTGGACAACCACCTGGCGGCGAAACTCGAACCGCGCGCCAGTGCGCCGCACCGGCGCATCGCGGCGATCCGCCGACTGGCCGACGCCGGCATCCCGACCGGCGTGATGTTCGCGCCGGTGATCCCGGCGGTGAACGACCACGAGATGGAAGCCGTGCTGGAGGCCGCGCGTGACGCCGGCGCCACCCGCGCCGGTTTTGTGCTGCTGCGCCTGCCGCACGAACTCAAGCAGCACTTCCGCGACTGGCTGGACGCGCACGTGCCCGAACGGGCGGAGCACGTGATGAGCCTGGTGCGGCAAAGCCGCGGCGGACGCGACTACGACGCCAGCTTCGGCCAGCGCCAGCGCGGCAGTGGTGCCTGGGCGCAGCTGGTGGAGGCACGGTTCAACCTGGCCTGGCGCCGGCTCGGTTATTCGTTATGGCGCTCGAAACCGCTGGACAGCACGCGGTTCACGCCGCCGCGCCGGCCCTCGCCGCAGGCCGAGCTGTTCTGAGCCGGACGCGTCCGGTCAGAACCATCCCGCCGGCAGCAGCGGGCCGTCCAGCCACAGCCAGCGCGCCATCCAGGTGCAGACGATGCTGATCAGCACGGTCAGCGGTACGCCGATGCGCAGGAAGTCGCCGAAGGTGTACTGGCCCGGGTTGAGGATCAGCAGGTTGCCGTGGTGGCCGATCGGCGTCAGGAAGGACGCCACCGCGCCAAGTGCAGTGCACACCACGAACGGTTCCGGCGGCAGGCCCAGCGCGGACGCCACCGAAAACGCCACCGGCGCCAGCAGCACCGTGGTGGCGGCGTCGGAAAGGATCTGGGTCAGCAGGGCAGCGGCCCAGAACATCACCAGCAGCACGGTCAGCGGCGGCCAGTCGGCGGCGAATCGCAGCAGCTGGTCGGCGAACAGCTGCGCCGTGCCGGTCTTCTGCATCGCCACGCCCAGCGGGATCACGCCGGCGATCATCACGAAGATGCGCACCTCGACGTTGCGGTAGGCGTTCTCGATGTCCACGCAGCGCGTCAGCACCATCGCCACCGCGCCGGCCAGGAAGGCGATCTGTGCCGGCAGCACTTCGGTGGCCGCGGCCACGATCGCGGCGGCCATGATGCCCAGCGCCACCGGCGCGCGCCGGCGCTGGCGGCCGGCGGCGGTGAACGGCATCAGCATCAGGAAACCGCGGTGGGACGCCAGTTCCGACAGCGTCTGCTGCCGGCCCCAGAGCACCAGCAGGTCGCCTTCGCGCAGCACCATCTGCGACATCTCGTCGCGCAGCCAGCCATCGCGCCGCCACAGTCCGACCACCACCACGCCCAGCGTGCGCACGAAATCGATTTCGCCCAGGGTGCGGCCGATGAACTCGGAATCGGGTGCCACCACCGCCTGCACGATCTGTTCTTCGCCCAGCAGTTCCGACTTGTCCTCGTCGGTACGGGATTCGCCGTACTTGGCCACCGAATGCAGGGCCACGCCGGGTTCGTCCTTGATCGAGGCGATCTCGTCGGGCGAGGTGCGTACCAGCAGCACGTCGCCGGCCAGCAGCGGCTGGTCACTGGCGCGGCGGCGGCGGCGCATGCCCTGGCGCAGCCAGTCCACCACCGCCAGGCGGTCGCCGAAGGCCTTCTGGAACTCGGCATAGGGTTTGCCGATCCAGGGCGACGCGTCTTCGATCAGCAGCTCGGTGTAGTAGTGGTCCAGGCGCAGATAGTCGGTTTCTCCGCCGCTGCCGGTGCGGCGCGGCAGGATCCAACGGCCCAGCAGCATGTAGACCAGGCCCAGCAGCACCAGCGCGGCGCCGATCGGCGTGATCGAGAACACGTGCAGGCCTTCGCCGCCATTTCGCTCGAGCAGGTCGGCGGCGATCAGGAAGGCCGGCGCGCTGAACAGCGTCAGCGTGGTGCCCAGCGAGGCCGCCAGCGACATCGGCATCAGCAGGCGCGAGGCCGGGATGGACTTGTCGCGCGCCAGCCGCAGCATGATCGGCAGCATCATCGCCGTCACCATCAGGTGGTGCGAGAACGCGGCCAGCGTGGCCACGGCGGGAATGGTGATCGCGATCGCACGCCACTCGCTGCCGCCCGCGGCCTTGCCGATCAGCGCGCCGATGCGGTCGGTGACGCCGGTGGCGGCCAGGCCCGCCGACAGCACGAACACCGCCGCGACGATGATCGCCGGTTCACTGCTGAATCCCGACAGCGCCTCCTTGCCGTCGAGGATGCCGGTCAGGGCCAGGGCCATCAGCGTCAGCATCGCAGTCACGTCCACGCGCAGCTTGCCGCTGATGAACAACACCAGGGCGCCGGTGAGGATGACCAGAAACAGGATCTGCTGGAAGTCCATGGAAGTCCGGGGATGGGGGCGGCGCAGGCGTCTGCCCGCGCAGGCGAACAGCTTGCCGGTGCGGCCGCCCGCGGCGCAAGCTTGGCTTGACTCATCGTCGGAGCCTGCCGTGGACCGTATCGTTTCGCTGTGCACCGTACTGTTGCTGGCGGCACCCGCTGCGCCCGCGGCGACGCGTGAATCCTATGTCGAGAACGAAGCGGCGATCGCCGTCGAGCAACCGGGGCCGCACGAAGGCGAAGGCACCAGCACCGCCTACCCGTTCTTCGCGGACGCCGAGGGTTTCCGCGTCGTGTTCAGGAAGCGCGCCCTGCACCCGGGGGCCAGCATCGGCCTGCACACCAACGACAAGGACGAGGTGTACTACGTGCTCAGCGGCCGCGGCGAACTCACGCTCGAGGGCAAGGTCAGCGAAGTCGGTCCGGGCGACGCCATCCTTACCCGCGACGGCGACAGCCACGGGCTCAGGCAGCGGGGCGACGAAGACCTGGTGATCCTCGTCGTGTTCCCCAAACGCCCGACGGATCCCTGAACGCGGCGCGCCTCAGCGCGCCAGCCAGCCGCCGTCCACGGGAATGATCGCGCCGTTGACGTAGTCCGATGCCGACGACGCCAGGAAGATCGCGGTGCCGCCCAGGTCCGAGGCCTCGCCCCAGCGGTTGGCCGGGATGCGGTCGAGGATGGACTTGTTGCGGTCGGCATCGGCACGCAGCTGCGCGGTGTTGTCGGTGGCCATGTAACCCGGCGCGATCGCGTTGATGTTGATGCCCTTGGCCGCCCACTCGTTGGCGAGCAGCCGCGTGATGCCGGCGATGCCGGACTTGCTGGCGGTGTAGGACGGCACGCGGATGCCGCCCCAACGACAGCATCGAGGCGATGTTGATGATCTTGCCGCGGCCCCGGGGCGATGAAATGCCGGCCCGCCGCCTGCGACATGAAAAACGCGGACTTGATGTTGACGTTCATCACGTCGTCCCAGTCCTTCTCGCTGAACTCCACCGCGTCGGCGCGGCGGATCAGGCCGGCGTTGTTGACCAGGATGTCGAGCCCGCCCAGCCCGGCCAGCGTTTCCTCGACGATGCGCCCGACCGGCTCGATGCTGATCAGGTTGGCTTCGATGAAGGTGAAGCGCCGGCCGAGCGCGCGGACCCGGGCTTCGGTCTCGGTGGGTTCGGCGATGCCGGCCGCGGCGATGTCCGCGCCGGCCTCGGCCAGCGCCAGCGCGATGCCCTGGCCCAGGCCCGTGTTGGCGCCCGTGACCAGTGCGACCTTTCCCTTGAGGTTGAACAGTTCGGTGGACATGGCCTTCCTTACTTGAGCTGGCAGATGTCGAGCTGGTGCATGTCGGTGTAGTCGAGGTTCTCGCCGCCCATGGCCCAGAGGAAGCAGTAGTTCTTCGTGCCCGAGCCCATGTGGATGGACCACGGCGGCGAGACCACGGCTTCGTCGTTGCCGACAACCAAGTGCCGCGTCGCGGCCGGGTCGCCCATGAAGTGCATCACCTTCTGGTCGGCCAGGTCGAAGTAGAAATAGACCTCGCTGCGGCGGTCGTGCAGGTGCGGCGGCATGGTGTTCCAGACGCTGCCCGGCTTGAGGATGGTCAGGCCCAGCAGCAGCTGGCAGCTGGTGCAGGTGGCCGGCACGATGTACTGGTAGATGGTGCGTTCGTTCGAAGTCTCCAACGCGCCGCGTTCCAGCGGCACGGCCTGCTCGATCGAGATGTGCTTCACGGCGTGGCGCGTGTGCGCCGGGGTCGAGGCCAGGTAGAACTTCGCGGGCGTGCCGGCATCGGCGGAGGCGAACACCACTTCGGCGCTGCCCATCGGCACGTACAGGCCGTCCTTGGGCTTGAGCGTGTAGGCGGTGCCGTCCACGGTGACGGTGCCGGTGCCGGCACCCACGTTCACCACGCCCAGCTCGCGGCGCTCGAGGAAGGGCTTGCCCTTGGCCGAAGCCGGCTCGCTCTGCACCGGCAGCGCCACTGCGGCCGTGGTCGGCGCGGCGCCGCCGATCACGAAGCGTTCGTTGTGCGAATAGTTCAGCACCACCTGGCCGGGCACGAAGAGCCCGCTCATCAGATAGCGGTCGCGCAGTTGGTCGTTGCTGGCGCCGGCCATCATGTCGGGGTGGGTGGCGTGGTAGGTCTTGGTGAACATGGGTCTCTCCGGGTGCTGCACCGGTGGATTTCTACCGGTGTCATTCTGGGTGGCGAAGTGCGGGCGTGGCGGGTGCGTCGGGGCTCAGTTCTGGGGCGGCTGGCAGGAGTCGCGCACCACCAGGTGCGGCGACACCGAGATGCCGGCCTGGGCCTGGGCGGCGCGCGGCCAGTTTTCGGCCAAAAGCATCGCCGCCGCCTGCCGCCCAAGATCGCGCACCGAGAGTCGGAGCGTGGTCAAGGCCGGCCACAACTGCGACGCCAGCGGGCTGTCGTCGTAACCCACCACCGACAGGTCGCCGGGAATGGACAGGCCCATGCGCAGCGCGGCCTTGTAGATGCCGGCGGCCATTTCGTCGTTGCAGGCGAAGATCGCGCTCGGGCGCGGGTGTTTGGTCAGCAGCCATTCGGCGCCGGCGACACCGGACTCGAAGGTGTAGCCGCCTTCGTAGATCATTTCCGGCGGGATCTCGATGCCGCGCTTGGCCAGGGCCTCGGTGAAACCGCCGCCGCGTTCGATCGAGCTGCGGTAGCGTTTCGGGCCGGTGACCAGGGCGATGTGGCGGTGGCCGAGCGACTCGAGGTAGTTGGCGGCCTCGGCACCGGCCTGGCGGTCGTGGGTGAGCACCATGTTGGCCGGCTCGTCCATCGCCACAGAGGCGATGCGCACATAGCGGCAGCCGATCTCCTTGAGCACGTCGGCCAGGGCCTGGTCCTCGGACACGCGCGGGATCAGGATCACGCCGTAGAGTTTCTGCTGCTGCACGAAACGCTTGATGCCCTCGATGTAACCCTCGCTCTTGGAGTCGCAGGGATGCACCACCAGTTCGAAGCCGGAATCGCGCAGCGCGTCCAGCGCGCCGTACTGCAGGTTGACGATGTACTGCGCGGTCGGGTTGTCGAACACCAGGCCGATCAGGAACGAACGCCGGAACGCCAGCCCGCGCGCCTGCGGATCCGGCGCGTAGCCCATCTGCTGCATCAGCGACAGGATCTTCTGGCGGGTGTCGGGCCGCACCAGCGGCGAGTCGTTGATCACGCGCGACACCGTCTTCTTCGACACGCCGGCCAGGCGCGCCACGTCATTGATGGTGTTCTTGCCGTGGGTGCCGCTGCCGGTCGCAGGGGCGGCGGCGGCGGGGGCCAGGGTCTTGGCGTCTTTGCTCATGGTCATCGGATTCTAACCGTCCGTCCGGGCGCGTGCCGGGCTCACTTGAGCAGGCCCGGCAGGGTCAATGTCAGGCCCGGCACGAAGGCCACCAGCAGCAGCACCGCCAGGGCCGCCAGCCAGAACGGCCAGATCGTGCGCAGGCTCTGGGCGATGCTGATCTGGCCGATGGCCGTGCCCACGAACAGCACCGAACCCACCGGCGGCGTCACCAGGCCGATGCCGCCGGTCAGGATCAGCACCACGCCGAAATGGATCGGGTCGATGCCGTAGGCCCTGGCCACCGGCAGGAAGATGGGCGTGCAGATCAGGATCATCGGCGCCAGGTCCATGAAGGTGCCCAGCAGCAGCAACATCACGATCACCAGCAGCAGCATCGTCGTCGGCCGCTCGGCCACCGACTGCAGCGTGTCCACCGCCGCCGCCGGCACCTGCAGGTAGGCCAGCAGCCAGCCGAACACCGCCGCGGCGGCGATCACGAACAGGATGGTCCCGGTGGTGCGGGCCGCACCCATCGCCGTTTCCAGGAAGTCGCGCCAGCCGAGCTTGCGGTAGACCAGGGTGGTGACCAGCAAGGCGTACACCACCGCCACCGCCGCGCTTTCCACCGCGGTGAACACGCCGGCGCGGATGCCGATGAAGATCAGCGCCACCAGGCCCAGGCCCGGCAGGGCGGCGATGAAACGGACCAGCACGGCGGCCCAGCCCGGAAAGGGCTCGGTGCCATAACCGCGCCGGCGCGCCACCGCGTAACCGGTGAACATCAGCACGAGCGTCATCAGCAGCGCCGGCACGATGCCCGCGGCGAACAGGTCGGCGATGGACAGCCCGCCGCCGGCCGCGGCCGAGAACAGGATCAGGTTGTGCGAGGGCGGCACCAGCAGCGCCACCAGCGCGGCGGTAATGCTGACGTTGACGGCGTAGTCGCGGTCGTAACCGCGCTTGACCATCTGCGGGATCATCGCGCCGCCCACCGCCGAGACGTCGGCGATGGCCGAACCCGACACGCCGCCGAAAAACAGCGAGGACAAAATGCTCACCTGCCCCAGGCCGCCGCGCAGCCGGCCCACCAGCGCCGCCGCCAGGCTGATCAGGCGCTCGGAGATGCCGCCGTGCATCATGATCTCGCCGGCGAAGATGAACAGCGGGATCGCGATCAGCGAAGCCGAGCCGGTGCCGGCCGCGGTCTGCTGCACCAGCACGATCGCCGGCAGGTCCAGGTAGAACAAGGTCGCCAGCGCCGCCGCCGCCAGCGCATAGGCCACCGGCACGCCGATCAGCAGCAGCAGTGCGAACAGTCCGAACAGCAGGGCAACGGCCATGCTCAGCCCTCCCCGGCCGGACGCAGCACGCCCAGCAGCCGGTGCAGCGCGAACACCACCATCAGCGCACCGCCCAGGCACAGCGGCAGGTAGGCGCTGCTCTGCGGCAGCGGTGCGCCGGCCAGGCGCACGTCCAGGCCGTCCAGCCACAACACGCCCGCGCCGATTGCCAGGCAGGCGCCGATCGCGGCGACCACCACCCGGTCGCCGCCGCCATCGCGCGCCGTGCCGCCGGGCCCAGCGCCTCGGCCAGCAGCACGAAGCTGAAATGCCGGCCGGTGCGCACGCCGGCCGCGGCGGCCAGGCTCATCGCCGTGCTCAGCAGCAGCACGGTCACCGGCTCGGTCCAGCTGGGGGAATCGTTGATCACGTAGCGCGCGAACACCTGCCAGCCCTGCACGATCACCAGACCGACCAGGGCCAGGGCGGCGACGGCGGTCGCCGCCTGCGCCAGGCGGTCCAGCGGATGGCGCGGGGTAGCGGGAGTTTCGGTTTGTGACATCGGGAACCTCAGGCCAGGTCGCGGATGCGACGGTGCAGGGCGGCGAGCTCAGGCGCCGCCAGGTAATCGCGCAACAAGGGTTCGGCCGCCGCGCGGAATGCGGCGCCGTCCACGGTGTTGAAGGCGACGCCGTGTGCCCGCACCGCCTCGCGGGCGGCCGTTTCAGACGCGTCCCAGGCCTCGCGCATCACCGCCACCGACCGGCGGGCGGCGTCGAGCACGCGTTCGCGGTCGTCGGTGCGCAGGGCGTCGAAACTGCGGCGCGACATCAGCAGCACGTCCGGCGCATACGAATGTTCGGACTGCGACCAGAAACCCGCCGCCTCGAAATGCCGGCTGGAATGGAAGCTGCGGATGTTGTTCTCGGCACCGTCGATCAGGCGTGTTTCCAGCGCCGAGAACACCTCGCCATAGGCCAGCGGCGTCGGGTTCGCGCCCAGCTCGCGCAGCAGGCGGATGAAGATGTCGGACGGCGGCACGCGCAGCTTCAGGCCCTGCAGGTCGCCGGGCGCGTGCAACGGCCGCTGCGTGTTGTAGAAACAGCGCGCGCCGCTGTCGTAGATCGCCAGGCCGACCAGGTCGCGTTGCGCGAACCCCGCCAGCACCGCCGCACCGACTTCGCCGTCTAGCGCGCGCCGCAGGTGCGCCACCGTGTCGAACACGTAGGGCAGGCAAAGCGCCTGGGTCAGCGGGAAGGCGTTGTTCACCGCGCCGGTATAGACACGGGTGAGGTCGATGGCGCCAAAACGTGCCATGTCGATCGCCTCCGACTCGCGGCCCAGCTGGCCCGAGTGGTACTGGCGCAGGCGCACGCGGCCTTCGGTTTCGCGCGCGAGCGTTTCGCCCAGCCATTCGACTGCCAGCACGGTCGGATAACCCTTCACGTGCACGTCGGTGGCAGTCAGTAATTGCGAGCCGTCGATCGCGGCCAGGCCGGGACGGGCCAGGGCCAGTCCGGCGGCGGCCCCAGGCCGGTGAGGAAACGGCGGCGATCAGTCATGGCTGGATGGAAGGCTGGGCCGGCACCGCGTGGCAACGCAGGTCGCCGGCGGCGCCGAAATGGATGCGGGCGGACTGGCCCGCGAGGATGTCATGGATGCCGGTGGCGGCGCCCGTGGTCACCAGCATGCCGGCGCGCAGCGGCAGGCCACGTCGCGCGCACCGGCCCAGGCGAACGCCAGCGCCGCACCCAGGCCGCCGGGTACCGAAGCGGCGCCGCCACGGCCGACGCTGATTTCGTCCACGAAGGTTTCGCAGACCAGGCCGGCCTCGTCGTGCCGGCGCCAGTCGGCGATCTCCGGGCCCAGCACCAGGCCGGCGTTGTTGCCGAAGTCGGACACGACCACGGCCGGGCCCAGCACGTTGATGGTGGCCAGCGGGCTGCCGGCGGTCTCGATGCCGATGTGCAGGGCGGCGACCAGGGCCAGGGCTTCCTCGGCGGTCCACATCGTCTTGCCGGCCGGGGCGTCGGCCGCCAGCTGGAACACGTACTCGGCCTCGACCGCGGCGAAACCGCCCACGAACACCGGCACGTCCGTGCTGTCGCCCACGGCCTGCGGCCAGACCGCGTGCGTGAAGATCGGGCCGACCAGCCGGTCTTCGCCGGAGGCGTCACGCCGGTCCGGGGCGATGTAGCCCACCTTCCAGCCGGCCAGGGTGTCGGGCCAGAGCGCGATGGCGGCGTCCTGGCAACCGTAGCCCGCCGCCAGGTCCGCGGGCGGCGTGCCGGGGAACCCGGGCAGGGCTTGGCCGGCCAGGCGCGCCTGCACGAAGCTGGCGGCGATGGTTTCCGGGTAACTGCCTGTCGTCACGGGGTTCTCCTGGCCTTTGTGGCCTGCTGGGCCCCGCCGGCACTAGCCAGGACAGGGCGGGGATTGGTATAGAGGAAACCGGTGTCATTTACAACACGACCGCGTCCGGACCACAGTCGGCCGAAAGACGCGGCGAATCCTGGGAGGGAGTCATGCCTGAGCACCACCGACCCGCCGGCCCGAGCCGGCGTACCAGCGACCGCGCCACCCTGGCCGCCCTGCTGCTGGCCGTCATCGCCCTGGCTTTGATGCCCCGGCGGAAACCGTGGCGGCCGACCGTGGCCCGCTGGCCTTCCCGGGCGCCCAGGGCTGGGCCGCGCACACGCCAGGCGGCCGCGGCGGCAAGATCCTGCGCGTCACCACGCTGGCGCCCGAGGGCCCGGGCTCCTTCATCGAGGCGGTGAACACGCCCGGACCGCGCATCGTCGTGTTCGAGGTCGGCGGCGTGATCGACCTCGACCGCCGCGAGGTGCGCATCACCGAACCCTTCCTCACCATCGCCGGCCAGACTGCGCCGCAGCCCGGCATCAGCTTCATCCGCGGCGGTTTCATCATCGCCACGCACGACGTGGTGGTGCGGCACATCCGCGTGCGCCCCGGCAGCACCGGGCTGCCGCAGCGCGCGGGCAAGGACTTCGATGCGATCACCACCGTGCGCGGCGCCCGCGACGTCATCGTCGACCACTGCTCGATGACCTGGGCCACCGACGAGAACCTGTCGGCTTCCAGCACCCGCTTCGCCGGCGAAAGCCGCGACGACTGGAAAGCGAACGCCTCGCGCCGCATCACCTTCAGCAACAACCTGCTGGCCGAGGGCCTGGCGAATTCGACCCACGGCAAGGGCGAGCACAGCAAGGGCACGCTGATCCACGACCACGTCAACGACGTGTTGATCGTCGGCAACCTGTACGCGCACAACTACGAGCGCAATCCGCTGTTCAAGGGCGGCGCGCGTGGCCAGGTGATCAACAACCTGATCTACAACCCGGGCCAGCGCGCTGCGCACTACAACCTGATCGCCGAGGAATGGCTGGGCCGCGAGCCTTACGAAACCGGACAGATGGTGCTGCGCGGCAACGTCATGCGCGCCGGCATCGACACCGAATCGCTGGCCTTCTTCATGGTCGGTGGCTCGGGCGATATCGAACTTTTCACCGAGGACAACCTGGTCGTGGACCGCATCGGCCAGCCGCTGCCGTTGCAGGGCAGCTACACCACCGCGCCGCTGAAGGTCATCACGCCGGCGAAGGCGCCCGCGCTGCCGTTCGGCGTGCGCGTGCTGCCTTCGGCCCAGGTGCAGGACGCGGTGGTCGCCAATGCCGGTGCGCGGCCCCGGGACCGCGACGACATCGACCGCCGCATCGTCGCCGATGTGATCGAGGGCCGCGGCCGAATCATCGATCACGAGGACCAGGTCGGCGGCTATCCGAAACCCACGGAAACCCGCCAGCCCTTCGTGCCCGCCGACTGGGACCTGGCGACGATGGAGCCGCTCAAGCCGCTGCCGCGCCGCGAACCCCTGCGCTGAAACACGCGCCGCGCGGCAAACGCGCGGCGTCGGCTCCGGCGGGACGACGGCTTGGCATCGGTGGCGAGCGGTCATGCCGCCACCTCCCAGCCCGCCAGCACGCGCGCGGGAGAAAACGCCGCCGCCTGCTCCGCGTCGAGCCAGCGGCGCACCGGCGAACGTGCCGCGCCCGGCCCGCGGCTGTCGAATTCGTACAACCGCGCATCGAGCGGTTCCAGCATCACCCGCTGGCCGTCGCGCGCGGTGTAGGCCATCGCATCCCAGCCGGCGACCGGGTCGATGTGCGCATCCATCCAGCACGAGAGATACGCGGCGTTGCCGAGCACGTCGGGATCACCGTACTTGCCGTCGGCGAACGTGCGGCCCGGTCGCCAGGCGCGACCCAGCGCCACGCTGGCGTCGGGCACGCGCGCTTCGCGCGTCAGCCGGCAGTGTTCGAACACCAGGCCGCAGTCCTGCGCCGCCGGCGTGCTGGGTACCGCGACGTAACCTTGCCGCGGCTTGCCGGGCCGCCAGCGCGACTGCAGCTCGCAGTCGCGGAACAATGCGCGACCAGCGCCGAACACGAAATCCACACTGCCGCTGATGCGGCAGCCGCGGAACAGGCTGCGCCCTGCGTCCACGAACAGGGTGTCCTGGTGGCCGACCAGATCGACATCAACCAGATGACTGCGGTCGGCGCCCTGATCCAGCATCAGCGCCACTGCCTGCAGCCCGTTCGGGCCGATCGGCTGGAAGCGCGGCGAATCGAGGTTGCCGACGTAGTCGAAGGAATTTTCGATCGTGAGGTTGCGCGCGGAAAAATCCGACGCGCGCACGATCAGGCTGGCGCAGCCCCAGGTGCCACCTGGGCGTGCCGTCCGGGCCGGGTTGTCCGGCCGCGGCGTCGAAATGCATCACGCTGGCCGCGCGGTCCGCGCCGACCAGGTGGACGTTGGGACGATCGATGACGATCTTTTCGCGCCAGCGGCCCGGGCCGACCAGCACGCGCCACGGCCGCCGGCCATCGGCCGGAGCATCGGCGACCGCCGCGGCGATCGTGCGGTGGCTGCCGCGCCCGTCGGCACGCACCAGCGCATCGAAGCCGGTCGGCGGGCGCGCCGCGCGCGCTGCAGGGCAGGCCGCCAGGGTGGCCACGGCCAACCCGGCGCCGAGGAAGGATCTGCGCAACATGGATGCGTTTCCCGGAAGGCGCCGCATCGGCACCGGGACGGCGGAGAGAGGCCGTCCCGGTGCCGCGCGGCGCGGGCGCTCAGAACTTGTAGCGCACGCCCAGCAGGTACTGCCGGCCGGTGTGGGTGTAGACGCTGGCACGGTCGCCGGTCGAGCTGACCCACTGGTCGTTCCACTCGTCGGTGAGGTTCAGGCCCTCCAGCGAAACCTGCCACTGGTCGTTGATGTTCCAGGCCACCGACGCATCCACCGTCATCGTTTCCTCGGTGCCTTCGACGTCGTTGCCGTTGCGGCCGGGGATCGTGGTCAGGTACTCGTCGCGGTAGGCCGTGGACACGCGGGCGGAGAAGCGGCCGTCGTCGTAGTACAGCGTACCGCTGTACGAGTTCTCGGACAGGCCGACCATCGGGCCCTTCGCCGACGGTGCGCCCGACGAGCTCAGGTACTGGATCTCCGAGTCGACGTAGGTGTAGCTGAACTGCACGCCGAGATTGCTGAAGGCGCCCGGCAGGCTCTTGAACTGCTGCTGGTAGTTCAGCTCGTAACCGAGCAGGTCGCCACCCGGGGTGTTGAGCGGCTGGGTGAAGTCGAACTCGTCGGTCGGCACGGCGCCGGTGCCGTCGAGCAGCGAATCCGGCAGGCCCGAGGTGTTGTACGGACGGGTCTCGCGCGAGGTCTGGATGTAGCTGTCGATGTCCTTGTAGAACACGCCCAGGCCCAGCAGCGAACCCTCGGCGAAGTACCACTCCAGGTTCAGGTCGACCGTGCTGGCGCGGAACGGATCCAGCTTGGGGTTGCCGGTGGTGACGGTGCGCGCGCCGCCGCTGACCGTGACCGTGGCGCCGGGGTTGAGGAAGCCCAGGTTCGGGCGCGCCATCACCTTGGCCGCGGAAACGCGCACCAGGAAGTCGGGGGTGAGTTCGGCGACCAGGTTCATGGACGGTAGCGTGTCGCTGTATTCGTGCTCGACGCGGGTCGGCACCGGCACGCCGCCGACGAAGGAGGAACCGTCGCTGGTCAGTTCGGTGCGCACGTGGCGGATACCGATATTGCCGTTCACCGGCACGCTGCCCAGCTCCACCGAGAAGTCGCCCTGCAGGTAGTAGCCGAAGTCCTTCTCGTTGACCGAACGGTTGTTGGCGGCGACGCCCGAAAGCGTATCGAACACCTCGAACAGGCCGCTGTTGCCGTAGATGTCGAACAGTTCGTTGATGGCGTTGACGTCCGGCACCAGCCAGCGACCGTCGGTCACCGTGATGTCCTCCAGGCCCGCCTCGCGCAGCATGGCCGCGAGCGTGGCCGGGTCAAGCGCCGGCACGGCGGATTCCGAGGCGCGGCGCCATTCGCGCGAGGTGTAGGTGTAGTCCTTGAAGGCGATGCCGCCCTTGACGGTGAAGTATTCGTCCACGGTCCAGGCCAGGTCGAACTCGGCGCTGTCGAACTCGTTCTCGACCCACTGCGGGCGCAGGCGGATCTCGGCCAGGGTCCAGCCGTTCGGGTCCAGCGGGTCCACACTGCCATAGTCGAAGTTCGGCAGGCGGTTGTTGCCGCGGTAGTCCCAGGTGTAACCTGGGCATTGAACTTGTCCATGATGACCGTGGTCTGGACCGGGTTGTCGTAGGTCGAACGGGTCGAGCCGATCAGGCCGCTGGCCTTGAGGCTGTCGGTGAACTCGAACTCGCCGCTCAGGCCCCACTGCAGGAACTCGGTCTCCTGCACGTCGGTACGCGACTCGGAGCGGATGTCCACGTTGTCGAACACGCCGTAGACCAGATTTCCGTTCTCGTCGACCACGCCGTCGCGCACGATCGTTTCCGGCTTGCCGGTGCCGCTGCGGCTGAAGGACACGGCTTCGAAATAATCCTCGGTGCGGTTGGCATCGAAGGTCGAGTAGAGCACGTCGAGCGCGAACTCGGCCCGGTCGTTGGGGCGGAACTGCAGCGAACCGGTGGCGCCCAGGCGCTCCTGTTCGTGCTCCATCACGCCGTAGCGCGGAATGCGCGGGTGGAACGTGGTCGGCAGCAGGGCTTCGGAGAACGGCGAGGACGGGTCGAAGCCACCGTTGCTGGTGCCGGAGTCCCAGCGCACCGTGCTGTGGCCTTCCTCGACCAGGGTGCGGTCGGTGTAGGCCACCGACAGCAGTGCGCCGAAGGTGTCGTCGGCCCAGGTGTTGCTGATCAGCGCGGACGCGCGCGGCGACGAGTCGGACGACAGGTCGTTGTAGCCCATCTGGCCACCGGCCGCGAAAGTGAAGCCGTCATAGTCGAACGGGCGCGCGGTGCGCAGGTCGACGGTGGCGCCGAGCGAACCTTCCTCGATGTCGGCCGAGGACGTCTTGCGCACCAGCATCTCGCTGAAGAGTTCCGATGCGAAGGTGTTGAAGTCGAAGCCGCGGCCGCGGTTCACGCCGCCGGAGCTGTCGGTGCCGCCGCCGGTGGCCAGCGCTTCCATGCCGTTGATGCGCACGCGGGTGAACTGCGGGCCCAGGCCGCGCACGGTGATGGTGCGGCCCTCGCCGGCGTCGCGGTCGATCGCCACGCCCGGGATGCGCTGCAGGGACTCGGCCAGGTTGAGGTCGGGGAAGTCGGCCACGTCCTGGGCGACGATGGCGTCCACGGTGCCGACTTCGGCGCGCTTGATGTCCAGGGCGCGGTCCAGGCTGCCGCGGAAACCGGTTACCTCGATCGTGTCGAGGGTGGTCGGATCGCTGGCGGCCTGTTCAGCGGCTGCGTCTGCGGCGGCCTGGCCCGTTGTCGAGGTCTGCGCCGCGGCTTCTTCGGCCGGCGGGGCAGTCTGCGCACGGCTCACGGCCGGCGCGGCATAGAGGGCGACGGCGATCGCCGAACTTAGGACGGCAAGCAGCGGGCCCCGCGGGCCGCGATGGGTCGACTTCATGATGTTCCCCTCCCAGGGATGGTGGACCGACTTCGGAGCCAGTTCCAGATTGATTATTGACACCGGTAGCAAACGAGGGCAAGGATTCGCCTGACACCGGTGGTCATTCGAGCCTAGCAAAAGATTTCGCGATCTGCGACAACTGCGTCGGGCTCCTGTTCCGGGGCCGTCCGGACGCCAGTTCCCGCCGGTCCTGTCACGCACATAAGGAAAGGTAATGCCCAGCCGCATCGTCTGTTTCGGGGAATTGCTGCTGCGCCTGGGGGCCCCGGGCCGCCAGATGCTGCTGCAGTCGCCCCAGTTCGAGGTCTTCGTCGGCGGGGCCGAGGCCAACGTGGCCGTCTCCCTGGCACGGTTCGGCCACGACAGCGCCCAGGTGGGCGTGTATCCGGACAACCCGCTGGGTGCCGCCGCGGCCGGCGAACTGCGCCGGCACGGCGTGGACACCCGCGCCCTGCGCACCGGCCCGGGCCGCATGGGGCTGTATTTCCTGACCCCCGGCGCCGTGCACCGGCCCAGCGAGGTGCTGTACGACCGTGCCGGCTCCGCCTTCGCCCTGGCCGACCCGGCGGTGTACGACTGGCCGGCCCTGCTGGCCGGCGCCGACTGGCTGCATCTGTCCGGCGTCACCCCGGCCCCTGGCGAACGGGCCGCCACCGCCGCGATCGCCGCCGCCCGCGAAGCCCGCCGCCTGGGCGTGAAGGTCTCTTTCGACGGCAATTACCGGCCCAAGCTCTGGGAAGCCTGGAACGGCGATGCGCCGGGCCTGCTGAAGCAGATCCTCGCCCACACCGACCTGCTGTTTGCCGACCACCGCGACATGGCCGTGGTGCTGGGCCACGAATTCAGCCAGGACAGCGCCGAAAAACGCGTGGACGCCGCGGCCGCCGCCGCCTTCGCCGCCTTCCCCGGCCTGGGCCGCCTGGCCACGACCCTGCGCACCCAGCACAGCGTCGACCACCACGCGCTGTCGGCGCGGCTGGTCACCCGCGACGGCCGCGTGTTCCAGGCCGGCTCGCACGAGATCGCGCCGATCGTGGATCGCATCGGTGCCGGCGACGCCTTCGCCGCCGGTGTGCTGCACGGGTTGATCAGCGGACAGGAAGATGGCGACGCGCTGCGTTTCGGTCTCGGCGCGGCCTGCCTGAAGCACTCGCTGCCCGGTGACTTCAATCTGCTGGGCGTGGATGATGTCGCTTCCTTCGTCAACCAGGGCCGTTTCGATGTCCGTCGCTGAAAGCCCGATCCGCGCCCTGCTCCGCCACGCTCCCGTCATTCCCGTTTACACGCCCGCCAGCATCGAGGAAGCGGTGCAGGTCGCGTCGGCGCTGGTGCGCGGCGGCCTGCCGGTGATCGAGGTGACGCTGCGCACGCCCGCCGCGCTCGACGCGATCCGCGCGATCGTGCGCAACGTGCCCGGCGCGATCGTCGGCGCCGGCACGGTGCTGGATGCGGCGCAGGTGGAAGCCGTGCGCGCCGCCGGTGCCGCCTTCGGCGTGTCGCCCGGCGCGACGTCGCGCCTGCTGGCGGCGATCAAGGCCAATCACCTGCCGTTTCTTCCAGGCATCGCCACCGCCTCGGAGCTGATGGCGGGACTCGAAGCCGGCCTCGACACCTTCAAGTTCTTCCCGGCGGTCCCGGCGGGCGGCGTGGCGATGCTGTCGTCCTTCGCCGGCCCGTTCCCGCAGGTAAAGTTCTGCCCGACCGGCGGCATCAGCCCGGCCACGGCGCCCGATTTCCTGGCCCAGCCGAACGTCATCTGCATCGGCGGTTCCTGGCTGACGCCGAAGGGACTGCTGGAACAGCACGACTGGCCCGCCATAGAACACCTCGCCCGCGCCACCGCGGCGCTGCGCGCCTAGTACTCAGCCGCCCGTTCCAAAAATCTGCTCCGCCCGCTGGAACAGGATCCAGCTGGTGGCGATGTACTTGTCGCCGCCCTCGGGCCGGTTGCCGCGGTGCGTATGCGTGAACGCGGCCGGCGCGATCAGCAGGCTGCCCGCCTTCGGCATGATCTTGCGGTCCTGGTACAGGAACTCGGTTTCGCCGGCATCGAAGCCGTCGTTGAGGTAGATCGTCCACAGCACGTGCCGGTGCAGCGTCTCGCAGCCCGGGTCGCGCGGATACAGTTCGCAATGCCAGTAGGGATAACCCCCTGGCCCGCGGTGTAACGCTGCAGGTTGATCGCGCCCGGCCGCATCACCGCGCGCACCAGGCTGGCCAGCGCCTCGTCGTCCATGGTGTCGAAGTCGTCGGCGGCGATGCGCCGCAGTTTTCCGTCGGCGCCCGCCACCTGCAGCATCAGCGGCGAAATCAGCGCGTAGCGGTACTTGCGCAGGTACGACAGCAGGCCGGCGAACACGGCGTGGTTGAGCGCATTGTTGGCCTCGCGCCACTCCGGCTTGCCGGTGATCTGGATGTCGCGGCTGTCCTTGAGCTCGGGCAGGACGCCGCCGCCGACCTGGCCCGGCACCGCGGCGCCGCTGGCCTCGAAGGCGCGCACGAGCTGCGCGCAGACTTCGGGCGGGAGGGCGTTATCGTAGACCTCGATGAAGTCGCCCATGTTCACGGCTCGTAGGGAACTATCTCAGGATAGCCGTCCACGCAGCGCAGCAGGTACGCCTTGCCGATTTCGAATTCATGGCCGACGCTGAAGCCGTGAGGGCTCTCGATGCGCGCAAGCTCATCGCTGTCGTCGGAAACGTCCACCGGCGGCGCAGGACAATGGATGCCGCTGATCCAGTGCATGCCGGGGAAAGCCGGATCGCATCAGGCCCCAGGCCGAAGGTGTCGTCAATGCCGAGGGTGCTGCCACCCAGGGGCTGACGGATGGCCCCGCTGTCGTCCTGCACGTACAGCGACGACGACAACGATGTGTATTCGACATTGTAGGAAGGCGCCGCCGTACAACCGGTGACCAGGGCCGGCAGCAACACGAGGCAGCGGACGATACGCACCTCAGCCAGCGTCGTGTTCGGTGTGGTAACGCACGGCTTCGGCGACTTCGTTGCGCGAGCCCAGCATCACCGGCACGCGCTGGTGCAGGCCGGTGGGCTGCACTTCCAGCATGCGCTGGCGGCCGGTGCTGGCGGCGCCGCCGGCCTGTTCGACGATGAAGCTCATCGGGTTGGCTTCGTACATCAGGCGCAGTTTGCCGCCCTTGTCGCGGCACTTGGCGTCGAGCGGATAGAAGAACACGCCGCCGCGGGTCAGGATGCGGTGCACGTCGGCCACCATGCTGGCGACCCAGCGCATGTTGAAGTCCTTGCCGCGCGGGCCGGTCTTGCCGGCCAGCAGGTCGCCGACGTAACGCTGCATCGGCGGCTCCCAGTGGCGCTGGTTCGACATGTTGATGGCGAACTCCCGGGGTGTCCGGCGGGATCTGGATGTCGCGCGCCGTCATCACGAAGCTGCCGACCTCGCGGTCCAGCGTGAAGGCATGCGTGCCGTGGCCGACCGTCAGCACCAGCATCGTGCTCGGGCCGTACGTGGTGTAGCCGGCGCAGACCTGGGTGGTGCCCGGCTGCAGGAAGTGTTCGTCGCCCGGCGCGGTGACGTCGTCCGGGCAGCGCAGCACCGAGAAGATGGTGCCGACCGAGATGTTCACGTCGATGTTCGAGCTGCCGTCCAGCGGATCGAACAGCAGCAAATAGTTGCCGCGCTGGAAGGCGTCGGGAATCGGCTGGCTGTGGTCCATCTCTTCCGACGCCAGGCCGGCGAGGTGGCCGCCCCAGGCGTTGGCTTCGAGCAGGATGTCGTTCGACAGCACGTCGAGCTTCTTCTGCGCCTCGCCCTGGATGTTGCCGGTACCGGCATCACCGAGCACACCGCCCAGTGCACCCTTGCCGACCGCGATCGAGATGGTCTTGCAGGCGCGGGCCACGACTTCGATCAGCAGGCGCAGGTCGGCGTTGATGCGGCCGGCGTGCTGTTCCTGGATCAGGTAACGGGTGAGGGAAATGGGCTGCATGGCATTCCGGAGTAGCGGGGGACCCGCGCATTGTCCGGCCCGCGCCGGCCATGCAAGCGGATCCGGGCGACGGGGTAGGATTCCGCCCATGCCCGGCTTCGATACTGCGCCCCTGCTTTCGCTGGCCACCGCCCTTGGCCTGGGCCTGCTGGTCGGCGCCGTGCGCGAGCGGCGCAAGCCCGAGGCGGCGGTGGTGGCCGGGCTGCGCACCCACGCCCCGTTGCCCTGGCCGGTGCGGTGGCGCTGTGGCTCGGGCTGGCGGTGTTCGTGGCCCTGCTGGTGCTGCTGGGCGTGTTCGCGGCCCTGAGCTACCGGCAGACCCGCGACCTGGACCCGGGCCTGACCGGCGAGATCGCCCTGGTGCTTACCGGCCTGCTGGGCGGCCTGGCGATGCGGACGCCCGCCCTGGCCGGCGCGCTCGGCGTGGTCGTGGCCGTGCTGCTGTACGCCAAGGCGCCGCTGCACCGGCTCACGCGCGACCTGCTCAGCGAACGCGAACTGCAGGATGGCCTGGTGCTGCTGGCCTCGGCCCTGGTGGTGCTGCCGCTGGTGCCCGACCGCACCCCGGGGCCCTTCGACGTCTTCAACCCGGCCACGCTGTGGAAACTGGTGGTGCTGGTGATGGCGATCAGCGCGCTCGGCCACGTCGCACTGCGCGCCACCGGCAACCGCTGGGGGCTGGCGGTGGCGGGGTTTTTCGCCGGCTACGTGTCCTCGACCGCGGCCATCGCCGGCTTCGGCCAGCGGGTGCGCGAGACGCCGGTGCTGCTGTCGTCGGCGGTGGGTGCGGCGATGCTGGCCAACTTCGCCTCGCTCAGCCTGTTCGTGCCGATCCTGCTGGCGGTGTCGCCGTCGCTGCTGCCGGCCTTGTGGCCGGAACTGGCCGCCGCCGGTGCGGTGATGCTGGCCGGCGGCCTGCTCGGCCTGCGCCGTGGCGAGCGCGCCGACGTGCCGGCGCCGACGGCGCAGACGCGCATGTTCCGCTTCAGCCATGCCTTGATATTCGCGGCGGTCATCACCGCCGTGCTGTTCATCTCGGCCGCGCTCAATGCCTGGCTGGGGCCGCGCGGCGCCATCACCGCCGCCGTGCTGGCGGCGCTGGCGGAACTGCATGCGGCCGTCGCCACCGTCGGCAACCTGTACACCGGCGGCGTGCTGACGGCCGACGACGCGCGCTGGACCTTGCTGGGCCTGCTGGCCGCGAGCTGGGTCGCCAAGACCGCGGTGGCCTGGAGCAGCGGTGGCCGCGCTTTCGGGCTGCGGGTCTGCACCGGGCTTGGTGCGGCAGTGGCCGCGGTGCTTGCCGTATTGCTGTTCACCTGAGAGAGAAGGCCGATGCGCACACTCCTGATGATGTTGTTGCTGGGCCTGGCCGCCTGCTCGCCGATGGCGCCCGCTTCGGAGGACGATGCGGTGCAGGCACCGGCGTCCGTCGCCGAAACGTCCGTGCCGATGCCGCCCACCACGGCCATGCTGCGCGGCCGCGTCAGCTACCCGAGCGAGGAGCTGCCGGAGATGCGCGTCTGCGCGATCGATCCGGCCGATCCGGGCCGCGGTTACTGCACGAAAACCGCTGCCAACGAGCCGCACTACGAACTGATCGTGCCGCCGGGCGCGTGGTGGCTGCTGGCCTGGCCGCAGGACACCGGCGCCGCAGGCGATCCCGGCCTGCTGAGCGTTGCCAGTGAATGCCTCGCCACCGGCGGGCTGGACTGCGACGACCATGCCCTGCGCCCCATCGCGGCGCCGGTGGGCACCGTGACCGAGGGCCTGGACATCAACGACTGGTACTACGACCCGCGCGAAACGCCGCCGCCGATGGAGCCGCGCGGCGAAACCCCGCCGGAATGATCAGATGATGCGCAGCGTGATCGCTTTCAGCACGGCGCGGGTGCGGTCGCGCGTGCCCAGCTTGTCCAGGATCTCGGACACGTAGTTCTTCACCGTGCCCTCGGACAGGAACACCGCGCGCGCGATCTCCTTGTTCGAATAACCGCCCGCCAGCAGCCGCAGGATCGACACCTCGCGTTCGCTGAAGGTGTCGCTGGGTTCGCTCTGGTCGCGGTAGGCGTAACGCGCGCGCACCGGGTCGGTGGGCACCGGCGCCAGCAGGGTTTCGCCCGCCGCCACGCGCGTGATCGCCTCGAACAGGTCCTCGGGCGAGGCGTCCTTCAGCAGGAATCCCTGGGCCCCGGCTTCGGCCGCGCGCAGCGGCAAGGCTTCGTCGTCGAAGGTGGTCAGCAGCACCACGGGCGTGGTGTCGCCGCGTTCGCGCAGGGTGCGCACCAGGCCAAAACCGTCCAGCCCGGGCATGCGGATGTCGGACAGGATCACGTCCACCGGCGTCGCCGTGACCGCATCGAGCAGGGCCTGGCCGTCGCCGGCCTCTATCGCCACGTCCAGGCTCGGGAAACTGGCCAGCAGCGCCTTCAGGCCGCTGCGCACCAGCGCCTGGTCGTCGGCGAGTGCGAGCCTGAGCGGACGCGGGCTCATGCCGGGTCCGACGGAAGCCTGGCGAGCAGGTGCACGCCGCCGGTGTCGGTACGTTCGATCCGCAGGCCGCCGCCGACCGCCTCCAGCCGCTCGCGCATGCCGCGCAGGCCGTTGCCGGGGCGCAGTTCGCCGACTCCGCGGCCGTCGTCGCGCAGGTCCAGCTGCAATTCACCGCCTTCCCGTCGCAACACCACCCACAGGGTCTGCGCCTGCGAATGCCGCGCGGCGTTCACCAGGCCCTCCTGCACCGTGCGCAGCACGGCTTCGGCCTGGCTCAGGCTGGCGGGGCGGGCATCCGGCGCCAGCTCCAGTTCCAGCCTAGGACGCGGGAAACAATCGGCCAGGGTGGTGATCGCGGCGCCGAGGTCCAGGCCCTCGCCTCGGCGCATCGCCTGCACCACGCCGCGGATGTCCGTCAGCAGTTCGTCGGCCAGCTTCGCGCAAAAAGTGGTGCGCGGGTCGGCGCCAGCGGCCGGGTCGCGCGCCAGCGCCGCCAGGTTCAGCTTGAGCGCGGTGAGCTTGTGGCCGGCGACGTCATGCAGATCACGCGCCAGCCGAAGGCGCTCGTGGTCGCGCGCGCCCTCGGCCAGCAGGGAGCGCGTCGCCAGCAGATCGGCGTTGGCGGCACGCAGGGCGTCGCCGGCCTGTTCCGCCTGGGCGGCGTAGCGCATCACCAGGGCCGCGAACATCTGGAAGCTGGCGTAACCCAGCAGCGTTATGCCGATGTAGCGCTCGCGCGTCCAGGTGAACCACATCACCAGGCCCAGGGCCAGGTTGATCAGGCCCAGCCAGACCCACAATTCGCGGCCCCGGTAACGCGAGGCCAGCATCGCTGACAGCAGCACCAGCAGGATCGGCGCCGGCCCGTACGGCGCCAGGCCCACCGGCACGAGGGCCATTGTCGCCAACAGCAGCGCCATCGCCGCAAATCCGTGGCGTCCCAGCCGGGGACCGATCCGGTCCTCGGCCATGAAGCCCAGCAGGAACACGATCGTGCAGGCGCGTGCCGTCCAGCCGCGCACCGGGTCCACTTCGGTCAGGTGTCCCAGCCCGAACCAGACGGCAGCCCAGGCGGCATAGGCGGCCAGGCTGAGCGGGGAGAACCAGGCCGGGGGCCGGTGACAGGGCGGTCTTGCATGGCGTCAGCTTGCGTCCGTGTTGCAGTCGCGACAAGGCGGTGGCCGCAAGTGGTGACTTCCGGCACCTCGATCCGGTGACCGCCGGCACCTGAGCCATCAGCGCCGGGGCCGGAGACTGGCACCCTCACCGGAGGACCCGACATGAGCATCTACAAGATCCTGGCCGCGATGCACGTCGTCCTGGGCACCATGGCGCTGCTGAGTTTCTGGACGGCCGGGCTGGCCCGCAAGGGCAGTGCCCTGCACCGCGCCGCTGGCAAGGTATTCCTGTCGGCGATGGCGGCGTTGCTGGCATTGGCGCTGCCGATGGTGACGATCATCCTGCCGCACGCGCCGGTGTCCGGCGCTTTCCTGGCCTACCTGCTGGTGATCACCGGGACCGCGGTCTGGACGAGTTGGCGCGCGATCCGCGACAAGCGCGACTGGGCCCGCTACACCGGAGGCGTTTACCGTGGGCTGATGTGGCTGAACCTGGCCAGTGGCCTGGGCGTCGCCTGGCTGGGGCTGTTCCGCGCGACCCGGATGCAGCTGGTGATCGTCGCGTTCTCGCTGATCGGCATCGCGATCTTCGTGCAGATGTGGCGATTCTCGCGTCGGCCGCCGACCGACCCGCGCTGGTGGATGAAGGAGCACCTGGAGGCGATGCTTGGCAATGGCATCGCCACCCACATCGCCTTCCCGGGCATCGGCCTGCCGAAAATACTGCCGATGCTCGCCGGCCCCACCCTGCAGAACATCGCCTGGCTCGGCCCATTGGCCGTGGCGTTCGTCGCGGGCAGCTGGCTCACCCGCAAGTACCTGCCGAAACGGCCGGCGATGCAGGGTCTGCGCCAGCCTGCCGTCGACTAGACGTCGCCGCCGTCCAGCCAGCCTTCGCCGGTGCCGCGGTGGTACACCGTGTCGCCCGGCTGCACCGAACCGGCCGGCAGGCTGTCCTGCTGGGCCAGGCGCGCGTAGATCGGCGTGAAGTCCGGCCGCGTCGCGTCCATCAGCTGCTCGTAGCTGTCGATGACGAAGTAGGTTTTCTGGAAGGTGTCGATGCGGTAGCGCGTGCGCATGATGCGCTCGAGGTCGAAGCCGATGCGGTTGGGCGCGTCGCTTTCCAGGCAGTGGATCGATTCGCCCTTCGAGGAGACGATGCCGCTGCCGTAGATGCGCAGGCCGTCGGGCTGGCGGATCAGTCCGAATTCCACCGTGTACCAGTACAGCCGCGTCAGGTTCACCAGCGCGTCGGGGCCGATGGCGTGCGCCTTCACGCCGCCGCGGCCGTAGGCCTGCATGTAGTCGGCGAACACCGGGTTCATCAGCAGCGGCACGTGGCCGAACAGGTCGTGGAAAAGATCCGGTTCGGCCAGGTAGTCGAGCTGTTCGGGCTTGCGGATCCACCAGGTGACCGGGAAACGCCGGTTGGCCAGGTGTTCGAAGAAGGTCAGTTCCGGCAACAGGCCCTCGACGCCGATCAGCTCCCAACCCGTGGCCTTGCGCAGCATCGGGTTGAGCTCGTCGAACTTCGGGATGCGGGTGGGCGTCATGCCCATGGCTTTCTGGGTGGCCAGGAATTCGTCACTGGCGCGGCCGACCAGGATCTCGCGCTGGCGCTGGAACAGGGTTGCCCAGACCTGGTGGTCGACCGCGGTGTAATCGCCCCAGGGCTGTTCGACCACCGCCGTGGTGTAGACCGGCACGTAGCCCTTGTCGGTGAGTTGGTGTTCGACGCGGCTGGGTGAATTCATGGCGGGCTCCGGGGACTGGCACCAGTCTAGCGTCGGGCCGGCGCAAGAGGCTTGCGTTGTTGCGCAGTTATCCGGTCAGGGCGCAAGATTATTGTGCAATACCGCCAAAGAAGGCCACAAATGGACGCTCCCAGCCTGGATCGCACCGATCTTGCCCTGCTCGCCCTGCTGCAGCGCGAGGGCCGCATCAGCAATGCCGAACTGGCCGAACGGGTCAGCCTGTCGGCCTCCGCCTGCCTGCGCCGGGTGCAGCGGCTGGAACAGGCCGGCGTGCTGTCGGGTTATGCCGCGCTGATCGACCCGGCCCGGGTCGGCCTGGGCCTGCAGGCCTTCGTGCGCGTGCAGCTGGCGCGGCACGATGCCGCGGCGATCGCCGAATTCACCGAACGCATCAATGCCTGGGACGAAGTGGTGGCCTGCCACGCGCTGACCGGCGACATGGACTACCTGCTGCACGTGGTGGTGCAGGACCTGGCGCATTTTTCGCGCTTCCTGCTCGACCGCCTGCTCAACGCCAGCGGCGTCGCCGACGTCAATTCCAGCTTCGTGCTGCGCACCGTGAAGCAGGCGCGCGCACTGCCGCTGGCGCACCTGGCGGGTTGAACCAGACGCACCGGCGATCGTGGAATGATGGTGCGTATATCACGGGAGGCAGAGATGTCCGATTCCGGCACGATCCACACGCCCTCGCGGCCCGAGGGCCTGCTGCTCGTCGCGCTGGTGCTCGGCGCCCTGGCCTGGTCGGGCATCGCCCCGCACGACCGGCTGACCTGGCTGCTGGAAGTCATCTGGGTAATGGCGGGCTTGCCGTTGGTGCTGCTGACGCGGCACCGGTTTCCGCTCACGCGCCTGCTGTGCTGGCTGCTCGCCGCGCACGCACTGATCCTGATCTACGGTGGCGCGCACACCTACGCGCTGACGCCGCTGGGCCTGTGGTTCCATAAACATTCGACCTGGCCCGCAACCACTACGACCGCCTGGGTCATTTCGCCCAGGGATTCGTGCCGGCGATCCTGGCGCGTGAGCTGCTGCTGCGAAAAACCCCGCTGCACCCGGGCGGCTGGCTTTCCTATCTGTGCGTCGCGGCGGCGCTGTCGTTCAGCGCCTTCTTCGAGATGATCGAATGGTGGGCCGCCCTGGTCTGGGGCGGCGAGGCTGATGCCTTCCTGGCCACCCAGGGGCGATGTCTGGGACACGCAGTGGGACATGTTCCTGGCGCTGTGCGGGGCGGTGATCGCCCTGGTGCTGCTGTCGCGGCGGCACAACGGGCAGCTGGGGACCGGGCCACGCTGACCGGGCACCCTCACTCGCGGGACGCGGTACCCGGGCTCTCCCAACCGCTCATCGCATCGGCCATCACCAGGTCGCGGCCGGCGTTCTTGGCGGCGTACATGGCGCGGTCGGCGCGCTGCAGCAGCTGCGAGAACAGCCGGTCGGCCGGTGCCAGCACCGCGACGCCGATCGACAGCGTCACCGTGCGTTGATCGCCACCCATGCGCAGCGGCGCTGCCGAAAACCCCTGGCGGATGCGCTCGCCGGCGCTGATGCCGCTGGCGCTGTCGGTATTGGGCATCAGCACGATGAACTCCTCGCCGCCCAGCCGGCCCAGGGATGTCCTCGGTGCGCAGCGTGGTGCGGATGCGGGTGACCGCCTGCACCAGGGCCAGGTCGCCGGCGGCATGGCCGAGTTCGTCGTTGATGCGCTTGAAGTGGTCGATGTCCACGACCAGCACCGCCAGCGGCATGCCGTGCCGGCGCGCCGCGGCAATGGCGCGGGCCCCGTGCTGCTCGATCGCGCGGCGGTTGAAGCAGCCGGTGAGGTAGTCGGTGCCGGCGGCGCGCCGCAGTTCGCGCTGGCTGCGTTCGGTGCACATCAGCAGGAACCCGAAACTCGCCACCACCGGCAGCACGCTGCCCACGGCATAGGTGAGCACCTGCACCGGGCTGAGCGCGAACACGTCGGTCACCTGGCTCGGGTCGAAGAACATCGCCAGCGCGCGGTAACCCAGGATCACGACCGACACCGCCAGCACCACGCCCAGGGATGTGGTGGCTGCGGCTGTCGGGCGTGGGCCGCCGGTAGAGGTTCCAGAAACCGCAGGCCAGCAGTGCCGCCAGCAGCCCCGCCACCACCGACAGGCGGGCCGCGGCCGGCTCCAGCACATGGCCCAGGCCGGCCGTGCAGATCGCGACCGCGGCCACCAGCGCCCACAGATGCAGGCGCCGGCGGGGACGCGACTGGAACACCTCGATCGCGATCGCGACGCAGGCAAGGCTCGCCGCGATCATCGTGTTCGACAGGGTCACCGCGACCCAGGGCGGCGCAACGTCGCGAAGCACCAGCATCACGAAACTGCAGGGCAGCAGGAAGGTGCTGGACACCCACCAGTTCATGCTCTCGCGATAGGCCGGCGGAAGCTGCGGCTGGCGAGCAGCAACAGGCCACCCACCAGCACCGTGAGCAGGGCGCCGACCAGCAGGGCCGAGCGGATATCGAAGGTCCAATGCATCCGTCGTCGCCGCTCCCCGGGGCGGCCTGGCGCCTGAATCCGGCTAGGGTTTCATCGCTCGCGCGGGTGCGCAAGCACGACTTATTCCGGAGGCGTTTCCGGCCCGACCCGTGGCCGGAAGGGCAGCACCACGCCGTTGCGGTCGGGCGGTCGCTGCCACAGCACCGGGACCTCGCTGGGCGCCGGCAGCTCGAGTTCGGCGTCTTCGGCCGCCGGCTCGGGTTCTTCCTCCCAGCTGTAGCGGCGGCGGGGCGGTTCCGGGTCGGCGTGGCGCCAGAGAAAGGCCGAGACAACGCCGGCGATCGCGCCGCACAGGTGGTATTCCCATAAATGCCCACTTCACGCGGCAGCACTGTCAGCAGCATGCCGCCGAAGAAGAAAAAACGCGATCAGGCCCGCCGCGATCGCCGCCTTGTCACGCCGCAGCACGCCCAGGGTGAACAGCAGGAAGCCCAGGCCGTGGGTCAGCCCGCTGGCGCCCAGGTGGAAGGACGGCTGGCCGATGACCCAGGTGCCCAGGCCCGAGGCGATCCAGATCAGTGGAATGGCGCGCAGGCTGGCGCGCGGATACACGGTGCCGACCAGCGGCCCGAGGATCAGCAGCGCGCTGGCATTGGCCAGCCAGTGGCCGGCCGAACCGTGCAGCAGCGGCGCCGTGAACACGCCCACCAGGCCCGCAAGGGACTGCGGCTGGAGCGCGAACATGCGCAGGTCGCCCAGCCACGGGCCGGCGAAGAAGATCGCGCCCAGCAGCGCCACGAAAGCCATGCTCGCCAGCAGCGCACGCCTGAAACGCCCGCGCACCGCGTCGGCATGGGCCTGATGTTCGATGGGATCCATCCCCGGCAAATGGGGCCCGCGATGAGCCCCCGCAAGCCCTGCAAGCCCCTCTCCCCTCGCGGGAGAGGGGTTGGGGAGGGGGAACCCGCCAAACCCCGCCTCAGGCCGACCCGGCCGCTTCCTTGTCGCGCGGCTTGATCCACAGGCTGGCCAGCATCGCGCCGGCCAGGGTCACGGCCACCACGCCCAGCGAGATGGCGACCGGGATCTTCACCACGTCGATCAGCAGCATCTTGGCACCGATGAACACCAGCACCGCCGCCAGTCCGTAGGCCAGCAGGTGGAAGCGGTCGGCCAGGTCGGCCAGCAGGAAATACAGCGCGCGCAGGCCCAGCACCGCGAACACGTTCGAGGTGAGCACGATGAACGGGTCGAGCGTGATGGCGAAGATCGCCGGGATCGAGTCCACCGCGAAGATCACGTCCGTGATCGCGATCATCACCAGCACCACGAACAGCGGCGTGTACTTGCGGCGCTTGCCCTGGCCGATCCACAGCGCCTCGCCGTGGTAACGGCGCACCAGCGGAAGGTGGCCGGTGACCCAGCGCAGGATCGGGCTGGTTTCCAGATTGGGCTCCTGGCCGGCGGCCCGGAACATCTTCAGGCCGGTCAGCAGCAGGAAAGCGCCGAAGATATAGAGGATCCAGTGGAACTGGGCGATCAGCGCCGCGCCGATGAAGATCATGATCGCGCGCAGCACGATCGCGCCCAGCACGCCCAGCACCAGCACCCGTTGCTGGCTCTGCGGCGGCACGGCGAAATAGTTGAACAGCATCAGGAACACGAAGATGTTGTCGACCGCCAGCGCCTTCTCCACCGGGTAGCCGGTGAGGAACTCGAGCGCGATGCGGTCCGCCTCCCCGCCCGGCATGCGGTCCTGCAGGTACCACCACAGGCCGGCGTTGAAGACCAGGGCCAGCCCGATCCAGGCGGCGGACCAGATCAGCGCCTCGCGCGAGCTGACCTTGTGCGGACCGTTCTGGCGCAACACCAGCAGGTCGACCACGAGGGCGGCGAGGACGAAGGCCGTGAACACGGCCCACATGAACGGGGTGGCGATGGTTTCCAAATGGCGTCTCCGGGAACGTGCCTCGCGACCGCATGCGGGCGCGACGTTCCGGGATGGAACGACCTTCGCCGTGGGCGGGCGAAGGTCTCGCTCGCAGGCCTGGCGGCCTGCCTGCCGGACCGGGGCTTTGGACGTGGGTCCGGGCCCGTGATGACGATCTCGGCAGCGGGAGCTACTCCCTTCTGTGGGGCGGAGTCTGCCATGAATCGGTGAAGTTGATGTCAATCACAACCCCGCACCCCGGCCGGGGGTAGGCTTGTGACCAGTGGCCGCTGGCCGCGGGTGGGGACGACATGGCTCTGGACGTGCGTTCGGTGATGCTGGTGGGCGTGCTGCTGAGCGCCCTCACCGTGGTCCTGCTTGCGCAGGCCGGCCGCGGCTTTCCGGCGGAACGGCGGCGCCAGCTGCGGATCTGGACCATCGGCCTGCTGATGCACCCGGCCGCCTGGGCGCTGCTGGCGATGCGCGGCATGGTCTCGGACACGCTCTCCATTTCCCGGGCAACGGCCTGTTGCTGCTGGGTTTCGCCGAGATGTGCCGGGCCGTGCGTGGCTTCCAGGCCTGCCCGAACGGCGCTGGCTGGGCTGGAGCGCCGTGGCCGTGGTGGTCACGCTGCTGCTGGTGTTCACCGATGTCTGGCCGAATTACAGCGCGCGCGTGCTGGTCAATTCCGTGGCGGCGATGGCCCTGCTGGGCGGAATCGCCTGGGCGCTGCGGCCGGCGCTGAGCATCGGTGGTTTCAGCGCGGCCCGACTGACCGGGATCTTCGCGGCCTGCGGCGTCGCCGTGGCGGTCTGGCGCTTCCTCGAACATTCCCTGGCGCCGCGCATCGCCGGCAGCCTGCTCGAAGCCGGGCCCAGCGACCTGGTGGTGTTCGTCTACGCCTGCGTCGGCGTCATGTTCCTGAGCCTGGGCTTCGTGCTGATGCACACCGAGCGCGCCTACGAGGACCTGCGCCGCCTGGCCTCGGTGGACCCGCTGACCGGCGTGCTGGCCCGCAATGGCCTGATCGAACACGGCCAGCGCCTGATCGCCGAGTCCCGCCGGCACATCCGGCCGCTGTCGGCGCTGTTGATGGACATGGACCAGTTCAAGGCAGTCAACGACAACCTCGGCCATGAAGCCGGCGACAACCTGCTGCGGCACCTGACCGAGCGGGCCCGTCTGGTGCTGCGGGGCGAGGACGTGCTGGCGCGCCTGGGCGGTGACGAGTTCGTGGCCCTGCTGCCCAATACCGACGTGGCCGGCGCCCGGGTGGTGGCTGAACGCCTGCGCGAGGCCCTGCTGGACGCGCATATGCTCTTCCACGGGCAGGAAGTGCCGGCCCCGCTTTCGATCGGCGTGGCCCAGCTGCGTGCGGAGGACACCCAGCTCGACACCCTGCTCAAACGCGCCGACCAGGCCATGTACCGTGCCAAACGCGCCGGCGGCGACCGGGTGGAGCTGGCCCCCGCCGGCTGAAACCGGCGTCCGGGGCGGGCCCCGGTATCATTGCGCGATGAATACGCCCGCCCTGCCCGTCATCCAGCTCAAGATCGAGCGCCGCTCCAACCACCCCTGGATCTTCCAGAAAATGGTCGAGAAGCCGGTGGCCAAGCCCAAGCCGGGCAGCCTGGTGGACATCGTCGACAACACCGGCGTCTGGGTCGGGCGCGGTTTCTACAACGGCCATTCGCGCATCGCCCTGCGGGTGCTGACTTCGGATCCGGACGAGGCGATCGACGAGGCCTGGTTCGCGCGCAAGATCCGCGCGGCGGTGGCCCTGCGCCGCGACCTGCTCAAACTCGATGAAAGCACCGACGCCTGGCGCGTGGTGCATTCCGAGGGCGACGGCATTTCCGGCCTGGTGGTGGACCGCTACGGCGACCTGCTGGTGGTCGAGTTCTTCTCGGCCGGTCCGTTCCGCTACCGCGAGTGGATCTACAGCGCGCTGAGCAGGGAATTCCCGGGCTGCCGTTTCTACAGCTTTTCGGAAGAGCACGTGCAGAAGCAGGAAAGTTTCGACTTCCGTTCGCCGCCGGCACCCGAGCCCAGCGTCATCAGCGAACACGGCCTGAAGTTCCGCGCCAGCCCGGGCAGCGGCCACAAGACCGGCTTCTTCGCCGACCAGCGCGACAACCGCGAATACCTGACGCGTTTCACGCAAGGCAAGCGCGTGCTCGACATCTGCTGCAACTCCGGCGGCTTCGCCATCTACGCCAAGGCCCGCGGCGGCGCCGGGGAAGTGATCGGCATCGACCTGGACGAGGAGATCCTGGAGATCGCCGAGAAGAATGCGCGCCTGAACAACGCCAGGGTGAAGTTCGTGCAGGCCGACCTGTTCCCCTACCTGCGCGACGCGCAGCAGCGTGGCGAACAGTTCGACGTGGTGATCCTGGACCCGGCCAAGCTCACCCGCGACCGTGAACAGGTGATCGCCGCACTCAAGAAGTACAACGACATGAACAAGCTGGCCATGCAGGTGGTCAAGCCCGGCGGCATCCTGCTGACCTGTTCCTGCACCGGCCTGGTGAGCGAAGAGGAATTCCTCGACATGATCCGCCGCGCCGCCTTCTATGCCGGCCGCACGGTGCAGATCCTCAAGGTCGCCGGCGCAGGCGCGGACCACCCGGTGATGGCGCATGTGAAGGAAAGCCGCTATCTCAAGGCCGTGTTCTGCCGCGTCGACTGACGCGGCCCTTCCCCGCGCCACCCGCTTCCGGACCGACTTCCTTGGACGCCCCCGTCACCGCCGCGCCGACCGTGCGCCGTGCCGCGATGATCTTCATCTTCGTCACGGTGCTGATCGACATCCTCGCCTTCGGCCTGATCATCCCGGTGCTGCCGCACCTGATCGAGGACTTCGTCGGCGGCGACACCGCGACCGCGGCCTGGTGGGTCGGCATCTTCGGCACCACCTTCGCGGCGATCCAGTTCGTCAGCTCGCCGGTCCAGGGCGCGCTGTCGGACCGCTTCGGGCGCCGGCCGGTGATCCTGCTGTCCTGCCTGGGCCTGGGCGTGGACTTCATCTTCATGGCGGTGGCGGATTCGCTGCCCTGGCTGTTCGTGGGCCGCGTGATCTCGGGGTTCACCGCCGCCAGCTTCTCGATCGCCAACGCCTACATCGCCGACGTGGTCGCGCCGGAGAACCGCGCTAAGAGTTACGGCCTGCTCGGTGCCGCCTTCGGCCTGGGTTTCATCATCGGGCCGGTGGTCGGCGGCCTGCTGGGCGACATCGACCTGCGCGCGCCGTTCTGGGCCGCGTCGGTGCTGGCGCTGGCGAACTTCTGCTACGGCTGGTTCGTGCTGCCCGAATCGCTGCCGAAGGAGAAGCGCACGCCGCGTTTCGACTGGAGCCATGCGAATCCGGTCGGTTCGCTGGTGCTGATCAAACGTTATCCGCAGGTGTTCGGCCTGGCCGCGGTGATCTTCCTCGACAACCTGGCGCACTACGTGTTCCCGAGCGTGTTCGTGCTGTATGCCGACGTGCGCTATGACTGGGGCATCAAGGACGTGGGTTACGTGCTGGCCACGGTCGGTCTCTGCACGGCGATCGTGCAGGCGGGGCTGATCGGTCGCATCGTCAAGGCGCTGGGCGAACGGCGCGCGCTGTTGCTGGGCCAGACCTGCGGGCTGGCGGGTTTCCTGCTGTACGCGGTCGCCGGCGAAGGCTGGCTGTTCCTGGTCGGCATTCCGGTGATGGCGTTCTGGGGCCTGGCCAATCCCTCGGTGCAGGCGTTGGCCACCCGCGACGTGGATCCGAGCGAACAGGGTCGGCTGCAGGGTGCGTTCATGAGCCTGGCGAGCCTGTGCGGCGTGTTCGCGCCGATGATGTACGCCTCGGTGTTCGCCAGCTCGATCGACCCGGACGGGCTGCACTTCCCGGGCGCGCCCTTCCTGCTGGCCGGTTTCATCGTCGCCATCGCCTGGATCGTCTCCGAACGCGCCACCCGTACACGCCGGTAACGGTGTCAGGCACCGGCCTGACACCGTTTGCTACTCTGGCGGGGTATCCGGGTTCAGGAGCTTGCCGATGAGCGCCAAGGAAAAACCGTCACCCAGGCCGAGGCCGAAGACGCCGTGCGCGTGCTGTTGCGCTGGGCCGGCGAGGATCCTTCGCGCGAGGGCCTGCTCGACACGCCCAAGCGCGTCGCCAAGGCCTATGGCGACTGGTTCAGCGGTTACGCGATCGAGCCGCAGGAATACCTGGCGCGAACGTTCAAGGAGGTCGCCGGCTACGACGAGATGATCGTGCTGCGCGACATCGAGTTCGAATCGCACTGCGAACACCACATGGCGCCGATCGTCGGCAAGGCGCACATCGGCTACCTGCCGGACGGCAAGGTCGTTGGCATCAGCAAGCTCGCGCGGGTCGTCGAGGCCTACGCGCGCCGCTTCCAGGTGCAGGAGAAGATGACCGCGCAGATCGCCCAGTGCATCCAGCACGTGCTGGCGCCGCGCGGCGTCGGCGTGGTGATCGAGGGCGCGCACGAGTGCATGACCACGCGCGGCATCCACAAGCGCGGCGTCAGCATGATCACTTCGAAGATGCTGGGCACCTTCCGCGAGGACGCCCGCACCCGCGCCGAGTTCCTGGCCTTCATCGACGTCGGCCCGGGGCGCTGAGGCCCGGTTCCGCGACCGCCGTCGCGGTTCGCCGCGAGGTGGCTGACCACGGTCACGGGGCCGGCCTATACTCGGGCCCCATGAGCGACCCCCGCGCCCAGCTGCAAGCCCTGCGTTCCCTGATCGAAGCCGCACCGGCCCTGCCGGAGCGCGCCGACTGGCTCGACCGGATCGACGCCGTCCTCAAGGACCTGTCCAACGCCGGCACCGGCACCGCCGAACTCGAACGCCTGCGCCAGGACGTCGAGGACGCCGAACACGCCCGCGACGCCGCCAACCTGCAGCGCATGAAAGTGGCCGGCCAGCTCAACACCCTGCACAAGAGCCTCGCCGCGGCAGCGCCGGAAGTCGCCACCGGCAAGGATCCGCAGAGCGACGCATTGCGCCGCATCGAACACCTGGCCACCCACGGTGCCGCCGCCCCCGGCGCCGCCGAAGCCGCCAAGGCCGCCGAAATGGATGCGCCGATGCCGGGCCGCGCCGTGCTCGAGGCGGTCATCGCCGGGCAGCGCAAGTTCACCAAGGCCCAGCTCGAATTCACCATCGCCGAAGCCATGGTGCTCACCGGCTGGGCCCAGACCCCGCTGGAGCTGCTGGAGCAGGGCGAACCCTGGCTGGCCGAGTTGATCCTGAAGAACCAGGCCGAAGCGATCTGAGCCGGGCGGGCCAGCCCGCTTTCTCTTTGCCCATGACTTCCGGCCCATGTTTCCCGGCCCTTCATCTTCTACAACTGTCGTACGACACTTGTAGAGGAAGGCCATGGCCCGCGAGCCCGATACCGACGACATCGCCCTGAGCGAGCTGCAGCTCGACGTGATGCGCGTGCTCTGGCGCGGCGAGGCCAGCGTGGCCGACGTCGCCGCGGCCCCATTCACCTCGCGGGGCCTGGCCCACACCACCATCGCCACCGTGCTGACCCGGCTGGCCAAGCGCGGCCTGGTGGCGGCGGACCGCGACGGCCGGCAGCTGATCTACCGCGCCCTGGTCGAAGAATCCCAGGTCCGCCGCAGCATGGTCGGTGACCTGATCCAGAGCCTGTTCCGCGGCGACCCGCAGGCATTGCTGGCGCATCTGGTCAGCGAAAAGGAAGTCGCGCCCGGCGACCTGGACCGCATCCAGGCCCTGCTGGCGAAGGCGCCGAAGGATCCGTCGTGAACGCCCTCGACCTCAGCCTGTCCCTGCTGCTCACCTTCGCGCTGCACGCCAGCCTGCTGCTGGGAGCCGCGTGGTTGGCCGAACGCCTGGGCCTGCTGCGGCATCCCGGCGTGGCCGAACTGGTCTGGCGCCTGGCGCTGTTCGGCGCATTGGTGACCACGGGCCTGCACGTCGCCCGGTTGCCGGCCGCGCCCGAAAACGAAGCCGTCGCCGCAAGCCACGCGTCCGCAGGCCGGGTCGGTCGCGAAGAGGCCCTGCGGCAGGCACAGGCACTGGCTTCCTCCGAAGCGGCCCGGCCGCGATTGGCGCCGGCGGTTGAAGCCGCGGCTTCGGTTGACCCGATGCCGATCGTCAGCGGGCCGGTGCCCGCAGACGCCGCCGCCAGCCAGACGATGCCGGCCGCCACCACCGCTGCGATGCAGGGCACCGACACGCTGCAGGTTCCGGCACTGCTCGCCGGCGCCATGCTCGCCCTCTGGCTGCTCGTTACCGGCACCGCCGCGCTGCGGCTGGGCGCGCAGATGTTGGCGCTGCACCGCCTGCGCCGCCGCAGCGCGCCCCTGCCGCCCGACGCCAGCACCTTCCGCCACGCCGCCGACATCGCCCGCGGCTTCGGACTCGCGTCACCGCCGCTGCGTGCGCATGCCGGCATCAACAGCCCGATGGCCCTGCCCGGTGGCGCGGTGTTGTTGCCCGACTGGGCCACGAAGATGCCCGAAGCACAGCAGCGCGCGTTGCTGGCGCACGAATTCGCCCACCTGCACCGCCACGACCCGGCCTGGCGCCTGCTGCAGCGCCTGGCCCTGCTGCCGCTGAGCTTCCATCCGCTGGCGCACCACGCCGTGCGCCGGCTTGAAGCCATCGCCGAAGACGCCTGCGACGCCCACGCCGCCCAACGCCTGGGCAGCGGCCGCGCGCTGGCCGAATGCCTGGCCGCCTGCCTTTCCCACGCCGGCGCCCGCGCCGCGCATCCGACCCTTGCGGTGGCCATGGCCGGCGATGCCGGTCCCGTGGTCCGCCGCGTCCAAAACCTGCTGGAGGACATCCCGATGAGCCCGCGTTCGCTGAGCCCCGCCACCCGCCGCACCGCCCTCACGATCGCGCTCGCCGCGGCGATCGCATTGCCGGGCCTGGCCGTGTCCACCTATGCGCCGCCGGCGCAGGCGGGCTGGCTGGAAAACATCTTCGAGAACACCAGCGAGAGCTACAGCTACCGTTCCTCCGAAAACGGCGAGTCGCTGTCGGTGAAGCTGCGCGGCAAGGTCGGTTTCAACGAGGCGGAGACCGACGTGGTCCGCCTCGCGGCCGGCGCAGATCTCCGGATCGAGGAGACCAGGGGCGGCATCACCCGCAAGATCCGCTTCCACGGCGTCGACGGCAAGATCGTGCGCGACTACGAAGTGGAAGGTGACGAAAAGGCCCTCGACGCCGAAGGTCGCGCCTGGCTGGCCGCCCTGTTGCCGCGGGTGCTGCGCGAGTCGGCCATCGATGCCGATGCGCGTGGCAAGCGGATCCTCGCCCGCGGCGGCGCCAATGCGCTGCTCGCCGAGATCGACCTGATCAAGGGCGACTACGCGGCGCGCCGCTACCTCGAAGTGTTGTTCGAGAACACCACGCTCGACGCCGCCCAGCTCAAGCGCGCACTGGCCGCCGCCAATGACATCGGTTCGGACTTCGAGATGCGCCACGCCCTCACCACCGCTTTCGACGGCCAGAAGCTGACGCCCGAACACCAGGCCCAGGTGCTGGCGAGCGCGATGAGCATCGGCTCGGACTTCGAGCTGGCCGAGCTGCTGAGCCACTTCGCACAAACCCAGCCGGTGACCGGCGCCGCACTGCCGGCCTGGCAGCGCGCGCTGGCCACGATCGGCAGCGACTTCGAACATCGCCGCGTGCTGGACGCACTGGTCGAACGTGGCCGCAACACGCCGGGCGCGGCGCGCGTGGCGCTGGAAAGCACCGCCGACATCGGCAGCGACTTCGAACTGCGCCAGGTGCTGGAAAATACCGCTCCCGCGACCCGCGACGATGCCGCCACGCTAGCAGCCTGGTTTCGCGCGGCCGAAGGCGTCGGTTCGGACTTCGAACACCGCGTCGCGCTGGAGGCCCTGATCGAAGCCGGCCCGGTGGATGTCGCGCTGGCGAACGGCGTGCTGACGTCCGTCGAAGGTATCGGCGGCGACTTCGAAGCGCGCGTGGCGCTCGAAGCCCTGGCCGGGCGCATGCCCAACGACCCGGCGCTGATCGAACGCTACCGCGCCGCGGCACGCGGCCTGGGCGACTTCGAACGTGGCCAGGCGGAAAAAGCGCTGGACCGCTTCTACGCCGCGAACTGAAGACCGGTTCCGCCGCTGTGAAAAACCCCGGCTCAGGCCGGGGTTTTTTGTCGAGGCTGTCAAAGCGCCCTGCGCGCCTACGCCGGCTCCGTACGCCTGCGTTGAAACTGAACCGCGACTCGAGCCTGTTTAGGTCCACGCGCACTTCCGTGCTCTGCTGGCCCGGCAATTCCGCGTCTCCCACTCGAGGTCCACCATGAACACCCCCATCAAGACCCTGCTCGCCAGCGCCGTGCTGCTGTCCCTGCTCGGCGGCTGCATGAGCACCGGTGCCACCCAGGCGAGCGCGCCCCAGTCGCAGCCGCAGGACGAGGCCGGCATGACCCGCACCCAGAAGGGCGCCACCATCGGTGCGATCGCCGGCGTCGTGGCCGGCCTGCTCAGTGGCGACGACGCTACCGAACGCCGCCAGCACGCGATGATCGGCGCGGGTGTCGGCGGCCTGGCCGGCGGCGCGATCGGCCGCTACCAGGACAACCAGGAAAAGGCGCTGCGTGCCAGCATGGCCGGCACCGGTGTCGAAGTCGTGCGCCAGGGCGACAACATCACGCTCGACATGCCCGAGGCCATCACCTTCGGCTTCGACAGCGCGAACCTGCGCCAGGGTTCGTACAGCGTGCTCGACCGTGTCGCCTCCACGCTCAAGGAGTACGACCAGACGGTGATCGAGGTCGCCGGCCATACCGACAGCGTAGGCAGCGCCGATTACAACCAGCGCCTGTCGGAACAGCGCGCGCAGACCGTCGGCAACTACGTGTCGGCCCGCGGTGTCGATTCGCGCCGCATGATGATCACCGGCGCCGGTGCCCGCCATCCGGTCGCCAGCAACGGCACCGATGCCGGCCGCGCCGAGAACCGCCGCGTCGAGATCACGATCGTGCCGCTGCGTTCCTGAGCTACCTGTTTCCCGCGACACCGACGCCCGGGCTTGCCCGGGCGTTTTTTTGCAGCCGGAAACACGAAACCCGGCCGGAGCCGGGTTTCGCGTGCATCGAACAACAGGCGCGGATTACGCCGCGACCGCCGGCGCCTTCGGGTCGCGCCACGCCGCCAGCAGCTCGGCCTCGCGGGCCTTGGCCTTGGCGAAGTGCGCTTCCTTGACGTGGCCGTAGCCGCGGATGTGCTCCGGCACCGAAGCGATCTGCGCGGCGAGCTCGACGTTGTGGCTGTCCAGCGCGGCGATCAGTTCCTCCATCGTCTTCGCATAATCCACGATCAGCTGGCGTTCCATGCGGCGTTCTTCGGTCTTGCCGAAGATGTCGAGCGCGCCGCCACGCAGGAACTTCAGCTTCGCGAGGAAACCGAAGGCCGTGAACATCCACGGACCGTATTCCTTCTTGACCAGGTGGCCGTCGGCATCGCGCTTGGCGAACAGCGGCGGCGCCAGGTTGAAGTGGATGGTGTAATCGCCTTCGAACTGCTGCTCGATGCGGCGCTTGAACTCGCCCGAGGTGTACAGGCGTGCCACTTCGTACTCGTCCTTGTAGGCCATGAGTTTGAAGTAATAGCGCGCCACGGCTTCGGTGAGCGCGGTCGAGCCGGGCGCCTTGCGGGCCTCGGCCTGGCGCACCTTGTCCACCAGCGCGACGTAGCGGCCGGCGTAGGCGGTGTCCCTGGTAGTCGGTGAGGAACTTCACGCGGCGCTCGATGGTTTCGTCCAGGTGCGCGACAGGCGCTCGTCGTCCAGCGGCAGCGCGATCGCGTCGGTCTGCGGCGCTTCCACCAGGCCGGCGGCTTCCAGCACCGCCTGCGGGTTGATCGCGGCCAGGCGGCCCCAGGCGAAGGCGGTCTTGTTCATCTCGATCGCGGCGCCGTTGAGCTCGATCGCGCGCACCAGCGCCTCGTAGCTGATTGGCACCAGGCCACGCTGCCAGGCCACGCCCAGCATGAACAGGTTGGTGGCGATGGCGTCGCCCATCAGGGTGGTGGCGATTTCGGTGGCGGCGACCTGCACCGGCTCGCGGCCGCCCAGCGCGGTGCGGATGGCCTCGACGATGCCGTCGGCCGGGAACTGCATGTCCGGCTGGCGGGTGAAGGGGCCCGGCATCGCCTGGTAGTCGTTGATCACGACTTCGGTGCGGTCGGCGCGGATCTTCGACAGCGCCCAGTAGTCGTTCACCACCACCATGTCGCAGCCCAGCACCAGGTCGGCTTCGCCGGCGGCGATGCGCACGGCGTGGATGTCGGCCGGCGAACGCGCGATGCGCACGTGCGTGGTCACCGCGCCGCCCTTCTGGGCCAGGCCGGTCTGGTCGAGCACCGACGCACCCTTGTTTTCCAGGTGCGCGGCCATGCCCAGCAGGGCGCCGATGGTCACCACGCCGGTGCCGCCGACGCCGGTGATCAGGATGTTCCAGGCTGTTCCAGGTCGCTGCGGACCTGCGGTTCCGGCAGGTTGGCCAGCAGCTCCTTGTTGCCGGTGCCCTTGCGCTTGCGCGGCCCGCCGCCCTTGATGGTGACGAAGCTGGGACAGAAGCCCTTCACGCAGCTGAAGTCCTTGTTGCAGTTGCTCTGGTCGATCTCGCGCTTGCGGCCGTATTCGGTTTCCTTGGGCAGCACCGACACGCAGTTCGACTTCACGCCGCAGTCGCCGCAGCCTTCGCAGACCAGCGAATTGATCGCGGTGCGCTTGGCCGGGTCCGGCATCTTGCCGCGCTTGCGGCGGCGGCGCTTCTCGGCGGCGCAGGTCTGGTCGAAGATCAGCACCGACGTGCCCGGCACGTCGCGCAGGCGCTTCTGCTGGGCGTCGAGCTCGGCGCGGTCGAAGAATTCCACGCCGGACGGGAAGATCGAACGGTCGGACCACTTCTCGATGTCGTCGGAGAGCACGACGATGGTCTTCACGCCCTCGCTGCGCACCCGGTGCGCGATGTCGGGCACGGTCAGGGTGCCGTCCACCGGCTGGCCGCCGGTCATGGCGACCGCGTCGTTGTAGAGGATCTTGTAGGTGATGTTCACCTTGGCGGCGATGGACTGGCGAATGGCCAGCGAGCCGGAATGGAAATAGGTGCCGTCGCCGAGGTTCTGGAAGACGTGCTTTTCGTCGGTGAACGGCGCCTGGCCCGACCAGGTGACGCCTTCGCCTCCCATGTGCGTGAACGTGTCGGTCTTCCGATCCATCCACGTGACCATGTAGTGGCAGCCGATGCCGCCGAGCGCGCGCGAGCCTTCCGGCACCACGGTCGAGCTGTTGTGCGGGCAGCCCGAGCAGTAGTGCGGCACGCGCGGGAAGTTGGCGCGCGGCGCGGCCAGTTCCTTCTCCTTGGCGGCGATCCACTGCAGGCGGCTGTCCATCTGCTCGCTGCGGAAGAAGCGCTGCACGCGCGCGGCGATGACACGGGCGATGCGGGCCGGGGTCAGCTCGTTGGTGCTCGGCAGCACCCAGTTCTCTTCCTCATCGTACTTGCCGATGATCGAGGGACGTGCCCCATGCTCCCAGTTGTACATGTATTCCTTCATCTGCCGCTCGATGAAGCTGCGCTTCTCCTCGACGACGATGATGTCCTCCAGCCCGCGCGCGAACTCGCGGATGCCGACCGGCTCCAGCGGCCAGGTCATGCCGACCTTGTAGACGCGGATGCCGATCTCCTCGGCGACCTTGCGGTCGATGCCCAGGTATTCCAGCGCCTGCAGCACGTCCAGGTAGCTCTTGCCGGTGGTGACGATGCCCAGGCGCGCCTTGGGCGAATCCACCACGACCTTGTCGATGTGGTTGGCGCGCGCGAAGGCCTGCGCGGCCTTCACCGCGTACTGGTGCAGGCGCATTTCCTGGTCCAGCGGCGGGTCGGGCCAGCGGATGTTCAGGCCGCCCGCGGGCATCTCGAAATCCTTCGGCAGCAGGATGTCGAGCTGGTGCGGATTGACGTTGACCGAGGCCGAGGACTCCACCGTTTCCGCGATCGTCTTGAAGCCGATCCAGCGGCCGGTGTAGCGGCTCATCGCCCAGCCCAGCAGGCCCATGTCCAGGATGTCCTGCACGCCGGCCGGGTTCAGCACCGGCATCATCGCGCTTTCGAATTCGCCTTCCGAACCGTGCGGCAGGGTGGACGAGCGGCAGGCGTGGTCGTCGGCGGCCAGCGCCAACACGCCGCCCATGCGCGAGGTGCCGGCGGCGTTGCCGTGCTTGAACACGTCGCCGCAGCGGTCCACGCCCGGGCCCTTGCCGTACCACATGGAAAACACGCCGTCGTACTTCGCGCCCCAACAGGTTGGTCTGCTGCGAACCCCAGACCATGGTCGCGCCCAGGTCTTCATTGAGGCCGGGCGTGAACTCGATGCCCGACGCCTGCAGATGCTTGCGCGCCTTCCACAGCTCCAGGTCGAAGCCGCCCAACGGCGAGCCGCGGTAGCCCGAAATGAAACCGGCGGTGTTGGCGCCGGCGGCGCGGTCGCGCATCTGCTGCATCAGCGGCAGGCGCACCTGGGCCTGGACGCCGGACAGATAGATGCGGCCCTCCTCGCGGGTGTACTTCGACTCGAGGTCGTACTCGCGGTCGAGGGCGGGGAGGCAAGCGGGGCTGGCACGGACATGGCGGGCTTCCGGGGCTGGAGCAAAGACTCGGAATTATAGCAGCGGCCTGTCCCGGGCCCGGACCGGGGGACAAACCGCCCGGCCGGATCCGGCCGCCGGTGCCGTTGGCCCTTGGGCGGACGGGCGTGGCGACAGCTGCGACAGGCGTCACGTCGCCACGCTTCCACGCTCCACGGTCGCCGGGTACAGTCGGCGGACGTCTTCAACCAGGCGGACTTTCGGGGGAAAGGCATGAGTCTGGCGGGTCTGAGCATCCTGTTGGTCGAGGACCACGGCTTCCAGCGCCGGCTGGGCCTGCGCCTGCTCGGCGACCTGGGCCTGACTGCCCTGCACGAGGCCGCCGACGGCTTCCAGGCCCTGGACCTGCTGCGCGGCCTGCCGTCCCCGCCCGATGTGGTGCTGGTGGACCTGGACATGCCGGGCATGGACGGCGTCGAGTTCATCGGCATCGTCGCCCAGGACCGCCTGGCGCATTCGATCGTCGTGGTCAGCGCCATGGAACCCGCCCTGCTGCACACCGTGCAGGTGATGGCCAAGGCCTCTGGCCTGCGCGTGCTGGGCTGCATCGAGAAGCCGCTGACGCCGGGCAAGCTGACCACGGTGCTGTCGCTGTACGAAGCCGACCCCAGTGCCGGCAGCGTGGCCGCCGACATCGAGATCACGCTCGAGCAGGCGCGCGAAGCGCTGTCGCGCGGCGAGATCGTGCCCTACTTCCAGCCGCAGGCCGAATTCGGCAACGGCAAGATCATCGGCGTCGAGGCGCTGGCGCGCTGGAGGCTGCCGGACGGCCGCATGGTGGCGCCGGGCGTGTTCGTGCCGGTGATGGAGGCCGGCGGCCTGATCGACGAACTGACCAGCCTGATGCTGGTGCAGAGCTGCGCCTGGTGGAAACGCTGGCAGGCGCGCGGCCTGGACCTGAAGATCTCGGTCAACGTCTCGGCCCACAACCTGACCGGCCCGGAAGTGGCCGACAAATACGAAGCGGTGCTGCGCGAACACGGGCTGAGCCCGGAACAGGTGGTGCTGGAGATCACCGAAAGTTCGGTGATGAGCGACACCGCCCGCGGCCTGGGCATGCTGGCGCGCCTGCGCCTGAAGGGTTTCGGCCTGAGCGTGGACGATTTCGGCACGGGCTATTCGTCCTTGTCGCAGCTCTCGCAGATCCCCTTCACCGAACTCAAGATCGACCGCGGTTTCGTCAGCGGCGCGCCGACCCAGCCGCGCAAGCGGGCCATGATCGAGACCAGCCTGGACCTGGCCCGCAAGCTGGAGCTGAAGGTGGTCGCCGAGGGCGTTGAAACCATCGAGGAATGGCAGCTGCTGGCTGGCCTGGGCTGCAACTACGCCCAGGGTTACCTGATCTCGCCGCCGGTGCCGGGCGAACAGGTGCCCGACGCGATCCAGCGCTGGCGCCAGACCCACCACTAGGCCGGTGATGGCGCGACCGGGCCCCAAGTTCGGCATCCGACTGCAGCTGCTGGGCCTGTTCGGCCTGCTCCTGCTCACCGGCGCCGGGGTCCTGGCGCTCGACGAGATCGAACGCCAGCGCAACCAGCAGGCGCTGCAGCAGCTCAAGGACGAATCCCTGGCCGGCCTGCGCCGCATCAAGGCGGTGTCGGATGCCTACGGCCTGGATATCGTCGACACCACCTTCCGCGTGCGCAACGACCTGATCGCCTGGGAAGAGGGCGTGCAGGTGGTGGACAACGCCCGCCTGCGCATCCGCGAACACTGGGCGGCGCTGGAGAAACTGCCGCAGACACCCGAACAGGCCAAGCTGTTCCAGCAGATCCAGCGCGCCCGCATCCGTGCCGACACCGCGGCGTTGACCCTGCGCAACCTGCTGGTGCAGCAGGACATCGTCGCCCTGGCCCGGTTCGCCGACACCGAGCTGTACCCGGCGATCGACCCGGTGACCACGCGCATGAAACACCTGAGCGACCTGGAGATGATCGAGGCCGAACAGCGTGTGCGCGACCAGGCCCGCGCCGGCCAGCGCGCCGCCTGGATCCGCACCCTGATGAGCCTGTTCACGCTGGCGGTGGTGGCCGTGGTCGGCGCCAAGCTGGTGCGCAACATCTACAAGGGCGTGGAAGGCCTGACCGCGCTGGCGCACCAGATGCGCCGGCACGACTACCAGGCGGTGCCGCGTTACAGGCCCTCGGGCGAACTGGGCGAGGTGCTGGATGCCTTCCCGGGCATGCGCGACGACGTGCGCAAGTTCGAGGGCGAACTCAACCAGCAGCTGGCGCGCAATGAACAGGTGCGGGCGGCGCTGCAGGAGCGCGAGGTGTTCCAGCGCTCGCTGTTCGCGGCGGCGCGGGTGGCGATCATGTCGCTGGACCTGGATGGGCGCTTCACCAGCTTCAATCCGCACGCCGAGCGCCTGACCGGTTACCGCGCCGAGGAGATGATCGGCAAACGCGGCGTGGATCGCCTGCTGCTGGCCGAAGAGGCGCAGCGCGTGGCCGACGACCTCACCGCCGCGCGCGACGAACGCGTGCCGGCCGATGCCCGCATGATCACCGCGATGATCGAAGCCGGCACGCCACCGCTGGAATGGACCGTGGTGCGCAAGGACGGCAGCCACGTGCCGGTGCTGCTGGCGACGTCGGCGATGCGCGACGGCAGCGGCAAGACCGTGGGTTACCTGGGGGTCGGCACCGACCTCACCCAGATCAAACAGCTCGAGCAGCGCCTGCGCAGCAGCGAGGCGAAGGCGCGCGAGGCCAGCGACGCCAAGTCCAGTTTCGTGGCGGCGATGAGCCACGAGATCCGCACGCCGATGATCGGCGTCACAGGCATGCTGGAGGTGCTGCAGCACAGCCAGCTGGACGACGACCAGCGCCGCACCATCCAGGTGATCCAGCAGTCGGCGCGCTCGCTGCTGCAGATCATCGGCGACATCCTGGATTTCTCGAAGGTCGAGGCCGGCCGGCTGGAACTGTCGCCGACCACGATCTCCTTGCCACGGCTGCTGCAGTCCACGGTCGCCAACTTCAGCGGCTCCGCGTCCAGCAAGGGCCTGGTGCTGACCTGCGAGGTGGACGACCGCATCGGCCCGGCGCACGTGGCGGACGGATTGCGGCTGCGCCAGGTGCTGAGCAACTTCCTGTCGAACGCGATCAAGTTCACCGAGTCCGGCGTGGTCGAGGCGGCGCTGGAATGGAAGGGCCGCGACGGTGACGGCGACCGCGTGTGTTTCCGCATCACCGATACCGGCATCGGCGTTACGCCGGAACAGCAGGCGCGGCTGTTCCAGCCGTTCTCGCAGGCCGAGGGCAGCACCACGCGGCGGTTCGGCGGCACCGGCCTGGGCCTGGTGATCTCGCGCCGGCTGGCCGAGTTGATGGATGCCGACGTGGAGATGGACAGCACGCCCGGTGCGGGCACCACGTTGCGAATGACGGTGTCGCTGCCACGCGGCAAGCTCGAGGAGCTGGAACCCGAGTTGGCGCCGGACCCGTTCCAGGGCTTCATGGCGCGGCCGCTGCCTACGATCGAGCAGGCGCTGGCCGAACGCAGCCTGATCCTGATCGTGGACGACCACCCGACCAACCGCCTGGTAGTGGCGCGCCAGCTGGCGCTGGCGGGTTATGCCAGCGAATCGGCCGAGGACGGCATCAAGGGCCTGGCTGCCTGGCGCACCGGGCGATACGCGCTGATCCTTTCCGACGTGCACATGCCCGAGATGGACGGCTACGAAATGGCGCGCGCGCTGCGCGACGAAGAGGCGAAGTCGAACCGGCCGCGCACGCCCGTGATCGCACTGACCGCAGCGGCCCTGAAGGGCGAGGCCGAACGCTGCCTGGCCGCGGGCATGGACCAGTACCTGGCCAAACCGGTCAGCATTCCCGAACTGGTGCAGGCCCTGCAGCGCTGGCTGCCGCACACCACGCCGCTGGCCGGCGACATGCGCGCACCGGCACCGTTGCCGCAGCTGGGCAGCGAGCCGCTGCCACTCGATCCGTCGGTGCTGCTGCCACTTACCGGCGGCGACGTGCGTGAAACCCGCGCCCTGCTCGACGACTACCTCGCCACCACCCAGGCCGACCTGGTCGAACTGCGCACCGCCCAGGCCGCCGGCGACCTGGACCGCCTCGCCCGCGAAGCGCACAAGCTCAAGGGTGCCGCGCGACTGGTCGGCGCGCACCCGCTGGCCGAAGCCGCCGCTTCACTTGAACACGCCTCGAAGCAGGCGGATTGGCCGCAGGTGCTACCGCATGCAGCCGACGTGGCCACCGCCTTCGAACGCCTGAAGCGCCACGTCGCCGAGCGTTACTGAACAAGCCGATCCAGGTTCATTTTCTGTCTCAATGAGACTGAAAATGAACCTGGATCGGCTTGTTCATGTTCAGTAGCCGGCGGCTTGGCCGTCCTTGCGGCTTTCGCTGGCACCGACGTAGACGCCATTGGCGTGATCGCGCTGGATCGCTTGGTAACCGCCGTAGGGGCCGTCGGCGAATTCGACCACATGCCCCTTGCGCATCAGCGCTCGGATGGTTTCGTACGGAAAGCCGGTTTCCAGGTTCAACACGCCGCCGTCGCTCATCTCGACCACCTGGCCCGCCGGGTCGGTGCTGCCGTCGTGCTGGATGCGCGGGGCGTCGCCGGCTTCCTGCAGGTTCATGCCGAAGTCCACCAGGTTCATCACGATCTGGGCGTGGCCCTGCGGCTGCATCGCGCCGCCCATCACGCCGAAGCTGACCCAGGGGCTTGCCATCTTTGGTCAGGAAGGCCGGGATGATGGTGTGGAAGGGACGCTTGCCGGGTTCGAAGGAATTGGCATGGCCGTCGGCAAGCACGAACTGCTCGCCGCGGTCCTGGAAGATGAAGCCCAGCCCCGGCACCGCCATGCCGCTGCCCATGCCGCGGTAGTTGGACTGGATCAGCGACACCATCATGCCGTCCTTGTCGGCCACGGTCATATAGATGGTGTCGCCCTGGTTGAGCGCGCGCCGCCGGCGTCCACGGCCTTGGCCGCCTTGTCGGGATCGATCAGCTTGCGGCGTTCATCGGCGTAGTCCTGCGAGACCAGCCGCTGCACCAGTGCGTCGGACATGCTGCGGTCGCCGCGGCGCGACGGGAAGAAGTCGGGATCGGCGTACAGGCGAGCGCGGTCGGCGAAGGCCAGCTTCTTGGCCTCGACGAACAGGTGCACGTGTTCGGCGCTGCCGAAGGGAATCTTCGAGAAGTCGTAACCTTCCAGGATGTTGAGGATCTGCAGCGCGGCGATGCCCTGGCCGTTGGGCGGCAGTTCCCACACGTCCACGCCGCGGTAGTTCGCCGACACCGGCTCGACCCACTCGCCGGCATGCGTGGCCAGGTCCTCGTAACGCAGGAAGCCCTCGTTGGCCTTGAAATAGGTGTCGATGCGACGGGCGATGTCGCCCTTGTAGAAGGCGTCGCGCCCGTCGCGGCCTAGGGTTTCCAGCGTGTTGGCCAGGTTCGGGTTGCGCCACATCTCGCCCTTGAGTGGCGCGCGGCCATCGATGGTGAACTGCTCGGTGAACCCGGGCCACTTCGACAGCACCGGCACGCTGCGGCCCCAGTAATAGGCAATCACCTCGTGCACCGGGTGGCCGTCGCGTGCGTACTTCACCGTCGGCGCCAGGTTCTGCGCCATGGTGCGGCGGCCGAACTTGCCGTGCAGCGCGAACCAGGCGTCCACCGTGCCCGGCACCGTCACCGGCAGTGGGCCGTGCGGCGGGATGTCGGTGTACCCGTTCTGCGCGAACCATTGCCGCGACAAGGCTTTCGGCGAACGGCCCGAACCGTTGTAGCCGTGCAGTTTCTTCGACTTCGGGTCCCAGACGATGGCGAACAGGTCGCCGCCGATGCCGTTGCCGGTTGGCTCCATCAGGCCCAGCGCGGCATTGGCGGCGATGGCCGCGTCCACCGCGCTGCCGCCCTGGCGCATCGTTTCCAGCGCGATCTGAGTCGCCAGCGGGTGCGAAGTGGCGGCCATGGTCTCGGGTGCGATCACCTCGGACCGGGTCGCGAAGGGCAGGCCGGTGATCCGGTCGGCGGCCTGGGCCAGTCCCGCCAGCAGCACGGTGGAGGCGATCAGGCAGATGGGCATGACTTTCATCGGTAGGCTCCGGAGCATGGACTGGGCGAAGATAGCGCAATCGCCCCCTGCCCCCTGCGAAGGAATCGTGATGCGCACCCTGGTTTTGAGTCTGTCCCTGCTGATGCTTGCCGCCTGCGGCCGCGAACCGGCGCCTGAAGCCACGGTCGAAGCCCCGGCCGCCGATCCCGCCGCGGTCGCCGCCGAACTCGACGCCCTGCTGGCGGAATGGCACGAGTCCGAACTCAAGGCCAACCCGATCTTCGCCACCGCGCTCGGCGACCTGCGCTACAACGACCAGCTGCCGGATTTCCTGTCGGCCGAATACCGCGCCGAATCCGAAGCGCGCGAACGCGACTTCCTGGCGCGCGTGCAGAAGCTCGACCGCGAGGCGCTCACCGGCCAGGCCCGCCTGAGCCGCGACGTCTTCGTCAGCGACCGCGAACTCTCGCTCGAAGGCAACACCTTCCCCGGCTGGATGCTGCCGGTGAACCAATTCGGCAACTACGGCAGCTTCTTCGCCCAGCTCGGTTCGGGCCAGAGCCTGCAGCCCTTCACCGAGGTCAAGCACTACGACGATTTCCTGGCCCGCATCGCCCGCTTCCCGGTGCTCAACGACAGCGCCATCGCCAACCTGCGCGCGGGCATCGCGGCGGGTGTCGTACAGCCCAAGCCGGTGGTCGAGAAGTCGATCCCGCAGTTCGCCGCGCACATCGTTGCCAAGCCCGAGGACAGCGTGTTCTGGGGTCCGATCAAGGCGATGCCGGAATCCTTCAGCGCCGAAGACCGCGAGCGCCTGACCGCCGACTACCGCGCCGCCATCACCGACACCCTGGTGCCGGCCTACACCGCGATGCGCGACTTCCTGCGTGACGAGTACCTGCCGGCCGCGCGCAAGGGCGTTGGCCAGATGCACCTGCCGCAGGGCAAGGCCTGGTACGCCTACAACGTGCGCACCAACACCACCACCGACCTCAGCCCGGAGCAGATCCACCAGTTCGGCCTGGACGAAGTGGCGCGCATCCTGGCCGAGATGAACGGGGTGCGTGAGCAGGTCGGCTTCGAGGGCGACCTGAAGGCCTTCTTCAAGCACCTGCAGACCGACGACCGGTTCTATTTCAAGACCGAGGACGAGGCGGTGCAGGCCTACCGCGACGTGCAGCAGAAGATCAATCCGCTGCTGCCGAAGTTGTTCGACATCTTCCCCAAGGCCGACTACGAAGTGCGTCCGGTCGAGGCCTTCCGCGCCGAGTCGCACGCCGGTGCGTCCTACCAGCCGCCGACGCCGGACGGTTCGCGCCCGGGCGTGTTCTATCTCAACACCTTCAACCTCAAGGCCCAGCCCAACTTCCTGGTCGAGACGCTGTCCATCCACGAAGCTTCTCCGGGCCACCACTTCCAGATCTCGATCCAGCAGGAAGTGGAATCGCTGCCGGCCTTCCGCCGTTTGGTGGTTACACCGCTTATGCCGAAGGCTGGGCGCTGTACGCCGAGTCGCTGGGCAAGGAGCTGGGCCTGTTCACCGATCCCTACCAGTGGTACGGCCGCCTGAGCGACGAGCAGCTGCGGGCGATGCGCCTGGTGGTGGACACCGGCCTGCATTACTACGGCTGGAGCCGGCAGCAGGCGATCGACTACATGCTGGCCAATTCCTCGATGGCCGAGTCCGACGTGGTCGCCGAGGTCGAGCGTTACATCGTGATTCCCGGCCAGGCCCTGGCCTACAAGGTCGGCCAGCGCGTGATCCGCGAGCTGCGCGAGGAAGCCGAAGCCGAGCTGGGCGACCGCTTCGACGTGCGCGCCTTCCACCGCCAGGTGCTGGTCGACGGCGCGCTGCCGATGGGCGTGCTGCAGACCAAGATCCGCGAGTGGATCGCGGCCGAGAAGGCGAAGCCGGCCGCGGCCGGCTGATCCGCAAGCCTGATGGCCTTCGACGCGTTCGCGCTGATCCTGGCGATGCTGGGACTGGGGCTGGGGTTCCAGCGCCTGCGGCTGTTTCCGGAAAACGCGTCCGAAGTCCTGAACAAGGTGGTGCTGTACGTCTGCCTGCCGGCCTCGGTGCTGATCTACGCACCCAGGCTGGAACTGGGCACCCACGTGGCGGCGGTGGCGGTGGTGCCGTGGCTGCTGCTGGGGGCCACCGTCCTGCTGGTGGGCGCCGTGACCCGGATGCTGAAACTGCGGCCCGATGAACACGCGGTGCTGCTGCTGACGGTGGCGCTGGGCAACACCAGTTTCCTGGGTTATCCGCTGGTGCGCGCGTTGATCGGCGAGGATGCGCTGCCGTTCGCCGTGATCTACGACCAGTTCGGCGCCTTCCTGATCCTGTCGACATTTGGGCTGTACGTGCTTGCGCGTTACGGCGGCGATGCGAAACCAACGGCGGCGATGATTGGGCGACGCATCCTCACTTTCCCGCCGTTCATCGCCTTGGTCCTGGGCCTGACGGTGATGCCGGAAGCTCCGCCCGCGTGGATCGCCAGCGGCCTGCAGCGGCTCGCCGATGCGCTGCTGCCGCTGGTGGTGCTGGCAATCGGCCTGGGCCTGAAACTGGCGCTGCCACGCGACGAACTCAAGCCGCTGGCCGCCGGGCTGGCGCTGAAACTGGCGGTTATGCCGCTGATCGCGCTTGCCCTCGCGCCGCTGCTTGGCCTGCAGGGAGTCCAGCACGACACGGTGGTGCTGGAGTCGGCGATGCCGCCGATGATCACCGCGGCCGCGTTGGCGATATCGCACCGATTGGCGCCGGGCCTGGCGGCGGCGATGGTCGGCTATGGCATCCTGTTCTCGCTGGCGACGTTGCCGGCATGGGCGTGGTTGCTGCAGCGCCTGGCCTGAAGGAGACGGATCGTGTTGCGATTTGCGAGCATGCTGTTGCTGGGCCTCGCTGGAACGGCGATGGCGGACGAAGAGTCAGGGAGCTCGACCGTCGAACAGCGCGCCTGGCACGAATACAACCTCGCGGCAGCTGCGCAGCCGGGCGATGCGGTCTCGGACTGGCTGCTGGCCGACCTGTTCGCGAAACAGTTGAAGCATTCGGAAGACGGCATCGGCCTGCCCGTGGATCCTGCGCTGGTCGGTCGCCTGGTCGAAGAGCGCGACCGGCTGGTCGCGCGCGCCGACGCCGCCCTGATGGATGATCCCGTGATGCTGGCGATGCGCCTGCCCTGTTTCGGCGAGCAGCGCGACGACACCTTGTGCGCGGCACGCCGCGCCCGGCTGGCCGAACTCGACGGCGACAACGGCTTCACCGCCCTGGTGCTGATGACCGCCGCCTGGGGCGCGGGCGACAACGCCGGCTTTGCCGCCGCCGCGGCCCGCGGCGCGCAGGCGACGCATTACGAGTCCGGGGTTGTGACCGTCTTCGACAGCATGCGGGCGCGTTTCAGCGCCGTGCCCGATACGGCGGTGCCGGACATCCCGCTGCACACGGACGGCATCGGCCGGGCCGACGCGAACGCCATGGGACTGTTCGCCGCCGTGGCGTCGCCGCCGTTCCAGTATTTTGTCCAGCCCTGCCGGGAGTCCGAGGGCGAACTGCTGCGCAACTGCCTTGCCATCGCGCGTTTGATGCTGCGCAACCAGCAGTCGGTGATCGATGCCTACATCGGCGCCGAACTGCTCAGCCGGCACGGCACCGAAGCGGACAAGAAGGAAGCCGTCGCGCGGCGACGTGAATTGACCTGGCTCCAGCACCAGACGATTTCCATATGGGGGACGCCGCAGCCGGTTGACGCGCCGCTGGTTGATGCCTATTTCGCCACCTATGCCAGCGAGGGCGAGATCGCCGCATTGCGCAAGCTGATGCGCGGTCTCGGGCGGCCATCGACGCCGCCGGCAGACTGGGTGGCGCCGGGAAGCTTGGGTTCGCCTTGAGCGGCAGCGAATCGCCATACGGATCGAGCATGAACGAACCTGTTTCCAATCCCGGCGTGCGTTTCCCCGCCGCCTGATCTTCCTGCTCGGCCTCGGCGCCGGCCTGGCGCTGTCGCGGCTGCTGTTTCCATGGCCGGTGGTGGAGCCGGGCCTGCTGCCCGTCTTGCATGTCCTGGCGGGCCTGTTCGGCCTGGCGGCGCTGGCGCTGCTGCTCAGCGCGCTCGGCGGCTTCCGCCGCAAGGGCAACGACCCGCGGCCCTGGCGCGAGGACACCGCCTTCGTCGAGGACGGCATCTACCGCCACACCCGCAATCCGATGTACGTGGGCATGGCGCTGGCCTATGTCGCGATCACGCTGGCCTTCAACAGCTACTGGCCCTTCCTGGCCCTGGTGCCGGTGCTGATCGTCATCCACTACTACGTGATCGCCCGCGAAGAGGCCTACCTGGCCGAACGTTTCGGCCAGACCTACCTCGACTACTGCACCCGCGTCCGCCGCTGGCTGTGACCCCATCTCCTCCCCCTGCGTGCAGGGGGAGGCCGGGAGGGGGTGGAACTTCGGAGCCTGATGGCAAGGGTTCGCCCCACCCCAACCCTCCCCTGCAAGCAGGGGAGGGAGCCAATCAGTCGGCGGGGACCGTGCGCGTGCTGGCCCACTCGCGCAGGGCGTTGACCTGTTCGGCCATCAGCACGCTCAGCGGGCGGGTCGCCTTCACTTCGGAAATCACGCGGGCTTCGTCCACCGGCACGTTGTCGGCGTGGGCGGCATAGAGCGCACTGACCACGGCCTGCTCGATCTCGGCGCCGGAGAAGCCATCGGCGGCGTCGGCCAGCGAGGACAGCGAGAAGTCTTCCCAGGCCACTTCGCGCTTGGCCAGGTGCAGCCGGAAGATCTCGGCGCGGGCGCCATGGTTGGGCAGGTCCACGAAGAAGATCTCGTCGAAGCGGCCCTTGCGCAGCAGCTCCGGCGGCAGGTCCTGCACGGCGTTGGCGGTGGCGACCAGGAACACCTGCGACTTGCGCTCGGCCATCCAGGTCAGGAAATAGCCCAGCACGCGTCGCGACACACCGCCGTCCTCGCTGCTGCCCGACGCGGCGAGACCTTTTTCCAGCTCGTCGATCCACAGCACGCAGGGTGCGATCTGCTCGGCCGAGGCCAGCGCGTCGCGCAGGTTCTTCTCGGTCTCGCCGTGGTACTTGTTGTAGAGCGTGCCGAAATCCAGCCGCACCAGCGGCACGTTGAACGCACCCGCCACCGCCTTGGCCGCCAGCGACTTGCCGCAGCCCTGCACGCCCAGCAGCAGGATGCCCTTGGGCGGATCCAGCCCAACCGGCAGCGATTCGGAGGTGAAGGCGGCGCGGCGCTGGACCAGCCAGGTCTTCAGGCGCGCCAGGCCGGCGACCTGGGTGAAGCGGGCGGTGTCGTATTCGAAATGCAGGTGGCCGGATTTGTTGAGCAGCTCGAACTTGAGCTTGGCCAGTTCCGGCAGGTCGCCGATGCCGATGGCGCCGTCGCGGAAGATCAGGTGCCGCGCCAGCCGGCGCGCCTCGGTCAGCGACACGCCGCGCAGGTTGCGCACCAGCACCTTCAGCGCTTCCTGGTCCACTTCGACACGTTTGCCGCCGTGTTCGCGCATGTACAGCGCGGCTTCGTCCTGCACCAGCTTCAGCAGCGCCTTTTCGTCGGGCAGGCGCAGCGAGAAGCGCACGGCCAGGTGTTCCAGGTCTGGCGGCAGTTCGATCTTTGCGCCGACCAGAACCAGCGTGTGTTCCTTGCAGCCGCGGCGGTCCAGCGTCTCGCGCACCATGCGCTGCGTGGTCGCGTAGCCCAGGTAGGGATGGAAATCGAGCAGCAGGTGGATGCCGCGCTGGTCCATCTCGCGGATCGCACGCAGGGTGGCGGTGGCGTCGGGCGGCGCGATCGGCGCGTCTTCGCCGTCCAGGTCCACGCGGCGCAGGCCCTCGGTGATCGACCAGCGGTACAGCGGACGCCAGACGTTCATCAGCAGGTGCCGGAACAGGTCCACCACGCGGCCCTCGTCGGGCGTCTCGATCACGATCAGCGCGGTGTTGCGCGGACGAGGGAGGTGAGGTCCTGCAGTTCGCTCATCGTCGTTCCTTCTCGGGAACGCGGATGATACCGGAGCGTGCCGCGGCGGCTAGGCGTCGCGACGACGGTGCAGGATCGCGGCCAGCACCAGGCAGGCCAGGGCCACGAGATCCACCACCACGACCCGGTGCAGGGCCTCGTTGTACCCGCCGACGCCCCAGGCCAGGGCCAGGAAGGACAGCAGGCTGATCCCGCCCACCAGCAGGGCCGCGCCGCGCAAAGCGCCGTGGAATGCGGCACCGACCAGCAGCGCGCCGACCATCCCGAACAGCACGGCGCGGTGCCGCATCAGGATCTCGAGGTTCGGGTCGCTGAAGTCCAGCCCGTAGAGCCGCGTCAGCCCCTCGGCGCCGGCCAGGCCGATCAGCGGCATCAGGTGGATCACGCCGGGCACCAGGAACAACACCGCCATCAACGCGCCGTTTCGTTTCATGGATCCTCCGTCCCCGTATTCAAAGCAACTGGCGGGCGATGGCCAGGCCGGCTTCGCGGCCGTCGTGCACCGCCGTCACCACCAGGTCGGCGCCGCGCACATTGTCGCCGCCGGCGAAGACCTTGGCGTTTGAAGTCGCGCCGCCGATGCCGGCGGTGCGTACGCGGCCGTTGTCGTCCAGGCCGATGCCGTGCTCGTTCCACCACGCGGCCGGGCTGGCGCGGAATCCGAAGGCAAGGATCACCACGTCCGCGGCGACCACTTCCTCGCTGCCCGGCACGATTTCGGCGACGGTGTTGCGGCCGCCGGCAGCCCGGGTTTCGACCAGGCGCACGCCGTTGGCGCGCACCGCTCCCTCGATCGCCAGCGGCTGGCGGTTGAATAGGAACTCCACGCCTTCCTCGCGTGCATTCTTCACTTCGCGGCGCGAGCCGGGCATGTCGGATTCGCCGCGGCGGTAGGCGCAGGTCACCTCGGCCGCGCCCAGGCGCAACGAGGAACGCACGCAGTCCATCGCGGTGTCGCCGCCGCCGAGCACCAGCACGCGCTTGCCGGCCAGGTCCACGGTCGGATCATCACGATGCACATGGCCCAGCTGGCGGCGTGCATTGCCGACCAGGAACGGCAGCGCGGGGAGCACGCCCGACAGGTCCTGGCCGGGCAGGCGGCCGTCCACCGCGGTGTAGGCGCCGGTGCCGAGGAAGACGGCATCAAAATCGCGCAGCAGTTCCGCGCCAAGAACGCCGTCGACCTCGACGCCGAGATGGAAACGCACGCCCATCGCCTCCAGCACGCCGCGGCGCGTGGTGATCACGGGCTTTTCCAGCTTGAAGGCCGGGATCCCGAAACTCAGCAGGCCGCCGATTTCCGGATAACGATCGAACACATGCGCCTCGATGCCGGCGCGTGCCAGCCGGTCGGCGCAGGCCAGGCCCGCGGGCCCGGCACCGATCACCGCGACACGCTTGCCGGAAGCGCGCACCGCCGACAGGTCCGGGCGCCAGCCCTGGCGGAAGGCTTCGTCAACGATGTATTTCTCGACCGCGCCGATCGTCACCGCCTCGAAGCCGGTGTTGATCGTGCAGTCGCCTTCGCACAGGCGGTCCTGCGGGCAGACGCGGCCGCAGATCTCGGGCAGCGGGTTGGTTTCGTGCGCCAGTTCCGCGGCTTCGAACAGCCGGCCTTCGCGCACCAGCGCCAGCCAGTTCGGAATGTAGTTGTGGACCGGGCACTTCCACTCGCAATAGGGATTTCCGCAGTCCAGGCAGCGCCCGGCCTGGTCGGCGGCCTCGGGCGCGGAGAACCCGCCATAGATTTCCTGCCAGCCGAGCACGCGCAACGTCGCCGGCAACTCGCGCGGCAACCGGCGCGGCAAATCCATGAACTGGAAAGGTTTGGACTTCATGCGCTTGTCTCATCCCCCTGCTTGCAGGGGTCCCCGCACTTCTCCTCCCCCTGCTTGCAGGGGGAGGCCGGGAGGGGGTGGAACTTCGGAGCGAGAGCACACCCCACCCCAACCCTCCCCTGCGAGGCAGGGGAGGGGGCTGATCTGGTGAACGTGCAGGCTCTGGCTCATGCCGCGCGCCTCAGCTCTTCGGCCAGCTGTTCCAGCGAGGCGGCCTTGGGCTTGACCAGCCAGAAGCGGCCGGCGACGTCGCGGAATTCCTCCAGCAGCTGCGCGCCCCCAGGCGCTGCCGGTGTGTTCGACATGGCAGCGCAGCAGCGCGCGCAGGTGGTGGCGATGGTGTTCCATGCCCTCGGGCGTGATGCGCAGCACGTCGATCAGTTCGTGGTTGTAGCGGTCGACGAAATCACGGTCGAGGTCGAGCACATAGGCCAGGCCGCCGGTGAGACCGGCGCCGAAATTCAGGCCGGTGCGGCCAAGCACCGCCACCACACCGCCGGTCATGTACTCGCAGCCGTGGTCGCCCACGCCCTCGACCACCGCCGTGGCGCCGGAATTGCGCACCGCGAAACGTTCGCCCGCCCGACCCGCCGCATACAGTTCGCCGCCGGTGGCGCCGTACAGGCAGGTGTTGCCCATGATCGGCGTGTCGCGCGGCACGAACCGCGAGCCCGCCGGCGGCTGCAGCACGATGCGGCCACCGGCCATGCCCTTGCCGACGTAGTCGTTGGCGTCGCCGGTCAGGTGCAGGTGCAGGCCGCCGGCGTTCCAGGCGCCGAAACTCTGGCCGACGTTGCCCTGCAGGCGCACGGTGAGGGGCACGTCGGCCATGCCGTGGTTGCCGTGCACGCGGGCGATCTCGCCCGACAGCCGCGCGCCGAGGCTGCGGTCGGAATTGCGCACCGGGTAGCTGAACTCGCCGCCGGCGCCGGCATGGATCGCGGCGCGCATCTCGTCGAGCATGCGCGTGGCCAGCACGCCGGTGTCGCGCGGGCGGTTGCGGGTCTCGGTGCAGTGGCGTGCCGCGTCGCCGCGGCCGTCGGCGGCCGCCAGAAGCGGTGCCAGATCGAGGCCACGCTGGCGCGGCGTCTGCGCTTCGGCCAGCGCCAGCAGGTCGGTGCGGCCGATCAGGTCCTCGAGTTTCGCCACGCCCAGCACGGCCAGCCAACGGCGCACGTCTTCGGCCACGAAGCGGAAGAAGTTCATCGCCATTTCCGGCAGGCCGATGAAATGGTTCGCGCGCAGGCGCGCATCCTGCGTCGCCACGCCGGTGGCGCAGTTGTTGAGATGGCAGATGCGCAGGTACTTGCAGCCCAGCGCCACCATCGGCGCGGTGCCGAAACCGAAACTCTCGGCGCCCAGGGATCGCGGCCTTGACCACGTCCAGGCCGGTCTTCAGGCCGCCGTCGGCCTGCACGCGCACGCGGTGCCGCAGATCGTTCAGACGCAGCGTCTGCTGCACTTCCGCCAGCCCCAGCTCCTGCGGGCGTGCCGGCATGGTGGATGGAAGACAGCGGCGAGGCGCCGGTGCCGCCGTCGTAACCCGATACCGTGATCAGGTCGGCATAGGCCTTCACCACGCCCGCGGCGATCGTGCCGATGCCGGCGTGCGAGACCAGCTTCACGCTGACCAGCGCGTCCGGGTTCACTTCCTTGAGATCGAAAATGAGCTGGGCGAGGTCTTCGATCGAATAGATGTCGTGGTGCGGCGGCGGCGAGATCAGTCCGATGCCGGGCTTGGCGTAGCGCAAACGCGCGATCATCGGATTCACCTTGTGGCCCGGCAGCTGGCCGCCTTCGCCGGGTTTTGCGCCCTGGGCGATCTTGATCTGCAGCACTTCGGCATTGACCAGGTATTCGGGCGTGACGCCGAACCGGCCCGAGGCGACCTGCTTGATCTTGCTGCGCTTTTCGGTGCCATGCCGTGCGGGATCTTCGCCGCCTTCACCCGAGTTCGAGCGCGCGCCGAGGCGGTTCATCGCCATGGCCAGCGCCTCGTGCGCTTCCGGCGACAGCGCACCCAGCGACATGCCGGCGGAATCGAAACGCGCCAGGATGGCTTCGGCGGGTTCGACCGCGTCGAGTGCGGCCGGCGCCACGTCGTCGCGCAGCTTCAGCAGGTCGCGCAGCGTGCACGCCGGCCGGCCGTCCACGTGGTCGGCGTAGGCCTGGTAGTCGGCCGCGTCGCCGCTGCGCACCGCGCGCTGCAGGCTGGCGATCACGTCCGGGTTGTACATGTGGTACTCGCCGCCGTGCACGTACTTGTGCCGGCCGCCGGGTTCGATCTCCTCGGCCTCCAGCCAGCCACGTTGCGACAACAGCCAGGCTTCCGCCTCGAGCTCCGCGAACCCGGCGCCCTGGATCCGGCTCACCATGCCGGGGAAACACAGATCCACCACTTCCTGCTTCAGGCCGACGATCTCGAACAGCTGCGCCGCGCGGTAGCTGGCGATGGTGCTGATGCCCATCTTCGACAGGATCTTCAGCAGGCCCTTCTTGATGCCGCGCCGGTAACTGCGGCCCAGTTCCGCCGGTTCGTTGCCGGCCTTGCCGTCCACCACGCCGGCGCGGCCCAGGGCCGCCAGCGTCTGGTAGGCGAGATACGGATACACGGCCGTGGCACCGACGCCGATCAGGCAGGCCATGTGGTGGGCGTCGCGGGCGCTGCCGGTTTCGACCACTAAGGTTGGCGCGGCAGCGCAGGCCCGCGGCCACCATATGATGGTGCACGGCGCCGGTGGCCAGCAGGGCCGGTACCAGCGCGCAGTCGCGTTCCGGGTAACGGTCGCTCAGCAGCAGGATGACGGCACCGGAACGCACGGCGGCTTCGGCTTCGGCCTGGAGGCGGTGCAGCGCCTGTTCCAGCGATTCACCGGCCTCCAGGTGCAGGTGGACCAGCGCGTGCGCGGTCTCGAACTGCGGCAGCGCCAGCAGCTGGCGCAGTTTGCGCTGGCTCAGCACCGGCGAGTTGAGCATCACCTGCACGGCGTTGTCCGGCGTGGCTTCGAACACATTGCCTTCCGGGCCCAGCTGGGTGGTCAGCGACATCACGATCTGTTCGCGCAGCGGGTCTATCGGCGGGTTGGTCACCTGCGCGAAGGCCTGGCGGAAATAGTCGCTGACCGGGCGGATCTGGTGCGACAGCACCGCGAACGGCGTGTCGTCGCCCATCGAGCCGGTGGCTTCCTGCTCGGTTTCCGCCAGCACGCGCAACTCGGTCTCACGTTCCTCGCGCGTCAGCTGGAACAGCTTCTGGAACCGCCGCAGCGTCGCTGCATCGAAAGGTTCGGCCGCCAGCGACGGATCCACCAGGCTGGTGCTGAGGTAGGTGACGCCCTGCTTGAGCCAGGCCTTGAACGGCGCCCGCGCCTTGTTGATGTCATCAATGGCGTCGGTGTCGAGCAGTTGCCCACGCTGAAGATCCACCGCGAGCATCTCGCCGGGTCCGAGTTTGCCCTTGGCGACGATGTCCCCGTCGCGCACGTCGTACACGCCCATCTCCGAGGCCACCACCAGGGTGTTGTCGGCGGTCAGCAGCCAGCGCGCCGGGCGCAGGCCGTTGCGGTCGAGCGTGCAGGCGGCGTAACGCGCGTCGCACATCACCACGCCGGCCGGGCCGTCCCAGGGGTCGGTGGACAGGCCGTAGTACTCGTAGAAGGCGGCGAGGTCGGGATCCTTGTATTCCAGCGACGCGGTCGCCGGCGGGATCAGGATACGGATGGCCTGCAGCAGGTCCATGCCGCCGGCCAGCAGCAGTTCCAGCATGTTGTCCAGGCTCTGCGAATCCGAACCTTGAAGGCACACCAGGGGGCTGCAGCGCTGCCAAGTCCAGCCGCGGCGTCTTCCAGTGCGCGGCGCGTGCACGGGCCCAGTGCCGGTTGCCTTCGATGGTGTTGATCTCGCCGTTGTGGGCGAGCAGGCGGAAGGGCTGGGCGAGTTTCCAGGCCGGCGCGGTATTGGTCGAGAAACGCTGGTGGAAGACCACCACCGAGCTGGCCAGCTCGGGCCGCGCCAGGTCGGGAAAAACCTTCGGCAGCGCGTCGGGCAGCACCATGGCCTTGTAGCCCAGGGTCGCGGCCGACAGCGTCACCACGTAGAAGTCCGGGTCGTGTGCCAGCGCCTGTTCGGCGCCGCGGCGGGCCAGGAACAGCGCGCGCTCGAACGCGTCCGCGTCGCCGCTGGACGCCACGAACACCTGCTCGACCCGAGGCAGCCCGCGCAGCGCGATCTCGCCACAGTCGCCGCGCGACACCGGCACCACCCGCCAGCCCGACACCGACAGGCCCTGGGCGGCCAGCGCCTGCACCAGGGCGTCGCGTGCTTGCGAAGCCGCCGTGTCGTCCAACGGCAGGAACACGGTTCCGCAGGCGTCGCCGGTGCCGAAGGCCAGCCCGGCCTCGGCAGCGATGGCTTCCGGAAGGCCTGCGGCCGCCGCATCAGCAGCCCGCAGCCGTCGCCGCTCAGGCCGTCGGCGCCGACCGCGCCGCGATGGGTCAGCCGCGCCAGTGCCCGCAGCCCGGCGTCCACCAGCCCCCGCGAGGCACGGTCGTCGATCTGCGCGATCAGCCCGAACCCGCAGCTGTCGCGCTCGAAATCCGGGGAATGCAGGCCCGGCACCGGGGAGCTGTCATGCGCCCTCCGCGAGATGATGTGGGGGCCCCGCCGCAAGTGACGGACACGCGTCGGCGACAGGGCTGACCCCACGGTCACACAGCGGATTAGAGTTTCTGCTCTCGACCGCCTTCCGCCGCCTGCACCCTCGGGGTAGAGTGCAGGCTCTTCCCGATGCGGAGGTCCGGCATGCGCATGATTCTGGTCGCCAGCTCGAAGGGAGGCGCCGGCAAGACGACCGTCGCCACCAACCTCGCCGCCCATTTCGCCGTTGACGGCAAGGCGACCGCGATCCTGGACGCCGACCCCCAGAAATCCTCGACCCACTGGTGCCAGAAGCGCGCCGCGATGGACACCGCCGTGTTGCCGATCGACGGCAGCAAGCGCGGCTGGGACAAGCATGTGCCCGACGGCGTGCAGCGCCTGGTGGTGGACGCCCGCGCCGGCGCCATGGCCGACGACCTGCTCGCCTTCCTGGACCGGGCCGACGCCGTGATCGTGCCCGTGCTGCCCTCGGCCATCGACCTCGAGGCCACCGTGCCCTTCCTGAACTCACTGGTCGCGCACCCCCGCGTGAAGAAGGGCAAGCTGCCGGTCGGCATCGTCGCCAACCGGCTCAAGCCCTGGACCACCAACTCCGAACAGGCCATCACCCAGCTCAAGGGCTGGCCCTATCCGCTGGTGGCGCAACTTCGCGACACCCAGGCCTATGTACTGATGGCCGCCCTGGGCAAGTCGGTGTTCGACTACCACTCCGAACAGATCCGCAGCCACCAGGACGACTGGGCGCCGCTGCTGCGCTGGCTCAAGAAATCGCTCTGACCCGCCCCAAGCCGCTGACAAGGAATGCCATGCGCGAACTGATCCTGCTCCGCCACGCCCACGCCGAACCCGCCGCGCCCGGCCAGGAGGATTTCGACCGGCCGCTGTCCCTGCAGGGCCAGGCCGAGGCGGAGGCCGCTGGGCGCTGGCTGCGCGACCACGGGTACCTGCCCGACCGCGTGGTCAGCTCGCCGGCCCGGCGGGCCCGGGAAACCACCGAACAGGCCCTGGCGGCACTGGGCTACGTCGAACTGCGGCAGGAACAACGCATCTACGACGCCACCCCGGGCATGCTGATGCAGGTGGCCGACGAACACCGCGAACTGTCCAGGGTGCTGCTGGTGGGCCACAACCCGGGCTTCGAACAGCTGGCAGCCCTGCTGTGTTCCGGCCAGTCCGGCGACTTCCGCGGCATGCCGGCCGGCGGCGTGGCCGTGCTGGCCCTGCCCGCAGACGCGGCGCTGGAGCCGGGCATCGCCCGCCTCGCCGCCTTCTGGTGGCCGTAGGCGGATGATCCGCGCCTGGGCCCGGACCGCCGGCGTCTGCCTGGCGGGCCTGGCCTGCGCCACGGCCCTGGCCACCCCCATGCGTGAAGCCTTCGACCCCGCGGCCTCCCGGGCCGGCTTCGAAGTCAGCCTGCGCGTGCTGGGCGACGTCAGCGGGCGCTTCCGTCAGCTGGAGGGCGAACTGCAGCCGGCCGGCGACCGCTGGCAGGTGCGCGTGCGCCTGGATGCGCGCCAGCTCGACCTCGACGGGCCGGCATGGATGGTGCGCGCCACCCGCTCGGACAAGTTCCTGGACGTGGAACGCCACCCCGACATCCGCTTTGAATCCGACCCCTTCCCGCGCGAACTGCTGCGCCGGGGTGGCGAGCTGAGCGGACGGCTGCAGCTGCGCGGCCGGACCCGGCCGGCGGTGTTCACGGTGGCCCCGTCCTCCTGCAAGGTGCCCGGCCGCCAGTGCGATATCCGGGTGTACGGCAGCGTCAGCCGCCGCGATTTCGGCATGGCCGCCCAGCGCATGTGGGTGCGCGACGACGTGGGTTTCGACTTCCGGGTGCGTTTGAGCGACCCTGTGCGGCCATGATCCGCCGCCCCCGCTGCTGTTGCTCGGCCTGCTGCTGCTGGCCGGCTGCTCCACCCTGTCGTCGCGCGACCGCCAACAGGCGGCCGAACTGGCCGTGCACGGCCGTCCGGTGGCCCTGGACTGTGCGCCCGTCGCCGACTGTGCCGCGGCCTCGCCCCTGCTGGAACAGGCCCATGCCATGGTCGCCGCCTCCACCCCGGACGCGCCGCGGCACCAGGTGGTCCTGCTCGACCGCGGCCAGGACGCCCTGCTGGCACGGGTACACCTGATCCGCGCCGCGCGCGAAAGCATCGAGCTGCAGAGCTTCATTTTCGACGCCGACGACACCGGCGGCCTGGTGCTGGAGGAACTGCTGCGCGCCGCCCGGCGCGGCGTGAAGGTGCGGGTGCTGCTGGACCAGCTCTACGGCCTGCCCGATCCCAACCTGCAGGCCAGCCTGGCCGGCCAGCACCGCAACTTCGAGCTGCGCATCTACAACCCCACCTTCGACGAGGCCAAGACCCAGGCCCTGCAGTACGCCGCCGGCATCCTGTGCTGCTTCCGCAAGTTCAACCAGCGCATGCACACCAAGCTGCTGCTGGTGGACGGCGTGGTCGGCATCACCGGCGGCCGCAACATCCAGGACCGTTATTTCGACTGGGCCGAGGGCTACAACTACCGCGACCGCGACATCCTGGTCGCCGGTCCGGTCGCCGCGGCGATGGCGGACAACTTCAACGCCTTCTGGACCTTCCCGCGCACCCAGCCGGCTGAACGCCTGACCGACGTCGCCGAGCGCCTGCTGCGCGCCGGCGCGGTGCCGCCGCATGCGCTGTTGGCGCCGGACCGCGAGCGCTCGCCGCGGGTGGTGGCGATGGCCGCCCTGGCCGCCGACGGCGACGCGGTCTACACCCACCTGCAGGCGCTGGAAGTGGCGGTGGAGCGCGTCGAATTCTTCGCCGACCTGCCGGAAAAACACCAGGGCAAACTGGCGGCCGAAGAGGACGCCTCGCTGGCCATGCGCGACCTGGTCGCCAATACCCGCCACGAACTGGTGCTGCAGACGCCCTCTGCCAGGTGCTGTCGCGCTCCGCCCGCAAGCTGTTCCGCGAGCTGCACCGCCGCCCGGACGCGCCCGATATCTGGGTCTCGACCAACTCGCTGGCCGCCACCGACGCCTTCCCGGTGTACGCCATGAGCCACAAGTACAAACGTCTTTACCTGCGCGAACTCGGTTTCGAGATCTTCGAGTACAAACCCTACCCGGCCGACGCCCCGATCAACCTGGCCGCCACCGGCGCCCCGGGCGACCAGCCGGCCGCGCACCTGCCGATGTTCGGTTCCGGTTCGGCCGGCTCGACCAGCGGGCCGGTGCCGCTCAAGCGCGCGGGGTGCGCGTCGGCCTGCACGCCAAGTCGCTGGTGGTGGACGACCGCATCGGCGTGGTCGGCAGCCACAACTTCGACCCGCGTTCGGACAACTACAACACCGAGTCCATGGTGGTGGTGCACGACGCCGAGTTCGCCGGCGCGCTCAAGGCCAGCATCCTGCGCGACATGCAGCCCGACAACGCCTGGCGGGTGGCGCGCCAGGAAAAACCGCCGGTGTTCTCCGGCCTGAACTACAGCCTGGGCAAGATTTCGGAAAAACTGCCGATCTTCGACATCTGGCCTTTCCCCTACGCCGTCAGTTTCGAACTGCGCGAGGGCTGCAACCCGTTGCCGCCGACCGACCCCCGGTTCTACGAATGTTACGAGGACGTGGGCCCGTTCCCGGAAGTCGACCTGCCGCTCAAGACCGTCTACACCCGCATCCTGACCGCCTTCGGCGCCGGCCTGACGCCCATCCTGTAAGCCGGTCCGGGGTCCGTCGCGGGCCGCCTTCGATTGACGTCCTTGCCCGGCGGGCCTAGGCTGCCTGTCTCCCGCAAACACCCCGCCGGACACGCCCGCATGCCTCTTTCGATCAGCTTCGAACTCTCCGACCGCGACCTCGAGCACTTCACCCAGGCCATGAACGCGGCCCGCGCGGCCGTCGCCCACAAGAGCGCCGACGAGATCATCGCCGCCGCTTCCTCGCTGCTGATCGAAGCCAACAAGGTCGAGGTGCCGGACTTCATCGCCCAGCGCCTGGACCGGCTGGACGCCCTGATCGCGATGATGAACGACGACGGCTGGCGCCTGCCGGACGAAGACAAGCAGCGCGTGCTGTCGGCCCTGGTCTACTTCGCCGACCCGAAGGACGTGATCCCGGACAGCGTGCCGGTGCTGGGTTATTTCGACGACGCCATCGCCATCGAGATGTGCGTGAAGGAACTGCACCACGAGATCGAGGCCTACGACGAGTTCTGCGAATACCGCCAGGGCGAAGCCGACCGCCGCGGCCAGGACCCGGCCAAGGTCGGCCGCGCCGACTGGCTGGAAGCCCGCCGCGACGAACTCGTGGACCGCATGCACCGTCGCCGCAACCGCGACACCGGCACCGGCTACGGCGGCAGCTCGGGTTATGCCCGCAAGAGCTACACCACCTACCGCCCGGGCCTGATGCGCGTCCGCTGAGCCTTCGTTTGATGGAAGGCCCGTTCCGCCAGCGCATCGATCCGGCCACCATCTCCCGCATGCTCAAGGGCACGGCGGGGGAGAGCCTGGGCATCCAGATCACCGAACAGGGCCCCGACTTCCTGCGCGGGACCATGCCGGTCGATGCCCGCACCAAACAGCCCTTCGGGCTGCTGCATGGCGGATCGTCGGTGGTGCTGGCGGAAACCCTGGCCAGCTTCGCCGGCTACCTGTGCCTGGACCCGGACAGCAACCAGCAGGCCGCCGGCATCGAGATCAACGCCAACCACCTGCGTGCCGTCACCGAGGGCGTGGTCACCGGTACCGCCCGGCCGATCCACATCGGCCGCGCCACCCAGGTCTGGGAAGTCCGGATCGAGGACGAGAAGGGTCGCCTGACCTGCATCTCGCGCATGACCGCCGCGGTCGTCGGCCGCTGACCCGGGCCGGCAATCACGCGTACTCCCCGTCGGGTGATTACTCGGTCCCGCCTGCGGCACAATGCCGGCAATGTCCGCATTCACTGAAACGGGCCGCCGGTCCACCGACTGGCGCCGCCCGCTGCGCTACCTCTGGCGTCTGCCGCTGCTGAGCCTGCACCTGCTGCTGGGCCTGCCGCTGACCCTGCTGATGATCAACCCGATCACGGCGCGCATGGAGCTGCGCGGCGAACGCCTGGACCACCTGGCGGTGCGCCTGTGGTCGGGCACGCTGATGCGCATCTTCGGCTTCCGGCTGCGCCGTTACGGCACGCCGCTGCCGGGTGGCGCACTGTTCGTCGCCAACCATGTCAGCTGGATCGACATCGAGCTGATGCACAGCCAGCGCATGATGGGTTTCGTGGCCAAGGCCGAGATCGCGCGCTGGCCGCTGGTGGGCTGGCTGGCCAGCCGCGGCGGCACCATCTACCACCATCGCGGCAGCAACGATTCGCTGCACGGCGTGATGCACCAGATGGTGCAGCGGCTTGAGCAGGGCCTGGCCGTCGGCGTCTTCCCCGAGGGCAAGACCACCCGCGGCGACGCCATCGGCACCTTCCACGCACGCATCTTCCAGCCGGCCGTGCTGGCGAACGTGCCGGCGCAGCCGGTGGCGTTGAAGTACGGCGCGCGTGGCAATGCGCAGACCATCGTGGCCTTCGGCGAGAAGGAAAGTTTCTTCGCCAACTTCGTGCGCCTGCTGGGCGAACCGGGGCGCGTGGCCGAAGTGCATTTCCTGGAACCGGTCGCCGCCGCCGAGGACGGCCGCCGGCGCATGGCCGAAACCTGCCGCGAGCGCATCGTCGCGGCGATGGCGGGCTGAGCGCGCCATGATCCGCGCCACCGACTACCGTCCACCGCGCTGGTTGCGCAACGCGCACCTGCAGTCGGTGCTCAGCTCGATGCCGCTGCGCCGGGCCAGCGGCCTGCGCGCGCTGGAACGCCTGGGCGCGCTGACCACCGAACACATCATCGAAGTGGAAGGCGACGTGCGCCTGCAGGGCTTCCACACCGCCGTGCCCGGCGCCACGCCGCGCGGCCTGGTGCTGCTGCTGCACGGCTGGGAGGGCAGCAGCGAGTCGGGCTACATGCGCCACACTGCGGCGCAGCTGCTGGCGCGCGGCTTCGAGGTGTTCCGGCTCAACTTCCGCGACCACGGCGACACCCACCACTTGAACAAGGACCTGTTCCACTCCTGCCGCCTGGCCGAAGTGGTGCAGGCGGCGGCCGAAGTCTCGCGCCGTTTCCCGGCGCGACCGATGCTGGCCGCGGGCTATTCGCTGGGCGGCAACTTCGCACTGCGGCTGGCGCTGGCCGCGCCCGGCGCCGGCGTGCCGCTGCTGCATGCGGTGGCGGTGTGTCCGGCCATCGATCCGTCGGGCGTGCTGCACGCGCTCGAGCGCGGGCTGCCGTTCTACCACTGGTACTTCATGAAGAAGTGGCGGCGCTCGCTGCAGCGCAAGCGCGCGCTGTTCCCCGAACACCACGACTTCGACGACCGGGTGCTGGCGCTGGACATGCGCGGGCTGACGCGCTGGATGGTGCAGCGGCACACGACGATGGCCGGCATCGAGGAATACTTCGACGGCTACAGCGTCGCCGGCGACCGCCTGGCCGGCCTGCAGGTACCGGTGAACGTGCTGGCCTCGGCCGACGACCCGGTCATCCCGGCCGAAGGTTTTCCCCGGCTGAGCCTGCCGGCGCACTCGACCCTGGAGATCGCCGACTTCGGCGGCCACTGCGGTTTCCTGGAAGGCGCCGACCTGCGCGGTTACGCCGAACGCTGGGTCGCGGCCCGGGTAGAAGCCGCGGCCGTGGCCGCCGACCGGGCTACAATGCCGCTTTCCGCTCCAGCCTGAAGACCTCCCCATGCTTGCCGACATCACCGAGGCGCTGCGCCGCGGCGACACCGCCGCCGCCCTCGCCGCCGCCCGCACCGCCGTGGCCGCCGACCCCGAAAATGCCGACGCCCAGCACCTGCTGGGCCTGAGCGCCAAGCGTGCCGGCGACGCCGCCACCGCCCGCGCCGCCTTCGAGCGGGCTGTCGAGCTGGCGCCCGACCACGCGCCCTACCAGTTCAGCCTGGCTTCGCTAGCCCTGTCCGAAGGCGATGTCGACGCCGGCACCCGGGGCCTGAAGCAGACCCTGGCCACCGACCCGAACCAGCTGCCGGCCTACGTCACCCCGGTGCACCTGGCCCTGGCCCAGGCGATCTGGAGGAAGCCACGCGCCAGCTGCGCCTGGCCCAGCGCGTGGACGCCGAGCACCCGCAGGTGCTGCTGGCCGAAGGCTACGTGGCCCAGGTCGGCGGCGACGCCGAGCGCGCCATCAAGGCCTTCACCGCCGCCGCGCAGGCGAACCCTGAACTGGCCGGCGCGCAGCACGCGCTCGGCATGGCCTATGTCGGCCGCGGCCTCTGGCCGTTCGCCGAACAGGCCTTCAACAACGCCCTGGCGCTGGAACCCGAAAACCCGGGCGCGCTGCGCGCGCTGGCCGAAACCTGCCGCCACCAGGGCAAGCACGATGAGGCGATGGTGGCGCTTGACCGGCTGCTGGCGCTGCATCCGGACGACATCTTCGCCCGCGCCATGCGCGCCCACCTGCGCCAGGCGCAGGGCAAGGACGACGAGGCCCTGGCGGACATGCTGTCCCTGCTCGACGCGCAGCCGACCGTGGCCCGCGTGCTCGAGTCCGCACTGCCGCTGCTGGTGCAGCGTCGCCGCAACGACGAGGCCCTGGCCCGCATCGAGGCGGCGCTGTCGCTGGCGCCGGGCAAGGACCGCCTGTGGACCGCCCGCCTCTGGCTTTCGGGCGTGCGGCAGGAAGAGCCGCTGGCGCTGCTGCAGCGCTGGAACGCCGCCGTGCCCGACAGTGCGGCTTGCCTGGAGTACCTGGCCGAATATCACGAAGTCACCGGCAACACCGCCCAGGCCGCCGCATTTGCCGACCAGGCCCTGGCCCGCGATCCGAACCGGTTCGGCAGCCGCCTGGTGAAACTGCGCATCGGCTTCACCGCCGATCCGGAAGCGACGCTGGCCCAGGCCCGGGCGATGGCGCCGCTGGCACGCACGCCGAAGGAACAGCGCCTGGCCTACGTCTGGCAGGGACTGGCGCTGGACCAGATGGGGCGCCACCCGGCCGCGGCCGCCTGCTGGCGCGAGATGGTGCGCGGCATCGTTTCGGCCTTCCCGCTGCCGCAGCCGCAGCCGGCCGACGCCGCGCCCGCCGGCGACACCGGCGGCGGCGCCCTGCTCTGGTCGCCGGCCGGCCTGCGACTGGACAGCCTGCTGCCGGTGCTGCAACGCCAGCTCGGCGCGCGCCTGCAGCTCGACCGCATCGGCCAGATGGTGCGTGGCGACGGGTTCGGCCTGGCCCGGCGTGCAGCCGGCCACCCCGAGGCCGGTGATGCCAACAAATGGCGCGCCGCCCTTGAAAAACGCGGCCTGGACCCGGCGACCGTGGTGGACTGGATTCCGCAGATCGACGGCTACACCCTGGCCGCGTTGCGCGGTGCGCGCCTGGTGGCCGTAGTCGCCGATCCGCGCGACGTGTTCCTGAGCTGGATGGTCCAGGGCAGCACCCAGGACTACATCTTCCCGGCCGCGACCGATCGTTCGGCCGAGTGGCTGGCCCAGGGGCTGGAAGCCCTGGCCGCGCACCGCGACGCCGCGCCGGACCAGGTCACGCTGGTGCACATGGACCGGGACGCCGGTGCCGCCGGTGCGGCGCTGGAACAGGCCCTTGGCCTGGCGCAGCCGCTGTCGGCGGTCAGCACCGGCACGCTGCGTTTTTCGCCCGGTCATTGGCGCAAGTACCGCGAGTCCTTCGCGGCCGAGTTCGCGCGCCTGGCGCCGGTGGCCGAGCGCCTGGGTTATTCCGCGGACTGAGGTGCTTCAGCTGCCGGCCGGCAGGCCGAGCAGCAGGGCCGCGCCCAGGCCGATGCGGTACCAGGCGAAGGGCGCGAAGCGGTGCGTGGCGATGTAACCCAGCAGCCAGCGCACGGTGGCGAAACCGGTAATCGTGGCGGCCGCGAAGGCGACCGCCAGGCCGGTCCAGTCTTCGTCGCCGGCCCGGCCCTCGGAAACGGTTTCCAGCAACGCGTAGCCGCTGGCCGCGAACATGGTCGGGATGCCGACCAGGAACACGAATTCGGCCGCCGCCGGCTTGCGGGTCAGGCCCAGCAGCATGGCGATGAAGATCGCCGCGGCCGAGCGCGAGGTGCCGGGGAACACGCCGGCCAGCACCTGGGCCAGGCCCACGGCGATGACGATGGTCCAGGTGATCGCCACCGAATCCGGCCGCGATTCGGCGAAACGTTCCGCCGCCAGCATCCACACGCCGCCGATGATCAGCGCCCAGGCGACCGGCGCCACCGTTTCCGGCAGTTCCCAGCCCAGCAGCCGCATCGGCAGGCCGACCACTGCGGTCACGGCGAAGGCGGCGGCGATCTTGAGCGCGTAGTCGCGCTGTTCGGCCTGGCCCAGGCCGGTGGCCAGCGACCAGATCCGCTGCCGGTAGACCAGGTGATGGCGAGGATGGCGCCGGCCTGGATGGCGATGTTGAACAGGTCCGAGCGTGCGCCCAGCCAGTGCTGGGCGATCAGCAGGTGACCGGTGCTGGAGATCGGCAGGAACTCGGTCAGGCCTTCGATGATGCCGAGCAGCAGTGCGGAAAGCAGGTCGTTCACGGGCGGTGGCGGCGGGCGGAAAGCGGCAAGCATACGTCAGTGCCGGGACGGGGCATTGCACCAGAAAGGTGAAATCTGTGGATTGTTTGTCCCCCGATCAGGGATACGAGGGTGTGTTATCAGCGGATCGACGATCAAAATCAATGAGTTATGAGGGTTCGCGGGCTGGCACGCCCTTTGCTATGTAAGAGCATCCCATCCATCCGCCGGAGCTGCCCGCATGTCCCACGCCCATATCGAAAAACTCATCAAGGACCACGGTGTCGAGTTCGTGGACCTGCGCTTCGCCGACGTGCGCGGCGTGCAGCACCACGTCACCTTCCCGGTTTCGATCATCGAGCCGGCGCTGTTCGAGGACGGCAAGATGTTCGACGGCTCGTCGATCTCGGGCTGGAAGGGCATCAACGAGTCCGACATGGTCCTGCTGCCGGACGCCGACACCGCCGTGCTCGACCCGTTCACCGCCGACCCGACCCTGATCCTGACCTGCGACGTGCTCGACCCGGCCACCATGCAGGGTTATTCGCGCTGCCCGCGCGGCGTCGCCAAGCGCGCCGAGGCTTACCTGAAGGCGTCCGGCATCGCCGACCAGGCCTTCTTCGGTCCCGAGCCCGAGTTCTTCATCTTCGACTCCGTGCGCTGGGCCAACGAGCAGGGCAACACCTTCTTCGAAATCGATTCCGAGGAAGCGCACTGGAACAGCAAGAAGAAGTACGAAGGCGGCAACTCCGGCTACCGCCCGGGCCTGAAGGGCGGCTATTTCCCGGTCGCGCCGACCGACCAGTTGCACGACATCCGCGCCGAGATGTGCAAGCTGCTGATGGCCGCCGGCCAGGAAGTGGAAGTGCACCACCACGAAGTCGCCAACGCCGGCCAGTGCGAGATCGGCACCAAGTTCAATTCGCTGGTGAAGAAGGCCGACGAGCTGCTGATGATGAAGTACATCATCAAGAACGTCGCCCACCGCAACGGCAAGACCGCCACCTTCATGCCCAAGCCGCTGGTCGGCGACAACGGCAGCGGCATGCACGTGCACCAGTCGCTGGCCAAGGGCGGCGTCAACCTGTTCAGCGGTGACGGCTACGGCGGCCTGTCGCAGATGGCGCTGTGGTACATCGGCGGCATCTTCAAGCACGCGCGCGCCATCAATGCCTTCGCCAACTCCACCACCAACTCGTACAAGCGCCTGGTGCCGGGCTTCGAGGCGCCGGTGATGCTGGCCTACTCGGCCCGCAACCGCTCGGCCTCCTGCCGCATCCCGTACGTGTCGAACCCGAAGGCGCGCCGCATCGAGATGCGTTTCCCGGACCCGATGCAGACCGGTTACCTGACCTTCACCGCGCTGATGATGGCCGGCCTGGACGGCATCAAGAACAAGATCGACCCGGGCGCGCCGAGCGACAAGGACCTGTACGACCTGCCGCCCGAGGAAGAGAAGAACATCCCGACCGTCTGCCACTCGCTCGACCAGGCGCTCGAGGCGCTGGACAAGGACCGCGAGTTCCTCAAGGCCGGCGGCGTGATGAGCGACGACTTCATCGACGGCTACATCGCGCTGAAGATGCAGGAAGTGACCAAGTTCCGCGCGGCCACGCACCCGCTGGAATACTCGATGTACTACGGCATCTGATCCTCCCCGGATCTCGTCGGATGCCACAGCGGCCCGGAGCAATCCGGGCCGTTTTCTTTCCGGCTTCGCCCCGCTAGCATCGGACGCACCTTCACGCGGAGCGCGGCATGTCGACCCTGTTCAAATGGCTGCGCCAGATCCTGACCGCGTTGCTGATCCTGTTCGTCATCCTGCTGGTGGGGGTCTGGACGCTGCGCCATTTCGCCAGGGACGACGCCGCGCGCGAGGCCCGCGCGTTGATGGAACAGCCCGTGCCCGCGGCAACCGGCAGCAACGGCTACGCCTGGCTGGCCTTCATCGACCACCGCATTCCCGAGGCCGGGCTGGAAGCGGCGTTGCAGGCCGAAGTCGCCACCTTCGACGCCTGGCAGGCCGGGCAGGGCGACCGCCTGCTGGCCAACAGCCGCAGCCTGACGACGGGCCTCGCCGACACGGGACAGTTCGAATCGCCGGCGGCGGCGCGTTATCCGGAACGGCCGGGCGTGGACGTGCCCGACACCTCCTGCAACCTGCACGACCTCGATTGCCTGGCGCAGGTGCGCGCCAATGCCGAGAGCGTGCGTGCCTGGCTGCAGGCCGATGCCGAGCGCCTCGTGCTGGCCGAACGTTCGCTGGCGGCCGAGCAGATCGGCGATCCGTTTCCGCCGCGTATCGATGCGCCGCTCCCCGGATTCCGCGTCTGGCGCCTGGCGCTCAACGCCGCGGCGCTGCAGGCGGTGGACGGCGACGTCGCCGGCGCCACCGTGCGCGCCTGTCGCCTGTTCGAAACCTCGCGCCGCTTCGCGCGCCAGGGGCCGAGCCTGGTCGCCAAGCTCGTGCCGCTGGCCCTGGCGGAAGGTGCGGGCGGGCTGGTGCTGTCGCTGCAGCGCGAGAACCCGGGCCTGGTGCTGCCGCCGGACTGCGCGTCGGCGCTGGTGCCGGTGGTCGTGGATGATTTCCAGATCTGCGACGCGCTGCGTTACGAGTACCGCATGAATGCCGCCCTGGCCGACCAGATCGACGAATCGCTGGCTGGCTGGCATCCGGGCAATACGGTCCAGCGCCTGCTGCTGCACGACGGCGAACTGCAGCAACTGTGGATGGCGGAAGGTTTCGCGCCCGCCTGCCGCGACGATTTCCGCGCAAAGGTCGCCGCCGGCGAGGTGCCGCCACTGTCGCGGCCCGCGGTCGACCAGGACCAGCTGCGCTGCTATGCCGCGGTGGTGAACTGCATGCTGGTCGCGATGTCGCAGCCGGCGTATGCCGACTACTGGGAACGCCTGCTCGACCACGCCGCCAAGCAGCGCCTGCTGATCGCGGCGATCGCGTACACGGCGGGGACCCTGCCCGAAGCCGAAGTCGCCGCCGCGGCGGCATCACCGGGCTATGCGCTGCAGCGCCATGCGGACGGCTGGTCGCTGGACCTGCGCCACCCGCGGCCGGACCAGGAGGAGGGCTATCTGGTGCGGGCCGGGATGCCGCCGCCGCTGGTTCCGGAAACCTGAACCGCGGCGCATGGAAACCTGCCGCGCACTTCGTTGACGCCCCGGGGGCCGGGAGCATAGTGGCCCGGCACGAGCTTCCGCCGGTTCTCATGATCGTTCTTCCATGAGGCAACCCCATGCGCATTCCGCTCTGTTGTGCCCTCTCCACGGGCCTGCTGCTGATCGTCGGCTGCTCGCGCGACGCTGCTCCGCCGGGCGGCGCCGACCCGGCGGCGACACCTGCCGCCGCGACCACTGAAACTCCAGCGCCCGCGGCGTCCGAACAGATCTTCGGCCCCGAAGAACTCGAGCAGATGGTCGCGCCGATCGCGCTCTATCCGGATCCGCTGCTGGCCCAGGTGCTGATGGGTGCGACCTACCCGGGCGATGTCGCCGACGCGGCCGCCTGGGCGGCCGCCCATCCCGATGCCAAGGGCGACGCGGCCGTGCTGCAGGTCGCCAATCAACCCTGGGACCCGAGCGTGCAGGCGCTGGTGGCCTTCCCGGAGGCGCTCTCGGTGCTGGGCCAGGACCCGGCCTGGGTGCAGCGCCTGGGCGATGCTTTCCTGGCGCAGCCGGAAGCCGTGATGGATGCCGTGCAACGCCTGCGTCACAAGGCCGAGGCTGCCGGCAACCTCGCATCGAACGAATACCAGAGCGTGTTCACGCAGCCGGCGCCGCCACCGGCCGCCGGTGAAGCGGCGCCTGCCGAAAGCACCGTGATCGTGATCGAGCCGAGCGAGCCCGAGGTCGTCTACGTGCCTGCGTACGATCCCAACACGGCCTACGGCGCCTGGTCCTATCCGTCGTATCCGCCGCCGTACTATCCGCCGTCGCCGTACTACTACCCGGGCGGCGCCCTGGCCAGCGGCCTGATGTGGGGCGCCGGCATAGCCATCGCCGGTTCGCTCTGGGGCGACATGGACTGGAACGACAACGACATCAACATCGATGTCGACCGTTACAACAACATCAACCGCAACAACCAGATCAACCGCGGCGACAACACCTGGAACCACAACGCCGCCAACCGCGACGGCGTGCCCTACCGCGACCAGGCCAACCGCGAACGCAACGGCCGCCAGCTCGACGGTGCCGGCAACCGCGACGCCTTCCGCGGCGAGGACGCGCGCCGTACCGAGCAGCGCAACCAGGCCCGCGCTTCCATGCAGGACCGCGGCATCCAGCCGGCCTCCAGCAACCGCGAGGCGCGCGACCAGGCCCGCACCGCGGCCAACCGCCCGGACTCACGCGACGCCGCGCGTGACCGCGCCGGCGCCACGGCCGATCGATCCGCACAGCGCGACCGCGCACAGCAGAGCACCGACCGCAACCGCACCGCCAACCAGGGCAGCCGCGACGGCGGCCGCACCCAAACCCAGCAGCAGCGTTCGCGCGAACAGACCCAGCGCAACAACCAGTCCCGCGACACCGCACGCCAGCAGCAGCAACGGCAGCAGGCGCCACGCAACAATGCCTTCGAGGGCGCCAGCCGGCCGTCGTCGTCGCACCAGGCACAGCAGCGGGGCCAGTCGAGCCGCCAGTCCGCCAGCCGTCCGTCCGGAAGCCGCTCCTCCGGCCAGCCGGTCAGCCGCCCCTCCAGCCCGCCGCAGCGCTCCAGCGGTGGCGGTCGTCGTCGATGAATCGCCCAGGAGTCCCCGCGTGAAGACCGTCATCAAACCGCTCGGATTGACCCTGGCCTTGGCGCTCGCGCTGGCGGCGCTTCCCGCCGCGGCGCAGCAGGCATTCGCCACTCCCGAAGAAGCCGCCCAGGCGCTGGTGCAGGCGGTCACGCCGGCGGAAGGCGACCAGGCGCAGCTCAAGGCCCTGTTCGGCGACCAGTGGCGCGACTACGTGCCGGTCGGCAGCGTCGCCCGCGAGGACGTCGACGCTTTCCTCAGGCGTTATGCCGAACGCCGTGCCTTCGAGAACCCCGCGCCAGACCGCGCCGTGCTATCGGTCGGCACCGAGCCCTGGACGCTGCCGATCCCGCTGGTGAAGGGCAAGGACGGCTGGAGTTTCGACATCGAGGCCGGCGCTGAAGAGGCGCGCATCCGCCGCATCGGCCGCAACGAACTCGCCACCGTGCAGTCGGCGCTCGCCTACCACGACGCGCAGATGGAATATTCCGAACGCGACCTCGACGGCGACGGCGTGCTCGAATACGCGCAGCACCTGCTCAGCACCGACGGCCTGCACGACGGTCTGTACTGGGCCGAAGACGACAGCGGCGAGATCAGCCCGCTCGGCCCCCTGTTCGGCGACGCCGAACCCGGCAGCGACTGGCATGGTTACCACTACCGCATCCTCGACGCGCAGGGCGCGTCCGCGCCGGGCGGCGCCTACAGCTACAAGCTCGGCGACAACATGAGCCGCGGTTTCGCCCTGATCGCCTGGCCCGCGCAATACAACGACAGCGGCGTGATGAGTTTCATGATCAGCCACGAAGGCGTGGTGTTCGAGAAGGACCTCGGGCCTGACAGCGACAGACTGGCCGCGGCGATCACCGTTTTCGATCCGGATTCGAGCTGGACCGAAGTGCCGGCCGCGGCGGAACCTGCCGCACCCTGAACGCCCCGGCGTTTGTTGGGCCTAGGTCCAATACCGCCGGCTGCGTTGAAGCATCCAAATTCAACCCGGCGCGCCCACGCGTTCGTTGACGGTCCCGAGGACCCGGAGCGATAGTGTCGGCGCACGAGCTCCGCCGGTTCTCATGTTTTGCTTCATGAGGAAACACCATGCGCATTCCGCTCCTTTGTGCCCTTTCCGCCGCGCTGCTGGTCGCCAGCAACGCCAGCAGCGCCGGCGCCTTCAGCAAGGCCGGAACGATGGCCGCCCAGGCCGCGGCCAGTCCCGCGCCCGCCGCCGCACCCGCCAGGGAAGTCCTGTTCGGACCCGAGGAACTGGCGCAGGTCGTCGCGCCGATCGCGCTCTATCCGGATCCGCTGCTGGCCCAGGTGTTGATGGGCGCGACCTATCCGGGCGACGTCGCCGATGCCGCCAAGTGGTCCAAGGCCCATCCCGACGAAAAGGGCGAGACGGCCGTGACCAAGGTCGCCGACCAGCCCTGGGATCCCAGCGTGCAGGCCCTGGTGGCCTTCCCGCAGGTGCTGGACATGCTGGGGCAGGACCCGGCCTGGGTGCAGAAGCTGGGCGACGCCTTCCTGGCGCAGTCCAACGACGTGATGGACGCGGTGCAGAAGCTGCGCCGCCAGGCCCAGGACGCCGGCAACCTGAGTTCGAACGAACAACAGAAGGTGTCCACCCTGCCGGCCCTCGACGGGACCCCCACCGGCGCCGACGGTGAAACCGTCATCGTGATCGAGCCGTCGGAGCCCGACGTCATCTACGTGCCCGCGTACAACCCGACCACGGTCTACGGCAGCTGGGCCTATCCCTACTACCCGCCGATGTACTACCCGCCGCCGGCTTACTACTACCCGGGCGGCGCGTTCGCAGCCGGCATCTTCTGGGGTGTCGCGATCTCCGGCGGCTGCTGCTGGGGCAACATGAACTGGGGCGGCGGCGACATCGACATCGACATCGACCGCTACAACGAATTCAACCGCAACAACCAGATCAACGGTGGCGACCGCAACCGCGGCGAACGCGGCGATCGCGGCAGCCGCGGCGAAGGTGGCCGGGAGAAGTGGAACCACAACGCCGCCAACCGCGACGGCGTGCCCTACCGCGACCAGGCCAACCGCGAACGCAACGGCCGCCAGATGGACGGCGCGTCCAACCGCCAGGGCTTCCGCGGCGAATCGCCCCAGCGTTCGCAGCAGCGCGACCAGGCGCGCAACACCATGTCCGACCGCGGCATCAAGCCGGCCACCAGCAATGTGGATGCCCGCAACCAGGCCCGCACCGCGCAGCAGCAGCGCGGGCAGTACGGCGGCCAGGGCATGAGCAACAGCGGCGCCCGCAACAGCGCCCGCGACCTGGACCGGATGAACACGCAGCCGCACAACAATGCCTTCCGCGATGCCAGCCGGCCCTCGTCGTCGAACCTGTCGCAGCAGCGTGGCAACTACAGCCGTAACTCCGCCAGCCGTCCGTCCTCGTCGCGTCCTGCGAGCCGTCCGGTCAGCCGTCCTTCGCGCCCGCCGATGCGTTCCGGCGGTGGCGGACGGCGTCGTTAACCCAAGATCAGGAGTCTGCGCGTGAAGACATGCATGTACCCGCTCCAGTTCGCCCTGCTGACCGCACTCGCGCTGGCGCCGATGGCGCCGGCGGTGGCCCAGCAGGCCTTCGCCACCCCGGAAGAAGCCGCCAAGGTGCTGGTGGAGGCCGTCACGCCCCGGAAGGTGACGAGGCGCGACTCAAGACCCTGTTCGGCGACCAGTGGCGTGACTTCGTGCCGGTCGGCAGCGTCGACCGCGTGGACGTCGATGCCTTCCTCAAGCGTTATGCCGAACGCCACGCTTTCGAGAACCCGAGTCCGGACCGCGCCATCCTCTCGGTCGGCACCGAACCCTGGACGCTGCCGATCCCGCTGGTGAAGGGCCCCAAGGGCTGGAGCTTCGACATCGAGGCCGGTGCCGAGGAGGCACGCGTGCGCCGCATCGGCCGCAACGAACTCGCCACCGTGCAGTCGGTGCTGGCCTACCACGACGCGCAGACCGACTACGCCGAGATCGACCGCGATGACGACGGCGTGCTCGAGTACGCACAGAAGCTGCTCAGCACCGACGGTTTCCACGACGGCCTGTTCTGGGCCGAAGACGACAGCGGCATGATCAGCCCGATCGGCCCGCTGTTCGGTGATGCCGAACCGGGCAGCGCCTGGCACGGCTATCACTTCCGCATCCTCGAAGCGCAGGGCCCGTCGGCCCCGGGTGGCGCCTACAGCTACCTGCTGGGCGACAACATGAGCCGCGGTTTCGCGCTGATCGCCTGGCCGGCCAAGTACAACGACACCGGCGTGATGAGCTTCATGATCAGCCACGAAGGCGTGGTGTTCGAAAAGGACCTCGGTGCCGACAGCACCCAGGCCGCCGCCGCGATCACCGTCTTCGATCCCGATTCGAGCTGGACCGAAGTGGTGCCGCCGGCCGAGCCCGTCGTCACGCCGTAAGCGGCAACCGGCGTCCCCGAACCAGACCCCGGCACCCGCCGGGGTCGTCATTTGTGCTCCCGGGTCCGCGCGCTCCGGCCCGGCGGAGATCCCGCCGGCGTCGAATTGACGCATCGCCGGGTGTCTAGGATGCTGTCGGCCCGTGCAGGCGCTGCATCCGGCGCCGTCACCCGAGACCGATCCTGTGCCCCCTGCGCCGCCGTCCGCGCCCATCGGCCGCATCCTCGCCATCGACGATGATCGCGACCTGCTCGACAACCTGCGCTTCTGCCTGGAATCCGCCGGCTACCAGGTGGCGGTGGCGGACAACCTGGCCCGTGGCCTGGCGCTGGCCGCCAGCCTGCCTTTCCATGTCTGCCTGCTCGACCGGGCCCCGGGCTGGACTCGGGCGTGGAAGCGCTGCCGCGTCTGCGCGAACTCGCGCCAAGGATGCCGGTGATCATGCTCACCGCGCATGCGGTGGTGGACGACGCCGTGGCCGCGCTGGCCGCCGGTGCCGCGGACTATCTGGTCAAGCCCTGCTCGCCGCCGCAACTGCTGGTGGCGGTGGCGCGCCAGCTCGACACCCGCCGCCTGCTCGACCGCGTGGCGGCGCTGGAAAGCGACCGCGAAGAAGACAGCACGGACTTCGACAGCGCCAACGCCGCCATGCAGTCCCTGCTGGCCGACGCCCGCCGCGCCGCCGCCACCGACGCCACCGTGCTGCTGCTGGGCGAAAGCGGCACCGGCAAGGGCATGCTGGCGCGCGCCATCCACGGCTGGAGTCCACGTGCCGCCGCGCCGATGGCGACCGTGAACTGCCCGTCGCTGGCGCCCGACCTGCTGGAAAGCGAACTGTTCGGCCACGCCCGCGGCGCCTTCACCGGCGCCGCGCACAGCACCACCGGCCGGGTCGGCACCGCCGAGGGCGGCACGCTGTTCCTGGACGAGGTCGGTGATTTCCCGCTGCCACTGCAGGCCAAGCTGTTGCGCTTCATCGAAGACAAGGCCTACGAACGGGTCGGCGACCCGAGCACGCGCCGCGCCGACGTGCGCATCGTCGCGGCGACCAACCACGACCTGGGCACGATGGTGGGCGCCGGCCGGTTCCGCGCCGACCTCTACTACCGCCTGAAGGTGATCGCGATCGAAGTGCCGCCGCTGCGCGCGCGTGTCGAAGACATCGAGACCCTGGCCCTGGGTTTCCTGCGCCGTTTCGCGCGCCGCCACGGCATGCCGGCGCGCGAACTGGCGCCGGCGGCGCTGGCGCGCCTGCGCGCCTATGCCTGGCCGGGCAATGTGCGCGAACTGCAGAACGTGATCGAACGCGCCGTGATCCTCGGCCGCGAGCCGGTGATCGGTGCCTCGCAGCTGATGCTCGAACCGCTGGCCAACGCCACGCCGGCCGCGACGATGACGTTGGAAGAGGTCGAACGCCGGCACATCGACGCGGTGCTCGCCGCCAGCGACACGCTGGAGGCGGCCGCGCGCACCCCTGGGCATGGATGTTTCGACGTTGTACCGCAAGCGCAAGGTCTACGGACTGTGAGCGCACCGGCCGGCGCCAGCCGCCAGTGGCACATCGCCCTGCGGCTGTTGGCCGCGGGCGCGTTGCTCGCCGTGCTGGGCAGCGTGGCGCTTTCGCTGCGCACCACCGAACGGCTGGCGGAATCGGTGGCCTCGGTCAGCCACACCCAGCGCGCGCTCGAACAGATCAACCGGCTGTGGGGCGTACTGGGCGACCGCGACAGCAGCATCCTGCGCTATCTGCTGACCGGCAATCCGGACAACCTGGAAGAGTTCTGGCGCACGCTCGGCGAGATGGAAGGTGCCACCGTGCAGCTGCGTGACCTGCTGGGCGACAATCCGGCGCAGCGTGCCCGGATCGACCGGCTGGACGCACTGCACCAGGAGCGCATCACCCGCGCGCGCGAAGTGATCGAGGTCAAGCAGCGCGCGCTGGACGGCGACGTGCAGGCGCAGGCGCAGCTGGACGCGGAGTTCGGGCAGTCGAGCCGGTCGCACAATGCCGAGTTGATGCGTGACCTGCTCGAACGCATGGCGGCGCACGAAAAGGCGCTGCTGGCCGAGCGCAGCAACCAGCGCACGCAGATGATCGAACAGAATCGCCGCATCGTGCTGAGCGCCAACGGGCTGGCGCTGGCCGCGGGAGTCGTGGTGCTGCTGGCGGTCCGCCGCCTGCGCCGGCGCGCCGACGAGGCGGAGCGGGCCCGGCGCGCCGACCGCGAAAAGCGAGCTGCTGGCGGTGCAGCAGCGCCTGGCCCGCGAGCGCCAGCAGGGGCTGGACCTGATCGCGCACGACCTGCGTCAGCATCTGGGCAACATCCTGTTTTCGCTAGACCTGCTGCCGGCGGCGGACACGCCCGAGGCGCGCGGCAAGCTGGTGCAGACCGCGCGCGGCGCCGCCAACGGCGGGCTGTTGTTCCTGCGCGCGGTGCTGGAACAGGGCGCCAACGAAGCGCGTGGCGAAGACATCGGCCCGCTGGAACTGGCCACGGAAGTGGCCTCGGCGGTGCAGGCGCACGCGGAACGCGCCCGGGCCAAGGGCATGCGTTTCGAGCTGCGCCTGGATCCGGAACTGCGGGTGCGCGCGCAGGCCTCGGGCCTGGGCCGGGTGCTGGGCAACCTGCTGTCGAACGCGGTGAAGTACGGCCCCGAGGGCGGTGTGATCGAAGTCGAGGCGCAGCGGGGTTCCGACCGGGCCGTGCTGTGCGTGCTCGATCGCGGGCCGGGCGTGCCGGCGGCCGAACAGCCGGCGCTGTTCCGCCGTTACGCGCGGCTTTCGCCCCAACCCAGCGGCGGCGAGGAAACGACCGGTCTCGGCCTGGCCCTGGCGCGCCAGCACGCACGGGCCCAGGGCGCGGACCTGCGTTACGAAGACCGCCCCGGCGGCGGCGCCTGCTTCCGACTGGAGTGGCCGCTGGCCTGAAGCCAGGCCGCCGGGCATTTCACCCGGTCATCGTGCGTAATTGCACGACCCCGGCGCGCGGACCGACGGAAAACCGCGCCACTGAAGCCTCTCCGGATTGGCCTGCATCTTGCAGCCCGTGCCCAGGATCACGCCGAGGCCGCCCCGTTGTCAGCCAGCGACGACTGTTTCAATCCCACCCGCGAAGGCCCCACCGACGACAGTGTGGAGGTGGCGCGGTCGCTCCCGCCGCGACCCCCGGCACCAGGGGTCCCGCTGCCGGCATGGACGCTGTGCACCCCCACGCCTGCCAGCGCACCCGGTGGCGCGCTGGATCCGGCCTGGCTCGAATTCCTGGGCGTTGATGCCCCCGGTGCCGGCGAGGCACCGGACGCCCCGTGGCTGGACCTGCTGCGGCGCTGAGGCCGCGGACCTTTCCACCGGCCGCCGGCCCGTGACCTGAGCGGCAACCGCCGGCTTCGCACTATGCTGGCGCGATGCCGGACCCCCTGCCGCCCACCACCGAACACCTGAGCACACCCCTGGCCTGGGCCGATGCCGGGGGCCGGCTGCTGGGCTGCAATCCGGCCTTCGCCAGTTGGCTGGGCGTCAGTGCACGCCGCCTTGTCGGCCTGGACCTGGGCGAACTCGACGCCGAGGGCGGGCGCCTGCTCGAACTGCTGCCGCGCCTGCCGCCCTCCGGCGAAGCGGTGCGGGTGCGGCGCGCCCGCCTGGCGTTCCCGGGGGCGGTGAACGTTTTGCCGACCTGTGGCTGGCGCGCAACGAAGACGGCAGCCTGCGGCTGGAAGCGCATCTGGCCGAAGAGTTCCCCGGCGAAGATCCCGCCACCGCGCTGCCCGCGGCCCTGTCCGCCGCGCTGAAAGGCCTGGCGCACGAGATCCGCAATCCGCTGGCGGGCATGAAGGGCGCCGCGCAACTGCTGGCCCGCCGCGTCGAAGGCGACGACAACCGCGAACTGGTGGACCTGATCGGCAGTGAAGTCGACCGCCTAGCAGGCCTGGTCGACCGCCTGCTCAACCCGGAACCACCGCGCGATTTCGCACCGACCAACATCCACGCCGTGCTCGAACGTGTGCGCCAGCTGGCCGAGGTCGAAGCCGGCTGGGCGATCAAGCTGGTGCGCGACTTCGATCCGTCATTGCCGGAATTCCCCGGCGACGGCGACCGCCTGGCGCAGGCGTTGTGGAACCTGGTGCGCAACGCGCTCGAATCCGGCGCCACCACCGTGCAGCTGCGCACCCGCGCCGAACACCATCTGTTGATCGGCGACAGCGCCCACCGCCTGGCCGTGCGTGTCGAGATCGCCGACGACGGCCGCGGCGTGCCCGAAGACCTCGCCGAACGCATCTTCCTGCCGTTGGTCAGCGGCCGCGCGGAAGGCAGCGGCCTCGGCCTGCCGCTGGCGCAGCAGGTGGCGCGTGAACATCGCGGCTCGCTGAGCTACCGCTCGCGGCCGGGGCATACCGTGTTCACGCTGCTGATCCCGGTGCCGGATTCAGACGAAACAGAAACCGCGGCCTGACGCCTTTGAAGCCCTTCCCACCGGTTCCCGAAAGCCTGGCCACGCGCCTGGCCCGCGCCATCACGCCGGTGAATCCAAACCGCCTGCACCGCGCATCCAAGCCTCCGAAGCGCTGAAACAGCTCGGCGCACCCGGGAGCGGGCAATGTTGGTTATCAATGTCATGGGACGCGCCCTGTGCGCCCTCGGCCTGGCGGCGGTCCTGGCCGGGACCCCGGTCGCCGCGTCCGGTCCGGACTCCGGCCCCGCGCCCGCCGGCGTGCCGAACGGCGTGCTGGAAGAACAGGCCGCCCACTTCTGGCAGGCGGTGACCGCCCGCGCGGAAGAACGTCCGTCCCTGCTCGAGCGCCATTTCAGTCCCGGCATGCGCGAGCGCAATGGCGATGCGGATCTGCTGGAAACCTTGGCCATGCTTTCCGAGGCCCCGGGCCGGACTTGGCGACCTTGCCCAAACCCCTTATGATCCCGGGCAAGGAAGGTCTGGGTGGCGAGCTGCAGTACACATTGCCGACCGGCCGGCGCCTGTCGCTGAAGCTGGCCGTGACCGAGGGTGATGCGCCCCGGATCGATCGGTTCGGCCTGCGGCCCCTGCCGCCGGAAGTGGCCGCGGTGACGCCGGAGCAGTTGCCCGCGGTCATCGCCGAGCGGGTCAAGGCCGAGTCCGAAGCCGGCCGCTTCTCCGGCGCCGTGCTGGTGGCGCGCGGCGACACGCTGATCTACGCCGACGCGGTTGGCCTGGCGGACCGGAAGTCCGGTCGCGCCAACACGCTGGACACGCCCATCAACCTCGGCTCGATCAACAAGATGTTCACCGGCATCGCCATCGCCCAGCTGCAGGCGGCGGGCAAGCTGGACTGGCAGGACACCGTGGGCAAACACCTTCCGGATTTCCCCAACAAGAAGATCCGCGACCAGGTGACGATCCACCAGCTGCTCACCCACACGTCCGGCGTCGGCGACTACTTCAATCCGACGCACGACGCGCGCAGGCACGAGCTCGACACCCAGCAGGAATTCCTGGACACCTTCGTGGACCAGCCGCTGGCGTTCGAGCCGGGCGAAGGCATGGCGTACAGCAACGGCGGGCCGGTCATCCTGGGCCTGATCATCGAAGCGCTCAGCGGCAGCGACTACTACCAGTACATCCGCGACCACCTCTACCGGCCGGCCGGCATGGCGCACGCGGACCATTACCGCCGCGACGACACGACCTCCGGCATGGCGCTCGGCTACCTCAAGACTGAAGACGGCGCATGGCAGGACAACAGCGGCGACCTGAGCCTGCGCGGATCCGCGGCCGGCGGCGGTTACGCCTCTGCACGCGACTTGTTCGCCTACTCGCGCGCCCTGGCCAACGAACGCCTGCTGACGCGCGCCCAGCTCGAGACCCTGTGGACACCCCACCAGCAGACCGGGCCCATGGCTTACGGCTATCTTTTCACCATCGGCGGCACACCCGACCGGCGCTGGGTGGGACACAACGGCGGCGCGCCGGGCATCTCGGCCGAGTTCATCCACTACCCGGACGACGGCCTGATGATCGTCGTGCTGGCCAACCAGGACCATGCCGCGGAAGGCCTGCGCGAATGGCTGCACGCCCAGGTGGAAGCGTCCCTTTTCGAAACCACCGAACCCTGACCGGAGCAGACCCCATGGAGATCCTTCCCGTACTGATCATTCCGGCGGCGCTGATGCTGCCGCCGGTGCTGATCACCGCCCTGGTGCTGCGCTACCGCCGCGCCCGCGCCGAGTTGCGTTACAGCTTCCTGCTGAAGTTGGCCGAATCCGGCGTCGCGCTGCCGGCCACCTTGCCCGGCGAAGCGACGCCGCAGGACTGCGACCGTCGCCGCGCGCTGGTGCTGCTGGCCGGTGGTTTCGGACTGGCCCTCATGCTGATCGCGCTGCCCTTCGAATTCCCCCGCGGCCACCGAGTGGCGGAGCTCTGGGGCCTGGGCATCCTGCCGGTGGTGCTGGGCCTGGGTTATCTGTGCAACTGGTTCCTGTCGCGGCCCGGAAGCACGCATGGGAGATAACGATGCGCAGGCGCGCATCGATGCGGCCCTGGTCATCAGGGCCCGGCAACCGGACGGCGCCCCCGCCTTCGAACAACTGGTGCGACGGCACCAGGCTGGTGCGCGCGCAACTGCGGCGGCTGCTGGGCGACGACCCCGCGCTGGCCGACGACCTGGCGCAGGAAGTGTTCGTCCTGGCCTGGCGCAAGCTGGACCAGTTCCGCGGCGAATCGCGCTTCGGCACCTGGCTGTACCGCATCACGTACGCGTGTTTCCTGCAGTACCTGCGTGGCCGCGGCGCGCGCATGCAGGACGAGCAGGCACTGGACGCCGAAGAGGCGCCGGGCGCGGACGGACCGGGCCCCGAATGGGGCCTCGACCTGGACGCCGCCCTGCGCCGGCTTTCCATCCACCAGCGCGCGGCGTTGCTGTATTGCGTGCAGCTCGAATTCACCCACGAAGAGGCGGCCGTGGTGCTGGACATGCCGCTGGGCAGCGTGAAAACGCATGTGGCGCGCGGCAAGGCCAAGCTGCGGCAACTACTCAAGGACTGGGCACCCGGAGAACAGGGCAATGACTGACCTCGACGACACATCCGACCCGAAACTCGACGACCTGCTGCGCCGCCAGTTCCCCGGCGCCGTGGCAGACGACGGCTTCACCATGCGCGTGATGCACGCACTGCCGCCGCGTCGTTCACCGCGGCAGTGGCTGCTGCCGGCCGCCGCGGTGGCCGGCACCGGGCTGGCCTGGCTGGCCCTGATGCCTTCGCCGGTGTGGCAGCAGGCCGCGCGCGAATGGCTGCAGGGCGATCTGGGCGCCGCGTCCGCCGGCATCGGCGTTCTGGTGCTGGCCGTGACGCTGGTCAGCTGCGCCTGGTCGCTCGAAGAAAACTAGCCCTCGTGGCCCCGGGATTTTTGCACCCCTTTGGTGCAAACTTCGGCCCATGACCACCCCCTCCCGCCTCTGGGTCATCGACGACGACCGCGCCGTGCGCTTCGTGCTGGCCGAGGCCCTGCGCGACGCCGGTTACGCCGTCTCCGCCTTCGAAGGCGCGAAACAGGCCCTGGCCGCGCTGGCCGACGAACCCGCGCCCGACCTCGTATTCACCGACGTCCGCATGCCCGAAATGGACGGCCTGGCCCTACTCGACGCGCTGAAGGCCCGCCGCCCCGACCTGCCCGTGATCGTGATGTCGGCCTACACCGACGTCGCCAGCACCGCCGGCGCCTTCCGCGGCGGTGCGCACGAATTCCTGTCCAAGCCCTTCGACCTGGACGAGGCCGTGGCCCTGGCGGAACGTGCGCTGCCGCAGCGCGACCCCGCGCCGCAGACCACCGCCCCGGAAATCAGCAACGAACTGCTGGGCGACAGCCCCGCCATGCGCGAACTGTTCCGCGCCATCGGCCGCCTGGCGCAGGCGCCGCTGAGCGTGCTGGTCACCGGCGAAACCGGCACCGGCAAGGAACTCGTGGCGCGCGCCCTGCACCGCGAATCGCCGCGCGCGCGCAAACCCTTCGTCGCGCTCAACACCGCTGCCATTCCGGCCGAACTGCTGGAAAGCGAACTGTTCGGTCACGAGGCCGGCGCCTTCACCGGCGCCAACAAGCGCCACGTGGGCCGCTTCGAACAGGCCGACGGCGGCACGCTCTTCCTGGACGAGATCGGCGACATGCCCGCCGCCCTGCAGACCCGCCTTCTGCGCGTGCTGGCCGAGGGCGAGTTCTTCCGCGTCGGCGGCCGCGAACTGATCAAGGTGGACGTGCGCGTCATCGCCGCCACCCACCAGGACCTGGAAACCAGGGTGCGCGACGGCAGCTTCCGCGCCGACCTGCTGCATCGCCTCGACGTGGTGCGCCTGCAGCTGCCGCCCCTGCGCGAACGCAAGGGCGACGTGCCGGCCCTGGCCGCGCGTTTCCTGGCCCAGGCCGCGAAAAACTCGGCGCCCCCGCCAAGCGCTTCCACCCCGAAGCCCTCAAGCGCCTGCAGCAGCACGACTGGCCCGGCAACGTGCGCGAGCTCGAAAACCTGTGCTGGCGCCTGGCCGCCCTGGCCCCGGGCGAAGCCATCACCCCGCGCGACCTGGGCAGCGCCCTGCGCAGCGGCGGCAGCGACCCCACCGACTGGACCCGCGGCCTGGCCCAGGCTGTGCGCGAAGCCCTGACCCGCGGCGACCCCACCCTGCACGCCACCCTGCGCGAACGTTTTGACCAGGTTCTGCTGGAGACGGCGTTGGAACACACCGAGGGGCATCGCCAGCAGGCGGCGGAGAAGCTGGGGTTGGGGAGGAATACGGTGACGCGGAAGTTGGGGGTGGTGCGGGGCGGAAGAAGTCCTGACCTCACGGCCATTGAATCGCAAGCGACTTGATCGATCCGGCGGACCCACGGATCTTTGAACGACTGATTTCGAAACAATGCGGTCGCTGACACCGCTCTTCCGGTAGTTGAGGCGCTGCTGTTGGAGGTAAGTCGATGGAGCGCGAGTCAAGCTGCGTCGGTGTGGATGGGGCGAAATCGGGCTGGATAGCCGTTTGGCGGTCGGGCAATGTATTTGCCTACTGCGTGTATCTCCGCGCACGTTCGCTTGTAGATGATCATCGGCAGGCACGGGTCATTGCCGTGGACATTCCGATTGGTCTCCCAGAGCACGGTGGACGAAGGGCAGATGTCGAAGCGCGGCAGTTTGTCGGAGGCCGACGGGCCAGCAGTGTTTTTCGGCGCCTGTAAGAGGCATTCTGGATGCGACGTCGCAGCCAGAAGCATCACGAAGGCATAGGGAGATAGACGGGCGCGGATTCGGCGCGCAGTCGTTTGCAATCCTGTCCAAGATCCGTGAGTGGGATGACTTGCTGCAATCAGATCCATCGGCACGCGCAGTGGTGAGGGAGATTCATCCCGAGGTCTCTTTCTCAGCGCTGAACGGTGGTCGAGGGAGAGGGCTAGCCTTCAAGAAGAAGTCAGTAGAAGGCGCTGGAATCCGAACCCAGTTGTTGTCGTCTGTGTTTAGTCCCGATCAAGTCGAGCAGTTGGTTCGATCGGTCGCACGGCGGCAGGCCGCTACGGACGATGTACTCGACGCATTGGTTGCACTTTGGAGCGCGGAACGCATCGCCGAAGGGAAGTCTGTCAGTTTGCCGACGCCCCCAGTTTCCGATGCCACCGGCTTGAACACTTCAATCTGGTATTAGCCTCGCGTTCGCGTCTCTGAAGGCTTGTCCGGCATACTCGGCTCGACTCCCTTTCGAAGGTGCATCGACCATGCTGCGCAGATCCCGCCTCTTGCTCGGTGCTTGCCTCACCTGTGTGCTTGCCGGCGCGGCCACGGCTCAACCGGCCGCGCCGACGATCCCGGCTGCAACGCGTGCAAAGCTCAGCAGCGCCATCGAAGCCGACCACGACCAGGCCATCGCCCGGCTCCGCGAGTGGATCGCGCTGCCCTCGATCAACGCCGAGAAACTCAACCGCCAGGAAGGCGCCGAGCTGATGCAGCGGATGCTGCTCGACGCGGGCTTCGACACGGCGCGCATCATTCCCACCGACGGGCCCCCGGCGTCTTCGCCCGCCTCGATGCCGGCGCACCGACCACCCTGGCCGTCTACTTCATGTATGACGTGAAGCAGTTCGATCCGCAGGAATGGAGCCAGCCCCCGCTCGAGGGCAAGATCGTCGAACGCGACGACGGCAAGACCGTGCTGATCGCGCGCGGCGCGATCAACCAGAAGGGTCCGGAAGCGACCTTCCTCACGGCCATCCGGGCCTTCAAGGCCACCGGCACGCCGCTGCCGGTCAACCTCGTGCTGGTGGCCGAAGGCGAGGAGGAAACCGGGTCCGAACATTTCGGCCAGATCACCGGGGATCCGGAAGTCGCCAAGGCGCTCGCCGATTCGGTCGGCGTCATCCTGCCCGTGGCCTGGCAGGGCGAAGACGGCGGCGTCGAAATCCACCTGGGCGCCAAGGGCGTGGCCGAGGTCCAGCTGGTGGCCGACGGTGCCCGCTCGGGTCGTGGCCCGGGCATGGAAATCCATTCGATGAACGCGGCGCGTGTGGAGAACCCGGCCTGGCGCCTGATCAAGGCACTGGACACCTGGTCGCCGACGACGGCTACACGCCGACCATCGATGGCTGGATGGAAGAGGTTCGCCCGCTGTCCGCCGATCAGATCGCGCTGATCGATGCGGGCCTGCGGCCCGAGGCCGAGGCAGCGATCAAGAAGAACCTGAAGATCCAGGGCTGGATCGCGGGCGAAGATTTCCGCACCAGCCTGGTGCGGCTGGCCTCGCAGCCGACCGTCAACATCCAGGGCCTGGTCAGCGGTTACACGGGTCCGGGGGCAAGACCTCAATGCCCAATCGCGCCGAGGCGAAGATCGATTTCCGGCTGGTGCCCGACATGCGCGCGGACCAGGTGGTGACCAAGCTGCGCGCCCACCTCGACAAGCGCGGCTTCACCGATATCCAGATCGTGCCCGGCGGCATCTACGGCCCCACCGAAACGCCGCGCGACGCGGCCATCGTCGACGCCCTGGTCGCCGCCGTGGCCGGCGCCGGCCTGCCGCACACGGTCAATCCGCGCCTGGCCGGGTCCTGGCCCGGGTATCGCTTCACCGACCCGCCGGTGTCGCTGCCTGCGGTGTTCGTCGGCATCGGCCAGGGCGGCCAGATGCATGCGCCGGACGAGTGGTACCTGATCGATGCCGAGAATCCCAAGCTCGCCGGCATCGACCGCCAGGCCCTGTTCTACGCCGAGTTCCTGTTCGCGCTCGCCAACGCCAAACCCTGAGCGCCGCGGTACCAGGCCGCTCATCAGGCCGGCCTGGCCGCGCTGGCTTTCCATCGGGCGGGGGGAGCCCCAGGGTCAGCCCCCGCTCGCGTATCGGCCTATTCCGGACGATACGTCAATTAATTAGGACGAAGTGGCACGTAACGTCCGACTGGCTCCGGGATAGTGGCCTCACCGGGAACGACCCGGCCCACCTACTCCCAAGGAAACCGCCATGAACCTCCTCGCCCCGCTGGTCCTCGCCTCCGCCCTCGGCCTGAGCGCCGCCGCCTCGGCCGCCACCCCGTCCCCGATCGCCGACACCCGCCCGACCGTGGTCCTGGTGCACGGCGCCTTCGCCGACGGCTCGTCCTGGAACAAGGTCATCCCGCTGCTGCAGGCCCAGGCCTGAACGCGGTCGCGGTGCAGAACCCGCTGACCTCGCTGGAAGACGACGTCGCCTTCGCCAACCGCGTCATCAACGCCCAGACCGGCCCGGTCGTGCTGGTCGGCCATTCCTGGGGCGGTTCGGTCATCACCCAGGCCGGCGGCCACGACAAGGTGAAGGCGCTGGTCTATGTCGCCGCGTTCGCGCCCTCGCTGAATGTCGCGCCGACCGCCGACACGAAGGACTTCCCGACCCCGCCGGGCTTCGAGCACTTCATCACCGACGCCGACGGCTTCGTCACCCTGCCGAGCTACGCGATCGCCGAGTATTTCGCGCAGGACGTCAGCGCCGAAGAAGCCAACCTGATCCACGCCACCCAGGGCGCGGTGCGCGGCGCCAACTTCGAACAGCCGGTGACCGTGGCTGCGTGGACCGGCAAGCCGTCCTGGTACATCGTCGCGGCCAACGACCGCATGATCGACCCGGGTGCGCAGCGCGCGCTGGCGAAGAAAATCGGCGCCACCACCGTCGAACTGCCGACCAGCCATGTGCCGATGGTGTCGAGCCCGGAAGACGTGGCGAAGGTGATCGTCGAGGCGGCACGGGCGGCCGCGAAGTAAGCAGGCAACAGATCGGGAGCCCGGCATGGGCTCCCCGATCCAGAGTTTCAGCGCTCGACTTTCCGCGAGGCGGCCAGCAGTTCATCCACCCGGCCTTCCTCCGGCCAGCCTTCGACCGTCGCCACCAGCGCGTCATCGACCAGGAAGAAAAACTGCGGCGTGTTCCACTTGCGCACGAAGGACCAGGCCTGCGGCCGATCCGCCAGCACGTGTCGTGCCCGCGGATGGGCGGCGTTCCATCCGCCGATGTGTTCGAGATCCAGGCTGGCGAAAGCGGGGGCCACGAAAACCCGGCGCGCAGGCAGGGCCTGGTCGAGCGCGGGGTCGTTTTCGATCGCAGCCATCGCGGCCCGGGAATAGCGGCAGCCGGGGTGCGAAACCACCACAAGCGTGACGCCGCCCGTCGCCAGCGGCTCGCGCGTCAGCCGGTCTTCGCTGGCATCGAAACGCCAGTAGTGCGCCCCCGTCGTGTTGCCGTTGTCGCCATCGAAATGGGCCGGAAGCGCCTCCAGCGGAACGTCCGGATGTTGCCGGGCCAGGGTGCTGGCGTCCTGCCACCGGCGCGCGGCGATCAGGCTGCGGTGGTAATCCTCGATCTGCAGGCCGGTCGCCAGGTCTCTTCGCACCAGTTCCGCGAACACCGTCCCGTGCGCTTCGGCCCGGGTTCCGCCGTAATAGAAGTTCGCGGCCGCGGCATCGGCGGCGAGGCCGCGCAGCGTGTCGTCGGGCAAGGCCGTCACATCGCCTGCCGCAGCGAACAGGGCATCGAAGCGGGCCAGCGCCTGAGGGGACTGGTGGATTTCGGTGCGACCGTCTTCGGCGTAGGCCTGGAACTGTCCGGGCAGCAGCGGCTGCGCCAGCGCGGGCGCGGTGGCCAGGCGCAGGACCAGAGCAGCTCCCAGCAGTGCGAGGCGGATCGTCGGCATCATGCGCGTCGGTTCTCCGGATCAGGGTCCCGGAAGGCCGGGGCGTCCGGATGCTAGCAGCCGCACCGGCAAGTCCGCCGCCACCGCACGCCGCGGAGCAGCGATAAGCTGCGTGGACCCACGGCATCCGAACAGGCGGGGAAGTGCACATGACCCAACCCGAAATCCGCAACGCCACGACGGACGACATCGACCGCATGGCCGACTGGGCCGTCGCGATGGCCTGGGAAACCGAGCAGAAGAAGCTCGACGGCGACAGCGTGCGCCGCGGCATTCGTGCCGTGTTCGAACAGCCCGGCCGCGGCCGCTACTTCATCGCCGAACGCGATGGCGAAGCCGCCGGCACCCTGATGCTGACCTACGAATGGAGCGACTGGCGCGACGGCGACTGGTGGTGGATCCAGAGCGTGTATGTGGCGCCGGCACATCGCCGCCAGGGCGTGTACGCCGCGCTGTACGCACACGTGAAGCAGTTGGCGCAGGCGACGCCGCAGGTCTGCGGCCTGCGGCTGTACGTTGAGCACCATAACGCCAATGCCCAGCGCACCTACGAATCGCTGGGCATGGTGGATGCGGGTTACCGCATGTACGAGACGGCGCTGCCGAAACGCTGAGCCCAGCGCCGCATCGCGCCGCACCCGGGCAACGCAACACGGCGTTCACCGCCGGCGGTTTCCGGGCAGGGTGGGCCTTGGGCACACTGCGGGCCGGACATCTTTTGCCTGGAATTCCGATGAGCACCGCCGACGACTACCGCACGGCCCTGGACCACACCCGCCGCCTGGCCGACCGCTACCTGGCCAGCCTGCCCGACCGCCCCGCGACGCCCGCCCAGGTGCCCGTGGCGGGCCCGCTGCCCGAAGGCATTGGCCTGCAGGCGGCGTTCGAACATCTCGCGGCGCAGGTCGAACCGTTCCTGTCGGCCTCGCCCGGTCCGCGTTACCTGGGTTACGTCACCGGCGGCGCCACGCCGGAAGCGCTGGCGGCGGACTGGCTGGCCAGCGCCTGGGACCAGAACGTGTCCAACCACGCCGGCTCGATCGCGGCCAGCGTGGAAGCGATGACGGTTATCGCCTTCGCCGGGGCATTCGGCCTGGGCGGGAACCTGCACGGGCACTTCGTCAGCGGCGCCACGGCCGCCAACCTGGTCTGCCTGGCCACCGCGCGCCAGTGGGCGCAGCAGGAAGGCGGCGCGCTGCCGAAGGTGTTCGCCGGCGCCGCGCATTCGAGCATCCTCAAGGCGATGGCGATCACCGGCATCGGCCGCGAGCGCCACGTGCCCGTCGCCACCTTGCCCGGACGCACCGCGGTGGATCCCGCCGCACTGCGCGCCGCACTGGCGGCCGAGACCGGCCCGAAGATCGTGGTCGCCAGCGCGGGTGAAGTGAACATCGGTGACTTCGACGACCTGCAGGCGCTTGCGGACATCTGCCGCGAAGCCGGCGCCTGGCTGCACGTGGACGGCGCCTTCGGACTGTTCGCGGCGCTGGAGCCGTCGCTGCGGCACCGGGTGGTGGGTGTCGAACGCGCCGATTCGGTCACGGTGGACCTGCACAAGTGGCTGAACGTGCCCTACGACAGCGCCATCGCCTACACCACGCGGCCGGACCTGCAGCGGCAGGTGTTCGCGGCTTCGTCCGCCTACCTCGGCGACGACCCGGATCCGCTGCACTACACGCCGGAAAACTCGCGCCGCTTCCGCGCACTGGCCGCCTGGATGGTGCTGGCCGTGCGCGGCCGCGACGGCATCGCGCAATGGGTGGCGGCCAACTGCCGGCAGGCGCGCACGCTGGCCGCGGGCCTGCAGGTACGCGGGTACGACGTGCTCAATCCGGAAGTGGCGTTGAACATCGTCGCGTTCGCGCCGCCCGCCGGCGACGCCGCGGCGCGCGACGCGCTGCTGCAGGCCATCAATGCCAGCGGCGTCACCTTCATGACGCCGACCGTGCTGCACGGCCGGCCGGCGATCCGTGCGGCCTTTTCGAACTGGTCCACCACCGATGCCGACGTGGACCGGATCCTGGCGATGATCGAAAGCCTGCCGCGTCGTTAGCGCAAGGTCTCGCGCCAGGCCTGGAACATCAGCACGCCCCACAGGTGGGTGTGCCACTTGCGTTCGCCGGCCTGGAACTCGTGCCACAGTGCGCGGATCGGTTTCGGGTCGAAATGGCCTTCCTCGCGCAGGCGTCTGTCGTCGAGCTGCGCTTCGGCCCAGTCGCGCAGCGGGCCGCGCAGCCAGTCGCCCACCGGCGCGCCGAAGCCGGACTTGCTGCGGTACACGAGTTCGCGCGGCAGGTAGCGTTCCAGCAGGCGCTTGGGCAGGACCTTGAGCTGGCCGTTGCGCCATTTCATGTGCAGCGGCAGCGACCAGGCGAACTGCGCCACGCGCCAGTCCAGCAGCGGTGCGCGTGCTTCCAGTGCATACGCCATGCTGGCGCGGTCCACCTTGGTCAGGATGTCTTCGGGCAGGTAACAGGCGGTGTCCAGCGCCATCAGCGCATCGGCCGCGTGGCCGACGCCGGGCATCGCCGCGGGGTCGTCGTAGGCGGTGCGCAGGCGGCGGGCGCCGATCACCACCGCTTCCGGCAGCCGCCAGTGGCTGATGCGGTGATGGGCCAGGCCCTGCAGGTCGCCGGCGGCCAGTTCGGCCCGCAGCGCGGCCAGGCCACCCAGGCGCGCGCGTTCACCGGGGTCGCCGGCCAGGCGGGCCAGCGACGCGCGAGGCAGCCAGCGCAGCAGCGCGTGGTTCTGCAGCGTGCGCGCGTAACGCCGGTAGCCGAAGAACAGTTCGTCGCCACCGTCGCCCGACAGCGCCACGGTGACGTGTTCGCGGGTCAGCCGGCACAGCAGGGCGGTGGGAATCTGCGAGGAGTCGGCGAAGGGTTCGTCGAACAGCCGCGGCAGATGCGGCACCAGGTCCAGCGCCGCGCGGCCATCCACGTGCAGCGGCGTGTGCGCCGTGCCCAGGTGGGCGGCGACCGCGGCGGCCTGTTCGCTTTCGTCGTGCACGGCATTGTCGAAACCGATCGAGAAGGTGCGCACCGGCTGCGAGGACTGCGCCTGCATCAGCGCGGTCACCAGCGAAGAATCGGTGCCGCCGGACGGGAAACTGCCCAGCGGCACGTCGGCTTCCATGCGCAGGGCCGTGGCGTCGCGCAGCAGGGCGTCCAGCTGGTCCAGCGCCTCGTCGTCGCTGCCGTCGAAGCCTTGCGCGATGGCGGCGCGCTGCGTGTCCAGCGCGCTCCACCAGGTACGCGGCGCCGGCAGGGCATTGCCGGCGATGTCGGATGCTTTCAGGCGCAGGAACTGGCCCGCGGGCAGCTTGTGCACACCGCGCAGGATCGAATACGGCGCGGGGATGAAGTCGAAACGCAGCAGCAGGGCCAGCGCGTCGGGGTCCACGTCGGCGTGGAAACCCGGCAGGGCGCGCAGCGCCGCGAGCTCGCTGCCGAAGACGAAGGTGCCGTCGGCGGCACGGCCGTAATACAGCGGCTTCTTGCCCAGCCGGTCGCGGGCCAGCCACAGCGTGCGGTCCTGTCGGTCCCAGGCCGCCAGCGCCAGCATGCCGTTGCCGCGCGCCAGCGCCGCTTCGACGCCCCACTGCGCGATCGCCGCCAGCAGTACTTCGGTATCGGAATGGCCGCGGAAGCGATGGCCGAGCGCGGCCAGTTCCGTGCGGATCGCACCGTGGTCGTAGATCTCGCCGTTGAAGGCGATCACCCAGCGGCCGTCGGCCGACACCATGGGCTGGTGGCCTTCCGGGCTGAGGTCGACGATGGACAGGCGGCGGTGCGACAGCACCAGGCCCGCCTCGGCATCGGCCCAGGCGCCGGAATCGTCCGGGCCGCGGTGCGCGATCGCGTCGCCGAGGCGGTGCCCGAGTGCGATCAGCGTCGCCTGGCTGTTGCCGCCGGGGAACCAGACGCCTGCGATGCCGCACATGGCGCGGTCAGTCCCGCGCAGCCGGCGGATCCACGACCGCCTGCCCGTTCTGCAGCAGCCACAACATCACGGTCTTCTGCCGCACGTAGTTGGCGCGCACGTAGGCATAGACCAGGCCGTGCCAACCATCGAGGAAACCACCGCGCAGCAGGTAACCGCGCCAGAACCGCCAGGCCGGCGAAACCACCAGCTTCAACAGCGACGCACGCTTGCCGCGGGCGAAATCGTGTTCCGCCATCAGGCGCGCGTACTTCTGTGTCTTGGCCAGCTGCTGTTCCAGCGAACGGTAGGGGTAGTGGATCAGGTCGCCGTGCAGGGTCTTCACCGCGCCGTCAACACTGGCGGCTTCGTGGATCTCGCGTTTCCCGCGCCAGCCGCCGCGGCGCCGGTCGAACAGGCGCAGTACGCGGTCGGGATAGGCGTTGCCGTGGCGCAGGAAGCGGCCGAAATAATCCGACAGCCGCGCGAAGCGGTAACCCGCGGCGCCTTCGAACCCGCCATCGCGGGCGGCCACCAGGCTGGTGCGCAGTTCCGGGCTGATCCGCTCGTCGGCGTCCAGGCACAGCACCCAGTCGTGCGTGGCCTGTTCGACCGCGAACTGCTTCTGGCTGCGGAACCCGTCGAAGGGCCGCTGCAACACGCGCGCCCCGGCGGCGGTGGCGATTTCGACCGTGGCGTCGGTGGAGAACGAGTCCACCACCAGCACCTCGTCGCAGAAATCCAGCGAGGCCAGGCAGTCGCCCAGGCGCCCGGCCTCGTTGAAGGCGATAATGCAGGCCGAGACACGGGGCGGGCTGGCGGAGGAAGGATTGATGGCGGACTACCTGTTGTTCGCGACCGAACGGTATGCGCTGCCCATTCTGCGGCCGCTGGCGGAAACGCTGCAAGCCGCGGGGCACGGCGTTTCCGCGCTGCTGGTACGTGGTGCCGCGGGTTCGGCGCTGCCGGCGCCGGTGCGTGCCGTGGACGTACGTGGTGCCGTCGCCCTGAAGCCGCGCGCGGTGTTCAGCGCCGCCAACGACGTGCCCACCTTCGTGTCCGGCGCCAAGGTGCAGCTGTTCCATGGCTTCAACGTCGAAAAACGTGGCGACGCCCGAGGACATTTCCGGGTGCGCGGGCTGTTCGACCTGTATTGCACGCAGGGCCCGCTGACCACGGCGCCGTTCCAGGAGTTGGCGGCGCAGCTCGGCCATTTTGCCGTGGTCGAAACCGGCTGGCCCAAGCTCGACCCGCTGTTCCGCGGCGAGGATCCGGAAGCAGCCGCACTCCGTGCAAAAGCCGGCGGCCGCCCGGTGGTGATGTTCGCCTCCACCTTCACCGAACGCCTGAGCGCCGCGCCGGTGCTGTTCGACGCCATCGCGGCGGAGATCGCGCGCGGCGACCGCTACTGGCTGCTGACCCTGCATCCCAAATGTGCGCCGGAGCTGTTCGATCGCTACCGCGCGCTGGCCGGCGCCAACGCCCACTTCGTCGAACCCGAACAACTGGTGCCGGCACAGCGCGCCGCCGACGTGCTGCTGGCCGACACCACCTCGGTGGTTTCGGAGTTCGTCGTCCAGCGCAAGCCGGTGGTCACGTTCCGCAACCGCGCGCCGAAGCCGCACATGCTCGACTTCAGCGATCCGGCGCAGTTGCCGGCGATGATCGAACGTGGCTTCGCACCGACACCGGAACTGCAGCGGGCGTTGGCCGACTACGCCGACGCCATCCACCCTGCGCGCGACGGCCGCGCCAGCGAGCGTGTGCTGGCCGCCACGGAAGCCCTGATCGCCGGTGAACTCGGCCCGCTCAAGCGCAAGCCGCTCGGCGCCTGGCGCCGCGGCCTGCAGATGCGCTGGGAACTCGGCTACTGGGGTTAGCGGCTCAGCGCGGCCGGCCGATTTCCAGCAGGAAGACGCCGTCGCCGCCCTCGCGCACGCCGTAGCCGAACTGCATCGGGCCGATCCAGGAATCGAAGCTGAAGTACAGGCTGCCGTGCAGCTCGTCCTCGCCGTCGTCCATGTCTTCGTGCGCCAGCCAGGTGCGGCCGTATTCCAGCGTGCCGCCCAACACCGCCGGCCGGCTCCACACGCGGCCCAGCTCGTAGGTGTAGCCGGCGTAGCCCATGGCGTAGTTGTCGGCCAGGCGTTCGTTCGGCCGGTAACCCGCGAACCGGGTCAGGCCGCCGAGCCGGAACTTGCTCTGGATCGGCACCGTGTCGCCGCCCGAGTCGTGGTAGCGCAGGCCGACGAAACCCGAATGTTTGCCGATCGCCTGGGCGTGCAGCAGGTCGAAGTTGGTCTGCTCGAAATCGGCGTCGGCACCCAAGGCGGTGCGCGACACCAGGCCACCGAGCACCCCGTAGGTGCCCTTGCGCGGAATGTAGACGCTGTCGATGCGGTCGTAGGTGAGCGCCAGTTCGACCTCGCCCTGGTCGTAGCTCAGGTCATCGAACTGCGGTTCGCCCAGCTCCAGTTCGGCCTTGCCCTCGCGCCGGCGCAGGGTCATCGCGATCGCGCCGTGGTTGCCATATTCGCGGCCGAAGGTCACTTCTCCGCCCCAGTTCGGGGCGCGATAGCTGGCGATGCGCTCGCCGGTGGACTCGTCGAAGGCGCTGAAGCGCGGCGTCTCGATGCTGGCCAGCGCGCCGAAGAAATAGCGGCCCTGCACGCCCAGCGGCTGGTAGTAGTCCACCAGCAGGCCGGGCTCGTTGCCGATCTGCAGCAGGCCGCGCACTTCGCCGCCCAGGGGATTGAGCGGCGCCCGCAGCACGCCGGCGCGCAGGTTGAAGAAGAAGTCACCGCTGAAGTCCGAATACAGGCTCAGGCCGGTTTCCAGGTAGTTCGGGCCGTAGCTGTGCGGCACCACGGTCACCAGCACGCCGGTCTCGCCGTCCTCCTCGATCAGGTCGTAGGTGACCAGGTCCAGGGTGTCCAGGCCGTAGATGCGCTGCAGGTTGCGCTGCAGGCGGTCGGTGTCCAGCGGCAGGCCGGGCGCGATGTCGATCTTCGACAGCAGCACTTCGTCGGCGTAACGGCTGCGGTTGTCCAGGCGCACGAAGTCGATCACCGGCGGCAGCGGGTCGGGCATCGGCCGTGCGGCCTGCAGGCCGTCGTAGCGGGCGCGGTCCACGGCCAGCGCGGCCAGCCGCGGGCGCGCCGCTTCCGCCGACGCGTCGCCGAGCTTCAGCGCCAGCTCGAGTTTCTCGAAGTCGCCGGTGCCGACTTCGGTGCCCAGCGCGGGCTTGATCAGGATGTCGTCGGGACCCAGCGTGGCGATCTGCGTGTTGGCGCTGCCCACGGTCATGAAGCCGCTGATCTGGTCGACGATCTCGAACGGGCTGGCGCCCTCGTCGAGTTTGAGCAGGGGCGAGCTGACGTCCACCGCGATCACCCGCTCGGCGCCCATCGCCCGCACCACGTCCACCGGCAGCTGGTTGACCAGGCCGCCGTCCACCAGCAGGCGATCGTCGCGCGTCACCGGCCGGAACACGCCGGGGATGGACATGCTGGCGCGCATCGCCAGCGCCAGGTTGCCCTGGTCCATCACCACCGCCTGGCCGCTGTTGAGGTCGGTGGCGACCGCGCGGAACGGGATCGGCAGGTCGTCGAAATGCGCGCGCGCGGCCACCGGCTGGGTCAGGCGTTCGAGCAGCAGCAGCACACGTTCGCCCGACAGCACGCCGGGCGCGATCTTGATGCCCTCGTTGCCGATGCCGGGTTTGCCGGCGATCAGCGCCAGGTCGTCGTCGCGCTTGCGCCGGAACGAACGTTCCGGCCGTGCCACGCGGTCGTTGAACATCTGCACCCAGTCCATCTCGCGCAGCGCCTTCTCGATGTCGTCGGCCGGCATGCCCGCGGCATACAGGCCGCCGACCAGCGCGCCCATGCTGGTGCCGGCGATGCAGTCCACCGGGATGCGCTGGCGTTCGAGTTCCTTGAGCACGGCCACGTGCGCAAAACCGCGCGCCGCCGCCGCCCAGCACCAGGCCGATGCGCGGGCGGCCGGGGTCGCCGGCGGGGCCGCAGGTGCCGGCCACCGGCAGCGGCGTGGTCGTGGGCACGGGGTCTGCGGCCAGGGTGCCGGCGGCGGACAGGAACAACAGGGCGCCGGCGAACCAGCGGCTGGGATGCGTCATGGCGGAGTCCTCGGCGCGCGGTGGGGGCGCACCCGATCGCCCGGAAGTCTAGCCTGCGCGTCCGTTTTTCCGGCCCCAGCGCGGACGCGGCGCTAAAGGCATGTTCAGGCCATGAGGATCTTGCGTGGATCGCGTCCGGCGGGGCAGTGGTCGTAGGTGACCGGGATACCGTGCGCGTCGAGCACGGCGGCCAACTGGCGCTGGCGCATCTGGAATCGTTCGAAGGCACGCGTCAGTTGCCCCGGATCCGCCGGTGTCGGCGCGAAGCCGCCCTCGGCCCAGGCCTCGGCGTCGAGCAGGGCGATGCGCACTTCGCCCGCGTGGTAACGCAGCAGCGGTTCGGGCGGCGTGTCCAGCCACTGTTCGCTGTCGGGGGCCAGCAGTGCGGCCTCGACCAGGGGCCACAGGGGCGCCAGGCCGGCATGTTCGTACTGCAGGGCCATCATCGCCGCCAGGTCGTGCAGGGTCAGCAGGCGGGCGTGTTCCACCGATGCGCCGAACCCGTCCTGGGCCAGCAGGGCGGTGTCGGCGCCGGCCATGCCGGTGTCCAGCAGCACCTGTTCCAGGCGCTCGCCGACTTCGGCGACCCGGCCGGCGTCGCCACGCAGCAGGAACGGCAGCAGGCGCAGCGGACCCGCGGCGTGTGCGGGGTCGGGGCGCAGCGGTTCCGGCAGGCCCGCGGCATCGGCGCCGAAGCCGATGACCTGGCCACCGGCCGCGCCGGGCGCGCGCGCCACCAGGCGTTCGAGTTCGGCGTGCAGCGGATGGCCCGGGCGCAGCAGTTCGACCGGATCGAACAGTGCGGCCACCAGGCCCAGGTCCAGTTGCGCGGCCTCGGGGACCAGCTTGGCCAGATCGCGCGCGACCAGCGCCGCCAATTCGCCGGCGCTGGCCGGGGCAAGCGCCGCGCGCTCGGCGTGGCTGCCGGGCGCGAGCTCCAGTGCGAGTGCACCGAGGCAACTGAGGACGGTCTGGGGCATGGGCATACGGTGGCGTCGGGTTATGATCGGCATCATACCCGCCGCACCCCGGAAGGCCGTCCCGCAGGCCGCCCGGTGCGGTTTCCCCAGGCGCTCCCGCCCCTCCGCGGCGGTGCCCGTACGTCCCGAGTCAAGGAGTGTTCCGATGCAGCTCACCCGTCGTGTCGCCATCCTCGGCGGCGTCCGCATCCCCTTCTGCCGCAACAACACGGCGTATCACGACGTCGGCAACCTCGGCATGTCGATCAAGGCGCTGGGTGCGCTGGTGGAGAAGTTCCAGCTGCATGGCGAAGTGCTGGGCGAAGTGGCGATGGGCGCCGTGCTCAAGCACAGCAGCGACTGGAACCTGGGCCGCGAGGCCGCGCTGTCGTCCGGCCTGTCGCCGATGACGCCGGGCATCACCCTGCAGCGTGCCTGCGGCACCGGCCTGGACACGGTGATCCTGGTCGCCAACAAGATCGCGGTGGGGCAGATGGAAGCCGGCATCGGCGGTGGTTCCGACACCACGTCCGACGTGCCGATCGTGGTCGGCAAGCGCCTGCGCCGCCGGCTGCTCGACGCCAACATGGCCCGCAGCTTCGGCGCGCGGCTGAAGGCGTTCAAGGGATTCAAGTTCAAGGAACTCAAGCCGGAATTCCCGGGCGTGGGCGAACCGCGCACCGGCAAGTCCATGGGCGAGCACTGCGAGCTGATGGCCAGGAATGGCAGATCCCGCGCGAGGCGCAGGACCAGCTGGCGATGGAATCGCACAGGAAGGCCGCGGCGGCGTACGAGCGTGGTTTCTATGCGGACCTGGTGACGCCGTTCCGCGGCCTGGAGCGCGACAACATCCTGCGCCCGGACACCTCGCTGGAAAAACTCGCGACGCTCAAGCCCGCCTTCGACAAGACCTCGGGCCAGGGCACGCTGACCGCCGGCAACTCCACGCCGCTCACCGATGGCGCCTCGGCGGCGCTGCTGGCGTCGGAGGGCTGGGCCAAGGCGCGCAACCCGGAAGTGCAGGCCTGGCTGGTGGACGCGCAGGTGGCGGCGGTCGATTTCGTGCACGGCGAAGGCCTGCTGATGGCGCCGTGCTGGGCGGTGGCGACCCTGCTCAAGCGCAACAACCTGACGCTGCAGGACTTCGATTTCTACGAGATCCACGAGGCTTTCGCGGCCCAGGTGCTGTGCACACTCAAGGCCTGGGAAGACCCGGAGTTCTGCAAGACCAAGCTGGGCCTGGACGCGCCGCTGGGCAGCATCGACCGCAGCAAGCTCAACGTGGTCGGCAGTTCGCTGGCGCTGGGCCATCCGTTCGCGGCCACCGGCGCGCGCATCGTCGCCACCGCCGCCAAGCTGCTCAAGGAAAAGGGCCAGGGCCGCGCGTTGATCTCGATCTGTACCGCCGGCGGCATGGGTGTAGCCGCGATCGTCGAGCGCTGAGGTTCAGCGCGGCAGTTGCGGGATGCCGTGTTCGTTGCGGAGCTCGGCCACCGCCTGGTCGGCGATCTGTTCGCGCAGGCCGCGGCCGCCGAGTGGCAGCGCGGTTTCGCTGCGGCCCATGCGCAAGGCATTGGCATAGGCCAGCTGGGCGCGGTTGGCGTCGTTCTGCGCGGTACAGACATCCCCCAGGGCTTCCCAGGCGTCGGCACCGGCGCCCTGCGCCAGCGCGCGGTGCAGGTAGTCCTCGGCCTTGCCCCAGAGCTGTTGTCCGCGGCACAGCCGGCCCAGGGCCAGCAGCAGGGCCGGGCTGGCGGCGTGCGCGGCCAGCCAGCCTTCGGCGCGGGTCAGGCGCGGACCACCGTCGCAGCCGCCGGGCAATTGGCCGTACAGCGCCACCAGCGATTCGTCCCACTGCGCGTCCAGCGTCTCGGCCACGGCCTGGTGCCCGGGCTCGTCCAGCCCCAGCTGCGCGGCGCGGCGGGCGAAGGCGGCGGTCACGTCCGGCGTCTGCTGCAGCCGTTGCGGCATGGCGTTCCAGCGCTGCAGCAGGCTGTCGGCCTGCGGCGCCTGCGTGAGTGCGGCGGCGCAGAGCTCGCGTTCCAGTGCGGCCAGCGCGTCGGCGGGCAGCGTCTGTTCGCGGCGCAGCGTGTTGAGCTGGACCTGGGCGTCGTGCGCACGCCCGGTGGCGGCCAGCGCCCGCGCCTGCAGCAGCAGCGCCCGTGGCGGCAGTGCACCGGTCAGGCCCGACAGCGCCGCCAGCGTGTCGTCGTGCCGGCCGAGGCTGGCCAGGCGCGAGGCCTGTTCCAGCGCGGCGGCCTGCGGTTCGTGTTCCAGCAGCGCGGCCTGGTGGCGGGCGGCGGCCTCGACGTCACCGCGGGCACTGGCGGCCTGATGCGCGCCGATCAGGGCGGCGGTGCGCAGGTCGGTTTCATCGGCGGCTTTGACCAGCAGCGATTCCGCGCGGGCCCAGCGACCCTGGTGCAGCGCCTGCAGGCCGCTGACCAGGCGGTTGCGTGCCTGCTGGCGCGCGTGCCGCTGCCAGGCCCGCAGCGGCAGCCGCAGCAGCCACCACAGCGCCCACAGCGAAAACCAGAGCAGACCCCAGGCCAGCACGAAATACGCCAGCGTGGTCGTGTAGGTGAGGCCGCGGAAGCGCACCACCACATCGCCCAGGTCCTGCGAGAACCAGTGCCAGGCCAGCGCGCCGGCCACGGCCAGCAGCAGCCACCACACCAGTTGGCGGTACAGGTTCACGGCCGCTCGATCCGGCTGCCCTGGCGCAGGCTGCGCAGCTGCTGCAGGCCGGCGCCCTGCACCGGCAGGTCGGGCGTCAGCGACAGGCTGGCCAGCACCACCAGGCGCTCGCGCTGCACGCGCAGCGTGTTGCTTTCCGCGTACAGCCGCTGCAGCCACTGATCGATGCGTTCAAGACCGGCGCGGAAGCTGGCCTGGTCGCGACGGTCCAGGGCGGTGCGGGCCAGGGCCAGCTCCAGGCCGAGCGCGGCCTCGCCGGTGGCGCGGTCCGATGGCGAGATCAGGTCCTGCGCACTGCTGGGCCGCACCTGCACGACGGCGTCGAGCAGGCGCTGCCAGCGCGAGTCGCTGCCGCCGGCCATCGTCGGCGCCCCGGGCGCGCGGCTGGCCAGGTGGCCCAGGCTGGACTGCAGGGCGTCGAGTTCAGCGGCCGCGATCCGGCGCGGGTCGGCCGGCAGCGCGCGCAGTGCCGACAGTTCCTGGCCCAGGGTCTGGCGCAGGCTGATGAACTGCGGATCGGTGAGCGGCGCCAGGACGTCGCGCGCCATCACGGTGGCGCGGATCGCGCCTTCGACATCGCCGGCGATCGCCAGACGCGCCTGCGCCAGGCTCAACAGCAGTTCGGCTTCGTCCAGGCGCAGCGCTTCGCGGCCTTCGCTGGCCTGTGCCGAAAGTTCGCGCAGGTTGTCTTCGAGGATGGCGGCGCGCTGGCCGACGCCCAGCACTTCGTCGCGCAGCAGGCCGGTGCGCGCGCTGGTGTCGGTCAGGCGCTGGTCCAGGCCCTGGTGGGTGCGGCGCAGCGTGGCGAGGGCCTGTTCGGCCTCGAGCAGGCGGGCGTCGAGCGCTTCGGGACTGAGGTCGGGGCCGGCGTCTTCGGCGGGTCGCCAGGCCTGCCACGCGCGCCAGCCGCCGTAGCCGGCGACGACCAGCACCACGAGCAGCAGCAGCCATCCCAGCGCACCGGAACGGCGTCGGACAGGCGGAGTTTCGGGAGAAGTGTCGAGCACGGTGTCCATTACCGACAGAGAACGCGAATTCGCCGGCAATCCTACCGGAAGCGACCCTGCGCCACATCGGCGGCGAGGGCCGCGAGCATGGCCGCTGGCGTGGCCCCCTCGGCCGGCACGATCAAGCTGAAACCCGCGTCCGCCAGCATCATCGCCAGGCGCGGGCTGCTGGCCACGGCCGGACGCTGCTGCAAACGATCGCGCGACTTGTCGGGCAGGCCTTTCCACAGGCTATCGAACGCCTCGGCGCTGCTCACCAGCAGGGCGCAGGAAGCCGGCGCGTCGAGCGCCGCCCGCAGGCGGTCGGCACGCGGGACGATGGCTTCACGCCGGTACACCGGGGCGACATGCACACGCGCGCCGCGCCGCGCCAGGGTTTCGGCGATCAGGCCGCGGCCGCCGGGCGCGGTGACCAGGCCGATGTCGCGGCCGGCGGGATCCTGCAGTTCCGGCAGCGCCAGCAGCGCCTCGGAGTCGGCCCGGCCGGCCGGCACCCGTGCGCCGGTGATGCCCGCGCGCCGCAGTGTCGCCGCCGTGCCCTTGCCCACCGCCAGCCAGCGTTGCCCGCGTCGCGCCCGCAGCACGACCTGCCGGGCGGCGAAAGCCACCGCACTGGGGCTGGTGAACACCACATCGTCGCAGGCCAGTGCCGCCGTCAGCGCCGCGCCCGCATCCAGCGGCGCCAGCCGCAGCGTGGACAGCGCCAGCACACGCGCGCCTTGCGCGGCGGCGGCCCGGCGCACCGGCGCGTGGCCACCCGAAGGGCGCAGCGAGATGACGTACCATCCCGCCAGCGTTGGCGTGGATCCTGGCTTGGCCATGGCGCCAGCTTGGCACAGCCCCAGGACACCGTCATCGCATGCCCGACCTCGAAAGACTCAATGCGCATTACCAGGCGATGCCGCCGGTCGCCGCGATGCGCATCCGCGCCACCGGCTTCGACGGCGACTGCCTGCGCCTGCACGCGCCGCTGGACGCCAACCTCAACGACAAGGGCTGCGCCTTCGGCGGCAGCTTGGCCGGGCTGATGACCCTGGGCGGCTGGGGCCTGCTGACCCTGAAGCTGGAGGCGGCGGGCCTGGACGCCGAGGTCTATGTCGCCGACAGCCAGCTGCGCTACCTCAAGCCGCTGTACGCCGACCTGATGGCCGAGGCCCGGCTCGAACCCGGGACCGACTGGGACAACGTGCTGCGCACCTTCCGCGAACGCGGCCGCGCCCGCGCCGTCGTCCAGGCCGTGGTGCGTGGTCCCGACGGCGAGCCGGTGGCCGACCTGGGCGGTCGTTTCGCCCTGCTGCGCGCGCCCTGATGCCGTCCGGGCGGCTTTGTGCATAATGCGGCCATGAACCTCCGACCGATCCGGATTCCCGCACTGCTCGTGCTGCTCCTGCTGGCGACGCTGGCCGGCTGCAGTTCGGCCACCAAGACCAACCCGCGCGACGAGATGCTCTACCACTACGTCAGCGTGATCCGTTGGAGCGAGTTCGAAGCGGCCCTGGGTTTCATCGACCCCAAGATCCTTGAGGCCGATCCGGTGTCGTCCTTCGAGCTCGAGCGCTACAAGCAGTTCAAGGTCTCCGGTTACGAGGTCAAGTCCGCGCGCGACCTGAGCGAGGACGAGTACGAACAGATCGTCGAGATCCGCCTGGTCAACATCAACACACAGGTCGAGAAGATCATCACCGACCACCAGATCTGGCGCTGGGACCCGGAGGGCAAACGCTGGTGGCTGGCCAGCGGCCTGCCGGACCTCGACGCCGAAGTGCACTGACCCGGGTTTTGCCCGCGGCCGCGGCGGCGCCCATAATGCCGGCCCCCGCTGCCCGGAATGCCCCGCCCACCATGGATCGCCTGCTCGACTTCGCCCAAGCCAACCCGCTGCTGTCCATCGCCTTCGTGGGCCTGACCCTGGCCATCGTCTACACCGAGATCCGCGGGCTGTTCCGCGGCTACAAGGCCGTCAACCCGGCCCAGCTGACCGAACTGATCAACCGCGAGGACGCCCTGGTGCTGGACCTGCGCGGCCAGCCGGACTTCGAGAAGGGCCACATCATCGGTTCCCGGCACCTGCTGCCCAGCCAGATCGAGCCCGAGGGCAAGCTGCTGGCCAAGGCGAAGGAAAACCCCGTGGTCCTGGTCTGCGCCGCCGGCGTCACCGCGTCCGCCGCCGCCGAGAAGCTGGTCAAGGCCGGTTTCAAGCGGGTGAGCGTGCTCGATGGCGGCATCACCAGCTGGCAGTCCGCCGGCCTGCCGCTGGCCAAGGGCCGGACCTGAGCGCGGACCCGGAACAGCCGGGCATGCGATAATCGCGGCCCTTTCACCTTTCCACCTTTCCCGGAGTTGCCGTCATGGCCGAGCAGAACAATGGTGCCACTGGCGCCGAACAGGCGCAGTTCACCATCCAGAAGATCTACGTCAAGGACGTGTCCTTCGAAGTCCCGGGCGCGCCGCAGATCTTCAACGAGCCGGGCCAGCCGAACCTCGAGCTCAACCTCAACCAGAAGGTGGCCCGCGCCGCCGACGGCGTGTTCGAAGTGGCCCCGGCATCACCCTGACCTGCAAGCTGGGCGAGAAGACCGTGTACCTGGCCGAGCTCGAGCAGGCCGGCCTGTTCGGCCTGGCCGGTTTCGACGACCGCACCCTGGACATGATGCTGGGCACCTACTGCCCGAACGTGCTGTTCCCGTACGCCCGCCAGGCGATCGGCGACCTGGTCGCGCAGGGCGGCTTCCCGCCGTTCTACCTGCAGCCGATCAACTTCGAGGCGCTGTACGCCGAAGGCCTGCGTCGTCGCGCCGAAGCCGCCCAGGGCGGTCCGGCGGCCGAGGCCGGCAACGCCTGATCCGGCTGCGGCGCCGATGAGCACCGCCAAGCCTGCGATCGCCGTGCTCGGGAGTGGTTCCTGGGGCACGGCGCTGGCGTCGCTGATTGCCCGCAATGGCCATGCGACCACGATCTGGGGCCGTGATGCGTCCCAGGTCGAGGCCATCGCCACCCGGCACGAGAATCCGCGCTACCTGCCGGACATCCCGCTGCCGGCGTCGCTGGCCGCCACCACCGACCTGGCCGCGGCCGTCGCCGGCGCCGACCTGGTGCTGGTGGTGACGCCCAGCCATGCCTTCACCGAAACCCTGCACGCGCTGGCGCCGCACCGCCGCGCGCATGCCGGCGTGGCCTGGGCCACCAAGGGCTTCGAACCCGGCTCGGGCCGTTTCCTGCACGAGGTCGCCGGCCAGGTGCTCGGCTTCGCCGTGCCGCTGGCGGTGGTCACCGGCCCGTCCTTCGCCAAGGAAGTGGCCCAGGCCTGCCGACCGCAGTGACGGTGCATTCGGACGACGAGCAGTTCGCGCTGTCGGTGGCCGAGGCGCTGCACGGCGCGGCCTTCCGCGCCTACACCGGCAACGACATGCTCGGCGCCGAGCTCGGCGGCGCGATGAAAACGTGCTGGCGGTCGCCACCGGCGTCGCCGATGGCATGGAACTGGGCCTCAACGCCCGCGCCGGTCTGATCACGCGCGGGCTCAACGAGATGCTGCGGCTCAATGTCGCGCTCGGCGGCCGTGCCGAAACCCTGATGGGCCTGGCGGGCCTGGGCGACCTGGTGCTGACCTGCACGGGCGACCTGTCGCGCAACCGCCGCCTGGGCCTGGCGCTGGGCCGCGGGCAGTCCATCAAGGAAGCGGTGGCGGCGATCGGCCAGGTGGTGGAGTCGGTGCAGACCGCTGACGAAGTGATGCGCCTGGGCGAACGCCACGGCATCGAACTGCCGATCTCGGCCCTGGTGCGCGAGGTGCTGCACGAACGCATCACGCCGATCGAGGGCCTGGGCATGCTGCTGTCGCGCGAGCAGAAACCCGAATACCCCGAAGGCCTGTTCGAATAAAAAAGCCCGGCCGAAGCCGGGCTTTTCATTCGCAGGACGCCTTGGATCAGAAGCTGGCGCGCACGCCCACCAGGTAGGACTCGCCGTTGTCGCCGAATTCGGCTTCGCCGGTGATGCCCCAGGTCTGGGTGATCTTGTACTGGGCGCCGACGGTGCCGGTGAAATCACCGTCGAAATCGCTGCCGTCGTAGTAGTTGGCCTTGATCAGGCCCTCGAAGCTGTCGCTGAACGAACCGCGCACACCGACCGAGGTGCGGAAGCCGTCGAGCTTGGCGAAGTCGAGGTCCGAACGGCTGTGGGCCACTTCACCGATCAGGTCGGCGTTGGCGCCGAGGCTGTGGTGGTAACCCAGGCCGAAGTCGGTGGTGTCGGCGTCGATGTTGGTGTCGTCGAATTCGGTCTGCGAGTAGCCGCCAAACGCGTAGAAGCCGGACTGGCCGAACTCGTAGGAACCGCGCAGGCCGAAGCCGTCGGCATCGAGGCTGTTGTCGCCCTGGGTGTTCAGGTAGTTGCCTTCGACATAGGTGTAGCTGAGCTTGTCGTCGGCCTGGGCGGCGAAGGGAACGGTGGCGAGCAGGGCCAGGGCAAGAAGGGAACGCTTCATGTTGAACTTCCTTATTTCGACTTTGGGGACGCCCGTGGGGAGCGCAGGGCCGAGTATGGGAAGTGCAACGTAACGCGGGATTAACGACGCGATGTTTTGATGCGACCCGTGTCGTCAGTCATGCATCGCGGCATCGGCGAAGCCGGATTGCCGCCAGGCTTCGAACACCGCGACCGCGACGGCGTTGGAAAGATTGAGACTGCGTTGTCCCGCGCGCATGGGCAGGCGGAGCCTGTTTTCAAGCGGTATTCGCGCCATCACGGCGTCGGGCAGGCCGCGCGTTTCCGGACCGAACACGAACGCATCGTTCAGCTGATAGGCGACGCGATCGTAGCGATTGCTCGAACGCGCGCTGAATGCGAACAGCCGTGGCGCGTTCAGGAATTCCAGGCAGTGTTCGAGCGAAGCATGCCGATGCACACGTGCGAATTCGTGGTAGTCGAGTCCGGCGCGGCGAAGCTTCGCGTCCTCGAGATCGAAGCCGAGTGGTTCGACCAGGTGCAGCCCGGCGCCGGTGTTGGCGCACAGCCGGATGATGTTGCCGGTGTTGGGCGGGATCTCGGGTTGGTAGAGGATGACGTTGAGCATCCGGCGATTATCCATCGCCGGCCCGCGCTTCAGCCGGCGCAGTGGATGCGGCGGCTGATCAGGCCCAGGTCGCCGGGCATGCGGGCCAGGGCGAGCATGCCGGCGGGCCGCGGCGCGTTGCTGCAATCGACGCCGGCGGCGACGACCCGTTCCAGGCTCAGCCCCAGGGAGGGAGGCTCATGCATGGCGGCGGCGAGAGCCACGGCCAACAGGGGCAGGCAGAACAGGCTGCGATGGATCGGAGTGGAGAGTCGGTGGCTCATGGCGTCGTCCTCGGGATCACTTTCCCTGGAGACAGCAGGAACCGTGCCAAGTCCTGGAATCAACAAAAATCAATGGCTTGCGTCAGGCGCGGATCTGTCCGCAGGCGTCCGCGCCGCGGACCGGACACCCGCGCCGGACAGCTCCGGGCTCCACCCTCTAAAAGGAAACGGGGCCGGGAAACCCCAGCCCCGCGCCATGACCGGCGTGATATCCCGCCGTGACGGTTCAATCGTCGCCGTCGTGCTTTTCCGAGCGCCCTTCCTGGCGTGAGTCCTGCTTGATATCGCGCTTTTCCTGGCGGCATTCGATGCGGTTGCCGCCGGCGTCCTTGCATTCCTCTTTCGCGTCGCGCCCAGCCTCGCGCCCGTCCTGCTTGATGTCGCGCTTTTCACCGCGGTCATCGCGGCGGTCATCGCGGCGCTCCATGCCCCGGGTCTGCGCGGACGCAGGCTCGGGCCAGGCCATCACACCTGCCGTGATCAGCACGGCCAGGGCTCCAAACCGAAATCCCGTGACATGACTCATCGTGACGCACTCCTTTTGTTGTGCCCCTGAAATCCCGGTACACACCTGAGCCGTCCCACGATTTCACAAGGGTATATGGCAGTCAAATGGACGTTCGCCCAATACGACGCCGCCCGCCGGGAAAGCCGTACGGCTGCGTCCGGAGCCGCCCGCCGGGACGCCAGCGCGAAACTGCCCGTGATCATGGCCTCCGGCCTAGTGTGTGCCCCGCCAAGGCAGGCTAGGATTCGGGTCCCCGGTATATCCGGCCGTCACTGCAAGGTACCCGAATGACCCAGAACCGCCGTCCGCGCGTCCGCGCGCTTGCCCTGGCCCTCGGCCTCGCCGTCGCCAGCTTCTCGCCGCTGCACTCGCCGGACGCGCTGGCCCGGGAACAGGCCGCCGCGGCCCTGCCCGCCGATATCGCCTTCGAAGAATTCACCCTGCCCAATGGCTTGCGCGTGATCGTGCACACCGACCGCAAGGCGCCGATCGTCGCGGTGAATATCTGGTACCACGTCGGCGCGAAGAACGAGGTGCCCGGCCGCACCGGTTTCGCGCACCTGTTCGAACACCTGATGTTCCAGAGCAGCGAAAACCACCAGGGTGAATTCTTCACCCCGTTCGAACTGGTCGGCGCCACCGACCAGAACGGCACCACCAATTCCGACCGCACCAACTACTTCCAGAACGTGCCCACCACCGCGCTGGACATGGCGCTGTGGATGGAGTCCGACCGCATGGGCCACTTCCTCGGCGCCGTCACCTGGACGTGCTGGACGAGCAGCGCGGCGTGGTGCAGAACGAAAAGCGCCAGGGCGAGAACCAGCCCTACGGCCAGGTGTTCGAGCGCCTGCTCAAGGCCAGCTATCCCAAGGGCCATCCCTACAGCTGGATGACCATCGGCTCGATGAGCGACCTCAACGCCGCCTCGCTCGAGGACGTGCAGCGTTTCTTCAAGACCTGGTACGGCCCCAACAATGCCGTGCTGGTGCTGGCCGGCGACATCGACGTCGCCACCGCGAAGCAGAAGGTCGCGAAATATTTCGGCGACATCCCGGCCGGCCCGAGCATGGCCCAGCCCAAGGTCGACCCGGCGCCGCGCACCGCCTCCACCCGCGAGGTGATGACCGACAACGTGCCGCAGGCGCGCGTGTACCGCGTCTGGAACGCCGCCGAATACGGCCAGGCCGACGTCGAGCGCCTGCAGCTGCTGTCGCAGGTGCTGGGCGGTTCCAGGAGCTCGCGCCTGGACAAGCGCCTGGTGTTCCAGGACAAGCTGGCCGACAGCGTTTCCGCCGGTGCCTGGCCGAACCAGCTGGGCGGCCTGTTCTTCGTGCAGGTGGACGTGAAGCAGGGCGTGGACGTGGCCAAGGTCGAAGCCGCGCTCGATGAAGAGATGGCGAAGCTGCTGGCCGACGGTCCCAGCAAGGCCGAACTCGAGCAGGCGCGCACCGTGTTCACCGCCGGCTTCGTGCGCGGCATCGAGCGCATCGGCGGTTTCGGCGGCAAGGCCGACGCCCTGGCCGAGTGCGCCGTGTTCGCCAAGGACCCGGGCTGCTTCCGCGACGGCCTGCGCACGATCGAAACCGCCACCGCCGCCGACCTGATCGCCGCCGGCAACCGCTGGCTGGCCAAGGGCGACCACACCCCGGTGGTGACGCCGGGCGAGCGCGTGGCCACGGTGGAGGAAGAAAGCAAGACGCATCCGGACATGGCGCCGGTGCCGGCCGCCGACCCGAAGTACACCACGCTCGAGTCCGACGTGGACCGCAGCCAGGGCGTGCCGGTGACCACGGAATTCCCGGCGTTGAAGTTCCCGGCGCTGCAGCGCGCCACGCTGTCGAACGGCGTGCAGGTGATCCTGGCCGAACGCCACGACATTCCGGTGGTGCGCCTGAGCCTGGAGCTGCCGGCCGGTTACGTGGCCGACGTCGGCCGCAAGCTCGGCACCGCCAGCTTCACCCTGGGCATGCTCGACGAAGGCGCCGGCAACTACGACGCCCTGGCCTTCGGCGACCGCGCCGAAGCGCTGGGCGCGCAGCTCGGCGCCGGTGCCTCGCTCGACGGGGGCAACGCCTACCTGTCGGCGCTGAAGCAGAACCCGGAGCCGTCGGTGCAGCTGTTCGCGACCATGCTGCGCGAGCCGCGTTTCGACGAAAAGGAAATCGAGCGCGTGCGCCAGACCTGGATCGCCGGCATCAAGCAGGAGAAGGCGCGCCCGAATTCGGCCGCGCTGCGCCTGCTGCCGCCGCTGCTCTACAACGAAGGCCACCCGTACGCGATCCCGTTCAGCGGCAGCGGCGACGAAGCCTCGATCCAGTCGCTGACGCGCGCCGACCTGCAGGCGTTCCATCGCGAGTGGGTGCGGCCCGAGGGCGCGACCCTGATCGTGGTCGGCGATACCACGCTGGCCGAAATCACGCCGGTGCTCGAGAAGCACCTGGGCAGCTGGAAGGGTGCCGGCCCGGCGCCGAAGCCGGTGGTGGTGCCGTCGGTGGCCCTGCCGGCCAAGCCGCGCGTGTTCCTGGTGGACCAGCCGGGTGCGATCCAGGCCAATGTCTTCGTCGGCCAGGTCGTGCCTTCGACCATGGACCCGAAGGCCACCGAGTTCGAGATCGCCAACTCGGTGCTGGGCGGCGAGTTCAGCTCGCGCCTGAACATGAACCTGCGCGAAGACAAACACTGGGCCTACGGTTCCTACAGCTGGGTGTCCGGTGCCAAGGGCCAGCGCCCGTGGATGGCGTTCGCGGCGGTGCAGATCGACAAGACCACCGAGTCGATCGCCGAACTGCAGCGCGAGATCAGCGAGTACGCCAGCGGCAAGGTGCCGGCCAAGGCCGAGGAAGTGGCCAAGATCCAGGCCACCGAGATCCGCAGCCTGCCCGGTTCGTACGAAACCGCCGGCGCGGTGATGGGCGCGATCGGCGGCATCGTGCGCTACCAGCGCCCGGACGATTACGTGGTGCAGCGCCGCGCCAAGGTTGAAGCGCTGACGCCCGAAGAGGTCAACGCCGCCGCCCGCACCCTGCAGCCGCAGGCGCTGACCTGGGTGGTGGTGGGCGACCTGTCCAAGATCGAGGCCGGTGTGCGTGCGCTGGATCTCGGCGAGGTGCAGGTGGTGGACGCGGATGGGAAGCCGGTGGCGGCGAAGTAACCTGCTCCGCGTACACCCCCCCCCAGCCCTCCCCTGCAAGCAGGGGAGGGAGTCCGTCTTTCGCAAGGGCCCACATTTCTCCTCCCCCTGCTTGCAGGGGGAGGCCGGGAGGGGTGGAACTTCGAAGCGCGAACGCGTCATTGCCGGTTCAGTGCGGGCGGGGCGACAATCCCGCCCGTACTCTTTGGAGAGACCTTCATGCGAACGCTTGCACTGGCTTTGCTTCTTGTTCCCGTCGTCTCCGCCTGTACGTGGGTCAAGATGGCCCCGGGTGGCGCCGAGGTGCGGGTGGCGCGCGCCGGCCAGGACCTGGGCGCCTGCGAGAAGCGCGGCGAAGTGTCGGTATCGGTCAAGAACCGCCTGGGGCCCTATGAGCGCAACAACATCCGGGTGCGCGACGAGCTGGAGACCCTGGCCCGCAACGAGGCCCCCGGCCTGCAGGCCGACACCGTGATGCCCAAGGGCGAGCCGGAAGACGGCGAGCAGCGTTTCCTGGCTTTCCGCTGCGGCAGCGCCCGCATCGGCACGGCGCCGGCTGGCACGCCGGCCGCCGAAACCGAGGGCACGGTGAACCCGGTCCAGGACTGAGTTTCCGGTCACGGTCTTCACGCCGCCGGCCCCCGAAGTGGAGCCGGGGGCCTGAAAAGGGTAATCTTCGCGGGTTTCCCCGAAGGCGACCCTGCCCATGCTGTTCCAGCACGTTTCCATTGCCGGCCTCGCGCACATCGATGCGCCCAACCGCCTGAGCTCGGCCGATATCAATGCCCAGCTCCAGCCCACGATGGACCGCCTCGGCATCAAGACCGACGTCCTGCAGGACATCGCCGGCATCTATGCCCGCCGCCTCTGGGGTGACGAGGTCGAGGCGTCCGACGCCGCGACCCTGGCCGCCGAGAAGGCGATCGCCGACGCCGGCATCGACCGCGCGAAGATCGGCCTGCTGGTGAACACCTCGGTCAGCCGCGACTTCCTGGAGCCGTCCACCGCCTCCATCGTCTCGGGCAACCTGGGCCTGGGCGAGAACTGCCAGAACTTCGACGTCGCCAACGCCTGCCTGGCCTTCCTCAACGGCATGGACATCGCCAGCCGCATGATCGAACGCGGCGAGATCGACTACGCCCTGGTCGTGGACGGCGAAACCGCCAACCTCGCCTACAAGAAGACGCTCGAGCGCCTGAGTGCCCCGGACGTGACCGAAGAACAGTTCCGCAACGAACTGGCCACGCTCACCCTCGGCTGCGGCGCCGCCGCGATGGTGCTCTCGCGCACCGAACTGACCCCGGACGCGCCCAGATACCGCGGCGGCGTCACCAAGGCCGCCACGCAGTGGAACACCCTGTGCCGCGGCAACCTCGACCGCATGGTCACCGACACCCGCATGCTGCTGATCGAAGGCCTGAAGCTGGCCACCGCCACCTTCGGCGCCGCCCGCCAGGCGCTGGGCTGGGTGGTGGACGAGCTGGACGAATTCGTCATCCACCAGGTCAGCCAGGTGCACACCCAGGCCTTCATCAAGGCCTTCGGCATCGACCCGAAGAAGGTGCTGACCATCTTCAACGAGCACGGCAACATCGGCCCGGCCTCGGTGCCGATCGTGCTGAGCAAGCTCAAGGAAATGGGCCGCCTGAAGAAGGGCGACCGCGTCGCCCTGCTGGGCATCGGCTCGGGCCTGAACTGCTCGATGGCCGAAGTCGTCTGGTAAAGCAGCACTTCTCCCTCTCCCCTTGCGGGAGAGGGCCGCGGAGAGGGGAATCACTCTCGCCGCCAAGCCCGCCCTCCGGCGGGCTTTTTATTGGCCTCGCCGTCGTGTCGCGTAGAATCCCGCCCCTATGACCGACACCGCCCTGACCCCCGAACAGTCCCGGATCCTGGCCAAGGGCCCGTTCCCGGACTATCCCTGGACGCCGAAGACCTTCCTGCACCCGAACGGGCTGCAGCAGTCCTACCTGGACGAAGGCGAGGGCGACCCGGTGGTGATGCTGCACGGCAACCCGTCCTGGTCCTACTACTGGCGCCACCTATGGTGCGCGGCCTGCAGGACGATTACCGCTGCATCGTGCCCGACCACATCGGCATGGGCCTGTCGGACAAACCCGCCGACGCCGACTACGGCTACACGCTGCGCAACCGTGTGCAGGACCTGGACCGGCTGCTCGATTCGCTCAACCTCGGCAATGACATCACCCTCGCCGTGCACGACTGGGGCGGCATGATCGGCTTCGGCTGGGCGCTCAAACACGCCGCGCGCGTGAAGCGCCTGGTCATCCTCAACACCGCCGCTTTCCCGCTGCCGGCCGCCAAGGCGCTGCCCTGGCAGTTGAACCTGGGCCGCAACTGGGCGCTGGGCGAATGGCTGATCCGCGGCGCCAACGCCTTCGCGGCGGGTGCGGCGCGCGACGGCGTGGTGCGTCCGCTGTCGCCGGAAGTGAAGGCCGCGCTGCTGGCGCCCTACGACAGCTGGGCCAACCGCATTTCCACCGTGCGCTTCGTGCAGGACATCCCGCTGGGCCCGGGCGACCGCGCCTGGGACCTGGTCGAGGACGCGGGCCGCCGCCTGGCGTCCTTCGCGGACCGCCCGGCCTTCCTCGGCTGGGGCCTGAAGGACTTCGTGTTCGACGACCATTTCCTGAAGGGTTTCGAGCGGGCGCTGCCGCGCGCCGAGAAGCAGATCTACGAAGACGCCGGCCACTACGTGCTGGAAGACAAGCACGAAGTGCTGGTGCCGCGGATCCGGGATTTCCTCGACCGCAACCTGCTCTAGCCCATCTCCTCCCCCTGCAGGCAGGGGAGGGAGCCAATCCAGCCGTGATGCCCGACGCCTGCAACATCGCCGCTGCTGTTCCGCGCCTCGCCGCCGAGGCGCCGGAACGCATCGCCATGCGTTGCCCGGGGTCGCGCGGTGCCGGCGGAATGGCGCGCTATGACCTGACGCTGACATACGCCGAACTCGACCGACGCTCCGATGCCATTGCCGCCGGCCTGGCGAAACACGGCCTGCACCGCGGCCAGCGCGCGGTGGTGATGGTGCGGCCCTCGCCCGAGTTCTTCCTGCTGATGTTCGCCCTGTTCAAGGCCGGCGTGGTGCCGGTGCTGGTGGACCCGGGCATCGACAAACGTGCGCTCAAGCAGTGTCTGGACGAGGCGCAACCGCAGGCCTTCATCGGCATTCCGCTGGCGCATGCCGCGCGGCTGCTGCTGGGCTGGGCGCGCGGCGCGAAGCAGGTCGTCACCGTGGGCCGGCGCTGGTTCTGGGGAGGTCCGACGCTGGCGGCGGTGGAAGCCGAAGGCGCGAATGCCGGGCCGCAGCTGGCCGCCACCGCACCCGACGACGTGGCCGCGATCCTGTTCACCTCCGGCTCCACCGGCGTGCCCAAGGGCGTGGTGTACCGGCACCGGCATTTTGTCGCGCAGGTGCAGATGCTGCGCGACGCCTTCGGCATCGAGGCGGGTGGCGTGGACCTGCCGACCTTTCCGCCGTTCGCGCTGTTCGACCCGGCGCTGGGCGTGAGTTCGATCATCCCCGACATGGACCCGACCCGACCCGCGAAGGCCGAACCGCGCAGGCTGCACGACGCCATCCGGCGTTTCGGCGTGGACCAGCTGTTCGGCTCGCCGGCGCTGATGCGCGTGCTGGCCGAACACGGCGAAGCGCTGCCGACCCTGCGCCGCGTGACCTCGGCCGGCGCCCCGGTGCCGGCCGACGTGGTGGCGAAGATGCGCACGCTGCTGCCCGCGCAGGCGCAGTTCTGGACCCCTACGGCGCCACCGAATGCCTGCCCGTGGCGGTGATCGAAGGTGCCGAACTGCAGGCCACGCGCGAAGCGACCGAGCAGGGTTCAGGCACCTGCGTCGGCCGCCCGGTGGCGCCGAACGAGGTGCGCATCATCGCCATCACCGATGAAGCGATTCCCGAGTGGTCGCAGGCCCAGGTGCTGGGCGCGGAAGCCATCGGCGAGATCACCGTCGCCGGCCCCACCGCCACCGACGAATATTTCAATCGCCCGCAGGCGACCGCGCTGGCGAAGATCCGCGAAACCCTGCCCGACGGCAGCACGCGCATCGTGCATCGCATGGGTGACCTTGGCCGTTTCGACGCGCAGGGGCGGCTGTGGTTCTGCGGCCGCAAGTCGCATCGCGTGCGCACCGAGCTCGGTGGCCTGTACACCGAACAGGTGGAACCGGTGTTCAACGTGCATCCCGAAGTGGCGCGCACGGCCCTGGTCGGCATCGGCGAACCCGGGCGGCAGCGGCCGGTGCTGTGCGTGGAGATGGCGCCGCACCTGCCGATGTACGAACACGAGCGGGTGCTGGCGGAACTGCGCCGGCTCGGCATGGGCTTCGTGCACACCGCGCGCATCCAGGATTTCCTGATCCACCCGGGCTTCCCGGTGGACATCCGCCACAACGCCAAGATCGGCCGCGAGCAGCTGGCGGTCTGGGCGGCGAAGGAGCTGCGAAATCGATGAAGGTGTTGGTGACCGGCGGTGCGGGATTCCTGGGCCAGGCGCTGTGCAGGGCGCTGCTGGCCGAAGGCCATGCCGTGACCAGCTTCCAGCGCAGCCATTCGCCCGCGCTCGAGGCGATGGGCGTGCGCCAGCTGCGCGGCGACCTGGCCGATGCCGGTGCCGTGCACACGGCGTTCGAAGGCCAGGACGCGATCTTCCACAACGCCGCCAAGGCCGGCGCCTGGGGCAGCCACGAAAGTTATTTCAGCGCCAACGTCACCGGCACCCGCAACGTGCTGGCGGCGATGCGCGCGCACGGCATCGGCCGGCTGGTCTACACCTCGACGCCCAGCGTCACCCACAGCGGCCGCACACCGGTCGAAGGCGGCAACGAAACCAACACGCCCTACGGCCATGGTTTCAAGGCGCCCTACCCGGCCACCAAGTTGATCGCGGAGGAAGAAGTGCTGGCGGCCAACGACGCCATGCTCGCCACCGTCGCCTTGCGCCCGCGCCTGATCTGGGGTCCGGGCGACACCCAGCTGCTGCCGCGCCTGGTCGAACGCGCCCTGGCCGGCCGCCTGCGTTTCGTCGGCGGCGGCCACAACCGCATGGACACCACCTACATCGACAATGCCGCACAGGCGCATGTGGACGCGTTCAAGGCGCTGGCGCCCGGTGCGGCCTGCGCCGGCAAGGCCTATTTCATTTCCAACGGCGAACCGCGCGAAGTGCGCCGGATCGTCAACGACATGCTCGGTGCCGCGGGCGTGGCACCGGTGACAGGCAGCGTGCCGTACCCGATCGCCTACGGCGCCGGTGCCCTGCTCGAAGGCGTGTGGGCGGTGTTCCGGCTTTCGGGCGAACCACCGATGACGCGTTTCCTCGCCGAGCAGCTTTCGACGCCCCATTGGTACGACATCTCCGCCGCGCAGCGCGATTTCGGCTACCTGCCGCGTGTGTCCACCGCCGAGGGCCTGCAGCGACTGGCGGCGTGGTGGCGTGATCGCGGGTGACGTCGCGCGCCTTGCGCGGCGCGTGAAGCGGTGTTCACGGCGATGAATCCCCGAGTAACGCGGACTGAACCTGCCTGCAGGGGTTCAGGTTCAGGGGCTAGGGTCTGTGCGTCCCACGAGGGGCAAAAAACAAGGAGAGCAAACATGCTCCATTACGCGCTGATCTTTCTCGTCGTGGCCATCATCGCCGCCGTGCTGGGTTTCGGCAGCCTGGCCGGCCTGGCCGCCACCATCGCCAAGGTGCTGTTCGTCGTTTTCCTGATCCTGGCGATCGTTTCCTTCCTCAAGCGGGCCGCCTAGGCCCCGGGGCCGCGCCGTAAGCCCGCGTCGGCCCGCTAGAATGGCGGCATGACGGACCGTGCCGCTTCCCCTTCGACGCCCTCAAGCCCCTGGCCGGCCGTGCGCTGGAACAGGCCTTGAACCGGATCGTCGCGCTGGACCCGGACACCGCCGGGGCGCTGGAGCGCCTCGGCGGCCGGCGCATCGGCCTGGCCCTGGAGGCCCCGCCGGTCGCGCTCGATATCACCGTGGACGCCGGCCGCCTGAGGGTCGGCCCGCCGAAGGACGAACCCGACCTCGGCATCCGCGCGACGCTGTCCGGCGTGCTTTCGCAGCTGCCTTTCCTGCGCCAGGACGGCGCGCCGCCGGTCGGCAAGGTCCGCATCAACGGCGACGCCGAACTCGCGCGCACGCTGCAGCACCTGGCGCAGCGCTTCGATCCCGACTGGGAAAAACCCTTCGCCGAAGTGTTCGGCCCGGTGCTGGGCCCGCAGATCGGCCGCGGCCTGCGCGAGGCGCTGAAGGCCGGTGCCGGTTTCGCCAAGGGTTTCAGCCGCGACGCCGTCGACTACCTCACCGAAGAATCGCGCGACCTGGTCGGCAAGGCCGAACTGTCCGCTTTCCACGATGACGTGGACACGCTGCGCGACCGCGCCGAACGGCTGGCCGCGCGCCTGGCCCGGCTCGATCCGGAGCGTGGCGCATGAGTGCCGCCGGCCTGGTGCGCGGCGGTTCGCGCGGCCTGAAGTCCACCCTGCGCGCCGTCGGCATCGCCCGCGTGCTGCTGCGGCACCGGCTCGACGAACTGCTCGAAAGCACCGTGTTCGGCCGCTGGCTCTGGCTGCTGCGGCCGATCACGCCCGCGCACGACGGCGAAACCGGCCTTCCGCGCGGCCAGCGCCTGCGCCTGGCGCTGCAGGAGCTGGGCCCGATCTTCGTCAAGTTCGGCCAGGTGCTGTCCACGCGCCGCGACCTGCTGCCGCCGGACATCGCTGAAGAGCTCACATTGCTGCAGGACCGGGTGGCGCCGTTTCCGGGCGAGCAGGCGCAGACGCTGATCGAAGCGGCGCTCGGCAAGCCGATCGCTGCGGTGTACACGGAGTTCGACCTAACGCCCCTGGCCTCGGCCTCGATCGCCCAGGTGCATGCGGCGCGCCTGCACGACGGCCGCGAAGTGGTGGTCAAGGTGCTGCGCCCCGGCATCCGCCGGCAGATCCGGGCCGATGTCGAATTGCTGCGCACCCTGGCCTCGCTGGCCGACCGCCACCACCCCGCCGCCGACAAGATCCGCCCGCAGGAAGTGGTGTCGGAGATCGAGGCGACGCTGCACGCCGAACTCGACCTGCAGCGCGAAGGCGCCAACGCCAGCCTGATGCGCCGCACCTGGCTGGGCAGCGACGAGCTGTACGTGCCCGAAGTGTTCTGGGACTACAGCACCGAAACCGTGCTGACCATGGAGCGCGTGCGTGGCATCCCGTCCGACGACATCGCCGCGCTGGACGCCGCCGGCATCGACCGCAAGCTGCTGGCCGCGCGTGGCGTGCGCGTGTTCTACACCCAGGTCTTCCGCGACAATTTCTTCCACGCCGACGCCCACGCCGGCAACATCTGGGTGGACGCCACCCGCCCGGACAATCCGCGTTTCATCGCCATAGATTTCGGCATCGTCGGCCAGCTCGACCGCCGCGACCAGTACTACCTGGCCGAGAACTTCATGGCGATCTTCCAGCGCGACTACCGCCGCATCGCCGAGCTGCACATCGAGGCCGGCTGGATGCCCGGCCACATCCGCATCGACGAACTCGAGGCCGCCACGCGCGCCGTCTGTGAACCCTATTTCACCCGCCCGCTGAGCGAGATCTCGCTGGGCGAGGTGCTGGTGAAGCTGTTCAAGACTGCGCAGCGTTACGAGCTGACGCTGCAGCCGCAGTTGATCCTGCTGCAGAAGACGCTGCTCAACATCGAAGGCGTCGGCCGCCTGCTCGACCCGAAGCTCGACATCTGGGCCGAGGCGCGACCGGTGCTGGAGAAGATCCTGCGCGAACGCTACAGCCCGCAGACGCTGGGATCCGAATTCCGCAAGCGCCTGCCCGAGCTGATCACGCACGCGCCGGACATGCCGCGCCTGCTGCACGACTTCCTGGCCCTGCAGGTGCGTGGCCAGCACACGCTGAACATGCGCAGCGAAGACCTGGCGGAGCTCGCCCGCATCTCGAAGGCGGGCCAGCGCCAGACCGTGTACGCGATCCTGGGCACCGGCCTGATGGTGGTCGCTGCAGTGCTCGTCGGCCTCGATGCCGGCGGCCCGCGCCTGCTCGGCATCCCCGCCGCCGCGGGCATCGCCGGCCTCGGCGCCTTCGGCGCCTTCCTCGCCGCCTGGCCCCGCCGCTGACCGCGGCGATGCACGAACCGCCAGTGGACGAAATCGCGCTACGCGCCCTGGACGTCCTGTACGCCGACGACCAGCTGGCCGTCGTCAACAAACCCGCCGGCCTGATGGTGCATGACAGTGCGCTGGCGCGCGGCGAGACCGATTTCGCCGCCGACCGCCTGCGCGAACAGTTCGGAAAACCCATCTTCCTCGTGCACCGCCTCGACCGTGCGACCAGCGGCTGCCTGCTGCTGGCCTTCGACCGCGAGTGCGTCGGCGCTGGGCAAGCGCCTGATGGAACGCGAGTTCGAGAAGGACTACCTGGCGGTCTGCCGTGGCTGGCCGGCGCCGCCGGAAGGGCTGATCGACCACGCGCTGGACGGCGGCCCCGGCAAGCCGCAGAAAAAACCGGCGCAGACCCGCTACCGCACGCTGGCCACGGCCGAAGTCGACTGGCCCAGCGCCCAGCACCCCAGCTCGCGTTACGCACTGCTGTGCTGCACGCCGCTGACCGGCCGCTTCCGGCAGATCCGCCGCCACCTCAAGCACCTGCACCATCACCTGATCGGTGATTCCAGCCATGGCGACGGCCGGCACAGCCAGGCGTTCCGCATGCGCGGCGTGCACCGCATGCTGCTGCATGCGCGGCGCCTGTCCTTCCCGCACCCGCTGGACGGACGCCGCATCACCGTGGTGGCGCCGCTGGACGAAGGTTTCGCGCGTGCCCTGGCCCTGCTGGACCTGGCGCCCCCGACCAGGCATGACCAGGGGGCCTGACGACACGGCATGACTTGCGACCGATGCCGTCGCCATGGCATCCCTCCATAGTCGCTGCGTCGCATCGCAGCGCACGACACACGCGCCCCGCCCACGCAGACCCGACCCAGAGGTTGTCCCCATGCGTCCAGTTCTCGCCCCGTTGCTGATCGCCCTCGTCCTGCCGCTGCCCCCGCTCGTTGCGGCACAGGAAGGCAGCCCGCCGCCGTCGCTGAACAAGACCGACCGGGAAATCATGAGTTCGGAAGCCTTCCTCGGTGCGCACCCGGACCTCAAACACCGCCTGGCGGGCCTGGATGCCTACAGCCGCGGTGAATTCGAGACGGCGCGGAAGGAATTCCTGCGCGCGGCGCGATACGCCGACAAACCGTCGCAGGGCCTGCTGGGCGAGATGCACTGGAAGGGCCAGGGTGCCGCCGCCGACCGTGCGCTGGCCTACGCCTGGATGGACATCGCGGCCGAGCGCGCCTATCCGATGCTGCTCATCAAGCGCGAGGAGTACTGGGCCGCGATGACGCCGGAAGAGCGCGACCGCGCCATCGTGGTCGGCCGTGACCTGTTGGACGAATACGGCGACGCCGCCGCCAAGCCGCGCCTGGAGAAGCGACTGAAGCAGGCGCGCCGCGAGACCACCGGCAGCCGGGTCGGTTCGGTTGGCAACCTGCAGATCCAGATCCCGACCGCCAATGGCTGGCGCACGGTGCGCGGCGAGGAGTACTACGCCGAGACGTTCTGGAAACCCGAGCAGTACTGGCAGTGGCAGGACTTCGACTGGAAGCACCCGGGCCAGGGCACCGTAGAGGTGGGCGACGTGATGACCGGCCGGGACGTGCCGCCGCCGGATGCCGACGACTGAACGGATGACCACCGCGCCCGGCCGGACAGGCCGGGCCGGCCGGGCGATAATGGCGGCCCACCCCGCAGTTGGACGCTGTTTTGGCCAAGCTTTATTTCTACTACTCGGCGATGAACGCCGGTAAGACCACCACCCTGCTGCAGAGCGCGCACAACTACCACGAGCGCGGCATGCGCACGCTCATCCTCACGCCGCGGCTGGACGACCGCTACGGCGAGGGCGTGGTGGCCTCGCGCATCGGCCTGAAGGCGCGCGGCCGCATTTTCGGTCGCGAAGAAGACCTGCAGGCGCTGGTGGCTGCCGACATCGCCGCGCACGGCCCGCTGCACTGCGTGCTGGTCGACGAGGCGCAGTTCCTGGGCAAGTCCCAGGTCTGGCAGCTCACCGAGATCGTCGACCGGCTGAACGTGCCGGCGCTGGCTTACGGGCTGCGCACCGATTTCCGCGGCGAGCTGTTCGAGGGCAGCCAGTACCTGCTGGCCTGGGCCGACAACCTGGTCGAGATCAAGACCATCTGCCACACCGGCCGCAAGGCGACGATGGTGGTGCGCGTGGACGAACACGGGCGTGCGATCACCGATGGCCCCCAGGTCGAGATCGGCGGCAATGACCGCTATGTGTCGGTGAGCCGCGGCGAGTTCAAGAAAGTGATGGCGGGCGAGGGCTGCATTGATCTGCAGCAGCCGCGCCTGCCGCTGGGCGGCGACGACTAGGTACGGCCGCAGGCGGCGGAAAGCCGGGCGATGTCGTCGAGCAGGCGTTTGCGTTCGGGTTGCCGGCTGCCGGCTTCTTCCAGCGCGCGGTCGCGCTGCAGGCGTCCGTCGGCGCCCTGGCCGCGCCGGCACTCCAGCCCGGCCTGCAGCGCTTCGAAACGCAAGGCCCAGACCTGGGCTTCAGGCGTGCGTCCGTCGCTCAGCCGCGCCCGCATCGCCGCGGCCACCGCGCCGGCACCGGGGTAGTCGCCTTCCGCCATCGCGATGCGTGCGCGCATCAGCACCACCGGTGCGAACGCCAGCGACGTGACCGGGTCTTGGCCGTCTTCCAGCAGCCGCTGTTCGGCCGAGTTCATCAGCGCCTGCGCGGCGTCGGCATGGCCGCGACCGAGCGCGACGTCGGCCAGCAGGCCGTCGGCGCGTGCCGCCAGGGCCGGTCCCGGCGCCATCTGCTGGCACTCGCGCGCCAGCAGTTCCGCGCTGTCGGGTTGCGCCAGCGCCAATCGGGTTTCCGCCAGGTCGCAGAGCACCGACGCGTGCGCGCCGAGTTCGTTGCTGCGCCGGCGCAGCTGCAGGCTGCGCTGGAAGGCGTCCTGGGCCTGCGGCGTGCGGCCCTGCTCCCAGGCCAGCCGGCCCAGCTGGTGCCAGGACGCGGCGACTTCCGGATGTTCGGGGCCGAAACGGGCCAGCAGCCGCTCGTGCGCCAGGCGCAGCAGGCGTTCGGCCTCCTCGAGCTTGCCGGCTTCGATCAGCACGCGGCCCAGCGGCCGCTGCACGGCGGTGCTGGCCGGGTGGTTGGGACCGAACCGGTTCAAGGCGATCTCGAGCGCCTGCCGGTACGAGGCCTCGCTTTCCATGCGGTCGCCGATGGCGCGGTACAGGCCGCCCAGGTCGCGCCAGATCTCCACGCCCAATGCGTTGCGATCGCCGCCACTCTCGCGCAGCAGGCCCAGCGCGCCGCGTATGGCGGTGATCGCCTCTTCGTAACGCGCCTCGTCGGCCAGCAGGCCCGCCAGGTCGGCCTGGCTTTCGGCCTGCAGCGGCTTGGACTCGTTCAGGCCGCTGCGCAGCGCCAGCGCCTGGCCGAACAGGTCGCGCGCCACGTCCAGCCCGCCCAGGCTGCGATGGCAGCGGCCGAGCTGGGACAGGAATTCGGATACCGCGCGCGGATGCCGCGGCGCCTGCAGTTGGCTTACCGGCAGCCAGGGTTTGAGCGTGCGTACGCAGACCTCGGGCTGGCCGAGTGCGCGCAGGCTGCGGCCGCGCAGTGCCGCCGCCTCGATGCCCAGCCGGGCCGGTGCTTCGCCGCTCAATGCGGTCAGCACCTGCGACTGCCGGTCCAGCAGTTCCAGCGCCTGGCGGTCGTCGCCCAGGCCCTGGCGCAGGCGCGCCACCAGGCCCAGCAGTTCGGCGCGGGTCTGCGGTTGGCCGATCAGTTCGGTGTCGGCGCGGCGCACGCCGGAATCCAGCAGCGTGCGCACGTCCAGTCCGCCGTTGCCGGCCTGTTCGGTGTTCTCGAACAGCGCCACCACGAAGTCCTGCATCGCCTGCGCGCGCTGCGCCTCGGCGATCGCCTTGCGTGCCTGCCAGGACACGAACACCAATGCCGACACCAGCAGCCCGCCGACCAGCAGGCTCATGCCCAGGCTCAGTGAATTGCGCCGGACGAACTTCTGCACGCGGTAGCCCAGGCTCTGCGGCCGCGCCAGCACCGGTTCGCCGTCGAGGTAGCGGCGCAGGTCCTGGGCCAGTGCCTCCACCGAGACGTAGCGGTTCTCCGGCAGCTTGGCCAGGGCCCGCAGCAGGATGTTGTCCAGGTCGCCGGACAATTCGCGCGCCACCCGGCGCGGCGCCAGCAGGCCCGATTCGCGCGCCACCCGCAGCGCCGCCGCCGACGGGCGCACCGGGTCGGCGTCGAGGATCGCCTCTTCCCAGGCGGCGTCCGTGGCGCGTGTCGGGTCGTAGGGTTTGCGGCCGACCAGCAGTTCGTACAGCACCACGCCGAGCGAATACACGTCGGTCATGGTGGTGATCACGCCGTTGCGCAACTGTTCGGGCGCGGCGTAGTGCAGGGTGAAGGCGCGGGTGCCGGTGCCGGTGATCTCGGTGGCGCCGACGTCGGATTCGTCCAGCAGCTTGGCGATGCCGAAGTCGAGCAGGCAGACCTCGCCGGCCGAGGTCACCAGGATGTTCGAAGGCTTGAGGTCGCGGTGCACCACCAGGTTGGCGTGCGCGTGGCTGACCGCGGCGCAGACCTGCAGGAACAGGCGCAGCCGGTCCGCCGTCGGCAACCCGAGTTTCTGCGCATAGGCGGTGATCGGTTCACCCTGCACGTAGTCCAGCGCGAGATAGGGCTGGCCGTCGCTGCTGACGCCGGCGTCGAGCAGGCGGGCGATGTGGGCGTGGCCCAGGCGCGCCAGGATCTGCCGTTCGCGGGTGAAGCGGGTGCGCAGGCCGGCGTCGCCCAGGCCCGGGCGCAGCAGCTTCAGCGCAACGCGCCGGTGGTAGAGGCCGTCGGCGCGCAGCGCCAGCCAGACCTGGCCCATGCCACCTTCGCCCAGCGGGCGTTCGAGTTTGTAGGGGCCGATCGACTGCCCGGGCTGCGGCGAGAACACCGCCGCGTCCACCACCGACTGCGACAGGAAGTCGGGGCGGTCGTCCTCCAGCGCCATCAACCGCGACAGTTCTTCGCCCAGCGACGCATCGCCCGCGGTGATCTCGGCCAGGCGGCGTGCGCGTACGGGCGGTTCGAGCTCGAGCAGTTCGTCGAGCAGCGCCGACAGCGTGGACCAGCGTTCGGTGTCCACGCGGGCGCGCCGACCTCAGCCCTGCAGGGCGGCCAGCAGGAACATGCGGGCCTTTTGCCAGTCGCGGCGCACGCTGCGTTCGGAGCGCTTGAGCAGGCCGGCGATCTCGGTTTCGGACAGGCCGGCGAAATAGCGCATCTCGACCACCTGGGCCAGGCGCGGGTCGAGGTCGTGCAGCTTGTTCAGCGCGACATCGAGGCCGAGCATGTCCTCGTCCAGGCGCATGCCGCCGCCGGCGTCCTCGGGCAGGTCGGTGACGCGGTGCAGGTCGCCGCCGCGTTTGACCGCCATGCGCTGGCGGGCGTAGTCCACCACCACCGAGCGCATGGCGCTGGCGGCGTAGGCGAAGAAGTGGGCGCGGTCCTCGAACTCGGCCTCGGCACGGCCGGCGAGCTTGAGGTAGGCCTCGTGCACCGGGGCGGTGGTGTCGAGCGTGTGGCCGTACTGCTGGCCGCCCAGCTGGCGCCGGGCCATGCCGTGCAGCTCACGGTAAAGCGTCGCCAGCACCCGGTCGAGCGCGGACTTGTCGCCGCCACGGGCAGCGCTCAACCACTGGGTGATTTCGGCAGTTTCGTTCATGGCTCCCCGGGCCCGTCTGCGCGGGCTGGGGACAATATAGCCGCATTGGAGGGCGGGCGTCGTCCGGGCTCAACGCTGGCAGCCGGGACACCAGGCGGTGGCGCGGTTGCCCATGCGGCCGTCGCGGATCCGGCGGCCGCAGGTCCGGCAGGGCTCGCCCTCGCGGCCGTAAACGAACAACTCCTGCTCGAAATAGCCCGGCGCGCCGTCCGGGCTGAGGAAATCGCGCAGGGTCGTGCCGCCGCGGGTGATGGCGTGGGCCAGGATCTGCTGCACCGCCGTCGCCAGCCGGGCATATCGCTCCCGGCTCACCGAGCCCGCGGCCCGGCCCGGGGCGATGCCGGCGCGGAACAGGCTTTCGGCGGCGTAGATGTTGCCCACCCCGACCACCACCGCCTGGTCCATCAGGAAGGCCTTCACCGGCGCCTTGCGGCCGCGGCTGCGCTCGAACAGATAGTCGCCGTCGAAATCGTCCGACAGCGGTTCGGGGCCGAGGTGTTCGAGCAGTGCGTGGATCGCGCCGGCCGGCTGCCAGAGCAGGCAACCGAACCGCCGCGGGTCGGTGAAGCGCAGCACGCGGCCCGAATCCAGGCCAGGTCGACGTGGTCGTGCGCGGCCACCGGTGTCGCCGCCGGCAGCACGCGCAGCATGCCGGACATGCCCAGTGCAGCAGCGCGCTGCCCGGCGCGGTGTCGAGCAGCAGGTATTTGGCGCGGCGGCGCACGCCCAGCACCTGCTGGCCCGGAAGTTCGCGCGCGACTTCGGGCGGGATCGGCCAGCGCAGGTCGGGCCGGCGCAGCACCACGCCGGTGATGCGGCGGCCTTCGAGGTGCGGCGCCAGGCCGCGGCGGGTGGTCTCGACTTCGGGTAGTTCGGGCATGGCGCCAGTGTCGCAGAGCCGCGGGGCAGGCCGTGAATTGCCCGGCCGCTGCGCGGGGATAGCCTAGGCCCATGGGCCCGAACCGATCGTCCGCCGTTTCCCTCCGGTTCTGTCTGGCCGTCCTGCTGGTGCTGACGACGTCCGTACAGGCCAAGCCGTCGGGGTCGAGCCCGCTGGACTCGTTGCGCGCCGCCGCCAGCGATCTGGCCGACCCGCAGGCCAAGGCCACCCATAAGCGCTGGACGCCGCCGCTGCCGCCGACCGCGATGCCGATACCCTCACCCAGCGCCTGGAAGCGCTGCATGCCGAGGTCGCGAATGCCCCGACCCGTACCGCCGAGTTGCAGTCCCAACTGGCCGTGGACACGCGCGAGGCGCTGCAGGTCTGGCGCAGCATGCTGCCCGCCAACGCCGACATCGAGACCCTGGAGCGCCTGCTGGAGCAGGAGCGCACCACCGCCAGCCAGTTGCGCGACCGCATCGATGTCCTGACCAGCGAACTGTCGGCCACCATCGCCCAGGGCACCGCCGGCCAGCTGAGCCAGGGCGAGCGCCAGCGCCGCATCGACGAACTGGCCGTGCCCGTGGTGCCCGGCGACGGCGAGCCCGCCGCCCTCACCACCGCGCGCCAGGCCCGCAATACCGCCGAACGCCGTCGACTGGTCGCCGAGCAGGCGCTGTGGCAGGCCGAACAGGATGTCGCGGGCACCCGCCAGGCCCTGCAGGACCTGGAACTGCGCGACCTGCGCAACCGCCTGTCGATGCACGAACCGCGGCTGGCCACGCTGCGCGCCCTGATCGCCGAGCGCGGCCGCCGGGAACTCGAGGCGCTGACCGCCCGGTTGACCCAGCAGGCAGAAGCCGCCACTCCGGATGCCGTGACCTCGAAGGTCGCGCGGGAAAACCTGGCCCTGGGCGAGGAACTGCTGGCCACCAACCAGCGCCTCAACGACCAACGCCGCGCCCAAGCCGCGCAGGAACAGGCGCTGGAGCGCGACCTCGCCGGCGTGCGCGACAGCCAGACCCGCGTGGACCTCGGCGGCCGCAGCGAACAGGTCGGCATCTGGCTCTGGGCCGAACTGCGGCGGCTCGAACCCGAGGCCCGCATCCGCCGGCAGCTCGACAGCGTGCGCCAGACCGAGGCCGAACTGCGCCTGCGCCTGATCGGCCTGGCCGACTTCAAGCGCGACCTGGCCGACCTGCCGGCGGCGGCGCGCGTACTGCGCGAAAACGCACTCGGCCGGGAAGACGCGGCCGCCCCGGCCGCCGAGGCGACCGGTGAAGACCCGCTGGAATCGCTGTTGAGCGAGCGGGTGGACCTGGTCTACCGGCTGGAGCCGATGATCTGGCGCCTGATCGCCGCCTGCGAGCAGAGCGGCCGGCGCCTGCAGTCGCGCCTGGACGCCAACCGCGAGCTGCGCCAGACCCTCAACCGGCACCTGCTGTGGATACGCAGCCACCCGCCGGTGGACCTGGCCTGGCTGGCCCAGGTGCCGGCCGGAGCCTATGACCTGGTGAACCCTTCGCGTCTGGCCACCAGCGGCCAGCAGCTGCTGCATTCGATCCGGGAACGCCCCTGGGCCCATGCGGGCGCCGTGCTGGTGCTGGCTGCGCTGCTGGTGCTGCGCCGGCGCGCGCCGGTGCGGCTGGGGATCCTGGCGCAGGCGATCCGCGACGCGCGCGCGGACCGTTACCGGCGCACGCTCGAGAGCCTGGCCTGGACGGTCGTGGCGGCGCTGCCGGCGGCGATGGCACTGCTGATGTTCGGCGGCCTGCTGCAGAGCGTGGGCGCCGGCAAGTACAGCGACTCGCTGGGCCAGGCCCTGATCGCGCTGGCCCTGCCGGTGTTCACCCTGGGATTCCTGCGCTGGCTGGTGCGCGAACGCGGCCTGGCGCACGCGCACTTCCGCTGGACCCGGCCGCGCCGCGAGGCGCTGCAGCTCTGGGTGCCGCGCCTGCAGTGGCTGTTGCTGCCGGCCTACTTCGTCATGCTGCTGGCCTTCATCCGCAACCAGGACCTGGCGGTGAACGTGCATGCGCGCATCGCGGTGACGTTCGCCTCGATCAGCGGCGCCTGGGCGATCTGGCAACTGCTGGCGCCGGGCAGGCTGTGGCATACGCGCGCCGGCGACGACACCGGCTCGCGCGCGCGGCGCCTGCTGCGGGCCACGGTGCCGCTGTTCCTGGCGGTCTGCGCCGTGCTTGCGCTGGAGGGATACGTTTATTCGGCCGCGATCCTGGTGGATTCGGTGTTCTCCAGCGTCGGCGTGATCACCGTGGTGGCGGTGGTGAACGGCATGCTGTCGCGCTGGTTCGTGCTGGGCGAACGCCGGCTGGCCCTGCGCCGGCTGCAGCAGCGCCGCGAGGCCGAGGCGCAGGCCGGGGAAGGCCCGGCCGAGACCAGCGGCGAAGCGGTGCCGGTCGAGCTCGACGAGGAAATCACCTTGGAGCAGGTCAACACCCACAGCCGCAGCCTGTTGCGCGCGCTCAAGCTGACCCTGCTGGCGATCGGCCTGGGTTGGGTCTGGGCCGACGTGTTGCCGGCGATCGCGCGCTTCGACGAGATCGCGCTCTGGAGCATCACCGAAACCGGCGCCGACGGCGCCAACGTGCTGGTGCCGGTCACCCTGGTCGCGGTGATGGTGGGCGTGCTGGTGCTGGCCCTGACCTTCGTCGCCGCGCGCAACCTGCCGGGCCTGATCGAGATCGCGCTGATGTCGCGGGGCGGCATCGACGCGGCCTCGCGTTACGCCATCACCAGCGTCTCGCGCTACGCCATCGTGGTGATCGGCGTCATCGCCGGCCTGGGCCTGCTCGGCCTGCGCTGGGGCCAGCTGCAGTGGATGGCGGCGGCGCTGACCGTCGGCCTGGGCTTCGGCCTGCAGGAGATCTTCGCCAACTTCGTCTCGGGCCTGATCCTGCTGTTCGAGCGGCCGTTCCGGGTCGGCGACACCATCACCGTCAACAACCTCGACGGCACCGTCACCCGCATCCGCACCCGCGCCACCACGATCCTGGATTTCGACAACAAGGAGATCGTGGTCCCGAACAAGGTCTTCATCACCGGCCAGCTGGTGAACTGGACCCTGAGCGACGAGACCACGCGCGTCACCATCAAGATGGGCGTGGACTACGGCACCGACCCGGCCCTGGTGCACCGGCTGCTGCTGCAGGCGGCCGAGGAGAACCCGCGCGTGCTCACGGACTGGCCGCCGCGCAGCTGGCTGCTGGGCTTCGGCGCCAGCACGATGGATTTCGAGCTGCGGGTGTTCGTCGGCTCGATGAACGACCGCCTGCACGTGAGCAACGAGATCAATGCCCGGCTGGTCGAGCTGTTCGCCGAGAACGGCATCGCCTTCGCCTATCCGCAGCTGGACGTGCACGTGCGCGAACTTCCGGAGCCGCGGCGGCCGCAGGATCCGCGCGAGCCCGAACCAACGAAACCCGGGGCCTAGCGCTCCGGCGCGGCGAACCAGGCGACGATGCCCGGCATCTCCCGCTCGAAGCCGCCGGGGATGTAGAGGTTGAGCAGGCCGGCGCGCACTGCGCCGGGATTGCTGAAGTCGTGCACCACGCCAGCCGGCACGCGCAGGAAGTCGCCCGGGCCGGCGTCGATGAAGTCGTCGCCGGCCTGGAACCTGAACCGGCCTTCGAGCACGTAGAAGATGTCGTCGTTGGCCTCGTGCGAATGCGGGCCGGGGCCGGGCGTGCCCGGTTCCAGCCACCATTCCGAGATCGAATAGGTGTCGGCGGTTTCCTCGCCGTCGGCCAGGAACACGCTGCGCATCGGGCCCAGCGCATAGACCCGGCCGGCGCCCTTTGGCAGGTGGATCACACGCTGCCGGGATGAATCCGCGTTCATGTCCGCCCCTTGTGGTGGCCGAGGCTGAACACCATACCTCGACGCAGGGTGACGGAGCATGGTGCCGAGGGCATCATCCGCAGCTGATACCGGGCCAAGCGCCCGTTTTTTACGGAGTTTTCCCCATGTCCTGGACCTGTTCGACTGGTTGGCGCGTGGCTTCACGCAGGCCAGCTACTGGCAGATGGCGGTCTATTTCCTGGTGGTGACGCAGCTCACCATCATGACCACCACGCTGTACCTGCACCGCAGCGCGGCGCACCGCGGCGTGGACTTCCACCCGGTGCTGACGCACTTCTTCCGTTTCTGGGCCTGGCTGACCACCGCCATGGTCACCAAGGAGTGGACCGCGGTGCACCGCAAGCACCACGCCAAGTGCGAGACCGAGGAAGATCCGCACAGCCCGCGTTTGGGGCATCCACCAGGTGCTGTGGCGCGGCGTCGAGCTCTACCAAGCGCGCCTGGACAAGGACATGCTGGAGAAGTACGGCAAGGGTTCGCCGGACGACTGGATCGAACGCAAGCTGTACACGCCGCGCGCGACTTTCGGCCCGATCCTGATGCTGGCCATCAACCTCACCCTGTTCGGCATCCCGGGCATCGTGATGTGGGCGCTGCAGATGGCGTGGATCCCGTTCTGGGCCGCCGGCGTCATCAACGGCCTGGGCCACTGGTGGGGTTACCGCAACTTCGACACCGCCGACACCGCGACCAACCTGACGCCGTGGGCGTTCTGGGTGGGCGGCGAGGAGCTGCACAACAACCACCACCACGCGTTCCCGAGTTCGGCAAAGTTCGCGCTGCGCAAGTACGAATTCGACATCGGCTGGACCGTGATCCGCGGCCTGCAGGCCGTCGGCCTGGCCAAGGTGCTGCGCGTGGCGCCGGAACTCGACGTGCGCCCGAACATCCAGGTCCCCGACGCGGACACGATGCGTGCGGTGATGGCGCATCGCTGGCAGGTGGCGACCGACTATTTCCAGATGGTGCTCAAGCCGCATCTGCAGGCGGAGGCCAAGGATCTGCCGGGTCGATTGCGTCGTGCGTTCCGCAGTGAGGGCCGTTGGCTGGACGAGGCGCACCGGGCGCGGTTCAGTGCCTGGATCGCGGAGCGTCCGAATACGCAGCGGTTGATGGAGTTCCGTGCGCGCCTGCTCGGCATCTACGAGCTCAGGAGCGCCGAGGCGGAAGCCAAGATGGAGGCGCTGCGCGCCTGGTGCGCCGAGGCCGAAGCCTCGGGCATCCGCCAGCTCGAGGAGTTCTCGGCGCGCCTGAAGGGCTATTCGATGGCGCCGGCACGGGTCTGATTCCACGCGCTGGTGCTGCAGGAAGGCCCGCTTCGGCGGGCCTTTTTGTTTGGCATTGCTGTGACGTTCTGCACGTGGGGATCTGGGCCGTCGACACCGGGGAAGTGAACACCTCTTTCTGCTCAGTGAAGCCTTTTATTTCGCAGAAAGAGGTATTCACTTCCCCGGCGCCGTCGGTCGGGTCGGCCCGGTTTCGTGACGGAGTTCTTGCTGGCATCGGCGTTTTGCATACGCGTGCATGTGTACGGGCTTCCGCATGCGCGATCTTTCCTGCGGATCTGGCGGTTAATCGTGCCGAGGCCCTTCTCCACCACGCGCCACGTCGCGGCGCGTTCCCCTGAACGCGTCTGGTGCCTTCGGGGCTAGGCCGGAAGGAGTACCCGCCGCGCAGCGGCGAAGAGCGGGCGGCGCGATGCGCCGCACACAACTGCCCGGTTTTCGCACGAAGCGCCGCACTCGCCTACAACCCAACCTCGCACGGAAGGCACCAGACGCGTTCAGGGAACGCGCCCGCGATAGACGTGTCGCTGGCTTTTCGCCTTGCCCGTCTTAGCCAAGCGTGATGCGCAGGAAAGATCGCACATGCGGAAGCCCGCGAAGCCGCACGCGTATGCAAAACGCCGATGCCACACCTGCCCTCCAATCAGCGGCCCGGGTAGAACGTACCGGCAGCGCCGGGGAAGTGAAGGGCTCTTTCTGCGAAATAAAAGGCTTCACTGAGCAGAAAGAGCCCTTCACTTCCCCGGTGATGACGGCGCCAGATCCAGCACTATGCGAGTACACAAATCCAGCACACAGCGAGCATGGCATCGGCGCAGGGACTGGCCTATGCTGGCCGCCCACGCCGGAGCACAACCATGGCCAAGGTCGTGATCGCATCCGCCCTCGCGCGCTGGCTGACGCCGGCGCCGGCGGGGGATGGCGAAGTGGCAGTGCAGGTGCCGGGTGCCAGCGTCGGCGCCGTGCTCGACGGACTGTTCCGAATCCATCCCGGCCTGCGCGGCTACGTGCTGGACGAACGCGGCGCACTGCGCCGCCACGTCGCCCTGTTCGTTGACGGCGACGCACTGCAACCGAAATCAACTTCGCCCTCGCCGTGCGCGAGGACGCGGAAATCTACGTGATGCAGGCGCTTTCAGGAGGCTGACATGACCGACACGTTGCTGGTTTCGACCCGCAAGGGACTGTTCGTGCTGCGGCGTGGGCGCGTGGGCTGGGAAACCGAACACGTGGCGTTCCTCGGCGACAAGGTCGCACTGTCGCTCGCCGATCCACGCGACGGCGCCTGGTACGCGGCGCTCGACCTCGGGCATTTCGGCGCCAAACTGCAGCGCTCCGACGACCGCGGCCGCACCTGGACCGAACTGGCGGTGCCGGCCTACGGCCCCGACGACAGCGTCGCCACCGGCGACGGCAAACCGCCCAAACCCGCCACGCTGGAACTGATCTGGTCGCTGGAAGCCGGTGACGCGGACCAGCCCGGGCGGCTCTGGGCCGGCACCTTGCCGGGCGGGCTGTTCCGCTCCGACGATCGCGGCGCGAGTTGGCAGCTGATGCGCGGCCTCTGGGACCAGCCGTCGCGTTCGGGCTGGTTCGGCGGCGGATACGACTCGCCGGGCATCCATTCGATCTGCGTGGATCCGCGCGATCCGCGCTGCATCCGCATCGCGGTGTCCTGCGGCGGCGTCTGGCGCAGCGACGACGACGGCGCCACCTGGCGCGTCACCAGCGACGGCATGTTTGCCGAATACATGCCGGAGGACCGTCGTTTCGATCCGGTGATCCAGGATCCGCACCGCATGGTGCAGTGCGCCGCCGCGCCCGACACGCTGTGGGTGCAGCACCACAACGGCGTCTTCCGCAGCGACGACGGCGGCGCACGCTGGCACGAAGTCGCCACGGTGAAACCCTCGGTGTTCGGTTTCGCCGTCGGCGTGCATCCGCGCGAGCCGGGCACGGCCTGGTTCGTGCCGGCCATCAAGGACGAGCGCCGGGTGCCGGTGGATGGCCGCCTGGTGGTGGCGCGCACGCGCGACGGCGGCGCGAATTTCGACGTGCTGTCCGAAGGGCTGCCCCACGATCCGGCCTATGACCTGGTCTACCGGCACGGCCTGGCCGTGGACGGCAGCGGCGACCAGGTGGCGATCGGTTCGACCACCGGCGGCCTGTGGATCAGCGAGGACCAGGGCGATTGCTGGATGGCGCCGGCCCTGCGGCTGCCGCCGATCCATGCCTTGACCTTCGCCTGAGGCGGCGGGCCCGGGGCCGCGAGGCCCGGACCGGGGCAATCGTGGCCCGGTCCTGCGACAATGCCGCCCCTCGACGGCCGCCGCGCCCGCTTTCCGACCCCTTTCATGACCGATAAACCCACCCCTCCGCCCGCCGGCGGTGATTCCCTGCTCGAACGCCTGCGCGTCGCCGCTGAACTGCTCGACGCCATCGCGGCCGACCGGTCGGTGCTCGAAACCCTGCCCGAAGTCGAGCAGAAGCGCCTGAAAGCGGCCGTGCACCGGTTCCACAATCCCGACCCGATCGACCACCGCAAGCGGCGGCGCGAGAAGAAGCGTGCGCAGGTGGCGCAGAAGAACACGCACGACGACGAAGTGCTGAACGCCACCGGCATCCGCGAGCTGCGGCGCAAGCCGGTGTTCACCACGCCGAACTATTTCCCGCCCTCGAAGGCGCCGGTGGACACCATCACCGACGAACCCGCGCGCGAAACCATCGAGCCGCAGCACTGCTACGTGTGCAAGGAAAAGTACACGCGCATCCACCACTTCTACGACCAGATGTGCCCGGCCTGCGGCGAGTTCAATTTCCACAAGCGCACCGAAACCGCCGACCTGCGCGGGCGTGTCGCGCTGCTCACCGGCGGTCGCGTCAAGATCGGCTACCAGGCCGGCCTGAAGCTGCTGCGCGCCGGCGCCTCGCTGATCGTCACCACGCGTTTCCCGCGCGACTCCGCGGCGCGTTATGCCGAGGAGCCCGATTTCGCCGAGTGGGGCCATCGCCTCGAGGTCTTCGGCCTGGACCTGCGCCACACGCCCAGCGTGGAAGCCTTCTGCCAGACCCTGCTGCAGACGCGCGATCGCCTGGACTTCATCATCAACAACGCCTGCCAGACCGTGCGCCGCCCGCCGGCGTTCTACGCGCACATGATCGCCGGCGAAACCGCCGCGCATTCGGACATGCCCGAACACGTGCGCAAGCTGCTGGGCAGCTACGAAGGCCTGCGCGGTTACGACCTGGTGCCGGACGGCAACGCACTGGCGCACGGCGCCGAGGCGCCGGGCCTGGTGCGCGCCGCCGAACTCTCGCAGGTGCCGCTGCTGGCCGAGGAACTGCTGGGCCAGCAGCACCTGTTCCCGGAAGGTCGCCTGGACGCCGACCTGCAGCAGGTGGACCTGCGCGGTCGCAATTCCTGGCGCCTGCTGATGCACGAAGTGCCGGCGGTCGAGCTGCTGGAAGTGCAGCTGGTGAACGCGGTCGCGCCCTTCATCATCAACGCGCGCCTGAAGCCGCTGATGCAGCGCACGCCCGAACACGACAAGCACATCGTCAACGTCTCGGCGATGGAGGGGCAGTTCTACCGCAACTTCAAGACCACGCGGCACCCGCACACCAACATGGCCAAGGCCGCGCTGAACATGATGACGCGCACCTCGGCCGCCGATTACCAGTCCGACGGCATCCACATGAACGCCGTGGACACCGGCTGGGTGACCGACGAGGATCCGCTGGAGATCGCCGAGCGCAAGACCCGCGAGGAGCGCTTCCATCCGCCGCTGGACATCGTCGACGGCGCGGCGCGCATCGTCGATCCGATCATCGACGGCTTCAACACCGGCCACCACGTCTGGGGCCAGTTCCTGAAGGACTACCGGCCGACCGACTGGTGATTCAGTCGGCCGACCAGGCCAGGCTTTCGTCGGGCGGCAACACTTCGCCCGACCCGGCCACCAGCATCGCCAGGACTTCACCCGGGCCGTAGCGCGGATACCAGCCCAGTTCGCGGCCCGCGGCCTCGGGGTTGTACACGCGGTCGATGCGCGCCGGCAGCCGCCAGCCACGCGCGGCGAACGCCGCCACCAGGGACGGTGCCCGCCGGGCCAGGACCGTCGGCGCGTCGTGCCACAGCGCATCGACGTCCTCGACCACGAAGGGCGTGGCGCCGGAAATGACGAAGGTGGCGCAGGGTGGTCCGTCGTGTTCCATGGCCGCCTCGTGCGCGGCGGCGACATCGCGGGCGTCCACGCCCCGGTGCAGCCGGAACAGCGCCATCACGTTCGCCGGCTCCGGGAAACAGCGCGACATGCGCAGGATGCGCAGGCTCGGCCCGCCCGCCAGCGCCGCTTCGCGCAGCAGCGCTTCGGCCTCCAGTTTGGTGCGGTGGTAGATGGTGCGGGGTTCGGGTGGCAGCGCCTCGTCCACCCAGCCGGCGCAGCCTGGCGGCGTCGCCGCGTCGCCATACAGCGCCGTGGTGCTGGTGAAGACAATGCGCCGCACGCCGGCGGCGGTGGCGGCATCCAGCAGGCGCCGGGTGCCGTCCACGTTGACCCGGCGGAATTCGGCCTCGGACAGGTGCGGCACGTGTGGTGCATGCAGCGCGGCGGTATGCACCACCGTGTCGACGTCCTGCAGCGCCCATTCCAGCAGCCCGGGCGAGTCCAGTTCGCCGACCCAGGCGGCCGTGGAGGACGGCTGGCGGTCCAGGCCGCTCACGTCGAAACGCGAGGACAGGCGGATGTGGATGGCGCGGCCGACGCGGCCGGAGCTGCCGGTGACGAGGACTTTCTTTTTCGTTGCGGGCGAGGGGGACGGGGTCGACATGGGGGCTCCATCGGGGAACCGGAGGTTAGCCGATCGTGTCGTTGGCGCCGTGTTCCCGTCGTGGCATTTTGCGTGCGTCGCGCCGAAGTTTCATCCGGCCGCCGGGGCAGCACCAGCCAGCCCTGGCTGTAGAACAGCATGTACAGGCCCACGCGCAGGGCGATCAGTGCGATCAGCGCGTACCAGCCCAGGTGTGAATGTGGCACCACGCGGCCCAGGTGGCGCGCGCAGCGGTGCCAGCACGGGCCAGCAGGCCCAGGTGAAGATGCGGTAGACCGGGTTTTCGACGGGTCGCCCGGGATCATCAGGCGCAGTACGCCGCGCCCGATCAGGGTCCACATCAGCACGGCCAGCAGGAACTGCAGCAGGGTATAGGTCGTCAGCATGGGTCGAGTCTAACGGCAGGCGAAAAAAAAAAAGCGCCGGTGCCTGGGGGCACCGGCGCTCATCTAAGCCGCGGCCTTCGGGGAGGAAGACCGCGGCGGGCTCCATCAGCCCTGGGACAGCCTGGGATAACGCAGGTCCTCGACCATGTCCTTGGTCTCCTGCGACGGTTCCTGCGTCATCAGGCTCACGGCCCAGATGGTGATGAAACCGAGCGGGATGCCGAAGATGCCGGCCGAGACGTCCTTGATGCCGAACCACGGGGTCATGCCGAGGAACTTCACGTTGATCAGGTAGTACAGCGTGAGCCCGAAGCCGACCAGCATGCCCGCCACCGCACCGGCCTTGTTCGCCCGCTTCCAGAAGATGCCAAGCACCAGCGCGGGGAAGAAGGATGCCGCGGCGATCGAGAATGCCCAGGCCACGATCGACAGGATGGTCGCCGGTGCGTTCGAGGCCGCGAAGGCGGCGATCGCCGCCACGCCCAGCAGCAGGACGCGGGCGATGGTGAGGCGCTTCTTGGCGGACGCGTTCGGGTTCACCATCTTGTAGTACACGTCATGCGAAAGCGCATTGGAGATCGTCAGCAGCAGGCCGTCGGCCGTCGACAGCGCCGCCGCCAGGCCACCCGCGGCCACCAGGCCGGCGATGACATAGGGCAGGCCGGCGATTTCCGGCGTGGCCAGCACGATCGCGTCGGCGTTGAGCACCAGCTCCGCCAGCTGCAGGATGCCGTCGCCGTTGCCGTTGGCCGCGCAGCCCTTGACCGTGGTCATCGCGTCCACCGCATCGCAGACCGAAACCAGGCCCACCTGCGCCCACGACGCGACCCAGGCCGGCAGCGTCGCCACCGACTGGCCGATCACGTTCGAATACACCTCCAGCTTGGCGAAGGCCGCATAGGCCGGCGCGGTGAAATACAGCAGGAAGATGAAGAACAGCGACCAGCCCACCGACTTGCGCGCTTCCTTGACGCTCGGGGTGGTGAAGAAGCGCATCAGGATGTGCGGAAGCGCCGCGGTACCCACCATCAGGCAGAAGGTCAGCGCCATGAAGTTGACGATGTCGTTCTTCACGAACGGCGTGGCGTGTCCGGCGGTGATGCCCAGCTGCTGCTCGAGCTGGCCGATCTGCTGCAGCACTTCGCCATAGGCCAGCTGCGGGATCGGGTTGCCGGTGACCTTCAGCGACAGCCAGACCACGGGCACCGGTAGGCGATGATCAGGACGATGTACTGGGCCACCTGGGTCCAGGTCACCGCGCGCATGCCGCCCAGCAGCGAACACACCAGCACGCCGATCAGGCCGACCCAGACGCCGGTGGCCAGGTCGATGCCCAGGAAGCGGCTGGTGATGATGCCGGCGCCGTAGATCTGCGCGATCACGTAGGTGAAGCTGGCCGTGATGGCGCAGATGATGCCGATGGTGCGCGGCAGGTTGCCGCCATAACGCGTGCCCAGGAAGTCCGGGATCGTGTACTGGCCGAACTTGCGCAGGTAGGGCGCCAGGAACAGCGCCACCAGCACGTAACCGCCGGTCCAGCCCATCACGAAGGCCAGGCCGTCGTAACCCTGCGCGTACAGCGTGCCGGCCATGCCGATGAAACTGGCCGCCGACATCCAGTCAGCGCCGGTGGCCATGCCATTGAACAGCGCGGGCACGCGCCGGCCGGCGACGTAGTATTCGTCGGTCTCGGCGGTGCGGCTCATGATGCCGATCATCGCGTACAGGCCGATGGTGGCGGCCATGAACACGTAACCGATCCAGACGTTGGGCAGGCCCATCTGCTCCGCAATGGCCAGGCCGACCACGAAGGCCAGGAATCCGCCTGTGTACATGGCGTAGATCTTGGGCAAGCGGCTTACGAAATCACCGGACATGGGTCAGCCCTCCTCGGAAACGCCGAATTCGCGATCCAGCCGGTTCATGTACCAGGCATAGAAGACGATCAGCACGACATAGATGGCCAGCGAACCCTGCGCACCCATGTAGAAGGCGAGCGGGAAGCCGAGGAAGGTGAACTGGTTCAGGGGTACCGCGAACCAGATCACGACGTAGGTGACGAGGAACCAGATCGCCAGCAGGATGGCGGTGATCCTCAGGGTGCGGCGCCAGTACTCCTGGCGCCGTTCTTCGGTAACGGGGGTGCTCATGGTTTGCCTCCCGGCGCGGGTCAGAAGTTGTACTTGACGTGCATGTGCAGGCGGTTGAGGTCGCCGTCCAGGCCGCTCTCGATCTCGCGTTCGCCGAAGATGATCTCGGCGCCGATGTCGAGTTTCGGGATCGGCGAATAGATCAGGTTGGCGTGGATGGACTGCGAGGACTCGGTCACCGCCAGGCCGGTGAGTGCCGGGTCGTTGTCGAACTGCGCCGCCGAATAGAACAGGTTGCCGCGCAGTTTCGGGCTGAAGGCGTGGCGCCAGGCGATGAAGCCGCCGAAGCCGTCGAGCGCCTCCAGCGAACCGTCCGCCTGCTGCATCGCGTCCGCGCCCAGGCCGAAGGCCAAGTAACGGCCCAGGCCGCTGCCGCCGCTCAGCATGTAGCGCAGGTCGTTGTTGGCGTTGAGGTTCCACTTGCCCGACAGGCTGAGCGAGAAGCCGGTCTCGGACTCATCCAGCGTGGCGGTTTCGTACTTGAGCTGCCGCGCCAGGCCGGCGACCGTGAAGTGGCCCCAGCTGCCCTTGTGCAGGTAGCGTGCGGTGAAGTCGGGCACGTTGTTGTCGTCGCTGGTGATGCGGGCCGCGGTTTGATAGCCGTTGATCAGCGTTTCCGGGTTCTCCACCGAGAACGACCAGGGGCCATTGGTGTAACGCAGCTGCGGCTGGCGCACGAAGATGGTGCCGTCGGTCGGGCCGACGAAGTCCACGGCGTCGGGCAGTGCCGCCGCATCCTGGAAGTTCGACCAGGTCTGGCCGGCCAGCCACTTGTCCCAGCTCACGTAGGCATGGCGGATGGTGACGCCGTAGGTGTTGGTGGACGTCTCGTTGCCGAGCGAACCACCGAACAGGTCCATCTCGAGGTAGGCCTTGAGCTTGTGGCCGTCGATGTCGGTGTCGGCGCCGAACCAGAAGCGCGAGAACTGCGCATGCATGTCCAGGTCGGTGCCTTCGTCGGCGCCGCCGACCGGGATCGTGCTGGGCACGTAGAACAGGCGGCCCGTGCTGCTGTCGGGAATCTCGCCGCCGTCGGTGTTGGTGTACATCATGTCGAGCTTGATGAAGCCGCCGTAGCTGAACCGGGTGCCGGCATTGGCGGCCGGCATCACCGTGGTGGCCTGGACCGGCTGGGCGCCGGCCGGCAGCGGTGCGGGCACCGGTTTCGCGGCTTCGGCGGCCTTCTGGGCTTCGAGTTCGGACTTCAGTCCCTGCACCATCTGTTCGAGCTGGGCGATGCGGGCCTCGAGGTCCTGCGGGCTGGCGGTCTGCGCCAGGGCCATGCCCGGCGCGAGCAGCGCCAGACTGAGCGCGAGCGGCAGCGCCGCACGGCGACGAGCTGTGAATCGGTTCATCCTTCCCCTCCCGGAATTCGGACCGTTGCCACATTGGCCGGCCGAGTCTGTGGCGCGTGGGGGTGGCGAACCATTACCCATTGGTCGAAGGACGGGCGGCTTTAGACGAAGGTCTAATTGGGCAGACGGAGCACGCCGCCAGAATGGTGCCGAGACGAGTAATCTTGTGCTGTCCCTACGCGGCCGCGGGCCGCAGGAGTCCCCATGTCCGATCGCATCCATCCCGTCCCCGCCGGTTTCGAGGCCGCTGCCGCGCTCAGGCGCGCCGACTACGACCGCCTGTATGCCGAATCCATCGCTTCGCCGGATACCTTCTGGGGCCGCATCGGCCAGCGGCTGCAGTGGTCCAGGCCATACACGAAGGTCAAGGACACCAGTTACGACGTGGACGACTTCCACATCCGCTGGTTCGAGGACGGCGAGCTGAACGTCAGCGTGAACTGCCTGGACCGGCACCTGGCCGAGCGCGGCGACAAGACCGCCATCGTCTGGGAAGCCGACGACCCGGCCACGCCGTCGCGCCGGATCAGCTATCGCGAGCTGCACGCGATGGTCTGCAAACTGACCAACGCGCTGGAAGCCCTGGGCGTGGTCAAGGGCGACCGCATCACCCTGTACCTGCCGATGATTCCCGAAGCGGCGGCGGCGATGCTGGCCTGCGCGCGCATCGGCGCCATCCATTCCGTGGTGTTCGGCGGCTTCTCGCCCGACTCCATCGCCAACCGCATCGCCGACTGCGGCAGCAAGCTGGTGATCACCGCCGATGAAGGCCTGCGCGGCGGCAAGAAGATTCCGCTCAAGGCCAACGTGGACGAAGCCCTGCGCAAGCCGGGCACCAATACCGTGGAAACCGTGCTGGTGGTGCGCCACACTGGCGCCGGCGTGCCCATGCAGATGCCGCGCGACCGCTGGTACGACGCCGTGGTGGACCCGCAGCCGGCCACGCACGATGCCAAGCCCATGAACGCCGAAGATCCGCTGTTCATCCTCTACACCTCGGGCAGCACCGGCAAACCCAAGGGCGTGCTGCACACGACCGGCGGCTACCTGACCTGGGCCAGCTACACCCACGAGTGCGTGTTCGACCTCAAGGACAGCGATGTGTTCTGGTGCACGGCCGACGTCGGCTGGGTCACCGGCCACAGCTACGTCGTGTACGGACCGCTGGCCAACGGCGCCACCACGGTGATGTTCGAGGGCGTGCCGAACTTCCCCGATGCCGGCCGCTTCTGGCAGGTCTGCGACAAGCACCAGGTGACGATCTTCTACACCGCGCCCACCGCCATCCGCGCGTTGATGCGCGAGGGCGATGCGCCGGTGAAAAACATTCCCGCCAGTCCATCCGCCTGCTCGGCACGGTCGGCGAGCCGATCAACCCCGAGGCATGGGAGTGGTACCACCGCGTGGTCGGCGACGAACGTTGCCCGATCGTGGACACCTGGTGGCAGACCGAGACTGGCGGCATCCTCATTTCGCCGCTGCCGGGCGCCATCGCCACCAAGCCCGGTTCGGCGACCCTGCCCTTCTTCGGCGTGCAGCCGGCCCTGGTGAGTGCAGAAGGCCAGTTGCTCGAGGGCGCGACCGAAGGCAACCTGGTACTGCTCGATTCCTGGCCCGGCCAGATGCGCACCGTCTACGGCGACCACCCGCGCTTCATCGAGACCTATTTCAAGACCTATCCGGGCATGTACTTCACCGGCGACGGCTGCCGCCGCGACGCCGACGGCTATTACTGGATCACCGGGCGCGTGGACGACGTGATCAACGTCTCCGGCCACCGCATGGGCACGGCGGAAGTCGAGAGCGCGCTGGTGGGCCATCCGGCGGTGGCCGAAGCCGCCGTGGTCGGCGCGCCGCACGACATCAAGGGCCAGGGCATCTACGCCTACGTCACGCTGAAGGCCGGCATCGAGCCCAGCGACGAGCTGCGCAAGGACCTGGTGGCGCACGTGCGCCACGACATCGGCGCGATCGCCGCGCCGGACTGGCTGCAGTGGGCCCCGGGCCTGCCCAAGACCCGCAGCGGCAAGATCATGCGGCGCATCCTGCGCAAGATCGCCGAAGCCGGCCCCGAAGGCGTGGACCGCGCCGGCCTGGGCGACACGTCCACGCTGGCCGATCCGGCGGTGGTGGAATCGCTGGTGCGCGAGCGCCAGGTCCGCTGAACATGACCGTCACCGCCCGGACCATCCTGGTCGCCGACGACCATCCCTTGTTCCGGGAGGCGTTGAAGGGGGCGGTGGCGAAGTTGCTTCCGGGGGCGGCGTTGGTGGAATCGGAAAACGCCGAGTCGCTGTTCGCCAGCGCCGAAGCGCATCCCGAGGCCGACCTGCTGCTGCTCGACCTGAACATGCCCGGAGCGCACGGCTTCAGCGCGCTGGTGCACCTTCGCGCGGTGCAGCCGCAGCTGCCGGTGATCGTGGTCTCGGCGCGCGAGGAGGCGAACGTGGTGCGGCGCGCGCTCGAGCACGGCGCGGTCGGCTTCATCCCGAAGTCGTCCAGTCCGGCGGTGATCCGCGATGCGATCGCGACCGTGTTGGACGGCGGCACCTGGGTGCCGGCGCAGGCCGACCAGGCCGAGGGCCTGGCCCCGGAGGAAGCCGACATCGCCGCCCGCATCCGCGAACTGACACCGCAGCAGTTCCGTGTGCTGAGCATGCTGGGCAGCGGCCTGCTGAACAAGCAGATCGCGCACGCGCTGGGTGTGTCCGAAGCCACCGTGAAAGCGCACATGACCGCCGTGCTGCGCAAACTCGGCGCCAGCAACCGCACCCAGGCGGTGCTGATGGCGGGGCGCCTGGCGGTGGATCCGGCGGCCGTGTCCGACGTGGACGTGGCCTAAACTGAACAAGCCGATCCAGGTTCATTTTCTTTCTGCCTGAGACGGGCGCCCCTTCCCGCGGATATCACAGCGCCTTCCGAGCAGCGCCTCGATCTGGGCCTGGAACCTTGCGCTTCCCCACGCCTTCCCTTGCCGGGCACGGTCCCTGAGCTGCGCAAGTTCGGCCGGCGGTGTACCGATACCGACGAAGTCACGATAAATGGCGCAGCGCCGCGTGCGATCGGGCGACAGGGCCAAGTACGCGGAATGCGAACGGACCAGTGGATCGGGTTGGCCACGCGCATTGCAGTGATAGCTGGACCAACGGTACAAGTCGGGGGACGCCACCATTCCCGCCCGGACCGGATTGAGCTCGATGTAGCGCTGACATCCAAGAAGGTATGCGTCGGTATCGATCAGGCACGACTTGAACCTGCCCTCCCACAATGTGCCCGTGCGCATGTGGCAGCGATTGAAGTACCCCACGTAGCGTCGTCCAAGCCGCTGCATCATCAGGCTGGCGGCTCCCCTGGAGGTGGGTTGTGGCCAGCAAGTGCACATGGTTCGTCATAAGGACGTAGGCATGGATCTCGCAGCCATGCTGCTCCGCGCATTCGGAAAGTTCGTGCAGGTAGCGGATGTAGTCCCAGTCGCGGATGAAGCAGGGTTGGCGGTCCACGCCTCGCTGGATGATGTGCAGCGGAATGCCGGGTGCTTCGAGGCGTGGGGTTCTGGCCATGGACTGCGTGGCGGTGAAGTTTGCTGAAGGTAGTGCGCCACTGTGGCTTGGGCTGTCGGACAGGCCCCCGGTGTGTGTCAGAAATCCGCGCTCGGCCAAAGTGCCTACTGTCTCAGCCAGAAAGAAAATGAACCTGGATCGGCTTGTTCAGGCTGGATCGGCTTGTTCAGGCTCGGCAACCGCTATCCGCCCACGACGACCCGCCGCTGCTGCGCCGCCAGGAACGCCCGCAGGCTCGCCGGCTTCACCGGCTTGGTAAGCACGGGGATGCCGAGATCGCGAGCCGCACGCTTGAGCGCATCGCTGCCATCGGCGGTCACCAGCACGGCGGGAATGCGCGGCCCGCAGACGGCGCGCAGGGCCTGCAGCGCACCCAGGCCGTCGAGCTCGTCGTGCAGGTGGTAGTCGGCCACCAGCACGTCGGGGGTTTCCGCCTGTGCCAGGGCCAGTGCTTCGGCCACGGTTTCGGCCACGCGCACGTCCACGCCCCAGCGGGTCAGCAGCGCTTCCATGCCGTCCAGGATCTCGCGGTCGTTGTCCAGGCACAGCACGCGCAGGCCGGCCAGGTCGCGGTGCGCCGCCGGCGCGCGCGGCGGTTTCGACGGCGCCACCGTGTCGGCGATCGGCACCCGCATGCTGAACACGCTGCCGCGCCCCGGCCAGGAGCGCACGCCGATCGGGTGGTCGAGCATGCGCGACACGCGCTGGCAGATGCTCAGGCCCAGGCCCAGGCCGCGTTCGCCCCAGGGCGAGGGCTGGTCGAAGCGGCGGAACTCTTCGAAGATCTGCGCCAGGTGATGCGGCGGGATGCCCGGGCCGCTGTCCCAGACTTCGACCTCGACCCCGCCGCCGCGCCGCCGCGCACCGATGATCACCCGGCCTTCCTTGGTGTAGCGCAGCGCATTGGCCACGAAATTCTGCAGCGCGCGCCGCAGCAGGCGCCGGTCGCTGTGCACCGAAAGTCTGCTGGCGTGCACGCGGAACTTCAGCCCGCGCGTCGCTGCCAGCGGTGCGTACTGGGCGGCGACGCTGGCCAGCAGTTCGTCCAGCCGGAACACCGTCAGCTCGGGCTTCAGCGAGCCCGCGTCCAGGCGCGAGATGTCCAGCAGCCCGTCCAGCAGTTCCTCGGCGTCGCGCAGCGAGGCGTCCACGCGTTCGGCCAGCCGGTGCTGTTCGGCGCTTTCCTCGCTGTCGCGCAGGGCCGAAGTGAACAGGCGCGCGGCATTGATCGGCTGCAGCACGTCATGGCTGATCGCGGCCAGGAAGCGGGTCTTGGACAGGTTGGCGTCCTCGGCCTCGCGGGTGCGCAGTTCGACGCGTTGTTCCAGGGTTTCGTTCGACTCGCGCAGCGCCTGTTCCACCGATTTGTAATCGGTCACGTCGCTGTAGGTGGTGACATAACCGCCGCCCGGCAGCGGCTGCCCGCGCATCTCGATCACCTGGCCGTTGGCGCGCACACGTTCGAACACGTGCGGCGACCCCTGGCGCAGGTAGCTGACGCGCTTGCCAACCTGCCGTTCGACATCGCCCGGGCCCATCTCGCCACGTTCGGCGTTGTAGCGGATCAGGTCGGCCACCGGCCGGCCGACGTACAGCATGCCGTCCGGGTACTCGAACAGCTGCTGGTAACGCCGGTTCCAGGCCACCAGGCGCAGGTCGCGGTCCACCACGCTGACCGCCTGCGACAGGTTTTCCAGCGTGGCCGAGAGGATCTCGCGGTTGAAGCGCAGCTCGTGGCTGGCTTCGTCCAGCAGCGACATCACTTCGCCCAGCTCCATGCCCGAACCGCGCAGCGCGGTGGTCAGCGTCAGGCGCGCCGAGGCGGCGCCGATGGCGCCGGCGAGCAGGCGCTCGGTGAACTGGATCAGCACGCGGTCGGCCGGCGCGCCCGGCGCCAGCTCGCGGCCCAGGCCGGCGGCATGTTCGGCGAAGGCGCGCTGCGCGGCGCGTTCGCCCAGGATGCGCGAAGCCAGCGCCTGCAGGTCGCCTGCGGTCAGGCTGCCCTGCCAGCCGCCCGGCGAGGCCAGCGGCCGCTGCGCGTACGGGTCCAGGAAAGGCGTGGCGCGGATGCGTTCTTCCAGGCTGGGCCGGAAACGCGCCGACACCACCAGCAGCGCCAGCACGTTCATCAGCAGCGACCAGAACGTGCCATGCGTGATCGGGTCCCAGCCGCGCAGGCGGAACAGGCTTTCCGGTCGCAGCCATTCGATGCCGAGCGGGCCGACCACCAGCCAGCCGGTGTCGAACCAGCCCGCCCGGGTCAACGTGGGCAGCAGCAGCGTGTAGATCCACAGCGCGAAGCCCGCCACCAGGCCCGCCAGCACGCCGCGTCGGCTGGCGCCGCGCCAGTACAGGCCGCCGATCAGGGCGGGGGCGAACTGGCCGACCGCCGCGAACGCCAGCAGGCCGAACGCCGCCAGGCTGCCGCTGGCGCCGGCGCCGCGGTAATACGCATAGGCCAGCAGTGCGATACCGATGATGGCCACGCGCCGCACCCACAGCACGCGCCGGCCCAGGTGCTGGCGCTGGTCGGCGTCGGTCAGGCTGTCGCGCCACAGCAGCGGCATCACCAGGTCGTTGCTGACCATCGTCGCCAGCGCCACCGAGGCCACGATCACCATGCCGGTGGCGGCCGAGAATCCGCCCACGTACACCGCCAGCGCCAATGCGGTGTTGTCCATCGCCATCGGCAGCGCCAGCACATAGGTGTCGGGTGCCGCGCCGCTGCCGGCCAGCACGAACTGCCCGGCGGCGGTGATCGGCAGCACGAACAGGCAGATCACCGCCAGGTAACCGCTGAACAGCCAGCGCGCCCGCCGCACGTCGGCGACATCGCCGCATTCGACCACGGCGACATGGAACTGCCGCGGCAGGCAGACGATGGCGGCAAAGGCCAGCAGCGACTGCGCCACGAACCCCTGCGGGATGCCCGGCGCGACGAAATCCCGCGCCGCGCTCTGGAAACGTTGCAGCAGGTCCTCGCTGCCCGGCAGGTGGCCCAGCGCGAACACGCCCACGGCGACGAAGGCCACCAGCTTCACCAGCGATTCCAGCGCCACCGCCAGGATCATGCCGTGGTGGTGTTCGGTGGCGTCGATCTCGCGGGTGCCGAACAGGATCGCAAACAGCGCCAGCAGCAGCGCCACGTACAGCGCCGGATCGGCCAGCACGGCGCCGTTGCCCGAAGGCGTGCCCGACAGCACGTCGATGCTCATCGCCACCGCCTTGAACTGCAGCGCGATGTAGGGGATGGCGGCGATCACCGCGATCAGCGTCACCGTGGCGGCGATGCTCTGGGCGCGGCCGTAGCGGGCGGCCAGGAAGTCGGCGATCGAGACCGTGCTCTGTTCGCGCGCCACCAGCACCAGGCGTTCGAGGATGCGCCAGCCGAACACGAACAGCAGGATCGGCCCGAGGTAGATCGGCAGGAAACCCAGGCCCGACTTCGCCGCCGTGCCGACCGCGCCGTAGAAAGTCCAGGACGAGCAGTACACCGCCAGCGCCAGCGAATACACCAGCGGCCGCAGCCAGTCGCGGCCCGGGTACAGCGGCTTGCGGTCGCCGATCCAGGCCACGCCGAACAGCAGCCCGACGTAACCGACCGACACCAGCAGCAGGATCCAGCCTGGAATCACGGGCCCTCCTGCCGCGAATCCTGGGAAGGCCGAGTGTAGCGCCGGGGCCGCGCCGTGCGCGGCTACGACCAAAGTCGTAGCCGGGACGACCGGTCAGCGTGTTGGGGCCGGCTCGAAGTACGCCTTGGCGCCAGGATAGTCCACCACTACGCGGAAGTACTTCAGCCCCGAGCCGCCGATCGCACCCCAGGTTGGCCGGTCCATCCACTGCGCCATGTATTTCTGGAACGCGCCCGGCGGCTGTTCGGCGAACCACACCGGTCCCACGCGGTGCCCGGCGATCACGATTTCAGGCACTTCGATCATGCGCCGCTGCTGGTCGCCCTTGGCGTCGGCCTGCGCCAGTACGCGCCAGTCGGGATGGCGCTGCACCCAGCGCTCGAACTTCGCGTTCTCGATGAAGGAGGTGCCGATATGCGTGCCGGCCGGCAGGCCGAAGGCGGGACCGGAGGTGTCGGTCAGCGTGGCCGTGGCACCGGTGTCGAACAGCATGTCCAGCACTTCGCCGTCCACTTCCACGGCGACGGACGGGAAATGCGTCGTTCGTTCGCCGGCGTCGTTCACCTGGAAGCCGAGCGGCACGGCGGTGGCGTCTTTCGCGGGCGTGTGGCGTTCGAGCTTCGTCAGCCGCTGGCGCGGATAGTCGAAGTCCCAGATGCCGTCGGCGAACCAGCGGCCGCCCAGGAAACCGTCGCCGCCGTGCAGCAACGGGCCCTCGCCAGCCACCATCAGCCGGCCCTGCATGAAGTGGTTCGGTGCCGCGGGCAGCGCGCGGCAGGGATCGAACGACGGGTAATGCACCAGTGCCGCCGACTTGCCGTCCACGTCCATCGATTCGAAGGCCAGCCCGAGATCCATCGCCGTCTGTCTTGCGATCGCATTCCAGCCACCCCCGTGTCGGTGAAGAAGCGCAGCTCGCGGCCATCGACCTTCGGCGTCAGCCAGATCTGGTCGTGCACGAATTCCGCGGGCACCGGGTCGGCGCCTGCGGCGACGGTGGACCAGGCCAGCAGGCAGGCGGCGGCGTGGTGCAGGACTCGGGTCATGGCAACTCCGGAGCGCATGGTCACAGGAGCGCACAGGCTAGCGGTTGCCCGCAGGCCCATGCCAGCCATGCGACGGAAGGCGCGCAGGACCGCGCGGAACACCGTGAGGCGGCGACGGAACCGGTCAGCGGGTCACGCGGCGATATTCACCGTGCAGCCTCATCACCTTCTCGACGTAGTCCAGGGTCTCGGCATACGGCGGCACGCCTCCGTGCCGGTCCACGGCCTCCGCGCCGGCGTTGTAGGCCGCCGCGACCTTGCGCAGGTCCTTGGGATACCGCCGCATCAGGTCGCCCAGGTGGCGCGCGCCGGCCTGGATGGACTGGTTCGGGTCGAAGGGGTCGGTGACCTCGTAGGCGGCCGCGGTGTCGGGCATCAGCTGCATCAGGCCCTGGGCGCCCTTGGGCGAGACCGCTTGCGGGTCGTAGCCGCTTTCCACGTGCGCGATCGCACGCAGCCAGGCTTCGTCCACGCCGGTCAGCCGGGCGGCGGCGCGGAACTGATCGCGGTAGACGTCTGTGCGCGGCGGGCCGGGGTCGGCCAGGCCGGCATGTGCGGGCGAACCTGGCGGCGCCGGCACGGCGAAGGCCAGCACGCGGGTGGAGCCGGGCAGTTCGCGGGTGCTGTAGACGGTGCGGCCGTCCTGCTGGCGCTGGTACAGCACGCCGCGCTGCGCGCCCGGCACGCCCCACAGGTCGGGCAGCCTGGCGGCATTGGCGTCGTAGGTGATGGCCTGGCAGCGCGAGCCGGGTTCGGGCGCCGTGGCCAGGCTGACCGTGCCGTCGCGGGTGCAGCGGTAGACCGTGCGGGTCTCCGCCGGTGGCGGCGCGGCCTGGGACAGGGCCAGCAGGACGGCGAACAGGGTCATGGCGCGAGTGTAGTGGGTGTGCACAGGCGTGCGCGCCTGCGGCACATGCGCCCGCGTAGGGTCGTTGCGGCGTGGACAGCCGCGCGCCCGGCGGCCAAAATCGGCGCATGTCCGTCACCTGTTCCGCCGAACGCAGCCTGCCCTGCACCCCCGAAGTGGCGTTTGCGATGGCCACCGACCCCGACCGTTTCCCCGGGTTTTTCACCGGTTTCGGGCCGATCCCGGCCGTGCGCGGCATCCGCCTGCATTCGCAGCTCGCCGTCGGTAGCCAACGCCGCGTGCACAACGCCGACGGCACCGTGCTCAGCGAACGCATCACCGCGCACGACCCGCCGGTGCGCCACGCCTACACGCTCAGCGGCTTCCGCCCGCCGTTCGCCTGGCTGGTGGACAAGGGCGAGGCCAACTGGACCTTCACCGGCCACGAGTTCGGTTCGCGCGTGCGCTGGGACTACGAGTTCACGCTGGCGCGCGCGTGGCTGTGGCCGGTGGCGGCGCTGCTGCTGAAGCTGTTCATGGCCCGGGCGATGCACCGCTGCCTGAAGAACATGGCGCGTGCCCTGGTCGCGCCCGACGCCGAACCCGCCGGCCGCGCCTGATGGGCGAGTGGATCCTGCTGGCGATGGCCCCGGTGTTCCTGGGCTTCGTCGCCTGGGAGGCCTGGTATTTCCGGCGCCGCGGCCGCGACGCCTACAGCCTGCGCGACACGCTGAGCAACGCCGCGCTGGCGCTGATGCACCAGGGCGCCGACGCGCTGGCCTGGGCCGCGGTGATCGGCATTTACTGGTGGATATACCAGTACCGCCTGTTCGAACTGCCGACGGCGTGGTGGACGATCCTGCTGCTGTTCGTCGCGCAGGACTTCTTCTACTACTTCTTCCATCGGGCGCACCACCGCATCCGCTGGATGTGGGCCTCGCACGTCACCCACCATTCCTCGCCGCGGCTGAACTTCTCCACCGCGTTCCGGCAGAGCCTGACCTACCCGGTGTCGGGCATGTGGGTCTTCTGGCTGCCGCTGGCCTGGATCGGATTTTCGCCACCGCACATCGTCGCGGTGGTGGCGATCAATCTGGGCTTCCAGTTCTTCGTGCACACCGAAGCGGTCGGGAAACTGGGCTGGCTGGAGAAGGTGTTCAACACGCCTTCGCACCACCGTGTGCACCACGCGCGCAACCCGAAGTACATCGACCGCAACTACGCCGGCGTGCTGATCGTCTGGGACAAGCTGTTCGGCAGCTTCGTCGAGGAAGACCCGGCGGTGCCCTGCGACTACGGCATCGTCAAGCCGGTGCCTTCGTACAATCCGCTGGTGCTGACCTTCCACGAATGGCGCGACATGTTCCGCGACGCGGCGCGGCCGCAGCCCTGGCGCTCGCGGCTGGCACAGCTGTTCGGGCCGCCGGAACGCGCGCATGCGCAACGCGTCGAAGCCGATCCGGCCGAAGCCACGGCGGCGCCGGACGCACTCGTCCCACCAAGGTCGTACTGACGCCACCGCCGTGCCGTGGCAGGCTGGCGGCCATGACCGCCACGGTGCCCGGGCTGGACCTGGATTCGCCACCCTTCGACCTGCTCGACGCAGGCCAGAAGGCGCGCCTGTCCGCGGCCGTGGACCTGGGCTTCCATCCCGCCGGCACGCGCCTGATCGAAGCAGGCGCTGCGTCGGCGCAGGTTTACGTGGTGCTCAAGGGCAGCGTGCAGGCCAGCGATCCGCGCAGGCAGGGCGAGGACGCGCGTTTCGCCGACTACGGGCCGGGCGACCTGTTCGGCGCTTTCGCGGTGATCGCCGGACGCGCGCGCCACCGATACACCGCGTTGGAAGACACGCTGTGTTTCCTGGTTCCGGCACCCGTGTTCGAAAGCCTGCTGGCCGACAATCCGCAGTTCGCCGCCTATTTCCACGAAGCCCTCTCGGTGAAACGCCGCCTGCTGGCCGACCAGCAGCAGCCCGGCGAACTGGGCCGCATGATGCTGACCCGCGTGCGCGACGCCCAGCTGGCGCCGGTGCGCGAAGTCGCGCCCAACACGACCATCGCCGATGCCGCCGCGCAGCTGCGCGAACACCGCGTCGACTGCCTGCTGGTGGCCGGCGATGCCGCGGGCCCCGGCATCGTCACCCGCACCGATCTGCTGGACGCGCTGACCGCGCGCGGCCTGGACGGCCAGGCGCCGGTAGGCCTGCTGGCCAGCCGACCGCTGCGCGCCGTGCGCGGCGACGAAGTGCTGTTCCAGGCCCTGGTCACCATGACCGAACACCACATCGAGCGCGTGGTGGTGATGCACGACGGCGGCGCCATCGGCACCTGGGCATGGCCGAGGTGCTGGCGCACTACGCCAGCAGTTCGCACCTGATCAGCCTGCGCCTGGCGCGCGCGCAGACGCTGGAGGACATCGCCGACGCCGCCCGCGGCATGACCGACCTGGTGCGCCAGCTGCACGCCCAGGGCGCGAAGATGAGTTACCTGATGGAACTGGTGAGCGCGCTCAACAGCCGGGTGATGGCGCGCGTGTTCGAACAGGTGGTGCCGGAGGAATTCCGCGACCGCCTCTGCCTGCTGCTGCTGGGCAGCGAAGGCCGGCGCGAACAGATACTGAAGACCGACCAGGACAACGCCCTGATCCTGGCCGACGGCTTCGACTGGCCAGGCCTGCCGGCGGCGATGCAGCGCTTTTCCGAAGCGCTGGCGCGCATCGGCTATCCGCCCTGCCCCGGCCAGGTGATGGTCAACAACCCGCACTGGCGCCTGGACCAGACGGCCTGGCGCGAACGTTTCGCCCAGTGGTCGCGGGTGGCCGACGGGCAGACGTCGCTGGACCTGGCGATCGTGCTGGACGCACGCCCGGTGGCCGGCAACACCGCCTTGTACGAAAGCCTGCTGCCGTCGCTGCGCGCGCTGGGCAAGGACGCCATCCTGCTGCGTTACCTGGCGGACGCCACGCTGAGCAAGGGCAACCCGCTGACCTGGCGCGGCCAGGTGCGCGAGGCCGAGGGCCGCGCCGACCTCAAGCGCGGCGGCGTGTTCCCGCTGGTGCACGGGCTGCGCACGCTGGCGCTGAAACACGGCATCGCCCACCGCAACAGCTTCGACCGCTGCGCGTCACTGGTGGCGGCCGGTGCGATGGACGCCGAGCTCGGCCGCGACGTGCCGCAGGCGCTGGCGGTGCTGATGCGCCTGCGCCTGGGCCAGCAGTTGGCCGACCTGGACGCCGGCTGCGTGCCCGGCAACGGCGTGGACGTGGCCGCGCTGCGCCGGCTCGACCGCGAACTGCTGCGCGACGCGCTGCGCGTGGTCAACGGCTTCAAGGAACACGTGCAGTCCGAGTTCCACCTGGGGGCCTGAGATGCATCCGCTGCGGCGCTGGTGGCTGGCGAGGCGCCATGGTGACGGCGACTGGGGCGGTTTGTTCGCCGCGCCACCCGCGCGCGAATGGGTGTCGCTGGACCTGGAGACCACTGGCCTGGACACCGGCAGCGACGCGGTGCTGAGCCTGGCCGCGGTGCCGGTGCGCGGTGGCCGTGTGCGGCTGAGCGAACGTTTCGAACGCCTGGTGCAGCCGGGCCGCGACTTCGACATCGAGTCGATCCGCCACCATCGCCTGACGCCGACCGACGTCGCCGACGCGGTGCCACTGGCCCAGGTGCTGCCGGACTTCCTGCGCTGGCTCGGCCCACGCACCCTGCTGGGCCACCATCTCGCCTTCGACCTGGCCATGCTCGATCCGCACGTCCGTGCGCTCACCGGGTTTCCGCTGCCCAATCCGCGCGTGGAACTGGGCCAGGCCTGGCTGGAGCGCCGGCGATGGGAAACGCCGCAGGGCGACATCGACCTGTCGCTGGAGGCGATCGCCGCGGGTCTGGGCCTGCCGGTGCTGGCGCGCCACACCGCACTGGGCGACGCCACCGTGGTCGGGCTGGCCTGGCTGGCACTGTCCGCCAAGGCCTGATCCGCGCTACCTGCCGCAGTCGCGGAAGTACTGCGTATCCTGCACCTGGAACGGGCGGCTCAGCGCAGCGACAACACCCCGTCCGGGTCGGAATAGGGCGCGTGCCATAGCGGCGTCGGACGATGCTCCGAGCCGACCAGGATCGTGCCGGGCGTGGCGTGCAGAGCCATCGCCTCGGCCTTGCGCATGGCCGGCAGCGGCAGCGACTGCGGGGCGCGCTGCAGCACGATCGCCCAGTCTTCGTCGCCGTTGCGGCGCCACAGGTACAGCCCTGGTAAGTGAGCACGGCCAGCTCACGGCCGTCTTCGCTCAGATCCAGGCCGGTGACGGCGCCATCGATCGCATCGCGGCGCGGTGAACCGAGGTATTCGGCGGTCGCCGGCTCGGTCTCATCCCGCGCCGACAGCGGCACACGGTACAGGCGTGCGGGGCGGTCGCGTTTGCTCAGCACCAGTAATTCGGCACGGGCCTGGTCCACGGCGATGCCCTCGGCATCGCGCGGGCCGTCCGGATAACTGAAGCGCAGCGACCAGACGATGGGCGCGCGATCTTCATCGACGCCCGGCTCGGCCACCGCATGCACGACCACATGCCCGCGACGCGCGCGGTTGTCACCGACGTCGCCGATCAGCAGCCAGTCGCGCTCGGGCTGGCGCCAGCGCGCCAGGGTTTCGGTGTCGTGCAGCCAGGCGCCGGACACCTTCACCCTTCCGAGTGCCTGGCCCTGCAGGCCGACACGGTAGAGCCGGGCGAAACTGCCGCTGTCGTTGATGCTCCACAACACGCCCGGCTGGCGGTGCGACGCGACCAGGCCGCTCATCTCGCTCAGCGCGCGGTCCTGGACCGTGTGCGCGCCTTCTGGCACGTGCCCGCTGTCGGCACAGGCGACGAGCGCCAGTGCCAGCAGCGACGGGAGCCAGCGGCCAAGGCCCGGAGCGCGGGGCGTGTACATGCCCATCAGTCTTCGTTGTCGGCGCGTACGGTCACGATGCGGCCGTCGTAACCGCTGATGCGCAGTTCGACACGTTGGCCCCGGGCATCGTAGGCGTCGGCATCCCACAGCGCGCCGTCGCGGTCGACGTCGTGCACCTGCTGGTAACCGGCGCGCTCGAGCGATGCCAGCACCTGCGGCAGGTCGATGAGCGGGCGCGCGGAAGCGGCGTCGAACACCTCGCCATTCGCCGGGTCGATGGACACTTCGCCCCACAGGCCGTTCGCGCGGCGCACTTCGGCTTCCCACAGGCCGTCGTCGTACTCGAGCTCGCGGACTTCGGCGTATCCGGCGGCGCGCAGGGTGTCGGTGATCTCGTTCGGGCCGGCGGCGACGGCGGCGAAGGCGGTGTTGCCCAGGCCGGCCAGGACCAGGGCGGCGGTCAGGAGGGACTTGTTCATCGGGGAGGCTCCGTGGAGGCGTCGGATGACGCGGTGAGGGCCAGTTTCCGGGCCGGCCCTAACGCGGGAATGAGCGCCCCGTTCACCCAGAAGTTAGGGCCCAGGGCATGCTGCCGGCATGCGCGCCTGCCTGTTCCTGCTCTGCCTCCTGTCCGTGATGCCCGCGGCCGCCGCCGAGCTGTCGGCGCGCGACCACGAGCGCGTGCGTGCCGCCGTGGCGCGGGGCGAAATGGTGCCGCTGGCCGAGGTGCTGGCCGATGCCCAGCGCCGCCATCCCGGCCAGGTGCTGGAAGTGGAACTCGAAGGCGATGAATATGAGGTGGAGATCCTCGGTGACGACGGCGTGATCCGCGAACTCGAGTACGACGTGCGCACCGGCGCGCTGCTCGAGGTCGAGGTCGAGGACGACTGATGCGCGTGCTGCTGGTCGAAGACGACGCCGACCTGGCGCAGCGCCTCGCCGCCGCGCTCACCGAGGCCGGTTATGCCGTGGATCACGCCGCCGACGGCGTGGACGCCGAGTTCCGCGGCCAGACCGAAACCTACGACGCCGCCGTGCTCGACCTGGGCCTGCCCGGCATGGATGGCCTGAGCGTGCTCGACGCCTGGCGCGGCAACGGCCAGCGCCTGCCGGTGATCGTGCTGACCGCGCGCGGCCGCTGGCACGACAAGCTCGCCGGTTTCGACGCCGGCGCCGACGACTATCTGGTCAAGCCCTTCGCCACCGAAGAACTGGTGCTGCGCCTGCGCGCGCTGATCCGGCGCAGCGGCGGCCATGCGCATCCACAGCTGGCCTGCGGTGGCCTGTCGCTGGACGACAACGCCGGCCGTTTCACCCTGCGTGGCGAAGCGTTGTCGCTGACTGCGCAGGAACATCGCATCCTCGCTTACCTGATGCACCGCCGCGACGCGACCGTCAGTCGCAGCGAGCTGGGCGAACACGTGTACGAACAGGGTTACGACCCCGATTCGAACGTGCTGGACGTGCTGATCGGCCGCATCCGCCGCAAGATCGGCGCCGACCGCCTGGTCACCGAACGCGGAAAGGGCTTCCGCCTGATGGAGTTGCCGTGATCGACCGCCGGTCGCTGCGCCTGCGGCTGCTGGTCTCGGGCAGCGTGGGCGTGCTGCTGGCGTCGCTCGCGGTGGCGTGGTGGCTGGGCCAGGCCTTCACCGAAGCCAGCGAACGTGCGTTCGACCGTGACCTCGCCGACGAGCTGCAGACCCTGATCGTGATGGGCGAAGTGGACGATCGCGGCGGATTCGCGCTGCAGAACGAGCCCGAGGACCAGCACTACGCCCAGCTGTATTCCGGCCACTATTGGCGCGTGGTGGCCGGCGACCGCCAGTTCCAGTCACGGTCCTTGTGGGACGGCAGCCTGGACATCGCCCTGCCCGACAAACCCGGCCGGCCGCGCGTACGCGAGGTGAAGGGCCCACGCGACGAAACCCTGCGCGTGCTGGTGCAGGCCGTGCGTTACCCGGACCTGCCCCGTCCGGTGGTGTTCATCGTCGCAGCGGACCGCGCCGAGCTCAGCGCCGAAGCCGCCGACTTCCGCCTGCTCGCGGGCGGTGCGGTGGCGGTGGTGGCGGTGACCCTGTTGCTGCTGCTGGCCCTGCAGGTGGGTTTCGCACTGCGTCCGCTGACCCGACTGGCCGACACCGCCGCGCGAGTGCGCCGCGGCGAGGCCGCGAGTTTCCCGACCGAGGGCTTGCCACCGGAAGTCGCGCCGCTGGCCAACCACCTCAACGAACTGCTCGAACACCACGACCGTTCGGTGCAGCGCGCCCGCACCGCCGCCCAGGACCTGGCGCACGCGCTGAAGACGCCGCTGACCGTGCTGTCGCTGGAAGCCCAGCGCCCCGGCCCGCAACTGCCGGCGCAGGTGCTGGCCCAGGTGGCGAACATGCAGGCCTCGGTGGACCGCCACCTGGGCCGCAGCGTCACCGCCGACCAGCGCAGCCGCACGCCGGTGGCGGCGGTGGTGGACGCCCTGATCGCCCTCATGCAGCGTGTCCACGCCGATCGCGGCGTGGTGTTCGAACGAATGCCCGGCGCCGACGCCGTATTCGCCGGCAGCCGCGAGGATCTCGAGGAAATGCTGGGCAACCTGCTCGACAACGCCGGCAAGTGGGCGCGGTCGAAGGTGCGCGTGGGCGTTGCGGCCGATGCGGGGCGCTTGAGGATCGAGGTGCGCGACGATGGCCCCGGCCTGCCGGCGGAAGCGCTGGAGGAAGTCACCGGGCGCGGCGTGCGCCTGGACGAACGCACACCCGGCTCGGGCCTGGGCCTGGCGATCGTGCAGGACATCGCCGGGGGCTATGGCGGGCGACTGACGCTGGCCTCGGAGGCCTCGGGCCTGATCGCGGGCCTGGACCTGCCCGCGGGCTGAAGACCTATTCGCGCCAGTGGCGCGCGCCGAGGAACACCAGCCGCAGCTGCCGCACGAAGTTCTCGACCAGCTCCTGTTCCTGGCGCGGCTGGCCCGGCGGCAGGTCGAGGATGTCCGAGGCCGCGTTGAGCATGGTCGTCACCACCAGGCCGCAGATCATCTGCAGGCTGGCGCTCGAGAGGTCCGGCAGGGTGCCGAGGGCGCGCAGGTCCTGGGCCATTTCCGAAGCGAAGTGGCTTTCCTCGGTGCGGATCGCCTGGCGGATGGCGCGTGAGCCGCCGCCGCGTTCGCCGGCGATGAAGCGGAACACCAGCGGTCGTTCCTCGACGAAACGTTTGTAGATCAACACCGAGCCGCGAAGCATGTCGGTGGGCGGAATGCCGTCGCGGCGCGCCTCGCGCAGCAGCCGGCGCAGGGTGACGCCGCCCATTTCGACCAGGGCCAGTCCCAGTTCGTCCAGGTCGCGGAAGTGGCGGTAGAAGGCGGCCGGCACCACGCCCGCTTCGCGGGTGATCTCGCGCAGGCCCAGCGAGGAGTAACCGCGGCCTTGGCCGATCAGCGACAGCGCGGCCTCGACCAGGCGTTGCCGGGTACGTTCCTTGCGCTCGATGCGGGTGACCGGGGCTTCCGATTCGGACGGCAGGGAGGCGGGTTTGCTGACGGACAAAGCGGTCTCCAGAGCCGGAACGGCGGGGCTTCCAGCGGAGCGGGCGACTCCGGGGCTGGGCGCCAGTATAGGCGGCCGGCTCCGGAACGGGCGTTTGGAGTGGAAACTCCGTTGATGTTGGGTAAACATATGTTCACCCAAAGACCGGACCCGGAATGATTCCCTCGCCCACCCCTGCCCAGCGCCCTGTTTCGCCCGTCCAGCGCCTCTGGCGGCATCCCCTGTGGGCGCCGCTGAACGACGTACAGGCCTGGAACCGGCTGGCCCGGGTGCTGAATCCGGCCTGGTCGTTCACCGAATCGACGGCGCGGGTGCTGCGGGTGGTGGACGAGGCGCCCGGTGTGCGCAGTCTGTGGCTGCGGCCGAACCGCCGATTCGCCGGCTTCCGGCCAGGCCAGCACGTCCTGCTGGAGCTCGAGATCAATGGCGCCCGCCAGGCGCGCTGCTTCAGCTTCTCGCACGCTCCACGCCCGGACGGCCTGGTCCGCCTGACCATCAAGGCCAAGCCGGAAGGTCCGGTATCCGCGGCGGCGCACCGCCTGCAGCCGGGCCAGGTGCTGCGGCTGGGCCGCGCCCAGGAGACTTCCAGCCGCGACGCGACGATTCGCCGCTGCTGATGCTCGGTGCCGGCAGCGGCATCACGCCGATGATGGCGCTGTTGCAGGACCTGGCGGCGCGGGCGCCGCAGCGGTCGGTGCAGCTGCTGCACAGCGTGCGCACGGAAGCGGACGCGATCTTCGCGGATGAACTCAAGGCGCTGTCCGCGGACTTCCCCGGCCTGCGCGTGCAGCTGCATTGCACGGGCGAACACGGACAGCTCGACGCGACCCGGATCGCCGCGCGGGTGCCCGACTGGCGCGAGCGCGAGACGCTGCTGTGTGGTCCCGACGGCTTCATGCGCACGGTCGAGGCGATGTTCGACGCCGCCGGCCTGCGCGACCGCCTGCAGAGCGAAAGTTTCGGCCGCCGCGCCGCGCCGGTGGATCCGCAGGCGCAGGAACACGTCGTGGTCTACGGCGAAACGACGCGCGTTTTCACCGCACGCACCGGCCAGACCCTGCTCGACGCCGCCGAGGCCGCCGGCCTGCAGCCGAAGTTCGGATGCCGCCGCGGCATCTGCCGCACCTGCCAGTGCCGCAAGCGCAGCGGCACCGTCACCAACCGGCTCACCGGCCAGGCTTCGGGCCCGGGCGAGGAGTGGATCCAGCTGTGCATCTCCACGCCCGACAGCGCCGTCGAGCTGATGCCGTGACATCGAGGAAGCCCATGATCGCCAAGACCCGACTTGATCCCGAATCGCTGGCCCGTTTCCAGGCCGAGCTGGACGCGCTGCGCGTGGAAGCGTTCGCGCAGGTGGGTGAAGCCGACGCCCGCCACATCCGCCGCATGCGCGGCATCGTGCAGGGTTCGGCGATCGCCGGCCGCGGCCTGCTGATGTTCGGCTGGGGCCCGGTCAGCTGGATCGCCGGCGTGATCAGCCTGGCCGCGGCCAAGATCATGGAGAACATGGAGATCGGCCACAACGTGATGCACGGCCAGTACGATTTCATGAACGACCCGTCGTTCAACTCGGCCACGTATGAGTGGGACATCGTCTGCGACGGCGACCACTGGCGGAACTCGCATAACGTCGAACACCACGACCACACCAACGTCATCGGAAAGGACCACGATTTCGGCTACGGCATGCTGCGCCTGAGCGGCCAGCAGAAGTGGAAGCCGGCGACCCTGCTGCAGCCGTTCTGGTATTTCCTGCTGTGCATCAACTTCCAGTGGGGCGTGGCGGTGCACGACATCAAGATCGGCCGTTTCCTGAAGGGCAGGATGAAACGCGCCGAGTTCCGCGAGCGCATGCGGCCCTTCCTGCGCAAGGCCGGGCGGCAGCTGTTCAAGGACTACGTGCTGTTCCCGGCGCTGGCCTTCTGGCAGTGGCCGCGTGTGCTGCTGGGCAACCTGGCGGCGAACCTGATCCGCAACGTGTGGACGAACGCCATCATCTTCTGCGGCCACTTCACCGAAAACGTGCAGACCTACACGCGGCGCAAAGTGGAGGAGGAAACCCGCGGCGGCTGGTACCTGCGCCAGATCCAGGGTTCGAGCAACCTCGAGGGCGGCAAGCTCTTCCACGTGCTGACCGGCTACCTCAGCCACCAGATCGAACACCACCTGTTCCCCGACCTGCCGGCGCCGCACTACCCGCGCATCGCCCCGCGCGTGCGCGAGATCTGCGCGCGTTACGGCGTGCACTACAACAGCGGCGGGTTCTGGAAGCAGTACACGGGGTGCTGGCGCGCATCATCAGGTACTCGGTGCCGACGCCGACGCGCGCGGCGGCGGCCGGAGCGGGATGAGCAGGCTGGGGCGCCTGCTCCAGCCGATTTCCGGCTGCGCGGCGGTGTGCCCGGTCGGCTCGCGGCAGCTTGATGCGGATCAATGCGCGGAAACGGATTGGCCCTAGACTGGCGTCCTCCCGAGTCAGGGGCGCGAACGATGCAGGAAGGCGCGAATTACCTTAAGCGGCACCGCGTGGCGGAACACGCGACCCGACAGGCACGTCCGGTTCATCGGCCCTCCTGCCTGGCGAGCGATTGCGCGCCTTCGCGCTGGCCGAACTGCAGGCCGCGGCGGCCGAGCTGGCCCGTCCCGACGAGACCCGGCACAAGGGCGTGCACCAGGCGCGCAAGCACCTGCGCCGGACCCGCGCCACGCTGGCCTTGGGCCGGTCTTGCCTGGGCAGTGCCAGCCGTCGCCTGGACGACGACATCGGCCAGCTGTGCCGTGGCCTCGCGCCGCTGCGGGACGCGCAGGCCTTGATCGAAGGCCTGGAGCGGCTCGGCCAGGGCGCCCCACAGGAACTGGACGCCGAGTGGCCGGAAGCGATCGGACTGGCGCGGCAGCGTCGCGATGATCTGATGGCGCGGGCCTTGTCCCGCGATCCCGACTTCCGGCGCCGGCGCGATCGTGTCGTGGCCCTGGCCATGCGACTGGCCAGGCTGGACTGGGAGAGCGTGGACGAGTCCATCGTGGCCGCCGCGATCGTGCGCAGCGAACGGCGCCTGCTCAAGGCGCGCCGGCGCGTCGAACGCCACCCCGGGGAGGAAGAACGTTGGCACGTGCTGCGCCGCCGCCTGCGCCGCCTGCGCCAGCAGGAGCACCTGCTGGTGCAGGAACTGCCGGCGCTGTATCCGGGGCGGACCGTACCCGCCGACGAGGCGACCCGTCTGGGCGATGCCCAGGACGACGCGCTGATCCTCCGGCATTGTGGCCGGCATACCCCGTTCCCACCCGGGCTCCGCCAGACCCTGCGGCGCGTCGCCCGCGAGCGGCTGCGCGCGGCGCGGGCACCGGCGCCGCCGGTGATGCACTGAGCGGCAGTCAGAGATCCAACGCCGCTTGGGCTTCCCGGCCCGGACTCGGGCGGACGCGCGAGAATGCCAGCAGCTCCTGCAGGCGCGCGCCCTTTTCGCGCCAGTCGTGGAACAGCTCCTCGCCCAACAGGGCGTAGTGCCAGGTCCGGCCGTCGCGGTGTTCGGGCGCCAGTGCGTTGACGCGCTCGCACCAAGCGACGGCGGCTTTCAACTTGCGCTGCACGTTCGGGTGCGTGAGCTGGCCTTGGGCCTTGGTCTCGGCCAGATAGACGGCGTCGGCGGTCCGCACCAGGAAGTCCGGATGGTAGTGCGCGGCGATGCCGTCGTCCTTCAGGTAACGCAGGCGCATGAAGGCGTGGCGGTTCTCGCTGATGCGGCAGAAGGCCTGCACGCCGCTGTCGGCCTGGGCCCATTCGATGAAGGCGCGCTCCAGGCCGCCGGCGCGGGATGGATAACCGAGCCGGTCGTAGATGCACTTGGAAACTTCCAGCGAACCGCTTTCGCGCACCATGATCCGGTCCACTTCCGAGAGGTGGCGGTAGCGGATTTCGGTGTCGCCGTAGGGCGCGCGCTGTTCAGCCTGGTGCAGGGCCAGGCCGAACACCTTGACGATGTGGTCGACCACCGGCTGCAAGGCCAGCAGGCGCCAGCCTTCGTCCAGCAAGGGTTCGAAGGGTTCGCCGAACAGGCGCTCGCGGATGAAGTCGTCCACGGCCGCCGCCAGCTCCACGCTGCCGGTCTGCTGGTAGGGTCGGGGCAGGTGGCTGGCGATGCGGTTGCCGCCGGGCAGCGGCGCGTTCTGCGCCTGGGCGATGCGCCGGGTCAGGCGCGACAGCAGTTCGTTGTAGCCGCTGACGCCCATCACGGCGCCGGCGACACGGTAGTCGCCGAACAGCGTCGCGCTCTGCAGGTCCTTGGACACGAACGTTTCGCCCTTGCCGACCAGGACCGCAAGTTCGGCGCGGCCCATGGCGCCGAAGGGCGGCAGCGCGGCGATGTCGATGTGCGAATGCCGAAGTTCTTCGTCCGCTTCGTGCAGGACGAAGGGAATGGGGATGTCGTAGGCCTCGAAACCGGGTCGCAGCGTCGCGGCGACGAGGTCGCCGGTCGTGCCGCCCTCGTCGTCGTCGCCGGTGGTGCCGACCAGGCCCTCGGACATCAACTCGTCGTAGAAGGACTGGAAGGCCGGGTGTTCGACGATCGAAAGGATGTCGACCAGGCTGCCCGGCTCTTCGCCGCGGTTGATGCGTTCGCGGTTCTCGCGTTTGAGGTCGGCGAACTCCGGATCTCGCCACATCAGGCGCAGGCCGCGGCCGATGGTCTGTTCCAGCAGGATCTGCGCCCCGGACGCCCGCAGCGGCACGATCACGCAGATGTTGTTGACGTCGAAACCCTCGCGCAGCATCAGTACGCTGACGATCACGCGCGGCTGCGCATGCCGGTCGATATCGAACAGGCGCTGGCGCAGCGGCGCCCACTCCTTCTCGCCGAGTTCGGCTTTCTTCCCTGAATCCACGGTCAGCACATCGTCCGGCTGCAGGCCTTCCTCTTCCATAAGTCGGCCACGAGCGGCGTGATCGTGGTGTCCTCGCAGACCACCATCATCTTCGGCTTGCGCTCCGGGTCCACCTTCGCGAAGTCGGCCTCCAGCCGCCGCAGCTTCTGCAGGCCGGCGCGCAGCATGATCTTCTGGCCGTCGGAAAGCGCGACGTTGCCGTCGGCGTCGCGTTCGGCCTTGAATTCCAGGGGCAGCGCGTCGGTGATCGCCTTGCGCTTGTCCAGCACCAGCGATTTCACGAGGCCCAGACGCATCGCCGCCTTCAGGTCAAAGTCGACGATGATGTGCGGGAACCAGGCCTTGGACTTCCGTTTTGCCGTGCCCAGGTCGTTGTAGGGCGTGGCCGAGAAGTCGACCTGCACGAATCGCCGTCCCTTGCCTTCGGCCAGGCGCAGCAGGCTCTTCTGCCACTCCACCTCGCTGGCTTCGCCGGCCTTGCGGATCTCGTGGATGTGGTGGGCTTCGTCGTTGAAGACCATCAGGTCCGGCAGCCCGGCGAGATAGGCCAGCACGTTGCCGCGGGCCCAGCGGCGGTCGAGCATGTCCAGGGCATTGCCGGTCGCGCGGCCGGGTGCCACCGGCAGCACGCGCCTGGCGACGATGTCGGCCGCCGGCGCGACGACGGGCGTCAGCACCGCCTCTTCCGATTCGAGTTCTTCCTCTTCCTCACCCGCGTCGCTCAGCAGGTGCCAGTTGGTGATGGCGATCAGCCCGTTGCCGGTCGCCTTCAGGCCGATCTCGGCCTTGCTGCAGGTGTTGCCGCGCACGAACTGGTGCACCTGTTCGCGGCAGGCTGGCGGCAGGAACAGGTCGGCATGGACCGCCAGGTCGGCGCAGGCGAAATCGCGCTGGCCGTCCTCGCGCTGTTTGCCGAGAAAGGCATCGAGCAGGCGTTCGTAGACGATCAGGCCCGGCGCCACCAGCAGGAAGCGGCGGGTGAAGCGCGGGTCGTCGCGCCCCTCGTCCTGGGCGGCGCTGCGGTTTAGCAACTGCCACACAATGAGCGCCTGCAGCACCCAGGTCTTGCCGGTGCCGGTGGCCATCTTCAGGCAGTACTTCGGGTGTGCGTGGTGCGGCCGCGACACCTCGATCAGCCGGTCATCCTCCAGCAGAGCCCCGGGGCAAACTTCGCGATACAGGTGCGCCAGGTCGGTGCAGCCAAGCACCTCGTGCGCAACGATGGCGTTGAGGATGGCCTGGCGCTGGCCGGTGTGGAAATTCACGCCGCGCGCCTGGCAGGCCTCGTCGCCGAACCACCAGCGCAGCAGTTCGGCCGTGACCGGCGTGACCAGGTCGTAGAGGTCGGCGATGCCCTGCTCCAGGCCGACGCAGAGCTGCTGCGTGCGTGCGGTGAGCGCCTTTGCCAGCGGCAGGGGATGGGCGGCTTCAGCCACTGGCCCGACTCCCGGACTTGCCTGGCGTAAACAGGATGTTTATAGTGGCCGCGTGATCAGGAGCGTCGCCGACAAAGAAACCGTGCAGCTGCTGGCCACGGGCAAGTCCAAGCGACTGCCGCCGGCAATCCTGCGGCGCGCGTTGCTGCGACTCAACCAGCTTGATCATGCCAAGGCGCTGGACGACATGCGCTTCCCGCCGGCCAACCACCTGGAAGCGTTGAAGGGCGACCGGGTCGGGCAATGGAGCGTCCGCATCAACGACCAATGGCGCCTGTGCTTTCGTTTCGTGGACGGCGATGCATTCGATGTCGAGATCGTCGACTATCACTGAGGAATCCGGACAATGAGCAACCCCGTCAATGGCATGCCGGCGATCCATCCCGGCGAATACGTTCGAGAGGCCCTGGAGGCGCTCGGGCTCAGCCAGGCGGCCTTCGCCAAGGCCATCGGCGTCTCGGCGATGCGCATCTCGCACCTGGTCCGCGAAGAGCGCCCGGTGACCGCAGATCTTGCGCTGCGGCTGGGTCGCGCCTTCGGACAGAGCCCGGAATATTGGCTCGGCCTGCAGGCCGGTTACGAACTGAAGCTGGCCCAGCTTCGTCTCGGCAAGAGCCTCGGCAAGATCCGGCAACTGGCTGCCTGAGCCGGCGCTCACGGGCCGGGCTCCGCGACGACCTGCACGACCTCCGCCTCGAAGCCGAACACGTCGACCGCACGCACGCAGACCCGGCGATCGCCGGCCTTGCGCGGCACGACCACGTCGGCGCGGGCGACCACACGTAGCGCGTCACCGTCGTTGGCGGTGTTGCCGCGGTAGTCCTGCCAGACCGAGCGGAACACCTGGCCGTCGTAGTCCGGGTCGACCGCCCAGTATTCGATCAGGGCCAGCGGTTCGGCGTTCATCACCTTCAGCAGCTTCACGCGGTTCTCGTCGTCGAGGTTGATCGCCTCGGGAGACAGCAGCACGTAGTTGGCCAGCGTCACCTTCAGGGTTTCTTCCTCGCCGCTGCGTTCGCGGACCACCGGCTTGAGGCTCAGGTACTGAAGGCTGGAGAAACGGACCTGGCCGCGCAGCTTCTCGATGCCGCCCTTCTTCTTCAGCCGGTCGATCAGGTCGGGCGGGATCACCAGCACTTCCAGGCGCTCATCGGCCAGCTTGCCGATGTCGTCGCCGATCGAGGGCTCGAAGTTCCAGCCCAGCACGACCACGCGATCCCAGCCGCCCATCAGGCTGTCGCGCAGCGCCTGCGCCTTGCGCAGCGTGGCGACGCCGGTGAGCTTGCTGGGCGAGTCGGCCAGCACCAGGGTCTTCTTACCTCCGAACACGATCTGCCCGAGATTGCGCAGCGGGTTCTCCTCCGCCGGCACCGGCAGCGCGCCATAAAGCGACAGCACGATCTCCGACAGGTCGCCGATGCGCATGCTGCGGCCGAAGTGGCTCCTCGCAGCCTCCACCTGGTAGTCGCCGACCGCCTGGTACAGGAAGGGCTTCGCGCCCTGGTCGATCAGGCGCTTGCGCATGATCATGCAGGCGGGCTTGCCGAGATCGGTGGTTATCCATCGGCGGCCAAGTCGTTCTGCAGAAGCAGCTGTTGTTCCGGACCCGCCGAAGATATCGAGCACTAACCCGTTCTCCGGGCAAGAAGAGGAAATCACCCGATCGAGAAGTTTCTCAGGCTTCTGGGTCGCATAATCGACCCGTTCGTTTGCAACGGGATTTACCGGAGGAATGTCGTCCCACACTGAGTCGACGATGTCTCCTTCAACTTCATCGAGATAGATTTTCCGGCTACCACCACCCGTTGGATTGACATCACTCCTGCAAAGGCGACCCGTCTCGTCGGGGCGAAACCTCTTCAGGTAGTCGGGATTGTGAGGTTTGAACTGCGTCTTCCAGAAGTACTCATCTGACTTGGCATAAGAGAAGATGAGATCGTGCTTCTGAGGAAATTTTCGTGCGGTCGAGCGCTTGAAGCCGAAGTAGCTCCAGACAACTTCGTTTCGGAGGTTTTCCTTCCCGAAGACCTCATCCAAGGCGACTTTCACGTAGTGGCTGACATGCCAGTCTAGGTGGACGTAAATCGAGCCCGTGCTAGAGAGAAGCTCCCGCATCAACACCAACCGCGGCACGATCATCGCCAGGTACGACGCTGTGCCATCCGACCACGTATCCGAATACGCGAACTGCTCGATCACCGTCGGCCGCTGCTCCAGCTCCACGCCCGGCAGCGTGACCTTGGTGCGGTAGTCGGCCTTGGAATCGAAGGGCGGGTCGATGTAGATCAGGTCGACCTTGCCGCGCAGCGAGGGCGTGCGTTCGTCGCCGGCCAGCAGTGCGGCCATGGCCAGCAGGTTGTCGCCGTAGATCAGGCGGTTGGTCCAGTCGTCCTGCCCGGCTTCGCCCAGGCGCGCGCGGCGTTCGGCCTGGGCGATCCAGTCGCCCGCCGACACGTCCTTCGAAGGCAGCACCCATTCGCGGGTCTGCAGACCGATACGGTGTTTTCCTTCCAGCCCCTCGAGGATGCGCTCGGCCTGCGCGCGACCGTCGGCGACGATCCTCGGCAGTTGTTCGAGCAGGGACTTGGACATCGGGACGCCGAAAGTGAATGAAAGCGAATGAAAGCAAAACTTCCATTCGATTGAAAGCGAAACTTTCAATCGGCTTCGGCGTGGCCCCTATGGTCTGGCCCCATGAAAGAGGAGCAGGCCAGGTTCTCGGAGCGATTGCGGGCCGCGTTGCGCGATGCCGGCATCGAGGAGAGCGCGGTCGCGCTGATGAAACGCTTCAACAGTCGCTACGGCGGCACCTCGGTGACCTCGCAGGCGGTGTCGGGCTGGCTCAACGGCAAGTCGATGCCGCGCCAGGACAAGCTGCGCTCGCTGGCCGAGCTGCTGGACGTGGACCTGCATTACCTGCAGACGGGCGAGGGCAAGTCGAAGCTGCTGCGCGAAGGGCGGGCCGCCTGGCCCGAGTCGGTGACCCCGGAAGAGCGCCAGGCGATCGAGGCCTTCCTCGGGCTGCCCGAGCCGTCCCGCCGGCTGGTCGGGCAGTTGATAGACGCTTTGGCGAAAATCCCAGGCAAGGGCGCGGCGAAGCGCTGATGCCGGGAGGCGCCCGGGATGGTGATCTGGGGTGGTTCCCGGGTTCCGGAGTCGCCATGCCCTGTCTGCTGGTCAAGCCGAGCGCCGTATCGATGCCACGGCTTGTCATGGTCCCAAATTGGGACTATGGTCGGCCATGAGGATCATCTCGGTCGGCACCCTGAGGCATTTCTGGGCCCGGCATCCGGAGGCCGAGCAGGCCTTGAGGGCCTGGCATGACGAGGCCAGGCACGCGGCCTGGCAATCGCCCCAGGACATCCGCGAGCGCTACGCCAGCGCCAGTTTCGTCGGCAGCAACCGGGTGGTCTTCAACATCAAGGGCAACCAGTACCGGCTGGTGATCGCGGTGGCCTGGCGGTTCCAGGCCGTCTACATCAAGTTCGTCGGCCGCCATGCCGACTACGACCGCATCGACGCCGCCACCGTGGAGGACGCATGAACATCCGCCCCATCCGTACCGAGGACGATCACCGGGCGTCGCTGCGCGAGTTGTCGGCGTATTTCGAGCGCGAACCGGAGCCGGACACCGAAGACGGTGATCGCTTCGAAATCCTGTTGACCCTGGTCGAGGCCTACGAGGCGAAGCACCAGCCGGTCGCACCGCCCGATCCGATCGAGGCGATCCGCTTCCGCATGGAACAGGGCGGTCTGACGGTGAAGGACCTGGTGCCGTCGATCGGCCAGCCCAACCGGGTCTACGAAGTGCTCAACCGCAAGCGCGGCCTGACGCTGGAGATGATCCGCAACCTGCACCGCAATCTCGGCATTCCGGCGGAAAGCCTGATCGGCGGCTGAAAAAGGAAAACCCGCCACGAGGGCGGGTTTCCGGTTGGCTGTCGGTGGCGCCGGGGCTGCAGGCGCCGTTCGTTACTCCTTGCCGCCCTGCACGCCCTTGTCGACCACCAGCTTCACCACGACCTTGCGCGCGCCGGCATTGCTGCCCGAACCCGCGTCGGTGGCCACGCCCATGCCGTCGCCCGCGCGCACGCGGCCCGGCATCAGGCCGGCGCTCTGCTGGAGGTAGTTGGCGACCGCCTCGGCACGTGCCGCGCTGAGCCGCTGGTTGGCGACCGGGTCGCCGACCGAGTCGGTGAAGCCCTGCAGCACGACCTGGTAGTTCTCGGTGGCCTTGGCCTTGTCGGCGAAGCCGCTGAGTTCGGTCTTGTCTTCGGCCGAAATCGCGGTGCTGCCACTGGCGAAGTGCACTTCCACCTCGGCCAGCGACTCGTAGGTTCCGAAGTCGTCCATGCGCGCCTGGGTCGGCGCCAGGCCGGCCTGGACCTGCTGCGCGGTGCGGTGGTCCTCGGCCTTGAACGAGACCTCGGTCGCGTTGAAGCCGTCACCGGCGGCGATCACATCGGCGTTGACCGGCAGGCCGGGAATCAGCGAGCCCTGCTCGACGTTCTCGTGCACGACGCCGGTCAGGCCCTTGGTCATCTTGAATTTCGTGTCGGCCGAGACGGTGAACTGGAGATCGGCGTTGTTGGCGTCCCGCACCGTGATCGTATTGCCATCGATGGCGGTGATCAGGCCCTTGATCTTGCTCTTGTCGCCGTCGGCCGCGAACGCCGGCAGCATCGCCAGCACGGCCGCGAATGCGGCGGCCAGCAGCACGTGTTTCCGAAGATGTCTGGTGTCCATGTCCAACCCCTTTGCGTGGGTGAGGAGATCCGGCGCCGAACCCCGTTTCCTGAATCCTGCCGATGTGTCCGGGCGTCCGGACTGCCGTCCCGGCAGGCATGCCGGAGAGGTCGGGGAGCGCCCGTTGCGGAAGCTCCGTCGGCATTGTCTGGGCCTGGCGATGCAGTCGCCATTGACCCTTGGCCCAACGCTCCAGGCAAAAGAAAACCCGCCACGTGGGCGGGTTTCCTGGGGAGGGGATCGAAGCCGGTGGGCTTACTTGATCTTGCCTTCCTTGTACATCACGTGCTTCCGGACGACGGGATCGTACTTCTTGATCTCCATCTTGTTCGGGGTCGTCTTCTTGTTCTTGTCGGTCGTGTAGAAATGACCGGTGCCGGCAGAAGACGTCAGGCGGATCTTGTCGCGCTTGGATGCCATGGTTCAGTCCTCCTCAGATCTTTTCGCCGCGGGCGCGCATTTCGGCCAGGACGGAGTCGATGCCGTTCTTGTCGATGGTGCGCAGGGCGTGCATGGAAAGGCGCAGCTTCACCCAACGGTTCTCAGAGGCAACCCAGAAGCGGCGCTCGTGCAGGTTGGGAAGGAAACGGCGGCGGGTCTTGTTGTTGGCGTGCGAGACGTTGTTGCCGGTCTGCACGCGCTTGCCGGTAACTTGGCAAACTCGGCTCATGGTCGAACTCCTGGGGTCGGACTGGCCGCCCATAGCCCGGGCGGCGGCGGCCCCGCGCGGCTGGCCCGGAGGCTGGCTGGCGCATGCGATGCGGGATGTTGCGGGCGCTCCGCCACCGGACGGGATCGCATTCCCGGGGCCGGAGACCAAAGGCGGGGTGCGGAGCGAGCCGCGCATTATGCCTACCTTTCCTTTGCCGGGCAATCACTTAGCCCAGCGGTCGAGCGGGCGTGTGGGATTGCCGCGGACTTGGCTACCGGGGCTGGCCGCCCCGATTCTTTAAAAACAACAACTTAGGGCAGGCTCAGCCCGTCCCGAAATAGTCGCGGCACCAGGCCACCACTTCGGGCAGGCCGGTCTCGATTGGCGTCCCCGGTTCGAAACCAAAAGCAGCCTTCGCGGCGCGGGTGTCGGCCATGGTTTCGACCATGTCGCCCGGCTGCATCGGCCGGTAGGTCTTGTCGGCCGGCCGGCCGGCGGCCTGTTCGATCACCGCGATGAAACGCTCGAGTTCCACCGGCGTGTGGTTGCCCAGGTTGAACACGCGGTGCGGCGGCGCTTCGGCGCCGCCATCGGCGGGTGGATGGTCCAGCGCGCCCAGCACGCCGGCGACGATGTCGCTGACGTGGGTGAAGTCGCGGCGCATGCGCCCGTGGTTGAACACCTCGATGCCACGCCCGGCCAGCACCGCGCGCGAGAACAGCACCGGCGCCATGTCCGGCCGGCCCCAGGCGCCGTACACGGTGAAAAAGCGCAGGCCGGTGGCGCGCAGCCGGAACAGGTGCGCGTAGGTGTGCGCCATCGCCTCGTTGGCGACCTTGGTGGCGGCGTAAAAGCTCAGCGGCTTGTCCACGCGCTGGTCTTCGGAGAAGGGCGGCACGGCGCTGCCGCCGTACACCGACGAGGACGAGGCGTACACCAGGTGCTGCACGCCGCGGTGGCGGCACAGCTCGAGGATGTTCGTGAAGCCGGTCAGGTTGCTGTCAACATAGGCCTGCGGGTTCTGCAGCGAATAACGCACGCCGGCCTGGGCCGCCAGGTGCAGCACGCGGGTGGGCTGCTCACGTTCGAACAGCGCCTCGAGACCGGCGCGGTCGGTGAGATCGAGCTCCGCGATCGGTACGTCCGGGCACAGCGCCGCGACGCGGTCGCGTTTGATCCGCGGGTCGTAGTAACTGTTGTAGTTGTCCAGGCCCACCACGCGCTCGCCGCGCGCGGCCAGGGCCCGGCAGGCGTAGGCACCGATGAAACCCGCGGCGCCGGTGACCAGGGTCGTCATGGCCGGCGGCTCAGCGGCGCAGGCGCTCGAGGATGCCGTCGAGCGTGTCCAGGCCGTGGTAGGCGATCACCAGCTTGCCGCGGCCGCCGCGACCGTGCTGCACGGCCACCTTGGCGCTGAGCTTTTCCGACAGCTCGCGTTCGAGCGCGGCGATGTCGGCGTCGGTCTTCTTGCCGGCGGGTTTGGCGGGTTTCTTGCCCGGCAACTGGCCCTTGCCCAGCAGCTGCGCGCGGCGCTCGACCTCGCGCACCGACCAGCCTTCGGCCACGGCCTCTTTCGCCAGCGCGAGCGCGGCGGCCGGCGCGAGCGTGAGCAGCGCGCGGGCATGGCCCATCTCGAGCTGCTTGCTCTCCAGCAGGGCGCGGATGCCGTCGGGCAGTTCCAGCAGGCGCAGCAGGTTCGACACCGCGGCGCGCGAACGGCCCACGGCTTCAGCGGCCTGCTGATGGGTCAGCGAGAATTCGTCGATCAGGCGGCTCAGTGCCTGCGCTTCTTCCAGCGGGTTGAGATCCTCGCGCTGGATGTTCTCGATCAGCGCCATGGCGATGACCGCGCGGTCGTCCACTTCGCGCAGCACCACCGGCACGTCGGTCAGGCCGGCCTGGGTGGCGGCGCGCCAGCGGCGTTCGCCGGCGATGATCTCGTAACGTGGGCTGCCGTCCTTGTGGGTGCCGATCTCGCGCACCACGATCGGCTGGATCAGGCCCAGGGCCTTGATCGATTCCGCCAGCTCGGTGAGCTTGTCCGGGTCCATGCCGGTACGCGGCTGGTACTTGCCCGGCTGCATCGCCTGGATCGGCAGGGTGCGCAGGCCGTCGCCGGACGCGGCCGGTTCGGCCGACGGTGCGGCGCCCTTGTTGCCGGTGCCCAGCAGGGCCTCCAGGCCGCGGCCGAGGCCGCGCTTCTTGGTGCTCATGCCGTCTCCTTGAACATCTTCTTCTCGCGCCGCACGATCTCGCCGGCCAGGCCCAGTAGGCGATGCCGCCGCGCGAGGCCCGGTCGTAGCCCACGATGCTCTGGCCGTGGCTGGGCGCCTCGGCCAGGCGCACGTTGCGCGGGATGATCGAGCGGAACACCTTGTCGCCGAAATGTTTGGTCAGTTCGCCCGAGACCGCGTTGGCGAGGTTGTTGCGCACGTCGTACATGGTGCGCACGATGCCCTCGATCTCCAGCGCCGGGTTGAGCTTGCCCTTGAGCGCATTGATGGTGTCCACCAGCGAGCTCAGGCCCTCGAGCGCGAAGTATTCGCACTGCATCGGCACGATCACGCCGTCGGCGGCGGCCAGTGCGTTGAGCGTCAGCAGCGACAGCGAGGGCGGGCAGTCGATCAGGATGTAGTCGTAGTTGTCGCGCTGCGGCGCCAGCGCGGTCTTGAGCCGCTGTTCGCGCGCGGACTCGTCCATCAGCCGGATCTCGGCCGCGGTCAGGTCGATGTTGCCCGGCAGCAGGTCGTAGGCCTCGGGCGTGGTGACGATGGCCGCGGCGGCGTCGCATTCGCCCAGCAGCACTTCGCAGGTCGAGTTCTCGAGCTCACGTTTGTCCACGCCGGACGCCATGGTGGCGTTGCCCTGCGGGTCCAGGTCCACCAGCAGCACCTTGCGCGGCGTCGCGGCGAGCGCGGCGGCCAGGTTGACGGCGGTGGTGGTCTTGCCGACGCCGCCCTTCTGGTTGGCTATGGCGATGATGCGACCCATGCAGGCTCCTTGCGCCGGACCCGAAGGACCGGTGGGTGGGATTTCAAGCGGGAGGTTTGGCCCGGAGGGGGATTATGCCGTCTCGGCCGGGGTGCGGGTGACGGTGACCAGGTGGCGGTCGCCTTCCAGGCCCGGAACGGTGAGCGCCTGCACGGATTCGACCCGCCAGCCGGGCGGCAGGGCGGCGATCTCGGCGTCGGGGCGCTGGCCCTTCATCGCCAGCAGCCGGCCGCCGGGCGCCAGCAGGTGGCCGCCGACCGCGAGGATGCCGGCCAGTGTGTCCATGGCGCGGGCGGTGATCTGGTCGTAGGCGCCGGGTTCATCCACGGCCTCGGCCCGCGATTCCAGCACCCGCACGTTGGTGAGACCAAGCTGGCGCACGACCTCGCGTTGGAAACGGGTCTTCTTGGCGATGCTTTCGACCAGGGTGACCTGCAGCCTGGGGTTGGCCAGCGCCAGCGGGATGCCAGGCAACCCGGGGCCGGTGCCGAGATCGGCCAGCTTGCCGTCGGCGACGTGTCGCCACATGGACAGCGAATCGAGCAGGTGCTTGTAGAGCATCTCGCGCGGATCGCGGACGGCAGTCAGGTTGTAGGTCTTGTTCCAGCGATCGAGCAGGGCCAGGTAATCCAGCAGCTTCCCGGCGAGCGGGTCGGTCGGCAGGCCGAGGGCGGACAGGCCGGACTCGAGCTCCGGCAGCAGGTGCGACAGGGGATTCATGCCGCGTATTGTCAGGCAGAACGGGGTCAGGCGGCGTGCAGCGAGCACCGGATGACGCGCAGGCCCAGGCGGCCGATGCGCTGGTTGAGTTCGGTCTTCAGCGCTTCGGCCATCGGGCGGGTGGAGTCGGCCAGGGCCTGCAGCGAGGCCAGGGCGTCGCGGGCCTGGTCGCTGACTGGGCGTCCACCCGGTCCAGGGCTTCGCCGGCCTGGGCTGGGTCCAGGATCTGGTAGTAGAGCTCGGCATGGGCGCCGGTGGCGTCGGGGATGTCCAGGTGGTGGCCGATCAGGCAGACCGGCTGCCCCAGCTGGTCCAGGCCCGGCAGGGTCCAGCGCCAGCCCGGCCCCAGGGCGCGCACGAAGCGGCCGAAACGGTGCACGGTGACCACGCAGTTGTCGGGAACGCGGCGGAAACCCGTTAGCCAGGCTAACGAGGCGAGCGGCAGGGGAGCGGCAGCAGGGGGCTCATGATTGCCATTTGCACCAGGGGTTTAGGCAGTGTTGCTCAAGCATAATCTACATAACGTGACCGATTTCACAATACGGACAGCGTTGGCTTGACAGCGGGGTTCACCCCGGCTGCTCCCTCCCCCTGCTTGCAGGGGAGGGTTGGGGAGGGGTAGACCCTTGCGGGGAAGGTTCATGCTCGAACTTCGACCCCCTCCCGGCCTCCCCTGCAAGCAGGGGGAGGAGCAGATCAAAGGAACGCATGCCTACCGTTCTAGTCACCGGCGCCACCGGCTTCCTGGGCCAACACCTGGTCCGCGAACTGCTTGCGGACGGCGCGCGGGTGCGTGGGCTGTCGCGCAGCCCGGCCGGTGACGCGGCCGTGGCCGCGCTCGGCGCCCAGCCGGTGCGCGGCCACCTCGGCGATGCCGATTCCCTGGCCGCGGCGACCGAAGGCGCTTCCGCGGTTTTCCACACCGCCGCCGACACCAACAACTGGGGCCCGGGCGATGCCGCCCAGACCGAGACCAATGTCGGCGGCACCGCCCGGCTGATCGCCGCCGCGCGCCGGGCCGGCGTCACCACCTTCGCGCACACCTCCAGCGTCTCGGCGTATTCCCACCTCGTGCACGGCACCCTGCGCGAGGACCTGCCGCAGCGCGGCGCCGAGTCCTGGATCAACTACGAACGGAGCAAATACGCCGCCGAACGCCAGGTGCGCGAAACCGGCCTGCCCTTCCTGGTGTTCCAACCCGCGCACATCCTCGGCCCGGGCGACCGCAACAACTGGTCGAAGCTGATCCGCCTGATCGATGCCGGCACCCTGCCGGGCGCGCCGCCGGGGTCAGGCGCCTTCGCCGACGTGCGCGAGATCGCCCGCGCCCAGGTGCGCGCCTGGCGCGGGCCGCGGCGCGACGAAACCTGGCTGCTCGGCGGCGAGCACGCGAGTTTCCTGGCGTTGATCCAGGAGGCCGGCCGCCAGCTCGGCAAGAAGACGCCGTCGCGGCCGATGCCAGCGCCGGTGCTGCGGATCTATGCGCGTGCCCTCGACCTGCTGTCGCGCCTTTCCCGGCGGCCGCCGGAACTGACGCCGGTCGCGGCGGCCTTCACCAGCCACCACCTGCGCGTGGATTCATCCAAGGCCGAACGCGAGCTGGACTACCGCAGCACGCCACTGCCGCAGCTGCTGGCCGACACCATCGCCTGGCTGCGGGCCGAAGGCCTGCTGGCGCCTCAGTCTTCGGTGGCCAGCCCGTAACGCGTCAGGATCTCGCCGGCCGCGGCGGGCTTGGAGAACAGATACCCCTGGCCCAGGCTCAGACCGAGCAGGCGCAGCTGGTAACGCTGCTCCTCGGTCTCGATGCCTTCGGCGATCACTTCCAGGCCCAGCGAATCGGCCAGCAGCCGGATCGCGCGCACGATCGCCGTGCTGCCGCCGCTTTCGCCGCTGCGCAGTTCGGCGACGAAGCTGCGGTCGATCTTCAGCCCGTGCAGCGGGAAACGGTGCAGGTAGGACAGCGAGGAATACCCGGTGCCGAAGTCGTCGAGCAGGGTCATCACCCCGGCCTCGCGCAGGCGGGCCAGGCAGGCCTGCACTTGCTCGGGCTGTTCGAGCAGGGCGCCCTCGGTGACTTCCAGGCGCAGGTGCGCCGGCCGCACCTCGTGGCGCGACATCATTTCCAGCAGGCGCTGGTCGAAGTCCGGTGCGCGCAGGTGCCGCGGCGAGACGTTGAGCGTGGTGTAGGCATTGCGTGCCGACAGGCGGCGGATGTCGCGGCAGACCAGCTCGTAGATCTGCCAGTCCATGTGCTCCAGGCTGCCGGTTTCCTCGGCGATGCCGATGAAATCGCCGGGCATGCTGAGCCCGCGCATCGGGTGGTGCCAGCGCATCAGCGCCTCGAAGCCGACCAGGCCGCCATCGGCCAGGCTGATGATGGGCTGGTAGTAGGGTTCGAATTCCTGGCGCTGCAGCGCGCGGCGCAGGTCGCCTTCGAGTTCGAGCAGCTTGAGCGCGGCTTCGTGCAGGTGCTCGTCGAACAGCGCGTACCGCTGGCGGCCGGTGGCCTTGGCGCGGTACATGGCCACGTCGGCGTCGCGCAGCAGTTCTTCCGGGCTGCGGTAGCGGCCGTCCACCAGGGCGATGCCGATGCTGGCCGAGGTGTAGAGCTCCTTGCCGGCGATGCGCATCGGCTCCGCCAGCGACTTGATCACGCGCTCGGCCACCGCCACCGCGTCGTCGGAAGTGTGGATGAAGTCGAGCACGATGGCGAACTCGTCGCCGCCCAGGCGCGAGACCATGTCCGGGTCGCGCACGCAGCGGCCGATGCGGCGTGCGGCCTCTTTCAGCAGCTCGTCGCCGACCAGGTGGCCGACCGAGTCGTTGACCACCTTGAAGCGGTCGAGGTCGAGGAACAGCACCGCGAACAGCTGGGTCGGGTCGTAGCGGTAGCGCGACAGCGCCATGCCCATGCGCCCCAGCAGGTGGCTGCGGTTGGGCAGGCCGGTCAGCGTGTCGTGCATGGCCTCGTGCTTGAGCTTGTGCTCCATGCGCTCGCGCACCGAGATCTGGTCGAGCAGCTCGCGGTTGGCGTCGGCCAGCTCGCTGGTGCGCGAGGCGACGCGCTGCTCAAGTTCGGCATAGGCCTCGCGCAGCGATTCGTGCGCCTGGCGCCGCTCCAGTGCCTGGGCGATGTGGAAGGAGACGAAGCTCAGCAGTTCCTGGTCGCGCTTGCTGTACAGGTAGTCGGGCGTATAGCTCTGCACTGCGATCACGCCGACCGGTTTGCCGCCGATCTGCAGCGGCACGCCCAGCCAGCACACCGAGGGCGTGCCGAAGGACTGCACCTTGCCTTCGGCCACCAGGCGGTGGATGTCGTCGCGGTCGGCCAGCAGCGGCCGGCCCGAGGCCAGCACGAATTCGGTCAGGCCCTTGGCCAGGCGGCGGCGCGGCCGTTTCTGGTCGCGTTCGTCCACCGAGTACGGGAAGTCGAGTTCCTGGCCGTCGTCGGTCAGCAGGGCGATGAAGAAGTTGCGGGCGTCGAGCAGCGCGCTGACGATGCCGTGCACCTCGGCATAGAACACCTCGATGCTTTCGCTGCGACCGGCCTGCTCGGCGATGCGGAACAGGGCGGCCTGCAGGCGTTCGCTGCGTTCGCGTTCGGCGACCTGTTCGCGCAGCTCGCGGGTGCGTTCGTCCACGCGCCGCTCCAGCTCCTGCTGGGCGTCGCGACGGGCCAGCGCGGTGAGGATGTGTTGGGCGACATAACCGAGCAGGACGCGGTCGTCCTCGCTGTATCGATTTTTCGGGTCGTAGCTCTGCACGACGATGGCGCCACGCACCACGCCCTCGTCCACCATCGGTACGCCCAGCCAGTCTTCGCTGTCCGGACCCAGGGTCTCGTCGCGCGGCACGTCCAGTTCGCGCCGGACATCATCGGAAGGGCCGAGCACCGGCTTGCCGTGCCGGATCAGGGCCAGGGTGAGGCTGTTGGCCATCTTCTCGGCCGACACCACTTCTTCGGGGTCCGGGGTCACCGGGTCCAGGCTGTCGGCGAAGTAGATGAAACGCATGGACTCGTCATCGGGCGAGTAGCGCACGATGTAGAAGTTCTCCGCGTACATCAGCCGGCCGACGATCTCGTGCAGGCCGTGCAGCACCGTGGCGGTGTCCTGGTCGGAACTGGCCAGGTCGCTGATGGCGAACAGGGCGCGCTGCAGGCGCTCGGCGCGGCCCAGGCGCTCCACGTCCACACGCAGGCGCTGGACCTCGGCGGCGAGCGCGGCCGGGTCGTCGGCCCGGGGCAGGGCCTGGATCGTGGATCTTGCTTCGCCTGGCGACAGCGGCTGTTGCGACATGGGTCTTCTGGCTCCCCCTCCCCGGGGTTCGGCCGAGTGTATCAGCCGGCCCGGACCTCGCCGGCCAGCAGGGTGGCGGTGTCGCCGATGGCCACCAGCCGCCCGTCCACCAGCAGCGCGGTGCGTTCGGCCAGGGCCCGCGCAGCGGCGAAATCGTGGGTGATGAACAGCAGCGCCAGGCCACGCTCGCGCTTGAGCCGGGCCAGCAGCGCCAGCACGCCGGCACGGTGGTGTGCGTCCAGCGCCGACACCGCCTCGTCGCAGACCAGCAGCTCGGGGTCGGTGGCCAGGGCCCGGGCGATCGCCACACGCTGGCGCTGGCCGCCGGACAGCTGGTGCGGGTAGCGGTCGGCCAGCGCCGGGTCCAGCCCGACCGCCGACAGCAGTGCCCGCGCCCGCGCGTCACGCGACGCCGCGTTGCCCAGCGCATGGATGCGCAGCGGCTCGGCGACCAGGGCGGCCACGCGCATGCGCGGGTCCAGCGAGGCATAGGGGTCCTGGAACACCACGCCGATGCGCCGGCGCAGTACCCGCAGCTGGCCGGGACCAGCGTCCAGCAGGTCTTCGCCGTCCAGCAGGATGCGGCCGCTGACGCCCTGCCGCGCCAGCCGCAGCACCGTGCGCCCCAGCGTGCTCTTGCCGCTGCCGCTTTCGCCGACCACGGCCAGGCATTCGCCGCGGTGCAGGTCCAGGCTTGCCGCCTGCAGGGCGGGTGTGGGCGCGCGCGGGTAGCTGACACTCACCGATTCCAGCCGCAGCAGGCGTGGACCGGGTGCCGCGGGTTCCGGCGCGGGCAGGCGTTCGGCGGCGAGCAGTTCGCGCGTGTAGGCATGCTGCGGATTCGCGAACACCTCCCCGGCATCGCCGGTTTCCACCAGTCCGCCGTCGCGCAGGATCGCCACCCGCCGCGCATGCGCCGCCACCAGCGGCAGGTCGTGGCTGACCAGCAGCACGGCCAGGCCGAACTCCCGGCGCAGCCCGTCCAGCAAGGCCAGCGCCTCTTCCGCCAGGCGCGGGTCCAGGGCCGAGGTCGGTTCGTCGGCGAGCAGCAGGCGGGGTTTGCCGGCCAGGGCCAGGGCCAGCAGCACCCGCTGGCGCTGGCCACCGGAGAGCTGGTGCGGATGGCGTGCCAGCAGCGTCGACGGGTCCGGCAACTGCAGGCGTTCGAACAGGGAAAGGGCGGCGCGTCGGGCGCCAGCGGCATCCAGTCCGCGCAGGGTGCGCAGGCTTTCGATCAGCTGCGCGCCGACCGTGCGCAACGGATGCAGGCTGGCCTGCGGGTCCTGCGGCATCCAGGCGATCGCGCGGCCGCGCAGGGCGTGGTGCGCAGGCGAACCCAGTTCGATACGTTCGCCGTCGAGCAGCAGTTCGCCCTGCGCGGTCAGACCGGGCGGCAGCAGGCCCAGCAGGGACAACACGGTCAGGCTCTTGCCGCTGCCGCTTTCGCCGACCAGACCCAGGCACTGGCCCGGGGCGAGGTCCAGGTCCAGCGGGCCGAGCAGGCGGCGGGTGCCGGCATGCACCTGCAGGCCCCGCAGGGCCAGGCGCGCGCTCATGCCGCGGCCCCACGCACGTCCAGCCAGTCGCGCAGGCCGTCGCCGAGGAACTGGAAGGCCGCCAGCGTCGCCACCAGGAAGCCGGCGGGAAACAGCAGCGACCACGGCGCGGTGTCGAGCTCCTGGCTGCCTTCGTGCAGCAGGCTGCCCCAGCTGGCGGAGGGCTCGTCGAGGCCCAGGCCGAGGAAGCCAAGGAAACTTTCCACCAGGATCGCCTGCGGCAGGATCAGGCCCAGGTACACCAGCGCCAGCGGCAGCAGGTTGGGCAGCAGGTGCCAGCGCAGCACCTGGTCGAAACGTGCACCGGCCGCGCGCGCCGCCAGCACGAAGGGCGCCTCGCGCAGGCGTGCCGCTTCGGCGCGCACCACCCGCGCCAGGTCGATCCAGACGTAGCCGCCGATCGCCAGCAACAGCAGCCACAGGGAGCGGCCGAACAAGGCCAGCAGCAGGATCACGATCAGCAGGAAGGGCAGCGCCGACAGCACGTCGAGCAGGCGCACCATCGCGCGCTCGATGCGGCCGCCGGCGTAACCGGCGACGGCGCCGTAACCCAGGCCGATGACCAGCGCGACCGCGGTCGCCAGCGCGCCGATGGTCAGCGACAGGCGTCCGCCGGCCAGCGTGCGCGCCAGGATGTCGCGACCGATCGCATCGGTACCGAACCAGTGTCCGCTGCTAAGTGATGGTGACGCCGATAGTGAATCCCAGTCCGGACGATGCGGATCCAACCCGACCATCAGCGGTCCCAGCCAGCAGGCGGCGGCCAGCAGCGCGATCACGACCAGGCAGGCCACGGCGCTGCGGGGCATGTCTTGACCTGGATTTAACGAGGTCTTCATCCGGCGTCGATTCGGTCGGCGTAGTCTCGGCCGCGGAGGGAGCCTGGCCATCGAGGGAGAAGCATCGGCCGAGCGCCTCCGTCCACCGTTGCAGGGTCCAGACAAGTGATGTGCCGACCATTGGCCGGCGCGGCACAGCGTCCTTGCTTTTGGTTCCTGCGTCCACCCTCTGTTCTGGAGAAAGGCATGCAGATCTCCGCACTCAAGCCACTCGCCATCCCCCTGGCACTGGCCTTCACGCTCGCACTTCCGGCCCATGCGGCCGATTCCGATTCCACCGAACCGGGCAGCAAGACCGGCATCGACCGGGATACCGGTCGCCTGCGCGCGACCACCGTGGCCGAGGATCGCGCACTGGAACGCGACGCCGAACGCCTGCGCCAGTCCGCGCGCGCTCCCGCCGCGCCCGGTGTCGCCGGCCTGGTCCGGCCGGCCACCGAAGCCGAGGCGCAACGGACCCTGGTCCGCCATGCCGACGGCACGGTGTCCATGCTCGTCCCCGAAAGCCTCGACAGCCAGGTGCTGGCGACCCGCGACGCCCAGGGCAACCTGGTGATCTCCCACGCCGGCGAAGCGGAGGTGGACCATGTCGAGGAATAAGTCCGCACTCGCCATCGCCCTGCTGGTCGCGCTCGCCGCCGCCCCGCTGTCGGCCGCCGAACTGGTGGTGGTCAATCTCGATGCCGGCACCGGTGCCGGTCTCGACGATCCCACGCCGCGCCCGCCCGAAGGCGGCAACCCCGGCACCACCCTCGGCGAGCAGCGCCAGGTCGCCTATGCCTATGCGGCCCGCATGTGGGGCGCGATCATGCAGAGTGACGTGCCGATCATCGTCGGCGCCCGCTTCATCCCGCAGGCGTGCACGCCGACCGGCGCGGTGCTCGGTTCCGCCGGCACCACCTCGGTGTTCCGCGATTTCCCCGGGGCCATCGCGCCGGGCACCTGGCACAACGTGGCGCTGACCGAGGCGATCGTCGGTTTCGACGCCAACCCCGGTTCGCTCGACATCAGCTCGCAGTTCAACAGCCGCATCAGCGGCGATCCGGCCTGCCTGGGCGGCGCGGACTGGTACTACGGCCTCGACGGCCAGACGCCGGCCGGCAGCGTGAACTTCCTCAACGTGGTGATGCACGAGATCGGCCACGGCATCGGCTTCCAGAGTTTCCTCAACGTCACCACCGGATCGATGTTCGCGCCGGATGCCGCCAATCCTTCCGGTTATCCCGACGTGTACCTGCGCAACGCCTACAACAACACCCTCGGCAAGGCCTTCCCGGTCATGAACAATGCCGAGCGTGCGTTCTCGGTGCGCGACGCCGGGCGCACGGTCTGGACCGGCGGCAACGTCGGGGCAGTGGCGCCGGACTCTGCTGGATCCGCGGCTGGCGATCGAGATCACCGCGCCGCCGGGGCTGGAGGGTCCGCGCGAAGTGGGCCGTTCGACCCTGGACCCGTCGTCACGCCGGGCAATTTCGCCGGTGAGGTCGCCGTGGCCGACGACGGCGTGGGTGCCGGCGGCGACGCCTGCGAGCCCCTGGTCAACGCAGCGGCCGTGGCAGGCAGGATCGCCCTGGTGGACCGCGGCGTCTGCACGTTCGCCATCAAGGTGCTCAATGCCCAGGCCGCGGGTGCGACCGGCGTGCTGGTGGCCAACAACGTGGCCGGAGTGTTCGAGCCCGGTGGTGTGGATCCGGCAGTCACCATCCCGGTGCTGGGCCTGAGCCAGGCCGACGGCAACGTGGTACGCGGGGCGTCGCCCGGCGTGCAGGTCGCGGCCGTGGTGGACGACACCAAGCTGGTCGGTGCCGACGATGCCGGTCGGGTGCGCCTGAACACCCCGACCACGCTGGCACCGGGCTCCACGTTCTCGCACTACGACACCGCGCTGAATCCGAATGCGCTGATGGAGCCGTCCATCACCGGCACGTTGCGCGGTGACATCGACGTGGACCTGACGCCGGCGCTGTTCCGCGACACCGGCTGGAACACCAACCCGGGCAACGCCACGCTGGGTGGCTGCGACACCGGCGTTCCGGTGGTGGACCCGGCCGGCGTGGCGGTGGGCGCCAGCATCGAGGCGCGCGGATTGATCTGCAAGGCCTTCGCCAAGAACCACGGCAAGTACGTCAGCTGCATGGCCCAGTACGCCGACACGCAATGGGACCAGGGGCTGATCGGGGGTAGCGACAAGGGCCGCGTCACCAGCTGCGCCGCCCGCGACAAGTAAGCGTTCGGACCGGGGGCCGGAGTTTCCGGCCCCCGCGTTCCGGGGGCGTCGGGCGTATCATTCGGGGACGCGAACCCGCACCGGAATCCCGCCCGCCATGTCCTTCCCGTACACCCGCCTGCGCCGCATGCGCCGCGACGATTTTTCCCGCCGGCTGATGCGCGAACACCGGCTCAGCGCCGACGACCTGATCCTGCCGGTGTTCATCCACGAGCTGCAGGGCCGCACACCGGTCGCCTCGATGCCCGGTGTCGAGCGTCAGTCCATCGACGAGCTGCTGCGCACGGCCGAACAGGCGGTGCAGCTGAAGATCCCGGCGATCGTGCTGTTCCCGGTCACCGCGCCCGAAGCCAAGTCGCTCGACGCCGTCGCCGCCTGGGACGAAAACGGCCTGGCCCAGCGGGCCATCCGCGCGCTGAAGAAGAACTTCCCCGACCTGGGCGTCATCACCGACGTCGCTCTCGACCCCTACACCAGCCACGGCCAGGACGGCCTGGTGGACGACAGCGGCTACGTCACCAACGACGACACCGTCGAGGCGCTGGTGAAACAGGCGCTCTCGCATGCCGACGCCGGCGCCGACGTGGTCGCGCCCAGCGACATGATGGACGGCCGCATCGGCGCCATCCGCGAGGCGCTGGAGGAGTCGGGCCACGTCAACACCCGCATCCTGGCCTATTCGGCGAAATACGCCTCGGCCTTCTACGGCCCCTTCCGCGATGCGGTCGGCAGCGCCGGCGCGCTGGGCAAGGGCAACAAGTACACCTACCAGATGGACCCGGCCAATTCCGACGAGGCCCTGCGCGAAGTCGGCCAGGACCTGGACGAAGGTGCCGACATGGTGATGGTCAAGCCGGGCCTGCCCTCTGCCTGGACATCGTGCGCCGGGTGAAGGACCACTACGGCGCGCCGACCTTCGTCTATCAGGTCAGCGGCGAATACGCGATGCTCAAGGCCGCCGCGCTCAACGGCTGGCTGGACGAACGTGCCTGCGCGCTGGAAGCGCTGACGGCGATCAAACGCGCCGGGGCCGACGGCGTGCTCACCTATTTCGCGCTCGACGCGGCGCGCTGGCTGAAGGAGGAGTGACATGACCGCACGTTATGCCGTGTTCGGACATCCGGTGGCGCATTCGCTGTCGCCGCGCATCCACGCCGCCTTCGCCCGCCAGACCGGCGTGGAGCTGGAATACGTCGCCATCGACACCGCGCCGAACGACTTCGAGCGCGCTCGCCGCCTTCGCCAGCGTCGGCGGCCGCGGCGCCAACGTCACGTTGCCGCTCAAGGAGCAGGCGCTGTCGCTGTGCAGCGGCCTGACCGCACGGGCGAAACGCGCCGGCGCGGTCAACACGCTCATCCGCCACGGCGACCGCTGGGACGGCGACAACACCGACGGCATCGGCCTGGTGCACGACCTCACCGAACGCCGGCGGCTGGACCTGCGCGGCCGCCGCGTGCTGATGCTCGGCGCCGGCGGCGCCGCCCGCGGCGTGGCGCCGGCGCTGCTCGATGCCGGCATCGCCGAACTGTGGATCGTCAACCGCACGCCGGAAAAAGCCGATGCGCTGTCCGACGCGCTGGGCGAACCCGGCCGCGTCCACACGCGCTACGTCGAGGACCTGGCCCAGCTCGGCGCCTTCGACATGCTGGTGAACGCCACTTCGGCCGGCCGCGGCGACGGCGGCCTGAACCTGCCGTTCTCGCTGGCCACCTCGCGTTCGCTGGCCGTGGACCTGAGCTACGGCGAGGCCGCGATCTCCTTCCTGGCCTGGGCCGGTGCTGCCGGCTGCGAACACCGCTTCGACGGCCTGGGCATGCTGGTGGAACAGGCGGCCGAAAGTTTCGCGATCTGGCACGGCAAGCGCCCCGACACCGACGCCGTGTACGACGCGCTGAGCGCCCGCGCCGACACCCTGCTGACCGCCGACTGAGGTAGCGCATGACCACCGACTTCCTGATCGCCACCTTCTTCAACCTCGGCGTCAACATCGTCCAGACCCTGGTGGCGCTGGTGGTGGCGGTGCTGGGCCTGCAGTTCATCGACCGCAAGCTGCTCAAGCACATCGATATCGAGCAGGAGCTGCAGAAGGGCAACCTCGCGGTGTCGATCTTCGCTTCGACCATCCTGCTGTTCGTGGCGGTGGTGACGGTGTTCGGCCTGCGCGGATGATCGATGCCGGCGGCGGCAACCGACCGCTGGTGTGGATGGCGCTGCTGGCGGTGCTGTTCCTGGGCCTGCGCGCCTGCGACGGACCGCTGGCACCGGTGGATGCCCAGGGGTGGCGAGCTGGACTGGCGGCGTGCGCTGCCGGGGCGCGTGGGCGACGACTTCGCCGCGCCGCCGGAAACCCGGCGTATCCGCCTTGAGGACGGCAACGAGCTGCACGAAGGGCAGGTCGCCTTTGGTCTGCAACGCGCCGGACATGCGCAGACCTGGTCGTCGTTCACCTGGCAGGTCGACCAGCAGCCGGTGACCACGGTCGCGCCGGGCCTGGACCGCCGGCACCACTTCGCCAATGCCTACCTGGTCGGTTACGTGCCCTTCCCGGGCGTCGAGGCCTGGGTGCCGCTGGCGGCGCTGGCGCAGCGCAAGCGCTACCAGTTCGACCACGAACAGTACCCGGGCGCCCCCGAACTCTGGCAGACCTCGCGCGAGGCGTTTTTCCACCCGCGCGGCGACTGCGAGGACCACGCGATCGCGCTGGCCGACTGGCTGATCGGCCTGGGCCACGACGCGCGCGTGGTGATCGGCACGATGCGCGGCGGCGGCCACGCCTGGGTGGTGCTGTTCGACGGCCCGCGCACCTATCTGCTGGAAGCCACCGACAAGCGGCCGGCGCGCGCGCTGCCGCTGGCCTCGCAGTTGCCCGACTACCGGCCCGAGGCGATGTTCAACCGCGAGGGCTACTGGGTGAACGCCGGAAGCCCGCTCACCACCGACTATCGCGGTGTCCAATGGCAGCGCCGGTCGGTGTTCCGGCGCGGTTGAGCCGCGCGGTTATTCGCGCTGGAAGTTGATGCGTATGTGCTCGACGGTGCTGCTGACCAGCGCGGCGTCGAAATTCGGCTGGCCGCTGCGCTTCTTGATCAGCACGTCCTCGCCGTCGTCGCGCGATACCCGGTGGGTTTCGGCGAGCGCGGCCTTGAGCGAATCGCGGACCTTGGCGGCGACGCGGTTCTCGCCGTCGTTCTTCTGGATCTCGGTCGAGACCTCGACGGCCTCGCCACCTTCCGGCGTGACCGAGATGACGATGGTGCCGGCCGACTCGGCGGCGCCGCTGAACTCCAGCCGCCACTTGTTGGAAGGGTTCGCGAAGGCGGAGCTGCTGGCGATTGCCAGAGTGAACACGAGCAGGACGCGGGAAAGGACGGAAAGCTTCATGAACGAGCTCCGGCAAGGGTGGCGGCCCCGGCCGACCGGACGGGGCACCGGGCCAGTCTGCCACGCCGCCGGCCCCGCCACGAACCGCACATTCCGGGTCGAAATTCACCCGCACGCCCTGCACCGTATTGTGCTCGGGGCGGCCGTGAAATGAACGCGGGCTGGCCCGGGCCGTTCAGCCGGCGAGGTACTGGTCCTTCAGTCGCACGTAATGTTTCGCGCTGTAGTAGAGCTGCTCGATTTCCTTGTCCGACAGTCGGCGCACCGGCTTGGCCGGATTGCCCAGCCACAGCTCGCCGCTTTCGACCACCTTGCCCGGCGGCACCACGGCGCCGGCGCCGACGAAGCCGTGGTCCTGACCACCGCGCCGTCGAGCACGGTGGCGCCCATGCCGATCAGCACCGCGTTGCCGATGGTGCAGGCGTGGATGATGGCGCCGTGGCCGATGGTGACGTCGTCGCCGATCAGGGTCGGCCAGCCGCCCGGACGCGTGTACGGACCTTCGTGGGTGACATGCACGATGGTGCCGTCCTGGACATTGGTGCGGGCGCCGATGCGGATGTGGTTGACGTCGCCGCGCACCACGCAGCCGGGCCAGACCGAGGCGTCTTCGCCCAGGTGCACGTCGCCGATGACGCAGGCGGCGGGGTCGACATAGGCGCGGGCGCCGAGGGTGGGGACGATGCCCCGGAAGGGTCGCAGGTTCATGCCGGCATTCTAACCGCGCCGTCGCGCCCGGGGCCCGGATCGCCGTACACTGCGGTCATGGACACGCCCGCCCACCCCGACCACGATCTGCGCCCCCTGCTCGACCAGGTGCGCGCCGCCCACCGCCGCCAGCCGCCGGCCTATGCCCAGCGCATGGCCGACCTCGAGCGACTGGGTGACGCCGTGCGCCGGCACAAGGACGACCTGGCCCGCGCGGTGTCGGCCGACTTCGGCCGCCGCTCGCGGCACGAGACCCTGGCCGCCGACGTGATGACCACGCTCGACGAGATCAAACACCTGCGCAAGAACCTGCGCCGCTGGATGCGCCCGCAGCGCCGCGGCGTGAACCTGACCTTCCTGCCTGCGCGTGGCGAGATCCGCCAGCAGCCGCTGGGCGTGGTCGGCATTGTCGCGCCCTGGAACTACCCGATCCAGCTGGCCCTGATCCCGCTGGCCGACGCCATCGCCGCCGGCAACCATGTGCTGGTCAAGCCGTCCGAACACACGCCGCGCACGGCCGAACTGCTGGCGCGCATCGTCGGCGAAGTCTTCCCGCCCGAACGGGTCAGCGTGGTGCAGGGCGATGCCACGGTCGGCGCCGCCTTCACCCGCCTGGCCTTCGACCACCTGCTTTTCACCGGTTCGACCACGGTGGGTCGCGCGGTGATGGCCGCGGCCGCGCCGAACCTGACGCCGGTGACGCTCGAGCTGGGCGGCAAGTCGCCGGCACTGATCGCGCCGGGTTACCCGATCGAGCACGCGGCCGAACGCATCGCCGCGGGCAAGTGTTTCAACGCCGGCCAGACCTGCGTGGCGCCCGACTACGTGCTGGTGCCGCGCGAGCAGCGTGACGAGTTCGTGCGCGCCTACATGGCCAGCGTGCGTCGCCGGTACCCGGCTGTGTCGGCCAATCCCGACTACAGCGCCGTGGTGAACCACCGCCAGGCCGACCGCCTGCGCGCCTGGATCGACGACGCCCGCGACCGCGGCGTCACGGTGATGCAGCACCGGCCCGACAGCGACCCGCCGCCGCCCGGCGTCGAGGTGATCCCGCCCACCGTGCTGCTGGACCCGCCGGACGAGGCGATGGTGATGCAGGAGGAAATCTTCGGCCCGCTGCTGCCGGTGAAGTCCTACGACAGCCACGACGCCGCCATCGCCTACATCCAGGGCCGCGACCGCCCGCTCGCCTTCTATGCCTTCGATCGCGACCGCAGGCGCCTGCAGCGCACGCTCGACGCCATCGTCGCCGGCAGCGTCTGCGTCAACGACACCATCATCCAGTTCGGCCAGCACGACCTGCCGGTCGGCGGCGTCGGCCCCAGCGGCATGGGCCATTACCACGGCCATGCGGGCTTCCTGACCTTCAGCAAGCCGATGCCGGTGATGTACCAGTCGCGCCTGAACAGCATGTGGGTGTTCGACCCGCCGTACGGGAAACTGGCCGATTTCATGGTGAAACTGCTGACCCGCTGACTTGAATCGGCCGCGCCGGCCGCCATTTCCAGACCATGACCCAGACCAATCCCCTGCTCGCCCCGGGCGAGCTGCCCGCCTTCTCCGCCATCGCGCCGGAGCACGTCAACCCCGCCATCGACGAGGTGCTGGCCGGTTTCCGCACCGAAGTCGACCGGCTCACCGCCGACCCGTCCGCGCGCGACTTCGCCACGCTGATGGCGCCGCTGGAGCGCTGGGAGGAAAAACTCGGCCGCACGTTCGCGCCGGTGTCGCACCTGCATGGCGTGAAGGATTCGCCGGAACTGCGCGAAGCCTATTCGGCGGCGCTGGAGAAACTCACCGAACACGGCACCGAGCTCGGGCAGAACCGCGAGCTCTACGCCGCCGTGAAGGCGCTGCACGAGGCGCCGGATTTCGCCGCGCTCGACCGAGCCCGCCGCACCGTCGTCGAAGACAGCCTGCGCGGATTCCGGCTGTCGGGCGTCGCGCTGGAAGAACCGGCCCGCTCGCGCTTCAAGGCGATCCAGAACGAACTGAGCAAGGTCGAGACCGGCTTCGAGGAAGCCGTGCTCGACGCCACCGATGCCTGGACACGGCCGGTGTCCGACGCCGAACTCTCGGGGTTGCCGGAATCGGCGCGCGGCATGCTGCGGGCGATGGCGCAGGACAAGGGCGTCGAAGGCCACCTCGCCACGCTAAAGGGTCCGGTGGTGCAGGCCATCCTGACCTTCGCCGACACCCGCGCGCTGCGCGAGGAGATCTACACCGCCTACAACACCCGTGCCTCCGACCAGGGCCCGGGCGCCGGCACGCACGACAACAGCGGGCGCATCAAGAAGATCCTGGCGCTGCGCCATGAAGCGGCGCTGCTGCTCGACTTCGCCTCGGCCGCGCATGTGTCGCTGGCCGACAAGATGGCCGGCACGCCGGAACGTGTGCTCGGCTTCCTGCGCGAACTGGCCGCCAAGGCGAAGCCGGTGGCACAGCGGGAACTCGACGAGCTGCGCGCCTTCGCCGCGCGCGAACTCGGTATCGCCGACCTGCAGCCCTGGGACGTCGCCTACGCCTCGGAAAAACTTCGCGAGCGGCTTTTCGCCTTCAGCGAGGAAGACCTCAAGCCCTACTTCCCGCTGCCGGCGGTGATGCAGGGCCTGTTCACCGTGGCCGAGCGGGTTTTCGGCGTGCGGCTGGTCGAACGCCAGGGCGTCGATGCCTGGCATCCGGACGTGCATTTCTTCGATGTCGTGGATCTCGATGGCACCGTGCGCGCCGGTGTGTACCTGGACCACTACGCACGCGCCGGAAAACGTGGCGGGGCATGGATGGATGTCTGCCGCGCACGCCTGAACGACGGCGAGTCGGCGTTCAAGCCGGTCGCGTACCTGACCTGCAACTTCGCGCCCCCTTCGGACGGCAAGCCTGCGCTGCTTACCCACGACGACGTGATCACGCTCTTCCACGAGTTCGGCCACGGCATCCACCACCTGCTCACCGAAGTGGACTGGCCCAGCGTCGGCGGCATCAGCGGCGTGGAATGGGACGCGGTTGAACTGCCCAGCCAGTTCATGGAGAACTTTGCCTGGCAGCGCGAAGCGCTGGACCTGTTCGCCAAACACCACGAGACCGGCGAACGCCTGCCCGACGACCTCTACGCCAAGATGCTGCAGGCCCGGCATTTCCACGCCGGCCTGTTCCTGGTTCGGCAGCTGGAGTTCGCGCTGTTCGATTTCCGCCTGCATCTGGAGTACGACCCGGCCCGCGGCGCGCATGTGCTCGAAGTCCTGGGCGAAGTGCGCGACGAGGTCGCGGTGCTGCCGCCGCCGGCCTGGCACCGGGGTCCGCATGCCTTCACCCACATCTTCTCGGGCGGTTATTCGGCCGGTTATTACAGCTACCTGTGGGCCGAAGTGCTGAGCGCCGATGCTTTCGGTGCGTTCGAGGAAGCGGGCGTGTTCGACGCCAGTACCGGCGCGCGTTACCGCCGCGAGATCCTGGCGGTCGGCGGTTCACGCCCGGCGCTGGAAAGTTTCGTCGCCTTCCGCGGCCGCGAACCGATGCCCGACGCCCTGCTGCGCAGTTACGGCCTGGCGGCCTGAGTCAGATCTCGCGGTGCGGCGCCGCGGTCGCGGCGTCGCCGGTGTTGGGCGTGCCCGAGGGTTCGATGATCACAAGGTGCGTCTCTTCCTCGGCCACCGGCCGGTGTTCAACGCCCTTGGGCACGATGAACATTTCGCCCGGCCCGAGCTCGACGCTGCGGTCGCGCAGGTCGATGCGCAGCCGGCCCTTGAGCACCAGGAAGAAGTCGTCGGTGTCCTCGTGCCTGTGCCAGACGAATTCGCCCTTGGCCTTGACCACCATCACGTCGTTGCCGTTATGGCGGGCGACGGTGCGCGGCTGCCAATAACCCTCGAACTGCGCGAGTTTCTCCGCGAGGTTGATGGCGCTCATGCCTTGGTCTCCGGTTTGACAGCTTCAAGTTCCCAGAGCAGCCAGGCCGGGGACAGGCTGGCGCGTTTGCCGCGCAGGAAGCGGATCCAGCGGCGCACATGGCGCGCGGCACGTTTGGCCGGGCCGTGGTTCTGCGGCGAGCCGGCGACGGCGCTGTAGGCGCTGGCGCGTTCGGTGCGCAGCACGCGGATCACCTCGAAGCGGCCGCTGAAACCGTACATGCGGCCCAGCGGCGATTCACCGCAGAAGTAGGTGTGGCTCTCGTCGGTGATGATGTTGACGTGGGTCGGGTCGACGAAGGCTTCCGGATGCGGATAGGCCGGCGTCAGCGCATACAGCCGGCCACCCGGCGCGAGCACGCGCCAGATCTCGTCCATCAGCTGCACGAAGGGAAAACGCGTGCCGCCCTTGTCGTCGGGAAACAGCCGCGGCACGTGTTCGAGGTAGTCGAAGGCCGAGACCGAGCCCAGGCTGCTGTCTTCGAACGGGATCGGCTCGAGCACGAGGTTGGCGACCCGGTGCTCGTAGTCCACCGGGCCCGAGGGCGCACGGATGTCCACGCCGTAAAGCCGTGTGCGGCCGTAGGGATTGCGCGGGTGTTCGCCGCAACCGAGGTCGAGGTGGCAATCGGGAAGGCTCATGCCGGCATTATGCCCCGGGCCTGTGGCCCGGAAAGGAAGTGGTCGTGCAGACGCCCGGGCAGTGCCCGGCGATCGGGTTCAGGCGAAAAACTCCCGGAACGCGGCGATCGTGCGGGCGAGGCCTTCGTCGTCCACGTCCAGGTGCGTGACCAGGCGGATGCGCGGCCCGCGGCCGGCGGCGATGCGGATGCCGCGTGCCATCAGGAACTCCGCGAGCGCCGTTTCGCGACCCGTCGGCACCGTGACGAACAGAAGATTGGTGAACGCACCGTCCACGGACAGGCCGGGCAGCGCGCGCAGCGCCGCCGCGAGTTCATCGGCGCGGCGATGGTCGTCCGCAAGCCGCGCGACGTGGTGGTCGAGCGCGTAACTGGCCATCGCCGCCAGGATGCCGGCCTGGCGCCAGCCGCCGCCCAGCACCTTGCGCCATCGCCGCGCCTTGTCGATCAGCTCGCGTCGCCCGACCAGCACCGAACCGACGGGTGCGCCAAGGCCCTTCGACAGGCAGACCGACACGCTGTCGAAATGCCGCGCGATCTCCCGCGCCGGCACGCCACCGGCGACCGCGGCGTTGTACAGCCGCGCGCCGTCGAGGTGATAGGCGAGGCCATGTTCGCGGGCCAGTGCGCCGGCTTCCGCGAGATAGGCCTGCGGCAATGGCCGGCCGTGCCAGGTGTTCTCCAGCGCCAGCAGCCGGGTGCGCGCGAAATGCGGGTCGCCGAGCGGCTTGATCGCGGCGCGCACGGCATCCAGCGGCAGCGTGCCGTCGGTCGCGTGCGGAATGGGCTGCGGCTGGATCGAGCCCAGCACCGCGGCGCCGCCGCCTTCGTACTTGTAGGTGTGCGCGTCCATGCCGACCAGGTATTCGTCGCCGCGTTCGCAGTGCGCCATCAGCGCCAGAAGGTTCGACTGGGTTCCACTGGGCAGAAACAGGCCAGCCTCGAAACCGAGGTCGCCGGCCAGGCGGTCCTGCAGTGCGTTCACGCTGGGGTCGTCGCCGAACACATCGTCGCCGACTTCGGCGCGCAGGCCGGCTTCGCGCATGGCGGCGGCAGGCTGGGTGACGGTGTCGCTGCGCAGGTCGACCCAGGCGGTCATCGGCGGTCCTCGGGCGGGGTGTTCGGGCAAGGCAGGCAGGATGCCGGCCGTGCGCGTCGCCGTCCACCGGGGATCAGCGCATGCGGGCCAGGGTGTCGTCGCGACGCACGAGGTGATGGAAGAGCGCCGCCACGACATGCAGGCCGATGACCCAGTAGAACAGGCTGCCGATCGTCCCGTGCAGGTCCTCGAGCGTGTGTGCCAGCGCCGCGTCCGGCGCCATCAGCGCGGGCAGCTCCGCCTGGGTGAAGGGGATCAGGACCGGCTTGCCGTCGGTCCAGGCCGTCATCAGGCCCAGCACCGGCTGCATGACCATGGAAGGCGTAGAGCGACAGGTGCAGGATCCGCGCCGGCCAGGCCTGCCAGGCCGGCAGCGCAGGGGTGATCGGCGGCGCGCCGCGGCGCAGCCGCAGCCAGAGCCGCGGCAGCACCAGGGCCAACACCGCCAGGCCCATCCAGAAATGGCCCTGCACCGCCAGCGTGCGCGCCAGCGAGCCGCGCTCGAAATTGCCGCGGGTCTCGATGGCCAGGTAGGCCAGGGCCACCAGCCCGAACATCAGCCAGTGCAGCCGACGCTGGGCGTGGGAATAGCGGGCGGGTTCGGCGATGGCCATGGGCGGATCCTGCGGGTTGCCGGAACTAATACAGACTAGCGCACACCCGGGCGTCCGGGTTGACGCAGGTCAAGGGTTCGATGCTTGGACGGGAACGGTTAGCATCCGCATATGGACACCCCGATCACCATCGCCAGCTGGAACGTCAACTCGCTCAACGTGCGCCTGCCGCACCTGGAGCAGTGGCTCAAGTCCGCCGCGCCCGACATCGTCGCGCTGCAGGAGACCAAGCTCGAGGACAGCCGCTTCCCCGACGATGCACTGGCGGCGCTGGGCTACCGCAGTGTGTTCTGCGGCCAGAAGACCTACAACGGCGTGGCGATCCTGGCGCGCGAGCCGATCCACGAGGCCAGCTGCGTGATGGGCATCCCGGGTTTCGCCGACGAGCAGAAGCGCGTGATCGCGGCCACCGTCGGCGACCTGCGCATCGTCAACCTGTACGTGGTCAACGGCCAGGACGTCGGCACCGAGAAATACGACTACAAGCTGCGCTGGCTCGACGCCGTGCACGGCTGGCTGGCGGAAGAGATCAGACAGCATCCGAACCTGATCGTGCTGGGCGACTTCAACATCGCGCCCGACGATCGCGACGTGCACGACCCGGCGGTGTGGAACGACAGCAGCATCCTGACCTCCACTGCCGAACGCGCGGCACTGAAGCGGCTGCTGGACCTGGGCCTGCACGACAGCTACCGCCTGCATCATGAGGAGGGCGGCGTGTTCAGCTGGTGGGATTACCGCGCCGCCGGTTTCCGGCGCAACCTCGGCCTGCGCATCGATCTTTGCCTCATCAGCGACGCGCTGAAGCCGCGCTGCGTCGGTGCCAGCATCGATCGCGAACCGCGCGAGTGGGAGCGGCCGAGCGACCACGCGCCGGCGCTGGTGCAGATTGCGCGGCAGCCGCCGGTGGCGCCGGCGGGATGATCGAAACGAACTCCCGCGGGGCTTCTGGCGCGGGCAACGGCTGCGCGGGATCGAACCGCGACTCTAGCCAGGCGGAAAGTACGAAATGGCGAGCCGTGCTACGCGCCGTGCTCGCGCCATGCTAGTTTCCGCGCCTCCCGTTGCCGTGGACGCACCTGCTTGCAAGAAGACAAAGCACTTCCAGGACATTCCGGCTGGATGTTCGATGAAAGCAGGCTGCGTTTCAGGTTGTCGGTGGCGGCGGCCGTCGTACTGCTGCATCTGGTGTTCTATCACGTGATCGCCCGTGGCCAGGAGGCATCGGGCAGGATTCCTGCGATGGCCACTTCGATGCGCGTCGAATTCATCGAGCGGACACCACGGCAGAGGTCGTTCCAGCGCGGATGACGCCAGAACCCAAGCCACGAACTGCATCCGGTCGGTCCGTCGCGAGGGCGTACCGAAACTCTCGGCCCGCATCTGCACCTCTCGCCGCCATTCCCGAAGAGATCGCGACGGCTGCCCGGGAGCCACTGGTCCTGGAGTGGACGGACCCGGGCGCGCGTGAGCCTGCATTCAGTCAGAACTTTCCGGCCGATGCGTTCGCTGCTCCCGAGGCCAGGTACGAACAGGACCGGATCCGGATGCGCCGCCAGATCAGCGGAAAGGATGTCATCGAGGGCGCCGCACAGCTGGTGGGGCTGTGGCCCGAGGGCTACACCACCGATCCGTGTCCCCGCATCGGGCGCAACGTCGGCGACCTGATGACCGATGGGCGACCGGCCGGCCGGCGAGCGCTGGACGAGGAGTTGCGAAGGCAGCGGGCGGCCTGCAAGCGGTGAGCGGGCGCATCCTTGCCGTAGCGGTCAACCCTTCAGGCAGCGCGCGAAAAAGTCCTCGCTGAGGCGGCAGCGGTGCAGCAGGTCGGCGCCCTGCAGGCCGTGTTTTGCGCCCGGGTAAGTCATCAGTTCGAAGTGCGTGCCGCGCTTCTGCAGGTCGGACATCAGCTTGGTCGAGTTCGAGAACAGCACGTTGTCGTCGGCCATGCCGTGGATCAACAGCAGCTTCGAACGCAGGCCGTCGAGGTGCGCGAACACCGCACCGTTGCGGTAGCCCTCGGGATTGCGCGCCGGGTGGTCCATGTAGCGTTCGGTGTAGTGCGTGTCGTACAGGCCCCAGTCGGTCACCGGCGCGCCGGCGATGCCGCAGGCGTAATGGTCGCTGGCCTGGGCCAGCAGCATCAGGGTCATGTAGCCGCCGTTGCTCCAGCCGTGCACGCCGATGCGTTCGCCATCGACCCAGGGCTGCGAGCGCAGGAAATCCACGCCGGCCTTCTGGTCCTCGACCTCCACCGTGCCCTGTTTGCCGTAGAGCGCGCCGCCGAATTTCGCACCGCGCCGCGGCGTGCCGCGGTTGTCCAGGAGAACACCACGTAGCCGTTCTGGGCCAGGTACTGGTTGAAGAAGTGGTCGCCGCGGCTGGGCCAGCCGCGGATCACCGTCTGCGACGCGGGGCCGCCATAGACGTAGACCACGACCGGGTACTTCTTCGACGGGTCGAAACCCTCGGGCTTGATCAGGCTGTAGTGCAGGGTTTCGCCACTGGCGGCCTTGAACTCACCGAACTCGACCGGCCGGTGCGCGGCGCGGTACTTCGCGTACGGATGCGCCGGATCGGCGGCCTCATTGGCCACGAGCGTCGCCAGCTTGCCGCCATCGGCCCTGAACAGCTCGGTCTGCGGCGGCGTGGCCGGGTTCGACCACAGGTCTACGAAGACGCTGGCGTTGGCGCTGAACACGGCCTCGTGCATGCCGGGTTCCTTGCTCAGCCGGCGCGGTTCACCGCCGGCCAGCGGCACGGCATAGACATGCTTTTCCAGCGGCGAATCCTTCGTGCCCGCGACGTAGGCGAAACCCGCGGTTTCGTCCACGCCCAGCAGCGCATCCACCGTCCAGTCACCCGAGGTCAGCGCGTGCAGCGGCTTGCCGTCGGCATCGTGCAGGTAGAGGTGCTCGAAACCCGTGCGCTCGGACAGCCACAGGAAACGCCCGTCGGCCAGGAACTTCAGGCCGTCGTGCAGCGGCACCCAGGTCGACGAGGTTTCGGTCAGCAACGTGCGCTGAGTGCCGTCGGCCAGGTTGGCCTCGATCAGCTCGAGCCGGCGCTGGTCACGCGACTGGCGCTGGAACGTCAGCAACTTCGGGCCGCGCCAGCCGACGCGGGCCAGGTAGATGTCGGGATCGGCACCGAGCGACACCTCGTGGCGCGTGACCGCCGCGCCCAGCGTCGCCACGTGCAGCGACACAAGGACGTTCGGATCACCCGCAGCGGGATAACGCTGCTCGATCACCTCGGTGCGGTCGGGGTAGACCTCGTAACGCTTCTGCACCGGCACCGGCGATTCGTCGATGCGCGCGAATGCGATCGCGGAATCATCCGGCGCCCACCAGTAACCGGTGTGGCGGCCCATCTCCTCGTCGGCCACGAACTCGGCCACGCCATTGCCGATCGTGTCGCTGCCGTCGGTGGTGAGGCGGATCTCGCGGCCGCTGGCCAACTCGATCACCCAGACATCCCGGTCGCGCACGAAACTCACGTACCGCCCGCGCGGCGACACTTTCGGATCGGTGGCGAACCCTTCACCCGTGGTCAGCTTGCGCACCGGGTTGGGCTGCGAAACGCGAAGGTCGTAGAGATACAGCTGGCCGCCCAGGGGAACAGCAGGGACTCGCCGTCGGGCGCCCACTGGTATTCGACGATGCCGCGGAAGGCGGCAATGCGCTGGCGTTCACGCCGCGCCTTCTCCTCGTCCGACAGGGTCTCGTTCGGCAACACCACCGCCGAATCCACCAGCAGGCGCTGCTGGCCGGCGGCGACGTTGTATTCCCACAGGTCGAGCTGGAAGCGGTCGCTGTCCTTGCCCTTGAGGAAGCTCACGCGGGTGCCGTCGGGCGAGATCGCCGGTTTCATCAGGGTCGGGCCCGACAGCGGTGCGCCACCGGTGATGGCTTCGAGCGTGAGTTTTCAGCGTGCACGGCGGCGGCGAGGCTCATGGCGGCAATCAACAGGATCGATTTCATCGGCAGGGCTCAGGACAGGTAGCCGCCGTCCACCGGCAGTGCGGCGCCGGTGAGGTAGGACGAGGCAGGCGAGGCGAGGAAGAGCACGGCGGGCGCGATCTCGTCGGGCTGGGCGACGCGGCCGAGCGGGATCATCCGCAGCATCATCTCCAGGATCTTGGGGCTGCCGGTCAGCGCGGAGGCGAACTTCGTGTCGGTCAGGCCCGGCAGCACCGCGTTCACGCGCACGCCCAGCGGCGCCAGTTCCTTGGCGAAACCTTCGGTCATGTTGACGATGCCGGCCTTGGTCATCGAATACACCAGCTGGCCCGGCGCCGCACGCCTGGCGTTCACCGAGGCGATGTTGACGATGCAACCGCCGCGGCCCTTCATGCGTTTCGCCGCCTGCACCGTGGTCCAGAAATAACCGCGCAGGTTCACCTCGACCGTCTTTTCGTAGGCGTCGAGTGTCATGTCGATCGCCGGTCCGAAATAGGGATTGGCGGCGGCGTTGTTGACAAGGATGTCGACGGTGCGGCCGGCGGCGTCGAGCGTGGCGAACAGTGCCTCGATCGCCGCCGGGTCGCCGACGTGAACCGCATGCGCTTCGGCCGAACCACCATTGGCACGGATGTCGCTGGCCACCGCCTCGCAGCCCTCTAGCTTGCGGCTGGTGCAGATGACGTGGGCGCCGAAGCCCGCCAGCAGCTTGGCGATGGCCTCGCCGATGCCGCGAGAGGCGCCGCTGACCAGGGCGGTCTTGCCGGAAAGGTCGAACAGGGAATCGGACACGTGGACTCCGTCGGATGCGCGTGTGAACGTACGGCTTGGTATGCTCCCGAGCCTAGCACAGGCCCCTCCGAGGCCCGGCTACACCGGGGACAGAATCATGGCGCAACGACGGGTGTTGATCACGGGGGCCGGCAGCGGCCTGGGCCAGGCACTCGCGCAGCGCTACGCCAAGGCCGGCGACCGCGTCGCCTGCGTGGACCTGGACTCCGCCCGCGCCGAACTCACGCGCGCGTCCCTGCCCGGCAGCGGCCACCTGGCCATCACCGCGAATGTCGGCAGCGACGACGCGATGGAGCAGGTGCACGAACGCATCGCCGGCGAATGGGGCGGCGTGGACGTGCTGGTCAACAACGCCGGCATCGCCACCGGCGGCGCCATGGTCGACACGACCATGCAGGAATGGCACAACGTGCTCGAGATCAACCTGCTCAGCGTGGTGCGCGGCTGCCGCCTGTTCCTGCCCGGCATGATCGCCGCGGGCCGCGGCCAGATCATCAACACCGCCAGTTTCGCCGGGCTCGCCAGCGCGCCCAGCATCATGAGCTACGGTGTGTCCAAGGCGGCGGTGGTGGCCTTGTCCGACCAACTGCGCGCCGAAGTGCACGACAAGGGCATCCGCGTCAGCGTGCTGTGCCCGGCCTTCTTCCGCACCAACCTGCTGGAGAGCTGGCAGGGCAATCCGCGCCTGAAGTCCTTCGCCGACAAGATGATGGAAACCTCGCCCGACACGCTCGACAGCGTGGCCGATGCGGTGTTCGCGGCGGTCGAGCGCGGCGAGTTCCTGGTGCTGCCGACCAAGCGCGAGCCGATGCGCTGGCGCCTGAAGCGCTGGTTCCCGGATTTCTACTTCAGGCAGGTGCTCAAGCTGGTGAAAGCGCGCCAGGCGGGCCACTGACATGGAATGGATGATCTACGGCGCCAACGGTTACACCGGCAAGCTCATCGTCGAGGAAGCGGTGCGCCGCGGCCTGCGGCCGGTGCTGGCCGGACGCAACTCCCAGGCATTGCAGGCGCTGGCGGCGCCGTTTGGCCTGCCGGTGCGCGCCTTCGGTCTCGACGACCCGCATGTGGTCGCGAAGAACCTGCACGGCATGGGCCTGGTGCTGCACTGCGCCGGCCCGTTTTCGGCGACCTGCGCGCCGATGTTGGAAGGCTGCCTTGCCGAGGGCGTGCATTACCTGGACATCACCGGCGAGATCGACGTGTTCGCGCACTGCCACGCACAGCACCTGCGGGCGCGGGAAAAGGGCATCGTCGTGCTGCCGGGCTCGGGTTTCGACGTGGTGCCGACCGACTGCATGGCAGCCCGGCTCAAGCGCGAGCTGCCGGCGGCGACGTCGCTGGTGCTGGCCTTCGAGGCCGGCGGCGGGCCCAGCCCCGGCACCGCCAAGACCAGCGTCGAAGGCTTGGGCAAGGGCGGCCGCGCGCGCGTTGAAGGAGAGTTGACGCGGTGCCGCTGGCCTGGAAGACGCGCAGTTTCGAGCGCGACGGCGAGCAGCGTTTCGCCATGACCATTCCCTGGGGCGACGTCTACACTTCGTTCGTCTCCACCGGCATACCCAATGTCGAGGTCTACATGGGCGTACCGCCCGCGACCGCCGCACGCCTGCGCCGGCTGCGTTTGCTCGGGCCGCTGCTGGACACCGGGATCGTGCAGGGCTGGCTCAAGCGCCAGGTCGAGAAGAAGGTGAAGGGGCCGTCCGACAGCACGCGCGGCAAGACCGGCTGCGTGGTCTGGGGCGAGGTGACCGATGCCGAAGGAAACCAGGCCAGGTGCCGCGCCTGCGAACGCCCAATGGCTATGAAATCACCGTCACCGCGTCCCTGGGCATCGTAGGGCGCCTGCTGGGTGAAGCACGTCCGGCAGGCGGTTTCTACACCCCGTCGCAGCTGATGGGCGCCGACTACGTGCTGGATCTGCCCGGCGTGAGCCTGGACTGAACGCATCGGCTTGGCAGCCGGCGGCGATGCCACTACGCTTGCGCTGCCCGATCCCGGGTGCGGAGGAGAACACCATGCGCATGCCCGCCCTTCTGGTCGGCGTCATCCTGCTCGTTGTCGGCGGCCTGATCGCGGCAGGGGTGTTCAAGTTCCAGACCACCGACAAGGTCGTGGACATGGGCCCGATCGAGATCACGAAGACCGACACCAAAAAGCCGCCGCTCAACCTGGGCTGGATCCTGATGGGCGCGGGCGCGCTCGCCGTGGTCGTCGGTGCCGCCAGCAAGAAGTAACCCTTACAACGGATTCCCAATGTCAAACCAGGCCACCACCGGCGCGCCGAGACTCGGCCCGCTTTCCACCTTGATCTTCGCTTCGCGCTGGCTGCAGCTGCCGCTGTACCTGGGCCTGATCCTGGCGCAGTGCGTGTACGTGTTCCTGTTCATGAAGGAACTGGTGCACCTGATCACCGACGCGAACATCCTCACCGAGCAGGGCATCATGCTGCTGGTGCTGGGCCTGATCGACGTGGTGATGATCTCCAACCTGCTGGTGATGGTGATCGTCGGCGGTTACGAGACCTTCGTGTCGCGCCTGAACCTGCAGGGGCACCCGGACCAGCCCGAATGGCTGAGCCATGTGAACGCCTCGGTGCTGAAGGTGAAGCTGGCAATGGCGATCATCGGCATCTCCTCGATCCACCTGCTCAAGACCTTCATCGACATCAGCAGCCTGGGCACCGCCGATTCGAAGTTCACCGAGGCCGGCGTGATGTGGCAGACCATCATCCACATGGTCTTCATCCTCTCGGCCATCGGCATCGCCTGGACCGACAAGCTGATGGCCCACGCCACGGCGCCGAAGAAACACTGACTCGGCGCGGCCGGGTCGCCGTGGCGCCGGTACAATGGCGCCATGGATGTTTCCCACCTGCTCGACGAACTCAATCCCGCCCAGCGCGAAGTCGTATCCGCGCCTCCGGGCCATGTGCTGGTCCTTGCCGGCGCCGGCTCCGGCAAGACCCGGTCCTGACCCACCGCATCGGCTGGCTGCATGAAGTGGTCGGGGTGCCGGCGCACGGCATCCTCGCGGTCACCTTCACCAACAAGGCCGCCGCCGAGATGCGCGGCCGCGTCGAGGCGCTGCTGCGCAACGGCGCCCGCGGCATGTGGATCGGCACCTTCCACGGCCTGGCGCATCGCCTGCTGCGCCTGCACTGGCAGGAGGCCGGCCTGCCCGAATCCTTCCAGGTGCTGGACCAGGACGACCAGGTGCGGCTGCTCAAGCGCATCGCCGCCGACCTCGAACTCGACGAAGGCCGCTTCCCGCCTCGGCAGATGGCCTGGTGGATCAATGCGCAGAAGGACGAGGGCCGGCGACCGAAACACATCCAGCCGGCCGGCGGTGACTTCTTCGGCAGCACCATGCTGCGCGTGTACGAGGCCTACTGGGAACGTTGCCAGCGTGCCGGCCTGGTGGACTTCGCCGAACTGCTGCTGCGCGCGCACGAACTCTGGCTCGAACATCCGGCCTTGCTGCACCACTACCAGCAGCGTTTCCGCCACCTGCTGGTGGACGAGTTCCAGGACACCAATTCGATCCAGTACGCCTTCATCCGCGTGCTGGCGGGCGAGACCGGCGAAGTGTTCGTGGTCGGCGACGACGACCAGGCCATCTACGGCTGGCGCGGCGCCAAGGTCGAAAACGTGCAGCGCTTTCTGAACGACTACCCGGGTGCGCGCACGCTCAAGCTGGAACAGAACTACCGCTCCAGCGGCAACATACTTGCTGCGGCGAACGCGGTGATCACCCACAACCCCGACCGGCTCGGCAAGCAGCTGTGGACGGCGGACGGCGAGGGCGAACCGATCGACCTGTTCGCGGCCTACAACGAGGTGGACGAGGCGCGGTTCGTCATCGAACGCATCCAGGCCTGGATCCGCGACGGTGGCAGCGCCGGCGACAACGCGGTGCTCTACCGGTCGAACGCACAGTCGCGGGCGATGGAAGAACAGCTGGTGCAGGCCGGCCTGCCGTATCGTGTACGGCGGCCAGCGCTTCTTCGAACGCATGGAAATCAAGGACGCCCTGGCCTACCTGCGCCTGGTCGCCAACCGCGACGACGACGCGGCCTTCGAACGCGCCGTGAACACGCCGCCGCGCGGCATCGGCGGCAAGACCCTGGACGAAGTGCGCCGGCATGCGCGCGACCAGGCGGTGTCGTTGTGGCAGGCGGCGGTCGCGCTGTCGGGCGGCGGGGTGCTGCCGGGACGTGCGCGCAATGCGCTCAAGGCCTTCTCCGACCTGGTGGACGGGCTTCAGGCCGGCATCGCCGATTCGCCGCTGCACGAGCAGTTCGACCATGTGATCAACACCTCGGGCTTGCGTATGCACTACGCCGCGGAGTCCAGGGGCCAGCTCGACTCGCGCACCGACAACCTGGACGAACTGGTGTCGGTCGCCAGCCGCTTCGAACGCCGCGACGACGAGGCCAGCCAGCAGATGAGCGAACTGGTCGCCTTCCTCAGCTACGCCGCGCTCGAGGCCGGCGAGGGCCAGGCCGAGGCCGGCGAGGACGGCGTGCAGCTGATGACCCTGCACAGCGCCAAGGGCCTGGAATTCCCGCAGGTGTTCCTGGTCGGCATGGAAGAGGGCCTGTTCCCGAGCGGCAAGTCGATCGAGGAAAGCGGGCGGCTGGAGGAGGAGCGCCGGCTGGCCTACGTCGGCCTGACCCGGGCGCGCCAGAAGCTGGTGCTCAGCTACGCCGAGTCGCGGCGCCTGCACGGCATGGAGATGTTCGGGACCCCCTCGCGTTTCCTGCGTGAGATCCCGCCGGCGCTGCTGCGGGAGGTCCGGCCGAAGGTCAACATCAGCCGGCCGGTGTCCTACGGTGCACCCCGGGCCGCCGCACTGGAAAGCTCCTCCGGGCCGACCCTGCGCCTGGGCCAGCGGGTGGTACACCCGAGCTTCGGCACCGGGGTGGTGATGGACGCCGAAGGCAGCGGCGCGCACGCCCGGGTGCAGGTGAACTTCGAGCGCGGCGGGGCCAAATGGCTGGTCCTGGGGTATGCCAACCTGCAGCCGGCCTGAGCCGACGGGCGGTTCTATTTGGGGTGCCGAAAGTTGGGCGGGCGGCCAATGTCGGCCCTGTTGCTGCGTGATAGCATCGAGCCGGATTCCCGCGTCTTGACCCACTTCGAGGACTCACCGATGTCTCTTTACCGTTCGGCAACACTGGTCGCGGCAATGGTGGCAGCAGCGGCGCTAGCGCCGCGGACGGGTTTGGCGCAGGACCTGCAGCCGGTCGACCGCGCCAGCATCCAGATCGGCTTCACGCTTCCCGATTTCGATACGTCCGTGCGCGCCGATGGCCAGACCAGCAGCGGCGACCAGGTCGACCTCTCGCGTGACCTCGGGCTGGAAAGCTCCAACGTCGTCGGCAGCCTGGGCCTGACCTGGCGGCCCTGGGAAAACCACGAGTTCTCGCTCACCTATTTCAACGACGACTCCGACGCCACCCGCCGCATCAGCCGCGACATCACCTTCGACGACGTGACCTACACGGTGAATTCCACGTTGCGTTCCGAAATGGACGTCGATGCGTACACCTTCGCCTACGTCTGGTGGCTCAAGCATGAAGACAACTGGGCGATCGGCCCGCGCGTGGGCATGGTCTATTACGACATCGACCTCAGCATGCAGCTGACCGTCGACTCTTCGGGCAACGAGGTTTCCGGTGGCGCGCGTGCCAGCACCTCGCCCGAACTGCCGGTGCCGGTGATCGGCGGCTCCTGGCGCTGGGTGCCGGCCAAGAACTGGCGCCTGAAGGTGGACGCGGGTTATTTCAGCACCAACCTGAGCGACATCGACGGTTCGGTGTCCTACGTCAACGGCGGCGTCGAGTGGTTCCCCCTGGGAAAACTGGGGCCTGACCCTGAACTACTCGTACCAGAGCATCGACGTGAATGCGACGCGCAACGCCTTCACCGGCGACCTCGACTTCGTCAACAGCACCGCCACGCTGGGCATGATCTACCGGTTCTGAGCGGACGCGAACGGCACCGGCGGGCGGGAAACTTTCCCGCCGGTGCGACGCATCGCATACTGGCCGCCCTGTTTCCGGGCTGGCCCTTTCCATGAAACGACGTGAACTCCTGCGCGGCGCCGGCCTGGCTGCCGTCGCCACCGGTCTGGCGGCCTGCGCCCCGCGCCCGGAGGGCGAGGCGGGCACGACCGCCGCCGCCGAACGCCTGCACTGGAAGATGGTCACCTCCTGGCCGACCAACTTCCCGGGCCTGGGCACCGGTGCGGCCAAGCTGGCCGAGATGATCACGCTCGCCAGCGGCGGCCGCCTCACCGTCAAGGTCTATGGCGCCGGCGAACTGGTGCCGGCCTTCGAAGTGTTCGACGCGGTCAGCCGCGGCACCGCCGAGATGGGCCATTCCGCGTCCTACTACTGGAAAGGAAAGGCCGCGGCGGCGCCGTTCTTCTGCGCGGTGCCGTTCGGGCTCAATGCCCAGGAGATGAACGGCTGGCTCTACCAGGCGGTGGTCTGGAGCTCTGGCGCGAACTGTATGCGCCGTTCGGCCTGGTGCCGTTCCCGGCGGGCAATACCGGGGTGCAGATGGCTGGCTGGTTCCGCAAGCCGCTCGAATCGCTGGCCGACCTCAAGGGCCTGAAGATGCGCATCCCCGGCCTGGGCGGCGAGGTGATGGCGCGGGTCGGCGCAGCGCCGGTGAACGTGCCGGGCGGCGAGATCTTCAGTGCGCTGCAGTCGGGCGCGATCGACGCGGCCGAATGGGTCGGCCCCTACAACGACCTGGCCTTCGGCCTGCATCGCGCCGCCAAACATTGTTATTACCCGGGCTGGCAGGAGCCGGGCCCGACCCTGGAATGCATGGTCAACAAGACCGCCTTCGACGGGCTGCCCAAGGACCTGCAGGCCATCGTCGAGGCCTGCTGCCGTGCGGTGAACGACGCGATGCTGGCGGAATACACCGCCCGCAACCAGCAGGCGCTCGACGCCCCGGTGCGCGAACACGGCGTGCAACTGCGACAGCTGCCCGACGATGTGCTGGTGGCATTGCGCAAGGCCTCGGACAAAGTGCTGGAAGAAGTCGCCGCGTCCGATCCGCTGGCGCGCCGGGCGCTGGATTCCATGCGTGCCTTCCGGGCCCAGGCCAAGGCCTGGCACGCCGTGTCGGAGGAGGCCTATTACGCCACCCGGGATTGACCGGGCCGGAAGTCACGGTCTGCGTTCGCCGGCCCAATCCCTGCTGAACGCATGCCGGCCGGACTCCGCCCGGACCTGCGTACTCAGGGACCAGGTCTGGAGAACAATGTCATGAACAAGTGGTTCAAGCGGTCGGCCTGGATGGTCGGCTTTTTCCTCGGGGCGATGACGCTGCTGTACGCGGCGGCGTGGGCAAAGACCGAGCGCGCACTGGCGCGGCAGTACACGATTTCCGACGCGCCGCTGCAGTTCCGCGGTGATGACGCCGAGCAGGCCCGCGGCGCGCACCTGTACACCGTGCTGGGCTGCGTCGAATGCCATGGCGAGGGTGGCGTCGGGCGGGTGGTGTTCGACGCCGGCCCGGTCGCGCGCGTGACGGCGCCCAATCTCACGCCGGCCGCGGTGGCCGGACGTTACAGCGCCGACCAGCTGGCGGCGGCGATCCGCCACGGCGTCGGTCCCGACGGGCGTCCGCTGCGCTTCATGCCGGTCGGCGACTTCAAGAACCTTTCCGATGCCGACACCGCGGCGCTGGTGGCGCACCTGCAGAGGCTGCCGTCGTCGGACAACAGCCCGGCGCCCTTCGAGGTCCGCCCGCTCGGTCGGGTGCTGTACGCCATCGGCAAGCTCGAACTGGTGCCGGCCGAAGACCTTGACCACGCGCCGCGCGTGCGCATTTCGCCGCCGCAGGGGCCGAACGCCGACTATGGTGCCTACCTCGCGCAGACCTGCACCGGCTGCCATGGCCAGGATCTCGCCGGGCAGCGCGTGCCGGGCACGCCGCCCGAGCTGCCCGAAGCCGCCAATCTCACCCCGCACGCCAACGGGCTGCAGGGCTGGACCGAGGCCGACTTCGTCAAAGTGATCCGCCAGGGTGTGCGCCCCGACGGCCGTGAACTGCACGGCTTCATGCCCTGGAAGGTCTATGCGTCGATGACCGACGACGAACTGCGGGCGATCTGGCTGCACCTGTCGTCATTGCCGCCGGAGCCAGGTGCCGGCAAGAGCTGACGCCTTTCTCCCTCCCCTGTTTACAGGGGAGGGCCGGGGAGGGTGAGCCCTTGCCCGGAAACATCCGGCTCCGAGGTTCCACCCCCTCCCAACCTCCCCCTGCAGGCAGGGGGAGGGGCTGTCCCGGCTCAGTCGAGGTAGGCGTCAGGCTTGTAGCGTTCCATGAAACGTTCGGGCCGCGACAGCGGCATGAAGCCGTGCTGCGCATATAGCGTGTGCGCATCCGACGTGGCCAGCATGAAACGGCGCAGCTTCTGCAGCTCGGGATGCGCGTCGATCGCGGTCATCAAGGCTTTCGAGATGCCCTGGCCACGATGGTCTGGCAGCACGAACACATCTGCCAGATAGGCGAAGGTCGCACGGTCGCCGATCACGCGCGCGAAGCCGACCTGGCGGCCGTCGAGCAGCGCGCTGAAACACAGCGAGTTCGCCGCCGCGCGTTCCACCACGTCGCGCGGAATGCCCGGGCACCAGTAGGCCTGCGTACTCAGGAAGCCATGCACGATGTCGAAATCGATGTCGGCCGGGTCGGTGCTGATGCGCAGTTCAGCCATACAGCCACTCCGGAAGTGCGGTCGCCAGCGCCGGGAAGGTCGCGACCAGGGCCAGCATCAACAACTGCAGCACGATGAACGGCGCCACGCCGCGGTAGATGTCGGCGGTGCGCACGTCCGGCGGCGCCACGCCGCGCAGGTAGAACAGCGCGAAGCCGAAGGGCGGCGTCAGGAACGAGGTCTGCAGGTTGATCGCCATCATCACGCCAAGCCACACCGGGTCCACGCCCAGCGCCAGCAGCACCGGGCCGACAATGGGCACGACCACGAACACGATCTCGATGAAGTCGAGCACGAAACCGAGCAGGAACATCAGCAGCATCACCGCGACGATCGCGCCCCACTTGCCGCCGGGCAGTCCCGCCAGCGCCTCGTGCACCAGGTCGTCGCCGCCGTATCCGCGGAACACCAGCGAGAACAGCGCCGCACCGACCAGGATGGCGAACACCATCGCGGTCACCTTCACCGTTTCCCGCCCGACCTCGAACAGGCGCGCCAGCCCCAGCCGGCCGTGCAGCGCCGCGAACACCGTGGCGCCGACGGCACCGACCGCCGCGGCTTCGGTGGCGGTGGCGTAACCGCCGAGGATCGAACCCAGCACCAGCAGGATCAGCGCCAGCGCCGGCACGATCGCCTTGACAAGCTGGCCGGTTGAGCGCGACTGGGTGTCCTTCAGCGCCGGCGCGCGTTCCGGCTGCCGCCAGGCCACCCACAGCGCGTAGGCCAGGTACAGCGCCACCAGGCCGAGCCCCGGCACCAGTGCGCCGGCGAACAGGTCGCTCACCGACACCGTTTCTGGCGCGAAAATCCCCTGCTTCAACTGCGCCTGCTGATAGGCGTTGCCGAGCTGGTCGCCCAGCAGCACCAGCACGATCGAGGGCGGGACGATCTGGCCCAGCGTGCCGGACGCGCAGATCGCGCCGCTGGCCAGCCGCGGGCAATAACCGTGGCGCAGCATGGTCGGCAGCGAGATCAGACCCATCGCCACCACGGTCGCGCCGACGATGCCGGTGGACGCCGCCAGGATCGCACCCACCAGCAGCACCGCCACGACCAGGCCACCGCGCACGCGGCCGAATAACGAAGCCACTGCCTCCAGCAGCGCCTCGGCGATGCGCGAGCGTTCCAGCATCACGCCCATGAACACGAACAGCGGCACGGCGACCAGGGTTTCGTTGCCCATCACGCCGAACACGCGGTTCGGGAAAGCCTCGAGGAAACTCGGGTCAAAATTTCCCAGCAGCAGGCCGATGCCGGCGAACAGCAGCGCCACGCCGCCCAGCACGAAGGCCACCGGGAAGCCGCTGGCCAGCCCGGCGAAGAGGCCGAGCACCAGCAGCACGATCATCAGGACATGCTGGTCGTGCAGGCTCATTCCGCCCCGCGCGCCAGCGCGCGCTGCAGGGCGCGCAGGGTGTGTGCCAGGCCCTGCAGGGCCAGCAGCGCCGCCGACAGCGGGATCAGCGATTTCAGCAGGTACCAGGCCGGCAGGCCGCCCGGGTCACGCGAGCCTTCGCGCGCGGCCCAGCTGGCGCCGACGTAGTCCCAGCTGATGACGACCATGAACACGCAGAAGGGAAGCAGGAACAGCAGGCCGGCTCCGAATTCGACCCAGGCGCGCGCGCCTGCCGGCAGCCGTTGCGAGAACACGTCCACGCGCACGTGCGCGTCGTGGCGCAGCGCGTAGGCCAGGCCGAGCAGGAACAGCGACGCATGCAGCCACAGCACGGCTTCCTGCGCCGCCACCGAGCCGATGCCGAAGCCGTAACGCGCCAGCACCAGGCCGAACACCAGTGCGACCAGGGCCACGGCGAGCACGGCGGCGAATCGTCCCGCCGCTTCGCTGGTGGCATCCGCGGCGTGCAGGAGCGGCGCCAGTGAATTCAATCCCATTCGTACACGGTCCAGTACACCGGCGAAACCTTGGGCAGGCTGTCGTGGCGGTTGAAGCGGCCGTTGCCGTCGGTGTCGTGCAGGTAATAGGCCGGGCCGCGCTCGGGCGTGATCTTGACCATGTAGAGCACGCCGTTCTGGCGGTATTCCTCGACCCGGTCGCCGTTCTGTTCGACCCGGATCGCGACGGTCGGCGGTTCGTCCTGGACCGCTTCGGCCTGCACCTTTTCCGGGATGGGCACATCATCGGCCTTGGCGGTGTCGGCGTCCTGGACAGCCAGGGCCAGCAGCAGCGGAAGCATCGGGCTCATGGCGGTTCTCCTGAGGGTGCGGGGGCACCGGCAGAATGGCAAATGCGCGGGGGCGCTCAAGGGCCCGCGGGCTTAGAATCGCCGTCTCGCCACCGCAGGCCCCGCCATGTCCCGCCTCGTCCTGATCGACGGCTCGTCCTATCTGTTCCGCGCCTTCCACGCGCTGCCGCCGCTGACCGCCCCGGACGGGTCGCCCACCGGCGCGCTGTTCGGCATCGTCAACATGCTGCGTGCCACGCTGAAGGAGAACCCGGACTACACCGCTTTCGTGCTGGACGCCTCGGGCCCGACCTTCCGCGACGCGATGTACCCGGAATACAAGGCCAACCGGCCGCCGATGCCGGACGAACTGCGCGCCCAGGTCGAGCCGATGAAGCGCATTGTCGAAGCGCTCGGGTTCCCGCTGCTGTGCGTTCCGGGCGTCGAGGCCGACGACGTGATCGGAACCCTGGCCCTGCAGGCGCACGCCGCTGGCATCCCGGTCACCATTTCCACCAGTGACAAGGACTTCGCCCAGCTGGTGCGGCCCGGCATCACGCTCACCAACACCATGACCGGCAGCGTGCTCGACGACGCCGGTGTGATGGAGAAGTTCGGCGTGCGCCCGGACCAGGTGGTGGACCTGCTGGCGCTGATGGGCGACACCGTTGACAACGTGCCCGGCGTGGAGAAATGCGGGCCCAAGACCGCGGCGAAGTGGCTGGGCGAATACCAGACGCTGGACGCCGTGATGGCCGGCGCCGACCGGATCGGCGGCAAGATCGGCGAGAACCTGCGCGCCGCGCTGCCGCGCCTGCCGCTGAACCGCCAGCTGGTCACCATCAAGACCGACGTGCCGCTGGACCAGGCCCCACCGAGATGAAGCTTCGTGGCCGCGATCTCGAAGCCTTGCGAGAGCTTTATGGCCGCTACGGCTTCGGCGCCGCCCTGCGCGAGGTCGAGGGCGGCACGGCCGCGGCCCCGGCACGTGGCGCGAAAACGCCTGCGCCCACGGCGATCCCCGAGGCCGCGCCCGACGCGGCACTTTCAGTGACCGGCGAATACGAATGCGTGACATCGGAGGAACGGCTGCAGCACTGGCTGGGTGTGCTGCAGTCGGCCGCGCTGGTGTCCTTCGACACCGAAACCGATTCGCTCGACCCGATGCGCGCCAACCTGGTGGGCCTGAGCTTCGCGGTCGAAGCCGGCCATGCCTGCTATATCCCGGTCGGCCACGATTATCCTGGCGCACCGGAGCAGTTGCCGCGCCAGCACGTGCTCGACACGCTGCGCCCGATCCTGGAGGACGCCGGCAAGCCAAAGGTGGGCCAGCACGGCAAGTACGACCTGCACGTGCTGCGCCGGCATGGCGTCACCGTGCGCGGTTATGCCGAGGACACGATGCTGGAGAGCTTCGTGTACAACGCCGGCGGCCTGCGCCACGACATGGATTCACTGGCGCAGAAATACCTGGGCTATCAAACCATCAAGTACGAACAGGTCGCCGGCAAGGGCGCCAAGCAGATCCTGTTCTCCCAGGTCGCCCTGGACGACGCCACGAAATACGCCGCCGAGGATGCCGACGTCACCCTGCGCCTGCACCAGGTGCTGTCGGCGAAGCTGGCGGAGATGCCCGTGCTGCAGTCGGTCTACCGCGACATCGAGATGCCGCTGGTGCCGGTGCTGGCGCGCATGGAGGCCGCCGGCGTGCTGGTGGACGTGGCGGAGCTGCGGCGCCAGAGCGCCGACCTGTCGCAGCGCATGATGGCGGCGCAGCAGCGTGCGCACGATATCGCCGGGCGCGCCTTCAACCTCGATTCGCCCAAGCAGCTGGGCGCCTTGCTGTTCGACGAACTGAAGCTGCCGGCGCTGGTGAAGACGCCGACCGGCGCGCCTTCGACCAACGAGGAGGCGCTGGAGGCCATCGCCGACCAGCACGAACTGCCGCGCCTGATCCTGGACTACCGTGGCCTGGCGAAACTGCGCAACACCTACACCGACAAGCTGCCGGAGATGGTGAATCCGGACACCGGCCGCGTGCACACCAGCTACCACCAGGCCGGCGCCGCCACCGGCCGCCTGAGCTCGAACGACCCCAACCTGCAGAACATCCCGATCCGCACCGAGGACGGCCGGCGCATCCGCACCGCCTTCATCGCGCCGCCGGGCAAGCAGATCGTCGCCTGCGACTATTCGCAGATCGAGCTGCGCATCATGGCGCACCTGTCGGAGGACGAAGGCCTGCTGCGCGCCTTCGAAAGCGGCCAGGACGTGCACCGCGCCACTGCCGCCGAAGTGTTCGGCATCACGGTGGACCAGGTCAGCGGTGACCAGCGCCGTGCCGCCAAGGCGATCAACTTCGGCCTGATGTACGGCATGAGTGCCTGGGGCCTGGCGCGACAGCTCGGCATCGGCCGCGGCGACGCGCAGGATTACATCGCGCTCTACTTCGCGAAGTACCCGGGCGTGCGCGTCTACATGGAGCGCATCCGCCAGCAGGCGCGCGAACAGGGATACGTCGAGACCGTGTTCGGCCGGCGCCTTCAGCTCAACGAGATCCACTCGCGCAACCAGGCCCAGCGCGCCGGCGCCGAACGTGCGGCGATCAATGCGCCGATGCAGGGCACGGCGGCCGACATCATCAAACGCGCGATGGTTTCAGTGGACGACTGGCTGGCCGGGCAGGGTGGGCGGGCGACAATGCTGATGCAGGTGCACGACGAACTGGTGTTCGAGGCCGAGGCCGGGTTCGTGGACACCCCGTGCCCGAGGTCCGGGCCCGCATGGCCGGTGCGGCCCAGCTGCGGGTGCCCCTGGTCGTGGATGTCGGCACCGGCCGGAACTGGGACCAGGCGCACTGAGACAGGCTCGAAAGCGACACGCTGTGTGCCGAAAATCACCTTTCCCATCAACCGCTTGGAAGGGAATGAACGCGTCCTGAATCCAACATTTAATTAACGATGCCGTTCACGAACTTCTCATGGTGCGGGATGTCTACTAGGCGCGTCGGATGCAAGGTCCGGCGCAAGGATCACCCCCTCCCTGAGTGGATCCAACCGGAGCCGGGTTCTCCCCAACCCAGGTCTCCACCTGCCCCGCGGACTTCCCCTGGTCCGCGGGGTTTTTATTTGTGCGGCATTCCGACGGTCACTCCGACAGCCAGTCGCGCGGCTTGAGGTAATCGGCCAGGCGCGCCTCGGCGCTGCCGGGTTCCGGCGTCCACTGGTATTCGAAACGTACGCGCGGCGGCAGGCTCATCAGGATCGATTCGGTGCGGCCGCCACTCTGCAGGCCGAACAGCGTGCCCCGGTCCCAGACCAGGTTGAATTCGACGTAACGCCCGCGGCGGTAAAGCTGGAACTCGCGCTCGCGTTCGCCGTAGGGCGTGTCCTTGCGACGCGCGACGATCGGCAGGTAGGCGTCCAGGAAGGCGTCGCCCACCGCGCGGGTGTAGGCGAAGCAGCGCTCGAAGCCGTCGGCGTGCAGGTCGTCGTAGAACAGGCCGCCGACACCGCGCGCCTCGTCGCGGTGTTTGAGGAAGAAGTAGCGGTCGCACCAGGCCTTGTGTTCGGCGTAGCGGGTGGCGCCGAACGGCGCGCACAGGTCGCGCGCCACGCCGTGCCAGTGCCGCACGTCCTCGTCCACCGGGTAGAAGGGCGTCAGGTCGAAGCCGCCGCCGAACCACCAGATCGGGTCGCGGCCCCGGGGACGCGCTTCGAAATAGCGCACGTTGGCGTGCGCGGTGGGGGCATGCGGGTTGCGCGGATGGATCACCAGGGACACGCCGGCCGCGCGCCAGGGTGCGCCGGCCAGTTCCGGGCGGTGCGCGGTGGCCGAGGCGGGCAGGGTGGCGCCGGACACGTCGGAGAAGCCGACGCCGGCCTGTTCGAACACCGCCCCTTCCTTGAGGACGCGGGAGCGCCCGCCCCCGCCTTCCGGACGGGTCCACTCGTCCTGGGCGAAACGGCCGCCGTCCATGCCCTCGAAGCCGGCGCAGAGGCGGTCCTGCAGATCGCGCAGGTAGGCGTGGACGGCGGCGAAATCGGACATGGCGGGGCCGGCAGCGGGGACGCGACATGATAGCCGTCCGTGCCGACCGCTATAATCGCGCCCAGCAATGAACTCCCGACCCCTCGCCCCCGCCCGCCTGCGCATCGTCCCCGATCGGCAGGACGAGGCGCTGATCCCCTTCCTGTTCGATCCCGCGGTGCAGACCCCGCTGGCCGTCGCCTGCGCGCCGCTGGCCGGGCCCCGGAACGAAGCCTGGCTGGCCGGCGCCATCGGCGAATCGGCCGAGACCCATGGCGCCGCCTGGGCGCACGGCGACCACTACGCGTTGGTGGCGGTGGTCGTGGACGAGGCCGAAGGCGACATCGAAACCGCCGCGGCCACCGCCTATGAGCGCCTGCTGGTGGCGGTGCGGCCTTCGGCGCATCCCTACCTGCTGCGGATCTGGAACTACTTCGCGGCGATCAACCGCGGCGAGGGCGACGACGAGCGTTACCGCCGCTTCTGCGTCGGCCGCGCCGGCGCCGTGGACGGCATGTTCAACGACCCGCCGCCGGCCGCGACCGCGATCGGCACCGCCGGAGAACCCGGACGGCTGCAGGTGGTGGCGCTGTGTTCGCGTGCCCCTGCCGTCGCCCTGGAAAACCCGCGGCAGACGCCGGCCTGGCGTTATCCGCGCGAACACGGCCCAGTGTCGCCGGGCTTCTCGCGCGGTGCCGTGCTCGACGCCGATACCGACACACCGCGCCTGCTGGTTTCCGGCACCGCCAGCATCGTCGGCCATGTCTCGCAGCACGTGGGCGATTGCGCCGAGCAGTTGCGCGAAAGCCTGCGCAATCTGGATGCGCTGATGGCCGAAGCGGCCGCGAAGACTGGCCGATCATTCGGCCTGGGCCAGTGCGAGGCGCTGCGCGTGTACCTGCGCCACGAACATGATCTCGCGGCGGCGCAGTCGGTGATGGCCGAATCCGGCATTCCCGCCGGACGCATCAGCTTCCTTCGCGGCGACGTCTGCCGCCGCGAGCTCGACGTCGAACTCGAAGGCGTCTTCGCTGCCGCTGACTGACTCCCTCCCCTGTTTACAGGGGAGGGCTGGGGTGGGGTGAGCCCTTGCTCCGAAGTTCCACCCCCTCCCGGCCTCCCCCGCAGGCAGGGGGAGGGGCAAATCACTTCAGATTGCGTTCGAACAGCTGCAGGATGCGGCGGTACTGGTCGTACCAGCTTTCCGGGTGCTGGTAGGCGTGGCGTTCCAGCGGGTAGCTGGCCATCTCCCAGTTGTCTTTTTTCAGCTCGATCAGACGCTGCGCCAGCCGCACCGAGTCCTGGTAGAAGACGTTGTCGTCGATCATGCCGTGGCTGATCAGCAGGTGGCCGCGCAGGTTCTGCGCGTATTCGATCGGCGAGGACTTGTGGTAGGCCTCGGGATCGAGCTCGGGCGTGTTGAGGATGTTCGAGGTGTACTCGTGGTTGTAGCTGGTCCAGTCGGTGACCGGACGCAGCGCGGCGCCGGCCTTGAACTGATCCGGCGCGCGGAACAGCGCCATGAAGCTCATGAAACCGCCGTAGCTGCCGCCGTAGATGCCGACGTTGGCGGCGTCGCCCTGTGTTCGGCCACCATGTACTTCACGCCGTCCAGGTAGTCCTCGAGTTCCGGGTGGCCCATCTGCCGGTAGATCGCCGTGCGCCAGTCGCGGCCGTAACCCTCGGACGCGCGGTAGTCGAGATCCAGCACGATGAAGCCGCGTTCGACCAGCAGCTGGTGGAACATCTGCTCGCGGAAATACACCGGGAACCTCGCATGCACGTTCTGCAGGTAACCGGCGCCGTGCACGAACATCACCACCGGGTACTTGCGGCCCGCTTCCAGTGTCGCCGGGCGGTAGAGCTTGCCCCAGACGGTGCCGGCGCCGTGGCTGGACGGCACCTTGACGATCTGCGGCGCCAGCCATTCGCGCGCCTTGTAGTCGGCGCTGCGGGTGTCGGTCAGCTTCACCGCGTCGCCGCCCACGACCGGCTGCACCGCCAGCTGCGGCGGCGTGTGGTGCGCCGACCAGCGCAGCAGCAGGCGCGAGCCGTCGGGCGAGAGCGAGAACGACTCGACGCCGTCGAGCGCGGTGACCTCGCGCACTTCGCCACCGGTGCTGGCCACCGCGCAGACTTCGTAATCACCCGGCCAGGCGCGGTTGCAGAGGAAGTAGGCGGTGCTGCCGTCCGGCGACCAGGCCGGCGAAGACGCTTCCCAACTGCCACGCGTCAGCGCCTGCGGACGCTGGCCCGGCACCACGGTGTACAGGTGCGAGTACCCGGTCTGCTCGGACAGGAACCACAAGGTGCGGCCACCCGGCAGCCAGCCGAAGTCGTTGTAGTTCCAGTTGATCCAGGCCGGGTCGGTGAGGCGGTGCGCCGGCACCAGCCGGCCGCCGGCCAGGTCCACGGTGGCGATCCAGCGGTCCTTGTTGTCCACCGCGCGTGCCATCAGCGCGACATTGGCGCCGTTGTCGCTCCAGCTCACGGCATCGATGCGTACCGGGCGTTCGCCCTTGAGCGGATCGAGCTTGGCGGCCTTGCGCAGGTCGGCCAGCGGGTCGGAATCGATGCCGGGCAGGGCGCCCAGCGCCAGGTCGCGCACGCTGCCGTCGGCCAGGTCCACCAGCTTGAGCTGTTGGCCCTGCGGCGGGTTGCGGCCGACGCGCACGCGCACGTCCTCGGCCTCCTCGTAACCGGATTCGGTGACGTACTTGGGCATCTTTCCGGTGCGGCCGGGTTCGGCGCCCTTGGCGTCGGTCACCACCAGCAGCCAGCGGCCATCGGGCGACAGCGCGGTGTTGGCGAGGCTGATCTTGTCGCCCAGATACACCGGTGCGGCGGCGCGGGTCGGGTCGGCCTGACGGTTGGCTTCGGCCTGTTCGCGCAGGGCTTCGCGCTGGGCCTTCTCGCGCGCCAGCGCCGCACTCAGGCGCAACTGGTGCTCGCGCAGGGCGTCGGCGGGCGGAGCGGCGGCAGGGTCGTTCTCGGCCCGCGGCAGCGCCACCGGCTGCGCCAGGCGGGTGTCGGGCGACCAGCGGAACCAGTCGTTGCCTACGCGCCAGATCACGCCGCGGCCATCGGCGGCGAAACGCGCCTCGCCTTCGGTTTCCGCGCTGCGGGTGAGCTGGGTGAGGCCACCGCCAAGCTCGCGCACGAACACGTCGCCGTTGCGCACGAACACCGCGCGACGGCGGCTGGCGTCGTATTCGACCTGGGCCGCGTCCAGCGTGGCGAAGTCGGCGCCTTCGAGTTTTGTCGCCGTACCACCCGTGATCGCTTGCCGCCAGGTGTCGCGCACCGGCGAACCCTCGCGTTTGAGCGTGAAATAGGCCTGCTGGCCGTCCAGCGCCCACCAGGCCGATTCCACCGGCGGACCGATCCAGTCCGGATGGGCCATGGCCTGGTCGAGCGTCAGCGGCGTGCCGGCCGCAGAAACGACGGTGGCGCAGGCCACGGAAAGGGCGAAGGCGGTCAGCCGGGCGAAACGGGTCGGGCGGTGGCGCATGGCGGCTCCGGGGTTCAAACAGGCCGGCAAGCCTAACAAAGCCAGTGGCGGCGTCGCCCGTGCTGCTTTTCCCATCTGGCGTTTGCGGCGACAATCGCCCGAATCTCCCGGCGCGCCCATGCAAACCTACGTTTACAAATCCCTGCGCAAGCCCGACACCTATCTCTACCTGCGCAAACAGGACGATTTCGCCGTATTGCCCGAGCCGGTGCGGGCGCCGCTGGGCGAGCTGGTCTTCGTGCTCGAACTGGCGCTGACCGAAAACCGCAAGCTGGCCCGCGCCGACGCCGCCGTGGTGCGCGCCAACCTGCTGGCGCAGGGTTACCACCTGCAGTTCCCGCCCACCATGCTTGATCCCCTGGTCGATGGCTGAGGCCCGCCGCACCGCCCTGGCCTGGTCCTGGCTGGCGCTTGGCGCCGCCCTGTCGCTGCTGCCCTTGTGGGCGCATCCGGCGGCCCTGCTGGGCAGCTGGCTGGCGCAACCGGCGTTGGCCCCGGGCCTGGGTGCGGTGCGCGGCCTGCGCCCGGTCGCCGGGCTGGACCTGGCGGGTCGCCGGGACGCCGTTTCGCTGGCGGTGCTGTGGGCGGCGGGTTTCGCCGGCCTGGCGCTGGCGGCGGGCTGGCCGCTGGCGGCCTTGCGGGACACCGGTTCGCTGGCGTCGGCTCTGGCCCTGAGCGGCATGGCGGGCGCGGCCCTGCTCTGCCTGTGGCGCGCCTGGCCGGCCTTCGGCCTGTCGGAGCGGGCGGATGCCCGGTTGCCGGCCCTGGCGGCGGCGGTGGGATCGGCGGGTCCGGCAGACGCCGGCCGCGGATTCCTGGTCGCATTGATGGTGTTCGTGGTGCTGGCCGGCGGGCTTCTGCTGGCCTGGCCGGGCCTGGTGCCGGGTCACCTGCGCCTGCCCGCCGTGCTGCTGCAGTTGGCCTCGGCCTTGCTGGCCCACTACGTCCTGCAGCGCTTCGGTGCCGCACCCGCGCAACCGTCGGTGATGTCGCTGCCGATCCATGGCGACGACGATGCCGATGCCGGATTCGCGCCCGACCTGCTCGCGGACGACGATGATCCCGATGCGCAGCTTTATGCCGCCGTCCAGGCCGGCCGGATCGAGGTCGCACTGGCGGCGCTGGACGCTGGCGCCGATCCCACCGCCGTGCCGGCCGCCGACGAGCGCGACCAGCGCACGCTGCCGATGCTGGCGGCCCTGCTTGGCGACCTGCGCCTGCTGCGCGAACTGATCGCGCGCGGCGTCGACCTGAACGCCGAACACGCCGGCCTGACGCCGCTGCTGGCCGCCACCCGCGACAGCTGGCACGGTCGCCCGGAAGCGGTGATGACCCTGCTGGCGAATGGCGCCGATGCCCGTCGCGCCGATGCCGAGGGCAATACCCCGCTGCATCACGCCGCACGCAGCACCGACGCCGCGGTGGCCGCGCTGTTGCTGGATGCCGGCGCGTCGCTGGAAGCACTCAATGCCGAAGGTTTCAGCCCGCTGGGCATCGCCTGCGCCGCGGGCAACTGGCGCCTGGCGCGGTTCCTGATCGAACGCGGCGCCAAGCCCGAACCCAAGGACGGCCAGCCGGCGCTGCTGGCCGCGGCCGCGGGTGACGACGATGCCGCCGGCGTGCAGCTGCTGCTGCGACACAAGGCCCGGGTGGACGCACGCGGCGCGCGCCAGCGCACGGCCCTGTTGAACGCCTGTGCCGCCGGCAACGCCGAGATCGTCGGTGAACTGCTCGACGCCGGCGCCGACCGCAACGCGCGTGATGCCGATGATCTGACCGCCTTGCTGGAAACCGCCCGCGGCGGCCACGCCGGCGTGCTGGCGCGCCTGGCCCAGTCCCGTCCGGACGTGCTGGCCGCCGATGCGCGCGGCCGCAACGCCCTGGTGCTTGCTGCGGAAGCCGGCGTGTCGCCGGAATTCCTGCGCCACCTGATCGCACTCGGCGTGAATCCGGAACAGCGCGACCAGGATGGCCGGCGCGCGCTCGAATACGCCTGGGCAGCGGCCGCTGGCCGCTGGTGGCCGTGCTCGACCCGGCCTATCCGCTGCCGGCCAGCGTCGCCGAGGGCCTGTCGGAAGGCCATTTCGAAAAGACCCCGCGTGAACTGCTGCGCGAGGCCCTGCTGGCCGACCGGCGCGAATCGGCCGAGGCCATGCTGCGCCTCGGTGCCGGCCCGGATGCGCGCGGCCTGGCCTCGCTGCTGCTGGAGTTCGCCGGCGAAGGCGAGGGCGTGGCGCTGGAATGGCTGCTGCGCCATGGCGCCAGCGCCGACCTGCTGATCGACGGCGAGGACAGCGTGCTGTTCCACCTGCTCGGTCGTGGCGGCCACGCGGCTTCGGCCCTGCACCGCCTGCTTGAGCGTGGCCAGCCGGTCGGCGGCCGTGGCGGCCTGGCACGCTGGCTGCAGGCCTGCATGGACGCCGAGCACACCAGTCGAGGTCACGAACACCTGGCCTTGATGCTGCTCGAACGCGGCGCCGACGCCTTTGGTGGTGCGCCCGCCGATCCGCCGCTGGGCCTGGCGATCCGCCTGGGCTGGCTGCGTCTGGCCGAGGCGCTGCTGGCCGCCGGCGCCGATCCCAATGCCCGCGACGGCCGCGGCCACACCGCGCTGCACTGCGCCGCCACGCTGGGCCGCGAGAGCGCGTTGCGCGTGCTGATCCGCCACGGCGCTTCGCCCGCGCTGGCCGCACCCGACGGCCAGACGCCACTGGGACTGGCGCTGGCCGCCGACCGCCGTGAACTTTCGCACTGGCTCGAATGGCGCCAGTGGCAGCTGCCGGGCCGCGCCCTGCAGGCGGCCGACCTGCCGTCCGCGGCGATGGCCGGCGACGCCGAAGCCGTGCTGCGCCTGCTCGAGCTCGGCCTGCCGGTGGACGGCACCGACGCGCAGGGCTGCAGCGCGTTGCTGCGTGCCGCCGGCGGTGGCCATGACGTGGTGGTGGCGCTGCTGCTTGAACGCGGCGCCGACACCGCGCTGGCGGCGCGCACCGGCGCCACGCCGCTGTCCGCCGCGATCAGCATGCGCCATGTCGGCGTGGTGGATAAGCTGCTGCGGGCCGGCGCCGCGCCCGACCTGTCGCTTCCCGGCGATGTGACCCCCTTGATGCTGGCCGCCGCACTCGGCCAGCCGGAACTGATCTCGCGCCTGCTCGCGCATGGCGCCAATGCCCAGGCGCGCGACGCCCAGGGGCCTGGGCCCGCTGCACTGCGCCGCGCTGCACGCGTTTTCGTCGCGCGACCGCCAGCGTGTGCTGGCCCTGGTGGACGTGCTGCTGCTGGCGGACGTCTCGCCGGACGAGCCGACCGCCGCCGGCCAGACACCGTTGCTGCTGCTGCTCGGTGCGCGCGCCGAGCCCGGCACCGCCTGCGACGAGGAAGTACTGCTGGCGGCGCTGGAGCGCCTGCTGGCCGAAGACGTGAACCTGGAAGCGCAGGACCCGCGGGGTTTCACCTCGCTGCACCTGGCGGCCCTGCATGGCCTGCCGCGCGTGGTGCAGCGCCTGCTGCGCGAGGGCGCCAACCGCCAGGCCCGCGACGGCCTGGGCCGGACGCCGCACGACATCGCCGTACTGCGCGGCTTCGTCGACGTGGCCTCGGAGTTCGAGCCGGCACGTAGCGGCGGTGCGCCGTCGCTGGCGCGTTTCCTGCGCGATCCGCGCTGACGGGCGATCAGCGCCCGGCGTCGCCGTCGTCGCCGTCGCCGTCTGTCGGCGCCACGTCCGCTTCGAACAGCGTTTCCAATTCGCGCTGCGCCTCCTGGCCGAGGCCACCAGCGCCGCTTCGTCGTCGTAGACCAGGTGCTACTGGCGCAGCAGCCTCGTCGTGCTCGCGGAACCGCTGGGTGTTGCGCGCGGCTTCCGCGGGCGGCACGCCCAGGGCCTCCATCACCCGCTGGCCCATCACCAGGCTGGAGTGGAAGGTCTCGCGCGTCACCTGCACGTCCATGTCCATCAGCTTGAAGGCGTGCTGGCGGTTGCGGGCGCGGGCGTACACCTTCAGGTGCGGGAACAGGCGCTTCACGATGCGGGCGGTGCGGATGTTGGCGTCCGGGTCGTCGGTGGTGAGCACGAACACCTCGGCGCGGTCGGCGTGCGCGGCGCGCAGCAGCTCGGGCCGGGCCGGGTCGCCGAAGTAGATCTTGTTGCCGAACCGGCGCAGGAACTCGATCTGTTCGGCGCTGGTCTCCAGGCCGTGAACGGGATCTTCTGCGCACGCAGCATGCGGCCGACGATCTGCCCCATGCGGCCGAAACCGGCGATGATCACCCGCGGGTGCTCGTGGTCGATCATGTCGGGTTCGCGTTCGGCGCGGATCTCCGGGTGATCCTTCATCCAGCGCGACACCGCCAGCAGCGCCAGCGGCGTGGCCGCCATGGACAGGCCGATCACGGCGAACAGCCGGTCGCGCATCGCGTCCTCGATCAGCCCGGCCCGGATCGCCTCGGCGAACACCACGAAGCCGAACTCGCCGCCCATCGCCAGCACCGCACCCAGCATCAGCGCGCTGCGCATCGAAACGCCACCGGCCAGCCGCCCGACCAGGACCAGGACCAGCGTCTTCACCAGCAGCAGCATGGCCACGCCGCCGGCGATCAGGGCTGGTTCGTCGGCGATCACGCCCAGGTCGATGCTCATGCCCACGGCGATGAAGAACAGGCCAAGGAACAGGCCCTTGAACGGCTCGATATGCGACTCCAGCTCGTGCCGGAATTCGGAATCGGCCAGCAGCACGCCGGCCAGGAAGGCGCCCAGGCCCATCGACAGGCCCGCCTGCTGCATCAGCCAGGCGTTGCCGACCACGACCAGCAGCGCCGTGGCGGTGAACACCTCGACCATCCGGGCCCGTGGGACCACGCGCAGCAGGTGGCGCAACAGGAAGCGGCCACCAATCACCACGAGCATGATCGCGCCGATGGCGGTGATCACCGCGTCCATCGGCGGCGACGACTGCTGCAGCGCCTTGGCCTGGCCCAGCAGCGGGATCGCCGCCAGCAACGGGATCGCCACCAGGTCCCAACAGCAGGATGGCGAAGGCCACCCGCCCGTGTTCGTGGCCGAGTTCCTTGCGCTCGGCCAGCAACTGCAGGCCAACCGCGGTGGACGACAGCGCCAGGCCCAGGCCCACCACCGCCGGCCCCTTCCAGCCCGCGAACGAAGTGGTCACCAGCAGGCCGATCACGGCCGCCGACAGCAGCACCTGCAGGCCGCCGGTGACGAACACCTGCCGGCGCATCACCCACAGACGCGGTGGACTCAGCTCCAGGCCGATGATGAAAAGCAGCATGACCACGCCGAACTCGGACGTGGCCAGCACGTCCTCCGGGTCGGGCACCAGCTTCAGGCCGTCGGGGCCGATGACCACGCCGGCCACCAGATAACCCAGGATCGCCCCGAGCCCGAGTCGGCGGAACATCGGCACCGCGATCACCGCGGCGACCAGCAGGATCAGGATGATGCCGAGATATCCGTCGGTGCCATGCATGGGCGGATTATGCGTCAAGGAATGGCAGTTCGGCTAACCTGGTCAGGGGCAGGCGACGGCCTGGCCATGCGGCATTGAACCTGGGGCAGGCGCGATGGTGTACTTCCGTCCCAGTTTCCTGCGACGGATTGACGATGAAGAGCATTTTCGCTGCATTGCTGTTGTTGGGCGCCGTGGTCTCGGCGCCGGCGGTGGCCAAGGAAGAGCGGGAGGTATTTACCGCCCAGACCACGGGCGAGATGACCATCGACGAAGAGGGCCGCGTCGCGGAACTTTCCGTGGACCGCAGGAAACTCGGCGACGAAGTGATGCAGGGTTTCGAAGAGCGCATCCGGCAATGGCGTTTCGAGCCGATCGTCGAGAACGGCCAGCCGGTGCGGGCGAAGGCCTACCTGTCGCTTGCCCTGGTCGTGGTCCGCCAGCCCGGCGAGGACGGCATACGCCTGGGCTTCGAGCACGTGCAGTTCAAGGATCCTCCGACCCAGGCGGCGATGCAGAAGGCTTCCAACAGGCTCGTGGCACCGCGCTATCCGACCGAGGAGGTCGCTCGCGGCGTCGGTGCGCAGGTGAACCTGATCCTCCGTCTCGATGCCGAGGGGCGCGTGGCCGAGGTCGCCACGGAAAGCATTGACCTGTTCGGCGACGATGTCGGCACCCAGGCCGGCCGCCACGCCGAAAACTTCAGCCGCGCCTCGGAGAAGGTCGCGAAAGCATGGCGTCTGCCCGGCTACGAAAACGGCGTGGTGACGGTGCCGGTCCGCTTCAGGCCGCCCGGCACCCGCGGCGAACGCTGGATCCGCACGCGCAGCGTGCCGGTCGACGTGCCGGCATGGGTGACGCTGGAAAAATCCTCGCCCGACGTCGTGACGCTGGGCGTGGGCGGCTCGGAGTCGTCCGGACGCTGGAAACTGCTCACGCCGCTGGGCGGTTGAGGCAAAAAGCCCCGCGACCGCGGGGCTTTTTTCTTGCTGGTGATCAGCGTTTCATCGAACTGAAGAACTCGTCGTTGGACTTGGTGTTCTTCATCTTCTCGAGCAGGAATTCCATCGCGGCCAGCTCATCCATCGGGTGCAGCAGCTTCCGCAGGATCCAGATCTTCTGCAGCATGTCCGGCTCGATCAGCAGCTCTTCGCGGCGGGTGCCGGAGCGGTTGATGTTGATGGCCGGGTAGACGCGCTTCTCGGCGATGCGGCGGTCCAGGTGCACTTCGCTGTTGCCGGTGCCCTTGAACTCTTCGTAGATCACCTCGTCCATCTTCGAGCCCGTTTCCACAAGGGCCGTCGCGATGATCGTCAGCGAACCGCCTTCCTCGACGTTGCGCGCGGCGCCGAAGAAACGCTTCGGGCGGTGCAGGGCGTTGGCGTCCACGCCGCCGGTCAGCACCTTGCCCGAGCTCGGCACCACGGTGTTGTAGGCGCGGGCCAGGCGGGTGATCGAGTCGAGCATGATCACCACGTCCTTCTTGTGCTCGACCAGGCGCTTGGCGCGCTCGATCACCATCTCGGCGACCTGCACGTGGCGCGCGGCCGGCTCGTCGAAGGTGGACGAGATGACTTCGCCGCGCACGCTGCGCTGCATCTCCGTCACTTCTTCCGGGCGCTCGTCGATCAGCAGCACGATCAGGTGCACGTCCGGGTGGTTGTGCAGGATGGCCTGGGCCACGTTCTGCATCAGCATGGTCTTGCCGGCCTTGGGCGGCGAGACGATCAGGGCGCGCTGGCCCTTGCCGATCGGCGACATCAGGTCCATGACGCGGCCCGTGATGTCTTCGGAGCTGCCGTTGCCGCGCTCGAGCCGGAAACGCTCGCGCGGGAACAGGGGGGTCAGGTTCTCGAACAGCACCTTGCCCTTCGACGCCTCCGGCGGTTCGCCGTTGATGGTGTCGACGATGTTGAGCGCGACGTAGCGCTCGCCGTCCTTCGGGCTGCGGATGCGGCCGGCGATGTGGTCGCCGGTGCGCAGGTTGAAGCGGCGGATCTGGCTGGGCGAGATGTAGACGTCGTCCGGGCCGGCCAGGTAGCTCGCATCGTCCGAGCGCAGGAAGCCGTAACCGTCGGGCAGGATCTCCAGCACGCCGTCGCCGGCGACACCGGCCGGGTGGCGGGTCAGCACCTTCAGCAGCGCGAAGGTGACGTCCTGCTTGCGCATGCGGGCCACGCCCTCATGCAGGCTCAGCTTGTCGGCGATCTCCAGCAGCTTGTGCGCCGGCATGCGCTTGAGGTCGTTGAGGCTGTAGACCGGGAAGTCCGGCGGCAGCTGCGGCATCGGGCGGTCGTTGCGTTCGCCGCCGCCATTGCCGCCGGCATTGCCGGCCTCGTCGTCACCGCCGCCGCCCTCGCGGGGGCGGTCGCGGTCGCGGAAGCGGTCGCGCTTGTCGCGGAAGCGGTCGCGGCGATGGCGGTTGCGGCCTTCGCGCATGCCGCCTTCTTCGCCGCCACCTTCGCGGGGGCGCCTTGGCTTTCGCCACCGCCACCACCGCCCTGCGACGGTTCACCGCCGCCGCCGGACGCGGGCGCGGCCGCAGGAGCCGGAGCTTCATGGCTGCGTTCGGGAGCGGGGGAGGAAGGCGCGGGCGTATCGGCCGCAGGTGCAGGATTGGGATTGGCGGCACGCGGTTTGCGCGGACGCTTCTCGGCGCTGGGGCCGGTTTCGTTTTCGTTTTCGGACACGGAATTCACCTCGCGAACGCGAGCGTGGGGGAGGAAGGGGATGCTGCAGAAGATCGGCGCCAGCGGCGCGTGATTGAGGTAACGCTAACACCGTGGGGGCCGCGGCGACAAGCCGCGCGGAGCCCGGACCTGCTCGGGGACCGGGGTCGCGGGCGTGTCGGACACCGCCCGCGACCGGTCGGGCGCTCAGAGCGCCTTGTCGATGAACTGCGCCAGCTGGGCCTTGCCGACCGCGCCGACCTGGGTCGCCTGCACCTTGCCGTCCTTGAACATCAGCAGGGTCGGGATGCCACGCACCGCATACTGGCGCGGGGTCATCGGGTTGTGGTCGATGTTGAGCTTCACCACCTTGACCTTGCCGGCGTAGGTGTCGGCCAGTTCGTCGACCATCGGGCCGATCATCTTGCAGGGGCCGCACCACTCGGCCCAGAAATCCACCAGCACGGGCGTATCGGACTTGAGCACCTGGGCCTCGAAGTCGGCATCACCCACATGAAGCACCTGGTCGCTCATGCGTCAAACTCCTGATTTATTTGGGGATGCGGCCGGTTGGGGCCGCCGTTGGGGTAAACTGGGGCGCTTTCGACCGACTTTCAACCGTCTAGCCGCCGCCCCGGATGCCCGCAGTTTGCGACCCGCCGGGCTGGCCGCGCAAGCGCAGAGCCGCGCATCCAGAGAACCCCATGTCCGATAAACCGCTGACCGATATCGCGTTTTCAAACTTCGAGCTGCATCCGTCGCTACAGGCCGGCCTCGAATCCGCAGGTTTCACCCGCTGCACCCCCATCCAGGCGCTGACCCTGCCGATCGCCCTGGCGGGACGTGACGTCGCCGGCCAGGCCCAGACCGGCACCGGCAAGACCCTGGCCTTCCTGGTCGCGCTGATGAACCGGCTGCTGACCCGCCCGGCCCTGGCCGACCGCAAGCCCGAGGACCCGCGCGCCCTGATCCTGGCGCCGACCCGCGAGCTGGCCATCCAGATCCACAAGGACGCGGTGAAGTTCGGCAACGAGCTGGGCCTGCGTTTCGCCCCATCTACGGCGGCGTGGACTACGACAAGCAGCGCGAGCTGCTGCAGCAGGGCGTGGACGTGATCATCGCCACCCCGGGCCGCCTGATCGACTACGTCAAGCAGCACAAGGTGGTCTCGCTGCACGCCTGCGAAGTCTGCGTGCTCGACGAAGCCGACCGCATGTTCGACCTGGGCTTCATCAAGGACATCCGCTTCCTGCTGCGGCGCATGCCGATCCGCACCGAGCGCCAGACCCTGCTGTTCAGCGCCACCCTCAGCCACCGCGTGCTGGAGCTGGCCTACGAGCACATGAACGAGCCCGAGAAGCTCGTGGTCGAGACCGAGTTCATCACCGCGGCCAAGGTGCGCCAGCTGGTGTATTTCCCGGCCGACGAAGAGAAGATCCCGCTGCTGATCGGCCTGCTGACCCGCAGCGAGGGCCACCGCACCATGGTGTTCGTGAACACCAAGGTCTGGGTCGAGCGTGTCGCGCGCGGCCTGGAACGCGCGGGCTTCCGCGTCGGCGTGCTTTCCGGCGACGTGCCGCAGAAGAAGCGCGAGACCCTGCTGGCGCGTTTCCAGAAGGGCCAGCTCGACATCCTGGTCGCCACCGACGTGGCCGCCCGCGGCCTGCACATCGACGGCGTGTCGCACGTCTACAACTACGACCTGCCGTTCGACGCCGAGGACTACGTGCACCGCATCGGCCGCACCGCGCGCCTGGGCGCCGAGGGCGACGCGATCAGCTTCGCCTGCGAGCGTTACGCCATGTCGCTGCCCGACATCGAGGCCTACATCGAGCAGAAGCTGCCGGTGGCCCAGGTCGAGAAGGAGCTGCTGATCCCTGTGCCGCGCGCCCCGCGGGCGCCGGTGGAAGGCGACGAGGACGGCGAGAGCGTCAGCGCCATCTTCCGCGAGGTGCGCGAGGCCAAGGCGGCCGAAGACGAGCGTCGTGGCGGCCGTGGTGGCCGCAGCGGCGGAGGTCGCGATGGTGGCCGGCCTGGCGGCGGCCCGCGCGAACGCAGCGGCCCGCGCCCCGGCGCGCATCGTGAGCGCAAGCCAGCGGTGGTCGCGGCCGAAGGCGCTGTCGAAACGGCCGTCGAACGTCCGGCCCAGCGCCCGGCGCCGTCGTCGCCGATGCAGGTCGATCCGAACGCACCGGCCCGCAAGCGTCGCCGCCGTCGCGGTGGTCGTCCGGTCGGCGACGGTGCCGTCCAGGCCGATACCGGCGGCAAGCCGCGCAGCGAGCGCAAGCCGGAAGGTTCGGCGCCTGCCGCCGCGCCGTCGTCCGAGAAGCCGTCACTGCTGGGCCGGATCAAGGCGGGCCTGAAGTCGCTGGTCAAACGTTCGCCGCCGACCGGTCACTGACGTTGCGGAACCTGTAGGAGGGCCTTCAGGCCCGAAGCGCTTCGCCAAGAGTCTCGGGCCTGAAGGCCCTCCTACATTTCATCGTGTCTGCTAGATTGCGCGTGTCCCCGCCAACCGCGATCCGCATGGCCCTGCTCCGCTTCGACAACGTCACCAAGGCCTATCCCGGCACGCCGCCGGCGCTGAGCGATGTCAGCTTCAGCGTCGAAGAAGGCGAGATGTTGTTCGTCACCGGCCATTCCGGCGCCGGCAAGTCCACCCTGCTGCGGCTGGTGCATCTGTCCGAGCGGCCCAGCCGCGGCACCGTGCTGGTGAATGAGCGCAACCTGGGCAAGGTGCGCGGTGGCAAGGTGCCGCTGCACCGGCGCCAGGTCGGCGTGGTGTTCCAGGACCACCGCCTGCTCACCGACCGCAGCGTGTTCGACAACGTGGCGCTGCCGCTGCTGATCGCCGGCACGCCCGGCGCCGAAGTCGGCAAGCGGGTGCGCGCGGTGCTGGACAAGGTCGGCCTGGGCGAACGCGAACGTTCGCTGCCGCTGCAGCTCTCGACCGGCGAACAGCAGCGCGTGGGCATCGCCCGCGCCATCGTCGCCCAGCCGCAACTGCTGGTCGCCGACGAACCCACCGGCAACCTCGACCCGCAACTGGCGGCCGAGATCATGCAGCTGTTCGCCTCGCTGCCGGCCCCGGGCACCACCGTCATCGTCGCCAGCCACGACCTGGCCCTGGTCAAGCGCATGCGCCGGCGCGTGCTGGTGCTCGACCACGGCAAGCTGCTCGACGACATCTCGCCCGAGGACCTGGCGGCATGAACGCCAAGGCTGCCAAACCCGCCGTGAAGCCGGCCGCCGCCGAACGGGTGAAGACCGGCAGCCTCGGCGGTCGTCTGCGCGCCTGGCGCGAACAGCACCTGTATTCGCTGGTCTCCAGCCTGGGCCGGCTGGCCAAGCGTCCGTTCGCCACCGGCCTCACCGTGGGCGTGATGGCGATCGCCATCGCCTTGCCGCTGGGCCTGGGCCTGGCGCTGGGCAATATCGAGCGGTTCTCCGGCAGCGTCAGCGAATCGCGCGAGATCGGTGTTTTCCTCAAGGCCGACGTAAGCGAGGAGCAGGCGCGTGAGCTCGCCACCGGCATCGGCCAACGCCCCGACGTCGCCGCCGTCACCGTGCGCACGCCGGAAGAGGGCCTCGAGGAATTCCGTGCGATGAGCGACCTCGCCGGCGCGCTCGACGTGCTGGAAGAAAATCCGTTGCCCACGGTGCTGGTGGTCCAGCCCACCGGCGACGGCGACACCCTGGCCGCCGACCTGCGCGAACTGCCGCAGGCCGACATCGTCCAGCATGACGCCGTGTGGCGGCAGCGCCTGTCGGCCTGGCTGGCCTTTGGCGAACGCGTGGTGCAGGTGGTCGCGGCCCTGCTGGGCCTGGGCGTGCTGCTGGTGGTCGGCAACACGGTGCGCCTGGATATCGGCGCGCGCAGCGAGGAAATTGCCGTGCTGCAGCATCTCGGTGCCACCGACGCCTTCGTGCGCCGGCCGTTCCTGTACCTGGGCGCCTGGTACGGCCTGGCGGCCGGTCTTTCCGCTGGCGTCCTGCTGGTGATCGCCGGCGGGCTGCTGCAGGGACGGCTGTCGGCCCTCGTGGCCAGTTATGGGAGCCAGTTCGCACTTTCCGGCCCGGGCTGGCAAGGCAGCCTGGCCCTGCTGGCGGGGGCCGTGGCGATGGGGTGGCTGGGCGCATGGCTCGCAACCGGGCATCATCTACGCCGGACCCGTCCCACGGACGTGTGACATGAACAGCCCCGCTTTCCGAAGCTTCGATACCTCGAATCCGCGCATCATGGTCGTGGACGGCTCCAAGGTCGTGCGCAAGATGATCGAGGGCGTACTGCGCCAGCAGCTGCCGGGCCTGGAGTTCGTCGGCTGCGAAACCGGCGAGGAAGCCAAGGCGGCCCTGCAGGCGGGCGCGGTCAACCTGGTCACCACGGCGCTGCGCCTGCCCGACATGGACGGCCTGGACCTGGCCCGTTACCTGCGCGAACACACGCCCCAGGCCTACATCCCGATCATCGTGGTCTCCGGCGACGTGCAGGAGCGGCTGGAAAGCCGTTCGATCAGCGACGACGTGACCGACTATTTCGACAAGTCGCTCGGTTTCAACGCGTTGGCCGCCTTCATCAAGGGCTATGTGGCACCTGAAACCGAAGCAGGTGGTGAAGTGCTGTACGTCGAGGACAGCCGCGTCGTGGCCATGGCCACCCGCCGCATGCTGGAAAAACATGGCCTCACCGTCACCCACGCCACCGGCGTCGAGGACGCCATCGCCCACCTGGAAACCGCCAAGGCCCAGGCAAGGTGCCCGGCCCGGATGTCGTGCTAACCGACGTCTATCTGAAGGGCGAACTGACCGGCAAGGACCTGCTGCACTCGATCCGCCACGACTTCGCCTATGCCAAGGGCCTGCTGCCGGTGCTGGTGATGACCGGCGACGCCAACCCGGCCAACCAGAGCGACCTGCTGCGTGCCGGCGCCAACGACCTGGTGCAGAAGCCCATCGAGGAACGCCTGCTGGTGACCAAGCTGCTGTTCCAGCTGCGGGTCGGCCGGATGCTGCGCGACAAACTCGGCAAGTAAGGTGGGCGAGATCCGCCTGGAGCCGTCCTGGAAGGCCCGGATCGGCGACTACCTGCAGCGCCCCGACATGCAGGAACTCTCTGCCTTCCTGCGTCAGGAAAAGGCCCGCGGCAAACACATCTTTCCGCCCGGTCCGCAGATCTTCTCGGCCTTCGACGCCACGCCTTTCGACCAGGTGAAGGTGGTGGTCCTGGGCCAGGACCCCTACCACGGCCCCGGCCAGGCCCATGGCCTGTGTTTTCCGTGCTGCCCGGCGTGCCGGTGCCACCCTCGCTGCAGAACATCTACAAGGAACTGAAGGCCGACCTGGGCCTGCCGGTGCCCGACCACGGCTGCCTGCTGCCCTGGGCCCGGCAGGGCGTGCTGCTGCTCAATGCCGTGCTGACGGTCGAGGACGGCCGCGCCGGCGCCCACCAGGGCAAGGGCTGGGAGGGCTTCACCGACGCCGCCATCCAGGCCCTGGACCGCGAGCGCGAAGGCCTGGTCTTCCTGCTCTGGGGCAGCTACGCCCAGGCCAAGGGCAAGCTGGTGGATCCGCGCCGGCACTGCGTCCTGCGCGCCCCGCATCCCTCGCCCCTGTCGGCGCACCGGGGTTTCCTGGGCTGCGGCCACTTCGGCAAGGCCAACCGCTGGCTGCAGGGCGGGGGCAAGGCGCCGGTGGACTGGGCCCTGCCGCCCCGGGCCGAGGTCGAGGCGCTGCTGGCCGGGGCTTGAACCCGGACCTGCCGGCCCCAGATGAATCCGAGCGCTGGGGAGTTGACTGTTCCATGAATGGAACGGACAGGGAACTTCCGGCCTATTTGGCACTCCAACCCGGGTGCTAAACTCCCGCCCATGAAAGAGGACCGCATGACCACCACTGCCCTGATCGCCAACAACCTGCCGATCCCGAGTGCGCTGGGTTCGCTGGACGCCTACATCTCGGCGGTCAACCGCGTGCCCGTGCTCACCGTCGAGGACGAGCAGGCGCTGGCGCGCCGCTACCGCGACGAAGAAGACCTCGACGCCGCCAAGGCGCTCGTGATGTCGCACCTGCGTTTCGTCGTGCACGTGGCCCGGGGTTACTCAGGGCTACGGCCTGGGCATGGGCGACCTGATCCATAAGGCAACATCGGCCTGATGAAGGCGGTCAAGCGTTTCGACCCCGACCAGGGGCGTGCGGCTGGTGTCGTTCGCCGTGCACTGGGTGCGCGCCGAGATGCACGAGTTCATCCTGCGCAACTGGCGCATCGTCAAGGTCGCCACCACCAAGGCGCAGCGCAAGCTGTTCTTCAACCTGCGCAAGTCCAAGAAGCGCCTGGGCTGGATGAACGACGCCGAAGTCACCGCGGTGGCCAAGGACCTCAACGTCTCCAAGCGCGAAGTGCTGGAGATGGAGTCGCGCCTGAGCGGTCGTGACATCGGCTTCGACGCGCCGGACGACGCCAACGACGACGCGCCGCCGTCCCCGGTCGCCTACCTGCGCGACCACGGCGACGACCCGGCGATGGCCTACGAGCGCGCAAGCCACGAGGACGACCAGCTCGAGCTGCTGCGCGAGGGCCTGTCCGACCTCGACCCGCGTTCGCGCGACATCCTCAAGCGCCGTTTCCTGGGCGAGCCGAAGGCGACCCTGCAGGAACTGGCCGACGAGTACGGCGTCAGCGCCGAACGCATCCGCCAGATCGAGGCGAACGCGCTCAAGAAGATGCGGGCCCTGTTCGCGGCCTGAACCACGCAGGTCGGACGACATTGGAAGGCCCCGCTCAGGCGGGGCTTTCTGTTTTCGGGGTCGTGATTCCCGGGATGACACGCCGGGATCCATACGCAGGCAGCGAACGCGCTGAAATGCGCAGGATCCGGATAGCGACGCGCTTCGTCGCGGCCGAACATGGCGACCATCATCCCAACCCCGGAGTCCCTATGTCCTTCCGCATCACCGGCCTTCCGGCCGAAGCTTTCGCCCACCTGCGTGGACTCGATGACCAGGCGTTGGCCGCACACGGTGCCCGCCGCGTGATTGCCGACAGTTTTCCCGGATACCCCTGCCGCATCACGCTCGAGGACGCCCAGCCCGGTGAGTCCCTGCTGCTGCTCAACTGGACCCACCTGGACGGCGACACGCCCTACCGCGGCAACGGCCCGATCTTCATCCGCGAGAACGCATTGGAGACCTTCGACGCCATCGACGTGGTGCCGCTGCAGCAGCGCCGCCGCACGCTGTCGGTGCGTGCCTACGACGCCGCCGGCTTCATGCGCCACGGCCGCGTGGTCCAGGGTGAAACGCTGGAGGCGCAGATCGGCGAGTTGTTCGCCGACGCCGACGTCGCCTTCCTGCACGTGCACAACGCCGGTCGCGGCTGTTACGCCGCCCGCGTGGACCGCGCCTGAGTTTCGCCGCGCCCGACGATGATCCGCGCGTGCCGCTGGTAGGTCCAGTACGACCAGCCCCAGTTCACCAGCACGATGATGCGGTTGCGGAAACCGATCAGGAAGAACAGGTGGGCGACCAGCCAGAACCACCAGGCCAGCAGGCCGGAAAGTTTCAGCTTGCCGAAGTGCACCACGGCCGCCATGCGGCCGATGGTCGCCAGGTTGCCGTAGTCGCGGTAGCGGAATGCGTGGCCGGCGCCGCCGCGCAGGCGGTCGCGGATCACGCCGGCGACGTGCGCGCCCATCTGCTTGGCGGCGGGCGCGACGCCCGGCACCGGTTTGCCGTCCTGCTGCACGCTGGCCAGGTCGCCCAGCACGAACACTTCCGGGTGCCCGGGCAGCGAGAGGTCGGGCGCCACCGGCACGCGGCCCGCGCGGTCGGTCGCCACGCCGAGCTGGCGGCCCAGCGGCGACGCGGCCACGCCCGCCGCCCACAGTACGCTGTGGCTGTCGATGCGTGTGGTGCCCATCGACACGCCGTCGGCGTCGATTGAAGTAACGGGTTCGCCGGTGTGCACTTCGACGCCCAGCTTCTGCAGCTGCAGGCGTGTCTTCTCCGACAGGTCCGGAGGCATCGCCGCCAGCACGCGGGGCCCCGCCTCGACCAGGTGCACGCGCGCGCTGCGTACATCGGCGCGGCGGAACTCTCGCGGCAGGGTATGCCGCGCGATCTCGGCCAGGGTGCCTGCGAGCTCGACGCCGGTCGGTCCGCCGCCGATCACGACGAAGTTGAGCCAAAGGCGCCGACGTTCAGCATCATCCTCCCGCTCAGCCGCTTCGAAAGCCGCCAACACCCGACTGCGGATCGCCAACGCATCGTCGAGCGTCTTCAGCCCAGGCGCATGCTCCGCCCACTCGTCCTTGCCGAAATACGCATGCGTCGCCCCGGTGGCGACCAGCAGGTAGTCGTAGTCGAGCTCGCCCTGGGCCAGTTGCACGCGACGTGCGTCCAGATCGATCGCCAGCGCCTCGTCCAGCCGCACCGTCACGTTCTTCTGCCGGCGCAGGATGTGCCGCAGCGGCGCGGCGATGTCCGGCGCCGACAGACCGGCGGTGGCGACCTGGTACAGCAGCGGCTGGAACAGGTGGTGGTTGGTGCGGTCCACCAGCGTGATGCGCACCGGTGCCGACGCCAGCGCGCGGGTCGCCCACAGGCCGCCGAAGCCGCCACCGAGCACCAACACATGTGGAATGCTGTTCGTTGTTTCCATGGTCAGGGGTCCGTCAGTAGAGATCCGTGGGATCCACGTCCAGCGACCAGCGCACGCGGCGCGCGGACTTCAGCGCCTGCAGCCGCGGCAGCCAGTCGTGCAGCGCCGCGTGCAGCGGCGCGCGCTGGCCGGCGCCGAGCAGCAGCTGGCCGCGCGCCATGCCGGCGCGGCGGGCCATCGGTGCCGGCATCGGGCCGTTCAACCAAAGTCCTTCGCGCGGGGAAAATTCATCGCGCGCCTCGCGCAGGAATGCCTGCATGTCGCCTTCGGTCGGCGCTTCGGCGCGCAGCAGCGCCAGGTAAGCGTAGGGCGGGAACTGCGCGGCCTCGCGTTCGGCCAGCTGCAGTGCGGCAACCGCCGGATACCCACCCGCCAGCAGCGTGTTGAGCAGCGGATGTTCGGGATGATGGGTCTGCAGCACCACCTCACCCGGCAGTTCCGCGCGGCCGGCGCGGCCGGCGACCTGGATCAGCAGCTGCGCGAGTTTTTCGCCGGCGCGGAAGTCGGCGCTGAACAGGCCCTCGTCCACGCCGACCACGGCCACCAGGGTCAGCCGCGGCAGGTCATGGCCCTTGGCCAGCATCTGGGTGCCGACCAGGATGCCGGAGTGTTCGCCGAAGTCCTCGAGGATCTTCCCGATGGCGTCGCGGCGGCGCGTGGTCTCGCGGTCCACGCGCACCAGCCGGGCCTCCGGGAACCGTTCCGCCAGCGCCTGTTCGATACGTTCGGTGCCGGCGCCCTGCGGCATCAGCGCCAGGCTGGCGCAGTCGGGGCAGGCATTCGGCGGCGTCGCGCGCGCGCCGCAGTGGTGGCAGACCAGACGGCGGCCGCCGGTGTGCACGGTCATCGCGGCGTCGCAGCGTTTGCAGTGCGCGCTCCAGCCGCAGTCGTGGCAGATCAGCACCGGGGCGTAACCGCGGCGGTTCTTGAACACCAGCGCCTGTTCGCCGCGCGCCAGGCAGGCGCCGACCGCGGCGAGCAGTTCTTCCGACAGGCCGTTGACCAGCGGGCGCTTGCGCACGTCCAGCACGCGCACCGCCGGCGGCCGCGCCCTGCCGGCGCGCTGGGTCAGGCGCAGGTGGCGGTAACGGCCCTGCAGCGCGTTGTGCAGCGATTCCAGCGACGGCGTGGCGCTGCCCAGGATCACCGGCACGCCGAGCTTGCTGGCGCGTACAAGCGCCAGGTCGCGGGCGTGGTAGCGGATGCCGTCCTGCTGTTTGTAGGAAGCGTCGTGTTCCTCGTCCACCACGATCAGGCCGGCTTCGGGCAACGGGCAGAACACCGCCGAACGCGTGCCCACCAGCACCCGTGCTTCCCCGCGCGACATCGCCGTCCAGGCGCGCGCACGTTCACCGTCGGCCAGGCCGGAGTGGTACGCGAGCACGGGCACGCCGAGCCGGCTGCGGAAACGCGCCAGCGCCTGCGGCGTCAGCCCGATCTCCGGCACCAGCACCAGCGCCTGGCGGCCGGCGGCGAGTGCGTCGGCGATGGCCTGCAGATAGACCTCGGTCTTGCCGCTGCCAGTGACGCCTTCCAGCAGCAGGGCACGGAAGCCCTGGCCTTCGCGGATCGCCGCGAGGGCATCCGCCTGGCCGCGCATCAGCTCTGGCGCGGACGCGACCGGCGCGGGTTCGGGTCTGCCGGCCAGCGCGACACGTTCGGCCAGGCCGCGTTGCGCCAGGCTGCGCGCCGCGGCACGCCAGTCCGGGATCTGCGTGTCGAGCAGGTCTTCGCCCAGCGCGCGGGCGGCCAGGGCCAGCAGCAGCTGCCGCGGTTTGCCTTCGCGGCCGGGGCCCTTGGCTGCGGCCAGGCCGGCCTCGGTCAGCCGCCAGCCGAAGCGGGCGGTTTCCGGCAATTCCTGGCCACCGCGCAGTGGGCCGGGCAGGGCGGTCGCCAGCACCTCTCCCAAGGGGGCGTGGTAGTAGCCCGCGGCCCAGCGCAGGCTCTCGAACAGCTCGCCGGTGAGCAGGGCCTCGGTGTCCAGGCGGGCCAGCACCGGCTTGAGGCTGTCCGGCGGCGCCTCGGGCGGGCCCACGGCCACGACCACGCCAACCTGTTCCCCTTCGCCGCGACCGAAGGGCACCCGCACCCGGCAACCGATCCAGTCCGCCCCGGCGCGCTCTCCGGCCGGCGGCCGGTAGTCGAACAGGCGGGGCAGCGGCACCGGAAGGGCGACGCGCAGCGCGGGTTCGGGGGTCTCGGGCATGGCGCCAGTCTAGCCTGTAGGGCTTGTGGCGGCCCGTGGCCCAACTTGCGGGTCATTGTTGCCAACGGGGTCACGAATGCTTGCTAAGCCACTGTTCACAAAACCGAAACTCCCTTATCCACACGGATTGTGGATAAGTCTGTGGAAGTCCCTCCGATCAGGGCTGCGCACCCCCTTGTGAAAGGGCCTGTACCCGGGTTGGCGATTTTTTAACCAAGGCGTCATAGTTCTTCGCAATCAACAAGTTACGGTTTTCACAATTCGGTCATTCGTGACTTCAGGGACAGAAGCCGTGCGTTTGGTGGCCAGGCTTTGGCGCTGTGCACAACGTTCCACGCCGGAAGCCGCACCGGGCTTGGCGGAGCAGGCTTTTCGCCACTGTCAACCGGGTGGAAGGCGGGCCTTGCTGGCTAGAATGGGGGTGACTTCCGCCCCCCGAGCCCTGTTTCCGCCCCTGCTCCCGTGTCGCCCGCCCTGTCCGCATTCCTGCGGGGCATCGAGCGCCGGGCTTTCGTTTTCGTGGAACTGCAGTGCGGCGACGACGAAGCCGCCGAGGCAGCCCTGGGGCGCGCCATGCGCGCATTCCGCGGCCTGTCCGCGGTCAGCCCCCTGTCGGCGTGGCCGGCGGGCTTCTGGTCGCTGCTGATGGCGCAGACCGAGCTGTCCGGGGGCGAGAGCCAGGTGCCGGAGCTTTCCGCGCTGAGCAGCGGTCCGCGCGCCGCCCTGCTGCTGCGCATCGTCGCCGGCCTGGACTTCCCGCATGCGGCGCAGGTGCTGGGGGTGTCCGAAACCACCTACCGCTTCGCGCTGCAGCGCGCGCTGCAGCAACTGGGCGATGGCGACATCAGTTACGCGGCGCTGAGTGCGCTGCGCGAGCGCCTGCACCGCCAGGTAAAGACCCTGCCCGAAGACCGCACGGCGTCGCTGGCCGCGCTGCGCCAACGTGTACTGCAGGGCGAAGCGGAGGCGGAGCCGCGGCCGCCACAAGCGTCCCCGTGGCCCGGCCGCCTGCTGTGGACAGTGCTGGTGCTGCTGGCGTTGGCCTTCGCCGCCACCTTCCTGCTGTCGCCGGAGCCGCGCGAGGTTGGCCCGCAGGTGCTGCCGCCGGAAAACGTGTCCGCGGTGCCGGTCGAACCCGATCCGGTGACTCATCCCGACTTCGCACTGCTGGCCGCGCCGGACGACGAAGCCCTGGCCACCGAACTCGCTTTGTTGAGCTGGGTCGCCTCCGGGCAGGCCGATCCCCTGCCCGAACCAGCGCCGGCCGCCGATGCGCCGGATGCCCAGCCGTCGACCACGGAGGCCGACGATGCGCCTTGAGCCGCGCACGCTGCTGACGGGCCTGCTGCTGGCGCTGGCGATGATGCCCGCGACCGCCTTCCAGACCCTGGCGCCGGAAGAACGTCGCCTGCTGGCGCCGCTTGCCGGCGCCTGGCCAGACCTGGATGCGGAAACGCAGCAGCGCCTGCGCGCCAATGCCCGCCATTGGTTGTCGTTGTCGTCGGAACAACAGCAGGCGATGCTGCAGCGCATGCGCGACTGGGATGCCCTGCCGCCGGCCGAACGGGCCCGCCGCCGCGGCGCCTATGCCGCCTGGGAAGCGCTGTCCCTGACCGAACGCGAGCGGGTCCGCGCCGCCGCCGCGCGCATCGCCGCGCTCACGCCCGACCAGGGCCGTGCGTTGCGTGATGCCTTCGAAAGCCTGCCCGCCGACCAGCGCCAGGAATGGTGGCTCGGGCCCGACATCGGCGCCGATTTCGCCAAGCTGCGGCCGCTGTTCGCCTACACGCCGGAAAGCGAGCGCGCGGGCCTGCTGGCCCTGCTGCGGGCGTTGAGCCCGGCGGCACGCGCCGACCTGGCCCTGCTGGCGCGCCGCCTGCCCGCGAACGAGCGCGAACGCCTGCGCCGCGAGCTGCTGGCGGCTGCTCCGGGAGCGCGCGAAGCGCTGATCCGCGACCGCCTGGCTCAGTAGTCGGCCAGCACCACCATCACCCGCCGCTGCGCGCTGAAGCGCGCGCCAAAACGTTCGACGCCCTCGGCGCGCATGCGCGGCGCGTGCTCGCGCAGGTAGGCCTCGAGCGCGGCCGCGTCCTGCAGCCGGTAGTGGCAGCAGAACACCACGGTTTCGTCGCCGGGTGCGGGATCACTCACTTGGCTCAGGCGTGCTTCGAGGAACCCGGGCAGCGCCCGCATCTCCCGGGCGTGTGCGTGCAGCCAGTCGCGGTAGTCGTCGGCGACGGCGCGCTCGACCCGCAGCGTCACCTCGTACAGCACTGCGCTCACATCGACACCAGGCTGATCAGCAGGCTGATGCTGGCGCCGAACGAGATCAGGAACACGTAGCACATGCCCAGCACGCAGTACTTCAAGAGGGTCATGATCCAGCCCTGGCGGTACACCCGCTTCTGCATCAGCAGCAGGTAGACCGGCATCCAGGCGATCAGCGCGAACTCCAGCCAGCCCAGCGGCCGCGACAGCCAGGGCATGCCCGAAGTCCAGGTAGACAGCGCGTCCAGCAGCAGCACCAGCAGCAGCGACGCGCACAGGAAACTGTGGCTGTGCAGCGCCACGATCAGGTGCTCCATGTAAATGCGCCGCTTGAACAGGTAAACCACCTTGAGCAGCACCGCGAACAGCGGCAGCAGCACGAACAGCGTGGTCGGCACGGTGGACAGGAAGGCGTCCTTGAGCAGGTTGGGGTCCTTCTGGATGCGTTCGATGTTGCCCTCGGCGCGGCCGATGCGGTCGTTGAGCTTCCTGTTCATGCCCTCGGAGAACCAGCTGATGGTCAGCGGGTTGGTTTCCGGGTCCCAGGGGCGTGCCGTTGAAGCTGATGTTGCCGTCCTCGTCCTCGCTCACCTTCAGCGGCTTGCCGGTGCGTTCGCTTTCCTCGATGTCGCGGATGCGGCGTGCGGCCTCGGCGGCCACGCCCTTTTCCGCCACGTCCAGGCCGACGCCGACGCCGGGCACGTCCGCGGTTTCTTCCTGGCCTGCTTCAGCTCGGCCAGCACTTCGTCGCGGATGCGTTCGACTTCCGGCACCGTGGTGGCCTGGTTGATCTGTGTCGTGCCGCGGTCGGTCTCGCTGGAGGGTGTTTCGGTCTCGGCCTCGTCCACGTCGATGTCGAAACTGAGCTGCGCGGCGAAGAACGCGAACAGGCTGAGGAACACGAACAGCCGCACCGGGCTGACGTAACGCACGCGCCGGCCGGCGAAATATTCCTCGCTCAGGTAGCCGGGCCTGTAGAGCAGCGGGCCGAGCGTGCGCAGGATGCGCGAGTCGAGCTCGAACACCGAATCCATGAAGTCGCCGATGATGCTGCTGAAATGCCGCACCAGGCCCTTGGTCGGCTGGCCGCAGGCGTAGCAGTGTTCGCCCAGCAGCACTTCGCCGCAGTTCTGGCAGCGGCGTACGGGGGTGTCGGCGGGAACGGTTTCCGGGATGGACATGGCGGGCTCCAGGTCGGCAGCGCGTAATATAGCGGGCATCCGGTCCGCGACCCTCCCCATGAGCCAGAACGAAACCCGCGCGGCCCGCCTGCTGCGCGAGATGCGCGTCAGTTTCGTGCTGGCGCTGCCACTGGTGCTGAGCCAGCTTTCTTCGATGGCCATGAACATCGTCGACACGGTCCTGGCCGGACGTTATGGCCCGGTCACGCTGGCCGCGGTCGGTGTCGGCAGTGCGGTGTGGTCGGTGGTGATCCTGGTCAGCATCGGCGTGTTGATGGCGGTGCCGCCGACGGTGTCGCAGCTCAATGGCGCCGGCCGCCGCAGCGAGATCGGCGGCGTGTTCCGGCAGGCCCTGTGGCTGGCGCTGGCGCTGGGCCTGGGCCTGATCCTGGTGGTGCGCGCGGGCGCGGTCGCGTTGACGCCGCTGGGCATCACCCCGGAGGCCCGGCCCGAAGCCGTGGCCTTCCTGCAGGCGATCAGCTGGGGCGCGCCGGGCCTGGCGCTGTATTTCTGCCTGCGCAATCTCAGCGACGGCGTGGCCTGGACCTTTCCGTCCATGGTCGCGGGCCTGTCCGGCCTGGCCGGTCTGGTGCCGCTGGGTTACACGCTGATGTTCATCGCCGACCTCGGTGCGGCGGGCCTGGGTTATGCCGTCGCCACCGTGTTGTGGGGCCAGGCGCTGGGCCTGGCGGTCTACCTGTGGCGTTCGCCGCGTTTCGCCGACCTGGGCCTGTTTGCGCGTTTCGATCCGCCGCGCTGGCGGCCGATCCGCGACCTGCTGGCGCTGGGCCTGCCGATGGGCGTGTCGGTGTTCATGGAGGGTAGCCTGTTCGTCGCCACCGCGTTGATCATCGGCACCTGGGCACGACCCAGATGGCAGCGCACCATAAGGTGGCGATCCTGGCGGCCAGCCTGTTCTTCATGGTGCCGCTGGGCGTGGCCATGGCGACGACGGTGCGGGTCGGGCACGCGGTGGGCGCGGGGGATGCGCCCGGCGTGCGCTGGGCGGCGGCGGCCGGCTATTCGCTGGCGATGGTGGCGCAGACGGCGTCGGCGGTGGTGCTGGTGGTCGGCGGTGCGGCCCTGGCTTCGCTGGTGTCGCCCGATCCTGCGGTGGTGGCACTGGCGGCCCTGCTGATGGCCTATGCCGCGGTGTTCCAGTACCCGGACGGCTTCCAGGCGTTGTCCGCCGGCGCACTGCGGGGGCTCAAGGACACGCGCGCGCCGATGTTCATCACCGTGCTGGCGTACTGGGGCCTGGGCCTGCCGCTGGGCTATTGGCTGGGCATCGTGCGCGGCCAGGGCGCACCCGGCCTGTGGACCGGCCTGATCCTGGGCCTGAGCGTGGCGGCTGGCCTGCTGGGCTGGCGCTTCTGGCGCCTGGCGCGGCGCCCGCTGACGCCGGTGGGGCCCCTGACCTAAGGCTTATGCGGATTTCACCCGGGCTGGGTATGCTGCGGACTGGAATTACCGGAGTTTTCCCATGTCTGAGTCGCAACCCGGCCCGATCCGCCGCGTTCTGGTCGGGATCTGGAACACCGTCAACTTCACCCGGCGGCTGGTCTTCAATCTGATCTTCCTGTTCGTGCTGTTCTTCGTGCTGGTGGCGATCGTCGCCAGCCCGGGCGTGCAGCCGCTGCAGGACAAGTCGGCGCTGGTGCTGCCGATGAAAGGCAACCTGGTCGAGCAGTTCAGCTCGGCGCCGGTGGAGCGCATCATCAACCAGGCGACCGGCGAAAGCGCGCCGGAAATCCAGCTGCGCGACCTGCTGCGGGCGATCAAGGCCGCCAAGGACGACAAGCGCATCGACCGCATCGTGCTGCTGACCGACGGTTTCAACGCCGCCGGTTTCGCGGCGCTGCGCGACCTGGCCGCGGCGCTGCGTGACTTCCGCGCCTCGGGCAAGCAGGTCGTGGCCTACGGCACCGACATGGAGCAGAAGCAGTACTACCTCGCGGCCCAGGCCGACGAGGTGTACATGGACCCGCAGGGCGGCGTGCTGCTGGAAGGTTTCGGCCGCTACCGCATGTATTACCGCGAGGGCCTGCAGGACAAGCTCGGCGTGGACGTGCACCTGTTCAAGGTGGGCGAGTACAAGTCGGCCGCCGAACCCTACGTGCTCGACGGCGCCTCGCCCGAGGCGCGCGAGGCCGACCTGTACTGGATGAACGACGTCTGGCAGCGTTTCCTCGCCGACATCGGCCAGGCCCGCAAGCTAGAACCGTCGGCACTGACCGCGATGATCGAAGAACTGCCCGCGCGCGTCGCTGCCGCCGGCGGCGACCTCGGGCAATTGGCGCTGGACGAGAAGCTGGTGGATGGCCTCAAGACCAGCCACGAAGTCGAACAGATGCTGGTCGAGCGCGGCGCGCTGGACGAAGAGAACAAGACGTTCCGCCAGATCGAACTGCGCGCCTACCTGCAGCAGCTGGCGCGCCAGAACCTGGGCATGGACAGGCGGCCGCAGGTTGCGGTCGTCGTGGCGCAGGGCGAGATCAGCCACGGCGAGCAGCCGCCGGGCACGGTGGGCGGCGAGTCCACTTCGGCCTTGTTGCAGCAGGCGCGCGAGGACGAGAACGTCAAGGCGGTGCTGTTGCGCGTGGATTCCCCGGGTGGCGGCGTGTTCCCGTCCGAGCAGATCCGCCGCGAAGTCGAGCTGATCAAGGCCGCCGGCAAGCCGGTGGTGGTGTCGATGGCCAACGTGGCCGCCTCGGGCGGTTACTGGATCTCGATGAACGCCGACCGGATCTATGCCGACGAATCCACCATCACCGGCTCGATCGGCATCTTCGGCCTGTGGATGACGGCGCCGCGCGTGCTCGACAAGATCGGCGTCAGCACCGATGGCGTGGGCACCACGTCGCTGGCCGGTGCTTTCGACCCCACCCGCCCGCTGGATCCGAACGTCGGCGCGCTGATCCAGTCGGTGATCGACAAGGGTTACGCCGATTTCACCGGCAAGGTCGCCGCCGCGCGCGGTACGACCCCGGAGCAGATCGACGTGCACGCCCGCGGTCGCGTCTGGAGCGGCGCGCAGGCCAAGGAACGCGGCCTGGTGGACGAACTGGGCGGTTTCGAAGCCGCGCTGGCGGAGACGGTGAAGCTGGCCAAGCTCGAACCCGACAGTTACGGCGTGACCTATATCGAGAAGCCGCTGACGTCGTTCGAACAGGCCATCGTCAACATGGGCGGCAATGCCCGCACCCGCGGCCTGCTGCGCGTTCTGGCGCCGACGCCGCTGCTGCTCGACCGCCGCACCCTGGCCACGGTCGAGCGCGAGCTGGCCTGGCTGGACGGCAAGGGACGCAGCCCGTTCCGCGCCGTGGCGCATTGCCTCTGCGCCTACTGACCGGACCCGGGGATTGAATGGACGCCCGGGCTTGCCCGGGCGTCCGCATTTTCAGCCGCCGGCGTTTTCCAGCGTGTCCTGGCGTTCGGCTTCTTCGGCCGCCTGTGTTTCCTCGACGGCGCGTGCCTTGTCGATCGGCGCCTGGATGGCATCGCGCAGTTCGGTGGCTTCCGTTGCGGCGGCGGCCGTCTGCGGGTCGGGCGAGGGCTCGGGCAGCGGTTCGTTGATGGGGTCGCTGCAGGCGGCCAGCAGCAGGACGAGGGGAAACAGCTTCAACGATCGGGACATGGCCGCGCTCCGGGTGGCGATGGCCGGTATCCTACGCCCGGACCTCAGGAGACGCCGATGAGTGCGAACCGCTGGCGACTGGACGGACAGATGGCCCTGGTGACCGGCGCCAGCGTCGGCATCGGCCGCGCGGTGGCCGCCGAACTGCTGGGCCTGGGTGCCGACGTGCTGCTGGTGGCGCGCGATGGCGGCCAGCTCGAGTCCACCCAACTCGAACTCGAAGAACAGTTCCCCGAGGCCGACGTGCGCGCCTTTCCGGCCGACATCGCCGACCCGGAGCAGCGCCGCGAAGTCTTCGACTGGGTCGAGGATCTCGGCGACGGGCTGCAGATCCTGGTCAACAACGTCGGCGCCAACACGCCGCGCAGCGCCCTGGACTATTCGGACGACGAATGGCGGGCGATCTTCGAGACCAACATCTTCTCGGCCTTCGACCTGTGCCGCTTCGCCTTCCCGCTGCTGAGCCAGCACGCGGCCTCGAGCATCGTCAACGTCGGCTCGGTGTCGGGCCTGACCCACGTGCGCACCGGCGTGGCCTACGGCATGAGCAAGGCCGCGCTGCACCAGATGACCCGCAACCTGGCCTGCGAATGGGCCGAGGACGGTGTGCGCGTCAACGCGGTCGCGCCGTGGTACATCCGCACCCGCCGCACCTCGGCGGCGCTCGCTGATGCCGATTACCTGGACGGGGTGATCGAACGCACGCCGATGGGAAGGGTCGGCGAGCCCGAGGAGGTGGCGTCGGCGGTGGCGTTCCTGTGCCTTCCGGCGGCGAGCTACGTCACCGGCGAATGCATCGCGGTGGATGGCGGCTTCCTGCGCTACGGGTTCTGAAACTCAGCGGCAGCTGTCGTTGACGATGCGCTCGAGCCGCTGCACTTCCGATTTCCTGAAGGCGGCAGTGTCGCTGAAGGCATGCAGGGCGTCCGAACGGGCCTGCTTGAGTTTCGCCTTGAACTGCACGCAGGCGCTGGCGTCGTCCATTTCCAGGCACGACTCCTGCACCCAGCGGCAGGCCGTGGCGGCCTGGGGGCCGGTCAAGCCGTAGCCCAGCACCGCCAGCGGCACGCAACGATTGGCGGGGTCGTAATCCTCGCTGTAGCGCACGTCACCGTCATAGTCGGTGCACTGGTAGAGCGGCGGCGGCCTGAGCAGGACGGAGGATGCGTAGTCGGGGGCGGGGAGTGGTTCGTCGTCCGGTGGTTGTGGGGGCGGCGCGGCCGGTTTCGGCGGCGGATCCTGAGGGCGGGTCATGCTGCTGCGCGAGACTTCGGTCTGCCCCGATCCACAGGGACTGTCCTGCACGGTGACCTGGCCGTTGCCGCCCTTGCAGCGGTACACGGTGATGTCGTCCGCCGCGGCCGGGCCGACGGCGATCAGCAAAATGGCTAAGCTTGGCCACCCGCATGTGCGCATGCCCGCATCATCCACCTGCGCCGCCACCAATTCCAGTCCGGACCCCGCCCATGAGCCGAACGTTGTTCCTGCTTGCCCTGTTGCTGGTCCAGCCCGTCGCGGCCGCAATTCCCGCCGCTCCGCCGCGGGCCGAGGGCGATGGCCCCTATCCGCAGCTGATCCTGCGCGGCGCCACCGTCATCACCGGCACGGGCGCGCCGGCCTACGGGCCGGTGGACATCGTGATCGAGGGCGAGCGCATCGTCTCGGTGAACATCGTCGGCAGCGCCAACACGCCGATCGACCCGGCGAACCGCCCGGTGCTGAAGGCGGGTGGCCGCGAGATCGACCTCGGCGGCCAGTTCGTCATGCCCGGGCTGGTGGACATGCACGGCCACATCGGCGGCGACGAGCAGGGTGTCACCGCCGAATACGTCTACAAGCTCTGGCTGGCGCACGGCATCACCACCGTGCGCGACCCGGGCTGCGGCAACGGCATCGACTGGTGCGTGTCCGAGGCGCGCCGAAGTGCCGGGAACGCCATCACCGCGCCGCGCATCTATCCCTATGCCTTTTTCGGCATGGGCCGCGACACGCCGATCACCACGCCCGAGCAGGCGCGCGAGTGGGTGCGTTCGATGAAGGCCAAGGGCGCCGTGGGCATGAAGTGCTTCGGCTACCGGCCCGACATCCTCGAAGCCGCTTTCGACGAACTGGAGAAGCAGGGCATGCGCAGCGCCTGCCACCACGCCCAGCTCGACGTCGCGCGCGTCAACGTGCTGACCACCGCGCGCTGGGGCCTGACCACGATGGAGCACTGGTACGGTTTGCCGGAAGCGCTGTTCGACGGCCAGACCGTGCAGCAGTACCCGGCCGACTACAACTACATGAACGAACAGCACCGCTTCGGCCAGGCCGGGCGACTGTGGGCGCAGGCCAGCGAAAAGGGCAGCGAACGCTACGAAGCGGTGATCACCGAGCTGCTGGAACTCGGGTTCACGCTCGACCCCACCTTCACCATCTACCAGGCCACCCGCGACCTGATGCGTGCGCGTACCGCCGACTGGCACGCGGCCTACACCCATCCGGCGCTGTGGGACTTCTTCACGCCCAACCGCGACAACCACGGCAGTTTCTTCTTCGACTGGGGCAGCGAGGAGGAGGCCGCCTGGAAGGACAACTACCGGCGCTGGATGGCCTTCGTGAACGACTACAAGAATCGCGGCGGCCGGGTCACGGTGGGCAGCGACTCGGGCTACATCTACAAGACCTATGGTTTCGGCACCATCGAGGAACTCGAGCTGCTGCGCGAAGCCGGATTCCATCCGCTGGAAGTGATCCGTGCCGGCACGCTGTCGGGGGCCGAGGCGCTAGGCGCGGCCGATCGCATCGGTTCGGTCGAGGCGGGCAAGCTGGCCGACCTGGTGGTGTTGTCGGAAAACCCGCTGGCCAACCTGAAGGTGCTTTACGGCACCGGCCATCTGCGGCTGGGTGATGACGGGCAACTGCAGCGCGTGGGCGGCGTGCGCTACACGATCAAGGGCGGGCTGGTGTACGACGCGCCGGCGCTGCTGGATGACGTGCGGCGGATCGTCGAGCAGGAAAAGAAAAAGCGCGGCATCGAAAGCCTGCGCCAACCCGGCGGATGAACCGGCCCCGGCGCAGCCGCGCCGGGGCGTTGCCAGCCACCGCCGCTGTCGGCGGATGGCGTGGCGAACCAGCGATCCGATCAGGCCGTCTTCCGCGGCGCCGCCTTTTTGCCGTGGTCTTGCGGACGGCTTTCTTGGCCGGCTTCTTGGCGGCCTTCTTCGCAGGCGCCTTCTTGGCCACGGCCTTTTTCACCGGCGCGGCGGCAGTCTTGTCGGCGCTCTTGGTGGCCTTCTTCGCCGGTGCCTTCCTGGCGGCGACCTTCTTGCCGAAGCGGCCGCCCTTGCGCACCGGTTTGCCCTCGGCCAGCAACGCCTCGCATTCGGCCTGGGTCAGGCTGGCGGGGTCGCGGTCCTTGGGGATCTTGCCGTTCTTCTCGCCGTCGGTGATGTACGGGCCGTAGCGGCCGTTCAACACCTGGATGTCGGTGCCCGGGAACACCTTGATGGTGCGGTTGGCGATCATCTCGAGCTTGGCGCGCACCAGTTCGACCGCGGCCTCGAAACTGATGGTGTACGGGTCATCGGTCTTGCCGAGCGACGCATAGGTGTCGCCCAGTTTCACGAACGGGCCAAAGCGGCCGATCGCGACGGTGACGTCCTTGCCCTCGTGCTGGCCGAGGCTGCGCGGCAGGTTGAACAGCGGCAGCGCCTCCTCCAGCGTGATGGTGTGCATGCTGGTGCCGGGGCGCAGCGAGGCGAACTTGGGCTTGTCCTCGTCCTCGGCGGTGCCGATCTGCGCGAACGGCCCGTAGCGGCCCAGGCGCACCGACACCGGCTTGCCCGATTTCGGGTCGATGCCGAGCACGCGCGAGCCGGTGGCTTCCGAGCGGTCCACGGATTCGCTCTTCTCATCCACGGTCGTCTTGAAGGACTTCCAGAAGCGTTCGAGCAGCGGGATCCATGCCGCCTCGCCGGCCGCGACCGAATCCAGTTCGTCCTCGAGCTTGGCGGTGAAGTCGTAGTCCACGTACTGCATGAAGTGGCCGGTGAGGAACTTCGCCACCGCGCGGCCGACGTCGCTGGGCTTGAACCGGCGGTTGTCGAGATAGACGTATTCGCGGTTCTGCAGCACCTGGATGATGCTGGCGTAGGTGGACGGACGGCCGATGCCGTATTCCTCCAGCGCCTTCACCAGCGAGGCTTCCGAGAAGCGCGGCGGCGGCTCGGTGAAGTGCTGGTCGGTGTGGATGCTGCCCAGTGGCACGGCCTGGCCGGTTTTCATCGGCGGCAGCTTGCGGCCCTCGTCGTCGTCCTCGGCACTCTTGGCGTCCTTGCCTTCCTCGTACACGGCCAGGAAGCCCGGGTCGATCACCGTGGTGCCGCTGGCGCGGAAGCTGTGCTCGCTGCCGGCGGCCAGTTCCACCGACACCGTGTTCATCGTCGCCGGCACCATCTGCGAGGCGACGGTGCGTTTCCACACCAGTTCGTACAGGCGGCGGGCGTCGTCGTCGAGGTACTTGGCGACCGAGGCCGGCGTGCGCAGGGCGGACGTGGGGCGGATCGCCTCGTGCGCTTCCCGGGCGTTCTTGGACTTGGACTTGTATTCGTTGGGCTTGTCCGGCACGGCGCCGGTGCCGAAGTCGCGGGCGATGACGTCGCGGATCTCGGCCACGGCTTCCTGCGAGAGGTTCACCGAGTCGGTACGCATGTAGCTGATCAGGCCGACCGCGCCTTCCTCGCCGATCGCCACGCCTTCATAGAGCTTCTGCGCCACGCGCATGGTGCGCGAGGTGGTGAAGCCGAGCTTGCGCGCGGCTTCCTGCTGCAGGGTCGAGGTGATGAAGGGCGGCGCCGGGCGGCGCTTGCGTTCCTTGCTGACCACGTCGGTGACGCGAAGGGCTTCGCCCGCGGCCTTCACCAGGCGCGCGCGCGCGCCTCGGCGGTCTTGGAGTCGGTGATCGTGAACTGTTCGAACTTCTGCCCGTCGAGTTTCACCAGGCGGGCGGTGAAGGCCTGCTGCGGGTGGTTGAGTTCGGCCTCCATGGACCAGTACTCGCGCGGCACGAAGGCTTCGATCTCCTCCTCGCGCTCGACGATCATGCGCAGCGCCGGCGACTGCACGCGGCCGGCGGACAGGCCGCGCTGCACCTTGCGCCACAGCACCGGCGAGAGGTTGAAGCCGACCAGGTAGTCCAGGGCGCGGCGCGCCTGCTGGGCGTCCACCAGGTCGGAGGCGACCTGGCGCGGATGTTCCACCGCCTCGCGGATGGCGCGCGGGGTGATCTCGGTGAACACGACCCGGTGCAGGGCCTTGCCCTTGAGCAGGCCGCGCTCCTTCAGGATCTCGGAAATGTGCCAGCTGATCGCCTCGCCCTCGCGGTCCGGGTCGGTGGCGAGGTAGATGGCCTCGGCGCCCTTGGCGGCCTTGGCGATGGCGTCCACGTGCTTCTCGTTCTTGTCGATCAGCTCGTAGCGCATGGCGAAGCCGTTGTCCGGGTCGACCGCGCCCTCCTTGGGCACCAGGTCGCGGACGTGGCCGTACGAGGCCAGGACATGGAAGTCCTTGCCCATAAGGTACTTGTTGATCGTCTTGGCCTTGGCAGGCGACTCGACGATGAGGAGGTTCTTGGCCATGGCCGGGGTGCTCCGCGGCGCCCTCAGCGGGGCGCCAAGATGGCACGGCCCGCGGGGGTCGCGGGCCGGGGGTCTTTTTCATTAAGGCACCAGCCCGGCAGGCCCTGTCAAGCAAGGGCCCCGGAGCCCCGGCCCCGGCCGGGGCCGGGACGGGCGTTGCCGGTGGGCTCAGCGGCAGTCGGCCGGCAGGTACTTGCTGTCGATGCTGCCGCTGGTGCAATACCAGTCGCCGGCGCTGTCGCGGCTGTGCCGCAGACGCTGGCCGGCCAGCCTGCCACCGGCGAAATCGCCGGCCATTTCGACTTCGATGATGCACATGCCGGTATGGGCTTCACCGATCTCGCGCATGGCGACTCCCGGGGTGGAAACCGGCGGTAGTTGCAGCTCGTCCGCGTCCCGCGGACAGCGGTCGGTGTTGAGCACGAACTCCTCCACCGCGACCCGCGCGCCTCGGGCCTCGATGTGGGCCGCCACCACCTTGGATCGGATGATGTAGTCCTGATACGCGGGCAGGGCGATGGCCGCCAGGATGCCCAGCACGACGATCAGGAAGAGGCCGCCGCCCACCAGGACGATCGCCGCGATCACGCAGCCGCTGCGCTTCTTTTCCGGAGCCGCGGCGGGTGCAACGGTGGGCGGGGCAGGCGCGGGGGAGGATTTGCGGCCGCGCCCAGCCCCAGCTCCTCCCGGAACTGGCCCAGTGGCGACCACTGCGCCAGGCCTTCGCGCCAGACCAGGCTGGTGTCGTCCAGTTGGCCCTGCCGCAGCGCTTCGGCCAGCGCGGTGCCGTCCACCGGGCCTTGGCGGTTCTGACCGCGGTCCACGTAGTACCAGGGTGCTCATCCCCATGCTCCCCTGTGAAATCGCCGCGTTATGCCGCGGCCCAAAACAAACGCCCGGCCTGGGCCGGGCGTCGCTGTTTCCCGCCTGGTGTCAGTGCACCGGTTCGGGTTCGTCCTCGAACATCTGGCTTTCCATCCAGGCATAGGCCGCTTCCGACCCGGGCTGGTTGAACAGCACCATCAGCACGACCCATTTGAGGTCGTCCACGTCCACGTCGTCCTGGTCCAGGGCCATGACCCGGTCCAGCACCAGCTCGCGCTGGTCGGCATCGATCACGCCGCTGTGCTCCATAACATCAGGAAGCCGCGGCATTCGGTGTCCAGGCGGTCGAGTTCAGGCTCGGCATAGACGCGCACCGGCGTGTTCAGGCGCGGCCCGGCCGCGGCCGGCCGCTGGCGCGCGAGTTCATCGAGCCAGTCGAAGGCCTTGTTGATTTCCGCGGGGCTGAAGCCGGCCTGGATCAGGCCATTCTGGAGCGAGTCGCGATCCCGGACGGCGTCGGGGTCGTCGTAGAAGTAGTGCTCGAACAGGTACAGCAGGACGTCCAGTATGGTCTCTTTCATTACCCTCAGCCTGCGCCCGTGGCGCGGTGGGAAGGTCAGGACCGGCGGGCGTAGCGACCGTTGTCGGCGACCACGCGCCCGTCCAGCTCCATGAGCAGCAGCATGGAGGACAGGGCGGCCACCGTCAATCCTGTACGTGCGGCCAGCACATCCATGCCGGTTGGGTCGTGCCCTGCAGGCCGACCACAGCCGGTTGTGGTCCTCATCCCCTGTCGGCTGTCCCTGGCCTGACCGGGAAACGCCGGTGTTTGACAGGTCCGACAGGCGTCCGCGCAGGGCATCGGCCAGGCTGGACGCGAGCGGGGCGAGGGCGGCGATCAGCTCGGCCGGCTCTTCGACCAGGCGGCACCGTCCCGGATCAGCCGGTGGCAGCCGCGGGCCATGGGGTTGTCGACCGAACCGGGGAGGGCAAACACCTCCCGCCCGGCTTCGGCAGCCAGCCGGGCACTGATCAGGGCGCCGGAGCGCAGGGCGGCCTCGACCACGAAGGTGCCCATGCTGAGGCCGGCGATGATGCGGTTTCGGCTGGGAAAATGGCTTGCCAGGGCGCCCGTGCCGGGCGGGTGCTCACTCACCACGGCACCTTCGGTGGCGATGCGCCTCATCAGAGCGGCATTTGCGGCGGGGTAGGACACGTCCGGGCCAGTGCCGACCACGGCCAGCGTGCGGCCGGTGGACAGGGCACCCAGGTGTGCGGCGGTGTCGATGCCTTCGGCCAGGCCGCTGGTGACAGTCCAGCCGGCGCCCGCGAGTCGGCGCCCGAAGCGCCGCGCCTGGTCGCGTCCGCCGGCACTGGGGCGCCGACTGCCGACGATGGCGATCTGCGGCGACCAGAGCAGGGTGGGGTTCCCTACGCAGAAGAGCACGGGCGGCGGTTGGGGGCTGCGCCGCAGCAGGGCGGGGTAATCGGGGTCGTGCCAGCCGATGAGGTGATGGTCCGGATCGGCCAGCCAGGCCTGGTCGGCGTCCAGCCGTCGCGGATCGGGCGGCTGGAGCGCCGCGGGATCGCCGGCCGCCTGTGCCAGGCCGGCGCCGTGGCGGCAGGCGTGCAGCGCGGCTTCCGGGCTGGCGTGGTGTTCGAGCAGATGGCGGAGCAGGGCGTCGGGCAGTTTCGCCCGGGCGAGCGTGAGCAGTGCGAGGTCGGAGTTCATGGCCCCGACAGCATCGCGGCGCCCGAAGGCGCCGCGATGTAGGAGCTATGCCATCCGACGTGTCTTACTGGCTCGCGTCCGGATGCTTGAGCAGGTCGCCCGGATGCGTCGGGCGGATGCCATTCATCACCAGCGCGTAGCTGACCTTGTCGAAGGTGCGGAACACCATCAGGTGGCCGACGAAATCGTCCGGCATCTCGACCTTGTCGGCCTTGGCCGACATCAGGTTGCCGTGTTTGACGGTATCCGGACGCAGCGCGCCGTCGTGCCAGATCGAGAAGGTGTGGCCGTTGCGGATGCCGTCGCGGGCACCAACAGAGAGCGCCACCACCAGCCGCGGGCCGGCCTGCATGCCGTCGGCGACCGACAGGACCCGGGCGTTCTCGGGGATGCTGTCGGGAGCGCGGGGCATGAACTGCAGATCGTAGGGTTGCGCCTCGGAAGGCAGTACGCGGTCGCCGACCCGGACCTCGCGGCCTTCCTCGCGCAGCACCACAACCGCGACTTCGCCCTGGATCTGGGTCACTTCGCCGGTTGCATGCAGCTGGAGTTCATCACCCAGATGCTCACCGTCGGCTTCGCCGAAGCCGGGCGGGTTGCCCCAATGCGTGTGGGTGCGGGCGCTGCGGTAGTCGAGCACCGAGCGGCCAGGGCCCTCCTCGGCGTCGCCACCACCGAAGGTGTGCACCGGACGGGTGAAGTCGACCACCTGGCCCGGCTGTGCGCCGTCGAGGCCGCGGACGAACACCAACTGGCCGGCCGTGCTGTAGATGCGGTCGTCCTCGAGGCCGATCACATAGGGCAGCGACTGGGCGTCGTCGACCACAGTGAACTGCCTGAGGAAAGGCTCGACATCGGACAGCGGAATCGTATTGACCGATTCGCCGATCTGCGGGCCCTCCGAGGTGATCCTCGGCTCGCCGTCGATGTAGACCAGGCTGAGCACGTCACCCGGGAAGATCAGGTGCGGGTTCTTGACCTGCGGATTGGCCTGCCAGATCTCGGGCCAGAGCCAGGGCTTCTTGAGGAAGCGCCCAGCGATGTCCCAAAGGGTGTCGCCCTTTTTGACCGTGTAGGTCGTCGGATGATCCTCGGCCAACTCCGCAGCGATCGCGGCAGTGGCGAGGGTGAGCAACATGGCAGCGGTAACTGCAAGAAGCCGTTTAAGCATGGCGGCTATCCACCTGATTTTCCCCGGACAGGTTGGGCGACTATAGCCCAAATCCGGGCCGGGATTGCAAGCCCGCCCGGGGTATAATGATGCGCCGGCCCTTGAGGTCCGGTCCCGTATTCCCCATTTCCCCGTCCATGGCCAAGCTCTCCATCCTGGAATTCCCCGATCCCCGGCTGCGAACCGTCGCCAAGCCGGTCGAGCAGGTGGATGACACCCTGCGCCGTCTTATCGACGACATGTTCGAGACCATGTATGCCGCTCCGGGCATCGGTCTGGCCGCGACCCAGGTGGATGTCCACCTGCGCCTGCTGGTATTGGACGTAAGCGAAGACAAAAGCCGGCCAATGGTGTTCATCAACCCGGAGATCCTCGAGTCCGAGGGCAGCCAGGTCTACCATAAGGCTGCCTGTCCGTGCCGGGCATCTACGCCGACGTGAAGCGCGCCGACCGCGTCCTCGTGCGTGCGCTGGACCGCGACGGCAAGTCCTTCGAGGTGGACGCCGACGGCTTGCTGGCGGTCTGCGTCCAGCACGAGATGGACCATCTCGCCGGCAAGGTGTTCGTGGATTACCTCTCGCCGCTCAAGCGCGAGCAGGTCCGCAAGAAGCTGGCCAAGCAGCAGCGCAATTCCGACGCGGCCGCCTGACATGGCGTTGCGCATCGTCTTCGCCGGCACGCCCGGCTTCGCGGTGCCCTGCCTGCGTACTGCCGCCGAAGGCGGCGAAGTGATTGCCGTCTACACCCAGCCCGATCGCCCCGCAGGCCGCGGCCGCCAGTTGGCGCCGTCGCCGGTCAAGGTCGAGGCGTTGGCACGAGGGTTGCCGGTGTTCCAGCCGGAAAACTTCAAACGTGCCGAAGCGCGCGAGCAGTTGCAGGCGCTGCGCCCCGACCTGATCGTTGTCGTGGCCTATGGCCTGATCCTGCCGCAGTCGGTGCTCGACATCCCGCGCCTGGGCTGCTGGAACGTGCACGCCTCACTGCTGCCGCGCTGGCGCGGCGCGGCGCCGATCCAGCGCGCGCTGGAGGCCGGCGACAGCGAAACCGGCGTCTGCCTGATGCAGATGGAAAAAGGCCTCGACACCGGCCCGGTGCTGCTGAGCCTGGCCACGCCGATCACGCCTGAAGACACCGGCGGCAGCCTGCACGATCGCCTGGCCGCGCTTGGCGCCGAAGTGCTGGCCGACGGCCTGAAACTGCTGCGCGCCGGCATGCGGCCGGTGCCGCAGGCACAGCCGGCCGAAGGCGTGACCTATGCGCACAAACTAGACAAAGCCGAGGCGAAGCTGGACTGGGCGCTGCCGGCGACCGCGCTGGCCAACCGCGTTCGCGCCTTCGATCCCTGGCCGGTGGCGGAAGCCGAACTGTCCGGCGAGCGCCTGCGTGTCCATGCCGCCCGTGCCCTGCCAACCAGGCACGACCGGCCACCCGGCACGCTCCTGGCCGCCACCCGCGACGGCCTGGACGTGGCCTGCGGCGAAGGCGCGCTGCGCCTGCTGCGCGTGCAGCGCGAGGGCGGTCGGCCGGTGTCCGCGGCGGACTACCTCAATGCCCGCCCGGCCTTGAAGACCCCATGACGGCCCCGGCCGGCTCGGCGCTGCGGGCGCGTGCCGCGCGGGTGCTGGTGGCGGTGTTGGGCGAGGGGCGCTCGCTGAAAGCCCAACTCGGACCGGCCCTGGCCGCGCTGCAGGACACTCGCGACCGCGCCCTGCTGGAAGCGATCTGCTTCAGCGCCCTGCGCCACCGCCGGCGTTACGAATTCGTGCTTTCCGCCTGGCTGGCCAAGCCCCTGGCCAAACGCGATTTCCCGGTGCATTGCCTGCTGCTCACGGGCCTGGCCCAGATGGACGCCCCGGCCTGCCGGCGCATGCGGCCGTGTCCGCCACGGCGGAAGCCACCCGCGAGCTGGGAAGGGCGCCGCTGGTCGGTTTCGTGAATGCCCTGCTGCGCCGCGCCAGCCGGGAATCCCTGCCGGAAAGCCCGGATCCCGCCGTTTCCGGCAGCCATCCCGACTGGCTGGTCGAACGCCTGCGCGCCGACTGGCCCGGGCAGTGGCAGGACATCCTGGCCGCCAACAACCAGCCGGCGCCGCTCTGGCTTCGCTGCAATCCGCGGGAGCTCGGCATCGACCGCCTGCTGCGCTCTCTGCGCGAGGACGAGGTCGCGGCCGAGGCTACCGAGCGACTGCCCAATGCCGTCCGCGTGCTTGACCCGCTGCCGGTCGAACGGCTTCCGTTCTGGCACACCGGTGCCTTGAGCATCCAGGATGGCGCCGCCCAGCTGGCCGTGCTGGCGCTGGACCCGCAGCCGGGCGAGCGCGTGCTCGACGCCTGTGCCGCCCCGGGCGGCAAGTCGGCGCAGATCGCCGAACGCCTCGATCCGGACCACGGCCGCCTGCTGGCGATCGACATCGAGGCGCGACGGCTGCAGCGGGTGGCCCAGCAGCTCGACCGCCAGGGCCTGGCCACGCCAAACGTGCAGCTGCGGGTCGCCGATGCCGCCGCGACGACGGACTGGTGGGATGGCGAACCGTTCGACGCCATCCTCCTCGATGCGCCGTGTTCGGCCACCGGCATCATCCGTCGCCAGCCCGACATCAAATGGCATCGTCGCGCCACCGACATCCCGGTGCTGGTGCAGACCCAGGCGCGGCTGCTGGATGCCCTTTGGCCCTTGCTGCGGCCGGGCGGGCGCCTGGTGTACGCGACCTGCTCGATCCTTCGCGATGAGAACGAACGGCAGGTGGACGCCTTCCTCGCGCGCACGCCCGATGCCGTCGCCACGCCGCTGGACGAACGTTTCGGCCGCGCCAGCGGCGCCGGCCGCCAGCGCCTGCCGGGCGAGGACGGCATGGACGGATTCTTCTACGCCGCACTGGTCCGGCAGGGCTGAGCCGGGCCGGACCGGGCGTGATCACCAGGCGTGGGCTTTCACTGGCGTTGACGTGGCTGCCGGGGCAGGGTCCTGCCCGGTAGACTAGCCGCACCGGCCGGTGCCGGGATGCGGCTTCCAGCGGAACCAGATCAAAAGAAGGTCATGGCGTCATGAAGATCCTCATCCTGGGCGCGGGCCAGGTCGGCACCTCGGTCGCGTCGGCCCTGGCCTCCGAGAACAACGACATCACCGTGGTGGACACCGACCACAACCGCCTGCGTGAACTGGCGGAAAAACTCGACATCCGCACCGTCGTCGGCCACGCCTCGCTGCCCAGCGTGCTGGCCCAGGCCGGTGCCGAGGAGGCGGAGCTGCTGGTCGCCGTGACCTCCAGCGACGAGGTCAACCTGATCGCCTGCCAGGTCGCCCAGCACCAGTTCCGCACCCCGACCCGCGTGGCCCGCCTGCGCGAAGCGCAATACCTCGAGGTGGCGGCGCTGGCGGATCCGGAGCATTCCGCGGTCAGTGCGGCGATCAGCCCCGAACAATTGGTCTGCCGCCACGTCGAACGCCTGATCGAATACCCGGGCGCGTTGCAGGTGCTGGACTTCGCCGACGGCCGCGCCCAGCTGGTGGCGGTGCGCGCGGTGCCCGGCGGCGCCCTGGTCGGGCACGAGATCCGCGACCTGCGCGAACACCTGCCCACCGGCGTGGATGCGCGCGTGGCGGCGATCTTCCGCAAGGGCAAGGCGGTCAAGCCCGAAGGCAGCACCGTGATCGAGGTGGACGACGAGGTGTTTTTCCTCGCCGACCGCAAGAACATCCTCACGGTGATGAGCGAGCTGCGCAAGGTCGACCCGCGCCCCGCGCGCCGGCTGCTGATCGCCGGCGGCGGCAACATCGGACGCAACCTGGCCCGCAGCCTGGAATCGCGCTATTCGGTGAAGGTGCTCGAACGTTCGCGCGAACGCGCCCGCGGCATCGCCGAGGACCTGCTCAACTCCATCGTGCTGGTCGGCGACTGCGCCGACGAGGACCTGCTGCGCGAGGAGAACATCGACCAGACCGACGTCTACTGCGCCATGACCAACGACGACGAGGCCAACATCCTCTCGGCGATGCTGGCCAAGCGCATGGGCTGCCCGCGCGTGATCTCGCTGATCAACCGGCCGTCGTACGCGGAGCTGGTCGAGGGCGGCACCATCGACATCGCCGTCAGTCCGCAGCTGGTGACGCTGGGCGCGCTGTTGGCGCACATCCGCGAAGGCGCGCCGGCGCGGGTTTATTCGCTGCGCCGTGGCGCGGCCGAAGCGATCGAAGCGGTGGTGCGCGGCGACCGCCGCACCTCGCAGGTGGTCGGTCGCGGCCTGGATGAACTGGAACTGCCGCCGGCCACCACCATCGGCGGCCTGGTGCGCGGCGACAAGCTGCTGATCGCCCACCACGACGTGGTGATCGAACCGGGCGACCACGTCATCCTGTTCGTGATGGACAAACGCGAGATGGCCCAGGTGAGCGCCCTGTTCCAGACCGGGGCGACCTGGCTGTGAGCCAGCGCTTCCGCGCCATCCAGCGCATCCTGGGCGTCATCATCGTCCTGTCGTCGCTGACCAAGCTGCCGCCGGCCTTCCTGGCCCTGGTCTGGAACGAAGAGGGCACGGCGCACGTCTTCTTCGGCAGCTTCCTCGCCAGCGGCTTCCTGGGCCTGCTGCTGTGGGCGCCGGTGCGCCACGTCAACTACGACCTGCGCCTGCGCGACGGCTTCCTGATCGTGACCCTGACCTGGGTGTTCGCCAGCCTGGTGTCGGCGCTGCCCTTCGTGCACGGCCCGCCGCACCTGAGTTACACCGACGCGATCTTCGAGGCCACCTCGGGCCTGACCACCACCGGCGCCACGGTCATCGTCGGTCTGGACGACCTGCCGCAGAGCGTGCAGTTCTACCGCCAGTTGCTGCAGTTCCTGGGCGGCATGGGCATCGTGATCCTGGCAGTGGCGATCCTGCCGATGCTCAAGATCGGCGGCACCCAGCTGTTCCGCGCCGAAAGCACCGGGCCGACCAAGGACACCAAGCTCACGCCGCGCATCGCCGAAACGGCCAAGGCGCTCTGGGGCGTCTATTTCGGTCTTACCGTGTTGTGCGCGCTGGCGTTCTGGTTCGGCGGCATGACCCTGTTCGAGGCGATCTGCCACGCGATGAGTACGGTAAGCACCGGCGGATTTTCCACCTACGACGCCGCGTTCGGGTATTGGGACAGCCCGATCCTGGAGTGGACCGCCGTGGTGTTCATGCTGCTGGGCGGCGTCAACTTCGGCCTGCACTTCGTCGCCTGGCGGCGCGCGTCCATGGCGGTCTACAGCACCGATTCGGAATTACGGTCCTTCCTGCGCATCGTCGCCGTTGCCAGCGTGCTGGTGGCGCTGATGATCTGGGTGGGTGGCGACTACCTGCATTTCGCCGATGCTTTCCGGTACGCGACATTCCAGATCGTCTCCTCGATCACCACCACGGGTTTCGCCGTGTCCGGCTTCGACCAGTGGTCGGGCGCCGCGCCGCTGCTGGTGGTCGGCGTGGCCTTCATCGGCGGTTGCTCCGGTTCGACGGTGGGTGGCCTGAAGGTGGCGCGCGTAGTGATGGTGGTCCGGCAGGGTTACCGCGAAATCAAGCAGCTGGTGCACCCGAAGGCGCAGTTCCTTATGAAGATGGGTGGACGCCGCGTGTCGGAAAGCGTGGTGCTGTCGGTCAGCGGCTTCATCGCCATCTGGATGCTGTGCTTCGTGGCACTGATGCTGGCGATGAACCTCACCGGCCTGGACATCGAGTCCTCGTTCGGCGGCGCGGTCGCGACCCTGACCAACCTGGGCCCGGGCCTGGGTGACGTGGCCAGCAATTTCGCCGGGGTCAACGACGGCGCCGTCTGGCTCGGCACGCTCGGCATGATCCTGGGCCGCCTCGAGGTGTTCTCGCTGCTGGTGCTGCTTACGCCGCAGTTCTGGCGCGAGTAGGCGCGGCGTCCATCGCGGCCGCCAGGCGGTCGTGCAGCGCTCGCGCCTCGGCTTCGGCGAGGTAGCGGATGCGCAGCGGCGGCTCGAACGGGCTGGCGCCGGCGGTGTCGAGCAGCAGGCTGGCCATGCCGTGCCGGCGGTCGAACGGCGAGCGCGTCAGCCGCAGCGCCTGCAGCTTGCCGGTTTCGGCGAAGCGCCAGGACTTGTCCAGCCAGCCCTCGCGCACCGCGATCACGCCATTCTCCAGGCAATAACCGGCGTGGCGCGCCCAGATCCGCGCACGCACCAGCAACAGCGGCAGCAGCGCCAGCGCGGCCAGGCCCCAGGCCCTGGCGCCAAGTCAGCACGGCGGTCAGCACCAGCGCGAACAACGCGGGCAGGGCGAACTGCCGCCGCCAGGCGCGCGGATGCAGCGGCCGCCAGTCCTGCAACGGCCAATGGCCGCCGGGCAGCAGGTGGCGGATCAGGCCGTCCATCGTTTCCGGTGTCGCCACCGGCGCCAGGTCGCGCAGCGAGCGCTGGTCGTTGACGGTATCCACCGACGCGCTGTCCACGCGCAGGCTGCGCCGCCCCAGCCAGCGATGGGTCAGGCTTTCGCGCAGGCTCCAGGCCTGGATGCGCCGGCGCGGCATGTTGGCGCGCAGCCGGGTCAGCAGTCCGCGCTGCACGCTGAGCCGGCGGCCGGTTTCGGTCAGGGTGAAGCCGTGGTACTGCAGCAAGGCCAACACGATCGACAGCAGGCGCAGCGCGACCACCGCGAACAGCAGCAGGCTCAGCGCACCGAAGACCCAGCCGGCCACGCCCATAAGCAGGTCCTTGCCCCAGCCCATCAGCAGCTTGATCCAGGACTCCAGGGTGTCGCCGACCAGGTCCGAACTGGCCTGCGCCAGCACGCCGATCGCCGCCGCGACCAGGATCATGCCGCGGTTGGAGATCAGGCCCAGGCGCACGACCTCGCTGGTGGGCAGCGACAGCAGCTCGCGGGACGTCGGCGTTTGTGTCTCGTCGGCTGCACCGTCCGTCGCCGCGGCCTGGCCGTGGCTGCGAACCAGTTCTTCCAGCGCATGCGCGTCGTGCAGCGACAGCACCCGCATCTCGCCCTCCGGGCGCATGCCGCCGGCCGATTCCAGCCGCACTTCCGCCACGCCGAAGATCCGGTGCAGCAGCGACTGGTGCAGGGCGACGTTGTGGATGCGCTGGAACGGGATGTGCCGCAGGCTTTTCTGGAACAGGCCGCTGCGGATGACGATGCCGTCGCCCTCGACCCGGAACCGGTAGGTGAAGTATTGCGCCAGCGACACCAGCACCAGCACGCCGGCGCCCAGCAGGCCCCAGAGTTCCCAAGGAATTGCCACGCCCGGTGAACAGCAGCACCAGCAGCGGGATCGCGAAACTCTTGAGCTGCTGGATCAGCACGAACAGCCACGACAGCGGGTGCAGGCGGCGTTCGGCGCCGCCTTCGGCGATGGCCTCAGAGGGCGTCGTCATGGCGGTCGGCCTCCGGCAGCAGGGCGTCGCGCAGTGCCACCGCGTCGGCGTCCAGGAAGCCGGACTGGCGCAGCGCGTACAGGCGGGTGCCGGCGGTGTGCACGACCAGGGTGGCCAGGCCGTGGCGGCGTTCGATCGGGCCGCGTTCGAGGTCCAGGTGCTGCACGCGCGTGCGCGGCACCAGCACTTCGCTGCGCCAGACCAGACCGCGCCGCACCTGCAGGCCACGATCGTCCAGGCGCCAGGCGGTGCGCGACCAGCGTGCACGCCCGTGCCAGGCGCCGATCCCCGCCGCCAGCGCCAGGCAGGCCAGGCCCAGGGCGATACGCGCCGGCCAGCCGGGAATGAACGCGCCGCCGACCACCGCGGGGATCGCGCCGAAGGGCAGCCAGCCCAGTGCCCCCACCAGCGTGGAGACGCGCCGTGCCGCCTCGGGCAGAGGCTGCCAGTCGGACGTGGCGGCGGGCGTGATGTCGTCTTCGGCTTCGGTCATTGGCGGGGTCGTTTGTAGCAATCCGGGTGGTAGGGGTTGGTTTCGCCGCTGCCGGGTGGGCGCAGCGTCCAGCGTTTGTAGGTCCACTGGTACTGCCAGAGGTCCCGGCGCGCGATCGATTCCACCTGGGCATTCATGGCCGTGGTGGCTTCGACCAGGTCGGGCGAGGCGATGGCCGGCAGGGCGGGTTCGAAATGCAGGTCGAAGCGTCCGTCGGGCCGGCGCTCGGCGTAGGCGAACAGCACGGCGGCGCCACTGCGTTCGGCCAGGCGGGGAATCAGGCTCAGGGTCAGGGCCTGGCGGCCGAAAAACGGCGCGAATTCGCCACTGCCGAGCTTGGGCTGCTGGTCCGGGGTGATGCCGACCACGCCGCCGGCCTGCAGCGCCTTCCACAGCGGACGCAGGGTGCTGGCTTCGGCCGGGACCAGGCGGATGTTCTCGCCGCCGCGGGCCAGGCGCAGGAAGGCGTCGCCGGATGCGGATTCCGGGGTGCGGTAGACCAGGGTGAACGGGCCGCGGGCGGCCAGGAATTCGATCAGCAGCTCCCAGTTGCCGTAATGCGGCGCGCTGATGATCACGCCGCGGCCGGCGGCTTCCGCGGCCGCCAGGTGTTCGAGTCCGGTGACGGTGGCGACCAGCCGCAGGTTGTCGGCACGCGGCCGGGTCCAGATGCGCAGCGTCTCGACCGCGCAGCGGCCGGTCTGGCCCAGGATGCGGCGCAGCGCGGGGTCGCGTTCGGCCGGATCGCGCGGCAGGCCCAGCAGCTCCAGGTTGCGGCGCGCGACCTTGCATTCGCGCGTGTCGAACCGATGCGAGAACGCACCGATGGCATCGCCGAGCCGCTGCGCCCAGGACAGCGGCAATCGGCCGAGGCACCAGGCGGCCGCGTACATCAGCCGGGTCTTCAGGGGGACCTTCATGGCCGGAGTGTAAGCGATGCCTCCGCGCGGCCGCGGCGCCATTACACTCGCGGCATGATCGCCCTCATCCAGCGTGTGCTCGAAGCCAGCGTGCGGGTCGACGACCAGGTCGTCGGTGCCATAGGTCCCGGCCTCCTGGCCCTGGTGGCGGTGGAGCCGGGCGATGACGAAACACGCATCGCGCGCATGGCCGAGCGGCTGCTCGCCTATCGCGTGTTCGGCGACGCGGCCGGCAAGATGAACCTGTCCCTGGCCGACACCGGTGGCGGCCTGTTGCTGGTCAGCCAGTTCACACTGGCGGCCGACACCACCAAAGGCCTGCGGCCCAGCTTCACCTCGGCCGCCCCGCCCGAAGCCGGACGGGCGGGTTTCGAGCGGCTGGTCACCCTCTGCCGCCAGCGGCATGCCCGGGTTGAAACCGGGCGTTTCGGCGCCCACATGGTGGTCAGCCTGGCCAATGACGGCCCGGTGACCTTCCGCCTGCAGTCCTGAGCCCCGTTTTCAGCGGGCTGTTTCCCCTTGGTTAATCAAATACTTAGCCAAGTCCGACGGACTCCTGTACACTGCGCGGTTCCATTTTCCCTGTCGCGGGATACGTTTTCATGGCCAACGATCGTCCGGCTCAGCAGTCCGAAATCAAGCAGCTGATCACCAAGGGCCTGGAACAGGGCTACCTGACCTATGCCGAGGTCAACGACCACCTGCCCGACGACATCGTCGATCCGGAGCAGATCGAAGACATCATCGGCATGATCAACGGCATGGGCATCGAGGTGCACGAAGTCGCGCCCGATGCCGAGACCCTGTTGCTGTCCGATTCGTCCTCGCAGCGCGATTCCGACGATACCGCCGCCGAAGAAGCCGCTGCCGCACTGACCTCGCTCGATACCGAGGGTGGCCGCACCACCGACCCGGTGCGCATGTACATGCGCGAGATGGGTTCGGTCGAACTGCTCACCCGCGAGGGTGAGATCGCCATCGCCAAGCGCATCGAGGAAGGCCTGAACCAGGTGCATTCCTCGCTGGCCAGCTTCCCTGGTCCATCCAGCTGCTGCTGGAGGACTACGACCAGCACCTCGAGGGCAAGAAGCGCCTGAACGAGGTCGTGGTCGGCTTCCTGGACATGGAAGAACCGGAAGAAGTCATCCCGGTCGCCGCGATCGAGGAAGACGCGGAAATCGAGGAAGAGGATGAGGCCGCGACCGAGGATGGCGAGGAAACCGCCGCCGTCGACACCGGCCCGGACCCGGCCGAAGTCGGCCGCCGCATGGACACGCTCAAGGGCCTGTACACCAAGTTCCAGAAGACCCACGCCAAGTACGGCGCCTCCGACAAGAAGACCGTCAAGGTCCGCGAGGAAATGGCCACCGAGTTCCTGCGCCTGAAGCTGCCGCTGGCGCTGATGGACGCCTTCGTGCGCAAGCTGCGCGAGGTGGTGAACTCGATCAAGGAACACGAGCGCCGCATCCTCGACATCTGCACACGCAACGCCAAGATGCCGCGCAAGGACTTCCTGCGCGCCTGGCCGGGCAACGAGATCAACCTGGACTGGGCCGACGACGTCATCCGGCGCAAGCAGAAGTGGTCGTCGGGCATGCGCGAGTTCAAGGACCTGATCATCGCCGAGCAGCACAAGCTGGTCGGCATCGAGCAGTCGCTGTGGCTGACGCTGCCGGACATCAAGGAAATCAACCGCGCGATGGCCTACGGCGAGGCCAAGGCCCGCAAGGCCAAGAAGGAAATGGTCGAGGCCAACCTGCGCCTGGTCATCTCCATCGCCAAGAAGTACACCAACCGCGGCCTGCAGTTCCTCGACCTGATCCAGGAAGGCAACATCGGCCTGATGAAGGCCGTGGACAAGTTCGAATACCGCCGCGGCTACAAGTTCTCGACCTACGCCACCTGGTGGATCCGCCAGGCCATCACCCGCTCGATCGCCGACCAGGCGCGCACCATCCGCATCCCGGTGCACATGATCGAGACGATCAACAAGCTCAACCGCATTTCCCGCCAGATGCTGCAGGAAATGGGTCGCGAACCGACCCCGGAAGAGCTGGCGAAGAAGATGGAGATGCCCGAGGACAAGATTCGCAAGGTGCTCAAGATCGCCAAGGAACCGATTTCCATGGAGACGCCGATCGGCGACGACGAGGATTCGCACCTGGGCGATTTCATCGAGGACACCAGCATCGAGTCGCCGATCGAGGCGACCACGAACCTGGGCCTGATGGAGACCGTGCGCGACGTGCTCGCCGGCCTGACGCCGCGCGAGGCCAAGTGCTGCGCATGCGCTTCGGCATCGACATGAACACCGACCACACGCTGGAAGAAGTCGGCAAGCAGTTCGACGTCACCCGCGAGCGCATCCGCCAGATCGAGGCGAAGGCGCTGCGCAAGCTGCGCCATCCGACCCGTTCGGAACAGCTGCGGTCCTTCCTCGACCTCGAGTAAGTGCCTGCACCGACGTAACAAACGAAGCCCCGCTCCGGCGGGGCTTCGTCGTTTCCGGGTTCAGCCGGCGGCGTGGGGATCGACGCCCAGCGCGTCGGCCAGTGGCCGCAATGGCTCCCGGTACGGCCACCATGCCGGCGCGTCCGCCTTGCGGATGCCATCGCGCACCTGTGCCGCGCTGGCGGTCGACACTGCGCCGCCGCGATCGTCGAGCGACAGCACCGACGGATCGAACGGCAGCCCGCAGTGCGCCAGCACACGGCGCATCTGCGTGTCCGGGTCCGCCACCAGGTCGGCATGGTCGATGTCCAGCCAGCGATCGCCGAGCACGCCGCGCCAGTGTTCGGTCAGCGCCGTGTAGCTGCGGTAGTAGCCCGCCAGCTCGTGCTGGTCGTAGGAGTACGCACAGGCGCGGCCAAACAGCATGCGCAGGTTGGAAAAACACACATCCATCGGCGGCCGCCGCATGTGCAGGAAACGTGCGCGCGGCAGGGCGCGGGCGATGAAGCCGGCCAGCAGCACGTTCGCCGGCAGCTTTTCGGTCCAGAAACGCCGGCCGCGCGCGCGCCAGCGCTGGCTGCCCATGAAGTCGGCGCCGAGTGCCCGCGGGTCGGCCTGCCGGGCGATATCCAGGAATCCCGTCGACAGCGGCCCCGTGTTGTCGGCCGCCAGGCGCAGACGGGCGAAGAAACCACCGCTTTCACCGGCATCCGCGATGTCGGGATGCCCGGCGAGCAGGCGCTCCAGCAGGGTCGTGCCGGAGCGGAACATGCCGACGATGAACAGAGGCGTAGGTTCGTCGTCATCGCCGTCGTGGCCGGGACCGGCGACGAAGCCGGCATCGCAGGTTGCGGCGATCGAGGCCAGCAGCGCGTGGTCGGCGGCCGCGTCGTAGCGGAAGCTGGCACGTTTGCCACGGGCGCCGCGCGTGAGCGCCTCCCAGGCGGCATCGTGCTCGCCGAGGTCGTGCAATTCGTCGAACAGCGCGTAGCTGAAGTAGATGTCCTGCTCGGAACCCGGCGCGACACGTTCGCGCTGCGCGCGCATGCGCTGCACACGAAACGGCGCGCCAACCCGGTCGCCGGCGCGCAATTCGGCCAGCCGCCAGTGCGAATGCGCATGATCCGGCGCCAGTGCGATGGCCTGTTCGAAATCGGCGCGCGCCTCGTCCATGCTGCCCAGGAACAGATGGGTCGTGCCACGCACGTAGAGCGCCCGCACATGGCGCGGTTCGCGCGCCAGCACCTGCTGCACCCAGTGCAGCGCTTCGTCGTGCAGGTCCACGCGACCCAGCAGGTCGGCCAGTTCCATCATCTCCTCAACCGGCGCCTGGGCCTGCCAGGCCTGCATCGACGCTGCCAGCGCGCGCAACGGCGGTACTTCGTGCCAGGCGCACAGCAGCCGCGCCAGTGCCAGCGCATGCGGCCACCTGGCCGGACCGGCGGCCTGCGCCTTCAGGGCAGCGGCGTGGCTGCGCCGTGGATGGCCGGCATTTTCCAGTGCCTTTGCCATCACGAACCATGTCGCGGCATCACCGGGCTGCAGCGCGACCGCCTCACCCAGCATCGCCGCAGCGCCTTCCCAGTCGCGCGCGGCGGCACGGATGCCGGCAGCGCGGCGGAGCCGGTCGGCTTCGGCAGCGGCAAGGGGCGCGTTGGCGATGGAATTAGGCTCCGACATGCAGGGTCCAGCGGGAGGTTCGACACGGATTGTAACGGTGCGGGCTGCGAAAGCTTCTGCAGTCGCCCGACGAACATCTCCGGCTGGTTTGTCTGGCGTCCTGCGGGGCCGTCTCGTAGGATGAGAGCCGTGTCAGGGCCTATAGCTCAATGGTTAGAGCAGGGGACTCATCGAAAGGTGCCGCCGCCCCGGAAGGGGCGGACGGGAACGGGATGAATTCAGGGAAGCCTCAGCGGTTCGGCCGGTGGTGACCCTGAGCCAAGCCGGCGGTACACCGCCGGAAGGTGCAGAGACTACCTGAGGGCTTCAGCGCCCTTGATCACAGGCTCGAGCGTCCCGCACCCCATCCGCGCAAGCGAAGGGTGAAGAGATAGTCCGCGCCGGAGGGAAATCTCCGGGCTACGCGAATCCCTTGGTTCCAGGTTCGAGTCCTGGTGGGCCCACCAACACGATGTCCAGGCGCGTCATGCCGCGCCGCCGCGCGGTTCAGTCCGGCTTCGTTCCGCCATGCGGCACGACACGCAGCTTGCTGACGTCGTAGCCAAGTTCGGCAATCCGGCGCACGCTGGCCTGGTAGTCGGCTTCCGACATCACCGGTTGCCGCGCCATCAGCCAGACGTAGTCGCGCTTGCTGCGGCCGATGATCGTGCGCGTGTAGCCGTCATCCAGATCGACGATCACGTACTCGGCCTGGATCGGCCAGACGAACTGCATGTCCCAGATCGCACCGTTTCCTTCCTCGCGCACGGTGCCCACCGGCGACATCGTCCGCAGCGGCTGGTCGAAGCCGCCGTCGCGGAAACGGAAGGTGGTCTGGATTCGACCATCCTCGCGCACGGCATAGGTCTCCACCGCGTCGTAGGCATTGCGTTCGGGCCAGCTGGGGATGTGGGCGATGACGTACCAGTCGCCCATGAAGCGCGGCACGTCGACTTCCGGCACCGCCGCGATGCGCGCCGGCGTGGACGAGCAGCCGGCCAGTACGGCGGCGAGCATGGCCACCAGCGAAAGGGTGCGCGTGCGCATGCCGTGCTCCTTCATCGTTCGAACAGGTAGTGGGCGACCTGCCATTCCTGGCCCTGCCGGTATCCGAACAGTTCCGCGCAGGCCATCCAGAACATGCGCCAGCGCTGGTTCCAGAGCGCCGCACCCTGCTCGCCGTAGCAGCCGCGCAGCACCGCCATCACTTCGTCCCGGTGCCGGTCCTGGTTCTGCAGCCAGTGGTTGGCGGTGCGCTGGTAGTGCGTGCCGTCCAGCAGCCAGCGCTGTTTCAGGCGCAGGTGGTCCTGGAAGTGCAGCAGGGTATCGGCGGCCGGCATCAGGCCGCCGGTGAAGAAATGCCGGCCCATCCAGTCGTCCTCGCCCGCGGTTTCGAACGGATACATCAACGTGCGGTGGGCGAAGATGTGCACGAACAGCTTGCCGTCCGGGCGCAGCCAGCCCGAGATGCGCTCGAGCAGGCGCGAGTAATTGCGCATGTGTTCGAACATCTCGATCGAAACGCAACGGTCGAAGGCCTGTGGGTCCAACTTCAGCAGGTTCACGTCGGCGGTGAGGATGCGCACGTTGTCCAGCCCGCGTTCGCGGCAGCGGGCCAGGATGTGTTCGCGCTGGCCGTTGGAGTTGGACACGCCGGTGATGCGGGAGCGCGGGAAACGCTCGGCCATCCACAAGGTCAGCGAACCCCAGCCGCAGCCGAGCTCGAGGATGTCCTGGCCGTCCTCGAGCTGCGCGCGTTCCGCGTACAGCGCCAGCATGGCCTCCTCGGCCTGGTCCAGCGTCTCGCGGCCGGTCGGGTAATAGGCGCTGCTGTACTTCAGCCGGCGCCCGAGGCAGAGCTCGAAGAACGCCGGCGGCACTTCGTAATGCTGGCGGTTGGCCGCGTCCACGTGCAGCGCCAGCGGACTGTGGCGCAGGTCGTCCAGCAGCGCGGTGAAGCGGCGGGCCTCCGCTTCCTGGCCGCCGGCGCGTTCGTCCCGCAGTCGCTGCTCGCAGAGCCGGCGGATGCCGAGTCGCACGAGGGCATCGGGAAGCAGGCCACGTTCGGCCAGGCCCAGCAGACCGGGTGCCGTCTGGGGAACATCTTCGTTCAGGTCAACCACGGTGTTCACGGAATGCGCTCCTTGTCGGCCGGGGACGGCTGCGACGGAAACCAGGGAAAAAGGATCGGCGTGCTCTGCTGGTAGCGGCGGTAGTCCTCGCCGCGCGTGCGCAGGGCCTGCTGTTCGGTGAAGGGCACGCCGCTGATCCAGCGCACGAACACGTACATCACCACCGGGCCCGCGAACGCCAGCCACGGATTCGGCGCACCTACGGCCAGCAGCACGTAAGTGAACCAGTGCAGCCACTCGAAGAAATAGTTGGGATGACGCGAATAGCGCCAGAATCCCTCGCGGCAGGTCTTGCCGCGGTTGCGCGGATCAGCGCGGAACCGGGCCAGTTGCCGGTCGGCCACGGCCTCGCCCACGACGCTGGCGATCCACATCAGTACCGCGGCGGTCCACCAGCCCCATTGGCCACGATCGGGGTTCGCGGCGACGGCGGTGAAAGGCAGTGCGAACAGCACCACCAGCAGCGCCTGGAACTGGAAGAAGCCGAAGATCAGCCCCTGCTGGCCGCCCCAGTGCCGGCGCAGGTGGGCGTAGCGCCCGTCTTCCGGTTCGCTGCGCACGCGCCGCCAGATGTGCCAGGCCAGGCGTGCGGCCCAGGCGGCGCCCAGCACCGCCAGCAGGGTGCGCGTCACCGGCCCGCCCTGGCCCTGCGCGGCGATGACGATGGCCGAAAGGCCGACACCCGCGGTCCACAGCACATCAACGATGCCGATGTTGGCGTGGCGCAGCTGCCACCACCAGCCGAGCGTCATCATCAACGCCGCGCCAAGCCAGATGAAAACAAGCAAGTCCATCAGTGCGCTCCCGCGTGTGATCGTCCGGTATCCGGGGCCGCGGCCGTCGCGGTCCGCGCGGCGTGCAGCAGCAGTGGCAGCGCCAGCGCCCAGGCAAAGGCCAGCCAGGCGATTCCACGCCAGTCCGGCGTCGCGAATTCAACGGCGCCCCAGCCACGCGCCGCCGCCAGGTAGGCCAGCGGCGCGCCCAGGCCGCCCAGCAGGGACGCGAGCGCGAGCCGCGTCTGGAAGGCCTTCAGCGACACCGTCAGCATCACCGCGAACGCGGCCCACAAAGCCAGGATCCACACCGGTGCCAGCCAGGAAACACCCTGCGGCACGGCATAGACCAGCCAGCCCTGGCTACCGGCCACGCCATCCACCACCAGGCCCACGACCAGCGCCAGCGCGACCAGCCGGATCTCGACCCGGGGATGCGGCGCGACGGCCAACTGCCACAGCACGTAGCCCGCGGCGGCCACCACGCCCGGCCAGGCCCAGCCGTGCCCGGCACCCGCCACCGCGCACAGCCAGACACACTGGTTGCCGACGATGTTGGCGATCACGCGCCGCACGTCAGCGCACCGGCGTGGCGGACAGCGCGGGACGATGTCCCGGGCGCGCCATCAGCAGGTGCGACACCCCGATCGACCGTTCCATAAGCCGCCCTCGCAATACGCCAGGTAGAACTCCCAGAGCCGGATGAAACGTTCGTCGAACCCCTGCGCCCGCACGGCGGCCAGGTTGGCCAGGAAACGCTGGCGCCAGGCGCGCAGCGTCAAGGCATACGACGGGCCGAAATCCTGCTGCGCCACCAGCTGCAGGTCGCTGTGCCGCGACTTGGCCTGCACGATCGCCTGCACCGAGGGAATGAAACTGCCCGGGAACACGAAGCGCTTGATGAAGTCGACGCTGTGCAGCGCATGGTCGTAGCGGTGGTCCTCGATGGTGATCGCCTGCAGCAGGGCCAGGCCATCGGGCTTGAGCAGCGTGCCCAGCTTGGCGAAATAGTCCGGCAGGTACTGCGCGCCGACCGCCTCGATCATCTCGATCGACACCAGCTTGTCGTACTGCCCCTGCAGGTCACGGTAGTCCTGCTGCAGCACCGTGATGCGGTCCTGCAGGCCGGCTTCGTCGACCCGCTGCCGCGCCAGCGCGAACTGTTCGGCGGAAATCGTGGTGGTGGTGACATGGCAGCCGTGGTGGCGCGCCGCATGCAGCGCGAAGCCGCCCCAGCCGGTGCCGATTTCGATGACGCGGTCGCCCGGCTGCAGGTCCAGCCATTGGCAGATGCGTTCGAGCTTGCGCCGCGAGGCCGTTTCCAGGGACTCGTCCGCTTCGGCGAACAAAGCCGAGGAGTACATCCTGTCTTCCGACAGGAACAGCGAGAAAAAGTCATTGCCCAGGTCGTAGTGCGCGGCGATGTTGCGGCGGCTGCCGCGGCGCGAGTTGCGGCGCGCCGCGTTCCAGGCGCGCAGCAGGGCACCGCCGAGCCGGGCCGGCCCCATTTCCATGCCGTCCAGCAATGCACGGTTGCGCACCAGCAGGCGCACCAGTTCCACCAGGTCGCTGCAGCGCCAGGCGCCCTCGATATAGGCCTCGCCGGCGCCGACGCTGCCCTTGGCGGCGACCATCCGGTAGAAGGACGGGTCGCGGATCCACACCTCCACGGCGCCGCCTTCCGCCGGCTCACCCAAGGTGATCTCCCCTTCGGCGTCGTGCACACGCAGTGCGCCGCCACGCAGCGGCGCCAGCTGCGCCAGCAGGCGCCCGCGCAGCCAGCGGTCCAGCGCGGAGGTGCTCGGGGAGGCCACGACCTGGGCGATCTCATTCATGCCTGTTTTCCGGAAAGTGAAGGGTGGTCATGGACCGGATTGCGTTTGAGCCACAGCCGCAGCGCTTGCCAGTGGATGGCGCCGGTCACCTGCAGCGTCATCAGCGGGAAGCGGGCCAGGGTCAGCGCGAGCCCGGGTCCGTCCAGCGGTCGCCGCTGCAGGGCCAGGGTCGCGTCGAACTGGCGCTCGGATTCCCGCCATACCTGCATGTGCACGCGCAAGTCTTCGCCAGGCGGTGTGAAGCTCCAGTCATAACGACAGTCCATCGGCAGGAAGGGCGAGACGTGGAACTGCTTGTCGAAGGACCAGTGCAGGGCCCGGCCCCGCGGCTGGGCCCCTGCGACCGGCAGCACGTACGCGTGGCGTTCGCGCCAGGGCGTGTTGGTGATCTCCGCGACGATGCTGTGAAGAGTCTCCCCGTCCGCGTCGTAGCAGTAGTAGAAGCTGACCGGATTGAACACGTAACCGGCATACCGCAGGTGGGTGAGCAGCCGCACCGGCCCGGTGGGGCGACGCCCGATCGCCTGTTCGACCCGGTCGCGCACCGCGTCGGCCAGCGGCCGCGACGGCGGGCCGAGATAGTCGCTGCGGCGGAACTCGGCGAGGTTGCGGCCGCGGCTGGACCACAGCCAGCGGCCGTGGAACACGTCGTCGAGTTCGTCCAGGTCCAGCCACAGCTGCGCCATCCGGTACTCGAATGCATGCGGGTGCGGCGCATGCCGGCGGTGCGTCACCGAGCCGTGGTAGATCGCGCTGGCGCTCATGCCGGTTCCACCGCCTGCGGCCGCGCCGGCTGGCCTGGCCTGCCTTCGTCCGCTTCCAGCGCCTGCACCACGTCGTACGCGCTGCGGATGCCGTCCTCGTGGAAACCCCAACCCCAGTAGGCGCCGGCGAACCAGGTGCGGCGACGGCCCTGCAGCTGCGCACGCCGGGCCTGCGCCCGCACCATCGCGTGGTCGTGGATGGGATGGGCGTATTGCATCGTGCGCAGGATGCGGTCGGGCCGGATCGCGTGGCTGCGGTTGAGGGTCACGACCAGCGGGACGTCGACGTCCAGGCCCTGCAGCTGGTTCATGCAGTAGCTGACCGTACACGGCGCGCCGGCGTCACGCGGCACGTGCGCGTTCCAGGCGGCCCAGGCCTTTCGGTTGCGCGGCAGCAGGCGCTCGTCGGTGTGCAGCACGGCTTCGTTGGGCTGGTAGCGGATCGCGCCCAGCACCTCGTATTCCGCCGCGTCGGCATCGGACAGCAGCGCCAGGGCCTGGTTGCTGTGGCAGGCCATCACGACCTGGTCGAAACGTTCCCGGCCATTGGCGCTGTCGATCCGCACGCTCTCGCTGCCGCGCCGGATCGTATGCACCGGGCAACCCAGCCGCGCTTCGACCGTCCAGTTCGCGCGCAGTGCGTCGATGTAACGGGCCGAACCGCCCTTGACCACGCGCCACGGCGCCCGGCCCGACACCTGCAGCATCTGGTGGTTGTCCATGAAACGCAGCATGTGGCGGGCCGGGAACTGCAGCACGTTGCCGGCCGGCGACGACCACAGCGCTGACGCCATCGGCACCAGGTGGTCGCGGATGAACAGCTCGCCGTAGCCGCGCTGCGCCAGATAATCGCCCAACGCCGGCCCGTCGCCGTCGCCGGCCAGCAGCGCCGGCGCCTCGCGGTAGAAGCGCCGCAGGTCCAGCAGCATGCGCCAGAACCGCGGCGACACCAGGTTGCGGCGCTGGCAGAACAGCCCGTCCAGCGAGGTGGCGTTGTACTCCAGCCCGCTGCGCTCGTCGTGCACCGAAAAACTCATCGTGGTCGGCTGCGATTCCACGCCAAGCGTGTCGAACAGCGAACTCAGCAACGGGTAGTGCAGGGTATTGAACACGATGAAGCCGCTGTCCACCGCGACCGTGCGGCCGCCGATCTCCACGTCGTGCGTGTGGGTATGGCCGCCGAAGTAGTCGTTGCGCTCGAACAGTGTCACGCGATGGCGCTGCGACAGCCACCAGGCGCTGGCGAGGCCGGCGATGCCCGACCCGATCACGGCGATGTGCTGGCTCATGCCTTGTCCCCCGCATCGACGCGGGCCAGCACCCAGGCCGGCACCGGCTTGAGGTCGTGCACCAACCCCAGCGCGGACATCGCGCGCAGCCCGTACCAGGTCAGGTCGACTTCCCACCAGGCGAAACCCTGGCGGGCGCTGCCCGGAAAGAAGTGGTGGTTGTTGTGCCAGCCTTCGCCGAAGGTCAGCAGCGCCAGCAGCAGGTTGTTGCGGCTGTCGTCGCGGGTGGCGAAACGCCGGCTGCCGAAGCGGTGCGCCAGCGAGTTGATAGTCACCGTGGCGTGGAACAGCACCACGGTCGAGACGAAGAATCCCCACACCAGCAGTTGCGGGCCGGTGGTGCCCAGTGCCGGCGCGAAACGTTCCAGCCCTTCGCCCAGGGCGTACAAGGCGGCGGCCAGCGCCAGCGGCACCGCGATGTCGTAGCGGTCCAGCCAGCGCAGTTCCGGAAACTTCGCGAGGTCGGGAATGCGCGACCAGTCGGTGCGGAAGCGCTCGCGGGTCAGGAACCAGCCCATGTGGCTCCACCAGAACCCGTGCACCGCCGGTGAATGCGGATCGGCCGCGGTGTCGGCATGGCGGTGGTGGTTGCGGTGGTGCGCGGCCCACCACAGCGGCCCGCGCTGAACGCAGGCGGCGCCGATCAGCGCGAACAGGAGCTGCACCGCACGCGAGGTGCGGAAGGTGCGATGGGAGAAATAGCGGTGGTAGAAGCCGGTGATCGCGAACATGCGCACCGCGTAAAGCACCAGCGCCACCACCACGGCGAACCACGACACGCCCACCCACAGCACGCCCAGGCAGGCCAGGTGCATCGCGAAGAAGGGCAGGGCGCGGGCCCAGTCGACACGCGCGCCCTGGCCGGGTGACGGATCCCCGGTGTCGTCGGCACCGGTGTCGAACCAGCGGCGCAGCGTCTGCATCATGCGATGGTTCCCTGGCTGCAGGCTGGGCCGCGGCATCGTTCCGTCTCCGGTGGATTCGCAACACTTACGCGCGAGACGCCGGATTGGATGCAGCCGGGCCGCACGGTCGTCGCGGAGGAAACGCGGGTCAGAACCGGCACTGGCCCGCCAGCGCGACGTTGCGGGCCGCGGCGACTTCCCCGGCGCTGGCCCTGGCGCGCTGCGGCGCGAAGGCGATCCGCACCTGCGGATAATCCTGCTGCACATCGCGCAGGTTGCCGGTCCCGGCGAACTCCAGCAGCCGCTGGTCGTCACGGGCATAGGTCACCATGATCGGCGGCACCACGAAGCCGAACCACAGGTCCAGCTGCATGCGCAGGCGCTCAGCCGGCACGCCCTGCCAGTCCAGGCCGGTGTCACGCTGCACCCTGACCGGGTAGAAACGCTGGCGGCTCGGCATAAGGAACTGCAAGCGCACCGTCTCGCCCGCCATCAGCCGGTCCCAGTGGCGGCGCACGGCGGCGTCGAACCCGGCATCGATCACGCCGTTTCCAGGTACGTCCAGTGGGACACCCGCCGGGTTGTCCACCGCCTCACCGGCGAGGACTTCGCGGCGGCCGTTGCGCGTGCGTACGCCTTCACGGTAGCCGTCGCGCGCATCCACCAGTTCGAAATCCGGCGCCTGCGGCGAGCCTTGCGCCAGCACGCGCTTGCGCGCGAACGGGCGTCCGTCGGCGCAGCGGTAGAGAACCAGCCGCCGCGGATCGTCCGCGCCCGCCGACCAATGGGTTTCGCGGTAGAGCAGGCGGCCGTCGCGCGCGAAGACACTCGCGTCCTCGCGCCGCGTCAGCGGTTCAGCGGCGCACGGGGCCGCGGAAAGGCAAGCCAGTACCAGACACAAGACCGCACGCTGCATGGCGAATCCAACCTCGGGTTGACCGCTCCTTCTTACGCGGTCGGACGCGTGGTGGATGCAGGCGACGGCGCCTACAGGTCGAACAGCGGCTGCAGCTTGCGCGCCAGCCAGCCGGGAAAACGCAGCGGTGCATCCAGCGCCGAGACGCAGATGCAGGCCACGCCCGGGGCGGTGACCGGCTGGTGTTCGACGTCACTGTCCAGGTCGGCCACGTCGCCGGGCGAGAACAGGCCCAGGGCATCGGTGTACGAACCCTGCAGGATCTGCGTCAGCTCGTTCCGGCCGTGGCTGTGCACCGGCATGCTCTTGCCCGGTGCGATCCTGAGCAGCAGCAGCGTGCGGGTGCCGCTGGCCCGGATGATGTGCACACCCGGCGCCATCCAGCGCCACTTCAGGGCGCGGTAGGACGTTCCGAAATACGGATGCAGCGCGGCCGGCAGGCGGTCGGGGTCGCGCGAAGGCGGCGTCGGCTCGACGTCCGCCGCTTCCGGCGCATCGCTTTCCACCGGAAGCGCGAGCTGGTCGAGCATCGCCTGGCGCAGCGCCAGCTGCCGGGGCCCGGGGGTCCGGCCGGCTGCTGCTGGGCGACCAGCAGGCCGCCGACGCGTTCGGCATCCTGCACCTGGCGTCGGCAGTGCGCGCAGCTTTCCAGGTGGGTGGCCACGACCACGGCCAGTTCCGGCGCCAGTGCGCCCGCGCCGTAACCCATCACGGTCGAGGCATCCAGGTGGTGGCGGGGGCTCATCGTGCCCCTCCCAGCTGCGACTGCAGCTTCAGGAACGCCCGGCGCAGGTGCGATTTGATGGTGCCCAGTGGCATCTGCAGTTCCTGCGCGATCTCGTGATGGGACTTGGCTTCGAAGTAGGACATGCGCACCAGCCGCGCCTGCACCGCCGACAGTTCGTCGATCCGGCGCTTGAGCTGGGCGTGGTCGGCATGGTCTTCGGCCGTCGATCCCGGTGGACCTTCCTCGGCCAGCACCTGCTCCACCACCTGCTGGGTCTGCATCCAGCCGTGTTCGTGCCGGACCCGGTCGATGTGCAGGTTGCGCCCGATGCGGAACAGCCAGGTGCTCAGGCTGCTGCGCCCGGGATCATAACGGTCGGCGCGCTGCCAGAGGCGGAGCAGGGCTTCCTGGGCCAGTTCCTCGGCGGTCGCGTCGTTGCAGCCGAGGCCGCGCAGGTAGAGGCACAGCCGGGGCATGAAGTGGTCGTAGATCCGCATGAAGCTGGCATGGTCGCGTGACTGCGACACCGCGGCCATGTCGCGGGACCAGTCCGGCAGATCTCGGGCGGTGGGGGCCTGCGTGGACACTAGTCTGGCCGCCTCGAAGGGCGTGGGTCCTGGGATGGGGAAGTCCGGCGACATGGTAGGCCAGGCCTTGGAAGGTCAGGTGAGGATGCAGATGGATACGGGCGAGGCCGGAGATTGATGCACCCTGGCCGGGGCCGCCCACCGCCCACCACCGCCCGGCGGGCCGCCGGGTCAGCCCGGCGGCCGCAAGTCCTTGCGCCAGGCCCGCGGCGCCTTGCCGAACTCGCCGCTGAACCAGCGCGAGAAGGAACTGGGCGAGGAGAACCCCAGCAGCCGGCCGACCGCCTGCAGCGAGTACTGCCGGTTCTCCATGTAACGCAGCGCCAGGTCGGTGCGGACCGAGTTCAGTGCCTCGGAGAAGGTCTCGCCGGCTTCCTCCAGGCGCCGCTGCAGCGTGCGCACGTTCATGCCGCGGCCGCTGGCCACCTGTTCGATGGTCGCCTGGCCCATCGGCATCAGGATGTAGAGGTCCTTGCGCACGTCGGTGGTGATCGAGCTGCGGGTCGGCGCCGGCAGCGCTTCCACCAGGCGGTTGACGTAGCGCGCCATCACCGGGTCGGCAGAGGGATTGGGGAAGTTCAGGTCGCCGGCGTCGCAGACGATGCCGTTGAACTCACGATCGAACTCCGAGGGACAGCGGAAAACGCGCCGGTGCACCTGCAGGTTGCCGGGCGCTCCGTGGGTGAAGTTCACGCTGTGCGGCTTCCAGTGCGGGCCCAGCAGGAAACCGCAGAGGCGGTATAGCGCGCCGAGCGCCAGTTCGATGGCCTGGCGCGAGGAGGCGCCGGTGTCGGCGACGAACTCCTCGCGGATCACCACTGTGCGGCCGCGGTCCTCGACATGGATGGCCAGCAGCTCGTTCAGAAGGTGCCGGTATTTCATCGTGGTCATCAGCGCGTCGCGCAGGGTCGGCTGGTGGATCAGCAGCAGGCTGACCACGCCGAAGTCCGACAGCTGCCGCGACTCGGCCATGCGCAGGCCGAAGGTGTCGCAGCCGCTGCTGTAGGCGGACTCCTCCAGCAGGCGCACGGCGGCGGCGGCCGGGATGCGCCGTTCGGGATCGGCCAGCATGGTCCGGCTCAGGCCGACCGCGTGCAGCAGCGGCTGCGGGTTGAGGTCGAGCTGCTGCGCGACCTCGAAATAGTTCTTCAGCGTCGCGGCGCGGATCAGGCTGCTCATGGGGCGGTTCCGCCTTTCGGTGGCCTGTCATGAAATGACAAGTCATTGTCGCCCTTTGGCAAGAGTTGCGCACCCCTCCTGCCTATAGTCCAAGGCGTCCGGCCCCTTCCGGGGCCCATCCGGTTCCCTGTCCAGAGGCTCCAGCACCCTGCCATGGCACATGCCGTTCGATTCCAGAGGGCCGGTGGCCCGGAAGTCCTGCGCTACGAGACCGTCGAGGTCGGCGAGCCGGGTCCGGGCGAAGTCCGGCTGCGCCATGTCGCGGTCGGCCTGAACTACGCCGACACCTATTTCCGCAACGGCACCTACCCGGTCCCGCTGCCGGCCGGCATCGGCGTCGAGGCGGCGGGCGTGGTCCAGGCCGTGGGCCCGGGCGTCGACCAGGTCGCCGTCGGCGACCGCGTCACCTACACCGGATTCGTCAACACCCTGGGCGCCTACAGCACCGAACGCCTGGTGCCGGCCGCGCCGCTGATCAGGCTGCCCGAGGCCATCGGCTACGAGACCGCCGCGGCCATGACCATGCGCGGCCTGACCTCGGCCTACCTGATGCGCCGGATCCATCCGTTCAAGGCCGGCGATTCGATCCTGCTGCATGCCGCCGCCGGTGGCGTCGGCCTGATCGTGTCGCAGTGGGCGAAGCTGCTCGGCCTGACCGTCATCGGCACCGTCTCGACCGAGGCCAAGGCCGGGCTCGCCCTCGCCCATGGCTGCGACCACGTCATCAACTACAGCCACGAGGATGTCGCCGCGCGCGTGCGCGAGCTGACCGGTGGCACGGGCGTGGACGTGGTGTTCGACAGTGTCGGCAAGGACACCTTCGAGGCCTCGCTGAATTCGCTTCGGCGCCGCGGCCTGATGGTCTGCGTCGGCACCGCCTCGGGTCCGATCCCGCCGTTCAACCCGCAGCTGCTGGCGATGAAGGGTTCGCTTTACCTGACCCGGCCGGCGCTGGCCGACTACATCGCCGACCCGGCCGAAAAGGCCGAGCTGGCTGCCGAGCTGTTCGAGCAAGTCGGCGCCGGCCGCATCCGCATCGAGATCAACCAGCGGTACGCGCTGGAAGACGCGGTGCAGGCCCATCGCGACCTGGAATCGCGCAAGACCACCGGCTCTTCGATCTTCGTCATCTGAGGCAAACCGAATGCGCGTCGAGCCACTGACCTGTGCCATCGGAGCCGAACTTTCGGGCGTCAGCCTGGCCGACGCCGTGCACGACGACGGCCTGTTCCATAACTGCGCGCGCTGCTGGTCCGGCACAAGGTGCTTTTCCTTCGTGGCCAGGACATCAGCCGTGCCGAGCACGTGGCCTTCGCCCGCCGCTTCGGCCCGCTGGAAGACCATCCGGTGGCCGGAAGCGATCCGAACCATCCGGGGCTGGTGCGCATCTACAAGTCCCCGGAGCAGCCCAACGACCGCTACGAGAACGCCTGGCATACCGATGCGACCTGGCGCGAGGCACCGCCGTTCGGCTGTGTGCTGCGTTGCGTCGAATGCCCGCCAGTCGGCGGCGACACGATGTGGGCGAACATGGCGCTGGCCTACGAGAAGTTGCCGGAAACCATCAAGCAGCAGATCGCCGGCCTGCGCGCCAGGCACAGCATCGAAGCCACTTTCGGTGCCGTCCTTCCGGCCGAGAAGCGGCTGGCCCTGCGGCAGCAGTTTCCGGATGCCGAACACCCGGTGGTGCGCACGCATCCGGACACCGGCGAGAAGATCCTGTTCGTCAATGCCTTCACCACTCATTTCACCAACTTCCACACGCCGGGGCGCGTGCGCTACGGCCAGGACTACACGGCGGGCGCGCAGCAGCTGCTGCAGTACCTGATCAGCCAGGCGCACGTCCCGGAGTACCAGGTGCGTTGGCGCTGGCAGCCCAACAGCGTTGCCATCTGGGACAACCGCAGCACCCAGCACTACGCGGTGATGGACTACCCGCCCTGCCACCGCAAGATGGAACGGGCCGGGATCATCGGCGACGTGCCCTACTGAACCGCCACCACCCGACCGCCTTGCCGCGTTGATTCACGGAGAGAATATGAACTTCATCGATGGGTCGCTGTTCCCGGAGAACCAGCAGAAGCTGGTAATTACCGTCGCTCCCTATGGCCCGGAGTGGTTGCCGGCCGATTTCCCGGAAGACATCCCGGTGACGATGGAGGAACACATCCAGAAGGCGGTGGACTGCTACAACGCCGGCGCCACCGTGCTGCACCTGCACGTGCGCGAGCTCGACGGCAAGGGCAGCAAGCGCCTGTCCATGTTCAACGAACTGCTGGCCGGCATCCGCGCCCGCGTGCCGGACATGATCCTGCAGGTCGGCGGTTCGATCTCGTTCATGCCGGAAGGCGAGGGCGAGGTGGCAAAGTGGCTGTCGGACGACACCCGGCACATGCTGGCGGAGCTGACGCCGGCGCCGGACCAGGTGACGATCGCGATCAACACCAACCAGATGAACGTGGTCGAGCAGATGTGCGAGGCCGACATCGCCGGCACCAGCCTGGGCACGCCCGAGGGCTACCGCGCCTACCGCGAGATGACCATCCCGGCCGGCCCGGAGTGGGTCGAGGAACACATCCGCCGGCTGTCGGCCAAGGGCATCCAGACCCACTTCCAGCTGGCCAACATCGCCCAGTTCGAGACGGTGGAGCGCATGATGCGCAAGGGCACCTGCAACGTGCCGCTGATCCTGACCTGGGTGGCGATCGGCGGTGGCTTCGATTCGCCGAACATCTACAACCTGGCCAACTTCGTGCGCGCCTGCCCGGACGGTTCGGTGCTGACGCTGGAGTCCTCCATGCTCAACGTGCTGCCGCTGAACATGATGGCGATCGCCATGGGCCTGCACGTGCGCTGCGGCAACGAGGACAACCTCTGGACGCAGAAGCGCGACCGCAAGATGGGCAGCGTCGAGCAGGTCGAGCAGCTGGTGCGGATCGCGAAGGAGTTCGGCCGCGATGTGGCGACGGCGAAGGAGGCTCGCGAGATCTACCGGATCGGCACGTTCTACAAGGATGCCGACGAGACCCTGGCGGCGAACGGCTTCGCGCCAAACCGCCGGCCGGTCTGGAAAGGCGTTCCTTCCCCGGCCTGATCCACCCTTCGACCCGGCAGCACGACATGGCGCACTACACCCTTCCGACCATCGGCGAAGACGATCCTGGTGCACGCATCCCGCGGCGTTACGCCTGGGTCGTGTTCGCACTGAGTTTCGGCCTGCTGCTCTCGGACTACATGTCCCGCCAGGTGCTGAACGCGGTGTTCCCGCTGCTGAAGGCGGAATGGGCGCTGACCGATGCCCGGCTCGGCCTGCTCAGCGGCATCGTCGCGCTGATGGTGGGGCTGCTGACCTTCCCCCTGTCGCTGCTGGCCGACCGCTTCGGGCGGGTGAAGAGCCTGGCGATCATGGCGGCGGTGTGGAGCCTCGCGACCCTGGCCTGTGGGCTGGCGCAGGACTATCCGCAGATGCTCGCCGCGCGTTTTTCGTCGGTGTCGGCGAGGCGGCCTATGGCAGCGTCGGTGTCGCCGTGGTGCTGTCGGTGTTTCCGAAACACATGCGGGCGACGCTGACCGGCGCCTTCATGGCCGGCGGCATGTTCGGTTCGGTGCTGGGCATGGCACTGGGCGGTGCCATCGCCGCCAGCATGGGCTGGCGCTGGGCGTTCGCGGCCATGGCCCTGTTCGGCCTGGTGCTGGCGCTCATCTATCCCATCGTCGTCAGGGAAAAACGCATCACACCGCCGTCGCAGATCGGCGACACCCGGCCCGCCACCGTGACGGCGGCGAAGGTGCCGCTGCGTAGCCTGGTCAACAGCCGCTCGGTGCTCGGTGCCTACGTCGGCAGCGGCCTGCAGCTGTTCGTGGGCGGAACGGTCATCGTCTGGATTCCGAGTTACCTCAACCGCTACTACGCCATGGCGACCGACGCCGCGGGTGGCGTGGCCGCCATGATCGTGCTGGTCGCCGGCCTGGGCATGATCGCCTGCGGCATGCTCAGCGACCGACTTTGCCGGAGCCGTCCGGAGCGCAAATTCAGCCTGGCGATCGCCTACGCGCTGGGCAGCTGCGCCCTGTTGTCGCTGGCCTTCGCGCTGCCGCACGGCACCCCGCAGCTGGTGATGATCGCGCTGGGCATGTTCCTGGCCGCCGGCACCAGCGGGCCCGCCGGCGCCATGGTCGCCAACCTCACGCCGCTGCCGATCCATGGCACGGCGTTCGCGATGCTGACCCTGGTGAACAACCTGCTCGGCCTGGCCGCCGGGCCGCTGGTCACCGGCCTGCTGGCCGATGCCCCAGGCCTGGCGAGCGCGTTCCAGATGGTGCCCCTGATCAGCGTGGCGGCCGCGGCCGTGTTCTGGTTCGCCAAGCAGAACTACCTGGCCGATGTGCAGCAGGTGGGTCGCCTGCAGGCGGTTGGGGCCGGCATGGGGGCGTCGGTTTGAGCGGCGCAAAAAGGCTCACGATCGGCATCGACTTCGACCTGATCTGTCCCTTGTTTCATCGGCAAGCGCCAGCTCGATGTCGCGCGCGAACAGTTCGCGTCCCAGCATCCGGACATCGTGGTGGCGACGATGTGGTATCCGATCCAGCTGGTGCCCGACGTGCCGGAGCAGGGCCTGCCCTTCGCGGAGTTCTACGAACGCCGCCTCGGTTCGCCCGAGGCCGTGCGGCGGCGGCAGCGACAGGTCGCGCAGGCGGCCGACGGCGCCGGCCTCGACATCGACCTGGCGCGGATCGAACGCTTTCCGAATACGGCGCGTGCGCATGGGTTGTTGCGCCGGGTCGCACGGTTGGGCGAGCCGGAACTGCATGAGGCGATGCTCGAGCGCCTGTTCGCCGCCTACTTCCAGCGTGGCGAGGACATCGGCGATGCCGCGACGCTGCAGCGGCTGGCCGGGGAAGTCGGCGTGCCGCCGGAACGGATCGCCGGTGCAGGAGCAGGCGCCGCCGCCGAGCTTCCGGTCGGGCGCGCGATCACCGGCGTGCCACATTTCATGTTCAACCAGCGCCTGGCCCTGTCCGGCGCGCAGGATGCCGACACCCTGGTCGCGACCATGCGCCGGGCGATGCTGGCGCCGGCCACGACCGGATCCGCATGAACAGACTGCAGGTGTCCGCCGGACGCTACCTGCCCGGCCTGTTGGCCAGCGTCGTCGTCGCCATCGCCGCGCGTTCGCTGGCCAGCCAGTACGGCGCGCCGGTGATGCTGTTCGCGCTGCTGCTGGGCATGGCGATGAACTTCCTGTCGACGGACGGTCCCTGCAAGCCAGGCATCGATCTGGCCGCGCGCGGCGTGCTGCGCCTGGGCGTGGCCCTGCTGGGCACCCGCATCACCCTGGAACAGATCGCCTCGCTGGGCTGGCATCCGGTGCTGCTGGTGGTCGTCTCGGTGGTGCTCACCATCGCCGTGTCGATGCTGGTGGCGCGCGCGATGGGCTTCAACGTGCTGTTCGGCCTGCTTTCCGGCGGCGCGACCGCGATCTGCGGTGCATCCGCGGCGCTGGCGCTGGCGGCGGCGTTGCCGGCGCATCCGGGCAAGGAACGCGCGACCCTGTTCACCGTGATCGGCGTCTCGGCTCTGTCGACCGCGGCGATGATCATCTACCCGGTGATCACGCGGGCGCTCGGGCTGGACCCGATCGATGCCGGTGTATTCATCGGCGGCACCATCCACGACGTCGCCCAGGTGGTGGGCGCCGGCTACAGCCTCTCGCACGAGGTCGGCGACACCGCCACGGTGGTGAAGCTGATCCGCGTGGCCATGCTGCTGCCGGTCATCATCGTCGCGGTCATGATCACCCGCGCCCGCGGCGGGCATCAAAGCGGCGAGCGGCCGCCACTGCTGCCATGGTTCGCCGTGGCTTTCCTTGGCCTGGCCGTGCTCGGCAGCCTCGGTGCGATCACGCCCCCGCTGCAGGCCTTCGGCAGCAGTTTGTCCACCTGGTGCCTGGTCACGGCGATCGGCGCACTGGGCATGAAGATCCAGCTCAGGGAACTGGCCACGGTCGGCATCCGACCGGTGCTGCTGATGCTCGGCCAGACCGTCTTCCTCGCGGCGCTGGTGCTGTTGCTGTTGTGGCTTGGGAACTGAAACCCGTCAATCCGTCATGAACAGAGAAACCCGATGACCCAGGACACCACCGTTCTCATCGTCCCCGGCCTGCGTGAACACGTGCCGGAGCACTGGCAGACCCTGCTGGCCGCCAGGCTCTCGAGGGTGCAAACCGTGCCGCCGCTCGAACGGGACAAGCTGAGCCGCGCCGCGCGTGTCGACGCCTTGGACCATGCCCTGGCCACGATCAGCGGCCCGGTCATCGTCGTGGCGCACAGCGCCGGCGTGATGATGCTGGCGCACTGGTCGCGGCTGTCGCGGCCCAATCGCCCGATCAAGGGGGCACTGCTGGCCACGCCGGCGGACATGGAGAGCCGGTTCCCGGCGGGTTATCCGAGCACGGACGATCTCCAGAAACACGGCTGGCTGCCGATCCCGCGCGAGCCCTTGCCGTTCCCGAGCCTGCTGGCGGCAAGCCAGGACGACCCGCTATGCACGTTCGCGCGGGCGCAGTCGTTGGCGCAGGACTGGGGCAGCGGGTTCCTGATATCGGCCCGGTCGGCCATCTCAATCCGGCCGCGGGTTACGGCGAATGGCCGCAGGCGCTGGAACTGATCGAGCGGCTGGACCGCTGAAACGCAACGCGACGGGCAAGGCGAGCCCGGTAGTCCGGGCCGAAGCGCGGCACGCTCCGGCCCGCCGGTTCAGGCGTCGGGGAAACGGTAGTCGCGGAACTGCTCGCGCAACTTGGCCTTGAGCAGTTTGCCGGTGGCAGTGTGCGGCAGATCGTGTACGAACAGCACGTCGTCGGGCAGCCACCACTTGGCGATGCGATCCTTGAGGTAGTTCAGCACCACCTCACGCTCCAGGGTCTGGCCCGGTTTGACGACCACCAGAAGCAGCGGGCGCTCCTGCCACTTCGGGTGGGCGATGCCGATCACGGCGGCTTCGGCGACCAGCGGGTGGCCCATGGCGGCGTTCTCGATCGCGATCGAAGAAATCCATTCGCCGCCGGACTTGATCACGTCCTTGGACCGGTCGGTGATGTGCATGTAGCCATCGGAGTCGATGGTCGCCACGTCGCCGGTGTCGAACCAGCCCTCGTCATCCAGGATCGGACCGCCTTCGTCGCGGTAGTAGGCGCTCGCGACCCAGGGGCCGCGGATCTTAAGGTGTCCGGCGGCCTGGCCGTCGTGGGGCAGGGTGCGGCCCTCGCCATCGGTCAGCTTCAGGCGAACGCCGAACACGGCCCGCCCCTGTGTCGTCTGCACGTCCAGGCGTTGCTCCGGCGGCAGCGCGCGCTGTGTCGGCAACAGATTGTTGACCGTGCCCACCGGCGAGGTCTCGGTCATGCCCCAGGCATGCACGACGATCGCGCCGAAATCGTCCTCGAAGGCTTCGATCATGGCCCGCGGAACCGCGGCGCCGCCGATCACGACACGATGCAGCGCCAGTTCGGCGTAGGGCTTCAGTCCTGCGGCTGAAACGTGCTGCAGCAACATCAACCATACGGTGGGAACTCCCAGCGCCAGTGTCACCTGTTCGTCGCGCAGCAGCGAATAGACGCTGGCGCCGTCCAGGGCCGGACCGGGAAGCACCAGCCTGGCGCCACTCATCGCGGCCGCGTAGGGCATGCTCCAGGCGTTGACATGGAACATCGGCACGACCAGCAGTGCGGTTTCCTTGCGTGAAACGGCCAGGCTGTCCACGGTGCAGGCACCGAAGGCGTGCAGCACGGTAGAGCGGTGCGAATACAGCACGCCCTTGGGCTTGCCGGTGGTGCCCGAGGTGTAACACAGCGAGGCCGCCGAACGTTCGTCGATGTCGGGCCAGGTGAATTCATCGTACTGCGCCGCCAGCAGCTCCTCGTAACACAGCAGGCCTGGAATCGTTGTCTCCGGCATGTGCGCACGGTCGGCCATCAGCACGAAGGCGCGCACGCTCCCGAGCTTGGGGGCGAGTTTCTCGACCAGCGCGATGAAACTCGGGTCGAAGAACAGCACGCCGTCTTCGGCGTGGTTGATGATGTATTCGAGCTGCTCCGGGAACAGCCGCGGGTTGACCGTATGCAGCACGGCGCCCATGCCCGACACGCCGAAGTACAGCTCCATGTGCCGGTAGCCGTTCCAGGCCAGGGTCGCGACCCGGTCGCCCGGCTTCACGCCCAGCGCAGTCAGTGCGTTGGCAGCCTGTTTTGCGCGCCGGTGGATGTCGCGCCAGGTGCAGCGGTGGACGGGGCCTTCGACCGTGCGCGAGACGATCTCGACGCCGGGATGGCTGGCCACCGCATGCTCGATCAGCGACGAGACCAGCAGCGGGTGTTCCTGCATCAAACCGAACATGTCAGGCCTCCACCTTGCGTAGCAGGAAATGCGAGAGCGCGGGAATGAGCACCAGGGGCGCCGATCATGTTCCAGACGAACATGAAGGTGAGCAGGATGCCCATGTCGGCCTGGAACTTGATCGGCGAAAACGCCCAGGTGAAGACGCCCGCCGCCAGGGTGATGCCCACCAGCGCGACCACCTTGCCGGTGAAGCTCACGGCATTCCGGTAGGCGGCCGCGAGCGGCACGCCGGCACGCTGCTGCGCCAGCTGCACGCTGAGCAGGTACAGGGCGTAGTCGACACCGATGCCGGCGCCCAGCGCGATCACCGGCAGGGTCGCCACCTTCACGCCGATGTCGAGCCCGACCATCAGCGCCTCGCACAGGATCGAGGTCAGCATCAGCGGCAGCACCGCGACCACCACCGCCCGCCAGCTGCGGAAGGCGACGAAGCACAGCAGCGCCACGGCGCCGAACACGTACAGAAGCATCGAACGGCTGGCGCGGCCGACCACTTCGTTGGTCGCGGCCTCGATGCCAGCCGAGCCGGCCGCGAGCTTGAAGGTCACGTCGGCGTCGTTGTGGCGCGCGGCGAAATCCTCCGCGATCGCCGCCACGCGCTTGAGCGAGGCCGCCTTGTGGTCGGACAGGTAGGCGATCACCGGCAGCACCGAACATTCGGTGTTGAACAGGTCAGGGTTCAGCACCGTGGCCTGCTGGCCCGAATAATTGATCACGCCCTGGTTGCGGTTGAGCGTCAGCCACTTCGGATTGCCCTCGAAGGACCCGGCGGTGATGTTGCGCACCGCGTCGGCCAGCGACACCGTGGTCTGCACCGAGGGGTCCTGCTGCAGCGCCCAGCCCAGGCGGTCGGCCTGCACCAAGGGTCTTGTAGTTGAGGCAGGCGTCGTCGGGCGTCTGCACGATCACCGCGAACAGGTCGCTCGACAGCGCGTAGTTCGCGGTGATGTAGGCGTTGTCCTGGTTGTAGCGCGAATCCTTGCGCAGCTCCGGCGCCCCCGGATCCAGGTCGCCGACCTGCAGGTCGCGGCTGATCCACAGACCGCCGACCGCCAGCACCGCCGCACAGCCGATCGCCGCCAGCGCCCAGCGACGCTCCGTGAAGCGGTCGAGCAGGTTCCAGACCGCGCCCAGGCCGCGGCCGCGTTCCTGCTCGGTCTCTTCGCGCAGGCTGCGCGCCGCGGCCGCCGGGCTGACGCCGACATACGACAGCAGCACCGGCAGCAGGATCAGGTTGGTGAACACCAGCACGCCGACGCCGATGCTGGCGGTCAGCGCCAGCTCCTTGATCACCGGGATGTCGATCACCATCAGCACGGCGAAGCCGACCACGTTGGCCAGCAGGGCGGTCAGGCCGGCCAGGAACAGCCGGCGGAAGGTGTAGCGGGCGGCGACCAGGCGATGGGTGCCGCGGCCGACATCCTGCATGATGCCGTTCATCTTCTGCGCGCCATGGCTGACGCCGATGGCGAAGATCAGGAAGGGCACCAGCACCGAGAACGGGTCGAGCTCGAAGCCGAGCAGTTGCACCAGGCCCAGCTGCCAGGCCACCGCGACAACCGAGCAGGCGACCACCAGCAGGGTGCTGCGCAGGCAGCGGGTGTAGAGGAAGATGATCAGGCCGGCGATCAGCGCCGCCGCGAGGAAGAAGCTGGCGACCTTGGCCAGGCCTTCGATCAGGTCGCCGACGAGCTTGGCGAAGCCGATCACGTGGATCCTGACCTTGCCGTCGTCGCCGCCTTCGTACCTGGCGCGGATGCGCTGTTCGAGCTGCTGCGAGAAGGCGTGGTAGTCCAGCCGCTGGCCCGTCTCGGCATTGGTTTCGAGCAGGGGCACGAACACCATGCTGGAACGGAAGTCGTTGGCCACCAGGTTGCCGACGATGTTGGCGCGGCGGATGTTGAGCTTGAGCGCATCCACCGATGCCGGCGAGCCATCGTAGTTGTCGGGCATCACCGGCCCGCCGACGAAACCTTCCTCGTTGACCTCGCTCCATCGCACCGCCGGCGTCCAGATCGACTTCATCCAGGCGCGGTCGACGTCGGGTATCAGGAACAGCTCGTCGTTGACCTGCTTGAGGATCTCGAGGTATTCCGGATCGAAGATGTCGCCGTCGGTGTTCTCGACCACCACGCGCACGGAATTGCCCAGGCCGCGCAGGCTGCCGCGGCTCTCCAGGTAGTTCTGCACGTAGGCGTGGCCGTGCGGGATCATCTTCTCGAAGCCGGCGTTTACCGTCAGCTTCGTGGCCTGGAAACCGAACAGCAGGGTCAGCAGGAGACAGCCCAGCACGATCCAGCGCCGGTTGTTGAAGATGGCTCGCTCGAACACGTGTCCGGAACGGTGGTCGAAATCCTCGATGGACCGGACGACCGGCATCTCGTCGGGCAATGGGCGGGACGTATTCAAGCGGGGAGTCCTTGCAGGCGGTCCGGGTTACGGCGTGGCGACGGGCGGTGGCAGGCGTTCGACACGCACGCCGCGTGGTCCGCTGAGCAACAGCGTGTCGCCGGCGGCGGCGAGGCCGGCGTAGGACATCGGCGCCTTCAACGCGAGTCGCTGGAAACTGGCGCCGTCGTCGTCGCTGACCAGCACGTCGCCCGCCTGCGAACACAGCAGCAGGCGGCCGTCGGCCAGCACCTGGCCGGCGGTGATCGAAGTGGTGATGCCTGTGGTCGCGGCTTCCCATGTCTGGCCGCCGTCGAACGATCGGAAAGCCGTGCCGCGCAGGCCATAGGCGAGCACCAGGCCGGGTTTTGCCAGCAGGCCGAACCAGCTGCCTTCGTAGGGTGTGGACAACGCGAGGAAGCGGCCGGCGTCGGCATCCAGGCGCAGCACCAGGCCCAGTTCGCCGGTGATGTACACACCGTCTTCGCTGCCACGGATGCCGTACAGGTGGTAGAAGCGCTCGTTCTGCGTGCGTTCGACCCAGGGTTCCCAGGTCTTGCCGCCGTCGCGGGTGTGGAAGATCAGGTTGTAGGCGCCGACCACGAAACCTTCCTGCGCATCGGCGAACCAGACGTCGAGGAAGGGCAGGCTGGGGCCGTCCGCCACGGCGCGTCCGGCTTCGGACTTCAGGGTTTCGAGCAGGACCGGGTCGGTATCGGCGGGCAGGCTGTTCACGTGTTCCAGCACCAGCGCATTGGCGCGGCGACCGTCCAGCTGCAGGTCCCAGGACACGCCGCCGTCGGCGGTGTGCAGCACCACGCCTTCGTGGCCCACCGCCCAGCCGCGCATCGCATCGACGAAGAACAGCGCGGTCAGGTCGGCGCTGACGGGCACCCGTGCCTGTTGCCAGCTCGTGCCGCCGTCATCCGAATACACGATGTGGCCACGTGCGCCGGCCGCGACCAGCCGGTCGCCGGCGATGGCGCTGGCCTGCAGCAGGCGCTGGGTGACCAGGGCGCTTTCCATGGCGGGCTGGTCGAGCACGTCGACGAAACGTTCGCCCGGCACGGTCGGTGCGGCGAACAGCGTCGTCACGCCGAACAGGGCGGCCAGTCCGAACGGAACGGCCAGGCGTCGGGCAGGGAGGTTCATGGGCGGATGTCCAGCAGTGGGGCGACCTGGAAACGCGGAACTCCGGCAGCGGCGTGGCCGCTGCCGGAGATACTGGCCTCAGGTCTCAGCGGATGCCAGCACCGGCGAGGGCGTCGGGCGACCACTGGTTGGCCGGCAGCGGGTCGGTGTACTGCACGCCGCCATACGGGCCCATCAGGAAGCTGACGTTGTAGACGCCCGAGGTCAGGTCGTAGAACACCTGGGTCTCGGCGTTGGGCGTCTTCGCGTCGTAGCTCGGCGACATGTGCGCGAAGGACGCGCGGTAGAGCGAGCCGCTGGCGTCGTACTGGTCAGCCGACAGCGCGGTCCAGCTGTCCTCGTCCAGATAGAAGGTGCGGCGGGCGTAGATGTGGCGCTTGCCCGGCTTCAGCGTCGCCTCGACCACCCAGACGCGGTGCAGTTCCCAGCGCACCAGGTCCGGGTTGAGGAAACGCGGCGTGGTCACTTCGGCGGCGCTCTTGTGCGTGGTCAGGCGGTAGGTGTTGTACGGAACCAGCACCTCCTTCTTGCCGACCAGCTTGAAGTCGTAGCGGTCCATCGCACCGTTGAAGATCCAGGAGTCGTCGTACGTGGCCGAACCGGCGGTGCCGGGGTTCGGCGTGTCGTAGGAGATGTCCGGCGCCAGCTTCACGCGGCGCTGGCCCGGCAGGTACAGCCAGGCGCGGCGCGGGCGCTCGAGCGGGTTGACCACGTCCACGGCCATCAGCGCTTCACCGGCGCGGCGGGCCGGGGCGTTGTAGAAGATCTTGGTGCGGAAGTAGACGTCGGTTTCCGCGGCCGGGGCGGTGTTCTTCGGGTCGTAGTACGGGTATTCGACGAAGAGTTTGCCGCTGGTGGCCAGCGCCGGCTTGCCGGAGGCGTCCACGTTCCAGTTGTCGTAGCGGAAGTTGCTGGCGACGCCGACGTAGCGCAGCAGGTGGTTCCACATCGCCTCGTAACCGGTCTTCGGGATCGGGAACGGGTAGCCGCCGATGGCGCCGGAAATGCCCAGGCCGCCGTTGCTGGTGCTGGCGCGGGTGGCGTTGGCGGCGGTGGCGTCGAGCACGCGGTCGGGCAGGGCCACGGTGCGGTGGGTCGGGTACACGTCGATGCGGTAGTCCGGGTACTTCTTCAGCAGCGCCTGCGCGCCCACCGTCAGCTGCGACGCGTACTGCGCCATGTTCTTCGAGGTGATGGTCAGGCGCGGCTTCTCACCGGCGAACGGGTCGGGCCGCACGGTGCTGCCGGCGGTGAAACCCGCCGGCGGCGTGGTCAGGCCGCCGGTGTAGGCCGGGATGGTGCCGTCGGCATTGCCGGCGGTTTCGGCGCCGACGCGGGTCAGGGTGTCGCCCAGCTGCCTGGCTTCTTCCGGGCTGACCGCCGCCTGCGCGGTGCCGAGGGCGGCCAGCAGGGCGCCGGCGAGGATCGTCTTCACATATTTCATGGTGAGTTCCTGATGGGATGCCTGGACGGTGGTCACAGCGTGGTCTTGAAGGTCAGAACCACGAAGCCACGGTCGCTGAGCAGCGCGTTGGCGCCGCCGGAGGAGGAGATCGCGTTCAGCGCATTGACGGTGGTGTCGCCGAAGAAGTCCACGTACTTGAGGTCGAAGCGGTACTTCGAACGCAGGTCCAGGGCCACGCCGAACGAATAGCTGCCGGCGTCCTCGTTGCCGCCCAGCAGCACGGCGGAGTTGCCGCTCAGGCCGCGCGAGTAGCTGATCGGCAGCGACAGGTCGGCGCCCGGGAAGATCTGGTACGTGGTCGGCGTGAAATTGACCGCCAGGCCGTAGAAGTCCTTCGTCACCTTGTCGGCCGGCGTCACCATCGTGCCGCCGGGGCCGGCGACCAGGTAGTTGTCGCGGCCCTTGAAGACGGCGGCACCCGAGGTGACGTCGGCCCAACGGTTCCAGGTCAGCTCGACGATGAGGTTGGCCGAATCCCAGACCGGCGTTTCACCGAAGGTGGTGAAGGTGTTCAGCACGCCGTGCCAGGTGTTGCCGCGCGCGCCACCGGTTTCGCCGCCTTCCGGTGCCGCGAACAGGCTGCCGGGCGGCAGCAGCGGGGCGAACGGGGCAAACGAGGCCGGCAGCACGTTCACGATGTCGCTCAGCAGCGGCATGTCCTTGCGGTAGTTCAGGTCGGCGCCGACGCTGGTGCCCCACAGGTTCTTGGAGAAGCTCAGGCCGTAGATCCTGATGTCGCCGGCATAGGCCGCGCCGTAGCGGCCGATGGTGCCGCCGATGATCTCCGGTACGGTCGCCGCACCCGGATTGATGTAGCAGGTGGTCGGGCCCAGCATGACGCTGCCCAGCGCGCCGCAGACGGCCGGCGGGGTGTTGGGACGCACGGCCGGGGTGGCGTTGCCCTGCGGCAGGATGTCGGCGGTGACCCGGTAATAGGCGCCGAGCGTGCCGTCGAGCCAGTCCGGGCTCCAACGCGTGGACAGGCCCCAGTCGCCGGTGTCGTCCGGGTCGCTGTCGCTGCCGCGCACCAGGCGGTTGATGCCCAGCGGGTTGGCCGGGCTGACGGCCGCGGGTCCGAAGATGAAGGACTCGCCGCCACGCAGCAGGTGGTCGTTGAAACCCAGGAAGGAACCGGCTTCGGGGATGCGCGCCTGTTCCCAGTCGAAGAAGTACTGGCCCGCGAACGAGAGTTCCGGCGTGGCCTGGAGCTGCATCGAGACCGCTTCGCGCGGCAGGAACAGTTCCTTGGCTTCCGTGCCCGGGACCGAGAACAGCTTGCCCAGGTCCAGGGCAGACTGGCCGTAGCTCAGGCTGTGCACCGGGCTGAGCATGGCTTCGCCCCAGAACACGGTGTGGCGGCCGGCCTTGACGTTGAGCGGCACGTTGCCCAGGTCGAACTTGGCGAATACGAAGGCGTCCAGCAGTTCGCCGGACGGGCCGTGGAAGTACTTGTCGGTCGCGTCGCTCAGGCCGACGGTGGCGCGGCCGTTCTCCAGGTGGTTGGAGGTGGCCGGGCTGCCCCGCTCGAGGTTGCCGTAGGCGGCGTCGTACCAGCCGGCGGCGCTGACGCGGAAGCCCATGCGGTCCTGCCAGACGAGATCGAACTCGGTCAGCAGGTCCAGGCGTTCGGAGACCATGCCGCGGCCGAAGTTGCGGTTGCCGTCGTCGAAGTTCGGGCTGGCGAGGATGGACGGATCTTCTTTCTCGACCCGGTTGGCCAGGTTGATTTTGACCGTGTTGTCCCAGCGCAGGACCAGGTCCGGATTGCCGGTTTTGATCTCGACCGCGCCGGCGCTGCCGGTGGCCGCCAGAGCGGCCAGGATCATGGTGCTGAGCAGGCGCTTGGACGTCTTCGGGGACGCCTTCCTTGTGTGCAATGACTTCACTTCACCCTCCCAGGTGCTTGTGGCCCGGACTCCCGGCCCCGCCGTTCTGTCGCGGCGGATTCCCGGATAAAAAGGCCCCTTGTCAGGGGCCGGTTGCGTTCGACTATAGGGAGGAAGCGAGCTGCGATTCTTGCCAAACGGCGACAATAACTTGTCATTTCGTGACAGACCGGGCAGGTGGCCCCAGCGTTCCATGCATCGCGTCACAGAGCCGCGGTCCGTAGGTCCAGGACGCATTGCCGGGGCGCGGTGACGGGCGCAGGCTGGGTTCCTGAACGCGCGTCCTGCGCTTCCGCCACCAAGGGTCCCCCATGAGCAGAATAGGAAGCTTTTCCAAAGTCCTGACCTCAGCCCTCCTTTGCCTGTTGCTGGCCTCCACGACGGTTGCCGCAAAGGAGCCGGAAGAAGACCGCGCCAAGATCCGCGAGCAGTCCGCCGAGGTCCTGCAACGCCTCTATGCCGCCCAGCCGTCGGCACGCAGCGTGATCGCCGGGTCGGCAGGTTATGCAACCTTCAGCCGCATCGGCCTGACACTCGGGGTCGTCGGCGGCGGCGTGGGCAAGGGCCTGGCGGTTGCGGTCCCGTCCAAGAAGGAAACCTTCATGCGCTTCGTCGAGGGTTCGGCGGGCCTGGGCCTGGGCATCAAGAAATACGACGTCATCTTCGTGTTCCAGAATGCAGCGGCGATGAACGATTTCGTGACCAAGGGCTGGGAAGCCGGTGGCCAGGCGACGGCGGCGGCCAAGGTGGACGACAAGGGCAAGGCGGTCGAAGGTGCCGTTTCGGTTTCTCCGGGCGTCTGGGTGTACCAGATCACCGGCAAGGGACTGGCCGCGGAACTGGGCATCAAGGGCACCAAGTACTACGCGGACAAAGACCTGAATTGAGCTGAGCCCCGGCGGACGAGGCCCGGCGACGGATCGCCTGGCGCGCTGAAGATCAGCTGCCGCATTCCCGTCATGCGGGCCGCCTAGCCTGTGCGGCTCCGGATCCGGGAATGCCGCATGCGCCACCACTTCTGTGTTTTCGCCGCCGCGGGCCTCGCGCTCGTGTTGTCGGCGTGTTCGCCTTCCGCACCGTCGCCGGCCGATTCCGCCGCCCCTGCCGCAGCGGCGGGCAGCGAAACTCCGGCGCCCGCCATCACCGACGAAGCCGGCCTGCGCAAGGCCGCGGCCGCGGCCTTGTCCGAGCAGCGCATCTACACGCCGGCGGGCGACAACGCCATCGAGCACTACCTCGCGCTGCGCCGGCTGCACGCCGATGACAGCACCCTGGCCACCGCGCTGCTCGAGCTGTTGCCCTATGCGCTCATCGGCAGCGAACAGGCGGTGGGGCGGGAGGATTTTCCTGAAGCCCGCCGCCTGCTGGCCCTGATCGAACAGGTCGATCCGCAGGCGCCGGCGCTGACGCGCCTGCGCGACAGCATCGTCGCTGCCGAGGCCGAATCCGCGCGTCGCATCATCGCGGAAGCCGAAGCGGCGAAACGCCTGGAGCAGGAAGCGGCACGGGCCGCCGCGGCGGAAGCCGAAGCCGCACGCGCTCGCCAGGTTGAAGCGGTGGCTGCCGTGGCGGCTCCGGTGGCCGCGACGGCCCAGGCAAACCCACCGGCCGTTGTGCCGCCGCCCGCTCCTGTCCAACCGAAACCGCAGCCCACGGCCCCGGTTGTGGCATCGGCCACGCCGCAGCTGCTCAGCGCACCGCCGCCCCGTTATCCGCTGGTGGCCCTGCGCCGCAAGATCGAGGGCAGCGTGACCGTCGAGTTCACCATCCAGCCCGACGGCAGCGTAACGTCGCCGCGGGTGGTGTCGGCCGATCCGCCGGGGCTGTTCGAGGAGGCCGCGCTGGTGGCGGCGGCCCGCTGGCGCTTCGAACGCACCCCCGCCGCGGTCACGACAGCCCGGGTGGTGCAGTTCCGGCTGGCCCAGGCGGGCCGGTAGGGAAGGGCTTGACTCGCAAATGCGAATCATTATCATCAAGTTCGGACCCACCCGGACACCGCCATGGCCGCCCTGCATGCCCCGCCCGTTCCGACCCTGCCGGCTGCCGCTTCAGTCAGCCCCGCAGCACTCGCCGACCCGGCGAAACAGGCCGAATTCGACAGCCACGAGCTGATGCGCGGCGGCCGTGAGGTGCTGATCCGCCACGCCGGCCAGGTCTATCGGCTGCGCCACACCCGCAACGACAAGCTCATCCTCGTCAAATAACCCCTTCCCGGTCGCCCGCCCGCCGGAGTTCCGGCCGCCAGCTCCGCCGGCCAGCCCTGGAATCGACATGTCGCCGCTCTTGGCCGCGAACGACCCCGCGGGTGCCCCTGCCGTCGGCATCGGTGCCTGCCCGCCCGAAGCGCTGAGCGCACTCGGCCCGCTGCTCTGCCTGCACGGCGCCGCCGATCCGCACCTGCTGTCCGGCTGGAGCCGCGCGCAGCGGCTGCTGGCCCAGGTCCGGCTCGACAGCGACGGCCCCAGCGAAGCCCTGCATTTCTTCGACGAAGCCGGCACCGGTTGCTGGCGTCTCTACCTGCTGCCCGACAGCGATTTCCATGCCTGGGAACGACTGTTGTCGCGCTTGCCGGTGCAGGCCGAAAGCGCTTCCTCCTGGCGACGGTTCTGGTCCGGAAAACGCCGCATCGCGCCGCAATGGCATGCCTGCGCGCTGCGCCTGCACGTGGTCGCCGATGCCCGTGGCGACTTGCGGCTGGCGGCCACCGATGTCGGGCTTTCGCGTCTGGGCCAGGCCTGTGCATCGCGCATCGCGCGGCAGGCCGGCGTGGCGGGATTCGCGCTCGACGCACTGGCGCCGGAGCTGCACTGGGCACAATGAACGCGGCGCGCTGGGCATAATGCCGGCTCGCCCCGCCGAGTGTGCCCACGATGACCCTGCTGGAAACCGTCGAACGCGAAACCGGCCCCGAGCCGCGCTGGTCCATCGTCTGGCTGCATGGTCTGGGTGCCGACGGCCATGACTTCGCGCCGATCGTGCCCGAACTGCTGCGCGCCGGCTGGCCGCAGATCCGTTTTGTGTTCCCGCATGCGCCGGTGCGCGCGGTCACCATCAACAACGGTGCGCGCATGCGCGCCTGGTACGACATCCGCGACCTGTCGATCGAACAGCGCGCCGACGAACAGGGCGTGCGCGAATCCATCGCCCAGGTCGAGGCCCTGATCGCGCGCGAGAACCTGCGCGGAATTCCGAACCAGCGCATCCTGCTGGCCGGGTTTTCCCAGGGCGGCGCCATCGCCCTGGCCGCCGGCCTGCGCCGCGAGGCTGGCGTCGCCGGCATCGTCGCGCTCTCGACCTACCTGCCGATGGCCGACACGACCGCCGTCGAAACCACGCCCGCCGGCAAGGCCACGCCGGTGTTCATGGCGCACGGCCAGCTCGACCCGGTGGTGCCCGAAGGCCTGGGCGCCCGCAGCCGCGACCTGATGCGCGGCCTGGGCGTGTCGGTGGACTGGCGCAGCTACGCCATGCCGCACAGCGTCTGCGCCGAGGAGATCCGCGACCTCGGCGAATGGCTGCAGCAGCGTTTCCTGGCCGGCTGATCGCGGGGCATACTGCCCGCCATGAAACTGCTCCTGGTCGACGACGAACCGCTCGCCCGCCAGCGCCTGGCCGCCCTGGTGCGGGAACTGGGCGGCCACGAGATCGCCGGCGAGGCCGGCAACGGCCGCGAAGCGGTGGAAATGGCCGAATCGCTGGGCGTGGACGTGGTGCTGCTCGACATCGCCATGCCGGTGATGGACGGCCTGGAGGCCGCGCAGCACCTGGCCGGGCTGGCCTCGCCGCCGGCGCTGGTGTTCTGCACCGCCTTCGACCAGCACGCGCTGGCGGCGTTCGAGGCCGCCGCGGTCGACTACCTGGTCAAACCCGTGCGGCCCGAACGCCTGGCCGAGGCGCTGGAGCGCGCGCGCCGGCAGCGGGCCGCGCAGGAACTGCCGATGCTGCCGCCCTCCGGCCCCGAGCGCCGCCGCAGTCATCTCAGTGCGCGCCTGCGCGGCAGCCTGCGCCTGATCCCGGTGGTGGACATCCACTACCTGCAGGCCGAGGAAAAATACGTGGTCGTGCATCACGCGCGCGGCGAAGACCTGATCGAGGAATCGCTGAAGTCGCTCGAACACGAGTTCGCCGACCGCTTCATCCGCATCCACCGCAACTGCCTGGTCGCCAGCGACGAGTTCGCCGAACTCAAGCGCTGCACCGACGGCCAGGTGCACGCCATCCTGCGCCACGGCGGCGGCCCGCTGGAGGTCAGCCGCCGCTGCCTGCCGCTGCTGCGCGAACGCCTGAAACATCTCTGAGGGGACACCGCATGCCGACCATCCGCCTGGCCACCCGCGAGAGCGCACTCGCGCTCTGGCAGACCGAACATGTCGCCGCGAAGCTGCGCGAGGCGCACCCGGGTCTGGAGGTTGTGCTGGTGCCGATGACCACGCGCGGCGACCAGGCCATCGACCAGCCGCTGGTGGAGATCGGTGGCAAGGGCCTGTTCCTGAAGGAGCTCGAGGTGGCCATGCTCGAAGGCCGGGCCGACGCCGCCGTACATTCGCTCAAGGACGTGCCGATGGAGCTCGACGGCCCGTTCGAGCTGGCGGCCATCCTCGAGCGCGCCGATCCTTTCGACGCTTTCGTGTCGGTGAAGTACGAAGCCTTCGAGGAGTTGCCGTTCGGTGCCCGCGTCGGTACCTCGTCGCTGCGACGCCAGGCGCTGCTGCGTGCGCACCGTCCCGACCTGGAATTGGCCGACCTGCGCGGCAACGTCAATACGCGCCTCGCCAAGCTCGACGCCGGCGACTACGACGCCATCGTGCTGGCCTGCGCCGGTCTTGAGCGGCTCGGCATGGGCGACCGCATCCGCGAGCGCCTGACCGCGCCGCGTTTCATCCCCGCCGCGGCGCAAGGTGCGGTGACGGTCGAATGCAGACAGGGTGATGCCGCCGTGCGCGACCTGCTGGCCGTGCTCGACCACGGACCGACCCGCGCCTGCGTCAGTGCCGAGCGGGCGATGACCCGTGCGCTGGGCGGCAGCTGCCACGTTCCGATCGCCGCCTACGCGACCCTCAACAAGGAACGGATGTCGCTCGAAGGCCTGGTCGGCGACGCGAAAACGGGCAAGACCGTGCGCGGTTACGCCAGCGGCCCGATGAGCGAACCCGAAAAACTGGGCGAACAGGTCGCCGACATGCTGGTGGCCCGCGGCGCCGACGCCCTGTTGCCCTGAGCCAAAAGCTCAGAAAAAGGGACGGAGGTATTTAACGTTTCAAGCAGGAGATTGAAACGTTAAATACCTCCGTCCCCTTTTTTGGCTCAGTAGTAAAGGGTGACGAGGTGCTTGGCTTCGGCGAAGAACAGCCAGCGTTCGACCAAAGCACCCAGCAGCCCGCACAGCGCAGCGATGGCGATGGCAGCCGTCGCGAAGCCCGGCGCCGTCCAGGCCAGTGCGCAGGCCAGCAGCGGCAGCAGCCCGAACAGCAGCAGCGAGATCGCACGCAGCTTGCGCGAGTGCTTTCGCGCCAACACGAAGCCCATCTCGCGGGTCAGGTAGTTGGCTTCGGTGTGCGGGCGTTCGAACACCGTGGCCTGGCGATCCGCGGGCAGGCCCAGCGCGCTGGCGCGGGAAGCCGTCAGGGGCTGCCGGTCGATCGCCTGCCAGTAGGCCAGCTTGGTGATGCCGGCGATGACCGCCAGCGTGGCCAGGATCGCCAGCATCTGCGGCGGAGCGGTACCGCCGGCGAGCGGCAGCGCGGCCGCGTGCAGCAGCAGCCCGGTCAGCAGCGCGAACACCAGGGTAGGCCGGCACCACCAGCGCATGGCGCCAGGCGGGGATGGGCTTGAGCGAGGCATAGATCATGGCGGTGCAGACCACGGTGAGCACCGCGCCGACGGCCGCGGCGACCAGGCTGGCGGTTCCCAGCTCGCCCAGCGCCGAGCCACCCGACGGCACCCGCCACGGTCGCGTCAGCGCCCAGGCCAGCAGCCCCATCGGGACGAAGGTCGCCACGGCCAGCACGCCTTCGCGCGAAAGCCAGGAGCTGCGCCACTGGGAAAATGCCCGCCAGGCCCGCTGCGGCTGGCCAAGATGCCCGAGCGAGCTGAGCAGGCCGGCCGACACCAGCAACGCCGCCAGCGCCAGCTGCGCCAGCAGGAAAACCGCGCCGTTGCCGTAGAGCGCGTTGTCGCGCAGCGGTAGCGTCACCACGCACAGCCAGACCAGCAGCCCGTAACCCGCGCCGGACAGGGTGGTGAAGAACAGGACGGAAAAGGCGGGATGCATGTCAGCGGCTCAGGGCGCGGTCGAGCCAGCGCAGCAGCGGGTTGAGTTGGGTGGTGTCGAGTTTTTCGTCGGGAGCGGCCGATGCCTTGGGCGTCGAAGTTTCGCCGGCACGGCGCGGACGCTGCGGCAGGTAACGGTTCACCGGCGCATAACCCAGCTCGGGCATCAGCGCCACGCCACCGCGTTGCGCCACCAGCTGCGACACTTTTGAATCCGGATCGCCCAGGTCGCCGAAATGGCGCGCCTTGGTCGGGCAGGCCTGCACGCAGGCCGGCTGCCGCGATTCCTCGGGAATCGATTCGTTGTAGATGCGGTCCACGCACAGCGTGCACTTCTTCATCACGCCTTCGACCGCGCTGTATTCGCGCGCGCCGTAGGGGCAGGCCCAACTGCAGAGCTTGCAGCCGATGCACTTGTCCTCGTCCACCAGCACGATGCCGTCCTCGGCACGTTTGTAGCTGGCGCCGGTCGGGCAGACGGTGACGCAGGCGGGCGTTTCGCAGTGCAGGCAGCTGCGCGGGAAGTGCAGGGTGGTCGCGGGCTGGGCGTCCGTGGCCGCGACTTCGTACGAGTGCACGCGGTTGAACCAGACGCCGAACGGATCCTTGCCGTAGGCGTTCTCGTCGGTCAGCGGGCCGGCGACGCCGCCCGCGTTCCATTCCTTGCACGACACGGCGCAGGCATGGCAGCCGACGCAGGTGTCGAGGTCGATCACCAGGCCGAGTTTCTTCTTCGATGGCGGCGGCAGGGTGGTCATGGGTTTCCTTGGCCGACGATCGGGGTGATGTTCATCGGCCGGTCTTGCGGAATTGTGCGCCGTAACGCAGCGGGGAATCCGGCGCGGGGTTTGCATCCAGCGGCGCGAACTGCGGCAGCGAGACTTCGCCTGCCTCGGCCTTGTGGATCGCCACGCGCAGGTCGAACCACGCCGCCTGGCCGGTGACCGGGTCGGCATTGGCGTAGTCGTTCCTGGGCAGCACGTCGGAAATCAGATGATTGAGCAGGAAACCCTTCGCACTCTCGGGCGCGTCGGCGGAAAGTTTCCAGGCGCCGCGGCGTTTTCCGATCGCGTTCCAGGTCCACACCGTGTCCGGCTGCACGTTGCCGGCCAGCCGGCATTGCACGGTGATGCGTCCGTGGTGCGAATCCACGTGCACCCAGTCGTCGTCCGCCAGGCCGTGCCGCGCGGCGGTGTCTGGATGCAGGTACAGGAAGTTGCGCGCGGTGATCTGCCGCAGCCACGCGTTCTGGGAGCCCCAGGCGTGGTACATGAAGGGCGGGCGCTGGGTCACCGCGCTCAGCGGGAAACGCGTGCTTTCCAGCTGCGCGCCCTCGAAGGGTTCGTACCAGATCGGCAGCGGGTCGAAATAGGCGGCCACACGCTCGCGTTCGGCATCCGGCGGCTGCACGGGTCCGTGTCCCAACGCCGCGAGCCGGAACTTCTGCAGTGTCTCCGAATACAGTTGCAGCACCACCGGCTCAGCCTTGGCGATGAAGCCCATGCCCTGCGACCAGTGCAGGTAATCGTGGTTGGCCATCTTGAAATAACGCGCGGACGCCGGGACTTCCGCGGTCCAGAAACCGCCGTTCTCGCGATAGCGGTCGAGCTGGGCCGGATTCGGCGGGCCCTTGCCATGCAGCGAACCGTCGCCGCGCCAACCGGCCAGCAGGCCGACACCGGGCGCGCGTTCATGGTTGACCGCAGGTAGTCGGCGTAGTCGGCGTAACGTGGCGACCCGTCCTCATCCACCAGCGCCGGCAGGCCGATGCGGGCGCCCAGGTCCAGCAGCACGCTCTGGAACCCGCGCACGTCGCGCCCTTCACGTTGCGCACCGGCGTCCAGAACCGGATGGCGGATCGCATCGGCCGCGCGGTCGGCATCGGAGATCGGGCGATCCAGCAGCGAAATCGCGTCGAACCGTTCGAGGTAGGTCGTGTCCGGAAGCACCAGGTCGGCGTACGCCACCATCTCGCTCGAATACGCATCCGAATAGATGATCTTCGGGATGCGGTATTCGCCGTCGGCGCCCTTGTCGGTCAGCCACTGCATGGTCTGCGCGGTGTTCATCGCCGAGTTCCAGCTCATGTTGGCCATGAACAGGAACAACAGGTCCACCGGTTTTGGATCCGCCGCCCAGGCGTTGCGGATCACCGTGTGCAGCATGCCGTGCACGGCCAGGGGGTAACGCCAGGAATAGGCGTGGTCCAGCCGTCGCGGCTGCCCGTCCGCGTCCACCAGCAGATCTTCGGGGCCATGGATGAAACCCAGTGGCGGCGCATCGAGCGCGCCGTTGGCCAGCCGCGTCCTGCCCGGCCGGTTCGCCGGCGGGATCGGCCGCGGGAACGGCGGCTGGTAACGGAAACTGCCCGGCGTATCCACCGCGCCCAGCAGCAGCTGCAGCAGGTGCAGCGCGCGGCAGGTGTGGAAACCGTTGCTGTGCGCGCTGATGCCGCGCATGGCGTGGAAGGCGACCGGGCGGCCGATCATCTTCTCGTGCACGCGGCCGTGGCTGTCGGTCCAGGGCTGGTCCAGCACCACGGGTTCGTCGAACGCGGCGGATGCGAGTTCGCGGGCGATGCGGCGGATGGTGTCGGCAGGCACGCCGCAGCGTTCGGCCACGGCCTCGGGCGCGTACTGCGGGTCGAGGTAACGCTGCGCCATCAGCTGGAAGGCGGGCACCGCGCGGCGGCCGTCGGGCAGCACGAACTCGCCGACGATGGCGGGGGAGATTCCGGCGCTTTCCGCAAGTCCTATGACTCCCTCCCCTGCTTGCAGGGGAGGGTTGGGGAGGGGTGGGTCCTTGCCATAAGGCTCCGAAGTTCCACCCCTCCCGGCCTCCCCCTGCCAGCAGGGGGAGGAGACAGGCCGCACAGTGCGCGGCCATCGGCATCCCGCGCGAACAGTCCGTCATCCGCGCCGCCGGGGTCCTGCACCACCAGCCAATGCGCATTCGTATAGCGCACCGGGTAATCGAGATCGATCTTGTCGGCCTTCAGCAGTTCATGCGCCAGCGCGAACGCGAACAGCCCGTCGGTGCCCGGCCGGATGCCGATCCACTCATCGGCGATGGCACCGTAACCGCTGCGCACCGGATTCACCGCCACGACCTTGGCGCCGCGGCCCTTCATGTGCCCCAGGCCCAGCTTGATCGGGTTGGAATCGTGGTCTTCGGCCACGCCCCACAGCATCAGGTACTTCGCGTGTTCCCAGTCCGGCTCGCCGAACTCCCAGAAGCTGCCGCCGAGCGTATACAGCCCGCCTGCCGCCATGTTCACCGAGCAGAAGCCGCCATGCGCCGCGTAGTTGATGGTGCCGTACTGCTGCGCCCACCAGCCGGTCAGCGCCTGCGACTGGTCGCGGCCGGTGAAGAAGGCCAGGTGGTCGGGATCACGTTCACGGGTCTCGCGCAGCCAGCCGGCGGCCAGCGCCAGCGCCTCGTCCCATTCGATCTCGCGGAATTTGCCTTCGCCGCGTTCACCCACCCGCAGCAGCGGCTTGTCCAGCCGCGCCGGCGAATAGTGCTGCATGATGCCGGCCGAACCCTTGGCGCAGAGCACGCCGCGGTTCACCGGGTGCGCCGGATTGCCCTCGATGTAGCGGATGCGACCCTCGCGCAGGTGCACGTTGATGCCGCACCGGCAGGCGCACATGTAACAGGTGGTCTGCTTGACCTCGTCGCCTACCGGGGCCTGCAGGTCGAGATCGGGCTCGCGCATGCCCGGCATTGTGCCGGGCGCGGCGCGATCCCGCGAGGTCTGCCTACAGCGCCCTGGGCTGGGTCGCCGGAGCGGCGGGCGCGCCCGGCGCCGAGATCACGATGGACGGGTCGTTGAAGTCCCGGTAGCGGATCTGGTAGCGGTAGTTCTTGCTTCCGTCGCCGCCGTTGGTCTGGATCTGGATCGGCAGGCCGCTGGCCTTGGACACCCAGGTCAGGGTCTCGGTGGGTTTGCCGTCGGCGGTGGACGCGAAGTGGAAGACGCTGGCCGGTTCGCCTGCCTCGCTGGAGTCCGGCCGGCGGGTGACGACGATGTCCTGCGTGAGGTCGTCCAGGGCCTTCTGGTTGCGGTACTGGCTGGGGTTGATCTGCTCGGGCAGCGGCATGGACATCGTGCGGCCGCCGATGTTCATGTGCATGGTCCGGCCGATCACCACCTGGCGCATTCCGCCCTCGATGGTGATGGCGAAACGGTCCGGGGCCACGAACTCGATCTGGTTGACGGTCCGGCCGGTCTCCAGGTCGGTCATCGTGGCGCGGAAGCTGGTGGCGGCGATGAACTTCTCGTAGGCGGCCTTGAGGTCGGCGCGGGCGTCGGCACTGGCGGGCCCGGCCAGCAGCAGGGCGGCGAGGAAAAGGGCGAGGCGTGCGGTCGTGCGGGTCATGCGGATCTCCCGGGCAGTTGGAACGCGGTCGAGGGGTGCCATTCTAATCGTATCTTCGCGACCCTTCCGGACACTCCATGGACCGCTACGAGCGCATCCTCGCCCTGCACCGCAGCCTGAAGACCGCGCGTTATCCGGTCTCTATCAAGGGGCTGATGGAGGAGCTGGCCTGCTCGCGCGCCACCCTCTACCGCGACATCGCCTTCCTGCGCGACGCGTTGGGCGCGCCGGTCGAGAGCGAAGGCGAGGGCAGCATCCGCTACGACGAAAAAGAGGCGGAACGTTTCGAACTTCCTGGCCTGTGGCTCAATTCCGACGAACTGCACGCCCTGCTGGCCGCGCACCAGCTGCTCGACCGCACCGGCCAGGGCGTGCTGTCGAGCGCGCTGGCGCCGCTCAAGGGCCGCATCGAGTCGCTGCTGGCCCAGCAGGCCGGCGGCAAACGCTGGCCGGTGGAACGCGTGCGCGTGATCGCCAGCGGCGTGCGCCGGCGCGACGAACTCGCGTTCAGGCTTGTCGCCAGCGCCGTGCTGGAGCGCCGGCAGCTCGAGTTCGACTACCTGGCGCGGTCCACCAACGAACGTACCCACCGCAAGGTGTCGCCACAGCGGCTGACCCATTACAAGGACAACTGGTACCTGGACGCCTGGGACCACGAGCGCGAAGGCCTGCGCAGCTTTTCCGTGGACCGCATCCAGCACGCGAAACTGCTGGAGGGCGCCGCACGCGACCTGCCAGACACCGAACTCAACCAGCACCTGGCCTCGAGTTACGGCATCTTCTCCGGCACGCCGAAAGGCGTGGCCACGATCGTGTTTTCGGCCAAGGCCGCGCGCTGGGTCGCGGACGAGCACTGGCATTCCAAGCAGGAGGGCCGCTTCCTGCCCGATGGCCGCTACGAGCTGAAGCTGCCCTACAGCCACGCCAAGGAACTGCTGATGGACGTGCTGCGCTACGGCGCCGACGCCGAAGTCAGCGAACCCGAGTCGCTGCGCCAGCAGGCGCGTACCCTGCTGCAGCTCGCGCTGTCCGCCTATGAGCGTTGAGGATTCCGGCACCCGTCGCCCGCCCGGCCGGCGGGTGGCTGGTGCTGGGCGCCGGTGGCGCGCGCGGCCTGGCGCATATCGGCGTGGTGCAGGCGATCGAGGCGCGCGGTTACCAGATCGCCGGCATCGCCGGCGCTTCGATGGGCGCCCTGGTCGGCGGCATCTACGCGGCAGGCCGGCTGGAGGAATACAGCGAATGGGCGCGCGGCCTGGAACGCGGCGACGTGCTGCGCCTGCTCGACTTCGCCTTCGGTTTTCCCGGCCTGATCCGCGGCGAACGGGTCATTGGCGCACTGCGCGAACTGGTCGGCGACCATTTGATCGAGGACCTGCCGATTCCCTACACCGCGGTGGCCACCGACCTGGCCAGCCAGCGCGAGGTCTGGCTGAACCGCGGCAAGCTGTTCGACGCCATCCGCGCCTCCATCGCCATCCCGATGATCTTCACGCCGCAGCTGCTGGACGGCCGCGAACTGGTGGACGGCGGCCTGCTGGCCCCGGTGCCGATCGCCGCCACCCGCCAGATGCGGGTGGACCGCGTGATCGCGGTGGACGTCAACGGCCCGGTGTCGTGGATGAACACGAAGCTGGAGCCCCGGCCCGAGGAAATCGCGGCCGGCCACGGCATCGACGACAGCACGGAAGCCCTGGACGAAGACCAGCCCGGCAGCCTGCGCGAACGCATGGCCGCCCTCTGGGAGGACTGGGCCGTGGCAACGACGCCAAGCCGGAAAAAGCCGCGGCGTGATGGACCTGATGTCGCGTTCGCTCGACACCATGCAGGCGCACATGGCCCGCGTGCAGCTGGCGCAGGACCCGCCCGACCTGCTGATCCAGCTCTCGCGCGAAACCGCCACCTTCTACGAGTTCTGGCGCGCCTCCGAGCTGGTTGAAAAAGGCCGCGAGGCGGCCGAGAAGGCGCTCGACGACGCCGGGCTCTGAGCCCGCGAAGGGGATCGATCCCAGCGTCTCGGTCCATGAGACGGCCACCGGCCAGGCTGTGTCCACGCCCACGGAGGACCCCGCCATGCCGATCCTGCAGCCTGTTGATGCCCGCAACCCCGCCGTCGACCCGCGCCTGGCGCGCACGCTCTGGCAATGGCTGGCGCTGGGCGTGATCGCGATGCTGCTGGTGCCCGCCGCGCGCGGGCCGGTCTACCTGCTGGGCAACATGCCTTTCTGGCTGGTGCTGGCGCCCGGCATCGCCCTGGTCACGCTCTACCGCCATGCCCTGGCGGCGGCGTGGCGTGCGCGCCTCGTCCGCGCCACGCCACGCCGCCGCCGGCGCTTCGGCGCTCGGCGGGTGTCCGAGCCGCTGTTCCAGAAGAAGCGTCGGGAGCGTGCGTTGCCGGGACATCGCCCGGCCAGTGGCGCGCGCTTCTGACCAGTCGCGCTGCGATCAGGCCAGCGTTCAGTCCCGGACGCCCAGCCGCTTGCGCTCCAGCCGCCGCAGGAACTCTTCCATGATGCGGCGGTACAGATCCTCTCCCAGGTAGGCGTCCTCGACGCCGGCGTCGATGCTGGGGTTGTCGTTGACCTCGATGATCACCGTGCGATCCCTGGCCTGCTTCAGGTCCACGCCGTACAGGCTGTTGCCGATGGCGTTGCTGGCGCGCGTGGCCAGGCGCACCACTTCCGACGGTGCCTCGCGGATCGGCAGGGTCTTGAAGCCGCCCGAACGCACCGTACCCTTGGCGCTGCCGTTTTTCGGCGAATGGTCGTAGATCTGCCAGTGCCCGCGCGACATGAAGTACTGGCAGGCGTACAGCGGCTCGCCGTCCAGCACGCCGATGCGCCAGTCGAACCCGGTGTACAGGTATTCCTGCGCCAGCAGCAGCGCGGTCTGCTGGAACAGCAGGTCGGCGGCCGCACGCAGTTGCTCCGGCGTCTCCACCTTGTGGATGCCGCGGGAGAAACTGCCATCGGGGATCTTGAGCACGATCGGCAGGCCCAGCAGGTCGGGCAGGGCGGCCAGTTTTTCGCATCGTCGCGGAACACGATCTCGGTACGTGGCGTCGGCAGCTTGCGGCTGCGCAGCCGGTCGTGCAGGTAGATCTTGTTGGTGCAGCGGAGGATGGACACCGGGTCGTCCATCACCACCATGTCCTCGCGCTCGGCGCGGTGGGCGAAGCGGTAGGTGTGGTTGTCGATCGCGGTGGTCTCGCGGATGAACAGCGCGTCGTATTCCGCCAGACGGGCGAAGTCGCGCCGGCCGATCGGGTCCACCTCGATGCCGATCTCCTTGCCGGCCTCGATGAACTGCTTCAGCGCCTTCCGGTTCGAGGGCGGCATCAGCTCGGCCGGGTCCTGCAGCATGGCCAGGTCGTAGCGGTACTTGGGCCGCGCCCGCGGCTTGCGCCAGAGCTTGCGGCTGAAGGCTTCGAGCGCGTTGGCGAAAGCGGTCTCCTGGTCATCCGACAGGGTGTGCAGGCTGCCTGGCTTGATCGCCGCGATCTGCCATACACGCTGGCGTTCGAACTCGATGCGCAGCACCGGGCAGGGGAAGGTTTCGAACACCTGCTGGGCCAGGTCCTCCAATGGCGCGTAGTGGGTGCGACCGAAATACACCAGCAGCCCGAAGTCGCTGGCGTCGCGCGAACCCTCGGGCAGGAACTTGCCCAGCTGCGTGTTCAGGTCCTCGATGTCCACGCCGTACAGCGAACGTCGGCGCAGGTCGTTGATGGTGCGCACGCTGGGGATCACCTTGTGCCCGCGCGCCTCGGCCAGCAGCGACACGTAATAACCGGTGCCCATGTACTTGTAGCTGCGGCACAGGTTGATCACCTGCGTGCGTTCGTTTTCGGCCGCGACGTCGCCGCGCAGGTAATCCGCGGCGGCCACGACATTGTCGGAGGGGTAGTACGAGCCCCAGTCGGAGGGCTTTTCGACGACGATGACGAGGCGGCTCATGGCGGCGGGCTGGGGGCGATGGCCGCGAGTCTGATCCTTCGCCAACGGCTTGGATAGACTGCCGCCATGCCCCCGGAATACCGCCTGCGCACTGCCCGCGCCACCGACCTGCCCGGCCTGCTCGCCCTGGAGGCGCGGTTCCCGGGCGACCGGCTGTCGGCCCGGCAGTTCCGCCACCACCTGGGCAACCCGCGGGCCCGGCTGCGGGTGGCCGTTGCCGGCGGGCAGGTGGCGGGATACCACCTGGTCCTGCTGCGCGCCGGCAGTGCCTGGGCCCGGCTGTATTCGATCGCCGTGGACCCCGCCGCGCGTGGCCGCGGCCTGGGCCGGCGCCTGCTGGCCGATGCCGAACGCCAGGCCCGTGTCGCGGGCCGTCGCGGCCTGCGCTTCGAAGTGCGCCAGGACAATGCCGCGGCCGTCGCCCTGTACGAAGCCGCCGGCTACCGGCGCCAGGCGGCGCTGCCGGCCTACTACCAGGACGGCGGCAGCGGCTGGCGCTACGCCCGTGCCTGGGCGGCACCATGACTTTGTGCCTACGGCGGCTTCACCGGACCGCATGCTAGGTTCGGGCGCTTGTGCACCGTCCTCGGCCTGCATGGGCGCGCTGGCCTATACCTTCCTGTAGCAGAAGCTGTTCAAGGGGAAATGAGATGAAACGCCATCTTCCGTTCACCGCCGCCTTCCTGGCCACCGCGCTCGCCGGTTGCGCCGGTGCGCCGGCACGCGACGCCACGGCTCCGGCTGCCGCCGAAACCCCGGCCCAGGCCGCGCCGATCGCGCTGGCCGCGTTGCCGGCGGCGCCGGTCGCCGCGAAGAAGCCATATGAAGTGCGCGCCCCGCACGGCGCCGCGCGCAACGACGAGTACTACTGGCTGCGCGACGACACCCGCAAGAACGAGGAGATGCTGGCCTACCTCACGGCCGAGAACGCCTACACCGACACGGTGCTCAAGCCGCTCGAGGCGCTGGAACAGACCCTGTACGACGAACTCGTCGGCCGCATCAAGCAGGACGACGCCAGCGTGCCCTACCTCGAGGACGGCTACTGGTACTACACGCGTTTCGAGACCGGCAAGGAATACCCGATTTATGCCCGCCGCCAGGGCACGATGGACGCGCCCGAGCAGGTGCTGTTCGACGTGAACGTGATGGCCGAAGGCAAGAACTTCTACCAGATCGGCACCTACGAGATCAGCCCGGACGGCCAGCTGGCCGCCTTCGCCGAGGACGATGTCGGCCGCCGCCAGTACACCGTCCGCATCAGGACCTGCGCACCGGCCAGATCCTGCCCGACGTGATCACCGGCGTGTCCGCCAACCTGATGTGGGGTGACGACAACCGCACGCTTTACTACGTCGAGAACGACCCCAAGACCCTGCTGACCAAGCGGGTGAAGACCCACGTGCTGGGCGCGCCGGTGGCGCAGGACCGCCTGGTCTATGAAGAGAAGGACGACACCTTCTACATGGGCGTCGGCCGCACCCGGTCCGACGACTACCTGTGCATCGGCGTCAGCAGCACCGTGTCTTCGGAACTGCGCTGCACCGATGCGGACAAGCCGGGCGAGTTCAAGGTGCTGGCGCCGCGCCAGCGCGACTTCGAATACGAGGCCGACCATCTCAACGGCCGCTGGGTGATCAACACCAACTGGAATGCGCAGAACTTCCGCATCATGACCTTCGCCGACGGCCAGCCCTGGGGCGACCGCAACCGCTGGCAGGAACTGGTGCCGCATTCGGCCGACGTGCTGATCTCGGGCGTGACCCTGTTCGACGGTTTCATGGCCATCAGCGAACGTTCCGGCGGCCTGCAGCGCGTGCGCGTGCGCCACGACGACGGCCGGCAGGAGTTCGTGAAGGCCGACGAGAGCGCCTATTCGATGGGCGTGTCGGTGAACGCCGAGCCGGACACCGACTGGCTGCGCTACACCTACACCTCGCTGACCACTCCGGCCAGCACCTACGAGGTGAACGTGCGCACCGGCGAGCGCAAGCTGCTGAAGGAACAGCCGGTGCTGGGCGGCTTCGACAAGGCCAACTACGTCACCGAGCGTCTGTGGGCCACCGCCCGCGACGGCACGAAGGTGCCGGTGTCGGTGCTGTACCGCAAAGGGTTCGAGAAGAACGGCCAGGCGGCGCTGTACCAGTATTCCTACGGTTCCTACGGCAGCAGCAGCGACCCGGGTTTCAACGGCAACGTGCTGAGCCTGGTGGATCGCGGCGCGCTCTATGCGGTCGCCCATATCCGCGGCGGCCAGGAGATGGGCCGGTCCTGGTACGAAGACGGCAAGCTGCTCAAGAAGACCAACACCTTCACCGACTTCATCGACGTCACCGATTTCCTGGTGAAGGAAGGCTGGGCCGCACCGGACCGCGTGGCCGCGATGGGCGGCAGCGCCGGTGGACTGCTGATGGGCGCCGTCGCCAACCTGGCGCCGGAAAAATACACGGCCATCGTCGCCCACGTGCCCTTCGTGGACGTGGTGACGACCATGCTGGACGAGTCCATCCCGCTGACCACCAACGAATTCGACGAGTGGGGCAATCCCAAGGACAAGGTCTATTACGACTACATGCTGTCGTATTCGCCCTACGACCAGGTCGCCGCCAAGGCCTATCCGTCCATGCTGGTGACCACCGGCCTGTGGGATTCGCAGGTGCAGTACTTCGAGCCCGCCAAGTGGGTGGCCCGCCTGCGCGCGAAGAAGACCGACGCCAACCCGCTGCTGTTCCGCATCAACATGGAAGCCGGGCACGGCGGCAAGTCCGGCCGCTTCCAGCGCTACCGCGAGCGCGCCGAGGAATACGCCTTCGTGATCGAGCGCCTGGGCCTGCCCGCCGCGCCCTGACCGGACGTGGGGAATGACGCAAGGGCCGGAGCATCGCTCCGGCCCTTTTCATTTCACCAGCCCGCCTGGTCCAGCAGCGCCTCGGTCGCCGCATCGGCGGGTTTGGCCACCAGCCCGCCGCGCGGGCTGATGAAGACCTCGTAACGCGCGCCGTCCAGCATCGGCAGGTAGGCGGCGCTGCCCCAGTGGGCGTCGGCGATCGGCAGGTCGGCCAGCCACTGTTGGCGGAAATCCCAGAAATCCCAGGGCCGGCGCAGGTCGTGCACGCTGCGTTGTGCCGCCAGCTCCTGCTTCGGGTCGCCATAACGGCCCGACAGGCGTTCGAACCGGTACACCGGCGGCACGCCACCCAGCTGCGCGGGCAGGGTCCAGCGGATCACGCGTGCGTCGAGCTGCCATTCATCGCCCAGCAGCACGTAGTCGGTGCCGACGCCGCCGGTGGGCACCAGCGTGGCGCGATACCGCTGCGGCGCTTGCTCGACCAGGGACAGTGTGGCCACCGGCACGTCGTCCAGCAGCCAGGCGTAGGTGCGCAGCAGCCAGCCGAGCCCCGTCAGGCCCAGGGCCATCAGCAACAGCAGCAGCGCGAAGCCGCGCCGCAGCGCGCCCGGCCCCTGGCCGCGGCGGCCGGCAGGGCGTCGGCCCCAGGCCAGCATGGCCAGCAGCGCCAGCACGGCAGCGCTTATCCAGATCCAGACCGACAACGTCATGCCGCCTCCGTCCGCGAAGAACCTGCTCCGGACTATACTCGCCGCATGAAAACAGCCCGTTACGCCCTGCTGCTGATGAGCCTGGTCCTGGTCGCCGCCTGCGGCACCAAGGGGCCGCTGGTGCTGCCCGACAAGGCCGGTCCGGCCGGGTCGAACGAAGAATCATCCGAGCCGTCCAGCGAGCCGGTGGATGCTGTTGAGCCGCAGACGCCGCCAGAGCCCGCCACCGCGCCATGAGCGCCGACCGCCCCCTGCGTTTTCCAAGATGCACGGCGCAGGCAACGATTTTGTCGTGATCGATCTGCGCGGAAGCCAACCGGCGCCCACGCCGGCGCTGGCGCGTGCATTGGGTGACCGCCACACCGGTGTCGGCTTCGACCAGCTGCTGACCATCGAGGACCCGGTCGGCCCCGGCAGCGTCGCCCGCTACCGTATCTGGAACACCGACGGCAGCGCCGCGCAGCAGTGCGGCAACGGCGCCCGCTGCGTGGCGGCCTGGCTGCGGCGCGACGGCGCGGCGACCGGGCCGCGGTTCCGGCTCGACAGTCCGGCAGGCCCGATCGACGTGGACGTGTTGCCGGAAGGCCATTACGCCTTGGGCATGGGCCGGCCCGAGTTCCGCCCCGAACGCATCCCGTTGCAGGCCGCCGCCGAGGCGGCGGTTTACGAACTGCCGCTGGCGACCGGAGCAGTACGTTTCGGCGCCGTCTCGATGGGCAACCCGCATGCGTTGATCGAAGTCGCGTCGGCCGCGGACGCACCGATAGCCACGCTCGGCCCCGCGCTGCAGGCCCGGCCCGAATTCCCCGAAGGCGTGAACGTCGGTTTCGCCCAGGTGCTGGCGCCCGACCGCATCCGCCTGCGCGTGCATGAACGTGGCGCCGGCGAAACCCTGGCCTGCGGCAGCGGCGCCTGCGCGGCGGTGGCGGTGCTGGTGCGCCAGGGCCGCGTCGGCCGGCGCGTGGCGGTCGAGCTGCCGGGCGGCACGCTGGACATCACCTGGCCGGCGGACGACGCCGGCATCACCATGGCCGGACCGGCCGCCTTCGTGTTCGAAGGCGAGCTGGGCCAGCCATAATGCCGGGCATCCCGGAACGCCGTCGCAGCAGGAGCCGCACATGATCGAAGAGAAGAACGAACGCCTGAGCGCCCACGAAGTGGCGACCTTCCTGCGCCGCAACCCGAAGTTCCTGGCCAGTTCCCGGACCTGGCGCTGTCGCTGGTGGTGCCCAAGGAGGAAGGGCAGGCCTCGTCGCTGGCCAGCTACCAGCTGGACGTGCTGCGCGACAAGAACCGCGAACTGACCCGGCGCCTGAACGAGCTGTTCGCCAACGCCCAGGAAAACGAGCGCCTGACCGTGCGCACGCACCAGCTGGGCCTGGCGCTGATGCGCGCCGGCTCCGCCGCCGACACCGTGCGCACCATGGTCGCGGTGCTGGGCGAGGACTTCCAGGGCGAGGTCGTCCGTGTCGTGCTGTTCCATCCGGTGGAAGGCCTGGACGCCGACTGGCTGCAGGTGATCCCCGAGAAGGACCCGTCGCTGGCGCCGTTCCGCGATTTCATGGCCGGCAATGAACCGCTGTGCGGCCGCCTCAACCAGGACAAGCTGGCCCTGCTGTACGGCGACCGCCAGGAGCGCGCGTCCTCGTCGGTGCTGCTGCCGTTGGCCGGTGTCGGCATGCTCAGCGTGGGCAGCTCGGACCCGAACCGGTTCTTCCCGGGCATGGGCACGCTGTTCCTGCGGCTGATGGCCGAGTCACTGGTCACCGCCCTGGGGCGATACCCGCGCGGATGAACGCGGACGCGCCGCTGCAGTGCGAACTGGCCGGGTTCCTCGGCTACCTCGGCATCGAGCGCCGGCTGTCGCCGAACACGCTCGACGCCTATCGGCGCGACCTCACCGATCTCGCCACCTGGATGTCGGACCAGGGTTTCGACGACTGGCGCCGCCTGCGCCAGGAAGCCCTGCGTGGTTATGTCGCCGGCGCGCACCGGCGCGGGTTGTCGGGCAAGAGCCTGCAGCGGCGGCTGTCGGCGGTGCGCAGCTTCTACCGCTGGCTCAACCGCAGCCAGACCTCGGAACTGGACCCGGCCAGCGGCCTGCGCGCGCCGAAATCGCCGCGCAAACTGCCGCAGGTGCTCGACGCCGACGAGATGACGCGCCTGGTCGAAGTGCCCGCCGACACGCCGATGGGCCTGCGCGACCGCGCCATGCTGGAGCTGTTCTATTCGTCCGGATTGCGCCTGTCGGAACTGTGCGCGCTGCGCTGGCGCGAACTGGCGCTGGCCGACGGCCTGGTGACGGTGACCGGCAAGGGCCGCAAGACCCGCGTGGTTCCGGTCGGCAGCCATGCGCGCGATGCGCTGCAGGCCTGGCGCGAACAATCGAAACCCGCGGCCGACGCGCCGGTGTTCCCGGGACGCGCCGGTGGGCCGATCAGCCCGCGCACGGTGCAGGTGCGGCTGCGCCAGCTGGCGATGCAGCAGGGACTGTTCAAGCGCGTGCATCCGCACCTGCTGCGGCACAGCTTCGCCAGCCACGTACTGGAATCGAGCGGCGACCTGCGCGGCGTGCAGGAACTGCTGGGCCACGCCGACATCGCCACCACCCAGATCTACACCCACCTGGACTTCCAGCACCTGGCCAAGGTCTACGACGCCGCGCATCCGCGCGCGAAGCGAAAACCCTGATTCAGCGGGATTTGCCGGCGGCTTCCAGCGCCGCGGTGTAGGCGGCCCAGCGGCCTTCGTATTCGCGCCCGAGTTCGTGCAGCAGCGACCAGCTGAAGATGCCGGTGTCGTGGCCGTCGTCGAAGCGCAGCAGCACGCCGTAGTTGCCCATCGGTTCGATCGCGCGCACGTTGACGTCGCGTTTGCCGGCCACCAGCACTTTCTGGCCGGGGCCATGGCCCTGCACTTCGGCGCTGGGCGATTCCACCCGCAGGTATTCGCAGGGCAGGCGGAAACGGCTGCCGTCGTCGAAGGCGACTTCCAGCGCGTGCGAGGCCTGGTGCAGGATCAGGTCGGTGGGGCGGGGCGGGTTCGACATGCCGCCATTCTAGGGCGCGCGCAGCTGCTCGCGCAGCGCCTCGAAGCGGGCGATGCGCGCCAGCGAGCGCCGCCCACGCCACCAGACGAACACCGCCGCGGCCAGCATGATCGGGGCGTTGATGGCGACCATCAGCCAGAAGCCCGCCCGCAGCGCGTCGCTGGCATCGAACCAGACCACCAGGGACAGCGCCAGCCACATCGCCATGGCGGTCCAGAGGCTGATCCGCCAATACGTGATGCCCGAACGCGTGCGCCGGATCTCCAGGTCCACCAGGTCGGCGACGCTGCGCCCATCGTCGCGCAGCTGGCGGCGGCGCAACCACAACACGCCGATCTGGTACACGACCAGCGCCACGCCCAGCCCCAGGAAAACGGTGCGGTCCATCGTGCTCGTGCCCGGCTGGAGCACGATCCACACACAAAGCGCGACCATCAGCACAGTCATCACCGCCTCGGAGGCGACCAGCCAACGCAGGCGTCGGCCGCGACGGCGGATCTCGCGGCCGATCGCGTCGACATCGATCGTCGGCACCGCCTGGCCGCGCCACGTATCGCCCAGGGCCTTCCAGTCCAGGTTCGGATCCATCAGCCCTCTCCTTGCAGCCACTGCTGCAGCTGCCGGCGCGCGCGGCTCAGGCGTTGCGCCACGGTGTTGTCCTCCAGGCCCAGGGCCTGGCCGATCTCGTTCTGCGAGAACCCTTCCAGCGCCAGCACCACCACCTGGCGCTGGCCCAGCGGCAGCCGGCGCACGGCGGCGACCAGGTCTTCGCGGCGCTGCTCGGCTTCGGCGTGGCGCAGCGGACTGGCTTCGGGGTCGGGGTGGTGCTCGTCGAGTTCGTCGCCCTGGGCGCGCTTTTCGCGGGCCAGGTGGTCGATGGCGCGGTTGTGCGCCACGCGGGCCGCGAAGGTGCGCAGCGAGGCGTCGCCGCGCCAGGACGGCAGGGCGCGCCACACCGCCATCGTGATTTCCTGCAGCAGGTCGTCGCGGCGCGCGTGTTCGGACTCGTAGCTGCCGGCGATGCGCGCCAGCATCGACCCGTGCTCGCGCAGCACGGTCTCGATGTCGACCAATGCCGTGGTCACGGCCGGCTCAGGCGCCGGCCGCGCAGGGGCGCGCGGCGTTGGCAGGCGGGCGAGGGCGGCGGCGGGCATGCGGGTTTCCATAGGGGCACGGTCCGGTAGACCGGGCCCGGGCGGAAAACCTGACAGCCATCGCCGGGATCAAAGGATGTAACGGCTCAGGTCCGGGTCCTTCACGGCATCGCCGAGCTGGGCGTCCACCATGGCCCGGTCCACCATCAGCGACAGCCCGCCCTTGTCCGGGGCCTCGAAGCTGAGTTTCTCGAGCAGCTTTTCCAGCACCGTGTGCAGGCGGCGGGCGCCGATGTTTTCCTGGCGTTCGTTGATCTGGAAAGCGATCTCGGCCAGGCGGTCGACGGCGTCCGGGTCGAAGCCGATGTTCACGCCTTCGGTCGCCAGCAGCGCCATGTACTGCCGGGTCAGCGCGTTTTTCGGTTCGGTCAGGATGCGCTTGAAGTCGTCGCGGCTGAGCGCGGTCAGCTCCACACGGATCGGGAAACGGCCCTGCAGCTCCGGGATCAGGTCCGAGGGCTTGGACAGGTGGAAGGCGCCCGAGGCGATGAACAGGATGTGGTCGGTGCGCACCACGCCGTACTTGGTGCTGACGGTCGAACCTTCGACCAGCGGCAGCAGGTCGCGCTGCACGCCTTCGCGGCTGACGCCACCGCCGCCGATCTCGTCCTGGCGCTTGGCCACCTTGTCGATCTCGTCGATGAAGACGATGCCGTTCTGTTCGCAGGCGGTGATGGCCTGGGTGCGGATATCCTCCTCGTTCACCAGCTTGGCGGCCTCTTCCTCGACCAGCATCGGTCGCGCCGCCTGGATGGTCACGTTGCGCTTCTGCGCCCTGCCGCCGCCCAGGTTCTGGAACATCTGGCGCAGCTGCTGGCCCATTTCCTCCATGCCCGGCGGGGTCATGATGTCCATGCCGCCGGTGGGCGGGCTGAGTTCGAGTTCGATCTCGCGGTCGTCCAGCTCGCCGCTGCGCAGCTGCTTGCGGAGTTTGCTGCGCGTGTCGCTTTCGCCGTCGGGCGCGACCTCGACCATGAAACCCGGGCCACGGCGCTTGGGCAGCAGCGCGTCGAGGATGCGGTCCTCGGCGCGTTCTTCCGCCTGCGTGCGCACGCGCACCTTGGCCTGTTCGCGGAACATCTTCACCGCACCGTCGGCGAGGTCGCGGATGATCTGCTCGACGTCCTTGCCGACGTAGCCGACCTCGGTGAATCGTGTGGCTTCCACCTTCACGAACGGCGCGTTCGCCAGCGCCGCCAGCCGGCGCGCGATCTCGGTCTTGCCGACGCCGGTGGGGCCGATCATCAGGATGTTCTTGGGCATCACCTCGTCGCGCAGCGCCGGGTCGAGCTGCATGCGCCGCCAGCGGTTGCGCAGGGCGATGGCGACGGCGCGTTTGGCCGCGGCCTGGCCGACGATGTAACGGTCGAGCTCGCCGACGATCTCGCGCGGGGTCAGCTGGCTCATCACAGTTCCTCGATCACGAGATTGCGGTTGGTGTAGATGCAGATGTCGCCGGCGACGTTGAGCGAGGCTTCGGCGATGGCGCGGGCATCCAGGTCGGTGTGCTGCAGCAGGGCGCGTGCCGCGGCCAGGGCGTAGGGGCCGCCGGAGCCGATCGCGACCAGGCCGTCCTCGGGTTCGATCACGTCGCCGTTGCCGGAGATGATCAGAGAGCTGTCCTTGTCGGCCACCGCCAGCAGCGCCTCGAGCTTGCCCAGGCGGCGGTCGGTGCGCCATTCCTTGGCCATCTCGACCGCGGCGTGCAGCAGTTTGCCGCCGTGTTTGTCGAGCTTGGCCTCGAACACCTCGAACAGGGTGAACGCATCGGCCGCCGCGCCGGCGAAACCCGCCAGCACCTTGCCGCCGGCCAGGCGCCGGACCTTGCGGGCATTGGCCTTCATCACGGTGTGGCCCAGGTGACCTGGCCGTCGCCGGCGACCACGACGCGGTCGCCGCGGCGCACGGACAGGATGGTGGTGGCGTGGAAAACGGTGGGGTCCATGCGGTCTTCCTTGGGGGAACTCCCGGGATGGGGCCGGGCCCGCAAGCTTACAAGCGGGCCGAAGGCCAGGGGCGTGAAATTCCGGCACGTTGCGCGTCCAGCGCGCCCGGTCCTGTCCGGTCAGATCAGCTCCAACAGGCGTTCGGCCGGACGCCCGATCACCGCACGGTCCGCGGTCTCCAGCACCGGCCGCTCGATCAGGCGCGGGTGCGCCGCCAGCAGGGTGGCCCAGGCCGCGGCCGAACGCTTGTCATCGGGTGACAGGCCCAGGTCGCGGGCCTCGTCTTCCTTGAACCGCACCAGCTCGCGCGGGTCACCGCCCAGCTTCCTGAACAGGCCCTTGAGCCGGGCCGCGGTCGGCGGCTGGCCCAGGGTAATCGACGATCTCAGGCTGCAGGCCATGCCCGACCAGCAGGGCCAGGCCTTCGCGGGACTTGCTGCAGCGCGGGTTATGCCAATAACGCAACATTGCTCGTCACCTGGTTTCGGGGACGGATGATCTTAACGTTTCAGACGTCAAGATCATCCGACCCCGCATCTATAATGCCGGCATGGACGAGAAGACCCCCGACGGCACCACCCATTTTGGCTTCCGCGACGTGCCGGTGGCCGAGAAGAAGAAGCTGGTCGGCCAGGTCTTCAGTTCGGTCGCGCGCCAGTACGACCTGATGAACGACCTGATGTCGCTGGGCATCCACCGCGTGTGGAAGCGTTATTTCGTCGGCACCTCGGGCGTGAAGCGCGGCGACCGCGTGCTCGACCTGGCCGGCGGCACCGGCGACATCGCCGCGCTGTTGCACGAGCGCGTGGGCGACTCCGGCAGCGTGGTGCTGGGCGACATCAATGCCGCCATGCTCGGCGTCGGCCGCGACCGCCTGACCGACCGCGGCCTGGTGCGCGGACTGGAATACGTGCAGCTCAACGCCGAGGCATTGCCGTTCCCCGACGCCAGCTTCGACCTGGTCACGATCGCCTTCGGCCTGCGCAACGTCACCGAGAAGGCCAATGCGCTGAAGGAAATGCATCGTGTTCTCAAGGTCGGCGGCCGCGCCCTGGTGCTGGAGTTCTCGCAGGTGCAGCCCGAGTGGTTCCGCCCGGTTTACGACTTCCATTCCTTCAAGGTGCTGCCGCGCCTGGGCCAGCTGTTCGCCAACGATGCCGGCAGTTACCAGTACCTGGCCGAGTCCATCCGCAAGCACCCGCCGCAGGACGAGCTCAAGGCCATGATGTCGGCGGCCGGTTTCGAACGCACCGACTACCGCAACCTCAGCGCCGGCATCGTCGCCATCCATTCCGGCTACAAACTCTGACCGGGGGTTGTTTGTGCCGGGATCGTTCGAGGCGATAGGCCGCCGTACGTGAGGTCTTTTTCCGGGGACGCCGTGAACCCATCCATGGGGGCTCTTCGAAAACGTCCATGTTTTCGAAGCCCCGGAAAAGACCTCACGCACGACGGCCTGCGAACCATCCGGGCCGGGCTATCGAGTTCGTGAGAGCTCGCCACCTGCGGCATCCCTGCTCTTCGTGACCGGAGGGCACGGGTGGGGTTTCAACGGCTCGCGGAGATGAGTCGTGGCGACGGCACGCATCGGTAGTGACCCCTGAAGTGGAGGCAGGATGCCGTAACGGCCGCCATCCGCTGGGCAGGACGCCGCTGCGAATGGCGGGCAGGGGTCACTACCGATGCGGGGCGGCGCACGCCGGATCAACCGACCACGAGCCCTTGATCCACTTGCGAAGCAAGCCCGGCCCACCGCCAACCCCGACCTTGGTGGCACGGACGCCCCCGCCCCGCCCGCGCTAGAATCGCGCGGTCCACCCGCCCGGAACCGCCCATGCACCGCCTTGCCCTCCTGCTCGTCCTGCTGACCGCCACCCTGCCGGCCCTGGCCCAGGACCGGCGCACCGACGAACACTCCTACGCCCAGCCCGACAAGGTCCGGATCGCCGACCTGGGCCTGGACCTGCAGGTGGACTTCGACAAACGCCAGCTGGCCGGCACCGCCACCTACACCTTGGCCTGGGCCGACGAAGACCAGCGCGACCTCGTGCTCGACACCCGCGACCTCAGCATCACCGCCGTCGAAGCCCGCAACGGCAAGCGCAAGTGGCGCGCCGTGGACTTCACCCTGGCCGAACGCGATGCCCGATTCGGCAGTAAGCTCACCATCACCCTGTCGCGCCAGTACGAACAGGTGCGCGTCACCTACGCCACCTCGCCCGAAGCCTCCGGCCTGCAGTGGCTGGCGCCGTCCATGACCGCCGGCGGCAAGACGCCCTTCATGTTCAGCCAGTCCCAGGCCATCCACGCCCGCAGCTGGGTGCCGCTGCAGGACACGCCGTCGGTGCGCTACACCTACACCGCGCGCGTGCGCACGCCGGCCGACGTGATGGCGCTGATGAGCGCCGACAACGACCCGGCCGCGCCGCGCGACGGCGACTACACGTTCAGGATGCCGCAGCCGATCTCGTCCTACCTGATGGCGATCGCCGCCGGCGACCTGGTGTTCAAGCCGATCTCCGCCCGCGCCGGCGTCTGGGCCGAGCCGGCCACCGTGGACAAGGCGGTGAAGGAGTTCGAAGACACCGAGAAGATGATCGAGGTCACCGAATCGCTGTACGGCCCCTACCGCTGGGAACGTTACGACCTGCTGATCCTGCCGCCCTCGTTCCCGTTCGGCGGCATGGAAAACCCGCGCATCAGCTTCATCACGCCCACCGTGATCGCCGGCGACAAGTCGCTGGTGTCGCTGATCGCGCACGAACTGGCGCATTCCTGGTCCGGCAACCTGGTCACCAATGCCAGCTGGAAGGACATGTGGCTCAACGAGGGCTTCACCAGCTACGTCGAGAACCGCATCGTCGAGGCGCTGTACGGCAAGGAGCGCGCCGACATGGAGTTCGTCAACAGCCGCAACGGGCTGAAGGCGGACCTGGCCGACATTCCTGCCGAGCAGCAGGTGCTGATGCTGCCGGCACGCACGGGTTCCGATCCGGAAGACGCACTGGGTTCGATCGCCTACGACAAGGGCGCGTGGTTCCTGCAGTTCCTAACAACGCTATGGCCGCGACCTGTTCGACCCCTTCCTGCGCAGCTGGTTCGACAGCCACGCCTTCCAGAGCGTGAGCACCGAACAGTTCGTCGCCTTCCTGCGCAGCGAGCTGATGGCCAAACACCCCGGCCTGGTCACCGATGCCGAACTGACGGCCTGGCTGTCGGAGCCCGGCATCCCGGCCTTCGCGCCGCAGACGGCCTCGCCGCGTTTCGACGCGGTGGACGCCACCCGCGAAGCCTGGCTCAAGCGTCGCACCGCCGCGCGTGAACTCAAGGTCGGCGCCTGGACCACGCAGGAGTGGGTGTATTTCCTCGAAGGCCTGCCGGCCTCGCTCGATCCCGAGCGCCTGGTCGAACTGGACCAGGCCTTCCGCTTCACCGGCACCGCCAACGGCGAGATCGCCCAGCGCTGGTATCCGCTGACCGTGCGCAGCGAATATTTCGAGGCGCGCCCGGCGATGTCGCTGTTCCTGCGCAAGATCGGCCGCCGCAAGCTGATCATGCCGACCTACGAGGCCCTGGTGCAGACCGCCGACGGCCTGGCCTTCGCCAGCCAGATCTACCGGATGGCCAAACCCGGCTACCACCCCATCACCAGCGCTTCGGTGGAAACGGTGCTGGAAAAAGCCCGCAACGCGCCGGCACCGTGACCGGATGAAAGCCCGGCGCGCGGCCCGGCCGCGCAAGATCGTGCTCGCCGCCTCGCTCGGGCTCGTCCTGGGCGCGGTCGGCTTTGCCGCGACGGCGCCCGAGCGTGTGCTGGAAGCCGAATTTGCCCGCCAGCGCTGGCTGGCCGGCGCCGAGGTGCGCGAGGTGCAGGTCGCCGGCCACCGCTGGTCGGTGCTGGAAGCGGGTGATCCGGACAAGCCGCTGCTGGTGCTGGTGCACGGTTTCGTCGGCAGCAAGGAAAACTGGCTGCCGGTGATGCGCGAACTCGGCAAGTCCTACCGTCTGGTCGCGCCCGACCTGCCGGGCTGGGGCGACAGCGAACGCCAGCCCGGCGCCGACTACGGCCCGGTTGCGCAGATGCGGCGGCTGGCCGAGTTCCTGGGCACGTTGCCGGGCAAGCCGGCGCTGCTGGTCGGCCACTCGATGGGCGGGCAGATCGTCGGCCTGCTGGCGGCGCGGCAGCCGCAGCTCGTCGAGCGCATCGCGCTGATGTCGTCGGCCGGCGTCACCTTCGAAGAGAACGCCTTCGCCAACGCCGTGCTTGCCGGTGAAAATCCCTACCAGGTGACCACGCGCGGCGAGCTCAAGCGTTTCCTCGGCATCGTCTTCACCGACCCGCCGTTCGTGCCGTGGCCGGCGAACGAAGCCCCGGCGCGCCGGCGCCGCGCCGACGCCGCCTTCGAGCAGCAGGTGCTGGACCAGATCGGCCGTGGGCCCGACGCCCTGGTTCTGGAGACCGAACTGGCCCGCATCCAGGCGCCGACCCTGCTGCTGTGGTGCCGGGACGACAAGGTGATCGACGTCAGTGCCGCCGAAACTTTCCGCCGCGGCCTTCGCGACAGCACCACGGTGATCCTGTCGGGCTGCGGGCACATGCCGTTGATGGCGCAGCCGCGCCAGGTGTCGGAAGCGCTCTCGCAGTTCCTCGGATCCGTCCGCTCCGGCGGCTAGTCGGGTTCCGGGCCGGGCCACCCACGGCGCCAGAACCGCCAGGCGCCACACAGTGATGCGGATTTGGCTCTGTTCCGGGGTCGGGACCGGGCCTAAGCTGCGCCATCCTCCCGCCCGCCGGCGCGCCGGCTCCCGCCCATGTTCAAGGCCCTAGGCACCCGCGAGATCCTGATCACGACCCTGGCCGCGGCCGGCGTGCTGATGATCACCATGGGCGCGCGCCAGTCCATGGGCCTGTTCATCGGACCGATGGACGACAGCACCGGCCTGGGCATCGCCGCGATCAGCCTGGCCCTGGCCATCGGCCAGTTCAGCTGGGGCGCGGTGCAGCCGATCGCCGGTGCCGCGGCCGACCGCTACGGTCCACGCGTGGTGCTGATCGCCGGCGTGCTGCTGCTGGCGCTGGGCAGTGCGGTAACGCCGTTCATGGGCAGCGGCTTCGGGCTGATCGTGTCGCTGGGCCTGCTGTCGGCGATCGGTTCCGGTGCCGGCAGCTTCTCGGTGCTGATCGGCGCCGCGGCGCAGCGGCTGCCGCCGGAAGCGCGTGGTGCGGCTTCGGGCGTGATCAATGCCGGCGGCTCGTTCGGACAGTTCGTGTTCGCGCCGATCCTGCAGAAGCTCATCCAGGCCTTCGGCTGGATGGGGGCGATGTGGTCGCTGGCGCTGATGACCCTCGCGGCGCTGCCGATGATCGGCCGCCTGACACGCAGCGCGCCGATCCCGATGCCCAAACAGGCCGGCGACACCGGCGTGGTGAATGCGATGTCCGGCGCCCTGCGCGACCGCAGCTACCTGCTGTTGCACCTGGGCTTTTTCACCTGCGGTTTCCATATCGCCTTCCTGGTCACGCACCTGCCGGGCGAGGTGGAGCTGTGCGGCCTGCCGCCGTCGGTGGCCAGCTGGTCGCTGGCGATCATCGGCCTGGCCAACATCGTCGGCAGCCTGTTCGCGGGCGCGTGGGTGTCGAAATACCGCAGCAAGTACGTGCTGGCGTGGATGTACGCTTCGCGCGCGCTGCTGATCGCGCTCTACCTGATGGCGCCGCGCACGGACCTGACCTTCTACCTGTTCGCCGCCGGCCTGGGGTTCACCTGGCTGGCGACGGTGCCGCCGACCGCGGCCATCGTCGGCAAACTCTTCGGCGTGCGTTACCTGGCCACGCTGTTCGGACTGACGCTGTTCTCGCACCAGATCGGCGGTTTCCTGGGCGCCTACCTGGGCGGCCTCGCCTTCACGCGTTTCGGCGACTACACCTGGATGTGGTACGCCGACATCGCGCTGGCGCTGATGGCGGCGATCGTCAACCTGCCGATCCGCGAGGCGCGCATCGTGCACGCCGAGCCGCAGCCGGCCTGAACCGGCGTACCATCGCGCTTTCTTCCCGCACGAGTCGCCCATGTCCCTTTCCCTGCACACTGCTTCCGTTCCCGTGTTCACCCAGCTGCTCGGCGGTCTCGCCGACGTGCTGGCCAAGGCCGCGGCCCACGCCGCCGAACGCAAGATCGAACCCGACGCGCTGCTGCAGTCGCGCCTGTTCCCGGACATGTTCCCGCTGCAACGCCAGGTGCAGATCGCCTGCGATTTCGCCAAGGGCGTCAGCGCCCGCCTCGCCGGTGCCGACGTGCCGGCCTGGGAGGACAACGAAAAGAATTTCGACGACCTGCAGGCGCGCATCGCCCGCACCGTGGAGTTCATCGGCAGCCTCGACGCCGCGGCGTTCGAAGGGGCCGGCACCCGCGAGATCTTGCTGCGCCCCGGCACGCCCAAGGAACGCCGGCTCGAGGGCCAGGCCTACCTGCTGAACTACGGCCTGCCTCAGTTCTTCTTCCACGTCACCACCAGCTATGCCTTGCTGCGCCACGGCGGCGTGGAGATCGGCAAGAAGGATTTCATGGGCAAGTACTGAGCCCGGTGATTTCCGGCTGAAAAGAAAAGGCCGCGCAGTGCGCGGCCTTTTCCGTTGTCGCACGGGTGACGCTCAGTTCGCGGCGGCTTCCGCCCGCGACGCGTCGCGCGCCGCCTTGAAGGCATTGCCCTCGACGTAGTTCGGCCAGGCCTCGTTGCCGGCCAGTTCGCGGCCCACGCCGTACAGCGCGGTCAGGTCCTGCATCACGCCACGCAGGTCCCATTCCGGGTCGTACTCGTCCGCGGCCTTGTGGTAGCGCACCGAGGTGTAGTCGGCCTGCACCTGGCGGCCGAAGTCGGCGCCCTTCTCGACGTGGTCGATGCCGCCCTTGGCGTAAAGCGCCGGCACGCCGAACTTGGCGAAGCTGAAGTGGTCGGAGCGGAAGAAATAACCCTTCTCGACGCCGTCCTCTTCCACCAGCACGCGGCCCTGTGCTTCGGCGATCGGCTTGAGCACGTCGTCGAGTTCGCTGTTGCCCAGCCCGATCACCACGAAGTCCTTGGTCGGACCCACGACGCTCATCGCGTCCAGGTTCACCACCGCGACGGTGTCCTTGAGCGGGATCACCGGATTGGCGGCGTAGTACTTCGAACCCAGCAGGCCCGACTCCTCCAGCGTCACCAGCAGGAACACCACCGAACGCGCCGGCTTCGGGTCCTGCACGGTGAAGGCCTCGGCGATCTCCAGCACGCCGGCGACGCCGGTCGCATTGTCGATGGCGCCGTTGTAGATGTGGTCCTCGCCTTCGGTGGCGGCGGCATCCGCGGCCTTGTCGCCGCCATGGGTGGCGCTGTGGTCACCCAGGTGGTCCCAGTGCGCGGTATAGACGATGGCCTCGTCCGGGCGTTCGCTGCCGGGCAGCCTGGCCAGGATGTTGCGCGAGCTCGATTCCTTGATCGTGCTGTTGAGCGTGGCGCTGAAGCTGGCATCGCCCAGGTCCACGGCGGTGAAGCCGGGCTTGTTGGCGGCGGCGCGCAGCGCGTCGAGGTCCAGGCCGGCATCGGCGAACAGCTTGCTGGCCACCTCGCCGGTGATCCAGCCCTGCATCGGCAGGCGCGGTTCCGGGTCGGCACTGGCGGGCAGGTCGTACTGCGCGCCGGACCAGCTGTTCTTCACCACGTCCCAGCCGTAACCGGCACCGGCATCGTCGTGGATGATCAGCGCGGCGGCGGCGCCCTGGCGCGCGGCCTCTTCGTACTTGTAGGTCCAGCGGCCGTAGTAGGTCATCTTCTTGCCGCTGAAGAGCTGCTCGTCACCGGCGTGGAAACCCGGGTCGTTGACCAGGATGACGACGGTCTTGCCCTTCACGTCCAGGTCGGCGTAGTCGTTCCAGTTGGCTTCCGGCGCATTCACGCCGTAACCGACGAACACCATCTCGCTGGCATCCACCTTCACTTCCGGCTGCGCGGTGCGCGTGCCCAGGGCCATCTGGGTGCCGAAGGCCAGCGGCTGGGCCGCGCCATTGAGCGTGATGGTGGCGCTGGAGGTGCTTTCATCGGCCGTGGTCTCGACCATCGGCACGTCCTGGAACCAGCTTTCGCCATTGCCCGGCTGCAGGCCGAGGCGCTGGAACTGGGCCACCAGGTAGTCGGCGGTCTTCTGTTCCCCGTCGGTGCCCGGGGCGCGGCCGCCGAATTCGTCGGAGGCCAGCACTTTCACATGCGCGGCGAAGTCTTCGGCGGAGATTTCGGGCCCGAAGCCGTGTTCGGAAGCGGCGGGGGCCTGGGCGACCGGGTCGGCGGACGCCGACGGTTCCGGTGCAGGGCTGCAGGCCGCCAGGGCCAGCGTGGCGGCGGCAAATAGCAGGGTGTGCTTCATTCCTGGGGTTCCTCGGAGGCGGGGAACCCCGATTCTAGCCACTTCGCAGGGGCCGACGCCCGACCCGCATCGAACCAGGTTCATTTTCTTTCTGCCTGAGACAGCGTCTCAGGCAGAAAGAAAATGAACCTGGTTCGGCTTGTTCAGTCAGTCTTCGCGCGGCGGCAGGTCGTCGGTGAAGGCCTGGGCCGTGGCGCCGGTTACCGCGCCGATCTTCGCGGTCGGGTGCACGAACAGCTCGACCTCGCGTTCGAACACCAGCGGCCCGCCGACCACGCTGTTGGCGCCGATCACGATGCGCGGCTTGCGGTTGCGGTCGTTGCTCCACCAGCCGCTCTGCGGCTTCTCGACCAGGATGCCGCCGCGCACGGCGGCGCCGCGGGCCAGGGTGATGTCGCCGTTGGTGGTGGTGATGCCGCCGCCGACCTCGGCGCCGATCAGGCTGATCGCGCCGTTGACAGTCTCGGCGTCGCCGCCGACACGGGCCTTTTCATCCAGCTTGATGCCACCGTTGACGGTCTCGACGTCGTCTTCGACCTGGGCGCGTTCGTCCAGCTTGATGCCACCGTTGACGGTCTCGACCGAGCGGGCCGTGGCCTCGGTGCCCAGGCTGATGCCGCCGTTCACGGCCTCGGCGCTGCCGACCCGGGCCTTGTCGTCGATGGTGATGCCGCCGTTGACGGTTTCCGCGCTGCGCACCGTGGCGCCTTCGCGGATGGTGATGCCGCCGTTGACCGACTCCAGCGAGCCGTACTCCTGGCCGGCCTCGGCGGTGATGCCGCCGAACACCTTGTCGATGTTCTGCTGGGCCAGCGCCGGACCGGCGGCCAGGACCAGGGACAGGGAAATCAGGGACGTCAGCTTGCGGATACGCATGGGGTGGCTCCTGTGGAATTCCCCGCTGGGATGCGGGAGCCGCGCGAAGGGTTTAAGCGCGGGCAGGACCAGTCTCCCCGCCGGGGCTACAATTCCCCGTGCCATTCGTCCCGGAGTCCGCCTTGTCCGCCGCCCAGCCCCGCCCCAAACCCCTGCTGCTGCTGATCCTCGACGGGTGGGGCCACCGCGAGGACCCCACGGACAACGCCCTGGCCCAGGCCCGGTTGCCGAACTGGCGCCGCCTGCTGGCCGACTGCCCGCACACACTGGTGCACACCGAAGGCCGCCACGTCGGCCTGCCGGACGGCCAGATGGGCAATTCCGAAGTCGGGCACATGAACATCGGCGCCGGCCGCATCGTTTACCAGGACCTGACCCGCGTGGACGCCGCGATCGAGGACGGCAGCTTCTACGCCAATGCCGAACTGGTCGCCGCCTGCCAGGCCGCGAAGTCCGCCGGCGGCACCCTGCACCTGTTCGGCCTGCTGTCGCCGGGTGGCGTGCACAGCCACGAAGACCACCTGTTCGCGATGATCGAACTGGCCCGCCGCGAAGGCGTGGCCGACATCGCCGTGCACGCCTTCCTCGACGGCCGCGACACGCCGCCGCGTTCGGCCGAACCGAGCCTGGAGAAACTGGCCGCGATCTGCGCCGAAGGCAGCGACGCCCGCATCGCCACCGTCAGCGGCCGCTACTGGGCCATGGACCGCGACCAGCGCTGGGACCGCGTCGAACGCGCCTATCGCGCGATGGCCGAAGCCGATGCCGACGACACCGCCTCGGACGCGATCACCGCCCTGCACGCCGCCTACGGCCGCGACGAAAACGACGAGTTCGTGCAACCCACCGTCATCACCGGCCACCGGCCGATGCGCGACGGCGACGCCGTGGTGTTCATGAACTTCCGCGCCGACCGCGCGCGCCAGCTGGCCTCGGTGTTCGTCTCGCCCGGTTTCAGCGACTTCGCCAAACCGCGCCCGATCGCGCTCTCGCGATTTGTCTGCCTGACCGAATACGACGCCAAACTGCCAGCACCGGTCGCCTTCGCGCCAGAAGACCTGCGCAACACCCTGGGCGACGTGCTCGCCGCCCACGACCTGAGCCAGCTGCGCATCGCCGAGACCGAAAAATACGCCCACGTCACCTTCTTCATGTCCGGCGGCCGCGAAGCGCTGGTCGACGGTGAGGAACGCGCGCTGATCCCGTCGCCCAAGGTCGCCACCTACGACCTGCAGCCGGAGATGAACCTGCCGCTGCTCACCGCCCGGCTCACCGACGACATCCGCGCGCGCAAACACGACGTGATCATCTGCAACGTCGCCAACCCCGACATGGTCGGCCACAGCGGCATCCTGGCCGCCGCGGTGAAGGCCGCCGAAGCGGTGGACGACGCACTGGGCGCGATCCGCATCGCGCTGGAAAGCGTCGGCGGCGAGATGATCGTCACCGCCGACCACGGCAACCTCGAGATGATGCGCGACCCGGACACCGGCCAGGCGCACACCTCGCACACCGTCGGCCCGGTGCCCTTCGTCTATTTCGGCCGCCGGGCACAGCTGCGAACAGGCGGTGCCCTGCGCGACATCGCGCCGACGATGCTGGCGCTGCTGGGCCTGCCGCAGCCGCCGGAAATGACCGGCCGCCCGCTGGTGACCCTGGCTTGATCCGCACGACCGCGCTGCTGATCGCGCTGGCATTGGCCGCGCCCGCCGCCTTCGCCCAGGGCGCACCGGAACGCGCGCAGAAGGAAGCCGCCGCCCAGCAGCGCCTGGACACCCTGCGCAGCCAGATCAAGGCGATCGCGAAAGAACAGCGCGACCTGGAAGCCGAACGCGGCGACGCCGCCAAGGCCCTGCGCGCCGCCGACGGCCAGGTGAACGAAGCCGTGCGCGCCCTGCGCCGCACCGAAGCCGGCATCGCCACTGGGAAATCGAGCTGCAGCAGCTCGAGGGAAAAAGACCACGCTCGAAGCCGGCCTGTCCGAACAGCGCGAGGCGCTGGCCGCGCTGGTGCGTTCGGCCTACGCGCTCGGCCGCCACGAACAGCTGAAACTGCTGCTGGCCCAGGACCGCATGAGCGACCTGGCCCGCGTGCTGGCCTACCACCGCTATTTCCAGGCCGACCGCCAGCAGCGCATCACCGGCCTGCTGGCCGAACTGCGCGAACTGGCCGCCGTTGCCCAGCAGATCACCGACCAGCGCCAGATCCTGGAAGCCGCGCGCCTGCAGCAGCAGACCGAACTGGACGCGCTGGAGGCCCAACGCGGCGAACGCGCCGGCGTACTGGCCACGGTCGAGTCGCAGTTCAAGGACCGCGCTGCCCGCCTGGCCGCCCTCGGCCGCGACGAGAAGGCCGTGCTCAAGCTGCTCGAACAACTGCGCGACGCCGTCGCCGACATCCCGCGCCAGGTGGACGACAACCGGCCGTTCGCCAGCCGCCGCGGCCAACTGGGCCGTCCCCTGGCTGGTACCGCCCTGGCGGCCTTCGGCGGCCGCCTGCCCGACGGCCGCCCCAGCGACGGCCTGCTGATCGCCGGCACCGCCGGCGCCGAGGTGCGCGCGGTGGCGCCGGGCCGGGTGGCCTATTCGGACTGGCTCAAGGGTTACGGCCTGCTGACCATCATTGATCACGGCGACGGCTGGATGAGCCTGTACGCCTTCAACGACGCCCTGCTCAAGGACGTCGGCGACTGGGTGCGCAGCGGCGAACCGCTGGCCACGGTCGGCAGCTCCGGCGGCCAGGGCCGCCCGGCGCTGTATTTCGAACTGCGCCGCAACGGCCAGCCGCAGGACCCCAAACCCTGGCTGCGGCCCTGATTTCACGCGCCGCCCGGGTGGCGGACGGGCATAATCGGCGCATGCGCCTCTTCCCGATCCTGCTGTTGTCCACCCTGGCCCCGCTGGCCGTCGCCCAGTCCGAACTGGATGTCGACGAGCTCGCCGAAGCCGATGCGCCTGTGCTGGCCGAACCCGCGCCGCGCACCGTGCCGCTGGAAGAAATCCAGCGCTACGTCGCCGTCTATCGCGCCATCAAGGACGCCTACGTCGAACCGCTCGACGACCAGGAACTGATGCGGGCCGCACTGCGCGGCCTGCTGGCCGACCTCGACCCGCACAGCGCCTACCTCGAGCAGGAAGAAGCCGAGGACCTGCAGGAACAGACCGAGGGTGCGTATTCCGGCGTCGGTGTCGAAATCGAACAACGCGCCGACGGCAGCATCCTGGTCGTGTCGCCGATCGACGGCACGCCGGCCCAGCGCGCCGGCCTGCGCGCCGGCGACCTGATCATCGCCATTGATGGCCAGCCACTGGCCCGAACCGGCGCCGACGCCGCCAGCCGCGACCTGCGCGGCGAGGCCGGCACGCCGGTCACCGTCACCCTGGTGCGTGCCGGCGAAACCGTGCCGCGCGAACTGGTGATGACCCGCGAGATCATCCGCGTCACCAGCGTCAGCAGCCGCCTGCTCGAACCCGGCTACGGCTACCTGCGCATCAGCACCTTCCAGACCGAGACCGGGCCGGAAGTGATCCGCCACCTGCGCCAACTGTCGAAAGGCGAGGGCGGGCCGCTGCAGGGCCTGGTGCTGGACCTGCGCAGCAATCCCGGCGGCCTGTTGAACGCCGCGGTCGAAGCCGCAGACGCGCTGCTGGAGGAAGGCCTGATCGTCAGCACCCGCGGCCGCCTGCCGTACTCCAACGCGCGCTACCACGCCAAGCCGGGCGACCTGCTGATCGGCGCGCCGGTGATCGTGCTGGTGGACGCCGGCACCGCCAGCGCTGCCGAAGTGCTGGCCGGCGCGCTGGGCGACCACGACCGCGCCACCGTGATGGGCAGCCGCACCTTCGGCAAGGGTTCGGTGCAGACCGTGGTGCCGCTGGAGAACGGCGACTCGGTCAAGCTCACCACCGCGCGTTATTACACGCCCAGCGGCAAGTCCATCCAGGCGCGTGGCATCCGCCCCGACGTGGAGGTGCGCGGCGAAGCCAGCCGCGGCCTGCGCGAACAGGACCTGCCGGGCCACCTGCGTGGCGACGAAGAAGTGGGCGATGGTTATGCCCGCGGCGAAGTGATCCAGGGCGACGCGGTGATCGCCCAGGCGCTGGCGCGGCTCAAGTCCACGCAGCGTACGGTATCCGCGAAATCCGCCGACGGCGGCTGATCGGCGGATTCCGGGGCGATCAGTCTTCCGGCGGCGCGCCGGTGTCGCTGTCCGACGTTTCGGGCGTGGCCGGCCCGTAGTTCTCGGGCGGCGCGTAATGCCGGGAAGTGTCCGGCCCCGCCGGCGGCACATAGATGGCCATGCCAGCCGCGTACTTCTGCTGGGTTGGGATGCCCATGGACAGGCCGGCACCGCCGTTGCTGCCGTAGGACGCGGCACCCACCGACATGTCCACCGGCGAACCGCCAGTGCCCATGCCCATCAGGATCACGCCATTGGCGCCCAGGGCCGCGGCTTCGCGCTTGAGTCGGGCGATGACCGCATCGGTCTGCCCTGGGTGCCGAAACCGATACCGCTGGTGGATTCGAGCTGTGCGATTTCCACCGAATCCGGCGGCAGGGTACGGTAGATGCGCACCTGCGACGGATCGATCGGCGGACGGGCCTGGCCCGTCATCACGGTGGAAGTGCCCGCGCAGCCGGCCAGTGTCGCGGCCAGTGCCAGGGCGGCGAATAGCGGTTTGTTCATCGTGGTTCTCCCGGACCCGTCCGGATCATCGGCCGTTCTGGCTGAATGCTGGCACAGCCCGGGGCCGGGCGGTGGCAGGGTTCAGACGGCCGGCGTGGCGACCAGCAGCAGGGACAGCGGGCGCGCCGTGTCGGGATGGGCCGGTTCGGCCACCGTGACCTGGGCGAACCCGCCTGCCTCCAGCGCCGCCAGCCACGAGGCCAGGGTGCGGAAATACCAGGGCATCGGCTCCGGGAACACCTGGTCGCCGAAGCCGGCGAAGGTCTCCAGCCGCCAGCCGTCGCGATAGGGCTCGTCGCCGCAGGCGCTCCAGGGTGCACGGTCTGGACCAGCAGCCGGCCGCCCGGTGCCAGCAGGGCGCGCAGGTCCGCCAGCATCGGCACGATGTCCTGGTCGAGCAGGGCGAAATTGCAGACCACCGCATCGAAAGTGCCGATCCGGACCGGTGCGTCGCGCAGTTCTTCGTAGGCCATCACTTCGTAGCGTCCGGGCCCCGCCGCGCGTGCGGCTTCGACCAGCGGCGCGGAGACGTCGATGCCCACGGCCTCCACGCCTTGCGTCATCAGTGCCCGGCACAGCCAGCCTTCGCCGCAGCCGACGTCCAGCACGCGTCGTGGCGCGAGGGCCGTCACGGCCGCCACGATGGCCGAATCCGTCACCAGCCGCCGGCTTTCGATCCGGCCCCCGCGCACCGCCGCCGTCCACGCGGCGGCGTTGGCGGTCCAGCTGTGGATCAGGCGGTCGCGGGGCATGGGTCAGTAGCGCGTCATGGTTGCGCCGCGCCCAGAACGCCGGAGACGTCCCGGTAGGCCTTGATCTCGATCACGTTGTCGCTGGGGTCGCAGAGCAGCATCTTGCCGTGCTCTTGCGCCGTGCCCGGGTCGATGAGGGTCGGCGGACGCAGGAAAGCGCAGCCCTTTCCCTGCAGCGATGCGCCGAGCGCTTCCCATTCCCGCCAGGCAAGGATGGCGCCGAAGTGGCGAACGCCGCGTTGCTCGGGCGGCAGCACCTGTTCGGGGCGCTCATGCAAGGTCAGCTGGTGCCCGAACAACACGATATCGGCCCATTGCCCGGTGTCCCGACCCACCGTGGCGCCGAGCAGGTCGCAATAGAACGTCTTGGCGGCGGCGAGGTCGCGCACCGGAAACGAAAGGTGGAATACGGCTTGAATCATGAAATGCCCCGCCGGCCCGGGGAGTGGAACGCCAAGGTGATGATGGTCGGGAAGATGAACCCTTTCAGGTAGGAGAGTGCATGCCTGCCTTCAGTGAAGGCGACGGGCAGGTCGCCGAAATGGGCCCAATACTGCGTTGCCACGAGTCCGCCGATACTGAACCACATCCCCCACAGCGCCCGGCGGACGCCAAAGACGACAAGCAGCAGACTCACGGTGATCAGAAAGCGACAGACCGACTGCACATGGTCGAAGAGGGTGTGCGCACTGTTGCCGGGCTGCACATATATTTCGTAGAGCATCAGGCTGTGGTGGAAGATCAGCAGCCCGGCGAGGACAAGGATGACCAGGCGCCGGAACCACAGGAACATCCTTGTCCAGAGTGTGGGCGGTGTGGTCATTCAGTCGCCTTGGCCGAGTCGCTGCCCGCTCCGCCCTTGCGGACACGCATTGCATTGCGGAAGCAGAAGTAGACGCCGGCGCCGCAGATGGCGAGTTTGACGAACAGGGGAGCGGTGACTCCGTTTGCCTGGAACGAAAGTGCGGACTCGAGGCCGTAGAAGGCGGCAACCAGCACGCCGATGATGGCGAAAACAACTGCTTTGAAATCCATGGAAATCTCCCCGATCAGGCCTGGTGCCTTTGTTGAACCGCGCCGTATGCGTCGGCTTGAATGACTAGTCAGGATCCACGGCGGCTGCAATGCATGGATTGGTGGTCAGTTTCTTGTAGTAAGCGTTCTGGCGCGTTCGCGGCGAAGTAAAGCTCAAGCGTCCATCCTTGTTTCTGTGGAAGACCATCGCAATCGGCCCCTTCCCGGGAACGTGAAGGGCTACGAACAGGTCGCCGCGATGGACGTGGTACGGAAAGCTCTGCATGATTTCGCAACTCGTGCCATGCATTACATACCTTCCATCCGCGGTGAACTCCATCGTGTCCCGTTGGGTTCCGTCCTCGTCGAAATCAAGTTCCCAGAATCCAACGAATCGCGTGTCAACGGTCTTCTTGGTAAAGGAGGCGGAAGAAGGCATCGCAAGAATGCCAAGCGCCATGGTGGCAACAATGATGAGAGCCCGCATAAATACCTTTGTAGGCCAAGGCCTTGGGTTGAGCCGCGCCGAAGACGTCGGTTTGAATGATCTGTCAGGTTCCAGCCTAGGGAAAATCACGCTCGAGCTCTAGTTGACGATTGCGCATGTCGGCATTCTGGAACTCCGTCCGCGTCAGGAGGCTGCCCCGGGGCCAGACCAAACCTGCAGCGAGCGCTCTGGCATGGACCGCGCCAGTACTCTTTACGCGTTCGTAGGCCCAAAGCCGCCATCGCGGCAACGCAAACGACCACCAACTCCATGCGGTGAAGAAAGAAGCCGCGAGGATGTAGAGGAACCAGTCTTCATATCCAAGCCGGGTGGCAGCAAAGCCCGGGCCAAACAATAGGGTCAGCACAGGAACATTGACGACGAGGGTGCCGACAATAACCACTCTGCCTGGACTCAAGTTGCGACTTATGTCTTGCATGTGGCACCTGGCGTCCTGGTTGAGCCGTGCCGCGAAGCGGCTTCGGCCAGAATGATTTGTTAGGCCGAGGATTAAAGCTTGAGGTCGTAAGTAAGGAAGTTCGTCCGGGTGGAAATTTTGTCGTACGAGCTCCTGGCGCGGTAGTTGTCTTCGGCCGTCAACCAGCGTATGACCGACCACTTCCGCTCCCGCCCCACTTGTGCAATGGCGGCGATCAACTGTTTACCTGCTTGCTGTCCGCGCGCCGCGGGCTAACGAACAGATCGTCCATAATCCGCCCACGGTTGCCGAGAGCGGGCGGGAGAATGGACGGTAGTGCGCGATGCCGACAATCCCGCCTGCCTCGTTCACGGCAACAAACCCTTCCAGCTCGTGCGAGTTGTCGTTCAGCCAGGACCAGACGGTAGCGCGCATCTCTGGCGTCTGGTGCACTTTGTAAAAGTCGGCATAGCCTGAATAAAGTACCTCCCACTGATCGTGGTCGGCGGGAGAGACAGGGCGAATGGTGATAGCCATCAGGGTCTCCTTTGTGTCGAACCGCTGGGGAAACGCTTGCGTGGCCTGACGCCTTGGTTAAGCCGCGCCGAAGGCGTCGGCTTGAGTGAGTTGTCAGGTGCCGCTAGGGTTCTACCCCGATTCTGCGGACACTTCCACTAAGCCCCATACTGGGGAAAAGGAGTGTCCATGTCCAAGCGCAAGCGTTACAGCCCGGAGTACAAGCACGAGCTGGTTGAACTGGTCCGCCGGTCGAAGTCCAGCTGCCGCCAGATCGCCCTGGAGGTCGGGGTCAACCCGGCCTTGCTGACCCGCTGGGTGCGGGAAGCCGACGCCGGCGGAACCAAGGCCTTTCCTGGGGTGGCACGCCCCGCGATGAAGAGCTCGCCCGCCTCAAGCGCGAGCTGGGTCGGGTGACGAAGGAGCGGGATTTTTAAGAGACGCGGCAACGTTCTTCGCGAAGCAGTCACCGAGCGGTACACGGTGATCGAGCGTTGCCGCAGCGAATACCCGGTGGGGATGATGTGCCGCTGCCTGGATGTTGTAAGGCGACACCTAATCTGCCGCTAAGGCGACACCCAGATTTACGCACCTCCGGGTCGACCCCGTAGCCTCGTTGGCTTTCGTCCTGGACGGGAGCGGGCGTGGCGACCACCGATCTGGAGATCCGCATGACGATCAAGACCCTGGCAGCCAAGGGGCTGCCCCGGCGGGCCATCGCCCGCCAGCTCGACCTCAGCGAAGGCACCGTCCGCTACCACCTGGCCCGGCAGGCGGCCGGCGCCCTGGACGGGCGTGCCCACCAGCCGCGCCACGCGCTGGTCGCCGCCGACGCGATCGCGCACTGGATGGCGCACCACGACCGCAGCAACCTCGCCGCGCTGCACGCGTGGCTGGCCGCGGAGCACGGCTACACCGGCAGCCTGCGCTCGGTGCAGCGCTTCGTCGCCGACCGCTACCCGCCGCCGCCCCGGCGGGCCCGCCGCCGGGTGGAGACGCCGCCCGGTGCGCAGGCGCAGGTCGACTGGGCGCAGTTCCCGCGCATGGTCGTCGCCGGCCAGGCGGTGACGCTGCACGCCTTCCACCTGGTGCTCTCGCACTCGCGCTTCGGCGCCGTGGTCTGGATGCCGGCCCAAGACAGTCTGTGCTGGCTGGCCGCGCACAACGCCGCGTTCGAGCGCGTCGGCGGCATCCCGGCGGTACTGCGGGTGGACAACACCAAGACCGCCGTGGTCCGGGGTGCCGGCGCCTGGGGCCAGCTCAACGACAGCTACCGCCGCTATGCCACCACCGTGCGCTTCCACGTCGATGCCTGCGCGCCCTACAGCCCCGAACACAAGGGCAAGGTGGAACGCGCGGTGCGCACGCATCGCGGCGTCGACCTGGCCCGCCAAGCCTGGGACAGCGTCGACCAGCTGCAGGCGGCCACCGACGACGCCCTGCGCGACAGCGCCCGCCGTCGCCGCTGTCCGGCCACCGGCAGCAGCGTGTTCGACGCCTGGCAGGCCGAACGCCCGGCCCTGGCCCCGTTGCCGATCCTGCCGGCCCCGTTCGACCACGTCGCCACCCGCCGCGTCGGCCGCGACGGGCTGGTCGCCTTCGAAGGCCGCCAGTACTCGGTGCCGTTCGCGTATCTGGATCGCCCCGTCGAAGTGCGCGGCGCCGCCGGCTGCGTACAGGTGCTGGCCGACCAGCAGATCATCGCCCAGCATCCGCGCCACACCGATTGCCGCGTGCTGCTCGATCCCGCGCACTACGAGGGCCCCAGTACCGCGACCGTGCAGGCCCCGACGCCGCTGGGACGGATGGGGCGAAGGCTGCAGGAACTGGCCGCGATGCCGGTCCAGCACCGGCCCCTGGACCTCTACGCCGCCCTGGCGGAGGTGGCCCGATGAGCCGGCGCAAGCTCGACCTCGACCGCACCCGCGAACGCCTGCTCGGACTGGGCCTGGCCCACGCCGCCGACCAGCTCGAACCCGTGCTCAGCGAGGCGGTCAAGGAGGGCCAGGCGCCGCACGCGGTCCTCGACGCGCTGCTCGATGCCGAACACCAGGCCCGCGAAGGCCGCCGCGTGCGCACCGCGCTGCGCCTCTCGAGCCTGCCCAGCGGCCAGACCCTGGCCGACTTCGACTTCGCGTTCCAGCCGGCGATCGAGCGCTCGCGCATCGATACCCTGGCCACCTGCGCCTTCATCCGCGCCGCCGAGACGGTGCTGATCCAGGCCCGCCCGGCGTCGGCAAGACCCACTTGGCCGTCGGCCTGGGCATCAAGGCGGTCGAACACGGGTTCTCCGCCCAGTTCTACCGCTTCGACGAGCTCAAGCTCCAGCTCAAGGCCGACGCCCACCTGCCGCCGGCCCGGCTGCGCCGGCGCAAGTACCTGTCCACCGCCCTGCTGGTCATCGACGAACTGGGCTTCGAGCCGATGACCCGCGACGAGGCCAGCCTGTTCTTCCGCCTGGTCACCTACCGCTACGGCCGCGGCGCGATCCTGATCACCACCAACAAGTCCGTGCGCGATTGGACCGAACTGCTGGCCGGCGACGAAGCCCTGGCCGCCGCCATCCTCGACCGCCTGCTGCACAAGGCCCACGTCCTCAACATCAAGGGAAGGAGCTACCGACTCAGAGACCTTGAAGCCACCCTCGGAACACCCCGCAACTGACCTTCACCCCGGCCCGAGGTGCGTAAATCTGGGTGTCGCCTTAATGCGTGAAACTGGGTGTCGTTTGACACATGCATGAGGATCTGACCGACGAAGGCGAAAAGGTCAGCCTGAACCGGGTGGCCCGGATCATGGCGAAGGCCGGCCTGCAGGGCTGGCCACGCCGCAAGAAGCGGGGCGCGCCCAAGCGCCCGCCGGGCACTCGGCCGGCCGGCGTCAGGAACTTGCTGGAAAGGGATTTCACCGCGCTGGAGCCGGAGACCAAGTGGGTCACTGACATCACCGAGATCGTCACCCAGGAAGGCAAGCTGCACTTATGCGTCGTACTCGACCTTTACAACAAGCTCGTCATGGGCTGGTCGATGCATCATCGCCAGGACCGGCACATGGTCGTGCGCGCCGTGCAGATGGCCGTTTGGCAGCGCGAAGGCGGCGACGAGGTGATCCTGCATTCCGACCGCGGCGGGCAATTCATCAGCGACACTTACCAGAAGTTCCTCGGAGGCCACGCCCTGGTCTGCAGCATGAGCGCGGTCGGCCACTGCGGCGACAACGCGGCCTGCGAGGGTTTCTTCGGGATCATCAAGCGCGAGTGGATTCACCGCACCAGCTACCGCACCCGCGATGAGGCCCGGGCCGATGTCTTCGGCTACCTCGAGCGGTTCCACAACCCGAGAATGCGTCGTAGAGTTGCCCGGCGTGACCGGGAGTTTCAGGCCTTAATCAAACCGTCCGTGGAAACGGGGTAGAACCCCTCCGAGTAGACGATCCCATAGTTGTACCGTTGGCTTTCGGCGACAACCCAAGTGGGGAACTCCAAGGCGCCCGGCGCCCAATCCCAAATCCGGGACTCATGGCGCGGTGCGACCACGAAACGGCGAAACGGCCCGGCTAGGCCTTTGTCCGAGAAGCGTGCAACCTCGGCATCGACGATTGCTTCGATCTCGGCGGATGTGCGCTTTGGTTGCGGCGCGAGATTTACCGTCATGAGGCCTAACGCCCTAGTTAAGCCGCGCCGAAGGCGTCGGCTTGAATGATGAGTTAGGCGCCGTCAGCTTTGTAGGCGCCGCAGGTTGGACAGCTTTGCTGAGACTCGAGCCAGGAAAGCCAGGAGGAGCTGTGCTTGCTACTCACCGCTTGCCAAAACCATGGTGCGTCGCAGCTTCCGCAGCGTATCGCGATACAGGAGAACGCGAGACCAAGCAGGCCGAGTGCTGAGCCGCCAAGCACGAGCAGCGCAAAAGTGCCGGCAGCAAGTGAGTCAATTTGCCACATGCCAGACGCCATCAATATCGCTGCACCGACGAGACACGCATACATCGTTCGCATCTTCCAGATTTGCCCTGATCTTTTAGAAGTGCGTTCTCTAGCTTCATTGAGGCCTAACGCCTAAGTTAAGCCGCCGCCGGCCCAAGAAGCATGACTTGTGACGCGTCCATCCCCGGCGGTCGGCTTGAATGAATGGTTAGGCCGGACGCTAAGCCACGGACTGGCGCCTTGCAAGTGGGGGCTGGCCGAGCTGGACGGGCCCGCGGAGCGAGAGGCCGTAACGGCCAGCGATTGCCCGCCCCAATGCTGGTCCTCAAGCGCGACCGATCCGGGCGGCATGAGCAGCACGGGCGTGAACCCACAAACGCGGGCGGCGTGAACTGCCACCAGCGCAGCCGAAGCCCAGAAACGACAACGGCCCGCGCACGGGCCGAAGTAGAAGAAGCGGATGAAGGCCTAACGCCCTAGTTAAGCCGCGCCGAAGGCGTCGGCTTGAATGATTGGTTAGGCACGAGCATCTGGGGCGATAAACCACCAGAGCGCCGCACCAAGTAATAGCATCGGCGGAGCAATAAGGGTGCCGATGGCACGCCCCTTTGCAAGTCCGTGAACAGTGGACCAGTTTCGAAAATTGTCGACCTGAAGCATCGCTGCCCCTGACATGACGGGCAAAAGCGAGGCCAACCGCAGGTGGTTGGGCAATGCATCGAAATGTTGCAGCGCCCAATAGGCAAGTGCGCCGCCCATGAGCAGTAGCGCTACACCCGCGTAGAAAATCTTGTCACGGATCTTGTCGGAGATATTGAGCATCAAGCCTAACGCCCTAGTTAAGCCGCGCCGAAGGCGTCGGCTTGAATGATTGGTTAGGCCGGGCTCCCGCGCCCAAGCCACTGGTAGATTGCCACGCCGCCTACCGCCAACGCCACCAACGCAGGCAACACCAACGCCGCGGCAGACCCGCCGTAGTTGAGATACGTGTGGTTGATGAATATTGCCGGTGCCGCTACCGCCACAGCGGACATAAGGAGGACAACACGAGTCCCCCGTGATGCCATAAGTAGGGCCGAGCACGTGAACAGTAAAGCCATCTGCAGATAGACCCAGCGACGATAGACCTCTCCGTCCGAAGCCAAGAGAACCACGTGGAGCATCGCCGCGAGGCCTAGCAAAAGTGACAAACCGACAGTGGCGACGCGAAATGCTTTCACCGGCCTAACGCCTTGAGTTAAGCCGCGCCGAAGGCGTCGGCTTGAATGAGTTGTTAGGAACCACCGGCGCGTGCACGGTCAGCGAAGACGCGAACGGCGTGGTGATGTCTGGAGATGAGAACTGATGCCGCAATGGAAACCGCTAGAAAGACAATGGCTGCCGTGACCGACATGTGCCAGATGAGCGAGACTACAGAAACGAAAAGTAAAAGCATGCCAGCGAGCGCAAGTGAAACGGCGACTAAAGAACCCTTGAAGCTATTGAAGTGCTCGTGGGACTCCTTGCCGCAGAACATATAAGCCTCGACATACTGCCATGCAGTAATCCACGCAGGAATTGCAAAGATTGCCGAGTACAAAGCAACGATTAGGGCGCGGCTGCCAAGGTCTGTTTGAAGCAGAAGTAGAACTACACCGAGTGCGATGCTTGCGCCGCCGATAGCAGAAGTGCGCATGCGCTCAAGGGCTGCTTCAGTCAGGCGTTCAGTAACCGAGGTTCGCATGCCATCTCGGTAGATTCTCTCAATCTCGCGATTGTCTGCCATGTGATTCCTAACGCCCTAGTTAAGCCGCGCCGAAGGCGTCGGCTTGAATGTTTAGTTAGGCTGCGCCGAAGGTGCTCGAAAGCAATGCTACGGCTGAGCCAATGAGAAAGCCGGTAACGACACCTATTGATGCAGCCTGCCGCGGACCCGTGCTATGCAAAATCGTTGGCGCGCTGCCAAATAAAACCAGAAAGCCTAGCGCGCCAGCAGCAAGGGGCTGCACCCACCAGAGAAAAACTGTAACGGCAGCTACGCAAGCGAAAATCGCAAGGCCCAATGCGATCGTGCGTGCTGAATTAGGGAGGGCCGCGCTTTTCAATGCCTAACGCCTAAGTTAAGCCGCGCCGAAGGCGTCGGCTTGAATGATTAGTTAGGGCTCACGCCCGAGAATTTCGCAGTTGCCAGCAACGAACTTGTTGGACGCCAAACTCTGCTTCAAATCGTCGTGCAAGACCGTATCCGCGGTGATAACGTCCTTGAGCGCGTTCTCCTGTGCAGATTCGAAAACGCGACCCAGCATAAAATCGATTGTTGGACCCTGTGCAACCATGAGGAAGCCCGAAGGGGCAATGGAGTTAATGTCGCTTTTTTCTACGCGACCAGCTTGCGCCGCAACTAGGAACTTCTTGCCCTGGTCGTACCCGTAGTGAAATAGACGCTCTTGGTCGGCTGGCCTCTCCAAGACGGAGGCCAGCGCTGCGCATTCGAACGCTGCCCACGAAGCCCTGCTCATGCGGGCGAAATCGGCGGAGTCCTGAGCTATTACTTGGCAGGAAGCGGCAAGTCCAGCGAATAAGAGAACACTGCGCATTGCGTTGATCTCCAAAGAGCCCTAACGCCTATTAGGCCTCGAAAATGAGGCGTAGGACCGTATGGTTCTCCGGTTGCGGTGGAGGCGTCAAGCGAAATCCTACGCAGGGCCAATGGGTTGTCTGATGTTGACTTCTCCGGGCAATCCGGATGATTCGGCGTTATGGAGCTCAAACGACGGATATCTGGTTATTGAGCGCGGACGCGGGGATATCCGGTGGGGGTGGGGGTGGGCGGGCTCCTCGCTTGTTGGACGAAGTTCGGCGCTGTTTGCGGGTGCGTCACTACAGCATCCGCACCGAGACGGCGTATGTCGGGTGGATCAAGCGGTTCATCCTGGCCAATCAGCGTCGGCATCCGCGCGACCTGGGTGGGCGCGAGGTCGAGGCTTTCCTCTCGCTGCTGGCGGTGCGTGGCCATGTGGCGGCCAGCACCCAGAACCAGGCGCTGTCGGCGTTGCTCTTCCTCTATCGCGAGGTGTTGAAGCAGGACCTGCCGTGGATGGAGCAGGTGGTACGGGCCAAACGCCCGTTGCGGGTGCCCACCGTGCTGTCGGTGGCGGAGGTGCGCGCGCTTCTGGCCGCGATGGAAGGGCGGCCCTGGTTGATGGCCAGCCTGATCTACGGCAGCGGCATGCGGCTGATGGAATGCCTGCGGCTGCGGGTCAAGGACGTGGACTTCGGCCGTGGCGAGATCACCGTGCGCGAGGGCAAGGGCGCCCGTGACCGGCGCACCGTCCTGCCCGCATCGCTGGCCGTGCCGCTCCGGCGCGAGATCGAACGGGTGCAGTCGCTGCATGCGGCCGATCTGCGCGAAGGTTTCGGCCGGGTCTGGCTGCCATTCGCGCTGGAGCGCAAGTATCCGAACGCCGGCACCGAGCCGGGCTGGCAGTACCTGTTTCCCTCCGAACACCGTTCGGTTGATCCGCGTGGCGGCGTCGAGCGTCGGCACCATCTCGACGACCAGGTGCTGTCGCGCGGCATGAAGCAGGCAGCACGCCGCATCGGCCTGGCCAAGCCGGTCAGTGCGCACACGCTGCGCCACAGTTTCGCCACGCACCTGCTCGAGGCCGGTTACGACATCCGCACCATCCAGGAACTGCTGGGCCACAAGGACGTGGCGACCACGCAGATCTATACGCACGTGCTCAATCGCGGCGGCTCCGGTGTGCTCAGCCCGCTTGACCGCAATGCTTGAGCCACGCTCACTCCAGCGTGATCGTGCCCCGCTGCCCGGCCCGTCGCTGCGCCAGCATCGCGGCGTAAAGTCGTTCCAGCTCGCGTGCGAAGCGCTCGGGGTCGAACAGTCCGCAGCCGGGCAGGTTTGCCGCCAGCCGTTGCCGCAGCGCGTCGCGCGCCGGTGCGTCGCGGCCCAGCCGGATCGCCAGGTTGATCAGCTCGCGCCGCCCGTCGACGACGCAGTCGGGCAGGCCGGCCATGTGCAGCAGGCTGCCGGCCATGCGGCTGACGAAACTTTCGCCCAGGTAGGTCAGCAGCGGCACGCCGACGCGCAGGGCGTCGCTGGCGGTGGTGCCGGAGTTGTAGGGCTGGGTGTCGAGCGCGAGGTCGGCCAGGGCCACGCGCGCCAGGTGGTCGCTGCGCCCGCGCTGCTGCGCCGCCACGATGCGTTCCGGCGCCACGCCGCGGTGTCCGGCTTCGCGCCGCAGGTTGTCCAGCGCCAGCACGTCGCGCGGCGGCGCCACCCACAGCACGCTGTCCGGCACGCCGCGCAGGATCTCGCACCAGTCGTCCCACAGCTGCGGGTTGAACTTGTAGGTCTGGTTGAAGCTGCAGAACACCACGCCCTGTTCCGGCAGTCCTTCGGAAGCGCGCGTGGGCGGCGGCGGCACCGGCTGCAGGCGGCCGTTGGGCTGGAAGCAGCGCGGCATCAGGGCCAGCGATTCGCTGAAGTGCGCGGCCACCGACGGCGGCGTGGCGATGGCGTCGCCGATGATGTAGTCGGCCAGGCGCGGTTCGCCCAGCGTGCCGATGTAGCCGATCCACTGCGCGATCACCGGCGCGGGCCGCCGCGCCGTGATGCCCATGCGGCCGTGCGCGGTGTAACCGGTCAGGTCCACCAGAACGTCGATGTCGTCGGCGTGGATGCGCGCGGCGGCGGTGGCGTCGTCCAGCGGGTCCAGGTCCAGGAAGTGGTCCGCCGCGGCGATGGCCTTCTGCCGCCACGGGTCGTCCGCTGCCGCCGGCCGGTAGGCGTAAACGAACACCTCGACCGCGCTCCGGTCGTGCGCGGCGATCACCTCGGACACCAGGTACGACACCGCGTGTTCGCAGAAGTCCGCCGAGATGTAGCCCACGCGCAATCGGCCGCCGGTTTCGCGGACCTTCGTGGTCAACGGCGGCAGCGCCAGCACCGGCCCCCACTGCGACTGCGCGAAGGTGCGGGCCGCCGCCAGTTGCTGCACCGGCGTGGCCTCGGGCAGCGACAGCAGCAGGCTGGGTGAACTGTCGCTGCGCGCCGCCGTCGCGAACCCCTGCAGCAGGCGTTCCGGCGTCAGCAGCGCGTCCTCGCCCCAGTCGGCCAGGTGGCGGCGCAGGTACAGGCCGTCGCCCAGGCTGCGCAGGTCGCTGGGGTCCAGCGCCACGGCGCGGCGGAAGCTGGCCAGCGCGTCCACGCGGCGGCCCTGCGCTTCCTGCAGGCCGCCGAGTTTCTGCCAGGCCAGGGCCAGCTTCGGGTCGTGGCGCGCGGCTTCGGTGTAGGCCTGCAGCGCCAGCGCCGCGTCGCCGCGCTTCTGGTGCGCGAAGCCCAGGTTCACCAGCACGCCGGCGCCGCCGCCGAGTTCGATCGAGCGCTGGAAATAGCGGATCGCCGCGTCGGTGTCGCGCCGCACCTGGCAGACGATGCCCGCCAGGTTCCAGGCATCGGCGTGCTGGGGCACGCGCCGGATCAGCGCGTCGAGCAGGTGCAGCGCATCCTGCAGCCGACCCTGGCGGAAGGCCTGCTGGGCCTGCACGAACTGCGGGTCGGCACTCATCCGCGAACCGGCCGGGTTCAGCGCGGCTTGGCCGGCATCGGGAACGGCGTCACCACTTTTTCGCCGGTGCCGGCGTCGCGGATGCTCAGCTGGCCCTTGCGGTCCACTTCCTCCACGCGGATCACGCTCTGCATCGGCAGGTGCAGCACGCGGGTGTGGGCGAACTCGTCGCGCAGGCGTTCCTCGGTGGGGTCCACCACCAGGCCGTCGTTGACGTCGAACACCAGGTCCGCCACTTCAGTGAACCCCAGAGCGAACTGGCGCTCACGCGCCGTGCATACAGCTCGTAGATCTTGCCGGCGTTGAGGAAGGTGATCTTGTACAGGATGCGGGTGTTCATGGCCGCGGATTATAGGCTTGCCGTCAGCCGCCGCGCGCGCGCCGCGCCAGCATCGGCTTCAGCGCCAGCGCGTAGAAGAACCCGACCACGAACCCGGCCAGGTGCGCCCACCACGCCACCGCGCCGAAACTCGGGCCGACGAAGGTGAAGGCCAGCTGCAGTACCGCCCACAGCCCGATCAGCAACGCCGCCGGCACCTTGATGAATTCCAGCCACAGGCCCAGCGGCACCACCACGCCCAGGCGGGCGGTCGGGAACAGCGCCAGGTAGGCGCCGATCACCGCCGACACGCCACCGCTGGCGCCGATGATCGCGCGCGCCGGCGTGCCCATCAGCAGCGCCGCGGCCAGGTTGGCCAGTGCGCCGCCGGCCAGGAACAGCAGCAGGAAACGCCAGGGCCCCAGGCTGCGTTCGGCCGGCAGTCCGAAGATGAAAAGGAACAGCAGGTTGCCGATCAGGTGCACCGGCCCGAGGTGGATGAACAGCGCGCTGAGCAGGGTCAGCAGGCGTTGATCGCGCAGCGCCGCGCGCCATTCGGTGACGCTGCCCGACAGCGTGCCCCAGCGCAGCAGGGTCGCGCGCCAGGCGGCGTCGTCGGGCAGCAGGGATATCCAGATGAAGGCCGCCACCATCAAGGCCGCCAGCAGCGGCGTGGCCCAGCGCAGATGGGGTTTGCGTCGATGGGGAGTTCGACGAACACGCGGTGTTTCCTACGGTCGCGCCAGCAACACCCGCTGGCCGTTCACCGAGAGTACCAGCCCGTCGCGGCGGATCTGTTCCAGCACCAGGCCGGCGGCGGGGCTGGCGCCTTCGTGCAGCCGCTTGCCATCGAGGATCACGAAACGCTGCGCGGGGTCTTCGGCATAGACATGCATGCTCAGCTTCAGCGGCGGCAGTTGTGCGCGGTCGCTGGCGGGCAGTTCGGCCAGGCGGGGCAGGGGGTCGTCGGTGGTGTCGCCGGGCGTGGTGTCCTCCAGCATCGCGGGTGCCGGGGGGCGGGCGTAGCGGCTGCTGGAGCGTCAGGCGCAGGGGCTTCTGCGGGTGCCCGCGTCGGGGCCGGTGGGGACGATGTGCCGGCCGGTGCTGCGGCGTCGTCGGGCGTCGTGCCCGCAGCCGGCGGCGCAGCGGTTCGCGCCGTTTCTGGCGTGGTGTCGTTCGCAGTGGGGCCGGGCGCTGGCGTCGCGACAGCCGATGCGTGGTCGTTCGTGGATCCGGTAGTGGCCGGCGCGGCCTGCGGCGGACCCGCCAACGGGGCATCGTTCACGACGGACGGCATCGGCACGGCATCCGCGACGGTGTTCTGTTGCCACTCGCGCCACGCCCAGGCGGCGATCACGCCCAACAACAGCAGACCCAACGCCCAGGCCCAGGCCGGCGTGCGCGTGCGGCGCGCCGCGGCCTTGGGGATCTGTTCGACGAACAGCCCGGGTGCCTGCCCGCGCCGGCGTTCGGCCTCCGACTTGCGCAGCGCTTCAAGGATCAGCGACATCAGTCCAGTCCCCGGCGCAGGCGCGGGCCCTGGCTTTCGCGCGCGGACAGGGCCAGCAGGGTTTCCGGGCCGATCACGCCGTCGGCCACCAGGCCGTGCGCGGTCTGCAGGCGGCGTATCGCGTCCAGGCTGGTGGTGTCGAGCACGGCCGGGCCGGCATCGGGCGTGGTCAGGCCGGCGCGGTCGCGCAGGCGGTCGTGGATCCAGTCCACCGCCGGGCCGCTGTCGCCCAGCGCCGGCGGTGCGCCCAGGAAGGCGGGGCCGCGCCAGATCGCGGCGTAGTCGCCACGCCAGTGCCGTTCCAGCGCCAGCCGGTCGGTGTCGAAACGGCCGCCACCCAGCCACAGCCTCACGCGCAGGCCGTCGGCGCCCAGCAGCACGGCCCAGGCTTCGCCTTCGTCGCTGCGCAGGCGCAGCAGGGCCGGGCGGCCGATGGCGGCCAGTTTGTCCAGGCTGGCGCGGCCGCGCAGGCAGAACAGGCCCGGCGCCAGTACGGCGGGACACTTGGCGGCGGCGGACACAGTGGTTTCTTCGGCGCGCACGGTCCACAGGCCCAGCAACTGGCGCCAGGCCGGCAGGGCGGAGGCGCCGGCCAGGCGCACGCGCTGGTCCAGCGCTTCGCCGGGCAGGTAGGGCACCGGTACGGGGGCGGGGGCGGTTACGGTCGCAGGGGGCGCCGCAACGGGTTCGTCGGGCGCAGGGGCTTTCGGCCAGTTCCAGAGCACGATCAGCGCCAGCACCAGCGCCGCCGCCACGCCCAGCGCCAGGTTGGGCCGCGGCAGTTTCGACAGCCGCGGCGCCAGGGCTTCGCGCGCGGCCTGGTCCACCCAGCGTTCGCCGATCTGCGCTTCGTCGTGCGCGTAGCCGGCCAGCAGCGAACGTTCGGCGATGATGTTCACCAGCCGCGGCACGCCGCCCGAATGCGCGTGGATGCGTTTCACCGCCAGCTTGGTGAAGGGGAAACGCTGGCCGCCGGCGACGGCGTAGCGATGGCGCAGGTAGGCCTCGGTTTCGTCGGCGTCCAGCGGGGTCAGGTGGAAACGCGCGGTGATGCGCTGGGCCAGCTGGCGCAGGTCTTCGCGCGCCAGCATGTCGCGCAGTTCGGGCTGGCCCAGCAGCAGGATCTGCAGCAGCTTCTGGCTCGGCGTTTCCAGGTTGGTCAGCAGGCGCACCTGTTCCAGCGCGGCCACGCTCAGGTTCTGCGCCTCGTCGATGATCAGCACCACGCGCAGGCCCTGGGCGTAGGCGTCGAGCAGGAAGTGGTTGAGCGCGTCCACCAGCGACTTCAGGCTGCCGCGTTTGCCCGCCAGGTCGATGCGAAGTTCCTCGCAGATCGTTTCCAGCAGTTCTTCCGGGCTCAGGCGCGGGTTCAGCACTAGGGCAACGCGGGTGTTCTCGGGCAGTTGTTCCAGCAGCAGGCGGCACAGCGTGGTCTTGCCGGTGCCCACTTCGCCGGTCAGCTGCACGAAACCGCCGCCGCCGCCCTGGCCGATGCCAAACAGCAGATGTGCCAACGCATCCCGGTGGCGCTCGCTCAGGTACACGAAGCGCGGGTCCGGGGTGATCGAGAACGGCGGCTCGTTCAGGCCGTAGTGCTCGAGGTACATGGCATCTCGCGGCAAGGCGGGCGCCTAGCCTGCCACGAAAGCGAAAATGGGGACAGGTTGCCGATGTCGGCGCCTCAGCACGTTGTTCCGGGTGGTTCCCGACGGAGATCACGCCATGCGTATTGCCGCCCTGCCGCTGGCCCTGGCCGCGTTTGGCCTGGGGCTGCTGCCCACCCTGGCCGCCGCCAAGGTCGAGGGTCATTGTGAATACGAGGGTCGAAAGGTCGCGCTGGTCGATGGCGCCGCCTGGCTCCTGCCCGAAGAGCCCGAGGACGATTTCGACGACGGTTACGAGGACGAGGAAGCGCCCGTGCCGTCAGGTCCGCCGGTGATGCTGGCCTTCGTCACCTTCAGCATCGATGCCGGCGCCCTGGCCCGCGCCACCGATCGCGAAGAGGGTCTGCGCGACCAGTCCTGGGAGCAGGACGAATCGGCGCGGCTGGAACTGACGCTCGAAGACGGCGTGGTGGGCCAGCAGTACCTGTGGATCTCGCCGGGCACCAACATCAGCTTTTCATCCAACGAGGTCGGCCACTACAAGGCGGCGGCCAGTGCGAAGAACCGCGTGTCGGGCGAATACCGCTTCAGCCCCGAGGACGGCCAGGAGCTCGACTGTCGGGTGAAATTCGACCTGGTCCTGCTCGGCGACCCGAAAGATGCGCCACCGCCGCCGGGCATCGCACTGCCGGCCGGCGGCGGCGAACCGGGCGCGGCTTATCTGGCGATGAACAAGGCCGTGCAGGCCGGCGACTTCGACGCGATGCTCAAGCTGATGCCGCCCGACCGCGCCGCAATGATGCAGGCCGCGCGCAAGGAACCCGACTTCGCCGCGCAGATGGCGCTGATGCAGGCGATGACGCCGAGCAAGGTGAAGATCAGCGGTGGCCGCCAGGACGGCGACAAGGCCTGGCTCGAATTCACCGCCGTCGAAGCCGGCCAGCCGCGCGCCGGCACGGCCGAGATGCACCGCGAGGGCGGCCGCTGGATCCTCGTCAAAGAGTCCACCCGCGATCCAGACTGAAACACCAATAAAAAAGGGGACAGAGAATATATTTGGTTTAAACAAATATATTCTCTGTCCCCTTTTTACGCTGGGTCAGTCGTCGAGGGTGAGCAGCGAGGCGTTGCCGCCGGCGGCCGTGGTGTTGACGGTCAGCGTGCGCTCGGAGGCGAAACGCAGCAGGTAGTGCGGGCCGCCGGCCTTGGGGCCGGTGCCGGACAGGCCTTCGCCGCCGAACGGCTGCACGCCGACCACCGCGCCGATCTGGTTGCGGTTGACGTAGCAGTTGCCCACTTTCACCGTCTTCGCGATTTTCTCGACCGTCGAGTCGATGCGCGAGTGGATGCCAAGCGTCAGGCCGTAGCCGGTGGCGTTGATCGCCGCCAGCACCTCGTCAAGCTTGTCGGCTTCGTAGCGGATCACGTGCAGCACCGGTCCGAAGACCTCGCGCGTCAGCTGCGACAGCGACGAGTTCGTACGCACGCGGCGCGAAGAAGCTGCCGTGCGACGTGGCCGCCGGCAGCTTCACTTCCTTGATCAGCTTCGCCTCCTTGTCCATCCGCGCCGCGTGGTCCGCCAGGATCTTCCGCGCATCCTCGTCGATCACCGGACCGACGTCGGTCGAAAGCAGCGCCGGATCACCGACCACCAGCTCGTCCATCGCGCCCGACAGCATGTGCACCACCTTGTCGGCGATGTCGGCCTGCACGAACAGCACGCGCGCCGCCGAACAACGCTGGCCGGCGGAATCGAACGCCGACGCCATCGCATCCTTCACCAGCTGCTCGGGCAGCGCCGAAGAATCGGCGATCAGCGCATTCTGGCCACCGGTCTCGGCGATCAGCGCCGCGATCGAGGCATTGCGCGCGGCCAGCGAGCGGTTGATCGCCCAGGCGGTTTCGGTCGAACCGGTGAAACACACGCCGGCCACGCGCGGATCCTTCGTCAGCGCCGCACCCACGGTGGCGCCGTCACCCGGCAGGAACTGCAGCACGTCGGCCGGCACGCCGGCTTCGTGCAGCAGCCTGGTCGCCGCGAACGCGACCAGCGTGGTCTGCTCGGCCGGCTTGGCGATCACCGAGTTGCCGGCGGCCAGCGCCGCGGCCACCTGACCCAGGTAAATGGCCAGCGGAAAATTCCACGGCGAGATGCACACGAACACGCCACGGCCGTGCAGCCACAGCTCGTTCGATTCACCGGTCGGGCCCGGCAGTTTTCCGGCGCGCCGAACAGCTTGCGCGCCTGCAGGGCGTAATAGCGCAGGAAATCCACCGCCTCGCGCACCTCGGCCACCGAGGCCGACAGCGACTTGCCGGCTTCCTTCACGCACAGCGCCATGTATTCCGGCATGCGCGCTTCGAGAAGATCGGCGGCGTGTTCCAGGATCTTCGCGCGGCTCGCGGCCGGCAGCCGGTCCCAGCCGTCCTGCGCGGCGACCGCATTCTTCAGCGCGATCTCGACCGTGGCCGAATCGGCGCCGGTCCATTCGCCCAGCGTCTCGCGCCGGTCGGCGGGGTTGGTCACGGCATTGGCCGTGCCCGACACCTTCGCGCCCGGCACCAGCGGCGTCGCCGTCCAGGGCTTGATCGCGGCATTGATCGAAGCGGCCAGCGCGGCCAGCGTGTCGTCGTTGGAAAGGTTGGCGCCCATGGAATTGTTCCTGTCTTCGCCGTGGGACCGGTACAGGTCGCGCGGCTGGGGGATGCGGGGATGCGGCTTGGATTCGTAGGCGGACACGATCGCCACCGGATCGGCGACCAGATCCGCCGGCGGCAGCGATTCGTCGGCGATGCGGTTGACGAAGCTGGAATTGGCACCGTTCTCGAGCAGGCGCCGCACCAGGTAGGGCAGCAGGTCCTCGTGCGAACCCACCGGCGCGTACACGCGGCAGGGCACGTTGAACCTGTCGGCCGGAATCACCTCGGCATACAGGTCATCCCCCATGCCATGCAGCTTCTGATATTCGAACCGCACCCCGCTTGAAGCCCCTCTCCCTTCACGGGAGAGGGGTTGGGGAGAGGGTGCGCCCTTCGCATACTCATGAATCGCCGCAATCGTCTGCGCATTGTGCGTAGCAAACATCGGATAGATCGCATCCGAAGCCGCCAACATCCGCCGCGCACACGCCAGATAGCTCACGTCGGTATTCGCCTTGCGCGTGAACACCGGATAGCCCTCATAACCTTCCGACTGCGCCTTCTTCACTTCGCTGTCCCAGTACGCACCCTTCACCAGCCGCATCGGCATGCGCCGGCCGGTCTTGCGCGCCAGGTCGGCCAGGTAGTCGATCACGAACGGCGCGCGCTTCTGGTAGGCCTGCACGGCCAGGCCGTAACCCTCCCAGCCGTCCAGCGACGGGTCGGTGAAGGCGCCAGCGATCACGTCCAGGCTCAGTTCCAGCCGCTCGGACTCCTCGGCGTCGATGGTGAAGCCGATGCCGCGGGCCTTGGCCAGCCGGGCAAGCTCCAGCACGCGCGGGGTCAGTTCCCTGTGCACACGTTCGCGCTTGGCCAGCTCGTAGCGCGGGTGCAGGGCCGAAAGTTTCACCGAGATCGAGGGCGCGGCGAACACATCCGGATAGGGACCGCCGGCGCCGATCTCGCCGATGGCATCGCGGTAGGCCTTGAAATAGCGGTCGGCGTCGGCCTGGGTGAAGGCCGCTTCGCCCAACATGTCGAACGAATACAGGTACTTGGCCTGCTCACCCTTGCGGCTGCGCTCCAGCGCTTCCTGGATGGTCCGGCCCATCACGAACTGGTGGCCCATGATCCGCATCGCCTGGCGCACGGCCAGGCGGATGGCCGGTTCGCCGGCCCGGCCGACCAGGCGGCGGAAGGCGCCGATGGCGTTGCGGCGGGTCTCGTCGGCCAGGTTGACCATGCGGCCGGTCAGCATCAGGCCCCAGGTCGAGGCGTTCACCAGCACCGAACTGGACTGGCCCATGTGCCGGTCCCAGTCGGCATCGCCCAGCTTGTCGCGGATCAGCTTGTCGGCGGTGCCGCGGTCGGGGATGCGCAGCAGGGCCTCGGCCACGCACATCAGCAGTACGCCTTCCTCGCTGGACAGGTCGTACTGGCGCATGAAGGCCTCGACCATGCCGGGGTCGGCGGCGCGCACGCGGGTGCGCTGCACCAGGGCCACGGCGGCGGCCTGTACCCGGGCCTGGTCGGCGGCGGGCAGGCGGGCCTGTTCCAGCAGCTCGGCCAGGTGCTGGGCCTCGTCGCGATGGAAGGCAGCGGTGATCCGGGCGCGCAGCGGCTGCGGCGCACCGGGGAGTTCGGGACTCAGGATCGGGGTCACGGGGGTCCAGGGACAGACGGCGCGGGCGTGCGCGAGAACGCGGATTCTAGTGCCCCGGACGGGGGCGCGGAACCCCGCCCGGTTCACGAAACCCACCCGGCCGGGACCGATTTGGCTTGCCCGGCCGGAGCGCGGCCCGTTAAAATTCGCCAGTTTTCCCGAGGCTGGTCGCGGAGCGTCGCGTGCTCGAGCGCTTCGCCACGGCCTGTCCCCGTGGCCCGAGGGGCGTTCCGGCCCCGACGGGCCATGAGCGCGACCCGGGACCACCCGGTGCAAAGAATTGCTGGTGTCGGCCTCGGGCCGGGACCGGAACCAAGACCACACGTTGGGGTAAGTTCGGATGAATGCGATGAAAGCAAGCGCCATTGTCGCCAAGGCCGCCGTCGGCCTGGTGGCTGCGACGGCCAGCCTCGGTGCCTGGGCCGACAGCGAGCCGGTCCGCTGGCAGCTGAACATGCCCGAGGGCGTGACCCAGACGGCGCACAACGCCTACGACATGCACATGCTGATGCTGTGGATCTGCGTCGTGATCGGCATCGTGGTGTTCGGCGCCATGGGCTACGCGATGTTCAAGTTCCGCAAGTCCAAGGGCGCCAAGCCCGACGTCGACTTCACCCACAGCACCAAGCTCGAGATCATCTGGACCGTGCTGCCGATCCTGATCCTGGTGGTCATGGCCGTGCCGGCCACCTCCAAGGTGATGGAGCAGTACACCGCCAAGGGCCACGAGATGACCGTCAAGGTCACCGGCTACCAGTGGATGTGGCGCTACGAGATCGTCGGCACCGACGTGAACTTCATCTCCCGCCTCGACCGCGAGTCCGACCGCATCCGCCAGAGCGGCGAGCGCCCGGACGAAGCCACCCACCCGCACTACCTGCGCGACGTGGACAAGGTGCTGGTGCTGCCGATCGAAACCAAGATCCGCTTCGTGGTCACCGCCGACGACGTCATCCACGCCTGGTGGGTGCCGGCGCTGGGCTGGAAGCAGGACGCCATCCCCGGAATCATCAACGAGGCGTGGACGGAAATCGCCACCCCGGGCACCTACCGCGGCGTCTGCGCCGAGCTGTGCGGCAAGGACCACGGCTTCATGCCGATCGTCGTGAAGGCGGTGCCCAAGGCCGAGTACCAGGCCTGGCTGGCCGCCCAGGCCGCCGGCGACGAAGTCGAAGCCGCCCGCATCGCCGCCACCGCTCCCGCCCCCGCTGACGCGGGCGGCGAGGGCTGAACCAGAATTCCGGAGCTGACCCCATGGCAACCAACTACACGGCCCACGATGCGCACGGCACCGCCGCCGCGCACGACGACCACCACGGCGAGCACAAGCAGGGCTTCTTCCAGCGCTGGTTCTACTCCACCAACCACAAGGACATCGGCACCCTGTACCTTGTGTTCGCCCTGGTGATGTTCTTCATCGGCGGCTCGATGGCCCTGGTGATCCGCGCCGAACTCTTCCAGCCCGGCCTGCAGCTGGTCGAGCCGGAGTTCTTCAACCAGATGACCACCATGCATGCGCTGGTGATGATCTTCGGCGCCGTCATGCCCGCGTTCGTGGGCCTGGCCAACTGGATGATCCCGCTGATGATCGGCGCGCCCGACATGGCCCTGCCGCGCATGAACAACTGGTCCTTCTGGATCATGCCCTTCGCCTTCACCCTGCTGCTGATGCCGCTGATCCTGCAGGTGGTGTTCGGCATCGGCGGCGGTGGCCCGGCCGGTGGCTGGACGCTGTACCCGCCGCTGTCGCTGCAGGGCGGCAACAGCACCGCGTTCACCATCTTCGCCATCCACCTGATGGGCATCAGCTCGATCATGGGCGCGATCAACATCATCGCCACCATCCTCAACATGCGCGCCCCGGGCGTGGACCTGCTGAAGATGCCGGTGTTCGTCTGGACCTGGCTGATCACCGCCTTCCTGCTGATCGCCGTGATGCCGGTGCTGGCGGGCGCGGTCACCATGCTGCTGACCGACAAGTTCTTCGACACCTCGTTCTTCAACGCCGCCGGCGGCGGCGACCCGGTGATGTTCCAGCACATCTTCTGGTTCTTCGGCCATCCCGAGGTCTACATCATGATCCTGCCGGCCTTCGGCGTGGTCTCGGAGATCATCCCGACCTTCGCCCGCAAGCCGCTGTTCGGCTACCAGGCCATGGTGTACGCGACCGCCTCGATCGCCTTCCTGTCGTTCATCGTCTGGGCGCACCACATGTTCACGGTCGGCATGCCGCTGGGCGGCGAGCTGTACTTCATGTACGCCACCATGCTGATCGCCATCCCGACCGGCGTGAAGGTGTTCAACTGGGCCACCACCATGTGGCGCGGCTCGATGACCTTCGAAACCCCGATGCTGTTCGCGATCGGCTTCGTGATCATGTTCACCATCGGCGGCTTCTCCGGCCTGATGCTGGCGATCGTGCCGGCCGACTTCCAGTACCACGACACCTACTTCGTGGTGGCGCACTTCCACTACGTGCTGGTCACCGGCGCCGTGTTCGGCATCATGGCCGGCGTGTACTACTGGCTGCCGAAGTGGACCGGCCACATGTACAACGAGACCCTGGGCAAGTGGCACTTCTGGCTGTCCACGATCTTCGTGAACCTGCTGTTCTTCCCGCAGCACTTCCTGGGTCTGGCGGGCATGCAGCGCCGCGTGCCGGACTACAACATGGCCTTCGCCGACTTCAACTGGTGGTCGTCCATCGGCGGTTTCGGTTTCGGTGCGAGCCAGCTGCTGTTCGCCTACATCGTCTGGTCGGCCGCCCGTGGCGGCGTCAAGGCCGAGGCGCGTTCGTGGGAAGGCGCCAAGGGCCTGGAGTGGACCGTGCCGTCGCCGGCCCCGCACCACACCTTCACCCTGCCGCCGGTCATCAAGGACGGCGACCTGGCCCACGGCGACATCACCCACTGAGCCTGAGCGGCGCCCTCCGGGGCGCCCAGCGACCATGAGCAAGCCCAACGCCAGCCCGCAGATCACCGAATCCCGCCGCCGCGGCATCCGCCGCACGGCGTGGGTGATCGGGCTGGTCGCGGTGGGCGTGTACGTGGCCTTCATGCTGTCGGCGGTGCTGCCGTGAAGCCGACCGCGCTCAAGACCTTCCGCACGATCGCCCTGGTGTCGCTGGGCTCGTTCGTGTTCGCGTTCTCGCTGGTGCCGCTGTATCGCATCGCCTGCGAGAAGGTGTTCGGCATCAAGCTCGAGCAGGGCCCGGCCGGCGAAGCGCGCGTGGCCGGCATGCAGGCCGACGTCAACCGCACCGTCACGGTGGAGTTCGACGGCACGGTGAACTCGAAGCTGCCCTGGGCCTTCAAGCCGCAGACGCTGAGCCTGCAGGTGACGCCGGGCAAGATGTACGAAGTGAACTACATCGCCCGCAACACCGCCGACCACGCCATCGTCGGCAATGCTGCGCCGTCGGTGGCGCCGTCCACCGCCTCCACCTTCTTCAACAAGACCGAGTGCTTCTGCTTCACCGAGCAGATGCTGGCGGCCGGCGAAGAGCGCCTGATGCCGGTGCGCTTCATCGTCGACCCGGCGCTGCCCGCGCATGTCGGCACGATCACCCTTTCCTATACTTTCTTCAGCAACGACTCGGCCACGGCCCGGCTGGTGGACGGCGCGCAAGCGCACGTCGCCCGTTCGGCGCCCTGACCGCAGCCTTCCACGCGTACCGGGGAACACCATGGCACAGACCCACGACGATCCGAACGTCTATTACGTCCCGCACCACAGCCCGTGGCCCTTCATCGGCTCGATCACGCTGTTCACCACCATGGTGGGCGTGGCGAACTGGTTCAACGGCCATGCCTGGGGCCAGCCGGTGTTCTACATCGGGTTCATCGCCACGCTGTCGGTGCTGTTCGGCTGGTTCGGCAACGTCATCTCCGAGTCGCTGGCCGGCAAGTACAACGAGAAGGTCGATGCCTCGTTCCGCATTGGCATGATGTGGTTCATCTTCTCGGAAGTGATGTTCTTCGCGGCCTTCTTCGGCGCCCTGTTCTACGCCCGCACCTTCGCGTTGCCGTGGCTGTCGGGCGAGGGTGACGGCGCGCTGACCAACCAGTTCCTGTGGGCCGGTTACACCGCCGGCTGGCCGACCGCGGGTCCGGCGGAACTCGGTGGCACCTTCCAGACCATCCCGGCCTGGGGCCTGCCGCTGGTCAACACCCTGATCCTGCTGAGCTCGGGCGTGACCATCACGATCGCGCACCACGCGCTCAAGGCCGGCCACCGCAAGTCGCTGCTGGTCTGGCTGGGCGCCACGGTGCTGCTGGGCGCGCTCTTCCTGTTCTACCAGGCGGAGGAATACATCCACGCCTACCGCGACCTGAACCTGACCCTGGGCTCGGGCATCTACGGTTCGACCTTCTTCATGCTCACCGGCTTCCACGGCATGCACGTGTTCCTGGGCACGCTGATGCTGGCGATCATCTGGCTGCGCTGCCTGAAGGGCCACTTCAGCAAGGACCATCACTTCGCGTTCGAGGCGGTGGCCTGGTACTGGCACTTCGTGGACGTGGTCTGGCTGGGCCTGTTCCTGTTCGTGTACGTGCTCTGACCCCAAGGGGTCGGGCCACCGTGGGAGGGACTTCAGTCCCGATGCCTTTCGCGAAAGGCCATCGGGACTGAAGTCCCTCCCACAAGTTTTTTGATCAGCCGCCGACGCCGTGCGGCAGATCACGCCGGTGAAGATTCCGGCGATCACCAGCAGGATCAGGGCCACCGACAGGCCGATGCGCCAGGTCAGCGACTTCACGGTGCGTTCGGTCTTGCCCTTGTCCACCATCATGTAATACAGGCCTGCGCCCAGGTTCCAGACGATCAGGATCAGGAAAGCGATGATGAGCAGCTTCTGCACGGCAGTCGTCCATTCGAAGGTCAGGCGCGCATTATCCGCCTGCCGGGGACGGCAGGGGTGAAACGACGCGTCCTGCTGAGCGTGCTTGGTCTGTGCCTGGTGCTGGCGTTTTCCGCGCTGGGGCGCTGGCAGCTGGGCCGCGAACAGGTCAAGCGCGAGCAGCTGGCCCTGGCCTCCGCTGCGCTGGCCGCGCCGCCGCAGGAGCTGGCCGTCGCGATCGCGGACGGGCAGGGGATCGAACGGGTGGCCGGTGGCGCACGGTTATGGATACGCCGCGCCTGCTGCTGGACAACCAGCGCCGCGGCCCGCAGGTCGGCATGCGTCTGTACTGCGCCGCGCAGGCGCCGTCGGGCCCGCCGTTGCTGGTGGACCTGGGCTGGCTGCCGGTCGGCGGCGACCGCGCCCTGCCGGACGCGGAATGCCCGCGCGGCGAACACCTGCTGGCGGGCCTGCTGGTGCCGCCGCCCGCTGTCGGACTGCGGCTGGGTCCGGCCTGGTCGACCAGGACGGCGCCTGGCTGGCGACGCGGGTCGAGCCGGCCGCGGTGTCGGCCGCGTGGTCGCTGCAGCCGGCGTTGTCCGATCGGGTGCTGCGGCTGGATCCGGTGTTGCCGCTGGGCCATGAACGCGACCTCGAGCTGCACGCCAACACCCTGCCGCCGGAAAAACACCGCGGTTACGCCCTGCAGTGGTTCGGCCTGGCCGCGACCACCCTCGTCCTCATCCTCGTGCTCAACCTGCGCCGACGCCCATGACTGTTTCCCAGAAAACCCGTTCACGCCTGACCCTGCTGCTGGTCGCCGTGTTTTTCCTCGGCAGCTTCGGCATCGCCGCGGCGCTGTTCTTCGGCGGCTGGAAACCCAGCCAGACCCGCAACATCGGCGAAATGCTGGACCCGTATCCCGACCTGCGTGCGGTCGCGCTGCAGCGCGCCGATGGCCAGGACTGGACCTGGCAGCCGGCCAACCGCCATTGGCACATCGTGGTGGCGCCGCCGGCAGACTGCGGTGCGCCGTGTGCGCAGCTGCTCGACGCGCTGCACCGCGTCTGGCTGTCGGAAGGTCGCCACGCCGACAAGGTCGAGGTGCTCTGGTTCGGCGAGCTGCCGGCCAATGCGCCCGAATTCAGCGGCCTGGTGCCGATGCGCCCCAGCGCCGGACTGCAGTCGAAGCTGCCGGACCTGGCCACGGCCGACGCCCTGCCGGTCTATCTGGCCGACCCCAATGGTTACCTCGTCCTGCGTTACGCCCCGGGCTTCAATCCTTCGGGACTGCGCAAGGACCTCGGACGTGTGGTGAAGTAGGCGCCCGATGACCAGCCCGCACCGCCATTTCCATCGCCTCGCCTGGGCCGCCGTGCTGCTGGCCCCGGGCGTGATCGTGTTCGGCAGCTTCGTGCGCCTGTCCAATGCGGGCCTCAGCTGCCCGGACTGGCCGACCTGCTACGGCCAGGCCACCTGGCCGACCGCGGAGCACGAGATCAGCGCGGCGAATGAAAACTTCGAGCGCGCGGTCGAAGTCACCAAGGCCTGGCGTGAACAGTTCCACCGCCACATCGCCGGGCTGCTGGGCGTGCTGGTGCTGATGCTGTCGCTGCTGGCGGCACGCAAACGCGCCTTCGGCGTGACCAGCGTGCTGGTGGCGTCGGGGCTGGTCGCGCTGTCCATCCCCGTTTACATGAGCGCGGCGGGCGATCCTGACGCCAACCATGTGTTCGCGGTCGCGCTGTTCCTGGTGGCCGAGGCCATCCTGTTCATCCAGGCGATGCGCTGGTCGAACGCCGACGCTTCGCGCCTGAGCCTGCTGGTGCTGATGGTGATCATCTTCCAGGCCGTGCTGGGCATGTGGACGGTGATCTGGCTGGTGAAACCCGTCATCGTCATGGCGCACCTGCTGGGCGGGCTGCTGACGCTGTCCCTGCTGACCTGGCTGGCGTGGAAGACCACGCCCGGCCCCGCGCTGGTCTTTGCCGAAGCGCCGCGCCTGCGCCGCCTGCTGTGGGTCGGCCTGGGCCTGCTGGTGGTGCAGATCGCGCTGGGTGGCTGGACCAGCGCCAACTACGCCGCGCTGGCCTGCGGTACCGATTTCCCGACCTGCCTGGGCCAGTGGTGGCCGGCGCAGGACTACCGCGAGGGTTTCGTGCTCTGGCGCGGCATCGGCGTGGACTACGAAGGCGGCGTGCTGGACGGCCCGGCGCGGGTCGCGATCCAGATGGCGCACCGGATGATGGCGCTGCTGGTCGCCGGCCACCTGCTGGTGGTCGGCATCCGCATGGTGCGCACGCCGGGCCTGGTGTTCTGGGGCGTGGTGCTGCTGGTGCTGCTGTGCGCGCAGGTCGCGCTGGGCATCAGCAACGTGCTGCTGGGACTGCCGCTGTGGGTGGCGGTGGCGCACAACGCCGGCGCGACGCTGCTGCTGTTCACCGTCGTCGGCCTGCTGGCACGCTTGCGGGCGCCGGAATGAAGGTGCCCTTCGCCGCCTACTGGGAACTGACCAAACCGCGCGTGGTCGCGCTGATCGTGTTCACCGCGATCATCGGCATGTTCCTGGCGATCGAACCGGGCGAAGCCTGGCCCTGGGAACGCATGGTGCTGGGCGCGATCGGCATCTGGCTGGCGGCGGCATCGGCGGCGGCGATCAACCACCTGCTCGACCAGCGCATCGACGTGCTGATGGCGCGCACCCAGCACCGGCCACTGGCGACCGGTTCACTGCGCCCGGCGCAGGTGCTGGTGTTCGCGGTGGTGCTGGGTGCCGTGTCCATGGCGCTGCTGGCCTGGCGCGTGAACGGCTTCACCGCGGGGCTGACCTTCGCCTCGTTGATCGGCTACGCGATCATCTACACCGGTTACCTCAAGCGCGCGACGCCGCAGAACATCGTCATCGGTGGCCTGGCCGGCGCGGCGCCGCCGCTGCTGGGTTGGGCCGCGGTGAAGGGTTGGCCGGCGGGGCTGGCGTTCGCGGACCTGGCGGGCGCGCCGTTGCACTACGACCACGCGCTGCTGCTGGTGCTGATCATCTACGTCTGGACGCCGCCGCATTTCTGGGCGCTGGCGATCTTCCGCCGCGATGACTACGCCAAAGCACTCATTCCGATGCTTCCGGTGGTCTATGGCGTCACCTACACCCGCTGGCAGGTCCTGTTCTACACGGTGCTGCTGGTGGCGGTGACGGTGCTGCCTGGGCGACCAAGATGAGCGGCGTGTTCTATCTGGGCGGCGCTTTGGTGCTGGGTGGCGTTTTCCTCTACTACGCCATCAGGTTGTTGAATCCGCCCGGCGAGCTGTACGCCATGCAGGTGTTCAACTATTCGATCATCTACCTGATGGCGCTGTTCGCCTTCCTGCTGGCGGACCACTGGCTGCTTCCACAGGCGGCATCGGTGCCGCCCCTGGAATTCGTGCCCCGCTGAACCCGCGGCGGGCTCAGCGGACCAGTGGGACTTCGGTGGCGAGCTTGGCCTGGCCGGCCAGGCCGAGGCGGCGGCTGACGTGGATCACGCGCGCGGCCTTGCCCGGCGGCAGCACTTTCGCGAACTCGACCAGGTACTTCGCGCGCAGCTCGTTGATGCGCTGGTCGCGCACGAGCAGGGACTCCACATACGCCATGGAGTCCTCGGGGGTCAGTGTCCAGTAGTCGTCGGAGTATTCGCGGACCGCGGCGATCTGTGCGTCGATGACTGCGACCTTCTCCTCCTGGTAGCGCTTGAACACCGGCCAGAAGGCGGTCGCTTCCTCGGGGGTCAGCGACACGGTCTTGGCGACGACGTCGGTTTCGATCTGCAGCAGCCCCTGGCGGAATTCGGTCAGGGACTGTTCCAGCGTTTTGCCTTCAGCGGCGGCCGGGGCCGCGGCAGTCTCCTGCGCCCCCACCCCGGTGGCGAATGGCAGCATCAGCGACATGGCGAGCAGCAAGCGGGCAGGGCGGTGGGACATCTTCTTCTCCTGGGGGCGACGGGCCGGAAACCACGCTATGCCAGGCCCCGGGCCGATGCAACAACTCCTCCCGGTGCGAGCGCGCGGTCGAGGGGAGGGCGCCCGCCCGGACTTGACATTTAAAATTACAGGCGTAAAAGTAACGGTCAATTACATCCGTAATAAGCGAAGGCCCGCCATGTCCCCGATCGCCATCAGTGAAGCCGAGAGCGTGGTCATGCAGGCCCTTTGGGCGGCGGGCGAGGCCACCGCCGAGGACTTGATCGCCCAGGTGGCCGGACCCAACGACTGGGCCGAGGCCACCGTGCGCACCCTGATCAACCGGCTGCTGACCAAGGGCGCCATCGCCGCCGAACGCGAGGGCCGCCGCTACCGCTACCGACCACTGCTGCAGCGCGAACAATGGGTCGCGGGCGAGAGCGCAGGCATCGTCGATCGGCTGTTCGGTGGCCGTGTCGCCCCGCTGGTGGCGCACTTCAGCGAGCAGGGCAGGCTCAGCCGGAAGGACATCGAGGAACTGCGCCAGCTGATCGAGGACTTCGACCATGGCCGCTGAGCTGTTCGACTGGCTGCTCCGCGCCACGCTGGCCTCGAGCCTGGCGATCCTGGCCGTGCTGGTGCTGCGCCCGTTGTGGCGCCGCTGTCTCGGTGCCGGCAGCGTGCTGTGGCTCTGGCTGCTGCTGCCGGCGGCGCTGCTGGCCACCAGCCTGCCGCGGCCCACGGTGGTGATGGAAGCCGCGCCGGTCGTGGCGACCGTGTTGACGGGGGAACAGGCGGTGGAATCGGGGGTCGCGCCGGTCGGGGCATCGTCGCCGTCGTCCGAGGCCTTGCCGGTCGAGGTGCCGTCGTCGCGGACTGCGGCTGACTGGCTGTTCCCGGTCTGGCTGGCCGGCGCGCTGGCGCTGGTGGCCTGGCTGGCCGAGCAGCAGCGGGGGTTCCTGCGCCGGCTCGGTCCGCTGCACCGTCGCGACGACGGCAGCTACCTGGCCAGCAGTCGCCGCATCGGCCCGGCGGTGGTCGGCGCGCTGCGCCCGCGCATCGTGCTGCCGGCCGATTTCGAACAGCGCTACGACCCGCAGCAGCGCGCCCCGGTGCTGGCGCACGAACGTGTTCACCTGCGCCGTGGCGACCTGCAGGTGAACCTTCTGATGTGCGCGTTGCGCTGCGTGTTCTGGTTCAACCCGCTGGTGCATGTCGCCGCTGCGCGCCTGCGCGTGGACCAGGAACTGGCCTGCGACGCCGTCGTGCTCCGCCACCATCCCGAGTCCGGCCGCACCTACGCGACCGCACTCCTGAATACGCAGCTGGCCGACCTTGGACTGCCGGTCGGCTGCTATTGGCAGTCCAGCCAATCGTTGAAGTGGAGAATCGCCATGTTGAAACGACCCTTGCCGGGTTCCGCCCGGCTGCTGCTTGGCGCGGGCATCGCCCTGCTCGCCAGTTCGGCGGCGGCGGTGTCCTTGTGGCAGGTGCAGCCGGTGCAGACCGTGGTGCTGCCGGCCGTCACCCTGCCGGCGCGTCCGGCGCTGCCGGGTCTGGAGCGTGTCGTGATGGCTCCGGCCGTGCCGGCGCTGTCCGTGTCGGTGGCGCCGGTCGCCGCCGACGTGACGCTCGACGTGCCCGTGCAGTTGGCCGCCGCGGAACCCCGTCGCACCTCACTGCCGGAAGAAACCGTCGCGCCGATGAAGGCGAACGCCACCAACGGGCCGTTGCCGGACCCGACCTTCCAGCCACCGCGGGTCACCGGCATCTGGCTGGCGGATCCGCCGCACCGTGCCAGCTCGCGCGAGTACGAACTCGAGGCCACCGAGAACGTGGTGGTCAAGGTGGACGTCGATGCCAACGGCCGGCCGTCGAACCCGGAAGTCGTGCAGAGCAAGCTGGGCAAGCCCTACCAGTTCAAGGCCCTGCAGGCGGTGAAACGCTGGAAGTTCGAGCCGGCGCGCCGCAACGGCATCGCGGTGGCCAGTACCGTGCTGGTGCCGGTGGCGTTCGACCTGACGCTGAACGTGCCGACGCAGGACTTCTGGGCCAAGCCGCAGATCAACTCCCGCCCGATCTACTACGGGCCGCCGATCGTGTCCGCGAAGCCGGCGCCGAATCCTTCCGGCAACTGAGTCACGCATCCGCCGGGACCTTCGGGTTCCGGCGGAAGTGGATTGCGTCGAGTCACGGTGCGACGCCGCTCAGCCGGCCTTGATCGCCTTGATCTCCATGATCAGCGCCCAGCGCTCGCGCTGTTCCTCGGGGCTCAGGCCCTCGCGCTGTTCCTTCTGATTGAGCTCGTCGCGCCGCTGCAGTTTGGTCTGGTCGTTGAGCTGGCCGATGGCGCCGAGGAAAACTTCCGCCAGTTCGGCATCGCTGCCCGGTTCGCTGTTGAGCGCCAGTTTCTGCAGCGCGACGGCTTCCTCGCGCTCGACGAAATGTTCCAGCACTGCGCCGGTGGTGATGCCGGGACGTTCGCGGGCCAGCGCAATCAGTTCGGTCAGCAGCTCGATGCCGGGCTGGCGCAGCACGCCGAACAGATAGGGCGGCTCCAGCCCCTGCGCCAGCGCGGGCTTCTGCAGCAGCAGCGAAATCGCCGTGCGCACCAGGCTGCGCTTGGGCGCCGGCACGCCGCTGCGGCCACGCATCGAGGGCGTGGCCTGAGGCGCGGGGGCAGGCGCCACCCGCTGGCCGACGCCGGTCAGCTCGGTCAGTCGCTGCTGCATCAGGTCACGGAAAGCCCCGTCGGGGATGTTGGCCAGCAGCGGTTTCGCCCGCTCGGCCAGGCGTGCCTTGCCTTCCATGCCGGCCAGGTTCACGTCCTTGGACAGCTCGTTGTAGAAGAACTCCGACAGCGGCGTCGCCTGCGCCAGGCGCGCGTCGAAACCCGCGGCGCCCTCCTTGCGCACGATGGTGTCGGGATCTTCCCCTTCCGGCAGGAACAGGAAAAACGCCTGGCGGCCGTCGCGCATGCGCGGCAGCACCGACTCCAGCGCCTTCCACGCCGCGCCGCGCCCGGCCTTGTCGCCGTCGAAACAGAAGTACACGTCGGCGGCGTTGCGGAACAGCAGTTCGGCATGGTCGGGCGTGGTCGCGGTACCCAGCGTGGCCACGGCGGTGTTCACGCCGAACTGGAACAGCGCCACCACGTCCATGTAGCCCTCGACCACCACCAGCCGCGGGATCTTCGAATGCGCCTGGCGCACCTGCCACAGGCCGTAGAGTTCGCGGCCCTTGTGGAACAGCGCGGTCTCGGGCGAGTTGAGGTATTTCGGGCCGTCGTCCTTCTCCAGCACGCGCCCACCAAAAGCGATCACGCGGCCGCGACGGTCGTGGATCGGGAACATCACCCGGTCGCGGAACTTGTCGTAGACGCGGCCGCTGTCGCTCTTCGAAAGCATGCCGGTCTTGTCGAGCAGCGACAGCCGGCGTTCGTCGGTGCCCAGCGCGTCCTTCAGGCCGTTGAAACCTTCCGGTGCGTAGCCGATGCCGAACCGCGCCTGGTTCTCGGCGTCCACGCCGCGGCGTTCGAGGTAGGCCTTGGCCTTGGCGCTGCCCTGCAGCTGCTGCCGGAAGAACTTCTCCGCGGCTTCCAATGCCGCGTAGAGCTCGCGCGACTCGCCGCTCTGGTTCCGCTGCTGGGTATCGCGCGGCACTTCCAGTCCGCAGCGCTTGGCCAGCTCCTCGACCGCATCGAGGAACTCGAGCCGGTCGTAGTTCATCAGGAAGCTGATGGCCGTGCCGTGCGCCCCGCAGCCGAAGCAGTGGTAGAACTGCTTGGTCGGCGACACCGTGAACGAGGGCGAGCGTTCGTCATGGAACGGACAGCGCGCCGAATACTCCCGCCCCTGCCGCTTCAGCGGCATGCGCGAACCCACCACCTCGACGATGTCCGTCCGGGCGAGCAGGTCGTCGATGAATGCGTCGGGGATGCGGGCCATGGGTCCCTAGTCTGCACTTCTCCTCCCCCTGCCTGCAGGGGAGGCCGGGAGGGGTGGAACTTCGAAGCAAGTACTCACCCCTCCCCAACCCTCCCCTGCCAGCAGGGGAGGCAGCTAAGCGTGTCAGCCCGCGAGCTTCTTCTTCACCAGCTGCGAAACGAGGCCCATGTCGGCCTGGCCGGCGAGCTTCGGCTTGAGCACCGCCATCAGCTTGCCCATGTCAGACGGACCGGCCGCGCCGGTTTCCGCGACGGCCGCATCGATCACCGCCTGCACCGACGCCTCGTCCATCTTGGCCGGCAGGTAGGTGTCGAGGATGCCCAGCTCGTAACGCTCCACCGCAGCGAGGTCCTCGCGGCCGGCGGCCTCGTACTGGCTGATCGACTCCTTGCGCTGCTTGACCATCTTCTCGATCACCGCCAGCACCAGCGGATCCGTCATCTCGACCCGCTCGTCGACTTCCTTCTGCTTGATGGCCGCATTGATCAACCGGATGACGCCCAGGCGATCCTTCTCGCCGGCCTTCATCGCGGTCTTCATGTCTTCGGTCAGTTGGGCTTTGAGGGTCATGGGATCACTCCTGGATTGGAAACAACCGGGCCGGATTCTCGGGGGCCCAGAAACACAAAAAGCCGGCGACGCGCGAGCGTGCCGGCTTCTTGGCAAACACCGCGGCTCAGTACAGGCGCTGGCGCTTGGTGACGTCGCGCGAGCTGCGACGCAGCTGGCGCTTCACCGCGGCGGCGGCCTTGCGCTTGCGCTCCTGGGTCGGCTTCTCGTAGAACTCGCGCTTGCGGGTCTCGGCGAGGACGCCGGCCTTCTCGCAAGTGCGCTTGAAGCGACGCAGCGCAAACTCGAACGGCTCGTTTTCGCGGACTTTGACAGACGGCATGGTGGATTCCTGAAGATCGTGGATTTCGTCCGGCACGGCCGGCGAGCCGCGTATGATACGCGGGCCCCGGGGCGACAGGCAAGCCTGACCCGGGAATTTCCCTTGAATCCGGCCTTTCGGCCCCTAGAAACAAGCACATGCGCGTCCTGGGCATCGAAACCAGCTGCGATGAAACCGGCGTGGCGGTGTACGACACCGACCGCGGACTGCTGGCGCACGCCCTCTACAGCCAGATCGCCCTGCATGCCGAATACGGCGGCGTCGTGCCCGAACTGGCCAGTCGCGACCACGTCCGCAAGCTGCTGCCCCTGGCCCGCCAGACCCTGGCCGAGGCCGGCCTGGCCGTGGCCGACCTGGACGGCGTGGCCTATACCGCCGGCCCGGGCCTGGTCGGCGCCCTGATGGTGGGCGCCGCTGCCGGCCGGGCCCTGGCCTGGGCCCTGGACGTGCCGGCGATCGGCGTGCACCACATGGAAGGCCACCTGCTGGCCCCGCTGCTGGAAGATCCCGGCCTGAAACCGCCCTTCGTGGCCTTGCTGGTCTCCGGCGGCCACACCCAGCTGGTCGAGGTCGCCGCTATCGGCGATTACCGCCTGCTGGGCGAAACCCTGGACGACGCCGCCGGCGAGGCCTTCGACAAGACCGCCAAGCTGATGGGCCTGCCGTACCCGGGCGGCCCCGAACTGGCCCGCCTGGCCGAGTCCGGCCGCCCCGGCCTCTTCAAGTTCTCCCGGCCCATGACCGACCGCCCCGGCCTGGATTTCAGCTTCTCCGGCCTCAAGACCCAGGTGCTGCTGGCCTGGCAGGCCTCGGACAAGACGCCCGAAACCCGCGCACACATCGCCCGCGGTTTCGAGGACGCGGTGGTCGAGACCCTGGCCATCAAATGCGACCGTGCCCTGCAGCAGACCGGGGCCCGCACCCTGGTGGTGGCCGGCGGCGTCGGCGCCAATACCCGCCTGCGCGAGCGGCTGCACATGCTGGCGGCCAAGCGCGGCGCCCGGGTCTGTTTCCCGCGCCCGGCCTTCTGCACCGACAACGGCGCCATGATCGCTTTCGCCGGCGCGCTGCGGCTGCTGGCCGGCCAGCACGCCGACGCCACCGTCACCGTGGCGCCACGCTGGGACATGGCAAGCTTGCCGGCGGTCTGACACGGAGTACGCATGGACAAGGTCTTCATCGAGGCGCTCGAGATCGAGTGCGTGATCGGCATCTACGACTGGGAACGCAAGATCAAACAACCGGTCGTGCTCGACATCGAGATGGCGTTCGACAACACCAAACCGGCGGCCACCGACAACATCGAAGACACGCTCGACTACAAGGCGGTCAGCAAGCGGCTGATCCAGTTCGTGTCGGAGTCCGAGTTCGGTCTCGTCGAGACATTGGCCGAACGCTGCGCCGCGATCATCACCGGCGAATTCGGCGTGCCGCACGTGCGCATCAAGCTGAGCAAACCCGGCGCGGTGCGCGGTTCGAAAGCCGTGGGCGTGATCATCGAGCGCAGCCGCCCGGCATGAGCACCGCGTGGCTCAGCCTCGGCAGCAATGTCGAGCCGGAACGCCACCTGCGCGCCGCCGCCGCCGCCCTGCGCGAACGGTTCGGCGCGGTGCGTTTCTCGCCGGTGTACCGCACGCCGGCGGTGGGTTTCGAAGGTCCGGATTTCCTGAACTGCGCCGCCGCGATCGAAACCGATCTCGATCCGCAGGCACTCAACACCTGGCTGCATGCGCTGGAAGACATGCAGGGCCGCGACCGCAGCGGGCCGCGTTTCTCCAGCCGCACGCTCGACATCGACATCGTGCTGTTCGACGACCAGGTGCTGGAAGGTCCCGGCAACCTGCAGATCCCGCGCAAGGAACTGCAGCACGCCTTCGTGCTCAAGCCGCTGTGCGACCTGGCGCCGGAGCTGCGCCTGCCCGGCAGCGGGCGCCGATTGGCCGAGTTATGGGCCGCACATCCCGACTTCGCGCACCCATCGGCCATCGACCCGCTCGAGCTGAGGTGACTTCCGTAACTTGCACGCCGGCGCATTGGCGCCAGAATGGCGGCAACACAGGAGGGTCACGACCATGTTCGAACGAATCTCCCGCAGCTGGACCCTGGTCAAGGCGAGCGCCGACGTGCTGCGATCCGACAAGGAACTGCTGCTGTTCCCCGTGATCTCCGGCTTCGCCACGTTGGTCGTGGCGGCAACCTTCCTTATGGTGCCGGTGCTGGGCCTGCAGCTGTTCGAGGGTGGCAAGGTCGGGCCGCTGGGCGCGGTGGTCGGTTTCCTGTTCTATCTGTGCCAGTACTTCGTGATCTTCTTCTTCAACACCGCGCTGGTGGGTGCGGCCATGATCCGGCTCGAGGGCGGTGACCCGACCGTCGCCGACGGCCTGCGCATCGCGCGTTCGAAGATCGGCGCGATCCTGGGTTACGCGGCGCTGGCGGCCACCGTCGGCCTCGTGCTCAAGGCGCTTGGACGGCGCGCGGGCGGGCTGGGCCGCATCATCATCAACCTGATCGGCATGGCCTGGACCTTCGCCACCTTCCTGGTGGTGCCGATCCTGGTCTCGCGCGACGTCGGCCCGATCGACGCGCTGAAGGAAAGCGTGGAGCTGCTCAAGCGCACCTGGGGCGAGAACGTGGTCGGCAATGTCGGCATCGGCTTGGCCTTCGGGCTGCTGACGTTCGCGATGGTGCTGGCCGGCGTGGCGCTGGTGGTGGGCGCCGCTTATGTCGGCGGCCCGACGCTGGCGCTGGTCGCCGTGGCCCTGGCGATCATCGGCATCGCCCTGGTGGCGGTGATCCAGGCGGCACTGGCCGGCATCTATTCGGCCGCGGTCTATCGGTATGCGATGGATGGCCAGGCGCCGGCGGGGTTCGCGGGTGCGCAGCTGCAGTCGGCGTTCCGGCCGAAATAAGCCTCGCGGACAAGCCGCGGCGAAGCGGGGAAAAGCCGCTGGGGTTCAGAGGTTCAGGCTGCGGCCGCCATCGACGCGGATCACCTGGCCGGTGGTGTAGCGCGCGTCTTGGATCAGCCAGCGCACGGCCTCGGCGACGTCGCCGGGATCGCCCGCGCGCCGCAGCGCGGTGGCCGCCAGCATCGCCGCCTTCTCGTGTTCGGCCTTGCCTTCCTCCGGCCACAGCACCGCGCCGGGCGCGACCGCGTTCACCCGCACCTCGGGGCCGAGCTCTTTCGCCAGCGACTGCGTGAGCATGATCAGCGCGGCCTTGGCCATGCAGTAGATCGTGTGGTGCTTCAACGGGCGTTCGCCGTAGATGTCCGCCAGGTTGACGATGCAGCCACCGGCTGCCTGCAGCGCCGGCGCCGCGGACTGGGCCAGGAAAACGGCGCGCGGGCGTTGGCCGCGAACAGCGCATCCCACTGCGCCGGCGTGGCGCTGCCCACCGGCGTGGGCTGGAAGCTGCTGGCGTTGTTGACTAGGGCGTCGAGCCGGCCGAAACGCGCCAGGGTTTCGCCGACCAGGCGCGCGGGCGTCGTGTCGTCGGCCAGTTCGGCCTGCAGCACCAGCGTGCTGCGCGGACGATTGGCCTCGAGAACGGCCACCAGGGCTGCCATCTGATCGCCGGAATGGCGGTGGTGCAGGGCGAGGTCGAAACCCGCGGCGTGCAGGCAGTGGGCGATCGATGCGCCGACGCGCTTGGCGGCGCCGGTGATCAGGGCGACAGGGGCGGACATGCGGGGCTCCGTGGATTTGCCGGTATCCTGCGCGTGTGCACCTGAAGATTCCATCATGACCCTGCAAGCCCCCGCCCCGGACGCGCATGCCCAGGCCCACAGCGACCGCCTGCTGGCCCTGATCCGCGCCCAGATCGCCGCCGTCGGCGGCGCCATTCCCTTCTCGCGCTACATGGAGCTGGCGCTGTACGCGCCGGGCCTGGGCTACTACAGTGCGGGCGCGCTGAAGTTCGGGGCCGAGGGCGACTTCGTCACGTCGCCCGAGCTGGGGCCGACCTTCGCCGAATGCGTGGCCGAGTGTGCGGCGCAGGTGTTCGCGCAACTGGACGGGGACGTGGACTTCTTCGAGATCGGCGGCGGCAGCGGCGCCTTTCGCCGAAGCCGCGCTCCGGCATTTCGAAACGCTGGGCGCGAAACCCGCGCGTTACCGCATCCTCGAGCCCAGCGCCGACCTGCGGCAGCGCCAGCAGGATCGCCTGGCCGCCAACTTGCCGCCGGCGGTCTTCGCGCGGGTGGAATGGCTCAATGGCCCGCCGGAAGCGCAGTGGCGCGGCGTGTTGTTCGCCAACGAGGTGCTGGACGCGCTGCCGACACCGCGTTTCGTGATGCGCGGCGGCGAGGTGTACGAGGAACACGTGGCGCTGTCGCCGGAAGGCGCGCTGATCCGCGTCGACCAGCCGGCCGATGCGCTGTTGCGCGCGGCGGTGCGGCATGTAGAGCACGACATGGGCGCACCCCTGCCCGAAGGTTACCGCTCCGAACTGCTGCCGCAGCTGCCGTACTGGATCCAGGCCGTGGGTGGCCTGCTGCACGACGGCGCCATGCTGTTCGTGGACTACGGTTATCCGCGCCACGAGTACTACCTGCCCGAGCGCAACGACGGCACCCTGGTCTGCCACCACCGGCACACCGCGCACGGCGACCCGTTCCACCTGCCGGGCCTGCAGGACATCACCGCCTTCGTGGACTTCACCGCGCTGGCCGAGGCCGGCGTCAACGCCGGTTTCGACCTGGCCGGCTACTGTGCGCAGGCCAGTTTCCTGATCAACAACGGCTTGCCGGCGCGCTTGGCCGCGATCGAGGAGATCGGCGACGAGGTCGAGCGCCATCGCCGCCACAACGAGGTGAAGCGGCTCACGCTGCCGGGTGAGATGGGCGAACGTTTCCAGGTGATGGGTTTCCAGCGTGGCGTGGACATCCGCCCGGCTTTCGCCCGCGGCGACCTGAGCCGCCGGCTGTGATGCGCGATTTCGCGCGGCCCCGCCTCTGGCTGGGGATCTGGATCTTCGGCTGGGCGCTCTGCATCGCCCTGTCGTTGCTGCCGCCGATCGAGTTGGACGCACCGCCCGATTCCGACAAGCTGGGCCACTTCCTCGCTTACGCCATGCTGTCGGCCTGGGCGGTGATGATCTTCCGCACGCGCCGTGCGCAGGTGCTGGCGGCGCTGGGACTGATCGCGCTCGGCATCGGCCTGGAATTCGCGCAGGCCCAGCTCACCAGCACGCGCCTCGGCGATCCGCGCGACGCGCTCGCCAACACCCTCGGCGTCCTCGCCGGCCTCGCGCTCGGCTTCACCCCCGCCGCTGCACTCGTCCAGCATCTCGACCGTCGGTTGCCGCGCTAGCGCCTTTTCCCATGTTGCCGGGATCGTTCCTGGCGATAGGCCGCCGCACGAGGAAACTTTCCCGGACACGCCGCAAGTACGTCCATGTAGGCTCTTCAGCGACGTCCGTGTCGCTGAAGGTCCGGAAAAGTTCCCTCGCACGACGTCCTGTGGTCGATCTGGGCCGGGCCATCGAATTCGAAAAGCCTTGCGAGCCCGTCGCTTTGCTGCCCTGTGTGGTTCCAGGTTCCGAATGCCTGCCAGAAGCCGAGGCAAGCGAGCTCTTGCCCCAAAACGGAATCCCGGCCCGGACGGTCCGCAGGTCGTCGTGCGTGAGGTCGCTTTCCGGGGCTTCGAAAACATGGACGTTTTCGAAGAGCCTCCATGGATGGATTCACGGCGTCCCCGGAAAGCGACCTCACGTACGGCGGCCTATCGCCAGGAACGAGCCCGGCGCGCGCCAGGCCAGACGAACACGAGCAAGACAGTTCTTCTTGCGCCCCGAAGGAGCGCAAGTCAGGAAGCGCGGGCGTCGCGGATGGCGGCGATGCGTGCCTTGCGCAGCCATTCGCCGATCTCCGGGCCTTCGAGCCCGGTGGCGACGGCATGGCCCGCCGAGACCGATGCCGCGGCCGCGTGCAGTTTCAGCAGCATCGCGCCGGAAGGGTAGTCGGATTCGCCGAGCCCCAGCCGCCCACGCTTGTCCGCCTCGCAGGCCAGCGCCAGCTGTCGGATGCGCTCGGGCTTGCGGAAGCCGTCGCAGCGCGCGATCAGGTCGTGCACAGTTTCCGGCCGCAGCTCGGCCAGCCGGTGGATGTTGAGATGCTCGCGACAGACGATCTCGGCCATCGCGGCGAACTCCGCCGGCACCTTGTAACGCGCGCAGACCGCACGCAGCGGGCGTTGGCCGCTGTGTTCGTGGCCGACATGCTTGGGTAGATCGGCCTTCGGCGTCAGCGCCTTGCCCAGGTCGTGCGTGAGCGCGCAGAAGCCGACCAGCGCATCGCCGGGCGCCAGCCGCGCCGCCATGTCCAGCACCATCTGCGTATGCACCCCGGTGTCGATTTCCGGGTGGTATTCCGGCCGCTGTGGTACACCATACAACGCATCCACTTCCGGCAGCAGTTTCGCCAGCGCGCCGCAGTCGCGCAGCAGGGCGATGGCGGCCGAGGGCTGCGGCATTTCCAGCGCTTTCTTCAGCTCCTGCCAGACACGTTCGGCCACCAGGTGGTCCACTTCACCGGCGGTCACCATGCCACGCATCAGTTCCAGCGTTTCCGGCGCCACGGTGAAGCCCAGTGGTGCGAACCGCGCTAGGAAACGCGCCGCGCGCAGGATGCGCACCGGGTCCTCGGCGAAGGCGGGCGAGACATGTCGCAGCACCTTCGCCTCGATGTCGCGCGCGCCGCCGAACGGGTCCACCAGCGTGCCGTCCCCGGCCTGGGCGATGGCGTTGATGGTGAAGTCGCGGCGCTCGAGGTCCTGTTCCAGCGTCACCGTAGGTTCGGCGTGGAAGACGAAGCCGGTGTAACCGGGCGCGGTCTTGCGTTCGGTGCGGGCCAGCGCGTGTTCCTCGCGCGTCTCCGGATGCAGGAACACCGGGAAATCCTTGCCCACCGGCCGGTAGCCGGCTTCGATCATCTGCGCCGGCGTGGTGCCCACCACCACCCAGTCGCGGTCGCCCGCGGGCCGGCCGAGCAGGCGGTCCCGCACGGCGCCGCCGACCAGGTAGGGTCCGCATGCGCTCAGCGCGCCGAACGGTAACGCGCGTAGCGCGTCTGGCGGTCGTCCAGGTGGCCCAGGATCTCCGGCAGGATCGCCGACACGCGGGTCGGCGTGATGCCCAGGCGATGCAGGCCGTCGATGCCGCCGACCGAGTCGGTCAGCAGCGACCGGTAGTTGTCGGACGAGAAGGGCTTGCCCGGCACGAAGTCGAAGACAAAAGCCTGGACCCGGCCGAGCGCGTCGGGCAGCGGCAGCACCAGGCGCTTCATCCCGCACTGTTCCGCCGTCATCCGCACGATCTCCGCCAGCGTGAACACGTCCGGCCCGTAGAGTTCGTACACCTCGCCGAAGGTCCGGCGGTTGCCCAGCGCGCGCACGAAGGCCTCGACCACGTCCTGCACGTACACCGGCGCGAACTTCGCCTGCGCGCGCGCCAGCGGCAGCACCGGCTTCGCCAGCTTCAGCAGTGCCGCGAAGCGGCAGAAGAAGCCGTCGCCCTGGCCGAAGATCACCGAGGGTTCGAAGATCGTCCAGTCCAGGCCCGAGGCCTTGACCGCCGCTTCGGCTTCGCCGCGCGACTTCAGGTAATGGCTGTGGCCGCGACCGGCGTTGAGCGAGCTCATCTGCAGCAGGCGGCGCACGCCGGCCAGTTGCATCGCCGCGATCACCAGCTTGGTCAGCTCGACATGGGCGCGACGGAAGCCGCGGCCGTTGTCGCCGGATTCGTTGAGGATGCCGACCAGGTTGACCACTGCGTCCTGGCCCGCGAAGGCCTGCTTGAGCGCGCGGTCGGGTCGTACACGTCCACTTCGCGCAGCATCACGCCCGGCGGCAGCAGCCGGTCGGAATGGCTGGCCAGGTTGCGGCTGAGCAGGGTCACGGCATGGCCGTCGGCGGCCAGGCGGGCCAGCAGATGGCGACCGACGAAACCGGTGCCGCCGAGGATCACGAGCTTGAGCGGGGTCATGGCGGGGAAGCGGGTTCCAGAGGCGTGGGGCAGGAAAAAGTGCGGCGGGTGGGGGACGTTGCGGCGACGGTACGGCCGAGCAGGCGTTCGCTCACCGGTACCGCCTTGCCATCGAGCCGCCAGTCGTAGATGACGCTGAAGGCCAGTACACGGGCCACGTATTCGCGGGTTTCCTTGTAGGTGACGGTTTCGATCCAGAAGTCCGGGTCGAAGCCGGGCCGGTCGCGGTTCCAGCGCGCCACCGGGGTCGGGCCGGCATTGTAGGCGGCGATGGCCTGGTAGGCGATGCCGCCGTGTTCGTCCAGCTCGTGGCGCAGGTGGGCGATGCCCAGGTCAGGTTGGTCTCGGGGTCGTACAGGCTGGCGGCGCCGCCCCAGGGCAGGCCCAGGCGCTTGGCGGTGCGTTGGCCGGTGGAGGGCAGCACCTGCATCAGGCCCAGGGCGTTGGCGTGCGAACGCGCGCGCGGCATGAAGGCGCTTTCGGCACGGGTCTGGGCCGCGACCCAGGCCGGATCGATGGCGTTCTTGCGCGATTCGCGTCGCAGCGTGGTCTCGTGGTGCAGCGGGAAGCGCAGGCGGTACTGGCGCAGGTCCTCGGGCGTGGTGCCGATGGTGAACACGGCGCGGTCGTGCCAGTCGGCCTGCTGTGCGAAGTGAATGGCGACGTAGCGCTCCTGGGTGTCGAGCGTTTCCAGCAGCGCCGCCCATTCGCGCGCCGCCAGGCCGGGTTTGTCCAGTGTGTAGAGCTCCAGCGCGCGCGCCAGGCCCGGTTCGTCGGCCACGCGCTGGCGCAGCGCCGGGTCTTTCGACGGTTCCAGCGGGCACAGCGTGTAGGGCTGCGCCAGGCGGTCGGCGGCCAGGAAGCCGTGGAAGGTGGCGGTGTTGGCGGACTGGCGGTAGAGCGCCTTCGCCGCGTCGTTCTGGCCGAGGCGTTCGCGCAGGCGCGCCTCGAAATACTGCCAGCGCGGGTCGTTGCGTTGCGCCGGGGGCATGGCTTCGAGTGCGCGCACGGCGCCGGCGTCGTCGCGGCGGTTCATCGCCTCGCGCACGCGCCATTCGTGCAGGCGTTCGTCGTAGGCGCTGGCGGGCACGGCGGCCAGGCGTTGTTCGGCACGCGGCAGGTAGGACGCCACGGTCCACAGTGCGATCTGGTACAGCACCTTGCCGCGCTGCGCCTCGTCCAGGCCCAGCGCGGGGGCCAGCGTGGCCAGCTGCGCCTCGGCGGCGTCGGGCGAACGCCGCGCCAGGCGCGCCAGGCCTTCGGCGGCCACCGCGCGGCTGCGCGCGTCCTTCGGCCAGCCCGAGGCGCGCGCATGCGGCGCATCAATGAAGTCGGCGTAGTCGCGCGCGCGGGCCGCCTCGGCGGTGGACAGGCCAGCGGCGAGGAAACGCATCAGCCCGGTCTGGCCCTCGGCCGCGGCGAGATCGATGCGCTGCCAGCGCAGGTCGTGTCCCAGCTTGCCCAGCCCTTCGAGCGACTTGAACGGCAGGTCGCAACTTGCCGGCAGCGCGCGCGGGCTGAGCCACAGCGCCTGGCCGTCGGCGATCCAGCCGGCATCGGTGGCGCCGGTGGCCAGGCGCGCGGCCAGGTCGGCGCAGCGCAGTTCCGGTGATTCGCCGCCGCGGTAGTCGGCGCGGAAATTGACCCAGTCGCGGCGCTTGGCCAGCTCCAGCAGCCAGGCCTCGCGCAGCCAGTCGGCGGCGGGCTCGCCGTCGTGGGCCTTCAGTACGTCGCGCACCTCGCGCACGCTGGCGGCGGCAAGGCGTCGGCGCAGCGCCGAGGCTTCGACCCAGCCGAGCAAGGGGTGGTCGGCGATGCGTGCGCGGTCCTGTACGCTCAAGGGGCCGTGCTCGGCGACGCGGAAGGCTTCCAGTATCGCCGTGCGCTGCCGCGACAGATCCGGGGGCGCGGGGTCGGCGCCGCTGGCGGACGACGACCCCAGCAACAGCAGCGAGGTGGTGAGGATGCGCAGCGACATGGCCCGGAGTTTAGCCCATGGCGATTGAGCCACCGGTCGGATATCGGCGGGGAAGGACATGAGCCTGGCCTGGGGCCTTTATCTCGCACTGGGCGCGGTGGCCGGGGTGCTGGCGGGACTGCTGGGCATCGGCGGCGGGCTGATCCTGGTGGCAGCGCTGGTCTGGCTGCTGCCCACGCAGGGCGTGCCGGCCGAGCTGGCGGTGCATGTCGCGTTGGCCACCGCGCTCGCCAGCATCATCCTGACCGGCCTGTCCTCGGCGCGCGCACACCATCAGCGCGGCGGCGTGCTGTGGCCGACCGTGGCCTGGCTGGTGCCGGGCCTGTTGCTGGGCGGCTGGTTGGGCAGCCTGGTGGCGACGCGGCTGGACGGGGAGTGGCTGCGGGGTTTCATCGCGGCTTATTGCTATCTGGCGGCGCTGCAGCTGGGGCTGGACTGGCCGAAAGCAAAACAGGAGCGTCCGGATGCGCCGCGGGGCCCCGGATATACGGCATCCGGCGGGTTCATCGGTGCGATTTCGGCGCTTGTTGGCATAGGCGGCGGCAGCATGACGGTGCCCTTGCTGGTCTGGCGCGGTGTCCGGCCGGTGCGTGCGGTCGGCACGTCCAGCGCCTGCGGCGTCGCCATCGCCCTGGCCAGCGCGGCGGGTTATGCCGCCCATGGCCCGGCCCCGGGCAGCCTGCCGGCCGGCAGTTGGGGCTATGTGTTCGTGCCGGCGGCGGTGGGCATCGCCCTGGCCTCGGTGTTGACCGCGCCCCTGGGCACCCGGTTGGCGCATCGGCTCAGCGGGCTGGCCCTCAGGCGGCTGTTCGCGGCCTTTCTGGTTCTGGTCGGTACCAGCCTCTGGATCGGAAACTGAACGAGGCGACCTAACTCGCTAACGGGGTTAGGAATTCCGACACTTGTCGGCTTTTGACGAATTCTTTACAACTGGCCTCAACCGGCGCATTGGGGGCAAGGCGCCGGCCCAATCAACCATGGGGAACGTCATGAAGACCATCCGTACCTCCCGCCTGAGCCAGGCGGTTCGAAGTGCTTTGCTGCTGGCCATGCTGCCGGCGGCCGTTTCGGCCCAGGAAGCTTCCGACGAAGGCATCACCACCCTCGATCGCATCGAGGTCACCGGCACCCGCATCAAGACCTCCGAGGCCGAAGGCCTGGTCCCGGTGCAGCGCATCACCCGCGAAGACATCGACCGCAGCGGCCTGACCTCGGTCGCCGATGTCGTGCAGGCGCTCTCCGGTTCGGGTTCGGCGCTCAACACCAAGTTCAACTCCAGCGGCAACTTCGGCTTCCCGCCGGACGGCAGTGGCGTTGGCGCGGGTTCCGCGCAGGCCGACCTGCGCCACCTCGGTGCCAAGCGCGTGCTGGTGCTGGTGGACGGCATCCGCTGGGTCAACGAGGCCTCGGCTTCGGGCGTCGGCGCGGCCACCGACCTCAATACCATCCCGCTGGCGATCATCGAGCGCATCGAGGTGCTGGAAGACGGCGCCTCCTCGCTTTACGGCTCCGACGCCATCGCCGGCGTGATCAACATCATCACCCGCAAGGATTTCGACGGCATCTCGATCAATGCCCAGTACGGCGAGTACGGCGAGGGCGACGGCGCCACCAGCACCATCGACTTCGCCTGGGGCGGCGGCAACGACCGCGTCAACTACTTCCTCGGCCTGAGCTACACCGACCAGGACGTGATCTATTCGCGCGACCGCGAGCAGTCCAGCTTCCCGGTGCCGGGTACCGGCGTGGCCTTCGGCAGCTCGGGCACGCCGACCGGCCGTTTCATCATCACCGATCCGAACACCGGCGTGACCTTCGACATCACGCCCAACGATGGCGCCAACGACCCCGTTTACGACCCGACCCAGACCGGCTGTGTGCGCACCGACGACTACCACTGCTTCGCCACCGCCGACCGCTTCAACTTCTCGCAGTACAACCTGCTGCTGACGCCGTCCGAACGCATGGGCGCCTTCGGCCAGGTGCGCTTCAACTTCACCGACACCGTCACCGGTTATGCCAAGGTGCTCTACAACAAGCGCGAGTCCACCAACCAGGCCGCGCCGGAACCGCTGTTCTTCGGTCCCGAGGCCGGCACCGGCAATCCGCAGGCCGACGGCATCTTCATCTCGGCGCTGAACCCGTTCAACCCGTTCGGTTTCGACCTGGTGTCGGCCGATGACCCGAATACGCCGGAGAACGAACTCACCCTGCTGCTGATCGGCCGTCGTCCGGTCGAGGGCGGTCCGCGCGTGTTCGAACAGGAAGTGGACACCTGGTACGTCGGCGGCGGCCTGGAAGGCGTGTTCGACGCGGGCAACAAGTCGCTGTTCTGGGACGTCAACGTCGCCTTCAGCGAAAACGAAGCCGAGCAGACCAACTACGGCAGCTACAACATCCGCAACATCGCCCTGGCCCTCGGTGACCCCGCGGCCTGTGCGGCGGTGGCCGGCTGCACGCCGCTCAACATCTTCGGCGGCCCGGGCACCATCACGCCGGAGATGCTGGCCTTCATCAGTCCGGTCGTGCGCGACCGCAGCCAGAACAAGCTGTCGCTGATCACCGCCAACCTCTCCGGCAGCCTGTTCGATATGCCGGCCGGTTCGGTCGATTTCGCCACCGGCCTGGAGTACCGCGAACTGGAAGGCTGGTACCAGCCCGACCCGATCACGGTCGCCGGCGACTACAACGGCGTGCCCTCGCTGCCGACGGCGGGCGAATACGACGTGACCGAGGCCTACTTCGAGGTCAATTTCCCGCTGATGGCCGACTCGGCCTGGGGCAAGAAGCTCGACTTCACCGTGGCCGGCCGTTATTCCGACTACAGCACCGGCATCGATGAGTTCACGCCGAAGTACGGCCTGCGCTGGCAGGTGGTGGACGAACTGGTGCTCCGCACCAGTTATGCCGAAGGTTTCCGCGCGCCGTCCATCGGCGAACTGTTCGGGTCCGACAGCCGCTTCGACGCCCAGCTTGACGACCCCTGCTCGACGCCGGTTGATCCGGCGCTGACCGGCAACTGCGCCGCGCTCGGTGTCCCGCCGGGTTATTCCCAGCCCAACCCGCAGATCTCGGTCACCACCGGCGGCAACGACCAGCTGGAACCGGAGTTCTCCGAGAGCTGGTCCACCGGCTTCATCTGGAGCCCGTCCTTCATGGAGAACACGGACATCGCCGACCGTGTCGACTTCGAAGTGACCTACTACCAGCATGAGATCGAGGGCGCCATCCAGGCCATCGACGCCCAGACCCAGCTGGACCTGTGCGTGGAGACGCTGGACCCGCTGTATTGCAGCGGCATCACCCGTGCGCCCACCGGCGGCATCAACGGCTTCAACAACCGGCTGACCAACCTGGGCGTCATCAACACCAGCGGCTGGGACGTGGACCTGTTCTGGAACTTCCCGGAAACCAAGGTCGGCCAGTTCGGTGTCTCCTGGCGCAACACGTTCGTGACCGAGTACGAGGCCTTCGGTGCGGCCGGCCAGCAGCAACCGCAGGGCCCGGGCATCGAGGTGGTGGACAGCGCGATCCCGGAGTGGACCTCGAACTTCACCACCGACTGGAGCCTGGGTGGCTGGACGGCGGCGTGGACGATGCGCCACATCAGTGAGCTGCGCGAGGACTGCGGCAATGCGGTGTCGTTCCCGGTCTGCAGCAATCCGGCCACGAGCACGAACATCCTCGAGGCCATCACGTACCACGATCTGCAGGTGTCGTACCGCTTCGCCGACCTCCACGACCTGCGCCTGACGCTGGGCGTGAACAACGTGGCCGACGAGGATCCGCCGATCTGCCTGTCGTGCTCGCTCAACGGTTACGACGCGTCCACATACGACATCCCGGGTGGCCGTTTCTTCTACCTGCGTGCGGACATGCGTTTCTAAGGGGAGCGCGTTTGCGCATCACCGGGGCCGGCGGGAAACCGCCGGCCCTTTTTCTTTGTCGAGATTGGCGGGGTCCGGTGCCGGGATCGTTCTTGGCGGTAGGCCGCCGTACGTGAGGTCGCTTTCCGGGGACGCCGTGAATCCATCCATGGAGTCTCTTCGAAAACGTCCATGTTTTCGAAGCCCCGGAAAGCGACCTCACGCACGACGACCTGCAGACCACCCGGGCCGGGATGTCGATTTGGGGCAAGAGCTCGCTCGGCCCAGCTTCTGGCAGGCGTTCAGTCCGGCAATGGACCTGGAATCACGCAGGGCGCGAAGCAACGGTCCCGGCACACGCCAAACCACCCGAATACGAGCAAGACAGTCCTTCTTGCGCCCCGAAGGGAGCGCAAGTCGATCAGGTGGGAGCGAGCTCGACGGAGACGGCCATGTGGTCGGAGCCGGCGGCCGGCAGCGCGTGGTACTGCAGTACTTCGAAACCGCCGACCAGCACATGGTCCAGGCAACGCTGCGGCGCCCAGCTGGGGAACGTGCAGATGCGCTCGGGCGGCGGCACCAGCGTCGTCTGCCGGTACAGCGGCCGCATTTCCGGCGCGTCCGAATCGCAGTTGAAGTCGCCCATCAGCACCAGCCGCGGGAATTCCGACAACAGGTCCGCCAGGAAACCGATCTGCAGCTGGCGCGACTTCGCCCCCAGCGACAGGTGCGTGATCGCCAGCTGCCACGCCTTCCTGCCCGTGCCGAAATGCGCCAGCAGCACCCGCGCCCGGCGATGCGGCCGGGCAGGGCGTAGTCCAGCGTTTCCGTCGGCTCCAGCCGGCTCAGCAGCGCATTGCCGCTGCCGGCGATGCGCGAGATGCGCCGGTTCGGCTGGTGGCTCCAGAACGGGAAATGCGCGCGCTCGGCCAGATAGTCGGCCTGGTTGGTGAAACCCGAGCGCAGGCTGCCGGGATCGCTTTCCTGCAGGCCGACCACGTCGTAGGGCTGCGCCAGCGTCGCCAGGCTGTCGAGGTTCAGGCGCTTGCCGTTGGGCAGCACGTGCGACCAGCTGCGCGTGACGTAGTCGCGGTAGGCGCGCGTGCTGGAGCCGGCCTGGATGTTGGCGCTCAGCAGGCGCAGGCGGTCGGGGGCGGTGACATGCAGGCATGGTGCGACCGGCGCGTGGCGTCGGCAAGGCTTGAAAATGAACGGGGCCGCCGAAGCGGCCCCGCGGTTCATGCGTGGAGGCGGCGATTACGGCGCGGCGGCCGCGGCGCGCTCGCGAGCGACCAGCCAGTCCACCGTGCGCAGCAGGCCTTCGGCTCCGCCGCCCTGGGTGGCCACGGCGCTGTACTTGCCGTTGATGATCATGGTCGGCGTGGAGTTCACGCCGGTGCGCAGCGAGAACTGGCGGGCGCGGTTGATCTTGGCGTTCACCGAGAAGCTCTGCATGGTCGACAGGAAGGCGTCGCGGTCGGCACCGTGGGTGGCGTAGAAATCGGCGATCTCCTCGACCGAACCGGTCTGGAACCTGCGCTCGATCAGCACCGCCTTGAAGGCATCGTCATGGGTCTTGTCCAGCAGGCCCATGGCCTCGGCGGCATAGAAGCCGCGGGCGAAGTTGTCGCTGACGCCGCCAAACGCACCCGGCACGTAGACGAAGCGCACGTCCGAGGGCAGGGCCGCCTTCCAGGTGTTGAGCAGCGGCTGCAGGTTGGCGCAGTGGATGCAGGTGTAGGCGAACACCTCGGCCACTTCGATGCCGCCCTGGCCATAGGTCGGCTGCGGCGTCGCCAGCACGGTGTAGTCGATGCCTTCGCGCGGGGCGTTGGCCATGTCCACGGCGGGGTCGGGCGTGGGCGCCGGGGCGGGCGCTTCCGGAGCGGCCGGGGCCGGGGTTTCGCCCTCGGCCGGGGTCTCGGCGCCGGCTTCGGTGCTGGCGGCTTCGACCGGTGCGTTTTCAACCGCTTCCGGGGCCGGGGTTTCGGTGTCGGGCGCGGCGGCAGGCGCCGGTTCGGCCGCCGGGGCCGGGGCGGTCGCGGTGCTGTCGGCCGGGGTCTCGCCGCAGGCGGCAAGGCCAAGGACCAGCATCAGGGGGAAAGACGCTTCATCGGGGACCGGCTCCTGGAAATTGACTGCAAGCCAGCTGGACAACATCCGGCCTGGAAGGTTCAACGCGGCGGCCGGCAGCCGCCGCGGGCGATCAGCCCTGCGGGGCGGTTTCTTCGGCGGCCGGCGGGGTTTCCACCGCCGGGGCGGCCGCGGCGGCTTCGGCCACGGCTTCGTCGGACGGCGCGTCGGCGACGTTGTGCAGGCCTTCGATGTAGGTGGCCAGGGCCTGGATCTCTTCGTCGCTCAGCTGTGCGGCGACACCGGCCATGATGGCGTTGGCATTGGCGTCCTTGCCCCAGACCTTGCCGTCACGGAAGGCGGTGAGCTGGGTCGCGGTGTAACCGGCGTGCTGGCCACCCACGGACGGCCAGGCCGGACCCGGGTTGCCGGCGCCGGCCGGGCCGTGGCAGGCCTGGCAGGCCGGCACGCTGCCGTCGGACTTGCCGGCGCGGAACAGCTTCTCGCCCACTTGGTAGAACTTGCGGCCCTGGTTCGGGCCTTCGGCGATCAGGCTGTCGTCGGCGACGCCCGGCACGACCTTCTGGCTGGCGAAATAGGCGCCGATGTCGCGCATGTCCTGCGCGCTCAGGGTGGCGGCGAAGCCCAGCATGATCGGGTTCTCGCGCTCGCCGCTCTTGTACAGCGCCAGCTGGCGCGCGATGTAGCGCTCGTGCTGGCCGGCCAGCTTCGGGTACTGCGGGTCGGACGAATTGCCGTCCAGGCCATGGCAGGCGGCGCAGGCGGCGGCCTTGCCGGCGCCGGCGGTGGCGTCGCCCCAGGTGGCCGGGGTGTTGTCGGCTTCCAGGGTGACGACCGGGGCCGGGGCCTGCTCGGGGGCGGGCGTCACGGTGGCGGCTTCCTGGGCCAGGGCCGTGACCGCGGCCAGCGCGGCGGCGACACCAAGGATGCGCGTGAACTTCATGGGCTGCTCCGGAACGCTGAAATCGAAGGGAATGGGGCCGGCGCGAGGGACGCGCGGGAAGGCGCGGATTATCCCAGCCGGCGCCCGGAACGGTCAATTGAAGTGGCGTCCGCAGGCCCCGATGCTGGTCAGGGCGGCCCGGGCAGGCCAAGCTAGGCGCCTTTCCCGCCCCGGCCGACCCGATGTCCAACCCCTGGCCCGCGCCAAATACACCTTTTCCGCCCATGCCCTGAAGCAGCTGCCGGCCGACACCTGCCGCGAGGTGGCCTTCGCCGGCCGCTCCAACGCCGGCAAGTCCAGCGCGCTCAACGCCATGACCAACCAGCATGGCCTGGCCCGTGTCTCCAAGACCCCGGGCCGCACCCAGGCGCTGAACTATTTCGAGGTCGCCCCCGACCGCCACCTGGTCGACCTGCCCGGCTACGGCTACGCCAAGGTGCCCGAGGAGATGCGCGAACGCTGGAAGCAGGTGATCAACACCTACTTCCACACCCGCGAATCCCTGGTCGGCCTGGTGGTGGTGATGGACATCCGCCATCCGCTGCGCGAATACGACCTGCAGATGCTCAACTACGCCTTCGAACGCAGCCTGCCCGCACACTGCCTGCTGACCAAGGCCGACAAGCTGGGCCGCGGCGAGCAGGGCAATACGCTGCTCAAGGTGCGCAAGGAACTGGGTGAGCGCGCGAGCGTGCAGGTTTTCTCCGCCGATGCGAAAACCGGCGTCGAAGAAGCCCGCGGCGTCGTCGCCAGGTGGCTCGAGCTCCGCCCCTTGTAGGAGGGACTTCAGTCCCGACCGCTTTCAAGGAAAAACCTCGGGACTGAAGTCCCTCCCACAGGGATCAGTCGGGACTGAAGTCCTTCCCACACGGATCAGGCGGTGTCGCGAAGGCGGGGTCCATCCAGGCGCGGGCCGCGTCCACCAGCGCATTGATCAGCACGATTGCCGCGCCGACCACCAGCACCACGCCCAGCACCAGGGTGTAGTCGCGGTTGAGCGCGCCCTGGACGAAATAACGGCCGATGCCGGGGATGCCGAACACCTGTTCGACCACGGCCGAGCCGCTGACCACGTTGATCAGCGCGGGGCTCAGCCAGGCCACCACCGGCAGCAGGCCCGGGCGCAGCGCGTGGAAAAACAGCAGCCGCCATTCCGACAGACCACGGCCGCGCGCCGCGCGCAGGTAGTCGGCGCCCAGCACCTCCAGCAGCGAGGCGCGCGTGAGTCGCGCGCAGTACGCCAGGTTCGGCAGGGCCAGCGCGACGATCGGCAGCACCGCGCTGCGCCAGCCACCGTCCCAGCCGCCGGCCGGCAGCCACTGCAGCATCACCGCGAACAGCAGGATCAGCAGCGGCGCCGCCACGAATTTCGGAATCGCCAGTCCCAGGCCCGCGACGAACATCAGCACACGATCCGTCCATCGCCCGGCCCGCAAGGCCGCCCACACACCCAGCGGAATGCCGATGCCCAGCGCCAGCAGCAGCGCCAGCCCACCGTTCACCAGCGAAATCGGCAGGCTCGCAGCCAGCAGCTGGTTCACGGTGTAGTCCGGGTACTGGAACGAGGGCCCGAGGTCGCCGCGCAGCACATCGCCCAGCCAGTGGCCGTACTGCGAGATCAGCGGCTGGTCGAGCCGGTATTGCGCCGCCAGCGCGGCCTCGACTTCCGGCGGCGCGGTCTTTTCGCTGTCGAACGGACCACCCGGCGCCGCGCGCAACAGCACGAAACACAGCGTGGCCAGCAGCCACAACGTCAACAGCGCCTCGAGGCCACGTCCGAGCCAGCGTTTCATCGCGCCGGCTCCAGGCGCAGGAACCGGCTGGGGTGGCGGTCGAGCGGGTTGGCCTCGAAGCCCTGCACCTCGGGCCGCACCAGGTGTTTGGAGGTGTAGAAATAGATCGGCAGGATGGCGTGCGCCGACAGCAGGTGGGCTTCGGCTTCGCGCAATTTCACGGAACGTTCGTCCAGGGTCGGCGCCTGATCGGCGGCATCCAGCAGCGCCTCGAAACGGACATCCGAGTAGCCGGTCCAGTTCGCCGGACTCTCCGTCCGGAAGTTGTCGAGGAAGTTGCGCGCATCGTCCACGTCGGCGATCCAGCCGCCGCGGAACACCTGGGTGATCACCCGCTGCCGCCGGTTGCCGACGAACACCTTCCATTCCTCGTTGCGCAGCCGAACCTTCGCGCCCAGCACTTCGCGCCACATCGCCGCCACCGCCAGCGCCAGGCGCCGGTGCGGGGTCGAGGTGTTGTAGCGCAGCTCGATCTCCACCGGATTCGTGGCCGAATAACCGGCCTCGGCATAACGGCGCTTGGCCAGCGCCTCGCGCTGGAACTGCTGCGCGCGGGCCCAGCCCAGCGTCGCCGGCGTGTAGTCGGCCACCCCCGGCGGCACCAAACCGAAGGCCGGTTGCTCGCCCAGTGCGGTCACATGCCGCGTCAGGATCCCGCGATCGATCGCCAGCGACAGCGCCTCGCGCAGCTTGGCGTCGTCCTTGAACGGCGGCTTCGTGAGATTGAATCCCAGCCAGAAGCTGCCCAGGTAGGGGCTGATGCGCAGCTGGTCACCGAAACGTTCGCGCAGTTGCGGCAGCGGCTGCGGCGGCACGGTTTCGGTGATGTGCAGCCCACCGGCCTCGTAACGCTTGAGTTCGCTGCTGGCGTCCTCGGTCACGTGGAAACGCACGCGCGGAATCGGCGCGATCGCACGGAAATACGGATTGCGTTCAAGCGTGATCACCGCCTGCGGCAGCCAGCCCGACAGCTGATAGGCGCCATTGCCCACCAGCTTGCCGGGTCGCGTGTGCTGCGCGCCGTGTTCGGCCAGGCCCGGCAGATGGACGGGGTAGGCGGTGGGCAGGGTGAGCAGGCGCGGCAGGTCCACGCTACGGGTCATGCGGAAGATGACCGTGCGCGCGTCGGGTGCCGTCACGCCCAGTGCCGCGGGCGGCTGCTCGCCCCGCTGCACGGCGGTGGCGTTCTCGATCGCATCGAAGTGGCCGGCGAAGGGCGCCGCCGTCGCCGGCGTGAACGCGCGCCTGAAACTGGCGACCACCTGCGCCGCGTCGAGACGCTCGCCATTGGACCACCGCAGGCCCGGGCGCAATACGAAGGTCCAGGTCTTTCCATCCCCCGACACCCCCACCGCTCGGCCATGCCCGGAATCAGTCCACCCTTCGCGTCTTCCGCCACCAGGCCTTCGTACAGGTCGCGCAGCACATTGGCGCAGGCCACTTCCGGGCAGCGGTGGGCATCCAGGGTCGAGGGTTCCGGGCCGTTGCCGCGCTCCAGGACCTGGGCACTGGCCAGGCCGGAACAGAGCAACCCCGCCAGCAGGACGCCGAACCTCACGGGGCAGGGGCTAAGATTCGCATCCTTGCGATCTTAAGCCAGCGGCCACAGATCGTTGCCACCCCTTCTCAAGGCGCCACCCGTGTCCGGACCCAGCAACGTCAAGGAAAGCCCGATCCAGGATCGGCATGAGCTGGTCGAGTACCTGGCCTCGGGCGCGCGCCCGGAAGCCGAATGGACCATCGGCACCGAACACGAGAAGTTCGGCTTCCGCCTCGACGACCTGCGCCCGCCCACCTGGGACGGCCCGCAGGGCATCGAGGCGATGCTGCGCGGCCTGACCCGCTTCGGCTGGGAGCCGTTCGAGGAGAAGGGAAAGCTCATCGCGCTGACCAAGGCCGGCGCTTCGGTGACGCTGGAACCCGCCGGCCAGCTGGAACTCTCGGGCGCCATGCTGGAGAACATCCACCAGACCTGCCGCGAGACCAACCAGCACCTGCGCGAGGTCAAGGCGGTCAGCGAAGAACTCGGGCTCGGTTTTATGGGCATGGGCTTCCAGCCCAAGTGGCGCCGCGACGAGATGCCGTGGATGCCCAAGGGCCGCTACAAGATCATGCGCGACTACATGCCCAAGCGCGGCAACCTGGGCCTGGACATGATGACGCGCACCTGCACGGTGCAGGTGAACCTTGACTTCGCCGACGAGGCGGACATGGTGAAGAAGTTCCGCGTCTCGCTGGCGCTGCAGCCGATCGCCACCGCGCTGTTCGCCGACTCGCCCTTCACCGAGGGCAAGCCCAACGGATACCTGAGCTACCGTTCGCACATCTGGACCGACACCGACCCCGACCGCACCGGCATGCTCGACTTCGTGTTCGAGGACGGTTTCGGCTTCGAGCGTTACGTGGACTACCTGCTCGACGTGCCGATGTACTTCAGTTACCGCGACGGCGAGTACGTGGACCTCAGCGGCCGCAGCTTCCGCAAGTTCCTGCGCGGCGAACTGGCCGAACTGCCGGGCGGGAAGCCGACCATGAAGGACTGGGCCGACCACATGACCACGGCCTTCCCGGAAGTGCGGCTGAAGAAATACCTGGAGATGCGCGGCGCCGACGGCGGCCCCTGGAACCGCCTGTGCGCGCTGCCGGCGTTCTGGGTCGGGCTGCTCTACGACAGCACAGCGCTCGACGCCGCCTGGGACCTGGTCAAGGACTTCAGCATGGAAGAACGCCACGCCCTGCGCGACGGCGTGCCCAGGCACGCACTCAAGCTGCCGTTCCGCGACGGCACCGTGCGCGACCTGGCGCTGGAGGCACTGAAGATCGCCGGCCAGGGCCTGGCCCGCCGCAATCGCCTGAACGCCGGCGGCGCCAGCGAGGCGGTGTTCCTCGAGCCACTGATCGAATTCGCGATGGCCAACGAGACCCCGGCCGAACGCAAGCTGGCGCTTTACCACGGGGCCTGGAAGGGCAGCGTGGATCCGGTCTTCCGCGAGTTCGCGTACTGACATGGGCACCGTCAAGACCGACTGGTTCCGCAGCGACGACGAGCGCATAGACGCACTCGACCGCCTGCTCGAACAACGCGCCGCGCCTTTCGGCGGCCTGGGCCTGGAGCCGCTGGACGGTTACCTGACGGCGCTGGTGCTGAGCCCGGGCGAAACGATCGAACCCGAAACCTGGATGCCACGTGTCTGGGGCAAGGCGCCGCCGCGCTGGGAAAGCGCCGCCGATGAAGCCAATGCCTGCGAGCTGTTGATGCTGGCCTGGCACACGGCCGCGCGCCGGGTGCGTTTCAACAGTGACGAGCTGACGGTGGACGGGGCGCTGTTCTGGTGGCTGCCGGACGACCCGGACGCCGAACACGGCGACGAGGTGGACATAGGTGCGGCCTGGGCGGGCGGTTTCCTCGAAGGCATGGACCTGCGCAGCGAGGCCTGGGACGAGTGGATCGCCAAGGACGACTGGATCGGCGAGGTCGAGGCCTACATCGAGGCCCTGGCCATCGGCAGTTATCCGCCGGAGGAAGAGGGCGGGGCACCGGTGCCCTTGACCTACCAGGAGCGGCTGGAAATCCACGCCGGTCTGCCGGACATGCTGCACGACCTGCACTGCCACCGCATCGAATCGCTGACCCCGCGCGAGCCGGTCCGCCGCGCCGCCACGCCCGAACGCAACGACCCGTGCCCCTGCGGCTCCGGCCGCAAATTCAAGAAGTGCTGCGGCGCCTGAACCGCGCTTGCTTGCGCAAGTAGATCAAGTGCTCGTGTTTGGTTGATCTGTTAAGCGCCGGGGTCGTTCATGGCGATAGGCCGCCGCACGAGGGAACTTTCCCGGACACGCCGCGAGTACGTCCATGTAGGCTCTTCAGCGACGTCCGTGTCGCTGAAGGTCCGGAAAAGTCCCCTCGCACGACGGCCTGTGGTCGATCGGGGCCGGACCATCGAATTCGAAGAGCCGCGCGAGCCCGTCGTTCCGCTGCCACTGTGCGCCGCTCCGGTGAATTCCTGCCAGAAGCCAAGGCAAGCGAGCTCTTGCCCCAAAACGACATCCCGGCCCGGGTGGTTCGCAGGTCGTCGTGCGTGAGGTCTCTTTCCGGGGCTTCGAAAACATGGACGTTTTCGAAGAGCCTCCATGGATGGATTCACGGCGTCCCCGGAAAGAGACCTCACGTACGGCGGCCTATCGCCAAAACCGATCCCGGCACACGCCAAGCCAGCCGAACATGAGCAAGACAGTCCTTCTTGCGCAGCAAGCCAGAAGATGTCCCGCAAGACAGCGCAAGGCGGGATCGCGGGAAGCGTTGGCACGCGCTAGGCTTGGGGCATGACCACGCCCAGCCCCGCCCGCGAGCCCGCGACCTTCGAGACCCTGCGCGACATCGACCTGCCGCCCACCGACGCCCTGCTGCGCGAAGACGTCAAACGCCTCGGTGCCCTGGTCGGCGAAATCCTGGCCGAACAGGTCTCGCCGGATTTCCTGGCCGAAGTCGAAGCCCTGCGCATCGCCGCCATCCGCCGCCGCGAAGCCGGCGCCCCGATCGAAGACCTGTCGCATCGCCTCGACGGCCTGCCGCTGGACCGCGCCGAACTGCTCGTGCGCGCCTTCGCCAGTTACTTCCAGGCCGTCAACCTGGCCGAACGCGTGCACCGCATCCGCCGCCGCCGCGACTACCAGCGCCTGGGCGAAGCGCCGCAGCCGGGTGGGCTGGAGGATTCGCTGCGCCAGCTGCGCGACGCCGGCGTCGATGCCGCCACGGTGTCGGCGCTGATCGCCCGCCTGCGCATCGAACCCGTGTTCACCGCCCACCCCACCGAAGCCGTGCGCCGCGCCCTGCTGGAGAAGGAAAGCGAAGTCGTGCGTTGCCTGGTCGAGGACATCGACCGCGGCCTGACCCCGCAGGAACGCCGCGCCGACATCGAACGCATGCGCCTGGCGCTCACGGCGAGCTGGCAGACCGACGAGACGCCGCCGGAAAAACCCAGCGTCGCCGACGAGTTCGAACACGTCGCCTTCTATCTTTCCGACGTACTCTACCGCGTGCTTCCGGTGTTCCACGAAGTGTTCGAGGACGCGCTGCAGGCCGTTTACGGCGACCAGGCGCCGCCGTTGCCGCCGCTGCTGGGTTTCGGCTCCTGGGTCGGTGGTGACATGGACGGCAATCCGAACGTGGGCGCCGCGACCATCGCTGCGACGCTGGCCGGCCAGCGCGCGCTGGCACTGCAGAACTACCGCCGGGACCTGGCGAAGCTGGGCGAGGTGCTCAGCCAGTCGTCCGGGCGCGTGCAGGTCTCGCCCGAGCTGCTGCGCCGCACCGACGACTACGCGCGACGCATTCCCAAGGCGGCGGAAAAGCTCAAGGCGCGCCACGCCGACATGCCCTATCGACGGTTCACCACGATGGTGTCGGCGCGGCTGGCCTCCACCGCGCAGGACAAGCGCGAAGGTTATGGCGACGCTTCCGAATTCGTCGCCGACCTGCGCCTGGTCGAAACCAGCCTGGCCGCGAACCGCGGCGAACATGCCGGCGGGTTCGCGGCGCGGCGCCTGCGTCGGCGCGCCGAGGCCTTCGGTTTCCACCTGGCCACGCTCGACCTGCGCCAGGAGTCCACGCGGCACGATGCCGCGCTGGCGGCCCTGCTGGGTGACACCGACTGGCCGGCCCGGCCCTGGCCCGAGCGTGCCGAACGCCTGCGCGACCTGATTTCCGGCGCCGATCCGGTGCCGGCGCCGTCGGCGGCGGACGCCGTGCCGGTGCTGGAAGTGTTCCGCACCGTCGCCACGGCGCTGCCGCTGTACGGCGCCCGCGCCTTCGGGCCCTACATCATCAGCATGAGCCGCAGCGCCGCCGATGCGCTGGCGGTGCTGGCGCTGGCGCGGTTCGCGGCCTGCACCGACGGCAACGGCGCGGTGCCGCTGGATGTCGCGCCGCTGTTCGAGACCGTGGACGACCTGCAGGCGGCCGCCGACACGCTGCGTTCGCTGTTCGCCGACCCGGTGTACCGCGAACACCTGCGCGAACGCGGCGACCGCCAGGTGGTGATGCTGGGTTATTCCGACAGCGCCAAGGACGGCGGCCTGGTCGCCTCGCGCTGGGCGCTGCAGCAGACCCAGGTGCAGCTGACCGCGCTGGCGGCCGAGGCCGGCGTGCGCATCGCGTTTTTCCACGGCCGCGGCGGTTCGCTGTCGCGCGGCGGCGGCAAGACCGAACGTGCCGTCATCGCCGCGCCGCGCGGTTCGGTGGACGGCTCGCTGCGCCTGACCGAACAGGGCGAGGTGATCCACCGAAAGTACGGCATCCGCGCCATCGCCCTGCGCAACCTCGAACAGATGACCGGTGCCGTGCTGCGCGCCAGCCTGCGGCCGCGGCCGCCGGAACCGCGCGAGGCGCACTGGCGCGAGATGGCGGCACACATCGCCGCCACCGCGCGCGCCCACTATCGCGGGCTGGTCTACGACACGCCGGGATTCGTGGACTATTTCCGCGCCGCCACGCCGATCGACGTGATCGAACGCCTGCGCATCGGCTCGCGCCCCAGCAAGCGCGGCAATGCCGGCGGCGTGTCCTCGCTGCGTGCCATTCCCTGGGTGTTCGCCTGGTCGCAGAACCGCTGCGGCCTGACCGCGTGGCTGGGCGTCGGCACCGGCCTGGCGCACGGCATCGAAAAATACGGCCACGCGGCGGTGGCGGAGATGGCGCGCGACTGGCCGTTCTTCGCGACCCTGGTGGACGATGTGGAGATGGTGCTGGCCAAGTCGGACCTGGGCATCTTCGAGCAGTACTCGAAGCTGGCGGGCGAGGCGCATCCGGTGTTTTTCCCCGGCATCGCCGCCGAATTCCAGCGCACCCGCGACGGCATCCTTGCGCTCAAGGGCAACGACGACCTGCTGGCGGGCGACTTCCGGCTGCGCCAGTCCATCCGCCTGCGCAATCCCTACGTGGACCCGATCAGCCTGCTGCAGGTGGACCTGCTGGCGCGCTGGCGCGCGGCGGACCGGCCCGAGGATGCGACCTTCCACGCGCTGGTGACCACGGTGAACGGCATCGCAGCGGGCATCCAGAACACCGGCTGATGCAAGGCCGGCGCGTTCAGCCGCGGTCGACCTTCTGCAGCAGCGCGATCCATTCGCGCTCGTTGCTGCGGGTGTGCGCGGGCAGGCGCTGGGAGTCGCGCAGGGTCTCGGCGGCCAGTTTCTGCGCGCTTTCGGTATCGCCCCATTCCTGCAGCAGGGCGGCGTAACGCGCGCGTGCCTCCAGGCCGGGGTAATAACCGGTCAGCACGCCGAACTCTTCGTGCGCCTTTTCGCGGTCGCCGCAGGCGGCCACGGCGCGGGCATAGGTCAGGTGCGCGGGGGCGACTTGAACTTCGGGTGTTCGGCGATCACGCGGTCCAGCAGGTCGCGGGCGTCGGCGGCGCGACCACTTTCCAGCAGCGCCTTGGCCAGGCGCGACTGGATGTCGGGGTCGCCGGCGTAAAGGCCCTGCAGCGCCAGCTGGTAATGCGCCACGGCCTCGCCGGGACGGCCGGCCTCCAGCAGGGCCTCGGCCAGGCGCAGCTGGTTGCCGACCGAGGGCGACAGTTCGTTCGCCTCGGTGGCCTCGCGCAGTTCGCGGCCCGGGTCGAGCAGCAGCTTGACCTTGGCGCCGGCGCGGCGCACGCCGCGGTGCGAACGCATCTCCGGTAACCAGACGGCGACGCCGTAAACCACGCTGCCCAGGCCGGGGAACAGGAACAGGATGAACAGCCAGTACAGCGGCTGCTGGGTGCGCACGGCATGGACCGCGAAAAAGATCGCGGCCAGCACATGAAGGCCGATTCCGAAGACGTACATGCGGGCTCCCGTCAGGTCGTCCGGATTATCGCGGAGTGCGGGCCATAGGGGAATCAGGCGCTCTTGATGTCGTGCAACTGCCAGTGCGTGCCGGCCAGCCAGCGCAGCCGCTGCTTGAACACACCGCCGGGCACCGAGGTGGTGGCCACCAGCAGCACGTCCAGATCGCTCTGTTCGCCGCTGACCGTGGCGGCGGGATCGGTGGCGCCCAGCGCCGGGTCCACTTCGTCCGGGTCTTCCTGCAGTGCCTTCCAGCGCTCGAACAGCGCCGGTGTACGCAGCGCGGCCTGCAGCTCCTCGGCGAAACCTTCGGCGCTTTCGGACCGGAATGACAGGCTGGGCTCGTTGCCGCGGGCCAGGGCGGGGTCGGGCAGGCGCAGGTAATAGCGGGTCGGCATCACGGTTTCTCCCGGGGGCGGTTCGGCGGCGGCGTGGCCACGCTACCATCGGCGGACCTTGGGAGAGAGTAGGCCGATGAAGATGAAGCAGACGTGGCTGGCGTTGGCGATCCTCGTGGCAGTGTCCCCGGCGGCCGGCGCGGCGAAGCTGGCGCTGGTGGGCGGCACCTGGTGGACGGCACGCTGCACGAACCGATCAGGGACAGCGTGATCCTGGTGGACGGCGAGCGCATCGTCGCGGTCGGCACCGTGGACACGCTGCCGGTGCCCGCGGGCACCGAGGTGATCTCGACCGAAGGCATGACCGTGATGCCTGGGCTGTGGGACATGCACGTGCACCTGATGATCAACGGCCACGCCGACTACGCCTACTGGGACAAGACCTACCTGCCGCAGCTGCGCGACGTGATCATGCCGGCCTCGGCCGAACAACTGCTGATGGCCGGCATCACCAGTGCGCGCGACCTGGGTGCACCGCTGGAGGACAGCATCGCGGTGCGCGACGCCATCAACGCCGGCAGGATCCCGGGCCCCACGATGTACATGTCGGGCCCCTTCATCCAGAAAAACCCTACCCGGGCACCGAAGCCTTCCGCTGGGGCGTGGATTCGCCCGCCGACGCCCGCGCGAAGATCCGCCGCCTGGCCGAGGCCGGCGTGGACGTGGTCAAGCTGATCGACCAGGACCAGATGAGCGAGGCCGAGATCGCCGCCATCGTGGACGAGGCGCACAAGCACAAGCTGCCGGTGATCGCCCACGCGCACCGGCCCGAGGAAGTGCGGCGCGGCCTGCGCCACGGCGTGGACGGCTTCGAGCACACCGGATTCGCCGCGGCGCCGGAATTCCCGGAGGACGTGATGGACCTGCTGGCCGAACGCACTGCCAACATGGCCGCCGGCCCGCTGTTCTGGACGCCGACCATCGAGGGCCTCTACAACTTCCCGTACACCGTGCGGAACCACGAGTTCATCGATTCCGACTCCTGGCACCGCGGGCTGACGCCGGCGATCGTCGCCGACATCCGCCAGTCGCTGGAACATCCCGAACACATCGGCTACTTCCAGCAGACGCCGCAGCGGCAGCCGACGCTGCGACGCAAGTTCGAGCAGCTGCGCCAGTCCGGCGTGGTGCTGCTGGTCGGCACCGACTCGGGCATCCCGATGAAGTTCCACAGCCAGAGCACCTGGAACGAACTGGACGTGTGGGTGAACCAGTTCGGCGTGCCGGCCGTGGACGCCATCCGCGCCGCCACCTACTGGCCGGCGGTGGCGATGAAGGTGGACAAGGACTACGGCACGGTCACCGAGGGCAAATACGCCGACATCGTGGCGGTGCGCGGCGACGCCCTGAAGCAGGTGGCCCTGCTGCAGCGCATCGACCTGGTGGTCAAACACGGCCGCCGGGTGAAATAAACCGGCAAAAAGCGTGAGCCGCTTGGCTAATACAAAGTCAGTGGCTGCAATTACTTGCAGCGACCCCGGGGTGCCGGAGAGTAGCCCGATGCCACGCACCCGCCCGCTGACGATCCGGATACTGGCCCTGGCGGCCACGGGCGCCAGTGCGCCGGTTTGCGCCGCCACCGGCCCGGGCCTGGCCCAGGGTGCGCTGTGGTTCACCCTGGGCGCGGCGGTGGCGGTGGCGGCGGTGATGCTGGTGTCGTCGCGGGTGCTGCGCGAGCGCGTGGCACCACGGTCGTCCTGGTTGCCGTACGCGGGCATCGCCGGCCTGGTGGTGATCGTGGGCGCGGCCCTGTCCTGTTCTCGCCCTGGCTGGGCCTGGCCCTGGCCTTGCCGGTGGCCGGCTGGGGCCTGTGGCTGGTGGACCACCTGGCGCGCCGCATGCGCCGCCTGCTTGATGAACGCGACCATGCCCGCGCCGAAGCCAAACGTGCGCAGCAGGATTCCGAACGCGACCCGCTGACCGGCGTGCTCAACCGCGGCGCCTGGCGCCGGCGCCTCGAGCAGCTGACCGAGAATCACCGCGAGGACAACGGCGTGGCCAAGCCGCTGTCGGTGCTGTTCTTCGACATCGACCTTTTCAAGCTGATCAACGACAGCCTGGGCCACGGTGTCGGCGACGACTGCCTGAAGGCGGTCGCGCGCACCGTCGCCGAGGAATTGCGCGGCGGCGACGTACTGGGCCGGGTCGGCGGCGAGGAGTTCGCCGTCGTGCTGCCGGGCGCGCGCCGCATCCACGCCATCGCGGTGGCCGAACGCATCCGCACCGCGGTGCAGACACGTTGCCAGACGGTGGGCGAGGAAGTGGTGGAACTGACCGTCAGCCTCGGCGCCGCCGAATATCTGGGCGGCGAAGAGTCGCTGGACGCGCTGGTCGAACGCGCCGACCGTTCGATGTACCAGGCCAAGGATTCCGGCCGGAACATGGTGGTGGCGGACGCCGCGGTGCCGGCCGCCGCGAACTGATCCGCCTGTCTCCCTCCCCTGCTCGCAGGGGAGGGCCGGGGTGGGGTAAGCCCTTGCCCGGAAGCCTCGGGCTTCGAAGTTCCACCCCTCCCAGCCTCCCCCTGCAAGCAGGGGAGGAGCCTGATCAGCGGCCGGTGTAGGCGCGCGGCAACGACCCGGCCGGCGCCAGGTAACGGTCGCGCAGTTCGGTCTGGCGTGAGCGCATGGATGCGGGTTTGCCGGCGAACCACACCTGCTCGGCCACCGTGTTCACTTCCAGCGGATCGCCGCTCCACAGCACCAGGTCGGCGACCTGGCCGACGTCGATGCGGCCGCGCTGCGCCGACAGGCCGAACACCTGCGCCGGCACCGAGGTCAGCCCGGCCAGGCCCGCTTCCCAGGGCAGCCCGTAGGACACCGCATTGCCCGCGACCTGGCGGATCTTGCGCGCGTTGTGGGTGGCGTCGCCGCCCTGCGAGAAGCCGACCGTGACGCCCGCCCGGTGCAGGCGCGCGGCGTTTTCCAGGCTGGAACCCAGCGCGTCGAACGAGGACGGCAGGCTGGCCAGCGTGTCCAGCAGCACCGGCGCGTTCGCCGCCTTCAGCTCGGCCGCCACGCGCCAGGCTTCGGCACCACCGACGATCACCGGCTTCATGCCGTGTTTTTCGCGAAGGCCAGCGCCTGGCGGATGTCGGCGGCCCGGTCGGCCTGGAACACCACGCGGCCGCCGGCCAGATAGGCCGACAGCGCCGAACGTCCCGCCCGCGTCAGCAGCTCGCCGCTGCCGGCGCGCGCTTCCGACACCGCCTGTTCCAGCAGCATCCACTGTCCGGCGCGGCTGCCGCCGGAAAGCGGCGACTGTGCGCCGCCCAGGTTCACGAACAGGCTGCGGCTGCCGGGCAGCACCGCGTCGTAGCTGCCGTCCAGTCGCACCGCGCTGCCCTGGCCGGCGACGAAACTGCCGCCGGGCAGGCTGCCGGGCGACAGCACCGTGTGCGTGAAGCCTTCGACCCGGGTGACGCCGATGACCGACGAATGCGGATTGAAGGCGACGTCCACGTCGAACTCGGGGCGCCACACCACGTGGTCCTGCGCTGGAACCATCGCGCCCAGCGCCAGGTTGGCGTCGGCGGTGGTCGGCTCGGCCGAGACCTCCTCGATGCCCAGGTGCGTGAGGCCGGCGAACAGGCCCGGCGTCAGCGGCCGGCCCTTGGCCTCGATCACGGTGGCCCCGGCCGGTGCGGCCAGGTCGGGCGCGATGGCGCGAACCACGCCGCCCTGCACCAGCACGTCGTGGTCCTTCAGGGTGCCGCGGGCGCCGGCGGTGTGCACCGTGGCGTCCTTGATCAGCACGTCCTGCGCGGCGGCCGGCAGTGCGGCGGCGAGTGCGAAAGCCAGGAGAAGGCGCTTCACGGCGACACCTCCTGGCCGAGCATGAAGTCGCTGACCGGCTGCCTCGACGGATCGGCGCGGTCGTAGAGAAGCGCACCGTCCACCCAGACTTTTTCGGCCTTGGCGTAGACGCTGAAGGGATTGCCGTTCCACAGCACCACGTCGGCCATCTTGCCTTCCTCGAGTGAACCGGTCTGTCCGTCGATGCCGATCGCACGCGCGGCGTTGGTGGTGAGCCAGCGGATCGCGTGTTCCGGTGGCAGCGACAGGCCGGCGCGCTCGCCGCGCACCATCACCTTGGCCGCTTCCTTGGTTCAGGCGCTGGATGCCTTCGGCGGAATCGGAGTGCACGATGGCACAGCTGTTCTTCGGGCGATCCACCAGGGCGATGTTTTCCTGGATGCCGTCGTAGGCCTCCATCTTGAAGCCCCACCAGTCGGCCCACAGCGCGCCGCACACGCCTTCTTCGGCCAGGCGGTCGGCCAGCTTGTAGGCCTCCACGCCGTGGTGGAAGGCGGCGATCCGGAAGTCGAACTCCTTGGCCAGGTCGAGCATCAGCGCCATCTCGTCGGCGCGGTAGCAGTGGATCTGCACGGTGATGTCGCCGCGCAGCACGCCGGCCAGGGTGTCCAGGCGCAGGTCGCGCGCGGGCGCATCGCCGGCGCCTTTCCTGCTGTCCTTGCCCGCTTCGTACTTGTCCCAGGCCGCGCGGTACTTCTGCGCTTCGGCGAAGGCGGCGCGGTAACCGGCGATATTGCCCATGCGAGTCATCGGCGCCTGGCCGCGGCCGCCGTACACGCGTTTGGGGTTTTCGCCGCAGGCCATCTTCAGGCCGTGCGGGGCGTCGGGGAACTTCATCTCCTGCATGGTGGTGGCGGCGACGTTCTTCAGCACCACGCCACGGCCACCGATCAGGTTGGCTGAACCGGGCAGGATCATCATCGAGGTCACGCCACCGGCGAGCGCCGCGCCGAAGCCCGGGTCCTGCGGCCAGACGCCGTGTTCGGCCCAGACCTGGGCAGTGACCGGCGCGGTCATCTCGTTGCCGTCGTTGTGCGCATTGGCACCCGGGCTCGGGTACACGCCCAGGTGCGAATGCACGTCGATGATGCCGGGCGTGACCCATTTGCCGCTGCCGTCGACCACGGCGGCATTGCCAGCGTCCAGGCCGCTGCCGACCGCGACGATGCGGCCATCGCGCATCAGCACGTCGGCGCCGTCCAGGCGCTGGCCGGTGCCGGTCAGCACGGTGGCATTGCGTACCAGCACCGGGCCGGAAGCGACCGGCGCGTAGGTGCTGGCATAGGCCGGTTCCGCCGCCGGCGCCAGGGCCGGCAGGGCGAACAGGGCGGCGACCAGCAGGCTGGCCTTCACGGGTATTGGCATGGTGGTTTTCCCCTGGAGAGCGCCAACCCTAGCCGCGGCCACGGGGATTGCCAAGTGCGCCGGTCACGGTTCACGGGTCGCGTGGCAGAATGCCCGGGCAAGGCTGAGAAAAACAAAAACAAAGGAAAAACGATGAAAGACAAGAACGAGATCGTCAGCAACTGGCTTCCGCGATACACCGGCGTGCCCCCGGAGGCCTTCGGCGAGCACGTGCTGCTCACCAACTTCGGCGGTTACCTCAACACCTTCTCCCGCCTCACGGGTGCGCCCATCGTCGGCCTGGACCGGCCGATGCCCAGCGCCACCGCCGACGGCATCACCCTGATCAACTTCGGCATGGGCAGCGCCAACGCCGCCACGGTGATGGACCTGCTGTCGGCCATCGGCCCCAAGGCGGTGCTGTTCCTGGGCAAGTGTGGCGGCCTGAAGAAAAAGAACGAGCTGGGCGACCTGGTGCTGCCGATCGCCGCCATCCGCGGCGAGGGCACCAGCAACGACTACCTGCTGCCCGAGGTCCCCGCCCTGCCGGCCTTCGCCCTGCAGCGCGCGGTGTCCACCATGATCCGCGACCTCGGCCACGACTACTGGACCGGCACGGTGTACACCACCAACCGCCGCGTCTGGGAACACGACGAGGCTTTCAAGGACTACCTGCGCAAGCTGCGCTGCATGGCCATCGACATGGAGACGGCGACGGTGTTCGCGGCAGGTTTCGCCAACTCGATCCCGTCCGGTGCGCTGCTGCTGGTCTCGGACCAGCCGATGATCCCGGAAGGCATCAAGACCGAGGCATCCGACAGGAAGGTGTCGGAGAACTTCGTCGAACGCCACATCCAGATCGGCATCGAGGCCCTGCGCCTGATCCGCCGCCACGGCAAGTCGGTGAAGCACCTGCGCTTCGACGAGTAGGCACGGGGCCGCTTCCCGGCCCGGTCAGTCGTGCAGATGCCGCGGATCGTGGCCGGGCGGATGCTCGTGCGCGGGGCCACAGGGGGCGTGGCACACGGCGCGGACTCCATTTGCAGGGTCGAATGATGGATGCCGAAGCGTTGATCGAGCATGCCGGCGACGCGCACGCACAGCGCATCGGTGTCGCCGCCCGGTATCACCACCACGTGCGCGCTCAACAGCGGCTGCCGGCTGCTGAGCGACCACAGGTGCAGGTCATGCACCGAGTCCACGCCGGCTTCGGTCTCGATCGCGGCGCGCACCTGCGCCAGCTCGAGCCCACGCGGCACGCCTTCCAGCAGCAGGTGCACGGCTTCGCGCAGCAGCCGCCAGGTGCGCGGCAGCACCCACAGGCCGATGCCCACCGCCAGCAGCGGATCTATCAGCGTCCAGCCGGTCAGCAGCATGATTCCCGCGCCAACCAGCACCGCCACCGAGCCCAGCATGTCGCTCCAGACCTCCAGGTAGGCGCCCTTCATGTTCAGGCTCTCGCCGCTGCCGGCCTTCAGCAGGCGCATCGCGATCAGGTTCACGATCAAGCCGGCGGTCGCGACGACCATCATCGTGGTCGTGGCGACTTCCGGCGGCTGGCGGAAACGCTGCACGGCTTCGAACAGGATCCAGGCCGCAAGCAGGACCAGCAGGCTGCCGTTGAACAGCGCGCCCAGCGCTTCCATGCGTGCGTAACCGTAGGTGCGGCGGGCATCGGGCGGGCGCCGCGCCAGGTGCACCGCGGCCAGCGCGACCGCCAGCGCGAAGGTGTCGGTGGCCATGTGCGCGGCGTCGGACAACAGCGCCAGACTGTTGCTGAGCCACGCGCCCACCAGTTCGATCGCGAGGAAAACGACCGTCAGCGCCAGCGCCCAGCGCAGCGGACGCTCGTGCCGGATCGTGTCCAGGGCGTGGTCGTGGTCGTGGGACATCGGGGCGCTCGCGGCAGGGGGCGTGGCCAGCCTAGCGAGGCGATGCGGCGATACACAATTGCAGCGGGCGGGTCCGGTGTGGCCGTGCCCGGAAACGAAGCGGGCGGCCCTGGGCCGCCCGCGGAATCACCAGTTGAAGACGAAGCCGACCACGTCGGGTGCTGGCTTGCCGTCGCTGAAACGCACCGTGCATTCGACGATCTGCTTGACCTCGGAGGTCAGGCCGGGCTCGATCACGATCGGTGCGGTCAGGAATTTTTCGCCGTTCGGGGCGTCTTTCATGCTGGCGCCGAGCGCGGCCAGGTCCAGCGTGTAGAGCTTGCCTTCCAGCCGCGACTTGGCGGCGGCTTCGCAGGCCTGTGCGGCCAGGTCGTTGGGTGTTCCGCCACCACCGGCTTCACCGCTGCCACCACAGGCGGACAGGGCCAGGGCCATCGACACCACGAGCCAGTTGCGCATTCCGTCCCCTCCTCGGTCGCGGCCTGGCCCGTTCGGAGGGGTCATCCGGCCGGGCGGGGCCTGATGCCGACAAATTAGCGTAATTGCTCTATCGGCGCCAATGGCGCTTACCGCCCGGGATGGGGTAGGGGTTCAGTAACGCGGCACCGAAGCATCGATTTCCGTGGACCAGGCATCGATTCCGCCCTCGACGTTGTACAGGTCGTGGAATCCCAGGCCGCGGAAATATTCGGCCGCCTGCCGGCTGGAGTTGCCGTGGTGGCAGAGGAAGGCCAGCGGCACGTCGTGCGGAAGGGCTTCCAGGCGTTCGCGGCTGTCCTCGTCCAGTACTTCGTGCGGGTGCGGGAACGGCGCCAGGGCACGGGCATGCGCCGGGCGCACGTCCACCACGTCGATGGTGCCGGCGATGATGTGGTCGTGCAGCTGCTGCACGGTCATGGACTTCACCGCGGCCGGCGCGTTCGGGTTGTGGATGGCCAGGCCGGCGCCGCGGCCGTCCTCGACCCAGTCGATGCGCAGGCCGCGGGCGCGCGGCACGCTGGCCAGGTCCAGGTGGATGCGGATGCCGGCCGCTTCGGCCACCACTTCCTGGCCGCTGGCCGGTTTGAGTTCGAAGCGGGCGTTGAAGCGCGGGTCCACGCCCAGGTGCAGCACGTAGCCCGCCTCGGCATTGTCCAGGGCGTTGTTGATGGCCTGGGCGGCGCGTTCGCTGATCTCGATCTGCGGCGGGGTGCGGTCCGGCGCGGGCAGGCCCAGGGCTTCGTGCAGTTCGCCGCTGTTGAGCATCTGTTCGATGATGTCGCTGCCGCCCAGCAGTTCGCCGCCGACATAGAGCTGGGGGATGGTCGGCCACTGGCCGTAGAGCTTGATGCCTTCGCGGATCTCGGGGTCGGCCAGCACGTCCACGTGGCCGAAGCCCGGCGCCAGGCCGTTGAGGATGCCGGCGGCCTTGGCGGAGAAGCCGCACTGGGGGCGTCGGGGTTGCCCTTCATGAACAGGACGACTTTGTGGGCGCCTAGGATCTGTTCGATGCGCGTACGGGTTTCAGGGGTGAGGGACATGGGCGGCTCCTGGGGATGGCGGCATTTTACGCCTCCGCGGTGGACTTAATCCTGCCCTTGGCTGAAGCGCCTTGCTTCGCAAGCAGGGCGCGGGTCTGGCGCTGATGGCGGCCTATCGCCAGTAACGCTCCCGGCAAAAGAACTACTTGCGAAGCAAGCGCTCGGCGACGGGCAGGGCGAGGGCGGTCCAGTCGGTGTAGGCGAGGGCCGAGGGGTGCAGGCCGTCTTCGGCGATGCGGTCTGGTTGCGAACCGGGCGAACGGCTGGCCGCCGTGATGTCCACGAAGGCCACGCCCCGCACCGAACATTCCTCCGCCGCGGCGGCGTTGTAGGCGTCGAGCTCGCGCGCGATCTGCGCCGTGTCGCGGCCACTGCCCTGGCCGAAGGGCGTCACGCCCCAGTCGGGGATCGACAGCACCAGCACCCGGTCCTCGCGGCCGGCGACCAGGCCGATGGCGCGGTCGAGCAGGGTGGCGAACTCCGCGCGGTAGTTGTCGACATCGCGGCCGCGGTACTGGTTGTTCACGCCGATCAGAAGGGACGCGAAAGCAAACGTGCCGATCGGCTCCGCCGCATCCATCGCCGCCGAAAGCTCGTCCGTGGTCCAGCCGGTGGTGGCGATGATGCGCGGGTCGGCGATCGCGATGCCGCGTGCGCGCAGGGCGGCCGCCAACTGCATCGGCCAGCGCCCGGCTTCGGGCACGGCCTCGCCGATGGTGTAGGAATCACCGAGCGCGAGATAACCCAGCGGTTCGCCGGAACCGGTGCCCACCGTCATCGCCCGCCGTCGCTCAGGCCACGTGCCGCGAGCGCGCCTGCGCCGCGTGCCGGCCCAGGGCGCGTTCGATGCGCACGAACACTTCCCGGATCAGGCCCGCCTCCGGCAGCAGCGTGATGCGGAAGTGGCGCGAGTCCGGCACGTTGAAGCCGCTGCCCGGCACCACCAGCACGTCCTCGGTCTCCAGCAGCTCCAGCGCGAAGGCCTGGTCGTCGAAGCCCTTGGCGGCGTCGCCGATCACGCGCGGGAAGGCGTACAGCGCGCCCGACGGCGCCACCAGGTCCAGGTGTTCGCTGGCGGCGCAGCTTTCGATCACCGCGCGGCGCGATTCGTGCAGGCGGCCGCCCGGGTCGGTGAGTTCGCGGATGGTTTCCGGGCCGGTCAGCGCCGCCGGCACCGCGAACTGCGCCGGCACGTTCGCGCACAGGCGCAGCGCGCTCAGCAGGTCCATCGCGTGGTGGTAGTCGCCGACCTTCACCGGATCGCCCGACAGCACCGCCCAGCCCACGCGCCAGCCGCAGGCGCGCCAGACCTTCGACAGGCCGCCGAAGCTCAGGCAGGGCACGTCGCCGGCCAGCGGCGCCAGCGGGGTGAACACCGCCTCGTCGTAGAGGATGCCGTCGTAGATCTCGTCGGCCATCAACAGCAGCTTGTGTTTCGCGGCCAGCTGGACCAGCTGCTGCAGCAGCTCGCGCGGATAGTTCGCGCCGGTCGGGTTGTTCGGGTTGATCACCACCAGCGCGCGGGTGCGCGGCGTGATCAGCTTTTCGATCTGCTCGGGATCGGGCAGGAAACCATCCTCCGGCGCGCAGCGGTAATACACCGGCCGGCCCTGGTTGAGGATGGTGGCGGCGCTCCACAGCGGATAGTCGGGCGAGGGCAGCAGCACTTCCTCGCCGGGATTGAGCAGGGCGCGCAGGGCGATGTCGATCAGCTCGCTGACGCCGTTGCCGACGAACACGCGTTCGGCGGTGGCGTTCGGCGTGCCGCGGTGGCGGTGGAATTCGGCGATGGCCTCGCGCGCCAGCGGCAGGCCCTGCTGGTGCGTGTAGGGGTCGGACTCGTGCACGTTGCCGGCGATCGCGGCCTGCAGGTGGTCCGGGGCGCGGAAACCGAAGGCGCCGGGGTTGCCGATGTTCAGGCGGATCAGGTGGCGGCCCTGGCCCTCCAGCTCGCGGGCGCGACGGGAAAGCTCACCGCGGATGTCGTAACGGACCTCGCGCAGGCTTTCGCGGGTCGGCAGGGGCGTATGGGGCATGTCGCAGTGGCTCGAAACAGGGGTCTGGCCCGAGATTAACGGAACTTTGACGGGCTTTCAGCCGAATTCTCCAGCCGGGCGCTATCATCCGGCCCAATGCAGCCCACACCCGAAGCCCTCGACCGCCTGCGCGCCATCGGTTGGCCCGACGACGACGCCTGGCGCGAGGCCCTGGCCGCGGCCGAGGGCGCCCGCCTGGCCCGCGTGGTCGGCCAGCACCGCAGCGCCTACGACGTCGCCACCCAGGCCGACGAGATCCTGAAGGTGCAGCCACCCCTGCCCTGGACCCGCCCGCGTTTCCCGCCGGAACAGCGCGCCGCGGTCGGCGACTGGGTCACCTGGACGCCGCCGGCAGGAACATCCTGGCCCTGCTGCCGCGCCGCTCCATCCTCAAACGCGGCGCTGCCGGCGAGCACCACCGCCAGCAGCTGATCGCCGCGAATGTTGATCATGTGCTGGTGGTCGTCGGCCTGGACCAGGACTTCAACCCGCGCCGGATCGAACGTTACCTGGTGCTGATCCGCGCCAGCGGCGCCGACCCGGTGCTGGTGCTGACCAAGGCCGACGAGTGCGAAATCGTGCAGGACTGCATTGACCTGCTGCTGGAAGTGGAAGAGAGCGGCGTGCCGATCCATGCGATCAACGCCAAGGACAAGGCCTCGGTGGCGGAACTGGCGCCCTACCTCGGGCCGGGCCACACGGTGGTGCTGGTCGGCAGTTCGGGTGCGGGCAAGTCCACGCTCACCAATACGCTGCTGGGCCGCGAGAAGATGAAGACCAATACCGTGCGCAGCAACGATTCGCGCGGCCGCCACACCACCACCAGCCGCGTGCTGACGCCGCTGCCGCAGGGCGGCTGCCTGATCGACACGCCGGGCATGCGCGAAGTGAAGTTCAGCGGCGACGAGGACATCGTCGATGCCTTCGAGGACATCGAAGCCCTGGCCACCGGCTGCCGCTTCCGCGACTGCGTGCACGGCAACGAACCGGGCTGTGCGGTGCAGGCCGCGATCGAAGAAGGCACGCTGGACGAAGCGCGCTTCATGCATTTCGTGAAACTGCGCGACGAACTCGAGGCCGCCGCCGTGACCCAGGCCCAGCGGCGCGCCGAGGAAGCGCTGCTGCAGAAGGCCGCGCACAAGCGCAACAAGGACAAACTGGGCCGGCGATGAAGGGCAACGCCGACCCGTCCCTGGCCCACCACGCCGCGCTCGACGCCCGCCTGGTTGTCGCGGTCCGCAACCTGCGCCTGCTGCAGTCGGTCAGCTGGCCGCAGCACCTGCAACAGGAATTCCTGTCCGCCTGGCACAGCGGCCGCGCCGCACTGCCGGTGGTCGACTACGCGATCCAGGACCTGTCCGGCGTGCGCCGCGAACTGGAGGCGATCACCGCCGCGGCCGATGCGGCGCACCCGATCGGCATCTACCTGCAGCGCACCGCCGAAAGCTGGATCGTCGCCACCCAGCTGCTCGAAACGCTGGGCACGCCGGCGGTGACCGAACATTCGGTGCGCCTGTTCGGCCGCCCCGGCGAAGCCTTGCCTGGCGGCGGCACCAGCAACCTCGACGCCGCACGCCACTTCATCGATCTGGCCGACGAACTCGACCAGGAGCTCTCGCACGAGGCCGACTACGTGCTGTCGGCGCAGACCGTGCAGGAAGAACTGCAGCTCGCGCTCGACCGTTTTTCACCGGCCACAAGGTCACGGTCGAACTCGACCCGGAACTGATTGCCAAGGCCGCCGCCGGCCCGACCCGCATCCGACTGCGCAGCAGCACCGGCTTCAGCGAGTACGACCGCCACCAGCTGCTCGAACACGAAGCCTTCGTGCACACGCTGACCGCGCTGAACGGCCGCGAGCAGCCACATTTCAAGTCGCTGGCACGCAATTCGCCGCGGGTCACCGCCACCCAGGAGGGGCTGGCCACCTTCGCCGAACTGATCACCGGCTCGATCGACATCGAGCGCATGAAGCGCATCAGCCTGCGCATCGTCGCCATCCACATGGCCCTGCATGGCGCGGATTTCATCGAGGTGTTCCGTTACTTCCTGGCGTCCGGGCAGACCGAGATCGAGAGCTTCGCCTCGACCCAGCGCGTGTTCCGCGGCGTGCCGGTCACCGGCGGCGCCGCCTTCACCAAGGACACCGTTTACCTGCACGGCCTGCTGAGCGTGCACACCTTCTTCCGCTGGTGCCTGCGCCACCGCCGGCTGCGGCTGACCCGGCTGCTGTTCGCCGGCAAGATGACTCTGCAGGACGCGTTCGCGTTCGAACCGCTGTTCGACCAGGGCCTGCTGGCCGAGCCGCTGTACCAGCCGCCCTGGATCCAGCGCGCCAACGGCCTGGCCGGCATGCTGGCGTTTTCGCTGTTCGCCAACCGCATCCACCTCGACCGCGTGGACGCCGACGACCTGGTGCTGGGCCTCTAGCCGGCACGTCCGCAGAGGAAGTCCACGACTTCACGCACGACCCCGGTTTCGGTAAGTGCGCGGTTGTGGCGCAGTCCGCGGGTGATCAGCAGGCGTGAGCCCGGCAGGGCGCGCGACAGGCGCACCGCTTCACCGACGGGCACCACGCGGTCGTCGCTGTCGTGCACCAGCAGTGCAGTGGCCGCCAGCCCCTGCACACGCCGCGCCACGTCCACCTGCTGAGCCGGCACGCCCAGGCGCTGGTCCACCAGGCGCCGGAAGCGGCGGTAGGCGCGCCGCGACAACTGCAGTCCGCGCGAGCTGCGGTTCAGCGCCCCGGCCAGGGCCGAAGGTGCCGCCAGCGTGGCCACCCGCTGCGCGGCCAGGCCTTCGTGCATCGCCATCAGCGCCGCCGCGCCGCCCATCGAATGACCGACCACGGCCTCGACGCCGCGCAGTTCCGCGGCGGCCTCCAGCAGCGCCTGCTTGAACTGCAGCACGTTCGAATCGCCGCCACTGCCCGGCAGGTGCGCCGGGGCATAGAGCGCGATCACCTGCCGCCCCGACCGCAACAGCTCCGGCAGCAGTCGCGCGAACTGGCTGGGGCGTCCTTCCCAGCCGTGCATCGCCAGCACCACCGGGCCCGAGTGGCCCCAGCGCAGCGCACGCTGGCCGAACCGGAAGGTGATCGGCTCGGCGCAGGCCAGCGCCGCCTTTTCCCAGTCCTGCGGCGCGGGCGGCTGCGGCCACAGCACCAGCCGTCGTGCCAGGCGTGCACTCAGCGCCGGCACCACGTGTCCCAGCCACCGGTGCAGGGTGGGAAGGGCGGCCCAGCGGCGCCACCACGCGGGCGCCGACGGGAAGTGCCCGGACGCTCCGGTCAGGGACGCGTTCATGCCGCGGATCCCGCCGGCTGCCGCCAGCGTGGCAACAGGCTTCCGGCGTCGAGCACCGGCCACTGCGCCGTCACCAGTCCGGCCTGCGCCATCTGCTGCGCCAGCCTGCCTTCGGTGTAGGCCTGCAGCGTTTCGCTGCAGCCACCGATGTGTTCGCCAGCGACGAACACCTGCGGCACCGTGGCCTGGCCGATGCGCGCGCGCATCGCGGCACGCACCCGGTTGCCCAGGTCGCCGGCCTGCAGTGCGGGCGTGTCCAGGTCGATACGGCGTACCGGCACGTCGAGGCGTTCGAACAGCCGGCTCAGCGTCCAGGTGAACTCGCACCAGGCCAGCCCCAGCATCACGACCGGCGTTTCCGGGTCGGCCAGCGCCGCCGACAGCCAGGCCTCGGCTTCGACGTCCACCGCCGCCGGCACGGGCGTCGCCGGCGGCGGTGCCGCGGGGGCGGTGCATCGAAGCGCGCGGTGGGCGAGGAACGCGAGATGTCCCATTCCTGCGCATCCATGTCCTGGCCGATGCCCTCGAACAGCGGCGTGCTCAGGTAGCGCTCGCCGGTGTCGGGCAGCAGGCACAGCACGTGCGCGCCGGGGTGTTCGCGCAGCAGCTGAAGCGCGCCCGCGACCGTGGCGCCGCTGGTGATGCCGGCCAGCACACCCTCGCGGCGCGCCAGTTCACGCGCGCAGCGGATCGCCTCGTCGCCGGACACCGGCAGCACGCGGTCCAGCGAACCTTCGCTGCGTGCCAGCTCGGTGTGCAGCGCGATGAAATCGGGCGTCCAGCCCTGCATCGGATGCGGGCGGAAGTCCGGATGACTGTCGCGTGCGCTGCCATCTTCGGCGCGGTCCTGGTGACGGCCGGCCGCCAGCAGCGGCGCGTTGTCGGGTTCGCAGACCACCAGGCGCGTGTCCGGGCGGAACTTGCGCAGCACCGGGCCGATGCCGCGCAGCGTGCCGCCGGTGCCGGCGCCCAGCACCACGAAGTCCAGCGGCTTGCCGTTGAAGGCCTCGACGATCTCGGGCCCGGTCGTGCGCGCGTGCGCCTGGGCATTGGCCTCGTTCTCGAACTGCCGGCACCAGAACCAGCCGTGCCGCTGCGCCAGTTCGCGCGCCTTCGCGACCATGCCGCTGCCCTTGAGGTGGGCCGGCGTCAGCACCACGCGCGCGCCGAGGAAACGCATCAGCCGCCGGCGTTCGACGCTGAACTGCTCGGCCATCACGATCACCAGCGGATAGCCCTTGGCGGCGCACACCATCGCCAGCGCGATGCCGGTGTTGCCGCTGCTGGCCTCGACCACCGTCTGGCCGGGGCGCAGTTCGCCGCTGCGTTCGGCGGCTTCGATCATGGCCAGGGCCATGCGGTCCTGACCGAACCGCCGGGGTTGGCGGATTCGAGTTTGGCGTAAAGCGAACCGCCGACGGGGGCGAGGCGGTTCAGGCGCAGCACGGGCGTGCCGCCTATCAGATCGGTTACAGAATCGAACATGGGGAACTCCGGGAATCAGGGGAACGCGGCGGTGCCTCGCACCGCCGCGTGGATCGTCCGTCCCACCTTCAGGTGTGGGACGTCGCCGGGCGGCGGGACTTGCCGGACAGCCGCGGCAGGATCATCGGCACGCGTTTGCGGTAGTCCTCGTACTCGGGCAGTGCGTCCACCAGATCGCGTTCCTCGAACTGGATCGCCACGAAGATGTAGGCCGTGGTCATCAGTGCGAACACCATAAGGTGCGCCACCGTCATGGTCGGCGTGGCCCAGAACGCGAACAGCCAACCCAGGTACAGCGGATGCCGCACCAGCCGGTACGGGCCGGGCGTGCCGAACTTCAGCGGCTTGTAGGGGATGCCGCGGAAGTTCAGCCAGACCTGGCGCAGGCCGAACAGGTCGAAGTGGTTGATCAGGAAGGTGCTGACCAGCACCAGCAGCCAGCCGAACGCGAACAGGCCGTGCATCACGCCACGCGCGAACGGTTCGTCGATGTCCCAGACCACGCCGCCCATCGGCTGCCAGAACCAGAACAGCGCGATCAGCGCCAGGCTCGAGAACAGCACATAGGTGCTGCGCTCCGCCGCCTCGGGCACGAACTGCGTCCACCAGCGCTTGAACGCCGGCCGCGCCATCACGCTGTGCTGCACGGCGAACGCGGCCAGCAGGCCCAGGTTCACCAGCAGCGCCTGGCCCAGCGGCACGATCGCCGCCGAGTCCATCGAACGCGGCACGAAAAGGTTGCCGACGAAACCGGCGGCATAGCAGAAGGTCGCGAAGAAGATGGCGTAGCTCACCACGCCGTAAAGCAGGATCAGGAAACGTTGCATGAAGGTTCTCCTCGGGTCAGCCCAGGTCGAGCGACAGGGACAGGTAATGGCGGTCGATCTCCGCCGGGCGTTCGCGGTAGGACGGCACGGTGCGGAAGCCGGCCAGGCGGTACAGGCGCAGCGCGTCGCCCATGCGTTCGCTGGTTTCCAGGCGGATTTCGCGATAGCCCAGGCGCCGGGCATCGCCGATCGCGCGCGCCAGCAGCTGGCGGGCGAAACCTTCGCCGCGGAATCCGCGGTGCACGTACAGCCGCTTGAGTTCGGCCGTGTCCGGCATGCCAGGCAGTGCCTGGATGCCGACGATGCCGATCGGCTGGCCCAGGCAGCGTGCCAGCAGCAGGGCGCCGTCCGGGTCGCGGTATTCAGGCAAGACGGCGCCGTCGGCGTTTCCCCAGCTGTCCGTGCGCAGGATCTGCGCCGCCAACCCGGGGACGTCGGCGAACAGCGTGGCCAGGCCACGGGCGAAGTCGCCCAGCAGGTGGTCGGCGGCCATCAGGGCCGCGCCGCCGGTGACGACTTCGATCAGCGCGCCCCGGCGGTCAGGGGCGACCGTGCCGAAGCGGGAAAGGGGCCGGCGCTCGGACACGCGGGGCCGGACTGCGGTGAACATGAGGAGGACTCCAGGACTGACGCGGGACATTCCGCGGGGCGCAGTCTCGGGAGTGGCCCGGCGGCGGTCTTGACCGCGCGCGGACCGGTTTCTGACCAGTTTGTGACCCGGGCCGGGCCGGTCTGGAAATCCTGCAGGATCAGCGGGTTGGAGACTCCGCTTTCAGCGCGTGGCGGCCTTGCGGGCGTCCAGCCGGGCCTGGTCGCTGGCCTGCCAGCGCTGTCCGGAGGCGATCCGGCCGGCTTCTTCGCGTGCCAGGGCGCCGGCGGCATCGCCGCGTGCGGCCAGCAGCGCCGCCTCGACCTGGAACTGCAGCGGGTCGCCCGCCAGTTCCGGGGCCGACAGCGCCAGCTCGCGCTCCGCCGCCGCCAGGTCGCCGCTGTCCACCCAGGTCTGGGCCAGCCAGGCGTGCAGCTGGGCGCTGCGGCGCGGGTCGTCCATGGCCTGCGCCACGGCCAGCGCCTGTTCGAACCAGGCCCGGGCCCCGGCGGCGTCGCCGGCTTCCAGCCGGAACATGCCCAGGTTGCGCATCACGTCCAGCCGCATCGTGTCCGAGCCTTCCGGCGGGATCGAAGCCAGCAGCGCCTTCGCTTCCCGTTCGGCGCGCGGCCGGTCGCCTTCGGCCGCGGCCAGGCGCGCCAGCCACAGGCGCTGGCGCTGCACGCCGATCGGGTCCTCGCTTACCGCCATCAGTTCCATGGCCTGCGTGAGGTAACGCCGCGCATCCGCATGGCGGCCCAGGTCCACGCTGTATTGCCCCAGCAGCGACGCGGCGGACGCCTGCCGCGGTCCTGCTTGAGCTCCGTGGCCAGCGCCAGTGCTTCGCGCGCCGTCTCCGAAGCGGTTTCCAGGTCGCCCAGCTGCGCCTGCGACGTGGACAGCGCGATCAGCGCGGCCACTTCGCTGGTCGGGTTCCGCAGCGCGCGGTGCAGGCTCACCGTTTCCTGCGCCAGGTCGCGCGCTTCCTCGAACCAGCCCTGGCGCCGCCGCAGGTTGGCCAGCGAATTTAGCGCCACCGCTTCGCTGCGGCGGTTGCCCTGCAGCCGGAACCCGGCCACCGCCGCTTCGATGTGCGCACTGGCGCTGACCAGGTCACCCTCGCGCAGGGCCAGCTGGCCCTGCGAATGGCGCAGTTCCGGCGACGGCGTCTCCATGCCGGTGCGCCGCTGCACTTCGATCGCAGCCGTCAGGTGTCCGCGCGCCGCGGCGAAACTTTCCGAGTACGTTTCCAGGATGCCCAGGCGCGACAGCACCGACACTTCGGCATCCGGGTCGCCCAGTTCGCGCGCCAGCGCCAGGGCCTGTTCCAGCAGCGGGCGTGCCAGTGCGTTGTCGCCGGCGCGCCAGTGCAGCGTGGCCAGCTGGTTGCGCGCCGACAGCCGCTGCAGCGTGTCGCCGCCCTGGTCGGCTTCCGCCAGCAGCATTTCCAGCTGTTCGCGCGCGGTCGCGATGTCGCCCAGTTCCAGCAGGCCGTTGGCCAGCTGCAGCCGTGGCCAGAACGCGTCCGGTGCCTGTTCCAGCGCCAGCTGGAAATAACGCTGCGCGCCGGGCATGTCGCCCTGCATCCGCAGCGCCAGCCCGCGCAAGTAGGCCTCGTTGGCGAAGCTGTCCTCGATCAGCGGCGCGGTGTCGCCGGACTGTCCCAGGCTCACCCCGAGGTCGGCCGCCGCCGCGCGCGCCAGCGCCGGCACGTCCGGTGCCACCACGCGGCGCCGGCGCAGCGTGCCTTCGGGTCCGGCGACGTCGAAGTCCAGCCGCAGCTGGCCGGGGCCGCGCGACAGGCTTGCCGACACGAGGTGGGTGGCGCCGTGGGCCTGGCGCAGGCGTGCGTTGCGTTCGTCCGGCGGCAGCGCCTGCAGCGCTTCGGTCAGGTCGAACACATCGCCGGGCGGCACCACCGGGACCTGGCTGCGCAGGGTCTCGGTCAGCGCCTCCATCAGGCCCAGCCGGGCCCAGTCGTAGCGTGATTCGCCGGTGGCGTTTTCGACCGGCAGTACCGCCACCCGGACCGGCCCGTCGGGCAGCGCGCTGTGCTCGGCCCGCTGCTGCATCCACCAGCCGCCGGCCAGCGCCAGCAGCAGCGCGGCCAGGCCGGCCAGCAGCCAGGTGCGGGCCCGCCGCCCGGACGATGCTGGCGGCAGGTCGGCGGGCGGGGGCGAATCCACGGGCTGCAGCGGCGGTTCGGGTGCTTCGGCTGCGGGCCTTGCGGGGTGTCGTCTGCCGCCGGTTCGCCGGCCTCGGGTTCCGGTGCGCTCCGGGCCGCGCCGCGGCGTTCCAGGATCGGTTCCACCGCGGCGATGAAGCGGTAGCCGCGGCCGTGCACGGTCAGGATCACCGCCGGGTCGTCGGCTTCGTCGTCCACCGCGCGCCGTGCCTTCATCACGCAGCGGCTCAGCGCCGCTTCGGTGACCACCTGGCGCGGCCACACCGCGTCCAGCAGCTCGTTCTTTTCCACCGCGCGACCGCGGTGCGCCAGCAGGTAGGCGATGAAGTCGAAGACCTTGGCCTGCAGTTCCACCGGCTGGCCGTCGCGCAGCAGCAGGCGCGCGGCCGGGTGCAGTTCGAAGCGGCCGAAGCGGAAGGCGCCGGTCGGGTCGGGCACCGGGGAATCGCTGGAGCCTGAGCCTGCGTTCATCTGGGGGCATCAAACGGCCATGGCCGGGGACGAGGATAACGCAAGCCCGGTACCCGTACGGCCGCGTCCGGCGGCCGGGGCCGCTACAATCGGGCTCCCTCCAGCCGGCCCTGCGCCGGTGACGAATCGAGCCCATGTCCGAACAAGAAGACTTCAACAAGGCCGCCCTCGACTACCACCGCCAGGCGCCCGCGGGAAAGATCCGCGTGATGCCGACCAAGGCGATGGTCACCCAGCGCGACCTGGCCCTGGCCTACTCGCCGGGTGTCGCCGCCGCCTGCGAGGCCATCGTCGCCGACCCGGGCGAGGTCAGCGCGCTCACGGCGCGCGGCAACCTCGTCGGCGTGATCACCAACGGCACCGCGGTGCTGGGCCTGGGCAACATCGGCCCGCTGGCGGGCAAACCGGTCATGGAAGGCAAGGGCGTACTGTTCCAGAAGTTCGCCGGCATCGACGTGTTCGACATCGAGATCAACGAAACCGACCCGGACAAGCTGGTCGAAATCATCGCCTCGCTCGAACCGACCTTCGGCGGCATCAACCTCGAGGACATCAAGGCGCCCGAGTGTTTCGTGGTCGAGAAGAAGCTGCGCGAGCGGCTGAAGATCCCCGTCTTCCACGACGACCAGCACGGCACCGCCATCATCGTCGGCGCCGGCGTGCTCAACGCGCTGCAGGTGGTGGGCAAGAAGATCGACGAAGTGAAGCTGGCCGTCAGCGGCGCCGGCGCCGCCGGCATCGCCTGCCTGGACATGCTGGTGGCGCTGGGCGTGAAGCCGGACAACATCCTGGTCAGCGACAAGGACGGCGTGCTGCACACCGGCCGCGCCGACCTGCAGCCCGGCGGCACCAATGCCGGCATCGTGCGCTACGCGCGCGACACCACGGCGCGGACGCTGGCCGAGATCGTCGCCGGCGCCGACGTTTTCGTCGGTGTGTCCGCGGGCGGCGTGCTCAAGCCCGAGATGGTCAAGACGATGGCCGACAAGCCCGTCATCTTCGCGCTGGCCAACCCGACCCCGGAGATATCGCCCGAACTGGCCAAGGCCGCGCGCCCGGACGCGATCATCGCCACCGGCCGCAGCGACTTCCCGAACCAGGTCAACAATGCCCTGTGTTTCCCGTACATCTTCCGCGGCGCACTGGACGTGGGCGCGACCACCATCAACGAAGAGATGAAGCTGGCCTGCGTGCGCGCCATCGCCGAGCTGGCGCGGCGCGAGGCCACCGACCTGGGCACCGCCTATGCCGGCGAGACCCCGCGTTTCGGCCCCGAATACCTGATCCCGCGCCCGTTCGATCCGCGCCTGCTGGTGTCGCTGGCCCCGGCCGTGGCGAAAGCGGCGATGGAGTCGGGCGTGGCCACGCGGCCGCTGGCCGACATCGCCGCCTACCGCGACCACCTGATCAGCTGGGTGTTCCGCACCGGCCTGCTGATGAAGCCGGTGTTCGACCGCGCCCGCGCCGACCGCAAGCGCGTGGTCTATGCCGAAGGCGAGGAAGAGCGGGTGCTGCGCGCGGTGCAGACCGTGGTGGACGAAGGCCTGGCGCGCCCGATCCTGATCGGCCGCCCGGCGGTGATCGAACGCCGCATCTCGCGCCTGAACCTGCGCCTGCGCATCGGCGTGGACGTGGACGTCACCAACATCGACGACGACCCGCGTTACAACGACTACTGGCAGCTTTACCACGAGATCATGCAGCGCAAGGGCATCACGCCGTCGGCGGCCAAGGCGCTGGTGCGTTCGCGCGACGTGGTCATCGCCGCGCTGATGGTGCGCCGGGGCGAGGCCGATGCGATGCTGTGCGGCCTGGTCGGGCGTTTCGTGCGCAACCTCAAGTACGTGCGCGAGATCCTGGGCCTGGAAAGCGAGTGCAAGCGCGTGTCGGCATTGAGCGCAGTGCTGAACGACAGCGGCGTGCTGTTCTTCACCGACACCCACGTCAATGTCGAGCCGACCGCGGCCGAGGTCGCCGAGTCGGTGGTGCAGGCGGCGTTCCGGCTCAAGCTGTTCGGCATCGTGCCCAAGGCGGCCCTGGTCAGCCATTCCAACTTCGGGTCCAGCGAATCGCTGAGCTCGCGCAAGATGCGCGACGCGCTGCAGCTGCTGCACGAACGCGCCCCCAGCTCGAGGTCGAAGGCGAGATGCACGCCGACCTGGCGCTCAACGAATCCGCGCGCAGGCTCATCTTCCCGAACTCCAGGCTTTCCGGCCGCGCCAACCTGCTGGTGTTCGCCAACCTGGACGCGGCCAACGCCGGCTACAACCTGGTGCGGTCCGTCACCGACGGCGTCGGCATCGGCCCGATCCTGATGGGCCTGGCCGCGTCGGCGCACGTGCTGACGCCCTCGGCCACCGTGCGGCGCGTGGTCAACATGACCGCGATCGCCGCCGTGGACGCCCAGATCCGGGCCGCGCGGGCCTGAAGCATGGCCACCACCGCCGTCGTCCAGCCCACGTTGTTCGGGTCGGTGGCGGTGGCGGATGTTCCACCGGTGGCCACGATCCTGCTGCTGGCCTACCGGATGCAGGACACGATCGTCGAATCGCTGCAGTCGGCGCTGGCCCAGACCGTGCCCTGCGAGATCATCGTTTCCGACGACTGTTCGGGTGACGAATCGCTGCAGCGCATCGCGCCGCTGGTGCGTGACTACCGCGGTCCGCACCGCATCCGCGTGCGCAGCACGGCGCAGAATCGCGGCCTGTGCGCCCACCTGGCCGAGCTCGCACCGTTGGCGGGCACCGGCATCCTGGTCTTCCAGGCCGGCGACGACATCGCCTATCCGCACCGGGTCGAGCGGCTGGTCGGACACCTGCGCCGGCATCCGCAGGCGATGATCGTCGGTTCCTCGGTGAACGACATCGATGCGCACGGCGAGATCATCAAGCCACGCAACCGCGGCCAGCAGGCGGTGCTGACCCAGCAGGCGCTGCGCCGCGCCGGCCGCATGATCACCGTGCTCGGCGCCTCGATGGCGGTGCGGCGCGAACTTTTCACCGGTTTCCCGCCGCTGCAGGGCCGGGTCGAGGACAACGCCCTGCAGCTGCGCGCCGTCCTGGTCGGTGAATGCCACTGCATTCCGGAGCCGCTGCTGGGTTACCGCCGGCACGCGGACAGCCTCGGCAACTGGGTGTTCGACCGCAGCGGCAATGACGCCGCCACCTGGGAGCGGCGCCAGCAACGCGTCGCGCAGATGTACCACGAGGTCGCCGACGACCAGGAGCGCTGCATCGCCGCCCGCCCCGACCTGCCGGCCGACCGCCGCGAGCAGGGCCGCGGACTGGCGACGATGTACCGCCTGGAAGCACGCATGCGCGAAGCCCTGCTCGAACCCGACCGGCGCAAGTGGCTGGCCCCGCTCTGGGCCGGCCTGAACTACCCCGGCCTGCGCCGCAAGGCCGCCGAACGTTCGCTCAAGCTGCTGCTGCCCGCCGCTGGATCCGCGGCTAGGCGCCAGGCCGCGCGTCAGCCGCGGCGTTCGAGCCTGAGCGTCAGCACCGTGATGTCGTCCGACTGCGGCGCCGTGCCGGCGAAGGCATGCGCGGCCGCGACCAGCGCTTCGGCCTGGGTGCGCGCATCCCGCCGTGGATCGAGCGTCTCGAGCAGACGCTGCTCGCCGAAGGGCTGATTGTCGGGGTCGAAGGCTTCGGTCACGCCGTCGGTGTAGAGCACCAAAGTGTCGCCCACGGCCAGGCGACCGGTCCACAGCGGGAACTCGCCCTCGGCCTCGAACCCCAGCGGCCCGCCGCCGGCAAAAGCCAGCAGTTCGCGCCGGCCGTCGGCCCGCAGCAGCACCGGCGGATCATGCCCGGCGCTGGCCAGCCACAGGTTGCCATTGCCCAGGTCCACGCGGCCGCACAGCACGGTGGCGAACATGCAGGTGTCGTTGCCGTCCACCAGGTGCCGCGCCGCTTCCGCCAGCGCCAGTTCGGGCGAACCGGCCCACTGCGCCGCCGCCTCCAGCACCGTCATCGTGCGTGCCATGAACAGCGCCGCCGGCACGCCCTTGTCCGACACGTCGCCGATCAGGAACCACAACCGGCCATCCCCCTGGTCGAAGTGGTTGTAGAAATCGCCGCCCACCGCCTTGGCCGGCTCCAGCGTGGCGTGCACGGCGGCACGCAGCCCCAGGCCGTCGTAGCTGCGGTCCGGCGGCAGCATGGCGCGCTGGATGTCGCGGGCGATGTCGAGTTCGCTCTCCAGCTTCTGGCGTTCGCTGGCAAGGGTGGCGATCTCGTCCAGCTGGAACCGGATCGAATCGCGTGCCCGTTCCGGCGCCCGCGCCATCACGCCGACCTCGTCGCCACGGGTGTCGTGCGGCACCGGCCAGTCGAACTCGCCGATGGCGAAATGGCCGGCCGAACCGGTGAGTTCACTCAGCGGCACCGTGATCCGGCGCGCCAGCCGCTGCACCAGCACCGCCACCACCAGGGTCGCCAGCAGGCCGCCCAGCGCCAGCCACAACGCCTGGCGGCGCAGCTCGCCCAGCACGATGTTGTGCGACAGCGCCAGCTGCAGGGTCCAGCCCGAACCGCCGATCGGCGCCAACACCGAGAACCGGCGCTCGCCGTTGGCCGGCACCACATGCGTCAGCTCGATCCGCTCGCCACGCGCACGCGCCGCTTCGATCGGCCGCAGGTCGCCGCGGCCCTCGGCCTCGATGTATTCGGCCAGCGTGTACTTGAGCGCCATGCCCGGGTCCGGATGTACCGCCAGCGTGCCTTCCGGCGCGATCAGCGTGGCGCGCTGGCCGGGAACCTGGCGCAGATTGTCCAGCAGCTCCGACAGGCGCCGCACCGGCACGTCCAGGCTGACCATGCCGATCGCGGTGCCGGCGTCGTTCCGCAGCGGCAGGTTCAGCGTCACCATCCAGACGCCGCCGGCGGTTTCGTTGAAGTACGGCTCCGACCACCACGGCGCGCTTGCGGCCAGCGTGCGCTGGTACCGGGGCTGGGCATGGGCGTCGTAATCCTCGGCCATCAGGTCGAGGTCGCGGCCTCCGCGTTTGGCCACGCCGACGTAATAGGCCATCGGCTTGCTGTCGGCCAGCACGTACGGTTCCAGCGCCACCAGCCCGCCGACCGCGTTGGCGTCGGCCTCCAGCAGGGTCCGCAGCGCCTGCACCAGGCCTTCGCGTTCCAGGCCCAGGTCATTGAACAGCCCCACCAGGCCTTCGCCGGTGATGCGCACCGAGCCCATCGCCGCTTCCAGCCGTTCGGCGGCCTGGCGCACTTCGAACCGCGTGCGGGCCTCGGCCTCGAAGCTCATCTGCCGCTGCACCACGAAATAGGCAAGGCCGAAGCCGGTCAGCAGCAGCCCTGCCACCGGGTGCCGAACCACAGCATCAGGCGCGTGCGCAGGCTGTTCCGCCAGGGAACCTGCAGCGCGTCGGACGGGTGGGGGCCGTTCATGGGCGGGGCGCGGCGGCGCCCGGCTCAGTCGTCGTCGTCGTTGCCGCGAAGCACCTTCTTCTGCATCGCGTCCAGGTAGGCGTCGGCTTCCTGCACCGAGGAGAAGATCTCGTCCAGCGGCACCGCCTTCACCACGTCGAACACCTTCTGGATCTGCGGCTTCGGGTTCACCACGACGACTTTGCCGCCGCGCGCGGACAGCGCCTTGCGCGCCTTGAAGATGGAACGCACGCCGGCCGAGCTGATGTAGTCCAGGCCGGCCAGGTCCAGCACCAGCGACTGGATGGACGACCCCAGCACCGGCGCCAGCTGCTGGTCCAGGTCTCCATAGGTATGCGTGTCCAGCCGGCCGGCCAGGGCCACGCGCTGGTTGCCGTTGCTGGCGGGGGCGATCTCGATGCTCAGGCTCATGCGGACGACTCCGGATAGGGGATGTGCAGGACGATGCGCAGGACGTTGTGGTGGTCGTCGCGAGTGTAGGCCACTTGTTCGGCCAGTTCCTTGATCAGGTGCACGCCCAGGCCGCCGATCGGGCGGTCGTCGATGTCGGCGTCCAGGTCGGGCGGCGGCTGCGACAGCGGGTCGTAGGCATGGCAGTTGTCGCGGAACTCGAGAGCCAGCCGGTTGCCCTCGACCGAGGCCAGCAGTTCCAGTGCCGGCTCGTGGCCGTCGGCGCAGCCGTGGCTGAGCACGTTGCAGGCCACTTCCTCGACCACCAGGTGCACGTCGTGCATCACGGTGGCCGGCAGGCCGTGCCCGGCCAGGCCGGCGTCGACCTGGGCGATCAGGTCGCGGACCGCATGTTCGGGCAGGGGCGGCTGCAGCTGCGCCTTCACCGCGAAACGCTCACGGGTGCGGGCATCGCGCTTGTAGCGGATGGCCAGCACGGTGATGTCGTCGGACTGCGGGGCGCCGTCCGCGAAGGCGTGCACGTGCCGCACCATCGACTGGCACTGGGCCCGCGTGTCCAGGTCGGGGTCGAGCGCGGCCAGCAGGCGGTCGGAGCCGAAGGGATTGTTGTCACGGTCGAAGGCCTCGGTGATGCCGTCGGTGTAGGTGAACAACGTATCGCCCGGCATCAGTCGGCCACGCCATGCCGGGTAACCCTCGGCCACGTCCACGCCCAGCGGGCCTTCGGTGGGCACCGGCACGAACTCGCGGCGGCCGTCGGCGCGCAGCAGCACCGGCGGCTCGTGGCCGGCGCTGGCCAGGGCCAGGGCACCGGTGCGCAGTTCGATCACGCCGCACAGCACGGTGGCGAACATGCAGGTGTCGTTGCCTTCCACGAGGTGCTTGGCGGCTTCCTGCAGCGCCTTGCCCGGCGAACCGCCCAGCTGCGCCGCCACTTCCAGCACCGTCATCGTGCGCGCCATGAACAGCGCCGCCGGCACACCCTTGTCCGACACGTCGCCGATCACGAACCACAGCGAATCGCCGTCGCGCTCGAACAGGTTGTAGAAATCGCCGCCCACCGCCTTCGCCGGCTCCAGCAGGCCGTGGAACTCCAGGTGCACCTCGCCGGCGTCGAACTGCGCGCCGGTCGGCAGCATCGCCTGCTGGATGTCGGCGGCGATGTTGAGTTCGCCCTCCAGCCGCGCCCGCGCCGCGCCCATGTCGGCGATCTCGCTCATCTGCCGCTTGATCGAACCGCGGGCGCTGTCGAAGGTGCGCGCCATCACGCCCACCTCGTCCTCGCGCTCGGTGTGGCTGATCGGGTAGTCGAACTCGCCGGCGGCGAAATGCCGCGCCGATTCGGTCAGGTCCTCGATCGGCTTGGCGATCAGCCCGGAATAGCGCCGCACCGCGCCCACGCACAGCGCCACGCCCAGCAGGCCACCCAGCAGGCCCCACAGGGTGATGCGGTTGAGCTGGGCCAGGATGTAGCGTTCGTCCACCGACAGGGTGAAGGTCCAGCCGGTGGTGCCGATCGGTTCGCCGAAGGTGTAGCGCACCATGCCGTCGCCCACGCCCGGGCCGTCGCCGACCACGACATGGCGCAGCTCGATCTTCTCGCGCCGCTTGATCTTGTCGGCCAGCGGCACCAGGTCGCTGCGGCCGTGTTTTTCGATCAGCGATTCCACGGTTTCCTTCATCATGAAGCGTGGGTCGGAATGCACCACCAGCCGGTACTCCGGTGAAATCAGCACCGGCACGATCTCCGGGTGGCCGGGCAGTTCGCCCAGGAGCGAGCGCAGGCGCTGCACGGGCACGTCCACGCTGACCATGCCGATCACCGCACCGTCCGGCCCGTCGCCGGTACGGCGCAGCGGCAGGTTGTAGGTGGTGAAGTACTGGTTGGCGGTGGCCTCGTTCACATAGGGCTCCGACCACCGGGGCGCCACGCCGGTGGCCGTGGTGCGCACGTACCAGGGCATGACCCGGTAGTCGTAGCCCAGGTCCTCGACCGACTGTTCGACAAAACCCATCGTGCCGCGGCGGATGTACCAAGGTGAAACCCGGGTCGTCCGGCGCCAGCCGGCCCGGTTCGATGATCAGCATGGCGCCGGCGATGTCCGGGTCGGACACCACGGTGGACATCAGCAGCGAACGCAGCGTGACCGGTGCACGCCCCACGGCGGTGGCGTTGCCGGCCAGGGTCTGGCCGCTGACCTGCACGCTGTCCAGGGTGGCCAGCAGGCCGCGTGAGGTCTGCTGGGTCAGGTTGCGGACTTCGGTCTTGGCGTTTTCGATCAGCACGCCGCGGATGGCCGCGTAGAACACCGCCGCCACGCCCAGCAGCAGCAGGATGCTGGTCAGGGACGACCAGAACATCAGCCGCGTGCGCAGGCTGTGGCGCCAGCCGAGGCGTCGCGCGGTGGATCCGGCGGTGGCGGTACGGATCGAGTCCATGGCTCCCCGGGGACAGGCCGGGACAAGGCCCGCCGGCCCCCAGCATAGCCTTGCCGGGCCCGGTTCCGTGAACACGTACGGGGGGCGTCGGGCCGGCCCCCTGCGTTAAACTCCGGGGCCTGCGCCATAAACAACAAGGGTCCGCCGGATCGCCGGGGGCGCCTCACGGAAGGGAAGGTTATGAACTGGCTCACCGACGTCCTGGAAACGATCTCGACCCCACCGAGACCCGCGAGTGGATCGAATCGCTCAAGGCCGTGCTCGACACCGACGGTCCCGAACGCGCCCACCAGCTGCTCGAGCGCATGGTCGAACTGACGCGCCGTGCCGGTGCCCACCTGCCGTTCCAGCCGACCACCGAATACATCAACACCATCCCGGCGCACCTGGAAGCCAAGTCCGACGGCGACGCCGACCTCGAGTGGCGCATCCGCAGCATCATCCGCTGGAACGCGATGGCGATGGTGGTGCGCGCCAACCGCAAGCCGGGCGACCTGGGCGGCCACATCGCCAGCTTCGCTTCGGGCGCCACGCTGTATGACGTGGGCTTCAACCACTTCTGGCGCGCGCCGAGTGAATCGCACCCGGGCGACATCCTCTACATCCAGGGCCACAGCTCGCCGGGCATCTACGCGCGCAGCTTCCTGGAAGGCCGCATCAGCGAAAACCAGCTCGACAACTTCCGCATGGAAGTCGACGGCAAGGGCATCTCCAGCTACCCGCACCCGTGGCTGATGCCGGACTACTGGCAGACCCCGACCGTTTCCATGGGCCTGGGCCCGATCAGCGCCATCTACCAGGCGCGCTTCCTGAAGTACCTTGAACACCGCGGCCTGATCGAACCCAGCGACCGCAAGGTCTGGTGCTTCCTGGGCGACGGCGAGACGGACGAGCCCGAGAGCCTGGGCGCGATCGGCGTCGCCGGCCGCGAAGGCCTGGACAACCTGGTCTTCGTCATCAACTGCAACCTGCAGCGCCTGGACGGCCCGGTGCGCGGCAACGGCAAGATCATCCAGGAACTGGAAGGCAGCTTCCGTGGCGCCGGCTGGAACGTGCTCAAGCTCGTCTGGGGCAGCTACTGGGATCCGCTGCTGGCCCGCGACACCGACGGCAGCCTGAAGAAGCTGATGATGGAAACCGTGGACGGCGAATACCAGAACTGCAAGGCCTTCGGCGGCGCCTACACGCGCGAGAACTTCTTCGGCAAATACCCGCAGACCAAGCAGCTGGTCAGCAGCCTGAGCGACCAGGACATCGCCCGCCTGAACCGCGGCGGCCACGACCCGCACAAGGTCTACGCCGCCTACCACCAGGCCGTGAACCACAAGGGCCAGCCCACCGTGATCCTGGCCAAGACGGTGAAGGGTTACGGCATGGGCAGCTGGGGCGAGAGCCTGAACCCCACCCACCAGACCAAGAAGCTGGACGACAGCGCGGTGAAGGCTTTCCGCGACCGCTTCCAGATCCCGGTCAGCGACGACAAGCTGGCCGAGGTGCCGTTCTACCACCCGGGCGAAAAGAGCCCGGAAGTGGAATACCTGCGCAGCCGCCGCGAGAAGCTGGGCGGGTTCCTGCCGCAGCGCCGCCGCAAGACGTCGCACGAACTCAAGGCGCCGAAGCTCGAAGTGTTCGACCGCCTGCTGAAATCAACGGGCGACCGCGAGAACAGCACCACCATGAGCTTCGTGCAGGCCCTGAACATCGTGCTGCGCGACAAGCAGGTGGGCCCGCGCTGCGTGCCGATCGTCGCCGACGAGGCGCGCACCTTCGGCATGGAAGGCCTGTTCCGCCAGATCGGCATCTACGCGCCGCACGGCCAGAAGTACAAGCCGGTCGACGCCGACCAGCTGATGTACTACCGCGAAGACATCACCGGCCAGGTGCTGGAAGAGGGCATCACCGAAGCCGGCGCCTTCAGCAGCTGGATGGCCGCGGCCACCAGCTACAGCAGCTCCGACCAGCCGATGCTGCCGTTCTACATCTACTACTCGATGTTCGGCTTCCAGCGCATCGGCGACAGCGCCTGGCAGGCGGCCGACATGCGCGCGCGCGGCTTCCTGCTGGGCGCCACCGCGGGCCGCACCACGCTCAACGGCGAAGGCCTGCAGCACGAAGACGGCCACAGCCACCTGCTGGCCGGCGCCATCCCCAACTGCAAGGCCTACGACCCGACCTTCGGCTTCGAAGTGGCGGTCATCCTGCAGCACGGCATGCAGCGCATGCTCGAAGACCAGGTGGACGAGTACTACTACCTGACCCTGATGAACGAAAGCTACACCCACCCGGACATGCCGGAAGGCGCGGCCGAGGGCATCCTCAAGGGCATGTACCTGCTCAAGGACGCCGGCAAGCCCAAGAAGGGCGAACTGCGCGTGCAGCTGCTGGGCAGCGGCACCATCCTGCGCGAGGCCATCGCCGCGGCCGAACTGCTGGACAAGGACTTCGGCGTCAGCGCCGACATCTGGAGCTGCCCCAGCTTCACCGAACTGCGCCGCGACGGCTTCGAGGCCGAACGCTGGAACCGCTTCCACCCGGAAGACAAGCCCAAGCAGGCCTACGTCACCACCTGCCTGGAAGGCCGCCAGGGCCCGGCCATCGCCGCCACCGACTACGTGCGCGCCTTCGCCGACCAGATCCGTGCGTTCGTGCCGATGAAGTACACCGTGCTGGGTACCGACGGCTTCGGCCGGTCCGATACCCGCGCCAATCTGCGCAGGTTCTTTGAGGTCGACCGGTACTACATCGCCCACGCGGCGATTGCGGCGCTGGCGGCGGAGGGGAAGATGAATGGGAAGGATGTGGCGCGGGCGATCAAGCAGTACAAGATCGACGTGGAGAAGGTGAATCCAGTTCTTGTTTGACTTCCCCGGAAGCAGGGCAAGAGGGGCGGCTTATGGCCGCCCCTTTTCTTTTGAGCTGCGAGATTTCCTGCCCCTGTTGGTGCCGCTTGGCTCGACGTTGGCAGCAGAACTCCTATGTGGAGGCCGGGGCAGATAGGACATTCCGCTGTGCGTTCCTGGCGCATGGTGCTGGCTTGGCGATACCCGTCCAGCAAGTCGCCGCCAGTGCCCGGAACGAAGATCCAGGATGCCTGCAATCAAGCCGAACCCCACGTCGGAAATGGGCGCCATTGACGCCTATCCGCATCAGGCGTAGATTCCCCGGTGATCTTCATCGAGACCAGCGTTTTCACGCAGGCCGTCGAGGTCCTTCTGGACGACGATGCCTACGCCCTGCTGCAGCAGCACCTGACCGAGTTCCCGGAAGCGGGCGACCTGCTGAAGAACACGGGCGGGTTGCGCAAGATCAGGTGGTCTTCCGGCGGCAAGGGAAAACGGAGCGGAGTACGGGTGATCTACTACCACCTCAGTTCCGACTTCCAGATCCGCATGCTGTTGATCTACCGCAAAGGCATCCAGGACAAACTCACGCCAAGGCAGGCCGCCTTGCTCCGGAAAATCAACGAGGAGTGGCAGTGATGGACAAGCGGCTGTTCAAGAAGCTGGCCGCCAGCATGCGGGAAATGGGCGAGATCACCCGCGGCGAGCGCGCGCCTTCGCGCCGGTTCGAGATCACCGCTATGGACGTGCAGGAGATCCGCAAGTCCACCGGCCTGTCGCAGGCGAACTTCGCGCGCATCATCCACGTGCAGCTGGGCACCCTGAAGAACTGGGAACAGGGCCGCCGCGACCCGACGGGGCCCGCCAAGGCCCTGCTGCAGGTCATCCGCAAGGACCCCGCGCACGTGCTGAAGGCACTGTCGGACGCCGACGGCTAAGCTAGTTCGGTGCGTCCGCTTTCGAACTATTCCGTTGAAAAACTCGCTTTCTGACTGGCGGCTGGGTCTGGCGGTTTGACCGGATCAGTGATTACTTCGCCAGGGGAGACGGAAAAATGGGCGCGCAAGCGCCCATAGTCCTCAAAGGGCCGTTGCCATTGCCGCTTCGGGGCTTTTCGGCATCAACCATGCTGCCATTCTTCGTAAATTCTGCGCCGTGGCGGCCAGCAGGAACTCATCTCGAGCACCCTTCAGGCCGCGCAGTCGTAACCGGTCCAACTTCAAGATGCGTTTCAGGTGCGCGAACAGCATCTCGACCTTCTTCCGGTGCCGCCGTGATTGTTCGTATCGTTTCGTCTTTGCCAGCTGGCGCGCCACGTCTCGCGCGGCCTCGTTCACCTGGCGAGCGATCTTCCGGTGCGTCGTGTTGGGGCAGCACCTCGACTTCAGTTCGCAGCCGGCGCATTCGTGAACATTGCTGCGATAGATCAGCGTGTTGTCCGCGGTTGGATTGCCGCTGGATCGCAGCGGCTTACCTTGAGGGCAGTGATATTCGGCCGCGGCCGCGTCCCAAGTGAAGTCGGATCGCCCCAGCGTCCCATCCTTGCGCTCAGCTTTGTCCCAGACCGGCACGTGGGGCTCGATATTCTTCTCATCCACCATCCAGCCCAGCATTTCCGAGGTGCCGTAGGCGGTGTCGCCGATCAGCCGGTTCGGCTTGATGTCGAAGCGCTCCTCGACCCGATCGACCATCGTCCGGGTGGCTTCAACCTCGTCGCTTCGGTAGGCCGGCGTCGCTTCCACATCGACGATGACGCCGGCTTTGACGTCGATCAGGTAGTTGGTCGAGTAGGCGTAGAAGGCCGGGCCACCCGGCGCCGCTGTCCACTGCGCCGCGGGGTCGGTGAGCGACACGTTCTTGGGTGGCGTGCGCGGCGCCTCCGCGTCGTCCAGCGCCTCCAGGTACTCGCGGACCGGGCGCGTGAGCGGCGACTCCCGGTCCCAGGCCGCGTCGGCGCCAGGCACGCCCTTCTGCCGATTGGCATCTGCCTTGATCACGCTGGCGTCGATAGCGAAACCCTCGCCGCCGACAAGACCTTCGGCCAGGCAGCGCTCGAGCACCTTCTCGAACACGAAGCGCAGAGTGTCGTTGTCCCGGAAGCGACCGTGGCGGTTCTTGGAGAACGTCGAGTGGTCCGGCACGGCATCTTCCAAGCCCAGCCGGCAGAACCACCGATAGGCCAGGTTCAAGTGGACCTCTTCGCACAGCCGACGCTCGGAGCGGATGCCGAAGCAGTAACCGACGATCAGCATCCGGATCAGCAAGGCCGGATCAATCGAGGGGCGCCCGGTGTGGCTGTAGTGCGGGGCCAGGTGCTGGTGCAGCTCACCCAGGTCCAGGAACTGGTCTATGCCGCGGAGTAGGTGGTTCGCAGGGACGTGGTCTTCGAGGTTGAAGGCGTAGAACAGGGGCGCTTGCCCGGCTTCCTGACGTCCCATCATCGCTGCGATTTCCGCTGGATCGATGGGAAATTATTTGATCACTCCAGAAGCGCGTCATCAATAGCTTCGCGGAGCTACTGGCTAAGTACGGAGGCTGTCATATCAGTGCGTTTGACACGCTAGCTGCAGCAAGACTTTTGTTCCTGGATCGGCGGGCAGGCGACCGTGCCGTACGAGCAAAACACACAGCAGTCCCCCGACTTTGGGCGCAGCAGTTCACTGCAGCCTAGGCACTCGTAAAAGTACTGGCAGGCGTTGGTCGGCATCGTCTCTGTCGCCTGATGGCCACAATGGGGGCAGGTCAACGTACTTTCCAGCTGCAGCTCAGCCGCCATCTGCGCGCACCTTGGCGGGGAAGCCCGCGTCGGTAATCGCCTGGATTACCGTCTCCACCGAAGTGCTGCCCGGATCGAAGACGACCGTCACCGTCGCCGCCTTGGCATCCACTTGCTTGCCTTGTACGCCGGGCACTTTGTCGAGTGCCTTGCCGATGGTGATGCTGCACGCGGCACACGTCAGGTTCTCCACATCAAGCACCACTTCCTTCGGCGCCACTGCGGTTGCCAGGCCCGCGGACAACGCAAAGAGGAGGCCAGTCATCCATTTGATGCTCATACGCTCTCTCCTAGAAGAACCAGCCGACGTAGTACGGAAACAACAACAGTATTGCGATGCCGATGGTGGCCAGCCACAACCAGCGCCGCCGGCGAGCGAGCGTATTGGGGCTGATGCAGACACCGTCACTCCGGCATCGCGACGAGGGGCCGTAGACAGTCCAGAACGCCACCGCCAAGCACAGGAGCGTCGCGGCACTGAACCAGGGCCGCCAGGCGTCCAATGCCGTCAGGTTTGCAATCCACGCGCCGCTTATGCCCATCAAGACCAGCGCCAACGGCACCACGCAGCATATCGAAGCGCCTATGGCCGCCAGGGAGGCGAGGAGGATGGACGGCGTGGTCAGCTTGGTGGGTTGGGCAGCCATGGGCGCATACTACCTTCCGTACCCGGGTACGGAGTCAAGTCGATGGAAGAGCATGACCTCACGATCGGCCAGCTGGCCGCCTCGGCCGAAGTGAACGTAGAGACGGTGCGCTACTACCAACGGCGCGGGCTGTTGTCCGAGCCCGAACGTCCTGTTGGCGGCATCCGGCGTTATGCGTCAGCCGACCTCGCCCGCCTCCGGTACATCCGCCGAGCACAATCGATGGGATTCAGCCTCGATGAGATTATTGGCTTGCTGGAGCTCAAGGGCGGACGCGCTTGCGCGGAAACCAGAACACTCACCGAACACAAGCTGCTGGAGGTTCGAAAGCGGCTCAGCGCACTGCGCAGGTTGGAGCGGGAGCTTTTGCGCCTGGTCGCAAGCTGCGGCCAAGCCCGTGCAGGTGCATGTTGCCCCACGCTTGAGCTACTTGAGCACGGCGAGTCCAAGCCGCTGCGGCGGTCGCGGTCCAAAAAAGCTGCTTCGAACTGAATTCACGCCCCTACAATGAGGCGTTTTTCAACGGAATAGAACCAAAGCGGTCGTTCTGTAGTGCCAAGTTCTGGCCTCAGGGAACTCAAATCACCTGGAATTGATCGGCCCATCGTTGTCCGGACTTGCTAGGGGTTGTTCAACGGACAGTTGCCCCCTGGACTCGCATTGATTCGATCAGTTGCGACCGCAAGGAGGTTTCGTGGCCCTTAAGCCAATACTCCAACAACAACGCGAATGGGCCCAAAGCCAATGGCCCGGACACAATTCTGTTTGCGCTCCGAGCATAGACGCGAATCTGTTTCGCCCGCTCCAAGGCGCTGCATGGAAGGAGTTCGCAGAAGCGAGTGGGAATGAACTCGGATTGGGCGGCGGCACGCCCAAGATGAGCTCCTTACGATCATCATCTGCGCTCGCCTACAACGTGTTTCACGCGTGGCGGAATGAAGGATTAGCCTCGCTGGCCAAAGGCCTTTCGCTAAAAGGCGCATTCTCTGCGTTGCGCTTCGAAGAAAAGTGCCCACACGGTTTGGGGAGCTTCCTCCCAACCTTGATGTGGTCCTGTGCTCAAGCAAAGGTACGGTGGGCATTGAAAGCAAATTCACGGAGCCTTATGGGAATAAGAAGAATCACCCGCCCCTGGATCATAAGTATTTTGAGAACCACCCTGGAAGATGGAAGGAGTGGCAGTTAACGATCTGCCAAGAGATCGCAGAGTCGGTCGAGCATGGCCGCTATAAACGCCTTGCCGTGGGCCAACTCCTGAAGCACGTCTTGGGCCTGGCGCACCTACATAACTCAGGGAAAGGTCTTTGCCTTCTCTACATTTGGTACGACGCCGGCACTTCGGAGGCCGACGAGCATCGTGACGAGGTGGTGCGTTTCAGTGCTGCCCTTGGGCAAGAAATAGATTTCCGATCTATGACGTATCAAGACCTCTACCAAAGACTGCGTAATGAGCCTGAGCCAATGGAGGGCTATCTTGCCTACTTGGGGAGCAGATACTTTTCGAACTAACAAGTAATTCAACTCTATTGCCGGGCCCGGGCCAATAGCTTCCAACCACTCTCGTCCGGCCGCGAGTTAATTCCAGAGTTGAATGATCGCCATTGGCCGAAAGCGGACCCCAATAGCCGTCCTGTCTTGGCCGCAATCTAAACAAGCGCCCTGCGGAGAGCCGCACCCAGCCATCGTCCCGGTTCGATCGAACGGAACTTCATCGTCCTGTCATCTCCCACGTCAAAACTGTCTTCCCAGCATGAACGCCCCGCTGCTGCCGCCGCGCGCTTCGCTGGTTGTTCCGTCGCTTCCGGGCGATGGGGCGGACGATCCGCCGTCGAATCGGCACCGGACGATCTGGATCTCCGACGTGCACCTGGGCACGTCCGGCTGCAAGGCGGCCTTCCTGCTGGACTTCCTGAAATGGAATGACGCCGACACCCTCTACCTGGTCGGCGACATCGTGGACGGCTGGCGGCTGCGCAAGGGCTGGCACTGGCCGCAGGCGCACAACGACGTGGTGCAGAAGCTGCTGCGCAAGGCGCGCAAGGGCACGCGGGTGGTGTATGTGCCGGGCAACCACGACGAGTTCGCGCGCGACTTCTTCGGCCATGCCTTCGGTGGCATCGAGCTGGTGCCCGAGGCCGTGCACCGCACCGCCGATGGCCGCCGGCTGCTGGTGACGCACGGCGACCTGTTCGACGCGGTGGTGCAGCACGCGCGCTGGCTGGCCGTGCTCGGCGACACGATGTACACGGTGATCCTGGCGCTGAACCATCAGTTCAACCGGGTCCGGGCGCGGCTGGGTTTCGGCTACTGGTCGCTGTCGCAGTACCTCAAGCACCGCGCCAAGGCAGCGCGCGCCTTCATCACCGACTTCGAAATGGCGCTGGCGCGCGCGCGCGCGAGCGCGGCCTGGACGGGGTCGTCTGCGGGCACATCCACAAGGCGGAGATACGCATGATCGACGGCATCCTGTACTGCAACGACGGCGACTGGGTGGAAAGCCTGACGGCCCTGGTCGAAGACGAACACGGGCAGCTGCGGCTGGTGCAGTGGAGCGAGATCCGGGCGGATGAGACGCCGTTGCTGGCCGGTCCGCCTTCGGATGCGAAGCCGCTGGCGCTGGCCGCGCCACCCGTCGCCGGGGTGGGCGGATGAAGATCCTGATCGTCACCGACGCCTGGGACCCCCAGGTCAACGGCGTCGTGCGCACGCTCAAGTCGACCAAGCGCGAATTGGAGCGGATGGGCCACACGGTCAACTTCCTTACCCCGCTGGAATTCCGCACCATGCCGTGCCCGACCTACCCGGACATCCGGCTGTCGCTGCTGCCCGGCCGCAAGGTGCGCGAGCGCATTGACGAATTCGCGCCGCAGGCGCTGCATATCGCCACCGAGGGGCCGCTGGGTATGGCGGCGCGTTCGTATGCGCTGCGGCACAAGTTGCCGTACACCACGGCTTACCACACCCGTTTCCCCGAATATGTTCGCGCACGAACGGCCTTGCCGCTGTCCGTGACCTACCGGTTTCTCCTTTGGTTCCATGGTCCCGCCGAAGCCGTGATGGTGCCGACGGAAGTCGTGCGCCGCGACCTGGTGGCCGCCGGTTTCGCGCCGGACAAGGTGGTGCTGTGGTCCCGCGGCGTGGACCTGGACGTGTTCAAACCCGGCCCGCCGATGCCGCACGACCTGGCCAAGCCCATCTTCCTCTGCGTTGGCCGCGTCGCCGTCGAGAAGAACATCGAAGCCTTCCTGCGCCTGGACCTGCCCGGCACCCAATGGGTGGCCGGCGACGGCCCGGCGCTGGCCAAGCTCAAGGCGCAGTTCCCCGAGGCCCATTTCACCGGTGTGCTGACCCAGCCCGAGCTGGCCACGCTGTACAACGCCGCCGACGTCTTCGTCTTCCCCAGCCTCACCGACACCTTCGGCCTGGTGCTGCTGGAGGCCATGGCCTGCGGCTGCCCGGTGGCGGCCTATCCGGTCACCGGCCCGGTGGACGTGATCGGTGATTCGCCGGCCGGCGCGCTGGACGAGGACCTGCGCGCGGCGGCGCTGCGTGCGCTGCACATCCCGCGCGACGTCGCCCGCGCGCATGCCGAGCGCTATTCGTGGGAAGCCTGCACCCGTCAGTTCCTGTCCTACCTGCAGCCGATCGGCGGCCTTCAGCAGTTTCCGTAACTGTCGCCGTGACTGAGGTGTGCGTCCGCGGCCGAGCTGGGCACTTCCATGGTCCGCTTGCCCTTGTGGCAGACCAGCACCGTGTCGCCGCCGGCCTTGGTGCCGTAACCGTCGTAATTGAAGACACCGCAGCCACTGAGCGAAAGCGTGAAGAGAAGGGCGATGACGAGTTTCATTGCGGCTCCCTGCGTGCATGTGATGTCCGGCGGTACCGGGCTTTCGCACCGGACGGGACCAGGCCAAGTTAGGCGCGCCCGGGCGGGGATGCAAGCCCGGCGGGGCCCGCCGGCCATGCGCTACCATGGCCTTCCATCCCGCTTCCGGAGCGCCCCATGAACCTCGGAAACTTCTCCATCAGCCTGGCCGTCAAGGACATCAAGGCCTCGCGCGCGTTCTACGAAGCGCTGGGTTTCACCGCCTTCCACGACCAGATGCAGCACAACTGGCTGATCATGAAAAACGGCGACACGGTGATCGGCCTGTTCCAGGCATGTTCGACAAGAACATCCTCACCTTCAATCCGGGCTGGGACAACAACGGCCAGAACGTGGACCCCTTCACCGACGTGCGCGAGATCCAGCGCCGGCTCAAGGCCCAGGCATCACCCCGGTCACCGAAGTGGACGAATCCGGCACCGGCATCGGCCATTTCGTCGTCGTCGATCCCGATGGCAATCCGGTGATGATGGACCAGCACCGCTGACGGAAGTGGATCCGCGATGAACGACCACGACACCGTGCCCTTTCCGGCACAGCCCACCCTGTCCGACGACGGCCGCCTGGCGCAGGCGCGCGCATTCGCGGAACAGATGGCGCGCCGCCGCACGGTGCGCGATTTTGCGCCCACGCCGGTGCCGCGCGCGGTCATCGAAGCCTGCCTGCAGGCCGCGGGCACCGCGCCCAGCGGCGCCAACCAGCAGCCCTGGCACTTCGTGGCGGTTTCCGATCCGGTACTCAAGCAGCGCATCCGCATTGCCGCAGAAGCCGAAGAAAAAGAGTTCTACACACGCCGCGCCCCCGACGAATGGCTGCAGGCTTTGGCGCCGCTGGGGACCGATGCCCAAAAGCCCTTCCTCGAAACCGCGCCCTGGCTGATCGCCGTCTTCTACGAACGCACCGGGCCGGAAGTGGAAGGCCGCAAGGCCAAGCGTTATTACCCGCACGAATCCACCGGCATCGCCTGCGGCCTGCTGATCGCGGCGCTGCACCAGGCGGGCCTGGCCACCCTGACGCACACGCCCAGCCCGATGGCCTTCCTCAACGAACTGCTGGATCGGCCCCGCCACGAAGTGCCTTACCTGCTGCTGGTGGTCGGGCATCCCGCGCCGGGCTGCCGCGTGCCGGACATCCAGCGCAAGTCGCTGGCGGAGTTCACCAGTTTCCGCTGAGGCCGCGGCACCGGCACCATTGGCCCAGCCCGCCTGGCCGGAATGCACGGGGCCCGGTTATTGCCAGCGCCGCGACGGCCGTGCCTAGAATGCGCGCCACTGCCACCCGGAACGAGCCCATGCGAATGATGTCCCTGCTGTTGCTGTCCGCCCTTGCCACCACCGCGTCGGCCGCCACGCAGGAACGGGTCTTCGACATCGTGCCGCCGGAAGGCCGCGAGGTGCAGACGGTGGATGGTTATTCCGTGCTGCGGCAGGCAGGCACCAAGTTCGGTGCGGTGCTCACCTTCATGCCCGAAACCGAAACCAGCGCCTGGATCCCGACGGCGGTGCTCAACACGTCCGACGAGCGTTTGAAGGTCGGCACCCACGGCGTCAGCGCGCGTTACGGTGATACGGAACTGAAAGTGTGGTCCACCAGCGGCCTGATCCGCCTGGCCAAGGAAGGGCGCATCAGCGCGCCGGCGGAACTGGTCGCGTCCGCACCCGCCAGCGGCACGGTCACCGGCCCGGCCACGGATGCGCCGATCGCACCGTCGGGGCCGGACACCATCGGCCCGGCCACGCCGGGCGGACAGAGCCAGACCCTGGACCGCGGCGGTTCCAAGGCCCGCCGCAACAACGCACAGGAACGCGAGCACGACCTCGCCGTCGCCCAGGTCAGCGCGCTGCGCGAACGCCTGTTCCGCGACGAGACCATCGCCCCGCGCACCGTCGGCCGCGGCGACGTCCGCATCGACCTGCCGCCGCGCCGCAACGACGGCCAGCCCGCCGAGTTCGTGCTGACGCTGACCTTCGGCGGCGAGAGCATGGACGTGCGGTATCGGGAGCGGGTGGCGGCGGCGCCGTAGCAGGCGCCTGTTCGCCAGGCGTCGCGGCGCTTTCTAGAGCACCGCCTCCAGCCCCTTCCGGTCCAGCAGGTCCAGCAGCTTCAGCGACGGCCCGCTGGGCTGTTTGTCGCCCTGTTCCCACTTGCGCACGGTGGACACGCTGGTGTTCAGCACACTGGCCATGACCGCCTGGCTGAGCTGCAGGCGCCGGCGCAGGGCGACGATGCGCGTACGGGTGTACTTGGGCACCGGTGGCAGGCACAGGGCGTCGAATTCGGCCATTCGCCGCTTGTCTATGAAGCCCAGCTTGTGCAGATCCCTGGCGCCTTCGTGCACCGCCTCCAGGATCGGGCTTTTAGTGCGGGTTCGTGGGCGAGTGGTCGATTTCATGGAGTTGTCCTTCGTAGCGTGCGGCATCAAGCTGGTGATCATTCAGGGCCAGTAGCTCTGTGGCCCAGCTTTTGAGTGCCGCCAGCTCGTTGGTGCTGAGGTTGGCCTGTCCGCTCTTCAGGAATCCGAACAGGAAGAACCATCGGTCTCCGCGATTGCTGGCGACGATCATCCGGGCGCCACCCTGCTTGCCGCCACCGGGCATTGCCATGCGCTTCTTGACCAGACCGCCGCCGAGATCGGCATCGACCAAGCCGGCGCGCATCTCGGCTACGGCAATCGCCAGCGTCCGATCGGACAACCCGGTCTTGTGTTGCCATCGCCGGAAGGCCCTGGAGGCAAAGATTCGGAGTGGGGAAAGTGTGCCACTAGGTGGCATAGAAGAAAAGTCCGTTGTCGACCCCGTTCACGGTGTCGAGCGCGGACCTCGAGAGCCAGCGAGGTTGGCGTCATTACGGGCAGGGATCGAGGCTCATTTCTGTCCGAAGTCCACCCGCCCCGACGTATGATTCCGGCATGCGCTACTGGTGGGTCAACCAGAACCAGACCTATCGCCACGAGGTGGCGGGCGGTTACCTGTGGTCGCCAAAGCGCAACGCCAATGGCCATCGCAACCAGTTTTACGACTTCATGCGGGAGGTCGCGCCCGGTGACATCGTCTTTTCCTTCTGCGATGGCTTCATCAAGGGCATCGGTGTAGCGGTATCGAACGCGTACGAAGCGCCCAAACCCCTGGAGTTCGGCAAGGCGGGCGCTTACTGGGACAGGATCGGTTGGCGTGTGGATGTGGGCTTCATCGAACTCAAGACCCGTATCCGCCCCGTTGATCACATGGGTCAACTGGGGCCGAAACTGCCGCCCCGTTACTCGCCCCTGCAGTCCAATGGCCATGGGCTGCAAGGCGTCTATCTGACTTACCTGCCGGATCCGCTTGCGGCTACATTGATTGACCTGATCGGCCGTGAGGCGCGGAACATCATCGAGGGCAGCCTGGTCGCCGACAAACTGGTGCCCATGGCGGCGATTGGCCTGCTCCAATGGGAAGAGCACGAACTGCAGAAGGTCGCCACCGACAGGACGCTTGAGGAAACCACCCGGCAGGCAGTGGTGCAGGCACGGCGGGGGCAGGGGCTTTTCAAGCAGAACGTGATGAAGCGTGAGGCGTTCTGCCGGCTGACCCGGGTGGACCGGGTCGAGCATCTCAGGGCGAGCCATTGCAAACCCTGGCGCGACGCCAGCAACCGCGAACGGCTAGATGGCGAGAACGGGCTGCTGCTCACACCGGACGCAGACCACCTGTTCGACCGGGGTTTCCTCAGCTTCGACGGAAACGGCGATGTGCTGTGGTCGCCGGTCGCGCACATCCCTTCACTGGTTAAAATGGGCCTGGATCCGAAGGCGCTGAAGAACGTGGGAAGTTTCAGCGAGTCGCAGAAGGGTTACCTCGCCTTCCATCGCGAGAACGTGTTCCTGCAGACCTCGTACAAGTTCTAGAGGTTCAATGGCAGACGGGATTCTTACGTTCTGCTGATCAGTTACCTGACTCTGTGGCTGAAACTGTCGTCTGAAGATTCAGCCGATGGCTTGCCGTACGTGTCCGATCTGCATGCATACAAGTGCTTGCATAGTATCTAACTAACTATATACTCCCGCATGAAGTCGCTGCACTGGCTGGGCACATCGCTTGATGACCTGCGTGCCTTTCCGGAAGGCGCCCGGGTTGAAGCAGGCACCGACCTGCGCCTGGTGCAGCAGGGCGTCGAGCCCCGCGACTGGAAGCCCATGCCCGACGTAGGGCGTGGGGTTCGGGAAATCGGAATCGCACTCCATACGCCGCACAGGGACATCGAGGAGGGCAGGGCGCGATACAGGCTGGTTTCTTGAAACGAGGGTGGGCAAGCCATGAACGCACGTGAAAAGAAGATCACGTCCTCCAGCGGCAACGTTTTCATCGACCTCGGTTTCGATGAGGCGCAGGCGCAGGTCCTGACGCTGCGCGCCGATCTCATGGTCCAGCTTGAAAGGCAGCTCAAGGCGCGCAAGCTGACCCAGGTCGAGGCCTCACGGTTGCTGGGTGTCAGCCAGAGCCGGATTTCCGATCTTGTGCGCGGCAAGACCGACAAGTTCAGCCTGGACATGCTGGTGCTGTTCGCTGCGAAGCTGGGCAAGCCTGCGAAGATCAAACTGGCGGGCTGAGGCCGCTCAACTCCCCACAACACCGCAGGCGCCGCCGGGCACTGCTTCACCGGCGCGGCTTCGTCCTCGCGGCTGTCCAGCAGCCAGCAGTCGTCCAGCACCGAGCAGTAACAGGCACGCAGGCGCACCTTGTGGCGCGCTTCGTCCAAGGCCTGCCACAGGGTTTCGGACTGGTCTTCGCGCGGAATGCGCACCAGCTGGATCCATTCGTCGGCGCCCAGCACGCGCTGGCGCAGGCCGCTGGTGAAGCCGTAACTTTCGCCCTCGTGGCCGCAGCATGCCTTCAGGAACGCGCGCAGGCCCTGCACCGGCGTGCCGTCATAAGACAGCTCGGCCCAGCGGATGCGCGCCGGGCCGATGCCGCGGTTCAGCAGGTCGAAGGCGATCTGCGGTTCGCCTTCGGGCGTGATGTTGCTGGTGCCAAACTGCAGCGACGGCCACACGCTGGCCGCCAGCATCTTTTCCTGCGTGCGGTTGGCGCTGACCGCCACCCACAGCGAGATGGCAGAGATCAGCAGCACGCCCAGGCCCATCAGCAGGTCGAAGCTGCGGCCGCCGAGGAAAGGTTTGTCGGCGGCGGGCGGGCCAGGTTCCGGCGGCGGCGCGTGGGGCGGCGAACGGTCGTGTTCCATGACCGGATGATAACGAGGCCCGCGCCGCGCACAAACTCCCGATCAGCAGTTGCCGTACCAGTCGCCGTGGTTGAGGTGCGCGTCGGCGGCGTGATGCGGGACCACAAGCGTCTTCTTGCCCTTGTGGCAGACCACCACGGTGGTGTCGTCGGGCGGGGCGCTCATGCGGATGGCGCTGCAGGCACCAAGCGGGACAACGAGCAGAAGGGCAATAAGGAATTTCATGCGGGGGCTCCAGAGCAATGTAGTCGGTCCAGCCAGGTCGGCCACCGCCCCCTGCGATGGCCATGGCGTCCGTGACGGAACGCCTCCTGGGTTTTGCCTGCCGTGGGCGCATGGCGCACGCCGGTGACAGCGCCACGCTAAGCGTGATGGCACGCGGCTGCAAGCAAATGCGGCCATACAGCGACGCCAGGACAGTTCGCAGTCAGGTTGCAGCGGCCGCCGCGGCCTGCCGCCACTCGCGCGGCGACAGGCCGGCCACGGCCGTGAACGCGCGCGACAGCGCCGCGGCGCTGCCATAGCCCACGTCCTGGGCGATGCGGTCGAGCTTGTCGCCACGCAGCAGCGCATCCTGCGCCAGCGTGATGCGGTAGCTGGCCAGGTAGGTCGCGGGCGGCATGCCCACCACCTGCGCGAACACTTCGGCGAAGCGGCTGCGTGACATGCCCGCCTGCGTGGCCAGCGATTCCAGCGTCCACGGTTTCGCGGGTTCGTCGTGCAGCGCCACCAGCGCCTTCGCCAGCTGCGGGTGGCCCAGCCCCGCCAGCGGCCCGGCCTGGATGCGGCCGCTGTCCAGCAAGTGCCGCAGCAACAGCACCAGCACCACGTCGAACAGGCGGTCCACCACCGCCTGGCGTCCGCAGCGCTGCGCGAAGGCTTCGTCGAACAGCAGCTCCAGCACCGCTTCGGCGCCGCGCAGTTCCGACAGCGGCAGGCAGGTGAAGGCGGGCAGGGCACGGCTGATCGGATTGCCGCCGCCGGCCACGCGCGCCGTGGCGACGCCACCGAACGCCAGGTTGGCGCAGGCCATGTCGGCGCCGGTGTCGGGGTCGGACACGAAGCGGTGCGCCATCGGCCGCGGATAGAACAGCAGGCTGGGTTCGGTGATGAGGTGCGACTCGCCGGCGTGCCGCACTTCCAGCGGCCCGCGCCGCACCAGGTGCAGCTGGCCCTGGCCGTTGACTTCGAAATCGTTGATGCCGCACAGCGCCCCGCTATGGAACATCTGCGCGCTGACGGAAAAACGCTGGAGCAGGCCTTGCAGGCGGTCCACGGCCATCTCGGACGATCCGGTAAGTAATGGGGACGAATCGCCACCTTACGCCCGGTCCTGGGGGCGAATCTAGCCCGGCGCAATTCGCGCCCACTTTCCAGGAGTTCCGCCATGTCCCGTCTTCCGCTTGTCACTGCGGCCAACGCCCCCGCCGCCAGCCAGCCGCTGCTGGCGCAGATCCAGGTGCCTTCGGCGCGACCCCGAACATGTTCCGCGCCGCCGCCAATTCGCCGGCCGCGCTGGCCGCGCTGTGGGGCAGCTTCGGCGCCCCGGCGGCGGCGTGCTGCCGGCCAAGCTGGGCGAACAGATCGCCGTCGCCGTCGCCGACCGCAACGCCTGCAATTATTGCCTGGCCGCGCACACCATGCTGGGCCGCAAGGCCGGCGCCAGCGCCGAGGAAATGACCGAAGCCCAGGCCGGCCGCAGCGCCGACCCGCAGACCGCGGCCGCGCTCACGTTCGCGCTCAAGGTGGTCGAGAACCGCGCCGACGTCGGCGAGTCCGATGTGAACGCGCTGCGCGAAGCGGGCTTCAGCGACGAGGCCATCGTCGAGATCCTGGCGCACGTCGCGCTGAACCTGTTCACCAACTACCTCAACGTCGCCTTCGACGTGCCGGTCGATTTCCCGGGCGTGAAGCTGCGCAAGGCGGCGTGACCGTTGCAGGCCGTCCGGGCCGTGGGTCCGGACGGCCTGCGCTGCGCCCGCCGACTGCCGGGGATCAGTGCGCCACGTGCCGGTGCAGCGCGTGCAGGCAGTCGCGCGCCTGTTCGACTTCCGGCAGGTAGGTCGCCGCCAGTTCGCGCAGGTGTGGGGGCCGGTCGCGGCCGACCGCGTCACGGAAGGCGCGCGCGAGGCGGGTTTCCTGCGCTTCCAGGGCGGCGATGATCTCCGGCTCCAGCCCGCTCGCCAGCCGGTCGCTCAGGCCGGCGCAGGCCTGGCGGTAGGTCGCCAGCCACGAGCCGGTGCCTTCGGGCTGCAGGTCGGCCACGCACAGGTCGGCGATCAGTCCGGTGGCGATGTCGGCCTTCAGCCGGCGGATCTGGTGGAACAGCTGGATGCAGGCCGCCTGGCGGCTGTGTTCCGCGGCCAGGTCGAAATAACCCATGCCGTCGATCAGGGCTTCTAGCAGTTCGGTGAGGCTGGCGCTGGGTCGGTCCATGGGGTCGCTCCGCGGGGGACGGGGGCTGCGGTCGATCTGGCCGTGGCAGTGGCAGGGTCGGCCGGCGCCGGAGCGGAAAATATTTCACGCTCCGGGAAGGAATTTTCTGCATACGGATTCTGTGATCGGCTAAGCGCTGCGAACCATGCGACTGAGGCAGACTCGGGCCTGCGGAGGTCGGAAACATGGCCGGAAACCCAGCACTCCTGATCGTCGATGACGACGTAGGGTTCGTGCGGGCGGCCGCGGACATCGCCCGTGCGCTGGGCTTCGACGTGGACGTGGCGGGCAGCGTCGCACAGGCGCTGGCGCGGCTGAAGGCGGCTGAGTTCGACCTCGCGTTGATCGATCTCTCCCTGCCTGATGGCAGCGGCCTGGAACTGCTCGAACACATCGACCTCGGCGGCCGCACCCAGGCGATCCTGATCACCGGACACCCGACGGTCGAATCCGCGCTCAAGGCGATGCGCCTGCCGATCGTGGACTACGTGGTCAAGCCGATGCAGGTCGCGCGTTTCCGCCAGCTGCTGGAAACCGCCGCGCGCCAGCGCCGCGTCGAGGCCGGGCCGGCGACGGATCCGTGGCATGGCATCGCCGGCCAGTCGCCGGCGATGGCGGGCGTGCGCCAGCAGGTGGCGCGGGTGGCGCCGACCGAAGCCTCGGTGTTCATCGAGGGCGAAAGCGGCGTCGGCAAGGAACTGGTGGCGGCGGCGATCCACGCCGAAAGCGGACGCAGCGGGCCCTTCGTCGCGCTCAACTGCGGCGCGGTGCCGGAGGACCTGTTGACCAGTCAGCTGTTCGGCCACGAGCGCGGCAGCTTCACGGGCGCGAACGCGCGCCACATCGGCCTGTTCGAGCAGGCGCAGGGCGGCACGCTGTTCCTGGACGAGATCGGCGAGATGCCGCAGCACCTGCAGGTGCATCTGCTGCGCGCGCTGGAGACCCGGCAGATCCGCCGCATCGGCGGCAGCGAGGACGTGCACGTGGACGTGCGCATCGTCTCGGCCACCAACCGCCCGCAGGCCGAATCGATCGCCTCGGGCCAACTGCGCGAGGACCTGTATTACCGCCTCGCCGAATTCCCGATGCGGCTGCCGCCGCTGCGCGAACGCCCCGGCGACATCCTGCCGATCGCCAACCTGTTCCTGGCGCGCCTGAACGAGCGATACCAGACCCGGCGCGCGCTCTCGCGCGAAGGGGCCGAACGCCTGCAGCGCTACCGCTGGCCGGGCAACATCCGCGAGTTGAAGAACCTGGTCCAGCGCGCCTACATCCTGGCCGAAGGCGACCTGATCACGCCCACGCTGCCGGTGGAGGCGCTGCGCCCGCCGTCGGAAACCGCCAGCAGCATCACCTTCATGGTGGGCACGCCGCTGGAGGAGATCGAGCGGCGCATGCTGTTCAAGACCCTGGCCTATTACGACAACAACAAGGTGCGCACCGCACAGGCGTTGGGCATCACCACGCGCACGATCTACAACCGCTTGAGCAACTACGAGTCGCTCCGGCAGGGGGCAGGCGAGGACACCGATGAAGATACCGGCACCGGACCCGAACCCGGGCGCTGACCTGTCGCGGCTGCTGGCGCCGCCCGTGCTCGCCTGGCTGGCGCAGCAGGGCTGCGGGCAGGCGACCTGGCGCACCGCGGCCGACCTTCCGACGAGCGCCGACCTGGCCATGCCGTCACTGGATTTCGATTTCGACATCGGCCCGGCTCCGGGGCACAGGGTGGGATTGCGCCTCGTGTTCGGAACGGCCATCGCACTGACGGAAGCGGACAAGGCCGCCGTTTCCGCCTACCTCGCCGCCTTGGGGCCCTTCCTGCGCGAGTCCGCCCCAGGGAGGCGGAGCGCGTGGTGACCCTGCCGCGGGAACTGCTGCTGGCCGTGGAGCACCAGCTGAGGAACCACCTGAACTCGCTGCTGATGAATGCCGCCGTGGTGAGCCTCAGATGCGGGGACCAGGGCGGCCTGGACCCGTACCTCGACCAGATGGAGTGCGACGGCCAGAACTGCCTGGAACTGCTGCGCTGGATCTCGGACCGCGTGGCCTGAGCGCGGCCTTCAATGACGACGCTGGCGGCGGTCCATGCTCAGCGGCATCGCATCGAGTTTCTGCACCTGGGCGAAGTCCGGATGCGCCAGGTTCGCCAGCACGTTGAACTCACCGGGACACAGGGCGCTGGGAACCTGCAGCAGCGCCGAACGCCGTTCGCGTGCCCAGCGGTCGCCCTGGCGCGGTGCGTCGGCGCGGCGGTCGTTGGCGCGGCGTTCGCCGGGCGTGGTGCGGCGTTCCGGCTCGGCGTCCAGCGTGGGATCGAGCGCGCGCAAAAGGCTGTACGGGAAGGCCACGCGCACCAGGAAACGCGGTTCGTCGTCGAGGAAACCCTGCCAGGTCACCGCTTCCAGCGCCGCCAGCGCCGGACTCAGCGCCAGGCAGATCGCCGGCACGTCGGCCGACAGCCAGCGCTCCTGGCCGCGCGTGCGCCAGGTGTCCGGCGCCTTGGCGGCCAGCGATTCGCGCAGCACGACGTAGGCCGGCACCATTTCGGTGTCGAGCCGGGCGCCGGGCTCCTCGTCTTCGTCTTCGAACGGGTAGGGCGGTTCGTGGCGGGCGGAGCCGTCGGCCAGCATCGCCACGACACCGCGGTCCACGTCGGCGAAGCCATCCTTGCCGGAAAGGAATTCCCAGCCCGCCCGGATCAGCGGCTGCGCCTTTTCCCACGGCAGCTTCGACAGGCGCCGCAGGTCGCCCCACTGCAGTTCCAGCTCCCATTCCACGCTCGGGTCGAGCTCGGCGCCGTAGGCCGAATGCGACAGGCAGGCCAGCGCATACGCCGGCGCCGCGTCCTGCCAGCGCAGGCCGTCGGCTTCGAGGCGGCGGAAATGCCACTGCGCGAACTCCTCGTAGCCTCGCGGCATGCGGGTCATCGCCTGGTAGGGAAGGAACTTCGCCACGAAGTCGGATTCGACCGACAGCACGTCCTGCATCGAACGCTCGAGGCTGATCGGCGCCGGCGGCTCGGCACGCGGGGGAGGATTCATCACGGCTGCGGAACTCTGCATGGGGGACTCCAGGGGCGGGCTTGCGGTGCCGGCCATGAGTCATCTGCTGCACGAACCTTGCCAAGCGGAAAACCGCGGTTTTTCAGGGGGTACGGGCGGCCATGGCCTGAAATCGCTTCCATTTGTGTGCATGGCTTGCGTAGCCGGCAAGGTCGGCCCTCGCGGCATCCACGGATGCCGCGGGGGCTGCGGAACGGGGCCGTCTGGCATATCGTGGGGCCCCCAACGGCACGGAGTCTCGGATGGCCTTCCTGCGATTGACCGGTCTTTCCCTGTTGGTCCTGCTGCTGGCGGCCTGCGCCTCCGCACCGGCGCCGCAACCCGCGCCATGGACCGCCCGAACCACGGCGCCAGTCTTTGACACGGGCGAAATCGCCGGGGCGACCTACCGCATAGACGTGCCGGCGGAATGGAAAGGCGACCTGGTCGTTTACCTGCACGGTTACGAACCCGCCGGCATGCCGCGCGAGGGTCAGAACGACCAGAACGACTACGACCGCTGGCTGCTTGGCCAGGGATTCGCCGTGGCGCGCAGCGATTATTCCGCCCAGGGCTGGGCGGTGGCCGAAGCACTGGTGGACACCGAGGCGCTGCGCCAGCATTTCGTCGCACAGCACGGTCCGCCGCGGCGCAGCTTCCTGCTGGGTCATTCGCTGGGCGGACACCTGGTGCTGGCCACGCTCGAGCGTCATCCGGAACACTACGACGGTGCGTTGGCGCTGTGCGGTGCCAATGCGCCCGCGGCGGAAATGTTCGGCGACGCGGTCCTGTCGCCGCTGGTGGTTTTCGATCACTACTTCCCCGGCGGCGCGCTCGGGCTGGCGCCGGGCGGGCTGGCCGATCCGGCCTCGCCGCCGTGGCCGGATCCCGAGGCCATCGAAAAAGCGCTGCAGGGCGACGAGGGCAAGGCGCAGCGGATCGCCGATCACTTCGACATTCCGCGCGCGGGCCTGGCCGGCGGCCTGATGATCCGCTACGCGGCGCTGTACGAGATGATGCAGCGTGCCGGCGGCTTCCCGGCCGACAACCGCAAGATGCGTTACACCGGGCTGGGCGACGACGAGGCGCTCAACGCCGGCGTGCGCCGCTACACCGGCGACCCCGCCGCCATGGCCTATGCCGCGTCCCATGCCGCGCTCACCGGCGATGCGCGCAAGCCGGTGGTGCTGATGGCCAACCACGGCGACCCGACCATTCCCATGCGGATTTCAGGGCGTTATGCCGAACTGGCGGCCGCAGCGGGCCGTTCGGACCAGGTACTGGCCTTGCCGCCGCAGGGCGAGGGCCACTGCGGTTTCTCGCTGGAAGCGCAGGCCCAGGCGCTGGACACGCTGGTGCAGTGGGTGACCAGCGGCGAACGGCCCGCGCCGGACTGATGCCTGGGGCCTGCGGGTAGGCTTCAGTCGCGATCGGGTGCCGTGGTGCCAAGCGCCGGCAGCACCCGGTCGCGCAGCCAGTGCAGCGGCGCCAGGGCGTCGGGCTGGTTGTAGCGTTCGCCGGCGGTGACGTACACCGCGTCCAGTTCCGGCATCACCACGATGAAGTTGCCGCCGTTGCCCCAGGCCATCAGCAGCCGCGTGCGTGGCAGGTCGTCGCGACGGGTGTGGTCCAGCCACCACAGGTAGCCGTACTGTTGCGGCCGGTCCGGTATGTCCGTGTGTGCGGTGATCATGTCCTGCACATAGGCGGCGCTGACCAGCTGCCGGCCCTGCCACTGGCCACCGGCCAGCACCAGTTGGCCCAGGCGCAGCATGTCCTGCGGCGGTATTTCCAGGTGGCCGCCGGTGTCGGTGTCGCGGCCGTCGTTCCAGGTCGCCCAGCGCGCGCGGGTGATGCCCAGCGGAGCGAACAGGGCTTCCTGCGCGAAGTCGGGCACCGACTGCCCGGTGGCGTGCGCCAGGATGCGACCGAGCGCGACGACGTTGCCGGTGCAGTAGGAAAAGCGGGTGCCGGGCTCGTCGCGCAGGGGCACGGCGGCCCAGAAGGCCAGCCAGTCGCGCTGTTCGTACATGGTGTCTTCGTGCCCGGGCGAACCGGGCGTCCAGTCGTCGCAATCCAGGCCGCTGCGCATGGTCAGCAGGTCGCGCAGGCGCATGCGGGCGCGACGCGGATCGCTGAAGTGCGGGGCGAGTTCCGGCAGCAGGTCGATGACGCGCGTGTCCAGCGACGGGATCAGGCCACGGTCCAGGGCGATGCCCACCAGCAGCGCGGTCACCGACTTGGTCGCCGAGCGGATGTCCATGCCGCCCGGCGGCAGCGCATCGGTCCGGGCCGAGGCCAGCATCCGGTCGTGCTGCATCAACAGCATCGCGTGCATGCCGGGATGCCGGCCGGCCGCCACTTCGGTGGCCAGCGTGGACGGGTCGGCCTGCGCCAGCACGGGCGCGGCCAACAGGCACAGCAGCCAACGCCACGATCCACGCATTGCGTCTTCTCCCCATTGCGGTCCCGGTGTGATGCGATCTGGCCTGCAAAGGTTTAGGCCATCCAGGCGTTGAATCCGCGGGCGTGAAGCTGCGCAAGGCGGCCTGATCTCCGACAGCCCACTGCGGCATCCGCGGATACCGCAGGACCGGCGCGTACACGATTGTGGAGCGGTTCCCGAGGGAGCCGCCGAATGCCTCCAAAAGTGCGCGACATGCTTGAAATATTGCGAAGGGATGGATGGGTCCAGGTCGGTCAGAGAGGAAGCCACCGCCAGTTCCGGCATCCCGTGAAGCCAGGGCGGGTTACCGTGAACGGTCATCCGGGTGATGATTTGCAGCAGGACCTGCACCGGAGCATTCTTCGACAGGCCGGCCTCAAGAGGTGAACGCCATGCGGTATGCCATCGTCATCGAGAAGACCGAGAACAACTTCGGGGCATGGGTCCCCGATCTGCCTGGGTGTGTCGCGACGGGGAAAACCATCGATGTCGTCGAGAAGCGCATCCGTGAGGCCATCGAAATGCACCTGGCCGGCATGCGCGAAGACGGCGACCCGATCCCGCCGCCCACCGCGCAGGTGAACTACGTGGACGTCGCGGCCTGAGTCAGGTGCCGTCACCGGCCCGCTGGCCAGATACGTAGTCGACCAGTTCCGGGAAGAACGCCTCGAAGCGTGCCTCCACCTCGCGCTCGTGCTCGCGCAGGATCGGGATGCACTGCACCAGCTTGTCGCCGTTGCGCGAGAGCCGAGTGGCGATGCGGCGCACGGCGTGATCGATGCCGTCGCGGTCGCGGTACGCGCCCAGCCAGTCGTGCTGCACGAAGCTGGGCAGGATCCTGCGCAGGCGTTCGGGCAGTTCCGGCTGCGCCAGCAGCACGTCGTAGAAATGGCGGGTGAAGCGGTCCAGGTCCACCGCGTGGTACCGCGGCCAGTCGCGTGCGATCAGGTGGTCGAAATAGACGTCGAGCAGGATGCCCGCATAGCGGCGCCGGCCTTCGGGGAAGTGGCTCTTGGCGGCGAGCACCGCCGGGTGCCGGTCGGTGTAGCTGTCGATCTTCCGGTGCAGCAGGATCTCGCGTTGCACTTCGGCGTTGTAGCGGTGCATTTCCGCACTGCCGACAAAATCGCCCAGCAGCGCGCCCAGCATCGCGTCATCGCTGTGCCGGGCCAGGTAGAGATGGGCGAGGAAGTTCATGGCGGCCAGTCTAGCCGCGTGACATGAACAGCTTCCCCATCCGCCCGACCACCTGCTGCAGGGCCGGCTGCAGGTCGTGGCCTTCGACCCACTCGGCGTCGCGCCCGATCATCAGCACCTGGGCCAGCAGCGCTTCCGGGCTGTCCGCACCGACCCGCAGCAGGCAGTGTGTCGCTTTCCGGTTCCAGCAGGCCGCACCACACCGGGATCTGCGTTTCCAGCGCCTGCACGCTGCCTTCCAGCCGCAGCGTCACCCGGCAGCTGAAGGGCGCGTAGGCGATGCCACGTTCGATGCGCGCGGCGACGTCGGCCGGTGGCTGCCGCGGCGTGAAGTGCTCGCCGGGTTTGGGCGCGCCCTCGATGCGGTCCACGCGGAAGCTGCGCCAGTCGCTGCGCGACGTGTCCCAGGCGATCAGATACCAGCGGCGGCCGTAGTTGGCCAGGCGCAGCGGTTCGACCGCGCGCTGGCTGGTCTCGCCGGCGTGGTTGCGATAGGCGAAACGCAGGCCGCGGCTGTCGCGGCAGGCGGTGGCCAGGACGCTCAGCAGGCCGGCATCCACCAGCGGCGGCCCGGTGCGCAGTGAGAGCGTGACCGCATGAAGCGCCGTGGCGCGCCGGCGCAGGCGCGTGGGCATCAGCTGGTCGAGCTTGCCCAGCAGCTGCAGCGCCGTGGATTCGATGCCGGCGATGCTGGCGCTGGCGGTGCGCAGGGCGATCGCCAGCGTCACCGCCTCTTCGTCGTCCAGCACCAGCGGCGGCAGCGCGGCGCCGCGGCCGAGCGCGTAACCGCCGCCGACGCCGGACGAGGCTTCGACCGGATAACCGAGTTCACGCAATCGGTCGATGTCGCGGCGTACGGTGCGTGTGTCCACGCCCAGTTCGTCGGCCAGGGTCGCGCCGGGCCAGTGCCGCCGCGATTGCAGCAGGCTGGCCAGGCGCAGCAGGCGGGCGGAGGTGGACAGCATGACCGCAGCCTATCGAGGACAGAAAATGTCCGCAATGGCCGATACATTGCCTGACACCAGAGACCGAGGATCCGCCATGTCCGCACCCGCCCTGACCCTGTACCACAACCCGCAGTCGCGCTCGTCCGGCGCCCGCATCCTGTTGGAGGCGCTGGGCGTGCCCTACGACGTGAAGTTGATCGACTTCGCCAGCGGCCAGAACCGCACGCCGGAATTCCTGGCGCTCAATCCGCTGGGCAAGCTGCCGACGCTGACGCATGGTGACGCCGTGATCACCGAACAGGTCGCCGTGACGATCTATCTGGCGGATCGTTTCCCCGCGGCCGGCCTTGCGCCCGCGTTCGACGATCCGCAGCGCGGACCCTACCTGCGCTGGCTGGCCTTCTACGGCGCCTGTTTCGAACCGGCGGTGGTGGACCACGCCTTCAAGCGCACGGAACTGGACCCGTCCACCTCGCCCTACCGCGATTACGACACCGTCATCGCCACGCTCGTCGCGCAGCTCGAACGCGGACCCTACCTGCTGGGCGAGCGGCTCACCGCCGCCGACATCCTCTGGGGCACGGCGCTGCGCTGGACCACCGGTTTCGGCATCGTGCCGAAGCTGCCGGCGATCACCGCCTATATCGAACGGGTCGGCGCTCACCCGGCCTTCACGCGCGCGGCGGAGCGGGATGCGGCCCTGAGTGCCGCGTCGGCCTGAGCCGTCCGTCGCATTGCCCCGCGGCCGGGCGCGGGGCATGCTCTGGCGGACGGCCCACGGAGATCCGCCCCATGCTGCAACCCGGTCTGATGATGGATCGCCCGCTGTTGATCTCCGACATCATCGAACACGCGGCCGCGCAGTACGGCGATGTGGACGTGGTGTCCCGCGAAACCCATGGGCCGCTGTTCCGCTACAACTACGCGCGGTGCGCACGCCGCGCGCGGCAGCTGGCGAATGCGCTGGCGGGCCTGGGGCTGAAGCCCGGCAGCGCGGTCGGGTCCATCGCCTGGAACAACCACCGGCACCTCGAGGCCTATTTCGCGGTCTCCGGCAGCGGCATGGTGATGCACACCTGCAATCCGCGCCTGGCGCCGCCGCAGCTGATCTACGTCATCAACCATGCCGAAGACGAGGTCGTGCTGTTCGACGCCACCTTCGCGCCGCTGGTCAAGGGCATCGCCGAGCACTGCCCGAGGGTCAGGCACTGGGTCTGCCTGGCGGATGCGGAGAACACGCCCGCAATCGAGGGCGTGGCGAACGTGGTCGCGTACGAGGACCTGATCGCGCCGCAACCCGACAGCTTCGACTGGCCGGTGTTCGACGAGCGCACCGGCGCCGCGCTTTGTTACACCTCGGGCACCACCGGACATCCCAAGGGCGTGCTGTATTCGCACCGCGCCATCGTGCTCAACGCCATGGCCGGCACGGTGCCGCATGTGATCGGGCTGTCGCCCTCGGAAACGGTGTTGCCGGTCGTGCCCATGTTCCACATCAACGCCTGGTGCATCCCCTACGCCGCGCCGATGGTGGGCGCGCGCCTGGTGCTGCCCGGGCCGCGGCTGGACGGTGCGGGCCTGCACGGCCTGCTCGAGTCCGAAAAGGTGACGGTGAGTGCGGGCGTGCCGACCATCTGGCTGGGCCTGATGCAGTACGTCGAGCAGAACGGCCTGCGCTTCACCACCATGCGCCGCACGATCGTCGGTGGCACGGCGATGCCCGCCGCGCTGATCGCCCGTTTTGCCGAGGGCTACGACGTGGAGGTGCGCCACGGCTGGGGCATGACCGAAACCACGGCGGTGGCGACCTTCGGCGCGCTGACGCCGGCCGATCGCGAAAAACCGGCCGCCGAACAGCATGCGGTGGTCGCCAGGCAGGGCAAGTCGCTCTACGGCGTGGACATCAAGGTCGTGGACGAGCAGGGCAACACCCTGCCGCGCGACGGCGTGTCCCAGGGTGAACTGATGGTGCGCGGCCACTGGATCGTGGACCGCTACTACAAGGCCGAATCGTCGGCGCTGCGCGACGGCTGGTTCCCGACCGGCGACATCGCCACCATCGAACCCGGCGGCCGCATGCAGATCCGCGACCGCACCAAGGACGTGATCAAGTCCGGCGGCGAGTGGATCAGCTCCATTGATTTGGAGAATGCCGCACTCGGCCACCCGGCGGTGGCGATGGCGGCGGTGGTGGGCATCAAACACCCCAAGTGGGACGAACGGCCGCTGCTGATCCTGGTGCGCAAGCCGGGACAGGCGCTGGAGAAGGATCAGATCCTGGCCTTCCTGTCCGAACGCGTGGCCAAGTGGTGGGTGCCCGACGACGTCGTGTTCGTGGACTCGCTGCCGGTCGGCGGCACCGGCAAGGTGCAGAAGACGCCGCTGCGCGAGCAGTACGGCAACCTGTTCCGCTGAAACGCCCGGCTCAGCCCTGCGCGCCGCGCAGGCGCATGGTCAGGCCCTTGAGGAAATTGCGCAGCATCTGGTCGCCGCAGGCGCGGTAGTTCTTGTGGCCGGGCTGGCGGAACAGGGCCGACAGTTCCGGTTTGGTCACCGGGAAACCGGCGTCCTTGAAACACTGGGCCATGTCCAGGTCCTTGAGCTCGAAGGCCACGCGCAGCTTCTTCAGCACCAGGTTGTTGGTGACGCGTTTTTCCACCGGGCGCGGCGGCAGGCTTTCGTCGCGGCCGCGGTAATGCAGCACCAGGCCGTCGAGGAAATGCGCCAGCACACGGTCGGGGCATTCGGCGTAACCCTCGTCGCCTTCCTTCTTCAGGTAGGCCTGCACCTCGGCCTTGTCCAGCACCAGGGTCTCGTCCGCCAGCCGGGCGATCTCGACGATGCGGGCATCGCCGAGGTCGAGCATGTAACGGATGCTGCGCAGTACGTCGTTGTTGATCATGGTCGGTTCCGCGGGGGCGGCGTCGAGGGCCGGAGCGCCACTTTACGCTCCTTGCCGGCGTTTCCCCATCGCCGGCCCGCCGGGATGAACGCAGCGTTCTCCGGCGCGGCCCGCCAGCGCTGGTAGTCTGGCCGCCTGTACGCCAGCCGATCCGACACCGGGCCGATGACCGATCCGACTCCCCTCCCGTTCGAACACACCTACGCCGCGTTGCCAGATCCGTTCTGGCGCGCCGTGGCGCCCACGCCGGTGGCGGCGCCGCGGCTGCTGGCCTACAACCGCGCATTGGCGCGCGAGCTGGGTCTGGACGAGGGCTTCGAGCACGAGGCGGAGGTGGTGCTGTCGGGCAACGACGTGCCGGCGAATGCACGCCCGATCGCCATGGCCTACGCCGGCCATCAGTTCGGCCATTTCGTGCCGCAGCTGGGGGATGGCCGCGCCATCCTGCTGGGCGAAGTGATCGATCGCCACGGCCAGCGCCGTGACCTCCAGCTCAAGGGTCCGGGTCCGACGCCGTTCTCGCGCAATGGCGACGGCCGTGCCGCGATCGGACCGGTGCTGCGCGAATTCCTGGTCAGCGAGGCGATGTTTGCGCTGGGCATTCCCACCACGCGTTCGCTCGCCGCGGTGGCGACCGGCGAAGCGGTGTTCCGCGATGGCGGCCCGGTGCCGGGCGCGGTGCTGACGCGGGTGGCGGCCAGCCATGTGCGCATCGGGACGTTCCAGTATTTCGCGGCGCGCGAGGATTGGCAGGCGGTGCGGGTGGTGGCGGACCATGTGATCGCGCGGCATTACCCGGAACTCCAGTCCGTCCAGCGGCCCTGGCTTTCCCTGCTGCACGCCATTGCCGAACGTCAGGCGGAACTGATCGCGCGCTGGATGTCCGTTGGTTTCATCCACGGCGTGATGAACACCGACAACACCGCCGTCTCCGGCGAAACCATCGACTACGGCCCCTGCGCTTTCCTGGACGAATACGACCCGGCCAAGGTCTTCAGCTCGATCGACCGCCAAGGCCGTTATGCCTTCGGCCACCAGGCGCCAGTGGTGCGCTGGAACCTGGCGCGCCTGGCCGAGTGCCTGCTGCCACTGATCGCCGACGACCCGGCGGATGCGCTTCCGGAAGCAACGGCGGTGATCGATGCGTTTCCCGCGCGTTTCCAGCACCACTGGCTGGCCGTCATGCGCAGCAAGCTCGGCCTGTCGTCCGCGGAAGACGGCGACGAAGCGTTGGCGCACGAATTCCTCGAGGCGCTGCAGGCGGTCGCCGCGGACTACACGCTGGGCTTCCGCGCCTTGTGCGGGCTGGCCGATGACCACGAACCCGAAGCCCTGCTGGCGCTGCCGAAAACGCCGGCGATGGAAACCTGGCGTCTTCGCTGGCACGAACGCCTGGCGCGTGATCCACGATCGGTGCAGGAACGGGTGGCGGCAATGAAGGCCACCAACCCGGCCGTGATCCCCCGCAACCATCTCGTGCACGAAGCGCTGCTTGCGGCGGAGCAGGGCGACCTGGCGCCTTTCGAAGCCCTGCTGGCGGCGGTCCGTCGCCCCTGGGACGACGGACCGGAGGCGGCGAAATTCATGACGCCGCCGGAACCGGAGCAGCGTGTGCTGCAGACGTTCTGCGGCACCTGACCCGACCGCGTCGAAGCCTTGCCGTCAGCGCGCGCCCTGCGTACCGTCAGGTGCCGGCAGTCCTTCCCAGTGTTCCCTCGGCACCAGCTTGGGCGTTTCCGGGTCGGCCTCGTAGTTGGGCGACATGATCTGCACGCCTTCGGCATTGAAGGCGTCCTGGATGTTGGCGTGCAGCGCACTGAGCACCTGCCCGCGCGTCTCCAGGTCGAGCACCCGTGCGCGCAGTACGTATTCGACGTAGAAGTCGCCCAGCGCGCGCTGGATCACGAACGGCGCCGGCTGTTTCTCCACGCCCGGGGTGGTCTCGGCAGCGCTGGTAAGCAAACGGTGCACCTGCCGCCAGGGCGTGTCGTAGCCGATGGTGACGCCGGTTTCGAGCCACATGCCCGGACCGTCCGGATTGCGCGAGAAGTTCTGCAGCTTGTCACCCAGCACCACGCTGCTCGGGAAGTTAACGTCCACGCCGGTCACGGTGCGGATGCGGGTAGAGAACAGGCCGATCTGCTGCACGAAGCCCTCGGTGTCCTGGATGCGCACCAGGTCACCGACCTGCATCGTGCGCGAATAGAGGATGGTGAAACCGCTCGCCGCCTGGCCGACGATGCTGGACGCGCCGATCGAGATCATCAGGCCCACCAGCACGCTCAGTCCCTTGAAGGCCTCGGTCTGCGCGCCGGGCAGGTAGGGATAGGCCATGGCGATGGCGAACAGCCACACCACCGCGACCACCAGCTTGCGGGTCGGTTCGGCCAGCGGCGCATCCACGCCGAACAGCGCGAAGCGGCCGCTCTGCACGCCGCGGAAGGTCAGCGAGATCGCCTGCGCCAGCAGCTTTCCGCCGAACAGGATCAGCGCTGCCGCCAGCAGGCCGGGAATCGCCTCGACGATGCCCATGCCCCAGTCCGACAGCAGCGACCATAGCCAGCCGGTCATCGCCTCGGCCCAGGGCCGGGTGTAGGGAAAGCGGCCGAGGATGAAGCGCACCATCTCTTCCAGGATCAGCAGCGCGATCAGCCAGCCGATGATCTTGATCACGCCGCTGCCGGCCATCTTCAGCGCTTCGATGAAGTGTCGCGCCGATTCGCTGTGCAGTCCGCTGACGCGCCGGTTCACCCAGCGGTCGAAGCGATCGCGCCAGCGTCCGCCCATGCGCACCAGAAGATAGAGCAGCCCGGCCGTGACCAGCACCGCCAGCAGCGACCAGCCCACGCCGATCGCCAGGTCGCGCGGGCCACTCTGCGTCTCGTAGATCCGGATGGCGGCGCCGAGGTTCTTTTCGACCTGGGCCCGCGCCTGGGCCATGGTCTGGTGGTTGAGCGTGTCCAGGTCGGCGGGTGTGATGATGGTCGCCGCTTCGCCGTTGATGGTGATCACCAGGCCGGAGGGGATTTCATTGAATCCAAGTTTGGCGACGCCGGGCTGGAACACCACGCGGGTGATGTTGTTGCGGGCCGCCTCGACCCGCGTCGCCGGCGAATGCCCGAGGAAGCGGCTGCGGAAGGTGATGATGTCGCGGTTGTAGAACCGCAGCGTGGCCGGTTCTTCGCTGGGTTCGGCTTCCAGCGTCGTCGCCGGGAGTGCGGCCGGTGCGGTGGCGGGAACGGTGCCGGCCGCGGGGCCGGCAAGCAGGCCCATCACGAGCAGGGTGGCGAAATGGAAGCCGCGCAGGCGCAGCAGGTGTTTCGAAGGCATGGCGCGAACCCTTGGCTAGAGTTGTGATTCCACCGGCAGCACTTTCATCAGCCAGGCCAGCACCCGCTGGCTGGCCTTGGATTGTGGTTCCTTGTCCCAGGTCGTGCGGCCGTCCGACCAGCTCAGCTGGCCATCGACCAGCGTCACCTGCCAGGAGAGGTCGCCCGTGAGCTGGCGTTCGAACAGCGCCGTGAGTTCGGCGGCCAGCGCCGGGTGGCTGGCCAGCACGCCCTGTTCGTTGTTGAGCGAGGTCGAGCGCGGGTCGATGTTGTAGGAGCCGACGAAGACCTGGCGATCGTCGATGATCATCGCCTTGGTGTGCAGGCTCGACCCCGAGGAGCCGGCCAGGCTGAAGTTCGCGGTGCCGGCGCCGGTGGGCTTGAGTTCCCACAGCCGCACGCCGTTCTCGAGCAGGGTCGGGCGATAACGCATGTAGCCGCCATGCACCGCGGCGACGTCGGTGGCCGCCAGCGAGTTGGTGAGGATGCGCACGTCCAGTCCGCGCGCGGCCAGGCCCTGGAGGTAGGCGCTGCCGCTTTCGCCGGGCACGAAGTAGGGCGAGATCAGCGCGACTTCGTGCTGCGCGCCGTCGAGCGCCGGCTTCAGGGCCTTGAGCACGCCGGAACGCTGTTCGACCGGCAGCTCCGACTTTTTCGGGTCGTCGCTGACGAAGCCCCAGTCGGCGGTCCAGTGCAGCGTTGTCTCGCCGTCGATCAGGTTGGCCACGTCCGGGTCTTCGCGCAGCACCTGAAGATAGGGGCCGGAGCGGTGTTCGGCCGCGGCGGTGTCGAGGAAGGTGCGCAGCCGCTGCAGTGCGTCGTCGTCGATCTGGTCGGGGGCCAGCTGCGCGATCGGATAGTTGCTGTCGGAGTTCCAGTAGCGGTCGAAGTTGGCGCTGGCCGCGCGCACCACCGGACCGGCCATCAGGAAATCCAGGTCCATGAAATTGGTGCCGTCGTGCGCGTCGAAGTATTCGTCGCCCAGGTTGCGGCCGCCGACCAGGGCCACCAGGTTGTCGGCGATCCAGGTCTTGTTGTGCATGCGGTGGTTGAGCCGGCTGAACCCGGCGCTGAACTCGCCGGCCTTGCGCAGGCTGCCGTGGCGGCTGGCCAGCGGGTTGTACAGGCGCACTTCGATGCGCGGATGGGCGTCGAGCGCGGCGAAGCCGTCGTTCTTCGCCCGTGCGTCGAGATCGTCCACCAGGATGCGCACGTTCACGCCGCGGTCGGCCGCCAGCAGCGCATGCCGGGCCAGCAGCCGGCCGGTGAGGTCGTTGTGCCAGATGTAGGTCTGGATATCGAGGCTGCGGCTGGCGGACTGCGCCGAGAACGCACGCAGGGCGTAGGCCTCGGTGCCGGTGGCGACCAGGCGGAAGCCGGACTGGCCGGGATGGCGGAGTTCGGCCGGTGCCACGCGTTCAGCCAGGGTGCCGGTGGTGGCGGGCGGCGACGCGGTCTGTTCGGGAACCGCGAGCCGCGGCGGCAACTGCGCGCAGGCGACCAGCCCGAGGGTTAACGCCAGCGACCAGACCAGACGCATCGACCGGTTCCCCTTCCCGTCGTGATGCGTTCCGTCTTAACACGCCCCCGGAGGGGCCGCAATGCGGCTTCGGGCCAGTGCGCCCGCCGGAAGCTCCGGGCTCAGGACTTGAGCCGCCAGCCGGTGCGGAAGATCCACCAGACAGCGGCCAGGCAGGCGGCGAGGAAGGCGATGATGGCGGCGAAACTCACCACCACGTTCACGTCGGCCACGCCGTAGAAGCTCCAGCGGAAGCCGCTGATCAGGTACACGACCGGATTGAACAGGGCGATCTTCTGCCAGACCGGCGGCAGCATGTCGATCGAATAGAAGGCGCCGCCCAGGAAGGTCAGCGGCGTCACGACCATCAGCGGGATCACCTGCAGCTTCTGGAAGTCGGTGGCCCACAGTCCGATGATGAAACCGGCGAGGCTGAAGCTGAGCGCGGTCAGCAGCAGGAACAGCAGCATCCACACCGGGTGCGCGATCTCGTAGGGCACGAACAGCCGCGCCGTGGCCAGGATCAGGATGCCCAGCATCATCGACTTGCTGGCCGCCGCGCCGACGTAGCCGAGCACCGCCTCGCCCCAGCCCACCGGCGCCGACAGCAGCTCGTAGATGGTGCCGGCCCACTTGGGCATGTAGATGCCGAACGAGGCGTTGGACAGGCTCTCGTTGAGGATCGACAGCATGATCAGGCCCGGGATGATGAAGGCGCCGTAGCTGACGCCGTCCACCTCGCCCATGCGCGAGCCGATGGCGGCGCCGAACACGACGAAATACAGCGACGTGGACAGCACCGGCGAGGCGATGGACTGGGTGATGGTGCGGAAGGTACGGGCCATCTCGAAACGGTAGATGGCGCGGACGGCATACCAGTTCATGCCGCGGCCCTCCCGCCGTGCACCAGGCTGACGAAGATGTCCTCGAGCGAACTCTCGCTCGAATGCAGGTCCTTGAAGTCGATGCCCAGCTCGTTGAGCTGGCGCAGCAGGGCGGCGATGCCGGTCTCTTCGCTCTGCACGTCGAAGGTGTAGACCAGGGCGTGGCCGTCATCGGCCAGCTCCAGCGGCAGCGACGCCAGCGCCGGCGGAATGGCCGCCAGCGGGTTCTGCAGCTGCAGCGTCAGCTGCTTCTTGCCCAGCTTGCGCATCAGCACGTGCTTGTCCTCGACGACCACCAGCTCGCCCTTGTTGATCACGCCGATGCGGTCGGCCATCTCCTCGGCCTCCTCGATGTAATGCGTGGTCAGGATGATGGTGACGCCGCGGTCGCGCAGCTCGCGCACCATCTGCCACATGTCTCGGCGCAGCTCCACGTCCACGCCGGCGGTGGGTTCGTCCAGGAAGAGGATCGTGGGTTCGTGCGAAAGCGCCTTGGCGATCATCACCCGGCGCTTCATGCCGCCCGAGAGCGTCATGATCTTGCTGTCGCGCTTGTCCCAGAGCGACAGGTCGCGCAGCACCTTCTCCAGGTGCGCGGCGTCGGGCGCCCGGCCGAACAGGCCGCGGCTGAACTTCATGGTCGCCCACACGGTCTCGAAGGCGTCGGTGGAGATTTCCTGCGGCACCAGGCCGATCTTGCGGCGCGCGCCGCGCGGGTCGGCGACGATGTCGTGGCCATCGGCCACCACGCTGCCGGTGCTGGCGTTGACGATGCCGCAGATGATGCTGATCAGCGTGGTCTTGCCGGCGCCATTGGGGCCGAGCAGGGCGAAGATCTCGCCGCGGCGGATGTCGAGGTCGACGTCGTCCAGCGCCTGGAAGCCGGAGGCGTAGGTCTTGCCGACGCCGCGGATGGAAAGGATCGGGTCCATGGAAAAGCCTGGCGGAAAACCGCAGACATCCTAGCCGAGCACGCCGCCGCGGCCCATGGGTTTTTCAGGGACAGTGTTTCCCGGAATGCGACCCGCGCGGCGGATCCGGCCCGGGCCTGGCGCCATCATCACCAAGCCCGGGCGTCCGTGTCAGTGCTCGCGCACGTCCAGTTCCAGCGCCTCGGCGATCGCCGACCAGGCCACGATCTTGTAGTTCTGGTTCTGCACCGGCAGCACGTTGCGGCCGTCCTGGGCAACCATCGCGCCGTGTTCGAAGCCGGGGCCGAGGTTGGCGCTGCTCACGTCCAGGCCGTCGGTTTCGCTGATGCCGTCCACGCCGCGCACGCCGTCGGCCGCCACTGCGAACGAGCCCAGGTATTCGCGGTCGCCCTCGCGCCGGTACACGGCATAGGTGTCGTTGCCCTGGCTGGACACCACCAGGTAGCCGCGGCCGCCGCCCAGGTCGTACAGGCCCACGCCTTCCAGGTCGTCCTTGATCGCCGGGTTGGCGTCCACGCGGTCCACCGCGGTCTTCGTGTCGCCGCCCTCGGGTTCGGCGTCCAAACGCCACAGCGCCACGTCCTCTTCGCCGATGAACAGCGTGCCGCTGTGGTCGTCGGCGACGCAGCCTTCGGTCTGCGATTCGAACGTGGTCTCGCGCACGAGCACGGACTTCACCTTGCCGTTGCCCGCGTCCACGAGTTCCCATTGGTTCAGCGGGCCGTCGCCGCTGTTGATGAAGACGAAGGTCTTGCCAGTCTTCGGGCTGCGGTACATGCACAGGCCGTAGGGATCCTCCAGGCCGGTCGCCTGCACGCCGTCGGCCACCGGCACCAGCTGGCGCTTGCCGGGGTCGAGCACGTACAGCGCGATCGCCTTGCGGGTGCGGTCGCTGGCGGCCACCAGGTCACCTTGTTCCCGCCCAGTTCGAAGCCGTTGCGGAAGTCCACGTTGTTCATCTTGCCGTCGGCCAGGAACTGCACTTCCTGCCCCTGCATGTCGTACAGGTACAGGCCGGCCTTCTTGTCGGTGGCGATGATCAGGCTGGCGGCGGGGTCGCCGGGATGCGCCCAGATCGCGGGGTCGTCCGCGGCGTCACCGTAGCTGTGCACCGGCACGGACTCGTAGCTCGGGCGCACCACCGGCACTTCGGCGGCCACGCGCTGGCGCGGGTCCTGCGCGGTGCCGGGCGCGAGATCGAGTTCGGCCGCGATGTCGGCGAACGAAAGCAGCTTGAAGTCCGGACCTTCCTCGTCGGTCACCAGCAGCAGGCCCTGCGGGAAGGTTTCGCCGAAGGCCATCGAGCTCGCGAACAGCGGGCCCGGTTCTTCCACGGCCTCGTTTTCGCCGGTGGCGGACAGCGCGAAGGAGCCGACATAGGCGTCGTCCTGGTCGCGGTTGTAGACGTTCAGGCGGCTGCCGTTGGCGTCGGAGGCGATCAGCCAGCGGGCGCCTTCGCCGCCGTCGTGGATGGCCAGGCCGCCGATCTCCTCGGCGAAACGGCCGCTGCGCGGTGAGTCGATCAGGGCGGCGGCCACGTCGGCCTCCGGGTCGGCACTGAAACGCCAGATGCCGACGGTCTCTTCGGCGGCATAGACCTGGCCGTCGGCCGCGGCCACGCACTGCTTGAGCGGCGAGGGCACCGAGATGCGGCGCACCTGGCGCGCATCGAGCTTGCCGTCGGCGGTCGGGAAGATCAGCTGCTGGTCGATCTCGCCGCCGTCGCCGACGATGAAGGCGTGCAGGCCCTCGTCCAGCGGGTTGCGGTACAGGCAGACGCCTTCGCCGGCGAAACCCAGCGGCAAGGGCCGGGCGCCGACCTCGGTCAGTACTTCGGCGTCCATGCGGTACAGGCGCAGATGGTTGTCGGTGGTGTCGATCGCGACCAGCACGGTGCTGGGCTGGCCGCCCAGCATCACCTTGTAACCCGCGTCCACCGCGGCCACTTCGCCGGCCTCGGCGGTGGCCAGGCGCTTGCCGGCCAGGTCGTAGACCTCCAGGCCGCCCAGGCGGTGGCGGCGACGATGCGGCTCTGGCCGGCGTCGGCCGGGTCGAGCACCAGCACGCCCGCGGCGGTTTCGCCGCTGGCGGGGCTTCGGTCTGGACGCGGGCGGCGATGACCGGAGCGGCCGGGGCCGGGGCGTCGGCCGTGGGGGTGGAGGTGGCCGCGGAGCAGCCCACCAGGCTCAGGGCGGTGGCGGCCAGCCAGCCGGCGGGGATCCAGGTTTTCATCGTCGGGGTCCTCTGTAACGGGGGCGCGTCATGGGCGGGGGTCGACCACCCTGCACGAGCCCGGAGTGGATTTCGTGACAGCGACGATCCCACAGCCGGGGGTCGTCTGCAAGAAATTTTCCAAGTTGGTTGCAAATTGGAATCTTTGTTCGTAATCTGCGGGTCAGCCACCCCTGCGAGGTGGTACAGCCGATCCAGTGGGGAGTCCTCGGGAGGGACTGGGCCATGCGTAAGTTCAAGCGCAACGTATTAGCGGCACTCATCAGCAGCCACCTGCTTTCCGCCGGCCTGGCGATGGCGCAGGAAACGCCGGCGGCGACGACACCCGAGGGGGAGGAAGACATCACCCAGCTCGAGGAGATCGTGGTCAGCGGCACCATCCAGTACCGCAACCGCACCGAGACCACCTCGCCGTCGCTGGTGTACGACCAGCAGTTCTTCGAGGAATTCGAGCCGGTGTCGGTGGGCGACCAGCTTCGGCGCGTGCCCGGCGTGGCCTTCACCAGCGACATCGGCGAGTCCGACTCGCCGCAGTTGCGTGGCCTCGGCCAGGGTTACACCCAGGTGCTGGTGAATGGCCGCCCGATCCCCGGTGCAGGCAACGACCGCACGGTGTTCGTGGACCGCATCCCGGCCGAGATCGTCGACCGCATCGAGATCATCCGTTCGCCCGGTGCCGACATCGACAGCCAGGGTGTCGGCGGCACCATCAACATCATCCTCAAGGACGGCGCCAGCCTGCCGCCGGGCGTGATCCTGCGCATGGGCGTCACCCACGACATGGACCAGGGCAAGAGCCGCGGCAGTTTCGCCGCCTCGAGCTCGGGCAGCAACAAGGACGAGACGGTCTTCTACTCGCTCACCGTGGACGCGCAGGAGCGCTACAACAACAAGGAAGTGGTCGAGGAGGTATTCGAGAGCGACTCGGTCGGCTTCGACGACGAAGTCGCCCGCGGCGGCATCGGGCGTGGCCTGGAGCAGTGGGACAATCCCGGGCAGTCCTCGGCGGTCGAGCGCGTCGAGGAGATGGACAGCCGCGACACCCGCGACCTGTCCTTCAACGGCGACGTGACCTGGCGCATCTCGGACGATTCCACCCTGCGCGTGGACGGCTTCCTGCTGACCACCTCGCGCGACGAGCACCAGGACACCTGGATCTACGAGGGCGACGGCAGCGTCGGTGGCCTGGACCTGGACAACCCGGAGCTGGAGTTCCAGGACGCCGACTTCAACCAGGACAGCTACGGCTTCTCGGCGGTGTTCGACCATTACCTCAGCGACGTTTCGAGCTTTTCGCTGGACCTGAGCTACAACGACTTCACCGACGACAGCGTCGAGCTGAGCTACGAGGAGACCAACGACAACCTGGTCTCCCGCGAGGACATCGACGCCGACGACAGCGAGTGGCTGGTCGGCGGTTCCTACACCCGCAGCCTGCCGACGTGGGCGCCGCAGGGCGCCGAGCTGAAGGTCGGCGTGGCGGCGAAGTGGAAGGAGCGCGACTTCCGCCTGCTGGTCGAGGACGACCTGGGCGAGCCGGACTATTCCACCAGCGACGGCCGCTTCAACTACCAGGAAGACCGCCTGGACGGTTACGCGCGCATCAAGTGGGGCCTGTCCGAGACTGTAGAACTGGAAACCGGCATCCGCGCGGAAAGCACCGACACCGAGCAGCAGTACGTCACCGACCTGTCCGAAGGCGGCGTGCTGGATTCCACCGAAGCCGGCAGCGCCGACGGCAGCGAGTTCCACCTCAACCCGTCGGTGCACCTGCTGTGGAAGATGACCGAGCAGGACCAGTTCCGCTTCAGCGTCGCGCGCACGGTGCGCCGTCCCAGCATCGACCAGCTGATCCCGGCCTACACGCTGGAATCGCCGGGTGACGAGGACGTGACCATCGGCAACCCGGAGGTCGAGTTCGAGACCTCGCTGGGCTTCGACGTCGGCTACGAGCGCCGGTTCGGGCGGCAGGGCGTGATGGGCTTCAACGTGTTCTACCGCGACATCAGCGACCTGATCGCGCTGGTGAACACGGGCGAGCCGGTGGACACCATCGGCCTGGATCCGGACGACTTCCCGGGCGGTCTGTACAGCTACGAGAACATCGGCGACGCCAAGACGCATGGATTCGAGTTCGACCTGTCCACGCCGCTCGACATGTTCGGCTGGGAGGAGACGGGTGTGTTCGCGAACTACACGCGGCTGTGGTCCGACCGCGCCGACCCGGCCACCGGCCGGGACATTGCGATCGATTTCCAGCCGACCTATGTCTACAACGTCGGCATCACGCAGAACATCCCGAGCTGGGAGACCAGTTTCGGCGTGAGTTACCAGAAGCAGGGTGAGTCGCGGTTCGTCACGTACGGGGAGATCGAGAGCCAGTTGTACGACGGCAATCTGGAGTTCTTCCTGGAGAAGCGCATCGGCGAGAACATGGTGTTGCGTCTGACCGGCAACAATCTGCTGGATGCCGACAGTGAGCAGGCGGAGGCGGGTTTCGACGGCGACAACGGTGCGGAGATCCTGGCCAACCAGGCGGCCTACGACGTGGATGCGTTCGAGGTGGAGCGGGAATCCTCTTCGCAGCGCTGGACGTTGACGTTCCGCATCGTGTTCTGAGTTGCAAGCCGGCTCCGGGGATGGTCCGGAGCCTGGTCCCGAAAGCGGCGGCCCTCAGGGTCGCCGTTTTTTTGTGCGTGTTGATCTGGCGCCATCAGCACCGCGGGGCGACACCCTCTTTCTGCTCAGTGAAGCCTTTTATTTCGCAGAAAGAGGGTGTCGCTCCCACGGCACTGCCGGTTCCACCCGCGCGGTTCTGTGAGGGGAGTTCCTGGTGGTATAGGCGTTTTGCTTGCGCGTGTGGGTTCGCGGGCTTCCGCGTGCGAGATCTTTCTTGCGCCACGCGGTTTGCTAAGTGGGAGCACGTTCAAAATCGGGGCTGCGTGGCCTATCGTGGGGCGCGTTCCCCTGAACGCGTCCGGTGCCATTTTGGCGAGGTTGTTGCGAGTACCCGCCGCTGCGCGGCGTAGAGCAGAAGCGGGGCTTCAGTAGCTGTTTCAGTTGACGATTTGCTTTCATTGGCGTTGCCGCTGCCGCTGCCGCGCTGCCCTCGCTCTTGCCCTTCGCCGCGGTAGCGGCGAGCACTTCTTTCCAGTTCGCAGAAATGGCACCGGACGCGTTCAGGGAACGCGCCCCACGGGAGGCGCGCTGCCGACAAGGGACGCGAGCGCATTAGCAAACGACAAGGCGCAAGAAAAATCGCACATGCGGAAGCCCGCGAACCCACACGCGCAAGCAAAGCGCCGATGCCGCGCAGGAACTCCAATCAGCCACCCGGACGATACGTACCGGAAGTGCCGGGGAAGTGAAGGGCTCTTTTCGCGAAATAAAAGGCTTCACTGAGCGAAAAGAGCCCTTCACTTCCCCGGTACTTGCCGGCGCCAGCTCCCCGACGCCGGCCGTTCTGATGAAATCAGAGCTTCACAGGCTGCCCGGTGCGCAGGGACTCGGCCGCGGCTTCCGCAAGGGCCAGGGCCGCGACACCATCGGCGTAACCAACGGAAGCGGGCTTTCCGTCGAGCATGTCGGCGAAGTGGTCCATTTCCCGGCGATAGGCTTCCGCGTAACGGTCGAGGAAGAAATTCTGGAAACGGTCCGCGGCGGCGCCGCCCTCGCTCCAGACCTGCACACTGGATTCCACCACATTGTCCGCCCGCACCATGCCGGCCGACGCATACGCCTCGATGCGCTGGTCATAACCGAAACCCGAACGCCGGCTGTTGGAGATCACGCAAAGCCGCCCACTGGCAGTCGTCAGCACCGTGCGCGCCGTGTCGATGTCGCCCAGCTTGCCGATCTCCGGATCCACCAGACAGCTACCGGCCGCGTACACCGTCACCGGCTCCTCGCCCAACAGCCAGCGTGCCATGTCGAAATCGTGGATCGCCATGTCCTTGAACAGCCCGCCCGACACCGCCACGTACGACGGCGGCGGTGGCGACGGATCGTTCGACGTGATCTGCAGCGACTCCAGCGTGCCGATCGCACCGCTGTCGAGCTGCGCCTTCAGCGCCTGGAAATGCGGATCGAACCGCCGGTTGAACGCCAGCAACATCCGCGCCATCGCCAACGGCGCTCCGGCCGTGCGCGCCCGCGCCAGGTCCTGGTCGATGGGCTTCTCGCAGAAGATCGCCTTGCCCGCGGCCGCGGCACGCAGGCTGTAGTCCAGGTGCGTGTCGGTGGAGCTGGCGATGATCACGCCGGCGATGCCGGGATCGGCAAGCGCCGCCTCCAGCGTGGTCACGGTGCAGCCGTGCTCCTGCGCCAGCGACTGCGCGGAATCGGCGACCGGGTCCACGACGCCGGCCAACTGCAGGCGCGGGTGCAGGGCGGCGTTGCGGGCGTGGATCCGGCCGATGCGGCCGGCGCCGATGATGACGACCTTTTTCATTTCTTCTTCCTCAGGGTTCGACAGCCGCGCCACTGCGCAGCGAACGGTCGCAGGCTTCGGCCAGCACCAGCGCTGCGACGCCGTCGGCGTAACCCACGCGCGGCTGCGCGCGGCCGTGCAGCACGTCGGCGAAGTGTTCGATCTGGGCGCGGTAGGCGTGCGCGTAACGCGTGGCGAAACCCGGGTGGATCGGCGTGCCGGTGACGCCGGCTTCGGTCAGCACCTGCAGCGTGTCGGGCGCGACGTTGCCGGCGGTGGCCATGCCGGCCGAGCCGAAGGCCTCGATGCGCTGGTCGTAGCCGTAACCGCTGCGGCGCGTGTTCGAGATCACGCACAGTCGGCCCGAAGCGGTGCGCAGCACCGTGCGCGCCGTGTCCACGTCGCCCTGACGCCCGATCTCCGGGTCCACCAGGCAACTGGCCGTGCTGTACACCGACACCGGCTCCTCGCCCAGCAGCCAGCGCGCCAGGTCCAGGTCGTGGATGGTGAAGTCCTTGAACAGCCCGCCGCTGGTCGGCACGAAACCCGGCGGCGGAGCGGCCGGGTCGTGGTTCACCAGGTGCAGGCTTTCGAGCTGGCCGATCGCGCCGCTGTCCAGCTTCGCCTTCAGCGCCTGGAAATGCGGGTCGAAACGCCGGTTGAAACCGAGCAGGAAACGGGCGCCGGTGAACCTGGATTCCGCGGCGCGCACCTTGGCCAGGTCCAGGTCGATGGGCTTCTCGCAGAAGACCGTCTTGCCCGCGGCCACCGCCGCCAGGGCGTGACCCAGGTGCTGGTCGGTCGAGCTGCAGACCAGCACGCCGCCCACCGCCGGGTCGGCCAGGGCCTGCTCAAGCCCGGCGACCTGGGCGCCGAAGCGTTCGGCCATCGCCCGGGCCGCCTCGGGCCGCGGATCCACGACATATCTGAGCTGCAGCCCCGGATGCCGGGCTGCGTTCGGCCCGTGTACCTGGCCCATGCGCCCGGCACCGATCAAGGCAAGCTGGATTCGTTCCACAATGGCTCCGCGCGGCCCGGCCGCAGAATGGAATACTTGTTCCGTTTCAGGATTGTAATAGAATTTCCAAAACTTGAAAGGCCCGCGACACCCCGTCCCGGCCCTGACCCCATAGGAGCGGCTGCATGGCCGAACTGAGCACCCCGCCCGCCACCGCCGAAGAACTGCGCGCCGCCATCCTCGAGCGCTACGAATCGCTCAGCAAGCGCCTGCAGCAGATCGCCCGCTACGTGCTGGACGAACCCAACGCGGTGGCGCTGGAAACGTTGGCGGTGCTGTCCGAGCGCATCGGCGTGCAGCCTTCGGCGATCGTGCGCTTCGCCAAGTCCTTCGGCTTCGACGGCGCCACCCAGATGCAGCGGCTGTTCCGCGACGGCCTGCTGCTGGGCGCGCATTCGCTGGGTTACAGCGAACGGGTGCGCGAGTTCGCCGAGACCGTGGACGGCAAGGCGGTCGGCGACCCGGCGCAGGTGCTGTCGGAGTTCGTCGAAGGCAATGTGATGGCGTTGCAGAACCTGGGCGCGATGATCGGCCGCGAGGCCCTGGCCCAGGCCGTGCGCCTGATCGGGCAGGCGCAGACGGTGTACGTGGCCGGCTTCCGGCGCTCGTTCCCGGTGGCCGCCTATCTGGCCTATTCGCTGCACCAGGTCGACAAGAAGGCCGTGTTCATCGACAGCCTGGGCGGCATGGCCCGGCAGCAGGTGCACGGTATCGGCAAGGACGACCTGCTGATCGTGGTCAGCTACCACCCGTACGCCGAAGAGGCGGTGCACCTGATCGACGCCGCGGTGGACCGCCAGTGCAAGGTGCTGTCGATCAGCGACAGCCTGGTCAGCCCGGTGGCCAAGCCGGCCAGCCTGGTGCTGCAGGTGCGCGAAGCGGAGATCCGCAAATTCCGCTCGCTGTCGGTGTCGATGTGCCTGGCCCAGGCCCCATCATCGCCTACGCCTTTTCGACCGCCGAGCCGGCCCGCAACCCGTCGAAACTGGGTGCCCGGACCAAGAAATGAAACGAATGTTGCCGACGTTCTGAAAATAGAATATATTTTACATCGGCCGGGCGGTGGGCGCCCCAGGCAGAGCAGAGGCGGGCCGAATGGCGGCGAGCAAACACCGGCTGGACCTGATCACCCTCGGCCGGTCGGGCATCGATCTTTACGGTGAACAGGTCGGCGGCCGGCTGGAGGACATGTTGTCCTTTGCCAAGTACATCGGCGGCAGCCCCACCAACACCAGCGTCGGCGCTTCGCGGCTCGGGCTGCGCACGGGCCTGGTGACCCGGGTCGGCGCCGACCACTTCGGTCGTTTCATCCGCGAACAGCTGCAGCGCGAAGGCGTGGACGTGCAGGGCGTGCTGACCGACCCCGCGCGCCTGACCGCCCTGGTTTTCCTCGGCATCCGCGACCCCGACACTTTTCCGCTGATCTTCTACCGCGAGGACTGCGCCGACATGGCGCTGGCCGCGGACGACCTGGATCCCGCCTTCATCGCCTCGGCGTCGGCGGTGCTGGTCAACGGCACCCATCTGTCCACGCCATCCGTGTTCGCGGCTTCGGTGCGCGCCTGCGAGATCGCGCGCGCCAGCGGCGGCCGCGTGGTGTTCGACATCGACTACCGGCCGGTGCTGTGGGGCCTGGCTGGCAAGGACCGCGGCGAGGACCGCTTCGTCGCCGCCGCCGCGGTCACCGAACGCCTGCAGCAGGTGCTGCCGCTGTGCGACCTGGTGGTGGGCACGGAAGAAGAGATCCACATTCTCGGCGGCAGCACCGACACGACCACCGCGCTGCGCGCCATCCGCGCGCGCACGCCGGCGCTGCTGGTCTGCAAGCGGGGTGCGCTGGGCTGTTCGGCCTTCCCCGGCGACATTCCGGACAGCCTCGACCAGGGCGTGGTCGGACGCGGATTCGAAGTGGAAGTGTTCAACGTGCTGGGTGCGGGCGACGCCTTCATGGCCGGTTTCCTGCGCGGCTGGCTGCGCGGCGAGCCGCTGGAAACCAGCTGCGGCTATGCCAATGCCTGCGGCGCGATCGTGGTCTCGCGCCACGGCTGTTCGCCGGCGATGCCGACCTGGGACGAGCTGCAGGCCTTCCTGGTCGCGGAGCAGCGTCCGTACCTGCTGCGCGACGATGCCGCGCTGGAACAGCTGCACTGGGCCTCGACCCGCAGCGGCCAGTGGGACGAACTGACCGTGCTGGCGATGGACCACCGCAGCCAGTTCGAGACCCTGTGCGAACAGCTGGGCGCCGATCCGGCGCGCATCCAGGCCTTCAAGGCGCTGGCGCTGCAGGCCGTGCACCAGCTGGCGGAGGGCGATCCGCGCTTCGGCGTGTTGCTGGACGGGCGTTTCGGCATGCGCGGGCTGGAAGCCGCGGCCGATACGCCGTACTGGATCGGCCGGCCGATCGAACGCCCTGGTTCACGCCCGCTGGAATTCGAATGTTCCGCCGACGTCGCCACCGAGCTGGCGACCTGGCCCGCGAACCACGTGGTGAAGTGCCTCGCGTTCTATCACCCGGATGATCCGCAGGACCTGCGCGAGCGCCAGGAGCGCCAGCTGCTGCGCCTGCAGGACGCCGCGCGCAAGACCCGGCACGAACTGCTGGTGGAGATCATCGCCACCCGCCACGGGCCGGTGGACGAAACCACGGTGTCGCGCGTGCTGCAGCGGCTCTATGATCTGGGCATGCGTCCCGACTGGTGGAAGCTCGAACCCAGCGACAGCCTCGCGGCCTGGGATCGCGTGCAGGCCACCATCGAAGCCAACGACCCGCGCTGCCGCGGCGTGGTGCTGCTGGGCCTGTCGGCGCCGGAAGACGAACTGGTGGCGGGTTTCGCGGTCGCCGCGCGCTCGCCGATCATCAAGGGCTTCGCGGTCGGCCGCACGATCTGGGCCGACGCGGCCGAGCAGTGGCTGGCGGGCCGCATCGACGACGAAGCCGCGATCGCCGACCTGGTGCGCCGCTTCGGCGTCCTCGTGGATGCCTGGCGCGACGCCCGGGCCGAGCAACCGCTGCAGCGTGGAACCGCCTGAGATGAAGACGACCCGCCTCACCGCCGCCCAGGCCATGGTGCGCTGGCTCACCGCGCAGAACGTGGTGGTGGATGGCGAAACCGTGAACTACTTCGCCGGCGCCTGGGCCATCTTCGGCCATGGCAATGTCGCCGGGCTGGGCGAGGCGCTGTATGCCGAGCGCGAACGATTCCCGACCTGGCGCGCGCACAACGAGCAGGGCATGGCGCATGCCGCCATCGCCTATGCCAAGCAGCTGCGGCGCCAGCGCGCGATGGTCTGCACCACCTCGATCGGTCCGGGCGCGACCAACATGGTCACCGCCGCGGCGCTGGCGCACGTCAACCGCCTGCCGGTGCTGCTGGTGCCGGGCGATGTCTACGCCAGCCGCCGGCCCGATCCGGTGCTGCAGCAGATCGAGGATTTCGGCGACGGCACGGTCTCGGCCAACGACTGCTTCCGTCCGGTGTCGCGTTATTTCGACCGCATCACCCGCCCCGAACAACTGCTCGACGCGCTGCCGCGCGCCATGGCCGTGCTTCGTGATCCCGCCGGCTGCGGCCCGGTGACCCTGGCCTTCTGCCAGGACGTGCAGGCCGAGGCCTTCGACTATCCGGAAGACTTCTTCGCGCCGCGCCTGTGGCCCGAGCGGCGCCAGCCCGCCGATGCCGGTGAACTGGACGCGCTGGTGCAGGCCCTGCGCGGGGCGAAGCGCCCACTGCTGATCGCCGGCGGCGGCGTGCGTTACAGCCTGGCCGAAGGCGCGCTGGCCGCGCTGGCGGAAAGCACCGGCCTGTCGGTGGCGGAAACGCAGGCGGGCAAGGGCGTGCTGCGCTGGGACCATGCGCAGTCGCTGGGTTCGATCGGCGTCACCGGTTCCAGCGCCGCCAATGCCGCGGCGCGTGCCGCCGACGTGGTCGTGGCGGTGGGCACGCGCCTGCAGGACTTCACCACCGGCTCGCGCAGCCTGTTCCCGGATGCGCGGCTGTTCCAGGTCAACGTGCAGGTCGCAGATGCGCACAAGCACGGCGCCTCGCCAGTGCTCGGCGATGCGCGGCTCGTGCTGGAAGCGCTGGCCACGCGCCTGGCCGACTGGATGGTGCCCGATGAAGTGCACACGGCCGACATCGCAGCGATGAGGGAATGGAACGCCGCCGTCACCGCCGCCACCGCCGGCACGCGCGACACCGCGCGGCCCAGCGATGCCCAGGTGATCGGCGCCGTGCAGCGTGGCGTGGCCGATGACGCCGTCGTGGTCTGCGCCGCCGGCGGACTGCCGGGCGAGCTGCACAAGCTCTGGCGCACTTCGGCGCCGGGCGGCTACCACCTCGAATACGGCTACTCCTGCATGGGCTACGAGATCGCCGGCGGCCTGGGCGTGAAGTTCGCCGAACCCGCGCGCGAGGTCGTGGTGATGGTCGGCGACGGCAGCTACCTGATGATGAACTCGGAGCTGGCCACCTCGGTGATGCTGGGACGCAAGCTCATCGTAGTGCTGCTCGACAACCGCGGCTTCGGTTGCATCAACCGCCTGCAGCAGGCCACCGGCACGCCCGGTTTCAACAATCTGCTGGCCGACAGCCGGCAGGAACGGCCGGCAGAAATCGACTTCGTGGCACACGCGCGCAGCCTCGGCGCACTGGCCGAATACGCCACCCATCTCGGCGAACTGGAAGAGGCGCTCAGGCACGCACGGGCCGCCGACCGCAGCACCGTGATCGTGATCGAGACCGACCCGCGCAAGACCACCGAAGCCGGCGGCTGGTGGTGGGACGTGGCCGTGCCCGAAGTATCCGAACGCCCCGAAGTCAGGGCGGCTCGCCAGGCCTACGAGGCCGGCGTGAAAATGAAAAGAGACCTGTCATGAGCATCCGTTTCGGCGTCAGCCCCATCGCCTGGGCCAATGACGACATGCCCGAGCTGGGCGGCGACACGCCGCTGGCCGACATCCTGGCCGACATCCGCGACGTCGGTTTCGCCGGCGTCGAACTGGGCGGCAAGTTCCCGCGCGATCCGGCAACGCTGGCGCCGTTGCTGAAAAGCTACGGCCTGGACCTGATCGGCGGCTGGTACAGCGGCTCGCTGCTGCACCAGGACGCCACCGCCGAGATCGCCGCGCTGCAGCCGCACCTGCGCCTGCTCAAGGCCATGGGCAGCACGGTGTTCGTGTTCGCGGAAACCTCCAACGCCGTGCATGGCGACAAGGCGACGCCAATGACCGGCACGCCGCGCCTGGCCGCCGAGGAATGGGCCGAGTTCGGCCGGCGTTTGACCGAAGTGGCCGACTACATCCGGTCCAGCGGCCTGCGCTTCGCCTACCACCATCATCTGGGCACCGTGGTCGAGACCGCCGACGACCTGAAGCATTTCCTCGCGCACACCGGCCCCAGCGTCGGCCTGACGCTGGACACCGGCCACGCCGCGCTCGGCGGCATCGACCCGGTGCAGGTGATCCGCGAGCAGCCGGCGCGCATCGCCCACGTTCACTGCAAGGACATCCGCCGCGACGTGCACACCGAGGCGCGCGGCAAGGGCGCGAGTTTCCTCGAGGGTGTGCTGGCCGGCATGTTCACCGTGCCCGGCGACGGCAGCCTGGATTACGCGGCGGTGATGCAGGCGCTGAAGGCGATCGGCTACAGCGGCTGGATCGTGATCGAAGCCGAGCAGGATCCGGTGCTGGCCGATCCGCGCGCCTACGCCGACCTCGGCCTGGCGACCCTGAAAACCCGCGCGGCCGAGGCGGGCCTGGCCTGATGGCCACGCTGCGTGTCCGCCCGCATACCCGCGACGCCACCGGCACCGTGCTGGAGGTGACGCCACAGAGCGCCGGCTGGTCGCATGTCGGGTTCCGGCTGGTGAAGCTTGCGGACGGCGAACGTTTTTCCGGCGGTGAACCGGCTCGCGAAACCTGCCTGGTGCTGGTGTCCGGCGCGGCCGACGTGCAGGCGGGCGACGTGCGTTTCGACGGCATCGGCGGCCGCGCCACGCCGTTCGAGGACCGTGCGCCCGGTGCCGTGTACGTGCCGGCCGGCACCGATTACACCGTGATCGCCCGCGGCCCGGTCGAACTGGCGGTCTGCAGCGCGCCCGGCCGTGGCGCCGGCGAACCGCGCCTGATCGCCGATGCCGACATGTCGCGCGAAACCCGCGGCACCGGCACCAACACCCGCCACGTGCGCAACATCCTGCCGCAGACCCAGCCGGCCGACAGCCTGCTGGTGGTGGAGGTGATCACGCCGGGCGGCCACTGGTCGAGTTACCCGCCGCACAAACACGACACCGCCACCACGGCCGAAGAGACCGCGCTGGAGGAAACCTATTACCACCGGCTGCAGCCACCACAGGGTTTCGCCTTCCAGCGCGTCTATACCGACGACCGTTCGCTGGACGAAACCGTCTGCGTCGAGGACGGTGACCTGGTGATGGTGCCGCGTGGTTACCACCCGGTCGGCGCGCCGCACGGCTACGACCTCTATTACCTCAACGTCATGGCCGGCCCGACGCGCGAGTGGATCTTCCGAAACGATCCGGCGCACGACTGGATCGTCCGCAAACCCAAGGGCTGAACATGCGCAAGGTGGGACATTTCATCGCAGGCCGACACATGGCCGGCGAACCGCAACGCTGGAGTGAGGTGTTCGATCCGAATACCGGTGCCGTGCAGGCGGAACTTGCCCTGGCGACACAGGCGGAACTCGAACATGCCATCGCCGATGCCGTGGCCGCGCAGCGCGGCTGGGCCCAGGTCAATCCGCAGCGCCGCGCGCGGGTGATGTTCGAGTTCAAGCGCCTGCTGGAAGTGCACATGGACGAACTGGCCGCGCTGCTGTCGAGCGAACACGGCAAGGTGCACGCCGACAGCCGCGGCGACATCCAGCGCGGGCTGGAAGTGATCGAGTTCGCCTGCGGCATCCCGCACCTGACCAAGGGTGAATACACCCAGGGCGCCGGCCCGGGCATCGACGTGTACTCCGCGCGCCAGCCGCTGGGCGTGGTCGCCGGCATCACGCCGTTCAATTTCCCGGCCATGATCCCGATGTGGATGTTCGGCCCGGCCATCGCCTGTGGCAACGCCTTCATCCTCAAGCCGTCCGAGCGCGATCCGTCGGTGCCGGTGCGGCTGGCGGAACTGATGATCGAAGCCGGCCTGCCGCCGGGCGTTCTGAACGTGGTGCAGGGCGACAAGGAGATCGTCGAGGCGATCCTGCGCCACCGCGACATCAAGGCCGTGAGTTTCGTCGGTTCCTCCGACATCGCGCAGTCGGTGTACGCGATGGGCGCCGCTCACGGCAAGCGCGTGCAGGCCATGGGCGGCGCCAAGAACCACGGCATCGTCATGCCCGACGCCGACCTGGACCAGACCGTGGCCGACATCATCGGCGCCGCCTACGGGTCCGCGGGCGAGCGCTGCATGGCGCTGCCGGTGGTCGTGCCGGTGGGCGAGGCGACCGCGGTGGCACTGCGGGAAAAACTGCTGGCGGCGATCGCGAAACTTCGCATCGGCGTGTCCAGCGACGATCAGGCGCACTACGGCCCGGTGGTGACCGCCGCGCACAAGGCGCGCATCGAAAGTCACATCCAGACCGGCGTGGACGAGGGTGCCGAACTGGTGCTCGACGGCCGCGGCTTCAAGCTGCCCGGCCACGAGAACGGATTTTCCTGGGGCCCACGCTGTTCGACCACGTGCGCGAAGGCATGGCCAGCTACCACGAGGAGATCTTCGGGCCGGTGCTGCAGATCGTGCGCGCCGACAGCCTGGAGCAGGCGTTGGGCCTGGCCTCGCGGCACCAGTACGGCAACGGCGTGGCCATCTTCACCCGCAACGGCGATGCCGCGCGCGAGTTCGCCGACCAGGTCGAAGTCGGCATGGTCGGCATCAACGTGCCGATCCCGGTGCCGGTCGCGTACCACAGCTTCGGCGGCTGGAAACGTTCCGGTTTTTCCGACCTCAACCAGTACGGCCAGGACGGCGTGCGTTTCTACACCCGCACCAAGACCGTCACCCAGCGCTGGCCAAAAGGCGGGGCGGTTTCCGACCAGAGTTTCGTCATCCCGACGATGCGCTGACACCCGCTGATTCCTGGGAGGGAATGCAACGTGGCCAATGCCATCCTGAAGTTCTTCAGCACCGGACCGGACCTGCCCGAAATCACCGATCAATCCCGCATCAACGAACTTTTCCGCAAACACCGCCTGCGCGTGATGCTGGCGATCACCCTGGGTTACGGCCTGATCTACACCTGCCGGCTGGCGCTGGGCGTGGTGAAGAAGCCGCTGATCGACGCGGGTGTGTTCTCGCCGACGGAACTGGGGCTGATCGGTTCCGCGCTGTTCTACACCTATGCCATCGGCAAGCTGACCAACGGCTTCCTGTCCGACCACGCCAACATGCGCGTGTTCCTGGCCTTCAGCTTCACCCTGACCGCGCTGTGCAACCTGGCGATGGGCTTCAACACCGTGCTGTGGGCGGCGGTGCTGCTGTGGGGCCTGAACGGTTGGTTCCAGAGTTTCGGTGCGCCCGGCGGCGTGGTGGCGATGACGGCCTGGTTCTCGAACAAGGAACGTGGCCGCGCCTACGGCATCTGGAGCACCGCGCATTCGCTCGGCGAAGGCCTGACCTTCCTCGGCGTTGGCACGCTGGTTGCGGTGCTGGGCTGGCGCTGGGGGTTCTGGGGTCCGGGCCTGATCGGCCTGCTCACCGCCGCCGGCGTGTACTGGCTGCTGCAGGACCGGCCGCAGACGCTGGGCCTGCCCTCGGTCAATGCGTGGAAACAGGACTTCTACAATGAAGCGCCACGCCCGGCGGCCGAAACGGTGCTGGGCCTGCAGCTGTCCATCCTGAAGCTGCCGGCGATCTGGATCCTGTGCCTGGCCAGTGCGACCACCTATGTCACGCGTTACGCCATCAACTCCTGGGGCATCCTCTACCTGCAGGAAGAGCGCGGCTTCAGCCTGCCGATGGCCGGCACGCTGCTGATGACCAGCACCCTGGCTGGCATCGCCGGCGCCGTCGCCTTCGGTTTCATTTCCGACAAGTTCTTCGATGCGCGCCGTCCGCCGGCCAACCTGATCTTCGCGCTGGTCGAACTGCTGGGCCTGGGCATCATCTTCTTCGGGCCCACCAGCGTGCCCTGGCTGATCACCGGCATGCTGCTGTTCGGCATGGGCCTGACCGGACTGGTGACTTCGCTCGGCGGCCTGTTCGCGGTGGATATCGCGCCCAAGCGCGTGGCCGGCGCGGCGATGGGCGTGATCGGCATCTTCAGCTACATCGGCGCCGGCATCCAGGAACAGGTGTCGGGCGCGCTGATCGAACGTGGCATGACCGTGGTCGGCGACGTGCGCAGCTATGATTTCGGCCCGGTGATCTGGTTCTGGATCGGTTCGTCGGTACTTTCCATGCTGCTGGCCGCGAGCCTGTGGCGCACGCGCCTGAGGGACTGAACCATGTTTTCGCCATCGCAGGACCTCGCGTCCATGATCGACGCCGCCCGCGCCGCCGGCAAAGGGCTGCAGGCGCGTTTCGGCGAGATCGCCGAACTCTCCATCCGGGCCAAGAGCGGGCCGGCCGACCTGGTCTCGATCGCCGACGAAGAGGCGGAGCAGACCTGTCGCACGATGCTCGCGGCGGCACGGCCCGACTACGCCTTCCTCGGTGAAGAAGGCGGGGTCTCGGGTGGACGGGACAGCACGCGGCAATGGATCGTGGACCCGCTCGACGGCACCACCAACTTCCTGTTCGGCTCGCCGCTGTGGGGTGTGAACGTGGCGCTGGCCCAGGACGGCAAGGTCATCGCCGGCGTCACCTTCCTGCCGATGCTCGATGAGCTGTATGTCGCGGAAACCGGCAAGGGCACCTGGCTCAACGGTCGCCGCATCCATGTGTCTTCGCGTTCGACGCTGAAGGAATCGGTGCTGGCCTGCGGCATCCCGTTCAACGGCAAACCCGACCACCCGGTGTTCGCACGCGAGATGGCCCGGCTGACCGACCACGTCTCCGGCATCCGCCGCACCGGTGCCTGCGCGGTGGACATGGCCTGGGTCGCGGCCGGCCGCTGGGACGCGTACTGGGAACGCATGCTCAACGCCTGGGACATGGCGCCGGGCGTGATCCTGGTGCAGGAAGCGGGTGGTCGCGCGACTTCGGTCACCGGCAGCGACCTGGTGCTGGAGAACAACAACGTCTGCGTCAGCAACGGCGTGCTGCACGATGCCCTCATCGGGCAGCTCAACGCCGCGCTGGCAGGGCAGGGCGCCTGATGAAGATCCCACGCAGGACTTTCCTCGCCACCGGCATCTTCGCCGCGCTGGCCTCGGCCATGCCGCGCCTGGTCGCCGCCGCGCTCGGCTATCCGCGCGCGCTGCAGGGCCCGATGGTGGGTGCGCCAGGGCCGGAGCACATCACGGTGTGGGTGCGCGCCAGCGGCGCGTTCGAGGTGAAGCTGGAGGTGTCGGAACATCGTGATTTCGACACCGTCATCCCCGGTTCCAGCGCAATGGCGCAAGCGGCGGACCAGTGCTGCATCGTGCTGCGCGCCGAGGGCCTGAAACCCGGCACCGACTACTGGTACCGCCTGGTCTATGACGGCCAGTACGACCGCTACCAGACCCTGCCGCACCGCACCCGCACCGCGCCGGCCGGCAATGCCGACTTCCGCATCGGTTTCGGTTCCTGCTGCCGCATCCAGTACGACCCGGACCAGAAGATCTGGAACGCCGTGCGCACGCTCGAACCGGACCTGTTCTTCTGGCTCGGCGACAACATCTACGCCGACAGCGACAACGTGGAGGCGCTGGTGGACCTGTACGGCCGCGGCCGCGCGGTCGAACGGCTGGAGCCTTTCCTGCGTTCGACCCCGCAGCTGGCCACCTGGGACGATCACGATTTCGGCTACAACGATTCCGACGGGGACAATCCGTTCAAGGCGGAGTCGTTGCGGGTCTTCAGGAACTTCTGGGCCAACCCGTCCTACGGCGAAAGCAACAATCCCGGCGTCTATTTCAAGCAGCACTACGGCGGCGTGGACTTCTTCGTGCTCGACGGACGTTACCACCGCGACCCGACCCGCCGGCCCGACACCGCCGCCAAGACCATGCTCGGCGCCGCGCAGAAGGCCTGGCTCAAGCGCGAACTGCTGGCGAGCACCACGCCCTTCAAGGTGCTGGCGATCGGCGGCGGCTGGTCGTCGGCCGAAAACGAATCCGGCGGCGACTCCTGGGCGGTGTACGCCACCGAGCGCGACGAGATCTTCGACTTCATCCGCGACAACGGCATTTCCGGCGTGGTCTGCATCTCCGGCGACTCGCACATGGGCGAACTCAACTGCATCCCGCGTTCGGATGCCGGCGGTTACGACATCTACGATTTCTGTTCCTCGCCGCTGGCGCAGATGCCGGCCGCAAAGAACACCCGGCAGGCCCCGGAAGTGCGCATCCGCGACACCTGGACCCGCAGCGTGAATGTCGGCGTGATGCGTTTCGACCTCACCGGCGACACACCGACTTTGACTTACACCCTGCACGACATCCTGGGCGAAGCGGTGTGGGACCCGCTGGTGCTGACGCCGGCCGACCTGCGCAACGGCGTGCGCACCTGGGACAGGAAGGCTGATCCGGTCGAACTCGAGCGCCTGCAGCGTTTCAAGGACGGCAAGGGGTATTACGGCTTCGACCAGGCATCCGGCTGGCCTAAGCGCCGATATCCCGGCGAAGGCTGAACATCAGCAGGCCCGGCGCGCGGTGCCGCCGGGTTTCGATCTCGTCGGCGGGGCCGGTGCCGCGCAGGTCGTCGTAGCGGTCGCGGCGTTCGCGGATCGTGCGGCCGTCCAGGTCGCTCAGTTCGGCGCGCAGGCGCCATTGGCTGCCGAAGCGCCGTTCCGCGAACAGTTGCCAGGACCGGCCCTCGGTCTCGCTGGCGATCTCGTCGTAGCGGTACGAGGTTTCGGATTCGGCCAGGTCCACGCTCAGGCCCCAGCTCAGCCGCCACGCCGGCAGCGTCTGAACCAGCGACAGTTCGCCCTCCAGCGGTTTGTCTTCGGAGATTTCGCGGTGCTGGCCGGTGCTGGGGTCGCGCACGCGGCTGCGCTGCCACAGCACGGTGGCGTTGAAGCGCAGGCTCGGCCAGCCGAAGGCGTGCAGCGAACTGCCCAGTTCCAGCGCCAGGCCGTCGCGCGTGCCGTCGCCGATGTTGCCGGGGGCGTCGTAGAGGTCGCCGTCGTCGGCGAGCACCGGTACGCGGTCGATCACGTCGCTGATGCGGTCGTGGGTCCAGGCCAGCACCAGCGCACCGTCTTCGCCGAACCCGAATTTCCACGCCAGTTCGCTGCGCCAGGTCTTGTCGGGTTCCAGGCTGGCGTTGCCGGCACTGACGTCGCCGCTGTCGAGCGAGGCCGAGGCCACGAAGTCGCCGAAGTCCAGCTGGCCAACTTCGCGCGACAGCGACACGCGCAGTTCGTGCCGGTCGCCGATGTCGTGGGTGAGGCTGAGCTGCGGCTTGGGATAGCTGAAACGGCGGGTCAGGGTGCTGTCGCCGGTCTGCTGCAGGCGCGAGGCTTCCAGGCGCAGGCCGCCCTCGACCTGCCAGTCGTCCGCGGGTTGCCAGGTGGCCAGCAGGGCGCCCTCGATGCGCTGCTCCTCGACCCGCACGTCCGAACCGGGCAGGTCCACCGCGACGCCGTTCTCGACCAGCTCGGTGCGGCTGTCGATCAGGTTCCAGGCCAGCTCCAGGCTGGCGTTGAACGACAGCCGCGGCGCCTGCTGCCAGGCCAGGCCGATGCCGGCGAGGGTTTCGCCCAGGCGCGTGTCTTCGCGGAAGTGCTCCTCGTCGTCGCCTTCGCGCGACGACTCGCGGATGTCCAGCCAGCCCGACTGCTGGCTGGCCATCACGCTCAGGGTCGAATTGCCGGCCAGCAGGCGCGAATACCGCGCGCCGACTTCCGCGCGGCGCAGGTCCTCGTCTTCCTCGACACGTTCCTCGGCCGGTGCGGGCTCGCTGAAACGCAGGCGGCCGTCGAAGTCCAGCACTTCCTGCAGCGCGTTCGCATGCAGGTTGAGCCGCCCGCCCGCCCAGGGCTGGCGCCAGTGCAGCGAGGCGTCGTGCTGCCGGGTGATGCTGTGGTCGTCGCTGTGCGCGCGCTCCAGTACCTGGCCATCCGGTGCCGTGGTGAGCCGTTCGCCTTCGCCGCCATCCTCGTCGGGTTCGGCGCGGGTGGAAAAGGCCAGCTCCAGCGCACGGTCGTCGCGGTGGCGACCGTATTCGAATTCACCGCCTGGCGCGGCCCAGCCGTCGGTGGCCAGGGCCAGGCCGAACTCCACCGCCATCTCGGGCGCGGGATCGGCACGGCGCACCACGTTGGCCAGCAGTGCGTGGCCAGCCATGTCGATGCCGTCTTCGCCGGTGCGCAGCAGTTCGATGTATTGCACGGCACCCGCCGGGATGCGCCGCAGCAGCGTGGACAGCTCGTCGTGTTTGCTAGCCGGCCTCACGCCGTCCACCAGCACGTTGCCCAGTGCGCCGGCGTAGCCGCGCACGTCGGGATCGGCATCCACCAGGGTGAAGCCGGGCAGGCGCTGCACCATGTCGTAGGCATTGGCGGGCGCGGACGCCGCGAAAAAGTCGGGCTCGTAGCGGCGCTGGCCCGGGCCGGCCTCGTCCTGTGCGTGGGCAGGCCCGGCCGGATGGACGGCCAGGGCCAGACCGAGGCAGAGCAGTAGTGGCGTGGCGCGAGCCCGCATGGTGGTGTTACCCCTGTTCGATGCGCCAAGGCTAGACTGGCCGTGCTGACATCCCGGCCCGGGCCGGTGTCAGCTCCCTGTCAGGTCGGTCCTCGCATGCTCGCCGCATGAACACATCCCGCACCCGCCGCTGGTCTGTCCTTCCGCTCGCCCTCGTGGCGGTTTTCCTGTTCGTTTCCGCGCCGGCCGTACTGGCCGACGACGACGACCACGAGGAAGCCCGCGCCCTGCTTCAGCGCGGCGAGATCCTGCCCCTGGCCCAGGTGCTGGAACTGGTGCAGCGCATCGAACCCGGCGACGTCATCGAAGTCGAACTCGACCGCGACGACGGCGTCTGGGAATACCAGGTCAAGGTGCTCACGCCCACCGGCCGTGTGCGCGAAGTCACCCTGGACGCGCGTGACGGCAGGCTGATCAAACTCAAGGACGACTGATGCGTTGCCTGGTGGTCGAGGACGATGCCGACATCCGGGCCGACCTGCAGCGTGCATTGGAAGCCGCCGGATTTTCGGTGGACGCGGTCGCCGACGGTGAAACCGCCTGGTACCAGGGCGACGTCGAGGACTACGACGCCGCCATCCTCGACCTGGGCCTGCCGCGGCTCGACGGCCTGAGCGTGCTGCGCCGCTGGCGCGCCGCCGGCCGCGCCTTCCCGGTGATCGTGGTGTCGGCGCGCGGCGACTGGACCGAAAAGGTCGAGGGCATCGAATCGGGCGCCGACGACTACCTGGCCAAACCCTTCCAGATGGGCGAACTGGTCGCGCGCGTGCGCGGCCTGGTGCGCCGTGGTGCCGGCCGCGCCAGCAACGTGGTCACGGTCGGGCGCCTGCGCCTGGACACGGTGCGCATGACTGCCGCCTGCGACGGCGCACCCGCGCGGCTGTCGCCGCTGGAATTCCGCCTGCTCGATTACCTCGCGCACCAGCCGGGCCGCCCGGTGTCGGCGGGCGAGCTGGCCGATCATCTGTACGGCACCAGCGACGGCGGCGACGCCAACGCGATCGAGGCGATCGTGGCGCGGCTGCGGCGCAAGTTCGGCGCCGACATCGTCGCCACCCGGCGTGGTTTCGGTTACCTGCTGGAGCCGGGCGAGTGATCACCCCTCGCTGCGCTGGCGCCTGCTGCTGGGCGCCACCGGTGCGATCCTGCTGGCGCTGGGCGTGGCCTGGGTGTTCATGACCCTGCTGTTCGAACGGCACCTGGAGCGCCGGCTGGAAGACGAACTGGTCCGCGACGCGCTGGCCCTGGTCGCCGACCTGTCGCTGTCGGCCACCGGTACCGCGGTGATCGAAGGCGGCCTGTCCGACCCGCGGCTGCAGACGCCGGCCGGCGGCGTGTATTGGCAGGTGTCGACGCCATCGGGCGAGCTTCGTTCGCGCTCGCTCTGGGACGCCGCGCTGCCGGTCACCATGGATGTGCCCGGCGACGACTGGCGGCTGCGGCACATCGATGGACCCTTCGACCAGACGCTGGCGGTGGTCGAACGACGGTTGAGCTGGATCCGGATTCGACCGCGGTCATCGTGCAGCTGGCGCAGGATACCCGGCCGCTGCGCACGGCACGCGCGGAATTCGGACGCGAGATCGCGGCTTTCCTTGCGATCCTCTGGCTGGTGCTGTCGGCCGCGGCCTGGGTGCAGGTGGCGCTGGGCCTGCGTCCGCTCGGCGGCGTGCGCGGCGAACTGGCCACGCTGCGCGCCAGTGCGCGCCAGCGCCTGCCCGAAGCCAGCCTGCGCGAAGTGCAGCCGCTGGTGGACGCGATCAATGCCCTGGCCGATGCGCGCGAACAGGATCTCGAACGCGCACGCCGCCGCGCCGCCGACCTGGCGCATGGCCTGAAGACGCCGCTGGCCGCCATCGCCGCGCAGAGCCGGCGCGCCCGCGAGGCCGGCGCCCAGGCCGCGGCCGACGGCATGGACCGCGCCATTGCCGCCATCGCCGGCACCATTGATGCCGAACTCGCGCGCGCACGGCTGGCCGCAGTGGACAGCGGCCGCGACGTCCGCACCGGACTGCGCGAAACGGTCGAGCGACTGGTCACCGTGCTCGAGCACACCGAGCGCGGCGGTGAACTGGCGTTTTCGATCGACATGCCCGCCACCTTGACGGTGGCCATGCCGGCGGAACACCTGTCGGAACTGCTCGGCGCCGTGCTGGAGAACGCCGTGCGCCATGCCCGTCGCCAGGTGCGCGTCAGCGCGGCGACCGAAGACGGCACCCTGGTCGTGGCGGTCGAGGACGACGGCCCCGGCATCGCCAGCGAACAGATGCGCGCCGCCCTGGCGCGCGGCGGCCGCCTGGACGAATCGGGCAGCGGCACCGGCCTGGGTCTGGCGATCGCGCGCGAACTCGCCGAAGCCACCGGTGGCAGCATCGAGCTCGGCGGCTCGACGCTGGGAGGTTTGTTGGTGACGTTCCGCTGGCCCACCAGCGGCTGAAGGCCGCAGCTTCCGAAGCGGGCGCTCCGCGTGGTGGCAAGGGTTCGAGTGGCAGCGCCACGCGAAACGGCCAGAAAACCACGGTTTGCACGTTAAAGTGACCCGTACCCGCCCCCGGAGACCCCCATGACCCGACTGCTCGGAATTTCCGGAAGCCTGCGCCAGGGCTCGTTCAACACCGCGCTGCTGCGCGCCCGCCGCGCGGGCGGTGCCCGACGGCGTGACCCTGGAGGTCGCGACCCTGCACGGCATCCCGCTCTACGACGCCGACCTGGAAACCGCCCAGGGCCTGCCGGAAACGGTGCAGGCGCTGAAGGAAAAGGTGGTCGCCTGCGACGGCCTGCTGCTGGTGACGCCGGAATACAACAACGGCATCCCGGGCGTGTTCAAGAACGGCATCGACTGGCTGTCGCGCCCGAACGAAGACGCCATGCGCGTGTTCGGCGGCCGCGCGGTGGCGGTGATCGGCGCCTCGCCCGGCGGTTTCGGCACCATCCTGGCGCAGAACGCCTGGTGGCCGGTGCTGCGCACGCTCCGCACGCGGCCGTTTTTCGGTGGCCGGCTGATGGTGTCGCGCGCGGCCAAGGCCTTCGATGCCGAAGGCAATCTTGTGGACGACGCCGTCCGGGAAAACCTGCGCGGGTTCCTCGACGATTTCGCCCGCTTCGCGGCTGGCTGATCCCGCCATCGTGCCGGCCCGGTCACGGCGCTAGACTGCCCGCCCAAGAGAGTTTCCCGATGGCGACCCCGACGCCCATCCCGTACCGATCCCCGACGACACCGGCCTGCCCTGGGCCCAGCGCGACGCGCACGCGCGCCAAGCCATGCTGACCGGGATCCTGGCCCAGGTGTCGCGCGAGGCGCTGCAGGGCGAGGGCCTGGACGCCGTGCTGCAGGCCATCGTGGACTGCCTGCTGCGGCGGCTGCCGGTGGCGCTGGCCAGCATCATCCTGCTCGACGACGAAGCCGCGTTTTTCGTGCACGAAGTCTGGGCCGGCAAGCTGGACCTGGACCAGCCCGCAGGCGCACCCGGCAGCGAGCCCTGGCCGGTGAGCAAGGGTGCCGCCGGCCGCTGCGCCCGCACCGGCCAGGCCCAGCTGCTGACCGACGTGGACGACGACCCGGACTACGTGCCCGGGCACGATTCGGTGCGCGCGGAATACCTTATGCCGATCCGCCACCACGGCCGCCTGCTCGGCGTGCTGAACCTGGAAAGCACCGAGTCGGATTTTTCGTCGCCGAGGCGCGCACGGTGTTCGATGCGGTCGCCGCCCAGATCGGCGGCGCCATCCATCTTGCGCGCGTGGTTAACGAGCTGGGCGAGGCCAACCGCCGGCTGGAGCAGCTGTCGATGATCGACGGCCTGACCGGCATCGCCAACCGCCGCCGCTTCGACCAGCAGCTGCAGGACGACTGGCGGCGCCTGGCCGGCGAGGGCCGGCCGCTGGCCCTGTTGCTGCTCGACGCCGACTGTTTCAAGCCGCTCAACGACGCCCCCGGGCCACCAGCACGGCGACGAATGCCTGCGCGAGCTGGCGCGCCTGTGTGCCGATGCCGCCGAAACCTCCGACGACCTGGCCGCACGATATGGTGGCGAGGAGCTGGCGCTGCTGCTGCCGGGGCGCGACCTGCGCCAGGCCAAGGCCGTGGCCGAGCGCCTGCGACGACAGGTGGAAGCGGCCGCCATGGCGCACCCGGCGTCCACCGTGGCCACGCACGTCACCATCAGCATCGGCGTGGCAACGGCCTGGCCGGACGCGGCGGCGGGGCCGGAGCGGCTGGTCGCCGCCGCCGACCGCGCGCTTTATGCCGCCAAGGCGCATGGCCGCAATCGCGTCGTCGGGCGCAAGGTGGCACTCGCGAAGGCACGGCGCCACTGAGGATCTGCCCGCGCCTCTTGGAACGCGTGGCTGCCTGAACCTGCGCTGCGGCGTCCGGTACCGGATAACACAATGATCACGCCGGAGGGCGCACTGTCCACGGGCACTGCGACGCAATGTCGTGACGGCGACTCAGCCGCGAACCTCCTCCCACCCGCACTGAGCATCTTGCCCCCGCCCCCTGCGGGGGTCTGGCTACGGCCATCTGCGCGCCGATCCCTTGGCGCGCTCCAGAGAAGGAATCTCCATGAACACCCCCACCAACAACACCTCCGTTGCCACCAAGAACGTCGTGGACAACGCCGCCGCCAACGGCTCGTTCAAGACCTTCGGCAAGGCGCTGCGTGAGTCCGGCCTGGCCGACACCCTGCGTGGCGCGGGTCCGTTCACCCTGTTCGCGCCGACCGACGCGGCCTTTGAGCAGCTGCCCAGCGGCAGGCTCGAAAACCTGCTCAAGCCGGAGAACAAGAAGGAACTGATCTCGATCCTGAACTACCACGTGCTCGCCGGCCGCTCCAGCGCCGCCGAGATCGGCAAGATGACCGAAGCCAGGACGGCGAACGGCGCGATGGCGCCGATCAAGCTCGAGGCGGGCAAGATCACCTTCGGTGAGGCCGGCCTCGTGTCGACGGACATCGCGTCCAGCAACGGCGTGCTGCACGGCATCGACAAGGTCAACATCCCGACCAGGCAGTAAGCACCGCTGCAGGGACGCACGGTTGCGGCGGGGCGAAAGCCCCGCCGTTTTTCTTCCGGCTGCCGCCAGGGCTACTTGTTGTTGACGCTGAAGCGGCCCGGGCCCATCAGCGCGATCGCGATGGCGCCGAACAGGAACATGCCCTGCAGCTCCAGCGCCCAGCCGCCGGTCTGGCCCAGCGCGAACAGCTCGGCCGAATGCAATCCCGAAGATGGCGAACAGCATGTTCACCGCGACCACCGCCGCGCCGATGCGGGCATGCAGGCCGAGGATGACCAGGATCGGTGCGACGATCTCGCCGATATAGACGCCGTAGGCGACGAAACCCGGCAGGCCGGCGCCCTGCACGACCTGGGTGATGAAGCCGATGCCGCCGGTGATCTTGGCCACGCCGTGCAGCAGCACGAACAGGCCGAGCGAAAGACGCAGGATCAGCTTGCCGAGGTCCTGGTGGTTCTGGTTCATGGCCGCTCCGGTTTGAATGGTGACGACCCGATCATACGGTCCCGGTCAGGTCAGGAACCAGACCTCGACGGTGCCGTTGGCCTTCATGGTCATGGCGTTGCCATGCCGGTCGAGCGACTTGCCCACCGGCAGCCGCACCCAGCCTTCGCTGATGCAGTATTCCTCGACGTTGTGGCGCTCGGTGCCGTTGAAGCGCACGCCGATGCCACGTTCGAGCACTGCCGCGTCGTAGTGCGGGCTGCGCGGGTTGACGGAGAGGCGGTCGGGAGGGGTGTCACTCATGTTCGGATCCGGGTGTGGTCGGGGAGGCGAATGATAGCCCTTGCCTTACTCGAGGGAGTAGATGGGCACGGACAGCACCCGGCCCGCGCGGCGGATCGCGGCCTGCACGTCGTCACGGGCCAGCAGTTGCTCTAGATGGGCGTCGTGTTCGAACTCGCCGGGCAGCTTCGGGACGTCGCGGTAGTCCTGCACCGATGCCAGGGCTTCGCCACGGCGGTCGGTCGAGTCCAGCCAAGCGATCTGGACCTTGGCGGCTTCGTCCAGCCGGCCCACGCGCAGCAGGCCTTCCAGCAGCACGCCGGGAGACTCGGCGTATTCCCTGCGCAAGGTCGCCAATGCGGTATCGGCGGCCTGCCGGTCGTTCTTCTGGATCGCAGCGCATTGCTGCACGAGGGTCATCACCATGCGGCCGTAGCCGCTCATCGCGCCGGCGCGTTCCAGGGTGGAAAGCGCCTCGTCCGGCCGCTGCATCGCGCACTGCAGCACCCCCAGGGTTCAGCACCTGGCTGACGTTGGGCTGGCCGTACTCGGGCTGGCTGGCCGCCTCCACTAGCTGGGCAAGGGCTTCGTCGAAGCGGCCGAGCCGGAGCAACGCGATCGAGCGCGTGTTCAGCAGCCAGGGCAGATGTTCACCGGCGTCGCGATAGGGCGGCTTGCCTGCGGTCGCCTGCGCGAGCGTGGCCTTGACCTCGTCGACCATGGCGATCAGGTCTTCGTGGTCGCCCACCACCAGCATCGCATTGGCAAGCGCCGACACTGGTTCGAGCTGTTCCGGCGCCAGGATCGCCTCGGCACGCAGGTCCGACACGCGGCGCCGGGCCGCCGCGCCCACGTCCCAGCGCAGGTCCGAGACCTCGTACAACCCGTCGAAGCGCAGGTCGGCGCGCACCATCAAGAGGGAATCCGGGTCGTCCACTGCCTCCAGGGTCCGGCGTGCGGCATCGCGACGGCCGGCGATCACCTGCGCCAGTGCAAGCCGGTACGCCACGCTGCTCTCGCCCCCGACGTCGGGGGTCCAGCCGGCCTGCAGCATCGCCTCGATCATTTCGCCGCTGATGGCCGTGGAGGCCGACAGCCGATAGATCAACTGCCCGACCAGGACCTTGTTGGTGTCCCTGGCGGTTTCGGGCCAGCGGGTCGCCAGCGTGTGCAGTGCCTGGGCCGCTGGCTCCAGGCGGTCGTCCAGATATTCGAGAAGCACCAGATGCTGCCAGTCGTAGGCCGTGTTCGCGGGGCTTGCCGTGGCGGCGCGGAAATGGCGCAGGGCGACATCGTTGCGGTCCAGCTGCAAGGCGGCGGTTCCCGCGCCGGCGAGCACATCACGCTGCCAGTTGTCCGGTTGGGTCGCGAGGCGGGGATCGGCCAGGATGGTGTCGAAGGACGCCGCGGCGGCCGCGGCATCGCCACGATCGAGCGCACCCCAGGCTTCCACGATCGCATGCCGGAGCGGATCGCTTTCACTGTTCGGCAGTGGTTTTTCCCAGGGACTGAAGTTCGACAGCGTCTTTTCGCCGGCCTGGGCCCCGGTGCCCGCAATGGCAAGAAGGAGGACGAGCAAGGCGCGCGAAAGGGTCATGGCGGACTCCATGGGGATGGGCAGAGTGTGCCAGTCCACCTTGTCGCGTGAGAACAAAAAACGCCGCCCCTTCCGGGGCGGCGCCGGTTCAACCCTTGATGCAGACCACCTGCCGCAGCGTGTGCACCACCTCCACCAGGTCCGACTGCGCGGCCATGACCGCGTCGATGGACTTGTAGGCGGCGGGGGATTCGTCCACCACGCTGGCGTCCTTGCGGCACTCGACGTGGGCGGTTGCTTCCCGGTGCTCCTTCAGCGTGATCCGCTGCCTGGCCTCGGTACGGCTCATGACGCGGCCGGCCCCGTGGCTGCAGCTGTGGAAGCTGTCGGCATTGCCCTTGCCCCGCACGATGTAGCTGCGCGTGCCCATGCTGCCCGGGATGATGCCCAGCTCGCCGGCTTTCGCGCTGACGGCGCCCTTTCGGGTCACCAGAAGTTCCTGGCCGAAGTGGGTCTCGCGGTTGACATAGTTGTGGTGGCAATTGACCGCCATCTTCTCCAGCTGGAACTTCGGCAGCTTGTGCCGCAGGTCGTGCAGCACCCGCGCCATCATCGACTCACGGTTGTGGCGCGCGTAGTCCTGTGCCCACGACACCGCCTCCACGTAGTCCTCGAACAGCGGCTCGCCTTCCATGAAGAAGGCCAGGTCCTGGTCGGGCAGGTGGAAACCGAGCACGCGCTTTTCCAGCTGGCGACGCGCCAGCTCGATGAAGTACGTGCCGATCAGGTTGCCGGTGCCGCGCGAGCCCGAATGCAGCATCACCCACACCTGGTCGGCCTCGTCGAGGCAGAGTTCGATGAAGTGGTTGCCGCCGCCGAGCGTGCCCAGCTGCTTGTCCAGCTTGTCCGGGCGGATCTTCGGATGCTCCGCGCGGATGGCCTGCAGCCGCGCTTCCAGCCCCGAGTCCACCAGCCGCGTGCCGACGCTGTCCGGGATCTTCCAGTGTTCGCCGCCACGGCCGTTGCCGACCGGGATGGCGCGCTCGAGCGAGGCGCGGATCGGCGCCAGGTCGTCGGGCAGCTGGTTGGCGTGCAGCGTGGTCCGCACCGCGGCCATGCCGCAGCCGATGTCCACGCCGACCGCCGCCGGGATGATCGCGCCACGGGTCGGGATCACCGAACCCACGGTCGCGCCCTTGCCCAGGTGCACGTCGGGCATCACCGCCACCCACGGCCCCACGAAGGGAATGCCGGCGATGTTCTGCAGCTGGCGGTGCGCCTGCGCTTCCAGCGGCACGCCCTTCACCCAGCCCTTGATCGGGGTCGGGCTGCCTTCGGCGTGCAGCAGTTCGTAGTTGTGTCCGTTCATGTCCTCTTCCTTCCTTGAAAAAACCGGGAAGCGGCGTCCCTGCCGCCTCCCGGAGCTTACTGCTTCAACGACACCAGCTGCTTCAGCACGCCGTCCAGGCCGCCGAACACGGTGAGCTTGTCGATCTTCTCGGTGACCTTCTCCAGTGCCTCGAGTTCCTTGAGGCGCATGAGCGTGGGGCTCTCCTCCACCAGGCGTGCGGTGTTGAGCAGGGAACGCGTGGCGTTCGCCTCCTCGCGACGACGGATGACGTTGGCCTGGGCCGCCTTCTCCGCCTGCACCACCCCGTTGAGGATGTCCTTCATCTCACCCGGCAGGATCACGTCCTTGATGCCGACGCCGATCACCTCGACGCCGAAACCGGTCACCTGGCCACGCACGTACGCGAAGATGTCCGCGTCCAGCGAGGCCTTGTCGCCCAGCAGTTCGTCCAGCGACCTGGCGGAGACGATCTTGCGCAGGCCGTACTGCAGTTCGCGATAGACCTGGTCGGTGTACTTGGCCACCTTGCTGCGCGCGGCGACCGGGTCGGTCACGCGCACGCTGGCCGCCAGGTTCACGCGCAGCGACACCTTGTCGCGGGTCAGCAGTTCCTGGCCCGAAACTTCCATCGCCTGCACGCGCAGGTCCACCACATCCACCGCGACGTTCTTCCGGAGGTTCCAGAAGCTCGCCGCACCGGGCGCCAGCACGCGCGCGAACTTGCCGTCCACGAACAGCAGGCCGGCCGACTCCGACGGCACCGTCACCGCCACCGCCAGCTTGTCGAGCACGTTGAGCTGGCGCAGGCGGTGGGCGATGCCGGACTCGACCTCGAGGCCATCGGCCAGCGCGATGCGCTGCACGGTGATCTCGCTCAGGCCCTTCCAGTACAGCTTGCGGCTGCCCGGCGACAGCACATCCACCAGCTTGCCCTGCTTGTGCACCAGGCCGATCTCCTGCATGCCCAGGTCGACCAGCTGGAAGGTTTCCGCCAGCTTCGCGCCCAGGGCCTGCACCAGCGCCTCGGTGTCCTTGCCGGCGTATTCGGCGATGGCCAGGTCGTGCACGACCACCTGCAGGCCGAAGCCCCAGAGGCGGTACACGCCCGGGGCCAGCACACGCTGGAACCGACGGTTCCTGTAAACGAGGGCGCGCTCGGCATCGCCGACCACGACCTTGCGGATCATCAACATCGCGTCCTCCTTGATTGATTGATGGTTCGACCCGGTGTCTGCGCGCCGCGCCGTCGGGTCGCCCGGGCGCGTCGTGTTCGGAGCGGTTGCTCCGGAAAAAGTGGGAACGCCCCTGCGCCGGGTCCGCACGGAACCGGCCGCGTGCGCGTGGCGGCGGTCGGCGCTTTCCGCCGCGCATGCTGGCCGTCCTGGCCCGCGTGCGTGGCGTTCCGCGCGTCCCGGCGCCTGGCGAAGGCGGCCGCCCGGTGTGGGCGGCGTGCGTGTCGCTGTTCTCGCCGGTGTGCTGGTTCGAACCGCGTCACGCGCGGGGCGTTTCCCTTTGGGCTTTCGCCCGGTGTTGCTTCTCTGCTTTGCAAGCAGTGGTGTGGAGCGGGAATCGAACCCGCGACCGCAGCGTTCACAGCGCTGTGCTCTGACCGTCTGAGCTATCCATACAAGACGAGCCGGATTCGAACCGGCGTCACGGCGGTTTCCCGCCTGCTCTCCCTGGCTGAGCTATCGTCGTCGCGGAGCAGGATCCGACGGCCAGGGCATACGCCACGGCAGCGCCGCGCGCACCGGACGGGCTTGGGAACCCGTACCGCAGTGGTTCGTCCGTTCATTGCTCCGTTCTGCCGCCGGTCGCCCGGCGGCAAATCGTCCGGATCCTTCGATCCGATCCATTCGCGGTTTCCTTCCGTCTCCGCCCGTGCCGAAGCACCCAGGCACAGCGCTGCCAGCGCCGTCTTGCGGATCTCGCCGTTACCTCGGACCGCCGGTCCGGGTGCTTCGTGGCGGGAAGGGAATCGCCGATTCTTTTCCTGTGCGAACGCCCAAAACAAAACGCCCCCGGGGCGGAACCCGAGGGCGTTCGCGAGGCCTCGGGAAATCGGGGTGACCGATCTCCCGTGCGTGGGGATCAGTCTGGAATGACGCCGTCCAGCGACCGGCGATGGTTCGCCGGGGCGCACTCGTCCGCGCCGAAGCTTTCGGGCTTCGGAAGTCGCAGGTCGGCGATGTGCGGGCTACGGAGGGTCATGTGTGTTCTGCTTTTTTCTTCGCCGTCATTGGCGAAGGTTGCGCACGATACGCCTTTGTATCGCGCTGTCAATAGGTTTCGGAAAAAAAGTTTCCGGTTCAGAGCCGCTCGATCGCTTCGGCCTTGCCGTCGCGCAGCGCCTGGTCGATCAGGCCCAGCGTTTCGCGGTTGGCGGCGTCGCTGAGGATTTCCATTTCCTTGCCCAGCACTTCCATCTGCGCACCGAGGTCCTCCATCGGCTTGCCGGCGAGTTCCATCTCCTTGCCCAGGGCTTCCAGCGGTGCATGCGCGGCCTCGAGTTGTGCCCCCAGGGTTTCCATGCGTTCGCCCAGTGTCTCCATCTGCGCGCTCACCTGGTCCATCTCTGCACTCAGCCGGTCGCGCTCGGCGTCGTTATCGGCACGCAGCATCGCCTCGGTCAACGGCTCGATGCGTTCGCCCAGTGCGCCCATCTGCTCGCCGAGCTTTTCCATCTCGGCGCTGATCGGTTCGCTGCCGGCAGTGGCGCTTTCCATGCGTTCGCCGATGGCTTCCATCTTCTCGCCGTGCACTTCCATCTGGTCGCCCAAGGCGTCCATCTTGTCGCCGACCGGTTGAGTCGGCTGCCAGGCCTGGCGCGCGCGGGCCACCAGCGCCGGGTCGCGGATGACGTAGGCGCGGCCGTCGCGGCGGAACCAGATGAAGTTGCCGCCGAGCTCGCGGCGCAGTTTGCGCACGTCGGTGATCTGGTCGTAGTGGCCGGTGAACTTGATCGAATCCTCTTCGTTTTCACCGACCACGGCGTAGTCGGTGCCCTGCCCGGCGCGCAACGAAATACGGGTCGGCTCTTCCGCCTTCGCGACGACGTCGGCGGCAACGGCGGCATGGCCCTGCGCGAACACCGTCATGCCGGCGGCGCTGAGCGCGAGGATGGGCAGGGCGAGTTTCCAGCTGAGCGTCTGCTTGCGCGGACGGACAAGGCGTTGGATGCGGGACATGAGTTGACCTCCATGGGCGGCGGGCGCCAGATGCGGGGTGGGGGCGCGGAATTGCGCCAGTTCGTTGAGCGCGAGCGCGAGCCGGCGCGGTTCGCCCAGGGCCTGGGCGGCCAGGTCGTCGGCGATCTGCTCGCGTTCGATGCGGATGCGGCGCGACAGCCACCACACGACCGGGTGGTAGAACAGCAGCGCTTCGACCGCGCTCTGCACCAGGTTCACCAGGTAGTCGTGGCGGCGCACGTGCGCGAGTTCGTGCGCGAGCAGGGCCTCGAGCAGGTCGGCGGGCAGGCGGGCGACCAGCGCGGCCGGCACGATCACCACCGGGCGCCAGATGCGCGCCACGACCGGTCCGTCGAGTTCGTCCACCACGCGCAGCAGCACGCGCCGCGGCAGTTCCATACGTTCGGCCAGCGCATCGAGCTGCGCCTGCCAATAGGGATGCGTGCGGCCATGGCCGGGACCGGCGGCGCGCGCGACCCAGGCCAGGCCCAGGGCCATGCGCAGCGCGAACAGGCCGGTGCCCAGCGACCAGAGCGCGACGATGCCGGGAAGCCAGGGCTGCAGTCGTACGCGCCATGCGCGGCTGTTCTCGACGATCGGCTGGCGCAGGCGTTCGACCACGCCTGCGGTGCCGGGGGCGGCGCCATCGCCCGCAACCAGCAAGACCGACGGCGCGTCGACCGCCGTCGTTCCGCGCAGTACCGTAGCCACCGGCAGTACCAGGCACAGCGCCAGCGCCGCGCAGGCCACGGCATAACGCAGCTGGGGCCGGGCATTGCCCAGCAGCGCCAGCGCCAGTGCGGCGGCCAGCCCGACCAGCAGCCCCTGCCAGAGGAAATGCACCAGCGCCCAGCCGAGCGTGGCGGTGAATCCGGAAAGCGCGGCGATCATTTCCCGTCCTCCTGCAGCAGTTTGCGGATCTCTTCCTTTTCTTCCTTTTGCTGACGTGGCCACGCAGCGCCGCCATCACCAGTTCCTTGCCGGAGCCGGAATAGGCCTTGTGGATCAGGTCCTTGAGCAGGTTGGTGCGCAGCGAATCCTGCTCGTGCGCCGGCGCATAGACATGCGAGCGTTCGCTTTCGTCGCGGACCAGCAGGCCCTTGCCGTGCATGATCTGCAGCAGCCGCAGCACGGTGGCGTAGGCCAGGTCCGGGCGCTCGCGCTGGGCGATCTCGTGCACCTGCTTGGCGGTGGCGGCGCCGAGCGGCCACAGCACGCGCAGCAGGTCCAGTTCGGCCGGGGTGGGCTTGGGCGGGGCGGGTTTGCGGGCCATGTCCATCCGATGCGTGTTGGCGACGGAAGGAAGCCTAGACCGTATAGAACAAATTGTCTAGAACAAATTGTCTATGACTGATGGCACATCCCGGCACCGGAATGCGTTGGTGGGAATATCGATCGCGCCACCGGCCTGGAGTCCGCCATGCCATCGACCAGACTGCCCGACATTCCCTTCGACCAGCTCGCACTGGAGCCCCTGGAGGGCGAGGCGCCACCCGCGCCGGTCACCGGGCGGGCCAGGTTCAGCGCCAATACCCGGGACGGCAACGATCGCCGGCATCATGAGGACCGGCGCGAGAAGCTGCGTTACCAGGCCGACCGGCGGACCAAAGAGGACCGCCGTCCGGCCAGGCGCGATTGGGGCGACAAGGGTCCGCGCTGAACCGGTGGCGGTGCCGTGCCGCCGACGCGATAAAAAACCCTGCTTTTTTGCCCTTCCGGGCTTGGCGGCGCGCTCGACTTGGCCTACATTCGCTGTGCCGGAGGGTTTTCCAGGCACCCCAATAACCCATCAAGCATCAACGGGAACAAAAAACATGGCTACCAAGAAAGCTGCGAAGAAGAAGGCTGCCCCGAAGGCCGCTGCGAAGCCGGCCGCGCCGAAGCCGATCAAGGAAGCGCTCAGCAAGTCGGGCCTGGTCTCGCACATCGCCGAGGCCACCGGTGTTGCCGCCAAGGACGTGCGCGCCGTGCTCGGTTCGCTGGAAGGCGCGGTGCACGGTTCGGTCAGCAAGAAGGGCGCGGGCAGCTTCACCCTGCCGGGCCTGCTGAAGATCACCGTCGTCAACGTGCCGGCCAAGCCGAAGCGCAAGGGCATCAACCCGTTCACCAAGGAAGAGCAGTGGTTCGCCGCCAAGCCGGCCACCGTCAAGGTGAAGGTGCGTCCGCTCAAGAAGCTCAAGGACGCCGCGGCCTGATGACCGCGCGGATGCGCGGCTGACGCCGCCGCATCGCGACAATCACGGGGCGGGTCGCGCAAGCGGCCCGCCCCGTTCCTTTTGCGGCCGGCAACGCAGAATCCCGGGCGCGCGCTTGTGGCGGGCCCGGGCGATGGGCTGCAATGGCGGCCTTCCCCCGCAGGAGATACCCCATGGAATACCGTTATCTCGGCAACTCAGGCTTCCGCGTTCCCGTGCTCAGTTTCGGCACCGGCACCTTCGGCGGCGAGGGCGAGTTCTTCAAGGCCTGGGGCGCCACCGACGTCGCCGAGGCGCGGCGGCTGGTGGACGTCTGCCTGGAGGCGGGCGTGAACATGTTCGACAGCGCCGACATCTATTCCAAGGGCGCGTCGGAATCGATCCTTGGTGAAGCGCTGAAGGGCCGGCCCCGGGACCAGTTGATCATCTCCACCAAGGCGACGTTCCGCTTTGGCGAAGGCGAGAACGAGGTGGGCTCTTCGCGCTACCACCTGCTGCGGTCGGTGGATGCCTCGCTCCGTCGGTTGGGCACCGACTACATCGACCTGTTCCAGCTGCACGGCTACGACGCGCGCACGCCGGCCGAGGAAGTGCTGTCCACGCTCGACGGCCTGGTGCGCGCCGGCAAGATCCGCTATGTCGGCGTCTCGAATTTCAGCGGCTGGCACCTGATGAAGTCGCTGGCCGTCGCCGACCGCCACGGCTGGCCGCGTTATGTCGCGCACCAGGCGTACTACTCGTTGGTCGGCCGCGACTACGAGTGGGAGCTGATGCCGCTGGCTGCCGAAGAAGGCGTCGGCGCCGTGGTCTGGAGTCCGCTGGGCTGGGGGCGCCTGACCGGCAAGATCAGGCGCGGCCAGCCGCTGCCCGCCGGCAGCCGCCTGAACTCCAAGGTGGCCACCGACAATGGCCCGCAGGTCGAGGACGAATACCTCTACCGCGTGGTGGACGCGCTGGACGCGGTCGCCGCCGAAACCGGCAAGACCGTGCCCCAGGTCGCACTGAACTGGGTGCTGCAGCGCCCGACCGTCAGCAGCGTGATCGTGGGTGCGCGCAACGAGGAGCAACTGCGCCAGAACCTGGGGGCGGGCGGCTGGAACCTCAGCGCGGACCAGGTCGCGCGCCTGGATGCCGCCAGCGAGCGGCCCAAGCCGTATCCCTACTGGCACCAGGCCGGTTTCAAGTACCGCAATCCGACGCCGGTCTGATCAGCGTTTGCGCAGGCCCGGCTCCGGGCCTGCGTTGTCCAGTTCCCAGCCCTCGGCCAGCGCCAGGGTCCAGCCTGGTCCCTGCCAGCGGTCGCCGTCGCGGGTTGCCGGTCCGGGCAGGGTGACGCCGCCCCAGCTGTCGGCGATCAGCGCGCCGTCTGAGGCTTCCAGCACGCCCCAGGCATCCACCACGCGCAGCACCGGATACACGGTGCCCTGCGGCGGCAGTGCGAACACCTGGCCGGGATCGAAGGAAATCTTCATCTGCTGGAACGGCAGGTGCACCGTGGGCCCGTCCACCAGCCGCTGGCGCCAGCGCGCGGTGGTTTCCGCCCGTGCCAGCGCGATCGCCTGTTCCTCGGCCAGCACGCCGGCCAGGCCAAGTCGTGTCGCGGTGACATCGGGCAGCTCCTGGCGCGTGGCGGGCGTATCCAGTGCCAGCGCCTGCGCCAGCATCAAGCCCAGGTCCGCATCGGCGTCGAGGCGCTGGCGCCAGCCCGGCGCGTGCCGTTCCAGCAAACGGCCGTAGGCCGGGCCGGAGCCGTAGGCGAAGCTGCGCACGAAGCTGGGCCCGCTTTCGCGGCGCTTGAGATCGGCGGCCAGCCAGGCGTCCAGGTCGTCGCGCCCGCTCAATTGTTCGCCGGTGAACTGGGCCAGGCCTTCGTTGAGTTCCAGCTGGTTCTCCAGCGCGCCGGCATCGGCGTCGAGCCGGCGGCGCCAGGCGCGCGCGGCCAGTGCGTCGGCGATCGCGAGGCGCTCGCTTTCCGGATTCGTGGCGCGCAGGGCGGCGGCCAGCGCGCGCCATTCCATGCGCATCGCCACCCGGCCGTGCACGCTGGCCAGGTGCGCGGGGTTGGGCGAACGCATCGGCAGGCCCAGCGAATCCTGGATGGCATGCCAGGACTCGTGCAGCATCAGCGACCGCCGCGACGCCGGGTCATCCGGCAGCGGCCAGACGATCATCGCCCAGCGCACGCCGTCCCAGTCCAGGGCGGTGTTGGCGATGTTGTGCTGTTCCGGCAGGCGCCCGGTGAAGACGCCGTCCTGCGGCTTCAGCGCGTCGCCCTGTCCGGCCTGGCTGGCGATGACGGTGCGGGTGACGGGGTCGGCGAACAGCAGCGGCACGCACACCTCGCGGCCCCAGAGCGCCTGGGCGTCGGCGTGACAGGTTGCCTGGGCTTCCTCGAAGGCGGCCGCGGCCAGCCGCAGGTCGGGCGGCGCGGCCAGCGCCAATGGGCCGAACCCGGCCAGGCTCAGGAACAGGGGCAGTCTGATCGGCAGTCGCATCACGGCAGCTCACTCAAGGGGGCGGGGCGACGATACGCAGCGAATCTCGTGCGTGCCCCGGTCGTTTCCGCCGGATCCGGGTGATTCCGGCCAGCATTACCAGGATGCCGGACAGCGCGAAGGCGTCGCGTCAGGCGATGGCGCCGGGAGCGTCGCAGCCGTAGACGAGCAGGGGTTCGCCACCGAAGGACTGCCGGCCCTGCGGCATGAGGCCGAGTTTTTCGAGCACGCGCACCGAGCCGGCATTCGCGTCGGTGACGATGGCCAGGATGCGCGGCAGGCCCAGGTGCGAGAAGCCGTGGCGCAGCACCGCGGCGCCCGCTTCGACCGCGTAACCCTGGCCGCGGAACGCCGGCAGGTAGGCGTAGCCGATGTCCGGGTGCGGCAGCGTCTCGCGCCGGACCAGCCCGCACATGCCGATGACCCTGCCGTCGCTGCGCCGTTCGACCCGCCACAGGCCGTAGCCGTTGGCGGCGTAACTGGCGAGGGGTCCTTCAGCGAGATAGCGCAGCGCGTCCTCGTGCGTGCGCACCTGGCGGTCGCCGATGAAGCGCAGGAAATCGGGGTCGTTGAGCAATTCCAGGATGAAGCCGGTGTCGGTGCCGGCCAGTTCGTGCAGGCGCAGCCGTTCGGTTTCCAGGATCAGGTGCGACATCGGGTCTCAGGCCAACCGCGGGTCCAGCGAAGCCGGCACGTGCACGCTGACGCGGTCGCGGCCTTCGCGTTTGGCCCGGTACATGGCCTCGGCGCACGCGCGAGCAGCATCTGGAAGTCGTAGCCGCTGTCGGCCGTGGCGGCGACGCCGAAACTGGCGGTGATGCGGAACTTGGCGCCGGTGTCGGCGGTGTCGATCTGCGCCAGGCGCCTGCGGCAATCCTGTGCCAGCTGCAGGGCCGACGCGGAGTCCGCGCCGGTCAGCAGGAAGGCGAACTCCTCGCCGCCCAGCCGCCCGAACAGGTCGTTCTTGCGGCAGACGCTGCGGCAGGCGGATCCCACCTGCTGGAGCACCCAGTCGCCCGTGGCGTGGCCGTGGCGATCGTTGATGGTCTTGAACTCGTCCAGGTCGAACATCACCAGGGCGCAGGGTCGCGCGTGCGCTGGCAGTATTCGAGTGCGATCCCCGCGCAGCGGCTGAAGTGGTGCCGGTTGCTGACGCCGGTCAGGGTGTCGGTTTCCGACAGGCGACGGAACGAAAGCTGCGTCTTCTTGGTCTTGTAGGCCCAGAAACCGATCGACGCCAGCAGCACGGCCAACAGGGCGATCAGCAGTTGCGTGTTGCGCGCGTTCTGGGTCGCGACCCTGCGTTCGAGCTGCAGCACCTCGTTCTGCTTGTTCAGCAGTTCGATGGTCTGGCTCTTCTGCTGGGTCTCGTGCCTGACCAGCTGGAATGCCAGTTCGCGGGCCTTGACGTTGTCCAGATACGCCTTGTCGGCCTCGGCGAAGTTGCGGTAGTGCTCGAGGGCAGCCACCGGGTCGCCGCGGTCCAGCGCGGTCCGGTACAGCACACGATAGGCCGCGACCAGCGGCAGCGAATGCACGATGCCATGGCTCTGTTCGATTGCCAGCCGCGCATGGTGGTCGGCCTCCTCCACGAAACCTTCCGCCGCGTTGAGTTCGGCCAGCAGCGAATGGATCTCGCCGATCAGGCGGGGGTAGCGGGTGGCCTCGATCTCGCCGAGGCGTTCGTTGAGCGTGCGGATGGCCCGCGCGCGATCACCCTGGTCGGCCCATAGCCTGGCCAGCTGGGCGCGTGCGAAATTCGCGGCAACCGGTTCGTCGACTTCGGTGCAGGCCTGCATGAGGGCGCTGATCGCCGCGTCCTCGCCGGTCAGCGGCCCGAGGTTGTACAGGGACTCCAGGCGCAGGGCGCCGGCGAAGCAGCGGGTGCGCGGGCTGGGGTTGTCCGCCAGCATGCGCTCCGCGAACTCCCTGCCCAGCTCGAACTGCCCGACCTGGTTGTAGATGACGCCTGCCGCCGACCAGCCATGGTGCCGGAGCTCGGCGTCCTGGATGCGGTCTACAAGTGCCAGCGTCTGGTCCAGGTAGCGCAGCCCTTCGGTGAACTCGCGGGTCGCCGCATACCCGTTGACGATGAGCGAGCCGGCGCGGAACTTGATGTTGACGTCGGTGGCTTCGTCGAACAGGGCCTTGGCGGCGGCGATGCCCAGGTCGAACCGGCCGGTGTAGGCCAGGTGGTAGGCCTTGAGATACTGCAGTTGCTGGCGTTGCGAGGGCGTGGCGGCCCCGACGCTGGCGTTGAGTTGTCCCAGCAGCGACTCGAACTGTGCCGGGTCGGCGCTGCGCACGTCCTCCGCCTGGCGCAGCATGGCTTCGAATGCCGGCGACGCCGCGGAACGCGGCGCCGCCAGGCAAAGGGCCATCGCCATCAACAGCAGGAGCAGGCTCCTGTGCATGTGCGCTGCGCCCCGCTTACTCAGTGGCGGCCGTACGGCTGGATGGATTCCTTCTTCTCATCGTCGCCGGGAGCGTCCTGCTGGTCGTCCTTCTTTTCGTCGCCGTCGGCCGGGAAGAGCAGGCACATCATCTTCATGCGCCCGCCCAGCAGGTCGCCGATGGCCGAGGCGTCACGCTGCAGCAGCGCCTGGCGCGGTGCGTCGTCCAGACCCAGCGCATCCACGGCAGCGGCGTAGTCTTCGCCCTGGAGTCGGCTCTTGCCGGCGTCCTGGCCCATGGCTTCGAGAAAAGCGATCACGTTCGTCATCTTCTACTCCCCTTTGCGGTAGTGGTGGATCGGAACTCAGGATGCGGCGAGGGCGTCAAGCTCGGCCAGCCGGGCCAGCATGGCAGGATTCTGCTCCAAGGGCCGGGCCGGCGGCAGCACCAGGGTGGACTGCAGCCTGAGCTCGGCCCGGGCCAGGTCGCCCAGGGCGACAGCCTCGACGCGCGGTGCATTGATCGGCAGGGTCGCGGCCTCGTAGATCGTGCACGGATGGTCCAACGGGTAGTCGGCGGCCAGCAGGTCAACCAGCAGCTGCCGGTAGGCCGCCGGGGTGGCGAACCGGCGGAAGCTGCGGTCGCCGGCGATGCCGGCCTGCCACAGCACCAGGTAGGCCGAGGGGTCGATGCGCCGCCGGTAGAACATCAGCTGGCTGGCTTCGTAGTGCTGGCAGCCGACCGTGCCCGGGTCGATGCCCAGGTCGGCGTACAGACAGTCCTCGGCCGAGATGCCGGGCTCCATGCGGGCCTCGAATCCCTCCGCACGCGCCTTCTCGATGGCCCGGTGCGGCGCCAGCGCGAACACGCCCGGGTGGCCGTAGAAGGCGCCGCAGACCGTCTTTCCCGCGCGCACCTCGGCCAGCATGGCCTCGACCATCTCGCGGTAGGTGTCCTGGCGCGATTTTCCTTCGCCGTAGTAGGGCTGCAGGCTGCGCACGTCGGCGTGCATCTGCTGCAGCCACAGTTCCACCAGCGGATCGGAGACGGCCGCGAACACCACGTCGGCCTGCTCGATGTGGCTGCGCGAACGCGGACTGATGTGCGCGCCCAGCGTCATGCCGAGGCCGACGCAGGCCAGGCTTCCCCGTTTTTCCATGATCCCCGGTGGCCGTCTTGAAAGAGGCCCGTTCAGGTTAGCGGATCGCAGTTGCCTTGTCGCCGGGCCCAGGTTTCCGGGGTCAGTGACCAGCGCTGCGGATGCGGGCCCGGCACCGGATCGCCCGGCTGGAAGCCCAGGCCCTGCATCAGACCGTGCGCCAGGCCGTGGCCGGCGGCGTGGCGCGTGTGCAGCCTTCGCAGGCCGAGTGTGCCGAAGGCGTGGTCGGCCAGGGCGGTGATCGCATCGGTGGCGTAGCCGCGGCCCTGGTGTTCGGGTGGGATCAGGGCGCCGACTTCGCCGCCGCCGGGTTCGTCCAGGTCCAGGCCCAGCAGGCCGACCTGCTCTTGCAGGACGTGGTCGTACAACACCCAGAACAGGCGCTGCGGCGGAACCTGCGCCTGCGCCGCCAGCGCGGCCCGGAAGCCACGCGTCGCCGCGTCGGGCGTCTGCGCCATCGTGATGTGCGCCATGCTCACGGGGTCGGTGTACAGGCGTACGTACAACGCCTCGTCGCCGCTCGCCAGTGGACGCAGCTGCAGGCGCGCGGTCGCGAGCGCCTGGTTCATGCCGCCGTCGCCAGCCGCACCACGCCAGGTCCACCGCCCGCCTGCCGGTCGAAAACGGTATAGCGGCCCGCGAACAGCGGCAGCCCCAGGATCGACTGCTTCGGGAAATGCGGCAGCTGCGCCATCAGCAGGCAGATCGTCTGGCCGGCGTGCAAGGCGTTGTGCGGCCAGTAGTGCGAGGCGGCGATGCGCAGCACGGTGTCGCGGCCGTCCGGCGCTTCCAGGTGCAGGTGCAGGTCGGGCCAGTGGCGTGGGTCGACGGCGTGGTTGGGCAGGCCGCGGTCTTCCCGCAGCGCGGCCTGGCTTTGCGCGACCAGGTCCGGCAGCCGCGCATCGTGCCGGCCCAGCGCCGCGAGCACGGCGGCGTACGTGGACGACTCCAGCACCAGGAAACTGCTGCCGGTATCGAGCAGGGCGTTGCTGTGACGGCTGGCGACGTCGCCGGCGTCCAGTGGCGGCACCGGGATCGGGTCCTGGCCGCCGACCCGCACCGCGCGCAGGTTCGCGTTGTAGTACAGGTCGTGCAGGACCTGCACATCGTGGAAGGCGCCGTGGTAGAGGTGCTGGTGTTCCGGTCCGCCGCCCAGCACCAGTGCGCCGCGGTTGAGCGGGTCGGCAGCCAATGAATGCGGCGAAGCGCGGTCTTCGGTGACGTGCACGACGGCGCGGCCCACGGTCAGCGCGAAACGGTCGCGCAGCACGCCTTCTTCCTCCAGTGCGCTGAACACCGGTGTCAGCGTCGTGCGGGGATGCTTGTGCAGGAAGTCCTTGAACTTCGCCAGGTCCAGGTCGTGCCCGGCGGGAAAGGGCCAGGGCCAGTTCACCGGCGGTTCGACGCCCCGCTGCTGCAGCAGCGTCGACAGGTCGTAGGCCGGATTGAGGTCGCGGTAGGCCAGGCCAAGGATGCCGTCGGCGCCGCGGAAGGGGCGGCCTTCGGACTCGATCAGCGCGAACAGCGCGTCGTCGATGCGCCGCTCGTGGTGGCCGTGGCCAAAACACAGCGCCGAGCGCAATACCGGACCGGCCCAGGCGCCGCCGCCGTAGATCACTTCCTGCGCGTACGGCGTGGCCTGCAGCGTCTCGTCACCGGACGGATCGTACGCACCCTGCAGCCTCGCCAGGCTGCTGCTGCCGGTGTCCAGCACCAGGGTTCGCCGGATGCTGCCCGCTGCCGAAGCGCATCGCCACGGTGTAGGCGCCCTGGGCATGGGCGAGGGTGGTTTCGAGCTCGATCGCGGCGGCGGTCACTCGACGATCGGCTCCGGCTTCAGCGGCATGCGTGGTTCGAACCAGCGCGTGAGGCGGTAGGCAGCCGGCGGGTCGAGATTGCTCAGGCTCACCAGCACCCAGCCCGAGTCGGGGAAGACGCGGAAGTCGGCATTCATCCCATCGGAATCACCGCCATGTCCGTAGCGGCGCAGCGGGCCCTCCCCTACGGTGATGAAGCCGAAGCCGTACCAGTTCTCTTCCATCTGCGGCGATGTGGCTTGCCTGAGCATGGTTGGCGACAACAGCTTGCCGGCCTGCAGCGCCTGCGCGAACTTCAGCAGGTCGCCTACCGTGGTGTAGCCGCCGCCCGCTGCCATGCCGCGCCAGGGCAGCGTTTCAGAGGCATCCACCCAGGTCCCGCTCCTGCGCTGATAAGCAACGGCAAGGCCCTCGACCTTCGACGATTCGGGCTCCGCTCCGGTGCGGGTCATGCCCGCGGGAGCGAAGACCTTGTCCTGAAGCAGCGTGTAGTAGTCCTGTCCGCTGACATTCTCCAGGATGGCGCCAAGCAGAACGAAACCGTAGTTCGAATAGTCAACCTTGGAGCCGGGTGGGAAGGCCGGGCCCTTCGTGCCGTGGTGTTCGAGGTAATCGGCATGCGTGCGCAGCAACTTGCGGTTGTCGGCAAATTCCGCTCCGAAGATGTCGATGCCGCCGGTGCCGCCGGTGTGGGTCAGCAGCTGGTGCAGCGTCACCTTGGCGATCTCGCGGTTCGGATAGCCGGCCAGGTAGGTGTCGACCGTGCCATCGAGTGAGAGCTTCCCCGCTTCGATCAGCTGCAGCACCGCGACCGCGGTGAACATCTTGCCGGCGGACCCGAAGCGAAAACGCGTATCGAGGGTGTTGGCGGTGCCAGCGGTGCGGTCCGCAAGGCCGAGCGCCGCCTGTGCGAGCACCCGGCGGTCGCGGGCGATCAGGTAGGCGCCTGCGAATTCGTCCGCTGCCGCCAGCGCCTCCGCGCGCGCGACCAGGCCAGCGATGGCGGCGTCCGTGTCCAGCCGCGGGATATCCAGGCTCTCCGGCATCACCGACAACAGCTTCGCCGGTTCGCCTGCGTCCACGCTCACTACCAGGCGAACCGGCGCCATGCGGCCATCGCGTTCCTGCACGCGCACGGTCAACCGGCGCGGCTCGCTGGCTTCGACTGCCTGCAGGGTGAAGCCGCCGGTAAAGTCGCGGAAACCAAGGGTGTCGTCCACCGATTCGACCTCGGTGAAGGCCTGTTGCAGGGTTTCCAGTTGCGCCCGGTCGGCCTGGTTGAAGGCCTGCAGCCAGGCGCTGAAGGCGCGGCCGGCCGGCGTGTCCGGCACCTGCGTCCGGGCGTGGGCGAAGGGGGCGGCGCACAGCAGCAGAACCAGGATCCAACGCGCCATCATCGGGTCGGCCTCCGGCAGGGAAGCCCACCCTAATGCCTGCCGGGCCTTGCTGCCAAACCTGACCGATTGCACGGCCCCCGGTTTGGCGTCAGTGTTGGCGCGTCCTGCCAACCGCCACCGCCGCCGTGACCCGCGAACACGACATCCTCCGACGTCTTGAAACCCTCAACGCCATCGGCGTGGCGCTGTCGCACGAACGCGACCTGGCGACCCTGCTCGAACGCATCCTGGAAACCGCTCGCGAATTCGCCAACGCCGACGGCGGCACGCTCTACCGCGTGCAGGGCGACGAGCTGGTGTTCGAGGTGCTGCGCAATCACAGCCTCGGCTTCATCCTGGGCGGGAAACACGGTGCGCCGATCACCTTCAAGCCACTGCCGCTGTACCAGCCCGACGGCCAGCCCAACCACAACATGGTCGTCGCGCACGCCGCGCTCACCGGCCGGACCGTCAACATCCCCGACGCCTACACCGCCGAGGGTTACGACTTCAGCGGCACGCGTGCCTTCGACGCCAGGACCGGTTACCGGTCGAAGTCCTTCCTCACCGTGCCGATGAAGGACCACGACGGCCGGGTGATCGGCGTGCTGCAGCTGATCAACTCCAAGAACGCCGCCGGCGAGGTGGATGCCTTCACCGAGTCCGAGCAGCGGCTGGTGGAGTCGCTGGCCTCGCAGGCGGCGATCGCGCTCAACAACCGCCAGTTGATCGACCAGCTCGAGACCCTGTTCGAGGCCCTGATCAAGCTGGTCAACACCGCCATCGACGAGAAGTCGCCCTATACCGGCGGCCACTGCGAACGCGTGCCGGTGCTGACCAGCCTGCTGGCCGACGCGGCGGCGCGCACCACGGTGGGCCCGCTGGCGTCGTTCACGATGGACGAAGCCGACCGCTACGAACTCAAGATCGCCGGCCTGCTGCACGACTGCGGCAAGATCACCACGCCGGTGCACGTGGTGGACAAGGCCACCAAGCTGCAGACGCTGTTCGACCGCATCGAGCTGATAGACACCCGGTTCGAAGTGCTGAAGCGCGATGCCCAGATCGCCCACCTGCACGGCGAACTCGACGACCGCACCTACGTCGAGCGCCTGGCCCAGCTCGACGCCGACCGCGAAGTCATCCGCCAGGCCAACACCGGCGGCGAATTCATGGACGACGCCAAGGTCAGCGCCATCCACCGCATCGCCGCCCGCACCTGGCGCGGCCCGGACGGCAGCGACCAGCCCTTCCTGTCCGCCGACGAGGTCGAGAACCTCACCATCCGCCGCGGCACGCTCACCGCTGCCGAGCGCGAGATCATCAACCACCACATCGTCATGACCATCCGGCTGCTGGAGGCGCTGCCCTGGCCGGCGCACCTGGCGCGCGTGCCCGAGTACGCCGGCGGCCACCACGAACGTATGGACGGCAAGGGTTATCCGCGCGGCCTGACCCGCGAGCAGATGAGCGTGCCGGCGCGGGTGATGGGCATCGCCGACATCTTCGAGGCGCTCACCGCCAGCGACCGGCCCTACAAACCCGGCAAGACGCTCAGCGAGTCGCTGGCCATCCTGGGCCGCATGAAACTCGACCACCACGTGGACCCGGACCTGTTCGAGGTGTTCCTGCGCGAGCGGGTCTATCTGGATTACGCACGGCGTTTCCTGCCGCCGGAGCAGATCGACGCCATCGACTGGAGCCGCATTCCCGGTGTCCCGCCCGAGCTGGCGGCGGAGCTGGCCGCGGCGGACGCCGCACGGTCGTAGGAGGGGCTTCAGCCCCGAAGCGGTTCGCGCGCTGCGGCCGAGCCTGATCCTGCCGCCGTGTGACGCCGGCGTTCCAGCCACCACAATCCGGCGCTGGCCAGCAGCCAGGCCAGGCCCCAGGCCAGCGTGGGCCGGGCATCGGTGCCGGCGCGCCCGTCGTGGGATCGGGCGCGGCGATGGCCAGGATCTGTGTGGCCGTGCCGATCGCCGCCGCGGCCAGGCCTGGTGTTGCCTCCGCGGCGCGCACGGGGAAGGGCGTGCGGACGTCGGCCTCGATCCGTTCGTGCCAGCCGGCCTGCGTCGGCCAGTAGGCCGCGCAGGCGCGCGTCCCGCTGGCCGGGTCGGGCACCAGCGGGGTTCGCGTGCCATCCGGGGCCAACACGCTGGCGTTTTCGCCCACGCCGCACAGCGCGATGCGTTCGCCGGCGCGTGCGTCATCCGGCACGGGCTTCGATGCCTGGCCCGAGGGCCGCGCCAGGGTGGCGATCGCTTCCGCCCAGAGGCTGCCGTGCGCCGTGCGGCGACCCGCAAGCACCAGGCGGAAGCTGTCCGACAGCGTCCACACCGCGATCCGCCCGCGGCCCTCGGGGCGCCACAGGGCCAGCGGTTCGCCGTCGGGGGCGCGGCGCAGGGCCTGGCCATCGGTGGCGCGCAGGCGCAGCGGCCGACGGCTGAGCAGGGGCGCGGTGTCGGTGGCCTGGGCTTGCGCGTCCGCCACGACGCCCGTTGGCACGCTCGCATCCGCCGATTCGCTGCCCGGCAGGCGCAGGCTGCGGGGGAGGTCGGCGGCCTCCACGGTGAAGCCCCATTCCTGCAGCAGGCGGCGATCGTTTTCGCCCGGATCGGCGGTCAGGCGCAGCAGCACGCCCAGGCCTTCGCGCACGGCGGCGCGCAACACGTTCCGACCCGGTTCGCCCAGGTCGCGCCAGCTGCGTTCGTCGAGCAGCACCAGGTCGAATCCGTGCAGCGTGGCCGGCGTCATCGCCAGCGGCGGATCGCCCAGGTCGACGCCACCGCCCACGGCCATCTGTGTGTGCAGCGCGAGACCGGCATCGCGGGCCCAGCGGCGCAGGTATTTCAGTTCCGGGCCGGGGCCGCCGGCCAGCACCCAGATCTTCAGCGGCGCACCGGCGCGCACGTCCAGCGGCACCGCGAGTTCTTCCAGCGTTTGCCCGTCTTTCGCCTTCAGGCGCAGGCGGTAATCCACGCGTCCGACTGGCCCGGCCCGGCCCAGCAGTCGGAAGCGGCCCGTGTCGTCGGGCACCGCCTGGTCGATCCGTGCGCCGGCCGGATCCAGCAGTTCGATCAGGCCTTGCGTGGCGCCTTCCGCCCGGCCGCTCAGCACGAAGTGTCGACCGCGACCTGCCTGCACCGGCGCATGGAGTTCGACCACGCCGGCCGGCAGCGGCGGCGGCGTGAATTCGATGTCCTGCCCGACGGCCGCGTCCTGGTCGCGCGCCGGCAGGCCGGCGCCGCGCACGCGCAGGGGCGTGGCGCCAGGATGCCGCCGCAGCGCCGTGGCGAGATCGGGCACACGCATGACGCCCGGAATGACGGGGGCTTCGGGCAATGCCACGACGATGCCGCCGGCCTCCGTCGCGGCATCCGCGGTTCGGCTGTCCGCGGTCAACACGGTCAATGACCGGGCACGCGGCGTGCGGTCCGGGGGCAACAGGAAACCGTGGAGCAGGACGGCGCTGGCGATCATGCCGGCCAGGCGCGGGACCGTGCGGCGCCAGGCGCCAGGTTTTCCGCGCGAAGCCATGACGATGCGCAGCCCGGCGACCAGCACGATCGCTGCCAGGACCAGCGCCAGCGCGAAACCGGTGCTCATCGGATTTCCTCCGGCGCCAGTGCATCGAGATAGGCCTGCCCGCGCGCATCCGGCGCGGGGCGCGGCATCGTCGTCGCGGCCGGTTGCGGCAGAAGCGGCCACAGTCGGTCGCGCAGGCGCTGGCGGCAGTCGCTGCAGGCCGGGTCGGCACGTACCACTTCCAGCGCGGCGACCAGGTCCAGCGGATCGGCGAGACGGTGTTCGTTGGCCTGCAGCCAGGTGGCGAAACTTTCCAGCGACGCACCCGCATCGGCGCCCGGCGCCAAGGCCTGCCACAGCGCCAGCGCCGGCACCTCGTCGGCGGTTGCGGCCACCAGGCCGTCGCGACGGTCGCCCAGCCCCTTGCGCTCGCCGCTCATGCGACGGGACTCGTCGATCGGCGGCAACTCCAGCCCGACCCGCGCCAGGTAGATGCGCGACGCCTGCTGCACCTGCTTGATGAAACCCAGCGCGCGGTAGGCATGCGGCAGCGCGCGTTCGGGCTGGCCCTGGCGCAGTTCACCTTCCGACGACCACATCGCGTCCAGCGCCTGCTTCAGCAGCGCGCGTGTTTCCGGTCGAGCAGGGTCGCCGCTTCGGCGTCGTCGTGCGTATGGCCGTATTCCTCCAGCACGTTGATGGCGCCGCCGAAGTCGGCCGGTGCTTCGGCGCCATGGTCGTGGCCGTCGTCTTCGGAATGTTCTTCGCCGCCGGCGGATTCCGGGCCGCCGACGTTCTCCTCGCCGAGGAACTGGCCGTAACGCATGCGCAGGATGCGCTGGTCCACGCCGATGCGGTCCGAGCGCCCGATGAAATCATCGGCGGCCAGCCGCGCGCGTTCGCCGACCAGGGCCTCGGTGTCGATGATGATCTGGCGCTGGCTGCGGAAATAGGCCGGCAGCGCCTTCTTCACCAGGCCTTCCATGCCCGTGGCCTCGGTGGCGGGTGGCATCGGCCAGCGCAGGATGTAGCTGGCGCTGCGGCTGGTCTGCGGGCCGGGCGTGCGGTTGTCGTCCACTTCCAGCCGCACGATCAGGTCATCACCTGGGCCAGGCCGAGTGCGGCCAGGTCGAGCCGGCGCGTGTAGCGGCGCTGCTTGCCGTCGCCTTCGCCGGCCAGTGCGAAACGGCGTTCGCTCACCGTCACCTGCTCGCCGCTGCCCTGGGCAAGGGTGATCAGCAGTCGTGCGTTGCCGAGCCCGTAGTCGTCGCTGGCCTCGAACGACAGCGCCCAGTCGCGCTGGCCGTCGGTGCGCAGCGTGAGGTTGCGTTCGGGCGTGATCACGCGCAGCTGCGGCGGCTGGTCGGCGATCGCGTCCAGGCGGTGCAGGCGGTCGTCCTGCAGCGGCAGCGGGCCGCCGGGCACCAGGCGATACAACGCGGAACGGTCGAGGCGATGTTCGCCGGTCCAGTCCTCGCCTTCGCGCACGAGCACGATCCGGCGGCCGTCATGCAGCACGATCTCGGCCGAGGGCGGCTGCGGTGCGAAGCGCAGGGTCCAACGCAGCAGGGAGCCGGTGGGCGCCTTGTCGGAGAGTTCATTGCCGTCGCGCGCGGGCAGGCCGGTGTAGGCCGGCGGTTCGATCGCCAGGCGTGCGGCCAGCAGGGTGGTGTGCGTCGGGGCTTCTTCGTCGCTGGTGACGGTGACGGGCGCGGGTGCCACCGGTGCTGGCGGCGATGACGGCCACAGCCACAGGCCGGCCGCCAGCAGCAGCGCCGGAATCCAGGCCGACAGCAGCGCGCGCCGCGGCCACGCCGTTCGCAGGTCCGGGGCGGGACCGGTGGCGAGGCGTTCGCGCAGGCGCTCGCGCTGCAGCACCTGCAGGCCGTTGAGCTCCGTGCCGGAGACGAACAGCAGGTCGGCGCTGTCCTCCATGTCGGCGCGGCGGTCGAGGCGGCGCGCGAACCAGCGGTCATCAAGTGCGCGTGCGCCGTGCCAGGCCAGCACCACGATCACGGCGGACAGCGCCAGCGCGGTCCACGCCATCGTGGCGGCCCCGCCGAAACGCCAGGCCGCCGTGACGATCACCGCGGCGGCCGCCAGCGCCAACAGCGCGACGATGCCGGCGTGCCGGCGTCGCGCGGCTGCCATCGCGTGCTGCAGGCGGGACTCGGCGCTCATGCCGTGGCCTCGGGGCGGGCGCGCGTCGCGAACCAGCGTTCGAGCGCGAACAGGGCCAGGATCAGCCACAGCAGCGGCGTGTCCAGTTCGCGCGGGCTTTCCGGGAAACCGGGACCGCCAACCATGGGGGCGTGGTCGGCGGCATCGGCGAGGCGCGGCGGTGCGGGTGGACCGTCCAGCAGCTCGCGCAGGCGCTGCGGGAAATCCGCTTCCAGCAGCGCCGGCAGGCTGGCGGGCGCCAGTGCCTGCTGCAGCTGCGTCACGCGGCCACGGCCCGAGGCGGTGGAGCGCGCCAACACGCGGCCTTCGCCATCGCGCCACACGACCACGCCTGCTTCGGGTTGGGGCCAGGTGGTCTGCGCATCGATCAGGGCATGCCCGCCCGCGGCGATCCATTCGCGCACCGTCGCGGGCAATTCGCCCGGCGCGAGCCAGACCAGCCGGGTCGTGCCGGCCGCGAGCGGGGCTTCGGTACCGGCGATGTCCACTTCGGGCGAAGCGTCATCCGTGCGCCAGGCCCGGGCGGCCGCGCGCAGGTAGCGCAGCGCGGGTTCGTGTTCAGGCGTGTGGCGCACGGCAAACGTGAAGTTTTCCGCACTGACGGGCGGGGTGGGTTCGGGCGTGCCGGCCAGCGGTGCGACGCGCCAGTCCACGGTGCGCGCCAGCTGCGGCCGTGCGCCGTCGGCGATGATCACCGCCGGCACCAGCACCGTCACCGGCGTGGCCGCGGGCAGATCGGCATCGAGCTGGCGCAGCAGGCTGGAAATGGAATCCGTGGTTTGTGGCCGCGGCGTGTCGAGCGTGGAAACCCGGCGCCAGCCAGCGCCGTTCGGTGTTTTCGGGCAGGGAAGGCGCGGCCGCCGGATCGGCGCCGGGTGCGACCAGCAGCCAGGGCGCGTCGCCCGTACCGCCGTAGAGCACGGGTCTGGCGAGCAGCAGTGCCATGGCCGCGACCAGCAACAGGCGCAAGGCCAGCAGCAGCAGGTCTTCGAAGCGCAGTTTCGCGCGTGGCTTGAGCCGCGCCGTCAGCCAGCGCAGCGCCGCGAAGTCGGTGGGGCGCTGTTCCTCGCGCCGCACCAGGTGGACCAGCAGCGGCAGCAGCAGCGCCGCCAGCGCCGCCAGGCCGAGCGGGAACAACAGGCCCAGGCTCATGCGCGCTCCGCCGGGGAGGCAGCCAGCAGGCGTCGCAGCGGCGCGTCCAGCGCTTCGTCCAGCACGTGCGTGGTGTGGCGGATGCCGCTGGCGGCAAGGCGGGCGGCCAGCGTGCGCTGCGCCGCGGCGAAGGCCGCGAGGAAGGCCTCGCGCGCCGAGGCGCCGTCGCTCAGCCGTTCGGCGCCGGATTCGGTGTCGCGGAAGCGGTGGCCACCGCGGAAGGGAAAGTCGCGTTCTTCGGCGGTGAGTATCTGCAGGCTGAGGACTTCGCGGCGTGCGGCCGAGAGGCGTTCACACAGCGCCACGGCGGCCTCGTCGAAGTCGTCGCTGAGCATCAGCACCAGTTGGCCGGCGCCGATGCGTTCCCAGAGCGGGCGCAGCGTGGTTTCCGCAGGCCAGTCGCCATCAGCGCGCAGGCCGTGCAGTTCGAGCAGGCAGCGGTCGCGGTGGCGCGGGCCGGCGCCGGGCGGCACCAGGCGCAGGCCGGCGCCACCGATCGCCGCCAGGCCGAAGCGGTCGCCCTGGCGCAGCGCCAGTTCGAAGATGCAGGCGGCGAGTGCACGTGCCGCGTCCAGGCGCGACCAGCCTGGCCGCGCCGCATCGCCCTGCGCCATCGACGCCGTGCAGTCGACGATCACCCAGGCGGTGAGTGGGCTGTCGCGTTCGGCCTCGCGCACGAAGAACTTGTCGGAGCGTGCGTAGAGCTTCCAGTCGATCTGCCGCAGTTCGTCGCCCGGCTCGTAGGCGCGGTACTGCGCGAACTCCAGGCCCGCGCCGCGGCTGCGGCTGGCGTGCTGGCCGAAACCATGCCCGCCCGTGGTCCGGCGCCCGGCCAGGCGCAGGTCCTTTAGCCGGGCACGCACCGGCGCGGGGATGAAGTCGGGGCCGGACACGGTTCGTCAGCCGGCGAAGGGCACGCCGCGCAGCAGCACGCCGACCACGTCGTCGGCCGATTTCTGTTCGGCCTCGGCGGCGAAGGACAGCAGCAGGCGATGGCGCAGCACCGGCGCGGCCAGCGCGACCACATCCTCGCGGGTGGCGGCGAACCGGCCGTGCAGCAGGGCGCGCGCTTTCGCGGCGAGCACCAGTGACTGCCCGGCACGCGGGCCGGCGCCCCATTTCACGAACTGCTGGATTTCAGGCAACGCGCCCGGCAGCGGCCGGCTGGCGCGCACCAGGCGCGTGATCCAGTCCAGCAGGTCGGCGCCCAGGTGCACCTCGCGCACGCGCGCCTGCAGGGCCAGCACATCCTCGCCGCGCATCACCTGCGGCACCTGTGCCGATTTCGCGCCGGTGGTCTGTTCGATGATGTCGCGCTCCTCGGCTTCGCTCGGGTAATCCACGCGAACGTGCAGCAGGAAACGGTCGAGCTGGGCTTCCGGCAGCGGGTAGGTGCCGGCCTGTTCCAGCGGGTTCTGGGTGGCCAGCACGAAGAAGGGCCTGGGAAGTTCGTGGGTGACGCCGGCGTAGCTGACGGTCTTTTCCTGCATCGCCTCCAGCAGCGCGGCCTGGGTTTTCGGCGGCGTGCGGTTGAGTTCGTCGGCCAGCAGCAGGTTGGTGAACACCGGGCCGGGCTGGAACTTGAAGTGGCGGTGGCCGGTGCCGTGGTCCTCTTCCGGATCTCGGTGCCCAGGATGTCGCTGGGCATCAGGTCGGGCGTGAACTGCACGCGCCGGAACTGCAGTTCCAGCGCCTGGCCCAGCGTGCGCACCAGCAGGGTCTTGCCGAGGCCTGGCACGCCCTCGAGCAGGCAGTGGCCGCCGGCCAGCAGGCCGATCAGCAGCTGTTCGACCACGTCGTGCTGGCCGACGATGGCCTGGCCGATGGCGGCGCGCAGCGGGCCCAGGTGGGCCAGTTGCTGCTGCAGGTCGGTATCGGAATAAGGCAGGTTCATTGGTTGTCCTTGGTCTCAGGCCGTCAGCGCATACATCACGATGTTGACGGCGAACTTGGTGTTGTCCTCGGCCAGCCAGCGCTTGTTGCGCCAGTCGTAGTCCCACTCGCAGCCGTAGTCCTTGTTGCTGTAGAGCACGCCCAGGCGGCCGTCGATCGTGATGCCTTTCAGGTAGTCGTGCACCAGGTCGTCGCCCCAGCCGTTGAGTTCGAAACCGGTGGCGGGCGGGCCGTCGAAGGTAAAGAAGCTGGAATAGATCGGATGCCGCGGCGGCAGCTTCTGCATCGCCTTCGGACCGAAGATGCGCGCCATCTCCTCCTCGAAGGACTTGGCGAACAGGCCGTCGATGTCGTGGTTGCAGTCGTCCACGAACACGAAGCCGCCGCTGCGCACGTAGCGTTCGAAGTTTCGGCGCTCGTCCGGGTTGAACTCCACCAGCTTGTGGCCGGACAGGTAGCAGAACGGCGCCTGCAGCATGCGCGGGTCGGCCAGGGCCAGCACGTGTTCCTTCGGGTCCACGCGCAGCCGGGTGTAGTCGATCAGCGAAGTGATGATGTTCGCGGGCATGCGCTGGTCCACGTCCCAGTCGCCCGAGTCGTACATCAGGCGCGTGAACCAGAAATCGTAGTCGGCGCTGGCCGCGTGCAGCGGGCGCGTGGCGCCGGCGGCAAGGGCGGTGGTGAGGGCGGCGAGGAAGTGGCGGCGGTTCACGGGAGCGCCCTCTCTTGCCGGCAGGTTCGGGCGAAGAGCGTCCCCTCTCCCCGGCCCCTCCCCGCAAGGGGAGAGGGAAGCAGGGCCGAAGCCCCTCTCCCCTTGCGGGAGAGGGGTTGGGGAGAGGGGGAAGTGCGGAGCGGGATTCATGGGAGAGGGCGATGTGGCTTGGCGGCGGGCCCCCTCCTCAACCCTCCCCGCAAGCGGGGGAGGGAGAAGAAGCGTCACACCGCGTCGGACAGGGAGCTGAAGGTGAAGTCGCGCAGCTTCATCGGCGGGATCAGCATCGTGAACGGCGACTCGTCGCCGCTCAGGCGGATCGGTTTGCCCAGTTCTTCGATGTTGTTGAGCATGATCACCGGCGACTCGTTGAAGCGGAAGTTCTTCACCGGGTGCTTGATCTCGCCGTTCTCGATGTAGAAGGTGCCGTCGCGGGTCAGGCCGGTCAGCAGCACGGTCTGCGGGTCCACCAGGCGGATGTACCAGGTGCGCGTGACCAGGATGCCCTTCTGCGTGCCCTTGACCAGCTCGGCGGTGGATTTCGTGCCGCCGGACATGATCAGGTTGCCGGGCTGGCCGACCGCGCGCTTGCCCTTTTCCTTGGCCCAGAAGCGCGAGTACTGCAGGTACTCGACCTTGCCGTCCTTGATGATCGGGTGCTTTTCGCGCGGCAGGCCACTGCCGTCCCAGGGCATCACCGCCACTTCCGGGTGCCAGGGGTCGGCCTCGATGTTCACACGCGGGTCGTACACCTGTTCGCCGAGCTTGGTGCCGCCGCCCTTCTTGGACAGGAAGCTGCGGCCTTCGTCGGCCTGGCGGGCGTCGAAGAAGAACATCATGAAGTTGATCAGGCCGGCGGCTGCGGCCGGTTCCAGGATCACGGTGTACTTGCCCGGCTCCAGCGCCTTGGCCTCGGCCGAGTCGCGCGCCTTCTGGATCGCGGTCTGGATGTCGTCCTCGACCTTGAACTTGCCGACGTCGGCGGCGTTGCGCGCCACCCAGCCGGAGCCGCGGCCGTCCTCGGTGCGCACCGTGCAGGTGTAGTCGAGGTTGGTGGCGCGCTGGTAGCCGAAGTTGCCCTTGGAATTGGCGAAGGCGTAGAAGGTCTGGTCATCCTGCAGGAAGCCGGCGGCGATCAGCTTGTTGTCCTTGCACGGGCCGATGGACGCCGCGGCGACCCTGGCGCGCATCTCCGGGTGATGTCGGCGGTGGCCTGCACGAAGGTCGGGCTGGGGCGGTAGGTCTGCTTGTCGAGGGCCGGCATGTACTCCGGGTTCTCCGGGGCCAGCTTCGCCAGGTCCTCGGCGCGGCGCACCACGCGTTCCAGCGCGGCGTCGTCGAACTCGTTGATGGTGGCGATGCCTTCGCGTTTGCCGTACGCGCACTGCACGATCAGCTGGGTGTCGCTGACCTTGCCGCTGGTCGAGACCGCGTTCAGCGCGAAGCGGATGTTGCCGGTGACGTTGCCGGCCAGCGTGGCGGTGCACTCGTCGGCGGTGGACAGCTTCAGGACCTTGTCCAGGATGGCCTTGGCCTGTTCTTCGGTGTAGATGCTCATGGTCAGGCTCCTGGGCTCAGCCGATGTTGCGGGCGGTGTTGAGGACGTTCATGCCGTTGAAACGGGTCGTGCTCGACCCGTGCGACACGGCCGAGATCTGGCCCGGCTGGCCCTTGCCGTCGAAGAAGCTGCCGCCCAGGCGGTAGTCGGACTCGTCGCAGATGGCCACGCAGGCGTTCCAGAACTCCGGCGTGCGGATCTGGTAGGCCACGTCCTCGAGCATGCGGGTGATCTTGCCGTTCTCGATCTCGTAGAACAGCTGGCCGCCGAACTGGGCGTTGTAGCGCTGCTGGTCGATCGAGAAGGAACCGTCGCCGACGATGTAGATGCCCTTCTCGACGTCCTTGATCATCGCGTCCACGCTCAGCGGCGTCTTGCCCGGCGCCAGCGACACGTTGGCCATGCGCTGGAACTGCACGCTGGACCAGGAGTCGGCGTAGCAGCAGCCGTGCGATTCGCTTTCGCCGATGATGTGGGCCTGGTCGCGGATGGCCTGGTAGTTGACCAGGATGCCGTCCTTGACGAGGTCCCACTTTTTGCACTTCACGCCCTCGTCGTCGTAACCGACGGCACCCAGGCTGCCTTCCTGCACCTTGTCGGCGAACAGGTTGACGATGTTGCTGCCGTACTGGAACTTGTCGCGGCGCTTGTCGAGCGTGGCGAAGCTGGTGCCGGCGTAGTTGGCCTCGTAGCCGAGCACGCGGTCGAGTTCCAGCGGGTGGCCGACGTTTTCGTGGATGGTCAGGTACAGGTTGGTCGGGTCGAGCACCAGGTCGTACTTGCCCGGCTTCACCGACTGCGCGGTCAGCTTCTCGCGCGCCTGTTTGGCGGCCGCGACGGCGTCCTCGACCATGTCGTAGGTGTTGCCATAGTTGATGACACCGTTGGGCGACACGTACTTCTTGCCGCCGCCGTCGAGGTATTCGTAGCCCATGCCCACCGGCGCCGACAGGCCGTCGCGGGTGCGGAACTTGCCACTTTCCTTGTCCACCGCGGTGACGGTGAACGGGGCCCAGATGCGGTGGATGTCCTGGTCGATGTAGCTGCCGTCAGTGGAGGCGAAATACTTCTGCTCGTTGACCAGGAACAGGGTCGAGTTGACGAAGTCGGCGCCGGCCTTCATGGCGGCGGCGTTGACCGCCAGCAGAAGGTCCACCTTGTCCTTGATCGGAACTTCCATCGCGTTCTTCCTGATCGGTGCCTTCCAGCTCACCTCGCCGACGCCCTTGACCGGGGCCAGCTGCACGGGCTTGTCCTGCAGGCTGGAGTTGGCCTTGGCGATGGCGGCGGCCTGGCGCGCCGCGGCGGCGACGCCGGCGGTGCTCAGGTCGCGGGTGGCGGCGAAGCCCCAGGCGCCGTTGGCGATCACGCGGATGCCTACGCCGGTGGATTCGGTGTTCACCACGTTCTGGACCTTGTCCTCGCGGGTGACGACGAACTGCTGCAGGTAGCGGCCGATGCGCACGTCGCAGTAGCTGGCGCCGGCATCGGTGGCGGCCTGCAGGGCGGCGTCGGCGATCGCCTTCTTGATCGCGATGTCGAGGCCGGAAACCAGCTCCTCGGCGGCGATGGCGCGGCTGTAGGGCATCATCAGGCCGGCAAGGCCGACGCCCGAGATCGTCAGGAAGTCTCGTCTGTCCATCGTGTCGCTCCAACGGGGTGGGCTGGGCCGGCGGGCGTTCGCGCCGCCGACGGAGTGAATCAAGCCCGGCCGACTCTGGGCAACACGCCTGGGAGCGTCAAGTGACGAATGGCCTAGGGATCGAGCGACGCCTGCGGTCGGGGTCTTGTTGCGGTGCCTGGCCGCTTGTTCTTGCCGGTATCGGCAGCGGGCGTCGCGGCTGGCCGCACGGCATCGCCGGACGTCGTGGCGGGCGGTGTGGCGGTTTTAGGCGGTTTGGGCGTGGTCGTGTAAACGATGGGCTGTTGCAGCACCGGCGTGACGGCTTCGGAGCAGATCGTCGAGTCCTCGTTGCAGACGCGGTAGGCGGCGGTGAGGCCAGCCTGGGACTTGTCCCGCCATGCGCCCTTGTTCGACACGTTGCCGATGAAGCTGGCACCGCGGTAGATGTCGACCCGCGACGTTCCGCCATTCCAGTTCAGCCAGAGGATGCCGGGCCGGCTCCCGGCCTTGAACAGCCGGGCCTGCAGCCCGGTCGGCCCATTGGTTTCGGGATTGCGCTCGCACTCCCAGGTCTCGAGGATGCGCGGCCCGGTGTCGAGCACGACGAAATCCTGCGGGCGCACCGGCGCCGCCGGCACCGCCTGGTCGAACAGGCGCGAACCGATGCCCAGGCTGGCCCAGGTATGGTCGGTGTAGCGGTCGCTCTCGGCGGTCAGCGCGACATTGCCGCCGTCCGACAGCACGATGCCATAGCGCTGCATGGTGCGCAGGATCACCCGTGCCGCCGGTGGATAGAGGTTCACCGGGAAGTCGGCGCGCAACCGCAGTCGCGAGCCGTAGGGCACGGCGCCTACCGGACCGGTGGGACCACCGGCATGGCTGGCGGGGCGCACGTACTGGCCGTAACGCTTGCCGGAAACGACCGTGCTGGCCATGCGCGGGTTGGGAAGGATGAAGCGGATCGCATGGCCCAGGTCGCCGTTCGCGACCTGCATGGCGGCGTGGACCTCGTCGGCATTGAACAGCAGCGGCGCGATGGGAAAACCCGCGGCATCGGCGCTGGTGCAGTGCTCGCCGCGATTGTCGGCCGGGTAGACCTGCTCGAGCTTCCACACCGCCAGGCACTGCGCCTGCAGCCCGCCGCTGCCGCTGGCATTGGCACGGTAGGCCTCGAACAGCCGGTCGCCCTGCACCACCAGCAGGTGGCAGTCGCCGTTGGCATTCGCGCAGCTCAGGCCGTCCTGGCCCTCGATGGCGGCGTCCAGGGGCACTGGCATCGGCGTGCCGATGGGTTCGCAATCCGGCGCGTAGTACTCGTCGGCCGAGGGGTAGCCGACGATCGTGCGGGTCGGCGCGCCCGCCGGCGCATGAACGATGTGGAAGCTGAAGTCGATCTGCATGCGCCCGAAACCGAAACCGCCCAGCCCGACCCAGGTGTCGATCATGGACGCCGACTGCGGATGCACCGCGGCGTCCGAGATGTCCTGGTGCCACACGGCCTGCGGCGGGAAACGCGGCGGCGGTTCGGCGCGCGCGTCGGCGGCCAGGGCCAGGCTCAACAGCATCAGGGGCCAGCGCAGGGGCGTCATGGGCGATCCGGGCGACGGGCAATGCAAAAAGAATACGCCTGCCGGGGAACCGGGAGGGTGTGTTGTGGTCGGATGAACAGCGTGTTTGGCGGAACTTCAGGCGGAAACCGCCAGCCTGTGTCCCGAACCGTGACCCGCTTCTCAATTCGAGGTGAACAATGGCCAATCGATTCCACTACGGGCCCTGGCTTGCCGGCGTGGTGCTGCTCGCCAGCGGCGCAGCCCTCTGGTTCTACTTCCCGCGTTCCACGCCGGCACCCGCCGCGGAAGCGCCGGCCGCGCTGGCCACCGCACCGGCCGAAGCGCCCGAAGTCCAGCATCCGATCGACCAGGTGCCGGTATTGCCGGAGGAAGCGGTCGAGCCCTTGCCCGCGCTGGCCGACAGCGACGCCGCCGCGCTCGCGGCGCTCGGCGCGCTGATGGGTGGCGCCGATGTGTCCACCTGGCTGGTGTCGGAATACGTCGTGCAGCGCCTGGTCACCACCATCGACAACCTGCCGCGCAGCAGCGTCACCCGCCAGGCCTACGCGGCGAAGCCGATCGCCGGCACGCTGGCGGTGGCCGAAGCCGACGGCAAGCTGTGGCTCGACGCCGGCAACTACGCGCGTTACGACACCGCCGTGGCCGTGTTCGAAGCGGTCGACTCGCGCGCGCTGGTGTCGGCCTACGTGCGCTTCTACCCGCTGTTCCAGCAGGCCTGGCGCGAAGTCGGCGCCGGCGGCGAGTTCAACGACCGCCTGGTCCAGGTGATCGACCACCTGCTGGTCGCGCCGGAAGTCGCCGGCCCGATCGAACTGCAGCGCCCCGCCAACGGCCGGCCGCGGCTGGAGTTCGTGGATCCGCGGCTGGAGGGTGCCTCCGTCGGGCACAAGGCCCTGCTGCGCATCGGGCCTGACCATGCCGTGCGGGTGAAAACGAAGCTGCGCGAACTGCGCGGCCTGCTGGCGGGCAGCGTCCGCAGGGCTGACGACACGCGGCGGACAACAGTTCCGGCCGGGTCCGCGCCTTCCGGAACCGGCGTGCTTGGGGCTGCCGGGGCTGCGTGCTTGCGTTAGGCTGTCGCCCTCACTATCGGTCGGGAACCGGCATGTCGCCGCTGCAGTATCTCGGGCGCCAGCTGGCGACGTTCCTCGCCAAGCCGCGCGATCGCAACAGCCATATCCCCACCAGTCCGTACGGGCTGCTGGCGGCGACGTTGCGCAAGGGCGATGTGGTTCTGGTCGAGGGCAGCAGTCGCTTTGCGTCGGCGATCAAATACCTGACGCAATCCACCTGGTCGCATGCCGCGCTCTATATCGGCGACACGCTGGGGCCGCCACCGGCGGGCGAGGAGCCGCGCGTGCTGGTGGACGTGGACGTGGTCGAGGGCGTGCGCACGATCCCGCTGAGTGCGTTCTCCGGGCTGCACACGCGGATCTGTCGGCCGGTCGGACTGGGTGAGGCCGAGGTGGCCGCGCTGATCCGCTTCATGCTCGATCGCAAGGGCATCACCTACGACCTGAAGAACATCTTCGACCTGGCGCGTTATTTCATCCGCACGCCGCCGATGCCGGGTTCGATGCGCCGGCGCGCACTGGCGCTGGGCAGCGGCGAACCGACCAAGGCGATCTGCTCGACCCTGCTGGCGCAGGCCTTCGCGTCGGTGCGTTATCCGATCCTGCCCGAGGTCGAACTGGTGGACGCCAGGGCGCCCGGCATGGAGCACGCGCGCCGCGAGATCCTGCACATCCGCCACCACAGCCTGTACGCGCCGCGCGATTTCGACGTGTCGCCGTTTTTCGCGGTGGTGAAACCGCGGCTCGAGCAGGGGTTCGATTTCCGCCAGCTCGAATGGCGGGCACCCGACGACGGGGCCGATGCCGCGCCGTTGCCTCAGGGCTTGCCGGAGCCGGCTTCGTCGGCCAGCCGCTTGTCCAGCCAGGACGTGCCGCCGGCGGCGTAGGCGACGCAGGATCGCGGGTCGAACATCGCCTGCGGGTCCTGTTCGCGGCGTGCGAGTTTTTCGAACAGGCCCACCGCGGAAGGATGTGCCGACACCACCAGGTCGCAAGGCAGGGCGGCAACCCTGGCGATGGAGGTGCGCAGCTGCGAAACCTGTCCCGGGTGTTCGCTGAAACGATAGTCCGGCGACGAGACCGCGGTCAGGCTGTCGGCGAACACCAGGTCGCGGCAATCGTCGCCGTCGCAGCTGCGCCAGGTCCAGGTGGTGCCGCCGGGCGTGTGGCCGGGCGTGGCGTGCATCGTGAAGGTGATGCCGCCGACCTGCACGGTGGCGCCGTCCTCGATGGTTTCGACCTCGGCGATCGGCGGATAGTCATTGGCCTTTTCGCCGAACCCGGCCTGCGGGTCGCCGTGCGGCGAATTGCCGCGGCGCATGGCTTCGGCACCGATCGCACTGGTCACCACCGGCGCGCCGGTCAGGCGCTGCAGCGCGGCCAGGCCGCCGGCGTGGTCCCAGTGCGGGTGCGAGTTCAGCAGGAAACGCACGTCGCCGAGCCTGAAGCCCAGCGACTCGATGTTCGCGGCGATCAACGGCGCGCTCTGCGGCAGGCCGCCGTCCATCAGCACCAGGCCCTTGGGCGTGGCGACCAGCACGGCGCTCAGGCCCCGGGTGCCGACGTACCAGCTGTCGCCGTGCAGCCGGAACGGGGCCTGGGGCTCGTTCCAGGCGGCGCAGTTCGAACATTCGATCGGGGTGGTGTCGACGGTGGCCGCGGCGGCGGCCAGCAGCAGGATCTCGATCATCGGAGGAAAGCGGGAGGAGGGGGCGATGATTGTGGCCCGGCCCCGCGCCCCGGCGCGACCCCCAGCGTCGGCCACCGCTTGACGGAGCTGGCGCCCTGGCCGACTGTGGCCGCTGGGCCGGTACCGCGGTGCTGGCCGCCGGGGAGAGCGATGTCGCTGGATACACCAGATACCGGAACCAGGACCGGCACACGCGACTGGCGGCGCAGCCAGGTGGTCGCCGACACCTACCAGCGCTCGAAGCTGGCGGGTTTCCTCTACCTGTTCGGTTGGGCGGTGGTGGCCCTGCTCGGCCATGCCTACGACTTCGAACCCGCGGCGACGCTGGCGATCGGCGCCGCTTTCCTGGCCATGGGCGTACTGCGGCTGCGCCTGCGGCCGCCGGGCACGACCGACACGGCGGCCAACCGGCGCTGGTTGAAGCAATACGCGCTGGTGCTGCCGCTGGCGCCGGCGCTGTGGTCGGCGGTGCAGGTGTGGATCCTGCTGGACCCGCGGTTCGACGGCAGTGCACGCCTGGTCGCGCTGATCGCCACCATCGGTTACGCCACCGTGTTCGTGAACATGTACTCGACCGTGCGCACGCTGTCGGCGATCGGCGCGGCACTGCTGTTCGTGCCGGTGCTGGTGGTTTTGTGGGCCGATCCGCTGCACCGTGCGCTGGCGATCGCGATGTCCTTCTACGCGCTGTACCTGGTCGGGGCGCTGCTGGGCAGCCACGCCGAATACCGGCGCCGGCTGGACCTGGACCAGGCCCTGCGCGAGCAGCGCGACCTGTACGAGCAGCTCAGCCGCACCGATCCGCTGACCGGCGTGTTCAACCGCCGGCACTTCACCGCACGGCTTGAAGCCGCCGCGCAGCAGGCCACGGCGGGCGGCGAGGGGTTTTCGCTGCTGATCCTGGACATCGACCACTTCAAGCGCGTCAACGACCAATTCGGCCATGTCGTCGGAGATGCCTGCCTGGTGGCGGTGGCGGACCGGCTGCAGCGCGCCTTGCCCACGCCCGGGGCCCTGCTGGCGCGGCTGGGCGGCGAAGAGTTCGGCGTGCTGTTGCCCGGCGATCCGGGGTGGCGGTGGCCACGGCCGAGGCCTTCCGGTTCGACTTGTCGCAGCGGCCGCTGGAATGCGAAGGCCGGCGCCTGGACCTCACGGTCAGCATCGGCATCGGCGCCTTCGATCCGGCGGAACACGGCGATGCCGACGGCCTGTACCGCGCCGTGGACCTGGCCCTGTATGCAGCCAAGGCCCATGGCCGCAACCGCGTGCAGGCGATCCGCGCCGACGCCTGAGCGCGCAGGGCTAGAATTGCCGCCTTTCCCGCGGAGCCCCGCCTTGGCCACGTTCGCCGACGATCCTGCCCTCGAGGTGCTGTTCCTGCCGTTCGATGCCGGCGCCCTCTCGTGGCCGGCGCCGGGTGGGACGCTGTTCCTGCGCGCGCGCGCCGGCGTGGCGCTGAACGCCGCCCGCCGGCAGCGCCCGGTCTGCGAGCAGAGCTTCAAACCCTGGGCCGAGGCACTGGAGCGCGATGGCCTGGCGGTGTCGGAATCGAATTCGGGGCGTTTCGCGCGGGTGCTGGTGCTGTCGCCGCGCCAGCGCGACGAATCGCGCGCCCTGCTGGCGCGCGCCGTGGCCCAGGCGGAGGCCGGTGGCGTGGTGGTGGCCTGCGCCGCCAACAAGGAAGGCGCGCGCTCGATGGAGGACGACCTGGTGCGGCTTGCGGGTCCGGTGCACAGCCTGTCCAAGCGTCACTGCCGGGTCTGCTGGACCGCGCCGCTGGGCGATGCGGTGGACCGCGGACTGGCGGACGAGTGGCTGGCGCTGGATGCGCCGCGCCCGATCGCCGACGGTCGCTTCCGCAGCCGGCCGGGCCTGTTCGCCTGGGACCGCATCGACGCGGCATCGGCGCTGCTGGCGGAATGTTTTCCGGCCGATCTCGCCGGACGTGCCGCCGACCTGGGCGCCGGCTGGGGTTACCTGGCGGCGGAACTGCTGGCGCGCTGCCCCGGCATCACGGCGCTGGACCTGTACGAAGCGGAAGCGCGTGCATTGGCGCTGGCGCGTGAAAACCTGTCGGGCGCGCAGGTGCCGCTGTCCTTCCATTGGCACGACGTCGCGGCCGGGCTGCCCGGCGGCGGCTATGACGTGGTCGTGTCCAATCCGCCCTTCCACCAGGGACGCGCCGACGATCCCGAACTCGGGCGCGCCTTCATCGCCGCGGCGGCGCGCGCGCTGCGGCCGGGCGGCCGCTTCTGGCTGGTGGCCAACCGGCACCTGGCCTACGAACAGGCGTTGGCGCGCGGGTTTTCCTCGATGCGCACGGTGCGGGAACACGAAGGTTTCAAGGTGATCGAGGCGGTGAAGGCATGAAACTGGTGAAGCTGATCGCCAACCTGGGTTACGGCAGCCGCAAACAGGTGGCCCTGATGTTCCGCGAAGGCCGCATCACCGACCCGCAGGGCGAGGTGCTGTATGCCGACGACGCGATCGCGCATGCCGACGTGCGCGTGGACGGCGAGCCGCTGGATCCGCCGGCGGGGCTGTTGATCCTGCTGCACAAGCCGACCGGTTACACCTGTTCGACCAAGGATCCCGGCCGCGTCGTGTACGACCTGCTGCCACCGCGCTTCCGCCTGCGTGATCCGGTGCTGTCCACCGTCGGCCGGCTCGACCGCGACACTTCGGGCCTGCTGCTGATGACCGACGATGGTGCGTTGCTGCACCGGATCACTTCACCGAAGTCGCACTTGCCCAAGGTCTACGAGGCGACGCTGGCGCAGGATTTCCGCGGCGACGAGGCCGAGGTGTTCGGAAGCGGCACGCTGCTGCTGGAGTCGGAGAAGACGCCGCTGGCGCCGGCCGGGTTCGAGGCACTGGCGCCCAGGCGCGCGCGAATCACATTGGTCGAGGGCCGTTATCACCAGATCCGGCGCATGTTCGCGGCGGTCGGCAACCACGTCGAAACACTGCACCGGCATTCGCTGGGTGGGCTGGGTCTGGGCGACATGGCGCCCGGGGCCTGGCGGAACTGGGCGAAACCGACCGCGCGGCGATCTTCGGGGCTTCAGCCCCGACGCTCCAGATCAATCCCTGAAATTGTCGAACTGCAGCGGGATCTCAAGCTCGGCCTTGCGCAGCAACGCCATCGCCTCCTGCAGGTCGTCGCGCTTCTTGCCGCTGACCCGCAGCTTGTCGCCGTTGATCTGGGCCTCGACCTTGAGCTTGGCCTCCTTGAGCGTGGCGACGATCTTCTTCGCCAGTTTCTGCTCGATGCCCTGCTTGATGGTGACCTTCTGGCGCGCACCGGCCAGGTTCACCTCGGGCTCGGCCGCCTCCAGGCAGCGGATGTCGATGCCGCGGGCAACCAGGCGCGCGCGCAGGATGTCGAGCATCTGCTTGAGCTGGAAGTCGCTGGGCGCCTTCTGCATGACCACGAAGCCGTCGAGCTCGAAGCTCGCGTCCTGGCCCTTGAAGTCGAAGCGGTTGCCGAGCTCGCGGTTGGCGGTGTCCACGGCATTGGTGAGTTCGTGTTTATCGACTTCCGAAACGACGTCGAAGGAGGGCATGGCGGCGGCGTGATAGTGGGGACGGAGACCGATTCTAAACCGCGGTCGGGTCCGGGGGCAGGCCGGTCAACCTGACTGGCGGGCAACAGTGCCCGGGACAGGAGGAGACATTCAAACCGAATTCAGACGCGGGGTGCAACGTCCGCCCCGTGGATGCAGGCCCGATCCACGGCTGACCCCGAGGTGGAAGATGAACAAGATAATGATGGCTTCACTGGGCTTGCTGCTGGCGGGCGCGACCGCGTTGCCGGTGGCTGCCGACGTCGACAAGCGCCGGGCCGGTGGCGAGCCGTCCTGGCAGGACAGCGGGCGCCAGGGCGACAAGGGCCGTCATCGCGGCGACGGCCGCGACCACCGCCAGGAAAACCGCAGCGAACGCCACGACTACCGCAACGACCGCCGGGACTGGCGCGCCGACAACCGCGACCACCGCTACGACCGCCGTGACGACCGCCGCGACGACTACAGGTATGCCCGTCACGACAACCGCGGCCACCACGACAACCGTTACCGCGACTACCGCGGCGGCCACGGCAACTACGTGCGCCACAACGACCGCCGCTGGAACGGCTACCACTGGTATCCGCAGTACCGCTATCGCGCGCCGGCGCGTTACGTCCATCCGCACGGTTACCGCCCGTACCACTGGCGCGTAGGCCACCGCCTGCCGGCGCCGTACTACCAGCGCCACTACTACGTGGACTACCGCCACTACCACCTGCCGCCGCCGCCCTACGGTTACGGCTGGGTGCGCGTGGACCGCGACGTGGTGCTGGTCGCGTTGGCGACCGGCCTGATCCTCGACGCGCTGTACGGCGTGTACCACTGATCCCGGTCGCGTCACCACGGCAGATATGAAGGGCCGGCCATGCCGGCCCTTCCTTCATCCGGAAACCATGAACGCTGCAGACCGCGGTGCGGGGATGTTCTGACCATTCAACGGCGCTAACGCAACGATTACTTTTTACTCAGCGCGGGTTGTTTTCGTTGTTGCATGGTGGCATCGAAGCCCGAGGCTTCATTCCCCCAAGCGAAAGGAGTGCGACATGAACAAGTTCAACTCGACGGCGCTTGCCGCTTCGTTGACCCTGGCCCTGTCCGGTGCCGCGTTCGCCAGCGCCACAACGCCCCCGACCGACCCGGCCATGATCCCATCGGCCCCCGCCGAGGTCACTTTCGAACAGCTCGACACCGATGCCGACGGCTACGTGAGCAAGACCGACATCCCGGTCGAGCATGAGCTGTCCCTGCAGTTCGCCATCGCCGACAGCAACCAGGACTCGCGCCTGAGCCGCGATGAGTTCAACGCCTACCAGGACCCGCCGGAAGAGGAGGAAGCCGAGGAGTAAACCGGCACACGTCCCCCACGTGGAGCACACGGGCGGCCTTCGGGCCGCCCGTTTTTTCTGGCGGCCGGTCCCGGTCAGGGGCCGAACAGTTCCGGCTGCGGCGGCAGTTCTTCGTGGCGACGGAAGTTGGCCAGGCCCACGCCGACCAGGCGGTAGCGGGTGCGCGCCGGCAGTTCGACCCGCGAACGCAGTTCCAGCGCGATCGCCACCACCTGTTCCAGCGAAGTCGGCGGCTGCTGCGGCGTGAAGCTGCGGGTGAGGATGCGGAAGTCGGAGGTCTTGAGCTTGAGCACCACGGTCCGGCCGCTGCGGTCGGTTTCGCGCGTCGCCGCGGCCCAGGCTTTCCCGGCCAGGTGCGTGATCGCTTCGGTGGTGGCTTCCAGCGGTACGTCGGTGGCGAAGGTGTCTTCGGCCGAGACCTGGGTGGTAGGGCGCTCGCTTTCCACGGCGTGTTCGTCGATGCCGAGCGAGAGTTCGTGCAGGCGCCGGCCCCAGCGGCCAAACCGCCGTTCCAGCTCGACACCGCCGTGCGTGCGCAGCTGGCCCACGGAGCCGATGCCCAGCTGCGCCAGCTTCGCCTCCATCACCTTGCCCACGCCCGGCAGCTTGCCGACCGGCAGCGGCGCCAGGAAGTCGAGCACCATCGCCGGCTTGATCACGAACTGGCCGTCGGGCTTGCGCCAGTCGCTGGCGATCTTGGCCAGGAACTTGTTCGGGGCGATGCCGGCCGAGGCGGTCAGCTTCGTCTCTTCGCGGATTGCATCGCGGATGGCTTCGGCCACCGCCGTCGCGCTGGCCAGGCCCAGCTTGTTCACGGTGACGTCCAGGTAGGCCTCGTCCAGCGACAGCGGCTCGATCAGGTCGGTGTGGCGGGAGAAGATTTCACGCACCTGGCGCGACACCGCCTTGTAGCGCACGAAATCCGGTGGCACGAACACCGCCTCGGGGCACAGCTTCTCGGCCCGCAGCGCCGGCATCGCCGAACGCACGCCGAACCTGCGCGCCTCGTAGCTGGCCGCGCACACCACCGAACGCGCACCGCGCCAGGCCACCACCACCGGCCGGCCGCGCAAGGCCGGGTCGTCGCGCTGTTCGACCGACGCGTAGAACGCATCCATGTCCACGTGCACGATCTTGCGGGGCATGAGCATGGCGGCATTGTCGCGCAGCGCGCACTGGCCGAGCGACCTCCGGCAGCACGTTCTTTCCGGCATGGGGAAGTACTGGAAATGGATCCGCCGGGTCGCGATCACGCTGTCCGTGCTGGCGGTACTGGCTGGCATGGCCTATGGCGCCGTCTTCCTTGCCGTGGAAGCCGCGCTGCAGGTGCCGGCCACCGCGCTGCTGGCGACCACCCGACTGCCGCCCGGCAATGCCGACGAAGGCGCGCGGCTGGCCCGGATACTGGGCTGCCGGGGCTGCCACCGCGACGATCTCGGGGAGGCGTGTTCGCCGAAGTCCCGTACGCCTTCCGGCTGGTGGCGCCGAACCTGACCGAGGCCAGGCATCGTTATTCCGACGCCCACCTCCTGCGCCTGCTGCGCACCGGTGCGAAGCGCGACGGCCGCCTGGCCCTGGTGATGCCCAACAAGGCCTTCCAGCGCCTGCGCGACCAGGACGTGGCAGACCTGATCGCCTACCTGCGCGCAGTGCCGGAGGTGGCGAGCGAACACCCGCCCTCGGAAATCCGGCTGCTGGGCCGTATCGGCATCGTCGCGGGCGAATATTCCCCGGAGGACATGCATGCCGACCCGACCGAGTCGCCGCCGGTGCGCGCCGACCGCAGGGAAGCCGACCGCGGCCGCTACCTTGGTCACGGTGGCCTGCACCGAATGCCACGGCATGGACCTGGCCGGCTACCCGGAGGAAGGCACGCCCGGCCTGGCGGTGGCCAAGGCCTACACGCCCGAGGAATTCGACCGGCTGATGCGCACGGGCATCACCAAGGCCGGCACGGAAAGCACCAGTGGGCTGATGACCGAGATGGGCCGGAAACGCTTCCCGGCCTTCACCGACGAGGAAGTCGCGGCGATCAAGGCCTACCTCGACCGCCGCTGAGCCCGGTCACTCCACGCGTTCACGCAGCGTGGCGCGATAGCGGCGGCTGCAGGGCAGGGTGCTGCCGTCCTTCAGGTGCAGGCGGGCGTCGCCGGTATCCAGCGGTTCGATCATCGCCACGTGGTCGAGGTTGACGATGTGGCTGCGGTGCACCCGCTGGAAACGGCCGGGGTCCAGCCGCGCTTCGAGCGCCGCGATGGTGCTGCGCAGCGGGTAGTCGCGGCCGCGCACCCGCAGGTTCACGTAGTTGCCCGAAGCCTGCAGCGACTCGATGTCGTTGGCGGCGACCAAGAATTCCCGGCCCAGCTTGCGCACCAGGGAACCGTTCCGGTCGCTCGACGGGTTCCACCGGCGGCGTGTCATCGTCGGGTGCGTCGAGCAGGCGGGCCTCGCCCTGCAGGCGCCGCAGCAGGAACCGGTAGACCTCGATCACCACCACCGCCCCGGCGAAGGTGCGGATGTCCTTGATGTATTCGTAGAGCAACTGCCGTGGCCAGGAGCCGAAGTCGTAGCTGTCGCCGGCCCACAGGTAGATCGCCTTGCGGATCGCCACCATGGCGACCACGTGCACCAGGCAATAGGCCAGGCTGGCCAGCGCGTACCAGGGCAGTTGCCGGCGCCAGGTGTCCAGGTGCAGAGGAAAGCGCCGGGTGAACCAGGCCACGGCCGGCACCAGGGCCAGGATGACCAGATTGCTGCTCCACTCCCAGATCGCCGGTTCCATGGGGTGGAATTCGTACCCGGCCCGGGTCAGCTCCATCGTCACCGTGAGGGTGTTGCCGATGGCCGACACCGCCGCGGCGATGACCCAGTAGCCGATCTCGACCCAGCGGCGGTGGGGCAGGTAACGCTCGTACAGGGAGGGGGCGTGGGACGGGGCGGGGTCGGTCATGGCGTCATTCTAGGGGCTGGGCCCGTTCGGGCCGCCTCCGTTCGTCCCTTCGGTCCGCGATTCGTCCCCGGCGGCCCGCCGGGCGTCCCTCCGCGCTGTCCGGGGCGGTCGCGCCCGGGCAGTGTGGCGCCGACTTTCCACGGAGTGACCCATGCAACGCCGCCACGACATCGACGCCCTGCGCGTGCTCGCCCTCGTCTCGCTGATCGCCTACCACTGCGGCATGTTGTACGTGACCGAGTGGGAGTGGCACCTCAAGAGCAGCTACCTGCAGGACTGGCTGCAGTGGCCGATGCTGGCCATGAACCGCTGGCGCATGCCGCTCCTGTTCCTGGTCTCGGGCCTGGCCATCGGCCTGTTCCAGCCCTGGCGGGCGCCGGCCCGCTTCGCCCTGGCCCGCACCTGGCGGCTGTTCGTCCCGCTGGTGTTCGGCATGCTGGTGACGGTTCCGATCCAGCCCTATTGCGAGGGCGTGGCCAATGGCGACCTGGCGCCGGGGTTCTGGAACTTCATGCTCAGCTACTGGGGCGTGCAGCCGTTTCCGCCCGGCCTGGAGCCGGGTCGTTATGACCTGACCTGGAACCATCTCTGGTTCCTGGCCTACCTCTGGATCTACACCCTGGTGCTGACCGCGCTGCTGCCCCTGTTGGAATCCGGGCCGGGACGGCGCGCGCAGTCCTGGGCCGGCGCGCTGCGTGGCTGGAAGCTGGTGCTGCTGCCGGCCCTGCCGCTTGTGCTCTGGCTCAACGTGCTGTTGCCGTCCTTCGGCGACGCCGACCGCAACTTCGTCGACGACTGGTTCCGCAACGCCGAATATTTCACCGTCTTCTTCTATGGCTACGTGTTCGCGCGCTCGGCCGGTTTCTGGGACGAGCTGCTGCGCCTGCGCCGGCCGCTGCTGTGGGCGGCGCTGGCGATGCTGCTGGTCTACGTGCCGCTGCTGAAGTCGGACCTCGAGTTCCCCGAACCGGCGCTGGTGGCGATGCGCTGCCTGCGCGGCCTGTTCGTCTGGACCACGCTGCTGGCCATCCTGGCCTGGAGCCGGCACGTCTTGAACCGCCCGTTCCGCTGGCTGCCCTACGCCAGCGAGGCGGTGTTCCCCGGTACGTGATCCACCAGACCGCGACGGTGCTGCTGGCCTTCTGGCTGGTGCCGATGCAGCTGGGCGCGCCGCTGGAAGCGACGCTCGTGGTCGGCGGCACGCTCGTGGCCTGCCTGCTCGGCCACGAACTCGTGCGCCGGGTCGGCGTGCTGCGGCCGCTGTTCGGCCTCAAGCGGCGGACGGCCTCAGGCCGCCCGCAGCCGGAAACGCTCGCGGTAGTCGGCGGGCGTGAGTGAGGTGGCGCGCTTGAACAGTTTGCGGAAGCTGGAGGAGTCGCTGTAGCCGCAGTGTTCGACGATCTCGTCGAAGCTCAGCAGGGTCGTCTCCAGCAGCGCCTTCGCCCTTTCCACCCGCAGGTGCTGGATGTGGCCCAGCGGCGAATTGCCGTAGTGCTGGCGGAAGTGCCGCAGCAGGCTGCGCTCGCTGGTGCCGCAGGCCTCGGCCAGTTCACCGATGCTCAGTTCGCGGTGCAGTTCCTTCTGCAGGAAATGTTCCGCCTTCTCCGACAGCGAATGGCGCGGGCGTTCGGTCAGCGCCAGGCTGATGTAGGGCGCCTGGCTCTGGCGGTCGGGGTCGATCAGCATCATGCGGCCGGTGTGCTGGGCCAGCGCCGGATCGACATGCCGCGCCAGCAGCTGCAGCACGTAGCTCAGTACCGCGGTGCTGGCGCCGGTGGTGGTGATGTTGCCGTCCTCGACCACCATGCGTTCGATGTCCACCTTCACCCGCGGGTAGCGCTTGCGGAAGGCGGCGTGCAGCCACCAGCTCGAGGTCGCCTCGCGGCCGTCCAGCAGGCCGGCCTCGGCCAGAAGGAAGGTGCCGCAGCAACTGCCCGCCAGCGGCACGCCGCGCAGGTGCATGGCGCGCAGCAGTTCGATTTCCGGACCGTAGCCGCGCAGGCGCTCCAGCAGGTCGTCGGCACTGGAGTGCATGAAACCCGGCACCAGCAGCAGGTCCGGCGTGGCGACCGGCGGTTGCACCGGTCCGATGCTCAGGCCGCCAGTGCCGCTGACCGTGGCCTGGCCGCGGGCGCCGACCAGCACGGTCTGCAGCCGCAGGGTCGTGGCCGGGTCGCGCACTTCCGCCAGCTTCTGCGCGACCCGGAGGATGTCCATCGGTCCGGTCAGGCTGGAGAGGATGCAGCCGTCCATGGCCAGCAGGCCCAGGGTGAAATGCTGCTGGGGGCGGGCGATTTCAGTCAGTGACATAGATGGTTCCCGAGTTCTGCTGCAGCCAGGCGATCAGGCCGACCGGCAGCGCGAGCACGGCCTCGTCGGCGGCGATGGGCTGGCCACATTCGACCAGCCGGATGTGGCCGGGATGACCGGCCGGGAGCGGGGTGGCGGAAGGCGCCACCAGCTGCGGCAGGCCCTCGGCGTTGCGGGTCAGCAGCCACAGGCCGCGGGGTGGCTCCAGGCCGGCCCGGCAGTGTTCGGCGACGCTGAGTTTGCGGTCGTCGCCCTGCAGGGGCAGCAGGCGCCAGGCATTCGCGCCGCGGCTGAGCACCGCGTTGTAGCGCGCGCCTTCGACGAACACGGCCTCGTCGGCGACGGGGGCGGCGGCCCGGGTGGCGGTGGAAACCAGGGTCAGGGACAGCAGGGCAGTGGTGAACAGGCGCTTCATGGGGTTCTCCATGCATTCCGGGTGGGGTCCGGGGCAGGCACAGCGTCTCGCCGGGGTGGGGCCAACGGCAGTGGCGAAAACGCCACTATAAGGGTGAAAACGGACAAACCGCCCGTCCGGGGCGATTTCCGACAGGATCCGGCCCGGCGAACGCTGCCACCAGAACCTGATTCGCCGTTTCCTGTCGTTTCCCGCCACCGGAAACAGGACGGGCCGCTTGCGCGGCCCGTCGGGAGGGGTGCGGCGGTGGCTCAGCCCGCCGGACAGCCTTCGGTGTAATGCAGGTAGGCCCGTACCACGTCGCCCACGTCCATCACCCGTTCCACCCGGCCGCAGGTCAGCACCGGCGGGTTGTCGCGGGCCGGCAGCCACAGCGGGCCGGCGGCTTCGACCGGGGTCTGGCCAGTGGCCGGGGTGACCGACTCGATGTCGCCGGTTTCCATGTCGATCAGGCAGTCGAAGCGATCCATGCCGCTGTCGCGAAGCCGCACCGTGGCCTTGCCGTGGTTCATCGGCCAGGCCGCGGTGACCGCCTCGGTGGCCACGCCGCCGTCCAGGGCGCAGCGGTCGATGGCTTCGGACAGTTCGCCCAGGTAACGCGTCCAGGCGGCTTCCCCGGCGGTGGCGGCGTCGAAAGCAGGTGCGGCCGCCAGGTCCAGGCCGAATTCGACGCTGCAGCAGCCGCTGCCTTCGTTGCCGTCGGCCAGCTTCACCACCGCGCCGAAGGGCGATGCAGGACCGTCGGCCATGGTGTCGAAACACTGGCCCGGCGTGATCATGGCTTCCACCACCGCCGCATCGTCCTCGTCGGTACCGCGGAAGGTGTAGGCGCCGGTGCCGGTGGCTTCCAGCGCGCCGATCAGCGGGATTTCCGCCTCGGGCGTCTTGAGCAGGGCGCTGGCCGTGCTGATGTCCAGCGACCAGAAGGGTTCGTTGCCGCGACACAGGAAGGCGCGTGGCACCTGGCCGGTGGGCGCGGCTTCCGGCACGGGCGCCGGGGTTTCGGCGACGGGCGCTGGCGCGGCAGGGGCGGGGGCTTCCGGCTCAGGCGCCGGTCGGCAGCCGGCGAGCGCGATCACGAGCAGCAGGGGCAGGCAGGCGTGGCGCATCGGTGGTCTCCGGGCAGGGGCGAGCAGACGATGCCGCAGCGGCGTGGCGCCGGCAAGCGCGCCGCGAGCCTGAACGGCTGCCGGCCGGCAGTGACCGCAGCGTCAACCCGACCCGCCGCCGGACGTTTTTTCCAGCACGGGCGGAATGGACCGCCTTCCACGGAGACAACCATGTTCAAGCCCCTGTTCTGCACCGCCCTGGTCCTGGCCAGCGGCGTCGCCCTGGCCCAGTCCGGCGATCCCGACCGCGAGGCGCGCCGCGCCGAATGGCAGGCCAAGGCCGACGCCCGTTTCGCCGAAGCCGACAAGGACGCCGATGGCCGTATCGACAAGGTCGAGGCCCAGGCCTTCGGCGAGCGTTTCAACAAGCATTTCGACCGCATGGACGCCAACAAGGACGGCGAACTGGACAAGCAGGAACTGGCGCAGGCGCGCCACCACGGCCGCAAGGGCCATCACCGCATGCACAGCTACCTGGCGTTCCAGCGTGGCCTGATCAAGGGCATGGACGACGACGGCGACGGCGCGATCAGCCGCGCCGAGCTGGGCGACAAGATGCCGAAGTGGAGCGAGAACTTCGCCACCATCGACACCGATGCCGACGGCAAGCTGAGCCGCGAGGAGTTGCGTGCCTCGGCACGCCAGGCGCACGAAGCGCGCAAGGCGCAGCGCGAAGCTTGAGTCCTGGGCGGGGTTGCGGGGCGGCCGGGGGGCCGCCCCGCTCTTTTTCGTGATGGTGGCCGCCCACGAAGGGTGAAATCCGCCGCAGGGAACTTGCGCGCCGTATCGGGGTCCATGACCCGGGTCACGTCCGACTTCCGGCACAGGCCGGACTGCAACCAAAGGCAGACCCTAGGCATCGGACGGACATGGCCCGCTGTCTCCACGGCCCGACGTTTCCTCTTGCGCTCGGGTTCATCACGAACCCCGCCTGGGTGCGAACAGCACGCGCACCTGATGTGTTTGCGCTCCCCAACGCCCTCCGGTACCCCACGGAGGGCATTTTTTTGCGATGTCCCCGGATGTCCTGCCGGAACGCCGGCACGACGCGCCCAATACGCCTGCGTAGGCGCAGGCCCGCGTCGGAAGCGCTTGGCCGCCGGTGTCGAACAGGGCGAGAATAGCCGCAGACTCTCTTGCGGGATCCAGGTGGAACCATGGCCGAGCTGAAGGAAGCGCGGGTGCCGGATATCGGCGACGACAAGGACGTGCCGGTGATCGAGCTGCTGGTGCAGCCCGGCGACACCGTGAAGAAAGACCAGGGCCTGGTGACGCTGGAATCGGACAAGGCCACGATGGAAGTGCCGGCGCCGTTCGACGGCATCGTGCGCGAACTCAAGGTCAAGATCGGCGACGAGCTGTCGGAAGGGTCGGTGGTGGCGTTGATCGAGCCGGCTGCAGCGGCACCTGCGGGTGACGCCAAGCCTGTGGCGCCCCCACCCCAGCCCTCCCCCGCGAGCGGGGGAGGGAGTGAGGTCGCGGCGAAGGCGGCGATTCCGGCGACGCCCGCACCTGCGACGGCAGCACCGACAGCTGCCGTGGTCGAAACGCCGACCCGTTCGCCGCCGGTCGCCTTCGACGCCGACGCGCTGATGCCCGGCAAGGTGCCGCATGCCAGCCCGGCGGTGCGCCTGTTCGCGCGCGAGCTCGGCGTGGACCTGGCCCAGCTCAGCGGCAGTGCCCGCGCCGGCCGCATCACGAAGGAAGACGTGCAGGCTTTCGTCAAGGCCGCGTTGGCTGGCGGCGGCGCACCACGCGCTTCCGGCGGTGGTGGCGGACTCGACCTGATCCCGTGGCCGAAGGTGGACTTCGCGAAGTTCGGCGCGATCGAAAGCAAGCCGCTCTCGCGCATCCAGAAGCTGTCCGGCGCCAACCTGGCGCGCAACTGGGCCATGATCCCGCATGTCACCCAGCACGACGACGCCGACATCACCGAGATGGAGGCCTTCCGCAAGAAGGGCGAAGAGAACAAGGACACCAAGGTCACGCCGCTGGTGTTCCTGATCAAGGCCGTGGTGGCGGCGCTGAAGAAGTACCCGAACTTCAACGCCTCGCTCGACGGCGACAACCTGGTGCTCAAGCAGTACTTCCACATCGGTATCGCGGTGGACACGCCCGACGGCCTGGTGGTGCCGGTGATCCGCGACGCGGACCGCAAGGGCCTGCTGGAACTGGCGAAGGAACTGGGCGAGATCAGCGCCAAGGCGCGCGACAAGAAGCTGTCGTCGGCCGACATGCAGGGCGGGTGTTTTTCGATCAGCTCGCTGGGCGGCATCGGCGGCACCGGGTTCACGCCGATCATCAATGCGCCGGAAGTCGCCATCCTGGGCGTGTCGCGCAGCGCGATGAAGCCGGTGTGGAACGGCAAGGAGTTCGCGCCGCGGCTGGTGCTGCCGATGAGCCTGAGCTACGACCACCGCGTGATCGACGGCGCCGCCGCCGCGCGTTTCACCGCCTACCTGGCCCAGGTGCTGGGCGATCTGCGCCGGCTGCTGCTCTGATGCCGCATCCGCTGCCCGCCATCCCCGGCCAGCCGCCGGCGCGTGTGCGCGTGGCGGCGGTGCAGTACGGGCAGCACCGGGTGACGGGTTTCGACGGCTTCGCGGCCAAGGTCGAGGAATTCGTGCGGGTCGCCGCTGACTACGGCAGCGACTTCGTGGTGTTTCCCGAACTGTTCACCCTGCAGCTGCTCAGCGCCGAGCTGCGTCTGCTCGACCCCGCCGCGGCGATGGAACGCCTGAGCCAGCACACCGGTGAATTCACCGCCTTGCTGCAGCGGCTGGCGAAGCAGCACCACATCCACATCATCGGCGGCACCCACCCGACCCGTACGCCTGAAGGCACGCTGCGCAACATCTGCTACGTCGCCACCCGCGACGGCCGGCTGCACCGGCGCGACAAGCTGCACATCACGCCCAGCGAAGCCGGCAGCTGGGCGGTGGACGGTGGCGACAGCGCCGGCGTGATCGAAACCGACGCCGGCCCGGTCGGCGTGATGGTCTGTTACGACAGCGAATTCCCCGAACTGGGTCGGCACCTCACCGACCAGGGAGCGTTGATCCTGTTCGTTCCCTATTGCACCGACCTGCGCAGCGGCCACCTGCGGGTGCGCTACAGCTGCCAGGCGCGCGCGGTCGAGAACCAGGTCTACGTGGTCGCGGCCGGCAATGTCGGCCATTGCCCGAACGTCGCCAACTTCGACATCCAGTACGCGCAGTCGGCGGTGTACACGCCCTGCGACACGCCGTTCCCGCCCGAGGGCATCGCCGCCGAGGCCGCGCCGCAGGTGGAACAGCTGGTCTTCGCCGACCTCGACCTGGCCGCGCTGCAGCAGGCGCGCCGCGACGGCACGGTGAAGAACCTGATCGACCGCCGGCCCGAGCTGTACGCGCAGTGGCGCGGCGAAACCAACTGACCCAGGACGGCGCGTCCGCGCGCCAGGCTCAAGGAGAACCACATGGCCAAGATCGAACTGCGGGTGCCCGACCTGGGCGACGACAAGGACGTGCCCGTCATCGAACTGCTGGTCGCCGTCGGCGACACGGTGAAGAAGGACCAGGGCCTGGTGACGCTGGAGTCGGACAAGGCGACGATGGAGGTGCCGGCGAGTGCGGCGGGCAAGATCGTCGAGCTCAAGGTTAAGTTGGGCGACACCGTGTCGGCGGGGGATGTGATCGCGATTGCCGAAAGTGATGCGGCCGCTGAAGCACCCAAAGCGGCCGCCGCGGCACCAGCGAAACCCGCGGCGAGCTCGCCCCCACCCCAGCCCTCCCCGCGAGCGGGGAGGGAGCCAGGTTGCGGTGCCTGCCGCGGCCACCGGCACGGGCCGCAAGGCCGACATCGAATGCCGCATGCTGGTGCTGGGCGCCGGCCCGGGCGGTTACACGGCAGCCTTCCGCTCCGCCGACCTGGGCATGGATACCGTGCTGGTCGAGCGCTACGCGAACCTGGGCGGCGTCTGCCTCAACGTCGGCTGCATCCCGTCCAAGGCCCTGCTGCATGCAGCCGAAGTGTTGACCGAGGCGAAACACGCGGCCGACTTCGGCATCAGTTTCGGCGAGCCGAAGATCGACCTAGACAAACTGCGCGCGCACAAGGACAAGGTCGTCGGCCAGATGGTCAAGGGCCTGTCGGGCATGGCCAAGGCGCGCAAGGTGCGCACGGTGACCGGCACCGGCGTGTTCGTGTCGCCCAATGAAATCGAAGTGTCCGGCGAGGATGGCAAGAAGCTGGTGCGTTTCGAACACTGCATCATCGCGGCGGGTTCGCAGCCGGTGAAACTGCCCGGTTTCCCGTGGGACGACGCGCGTGTGATGGATTCCACCGACGCGTTGTTGCTGGCCGACATACCGAAACAGCTGCTGGTGGTCGGCGGCGGCATCATCGGCCTCGAGATGGCCTGCGTGTATTCGGCGCTGGGCAGCGCCGTCACCGTGGTCGAGTTCATGGACCAGCTGATGCCGGGCGCCGACAAGGATCTGGTCAAGCCGTTGGCCGACCTGCTGAAGAAGCGTGGTGTTGCCGTGCACCTGGGCTGCAAGGTCGCCAAGGTCGACGCGAAGAAGGACGCGCTGCACGCCAGTTTCGAAGGCGGGTCGGTGCCGGCGAACACGAAGTACGACCGCGTGCTGGTGTCGGTAGGCCGCACGCCCAACGGCGGCAAGCTCGACGCGGGCAAGGCCGGTGTCGTCGTTACCGACCGCGGTTTCATCCCCGTGGACCGCCAGATGCGCACCAACGTGCCGCACATCTTCGCCATCGGCGACCTGGTGGGCCAGCCGATGCTGGCGCACAAGGCCACGCACGAGGGCAAGCTGGCCGCCGAAGTCGCCTTCGGCGAGAAGAAGGAATGGGTGGCGCGGGTGATCCCGTCGGTCGCCTACACGGATCCCGAGATCGCCTGGGTGGGCGTCACTGAAACCGAAGCCAAGGCCAAGGGCCTGGCGATCGGCGTCGCCAAGTTCCCTTGGGCCGCCTCCGGCCGCGCGGTCGGCATCGGCCGCACCGAAGGTTTCACCAAGCTGATCTTCGACGAACACACCGACCGCATCATCGGCGCCGGCATCGTCGGCGTGCACGCCGGCGACCTGATCGCCGAACTGGCGCTGGCGATCGAGATGGGCTGCGAAGCCGCCGACATCGGCCACACCATTCACCCGCACCCGACGCTGAGCGAGTCGGTGGGCATGGCGGCCGAGATCCAGGAAGGCAGCATCACCGACCTCTACATCCCGAAGAAAAATGAAAGACACCCGGTGCGTTGCGCCGGGATCGTTCCTGGCGATAGGCCGCCGTACGTGAGGTCGCTTTCCGGGGACGCCGTGAACCCATCCCTGGGGGCTCTTCGAAAACGTCCATGTTTTCGAAGCCCCGGAAAGCGACCTCACGCACGACGACCTGCGGACCGTCCGGGCCGGGCTATCGAGTTCGTGACGGCGCACGCCGGATAAAACGACCACGAGCACTTGATCTACTTGCGCAGCAAGCGCGTCAGTGGAAGGCGACGTAGCACACGCCGCAGAGCACCAGCACGCCGACCAGGTCCAGCACCGCGCCTTCGCGCAGCATGTCCTGCGCCGTGACCTGCCCGCTGCCGTACGCGATCGCATTCGGCGCCGTCGCCACCGGCAGCATGAAACCCACACTGGCCGCCAACACCGCCGGGAACATGAACAGCGCCGGATCCACCCCCACCGCCACCGCCGTCGCCGCCAGGATCGGCATCAACAGCACCGCCGTGGCCGTGTTGCTGGCGATCTCCGACAACAGCACCACCCCGCCGACGATACCCAGCAGCAACAGCGGCAAGGGCAGGGCGTTCAGGCCGGACAGGCTTTCCGCCACCGCCGTGCTCAGGCCCGACGTCTGGAACGCCGACGCCAGCGCGATGCCGCCGCCGAACAGCACCAGCGCGCCCCAGGGGCACCCGTTCCGCCGTTTCCCAGTCCAGCAGCTGGCTGCCGCGGCCATCGGGGATCACGCACAGCGCGACCACGGCCAGCAACGCCACGCTGGCGTCGTTGGCGCCGGGCAGGTTGAGCCAGGTGCTCCAGCCGCCGAAGGGTTCGCTGCGCAGGATCCAGGCCAGTGCAGTCAGCGCGAACACCCACAACACGCGTTTTTCACCCGGCGTCCACTGCCCGCTTTCCGGCAACACCGCCGCCGGCGCTCCGCCAGGCCGCGGCCCAGCCACCAGCCCATCAGCGGCAGGAACAGCAGCACCACCGGGATGCCGATCATCATCCAGTCGATGAAGCCGTAACGGGTGCCGGTGGTTTCCGCATACACCTGCATGAACACCAGGTTCGGCGGCGAACCGATCGGCGTGCCCAGGCCGCCGACGCTGGCGGCATAGGCGATGCACAGGATCAGCGGCGCGTGCAGGCGCTTGTCCGGATAACTTTCCAGGATCGCCAGCGCCACCGGCAGCATCAGCAGCGTGGTCGCGGTGTTGGAGATCCACATGCTGACCACGCCGGTGGCGGCGATGAAACCGTACAGCAGGCTGCGCCCGCTGCCGCCGCCGAAGGCCCGCACCATGCCCAGCGCCAGCCGCCGGTGCGCGCCGCTGCGTTCGAGCGCGCGCGACAGCATGAAACCGCCACCCAGCAGCAGGATCAGTTCATGCCCATAACTCTGGGCGACCTGCTTGGCGTCCAGCACGCCCATCAGCGGCAGTACGGCCAGCGGCAGCAGCGCGGTCACCGGCCCCTTCACCGGCTCCAGGATCCACCAGGTCGCGCACCAGGCCGTCAGGCCGACGGTGACGGCGAGCGCGTGCTCCGCACCGCGGAAACCGAGCAGCAGGTAGATCGCCAGCGCCAGCAATGGGCCGGCGGGCAGGGCGAAGCGGCGCAGGGTCAAAGTCACGGGTACTCCGCGGCGGACGGTACGGGCGGCCACCATACAATGCCGCCCCGTGGCGCCGGAACGTGCCGGCGTTTCAGCAAGCGCAATCCGCGCCTGCCGGAGCGGTAGTGCGCCCGTCTATAATCGGGACTGGTTGCCCGTCGGAGTCGCACCCCATGGCCTCGGTAAAGATCCTGTCCCAGCGCGCCGCGCGGGAATTCGCCGACTTCATGCGGCTCGAATCCTTCGGCGGCGTGCTGTTGGTGATCACCGCGATCCTGGCCCTGATCGCCGCGAACTCGCCGCTGGCGGGCTTGTACGCAGACATCTTCCACGTGCCCGTGCAGGTGCGCATCGGCGAGCTGGACATCAACAAGCCGCTGCTGCTGTGGATCAACGACGGCCTGATGGCCATCTTCTTCCTGCTGGTGGGCCTGGAGCTCAAGCGCGAGATGCTGATCGGCCAGTTCGCCGACAAGAAGCAGATCGCCCTGCCGGCGGCGTGCGCCGTGGCCGGCATGGCCGTGCCGATGGGCATCTACGCCTTCGTGAACTGGGGCGACCCGGTGGCCATGCGCGGCGTCGCCATCCCCGCCGCCACCGACATCGCCTTCGCCCTGGGCGTGCTGGCCCTGCTGGGCTCGCGCGTGCCGCTGGCGCTGAAGATGCTGCTCACCGCGATCGCGGTCGCCGACGACCTCGGCGCGATCATCATCATCGCGCTCTACTACACCAGCCACCTGTCCTTGCTGTCCCTGGGCGTGGTGATCGCCTCCATGGTCCTGCTGATGCTGATCAACCGGCTGGGCGTGACCAAGATCACCGCATACCTGCTGATTGGCGTGGTCATGTGGGTGGCGATGCTCAAGTCCGGCGTGCACGCGACCCTGGCCGGCGTGATGCTGGGCATGACCATCCCGCTGGACAGCGCGAGGAACGATGGCAAGGGCCCGCTGGAACTGCTCGAGGACGCGCTGCACCCCTGGGTCGCCTACGGCATCCTGCCCCTGTTCGCCTTCGCCAACGCCGGCGTGTCGCTGGCCGGGCTCAGCCTGTCCAGCCTGGCCGAGCCGGTGCCGCTCGGCATCGCCCTGGGCCTGTTCGTGGGCAAGCAGGTCGGCATTTTCGGCACCGCCGCGGCGATGATCGGAACCGGCCTGGTGCGCCGCCCGGACGGCGTGACCTGGGGTGGGCTGTATGGCATGTCGATCCTCTGCGGCATCGGATTCACCATGAGCCTGTTCATCGGTGCGCTGTCCTTCGACGCCAGCCACGCCGACCTGCTGGTGGCCAACCGGATCGGCATCCTCTCCGGCTCGCTGGTGGCGGCCCTGTTCGGATATGCCGTACTGGCCTGGCTGCTGCCGCGCAAGACCGGATGAAACGCTGGCTCGTGTTCGGCCTCACGGGCCAGGTGGGCGTCGCACTGCGTGCTGCGCTGGCACCTGGCGAGGCCGGATTGCTTGCCGTATCACGCCAACCACAGGCCGCGGCGCCCGGCCTGGACTGGTTGACCGGCGAGTTCGGCCCCGGACTCGATCCGGGCGAAGGGTTCGATGCGGTACTCAGCCTTGGTCCGCTAGACCGGTTCGCAAGCTGGTTCGAGGCGTGCGGTCTGGCGCCCGAGCGGGTCGTCGCGCTGGGGTCCACAAGCGTTCACAGCAAATCCGGCTCGCCCGATCCCGAGGAGCGCGCGCTTGCGGCGCGGCTCGCCGAAGCGGAGGAGCGGCTCGCCAGTGCCTGCGTGGCCCGCGGCAGCGCGCTGGTACTGCTGCGGCCAACCCTGATCTACGGGGGGCGAGCGGAGCCTGAGCCGGATCGTCGGCCTGGCCCGGCGCTGGCATTGGCTGCCCCTGCCCCGTGACGCCACCGGCCTGCGCCAGCCGGTGCATGCCGGCGACTTGGCGGCGGCGGTGCTGGCCTGTCTGAGGGCGCCGGCACCCCGGGTCGGAAGATATGACCTGCCGGGTGGGGAAACCCTGTCTTACGACGAGATGCTGCGGCGCGTCCTCGCGGTCGCGGCTCCCCGGTCCCGGCTGGTGCGGGTGCCCGGGCCACTGTTCCGGGCCGGTGTCCGGATGCTCACCATGCTGGGTCTGCGGGGGGCGGGCGAGGGCCTGCTGGCGCGATTGAACCGCGATCTGGTGTTCGACGCCGGGCCCGCCGAGCGCGACCTGGGCTATGCGCCGCGGGCCTTCCAGCCCCAGGCAGACATGTTCCGGCCCTGATGCTGCGTCGCAGCAGCGACCCCGCCGGTCGGGACCATACGCGGGAGCATTGCCATTTCCTAACGAACATTTAATATGCCTAGAGGAAATGCTCTAGAGTCTGGGGGAGCCAGAACGCCATGAAGAACAGTTCCATCACGACGCGCCCACAACCGTCGCTTGCGCCCGCCGCCATTGGCGGTGCTCCGAATTCCGCTCGCACGAACCGACCCGAGGAAGCACCCATGAAGAAACTGCACGCACACCACGGGCTGGTCGCTCGTGCCCCGCTGGCTGCCGCCGTCGCGCTCGGCCTGCTGATGGCCCCGGCCGCCCAGGCCTTCGAGTTCTCGCGTGGCGAACTGACCGGCAGCCTGGACACTACCTTGTCCTACGGGTACTCCTGGCGCGTCGACGACCAGGACCCGAACCTGATCGGCAAGTCCTGGTTCAACCCGCTGCTGTGCACCCAGAACGTCCCGCTGGGCCCGATCCCGGTCGGTCCGGGCCGCTGCACGGGCGCCGGTGGCGTGCCGGGTTCGCCGGAGCAGATCGCCGCGCCGGGCCGTTTCTCGGCCAACCGCGACGACGGCAACCTCAAGTACGACGAGGGCGACGCCATCTCCAGCGCCGTCAAGATCACCTCCGAGCTGGGCGTGAACTGGCGCACCTGGGGCGCCTTCATGCGCGCCACGTACTTCTACGATTTCGAGAACGAGGGCCGCGACGACCTGACCGAGATCGCGCAGGACCGCATCGGACAGCGTTTCCGCATGCTCGATGCCTTCATCTACAAGGACTTCGAGCTGGGTGACGACGGCGCCTTGGGCGGCACCGTGCGCGTCGGCCGCCAGGTCGTGAGCTGGGGCGAGGGCACCTTCATCCAGAACGGCATCAACGTGATCAACCCGGTCGACCTGTCCGCGCTGCGCGTGGCCGGCGCCGAGCTGAAGGAAGCCTTCCTGCCGATCGACATGGCCTGGGGCTCGATCAACCTGTCCGAGAACGTCGCGCTCGAAATGCTCTACATGTTCGAGTTCGAGGAAATCGAAGTCGATGCCGCCGGCACCTACTTCAGCTCCAACGACTTCGGCACCCCGGGCGGCACCTACGTGATGCTGGGCTTCGGCACCACGCCGCAGCCGGTCTACAACCCGGAGCGTTTCTTCAGCACCTGCTATGCCGGCCCGGCCGGTTATGCCACCTCCGACCGTTTCGGCGACCTGTCCGCCATCTACGGCCCGGCCACCGCGGCGCAGATCGTGGCGATCGGCTGCGGCAACGCCGTGGGCCGCCTCGAGGACCGGGCCGCCGACGACTCCGGCCAGTACGGCATGGCGTTGCGCTGGTACGCCGAGGCGCTGAATGAAACCGAGTTCGGCTTCTACTTCCTGAACTACCACAGCCGCGTGCCGCTGCTGTCGGGCCGTGCGGTCAACAACCCGGTCGTCGGCGCCGCCTCCGGCCGCTTCTTCGTCGAATACCCGGAAGACATCCAGCTGTTCGGCGTGAGCTGGAACACCACGCTGCCCGGCGGCGTCGCCTGGCAGGGCGAGGTCAGCCACCGCCCGAACGCGCCGCTGCAGGTCGACGACGTCGAGCTGCTGTATGCCGCGCTCAGCCCGCTGAACCCGTTCATCCCGGTGCCGGCGCTGCAGTTCAACAGCCAGCTGGGCCAGTACGCACTGGGCCAGGAAGTCCGTGGCTGGCGCGAGCACGAGATGAGCCAGGTGCAGATGACCTTCACCAAGGCCTTCGCCCAGGTGCTGGGTGCCAACCAGCTGGCCGTGGTCGCCGAAGTCGGTGCCACCGAGGTCTGGGACCTGCCCCCGCACTCCGAGCTGCGTTATGAGGGCGAAGGCACCGACACCGGCGGCGGTTGCGACGTGGCCGACGTGCTGGCGGCCGGCTTCCCGGGCGCCGGCGTGCTGCAGTTCGGCTGCATGCGCAACCCGCAGACGCTGACCGGCGGTTTCCCGACCGCGTTCTCGTGGGGCTATCGCCTGGCCGCCCGCGCCGACTATTCCAGCGCGTTCGGCACCCGCTCACGCTGTCGCCACGCCTGGCGTTCAACCATGACGTCAACGGCATCACCCCGGGACCGGGCGGCAACTTCATGGAAGACCGCAAGTCGCTGACCCTGGGCGTCGAGGCCAACTACCTCAACCAGTGGATCTTCGACCTGAGCTACACGCAGTTCAGCGGCGCCGAGCAGTACAACCAGATCCACGACCGCGACTTCGCGTCGTTCACCGTCAAGTATTCGTTCTGAAGCCACAGGGAGGCAGAGGATGAAAATCAACAAGAAGCACGCCCTGGCCATCATGGTCAGCGCAGCGGTACTCGCCACCGGCATGGCTCAGGCCAAGGTCACGGCTGAAGAAGCCGCCAAGCTCGGCACGACGCTGACCCCGGTCGGTGCCGAGAAGGCCGGCAACGCGGCCGGCACCATCCCTGCATGGGAGGGCGGCATCGTCCGTCCGCCCGCGGGTTTCCGCGTCGGCACCTTCCATCCGGATCCGTTCGCGGCCGACAAGCCGCTGTACTCGGTCACCCGCGCCAACCAGGCGCAGTACGCCAACGTGCTCTCGGCCGGCCAGAAGGCGATGTTCGCCAAGTACCCGACCTTCCGCATGGACGTGTACCCGACCCGCCGCAGCGCCTCGTTCCCGCAGCGCACGTATGACTTCACCAAGCGCAACGCCACCCAGTGCACCCTGGTGGCCGATGGCGAAGGCATCCAGAACTGCGCCGAGGGCATCCGTTCCCGATCCCGAAGACCGCGCACGAGGTCATCTGGAACCACAAGCTCAAGTACAAGGGCCTGTCGGTGATCAGCTACTCGAACCAGGCGGCCCCGACGGCCGGCGGTGCGTTCACGCTGATCAAGCTGCGCGAGGAGATCCTGGGCCTGTACTACAAGCCGGGCAACACCACCGAGAACATCAACAACATCCTGCTGTACTTCAAGCAGGAAGTGCTCGGTCCGGCGCGCCTGGCCGGCCAGGTGCTGCTGGTCCATGAAACGCTGAACGCCAAGGCCGCGCCGCGCCAGGCGTGGGTGTACAACCCGGGGCAGCGCCGCGTGCGCCGCGCCCCGAACGTCGCCTACGACAACCCGGGCACCGCGTCCGACGGCCTGCGCACCAACGACATGACCGACATGTTCAACGGTGCGATGGACCGCTTCACCTGGACCCTGGTCGGCAAGCAGGAAATGCTGGTGCCGTACAACGCCTACCGGGCCCACAGCGACAAGACCAAGGTCAAGGACCTGATCCGCCCGGGCCACCTCAACCCAGACTTCATGCGCTACGAGCTGCATCGCGTGTGGGTGGTCGAGGCCAAGCTCAAGGCCGGCCAGCGCCACATCAACAGCCGCCGCACGTTCTACGTGGACGAGGACAGCTGGCAGATCATGGCCATGGACCACTACGACGGCCAGGGCAACCTGTGGCGTTATTCCGACGCGCCGTCGGTGAACTACTACGAGGTGCCGACCTTCTGGTCCACCCTCGAGACCCACCACGACCTCAAGTCCGGCCGCTACATCACCATGCTGCTGGACAACGAGGACAAGCCGCGCGACTTCGGTTACCAGAGCACCCCGGCGAACTACTCGCCGCAGAACCTGCGCACCGCAGGCGTCCGCTGATCCGAAGCAACTGAACCACCCGCCGCGCCCGCAAGGGCGCGGCGGCGTTCCGGGCCCCGTACCATCCGGGACCAAGGAAGGAGGAAACGATGCCCAGAACCGCCCTTCGCGGCACGCGCCTGTCCGGCGCCCTGCTGCTGGCCTTGGCCCTCCGCTGGCGGCGCAGTCGCCCGAGACGACCGAGGCGGTTGAAGACCCGGCGACTGAAACCGCCGAAGCCGGCATGGCAAGCGATGATGTGGCCACCGAGGCGCCTGTCGCCGAAGCCGCACCCGCCGACCCCGCCCTGCTGGACGCCGAAATCCTGCCGCGCGCCAGCCGCTCGATGCTGCTCGACGCCGTGCGCACCAATGCCGGTTATTTCGTGGTCGGCGAACGTGGCCACGTGCTGGTCTCCGAGGACGGCAAGGCCTGGACCCAGGCCGCCATCCCGACCCGCGCCACCCTGACCTCGATCGCCAGCGCCGACGGCATGCTCTGGGCCGCCGGCCACGACGGCGTGATCGTGCATTCCACCGACGGCGGCCAGACCTGGACCCGCCGCCGCGCCGCGCCCTGGAGCTACGACATCGTCGACCCCAGCGAAGGCGTGCCGGTGATGGACCTGCTGTTCACCGACGCCAGCCACGGCTTCGCCATCGGCGCCTACAGCCTGATGCTGGTCACCACCGATGGCGGTGTCACCCGGAGCCCGCGCAGCGTGCTCGGTGATGCCGACGAGGAAGACGCGCTCGCCGACAGCGGACCGGCGGCCGACACCGGCGACGACTGGACCTTCGACGCCTCCGACCTGGAACTGGATGCCGAGGCCGACCCGCATTTCAACGCCATCACCCGCGCCGGCTCCGGCGACCTGGTGATCGTCGGCGAACGCGGCGCCTTCTTCCGCTCGCGCGACGGCGGCGAGACCTGGGAGCGCAAGCGCCTGCCCTACGAGGGCTCCATGTTCGGCGTGCTGGCCTGGGAGGGCGAGCACCTGCTGGCCTTCGGCCTGCGCGGCAACGTGCTGGAATCGCACGACCTGGGCAGCACCTGGACCGCGGTCGAGACCGGCGTCAGCACCAGCCTGATGGGCGGCCACGCGCTGGCCAACGGCGGTGCGATCCTGGTCGGCGCCAACGGCGTCGTGCTGATGCGCCCCGACGCCGGTTCACCGTTCGTGGCCACCACCTTCGAGACCGCGACCGGCGAAACGCCGCTGCTGTCGAACGTGCTGCCCGCCGGCGACGCCGGATACCTCGTGATCGGCGACAAGGGCGCCGACCTGTACCGCCCGCAGTGACGGAGAAGCAATGAGCCTGCCCAACGCCCAACCCGGCCCGTTCGCCCGCTTCGCCGAGAACATCGTTTTCGGCAACCGGCCGCTGATCCTCATCGTGTTCACCGCGATCACGCTGGCGATGCTGTATTTCGCCAGCCAGCTGAAGGTGGATGCCGGCTTCAAGAAGCAGGTGCCGCTGCAGCACGAGTACATGCAGACCTTCCAGGATTACGAGGCCGAGTTCGGCGGTGCCAACCGCGTGCTCGTGGCCGTGATCGCGAAGGACGGCGACATGTTCGACCAGGAGTTCCTGAAGACCTGGAGAACGTCACCAACGAGGTGATCAACCTCGATTCCACCGACGACGCCCGTTCGCGCTCGCTGTTCACGCCGAACGTGCGCTTCATCGAGGTGGTCGAGGACGGCCTGTCGGGCGGCAACGTCATCCCGCAGACCTTCACCCCGAACGTCGAGGGCTTCACGTCCACGCCCGAGGACTTCCAGGCCATCCGCAGCAACATCATCAAGGCCAACATCGTCGGCCGCCTGGTGGCCAAGGACTGGTCGGGCGCCATGATCTGGGCCGACCTGATCCCGGAAAGCGACGTCAACAAGGTGGACTACCAGCAGGTCGCCGACCAGTTCGAGGCGATCCGCACCAAGTACGAAGACGAGAACCACACCGTCCACATCATCGGTTTCGCCAAGGTCGTCGGCGACATCAGCGACGGCGCGCGTTCGGTCATCAAGTTCTTCGCGCTCACCATCGCCTTCACCTGGCTGCTGCTGTTCCTGTACTCGACCTCGGTCAAGCTGGCCAGCCTGACCGTGGCCGCGGCGCTGGTGTCGGTGGTGTGGATGCTGGGTGCGCTGAAGCTGATGGGCTTCGGCATCGACCCGATGAACATGCTGACGCCGTTCCTGATCTTCGCGATCGCGGTCAGCCACGGCGAGCAGATGATCAACCGCTTCCGCGGCGAGATCTTCTTCGGCGGCCTGGAAGAGGGCACGGTGGAGGAACTGCGCGCCCGTTCCAGGACGCGGTCGAACCGCTGGAAGCCGCCCGCCTGTCGTTCCGCATGCTGCTGATCCCGGGCACCGTGGCATTGCTGGCCGGCTGCATCGGCTTCGGTGCCATCATGGTGATCCCGATCGACATGGTGCGCGAACTGGCGATCACCGCCACGGTCGGCGTCGCCCTGACCATCCTCACCGACCTGGTGCTGTTGCCGGTGCTGCTCAGCTATACCCGGCTGCGCAACCTCGAGCGCAAGCGCGAGTTCCGCCTGCGCCAGCTGACCCGTTTCGACCGCGTGTGGGCCGCGCTGTCCCGGCTGTCCAAGCCCGGCCGGCGCGGCCGCGGCGGTGATCCTGGTCGGTGCGGTGGTGTGGTTCTTCGCCTGGCAGCACGGCAACAAGGTGATGATCGGCGACGCCCAGAAGGGCGTGGCGGAGCTGCGCCCGGATGCCCGCTACAACCAGGACGCGGTGCTGATCGCCGAGAAGTTCGCGCTGGGCGTGGACATCATGAACGTCATCGCCGAAGCCGGCCCGTCGGCCTGCACCACCAGCTATGCCGCGATGGAGCTGATCGACCGCTTCGCCTGGCACATGGAGAACGTCGAGGGCGTCGAGCAGGTGATCACGCTGCCGGCCGCCGCCAAGATCGTCAACGCCGGCTGGAACGACGGCTCGGTGCGCGCTGGCGCGTGCTGCCGCGCGACCCGGACACGCTGCGCCAGGCCACGCAGAGCTTCGAGACCGACTCGGGCCTGCTCAACGCCGACTGCAGCGCGATGCCGATCACCATCTTCACCTCGGACCACCAGGCCACCACCATCGACCGCGTGGTCGCGGCGGTGAAGGACTTCCGCGAGAAGAACAACGCCTACGTGGAAGGCAACCTGCAGGTGAAACTCGCTGCCGAGGCTGCCGAGACCCCGACTTCACCTCCGACCAGGTCAACCTGCGCCTGGCCACCGGCAATGTCGGCGTCGCCGCCGCCACCAACGACACCGTGCGCGAGTCCGAGCACACCATCCTGTACCTGCTGTACGCGGCGGTGTTCGTGATGTGCTGGATCAGCTTCCGCAACCCGCTGGCAGCACTGTGCGTGCTGCTGCCGCTGGTGCTGGTGACCGAGCTGGGCCACTCGCTGATGGTCGAACTGGACATCGGCATGAAGGTCAACACGCTGTGCGTGGTGGCGCTGGGCGTCGGCATCGGCGTGGACTACGGCATCTACATCTTCGCGCGCATGCGCGAGTCGATGCTGCAGGGCCGCACCGTGGCCGAGAGCTATTTCGTCGCGCTCAAGACCACCGGCATCGCGATCTTCTACACCGCGCTGACCCTGGCGGTGGGCGTGGCGATGTGGATCTTCTCGGACCTCAAGTTCCAGGCTGACATGGGCATCATGCTGACCTTCATGTTCGTGGTGAACATGATCGCCGCCATCATCTTCCTGCCGGCCCTGTGCCGCTGGCTGCTGCGGCCGCGCGAGAAGGACGACTGGACGCCCAAGCTGTAAGGGAACGACGAGCGCAACAAGAGAGCGGGCTCCGGCCCGCTTTCTTTTCTGGACTGGCTCAGAGTTCCTCGGCGACCGGCGCCGGGCGCGCCTTGGCCTGGCTGCGCAGGGCGATCACCAGGATGCCGCCCAGGGTCATGGCGCCGCCGATCAGGAGCTTCGGGCCCGGGCGGTCGCCCCAGAAGGCCAGGCCCAGGCCGATCGCGAACACCGGCGTCAGCAGCAGCCACGGCATCACCTTCGCGACCGGGTGGCGCTGGATCAGCGTGTAATAGATGCCGTGCCCGATCAGCGAGGCCACGACCGCTGCGTAGGCCACGCCGATCCAGGCGGTGCTGCTCAAGGCTGGCAACAGGGCGAAACCACCGGGTTCCAGCCACAGGCTGAGTCCCAGCAGCGGGCCGACGCCGATCACCGCCGTCCAGGCCTGCATGCCGTAGCGGTCCACGCCGGCCAGGCCACGCATCAGCACCGTGCCCACCGCCAGGAAAAACGCCGACACCAGCATCAGGCCCAGCGAGGCCGGGTTGTCCAGCACCAGCGGATCGAAACCCAGCACCAGCACGCCGCCAAAACTCAGCGCGATCGCGGTGCCGGTGCGCCAGGCGAAACGTTCCCCAGCAACACCCACGCCAGCAACACCGTCATCGGGATGTAGCTCTGCATCACGATCGCCGGCGACGACAGGTCGCCCGCAAGTTTGAGTGCCCAGAAACTCAGCCCGAAGTGCAGCACACCGGTGCACAGGGCGATCGCAATCAGCCGCGGCCATTGGCCCGGCCCCGGGCGGCGCAGGAAAGCGCCCAGCAGCATCGCCAGCAGTGCCAGGCGCAGGCCGGTGAACAGCAGCGGCGGCATCTCCCGCAGCGCCAGCGCCGAAGTGAGGAAATTTCCGGCCCAGGCCAGGCAGACCAGCAGCGCCAGCAGGAGATCGCGCAGGGGCATCGGAACGTATCGCGCCGGACAGGGGCGCACAGTGTGCCCGATCCGCCGCGACAAGGTCCGCCTTGCCCCTTCGCCGCGCCTGCGGCAAAGTCGGCGGGCGCGTTTGCGCGACTTTCACCTGGGGAAAATTATGGAAGCTGCCGGTGCCGCCATCGGGGCCATGCTGTTGATGTTCGTCGTATTCGTCGTTTTCTACCTGCTGGTCGGCGGATTGATCCTCAAGTTCTCGGTCAAGCTGATCGAGAAATTTTCGCCGTCCTACGGGCGTTCGGTGCTTGCCGTGCTGCTGGCCGGCATCATCAGTTTCGTGGTGTCGGTCGGCCTGACGCTGGTGTTCGGACTGGGCGCCGGCCTGGGCGCGGATGCCGATCCCGAGGCCGCGATGGCGGCCATGGGTGCCATGTCCCTGCTGATCAACCTGGTCAGCATCATCGTCGGCTTCGTGGCGATCGCGTTCTCGATCAACCTGCTGATCAAGCGCCCGGACGGCAGCGCCCTGGGCTTCGGCCGCGCCTGCCTGGTCGCGGTGCTCTACACGGCGATCATGATCGTGCTGTTCGTGATCATCGGCATCGTACTGGCCGTGGTGTTCGGCGCGGCGCTGGTGGGCCTGACCGGCGCGGGGGCCTGAGCAGACCGTGGTGCGCGGGCGGTTCGCCGCCCGCGCACCATCGCCGCGTCAGTGCGACCAGCCGAGCTTGCGGTAGAGCTTGTCCAGGGTCCACAGCGGCCCGACCAGCAGGTAGCTCAGGTCGGTGAAGAAGCTGGGCTTGCGGCCTTCGATCTTGTGGCCGATGAACTGACCGATCCACGCCACCACGAACACGGCCAGCGCCAACCAGCCCAGGTTCGCGCCGCCGATCGTGTCCCACAGCCAGCGGTTGAGGAAACCTAGGGCCACGAACACCACCAGCATGCCCAGCGCCAGCGGTCGCGACAGCCGCCAGTACCAGGCCCAGGCCAGGAACATCGCCACCGCCATCCAGGCGCCGGGCTGGGCGATCGCCGCGGGAATCGGGATGATCCAGAGCCCCGCCGTCACCGACCACAGGATGGCCGGCACACAGACCAGGTGGATGAGCTGGTTGGTCGGGTTGACGTGGTCGCCCGAATAACTGAACAGCCAGCGGTCGATCGGACGGCGCGGATCGTCGATGTCCGCGACTTCGTGGGTGCTTGCCATGGCCGGGCTCCGTACGGGCGGGAATGGCCCATCATAGACCCGGCCCGCGGCCGCGGCATCAGTCCAGGCGGATGTCCGCCAGCCGGTCCAGCGCCTCGGCGTATTTGAGGCGGGTGCCCTCGATCACCCCGGCCGGTACATGCGGCCCGGGCGCCGTCTTGTTCCAGTCCAGCGTTTCCAGGTAGTCGCGCACGAACTGTTTGTCGTAGCTGGGCGGGCTGATGCCGACCCGGTACTGGTCGGCCGGCCAGAAGCGCGAGGAATCCGGCGTCAGCATCTCGTCCATCACGTGCAGCACGCCGTGTTCGTCCAGGCCGAACTCCAGCTTGGTGTCGGCGATGATGATGCCGCGCTCCGCGGCATAGGCCGCCGCGAACTTGTAGATCGCGAGCGTCGCCGCGCGCAGCTGCTCCGCCAGGTCGGCGCCGATCTTTTCCACCACGGCCTCGAAGCTGACGTTCTCGTCGTGGTCGCCGACAGCGGCCTTGGTCGAGGGCGTGAAGATCGGTTCCGGCAGCTGCTGTGCCTGCTGCAGGCCGGCGGGCAGGGTGATGCCGCAGATCGCGCCGGTCTTCTGGTAGTCCTTCCAGCCGCTGCCGATGATGTAGCCGCGGGCGATGGCCTCCACCGGCACCGGCCTGAGCTTCTTGGTCACAACTGCGCGGCGTGCGTACAGCGCGGCATCGACGCCGGCGGGCAGGTTGGCGGCCACGTCCTCGTGGGTGAGGTGGTTGGGCATCAGGTGCGCGGTCTTGTCGAACCAGAAGTTGCTGATCTGGCACAGCATCTCGCCCTTGCCCGGGATCGGGTCCGGCAGCACCACGTCGAAGGCCGACAGCCGGTCGGTGGCCACCATCAGCAGGCGGTTGCCGGGCAGCTCGTAGACGTCGCGGACCTTGCCGCGGTGGATCAGGGGCAGGCCGGGCAGGTCGGAGGTATGCAGGGTGGTGGGCACGGGAGGCTCGGCACGCGGAGGAGGGCGCCATTGTAAAGGGCCGCCGGCCGGGGCGGGACCGCTGCCACCCCCGGAGTTCGCGGTCGGGGCCGGCTGATAGAATCCCGCCATGCTCAAACGCCTGCTGATCCTGCCGTTCGCGGCCGCCTCCCTGGCGGCCTGCGCCGACCCTGCCGCTCCCGCCGCCGCCGCAGCACCTGCCACGGCGCCGGAACGGCCCGCGAAGCTCGGCCTGTGCGTGGCCTGCCACGGCGTGGACGGCGCGAGCCGCGTGGCCGGCACGCCGCACCTGGGCGGCCAGGACCGGCAATACCTCGAGCGCGCCCTGTCCGATTACCGCAGCGGCAAACGCCAGCAGGTGCCGATGACGTCGCTGGCCAACAGCCTGCAGCCGGCGGATGTGCAGGCGCTCGCGGCCTGGTACGCCGCCCAGCCCGGATTCCGGAATGGAGACGCCCGATGAGGTGGTACGGAAAACTGCTGGGTTTCATCGCCGGCTGGCTGCTGCTGCGCCACCCCGCCGGCGCCCTGGTTGGACTGCTGATCGGCCACGCCTTCGACGCCGACTGGTTCCGCCCGAAAAATACGATCCCTATGCGGTGCTCGGCCTGGCCGAGGACGCCAGCGACGGAGAGGTGGATCGCGCCTACCGGCGCCTGATCGCCCAGTACCACCCCGACCGGTTGACCGGTGCCGCCGACGAGCTGCGCCTGCAGGCCGAAGACAAGGCGCGCGAGATCAACGCCGCCTACGACCGCATCCAGAAACTTCGCCGCCAGGCCTGAGGCCCGCCATGTCCGACTGCATCATCGCCCCGTCCATCCTGTCCGCGAACTTCGCCAGGCTCGGCGAGGAAGTGGACAACGTCCTGGCTGCAGGCGCGGACTGGGTGCACTTCGACGTGATGGACAACCATTACGTGCCCAACCTCACCATCGGTCCACTGGTCTGCGAAGCACTGCGCAAGCACGGCGTCACCGCGCCGATCGACGTGCACCTGATGGTGAAGCCGGTCGACCGCATCGTGCCGGACTTCGCCAAGGCCGGAGCCACCCTGATCAGTTTCCATCCCGAGGCCAGCGAACACGTGCACCGCACGGTACAGCTGATCAAGGCCAGCGGCTGCCAGGCCGGCCTGGTGCTGAACCCCGCCACGCCCGTCGAAGTGCTGGACTACGTGCTTCCCGAACTCGACCTGGTGCTGCTGATGTCCGTGAACCCGGGTTTCGGCGGCCAGGCCTTCATTCCCTCGGCGCTGGACAAGCTCAAGCGCGTGCGCGAACGCATCGACAAGCTCGGAAAGAACATCCGCCTGGAGATCGACGGCGGCGTGAAGGCCGACAACATCCGCGAAATCGCCGCGGCCGGCGCCGACACCTTCGTCGCGGGTTCGGCGATCTTCAATGCGCCGGACTACAAGACGGTGATCGCGCAGATGCGCGCCGAAGTGGCGGCTGCGCGACGCTGAAATTCCGCGGGCCGGCGGAAGTGCCGCGCCGCATGCACCGAATCGTTGTCTTCCGGAGTTCCACGATGGCTTTCAAGACCGCCGACCTCTGCGACGCCCACGAAGACCGGGTGCGCGTGCTCGACCTGCCGCTGCGCGACTACGGCGGCCGCATCGCCTTCCATGGCCCGGTCAGCACGGTGCGTGCGCTCGAGGACAACTCGCGTGTGCGCGAAGCCGTGGCGGAGCCCGGCGAAGGCCGCGTGCTGGTGGTGGATGGCGGCGGCTCGACCCGGCGTTCGATGCTGGGCGACAACCTGGCGGCGATGGCGGTGAAAAACGGCTGGGCCGGCGTGCTCGTGCACGGCGTCATCCGCGACACCGACGCCATCGGCCAACTGGCGCTCGGCGTGAAGGCGCTGGGCACCTGCCCGCGCAAGACCGACAAGCTCGGGCAGGGCCTGCGCGATGTCGTGGTCGACCTGGGCGGCGTGATGATCGCGCCCGGTCATCACCTCTACGCCGACGAAGACGGCGTCATCGTGTCGCCCGTGCCGCTGGGTTGAAACCGGCGTCCACCGGCAGCAGGGTGGTGACGTGGCGCAGCGGTCCACGCGCCGCGGTGGCATCGAAGGGCCAGCAGGTCACCAGCAGCAGTTTTCCGCCTTCGTCATGGGTGGCGATGCGGTGCGTGCGCGAGTCCACGACTTCGCGGTGCACCACCACGTAGTCGCGCGGTCCCTGCAGCGTTTCCAGCGTCACCGCCTCACCGGACCGCAGGTCGCGCAGCCAGGCGAAATGGGTGTCGCGGTGGCCGCTGATGATGATGGTGCCCGCGCCACTGCCCGGACGCGCGCTCGATTCCGCCCAGCCCGGGCCGAAGGCCAGCGGCCGGCCGGAATCACCGGCCAGCACGACCTGCGAGATGCCCAGGCGCGCCTGTTCGATGCGTGCGACCGGGTGGGTGTCGGCCCAGGGCCAAGGGCGGTGCGGGGAGCCGTCGTGCTTGCTCGACTCCCCAGGACGAAGCCAGCAACTCCTGGGCGAGCACGGCTTTCGCGGGTATCCAGCTCGCATGAAGGGCCAGCGCCAGTGCGCCGAGCAGCAAGCTTCGTCGGAGCCAGCGTCGCAACTCATGGGGTGGGGCTTCCCTGCCCCGGGAGTCCATCCCTGAAACGGGCCGCGAACGGCGGAAGATCACGGCGCCTCCTGCGCCGTCGGCAACGAAGACAGGGGCATGGGTCGGCGCTGCAGCAGTGGACTGGCATCCGACGGGACGAAGTACCAGTGCATGTGCTGCAGCGCACGTTCGGTGGAGCGCGGGCCGGGATCCGCCTCGGCCGGAGGCGGCGGGGTGTCGCGGCGTTCGACGATCAGGACCATGGCGGTTTCCTCGGGTGTGCGCGTGGGGGCGCGGGTTCGGTCAGGCCTGCGCGGGTTCGCGCAGCAGGCAGAGCAGGACGACGCAGAACAGGCAGGCGATCAGGCGGGGAAACATGGCTCAGCTCCGGGTGCGCAGCAGGACGAGGGCGGACAGGGCCAGCACGAGTGCGATCAGCAGTTCGCGCATCCAGCCGGTGCTGCCCTGGGCGAACGGCAGTGAACCGGCGGGCGTGGCGTTCGCCATCCGCGTGCTGCCCATGGTTTCGTGCTGCGGCCGCGCCGGCGTGCGGTCCACCGCCACCAGGCTGGTGTAGGTGCTGACCAGGCCGTGGCGCAGCGCCACGTCCACCACCTGCGCGCGCAGACTGTCGGCATCACCGCCACGGCGCAGTTCGTCCTCGAGCGAATCGATGCGCGCGCGGGCCCAGAGCCGGCCGATGCCGGGCGAAGGCGTGGCGGCATGGCCGGTCAGCGACACGCGCCGCACCCAGGGGCTGCGGGCGCAGGCCGCGCACGGTGACGGCATCCTCCAGTTTTTCCAGGCGCGCGATCACCTGCACCGCTTCGCCGGCATACAGGTCGGGCACACGCGCCGGGTACATCTCGGCCACGCCTGGCCAGTCCAGCTGCACGTCGCGCATCGCCGGCTTGTCGAGTTTCGCCAGCAGCGCGTCCATGCGCTCGGTGACTTCGTTGACGTCGCGGATCAGGGTCTGGGTGCCGCGGCCGGCTTCGGCGGCCTTGCGCAGGAAGTGGCCGTTCGGCGCGCTGCCGATGCCGACCGGGAACAGGCGCGCTTCGCCGCGCTGCGATTCGATCAGCTGCAGCAGTTCGTCCTCGTTGCCCACCGCGGCGTCGGTCGCCAGCACGACCTGGCGCAGGAAGCCGGCCGGTGCCTGGCCTTCGAAGGCCGCACGCAGTGCCGGCAGCATCTCGGTGCCGCCCTCGGCGCGCAGCGAACGCACGTAGGCGCGTGCCCGGGCCACATTGCCGGGCTCAGCCGGCACCGGCGTGGTGAACAGCACGTCGTAGCTGTCGTCGAAACGCACCACGTTGAAGCGGTCGCCCGGCTGCAGGCGGGCCAGGGCGCGGTCCGCGGCCTCGATCGCCTGTTCCATGGACGCACCGGACATCGAACCCGAGTTGTCGATCACCAGGATGAGTTCCCGCGGCAGCGGCGCGGTCGGCAGGGTCGGCGGCACCAGCATCACCGGGCGAAGTCCTCGCCGGCATGTCGGTCGGTGAACACGGCGCTGCGCGGCGCCTTGCTGGGCACGGGCTCCCAGCGCAGTTCGAAATCGCGGTCGCCGGACTCGACGAGGTGAGCCAGCGTGACCCGGTACGTACGGCCCTCGGCCGCCACGGTCACCGCGTGGGTGGGACTGGTCAGGCTCTGCAGCGGCAGGCCCGGTTCGATCTGTGCGGTCAGCGTCACCGTCGGCGGCAGCGCGGAGCCTCTTTCGATGGCGCCGGCGACCACAGGCAGGGCTTCGGGTGCGTTGGCGACGGCCTGCATCCTGAAATCCGCATCGCCGTTGGCATACAAACTGCCGTCATTGCCGGGCAGGTAGCGCGGCGTCAGCGTCAGCGGCAGGGTCAGCGAGAACACGCCGTCGCGGTAGGCCACAGGCTGCCAGTAGCGCACCTCGATCTCGATCTCTTCGTCCGGGCCGATGTTGGCCACCGCGGTCTGGAACAGGTTCGGGCGGTTCTGCTCGACCAGGCTGGCACGCTGGCCACGCGCGGCCGCGGCGGCGTATTCCGCCTTGGCCTGTTGTTTTTCGCGGATCTCGCCTTCGATCAGCCGCTCGCCGATGCGCAGGGTCAGCGCACCGACCGCGGCATTTTCGGGCAGCGGCAGCAGGTAGCGGCCTTCGCGCCATTCCGCGGTGTCGTTGCGGTAGGTCTGGCGCACGCTCACTTCCGCGAACAGGCCCTGCACCTGCATGTCCACCGAGGTGTCCATGGCCAGGCTGGCGACCCAGCCGTTTTCATCGTGCAGCATCAGGCCTTCGGGCTCCGGGTCGGTGCTCTGGCCGCGCTCGCTGGCGAACGCCGGCAGGCAGGCGAAGACCAGCGCCGCGGCCAGGCTCAGCCACAGGTAGAACCAGATGACGGGCCGAGGCGGCAGCCGGCGGGAGCGGAAGAGGCGAGGTTTGCGGGTTTCGCGCTGGTGCATGGTCGGCTCCTGGGTGTGGAGCCATTGCAAGCGCGCGACCGGTCGCCGCCGGGGCCGGCTTCGGGCAGCCCGGCGATCATTTGTGGCGGTTTGCGGGCAATGCATTGCCGGCGCCGGGGCCGCTGCCCTAGGCTGGCGCCATGTCACGCACCGTCGCCATCGTCGAGGACGAACCCGCCATCCGCGCCAACTACGCCGAGGCCCTGCGCCGCCATGGCTACGGCGTGCAGCCCCATGCCAGTCGCGCCGAGGCGCAGGCCGCGTTCGCGCTGAAGCTGCCGGACCTGGTGATCATTGATGTCGGCCTGGGCGACGAGCCCGAGGGCGGGTTCGATCTCTGCCGTGAACTGCGCGCACGTTCGGCCACGCTGCCGATCCTGTTCCTGACCGCGCGCGACTCCGATTTCGACGTGATTTCAGGTTTGCGGCTCGGCGCCGACGACTACCTGAGCAAGGACACCAGCCTGCCGCAGCTGACCGCGCGCATCCATGCGCTGTTCCGGCGCCTGGATTCGCTGGCGGCGCCGCAGGCGCGCGAGTCGGTGTTCCGGCTGCGCGGGCTGACGCTGGAACTCGAGCGCATGCGCATCACCTGGAACGGCCAGGACGTGGCCCTGACCGTCACCGAATTCTGGATGGTGCATGCCATGGTGCGTTATCCCGGCCACGTGAAGTCGCGCGACCAGCTGATGCGCGAGGCACAGGTCGTAGTGGACGACGCCACCATCACCTCGCACATCAAGCGCATCCGCCGGAAATTCCAGGCGCTGGACGCCGCCTTCGACGAGATCGACACCGTGCACGGCGCCGGTTATCGCTGGCGTGCCTGAATGAGCCTGCGCCTGAAGCTGCTGCTGGTGGCGCTGTCCATCCTGGTGCTGCCCTGGGCTGGCTGGCAGTTCGTGCGGCAGATGGAATTCCTGCTGCGCCAGGGCCAGGAACAGGCGCTGCTGGCTTCGGCCGAAGCACTGGCGCGCAGCGTGGCGGTGCGCCCGGGCCGCCTGCCTGCACCCGGGTCCGGCTGGTTCGTGCACCGCCTCGAGTTCGCGCCGCGCCTGGACGGTGAAGCCAGCGACTGGCAGGGCGCGCAGGCCGAACCCTATGCCTTCGGCGCCGGCCGGCCCTGGTGAACGTCAGCGCCGCGCGCGCCAACGAACGCCTGCACCTGCTGGTCGACGTGCGCGACACCAGCCGCCAGCGCGGCGAGGCGCACTGGCCGGCGGACCTGGAGTTCGACCGCCTGCGGCTGCGGCTGGCGGGCCCGTCCGGCGACCTGCTGCTGCGCCTGGCCAACAGCGAAAGCGGCGAACTGCGCGTGGCCGGCGAAGACGGCCTGCCGCCACCGATCCGCGTCGAGGGCTACTGGCGCGAACATCCGCAGGGTTACACCGTCGAGCTGGCGCTGCCACAGGCTTTCGTCGTGACCGCGCTCGGCGTCGAGGCGCGCGACCTGGACGCCGCCGGCCAGCGCCGCCTCACCGGCAGCCTGGACCGCGACGGCACGCTGCGGGTTCGGCCGCTGCATGCCTATGTCGGTGCGCTGGAACCGGAGCTGCTGGCACTGGCGCCGCCCGGCATGCGCGTCACGGTCACCGACCGCGAAGCCTGGGTGATCGCCCGCGCCGGCCGCCTGCAGGCCGACGATACCGAAGAAGACCTGCTGCCCTGGCGGCGTGGCCTGTACCGGGCCCTGCTGTTCCGCGACGTGCCGGCCGCGGCCGCCGAAACAGCCACGGCACGCCGCCTGGTGCGCAACGAACTGGCCACGGCGATCGCCGGCGAACCGGGCGTGGCCTGGCGCCGCGACCCCTACGGCACGCGCCTGCTGCTGTCGGCCGCGGTACCGCTGCGCGTGGACGGCCAGGTGCGCGCCGCACTGCTGCTGGAACGCTCCAACGACGAGGTGCTGCTGCTCACCGATCGCGCCTTCTCCGGCCTGCTGGGCGTGAGCGTGCTGGCGCTGCTGGCGTCGGGCGGCGTGATGTTCCTGTTCGCTTCGCGCCTGAGCGCGCGCATCCGTCGCCTGCGCGATGCCGCCGAGCGCGCTCTGGACCGCGAGGGCCGGGTGACGCCGTTCCCGCGCACCAGCGCGCGCGACGAGGTCGGCGACCTGTCGCGCAGCTTCGCCAGCCTGCTCGACCAGGTGGCGGCCTACACCGACTACCTGCGTTCGCTTTCGGGCAAGCTCTCGCACGAACTCAACACGCCGCTGGCGATCGTGCGCACGTCGCTGGACAACCTGGATTCGGCCGCGCTGCCGCCGGACGCGCGCACCTACGTCGCCCGCGCCCGTGACGGCGTCGAGCGCATGGGCACGCTGGTGCGGACGATGAGCGAGGTGACGCGCATCGAACACGCCATCGAGTCCTCGGAAGCCGAAGTCTTCGACCTGCGGACGCTGCTGGCCGATTGCGCGGAGGGGTATCGCGAACTGCTGAAGCCTCGCCGCTTCGGCATCGAGCTGCCGTCGGGTCCGCTGCCGCTGCGTGGCGCGCCGGAGCTGGTGGTGCAGGCGCTGGACAAGCTGGTGGACAACGCGCGCGGCTTCTGTCCGGAAGACGGGTGGGTGCGGTTGTCGCTGCATCCGGAAGGCGAGGGCGCACGCCTGGTATTGGCCAACCAGGGCCCGACGGTGCAGGAGGCGATGCGGGCGCGTCTGTTCGATTCGCTGGTCAGTCTGCGCGGCAAGCCGCAGCGGGCGGAGGGCGGGGCGCACCTGGGGTTCGGTCTGTACGTGGTCAGGCTGGTCGCGGAACTGCACCGCGGCCATGCCGAGGCGCGCAATCTGGCCGCGGGTGACGGCGTGGAGTTCGTCCTGCACCTGCGCGGCATGCCCTAGGGCGTGGTCGGGGGCGTCCCTGCCCCCTGCGGTCGTCCCTGGTCAAGCCGGTCGCTCGCGCGCCGATGCAGTCTGCCTCCCGATTGTTTCTTTTCTCCCCGTTCGCTGGCGCACGCAGATCACATGCTCGCGGGCGGTGTGTCCGTGCGCCGGGATCGTTCTCGGCGATAGGCCGCCGTACGTGAGTCGCTTTCCGGGGACGCCGTGAACCCATCCATGGGGGCTCTTCGAAAACGTCCATGTTTTCGAAGCCCCGGAAAGCGACCTCACGCACGACGACCTGCGGACCGTCCGGGCCGGGCCATCGAGTTCGTGAGAACTCGCAACCTGCGACATCCCGGGCTCTTCGTGACCGGAGGGCACGAGCGGGGTTTCAACGGCTCGCGGAGATGAGTCGTGGCGACGGCACGCACACATAGGGGTCACCGAAGCGGAGGCAGGATGCCGTAGCGGCCGCCATCCGCTGGGCAGGACGCCGCTGCGAATGGCGGGCGGGGACCCCTATGTGTGCGGGACGGCGCACGCCGGATCCCACGCCTACGAGCAAGACAGTTCTTCTTGCGCCAAGAGGCGCAAGCCGGGAGGCGCGGCTATACTTCAGGGCGACCCCGCACCGGCCCGACCCGTGATCTCCGCAGAAGAGTTCAAGCGCCTCGCCGCCGAAGGCCACAACCGCATCCCCGTGGTGCGCGAAGTGCTTTCCGACCTTGATACCCCGCTGTCCGTATACCTCAAGCTGGCCGACGGCCCGCACACCTACCTGTTCGAATCGGTGGAAGGCGGCGAGACCTGGGGGCGGTATTCGATCATCGGCCTGCCGGCGCGGCGCACCTATACCTTCCGCGGACACACCCGGAAGTGCGCGAACACGGCGAGCTGACCGAGACCCGCGAGCTCGCCGACCCCCTGGCCGAAGTCGACCGCCTTCGCGAAAGCTTCAAGGTGCCGAAGGTGCCCGACCTGCCGGCCTTCACCGGCGGCCTGGTGGGTTATTTCGGCTTCGAGACCATCGGCTGGATCGAACCGCGGCTGGCCGGCGGCGACAAACCCGACCAGCTGGGCACGCCCGACGCGCTGCTGATGCTGAGCGAAGAAGTGGCGGTGTTCGACAACCTCAAGGGTCGCCTGTACCTGGTCGTGCATGCCGACCCGGCCGAGCCCCAGGCGCATGCCAAGGCCGTGCGCCGGCTCGACGAGCTGGTGTACCGCCTGCGCCATTCCGGCCGCAGCTATCCGGACGTGCTCGACCCCTCGCTGCTGAGCGAACAGGACTTCGTGTCGGGATTCACCCGCGAAGGGTTCCTGGCGGCGGTCGAGAAATCGAAGGAATACATCCGCGCCGGCGACATCTTCCAGGTGGTGCTGAGCCAGCGCCTGAGCGTGCCGTTCCGGGCGCGGCCGGTGGACGTGTACCGTGCGCTGCGCGCGCTCAATCCTTCGCCCTACATGTATTTCCTCGACCTGGGCGGCACCCAGGTGGTGGGCAGTTCGCCCGAGATCCTGGTGCGGCTGCAGGGTGGGGAAGTGACCGTGCGGCCGATTGCCGGCACCCGTCCGCGTGGCGCCACGCACGAACAGGACCAGGCGCTGGAAGCCGAACTGCTGGCCGACCCGAAGGAACGCGCCGAGCACCTGATGCTGATCGACCTGGGCCGCAACGACGTCGGTCGCGTCGCCGAACCGGGCAGCGTGCGGGTGCCGGACCGCTTCATCATCGAACGGTACTCGCACGTCATGCACATCGTCAGCGAAGTGCAGGGACGGCTGCGCGACGGCGTCGGTTTCGCCGAGGTGCTGCGCGCCACCTTCCCGGCCGGCACGGTCAGCGGCGCACCGAAGATCCGCGCGCTGGAGGTGATCCGCGAGCTCGAGCCGGTCAAGCGCAACATCTATTCCGGTGCCGTCGGTTACCTCAACTGGTGGGGCGACGCCGACACCGCCATCGCCATCCGCACCGCGGTGATCCAGGACGGTCGCCTGCATGTGCAGGCAGGCGCCGGCATCGTGCACGACTCCGACCCGCAGAAAGAGTGGGAGGAGACCATGAACAAGGGCCGCGCTCTGTTCCGGGCGGTGGCACAGGCAGCGGGCGGACTCTGAATCAACCAGCCGAGGTGCGCATGATTGGAAAACTGTGGTTGCCAACACTCCTGGCCTTGTCCTGGGCTGCCGCCGCGCAGGCGCAGGTGAACGCCCTGCCGTCCGACCGGCACATCCTCGTCTATGGCGATGCCGAGGCGAGGGCCATTCCGACCGCTTCAAGATCAAGGTCAGTTTCGACGTGGTCGATCCCAGCGCCGATGTCGCCCGACGCAAGGTCGAGGCGCATCTCGGGCAGGTCCTGGAGGCCATCAAGGCCGCTGGCGTGCCTGATGGCGAGATCGTGGCGACCTCGATGCAGATCGAGCCGCGCGAACGCTACGACTCGAAGCGCGAAGACCATGTATTCGAAGGCATCGGCGTGTCGCGCGAACTCACGGCCCGGTTTTCCGACATCGACGCTCTCGAGAAGTTCATCGCCGGGCTGGAAACCTCGAAGGAGGTCCAGGTGTCGGGCATCGAGACCGAACTGCAGGACGAACAGGCGCTGCATCGCGCGTTGCGCGCCAAATCGATCGCATCCGCGCGACTCAAGGCCGAGGGCATGGCGCGCGACTTCGGCGTCAGGTTGGCCGGCCTGTACAGCGTGTCCGACGTGGCGCCCCAGTTCCAATACGGCGTGCGCGAGGGCAGTTGGCCGTCCACCTATCTGTGGACGGAAGACGGTGAGAGCGGGACGCTGGACTCGATCATGGTGACGGGCTCGCGGCTCAAGCGGGTCGCACTCCAGACCGGGTATGTCACCTACAGCGACAAGATCTATGCGGTGTTCCTGATCGCCGACTGAAACAGCCATGGCCGACCTTGCCGCCAGGCTGTTGGAACGTCTCCGCCCCCGCAGTGCCGGCCTGCGCCTGTGGCTGGGCCTGAGTTACGGCGTGCTGGCGGTGGCCCTGGTCGGGGCGCTGTCCCTGCTGGTCGAACGTGCCGCCACCGATAAATTGCGCGAGGACATCGGCCTGCGCCTGGAAGGCACCTCCCGCGCGCTGGCCGATCGCCTGGACGAAGGGCTGTACGAGCGACTGAACGACATGCGTGCCCTGGCCCTGCTGCCGGGCATGGACGAGCCGGTGCGGAACCAGGACCTGCTGCGCGACATGTTCGGGCTGATGCAGCTCAACTATCCCGACTACGCCTGGATCGGCGTGACCGATGCCGAGGGCCGGGTGCGGGTGGCCAGTCGCGGCATGCTGGAAGGCATCAGCGTGGCCCGGCGCCCGTGGTTCCAGGCCGGCCGCAAGGAGCCCTACGTCGGCGACATCCACGAGGCCGTGCTGCTGGCCAAGCTGCTGCCGGTGCAGGGCGACGAGCCCCTGCGCCTGATCGATGTCGCTTCGCCCATCCACGATGACCACGGCGTGGTGATCGGCGTGATCGGTGCGCACCTGTCCTGGCAGTGGGCCGAGTCGCTGCGCCAGGGCCTGCTGCAGCCGCTGATGGCCAACGACCCGGTCGAGATCCTGGTGGTCAACCGCCATGGCGAAGTGGTGCTGGGGCCGAAGGAATGGCGTGACCGCCGGCTGGAGGTTCCCAGCGTCAATGGCGGGCGCCGCGGCACGCATGGCGCCGTGCTGGAAACCTGGCCCGACGGCAATGAATACCTCACCGGTTTCGCGCCCACCGTCGGCCGCAATACTTTCGAATCCCTGGGCTGGGCCGTGCTGGTGCGCAAGGATGCCGCACAGGCCTTCGCGCCGATCGCCGAGCTGCGCCGGCAGATCTGGCTGGCGGCCGCGGCGCTGACCCTGATGTTCCTGCTGGCCGCGACCCTGATGGCGCGCCTGATCGGCGCGCTCCGCTGCGCGCACTGGCCGGCGCCGCCCGGCGCATCCAGGCGGGCGAGCCGGACGCCCGCTTCCCGCGCGAACGCGGCTATCGCGAGGCGCGTCAGCTCACCGGCGCCCTGCGCAACCTGTTCGAAGACCTGACCACGCACCAGCGCGAGCTCACCGAGCTGACCCAGCAGTTGGAACAACGCGTGCGCGAGCGCACCCTGGAACTGAGCGAGGCCAACGCCCAGCTCGAGGTGCTGGCCATGACCGACGCGCTGACCGGCCTGGCCAACCGCCGCCATTTCGGTGACCAGCTGGCGCGCGAGATCACCCGTTGCGCCGAAGCCGGCAAGCCGGTGGCCCTGGTCACGCTCGACATCGACCACTTCAAGGCCATCAACGACCAGTACGGCCATCCCGCCGGCGACGCGGTGCTGCGGCGGGTGGCGATGCTGCTGGAAGAGCAGGTGCGCGGCAGCGACCTGCTGGCGCGCGTCGGCGGCGAGGAGTTCGCGGTGCTGGCGGTCGAAGCCGCCACCAACGAGGCCAGCCAGCTGGGCGAACGCCTGCGCGCCTGCATCGAGAACGCCGGGCCGATCTCGGCCGGGCGCGCCTCGGTGCCGGTGACCATCAGCGTTGGCGTGGCCGTGATGTGGGCCCGACCGGGCGACCTGCTGAAAGCGCCCGAGCGCCTGCTGGCCGCGGCCGACGATGCGCTCTACCGCGCCAAGCGCAATGGCCGGAACCGGGTGGAAGCGGCTGCGCTTTGAGGTCGTGAGTTTCGGCTTGCGATGGGGCGCCGGTGGGTTTCCCGCGCCGCAGCCTGGGTCAGGCGAGCTTGCGGTAGAAGCGCACTACCAGTTCTTCGGCGACCAGCATCACCACGACCACGATGATCAGCGGGACCAGGCCGTGCCAGCGGCCTTCGAAATGCACGTTGTCGCCGAAGGTCAGGGCCAGCGCGTCAAGGATCACGAACTTCGAGCCGAACAGGACGACCCAGGCCAGGAAGTACTTCAGGAAGGTGTTGAATCCGCCGGTCTTGCCCTTGAACAGGCCGATCACCCAGTGTTCGATCGCGATGGTCACCTTCAGCAGGACCTGCAGCAGGATGGCCGCCAGCAGCGAGGTGGTGAAGGTGTCGACGAAGACCCTGTCCCAGTATTCCGCGAACAGGTTCAGGACCACCAGGTCGATCAGGACGGCGGTGAAGTAACGCATGAACCGTCGCTGCTTGTCGGACGGGATGTCGGCCGTTGCCGGCATCAGGTCGATATGGTGATCGGTCATGCCAATACTCCGGTGGGAAGGCCGTGCCTGCAGGCGTCTGCTGCCGAGGATGGAACATCTCTAGGTCATGAGCAAGACAATGACCGTGCCCCAGGTCGTCAGCACCACATGGGCCACCGGGACCGCGCCCGAGTAGCCGATGACCGCCACCGTACTGTCCGATTTCTCCTGCAGGGCCGCCAGTGCCGCCGTGAAGGTCTGGGCGCCGGACATGGCACCCAGCAGCAGCAGCGGATTGATCTTCAGGACGTAGCGACCGAACCACAGGCCGGCCAGCAGCGGCGCCATGGTCACCAGGATGCCGCCCAGCAGCAGGCCGACGCCGGACTCGCGGACCGCGACCACGAAGTGCGGACCCGCACCGATGCCGACCATCGCCACGAACCCGGCGAGCCCGAAGGACTGCATGAACTTCACCGCTCCGTCCGGCACCCGGCCGAACAGCGGCCGGACCGAGCGGATGTAACCCGTGACGATGCCCGACAGCAGCACACCGACGCTGGTGCCGATCGAAACCTGGACCCCGCCGATCGAGAAGGCGGCGGCCGCGCCCGCCAGCGCACCGATCACCACCATCAGGCCCACCGTCACGAAATCGGTGATGTCGGTGGGCTGGATGACGTCGCCCAGCTCTTCCGCAGCGCGGGCCACCGCCTTTTCCGACCCGACCATCTGCAGCACGTCGCCGCGTTCGATCCGGGTCTGGGTGCCCATCGGGATTTCCTGGCCGCCGCGCAGCAGCCGGCGCAGGTAGACCGCGCGCACCAGGTCCGAGGTCGACACCTCGGCGAGGGTGCGCGAGACCCAGCGCGGGTTCGAGACGAAGATCTCGTAGCTGGCCACGGGGATGTCCAGCAGCTCGCGGTCCTCGACCTCTTCGGCATGGTCGCCAAGCAGTTCGATCAGGGTTTCCCGCCGTCCGCTGACCGCCACGATGTCCCCGGCCCGCAGTATTTCGGCCGGCGTGACGGGCAGGATCTCGCCGTCCCGGCGCAGGCGCACCAGGAACAGGCGCGCCGCCGGGTTCACGTGTTCGGCATCGGAAACGCTGCGGCCGACCACCGCCGATCCGGCCGCCACGCGATAGGCGCGCACTTCGAACTGCTTCCAGGCGGAAACGATGCCGTCGCGCTGCCGCTTGATTCCGTACAACGCTTCGAGCGCCAGTGCTTCCTTCTTCAGGTCGATGCGCAGCAGGCGCGGGCCGATTTCCGTGCAGACCAGGATCACGCCGAGGGCGCCGAACACGTAACACAGCGCGTCGGCCACGCCGACATGGGCTTCGAGCGTTTTCCGGGTCGCTTCGTCCAGCGGCAAGGCGTGGATTGCTTCGATCGCCGTGCCCATGGCCGGCGATTCCGTCAGGGCGCCCGACACCAGGCCGGCGGCGAGCCCGGGATCGAGCTGCAGATAGACGGCCACGCCCCAGGCCACAAGAAGTCCCACCACGGGCATGAACACGGCCAGGACCCCGAACCGCCAGCCGTCGCCTTTCATGGCCGCGAAGAACTTGGGTCCCACCTCGTAACCGATGCCGAACAGGAACAGCAGGAACACCAGCGACTTGGCCGTGGCCGACACCGGGATCTCGAACAGCCAGCCCACGAACATGCCGGCGATCAGGGAGCCGGTGGCGCCACCGAGGCTGAAGTTCCCGAACCGGAAGCCACCTATCCAGTAACCGATGCCCAGAGCCAGGTAAACGCCGAGCTCCGGGTACTTCGTCAGCATCTCCGTCAGCCAGCCCATGCGTCGATTCCTTCGATGTCAGAGCGAGGGCGGGTCGTAATAGATCATGACCCGCAGGTCCTGAAGCGAGGTGTTTCCCGGGTCGTTCTGGGACACGTCGGCGTAACGCAGCCGCACCATCAGGCCCTTGAGCACGCCTTCGGGAGGGGCCCATTGCAGGTTGAAGTCCACTTCTTCCTGGAGTACTCGGTCGGGGACACCGGGTCGGAGCCGTCCACGTACAGGCCGTACAGGCTCAGGCCCGGCACGGACTTGAAGGCATAGCTGGCGCGCAGCATCCAGGCATCCTCGCCGTTGCGGTTGAAGTCTTCGACCTGGACGCTGGTGTAGCCCGGGTAGCCACTCCACGGGGCCTGCATGTTGGTGTCGCCACTGGCACTGGTGTAGGCCGTGGTGAAGAGCGCGTTGCCGAAGCTGAGGTCCGCCTTCGCACCCCAGGCGTCGGAGTTGAAGTCGGCGCCACGCAGAAGCTGGTCGCCGGTGGCGCCCTGGTCCGTGTACTGCACCGCGAACGTGAGCTTCGAGTTGTCGGACAGTGTCGCGCCGTATTTACCTTCGGTGTAGAAGATGTTGATGATGTCGTCGCTGTAGTAGTTGATGGCACCGATCGAGAATTCGCCAAGCTTGTAGTTCGCGCCGAGCGCATACACGCCGCGTTCGACTCCAAGCGGGGCGCCGGCATCGGTCGCCATTGACACGAACTCGTCTGAATTCCGTTCCTTGATCTCGTCGAAATAGCCGCCACCGACGCGCCATTCGCCCTTGCCTTCGCCGCCATAGAGGCCCTGCACGGTGATGGCCTCGAACGTGTTGGGGGTCATGCGGCTGTCGTTGCGGTTGATGTAGGGCGTGTCGATGCCACGCCGGCCAAAACTCAGCCGCGTCTTCGGGTTGATGAGGAACTCGCCGTACAGTTCGCCCAGCACGGTGTAGCCATGCTGGCCGGGTTGCAGCAGCAGGGTGCCGTCCTTGTCATCGGGCCCGTGCAGGCGCTGCGAGGTGTAGGCGGTGGCGCCCATGGCGAAGCGTTCGCGGAAGTAGCCGGTCTTGAGTCCGATCGAGCCGCCGAGGGCCCAGGCTTCGCTCTCGCTGTCGTCGTACTTTTCACGATCGAGGTAGTAGGACCGCAGCTGCACGTCCCACTTGGTGTCCTGCCAGGCCTGGCGCCGCGTCTCGCGAACCCATTCGGCATGGGTTTGTTCGGCGAAGCTCTCGTCGAGCGGGGTCTGGCCCTGTTCGGTGGAGCTGTGTACCGGTTCCGCGGGTGGGGCCGCGGTGGCGGCCGACGCCTGGGCCGTGGCGGGGATCGCCGCTTGTGCGGCCGTACCGGCGCTGGCCGGTGCCGGCGTCAATTCGGCGGCCGACGCCGTCCCGGAGAGGGAGGACGGCGTGGCCACCTCCACATCCGTCCCCGGGGGAGGTCGGATGCAGCACTCACGGAAACCGAGCAACACAGCGCCGTCACCGCTGCGGCCAGTACAGTCAACGAACGCTGTGATGTCCTGCTCATATTTCCTCCGTCCCCTGGCTTACTGCGAAAGGACCATCGCGAAATAACCGAACACCGTGTACAGCACGCCGGACACGGCATAGCCGACCGGGAAGCCGACCCACGGCACGCTGCTTCCGACTTCCTTCGCCGCCTCGCGGGCCGGACCGGAGTGCGAGCGCGAACCGGCCACGCCACCCATCAGTACCGCGGGATTGATCTTGAAGAAGTGGTAGCCGATGGCCCAGGTGATGAAGGGCGGGATCGTGCTGGCCACGAAGCCGGCGATGAAGATCTTGAGCGCGATCGCACCGGTCAGCTGCTCGAGCAGCGTGGCACCGGCATTGATGCCGACGATGGCGATGAAGGTCACCAGGCCCAGGTCCTCGAGGATGTTGCGGGCGGCATTCGGCGTGGAGCCGAAGAAACGCAGCCGCGACGCCAGCGACGAGACGAAGATGCCCGACAGCAGCAGGCCACCCGCGTTGCCGAGGCCCACTTCGAAGTCACCGACCGGCACGTTGATCTTGCCGATCAGCAGGCCAAGGACCATGCCGGCCGACAGCGTCAGCAGGTCGGTCGAGGTGCTGGGACGGGCAATCTGGCCCAGTTTGGCGGCCACCTTGTCGATCGTGCCCCTCAGGCCGGCGACATAGACCACGTCGAAGCGCTTCAGGGTGGTCTCGGAACCCAGCGGAATCGGTTCGCCGGCACGTTCGATCCGGTTGATCTGCAGCTGGCCGGCGAAGTCTTCCTTGGCGAAGCTCTTCAGGACCTTGCCGTCGGCCTCCTTCTCGAGCACCAAGGATCTCGGCCTGGTCCAGCGGGATGTTCAGCACCTTGGCATCGGGCACTTCCGGGCCGATCAGGCCCATGTTCGCCGTCAGCTCCTCGAGCCTTCCGCCCAGCGCGATCAGGTCGCCCTGGCGCAGCACGGTCGCCGGGTCGGCGCCGAGGGTCTCGTCACCGCGCACCACATTGACGATCCGGTACTGCGGGTAGGACTGCCGGAAGTCGTGGATGGACTTGCCCGCGACCGCGGCGCTCTCGAGCCGGTAGGCGCGCAGGCTGGCGGCGCGGTAGCCGGTGATGCCGGCGTCATCGACGTTCTTCACGCCGTGCTCGGCTTCGTACTGCTTGGCCGCAGCCGTCGCGTCGATGCCCCACCAGCGCGGCAGGTACTTGCAGACCAGGATGATGCCGACCGTGCCCCAGATGTAGGTCACGCCGTAACCGAGCGCGATCATCGCGGAGATCGATTCAGGCGTGGAGCCCTCCGGGATCTTGTACGCACCCTGCTCGACCGCCATTTCCGCGGTGCCGATCGCCGCCGACATGGTCTGCGAGCCGGCCAGCACGCCACCGGCCGCACCGGCCGGGAGGTCCAGGATGCCGCTCATGAACACGACCAGGAACAGGCCCATGCCGGCGCAGATCACCGCGAGGATGGTGAAGGTGATGCCGTCCTTCTTCAGGCTGTTGAAGAAGGCCGGGCCGACACGCAGGCCGACGCCGTACATGAACAGGTAATAGAAGAGCGACTTGGCGAAGTTGTCGAGCTGCAGCTTGACGCCGTAGGTCGACGCCCACGTGGCGATGGCCGCACCGACGACCACCGCCGCCGCGACCATGCCCAGGCCGTAGCCCTTGACCGAGAACTTGCCGACCCATACCGCCATGCCCACCGTGAAGAACAGCAGGATGTACGGGTTTCCCCAGGAATTCAAAGAACGCTTGCATGGCGTTTTCTCCTTGACGAACCGAAGTCGATTACTTGTCGGATCCGGCTTTTTTGCCGGCGAGGATGGAGGCCTTGATCAGCTTGATGCCCTGCGCGGCGTGGTAGCCGTGGATCTCCTTGACGTCCAGCTTGCGCATGTAGGTGATGGTGTCTGCCGTGATCACCTGGCCGGGAACCATGATCGGGAAACCGGGCGGGTAGGGGATCACGAAGTTGGCCGAAACCATCTCCGGGCCATCCTTCAGCCGCTTGTCGATCTCGGGGCTGGCGAGCTTGACGAACTCGCAGTTCGACTCGTCGTAGGCCATGAAGAACGCGGGGCGCATGTGGCCCTCGTTGCTCTTGCCCTTCGGGTTGTCGCGGAAGGAGTCATGGAAGCGACTGAAGTTCGGCAGGTCCGGCACGTCCTTCATCAGCGACTTCACCCGGGCTGCGAACACCTCCTTGCCCGACGCGCTGGCCTGTTCCTGGCGGCTCTCGATCTCGCGCGCCAGGTCCGCCAGCGCCTTGATCAGCAGCGCCGCGTCGCTGCGCGTGTTGTTGATGTTGGTCTGGACAAGGATGGAGTTGCGGGAGGTCTTGTTGATCTGGATGTCGAAACGTTCGGCCAGCAGTCCCTTGAGCTGGCTGCCGTCGAAACCGCCATCGCCGCAGACCAGGGTCAGGCGGGTCGGGTCGAGCGCGAACTCGTCGGTCTTCCAAGCCTCGATCAGGTCGGTCCAGGTGCCGTGCGGCGGGCCGTAGTCCTTGATGCCGGAGGCGCGGTACTCGGCCGGGATCATTTCCTCCGGCGTCGCCACCCGGAAGTACTTCGAGATCAACGGGTGGGTGTTGATCGACTTCCGAAGCCGTAGCGCCAGGTCGGTCATGTGCATGGTCATGCCATAACCTTCCAGCTCCATCTGCCGGCGCGCGAGGTCGAGCGAGGCGATCAGCTGCAGGTTGGGCGAGGTCGAGGTGTGGGCGAAGAACGCCTCCTCGAACGGGCCCTCGACGTGGTGGAAGTCCTCGTCCCAGATCAACATCATCGAGCCCTGGCGGAAGGACGACATGGACTTGTGGGTGGAATGCGTCTGGTAGACGCGGATCCGCACCTTGTCCGGGTCCGGCAGCAGCGGGATGTCGAGCGACTTGGCGTCCTTGGGGTCGATCTTCGGGTACTTCTTCTTCCATGCCTCGTACTCGGCGCGGTATTCCTTGCTGCGGTAACGCTCGGTCAGCGTCGCCGCCGCGCCCATCGCCGTGCGCATGCGGTGCAGCGGGTTGAACCGGGCGAAACCGAACCAGGCCTCGTCCCACAGGAAGGTCAGGTCCGGCTTGATCGCCAGGCACTCCTCCATCACCTTGCGCGGGTTGTACATGTGCCCGTCGAAGGTGCAGTTGGTCATGTCGATGACCTTGACCCGGTCGAGCTTGCCCTCGGCCTGGCAGTCGAACAGCGCCTGCTTGATCGTGCGCAGCGGCACCGCGCCGTACATCGAGAACGGTGTCAGCGGGAAGGCCTCGACGTAATAGGGTTGCGCGCCGCTGAGCACGAAGCCGTAGTGGTGCGACTTGTGGCAGTTGCGGTCGACCACGACGATGTCGCCCGGCTTGCAGATCGCCTGCACGACGATCTTGTTGGAGGTCGAGGTGCCGTTGGTGCCCAGGTAGGCGCGTTTGGCACCGAAGGCGCGGGCGACGGCTTCCTGGGTCTTCTTGATGTTGCCCGTGGGCTCGAGCAGGCTGTCCAGGCCGCCGGTGGTGGCCGAGGATTCAGCGAACAGGATGTTGGTGCCGTAGAACTGGCCCATGTCGCGGATCCAGTTCGACGCGAACACCGACTTGCCGCGTGCGATCGGCAGCGCGTGGAATGTGCCGATCGGCCGCTGCGCGTACTTCTTCAGGTTGTCGAAATAAGGCGTTTCGAAGCGGTCCCTGATGCCGTCGAGGATCGACAGGTGGATTTCCATCGGCTCTTCGACATGGTGGAACAGCCGGCGGATCGAGCGGGCCTCGTCGCTCGCGGCCAGGGTTTCGGCGGCGCGGTCGGTGAGCAGGTAGAGGTCGAGTTCGGGGCGGACCCGCTTGATGGCCTGGGCCAGGGTGGTCGCCAGGGCGCCGGGCTCGACGCTTTCCGGGTCGACCTTGACGTGGCGGTGGATGTATTCGTGCATGCCCGGGATGTCCAGGCGCGAATCGAAATCGAAGCCGTCGAACAGCACGACCGCCTCGAGGCTGTCGTTCAACATCACCGCCAGCGCGGCGTCCTCGAAGCTGGCCACCTGCACGACGGCGTAGACGAACGGGTCTTCGTCGCGGCGCATGCGCGCGATTTCCTCGCGGTTGCGTGCCCAGTCCGCGGACGGAGTGGGGGTGACGATCAACACCTCGAAATATGGCTTGGCAAGGGCGTGTCCGGTCATGTCCGGCGGCAGTGCGTCCAGCGCATGGCCGTCGCCCTCGTCATCCGAATTCCAGACCTTCTCCGATCGGCGGAAGTCCCCGGAGAGCAGGGCGCCGGACACCTTCTGGACCAGGCGTGCAAAACCGGCCGCGTCCTGCCCGCTGATCAGGTCGGACAGGGTTTCCAGCAGTCGCGGGCCGGGATAGGCCCAGAAATGTTCAAGGCCGCGAACCGCGGCCCATTGTTTCGCGCAATCCGCCTTCCTGGCGGCGGCGGACTTGTCGCCGGCGCCTGCCCAGGCGCGCGCCAGTGCGTTGAGCTGACGCCACTGGTCGGCACGATCGGAAGCGGCGCCGAAGGCCATCGTCAGCGTGGGGGTTGTTCGCTCGCGGGGACTTCATGGTTCCACTCCTCTGATTTGTGCGGGGTTTCCCAGTGTCCCGGGTTCCCGCAAGGGTCGGTCGGTGTCATGCGGTAAGCGAGGGTCCGTCGCGATGAGACATCGCATCGTTGATCGCGCGGATCAGAACGTCGGCGTCGGTGGGTTTGCACAGGTAGGCGTTGGCGCCGCCGGCGAGCGCACGGGCGCGTCCACGGGCGTGTCATGTCCGGTGAGAACGATGACAGGTGGGCGCACATTGCCTTTTGGCAGCGTGTGCAGGGCCTCAAGGACATCGAATCCCGTCATTTCAGGCATATGGAGGTCCAGCACCAGGCAATCCGGTGTCGCTTCGCCGAAAGACTCCAGGAACTCGCCACCGGAACCGTAGACGAGGACATTGAAACCTTCCGAGCGCAGCAACCGCTGCAACGCACGGAGGACATCCGCATCGTCGTCAACGACTGCGACAACAGGGGAGTGTCCCTTCATGGCCGGATGCTAGGTCCGCCCCATTCCCGGGGCTATTGCCCCTTGGCCCAACGTGTGCTTCAGCGTTCGGGGGAAGGATGCCGGCGCGGCCCGCAAGCCGGACCAGTTCCGCCACGGACTTGGTTTCGAGTTTGTGCATGATCCGGGACCGGTGCACCTTCACCGTCTTCTCGACGATGTTCAGGTCGCTGGCGATCTGCTTGCTCAGGCGCCCGGTCAGGACGTAGGGCAGTACTTCGCGTTCCCGCGGCGTGAGTGTCGCGAGCCGGCGTTCTATGCGACGACGTTCGTCCGAGGCTTCGCGCGTGGCCTGGTCCCGGGCGATGGCCAACTTCACCGCGGCCAGCAGCGCCTCCGCGTCCACCGGTTTGGTCAGGAAGTCGACGGCGCCATCCTTCATGGCACAGACACTGGTATGGATGCTGCCGCGTCCGGACAGGAACAGCACCGGCAGGTTGGCGCCTCGCTCCACCAGGGTGTGCTGCAGTTCCAGCCCGTCCAGCCCGGGCATCTCCAGGTCCAGCACGAGGCAGCCGGGCGTGTCGGGGTCGAAGCACTCCAGGAACTCGCCGCCGGAAGCGAACGCGACGGTGTCGAGACCACTGGCGGACAGGATCCGCCCCAGCGCCTTGCGTACGCTCGGATCGTCATCGACGATGAATACGACTGGCTTCATGTCCGGCTCCCCGGCCGACTGATCTCGAAGCTTACCCGCGCGCCGCCGCCGACGGCATTCTCCGCCCAGATCCTGCCCCCGTGCGCGTCGAGGATACTGCGGCAGACGGCCAGGCCCAAGCCCATGCCCTGGGGCTTGGTGGTCTCGAAAGGTTCGAAGATCCGCTGGAGCATGTGCGGCGGGATGCCGGGGCCGTCGTCCTCGACGCTGACCCGGATCGCGCCTTCCGGGGTCTCGAGGGTCCGTACCCGGACGTCGCGGGGAGGGTCGCGGCCCTCCATGGCGTCACAGGCATTGAAGATCAGGTTGACCATCACCTGCTGCAGCTGGATCGGGTCGGCGGAGATGCTAGGGATGTCCGGCATCAGCTCCGCGCCGATCTCGACCCCGCGGTGGATCATGTCGCTGCGGATCAGCCGCAACACGTCGGTGACCAGGGTGTTGATCTCCACCGGCGTGTGGTCGATGTGGCCCTTCTTCAGCAGCGTGCGCATCCGGCGGATCACTTCGCCGGCCCGGCGGTCATCATCGACGATGTCGGCCAGGATATCCTGCAGGTCCTTGGTGTCGGTGGGGTCGTTGGTGAGGATGCGCTGCGCCGCCTGGGCATTGCTCAGGATCGCCGCCAGCGGCTGGTTCAGTTCGTGCGCCAGCGAGCCGGACAGCTCACCGATCATGGTGACGCGGGACAGGTGCGCGAGTTCGTCAAGCTGCTGGGTCGCCTCGGCTTCCGCCTTCTTGCGGGCGCTGATGTCGGTGACGGTGGCCAGGGTATAGACGCCGTCGGCGAATTCGACCTGTTTCAGGCCGACCTCGATCGGCACCTCGCTGCCGTCGCCGCGCAGCCCGAACAGTTCGCGGCCGCTCCCCATCAGCGTCGTGGTGCGCGACGCGAACGCGGAGCGGAGCGCCGCATGGTCGTGGCGGTGGCGTTCCGGGACCAGGGTTTCCAGCAGGCTCCCCTCCAGCGACGCGCGGCTGCGATTGAAGATGGCCGCCACCAGGTCGTTGGCCAGGGTGATGCGGCCTTCTCGGTTGACCAGCATGATGGCGAGCGGTGCCGACTCGAACAGGCTCCGGAAGCCTTCCGCCGCGGTGTGGCCCTCGTTTGCTTTCCTCGCGATGACGCGGATCCTGCGGGGCCGGTTCTGGCCGTCGAATTCGACTTCGCCGCTTGCCGATACCCGGCGCGCGCCGCCAGCCGGCGTGATCTCACGGAACTCGGCCTCGAACTGGCCGTCCGCGAACGCGCGGGACAGGGCCTGTTCGACGGCGGCGCGGTCATCTTCGTGCACGCGTTCGAGCAGGGTCGCGAGCGGGAGGCCGCCCACCGCGACACCGCCCTTCGCGCCCGGCACCGCCGCACCGGTGGCGACGTCCAGCATCCACAGCTCCAGATCGCCGCTGCGCGTGGCCAGCGCGAGGTCGTGCTCCGACCGGGCCGTCTGTTGCCGGGCCTCGCGCAGCTCGTCGGCAAGAAGGGTTGAACGTGAAAGGTCACTGCCGAGCTGGTAGCTGGTCGCGACGACGACCGCCAGGAAGCTCGGCGACCCCAGGAAGGGCACCTTGATCTGTTCGAGCATCATCAACACCGCCGCACCGACCATCACCAGGGTGAAGAACAGCCAGCTTCCGCCGATGACCAGCACCGCCCGGGCCGGTTCGGCGCCGCCCCGGCGCCAGGCCGGGATCATCTTCATCACGATGTAGGCGATCAGCACCAGGGTTGCTGAGCTGGGCCACCGCCACCCAGGGGTTCACCGTGCCTGCGCCGTAGGAAACCTGCTCGCCGCCCCACCACTGGACCTGGCGCACGACTTCGAGGGTGCGGAAGTTGAGGTTTTCGCCGGTCGTGAAGTTCAGGACCAGGCCCAGCACGCGCAGGCCGGCCGCGGCCAGTCCGAGACCGAGGTAGCCGCCGCCCAGCCGCTCATGCAGGAACCAGACGATCGAGAGCACCAGCACCGTCACCGGGACATGCATCCAGCGCAGCAGCGTGCCCAACTGGTCCGGGTCGGTGGCCCGCAGGGCATGGAGTTCCAACAGGGTCAACGCCGCCACGGACAGGGCGGCGAAGGCGAAGGCCAAGTGCGCCCGCGAACCCTGCCGCATCCACACGAAGGCGTGGATGAGGCCCAAGGTGAGCTCGCCGAGGCCATCATTGGCCCGGTGACGTCTACCCAACTCGTCATTCGGACATTCTGGGCCGGGCGCTTCGGACCGGCCTTCCCCTTCAAGAGCCTAACGCACTCTCCGTGAAAGACAGGACATGGTCCGGATGCCCGGCGGCCGATGGGCGTCGGCTATGCTAGCGGGCCTGCTGCCGGACCGGCCGCGGGCCGGGCGGGCCGGCACGCGGCGCCCCGCTTTTACCCGCAAAAGTCACTTCAATCAATCATTTGGGCGCTTCCATGCTGTTGATGATCGACAACTACGACAGCTTCACCTACAACCTCGTGCAGTACTTCGGGGAGCTGGGGCAGGAAGTTGGGGTGGTGCGCAACGACGCCATGACGGTCGAACAGATCGCCGCGCTGAAGCCCGACCGCATCGTGATTTCCCCGGGGCCCTGCACGCCGAACGAGGCGGGCGTGTCGCTGCAGGTGCTGGAGAGGCTTGCCGGCACGGTGCCGATCCTGGGCGTCTGCCTGGGCCACCAGTCGATAGGGCAGGCCTTCGGTGGCGAGGTGGTGCGGGCGCGCACGATCATGCACGGCAAGACCTCGCCGATCCGCCACGGCGGCAAAGGTGTGTTCGCCGGCGTGCCCGACGGCTTCGAGGCCACCCGCTACCACTCGCTGGTGGTGCGCAGGGACACGCTGCCCGACTGCCTGGAGGTGACCGCCTGGACCGAGAACCCGGACGGGTCCCTGGACGAGATCATGGGGCTGCGCCACAAGACCCTGGCGGTCGAAGGCGTGCAGTTCCATCCCGAATCGATCCTGACGCAGCACGGGCACGACCTGCTGCGCAATTTCCTCCAGACAGGTCGGGGTTGAAACCCCTCCCACAGGCTGAGCCGATGCCCATTACTCCGCAGGATGCGCTGCAGCGCATCATCGAGAACCGCGAGATCTTCCACGACGAGATGGTGGAGCTGATGCGCCAGGTGATGCGCGGCGAAGTCTCGCCGGTGCTCACCGCCGCCATCCTCTCAGGCCTGCGGGTCAAGAAGGAGACCGTGGGCGAGATCGCCGGCGCGGCGCGGGTGATGCGCGAGTTCGCGGCCAAGGTGGTCGTGCCCGACGCCCACAACTTCGTCGACATCGTCGGCACCGGCGGCGATGGCGCGCACACCTTCAACATTTCCACCGCCAGCATGTTCGTGGTGGCGGCGGCCGGCGCCAAGGTCGCCAAACATGGCAATCGCAGCGTCTCGTCCAAGTCCGGCAGCGCCGACGTGCTCGAGGCCCTGGGCGCGGTGATCGAGCTGCAGCCCGAACAGGTGTCGGCCTGCATCGCCGAGACCGGCATGGGCTTCATGTTCGCGCCCATCCACCACCCGGCGATGAAGAACGTCGCACCGGTGCGCAAGGAACTGGGCGTGCGCACCATCTTCAACATCCTGGGCCCGCTGACCAACCCGGCCGGCGCGCCCAACATCCTGATGGGCGTGTTCCATCCCGACCTGGTCGGCATCCAGGTGCGCGTACTGCGCAAGCTGGGCGCCAAGCGCGCGCTGGTGGTCTGGGGCCGCGACGGCATGGACGAGATCTCGCTGGGCGGCGCCACCATGGTCGGCGAGCTGCGCGGCGACGACGTGGTCGAGTACGAGATCCACCCCGAGGATTTCGGCATCTCGATGGCCGCCAGCCGCAACCTGCGGGTCGAGAACTCCGCCGAATCGATGGTGCTGCTGAAGGAAGCGCTGGACGGCAAGGACGGCCTGCCGCGCGAGATCGTCGCGCTCAATGCCGGCGCCGCGCTGTACGCCGCCGGCCGCGCGGTGTCGATTGCCGATGGCATCGAGCAGGCGCGCAAGGTGATCACCAACGGCCAGGCCCGCGCCAAACTTGATCAGTTCGTCGCCACCACCCGCCGGCTCGCCGGCAAGTAGGACACCATGGGCAACGGTTTCGCCAGCACGCCAAAGCCGCCGTATTACGCGGTGATCTTCACCAACCAGCGCAGCGACGGCGACCACGGCTACGGTGCCACCGCCGACCGCATGGTCGAGCTGGCGGCGCAGCAGCCCGGCTATCTCGGCGTCGAGAGCGTGCGCGATGCCAGCGGGCTGGGCATCACAGTGAGCTATTGGGAAAGCGAAGCCGCGATCCAGGCCTGGCGCCGCAATGCAGAACACACGCTGGCGCGCGAGCGTGGGCGCACCGATTGGTACGAACACTTCGAACTGCGCGTCGCCAAAGTCGAGCGCGCCTACGGCGGCCCGTAGCCCTTGCTCCTCCCCTGCTTGCAGGGGGAGGTTGGGAGGGGTGGAACTTCGGAGCAAGCACTCACCCCACCCCGGCCCTCCCCCTGCAGGCAGGGGAGGGGGAAGGGCAGAACTGGCTAGAATGCCGGCGCAACGAAAGGATCCAGATGAGCGACATCCTTCAGACCATACTGCGCCGAAAGGCCGAAGAAATCAGCGAACGTTCGGCGCGGGTATCGCTGCGCGAACTGTCCGCGCGCTGCGAGGGCCTGGCGCCGACGCGCGGCTTCGCCGCGGCGCTGCAGGCGAAGATCGCTGCCGGCCTGCCGGCGGTGATCGCCGAGGTGAAGAAGGCCAGCCCGAGCAAGGGCGTGATCCGGCCCGACTTCCATCCCGCGCAGATCGCCGCCAACTATGCACGCGGCGGTGCCGCCTGCCTGTCGGTGCTCACGGACGTCGATTTTTTCCAGGGCGCCGATGACTACCTGGTGCAGGCGCGCGACGCCTGCGCGCTGCCGGTGCTGCGCAAGGACTTCACCATCGACGCTTACCAGGTTTACGAAGCGCGAGCGCTGGGCGCCGACTGCATCCTGCTGATCGTGGCGGCGCTGGGGGATGCGGCGTTGGCGGAGCTTTCCCACCTGGCCATGGACCTTGGGATGGATGTGCTCGTGGAGGTCCATGACATCGACGAACTTGAGCGCGCGCTGCAGGTTGGCGTGCCTCTCATTGGCATCAACAACCGCAGCCTGCGCAGCTTCGAGGTGTCGCTGCAGAACACGCTGGACCTGCGCGCCGCCGTGCCGCGCGACCGGATACTGGTGACCGAAAGCGGCATCGCCACGCCGGCGGACGTGGCCCTGATGCGCGCGAACGACGTGCATGCCTTCCTGGTCGGCGAAACCTTCATGCGCGCGCCGGACCCCGGCGCCGAACTGGCGCGCCTGTTCTCGTGAGCGCAAGACCCGCCGCCGCCGTGCTGTTCGACTTCGACGGCACGCTCGTGCGCGGCGACTGCGCCGCCGCCTGGCTGCGTGGCCTGCTGCGCAGCCATCCGCTGCGCCGGCTGTTGGCGGGCCTGAGTTTCCCGCTGCTGGCGCCGGGTTTCGCCTGGTGGCGCAGCGCCTGGCTGCCGGCCAGTTTCTATACCTGGCTGGCCACGGTCGGCCGCACCGACGAAGCCCTGGCCGAAGCGCGCGAGGATTTCCTGCGCGACTGCGCCGCCCGCCGCGACAGCCTGCTGATCGCGCCCGCGGTGGCGCGGCTGCATGCGCACCTGGCGGCCGGCGATCCGGTGGTGATCGTCACCGGCGCCGAGGCCCGGCTGGCGCGCGACCTCTGGCGCGCCCTCGGGCAGCCGGACGTGCCGGTGGTGGGTTCGACCGTGAAACCCGCGTTTGGCGGCTGGATCGGCGTCGAACACACGATCGGGCCACGCAAGCTGGCGGCATTGGCGCGCCAGGACATCCACCCGCCCTTTGCTGCCGTGTACAGCGACAGCGCGCGCGACCTGCCGCTGTTGTGCGAAACGGCGCGCCCGGTGCTGGTGCGCCCCGACGCCCGCAGCCTCGAACGGGTCGAGCGCCGCCTGCGCGGTGCCTACGAAACGCTCCTGTAGCAGGGGATCAGGCGTCGCCGAGACGCTTCAGGAAACGCAGCGCGCTCTCGCCGAAGCCGCAGGCGCGGTAGAACTCGTGGGCTTCATGACGGTGCGTGGCTGAAGTCAATTCGATGCGCGCGGCGCCGGCCTGGCGGGCGCGCAGTTCGGCCTCGCGCAGCAGCAGGCGGCCGACGCCGCGGCGCTGCTCACTGTCGGACACCACCAGTGCGGTGATCCGGCAGGTGCGGGCGCCCAGCGGCAGGTAGAACATCAGGTCCAGCGCCAGCAGGCCGACCAGGCAGCCGTGGCGGTCGGCGACCAGGATCTGCTGGTCGGGTTCTTCTTCGAGGGCGCGCAGGCGGGCGGCGGCTTCGGCGCGATCGCAGGGGTAACCCAGGACACCCAGCAAGGTGGCGACACCGGCCGCGTCCTGCGCGGACGCGGGGCGGACCAGCAGCGATTCGCCACCGGTGCTCGAGGCCATGGTTCAGCGGGTGCCGTACACCACGATGGTCTTGCCGCGGGCGTGCAGCACACCCTGTTCCTGCAGTTGCTTGAGCACGCGGCCGGCCATTTCACGCGAACAGCCGACGATGCGGGCCAGCTCCTGGCGCGAAACCCGGATCTGGGTGCCCTGCGGGTGCGACAGCGCGTCCGGTTCCTGGCACAGGTCGTTGAGCGTGCGGATGATGCGGCCGCTGACGTCCAGGAAGGCCAGGCGGCTGGCCTTGCGGCTGGTGTCGAGCAGGCGCTTGGAAAGCTGCAGGCCGATGGCATACAGGATGCGCGGGCATTCGGACTGCAGTGGACCGGCGAACAACTGGTGCAGGCGGTCGTAGTTGATCTCGGCCAGCTCGCAGGCGCTGCGGGTGCGGACCACGACCGCCCGCTGGTCGGCGGCGAAGAACAGGCCCATCTCGCCGATGAACTCGCCGGCATTGATGTAACCCAGCACCAGTTCGCGGCCGTCCGGTTCCTCGCTGACCACGCTGAGCGAGCCGCTGACCACGTAATAGAGCGAGGTGGCCGGGGCGCCCGGACGGAAGACATCGGTGCGGGACGGGTAGCGGCGCCGGTGGCAATGGTCGAGGAAGCGGCCCAGCGTCGCCGCGTCGGGCGCGAGCGGACTGTTGACGACCTTGTGCGGCTGGATCGACATCGGTGGACTCCTGTTCAGCGCCATGGCAACGCCCCGGCCCCGGGAAAGGCGTTCAGCTTAGGCTGTGAACGCGGCCCGGGCAATGCTGCGGCCGCCCTGGCGGGCGGAGGTTTCCCCGGGGTCGGTTTGGCCGATAATGCGCCCCCTCGCTCCAACCCCCTCCGCACGCAGGAAAGCCCACGTGGTCAAGCCGCTTCCTCGCCTCAGGCTCCAGGGTTTCAACAACCTGACCAAGGCCCTGAGCTTCAACATCTACGACGTCTGCTACGCGGTGTCGGAGGAACAGCGCCAGCGCTACATCGAGTACATCGATGAGGCCTACAACGCCGAGCGCCTGACCCAGATCCTGACCGACGTGGCGGAGATCATCGGCGCCAACATCCTGAACGTGGCCCGCCAGGACTACGACCCGCAGGGTGCGTCGGTGACCATCCTGATCTCGGAAGAGCCGGTGATCGACAAGAAGGCGGCCGGCAAGGAGCTGATCTCCGACGCCGTGGTCGCGCACCTGGACAAGTCGCACATCACCGTGCACACCTATCCGGAAACGCACCCGCACAACGGCATCGCCACCTTCCGCGCCGACATCGACGTGGCGACCTGCGGCGTCATCTCGCCGCTGAAGGCCCTGAACTACCTGATCGAGAGCTTCGAGTCCGACATCGTGGTGATGGACTACCGCGTGCGCGGCTTCACCCGCGACGTGAAGGGCAAGAAGCACTACATCGACCACAAGATCAACTCGATCCAGGACTTCCTGTCCAAGCCGATCAAGAGCAAGTACGAGATGATCGACGTCAACGTGTACCAGGAGAACCTGTTCCACACGAAGATGCACCTCAAGGAATTCGACCTCGACACCTACCTGTTCGAGGAGAAGGCCAAGAACCTCGGCTTCAAGGACCGCATGCGCATCGAGAACCAGCTCAAGCGCGAGATCGTGGAGCTGTTCAACGGCCACAACCTGGCCGACTGACGAGAGCCCGCGGGACGACCCGCGGCCGGGACCGTTCCCGGCATGGCAGGACCGACGACGGTCCGGAGCGCAGGCTCCGGGCCGTCCTTGTTTTCAGGGCTGTGAAAAGAGAAGGAGAAGGGACATGGCATGGATCTACCTGGCGGTCGCCGGCGTGCTCGAGATCGTCTGGGCCATCGGCCTCAAGTACACCGAAGGGTTCACCCGGCCGTTGGCCAGCACCGTCACGGTGGTGGCGATGGCGGCAAGCATGTGGTGCCTGGCGCTGGCGTTGAAGGAAATCCCGATCGGCACCGGTTACGCAGTCTGGGTCGGCATCGGCGCGGTCGGCACGGCGATCCCAGGGCATCGTGCTGTTCGGCGAATCGGCGGCCTGGCCGCGCCTGGCCTGCGTGGCCCTGATCCTGGCCGGCATCATCGGCCTCAAACTCACCTCGCCTTAAGTCCGGTCCCGCACTAGAGGCGGTAGGCGACGAGCTTCATCAGTTTCGAGCTCAGTGCCATCAGCCGCGGAATGGGCTGGGGCAGCACGCGGGCGCCGGCCAGTTCGGCGTTGTCGGCATGGCGGGCCTCGTCGGCCTTCATGGTGCGGATGATCGCGCGGCTGCGTTGATCGCCGGCGGGCAGGTTTCCCAGGTGCTCGTCCAGGTGGGCCTCGACCTGGCGTTCGGTCTCGACCACGAAACCCAGGTTCCAGCCGTCGCCGCGCAGGCCGGCGGCCAGGCCGATGGCGTAACTGCCGGCGTAGAACAGCGGGTTGAACAGGCTGGGGCGGCTGCCGAGTTCCTGCAGGCGTTCGGCGCACCAGGCCAGGTGGTCGGTTTCCTCCTGGGCGGCGTGTTCGAGCTGGGCGCGGGTGGTGGCGTCGCGGGCCACGGCGGCCTGGCCGACGTACAGCGCCTGCGCACAGACCTCGCCGGTGTGGTTGATGCGCATCAGGCCGGCGGCATGGCGCCGGTCGCTGTCGTCGAGGGCGGGGTCGCGCAGCTCGCCGGCCGGGTTGTCGCGCTCTGCGCGGGCCGGGCCCAGGCTGGTGCCGAGGGCGTGCTGGGCTTCGATCAGCAAGCGGTCGAGTGGGCTGTAGTGGCGGGGCGTGCTCATGCCAGGTGTTCGGCCAGGAAGTCGATCGGGTGCCGGACCGGGATTGTAGTGCCGTCGGCCAGGTGCAGGCGGCAGCCGATGTTGGCCGACAGCAGTTCGGTCGCGCCGCTGGCGGCCAGCGCGTCCAGCAGCGGCTGGCGCAGGGCCGCGGCGCGTGCCGGTTCGGCCAGCTGGTGCAGGCCCGCGGCGCCGCAGCAGCCGGTGTCGGGCAGTTCCACCAGGTCCAGGCCGGGAATGCGCGCCAGCAGGCGGCGCAGCGCGACCTCGCTGCGGACCACGCTGCGCTGGGTGCAGGGCAGGTGCAGGGCGACCCGACGGTTGGCGGCCCTGAAATGCAGTTGCCCGGCTACCCGGTCCAACGTCGCCAGCGCATCCTCGACCGCCGGGCCACCGGCCAGGCTGCGCGCCAGCGTGTCCTGGCAACCGCTGGCGAGGCAGAGCACGCGGGCCTGCCCGGCGAAGGCGGCACGATTGACGGTGGCCAGCCGGGTCGCGGTGGAGGCATCGCCGGCATGTGCCGCCGCGGCACCGCAGCAGGTCTGGCCGGTGGGCTGAACGACCCGCAGTCCCGCGGCCGCCAGCAGCCGGGCCAGGGCGGCGCGGCTGCCTGATTCATAGGTGTCGGCGATGCAGCCTGAAAACAGCGCGACTGATTCCACGGCGTTGGAGGGGGCGGGCAGCGTGACCCGGGCCGGGGGCGGGGCAGGGGCGGACGCCAGGCCGCAGGCAGCAGGCGGCCGAAGGTGCGATACAGGGCCAGCAGGGCTCCCAGCCAGTGGGGCCGGGCCAGCAGGGAGCCGGCCCAGCGTTGTTTCCAGGGGCCGGGCTGACGCTGGGCCTGGGCGGCGCGTGCGCCGACCAGCAGTTCGCCATACGACACACCTGCCGGGCAGACCGGCTCGCAGCGCCGGCAGCCCAGGCAATGGTCCAGATGCCGATCGCCGACCGGCCCCGGCGCCAGCCGGCCCTCGGCCACCGCCTTGATATAGGCGATGCGGCCCCGGGGCGATTCGGCCTCGGTGCGGTCCAGGCGGTAGGTGGGACAATGCGGCAGGCACAGCCCGCACTGGACGCAGCGGTCGGCGAGGGCCGCCAGGCCGTGGGCGGCGGGCGCATCTGGCGCGGCGCTGGGGGCCTGGACCGGTGCTGCGGGCATGCCCGGATGCTAACACGGCGTTAATCCGGGCTTGCACGGGCCGGAAAGGGCCGTTATCATTCCGCTTCTTTCAACCCCGAATTCTTATTGGAGCCGTCATGAAGTCCATGACCGTCAGCGCCAAGCCGGAGACCGTCAAGCAGGACTGGTATGTGGTCGATGCCAGCGGCAAGACGCTTGGTCGCCTGTGCTCGGAACTCGCGCGCCGTCTGCGCGGCAAGCACAAGCCTGTCTACACCCCGCACGTCGATACCGGCGATTACATCGTCGTGATCAATGCCGAGAAGATCCACGTCACCGGCAACAAGCTGCAGGACAAGAAGTACCACCGCTTCACCGGCTACGTCGGCAACCTGAAGACCGAGTCGCTCGGCCAGGCGCTGGACGCCCATCCGGAGCGCGTGATCGAAACCGGCGTCAAGGGCATGCTGCCCAAGAATCCGCTCGGCCGCGCCATGTTCCGCAAGCTCAAGGTCTACAAGGGCTCGGAGCATCCGCATTCCGCCCAGCAGCCGCAGGCTCTGGACTTCAAGGCTTAAGGCATACACATGGCTATCCAGCAGAACTACGGCACCGGCCGTCGCAAGTCCTCCACCGCCCGCGTGTTCCTGCGCGCCGGCAAGGGCGCCATCGTCGTCAACGGCCGTCCGGTCGACGAGTTCTTCGGTCGCGAGACCTCGCGCATGATCGTGCGCCAGCCGCTTGAAGTGACCCAGATGGGCGACAAGTTCGACATCACCGTCACGGTCGAGGGCGGTGGCATCACCGGCCAGGCCGGCGCCATCCGCCTGGGCATCGCCCGCGCGCTGGTCGAGTACAACGAGACGCTGAAGCCGGACCTGCGCAAGGCTGGCCTCATGACCCGCGACGCCCGCGAGGTCGAGCGCAAGAAGGTCGGCCTGCACAAGGCCCGCCGCGCCACCCAGTTCTCGAAGCGCTAATCGCTTCAAGGTCTGGCGGCGACCCCGTATTGGGGGATCGTCTAATGGTAGGACTGCAGACTCTGACTCTGCCTATCTAGGTTCGAATCCTAGTCCCCCAGCCAAATTGAACAGGGCTCCCGAAAGGGGGCCCTTTTCATTTGGGCCGAAGCAGGGGCGGATCGGCCGCTACCCCAATCCTGTCACCGGCGATAGACTCGGGGCATCACGCTCCCGGAGCCGCCTTCATGCCCGTCCCCGCCACCGAACTGGCCCGCCTGTTCCAGCTCGACACCCTGCGCCCGGAAACGCGTGAACAACTGGCCCGCGAGGCCATGGTGTCGGACTACCAGCGGGGCGAGAACGTGTTCGAGGCCGGCGACCTGGACGACGACACCGTGTACCTGCTCGACGGCGAGCTGCGCTGCAGCTATCCCGACGGCCGCAGCGTGGCCCACATCGCCAGTGCGCCGCACGGGCGTTATTCGCTGAACGACGCCGTCCCGCGACGCTTCACCGCCAAGGTGGTGTCCGGCAAGGCGCGCGTCATGCGGCTCGACCGCCGCTACCTGGAAAAGCTGATCACCTGGGACCAGCTCAGCCGCGACGAGAACTACCGCCACTTCGGCGGTTCGCCCGGCGGCAACAACTGGGTGTTCCGCCTGCTGCGCAGCCAGGCCTTCGCACGGCTGCCGACCGGCAACATCGAGAAGATGTTCCAGTTGTTCGAACCGGTGACGGTCAAGCCCAGCGAGATCGTGATGCGCGAGGGCGATCCGCCGGATTATTTCTACGTGGTGCGCGAAGGCACCGCCTCGGTTTCCAAATACCTCGACGGTGCGCCGCAGGTCGTGGCCTACCTGCGCGAGGGCGATACCTTCGGCGAGGACGCGCTGCTTTCCAACCTGCCGCGCAACGCCACGGTGCGCATGATGCAGGGCGGCCAGCTGATGCGGCTGTCGCGCGACGCTTTCGAGGCGGTGCTGAAGCCGCCGATGTTGTCCTGGGTGCTGCCGGCCGAAGCCGCGCGCCTGGCGCAGGCCGGTGCCGTGTTGCTGGACGTACGCATGCCGGAGGAGCACGCGCAGCGTGCGATCGGCGGTTCGATCAACGTGCCGCTGTACCGGTTGCGCGAGGATGTCGCCAGCGTGCTGCCCGGTGGCAGCCGGGTGATCGTGTACTGCAACACGGGCGAGCGTTCGGCCGCCGCGGCGTTCGTGCTCAAGCGCCTGGGGTATGAGGTGAGCGCGCTGCACGGTGGTCTCGGCGCCATGCTGCGCCTGCTGGCGGCGAACGCCCCGGCCTGAGCTTCCCGAGTAGATCAATAGCTCGCTGGCAGATGGTTTTGTGTGCCGGGATCGTTCGTGGCGATAGGCCGCCGTACGTGAGGTCGCTTTCCGGGGACGCCGTGAACCCATCCATGGGGGCTCTTCGAAAACGTCCATGTTTTCGAAGCCCCGGAAAGCGACCTCACGCACGACGACCTGCGGACCGTCCGGGCCGGGCCATCGAGTTCGTGAGAGCTCGCAACCTGCGACATCCCGGGCTCTTCGTGACCGGAGGGCACGAGCGGGGTTTCAACGGCCCGCGAAGATGTGTCGTGGCGTCGGCCTGCACACATAGGGGTCGCCGAAGCGAAGGCAGGATGCCGTAGCGGCCGCCATCCGCTGGGCAGGACGCCGCTGCGAATGGCGGGCGGGGACCCCTATGTGTGCGGGACGGCGCACGCCGGATCAATCGAACACGAGCAAGACAGTTCTTCTTGCGCCCCGAAGGGAGCGCAAGCCCAGCATCAGGTCAGGGGCGCGGCGCCCGCACGAGACCGTTGATGATGACGTCATCGGCCGCACGTGCCGCGAACAGGCCGTTCGCCACCACGCCGACGATCTGGTTCAGCCGTGCCTCCAGCGCCACCGGGTCCTGGATGCGCCAGTTGTGCACGTCCAGGATCCAGTTGCCGTTGTCGGTGACCACCCTTCCCGCCACACCGGCTGCCCGTCCATGTCGGCGATCGCCCGCGCCACGTGGCTGCGCGCCATCGGGATCACCTCCACCGGCAACGGGAACTTGCCCAGCAGTTCCACCTGCTTGGCCTCGTCGATGATGCAGACGAAACGCTCGCTGGCCGCCGCGATGATCTTCTCGCGCGTCAGCGCCGCGCCACCGCCCTTGATCAACCGGTTGTACGGGTCGCACTCGTCGGCGCCGTCCACGTAGAGCTTCAGCGGCCCGACCGCATTGAGGTCGAACACCGGGATGCCGTGCGACTGCAGCTGGCGCGTGCTCTGTTCCGAACTGGACACCGCACCTTCGATGCGCGACTTCATCCGCGCCAGCCCGTCGATGAAGAACGCCACCGTGGATCCGGTGCCGACGCCGACCACGGTGCCGTTTTCGACGAATTCCAGGCCTTCTCGGCGGCGAGTTTCTTCTGTGCGTCGCGGGACATCGGGGCTCCGGAATCTATTCGAGGGAAAGGATGTGCTGGTACTGCGCCGCGCTCACCGGCAGCACCGACAGCCGGTTGCCACGGTTGAGCAGCGCGAATTCGCCGAGCGCTTCGGCTTCGGCCTTGAGCTGCTCGAGCGTGACCACGCGCTTGAGCTTGCGCTTGAAGCCGACGTCCACCAGCCACCAGCGCGGCTCTTCGCGTTTGCTGGCGGGGTCGTAATAGTCGGACTTGGGCATGAACTGGGTCGGGTCCGGATAGACCTCCGACACCACCTCGGCGATGCCGACCACGCCGGGCGCCTCGCAGCTGGAGTGGTAGAACAGGATGGCGTCGCCGACCTGCATGCTCTTCATGAAGTTGCGCGCCTGGTAGTTGCGCACGCCGCTCCAGGGTTCCCGGCCGACCTTCTTCAGGGCGTCGATCGAGAATTCGTCGGGTTCGGATTTCATCAGCCAGTGCTTCATGGCCGGCATTATCCCCTGATCGGCAGGTAGGCGGCTTCGGTGGCGACGGCGTCCAGGGCCACGTCCCAGCTTTCGGCGGCCAGGTCCGGCAGTTCCTGGCAGGCGAAGCCGATGCCGACCAGGCGGGGCGGGGCGGGGCGGTCGCGGCGGAAGGCGAAGGCCCGGTCGTAATAGCCGCCGCCCATGCCCAGCCGGCCGCCGCGACGGTCGAACCCCAGCAGGGGCAGCAGCACCAGGGGACAGGTCCTGCGGGGCCAGGGTGGTTTGTGTCGCGGGTTCGGGGATGCCGTAGCGGTTGGGCTCGAGCGGGTCGCCGGCGCGCCAGGGCGCGAAACGAAGGCCGCCGTCGGCCTGGACGACCGGCAGACACCAGACCTGGCCGGGCGCCAGCCGCAGCTGTACCGCGTGCAGGGGCAGTTCGCCGTTCACGGCCCAGTAGCCGCCGACGTAGCCGGGCTGGCGCAGGTCTTCGCGTTCGCCCAGGTGGCGGGCGACGGCGTCGGCGGCGGCCAGGCGTTCGCCGGGCCTGAGCGCTGCGCGGCGGGCGCGCAGGTCGGCGCGGAGTTGGGCGCGCGTGGGTTGCAGAAGTAGTTCCTCCACCATGCCGATGCGTACGAAACGACCTTGATCCCAGGGATCAAGTGGGTACCCGAACCACCGCTTCAGGCTTTCCGCAACGGGGCGGACATGCACACCGCGGAAGGTGCGGATTCCCGGGTCGTGTTTATGGGACAAGGCGTAATGTTAGGCACGCTGTCAAACACGGCAGAGGACGGCGCGATTATAAGCCGCCCGCCGAAAAAAATAGTGAAATCAGCGCGGGGAATCGAACAGGCCGTCGAGCTTGCGGTTCAGCTCGCCCAGCGTCCGGTTCAGGGCCACGTCCCGCTGCTCGGCGGCCTGCTTGAGCTGCAGCAGTTCGTGCGCCAGGTTCAGTGCGGTGAGCACCGCCACGCGGTCGAGCGCGGCCATGCGGTTGCTGCCGCGCACCTCGCGCATGCGCGCGTCCAGCAGGTGCGCCGCCGCCATCAGGCTTTCGCGCTCGTCCGGTTCGACGCCGACGGTGAACTCGCGGTCGAGGATCTTGACGTTGACCGGCTCGCTCACGCGTTGTGCTCCAGCGACTTGAGCCGCGTGATCATGGCTTCGACCCGGGACCGGGCCTGTTCATTCTTGTTGAGCAGGGCGGCCCGTTCGGCCACCAGCTGTTCCTGGCCCTGGCGCAGGCTGCGGTTCTCCTCGAGCAGGCGACGGTGCTGCTCGGCCAGGCGCTCGAAGCGCTCGGCCAGGGCCTGGAGCTGGGACACGGGGTCGTTCTGGCTCATCGCGGCCACCTTAGGCGCGGCGGGGGATGCGGTCAATACGGCGCCGGGATGGCCGCCACGGTGCTCGGCTGCCAGCTGCGGATGAAGGCCAGGCAGCGGTGCGCGTCCAGCGGCGGCGACAGCCAGAAGCCCTGGATCTCGTCGCAGCCCTGTTCGCGCAGGTAGCTCAGCTGCTGCTCGCTTTCCACGCCCTCGGCGATCACGTTCAGGCCCAGGAGTGGCCCATGGTGATGACGGTGGCGGTGATCGCCTCGTCGTCCGGGTCGCGGGTAAGATCGCCGATGAATTCCTTGTCGATCTTCAGCGTGTCGATCGGCAGCCGCTTCAGGTACACCAGCGAGGAATAGCCGGTGCCGAAGTCGTCGATCGCCAGGGTGACGCCCAACTTGCGCAGCTCGTTGAGCACGTGGGTGGTCTGCTCGGCGTTCTGCATCACCATGGACTCGGTGACTTCCAGCTCGATGCGGTTCGCGGGCACGCCCAGTTCGTGGATCATGTTGCGCAGCTGTTCGGGCAGGTTGCCGCGCAGCAGCTGCAGCACCGACACGTTCACGCCGATCGAGATCTCGTTCAGGCCGTGGCTGCGCCAGCGCTTGAGGGTCTGCAGCGCCTCGCTGAGCACCCAGTCGCCGATCTGCAGGATCAGGCCCGATTCTTCGGCCAGCGGGATGAACACGGTCGGCGGGATCTCGCCCAGCTCGGCGCTGTGCCAGCGCAGCAGCGACTCGACGCCGGTGATGCGGCCGTCGGCCAGGGCCATGCGCGGCTGGTACACGAGGCGGAACTCGCCGCGGTCCAGCGCCTTGCGCAGCGAAGCCAGCACGGTGGCGCGCCGGCGCGACTCCGCGTCCATGGTCTCGTTGTAGATCTGATAGGTGTTCCGGCCCTCGGCCTTGGCCTGGTACATCGCGGTGTCGGCGAACTTCAGCAGGTCGGTCGGCACCAGGGCGTGGTCGGGGTAAAGGCTGATGCCCAGCGACGGCGTGATCGAGACGTCATGGCGCTCGTCCACTTCCAGCGGCATCGAGAACGCGGTGAGGATCTCGCGCGCCATGCGCTCGACCGCCGGGATCGACTCCACGTCCTCCAGCACCACGGTGAACTCGTCGCCGCCCAGGCGCGCGACGGTGTCGGAGGCGCCGACCGTGGCCTGCAGGCGCGTCGCCGCTGCCTTGAGCAGGCGGTCGCCGGCGGCGTGGCCGAGGGAGTCGTTGATGTCCTTGAACCGGTCGAGGTCGAGGAACAGCACCGCCACCCGGGTTTCCTGCCGGCGCGCCCGCACGATCGCCCGGCCCAGGCGTTCGCTCAGCAGCGCGCGGTTCGGCAGGCCGGTCAGCGTGTCGTAGTTGGCCAGGTAGCGCAGTTCCTGCTCGGCGCGCTTCTTGTCGGTGATGTCGTTGACCACGGCGACGAAGTGGCTGCGCAGGCCCATGGCGTCGCGCACCTCGCTCATCTCGATCCAGCCCAGGAACTCCTCGCCGTCCTTGCGCCGCTGCCACATCTCGCCTGCCCAGTGCCCGGTGCGTTCCAGCACGTCGCGCACCCGGCGGTAGAACTCGGCGCTGTGCTGGCTGGAATCGAGCAGGCGGCTGTTCTGGCCGATCACTTCCTCTTCGCTGTAACCGGTGATGCGCGAGAAGGCCGGATTGACCGAGATGAAGCGGAAATCCAGGTCGATCACCGCCACCGCTTCACTCATCGAACGCAGCACTTCCAGCGCCACGCGGCGTTCGCGTTCGGCGCGGCGGATGATGGTGATGTCGCGGGCGGTGCCGGCCATGCGCAGCGGGCTGCCGCTGGAGTCGCGTTCGACCACCTTGCCGCGCGAACGCACCCAGACCCATTCGCCGCGCGCGTTGCGGATGCGGTGTTCGGACTCGAATACGTCACTGTGGCCGACGATGTGTTCCTGCAGCAGTTTCTGCACCCGCGGCAGGTCCTCCGGGTGGATGGAGTGCGTGCGCCAGTCGTCGGTGCTCATCTCCTCGCGACTGCCCTGGCCCAGCAGCTGGTTGGCGCCCAGGCGGTACAGGCTGTTGTCGCGGATGTTCCAGTCCCAGAACTCGTCGCCCGAGCCCCAGAGCGCCAGGTTCAGGCGCTCCTCGCGTTCGCGGATCTCGCCGAGCAGGGATTTTTCCTGGCGCCGGCGCTGGCTCCAGACCCGCCACAGCAGCCAGCTGAGGAACAGCGCGATCGCCAGCAGCACCCCCTGCAGCACCCAGCTCCAGTCCGGTGAAACGGTGGCCGGGGCGGCCGCTGCGAAAGGCGATCCAAGAACGGACGCAGCGCAGGCAACCCTCCTGGCTGCCCGACTCTTGACCCTGTTTCGCCGCTGCGCCATTAGGCCCGGAGGTCCCCTGATTCGATCCGTGCTATCCGGGGCAGTGTAGGGTGGCGCTAACACCGCCACAAGCGGCCTGTCCGGCCTTGCTAGAATGCCGGCACCTTCACGGCACCGATCCCATGTCCGAACCCCTGCTGCCCGACCACGCCGAGATTGCCGCCGAGCTGCGCAGCCTGGAAGCCGGCCTCGAGCCGTCCGAACTGCACGGTTCGCTGTGCGGTTACCTGTCGGGCGGCGGCAAGCACGACCGGCGGACCTGGTTCGCCCAGGTGATGTCCGACCCGCTGCTGTCGGCGCCGGAAACCGATGGACCGCTGGATCGCCTGTACCTCGCCAGCACCCGCCAGCTGGAATCACCCGACTTCGAGTTCGAGCTGCTGCTGCCGCCCGAAGACCGGCCGGTCAGCGAGCGCGGCGATGGCCTGCTGGCCTGGGGCCGGGGCTTCCTTGGCGGCTTCGGCCTGGCCGCCGGCGCCAAGCCGCCCCTGTCCGAAGAGTCGGAGGAAGCGCTGGCGGATCTCGCCCGCATCGCCGCCAGCGACCTGAGCTACGAGGATCCGGAAGCCGACGAGGACGCGCTGGAAGAGGTCTCCGAATTCGTCCGCGTGGCGGTGATGCTGCTGCACAGCGACTGCGTGCTGGGACCCCGGCACCGCCGCAAGCTCAACTGAGCGCCGCCATGATCAAGCCGGCCGAGTTCGCCCGCCGCCGCAAACAGCTGATGCGCATGGCGGACCAGGACGCGATCCTGATCCTGCCCAGCGCGCCGCTGCGCATCCGCAGCCACGACACCCACTATCCCTACCGCCAGGACAGCGACTTCTGGTACCTCAGCGGTTTTCCCGAGCCCGAAGCCGTGCTGGTGCTGGTGCCGGGCCGCAAACACGGCGAGGCCCTGCTGTTCTGCCGCGAACGCGATCCCGAGCGCGAGGCCTGGGACGGTCCGCGCGCCGGACCGGAGGGGGCGGTCGAGGCGTTTGGTTTCGACGACGCCTACCCGATCGCCGACCTGGACGAGATCCTGCCGGGTCTGCTGGAAGGCCGTTCGCGCGTGTACTACCACTTCGGCCGCGACACCGAGTTCGATCTCAAACTGATCGGCTGGGTCAACCGCGTGCGCTCGCAGGTGCGGCACGGCGCCCAGCCGCCGCATGAATTCCTCGAGCTCGGCCACCTGCTGCACGAGCTGCGCCTGTTCAAGAGCCCGGCCGAACTCAAGCTGATGCGCCGCGCCGCCGCCATCGCCTGCGAGGCGCAGGTGGCGGCGATGCGCGCCACCCGTGCCGGTGGCCGTGAATACGAGGTCGAAGCGGCATTGCAGTACGTGTACCGCAGGAACGATGCCGTGGCCGCGTACGAACCCATCGTCGGCGCCGGTGCCAACGCCTGCGTGCTGCACTATCGCGCCAACAACGGGCCGATCGCCGACGGCGACCTGCTGCTGTGCGACGCCGGCGCCGAATACGCCGGTTATGCCTCCGACATCACCCGCACCTGGCCGGTGAACGGAAGGTATTCGAAGGAGCAGCGCGCGCTGTACGAACTCGTGCTGCGCGCACAGGACGCGGCACTCGCGAAGGCGCGCCCGGGCCAGCCCTGGATCGCCGGCCACGACGCCGCGGTGGAAACCCTGACGGACGGCCTATTGTCCCTGGGCCTGCTCAAGGGCACGCTCAAGTCGGCGCTGGCGTCGGCTGCCTACAAGAAGTTCTACATGCACAAGACCGGACACTGGCTGGGCCTGGACGTGCACGACGTCGGCGAATACAAGCTCGCCGGCGACTACCGCGACCTCGAGCCCGGCATGGTCTTCACCATCGAGCCCGGCCTGTACATCGCACCCGGCACCAAGGGCGTGGCCGCCAGGTGGCAGGGCATCGGCATCCGCATCGAGGACGACGTGCTGGTGACCGGCGAAGGCCATGAAGTGCTGACCGAAGCCGTGCCCAAGGACCCCGACGCCGTCGAGGCCGTGCTCGCCACCCGCTGAAGGAGCGTCACATGTACGTGTTGCCGAAAGGCTCGACCGGATTCGCGCCTTTGTTCGGCGCACTGCTGCTTGTTTCGCCGCCGGCCTGGGCCGAGGAAGCCCCGGCCGCCGATCCGCCGCCGATCACCATCGTCAAGGACGGTGGCGTGGCCGATACCTACCGGAGGGAAGGCGCCGCATTCGCCGCCTACGGGCCGGACGAGAAGCAGCCTGCAGCCCCGTCGGAAGCGGTCGAGGACCGAGCCTTGCGCGCGCTCTCCAAGGCCGGCGACATCGAACTGGTGGCCTTGAAGTCCGAGCCTGGCGTGCCGGCCAACCTGTCCTGCGGCAGCGCCTGCGTGGGCGGTTATCCGGTGTCCGGGCGCGTGCCGGTGCGGGCGGTGCAAGAACTGGCGTTCGTGCGCGGGACGGTGGCGGACTGGCTGGCCGGGAAGGCGGAGCCGGCCGGTGCCTGCCTGCCGGTCTTCGGCCATGCCGTGAAGTATTCGCACGACAGCTACCGGTATGAAGTGCTGCTGGCCTACAACTGCGGGCAGTACCGGATATTGCGTGGCGGCGTGCCCGTCGCCGAGGGAAGCGCGACGGACCCGCCCGGGAAAGGCGGCATCGACGCACTGCTCCGGGCGGGTTGAGTCCGGCGGGGCCGCGCGGCGTCCGCGGGCGCCGCGCGACATTCACATGTCGTGTTTGCTGACGTCCAGCCCGCGCGCCTGGTACTGCTTCCAACGTTCGCGCAGCGGCCCGCGCGCCGATTGATCGGCGGGCACCACCTCCAGCACGCGGTCGAAGCCGTCGGGCACGGCCGCGTCGCGCAGGTTCAGCACCAGCGGGCGCAGCGCGGCGTCGTGATCCGGCGCCGCGATCAGCACCGGCACTTCGTCTTCATCCTCGTCGGCGCCGACGATCTGGTGCGGCACGTAGGCATCGGGATCGAACGACCACAGCAGGTCGTCAAGCATTTCCGCCTGCGCCGACGACGCGCACAGCACCAGCATCGGCAGGCCGGCGTCGCTGGCCTTGCGGGCCAGCTCGCAGGCGAGCAGCAACGGCTGCTCGCGGAAACGCGGCTTGCCGATCAGGTAGAAGACGGCGCTGGGCATCAGGCCTGGTCGATCAGCCACTGGGTCAGCAGGCCGACCGGGCGGCCGCTGGCCAGGCCCTTGCGGCCGTCGCCGTTGGACACGCCGGCGATGTCCAGGTGCGCCCAGCGCTGGCCTTCGGTGAAACGCGCCAGGAAGCAGCCTGCGGTGATCGCACCGGCGTTCTTGCCGCCGATGTTGTAGACGTCGGCGAAGGCGGATTCGAGCTGGGTCTGGTACTCGTCCCACAGCGGCAGGCGCCAGGCACGGTCGAACACGGTCTCGCCGGCGTCCAGCAGTTCGTCGGCCAGGTCGTCGTGCTTGCTCATCAGGCCGGCGGCGAACTTGCCCAGGCGACGACGCAGGCGCCGGTGAGCGTGGCCACGTCCACGGTGGCCTGCGGTTCGAAGCGCTGCACGTAGGTCAGCGCGTCGCACAGGATCAGGCGGCCCTCGGCGTCGGTGTTGCCCACTTCGATGGTCTTGCCCGACATCGAGGTCAGGATGTCGCTGGGGCGGTAGGCGTCGGCGTCGGGCATGTTCTCGACCGCCGGCACCACGGTGACCAGGTTGATCGGCAGCTGCATCTTCGCCACGGCGGCGAAGCTGCCGATGACGGTGGCGGCGCCGCACATGTCGAACTTCATCTCCTCGATGCCGCCCTGCACCTTGAGGTTGATGCCGCCGGTGTCGAAGGTGATGCCCTTGCCGACCAGCGCATGCGGCTTGGCATCACCCGCGCCGGTGTACTTGAGCACGATGAGCCGGGGCGCATTGGCCGAACCGCGCGCGACCGCCAGCAGCGAGCCCATGCCCAGTTTTTCCATGTCGGCGCGTTCCAGCACTTCGACCTCGACATTCGCGTGTTCGGCGGCGATGCGGCGCGCGGTGTCGGCCAGGTAGCCCGGGTTGCAGATGTTGGGCGGCAGGTTGCCCAGCTCGCGCGCCAGCTCGACGCCGGCGGCGATGGCGACGCCGCGATCGAACTCGGCGCGGGCTCCGGCGTCACCCGCCAGGGTCAGCACCCGCAGGCCATCGTCGCCGGTCTTGCGGCTGAGGGTGGCGGTGTAGCGGTAGGCGGCGTGGTCGGCGGCGATCGCGGCCTGGCGCAGGTTCCAGCCGGCGTCGCGGCCGGGCACGGTGAGTTCGGTGAGGGTGAGCAGGGCGTGGCCGGCGGGGCCGGTCTTGAGCGCGCGCACCGCGTCGGCGACCGCCTTGAGGTATTGCGGCACACCGAACTTGCCGGCATCGCCCAGGCCGACCACCAGCACGCGCGGCGCGGTCACGCCGGCCAGGTCGGGCAACAGGGTGGTGCGGCCGGTCTTGCCGGACACGTCACCGCGTTCCGCCAGCGCCGCCAGCCGGCCGCCACTGGCGCGGTCCACGGCCTGGGCCGAGGGCGACAGGCTGCCGTCGGCATACAGGCCGACCACGATGCAGTCGGCGTCGGCGGTGGTGGGGTCGGTGCGGTTCAGGCGAAATTCGAGGGCCATGGGTCGTGATTCCGTACAATCGGGGAGTTTCGGGACCGGTGCCGCCCTGGGGGCGGGCGACCGGACTGACCCGGACGATTCTAGCAAGCCCACCCCGCCAAGGCCGCGCAACCGCATGTTGTTGATCGAGCGATACCTGTTGCGCCAGTTCGCCGCCAGTGTCATGGCGGTGGCCGTGGTGCTGATGCTGGTGGGCCTGGGCGGCCTGCTGGTGGACCTGATGAGCGAGATCGCGCGTGGCAAGGTGCCGGCCGGCCTGCTGTTGTCCCAACTTGGCCTGCGTTCGATCCAGGTGCTGCCGATCCTGATGCCGCTGGCGCTGTTCGTCGGCCTGCTGCTGGCCGTCGGCCGCCTCTACGGCGACAGCGAGATGGCCGTGCTGTCGTCGGTGGGCCTAGGCCCGCAGCGGCTGTGGCGGCCGCTGGTGCTGGTGACGCTGCCGGTGGTGCTGGTGGTGGCCGCGGCTTCGTTGTGGCTGGCGCCCTCGGGCGCGCGGCTGGCGCGCGACATGATCCAGACCGCCAACCGGTCCTTCCTGGTCGCCGGACTGGAAGCGGGACGTTTCATGGAACTGCCCGGCCGCGGCGGCATCCTCTATGTCGGCGAGCTCAGCGACGACGGCACCCGGTTCGGCAAGATGTTCGTGCAGTCCGAGCGTGACGGGCGCCTGGACGTGATCACGGCGCACGAGGGCGAGCTGTTCTTCGAGGGCGATACCGGCCGCTACCTGCGCCTGCGCGACGGCTTCCGGGTGGAAGGCCTTCCCACCGGCAAGGATTTCCGGCTGATGCGTTTTGCCCAGAACGAACTGCGCGTGCCCGACCGCGAAGTGGAGGCGGAAGCCGACGAGCTCGAGGCGCGCGCCACCGTCGCGCTGTTCTCCCTGCCCGACGCCGCCTCGCGCGCCGAACTGCACTGGCGCATCGCCACCCCGCTGATGGCGCTGGCGCTGGGTTTCCTGGCGCTGCCGCTGGGCCGCGGCGAGCCGCGGCAGGCGCGTTACGGCCGCATCCTGGCGGCGCTTCTGATCTACATCAACGCCATGGTGCTGCTGATCCTGGGCAAGGGCTGGCTGAGCACCGGCGTGCTGCCGACCTGGATCGGCCTGTGGTGGCTGCTGCTGCCGATGGCGGCGCTGGTGTTCTGGCTGTTCCGCACCGACGGCCGGCTGCGGCGGCCGCGCGGGGCGCGGGCATGAACCTGAACCTGCGTCCGCGCATCGTGGACCTGTACCTGGCGCGCAGCGTGATGCTGGCGACGCTGGGCACCTGGTTCGTGCTGGGCGGCTTCGACGTGATCACGGCCCCGGTGAACGAACTCGACGAGATCGGCGAAGGCGGCTACACGCTCAGCCACGCCGTGCTGTACACCGCCTACACCGTGCCGCGCCGCGCCTACGAGATCTTCCCGACCGCGGCCCTGATCGGCTGCGTGCTGGGCCTGGGCGGCCTGTCGGCGCGTTCGGAACTGACGGCCATGCGTGCGGTCGGCATGTCGCGCCTGCGCATCGGCCTGGGCTCGCTGATGTCGCTCAGCCTGCTGACGGCAGTGATGATGCTCAATGCCGAGACCGTGGCGCCGTTCGGCGAACAGAACGCGCAGGCGGTGGTGAACGCCGCCAAGACCGGCGACGTGGTGGTGGCGCGCGTATCCGGCCTGTGGGCGCGCGAGGGCAATGTCTTCCTCAATGCCCGCGACGGCGTGCGCCGCCAGGCCGACGGCGAGGAGTGGACCGAACTGCAGGGCGTGCGCCTGTTCGAGTTCGACGACGAAGGCCGGCTGCTGTCGCTGGCCGAAGCGCGCCAGGCCGAACACCGCGCCGACGGCTGGGTGCTGCGCGACGTCACCCGCGCGCGTTTCGGCGAACGGTCGGTGCAGAGCGAAACCCTGGCCGAGGAACGCTGGGAAAGCGGCCTGGACGACCAGGCGCTGGCGGCCGCGGCCAAACGCCCGCGTTATCTCAGTGCCGCCGAACTCCAGCGCAACATCACCTACCTGCAGCGCAACGGCCTGGATTCCAAGGCCTTCGAGAACGCCTACTGGGCGCGCTGGTTCTACCCGGTGAACGTGGCGGTGCTGTGCCTGGCGGCGCTGCCGTTCGCCTTCGGCTCGCTGCGTTCGGGTGGCTTTGGCAAACGCCTGTTCATCGCCATCGTCATCGGCGTCGGCTACCTGCTGGCGCAGCGCCTGGTGGTCAGCCTGTCGGACGTGTACCGCTTCGACGCGCGCCTGGCCTACACCCTGCCGCCGGTCGTGCTGATGGGCCTGTGCTGGGGTCTGTTCGCGCGGCGGGAATGAGGCCGCGCGGTCACTGGGGTTTCGCGGGTTCCAGGCGCACCAGCACGGTGCCGCTGGCCAGGTCGTGCCAGGTGCGACGTTCGCGTTCGAACAGGGACCACAGGAAACCCAGGCCGCACAGCGCCAGCGACAGCGTCGCCACCGCGTAACGCAGGCACAGCGCGCGCGCACCGGCCGCGCGGCCATCGGCGGCGATCACTTTCAGTCGCCAGGGCCGCATGCCCAGGGGTCTGGCCGCCACGACGCCAGGAAAGCACCGCATAAGCCCCGGTGACGGCCCACAGCAGCAGCAACTCGATCCACGAACCCGCGCTGCCCGGCACCACCGGCACGCCGCCGCGCGCCAGCAGGAACAGCCCGCTGAGCGCGAACCACAGCGCCAGCACGGGAAAGAAGTCGTAGACCATGGCGAACAGGCGCCAGCCCAGATGGGCCGGGCGCGCGGGAGCAGCGGAGGTGTCGTTCATCGCGACAGCATAGCGGCGCCTCCTGGCCGCCGTTAAGCTGGCGCCATGCCTGCCAGCCGTCCGCCGACCGCCGCGCCCGTGCCCTCGCGTTGCCGGACGTTTCGGCGGCGGACCAGCGGCTGATCGCCGGTTTCCTTGACCGCGCCTGGGCCGAATCCGGTCTGTCGCGCCTGACGCTCGACAGCTACCGGCGCGACCTGGAAGGACTGGCGCGCTGGCTGGCCGCACGCGGCCGCGGCCTGGCCGGCGTGGACCGCCAGGTGTTGTTCGACTACCTGGCCGACCGTACCGGCGCCGGCTACGCCGCGCGCAGCAATGCCCGCCTGCTGTCCTCGCTGCGTGCGTTCTTCGGCCAGCAATTGCGGCTGGGGCTTCGCGAGAACGACCCCACCGCGCTGCTTGACCTGCCAAAACTCGGCCGTTCCCTGCCCAAGGCATTGTCGGAGTCCGAGGTCGAGGCGCTGATCAACGCGCCGTCGCTGGATTCGCCCGCCGGCCTGCGCGACCGCGCCATGGTCGAGCTGATGTACGCCACCGGCCTGCGCGTGAGTGAACTGGTGAACCTGCCCGCCACCGGCGTGAACCTGCGCCAGGGCGTGCTGCGGGTGATGGGCAAGGGCAGCAAGGAGCGCCTGGTGCCCCTGGGCGAGGAAGCCCAGCACTGGCTGGAGCGTTACCTGGCCGAAGCGCGCCCGGCCCTGGCGGGTGGGCGGGCGGTGGCCCCGCTGTTCCCGGGGCGGGCCGGGGCGGCGCTGAGCCGGCAACAGTTCTGGAACGTGGTGAAGCGGCTGGCGGTGACCGCGGGCATCGACCCGGCCCGGGTCAGCCCGCACGGCCTGCGCCACAGTTTCGCCACGCATCTGCTCAACCACGGCGCCGACCTGCGCGCGTTGCAGATGCTGCTCGGGCACAGCTCGCTGTCCACCACCCAGATCTACACGCTGGTGGCGCGCGAGGGCCTCAAACGCCTGCACCAGCAGCACCATCCCCGGGCCTGAGCCGGGCGGGGCCGTGCGACAATCCGCGAACTTTCCGCCCCGCACGGGGTCGGACCCGCACCGAACCCGAGGACGCCCCGCATGCTCCGTCGTTTCCTGCCCGCGCTTGCCCTGTTGGCCAGCCTGTCCGCCTGTGCCGCCGAACCCCAGGCCCAGGCGCCGGCCGCCAAACCGGCGCCGGGCGCCGCAGTCCCGGCCGCCTCGTCCCCGGACGAAGCCGCCCGCGCCGCCATCCTCAGCCTGCTGCCCACGGCCAGGATCACCCACGTCTCCGCCGCGCCGATGGCCGGCTTCCGCGAAGTGGCGATGGATGGCCGCATCTTCTACGTGTCCGACGACGGCCGTTTCCTGATGCAGGGCGCGCTGATCGACGTCGCGCGCCGCGACAACCTGACCGAGGCCAGTGAGGCCGGCCTGCGCAAGGTGGTGCTGGACAAGGTCGGCCCGGACCGTCGCATCGTGTTCGCGGCCGCCGAGCCGAAGCACACCGTCACCGTGTTCACCGACATCGACTGCGGCTACTGCCGGCGCATGCACCAGCAGATGGCCGAGTACAACCGCCTGGGCATCAGCATCGAATACCTGTTCTACCCGCGCGGCGGCCTGGCCTCGGAATCCTTCGACAAGGCGGTGGCGGTGTGGTGCGCCCCGGACCGCCGCAAGGCCATGACTGCCGCCAAGGCCGGCCAGACCCTGCCCAAGGGCAACTGCACCAACCCGGTGACCATGGACTACGAACTGGGCCGCAAGGTCGGCCTGGACGGCACCCCGGCCATCTATTCCGCCAGCGGCCGCCAGATCGGCGGGTACCTGTCGCCGGAGGAAATGCGGGCCCGTCTGGACGAGCTGGCCGCCGCCCCGGCCCGCTGAGCCGGAAAACCGGGCCGAGCGCCCGGCCTTCGTTTACAATACGGCGCTCGTTTCCCACGGAATTGTGCGGACATGATCGTCCTTGAGGGCCTGCCGGCCCTGTCGCCCTTCCGGCGCGACCGTCTCCAAGCCCGCCTGCAGCCCCATGTCGAAGGTCTCCGGATCACCGGGGCCTGGCATATCTACTTCATCGAGCCCGAAGCCGGGGCCTCCCCGACCTGGAAGCGCTCGGCCGCATCCTCGAGGGCTGCACGGCCAGAGAGGCTGCTGAAACCGGGGCCGAGTCCCGCTTCGTCGTGCCGCGCCTGGGCACGCTGTCGCCCCGGCGACAAAGGCCACCGAAATCCTCCGTGGCGCCGGCCTGGCGGTGAAGCGTGTCGAGCGTGGCCTGCGCCTGGACCTGGCCGGCCTGCCGCCCGCCGGTGATGCCGCCTGGCCGAAGCTGGCGCGCGCGCTGCACGACCCGATGACGCAGTCGCTGCTGTCGAGCCGCGATGAGGCTGCCCGCCTGTTCACGGTGCCGGCGCCCGGCCAGCTCGAGCGCGTGCCGCTGTCCAGCCTGGCCGAAGCCAATGGCCGCCTGGGCCTGGCCCTGTCCGACGACGAGATCGAGTACCTGCAGCAGCGTTACACCGAACTCGGTCGCGACCCGTCCGACGCCGAACTGATGATGTTCGCGCAGGCCAATTCCGAACACTGCCGGCACAAGATCTTCAATGCCGACTGGACCCTGGACGGCGAGCCGCAGCCGCTCTCGCTGTTCAAGATGATCAAGAACACCCACGCGCAGTCGCCGCAGCTCACCCTGAGCGCGTACAAGGACAACGCGGCGGTGGTCGAGGGCCATCCGGCCTCGCGTTTCCGCGCCGAGGCCAATGGCGAATACGGCCACAGCGCGCCGATGGATTCGGCCTTCGCCATCAAGGTCGAGACGCACAACCACCCGACCGCGATCTCGCCCTTCCCGGGGGCCGCCACCGGCGCCGGCGGCGAGATCCGCGACGAGGGCGCGACCGGCCGCGGCGGCAAGCCCAAGGCCGGCCTGACCGGGTTCTCGGTCTCGCATCTGCGCATCCCGGGCCTGGAACGCAGCTGGGAAGCCCCGCGCGTGCCGAACCCGCGCATGGCCACGGCGCTGGAGATCATGACCGACGGCCCGATCGGCGCCGCCGCCTTCAACAACGAATTCGGCCGTCCCGCGCTGACCGGCTATTTCCGCAGTTTCGAGCTGCCGACCGACCGGCCTGGCCTGGTGCGCGCCTACGACAAGCCGATCATGCTGGCCGGCGGCCTGGGTGCGATCGATCGCAGCCAAGTGAAGAAGCTCGACCTGCGCCCGGGCGACGCCGTGGTGGTGCTGGGTGGCCCGGCGATGCTGATCGGCCTGGGTGGCGGTGCCGCCTCGTCGGTTGCTTCCGGACAGAGTTCGGAAGACCTGGATTTCGCCTCGGTGCAGCGCGACAACCCCGAGATGCAGCGCCGCTGCCAGGAAGTGATCGACCGCTGCTTCGCCCAGGGCGAACGCAACCCGATCCTGACCGCGCACGACGTCGGCGCCGGCGGCCTGTCCAACGCCATTCCCGAACTGCTGCACGACTCCAACGTCGGCGGCGTGATCGAGATGGCGAAGATCCCCAGCGACGATCCCTCGCTGACGCCGATGCAGCTGTGGTCGAACGAGGCGCAGGAACGTTACGTGCTCGGTGTGGCCGCCGACCGCGTGGCCGATTTCGAGGCGCTGTGCCGGCGCGAACGCGCGGTGTTCGCCGTGGTCGGCTTCGCCACCGCCGAAGAACGCCTGGTGCTGCTGGCGCCCGACGGCAGCAAGCCGATCGACCTGCCGATGGACGTGCTGTTCGGCAAGTCGCCGAAGATGCACCGCGACACCCAGCACACGCCGGCGCCGCGCTGGCCGCGCCTGGATACGGCAAAACTCGACCTGCGCGAAGCCGGCCTGCGCGTGCTCTCGCACCCGACCGTGGCCGCGAAGAATTTCCTGGTCACCATCGGCGACCGCAGCGTCGGCGGCCTGTGCTCGCGCGACCAGATGGTCGGGCCGTGGCAGCTGCCGCTGGCCGACGTCGCGGTCACGCTCACCGGGTTCAACGGCGTCGCCGGCGAAGCCATGGCGGTGGGCGAACGCACGCCGCTGGCCCTGATCGACGCGGCCGCTTCGGCGCGCATGGCGGTCGGCGAGGCCATCACCAACCTCGCCGCCGCGGGCGTCGCCTCGCTGTCGGAAGTGAAGCTGTCCGCCAACTGGATGGCCGCGGCTTCGTTCCCGGGCGAGGACGCGCTGCTGTTCGACGCGGTCAAGGCCGTCGGCATGGAACTGTGCCCGGAACTCGACATCAGCATCCCGGTCGGCAAGGACTCGCTGTCCATGCAGTCGCAGTGGGACGCCCCCGAGGGCGTGCAGAAGTGCGTGTCGCCGGTGTCTCTGGTCGTCACCGCTTTCGCGCGTGTCGCCAACGCGGGCGAAACCCTGGTGCCGGTGCTCGAGCGCGGCGTCGATTCCGAACTCTGGCTGATCGGCCTGGGCGCCGGCGCGCGCCGCATGGGCGGCTCGATCCTGGCGCAGGTGCACGGCAGTTTCGGCGGCGCCAGTCCCGACCTGGACGAACCGCAGCGCCTGCGCGCCTTCTTCGAACTGATCCAGGCCGCGCGTGCCGACAACCTGCTGCTGGCCTACCACGACCGTTCCGACGGTGGCGCCTTCGCGGCGCTGTGCGAGATGGCCTTTGCCGGCCACTGCGGCCTCGACCTCAGCCTCGATGGCTGGGGCGACGATCCGTTCAGCACCCTGTTCAACGAAGAGCTGGGCGCGGTGGTGCAGATCGCCGCCGAGGACCGCGTGGCCTTCGCCGACCTGGTCAACCGGCACGAGCTCACCCACTGCGCGCAGCGCATCGGCAAGCCGACCTCGGCGCCCGTGGTGCGCATCAGCGAAGAACGCGAAGTGCTGGCCGAGTGGACCTGGCAGGAACTGTTCGGGGCCTGGTGGTCGGTGACGCACGCCATCCAGGCGCTGCGCGACGACCCTGCGGGCGCCGACGGCGAACGCGATGCGCGCCTGGACTTCGCCGATCCGGGCCTGAGCCCGAAACTGACGTTCGATCCGGCCGAGGACACCGCCGCGCCCTGGATCCACACCGGCGTGCGCCCGCGCGTGGCGATCCTGCGCGAACAGGGCGTCAACGGCCAGGTGGAAATGGCGGCGGCCTTCGACCGTGCCGGTTTCACCGCGGTGGACGTGCACATGTCCGACCTGATCACGGGTCGCGTGGCGCTGGAATCGTTCAAGGGCCTGGCCGCCTGCGGCGGCTTCAGCTACGGCGACGTGCTGGGCGCGGGCCGCGGCTGGGCCACCTCGATCCTGGAACGGCCGGACCTGCGCGAGCAGTTCGCGCGGTTCTTCGAGCGCGCCGACAGTTTCAGCCTGGGCGTGTGCAATGGCTGCCAGATGCTGGCCCAGCTCAAGGGCCTGGTGCCCGGCGCGGAACACTGGCCGCGGTTCCTGCGCAACCGGAGCGAGCAGTACGAAGCCCGCCTGGCCCAGGTGCAGGTACAGGAGTCGCCCTCGATCCTGTTCGCCGGCATGGCCGGTTCGCGGATTCCAGTGGTGGTGGCGCACGGCGAAGGGTTCGCACGTTTCGACGCACCGGAACACGAGTCCGCGGCGAAGGTCGCCCTGCGTTTCGTCGATGGCCATGGCCAGCCGACCGAAGCCTATCCGGCCAACCCGAACGGTTCACCCGCCGGCATCACCGGCCTGACCAGCCGCGACGGCCGCGCCACGCTGATGATGCCGCACCCGGAACGGGTGTTCCGCACGCTGCAGATGAGCTGGCATCCCGCCGGCTGGGGCGAGGATTCACCGTGGCTGCGGATCTTCCGCAACGCCCGTGCCTGGGTGGATTGACGGCCCGCGGCCCGCACCCGCCCAGCGGCGTGCGGGTCGATGTCAGCCAGGGTGGACAAGGGCAGGCCGCCTGAACCCGCGCGCCACCCAGACCTGATAAATTCCGGGCTCCCCGTCGTGGAGCGCTGCGTGGCTGCTGCTTTCCATAAATCGCCGATTCTGCCGACAGCCGCATCGCCGCGGCGCTGGCGGCGCGTGGCCGGCTCAAGGACGTCGACCTGACGCGGGCCCAGCGCCTGCATGCCGAAGCGGGCGGCTCGTTGTCGGCCCTGCTGCTGCGCCTGGGCATGGTGTCCGAACGCGACATGGCCGAGGCCGCCGCCGAAGTGCTGGGCCTGCCGCTGCTTTCGACCAAGGATTGTCCCGATGCGCCGCCCGCCGGCGTGCAGTTGTCGCTGCGTTTCCTCAAGCAGCTGGCGGTGTGCCCGGTGGGCGAGGGCGACGACCATGTCGAGTTGCTGGTGGCCGAGCCGCAGGATCCCTACGCCGCCGAGGCGGTCGCGCTGGCCACCGGCCGCAGCGTGCGGGTGAAGGTGGGCCTGCGCGCCGAGATCGCCGACCTGATCGAACGTTATTACGGCAGTGGCCGGTCAGCCATGGGCACCATCGTCGAGAACCTCGGCGACGAGGCCGCCGGCGACGAGGCCGATGTCGAACAACTGCGCGACCTCGCGTCCGAAGCGCCGGTGATCCGCCTGGTGAACCTGGTGATCCAGCGCGCGGTCGAGCTGCGCGCCTCCGACATCCACATCGAGCCCTTCGAGAACCGCCTGAAGGTGCGCTATCGGGTGGACGGCGTGCTGGAGGAATCGAATCGCCGCCGGCCAACCTCACCGCCGCGGTGATCTCGCGCATCAAGATCATGGCCAAGCTCAACATCGCCGAGCGCCGGCTGCCGCAGGACGGCCGCATCATGGTGCGCGTGCAGGGCAAGGAACTCGACCTGCGCGTCAGCACCGTGCCGACCGCGCATGGCGAAAGCGTGGTCATGCGCCTGCTGGACCGCGAGTCGGTGGTGCTGGACTTCAAGGCCCCGGGTTTCACCGACGAATTCCTGGACCAGTTCGTCAAGGTGCTCGAACAGCCGCACGGCATCCTGCTGGTCACCGGCCCCACCGGTTCGGGCAAGACCACCACGCTGTACGCCGCGCTCAGCCAGCTCAACACGCCCGACGTGAAGATCATCACCGTCGAGGACCCGGTCGAATACCAGATCGAGGGCATCAACCAGATCCAGGCCAAGCCGCAGATCGGCCTGGACTTCGCCCATGCGCTGCGCAGCATCGTGCGCCAGGACCCCGACATCATCATGATCGGCGAGATGCGCGACCTGGAAACCTCGCGCATCGCCATCCAGTCGGCGCTCACCGGCCACCCGGTGCTGAGCACCCTGCACACCAACAACGCCGCCGGCGGCATCACCCGCATGCTGGACATGGGTGTCGAGGACTACCTGCTGACGTCCACCGTGAACGGCATCCTGGCCCAGCGCCTGGTGCGCCGGATCGAACCCACGCATGCCGAGAAGTACGAGGCGCTGCCGGAAGTGGTGGAGGAATTCGGCCTGCGCCGTTTCCAGCCCGAAGGCCCGATCTTCCTGACCCGGCCCAAACCCTCGGCATTGACGCCGACCGGTTACCTCGGCCGCACCACCATCATGGAATTCTTATGATGGACGACAGCCTGCGCCGGCTGGTGATGCAGCATGCCGGCATGGGCGAGCTGGAAGAGGCGGCGCGTGCCCGCGGCATGCGCACCATGTACGAGGACGGCCTGGTGAAGGCCATGCAGGGCCTGACCACGATCGAGGAAGTCCTGCGCGTCACGCAGGAGGCCTAGGCCGATGGCGCTGTTCCGCTACAAGGCCCTGTCGGCGGCCGGCGAATCCCTCGACGGCCAGATGGAAGCGGCCAGCGCCGAGGAAGTGATTTCGCGGCTGCAGGACCAGGGCCATCTGCCCGTGGAGGCGCGCCGCGCGGATGCCGGTGGCGGGTCGTCGCTGGACACGCTGTTCAAGTCGCGGGAATTCAGCAGCGAACAGGTGCTGCAGTTCACCCAGCAGCTCGCCACCCTGCTGGGCGCGGGCCAGCCGCTGGATCGCGCACTGGGCATCCTGCTGGAACTCCCGGAAAGCCCGCAGGCCCGCCGCGTGGTCGAACGCGTGCGCGAGTCGGTGCGTGGCGGCGCGCCGCTGTCGACCGCGCTGGATCAACAGCACGGCATGTTTTCGCGCCTGTACGTGAACCTGGTGCGCGCCGGCGAAGCGGGCGGCAGCCTGCACGAAAGCCTGCGCCGCCTGGCCGACTACCTCGAGCGCAGCGCGATGCTGCGCGCACGCCTGATCAATGCCCTGGTCTATCCGGCCATCCTGCTGAGCCTGGTGTTCGGTTCGGTGGCCTTCCTGATGGCGGTGGTGGTGCCGCAGTTCCAGGCGCTGTTCGAAAGCATGAACGTCGAACTGCCCCAGTATTCCCGGGTGGTGCTGGAAGTCAGCCTGTTCGTGCGCGACTGGTGGTGGGCGATCCTGGTCGCAGGCATCGCTTTGGCGGTCTGGTTGGCAACGCGTTTCGCCGATCCCGCGACCCGCCGCGCCATCGACGCCCGCCTGCTGTCCTGGCGTTTCCCCGGCGAACTGCTGGCCCGGCTCGACACCGCCCGCCTGGCGCGCACGCTCGGCACCCTGGTGCGCAATGGCGTGCCGCTGCTGACCGCGCTGAACCTGGCGCGCCCGGTGCTGTCGAACCGGGTGCTGGCGGAGGCGGTCGAAGCCGCCGCCGAAGAGGTCAAGACCGGCAGCGGCCTGGGTTACGCGCTGGGCCGGCAGAAACTGTTCCCGCGACTGGCCGTGCACATGGTCCAGGTCGGCGAGGAATCGGGTGAACTCGACACCATGCTGCTCAAGGTCGCCGACACCTTCGACCGCGAATCCGGCGATTCCCTCGAGCGCCTGCTGGCCTGGTCCCCGCCATCATCATCTTCCTCACCGCACTGGTCGGCATCATCGTGCTTTCGGTGCTGCTGCCCATCTACGACCTCACCAACGCCATAGGTTGAATCCCATGCGACGACTCCCCGCTTCCCCCGCAAGCAGGCCCGCGGCATGAGCCTGATCGAAGTCATCATCGTCATCGTACTGATCGGTTCGGTACTGGCCCTGGTCACCAGCCGCATCATGGGCGGCCAGGACCGCGCCAACGTCGGCATCGCCAAGACCCAGCTGATCACGCTGTCGGGCAAGATCGACCAGTTCCGCATGGATACCGGCAAGCTGCCCGACAGTCTCGACCAGCTGGTCAGTGCCAGCGGCATGCCTAACTGGCTGGGCCCGTACGCGAAGAAGGAAGAGCTCAACGACCCCTGGGGCACGGCGATCGCCTACCGCCGGCCGGGCGAATCCGGCCCCTACGAACTGGTCAGCCTCGGCGCCGACGCGCAGCCCGGCGGCGAAAGCGTCAACGCGGACCTGCGCGCCCCCTGAGCGACACGGACCGGCGGCCATGAAATCCGCACGTGGCCTGTCCCTGGTCGAACTGCTGCTGGTGGTGGCGCTGATCGCCGTGCTGGCCGGGCTGGCCGCGGCGGTGATCGGCCAGGCCCTGCCGGGCCAGCAGCTGCGCACGGCGGCGCGCGAGGTCGCCGGCCAGCTGCGCTTCACCCGGGCCCAGGCGATCGCCACCGGCCGCCCGCAGGTCTTCGAGCTTGATGTCATCGGCAAACGCTGGAAGGCCGCCGGCAAACGCGACGGCGAACTGCCCGCTGAGATCGAACTGATCGCCACCACCGCCCGCGAAGAACAACCCGCACGCGAAGTGGCCGCCGTGCGTTTTTCCCGGACGGCGCCGCCACCGGCGGGCGGATCGTGCTCAAGCGCGGCAACGCCGCCTGGCGCGTGGACGTGGCCTGGCTGACCGGTGAAGTCACGCTCAGCCGCGGCGTGGGTGCGCCATGAACCGACAGCGCGGTTTCAGCCTGCTCGAGGTGATGCTGGCCTTCGCCCTGCTGGCGTCGGCGCTGGGCATCCTGATCGCCATCCTCGGGGGTGGCCTGGGCCAGGTGCGTGGTGCCGCCGACGCCAGCCAGGCGACGCTGCACGCGCAGTCGCTGCTCGATGAACTCGGCGTGCTGGAGCCGATCGAGCCGGGCCGCCGCCAGGGCGAATCCGATGACGGCCGCTACCGCTGGACGATGGAGATCACCGAGGCCGAAGATCCGGCGCCGGTGGTGCCGGTTGATCCCGATGCCGCGCCGCTGGAGTCCGCCGGCCGGCAGTTCGCCGGCACGCCGCTGCTCTATCGGATCCAGCTGGACGTGGCCTGGGGCGAGGACGACTACGCCCGCAGCCTGCGCTTCGCCACGCTGCGCGCGCGCCTGCCGCAGCAACCGGTCGGGGCCTTGCCATGAGACGCAGCGCGGGTTTCAGCCTGATCGAGGTGCTGCTGGCGACGGCGCTGCTGGCGGCTGGCATGGCGCTGGCGTTCAGCACCCTGGTCAACGCCACCCGCGCCACCGAGCGCGCCGAGACGATGGCCCAGCGCAGCGAACGCCTGCGCGCCGTGCAGGCCTTCCTGCGCCGCCAGATCGACGGTGCGCTGGCCATTCCCTATGAAGTCGAGACCGGCGCCGGCGAGGCGATGGTGTTCGAGGCCGATCGCAAGCAACTGAAGTTCGTCGCGCCCATGCCCGGCTACCTTTCGCGCGGCGGCCCCTACGTGCAGACCTTCCGGCTGGTGCGCGGCACCGACGGCCTGCGCCTGGAGTTCGACCACCAGTTGCTGACGCCGGATGGCCCGATCGAAAACGAACGCGAGCCCGAAATCCTGCTCGAGGGCATCGCCGAAGGCGGCTTCGCCCTGCGCACGCTGGACGACCAGGGCGAACCGGGGTCCTGGCAGGACGACTGGGACGAGACCGGACAGATTCCACACCTGGTGCGGCTGGAGCTGCGCCTGCACGAACCCGGAGCCTCCTGGCCGACCCTGGTCGCGGCGCCACGGCTGGCAGGCGGCGTGCCGGCGCAGGCGACGCGCGGATTCGGCCCCGGTGGCGGGGAGGGTCAGTGATGCCGCGCATGCGTGGTGCCGCCCTGCTGCTGGTGCTCTGGCTGCTGTTGCTGATGGCCGGCCTGGTGTCGGTGTTCGCGCTCGGCGCGCGCACCGAGGCACTTCAGGGCAGCGCGCTGCGCGCGCAGGTGGCCGGGCGGCTGGCGGCCGAGGCCGGCATCGAAGTGGCGGCGCTGCGTTTGTCGGCGCCGGATGCCAACCAGCGCTGGGTGCCGGACGCGCGCCCGAACAGCTTCCGGTTCGAGGACTACCAGCTCGAGGTGCGCGTGCAGGACGAGGCCGGCAAGTTCGACCTCAATGTCGCCGACGTCCGCCAGTTGGCGGTTCTGATGAGGGTGCTGGGCGTCGAGGAATTCCGCGCGCGCGCCCTGGCCGGTGCGATCCAGGACTGGCGCGATCCCGATCAGCTGCTGGCGGTCGAAGGCGGCGCCGAGGACCGCGACTACGCCGCCGCCGACCTGCCTTACGGCGCCAAGGACCAGCCGTTCACCACGCTGTCGGAACTGCAGCAGCTGCTGGGCATGGACGAGGCTACCTATCGCCTGCTGGTGCCGTACGTCACCGTTTACACCGCGCGGTCGCAGCCGGACCCGAGCTTCGCCCAGGCGCCGGTGCTGCAGGCCATGGGCCTGGACCCGGTGCAGCTGGCGCAGCTGCTGGCGGCCCGCGAGGCCTGGCAGCCGGGGCTTCCGGTCCCGCTGCAGCCCGACGGGACCGCGCTCGCCGTGGTCGGGTCCGGGACGTATAGTGTGGCCAGCCGCGCCACCCGCCCGGACGGCTCCCAGGTCGAAATCACCGCCACACTGCGCATGGGCGCCGGCAGCGGTTTCGGCCAACTGTACGCACCGCTGGCCTGGCGGGCGGGAGAACCCGACTGATGCCCGCCGCAGATCGTTTCGCCACCCTGCTCGAACCCCTGAAAGTGCGCCTGGCCCGCAGTCCGCTGCCGGCATGGACGAACGAGGCCGTGCAGGCATTGCTGTCGCTGTTGCCGGTCCGCTGGCGCGAGGGCATCGAGGGAGACGAGCAGAAACTCTGCGTACTGCGCCGCGACGACCACCTGGAGCTGATCGCCGCCACCCGTCGTGGTGACCAGGTGCTGGGCCCGCTGCCCTTGCACGATGCCGGCGTGCTGCAGGCCGCGCATGCGCGCCTGGAGGCGGCTGCGGTGCCGGTCTGGCTGTTGCTGCCCGCGTCCCAGGTCCTGCGCCGCACGCTTTCACTGCCGGCGGCCGCCGAGCCGCGCCTGCGCGAAGTGCTGGCCTTCGAGCTGGACCGGCAGACCCCCTTCAGCGCCGACCAGGTGAGTTACTCAGGGCCGGGTGCTGTCGCGTGATGCCGCCAGCCAGCAGTTGCAGGTGGAACTGCTGGTGCTGCCGCGTGCACGGCTTGAAGCCGGGCTGCAGGCACTGGGCCCGCTGGCGCAGGGTCTGGCCGGCGTGGATGCGGTGGAAGCCGACGGCCGGCGCCTGGGGCTGAACCTGCTGCCCGACACGCGGCGCGGACAGCGCCGTGATCCCGTGCGCCGCCTGAACACGCTGCTGGCCGGGACGGCGGCGGTCGCGCTGTTCGGCGCACTGCTGCTGTGCCTGCACAACCGCAGCGAGCGCCTGGAAACACTGCAGCGCCAGGTCGCCGCTGCCAACGACGAAGCGCGCCAGGCGCGCGGGCTGCGGAACCAGTTGCTGGTGTCGGCGCAGGCGGCCAATTTCCTGGCCACCACCCGCGCCAACCGGCCGACCATGCTCGAGCTGCTGGACGACCTGACCCGCCGCATTCCCGACGACACCGCGCTGGACAAGCTGGCCGTGAACGGCGGCAAGCTGGTGATGGTGGGGCAGAGCCGCGCCGCGCCGGCCCTGGTGGGACTGCTGCAGGCGTCGCCGCTGCTGTCGGACCCGGCGCTGTCGGGTGCGGTGCAGGCCGACCCGCGCAGTGGGCGCGACCGATTCACCCTCACCGCCGGTGTCGTCGAAAAACCCGTGGAGGCCGGCGATGAAGCCCAACGCTGAGCGCCTGCGCGTGCTCGCCGTCACCATCGCGGTGGTCGCGGGCGTCTATTTCGTGCTGCTGCACTGGTGGTTCACCGCGCCGATGCTGGCGATGGGTGGACAGATCGCCAGCCTGCGCGACGAGGAACTGGCCCTGCGCATGGAGATTGCGCAACGCCCGGCGCTGGAGCGCGAACTCGCGCGGGTGCGCGAGTTCGAGGCCGGCAACCCCGGCTTCCTGCCCGAGGCCAACCTGCAGCTCGCGACCGCGGCCCCAGTGCAGCGGCTGGAATCGGTGGTCGGCGAAGCGAGCCCGCAGGCCACGCGCTGCCAGATCACCGCGCGCACGCCGTCGGAAACGCGCATTGACGAGCCCTTCGTGCGTGCCACCGTGCAGGTGCGGCTGCGTTGCGGCATGGCCGAGCTCGGGGCGGTGCTGCATGCGCTGGAGAGCGGCAGCCCGCAACTGTTCGTGGACAACCTCGACCTGCTGTCGCGTCGCAGCTACCTGGGCGCGGGCCGGGAAGGCGGCGCCATGGACGTCAGTTTCGATCTCTACGGTTACCTGAAGTCGCCCGTGGAGGTGCCGCGTGATTAGTGCGCTGCGGCCACGGGGAGCGGTGCTGGCCGCGCTGGCGCTGTGGGCGGTGTGCCTGTTCGTGCTGGCGGTGGCCGGCCTGGGCGGCCGGGTGGCACCCAGGCCCGATGACACCGCCCTGGTGCCGTCGATGCCGGAAGTCCGCCTGACGGTGGTCGGTTCGCGTCTTGGGCCAGCGACGGATTATCTGGAGGTCGGCGATCGCCCGCTGCTGACCGCTGACCGCCGGCCCGCGCCGATGTCCGACGCCGGAGCAGGCGAGGGCGATAAACCGCTGGAGGTGACGCTGACCAGCGTACTGATTTCCGGCGACGTCAAGCTGGCGATCGTGCAGGTCAAGGACGATGGCAAGAGCCGGCGCGTGCACCTGGGCGAACTGATCGAAGGCACCGCCTGGCGGCTGGTGGAACTGGAACCGCGCAGCGCCGTGTTCGATGGTCCGCAGGGCAGGACCGAACTGGCGCTGAGGGTGTTCGACGGCGGCAGCGGCATGGTGCCGGTGTCGGGCAACCCCGGCGCGGCGCCGGTGGCGGCAGCCGCACCGCCCGAGGCCGATCCTGAAGACAAGGTCGCCGCCGAGCCGGCGCCACCACCGAAGGGCGACGCCGAACCGACCCAGGAACAACAAGTCGAGGCGATCCGTCGCCGCATCGAGGCGCGACGCGCCCAGATTCGCGCCGAAAACGCGCGACGCAACGACCAACAGGTAGAGTAGCCGCATGAATCGAGTTGCCAGATACCGACTGCTGTTCGCGACCGCGCTGCTGGTCCTGCTCGTGGGCTGTGCCACGGCACCGGCGCCGGTGATCAGTCGTGACGGTGACCCGCAGGCCGGCATCGCGCCGGCCGCCGACAGCGCCGGGCCGGTGGATGGCACGGACGTGGTGGCGGTGACCGGGGATCCCTATGCCGCGCAGCTCACGCCGGGCACCGGCCGCGTCATCGACCAGAAGGTCGCCGCCAGCCCGGCGCCGTCGCTCGACATGCCGGGCGAGGCCACCTTCAACTTCGAGGGCGAGCCGGTGCATGCGGTGGTCAAGGCCATCCTTGGCGACCTGCTGCAACAGAACTACGTGATCGCCCCGAACGTGCAGGGCCAGGTGACCCTGGCCACGCCGCGGCCGGTCAACGCCGCCCAGGCCCTGAGCCTGCTGGAGATGGTGCTGGGCTGGAACAACGCCCGCCTGGTCTGGTCCGACGGCCGCTACAACGTGCTGCCGACCGAGCAGGCGATCGCCGGCAACCTGTCGCCGCGCACCGGAACCGCCGGCAATGCCCGTGGTTACGAAGTGCGCGCGGTGCCGCTGCAGTTCATCTCGGCCAGCGAGATGAAGAAGGTGCTCGAGCCCTACGCGCGCCCGAACGCCGTGGTCAACGTCGACAACGCCCGCAACATGATCACCCTGGCCGGCACCCGCAGCGAACTGCAGAACTACCTGCGCACGGTGCAGATCTTCGACGTGGACTGGCTGGCCGGCATGTCGGTGGGCGTGTTCCCGCTGCAGTCCGGCGAAGCGGCGCAGATCGTCGAGGAACTCAACGGCGTGTTCGGCGAGGGTGGCGGCATGCCGGTCTCCGGCATGATCCGTTTCATGCCGTTGCAGGGCCAGAACGCGGTGATGGTGATCACCCCGCAGGCCAAATACCTGCGCGAGGCGCAGGTCTGGATCGAACGGCTGGACGCCGGCGGCGGCGAAGGCGCGCGCCTGTACACCTACGAAGTGCTGTACATGAAGGCAGTGGACCTGGCCGAGCAGCTGAGCAACGTGTTCGGTGGCTCCGGCGGCGGTTCCTCGTCGGAAGGCAGCGCCGGGCCGCCCTCGATGATGCCGGGACTGGAGCCGGTGCGGATCCGGTCCATCGAAACCCCGGCGCCGGATGCCGCCGATCCGAAGGCGCGCGCAGAGAACGCCGCCAACGCATCGGCGTCGGCGTCGCGTGGCGACGGCATCGCGTTGGGCAGCAGCGACGACGTGTCCATCAGCGCGGTCGAGGAATCCAACGCCCTGCTGGTGCGCGCCACGCCGGGTCAATGGGAATCGATCCGCCGCGCGATCGGGCGCCTCGACAACATGCCGCTGCAGGTCCACATCGAGGCGCAGGTGGTCGAGGTCGAACTGGTCGGTGAGCTGCGTTACGGCGTGGACTGGTTCTTCCGCAACGCCGTCCCGAGCACTTTGCTCGAAGGCGGCTCGATCCGCGAACAGGGCGACCTGGGTACCGGCCTGATCTGGAACTTCGTCGGTGGCGATACGGCGGCGATCGTCACGGCGCTGGACAACGCGTCCAACATCCGCATCCTGTCCACGCCATCGGTGCTGGTGCGCAACAACGCCGAGGCCAAGCTCGACGTCGGCACCAAGATCCCGGTCAACAGCACCAGTTTCAACCCGATCGACGGCGGCAGCGACAACGGCACCTACACCCAGGTCCAATACCTCGACACCGGCGTGATCCTGACGGTGACCCCGCGCATCAGCCGCGACGGCACCGTATTCATGGAGATCGAGCAGGAGGTCAGCTCCGCCGGCGCCGCGCGTGCCGACGATCCCACCGGCAATCTGCCGATCAACAAGCGCACCGTCACCACGGAGGCCGCCGTGATGAGCGGCGAGACGGTGATGCTGGGCGGCCTGATCACCGACAGCGTCAGCGACGGCAGTTCCGGCGTGCCGGGCCTGAGCCGGATCCCGGTGTTCGGTGCGTTGTTCGGCGTGAAGTCCCAGGACAAGCGCCGCACGGAGGTGATCGTGCTGGTCACGCCCCGGGTGATCCGCGATCCGGCCGAAGCCCGCAAGCTCACCGACGAATACGGCGAGCGTTTCCGTGCGCTCGAGCCGCTGCGCGAGGCGGAAGCCGATCCCCGCTGACATGCGCCACGCCGTCACCGGATGAACCGGCTTCCCACTGTCGTCCTGCCCATCCACAACGCACTCGAGGCGCTGGACGGCTGCCTGGCTTCGCTGGACCGCACGCTGCCGGCCGGCAGCCGCGTGCTGCTTGCGGACGACGCCTCGTCCGATCCACGCATCGAACCGCTGGCCCAGGGCTGGGCCGGACGCAGCGCGCTGGACGTGCGCTACCTGCGGCGCGAACGCCACCTGGGCCTGTCCGCCAACTGCAATGCCGCGTTCGCGGACACCTGCGACGATGACCTGGTGCTGCTGGACACCGGAACCATCACCACGGCCGGCTGGCTGCAGCAGATCGCCCGCTGCGCCACCAGCGACCCGCGCATCGCCACGGCCACGCCCTGGTCCAACGACGCCGAGATCTGCTCCTTCCCGCGCTTCTGCGAAGCCAACCCGGTACCGGAGCATCCTGACGCGGTGGCCGAGGCTGCCGCCGGCCTGTCGCCGCCGGAGTATCCCGACTTGCCGGCCGCGCCCGGTTTCTGCCTGTACCTGCGGCGGGCGGCGTTGCGCCAGCTGGGTGGATTCGACGCCGAGACCTTCGGCGGCGGCCACGGTGGATACAGCGACTTCTGCCTGCGCGCCGCCGCCATGGGCTGGCGCAACGTGCTGTGCGGGACCGCCTACGTCGCGCGACCGGGCGCCGCGTCGTCGGCGCCGGTGGACCTGGCGGCGGACGGTGATCACCTGGCCCGGCTGCTGGCGCGTTGGCCCGACCACAACGAACGCGTGGCGCGTTTCATCATGGCCGACCCGCTGCGGCCGCTGCGCGCGCGCCTGGCCGACCGGATCGAGGCCCTGGCGCGTTCCGGCCCGCAGCGCGACCTGTTCGGCTAGCATTCCGACATGGCCAAGTCCTTCCTGCCCTTCGCCGGTGGACGCCGCACGCCTGCATGCGTGCGCGGGATCGCCGCGTGAGCAACACCACCCACGACTACCCGGTCACCGGCGACAATGGCGCCCGCGACTTCAGCGCCCGGGACATCGCCGTCATCGTGGTGACCTACGCCAGTGCCAGCACCATCGAGGCCTGCCTGTTCCGGCTGCTGGCCGCCCGCGACGTAGCGCGTGTGGTCGTGATCGACAACGCCTCGCCTGACGACAGCGCCGAGCGCGTTCGGCGCATGGCGCAGCGCGACCCGCGCCTGAGCCTGGTGCGAAACGACGAGAACCGCGGCTTCGGTGCAGCCTGCAACCAGGGTGCCACCGCGGTCTCGCAGCCCTGGGTGGCCTTCGTGAATCCTGACGCCTACGTCGAGCGCGACACGCTGTCGCGCCTGGTGGCGCATGCCATCGCCCGTGCCGGCGCCGGTCTGCTCGGGGTCGAGTTGGTGGACGAGGAGGGTGTCGTGGACCTGTCCTCGCGCCGCAGCGATCCTTCGCTGCGCGAGCAGATGTCCGGGCTGGGCCGGCGCGACGACCTGTACCTGGCGCGACCCGGCACTGGTCGTGCAGCCGGTGGACGCGGTGTCCGGCGCGCTGATGCTGATGCCGCTGGGCCTGTTCGTGCGCCTGGGCGGTTTCGACGAAGGCTACCGCTTGCACGCCGAAGACCTGGACCTGTGCCGGCGCGTACGTGTCGCCGGTTACGAGGTGGTGGTGGCCAACGACCTGCGCGTGACCCATGTGCGCGGGGTGTCCAGCCGCCGCCGGCCGTTGTGGGTGGAATGGCAGAAACACCGCGGGCTGTGGCGCTATTTCAGCAAGTTCGAGTCCGACGAAACACCACCCTGGCAACGGCCGCTGCTGTGGCTGGCGCTGTGGGCGCACTACGTCGTCGCCGCACCGCGGGCCTGGTGGCGCAGCCGCGCGACGGCATGACGCTGGCTTTATGGAACGGAACGGGCCGCTTTCGCGGCCCGTCCGGGTGTGCTTCGCGGAACAATGCCCGATTACTTGAGCGCCTTGTAGCGCAGGCGGTGCGGCCGCGCGCCTTCTTCGCCGAGGCGGCGCTTCTTGTCCTCTTCGTACTCGCGGTAGTTGCCCCAGTAGAACTCCACGTGCGAGTCGCCCTCGAAGGCGATGATGTGGGTGGCGATGCGGTCGAGGAACCAGCGGTCATGCGAGATGACCAGGGCGCAGCCCGGGAACTCGAGCAGCGCGTCTTCCAGCGCACGCAGGGTCTCGATGTCGAGGTCGTTGGACGGTTCGTCGAGCAGCAGCACGTTGCCGCCCTGCAGCAGGGTCTTGGCCATGTGCAGGCGGCCGCGTTCACCGCCCGAGAGCGTGCCGACCAGCTTCTGCTGGTCGCTGCCCTTGAAATTGAAGCGACCGATGTAGGCGCGCGACTGGATCTCGACCTTGCCGATGGTGATGATGTCGCTGCCACCCGACACCGCCTGCCAGACGTTCTTGTCGGCTTCCAGGCGTCGCGGCTCTGGTCCACGTAGGCGATCTTGACGGTGTGGCCGACGTTGACCTCGCCCTTGTCGGGCTTTTCCATGCCGGTGATCATCTTGAACAGCGTCGACTTGCCGGCGCCGTTGGGGCCGATGATGCCGACGATGGCGCCCGGCGGGATGGTGATGTTGAGGTCGTCGATCAGCAGGCGGTCGCCGAAGGACTTCGAGACGTTCTTGAACTCGATCACCTTGTCGCCCAGGCGCTCGCCCGGCGGGATGAAGATCTCGTTGGTCTCGTTGCGCTTCTGGTATTCGACCGACTGCAGGTCTTCCAGGCGCTGCAGGCGGGCCTTTGCCCTTGCTGCGGCCGCCCTTGGCGTTCTGGCGCGACCACTCGAGTTCCTTCTGCAGGGCCTTCTGGCGGCCCTTCTCGGCCGACTCTTCCTGCTTCAGGCGCTCGGTCTTCTGGGTCAGCCATTCGCTGTAGTTGCCCTTCCACGGAATGCCGCGGCCCCGATCGAGCTCCAGGATCCACTCGGCGGCGTTGTCGAGGAAGTAGCGGTCGTGGGTGACGGCCACCACGGTGCCCGGGAAGCGGGTGAGGAACTGTTCCAGCCACTCGACCGACTCGGCGTCGAGGTGGTTGGTGGGTTCGTCGAGCAGCAGCATGTCGGGCTTGGACAGCAGCAGGCGGCACAGCGCGACGCGGCGCTTCTCACCACCGGAGAGCTTGCCGCAGATCGCGTCCCAGGGCGGCAGGCGCAGGGCGTCGGCGGCGATTTCCAGCTGCAGTTCCAGCGTGGCGGCGTCGCCGGTGGCCAGGATGGCCTCCAGGCGCTGCTGCTCGGCGGCGAGCTTGTCGAAGTCGGCGTCTTCTTCCGCGTACGCGGCATAGACCTTGTCCAGCAGCTCCTGCGCGTGCAGCAGGTCGCCCACGCCTTCCTCGACGGCCTGGCGCACGGTGTGTTCGGGATCCAGGCGCGGCTCCTGTTCGAGGTAACCGACCTTGATGCCCGGCTGCGGGCGCGCTTCGCCGGTGAAGTCCTGGTCCACGCCGGCCATGATGCGAAGCACGGTGGACTTGCCCGAACCGTTCAGGCCCAGCAGGCCGATCTTGGCGCCCGGATAGAACGACAGCGAGATGTCCTTGATGATCTGGCGCTTCGGCGGCACGGTCTTGCTGACGCCGATCATGGTGTAGATGTATTGCATCGCGGGCTCTCTTTGGCGCAGGGCGCGGCGGCGCGGTGGTACGGCGCGGCCGGGCGGGGGTGGGGCCGCGCGCAGGGCGCACAGCCGGTCCGGAGTCGGAGGGTGGCGCATTATCGCCCACCCGCCCGCCCACTGCACCCTTCGCCCGGGGATTGCCAGAATTTGCCCGGGGTTGCCCGGGGCGCCTGTTTTCATGCCCCTGCCGCGCTGGGCGGTGATCGTGGGGAGTGCGCCATGCGCATTGGATTGAAACTCGGGCTGGTCGGGTTCCTGCTGCTGTTGCTGCTGGTGCCGCTGGCCATGCTCGATGGCCTCGTGAGCGAGCGGCAGATGCGTGGCGCCGAGGTCGCGCTGGACATCGCCCGCTCCTCGGCCGGCCCGCAGGACCTGGTGGGTCCGCTGCTGCTGGTCGAGGCGCAGAAGATCACCGAGAAAAAACGCGTGGTCAGCCGCGACGGCCACCTGAGCCAGGAAACCGAACGGGCCAGCGAGACCGTGCATTACCTGATAAGTCCCGCGACGCTGGCCGTGGACAACCGCCTGCGCTTCGAACGCCGCGGCCGCAGCCTGTTCACCGTGCCGCTCTACCACGGCGCCCTGAACATCAAGGGCCAGTTCACACACCACCTGCCGCCGGTGGACGAAGGCCAGCTGCGCCCGCTCCGGGCCTGGCTGGTGCTGGGCCTGGGCGACAACCGCGGCGTGCGTTCGCTGGCGATCAAGCTCGATGGCCGGCCGGTCGGCGCCGACCCCGGCACCCGCATCGGCTGGCTGCCCGAAGGCCTGAGCGCCCCGGTGCCGCTGGCCGCGCTCGACCGTCCGCTCGATTTCGACCTGGCCCTGGACCTGAGCGGCACCGGCCATCTGGGCTGGCTGCCGGTCGGCGCCGAAACCACCGTGACCGCCAGCGGCGCCTGGCCGCACCCGGCCTTCGAGGGCCGGCACCTGCCGGAAACCCCGCAGATCGACGACAGCGGCTTCACCGCCCGCTGGGCCGTGTCGCGGCTGTCGAGCCGGGTGCAGCAGGTGCTGGCCGGCTGCCCGCCACTGCACACCGACTGCCCGGACCTGGCCGAGGGCCGCTTCAGCCTGCGCCTGGTCGAGCCGGTGGACCGTTACCTGATGACCGACCGGGCCATGAAGTACGCGCTGCTGTTCCTGGCCCCCCTTGTTCGGCGCCGTGTTCCTGGTCGAGGCCCTGGCCGCGCGGCCGGTGCATTTCGTGCAGTACGGCCTGACCGGGCTGGCGATGGCGATGTTCTACCTGCTGCTGCTGTCGCTGTCGGAGCACGTCGGCTTCGGGCCGGCCTACGCCACCGCGGCGGCGGCCTGCAGCGCACTGATCGGCTACTACCTGAGTGCCGTATTGGGTGGGGCAGGGCGTGGATTGGCCTTCGGGGCGGGCCTTGCGACGCTTTATGGCCTGCTTTATGCGCTGCTGCGCTCCGAGGACCACGCCCTGCTGGTGGGCGCCGGCGTGCTGTTCGCCGCCCTGGCGGCGGTGATGGCGTTGACGCGAAGGGTGGACTGGAATCGCCTTGGCTCGCCGTAAATACCCCTCCCCTGCTGTGCAGGGGAGGTTGGGAGGGGGTGGAACTTCGAGCAAGGGCTCACCCCTCCCCAGCCCTCCCCTGCAAGCAGGGGAGGGAGAAGGGCCGGCGCTAGGCTCAAGTCCCCGCCGGGGCTACAATTTCGCGCTACCAGGCCCTTCAGGAAACGCGCGCCGATGTTCGCCAAGGATATGCAGATTGCCGGTTACGACGATGCCCTGGCCCAGGCCATCGCCCACGAACGCCAGCGCCAGGAAGACCACGTCGAACTGATCGCCTCGGAGAACTACTGCAGCCCGCGCGTGCTGGAAGCCCAGGGCAGCGTGCTGACCAACAAGTACGCCGAGGGGTATCCCGGCAAGCGCTACTACGGCGGCTGCGAATACGTGGACGTGGCCGAGAAGCTGGCGCTGGACCGCCTCAAGCAGCTGTTCGGCGCGCACTACGCCAACGTGCAGCCGCATTCGGGTTCCTCGGCCAACATCGCCGTCTACCTGGCCCTGCTGCAGGCCGGCGACACCGTGCTCGGCATGAGCCTGGCGCACGGCGGCCACCTGACCCACGGCGCCAAGGTCAACTTCAGCGGCAAGCTCTTCAACGCCGTGCAGTACGGCGTGAACGACGCCGGCCTGATCGACTACGACGAAGTGCAGCGCCTGGCCACCGAGCACAAGCCGAAGATGCTGGTCGCCGGGTTCAGTGCCTATTCCCAGATCATCGACTGGGAGCGCATGGCCGCGATCGCCAAGTCGGTGGGCGCCTATTTCTTCGTGGACATGGCGCATGTCGCTGGCCTCGTAGCCGCGGGCATCTATCCGAATCCGGTGCCTTATGCCGACGTCGTCACCTCCACCACGCACAAGACCCTGCGCGGCCCGCGCGGCGGCGTGATCATGGCGCGCGCCAATGAAGTGCTGGAGAAGAAGTTCCAGTCGCTGGTCTTCCCCGGCACCCAGGGCGGCCCGCTGATGCACGTGATCGCCGCCAAGGCGGTCGCGTTCAAGGAAGCGCTGGAGCCAGCCTTCACCGACTACCAGAAGCAGGTCGTCAAGAACGCGCAGGCGATGGCCAAGACGATGATGTCGCGCGGTTACAAGATCGTCTCGGGCGGCACCGAAAACCACCTGATGCTGATCGACCTGATCGGCCGCGACGTCACGGGCAAGGACGCGGAAGCCGCGCTCGGCGCCGCCCACATCACCGTCAACAAGAACGCCGTGCCGGGCGACCCGCGCTCGCCCTTCGTCACCTCGGGCCTGCGCATCGGCACCCCGGCGGTTACCACCCGCGGCTACAAGGAGCCGGAGTGCGTGGCGCTGGCGAACTGGATCTGCGACGTGCTCGACGCGCCGACCGACGAGAACGTGATCGCCGGCGTGCGCGACAACGTCACCAAGCAGTGCCGCGCGTTCCCGGTGTACGGCTGACGGATCCGGATGCACTGCCCCTTCTGCCAGCACGAAGACACCCGCGTGATCGACTCGCGCGTGTCCGAGGACGGGTCCACGATCCGGCGCCGGCGCGAGTGCGAGCAATGCAACGAGCGTTTCAACACCTTCGAGGTGGCCGAACTGAAGCTGCCGTCCATCGTCAAGAGCGATGGACGCCGCGAGGCCTTCGACGAGCGCAAGCTGCGCGTGAGTTTCGACCGCGCGCTGCAGAAACGCCCGGTCTCGGCCGAGCAGATCGACGAGGCCGTGCGTTCGGTGGTGCATTCCCTGCGCCTGAGCGGCGAGCGCGAACTGCCCTCGCTGCGCGTCGGCGAGTTCGTGATGGCCGAGCTGAAGAAGCTCGACCAGGTGGCCTACGTGCGTTTTGCGTCGGTGTACCGCAAGTTCGAGGACGTGCAGGCCTTCCGCGAGGAAATCGAGCGGCTTGAACGCGACCTGCCCGGCCTCGAAGGCCTGCAGCTGCCCCTGCTGGACGTGCCGGGTCCCGACAAGGCCAGGCGCTGAACGCCATGGACATCCGACCACTGGCCGACCACCCCGGTCACGTGCCGGTGCTGGCGCGTTGGCACCATGCGCAGTGGGGGCACCTCTACGAGGACTGGACGCTCGAGGTCGCGGAAGCGGAACTGCGCGACCACGCGACCCGGCGCGACATGCCCACCACGCTGGTCGCCCTCGAAGACGATGAACTGCTCGGTTCCGTCAGCCTGGTCGAAGAAGATGCGCCCGAGCTGCGCAACCACGGCGACGCCTGGCTGGCCAGCCTCTACGTGCGGCCTGAAGCGCGCGGACGCGGCCTGGGTGCCTTGCTGGTGCGTGCGGTGGTGGCCTTCGCCGCCGACCAGCGGGTCGAGCGCCTGTGGCTGTTCACGCCCGAACACGAAAGCTTCTACGCCCGCCTGGGCTGGCGTGCACGCGAATCGGCCACGCTGCGCGGCACGCCCGTTCGCCTGATGGACATCCGCCCCGCATGAACTTCTCCGCCCAGGACCACGCCCACATGGCCCGCGCGCTGCAGCTCGCGGAGCGCGCCGCGTTCACCACCCATCCCAATCCGATGGTGGGCTGCGTGATAGCAGACGGCGAACGCGTGTTCGGCGAAGGCTGGCATGAACGCGCGGGCGAACCGCATGCGGAAGTGCACGCGCTGCGCGCCGCGGGTGCACGCGCCCAGGGCGCCACCGCCTACGTCACGCTGGAGCCGTGTTCGCACCATGGCCGTACGCCGCCCTGCGCCGACGCGCTGGTGGCCGCGGGCGTCACCCGCGTGGTGGCGGCCAGCCGCGATCCGTTCTACCAGGTGGCGGGACAGGGTTTCGCCAAGCTGCAGGCCGCCGGCATCACGGTCGAACACGGCCTGATGGAGGCGGCGGCGCGGCATCTGAACCGCGGTTTCTTCTCGCGCATCGAACGTGGCCGCCCCTGGGTGCGGGTGAAGCTGGGCATGAGCCTGGACGGCCGCACCGCGTTGGCCAGCGGTGAATCCAAGTGGATCACTTCCGAAGCCGCGCGCGCCGATGTGATGCGCTGGCGCGCACGTTCCGGCGCGATCATGACCGGGATCGGCACCGTGCTGGCCGACGATCCGAAACTCACCGTGCGCCTGCCCGAAGGCGAGTCCTTCATGCCACCGTTGCGAGTGGTGCTGGACGAACGCGGCCGCCTGCCGGCGACATCGGCCCTGCTGACCGACGGCGCCGCGCCCACGCTGGCCGTGCACGCCGACGACGTGGTGCCCGATTACGACGACAACGTCAGCGCCTTCGCCGTGCGCCGCGGCGGCCTGGGCCTGGACCTCAACGCCGTGCTGTCGCAGCTGGGCCAGCGCGGCGTCAACGAGCTGCAGGTCGAAGCGGGCGCCACGCTGTCCGGCGCCCTGCTCAAGGCCGGCCTGATCGACGAACTGCTGCTCTACATCGCCCCCGTGCTGCTGGGCGATAAGGGCCGCCCGCTGTTCGCCGGCATCGACCCGGCGACGATGTCGGAGCGGTTGGGGCTGCGCCTGGTCGAGACCCGGCAGGTGGGGCCGGACCTGCGCTTGCTGCTGGCGCCGCAGTAGCAAAATCCTTACGCCCTTTCGGGTTGACTGCGCCGGTCCTGAGGTCGCGGTCAGGCTGAAGCTGATGCGATGTTCGCCCTGAACATCGAGTTGTCACTTGACAACCTGATTCATCGGCCTAAACTCCATGCCCAGAACGCGGCACCCGAAACCTGATGTCGAGGCCGCGTTGGTGCATGCAGAGCGCCACGGCTGGCGCGTCGTGACCGGTGGATCGCACGCCTGGGGAAAGATGTACTGCCCCCTGGAACGACGAATACTGCCGCTGCGGCGAGTTCTGCATCACCAGCATCTGGAGCACGCCTCGCAACGCCGGAACCCACGGCAAGCAGTTGCGGCGTGTGGTGGACCGCTGCTGGCACCAGGCCGCAGCGCAGGCAGCCGGGCGTCCGAACAAAGACGATGAATGATTACGAATTCACCCTGAAGTTCAAGCTGCCGGATCCGAATGCGGATGCCGAAACCCACCTCGAGGCGTTGGCCGAGGCCGGCTGCGAGGACGCACTGGTCGGCATCGGCCAACGCGGCCGCATCGCGTTGGATTTCACGCGGCGTGCGGCCTCGGCCTACGACGCCATCGCCTCGGCCGTGAAGGACGTGAAGCGGGCGATCCCCGGTGCCGAACTGGTCGAGGCCTCGCCCGATTTCGTCGGCCTCACCGACATCGCCGATCTGATCGGCTTTACCCGCCAGAACATGCGCAAGCTGATGCTCGGTCACGCCGCGACCTTTCCGCCCGCGGTGCACGAGGGCAACCCCTCGCTGTGGCACCTTGCCAGCGTGCTGGACTGGCTGGGCGAGGCGCAGTCCCGCCCCGTGGACGGGATTTTGCGAGAGATCGCCCGGACGACGATGGAATTCAACATCGCCCGGCAGGTCAGGGCGTTGCCCGGTGCCGTGCTGCCCAAGGCCCTGGCCCCGTTGATCTAGGAGTCGCGGATAGCTGCGTTGCGGCAGCAGTTCCGGCCGATCCCGGCCCCAGCGCATACAATGACGCCCCCGCCCGCCAACCCGGCCGGCCCCTGGTGTTGCCCATGTTCACTGGCTTGATCCAATCCGTCGGCCGGCTGGTCGCCCGCGAAACCCGCGGTGGCGACCAGCGGTTGCGGTTCTCCTGGCACGATGCCCGCCCACGACATCGCCCTGGGCGAGTCCATCGCCGTCAGCGGCTGCTGCCTGACCGTGGTCGAATTCGACGCCAGCGGCTGGGCCGCGGACGTGTCGAACGAAACCCTGGCCCTGACCACGCTCGGTTCGCTGGAAGAGGGCAGTGCGGTGAACCTGGAACGTTCGCTGCTGCCGACCGACCGCCTTGGCGGCCATCTGGTCTCCGGCCACGTCGACGCCGTCGGCAAAGTGGATAAGGTCTGGGATGACGGCCGCAGCCAGCGCTGGCGTTTCAGCGCACCGGCCTCGGTGCTGCGCTATGTCGCGGTGAAGGGTTCTATCGCGGTGGACGGCACCAGTCTCACCGTGAACGCCGTCGATGCCACCGGGTTCGAAGTGAACCTTAGTGCCGCATACCGTCGCCCACACCGCCTTCGGCGAAACCCAGGTCGGCGCCGCCATCAATCTCGAGGTCGACACCGTCGCCCGTTACGTCGAGCGCCTGCTGGCGGCTCGCGAGGAACAGCCATGAGCTTCGCCCCTGTCCCCGAACTGCTGGAAGAAATCCGCCAGGGCCGCATGGTCGTGATCGTCGATGACGAGGACCGTGAGAACGAAGGCGACCTGATCATGGCCGCCGAGCTGGTCAAACCCAGCGACATCAACTTCATGGTCACCCACGCGCGTGGCCTGGTCTGCCTGTCGCTGACGCGCGAACGCTGCGCCCAGCTGGGCCTGGCGCCGATGGTCCAGACCAATACCGCGCAGTTCCAGACCAACTTCACCGTCAGCATCGAAGCGGCCGAAGGCGTCACCACCGGCATTTCCGCCTACGACCGCGCCCACACCGTGCGCACCGCCGTGCGCCCGGACGCCAAGCCCAGCGACCTGAGCCAGCCCGGCCACATCTTCCCGCTCACCGCGCAGCCCGGCGGCGTGCTGACCCGCGCCGGCCACACCGAAGCCGCCAGCGACCTGCCGATGCTGGCGGGCCTGGAGCCGGCCGGCGTGCTGGTGGAAGTGATGAATGCCGATGGCAGCATGGCGCGGCGCCCGGAACTGGAAGTGTTCGCGCGCGAGCACGGCCTGAAGATGGGCTCGATCGCCGACCTGATCGCCTGGCGCCTGGCCACCGAACACACGGTCGAGCGCATCGACGAGCGTGAGATCGAGACCGAGTTCGGGCCCTTCCGCCTGGTGACCTACCGCGACCGTATCGCCCACGAGCTGCACTTCGCGCTGGTGAAGGGCAGCCCCGGCCGTGAAGTGCCGACCCTGTGCGCGTGCAGGTGGAGAATCCGCTCAGCGATCTGCTGCATTGGCGACGCGACGATTTTGGCGTGGCCGGTACCGATGCCCTGCGCGCGATCGCCAGCGAAGGGCAGGGCGTGATGGTGGTGCTGTCGGAGCCGCGCAATGCCGAGGCCCTGCTGGCGCGCCTGCGCAAGCAGCCGGAGGTGCAGGGCAACCGCAAGGACGTCGGCCAGTGGCGTCGCAACGGCGCCGGCGCACAGATCCTGGCGGATCTCGGCCTGGGCAAGCTGCGTGTTCTCGGCACGCCGCGCCGTCAGGTGGGGCTGGCTGGTTACGGCCTGGAAGTGGTCGAGTACGTCGCGCCTGCCGGCTGATTGCTGTTTTGATGTCGGGACATCGCGCGCGGTTGCGGCGCGCCAGGGCGGTGTGTCGGACAGTCATGCTTCCCAGCGTGGACACATCATGGAACGGCAAGCACGACTAACCTCGCGGTGTGACGGCGTGTTGGTCCAGATCGATGCCGGGCAGCACGAGCGCGCCAGCCTGACGCGGGAGCCGATGGAAAACTGGTCGCACGACGGAGGGGCGTGCGCCGTAATCGCATTTGTCAGTACCCAGTCCGCTGTGGGTACCGTGCTGCGCGTTTCCCGGAGCGCACTCACCACGTGTGAGCTGGGCTCACTGTCTGGACGATCAGGTCTGAAGGGTGAGCCCTGCTGCCGGAATGCCTGGCATGTTGCGTGAGGCCGACATCCTCCGCGAGCGGCGGAAAGGGTGGAAGCAGCTGGTCGAACCGCAATGCGCGCTCACAGGAACCGTGTCCGCGAATACTCGCGAACTGTGATGCGCGTCAAGATATTGAATGCTGAAACAGAGTCGTGCTCCACTCGATGCGTCGGATGTTTGGTCCGACGATTTCGTACCCGCACGACCGGGCATCACTGATCACGCCATCCGGCCGGCGGTGCATAACCTTGTGTTTCAATTTTCGGGGAAAGACATGCGCAATCTGAGCGTAGTTGAGTTGGGTTCCGTCATGGGTGGTGGCACCGGTGGCGAGCTGGCCGCGTCCTGCGCGGCGGGTGCCGGTGCGGCCGCCACGGGCGGCGCGATCGCTGGCGTGGTCACCGGGGGCGTGGGCCTCGCGGCCGCCGTGCTCGGTGGCTGCGCAGGCGGCATCCTCCTGTACTACATCACTGACTGAACAAGGAACGTTGTCATGGTTCGTGAACTTTCTATGCACGAAATTTCCAGTGTCGGCGGTGCTTCCGCCGAAGGCGCTGCGGTGGTGTCCACCGGCGCCCTCGTCGGCTGCGCTGCCGGTGCACTCGCTGGCAGCGTGATGCCCGGCGTCGGCACCGCGATCGGTTGTGTCGCCGGTGCGATCAGCGCCGGTGGCCACACGCTGGTGTTCTGGAACGCGCTGAACTGATCCATTGCGTCGCCTGCCGTCCGGGGCCGGCCCCGGACGGCTTCCCGCCACCCCTTCCTGGGAAGATCATGAACAAATCCATCCTTGTCGCCGTGTGTGGCCTCATCGTGCTGGCCAGCGTGACCATCGGCGTCGTGGTATCACCGGCCTACGGGCTGGGATTCGGCCTCGCTGCCGCAGCCAGTCTGGCCGTTGGCGCATTCGCGCGCCGCCGCCAGGATCGTCGCGGCTGATACGGGCCTTCGGGCAACCATCACGGCCCGGCACCGATTCCGCATGTCCGATTCCCTGTTCCGACAAGAAGTGATGCAGGCGCGCCAGGCGCGCTGGCTGGGCGGCATCGTGCTGGGCCAGCCGGTGTCGCTGTGGCTGCTCACGGGTTTCGCCGTGTTCGCGGCGGCAGCGGTCATCTGCTTCCTCGTGCTTGGCGACTACACCCGGCGCACCCGCGTCACGGGCCAGCTGGTGCCCAGCCTCGGCCTGGCGTCCGTGGCGTCGCCCAGCGCCGGCATACTTTCCGAGGTGCGTGTCGAGGAAGGGCAGCGTGTGCTCGCCGGGGACGTGCTGGCGGTCGTGACCACACCACGTTCGACCCTGGTCGCCGGAAACACCACCGCCGCCCTGCAGGCAGCGATCGCCGAACGCCAGGACGGCGTCGCGCACAGTTATGCCTCCCAGCGTCTTCAGCTCCAGGCACAACAGGCGGGCCTGGCCGCGCAGATCTCAGGCGGCCATGCAGAGCTGCGCCAGATCGAAGCCGAGAGTTTCACCCGTCGCCAGCAGCATGCGCTGGCCGAACAGACGCTGGAGCGCTTCCGCGGCTTGCGCAAGCAGCAGTTCGTCACTGACCTGCAGCTGCAGCAACAACAAACGCTGGCGCTGGAAAAGCTGGGCGAGGCCCAGTCGCTGGAACGCCAGGCACTGGCCCTGCGCCGCCAGCTCGCGCAGCTTGAACAGGCGCGCCAGGAATTGCCGTCCCGCCTGGCGGCGCTCGACGCCGGCGAGCAGCGTGACCGCGCCAGCCTCTCGCAGGAATCGCTGGAAGCCTCGTCACGGGCCGAGGCGGTGATCCAGTCGCCCGTGTCGGGAACCATCAGCACGCTGCTGGGCCAGGCCGGGCAGGCAGTGCAGCCCGGACAGCCGGTGCTCAGCCTGTTGCCCGCGGCCAGCGCGCTCGAGGCGCACCTGATGGTGCCGAGCCGTGCCGTGGGTTTCATCGAGCCAGGCGATCAGGTGCTGCTGCGTTACCAGGCGTTCCCGTACCAGAAGTTCGGCCACCATGGCGGCAAGGTGGTCCGTGTGTCCCGCAGCGCACTGACCGTCGGCGAGCTGGGCACCCTGGTGGGCAACACGCAGGCCGGCGAGCCGTATTACCGGATCGTGGTCGCGCTGGACCGGCCCACCGTACGCGCCTTCGGCCGCGAAGAATCGCTCAAGCCCGGCATGCTGCTCGAGGCCGATATCCTCGGGGAGCAGCGCAAACTTTGGGAATGGGCGATTGAGCCGCTGTACGCGCTCAGCGGCAGCATGGCCTCGGCCCGATGAGCCGCATGAAGCTCATCCTCCAGGCCCAGGCGGCCGAGTGTGGCCTGGCCTGCCTGGCCATGGTCGCCGACCATCATGGTCATCGCACCGACCTTCAGGATCTGCGCCAGCGGTTCCAGCTTTCGCTCAAGGGGGCGTCGCTGACCGGCCTCATCGGCATCGCCCAGGCCCTGGGATTCCAGACCCGCGCCCTGCGCCTGGAGTTGGAGGACATGACCCGCCTGCAGGCCCCGTGCATCCTGCATTGGGACCTGAATCATTTCGTCGTGCTCAGGAAAGTGGGGACGCGCGGCATCACCGTCCTGGACCCGGCGTTCGGCGAACGCACGCTGAGCCACGCGGAAGCCTCGAAACACTTCACGGGGTGGCGCTGGAGTTGACGCCCGGCGCCGACTTCAAGCCGCAGCCGGCGCCGCCAGCGGTGAAGCTGTCCCAGCTCACCGGCCCGGTACGCGGACTCTGGCGGTCGCTGGGCATGATCCTGCTGCTGTCGGTGGCGCTGCAGGTGTTCGTGCTGCTGGCACCGTTTTTCATGCAGTGGGTGGTGGACCAGGCCCCTGTATCGGCCGACCGGGACCTGCTGACCGTCCTGGGCCTGGGCTTCGGTCTGGCCCTGCTGCTGCAGGTGGCGATCGGCGTACTGCGTGGCTGGTCGGTGGTTTTCCTGTCCAGCCGGCTGGGACTGCAGTGGATGGGCAATGTGTTCGCGCACGCGGTGCGCCTGCCCATGTCGTTCTTCGAGAAACGGCACCTCGGCGACGTGGTCTCGCGCATGGGTGCCGTGCAGGCGATCCAGCGCACGCTGACGACGAGTTTCATCGAGGCGCTGATAGACGGCCTGATGGCGGTGGCGACGCTGGCGATGATGCTGCTCTACAGCCCGAAGCTGGCGGCCATCACGTTGGTCGCGGTCGTCCTGTACCTGTGCATGCGCGCGGCCCTGTTCAGGCCACTCCGCACTACGACCGAGAAACAGCTGGTCTGCGCCGCGCAGCAGCAGTCGCACCTTCTGGAGTCGCTGCGCGGCATGCAGAGCGTCAAGGTGGCCGGCCAGGAGCCGCAGCGCCAGGGCAGCTACCAGAACCTGATGGTGGACACCGTGAACCAGGAACTGGGGCTCGCCCGACTGGGCCTGGGCTTCAATACCGCGAGCCAGCTGGTGTTCGGCCTCGAACGTATCGCCGTCATCTGGATCGGCGCCCGCCTGGCCATGGACAGCGTGTTTTCGGTTGGCATGCTGATCGCCTACCTGGCCTACAAGGACCAGTTCGCGGCCCGGGTGTCGGGGTTGATCGACAAGTGGATCGAGTTCCGCATGCTGCGCCTGCACGGCGAGCGCCTGGCCGACATCGTGCTGACGCCGCCCGAACGGGACCTGGCCTCGGACATCGCATCGCTGCCGCCGCCGGACACCCGGATCGAGGTCACGGGGCTGGGCTTCCGGTACGCCGATGGCGAACCGTGGGTGGTCAAGGACTGCAGCTTCACGGTCGAGCCGGGCGAATCGGTGGCCGTGGTGGGTGCGTCCGGCTGCGGCAAGACCACCCTGGTCAAGCTTCTGCTGGGCCTGCTGCCCGCCAGCGAGGGCTCGATCCGGGTGGGCGGGCAGGACATCCACAAGCTGGGGCTGCGCAGCTACCGGGCGCTGGTGGGTGCGGTGATGCAGGACGACCAGCTGTTCGCCGGATCGGTGGCGGAGAACATCGCGTTCGGCGATACCGGGATGGATTTCCCGCGGGTCGAGGCCGCGGCCAGGCTGGCGGCCGTGCACGACGAGATCGCCGCGATGCCCATGGGTTACCACAGCCTGATCGGCGACATGGGCACCACCTTGTCGGGCGGGCAGAAGCAGCGGGTGATCCTGGCCCGCGCGCTGTATCGCGAGCCGCGGCTGCTGTTCCTGGACGAAGCCACCAGCCACCTCGACGTCGAGCGCGAACGGCTGGTCAACGACGCCGTGCGCCGGCTCAGGCTCACCAAGCTGATCATCGCCCACCGGCCGGAGACGATCGCATCGGTGGACCGGGTGCTGGTGATGCACGGCGGGCGGATCGTGCAGGAGGTCAGGACGCCCCACGCCCCGGCCGCCACGCCAGGGCCGCCGGTGGAGACCAGCCCGTCCCCGCTGGAGGTGGCCTAGGCGCCCCCGGCTGCGGCCCGGCCCGGCCGGCGCATCTTGCGGCGCCCGCGGGGTAAACTAGGCCTCTTTTTTCCGGCCCCTTCCCCGATGAGCCATTACGAAGGCGACGTCCAGAGCCCCGGTTCGGCCCGTTACGCCATCATTTCCAGCCGCTGGAACCCGCGCATCACCGATGCGCTGGTGGACGGCGCGCGCCGGGCCTTCCTGGGCAACGGCGTCGCCGCCGAGAACGTGGACGTGATCCGCGTGCCCGGCGCCTGGGAGCTGCCCGTGGCCGCCGCCAACGCCATCGACCGCAACGGCTATGCCGGCGTCGTGGTCCTGGGCTGCGTGGTGCGCGGCGACACCCGCCACTACGAGCAGGTGGCCGACGAGTGCGCCCGTGGCCTGATGCGCGTGGCCCTGGACACCGGCATCCCCGTCGCCAACGGCGTGCTGGCGGTGGACGACTACGCCCACGCCGAGGCCCGCGCCGGTGGCAGCCACGGCAACAAGGGCGAAGAAGCCGCCCCATCATCATCGAGATGGCGAACCTGATCGGAAAAATGGCATGAAACATTCCCGTCCCGACGGCGTTGATCCGCACGCCCGTTCCCGCGCCCGCCGCCGTGCACTGCAGGCGATCTACGCCTGGCAGCTGTCGAACACCGCCATCAACAAGGTGATCGACCAGTTCCGCAACGAGCAGGACATGGAAGTGGCCGACCTCGAATACTTCGAGGACCTGGTGCGTGGCGTGGAGAAGAACCTCGGTTCGCTGGACGAGGCGCTGGCGGCATTCCTGGACCGCGACATCGCCCAGGTGGACCCGATCGAGCGCGCGGTGCTGCGCATCGCCACCTACGAGCTGCGCCACCGCCCCGACGTGCCCTACCGCGTGGTGATCAACGAGGCCATCGAGACCACCAAGCGTTTCGGCAGCGAACATGGCCACACCTACGTCAACGGCGTGCTCGACCATGCCGCCGCCGACTGGCGCAAGGCCGAGGCGCAGGCGCCGCGCAAGCCCTGATGCCGGGCGAGTTCGCCCTCATCGACCGCATCCGCGCACGCGTGCGCGCTCGGCCCGACGTGGTGCTGGGCATTGGCGACGATGCCGCGCTGTTGAGCGTGCCTGCAGGTCAGCAGCTCGTGGTCACCAGTGACACCCTCGTGGCGGGTGTGCATTTCCCCACCGACACTGCGCCCGCCGACATCGGTTGGAAGTCCCTGGCCGTGAACCTGAGTGATCTCGCGGCGATGGCGGCCACGCCGGCGTGGTGCACCCTGGCGTTGACGCTGCCCGAAGCGGAGGATGCGTGGCTGGACGCCTTCCTGGATGGGTTCTTCGAACTGGCGGACGAACACGATGTCTCTTTGGTCGGCGGCGACACCACGCACGGTCCGCTGTCGATCACGATCACCGCACACGGCTTCGTGCCGGAAGGCCAGGCCCTGCGCCGTGATGGCGCGCGGCCCGGCGACGAAGTCTGGGTCACCGGTACGCTGGGCGACGCCGCCGGCGCGCTGCAGCAGTGGCGCGCGCGCGGCCCGGCCAGCGCCAAGCTGCGTTACCGCCTCGACCGGCCCACGCCGCGCCTGGCCGTTGGCCTGGCGCTGCGTGGTCTCGCGACCGCCGGCATTGACCTCAGCGACGGCCTGGCCGCCGATCTCGGGCATGTGCTGGCAGCCAGCGGGCTCGGCGCGCGCATAGACCTGGGTCGCCTGCCGACCTCGCGCACGCTGGCCGATCATTTCGACGAAGCCGCACGCTGGCCGCTGCAGCTCGGTGGTGGCGACGACTACGAACTGTGTTTCACCGCGCCGGCCTCGGCCGCCTTCGCCATCGAACAGGCGTTGGCCGGCTGCGGCGTCGGCGCCAGCGTGATCGGCCAGCTCGAAGCGACGCCGGGCCTGCGTTTCACCACGCCCGAGGGCGCCGACTACACGCCACCCAGCGCCGGGTTCCAGCATTTCCAGGGAGTGCACTGATGGCCGTGCTGCCGGTCGGCACCCGCCGCAAGCTGATGAAACACCCGCTGGGCTGGATCGCGGCCGGTTTCGGTGCGGGCTTTTCGCCCCGCGCGCCCGGTACCGTCGGCAGCCTGGCTGCGCTGCTGCCCTGGTGGTTCCTGATGAAGGACATGCCGCTGCCGGTTTATCTGACGGTGCTGGCTGTCGGATTCGGCATCGGCGTGTGGGCCTCGCACTGGGCCATCGCCCGCACCGGCATCGAGGACCCGTCGCTGGTGGTGTGGGACGAATACATCGGCATGTGGATCGCGCTGCTGTTCCTGCCAACGGGATGGGCCTGGGTCGTGGCGGCGTTCGTGCTGTTCCGTATCTTCGACATCGCCAAACCCTGGCCCGTTTCCTGGGCCGACCGGAAGCTGCACGGCGGCTTCGGCGCGATGTTGGATGATGCGATCGCCGGTGTTTATGCCCTTGCGGTGGTCCAGGCACTGGCCTTTTTCCTACGCGCCTGAGGGCGGGTTTCGCCGCGCCACGGCGTGGCTGCGTGGGCAGACTGCGTGCGTCCCGGGTCGCGGAGTCCGCGCACATGCAGATCAGGTTCCTTGCCGGGTTCTCCGGCTCGACGTCGCGTCATCGCCTGCCTTGTTTCCTGTCGGCAATCGTCCCGGTCCTGCCGTTGTGCGGGATGGCGCGCGGCAGTCGAATTTTCGCGGAATCCTTCCGTAGCGCGGTATCCAGCGACGTGGCCTGTCCGACCAGCGCGGTTTTTTCGCGCCGGTTTCGCGATGCCTCTCCCTTGAACCCGACCCGGGTAAGCAGGGTGTCGTGGGGCCGCCCGCAATCCGCGGGTTTCGCAGGAAGGAAGTGCCATGCGTGAACTGAGTCATGTCGAACTGGAAGCGGTCGGTGGCGGCAACCCGGTCGTGATCGGCGTCATCGTCGTCGGCGGACTGCTGGCTGGTGCGGCGCTGGGCCTGGCGGCCTACGGCGTCAGCCAGGGTTGCAGTGGTTCCGTGGAAATCAGCATGGAATCGATCAAGGTCGAAGTCACCTGCCCGCCCAAGACGAAGTGATCCAAGCACGGGCGTTGGCTGCCGGCAGCCAACGTCCTTTCGGGAGGCACCATGAAAGAACTATTCAAGCACCACCCTGAACTCGTCGGACTGCTGCTCGGCATGGCGGACGCGGTGTTCCGTGCCATCGCGGCCATCGTTTTCGACCCTTCCGAGGGGAGGATGTTCGGTCCGATCCTGGTCGGCAACGTCCACCACCACAACGAGATCCGGGCCTTCGGCCTGGGCACGATGACCTGGTTCGGCATTTCGGCCGTGGTGATCGTGCTGATGTACGCGAGTGTGCGATTTGCCGAACATCTGGCGAAGCCAGGCAATGCCGGATTCCTGTTGAGCCGCGGGCTGATCGGCGCGGTCGGCGGGGTGCTGGTCCTGAACGTGCTCGAGTCGCTGGCGACACAGAAGGTGACCAACTACATCGGCGTGATCCACGGAACGCGATTCACGGCGATCAATTTCGGCGACCTGCTGCTGTGGATAAGCCTGGCCTCGCTGGTGCCGGCCCTGGGCATGGCCTTCGCGCTCTATCTCAGGGATTACCTGCGCACATCGTGACGGTGCGGATCAGGGCATCAGCAAGGTCTGGATCTGGCGGCGCAGCGTCGGGACTACCTCGGACTCGAACCAGGGGTTGTGCATGAACCAGCCGACATTGCGCGGGCTGGGGTGGGGCAGGGGGAACACGGCCGGGGCGTATTCGCCCCAGGCCTGCACGGTGTCGGTGAGCGTCTTCTTGCGGCGTTCGCCCAGGAAATACGCCTGGGCGTACTGGCCGATGGCCAGCACGGTCGCCACGTCGGGCAGCAGCGGCAGCAGGCGCGGGTGCCAGGTGGCGCGGCACTCGGGGCGCGGCGGCAGGTCGCCGCTGGCGCCGCGGCCGGGGTAGCAGAAACCCATCGGAACGATGGCGATCGTCTTCTCGTCGTAGAAGTCAGCCTTGTCCAGGCCCAGCCAGCCACGCAGGCGCACGCCGCTGGCATCGTCCTGGGGCACGCCGCTGCCGTGCACCAGGGTGCCCGGCGCCTGGCCGACGATCAGCAGTTTCGCGGTCGCGCTGGCGCGCAGCACCGGGCGCGGGCCCAGCGGGAGATGTGCTTCGCACAAGCGGCAGGCGCGGATGTCGAGCAACAAGGTGTCCAGCTCGCTGGGGGCGCGCTGGCGGCTCATGGTCCGCCGATGCCCTCGTTGATGTCCGGCGTGGCGCAGAAGTAGCCGCCGCTGTTTTCCGTTTTCTTCGATGGCGCGGCGGCGACCACCGGCGGCAACACCTTGCCCGGATTGAGGATGCCGTCCGGGTCGAACTGCGCCTTGATCGCGCGCATCAGCGCCATCGCGGGCGGACTCAGGGCGCGGGCCAGCAGTTCGCGCTTGGCCAGGCCGATGCCGTGTTCGCCCGAGACCTGGCCGTCGAGCGCGATCACGGCGTCGAACACCGCTTCCAGTGCGATATCTGCGCGTGCGGCCTGGTCGGCATCGGCCGGGTCGTAGAGGATGTTCACGTGCAGGTTGCCGTTGCCGGCGTGGCCGAAACACACGATCGGCAGCGCCTGCGCTTCGGCGGTGGCGCGCACCGCGGCCACCAGATCGGGGATGCGCGACACGGGCACCACCACGTCTTCGTTGATCTTGCCCGGCGCCAGCGTGCGCAGCGCCGGCGACAGGGCCTTGCGCGCGGCCCACAGTTTCTCGCGCGCGGCCTCGTCCGGCGCGCTGGTCACTTCCAGGCAGCCCGGGCCTTGGGCTGCGGCGGTCAGCGCGGCCACGGCGGCATCCAGCATCGTCGCTTCGCCGTCGGCCTCGATCATCAACAGCGCGCCGGCCGCAGGGATATCCGCGCCACCGACCTCGCGCGCCAGCCGCACGCAGTCGCCGTCCATGAATTCCAGCATCGAAGGCGTGACCGGCTGCGCCATCAGCCGCGCCACCGCGGCGGCGGCGCTGGCCACGTCGTCGTACAGCGCGCGCAACGCCCGCCGCTGGCGCCCACGGGCGTCAGCTTCAGCGTGGCCTCGACGATCAGCGCCAGCGTGCCCTCGGACCCGATCAGGATGCGCGACAGGTCGTAACCGCTGGCGCCCTTGGTGGTTGGCGCGCCGAAGCGCACCAGCTCGCCGGTGCCGGTGACGGCGGTGATCGCCAGCACGTTGTCGCGGGTGGCCCCGTATTTCACCGCGCGCGGGCCGCCGGCATTGCAGGCCAGGTTGCCGCCGATGCTGCAGTAGGCGGCACTGGTGGGATCCGGTGGCCAGAACAGGCCGTGCGGCGCCAGCGCAGCCTGCAGGTCACCGTTGAGCAGCCCTGGCTCGACCACGGCCACGCGGTCGCCCGGCCGGATATCCAGCACCCGGTTCATGCGTTCGAACGACACGACCAGCGCATCCTCGCCGGGCACGCTGGCCCCGGTGGTGTTGGTGCCGCGCCCGCGCGCCACGATCGGCAGCTTCGCCGCCCGGCACAGGCGCACGATGGCCTGCACCTGCTGCGCCGTAGTCGGCAGTGCCACCGCCAGCGGCAGGCCCTGGCGGCGGGAGTTGTCGTAGCCGTAGGCCAGCCGTTCCGCGGGATCGGTCAGCAGCCCGTCCGGGCCGAGCAAGGTGGTGAGGTCGCGAGCGAGTTGGGCGGGGAGGGTGGGGCTCATGGTGGGACGATCATAGCCCGAGGGCATTGGCACGACCGGGGGCAACCCGGGATGGCAGCTGTCTGCCGGACCTTGGCCGGTCCATCGCTTCCGGTAACCTGCGCGCACAAGCAAGCGCCCCGGAGGGCAACGGATGATCTGGCTGCTCCACTGGGAATCGGACAATCAGATGCGCCACTGGCCCTGGGCGACCTGGGCCTTGCTGCTGCTGAATGTCGGCGCCTTCATGCTGGCGCCCGGCGGCAGCCCGGAACAGGTCGAGGCCTGGTTCTTGGAGTACGGCCTGGTGCCTGGCGACTGGCGCTGGTACCAGTTCATCACCAGCGCCTTCATGCACGGCGACTGGCTGCACCTGGCCGGCAACATGTTTTTCCTCTGGGTGTTCGGCGACAACGTCGAGGACGCGCTGGGACCGGCGGGCTTCCTGCTGGTCTATGCGCTGGGCGGCCTGGCCGGCGACCTGTTGTTCGTACACGCCAATCCGGAAATGATGATTCCTTCCGTCGGTGCTTCAGGCTGCCTGGCGGCAGTCGCCGGGGCCTACGGTGTGCTCTTCTTCAGCCGGACCATCGACCTCAAGGTGATGGTGCTGGTGTTCCCGGTCTATACGCTGCATGTGCAGGCGCTCTGGGTGCTGCTGTTCTTCTTCGCCGTGGACGTCTTCCGCACGGTGCAGGGGCAGGGCGTGCTCGAGGGCAGCGGAGGCGTCAACTTCGTCGCCCACGGCGCCGGTTTCCTGTTCGGCCTGGTCGTCGGCTCCGTGGCCGTGTCGTATGGCGTGATGCGGCGCTATGAAAGCCTGGCCAACGGGAGTGGTTGGTGGGGCTATGTGCCGGCCAGGCTCGTGGAAGAGGCGCGGCTGGAACAGATCCGCATCATGCAGCGCGAGCGGGCCCGGACGCAGTTCCTGGCGGAGCGTGAGCGGCGCTGAGTCCTCGCCGCCGTCGGCCCGGGGCAATGAACTTCAGACGTCGTCGAGGGTGAAGGCCGCGCGGATCCATCCACAATCGAGCCGATCGTCCTCGCCTTGCGCCGTCACCACGTCGAAACGGCAGGGCGCCTCGGCCAGGCCGCGCTGCCTGGCCAGCCATGCGCGTGCAGCCAGCACGATGCGCCGGCGCTTCCTGAAATCGACGGAACCCGCGCCACCGCCAAAGCGGTCGTCGCGGCGATAGCGCACTTCGACGAACACGACGGTATCGCCGTCGCGCATCACCAGGTCGAGTTCGCCGAAGCGGTAGTTGACGTTGCGCGCGAGGGTGCGCAGGCCGTGGGATTCGAGCAGGGCGCGCGCGGCGTCTTCGGCCGCGGCGCCGGTCGCGCGCCGGTCAGGGGCGGGCGACATCGGGGAACAGGGCGCCGTCCATCGCCGGGCGCGGCCGGCCGCCGCTGAACACCGCCCAGGCCGGGCGGCGCTGGATCGTGCCCAGTCCGTCCATCTGCAGGTCGCCGGTGGCACCGCGCAGCTGCGCGCCGGGATCGGCACTGAGGTGGTCGAGATAGGCCGCCAGTTTCCACGCGTCCATGCCGAAGGCGAACAGGCGCGCGCCACCGCCTGGGCGCTGGGCAGGGTAGTGCCCAGCGTGTCGGGATCGGGCAGGCCGCCGCGCTGGCCCAGCAGCCACGGCAGTTCGGGGTATTCGATGCCGTCGAGTTCGACGTCCATGCGCAGGTTGGCACCCGAGAGGATCAGCGAGGTTGCCACCCGCGGCACGCCCACCAGGCCGGCGGTGTCCATCTGGCTCGACAGCAGGCGCGCCGGTGCCGCCTTCAGGCTCAGGAACAGCGCCTCGGGACGGGTGCCGGCCAGGGCCTGCTGCAGTGCCGGCACGTAGTCGGGGTTGTCTTCGCTGACCGTGACTTCGTTGATGATCTCGCCGCCGCGTTCGCGCAGGCGTTCGCGGAAGGCGCCGAGCGCGCGCTGGGCGTTTTCATCGGCCTGCGTCACCACCAGCACGCGGCGCAGGTTGCGGTCGAGCAGGCGGTCCGCGGCGGCCACGCCTTCTTCTTCCGGCAGCAAGGCGAAGGCCGTGCTGCCCGGCGGCGGCGTGGTGCCCCGGTTGAGCGCGACCACCGGCAGGTCGAGTTCCGGCAGGCCGAACAGGGTGTTCACTTCATCGCGGGTCAGTGGACCGACCAGCATCTGCGCGCCCTCTTCGTTGGCCTGGGCCAGCGCGCGGCGCACGCCGTCGGCGCCCGCGGTGTCGTAGAAACGCAGCCGCGGGCGGCGGCGCTGTTCGGCGTAATAACCGGCCAGCACGCCGTCGCGCACGCTCAGGCCAGCCGCGGCCAGGGGGCCGCTCAGCGGCAGCAGCACGGCCAGCTGTTGTGGCGGACGGTAACCATCGGCTTCCGGCGGCGGCAGCGCCTCCAGGCCCGGCGCCGAAGCGCCGCGATCGTAGGGGCGCGGCAGCGGCAGGCCGCGCTGGGTCAACTGGCGGCCGGCGTAGGCGTACAGCGGATGTCCGACCGGCAGCGCGGCGGCCCCGGCGGCGAGTGCGGCATCGGATTGGGCGGCCAGCAGGCCATCAATGCGGCGCAGGGTGTCGGCGCGCTGATCGCGCGGCAGGGTGCCGAGCATCCAGGCCAGTTCGCCGGCGGCATCAAAATCGCGACCCAGGGCTTCGAACGCCTGCGCACGCAGACCGTGCCAGCGCGGCGCCAGCGACGCCGGCACCGAGTCGCGGCCCTGGTCGAGCAGCTCCAGCGCCTGCGGGTATTTGCCGGCCTGCACCTGGAATCCGGCGTTCAGCAGGTCGTGGCGCAGCGCACCGTCGCCCGCCAGCCGGCGCCGGTTCGACTCACCCCAGGCCTGGCGCGCCGCGCCTTCGTCACCGGCCAGTTGGTACTGCTCGGCCGCGGAAAGCCAGGCCGCGTCGCTTGCGCTGCCCCGGGACGCATTGGCCGCGGCGACCCAGGTGCGCGCCGCTTCGCGGTGGTTGCCATCGGCAGCGAGGCGGTCGGCGTCCTGCTGGGCGGCCACCGGGGCTTCGGGTGACACCGAAACGCTGGCGCAACCGGTGATGGCGAGGACAAGCAGCAGAAGAGCGGATCGCAGCATGGTCGGGGTCCGGGGGATCGATGCCGCTAAGATGATACCCGGTGCACACGGAGGGCGCGGTCATGGCGGTCACACAGGCGGGAACCCTTTACGTGGTGGCGACCCCGATCGGAAACCTGGGCGACCTGACGGCGCGGGCGCGCGAGGTGCTGGCGTCGGTGGCGGCCATCTGCGCCGAAGACACCCGGCATACGCGCCAGCTGCTGGGCGCGGTCGGCATCGACCGGCCGCTGCTGGCCCTGCACGAACACAACGAAGAGGACATCGCCTGGAAGCTGGTGGAGCGGCTGCGTGCGGGCGAAAGCCTGGCGCTGGTGTCGGATGCGGGCACGCCGCTGGTCAGCGATCCCGGTTACCGCCTGGTGCGCGAAGTGCGCGCCGCCGGCCTGCGCGTGAGCCCGGTACCCGGCGCCTGCGCGGCGATCGCGGCGCTGTCGGTGGCGGGCATTCCCAGCGACCGGTTCTGTTTCGAAGGTTTCCTGCCGGCCAAGGCCTCTGGCCGTCGGGAAAAACTCGCCGCACTTTCGGGCGAATCGCGCACGCTGGTGTTCTACGAAAGCTCACACCGCATCGAGGAATCGCTCGCGGACATGGCGGCGGCCTTCGGTGGCGAACGTGAAGCGGTCCTGGCGCGCGAACTGACAAAACTGTTCGAGACTGTGTTCGGCGACACGCTGGACGATCTGATCGCGAAGGTCGCCGCCGACGACAACCAGCGCAAGGGCGAGTTCGTCATCGTCGTGCGCGGCTGCGAGGACGACACCGAAGCGCGCCTGCTCGAGGGCCAGCGCCTGTACGCCAAACTCGCCGAACACCTGAAGCCGTCGCTGGCGGCCAAACTCGCCGCCGACATCAGCGGCGCGCCGCGCAAGGCGCTTTACGGCGGCGGGGAGTGAACGCGGCGCAACCGCAAAACGCCTCTGGCGCGGCACTGTGAGACAATCCGCCACGGCGGAGCCGGCCAAGACAGTCGCGTCGCAGCAATGCGACGAGGAAAGTCCGGGCTCCACAGAGCAGGGTGCCAGGTAACGCCTGGGCGGCGCGAGCCGACGGAAAGTGCAACAGAAAACAAACCGCCGAACGGCCCGCAAGGGTGCGTGGTAAGGGCGAAACGGTGGGGTAAGAGCCCACCGCCCGAGGGGACAACGCCTCGGGGCACGGCAAACCCCACCCGGAGCAAGACCAAATAGGGGTGCTATGGCATGGCTCGTGCCGCACCCGGGTTGGTTGCTTGATCCCAGCGGTGACGCTGGGGCTAGAGGAATGACTGTCCACGACAGAACCCGGCTTAACGGCCGGCTCCGCCACTTTCCTCGCTCCCATCCCGCTCCATCCCCTTGATCTGCGCACCGGGACCTGATCCCGGCCCCTCGGGACATCCCGGGACAAGCCGCGTCCGGGGTCCTGGCAATCTGTGGGCTGTTTCACGGCCTTGGATCAAATCCATGTGAAACAACACTTGCCAAACGGTTCTTAAACCAGACTCTCAAGTTTCGCGCAAAGTCTTGATCCGCCTAGCGAAATTCACCCGAAAACTTCCTTGACAGCCCCCGGGGCAGGTCTAACGTGGGCTTCCGAGGGAATTTCGGGTTTTTCGTGGCTTTTGGTGGATAAGGATTGATCCAGGCGATGTTCCAGGGCGAAACCGCGATCACGATCGACGACAAGGGCCGACTGGCGATTCCCACCGCCCATCGGGACCAGGTCGCGCGTGTGGGCGGCCGCCTGGTGGTCACCTACAACCCCTACGAAGCCGGCTGCCTGTGGCTGTACCCGGAAGCGGCCTGGGAAAAGGTCCGCGACCAGGTCAACGCCCTGCCCAACGCCAAGCGCGTGCACCGCAACCTGCAGCTCAAGCTGGTCGGCGCCGCCACCGTGGTGGAGCCCGACGGCAGCGGCCGCCTGTTGCTGCCCGCCAGCCACCGCAACGCGGCCGGCATCGAGAAAAAGCGGTGCTGCTCGGCATGGGCGGCAAGTTCGAACTGTGGAGCGAGCAGGCACACCTCGCGCAGATCCGTCAGACCATCGGGGAAGACGAGATCAGCGAGGACATGCTCGACCTCAGGCTGTGACGGGCGTGGCCGGGATGCGGGAATCCACGCAGCCCAGCCATCTCCCGGTGATGTTCGCCCAGGTGCTGGAAGGCCTGCGTGTGCTGGGGAATGGCAGGTACCTGGATGGAACCTTCGGCCGCGGCGGCCATGCGCGCGGCGTGCTCGACCGGCTGGGGCCGGATGGACGGCTGTTGGTGATGGACAAGGACCCGGAAGCGATCGCCACCGCCCACGCACTTTTCGGTGCGGACGCGCGCGTCGCCGTCTATCGCGGCTCCTTCGCCGACCTGGCGCACTGGGATGAAACCGCCGCCGGCCTGGACGGCGTGCTGCTGGACCTGGGCGTGTCCTCGCCCCAGCTCGACGTCGCCGAGCGCGGCTTCAGCTTCGCCAAGGACGCCGCTGGACATGCGCATGGACCCGGACTCGGGGAAAGCGCCGCCAACTGGCTGGCCCGCGCCGATGAGCGCGAGATCGCCGACGTGCTGTGGAAGTACGGCGAGGAGAAGCTGAGCCGCAAGATCGCCCGCACCATCGTTGCCCGCCGTGACGACACGCCGCTGCTGCGCACCGCCCAGCTGGCCGAGCTGATCGCCTCGGTGGTCGGCCGCGGCGACAGCAAGATCCACCCGGCCACCCGCAGCTTCCAGGCGATCCGCATCTTCATCAACCGCGAACTCGAAGACCTCGAGCGTGGGCTGGCGGCCGCGCACGACCGCCTGAAGCCCGGCGGCCGGCTGGCGGTGATCAGTTTCCACTCGCTGGAAGACCGCATCGTCAAGCAGTTCATCGCCCGCCACGCCAAGGCGCCCCCGGGCAACCGCCGCATGCCGGTGGAAGTGGCGTTCACGCCGACCCTGGCCGACGTGTCCGGCGCGCTGCGCGCGGAGTCGTCCGAGACCGCGGTCAATCCGCGCGCACGCAGCGCGGTGCTGCGGGTGGCGGAAAAACTCGCGGCGCAGGAGCGGCCATGAGCCTGCGCGTCCTCGTCCTGCTGTTGCTGGTGGCGGGCCTGCTGGGCAGCGCCATCGGCGTGGTCTGGGCACGGCACATCCACCGCCAGGCCTACATCGAACTGAGCACGCTGGAGCGCGCCCGCGACGAGCTGAACATCGAGTTCGGCCGCCTGCAGATCGAACAGGCCACCTGGGCGGAAGCCAACCGCATCGAACAGGTCGCCGGCACCCGCATCGGCATGAAGTTCCCGGAAGACGCCGACATCGTGGTGTTGCGGCCATGAAGACCCGGGCCCGCGTCTACAACCCCCGCCAGCGGCTTTATGCCGTCGGCATCGTGCTCGGCCTGTGCAGCCTGGTGCTGGTGGGTCGCGCCGCCTGGCTGCAGCTGATCAACCCGGGTTTCTACCAGCAGCAGGGCGATGCGCGCTTCCTGCGCGAGGTTGCCGATCGCCACCTCGCGCGGCATGATCACCGACCGCAACGGCGAGCCGCTGGCGGTGTCGTCGCCGGTGGAGTCGGTGTGGGCGAACCCGCAGGAACTGCTGCGGCACCCGGACCGGCTGCCGCAGCTGGCCGAAGCGCTGTCGATCCCGCGCGACGTGCTCGAGAACCGCATCTCGCAGCGCGCCGACAAGGAATTCGTCTACCTGCGCCGGCACATGAACCCGGACGTCGCCACCGCGGTGGTGAACCTGGGCATCCCGGGCGTGTACTCGCAGCGCGAGTTCCGGCGCTTCTACCCGCACGGCGAGGTGATGGCCCACGTGCTGGGCTTCACCAACATCGACGACGCCGGCCAGGAAGGCCTGGAGCTGGCCTTCAACGACTGGCTGACCGGCAAGCCGGGCGCGCAGCGCGTGATCCGCGACCGCCGCGGCCGCACCGTCGAGAACGTGGACCTGGTCAAGGCCGCCGAGCCCGGGCACGACCTGACGCTGTCCATTGACCGCCGCATCCAGTACCTGGCCTACCGCGAGCTGAAGTCCGCGCTGATCGAACACGGCGCGACCAGCGGTTCGGTGGTGGTGCTGGACGTGCCGACCGGCGAGATCCTCGCCATGGTCAACCAGCCTTCGTTCAACCCCAACTCGCAGGGTTCGGCCACGCTCGACGCCAAGCGCAACCGCGCAGTCACCGACGTGGTCGAGCCCGGGTCGGTGATGAAGACCCTGACCTTCGCGGCGGCGATCGAAAGCGGCAAGTTCACTCCGACCACCCTGATCGACACCTCGCCGGGTTACATGACCCTGGCCGGTGGCCATCCGATCCGCGACTTCCGCAACTACGGCGTGCTCAGCCTGACCGGCGTGCTGACCAAGAGTTCGAACGTCGGCGCCACCCGGATCTCGAACGAGCTGACCAGCGAACACCAGTACGACATGTACACGCGCTTCGGCCTGGGCCAGACCAGCGGCAGCGGCTTCCCGGGCGAAGTGACCGGCGTGCTGACCGCACCCAACCGCTGGGGTCCGGCCGAGAAAGCGACCATCAGCTACGGTTACGGCCTGTCGGTGACGCCGCTGCAGCTGGCGCGCGCCTACGCCGCGATCGGCAACGGCGGCCGCCTGCACGAGGCCACCTTCGTCAAGGGCGGCAGCAAGGAAGGCGTGCAGGTGGTGGACCCGGCCATCGCCCGCCAGCTGATGACCATGATGGAAGCGGTGACCGGTCCCGAGGGCACGGCGCGGCGCGCCACGGTGCTGGGCTACCGCGTGGCCGGAAAGACCGGTACTTCGCGCAAGGCCAGCGGCGGCGGATATGCCGCCAAACGTTATGCCGCGGTCTTCGTCGGCCTGGTGCCGGCGAGCAAGCCGCGTTTCGCCATGGCCGTGGTGATCCACGAGCCGCAGGGCCTGGAATACGGCGGCGGCGCAGTGTCGGCGCCGGTGTTCCACCGCGTGATGGAAGGTGCGCTGCGCCTGATGGACGTGCCGCCGGACGACATCGAGCAGTGGTTCACGGCACAGGCCAAGCGCGAAGCGCCGAAGGTGACGACCGCGGCGACGGGGTGCCCGCCGCGTCTCCGCCGGCCGCGGTGAACCCGGTGCCGGAGGTGCTGCGATGAGCCGCGCCCTGCCGCTGCACGCCCTGCTGCAGGACGCCGCACCGCTGCCGCCGGGATTCGATCCGGCCGTGACCGGGCTGAGCGCCGACAGCCGCGACCTGCGTCCGGGCGACGCTTTCGTCGCATTGGCCGGCGCCAGCACCCATGGCCTGCGCCATGCCGCCCAGGCCGAAGCCGCCGGCGCCAGCGTGATCCTGTTCGAGCCGCCGGCGCCGGTCGGAATGCCGGTGCCGGTGCATGCGGTCGCCGTGCCGGGCCTGCGCCAGCGCCAGGGCGAACTGGCCGACCGTTTCTACGGCCAGCCCTCCACGACGCTGTCGGTGGCCGGCGTCACCGGCACCAATGGCAAGACCTCGACCGTGCAATTGATCGCCGAGGCGTTGAGCCTGCGCGGCCTGGCCGCCGGCAGCATCGGCACGCTCGGCGCCGGCCTGCACGGCCAGCTGGTCGCGGGCGAACGCACCACGCCCGACGTGATCGCCGTGCACCGGCTGCTGGCCGACATGCGCGACGCCGGCGCCAGCCATGTGGCCATGGAAGTGTCCTCGCACGCACTGGTGCAGGGCCGGGTGGACGCGGTGGCGTTCCGCATCGCCGTGTTCACCAACCTCACCCGCGATCACCTGGATTTCCACGGCAGCATGGAAGCCTACGGTGCCGCCAAGGCGAAGCTGTTCGGCTGGCCGACGCTGCAGGCGGTGGTGGTCAACCTCGACGATCCGTTCGGCCAGGGGCTGCTGGCGGAAGTGAAGGACGGGGTCCGTCGCATCCTGTTGAGCTCGCGCGGGCACGCCGGCGCCGGGCTGCGTGCGGAATTCATCACGTTGGGGCCTACCGGCCTCGGCTTCGAATTGGTCGAAGACGGCCGCCGGCACGGGATCGTTTCGCCGCTGCTGGGCCGCTTCAACGTCGACAACCTGCTGGCCGTGGCCGGCGTGCTGCGCGCGCTGGACTGGTCCCTGGCCGATATCGCGGCGATGCTGCCGCGGTTGTCGCCGGTGGGCGGCCGCATGAGCCGCGTCGGCGGTACCGGCGGCCTGCCGCTGGTGGTGGTGGACTACGCGCACACGCCCGACGCGCTGCACCAGGCGCTGGCCAGCCTGCGTGAACACACGCCCGGCCGCCTGACCTGCGTGTTCGGCTGCGGCGGTGAACGCGACGCCGGCAAGCGCCCGCAGATGGCCGCCATCGCCCAGGTCGGCGCCGACCGCGTGATCGTCACCGACGACAACCCGCGCGGCGAGGACGGCGACCGCATCGTCGCCGACATCCTGGCCGGGTTTACCCGTACCGACAGCGTCAGCGTGCAGCGCGACCGCGCGCGCGCGATCGCCGACGCACTGCGGGACGCCGGCGCCGGTGACGTGGTCCTGGTCGCCGGCAAGGGCCACGAGCCCTACTATAAGTCGCCGGCGTGCGGCATGCCTTCGACGACCTGCAGGTCGCGCGTGACCTGCTGCAGGCGCGGGAGGGCGGACGATGAGGCCGATCGCGCTGTCGCAGGCCGCACGCTGGGTCGAGGGCCGCCACCTCGGTGCCGAGGCCGAGATCACCTCGGTCGGCATCGACAGCCGCAGCCTGGCGCCCGGCGCGCTGTTCGTCGCCCTGAAGGGCGAACACCACGACGGCCACGACCACGCCGCGCAGGCGCTGGAACGCGGCGCCGCGGCCCTGCTGGTGCATCGCGAAGTTGACTGCGCGCTGCCGCAGGTGCTGTGCGCCGACACCGAGGAAGCGCTGGGCGAACTGGCCGCCGGCGTGCAGCAGGGCCGGCCGGCGGTGGTCGTGGCGATCACCGGCAGCAATGGCAAGACCTCGGTGAAGACGCTGGTGCACGGCATCCTGGCGCGTGCCGGCAAGGCCTACGCCAACCCGGGCAACCGCAACAACCAGATCGGCCTGCCGCTGGCGGTGCTGGATGCGCCGGAAGACGCGCGCTTCGCCATCTATGAAATGGGCGCCGGCCAGCCGGGCGACATCGCTTACCTGGCCTCGATCGCGCCGCCGAACGTGTCGCTGGTGAACAACGTCATGCCCGCGCACATGGAGCGCATGGGCAGCCTGCTGGGCATCGCCGAAACCAAGGGTGCGATCTACGAAGCCCTGCCCGACGACGGCGTGGCCGTGGTCAACGCCGACGACGCCTTCGCTCCGTGGTTCCTGCAGCGCATCGGCGCTCGCCGGGTGCTGCGTTTCGGGCTGGAGAACGACGCCGACGTGCGCGCCAGCGCGGTGTTGCCTACGGCCGAGGGATCGCGTTTCCGCCTGCACACGCCGGCCGGTTCGACCGACATCGTGCTGCCGCTGGCGGGCCGCCACAACGTGATGAACGCGCTGGCCGCGACCGCGCTGGCGCTGGGCGCCGGCGCCGCGCTCGACGACGTCGAGCAGGGCCTGGCCGCCGCCGCGCCCGTGCCCGGCCGGCAGATCCCGCACACGCTGCGCAACGGCGTGGTGCTGGTGGACGACAGCTACAACGCCAATCCCGGTTCTGTTGCCGCGGCGATCGCCGCGCTGGCGCAGACCGGCGGTGAAGCCTGGCTGGTGCTGGGCGACATGAAGGAACTGGGCGAGGGCGCCGAAGCGCTGCATGCCGGCATCGGCCGCCAGGCGCGCGCCGCCGGCATCGCCCGGCTGTGGACCGTGGGCGAACTGAGCGCCGCGGCCAGCCAGGGTTTCGGCGAGGGTGCGCGCCATTTCGAAGACCAGTCCGCGCTGGTCGCGGCCCCGGGTGCGGCACTGCGCGCCGCCGGCCCCGGCCTGCGCTGCCTGGTGAAGGGTTCGCGTTCGAGCGCGATGGACAAGGTGCTGGCGCCTTTGCTCGCCGCCGACAGGGAAGGGGACGCCGACCATGCTGCTTGAACTGGCCCGCTGGATGCACGGGATGGGATGGATGCCGGCGCTGTTCGGCTACATCACCTTCCGCGCCATCCTGGGCGCGCTGACCGCGCTGCTGCTGTCGCTGTGGCTGGGTCCTTACGTAATCGCGCGCCTGGCCCAGCTCAAGGGCGGCCAGCCGATCCGCAGCGACGGTCCGCAGAGCCACTTCTCCAAGGCCGGCACGCCGACCATGGGCGGCACGCTGATCCTGATGACGATCATGCTGTCCACCCTGCTGTGGGCGGACCTGCGCAACCGCTACATCTGGGTGCTGCTGGGCGTGCTGCTGGCCTTCGGCGCCATCGGCTGGCTGGACGACTGGATCAAGATCGTGCGCCGCGATCCCAATGGCCTGAAGTCGCGCCACAAGTACGCGCTGCAGTCGCTGTTCGGGCTGGCGGCGGCGCTGGTGCTGTTCTGGACCGCCGACCACGCCAACAACACCACGCTGTTCCTGCCGCTGCTCAAGGATTTCGCCCTGCCGCTGGGCGCGATGTTCGTGGTGGTGGCGTACTTCTGGATCGTCGGCTTCTCCAACGCGGTGAACCTGACCGACGGCCTGGACGGCCTGGCGATCATGCCGACCGTGCTGGTGGCCGCGGCGCTGGGCATCTTCGCCTACGCCTCGGGCAATGCGGTGTTCTCGCAGTACCTGCAGATCCCGGCGATCCCGGGCGCGGGCGAGATCACCATCTTCTGCGCGGCGATCGCCGGCGCGGGCCTGGGCTTCCTCTGGTTCAACACCTACCCGGCGATGGTGTTCATGGGCGACATCGGCGCGTTGGCGCTGGGCGCGGCGCTGGGCACGATCGCCGTGATCGTCCGGCAGGAAGCCATCCTGGTGCTGATGGGCGGCATCTTCGTCATCGAGACGCTGTCGGTGATGATCCAGGTCGCAAGCTTCAAGCTCACCGGCCGGCGCGTGTTCCGCATGGCGCCGATCCACCACCACTTCGAGCTCAAGGGCTGGCCGGAGCCGCGCGTGATCGTGCGCTTCTGGATCATCTCGGTGATGCTCGTGCTCGTGGGTCTTGCGACCCTGAAGGTGCGCTGAGATGAGCCTCGGCGACCGCACCCACCAGGCCACCAAGCTCGACGCGCTCACCGGGCGCTACGACCCTTGGCTGATGGGCATCGCCCTGGTGCTGGCCAGCCTGGGCGTGGTGATGGTCGCGTCCAGCTCGATCGCCATCGCCGAAGGACTGGACGTCGGGCCGTTCCACTTCCTGACCCGGCACCTGGTGTTCCTGGCCATCGGCATCGGCCTGGCCTGGGTCGTGATGCAGCTGGAACTCAAGCTGGTGGAGAAGTACAGCCAGTGGCTGCTGCTGGGCTGCTTCCTGCTGCTGCTGGCGGTGTTCCTGCCGGGCATCGGCCACACCGTGAACGGCGCGCAGCGCTGGATCAACCTGGGCGTGTCGAACTTCCAGGCGGTGGAAGCGGTGAAGGTGCTGCTGATCATCTGGCTGGCCAGCTACCTGGTGCGATACCGCGACGAGATCGGCAACCGCTGGCCGGCCCTGCTGAAGCCGCTGGGCGTGGCCGGCGCGATCACCGCGATCCTGCTGCTGCAGCCTGACTTCGGTTCGGCGGCGCTGATCCTGGCGATCACCGCCGGCATGGTCTGGCTGGGCGGCGCGCGCATCCTGCACCTGGTGCTGATGGCCTGCCTGGCGCTGCCGGCGCTGGCGCTGGTGGCGGTGGCGGCGCCGTACCGCGTGGCGCGCCTGAAGTCCTTCCTCAATCCCTGGGCCGATCCTTTCGACGACGGCTTCCAGCTGACGCAGGCGCTGATCGCGATCGGCCGCGGCGAGTGGTTCGGCGTCGGCCTGGGCGGCAGCGTGCAAAAGCTCTTTTACCTGCCCGAGGCGCACACCGATTTCATCTTCTCGGTGACGGCCGAGGAGCTGGGCTTCGCCGGGTCGTTCCTGATCATCGCGCTGTTCGCCGCGTTCAGCGCCCGCACCTTCCACATCGGCATGCGCGCGCTGGAGATGCGCCGGCATTTCGCTGGTTTCTGCGCCTTCGGCGTCGGCTTCTGGATCAGCCTGCAGGCCTTCGTCTCGATCGGCGTGAACCTGGGCATCCTGCCGACCAAGGGCCTGACCCTGCCGCTGATTTCGTCCGGTGGCTCCAGCGTGCTGATGACCTGCGTGGCGATCGGCCTGCTGCTGCGCGTGAGCTACGAACTGGACCGCGCCGAGCGCCAGGTGGCGCGCATCCGCGGCGAAGGCAGCATGGTGCCGGACGAAGGCCAGGGCCTGGACGCGGTGATGCCGGCGCAATCTCCCGCCGCCGTCGCGCCGGCGGTGGGCCCGCGCGGTTCGCGCCACCGCATCGAACCCAAGATCGGAGCCGTGGCATGAGCGGCCCCGTGCTGATCCTCGCCGGCGGTACCGGTGGCCACATCTTCCCGGCCTGGCGGTCGCGCAGGCGCTGCGCGCGCGCACGACGTGCCGGTGGTCTGGTTGGGCTCGGCCGGTGGCATGGAAACGCGGCTGGTGCCGCAGGCCGGCATCAGCATCGAGACGATCAGTGTCAGCGGCCTGCGCGGCAAGGGCGTGGCGACCCTGCTCAAGGCGCCGTTCCTGCTGCTGCGTTCGGTCTGGCAGGCGCTGGCCGTGCTGCGCCGGCTGCAGCCGCGCGCCGTGCTGAGCTTCGGCGGTTTTGCCGCCGGTCCGGGTGGCCTGGGCGCATGGCTGCTGCGGCGTCCGCTGCTGGTGCACGAACAGAACGCCGCGCCCGGCCTGACCAATCGGGTGCTGGCGCGTTTCGCGCGGCGCGTGCTGTGCGGGTTCCCGGGTGCGTTCGCGGGTCGGGATGCGGAGACAGTCGGCAATCCGGTGCGTCCGGAAATCGCCGCCGTCGCTGCACCCGCGGCACGCTTCGCCGGCCGCAACGGTCCGGTGCACTTGCTGGTGCTGGGCGGCAGCCAGGGCGCAAACAGCTTGAATGTCTCGCTGCCGCGCATGCTGGCGCGTCTGCCGGAAGCGCAGCGGCCGACAGTGCGGCACCAGTGTGGCGAGCGGCATGCGCAGAAGTGCCGCGAGGTTTATGCGGATGCCGGCGTGCCGGCGAGCGTGGAGCCTTTCATCGCCGACATGGCCGAAGCCTACGGCTGGGCGGATCTGGTGGTGTGCCGCGCCGGCGCGTTGACCCTCGCCGAACTCTGCGCCGCCGGTGTCGGCGCGCTGCTGGTGCCGTTCCCGAACGCAGTGGACGACCACCAGACCCGCAACGCCGAGTCCCTGGTCGAACGGGGCGCCGCGCGCCTGGTGCCGGAAGGCGAGGGTTTCGAGGACCGCCTGTTCGCCGCGGTGGCGCCCGTGCTGGCAGATGCCGCGGCGCGCCTGGCCATGGCCGAAGCCGCGCGTGCGGCCGCGCTGCCGCACGCGGCCGAGACCGTCGCCCGCATCGTCATCGAGGAGGCCCGCGCATGATCCGTCGCCGCCTGCAGGAAACGGGTGACCTGGCGCGCGCCTTCCCGCGCGTGCATTTCATCGGCATCGGCGGCGTCGGCATGAGCGGCATCGCCGAGGTGCTGGTGAACCTGGGTTACCAGGTGTCCGGCTCCGACCAGAACGATTCCGCTTCCACCCGGCGCCTGACGGCGATGGGCGCGACCGTGTTCCGCGGCCACGCCGCCGCCAACATCGCCGGCGCCGACGTGGTCGTGGTGTCGAGCGCGATCCGCGCGGAAAACCCGGAACTGGTGGAAGCGCGTGCCCAGCGCATCCCGGTGGTGCCGCGCGCCGAGATGCTGGCCGAGCTGATGCGCTTCAAGCGCGGCATCGCCATCGCCGGCACCCACGGCAAGACCACGACGACCTCGCTGGTGGCCAGCGTGCTCAGCGAAGGCGGCCTGGACCCGACCTTCGTGATCGGCGGCCAGCTGCTGTCGGCCGGCGCCAATGCGCGCCTGGGTGGCGGTCAGTGGCTGGTGGCGGAAGCCGACGAGAGCGACGGCAGCTTCCTGCGCCTGAACCCGCTGGTGGCCGTGGTCACCAACATCGACGCCGACCACCTGGAAAACTATGGCGGCGACTTCGAGCGCGTGAAGGCCGCCTTCAACGAATTCCTGCATCGCCTGCCGTTCTACGGCCTGGCCGTGCTGTGCGTGGACGACGCCGAAGTCGCCGCGCTGGCGGCGGAGATGCCGCGCCACCTGGTGACCTACGGCATCGAACAGCCGGCGGATGTGTTCGCCCGCGACGTGCGCCAGGAAGGTGCCTGCATGCGCTTCACCCTGCACCTGCCGGAAGGCGTGCCGCACGATGTCACGTTGAACCTGCCGGGCCGGCACAACGTGCTCAATGCCCTGGCCGCCGCCGCGATCGGCTGGCAGCTGGGCGTCGAGCCGGACGCGATCGCGTCGGCGCTGGCGAAGTTCCAGGGCATCGGCCGACGCTTCAACCTCAAGGGCGAACTCGACTTCGGGCGCGGCAAGGCCTTGCTGGTGGACGACTATGGCCACCACCCGCGCGAACTGGAAGCGGTGTTCGCCGCCGCGCGCGGCGGCTGGCCCGACCGCCGCCTGGTGGTGGCCTTCCAGCCGCACCGCTACACCCGCACCCGCGACCTGTTCGACGATTTCGCCGCCGTGCTCTCGAGCGCCGACGCCGTCGTGCTGACCGAGGTGTACCCGGCGGGCGAGGCGCACATCGCCGGCGCCGACGCCAAGTCACTGGCCCGCGCCATCCGCGCCCGCGGCCGCATCGACCCCGTGGTCGCCGGCAGCGCGAAGGAACTGCCGCCCGTGCTGGCCGACGTGCTGGCCGATGGCGACCTGCTGCTGATGATGGGCGCGGGCGACATCGGTTACGTCGCGGCCGACCTGGCCGTGCACGGAATGAATGGAGTGAACAAGGCATGACGCCGATCCCCGCCCCGCGCATCACCGATGCCAAGGCCTTCGGCCGGGTCGCCGTGCTGATGGGCGGCACCAGCGCCGAGCGCGAGGTGTCGCTCGATTCCGGACGCAACGTGCTGGAGGCGCTGCGCGCCCGCGGCATCGACGCGCAGCCGGTGGATGGCATCCCGGCGCTGCTCGATGCCTTGCTGGCGAAGCAGTTCGACCGCGTCTTCAACATCCTGCACGGCAACAAGGGTGGTGGCGAGGACGGCACGCTGCAGGGGCTGCTCGAGGCGCTGGAGGTTCCGTACACGGGATCGGGCGTGCTCGGTTCGGCCCTGGCCATGGACAAGATCCGCACCAAGCAGGTCTGGCTGTCGCTGGGCCTGCCGACGCCGCGCTATGTGCGTCTTGCCAAGGGCGCGAACGTGCATGACGCCGCGCGCGAGCTCGGACTTCCGGTGATCGTGAAGCCGTCCAGCGAAGGTTCTTCGGTCGGCGTGTCGCGCGTGTTCAACGACGCCGACCTCGACGCCGCCGTCGAACTGGCCGCACGGTATCCGGGCGAACTGCTGATGGAACAGCTCGTGGTCGGCGGCGAATACACCGTCGCCGTGCTCGGCGACGCGGCGCTGCCGAGCATCCGCATCGTGCCCGCCGGCGAGTACTACGACTACCACGCCAAGTACCTGGCCGAAGACACCCAGTACCTGTGCCCGGGCCTGGAAGATGCCGCCGCCGAGCGCGAGATGCAGGCGCAGGCCCTGGCCGCCTTCCGCGCCGCCGGCTGCACCGGCTGGGGCCGCGTCGACGTGATGCGCGACCCCGCCGGCAACAACTACCTGCTGGAAGTGAACACCGCGCCGGGCATGACCAGCCATTCGCTGGTGCCCAAGGCTGCCCGGCAGGTCGGCATCGGATTCGAAGACCTGTGCTGGCGCGTGCTCGAAACCAGCCTGGAGGCCGCCCGCGGATGAACGCCTTGCTGCGCATCCTGGCCTGGAGCCTCGCCATCGTGCTGGTGGCGCTGCCGGTCGTGGCCGTGCTCAACGGCTGGATCGCCGGCGAGCGTTGGCCGATGCGCCGGCTTGCCGTCACCGGCGAGTTCCACCAGGTGGACGAGGCCAGGGTACGCGAGGTCGTGCTGCCGCTGGTGCAGCGTGGCTTCTTCGCCGTGGACCTGGACCAGGTGCGCGACGCCGTCGCGGGCCTGGCCTGGGTCGAAAAGGTCGAGGTGCGCAAGCGCTGGCCGGACCGGCTCGAAGTGAGCCTGAGCGAACACACGCCGGTGGCGCGCTGGGGCGACGACCGCATGTTGTCCGAAGACGGCGAGCTGTTCGCTGCGCCATCCGGTGCCGGCGCCAGCCTGCCGCTGTTCGAGGGGCCCGAGGCGCGGGCCAGCGAACTGATGTCCTTCCACAGCCTGGCGCGGCCGCTGTTCCTGCCGATCGGTCTTCGGGTCGAGACCGTGCGCCTGAGTCCGCGCGGCAGCTGGAGCCTGCGCCTGGACGACGGCACCGAGATCGAGGCCGGCCGCGGCGACCCGCAGGTGCGGCTGGCACGGTTCGCGCGACTGCTGCCGCAGCTGCGCGCCAACGACCCGCGCGTGCTCGCGCGCGCCGACCTCCGCTACACCAACGGTTTCGCCCTCGTCTGGAAGGACGTGCCGGCGCCGCCGTCGCTTCCCCGGTATCCCCGTTTCCGCAGCACAGGCCAACACATGAACCGCAAAGGCGACAAGTCGCTGATCGTCGGGCTCGACATCGGCACCTCCAAAGTCACCGCCCTGGTGGGCGAGTACTCGCCCGGCCACGAGATCGAGGTGATCGGCATCGGTTCGCACGAATCGCGCGGCATGAAACGCGGCGTGGTGGTGGACATCGAGTCCACCGTGCAGTCGATCCAGCGTGCGGTCGAGGAGGCCGAGCTGATGGCCGGCTGCGAGATCCGCTCGGTGTACGCATCGATCACCGGCAGCCACACCCAGTGCCGCAACTCGCCGGGCATCGTGCCGGTGGCCGGTGGCGAAGTGACCTACGCCGACCTCGACCGCGTGCTCGAGGCTGCCAAGGCCGTGGCCGTGCCGGCCGACCAGAAGATCCTGCACGCCATCGCCCAGGAATACATCGTCGACAACTCGCAGGAAGGCATCCGCAACCCCGTGGGCATGTCCGGCGTGCGCCTGGAAGTGCGTGCGCACCTGGTCACCGGCGCGCAGTCGGCCGCCAGCAACGTGATGAAGTGCGTGCAGCGCTGCGGCCTGCAGGTGGACGACCTGATCCTGAGCTCGCTGGCCTCGAGCACCGCGGTGCTGACCGCCGACGAGCGCGAGCTGGGCGTGGTGCTGGTGGACATCGGCGCCGGCACCACCGACATCGCGGTGTTCGTGCAGGGTGCGATCCGTCATTCCGCGTCGCTGCCGATCGCCGGCGACCAGGTCACCAACGACATCGCACACCTGCTGCGCACGCCGACGCCGGAAGCCGAGCAGATCAAGGTGCGCTACGCCTGCGCGCTGGCGCAGCTGGCCACCGCCGAGGAATCGATCCAGGTGCCGAGCGTGGGCGATCGCCCGCCGCGTCGCCTGGCGCGCCAGGCGCTCGCCGAAGCGGTGCAGAACCGCTACGAGGAGATCTTCGAGATGGTGCAGGCCGAACTGCGCCGCTCCGGCTTCGAGGAGCTGGTGCGCGCCGGGCTGGTGTTGACCGGTGGCGCCTCGCGCATGGAAGGCGTGGTCGAACTCGCGGAAGAAATGCTGCACATGCCGGTGCGCGTGGGCATTCCCCAGCACGTCAGCGGCCTCGGCGAAGTGGTCGGCAACCCGGTGCATGCCACCGGCGTCGGCCTGCTGCTCTGGGGCAGCCAGATTGAAAACCCCGTCGTCCGGCGCTGTCGGCCGGCAAGGCGGGGACGGTTTGGACGAAGTTCAAGAACTGGTACCGAGGTGAGTTCTGAGCATCGTCGTAGTGGTCGCAATACGAGCTTGAAACAACAACAAACAGAAAACCCCTGGATCGAATCACGGAGGACGAGGACATGGCACATTTCGAACTGATCGAGAAGCTGGCACCCAATGCGGTCATCAAGGTGATCGGCGTCGGCGGCGGCGGCGGCAACGCGGTCGCGCACATGGTCAACGCGGGCGTGGAAGGCGTGGAGTTCATCACCGCCAACACCGACGCGCAGGCCATCAAGCAGTGCGGCGCCAAGCTGCAGCTGCAGCTGGGCGGCAACGTCACCAAGGGCCTGGGCGCCGGCGCCAATCCCGAGGTCGGCCGCCAGGCCGCGCTCGAGGACCGCGAACGCATCGTCGAGGCGCTGGAAGGCGCCGACATGGTGTTCATCACCGCCGGCATGGGCGGCGGCACGGGCACCGGCGCGGCGCCGGTCGTGGCGCAGCTGGCCAAGGAGATGGGCATCCTGACGGTGGCCGTCATCACCAAGCCGTTCCCGTTCGAGGGTCGCCGCCGCATGCAGGTCGCGCTCAAGGGCATCGAGGAACTGAGCCATCACTGCGACTCGCTGATCACCATCCCGAACGAAAAGCTCATCACCGTGCTCGGCCGCCAGGCGACCATGGTGCAGGCCTTCCGCGCCGCCAACGACGTGCTGCTGGGCGCCGTGAAGGGCATCGCCGACCTGATCGTCAGCCCGGGCCTGATCAACGTGGACTTCGCCGACGTCCGCACCGTCATGTCCGAGATGGGCCTGGCGATGATGGGCACAGGTGTCGCCCGCGGCGACGACCGCGCCCAGGCCGCCGCCGAGGCCGCCATCAGCAATCCGCTGCTGGACGAGGTCAACCTGTCGGGCGCCAACGGCGTGCTGGTCAACATCACCGCCGGCCCGGACTTCACCATGGCCGAGTTCGATGAGATCGGCCGCACCATCGAGGACTTCGCCTCCGAGGACGCCACCGTCGTCATCGGCACCTCGCTGGACCCGGACATGCAGGACGAAGTGCGCGTCACCGTGGTGGCCACCGGCCTGAACCGCGGCGCCGTGCGCCAGACCGTGCGCGTGCCGGAGAAGGAGGTGCACCGCGCCCCGGTCAAGCTGGTCCGCAACGCCAGCACCGGCCAGGTGGACTACGACGCCATGGCCAACGTGAACGCCGCTCCGTCCGCGGGCCACCTGGGCCTGCGTGCGGGCCGCAGCCACGAGCCGGCCTCGGCGGCTTCCACCGCCCTGAACGACATCGCCACCGACCACAGCTACCTGGACATCCCGGCCTTCCTGCGTCGCCAGGCGGACTGAGACCCGGACCGACCCGGTCCACGCCGGCGCGGGCCGTCCGCGCCGCCGGACCGGACGAGCAAGGGGGTCGCCCCGTGGGCTGTCCGACCAGACAGCCCAGGAAGCGGCTCCGCCGACCCATCCAGGAAGGGTGGGTCGGGTGGGACCACCCGCGGAACAGGCGGTGTGGCTGCAATCCCCAGGGGGTCAGGAATCCTTGGCCCGCCGTGCAGCGGCGGGCCTTTTTCCGGCCAGGGGGTGGCAGCGGTATCAGGGACGATTGGTCAATTTCTGTGACTGCTGTTGCAATTCTGGGACGGTGCTCATGTTGTTATGTTTTCGTTCAGAGCTCCGTGTGCTATGGTTCCCAGCGGTTTGCGCGCTCCTGCCCCGGAGAACGCCACAAAAATGATTAGACAAAGAACCCTAAAGAACGTCATCCGCGCCACCGGCGTCGGCCTGCACAGTGGTGAGAAGGTCTACATGACCTTGCGCCCGGCTGCGCCCGATACCGGCATCGTGTTCCGACGCGTTGACTTCGACACCCCGGTGGAAATCCACGCCAAGGCCGAGAAGGTCGGCGACACCAGCCTGTGCACTGCGCTGGTCCAGGCAACACCCGGGTGATGACGATCGAGCACCTGCTGTCGGCGATGGCCGGGCTGGGCATCGACAATGCCTATGTGGATCTGTCCACGGCCGAGGTGCCGATCATGGACGGTTCGGCCGGTCCCTTCGTGTTCCTGCTGCAGTCGGCGGGCATCGAAGAGCAGAACAAGGCCAAGCGCTTCATCCGCATCAAGAAGCCGATCAAGGTCGAGGACGGCGACAAGTGGGCCCGTTTCGAACCCTTCGAGGGGTTCAAGGTCGGTTTCACCATCGACTTCGCCCATCCGATCTTCAACAAGTCCACGTCCAGCACCGAGATCGACTTCTCCACGACTTCGTTCGTGAAGGAAGTCAGCCGGGCCCGGACCTTCGGCTTCATGAAGGACATCGAGTTCCTGCGCGAGCGCAACCTGGCGCTGGGCGGCTCGATGGACAACGCCATCGTCCTGGACGATTACCGCGTGCTCAACGAGGACGGCCTGCGTTACGAGGACGAGTTCGTGAAGCACAAGATCCTCGACGCCATCGGCGACCTGTACCTGCTGGGCCACAGCCTGATCGGCGCCTTCTACGGCTACAAGTCCGGCCACGCCCTCAACAACCAGCTGCTGCGGGCCCTGCTGGCCGACACCTCGGCCTGGGAAGAGGTCACCTTCGAGGATCCGGCCCTGGCGCCGATCTCGTACGCGCACCCGGCGCAGGCAGTCTGAGAACCCCGTCACGTTTCATCACGGGGCTTTAACTTCCAGTTAACGACAGGCACCGTTCCACGGGGCATCATGCCCCGTCGGTCGATGACCGGGCATGGGCAGCCAGCCGCAGAAGCTGGGCCCGGAGCTCGGGATCGGAGACCGATTGGGCGGTGGCCCGCAGTGAATCGCGGACTGCCTCGGAGAGTGGCTTCGCATTGCCGGTTCCCGAGGGGATAGCGGGAATGGGCGGTGACACTTTCACCACCAGCGTCCTGGCCTTGAGCCCGGCCGCGGCGGCGGCGTCCAGCAGGGCGTCCGCGTGCAGCCGCAGCTTGGCCTTCCAGACCGGGGCGCTGACCAAGGAATACCAAGTTCTTGTCATCCACATTGGCCAGCTTGCATTGGCCGGCCAAGGTGGCGGGGAGACTCTGGCGCAGCAACGGGTCAAGGGCGTCCAACCACCGGGCGCGTTCGACCAGGCTGGCCAGCCCGGAAACGGACAGCGCCTCGAGCGCTTGCCGGGGAAGGGCGGCCGGTGCGGCACCGCGGACGTTGTTTTTGAATGGGTCAGACATGATGAATGTCATCATCGCAGCAAATTTCCTTCGATCGCCAAAAAAGCTGGCGTTCGATCAACCCAAGGTGGCAGGCATCGCTCTCGGCGCAATCGCGCTGGTGCTGGCCACCGCATTCGGTCTGGGGTACCTGGCGCGTGGCGCCAACGGTGCCGCCCTCGCCGAAATCAGCCGGCTCCAGGCCGAGCTGGACCAGCAGCAGATCGCCCTGACCCAGGCCCGCGACGAAGCGCAGCGCGAGGTCAACGCCATCGCCGCCCGCGTCGGCGAGCTCCAGGCCCAGGCCAACCGCCTCAATGCCCTCGGCGACCGCCTGACCCGCGTCGGCAAGCTCAAGGACGGCGAGTTCAATTTTGGTGAGCTGCCCGGCCAGGGCGGTTCCGAGTCCGCCGCCGACGTCCCGTCCGGCGACCTGCTGTCCAGCCTCGATTCCCTGCAGTCCCAATTCGCACATTCCGGCCGCCAGCTTTCCGTGCTCGAGGCCCTGCTGTTCGACCAGAAGCTCGAGAGCAAGCGCACCCCGGCCGGCATGCCCGCCCCGGGCTACATCTCCTCCGGATACGGTGGCCGCAACGATCCCTTCGGCCGCGGCCGCGCCCACCACCTGGGCATCGACATCGACGCCAACACCGGCGACCCGGTCACCGCCGCCGCCGAGGGCGTGATCAGCTTCTCCGGCGTGCGCCGCGGCTACGGCAACGTGGTCGAGATCGACCACGGCAACGGCTACAAGACCCTGTACGCGCACAACTCGGCCAACCTGGTGCGCGCCGGCGACGTGGTCCGCGCCGGCCAGCAGATCGCCAAGGTCGGCTCCACCGGCCGCTCCACGGGTTCGCACCTGCACTTCGAAGTGAAGTTGAACGGCCGCCAGGTCAACCCGCGCCAGTACCTGGGCAAGGTCCGCGGCTGAGCCACGCGGACCGGGCTTGATAGTCCGGACCCCGTCCCCAAGTTAGACTAGACGGCCGCGACGCCCCCTGGGCTGCCGCGGCCTTTTCATTCGCGCCTGGCGCGGTCCCCGATCACCAACCGGCTTTTCCAATGCTCAACAGCTTGCTCACCCGCATCTTCGGCAGCCGCAACGAGCGACTGCTGCGCCAGTTCCAGAAGAACGTCGCCCGCATCAATGCGTTGGAGCCTGAGCTGGTACAGCTCGATGACGGCGCGCTGCGCGCCAAGACCGACGAGTTCCGCCGCCGCATCGCCGATGGTGCCACGCTCGATTCCCTGCTGCCGGAAGCCTTCGCCGTCTGCCGCGAAGCCTCGCGCCGTGCGTTGGGCCTGCGTCATTACGACGTGCAGCTGATCGGTGGCATGGTGCTGCATTCGGGCCGCATCGCCGAGATGCGCACCGGCGAAGGCAAGACCCTGGTCGCCACCCTGCCGGTCTACCTCAATGCGCTGGCCGGCAAAGGCGTGCACGTGGTGACGGTGAACGACTACCTGGCCAAGCGCGACTCGGCCTGGATGGGCAAGCTCTACAACTTCCTGGGCCTGAGCGTGGGCGTGGTCTACCCGGGCATGCCGCATTCGGACAAGAAGGGCGCCTACGGCGCCGACATCACCTACGGCACCAACAACGAATACGGCTTCGACTACCTGCGCGACAACATGGCGCTGTCCAAGGAAGACCGGTTCCAGCGTGGCCTGTTCTTCGCCATCGTCGACGAAGTCGACTCGATCCTGATCGACGAGGCGCGCACGCCGCTGATCATTTCCGGTCCGGCCGACGAATCCCCCGAACTTTACGTCAAGACCAACCGCATCGTCCCGAAGCTGGTGAAGCAGGAGACGGAAGACGGCGAGGGCGATTACTGGGTGGACGAGAAGGGCAAGCAGGCCCACCTGTCCGAACAGGGCATGGAGCATGCCGAGGAGCTGCTGCGCGAGGCCGGCATCCTGGACGCCGACGACAGCCTGTATTCGGGCAACAACCTGGCGGTGGTGCACCACCTCAATGCCGCGCTGCGTGCGCACGCGCTGTTCCAGCGCGACGTGGATTACATCGTGCGCGACGGCGAGGTGATCATCGTCGACGAGTTCACCGGCCGCACCCTGGCGGGTCGCCGCTGGTCCGACGGCCTGCACCAGGCGATCGAGGCCAAGGAAGGCGTGCCGATCCAGCGCGAGAACCAGACGCTGGCCTCGATCACCTTCCAGAACTACTTCCGCATGTACGGCAAGCTGGCCGGCATGACCGGCACGGCCGATACCGAGGCCTTCGAGTTCCAGACCATCTACAGCCTGGAGGTCGCGGTGATCCCGACCCACCGGCCGATGGTTCGCAAGGACCACCCGGACCTGGTCTACCTGGCCCGCCCGGCCAAGTACAACGCCGTGATCGAGGACATCAAGGACTGCCATGGCCGCGGCCAGCCGGTGCTGGTGGGCACGACCTCGATCGAGACCTCCGAACTGCTGTCGGCCCAGCTCAAGCAGGCCGGTATTCCGCATGAAGTGCTCAACGCCAAGCAGCACGAGCGCGAAGCGCAGATCGTCGCCGACGCCGGCAAGCCCAAGGCCGTCACCATCGCCACCAACATGGCCGGCCGCGGCACCGACATCGTGCTGGGCGGTTCGCTTGAGGCCGAGCTGCACAAGCTGCCGGCCGACGCGCCGCCGTCCGAGCGCACGCGCCTGAAGAACGAGTGGCAGAAGCGCCACGACGAAGTGCTGGCCCTGGGCGGCCTGCACATCATCGGCACCGAACGCCACGAAAGCCGCCGCATCGACAACCAGCTGCGCGGCCGCGCCGGCCGCCAGGGCGACCCGGGTTCGTCCCGCTTCTACCTGTCGCTGGAAGACAACCTGATGCGCATCTTCGCCGCCGACTGGGTGCAGAAGGCGATGCGCGGCATGGGCATGAAGGAGGACGACGTCATCGAGTCCGGCCTGGTGACCAAGCAGATCCAGAACGCCCAGCGCAAGGTCGAGGCCCACAACTTCGACATCCGCAAGAACCTGCTCGACTTCGACGACGTCGCCAACGACCAGCGCAAGGTGATCTACCAGCAGCGCAACGAACTGCTGGAGTCGGATTCGGTGGAAGAGTCGGTGCAGGCGATCCGCGAGGACGTCGTCACCGAAACCGTGTACCGCTTCGTGCCCGCCGATTCGATCGACGAGCAATGGGACCTGCCGGGCCTGGAGCGCGCGCTGGCCGATGAGTTCGGCGTGGTCGTGGACCTGCAGACGCCCGCCCGGACCGAGGAGGCGATCGACGCCGAGCGCATCCTGGCGCTGGCGCTACAGGCCGTCGAAGGCCTGTTCGCCGACAAGCAGGCCCAGCTCGGCCCGGAGATGATGCGTCACCTGGAAAAGCACCTGATGCTCAACGTGCTCGACCAGAACTGGAAGGAACACCTGGCACGCATGGACTACCTGCGCCAGGGCATCCACCTGCGCGGCTACGCCCAGAAGCAGCCCAAGCAGGAATACAAGCGCGAGAGTTTCGAGCTGTTCGGCGAGATGCTGGCCAAGGTCAAGTCGGAAGTGGTGTCGCTGCTGGCGCGCGTGCGCATCCGCAGCGAGGAGGAGGTCGCCGCGATGGAGGCCGCCGAGCGCCAGAAGCTGCAGGCCAAGTCACGCGACATGCAGTTCCAGCATCCCGAGACCGGCGGTTACGGCGCCGACGAGGAAGCCGAGCAGGCCCAGGCGCTCGCCGCCCAGGGCCAGGGCGTGCTGGCCGCCGGCCCGGTGACCCGCGATGGCCCGAAGGTCGGCCGCAACGACCCCTGCCCCTGCGGCAGCGGCAAGAAGTACAAGCAGTGCCACGGGCGCCTGGACTGATCCAGGCGCACGCCACGCATGCCGGCCGACCGACCTAAGCCCGTCCACGTCGTCGCGGCCGTGCTGCGCGACGCGCGCGGACGCATCCTGCTGGCCCGGCGCACCGCCGGGCGCGACCTGGCCGGTGCCTGGGAATTTCCGGGTGGCAAGGTCGAGCCGGGCGAAACCGCCCTGCAGGCCCTGGATCGCGAGCTGCATGAAGAGCTCGGCATCCGCGTCCAGGCGGCCGAGCCCCTGATCGCCGTGCCTCAGGCCTACCCGGCCAAGCGCATCGTGCTGGACGTCTTCACCGTGACGGCCTTCGAGGGCACGCCGCGCGGCCGCGAGCGCCAGGCCCTGGCCTGGGCCCCCCGAAAAACTGTCCAGCTACCCGATGCCGCCGGCCGACCGGCCGGTGGTCGCCGCCCTGACGGCGCCGGGCAGGTACCTGATCAGCCCCGACGTGCCGGAACGCGGCCCATTCCTGTCGCGCCTCGATCGCGCCCTGGCGGCCGGTGCCCGCCGGATACAGCTGCGTGCCCGCGGCCTGGCCCCGGCCGCGCTGGCCGACCTGGCCCGTGATGCCGGCCTGCGCTGCCGGATGCAGGGCGCCGAACTGCTGGTCAACGGCGAACCCGGCCTGGCCGCGGACCTCGGTCTGGGACTGCACCTGCGGGCGTCCCAGCTGATGAGCCTGCAGGCCCGCCCGCTGCCACCTGGCCAGACGGTGGCCGCGTCCTGCCACAACGCCGAAGAACTGGCCCAGGCCGAACAGCTGGGGCTGGACTTCGTGGTGCTGGGGCCGGTGCGTGCCACCGAGAGCCATCCCGAGGCGACGCCCCTGGGCTGGGAGCGGTTCTCCGCGTTGAGGGAGTCGGTATCGCTGCCGATCTACGCCCTGGGCGGGATGAAGTCCGCCGACCTCGGCACGGCCCGCCGGCACGGCGCACAGGGCGTGGCCGGCATCCGCAACCTCTGGCCGCGCTGAGTCCCGTCAGCCGGCCAGACGGCGGTAGCGGGCGTCCAGGCGCGACACGATCCCGGCCAGCGAGTCCAGCGGCCCGTCGTTGACGATCACGTCATCGGCCAACGCCAGCCGATCGGACCGGCTGGCCTGGGCGGTGACCATGCGCCGGGCCATACCATCGTCCACACCGTCGCGTTGCATCAGTCGTTGCCGCTGGACCGCTTCAGGGATGTCCACGACCAGGATCCGGTCCAGCCAGGGGTAGGCCGTGCGTCCGCCGCCTTCGGCCAGCAGGGGAATGGCGACGACGACGTACGGACCGGGAGCGGCCCGGCAGGCGGACTCGAGCCAGGTGCGGATGCGGGGGTGGAGGAGGGCTTCCAGGGTCTTGCGGGCTTCAGGATCGGCGAACACCCGCTCGCGCATGGCGGCGCGGTCCAGGCGACCATCGCCCGCGAGGCTGGCGGGGCCGAAATGGTCAGCGATCTGCTGCAGTGCCGGCTGGCCGGGCTCCACCACGGCCCGGGCCGCGACATCGGCGTCCGCCACGACCACGCCCAGCGAAGCGAAGGCGTCGGTGACCGCGGACTTGCCGGACGCCACGCCGCCGGTGACTGCGACGACGTAGGCGGCCATGGCTCAGTTCAGGCCGGAGAAGTCACGGTAGGCCTGCAGCAGCTGCGGCCCCCAGATCAGCTGCACCCAGCCCGCGGCGGCGAGGTAGGGGCCGAACGGGATCGGCGTCGCCCGGTCCTGGCCACGCAGGCCGATCCAGAGCGAACCGACGATGGCACCGATGAAGGAGGACATCAGCACGATCGGCAGGATGCCCGAGGCGCCGCACCAGGCCCCGAGGGCCGCCAGCAGCTTGAAGTCGCCGTGGCCCATGCCCTCCTTGCCGGTCAGCTTCTTGAAGCCCCAGTACACGCTCCACAGGCTCAGGTAGCCGGCCAGGGCACCGTAGATGGCCTGGATGGGCGAAACGAAGAGGGTGATCGTGGACAGTCCCAGGCCGATCCAGAGCAGGGGGTAGGTGAGCTGGTCGGGCAGCAGGGTGGTGCGCAGGTCGATGCCGGCCAGGGCGATCAGCAAGGCGGTGAAGACGATGGCCGCCAGGGCCTCGGGGCCGACGCCGAAGCGCCAGACGCAGGCCGCGAACAGCAGGCCGGTGATCAGTTCCACCGCCGGGTACTGCCAGGAAATCGCCGTGCCGCAACCGCGGCAGCGGCCGCGCAGCAGGACGAAGCTCAGGACCGGGATGTTTTCCCAGGGCGCCAGCCGGTGCCCGCATTTCGGGCAAGCAGACCGCTGCACCACGATGTCCGGCGGCGCCGGTTCGTAGTGTTCGGACAACTCCAGCAGTTCCCGGCTGTCCCGCCGCCACTCCCATTCCAGGCGCGGCGGCAGGCGCAGGATCACCACATTGAGGAAGCTGCCGATCAGCAGGCCGAAGACAAGCGCCAGCCCGAGCGCCAGCGCGGGCGTGGAAGCGAGGGTGTCCAGCATTCCCGGGTCAGCCGACGGTCGCCGCCAGCTTGAAGATGGGCAGGTACATGCCGATCACCATGCCGCCGACCAGGACGCCGATGACGACCATGATGAAGGGCTCGATCAGGCTGGCCAGGGCATCCACGGAGTTGTTCACTTCCTGCTCGTAGAACTCGGCCACCTTCAGCAGCATCGTATCCAGCGCGCCGGCCTCTTCGCCGATGGCGGTCATCTGCACCACCATGTGCGGGAACAGGTTGACCTGCTTCATGGCCACGTTGAGCTGGTAGCCGACCGAGACGTCGTCGCGGATGCGCTTGACCGCATCGTTGTAGACGATGCTGCCGGTGGCGCCGCCGACGGTGTCGAGCGCCTCGACCAGCGGCACACCGGCCTTGAAGGTCAGGGCCAGGGTGCGGGCGAAGCGGGCGATGGCGGACTGGTGCAGGATCTGGCCGATGACCGGCAGCTTGAGCATCAGTCGGTCGACGTTGCGCTCGAGGCTCGGCGACCGCTTGTAGATGAACAGGAAGCCGAAGATCGCACCAACCACGCCAGCGAGGATCAGCCACCACCATGCGGTCAGGAACCGGGAGGCATTCACGATCATCTGCGTGAAGGCCGGCAGGTCCGCGCCGAAGCCTTTGAATACCTCCTCGAACTGCGGCACCACGTAGATCAGCAGGATCGCGCTGACCAGGATCGCCACCGCGATCACCGCGGCCGGGTAGAACAGCGCCTTCTTGATCTTGCCCTTCAGCGCTTCGGTGCGCTCCTTGTAGGTGGCGACCGTGTCCAGCACCGTATCCAGCACGCCGGCGCCTTCGCCGGCTCGCGTCAGGTTCCGGTAAAGCAGGTCGAACTGCACCGGGTGCCGGGCCATCGCCTCGCTCAGCGAGCTGCCGCCGGCGATGTTGTCGCGGATGTCGATCAGCATGTCGCGCATGCGCGGGTTCTTCTGGCCCGAGGCCAGGATCTCGAAGCTCTGCACCATCGGCACGCCCGACTGCAGCATCGTGGCGATCTGGCGGCTGAACACCGAGATGTCCTGGGCGCTGATGCTCTTGCCGGCGGAACCGAACAGCGGCTTGGACTTGGTCCTCACGACCGTCGGGTTGATGCCCTGCCTGCGCAGTTCGGCACGAAGCAGGTTGGCGTTCTTCGAAGTGGTTTCCCCCTTCATCTTGACGCCGCGCTTGTCGGTGCCCTCCCAGAAGAACTGCTCCATCGCGTTGGCACGCGTCGCGGGGTCTTGGCTGCTGTGGTCGCCATGGCTTAGTCCTTGGTCACGCGGTTGATTTCAGCCAGGCTGGTGACGCCCTGCCTGGCCTTGAAGAGGGCGGATTGGCGCAGGTCGCGCACGCCCGCTTGCTGCGATGCTTCGGCAATCTGCAGGGCATTGCCGCCCTCCAGGATGATCTGCTGGATGTTCTCGGCCATCGGCATCACCTGGTAGATGCCGACGCGGCCCTTGTAGCCGTCGTTGCAGTCTTCGCAGCCACCCGGCTCGTACAGGGTGACGCCCGCCCGGATGTCCTCGGCCGTGAAGCCTTCGGCCAGGAGCGCGTTCTCGGGCAGGGTGATCGGCTTCTTGCAGGCGTCGTGCAGGCGCCGGGCCAGTCGCTGGGCGATGATGATGGTCACCGACGAGGTGATGTTGTAGGGCGCGATGCCCATGTTCATCAGGCGCGAGACCGTCTGCGGCGCGTCGTTGGTGTGCAGGGTGGACAGCACCAGGTGGCCGGTCTGCGCCGCCTTGACGGCGATCTCGGCGGTCTCGAGGTCGCGGATCTCGCCGACCATGATCACGTCCGGGTCCTGTCGCAGGAAGCTGCGCAGGGCCGCCGCGAAGGTCATGCCCTTCTTGACGTTCATCTGCACCTGGTTGATGCCCGGGACGCGGATTTCGACCGGGTCCTCGGCGGTGGAGATGTTGCGCTCCTCGGTGTTTAGGATGTTCAGGCCGGTGTACAGCGACACCGTCTTGCCCGAGCCGGTGGGGCCGGTGACCAAAATCATGCCGTAGGGTTTGGCCAGGGCGTCCAGGTAGAGCTGTTTCTGGTCTTCCTCGTAGCCCAGCTTGTCGATGCCCAGCTTGGCGGCGCTGCCGTCGAGCAGGCGCAGCACGACCTTCTCGCCGAACAGGGTGGGGCAGGTGGACACGCGGAAGTCCATCTGCTTGGTCTTGGAGATGTTGAGCTTGATGCGGCCGTCCTGCGGTAGGCGGCGTTCGGCGATGTCTAACTGCGCCATGACCTTGAGGCGGGCGGTGATGCGCGGGTGCAGCTTGACCGGGGCCTTGGCCACGCCGCGCAGGATGCCGTCCATGCGCAGGCGGACCCGGAACTCGGTTTCGTAAGGTTCGAAATGGATATCCGAGGCGCCGCGCTTGATGGCGTCCAGCAGCACCTTGTTGACGAAACGCACCACCGGGGTGTCGTCGCCGCCCTTGGTGTCCGCCATGTTGTCATTGGCATCGTCGTCGCCGCCGGTGGACTCGAGGTTCTCCAGGCCCTCGTCGTCGCCCATGCTGTCGCCCATGCTGTCGCTGGCGGTCAGGGCGAGTTCGATGGTCTTACGGAGCTTGTCCTCGTCGACCAGGATGGGCTCGACCGTCAGGTTGGCAGCGAACTTGATCTCGTCCAGGGCGCGGGTATTGGTCGGGTCGGCGATGCCGACGAACAGGCGGTTGCCGCGCTTGAACAGCGGCAGGGCCTGGTGCTTGGTGATCAGCTCCTCGCTGACCAGCTTGGTCGCGGCCTGGTTCAGGTCCAGGGCGGCGCTGTCGAACAGGGGCATGCCGAACTCGACGGCATTGGCCCCGGCGATATGGGCCGCCGTGACCAGCTTTTTCTCGAGCAGGTACAGGTGGACCGGCCGCTTCTGCTTGCTGGCCTCGTCCAGGGCCTTGCGGGCATCGGCCTCGCCCAGGGCGCCGTCCAGCACAAGGCGCCGGGCAATGCCGGTGATCCCCACCAGGTTGGCAGTCGCGTTGGCGTTCACTCTGCTCCCCAGAGCCGCGCGGATGCGGCAACTGTACCCGAAAATCGGCCGCTGGCCAGCCTCTTGCAAGGCTTTCTTATAGTCGGATGGGGGATGGGATGCGGTAAGCTTCGGGCGGACAGCATAGGGGTGGCCATGAAGGTCAGTGTGGTGTTGCCTGCCAAAAACGAGGCCGAGGGGCTCCGGCGGACACTGCCGGCCCTACGGGCGGTCCTGCCCGAGGCCGAGGTCATCGTCGTAGACGACGGGTCCACGGACGAAACCGCCGCGGTGGCCCGTGGCCTGGGGGCTAGGGTGCTCAGTTCACCATACTCCATGGGAAATGGAGCTGCCATCAAGCGCGGCGCCAGGGCTGCGACCGGCGAGATCATCGTGTTCATGGATGCCGACGGTCAGCATGATCCGGCCCTGATACCCGGGTTGCTCGAGCGGCTCGGCCAGGGTTATGACATGGCGGTGGGGGCCAGGGACGGTGCCGGGCAGGCCAGCCTCGGCAGGGGCCTGGCGAACGGCTTCTACAACCGACTGGCCAGCTGGATGACTGGACACCGGATCGAAGACCTCACCTCGGGTTTCCGGGCGGCCCGTGCGAACCGGTTTCGTGAGTTCTTGCACCTTCTGCCCAACGGGTTCAGTTATCCCACGACCAGCACCATGGCCTTCTTCCGTAGCGCTTACGCCGTGGCCTATGTTCCTGTGAGGGTCGACAAGCGAGTTGGTGTCGCCAGCCATATCCGTCCGCTAAGGGATGGGATGCGCTTTCTCCTGATCATCTTCAAGATCGCCACGCTTTACTCGCCGCTGAAGCTCTTCCTGCCGGCCGCGTCGCTTTTCGGGCTCGTTGGCATCGGTTACTACGCCTATACGTATGTGACGATGGGCCGGTTTACGAACATGAGCACGCTGCTGTTCAGCGCAGCGGTCATCATCTTCCTCATCGGACTTGTCTCGGAACAGATCACGTCGTTGACTTACGGTCGCAAGGACGACGAACTGGAACAAGGGCGGGAATGAGTCCGGTGCAGGCTGCTGGTGGCGACGTGGTCCGCTCTGCCTTGTTTGGGACTGTTGCGATCTCGGCGGGTTGGGTGCCCCCGTTGCGTTACCTGCTGAGACGCCGTCGGATCATGCGGCTACTCAGCCCCTTGCCGGCCGGTCGTCTGGTCGAGGTTGGATGCGGAGGTGGAGCGCTGCTCGACGAACTCTCTGCCATGGGGCACCAGGCCGTGGGTGTGGAGTCATCTCCCCGTGCGCTTGCTGTCGCGTCGGCCCTGGCGGAAGCCACAGGAGGCCGCCAGCGGCTGCTGGCGGCACCGGATCCGGATTGGGACCGACAGGTTGACCTGGTCTGTTCCTTCGATGTGCTCGAGCATATCGAGAACGACCGTCAGGCTCTTGACGAATGGCTGTCCTGGCTTCGCCCCGGCGGATTGCTGTGCCTATCGGTGCCTGCCCATCGACACCGTTGGAGCGCGGGGGACGAATGGGCCGGCCACTACCGACGCTACGATCGCGAGGACTTTCTTGGACTTCTGTCGGGCCGGGGCCTGCGGATCGAGCATCTGGAATGTTATGGATTCCCGGTGGCGAACCTCACGGAGTGGTTGGGCGCCCGGACCTATCGGCGCCTGTTGGCCGAACGCGATGCCGGTGTCTCCCGTCGTGAAGCGACGGCAGGCAGCGGCGTGGACCGACGCGACTCGAAAGCGCTTTTTCGTTGGCTCGATTCTTGGCCGGGTAGAGCCTGCCTCCGCCTGGCATTGGGCAGCCAGGCCCTGTTCGCCAGAACCGACCTGGGGAGCGGATACCTGGTGCTGGCCCGCAAGCTGTGAACCGCCTGCGCCGATGGCTGGGGTGGGCTCTCGCGGCGGCGCTGGCGACCTATTTCGTCTGGTTCGCATCCCGCAATCTGGATACCCGGACCCTCGCGATGCTCGGTTCGGCGAAGGTGCTGGCGGCAGTCGTCGCCGCCGCACTGCTCTACGCGACCATCATTCCCGTCACGGCCTGGGCCTGGGTTCGCCTGTTGGCTCGCCAGGACGAGAATTGGCGGGCTGGACAGCTTGCGGTAATGCTGGGGCGTATCCAGCTGGCCAAGTACATTCCCGGCAACGTCGCCCAGCACGCACTGCGCGCGACCCTTGCACTCCAGGCCGGCATGGGCGGGCGTGCGTTGACGGTCACCGTCGTGCAGGAAACGGTCCTGGCAATCGCCGCGAGCGTGCTGGTCGGAGTGGCCGCGTTGGCGATCTCCGCTCCGGGGCTGGAGCAGTTGCCGGAGTCGTCGCGACGGTGGCTGTTTTCAGCGGGCATCGCGCTGGCGGTGCTCGTGTTGGTTCTTTCCCTGTTCGACCTTCCTCCCGACCGACTCAGGGCCAGTCGATTCCGGCTGGCCAGAGCGCTGGCTGGCTTCGGTGGGTTGCCGGGGGCAAGTACCGTAGTACCGGCACTGGCCGCCTACGCCTTGAACTACCTGGTGATCGGCGTCGGGCTATGGCTTGTTGCGCGCGCTGCAGGAGCCCCCACAGCCTTGGATCTTCCGGTGGCTACTGCTGTTTTCGCACTTGCGTGGCTGCTCGGCTTCCTTGCCCCTGGCGCACCCGCCGGGCTGGGCATGAGGGAAGGAATCATGACGCTGCTGTTGGCCGGCGTAGTGCCGGCCTCTGACGCATTGGCGTTCGTGCTCCTGGCCCGCGTGGTCACGCTGGTGGGCGACGCTCTGATCTACCTGACCAGCATGGGTGCCATCCTGGCCAGCGGCCCCGGACCCCGCAAGGAGGCGTGATGAAACTGGAACTTGAGCCTACCGGCGAGCGGATGATCGAGGATGCATACCGCAGTTCGGTGGGCGCCTACGTCATTTACCTGATGCACAGCGCCAGCTACGCTTTTGCCGACCCGTACTGCCGCGGGCGGCGCGTGCTCGACCTGGGCTGTGGCAGCGGCTACGGAAGCCATCGTATCTCTGCCAGTGCCGCCTCCGTGGTGGGTGTGGACGTGGCGGAGGAGGCGATTGGCTTCGCTCGTGCCCGCTATGCCGCGCCGAACCTCGAGTTCAAGCAGATTGGCCAGGGAGGCAGGCTCCTTTTGACGATGCGACCTTCGATGTCGTGCTGTCTTTCCAGGTCATCGAACATGTTGAGGATGACGTGGGCTACTTGCAGGAGGCCCGCCGCGTCCTCAGGCCAGGCGGCGTGTTAATCCTGATTACCCCGGATCGACGACACCGCCTGTTGCCGGGGCAAAAACCCTGGAATCGCTGGCATCTCCGGGAGTACTCCTTGGAAAGGCTTGCGCACACGGTGTCCCGGGTGCTGTCGGTCGAGTCCCGGATGCGCATGGGCGCCCCGGACGAGGTGGCATCGCACGAAATCCGCCGGTACCGCAAGACCAAGTGGTTGACGTTGCCGTTGACGCTGCCTTTTATGCCGGAATTCCTGCGCCGCCGGGGCCTGGATGCCATGCACCGGATAAAGGGCATGGGCGGCCCGGTCAAGGCAGAAACTTCGGTGTCGGCAGACGTTGACTTCGGATTCGGGGAGGACGTGTTTGTCATCGGGGAGGACGTTCCGAACCCGCTGAACATCGTCCTAGTCGCGCGCAAGTCGGCGTGGGTCATGCCCGTCGTGCACGTAGCGGGTACTGGGCTCCGCGGAAGCGGATACCCCAATGCCACGGAGACGATCCGCCTACTTCGCGACCGCTTGGGGGTCGAGGTAAGGGACCGCGCGCTGGCTTCCTGAAGGAGCGGTGCTCTGGCGGTCGGCAAGTGGTATCGCATCGGCGGTGGCAATGCTTTCGAAGCTCAGCATCCTCAATGGCCTGGAGGCCTGCCGGGTGCTGTTCGTGGCCCGCCATCGCAGTGACTGGGTCTACGCCCCCTATCCATCGGTTTTCCTGTTGTGGTGGCTGTCCTGGGTGCCGAGGAGGATTCGTCCGAGAGTGGTTTCGGATGCATATGTTTCGCTTTGGGACGCGGCCTTCAGGGATCGAAATGCAGCATCGGAAGGCAGCTTGGTGTCGCGCCTTGTAAGGCGATTCGAGTCAAGGTCGTTGCGAGCCGCCGAACTGGTGCTCGTGGACACTTGCGCCAACAAGGCATGGTTCATTTCGGATTTTGGGGTCGAGCCCGAGCGGATCCGCGTCGTCCCGCTTGCGATACGCATCCCGGAACCGACGACGGATCAGCAGGCCGGGCGTTCGGATCCGCCAAGCCCACTGAGCGTGCTCTTCGTGGGAACCCTGGTGCCCCTGCACGGCATACGGATCGTGGCAGATGCCGTCCGACGGCTGGCGAAATCCCGAGCAAACGTCACTTTCCATTTCATCGGAGATGGTCAGGACAGAGAGCTGCTGGAAGCTTTGTGTGCCGAGATGGGCGGTAATGTCGTCACTTGGGACCGGACCTGGAAATCAACTGACGAAATCTACGACAGCATGCGATCGGCACATGTCTGTCTGGGAGTTTTCGGAGGTGGCGGAAAGGCGTCACGCGTGCTTCCTTTCAAGGTCTACATGGCGCTCGCGGCAGGCCGTGCGGTCGTGACCCAGGCGGATTGGTCGTTGCCTGACGGCGTGCCACCGCCCCCGGTAATCAAGGTCGCGGCGGACGGCGCGAGCCTCGCCGAAGCCCTCGACGGCCTTTCCAGGGATCGCTCTGGCCTTCGCTCCTTGTCGGAACAGGCGGAAGGATACTTCCAGCGCCATCTGGGAGTCGCATCGATCGCCACTGCCTGGAGGTCGATTCTGGATCCCGGCCGCCCCGGCGGAAGTGGATCAAGCCAGTCCTGATGTCCTCGCGCCTCCCGTCATTTGTCTTCCACCAGGTGGCGTTCGCGGGCGACGCGCGCAGCCGCCTCGAAGAACCGGAATTTTCCGTCGGCTGCCAACGCCCAGAGCAGTTGTTGGGCGTAACGGGGCGTCATGGTCGGGCTGGACATCGCGGCCACGTAGAGTCGCTCGGCCAGGTCCTCGTCGTGGAGGTAATTCTCGGCATGGTTTGCGAAGCCAAGGTAGGCCTCGGCCGTGGATCCCCCGCGCAGGGCCAGAATTTCATAGGCCCTTGCCAGCTTGGCGTCGTCCAGGTCCAGGCCTTCAAATCGTTCCTTGATCAGTCCGGAGACGGCCATGGTTTCCTGCGGCCCGAGGGGGCGGGTTTGCAGCTTGGTGTACAAGCTCTCCCACCACGCATCCTGCACGGGTCGTCCATGGGCCACTGCAAGCAGGATCAACCCCTGCTCCGGCAGCGGCGAGGCGCCAGGAAGCGACATGCCGCGTTGGAACTCCTTCATCGCGAAGTCCACGTAGAGTGAGCTCGAATCCCGTGTTGCGAGACGGGCATAGATGGCGCCAAGGTCGCTGCTGGCGCGCGACGATGTCGGATTCCGGGCTGCCATGTCCATGGCCAGCACTACCGGGTCGCCCCAGGTGGCCGCACGGATCCAACCTAGCGCACCAACAAGCAGGACGGCGACAGCGGCACCTGTGATGGCCGCTTCGGGACTGGGTTTCCATTGCAGGTGTCGCATAAACCCCACCACGCTCAGCAGAAATCCCAGCAGAGCGAAATAGTTCCGATGCTCAAATGCCAGCTCCAGGTTGACGGCGCCGCTGGTCAGGGCATGAGGCACGAAGAACCAGAATATTCCAAGTGCAAGGACGGGCGCCCTGCTCCGGAGGGCGCACGCTGCTGTCAGCAATGAAAGCAACAGGATGGCGCCCAGCGCGGTCGTTGGCGGCGAAAACAGTCCGGTCGACTTCGGATAGTTGTCGTAATAGAAGGGCATGTGGTCGGGCAGCGGCACCAACATTTGCCCCAGGTACATTGGCAGGACGCGGAACTGGGTCACTGCCCGTTCGTATAGCGTGAAATCCCGGTTGGCGAAGTCGCTGGGTGCGCCGAAACGAGGAACCACTAGTCCGAAATAGCCCAGGAGCCCAATCGCGACAATGGCGCCGTAGGCCCATTTCAGTTGGCGCGTCGTCCTTGCGCTCTCGGCCTTGAAACGAAGGATCGTGAGTTCCAACGCAAGCGTGTAGAGCGGGAAGAGGACGGCATTCTCCTTTGCAAGAAGCCCGACGCCCGCCACCAGGCCGGAGCCCACCAGCCAGGTCCAGCCCCCTTGCCTTCGATTTGCCGACGCCGACCATGAAGGTAGCAAAGCAGTCCGGCCAGGATGAAGAAAGTGGAAAGCATCTCCATTCGCTGGACGATGTATAGAACCGAGGAAATCTGCAGCGGATGCACTGCCCAGAGCAGCGCGACCAGCACGGGGGCCCACGTGGGCCAGGGGCGCGGGCTGCCCAACGAATGAAGCAGGTGCCGGCACAGGAAAAGGACCAGCATTGCGTTGGCGATATGGACAAGCAGGCTATGGATCTTGAAGGCCAGTGGAGACCGGCCGCCCAACGCGTAATCGACAGCGAATCCCATCGTGGACAAGGGGCGGCCGATACTGCCTTCATAGGCACCAGCGGCCCGCTTCAGGCTGTCCCAGTCCAGGATTCGGCGTGCACCTTCTTGTTTGAAACGATATTGGCGAAATCGTCGAATATGAAATCACCGCCCAGGCCCGGGTAAAAGACCAGGACGGTTATCGCGACCAGCAGGGCCAGTGTTGGGTAGGTCCAGGGTGGCCGGATGCTGGATGTCATTTCTTTCGCTCCCCTTCTGGAGTTCCGGCGGTGATGGCGGTTTGCCGCAAGGCATAGGCGTCCATGGCGCTGGCGGCATCCGGATAACCCTCGCTACGCAAGTGCGCTGCCAATTCGCCGGCCAGGCCCGGCGCGCCGCCAGAGTGATCTACAGCGAGTTCGAAGAACTGCGAAGCAAGGCGCGTGTCCCCGAGCTTCACCAATGCATGCAGGCCAAAAGCAAAATACTGGGTCGGTGGCAGAGTCATTCTGCGTGCGAGCACGATGTATGCATCGGCCAGGCGGGTGTCGTCGATCGGCATATCCTGGTTGCGCAGGTCGAGCAGGCTGGTCACCACGCTCATTTCCTGTGGGCCGATGGGCTGGGTCTCGAGCTTGGTGATGATTCCGTCCCACCATTCCGGTTTGGCGGGCATCCCTCGCCTTGCCGACAGGATTACCAGCCCCTGTTCGGGAATCGGCGAAGCTCCCGGAATGGCGGCCGCCCTTTCGTACTCCTTCTCGGCCATCTGCAGAAAGAGGGTGTCTTGGCCAGAAGTGGCCATCAGCAGGTAGTTGTCCGCCAGGTTCGTGCTGGCCCGGGGCGACCCCGGGTTGTTCTGCGCCAACTCCATCGCCAGGTGCAGGGACGAGCCCCAGGTCGCCGATCGAAGCATTCCAAGTCCCGCCAGGCCCGCAATCAGCACGAAGCCCAGAATCGTCCGCAGCGATCGGCTTGGCAGCCGGCGAAGCCCGAGATCCGCCAGCGCAAATACCGCCAGCAAAACGCCCAGGACGGCGAAATAGTTGCGATGTTCGAATACAAGTTCCAGCGGTAGGTAACTGCTGGTGATGACATGTGCCAGCAAGAACCACATCACGCCGAGTGCATAGAGCGGTAACCGGTGCCGGCTCCACCAGGCGGAAGCAGCCAGCAGCATCAACAAGATTGCGCCCGTAAGCGTCGTCGCCGGCGCGAGCAAGCCCGTGGATGCGGGGAAGTTGTCGTAGTAGAAGAGGTATGCCCCAGGCGTCGGGAAAACGATCCAGCCCAGGTACATTGGAACGACGCGAGCCTGGGTCAGTACCCGTTCGATCGCGGAATAACCTCGGATTGCGTAAACCGATTCGTCGACGAACCCGGGCAAGAACGCCGCAGCAACGACGACTCCCAGGCTGACCCCCGCAGCAAAGGCGATTCGCCATGCGCGAGCCGTCCGGGGGCGTGGGCACGGAACCGGAGGATTGTCAGCTCAAGGGCGAGCGCATAGACGGGAAACAATGCGGCGGTTTCCTTGCACGCCAACCCCAACGCGACCAAGGGAGGGCAAATGGCCAGCAGCGGCCATCCGCGACGGCCTTCGGCCTGGCGCGTTCGGCCGGCCAGGTAGAAGAGAAGTGCCAGGAGCACGAAAAGAAGCGACAGCGTCTCCATTCGCTGTACGACGTAGAGCACGGTGGACACTTGGAGCGGGTGTGTCGCCCAGGCGGCGGCAATCAGTCCGGCCATGATCCGATCGCGTTCGACCACCGCACCGGGAAGCAGGGACAAAATGCGTTGAAGCAGCACGAACACGAGCAGCGCATTGACCAAATGGACTGCCAAGCCGGAGATCTTGTAACCCAGTGGATTTCCGCCCCAGAACGCGTAGTCCAGCGCGAAGCTGAGCATCGGCAGGGGCCGGCCGATGCCGTGCCGAAACGATGTCAGCGCCTGCATCAGGGATTCGCGGGTGATCTCCGTTGCCTGCACTGCAGGCTGGTGGACGACGTTTGGATAGTCATCGAACAGAAAGCCACCCCCAAGGCCCGGGACATAAACGAACGATACGAGTAAAGCGACGGCAAGGCCGATGAGGCCTGCCCGGAAGCGAAGGGGGTGTTCATCGATACGGGACGCGGGGCCAGTCAGGAACTGGTGCCATTATCGCCCGTGTCACGACCTCGAAGGAGGTCAGGGAGTGTCGCAGCCGAGCGGCCGGTGCTTTGGCGACACGATGTCCGTCTGGCAGTCCCACGACCCCGATGCATTGCGCTGGAGCGTAACGACCTTGCCGGATATGACCGGATTGCCCGCCAGCTGGCAGCGGATGTACCCATCTGCGCCCGGGCTGAGCGAAATAGCGCATCGGGTCGTGCTGCTCGAGAGACCGATGTCATCTGTGTTGTAGGACGAGATGCCTTCGGCCAGCAGTTTGGTCTCGAACGCGCTCTTGCCCGCGGAGATATCGGCCAATCCGGCCGTGGTCTGCGCGCGGATGTTGTAGTCCTGGTAGGCCGGGATCGCTATGGCCGCGAGGATCGCGATGATCGCTACGACGATCATGAGCTCGATCAGAGTGAAGCCTTGCTGCAGTTGCTTGCGTCGCATGGCGATTCGTCCCCAGGTCCGAAGTTGGCCTTTGCGTGGGCGGGGGTGGGGGGTCCCAGCGGGAAAGGCCATTATGAAGCTGGAGGGGTCGAATGACCCCTCCAGCCCGGTTGTTGCAGGTCGATCAGTTGCAGCCGGTCGGCAGGTACTTCGCATCCAGGCCCGGGATGGTGCAGTTGTAGGCGCCCGAGGTGGTGCGGGTCAGCGTGACGACCTTGGTCACAACCTTCGGGTTGCCCAGCAGGGTGCACTTGATGGTGCCGGTGGCGGCGCCAGCGACGGCGATAGCCGAGCAACGGGCGGTCGAACCGCGCAGACCGATCGCGTCCGTGGTGTTGAAGGTGGTGGAACCGCGGTTGATCTTCTCTTCGAACGCGGTCACGCCGCCACGGATGTCGGACAGGCCGGCAGCGACCTGCGAACGGGCAATGTAGTCCTGATACGCCGGCAGCGCGATCGCGGCCAGGATGGCGATGATCGCGACCACGATCATCAGCTCGATCAGGGTGAAGCCTTTCTGGATCTTCTTCATGGGTAAATCCCCTAGGTGGATTGTGATTGCGGGACGGAGTCGGCGTTCCTTTCCATGGTCCGCCTTCCCAAGCCTGCTGTTTGACTGAAGCATCAACTGTGCCAGCCGACAAGGACGTGCACAGGCCGGAATATAGGCATAGGGATGAACGCAAGGCTAGCCTAAGACGGGACAATTCCACGCGAAACTGCGACCAATGTCACAAAGTGACCTCACGGGTCACATTCTGACCCCCGGGGGCGCCGGATCGCTCGGTACCGCGAGGCGGGTTCATCCTTCAATTCAGCTATCCTCCCCGACGTCGGGACCACCGTGGGGAAGCCAGCACATGCGAGCGCGTTTTTGGGGGCTGGAGCGAATTTTGCTCGCCTTGTTCGTTGCGTCCGGGTTCGCCGGTCTAATCTATCAATCGATCTGGTCGCACTATCTCGGCTTGACGCTCGGGCATGCCGCCTATGCCCAGACGCTGGTGCTCGGGATATTCATGGGCGGCATGGCACTGGGTGCCTGGCTGGTGAGCCGTTGGGGCATTCGCTGGCAGCGGCTGATCTTTGCCTACGCGATGGTGGAGCTGGCGATTGGCGTGGCAGGCCTGGCCTTCCACCCCGTTTTCCAAGCCTACACTCATCTGTCCCAGGATCTGGTGTATCCGGCGCTCCAGTCCGTTCCCGGCGTGCGCACATGGCAATGGGTGACGGCAGCCCTGCTGATCGCGCCCCAGAGCATCCTGCTTGGCATGACGTTTCCGCTGATGAGCGGTGGCTACCTGCGCGTCGCCCCACGCGCAGATGGTGAAATTCTTGGCGGGCTGTACTTCACTAACAGCATCGGCGCTGCGTTCGGCGCACTGGTCGCCACGTTCGCGCTGTTGCCATGGGTGGGGATGCCAGGTGCGATCACCATCGCCGGGTTGGTGAACCTGATGGTGGGCGTCCTGTCCTGGCTCGTGTCGCGCCGGGCGGATGTGCAGGTTTCCGCCAGCGCCCCACCGCCGCCCGCAGTTCCGGAGATGGAGGGAGAGCAACGGCCCGAAACACGGGCATCATGATCATGGTTGCCGCGGCTATCACCGGCGCCAGTTCGTTCGTCTACGAGATTGGCTGGGTGCGCATGCTCAATCAATCGCTGGGAACGACGGTGCATTCCTTCGAGTTGATGCTTGCAGCCTTCATTTTCGGTCTTGCCTTCGGCGGGCTTTGGATCCGTCGTCGCAGCAAGCACGTGGGTGATCCGATCGCGTACGCCGGTCATGCCCAGGTCTGGATGGGTATTGCGGCCTTGGCCTCCATTCCTGTGTTCAGCCAGAGCTTCCGGTGGGTGGGAGCAATGGTTGGCGCGCTGCCAAAGACCGAATTGGGCTATGTGCTCTTCAGCCTGGGAAGTGGCGCGATCGCCCTGTTGGTAATGTTCCCGGCGGCGTTCTTCGCTGGCATGACGTTGCCCTTGTTCACCATGGCTCTGCTCCGGCGAGGGGCCGGGGAAGCGAGCATCGGGCGTGTCTACGCCGCCAATACCCTTGGCGCCATCGTCGGCGTGCTGCTTGCGGTGCACGTGTTGATCCCGTTGCTCGGCCTACGCCTGGCCGTAGTGCTGGCGGCGATAGCCGACATTGTCCTTGGCGTTCTCTTGCTCTGGCGCTTCACAGACCGACCGATGGTCCGGCGCAGCGGCGTCCTTGCCGCCGTCGGCCTAGTTGTTGTCGCCCTGAGCCTGAGTTTCGGAAAGCTGGACCCGCGCGAACTCGCGTCGGGCGTATTCAGGCACGGCAACGCGACATTGGGCGAGAACACGGACGTTCCCTATTTTCGCGACGGCAAGACGGCATCGGTGTCGTTCATGACGCGCGGTACGATCGGGATCATCGCCACCAACGGCAAACCGGATGCCTCCATCCAGCTTCTGAACGGCGGCATGCCCACGGATGACGAAATCACCATGGTCATGATGGCCACGTTGCCGCTGGCCATGCATCCGTCACCGAAGGAGATCGCGGTCATTGGCTGGGGTTCCGGGCTGAGCACGCACACGTTGCTTGGCAGCGGTCTGCCTGAGCGGGTGGACACGATCGAAATCGAGCAGGCCATGTACATCGGCGCGAGCAATTTCGGCAGCCGTGTCCAGCGGGCCTACCAAGACCCCAGGTCGAAGCTCCACATCGACGACGCGAGGACCTATTTCTCTACTGGCCAGCGCAAATACGACGTCATCCTCTCCGAGCCATCGAACCCGTGGGTAAGCGGCGTGGCCAGCTTGTTCACGAAAGAGTTCTACGCCTTCCTGCGCAGCCATCTGCGCGACGGAGGCATCGGGGTCCAGTGGATCCAGTCGTACGAGCTGAGCGATGAACTGCTCGCCACCATGGTGGCCGCCCTGGTCGCCGAATTCCCCTACGTCGACGCCTATACGACCAACGGCGCCGACTTGCTGTTTGTCGTCAGCGCCGAGCCACTGCCGCCGATGGACTTCTCGCGTCTGCTTGATGCGCCGCTCACCCCGGAGCTCCAGCGCGTGGGCCTTTCCGGCATCGCGGACGTCAATGTCCGCAAGGTGGGGTCCCGCGCGACCCTGGAAACGTTCGTGGCTCTCTATGGCGCGCAACCGCACTCCGACTTCTATCCGGTGGTGTCGCTCCGCGCCCCTCGGAGCCGCTACCTTGGCGACGGCGTTACCTATTTCCAGAATCTCATGCGCGCGGGGCTGCCCGTGCTGGACATCACCGCCGGGAGGGAAATGCCGGGTCTGGCCGACGCCGTGGACCGCGCCGCCGAGGGTGTTGGCACCATGGACTATTGGCGGGCCCGGTTCATCCGGGATGCCTTGATGGAAGGTCGTACCGAAGAGCTTGCGGCTTCCGAGGCAGAGCTGGTCAAGCACGCGGATTTGCTCAAGCGGCTTTCCTCGTCGACGGTCGAACCCGGCGCGATGGACGACTGGATGGTGTCGGCAGCCGTGGTGGCCGACTATTCGATCGCCTATTTGGCGGCCGACGCCCATGAAGGCGTATGGACCGAACCGGTCTGGATCGACTTGGCCAATCAGCCGGCGGAGGTGACAGCGGTGATGGCCGCCTATGCGGCGGCGGCGATGCGCGACGGACCGGCCATGCGCGAGGCCGGACTCCGGGCATTGGCCCAGCTAGACCCAGGCCGACCGACCGGCGTGAGGGAGCAGATGCTTGTGGTCGCGATTCTTGGTGCTATCGCCGAAGGTGATCTCGAGGGAGCCATGGCCATCGAGCGCGATTACGGCCGGCAGACTCCGCCGGCAGCCTACGGCTTCATCCGGTCCTATCTGCTTGCCTGGTCGGACACGCAACGGAGTGATTGAACGACGTCCTGGTGGTCACTCCATCCCCAGCTTCTTGAGCTTGTACCGCAATGCGCGGAACGTGATGCCCAACTGCGCGGCAGTTTTGGTCTTGTTGTAGCGGTTGGCCTCCAGCGCCTTCTGGATGGTGTCGCGCTCCATCTGCTCGATGGCGTCCGGCAGGGCGGTGCCATCGGGGCCGAAACTGGCGGGCGAGGGCGCTGCCGTCGCCCGCAGCGGCACATCCGCCTCCTGCCCGATCAGGCTGTCCACCTGCGGCAGGTAGAGGTCGGCGACTTCGATCAGGTGGCCTTCGCACAGCGCCACGGCGCGCTCCAGGATGTTCTCCAGTTCGCGCACGTTGCCCGGGAAGGGATAGGCGCTCAGGGCCGCTTCCGCTTCTTCCGACAGGCCGGGCAGGGCCTCGGCCTGGTTGCCGGCCAGCCGCTGCAGGATGGCGCCGGCGATCGGCGCGATGTCCTCGCGGCGCTGGCGCAGCGGCGGCACCTGCAGCTCGATCACGTTGATGCGGTAGTACAGGTCGTGGCGGAACTTGCCGTCCTCGACCAGCCTGCCCAGGTTCTTGTGGGTGGCCGAGAGGATGCGCACGTCCACCGGCAGCTCGGCCGGGGCGCCGACCGGGCGCACGGTCTTCTCCTGGATCACGCGCAGCAGCTTGACCTGCATGTGCAGCGGCAGCTCCGCCACTTCGTCCAGGAACAGGGTGCCGCCCCGGGCGGCCTGGAACAGGCCTTCCTTGTCGGCATGCGCGCCGGTGAAGCTGCCCTTCTTGTGGCCGAACAGCTCGCTCTCCATCAGCTCCGACGGGATCGCGCCACAGTTCACCGGCACGAAGGCGCCGCCGGCGCGCGAGCCCTGTTCGTGGATCAGGCGCGCCACCAGTTCCTTGCCGACACCGGATTCGCCACTGATGTAGACCGGCGCCTGGCTGCGGGCGACCCGGCCGATGGTCTGGCGCAGCTGCTGCATGCGTGCCGACTCGCCCAGCAGGCGGGCGCTGGCCGGGCTGGCCGTGCGGCGCTGCTCGTTAAGGCCCAGCGCGTGCTGCACCAGCCGGCGCAGCACCGCCAGGTCCACGGGTTTGGTGACGAAGTCGAAGGCGCCGGCCTTGAGCGCATGCACGGCGGCTTCTACGTTGCCGAAGGCGGTGATCATCGCCACCGGGGTGTCCGGGTAGCGCTGTGCGATCAGTTCGATCAGCTCCTGTCCCGAGCCGTCGGGCAGGCGCATGTCGGTGAGACACAGGTCGTAGCTGGCCTGGGCCAGCTGGGCGCGGGCACTGGTGAGGTCGGCCGCGGTGTCCACGCGCAGGCCCATGCGGCCCAGTGTCAGCACCAGCAATTCCCTGATGTCGCGTTCGTCATCGACTACTAGGGCGCTGCGGGGGTGGCCATGCGGTACCGGAGGCTGGAAGGCCCCTACACCTTAGCCGAAACCGCCCGTTTCAGGCCAGATTGAGCCTTCCGGCGCCCGCCTCGTCCTGCATCAGGGTCATGCCGGGCGGCATGACGATGCGGAAGCAACTGCCCCCGCCCGGCACCCCTGGTAGCTGAGGGTGCACTGGTTGGCCTCGCACAGCTGCTGGGCGATGTAGAGCCCCAGCCCCGTGCCGTGTTCGCTGGTCGTATAGAAGGGGTGAAGATCCGCTCAGCCACTCCGGGCGGGATGCCGGGGCCCCGGTCGAGTACGTTGATTTCGGGCGGCACCCCGGGCGGGCCGCTGCGCACGGCCACGGTCACCTTGGCCGGCTCGCCCGGCATGCGGCCGTACGTAAGCGCGTTCTGGACAAGAATCGTCAGCACCTGGTGCAGGTGCCGGGGTCGGCCATGGCCAGGGTGCTGCGCTCGCTCACCGACTGCAGGATGTCGGTTTCCAGCGGGTGGCTGGCCCGGTATTCGTCCACGAAGCGGCGGGCGAACTGGCCGATGTCCACCGTTTCGGGCTGGGAGCGCTCGCGCCGGGCCAGGCCCAGGATGTCCTGGACAATGCCGTTCATGCGCTGGCACTGGGTGTGGATGATTTCCAGCAGCCGGCGGTCGGCCTCGGGCAGCCCGGTCGCCTCTTCCAGCAGTTGCACCGAGTAGTTGATGGCCGCCAGCGGGTTGCGGATCTCGTGGGCGATGCTGGCCGACAGCCGGCCCAGGGTGGCCAGGGTCAGTTCCTCGGCCCGGTCGGAGAAGATCCGGCTGTCCTCCAGGAAGATCAGGAAGAGGTTGTCGGTCAGGCTCAGGGAGACGAAGCGCGGCAACACCTCCGGGGCGCCGTCGGCCAGGGTCATGGGTCGCGGGATCTCGCTGCGGCCGCCGCGCCAGCGGCCCAGGCTCTTGTGCAGCTCGGGAGCGATGTCGGCCAGGTGGCGGCGGTCGGGCGAGGGTTTGCCCAGCAGGGCCCAGGCCGCCTCGTTGCAGACCTTGACCAGGTGGTCGCCGTCCACGACCAGGATGCCGGTGCGCATGCGCCGGATCACCAGTTCGTTGATCTCGGCCTGGTTGGCCAGCTCCTCGCCGCGTTTTTCCGCCAGCGCCTGGGATTCGGTCACCTGGCGGCTCAGCAGCTCGCAGAGCACGGCGGTGGCCAGGTAGGTGACGCTGAACATCACCGACTCGGCGACGGGGCGGGCGTTGAGCGGATCGAAGGCGCGGTAGTAGAGGCTGTCGGCCAGCACCGCCAGCGCCGCCGCCGAGGCGAAACCCAGGCCGGCACGCTGCGGCAGGATCAGCGCCCCCGCGCCGACGTTGAACAGCATCAGCAGGGCGATGCCGCCCTGGCCGCCGGTGGTGGTGGCCAGGGTGCCGGCCACCACCAGGATGTCCAGGCCCAGTCCGATCGCCGTCTGCTGGGGGGCGGGCATCAGGCTGCGATGGCTGGCGATCAGCAGGGCGATCGCCGCGACCATGTAGAGCACGACGATGCTCTGCAGGATCCCCGGCTCGCGGACGGCCAGCAGTATCTCGCCGGCAGGGCTGAAGGCGACAAGGCCCAGCAGCGCCGCTTCCAGCACCCGGTACAGGGTGAAGAAATACAGCTCGCGTCGCTGCGGGGCTTGCGGCTGGGGTTTCCGGGGGTGCGCGCCATGGCGGGAGTATGCCACCGGCGCCGGCGCAGGCCCTGCCAGCAAGTCAGGGCAGGCGTTTTGCCTTTGACGGGGGGTCGGCGACAATACCGCCCCTCGCTCGCGCCCCTCCCCACACAGGTAGCCGCATGAACTTCCACGAATACCAGGCGAAGCAGCTGTTCGCCGACTACGGCATTGCCGTCCCGGCCGGGCGCGTCGCCCGCACTCCCGAAGAAGCCGTGGATGCGGCCAAGGCCATCGGCGGCGACTTCTGGGTCGTCAAGGCGCAGATCCACGCCGGCGGCCGCGGCAAGGCCGGTGGCGTCAAGCTGGCCAAGACCCTGGACCAGGTGCGCGAGTACGCCAAGGCGATGCTCGGCACCAAGATGGAAACCTACCAGACGGCCGGCGTCGCCCTGCCGGTGGATTCGGTGCTGGTGACCCAGGCCACCGACATCGCCAAGGAGCTCTACCTGTCGGTGCTGGTGGACCGCGGCAGCAAGTCCATCACCTTCATCGCCTCCAGCGACGGCGGCGTCGAGATCGAGAAGACGGCCGAAGAGAACCCGGACGCGATCAAGACCCTCAACGTCAACTTCGTCCAGGGCCTGCAGCCCTACCAGTGCCGCGAACTCGGCTTCGCCCTGGGCCTGAACGCCAGGCAGGTGAACCAGCTGAGCAAGATCATGCTGGGCCTGTTCCGCCTGTTCAACGAAAAGGACCTGGCGCTGGTCGAACTCAACCCGCTGGCCATCCTCACCAACGGCGACCTGGCCGTGCTCGACGGCAAGATCAACTCCGACGACAACGCCACCTTCCGCCACCCGGAACTGGCGGCGATGCGCGACATCCGCCAGGAAGACGAGACCGAGGTGCTGGCCAGCCAGCACGACCTGAACTACGTCACCATGGACGGCAACATCGGCTGCATGGTCAACGGCGCCGGCCTGGCGATGGCGACGATGGACGTGATCTCGAACAACGGTGGTTCGCCGGCGAACTTCCTGGACGTCGGCGGCGGCGCCAACAAGGAACGCGTGACCGAGGCGTTCAAGCTGATCCTGCGCGACCCGGAAGTGAAGGCGATCTTCGTCAACATCTTCGGCGGCATCGTGCGCTGCGACATGATCGCCGAGGGCATCATCGCCGCGGTGAAGGAAGTGGACGTCAAGGTGCCGGTGGTCGTGCGCCTGGAAGGCACGAACGTGGAAAAGGGCAAGGAGATCCTCAAGAACTCCGGCCTGGCCATCATCCCCGCCGACGACATCAACGACGGCGCCAAGAAGGCCGTCGCGGCCGCCGCCTGAGACCTTAGGACAAAGCACACATGAGCGTTTTGATCGACAAGAACACCAAGGTCATCGTCCAGGGCTTCACCGGCCAGCAGGGCACCTTCCACGCCGAACAGATGGTCGAGTACGGCACCCAGGTCGTCGGCGGCGTGACCCCGGGCAAGGGCGGCACCACCCACATCGGCCTGCCGGTGTTCAACACCGTGCGCGAGGCCGTTGACGAGACCGGCGCCGATGCTTCCGTGATCTACGTGCCGCCGCCGTTCGCGGCCGACGCGATCCTGGAAGCGGCCGACGCCGGCATCCGCGTCATCGTCTGCATCACCGAGGGCATCCCGGTGCTGGACATGCTGCGCGTGAAGAACACCCTGGCCGGCTACGACGACGTCGTGCTGGTCGGCCCGAACTGCCCCGGCGTCATCACCCCGGGCCAGTGCAAGATCGGCATCATGCCGGGCCACATCCACATGCCGGGCAAGGTCGGCATCGTGTCGCGTTCCGGCACGCTGACCTATGAAGCGGTCAAGCAGACCACCGACGCGGGCCTGGGCCAGTCCACCTGCATCGGCATCGGCGGCGACCCGATCAACGGCACCAACTTCATCGACGCGCTCAAGCTCTTCCAGGAGGACCCGCAGACCGAGGCCATCATCATGGTCGGCGAGATCGGCGGCAGCGCCGAGGAAGAAGCGGCCGAGTTCATCGCCCAGTACGTGACCAAGCCCGTGGTCGGCTTCATCGCCGGCGCCTCGGCCCCGGCCGGCAAGCGCATGGGCCACGCCGGTGCGATCGCGTCGGGCGGGCAGGGCACCGCGGCCGGCAAGTTCGCCGCGCTCGAGAAGGCCGGCGTCACCACGGTGAAGTCGCCGGGTGACCTGGGCCAGGCCGTGGCGGCCCGCCTGGCTGCGAAGAAGTAAGATTGCGTCACCGCAACGACCCGAAGGGCCGCCTCGTGCGGCCCTTCGTCGTTCTGGCCCCGACCGGCACCCGCCGGCGCACCTAGTGGAGTGCTGATGTCACGTTCGCTGCGCATCGCCCTGGCCCAGTTCGATTTCCCCGTCGGCGCCGTGGAATCCAACACGCAGCGCATCCGGGCGTTGATCGCCGAGGCGCGCGATGTGCACGGGGCCGACCTGGTGCTGTTCCCGGAACTGGCGGTCTCCGGTTATCCGCCCGAAGACCTGCTGCTGCGGCCGGCTTTCCTGGCCGCCTGCGAACGGGCGATCCACGCCATCGCCGCTGCCTGCACCGGCATCACGGCCGTGGTCGGCTGGCCGCAGGCCGCCGGGTCGGTGGTCTATAACGCCGCCAGCGTGCTGCGCGACGGCGCGGTCGAGCTGACCTATCGCAAGCGCGAGCTGCCCAACTACGCGGTGTTCGACGAGCGCCGCTATTTTTCCGTTGACCCCGACGGCGGCGCCTGCACCTTCGAACTCAAGGGCGTGACCGTCGGTCTGGTGATCTGCGAGGACCTGTGGTTCGCCGAACCGCTCGCCGAAACGGCGGCCCTGGGCGCCGAGCTGGTGGTGGTGCCGAACGCCTCGCCGTTCGAGAGCGACAAGACCGCCCAGCGCGACTCCCTGCTGGCCCAGCGCGTGCAGGAGACCGGCGTGGCGCTGGCCTATCTGAATGTCGTGGGCGGGCAGGATGAGCTGGTGTTCGACGGCGCCTCGGTGCTGGCCGATGGCGACGGCGGCGTGCACCCGGCGGCGCGGGCCTTCGAGGACCACTGGCTGGTCGCCGACTTCGATGCCGACTGTCGTCGCTTCACGCCCGTGCGCTGGCCGGCGGAGGACGACGAGAGCCGGGAATCGCTGGCCTGGCGCGCCATCGTGCGCGGCATCCGCGACTACTGCGGCAAGAACGGTTTCGACCGGGTCTGGCTGGGCCTGTCAGGCGGCATCGACTCCGGCCTGGTGCTGGCGCTGGCGGTGGACGCGCTCGGCGCCCGCAACGTCGCTGCCGTACGCCTGCCCTCGCGCTACACCTCGGACCTGAGCAATGACCTGGCCGATGAACAGGCCCGCCTGCTGGGCGTGCGCCTGGAGACGGTGGCGATCGAGGCGCCGTTCACCGGCTTCCTGCAGGCGCTGTCGCCGCTGTTCGAGGGCCTGGCGCCGGGCATCGCCGAAGAGAACCTGCAGTCGCGCAGCCGCGGCGCGCTGATGATGGCGCTGAGCAACCGTTTCGGCGGCCTGCTGCTGACCACCGGCAACAAGAGCGAATACGCCGTCGGCTACGCCACCATCTACGGCGACATGTGCGGGGCTTCGCGCCGATCAAGGACCTGTACAAGACCGAGGTGCAGGCGCTGTGCCGCTGGCGCAACGCGCAGTCGCCGGCCATCCCGGAACAGGTCATCACCCGGCCACCCTCGGCCGAGCTGCGCGAGAACCAGACCGACCAGGACTCGCTGCCGCCCTACGAGGTGCTCGACGGCATCCTCCTGCGCCACGTGGACCAGGAGCAATCGCTGGCCGAGATCGTCGCCGCGGGCTTTGACCACGCCACGGTGGAGCGCGTGCTCCGGCTGGTGCGCATCAACGAGTGGAAGCGCCGGCAGTCCGCGCCCGGCCCCAAGCTCTCGCGCCGGGCCTTCGGCCGCGAGCGCCGTTACCCGATCACCTCGGGCTGGCGCGACTGAAACAAAAACGCCGCCCGGAGGCGGCGTTCCGGCAGGGCGGCAAGGCGCGGCTCAATCGCCGTCGAAGGGGTTCATGCGGCTGAAGAAGCCGTCTTCCTTCGGCCAGCGGCCGTTGTCCAGGTAGTCGTGGTCCGGGTAGTTCTGCTCGAGCACGCGGCGCGCGTCCGCCGCCAGGGTTTCCTGGCCGAGCTTGGTATAGGCGGCGGCCATCAGGGCCACGGCGTCGCCGTCGTATTCGCTCTGCGGGTAGGTCTGCAGGATGTACTTGCCGCGGTTGGCGGCGGCCACGTAGGCGTCGCGGCGCAGGTAATACAGGCCGACGTTGATCTCGTAGCGCGCCAGCAGGTTGCGCAGGTAGATCATGCGCTGGCGGGCGTCGGGCGCGTAGCGGCTGTTCGGGTAGCGGCGCACGACGTCGGCGAAGTCGTTGAGGCTCTGGGTCGGAGCACCCAGGTCGCGCGACGACATGTCCTGCTGTGCCATGCGCAACAGCAGGCCGGAGCTGCGGTCGAAGTTGATCAGCGCCTTCAGGTAATAGGCGTAGTCGATATGGCGGTGCGTCGGGTAGGTGCGGATGAAGCGGTTGATGGCCGAGGTCGCTTCCTCGGTGGCGGCCTGCTTGTGCAGCACGTAGGCCAGCTCGAGCTGGGCCTGCTCGCTGTAGGCACCGTACGGGAAGCGCGCGACCAGGCGCTGGTAATAGCGGGTGGCGCGGTTGTAGTTGCCGCCTTCCATCGAGGTCTTGCCCTCGCGGTACATCTCTTCCACCGGCAGGGTTTCGGTGGGTTCTTCCTTGTCGCCGCCGAACATCTTGCCCAGGGTTTGGCAGCCCGGAAGGGTCGCCAGCAGTGCCAGGACGAGGAAAACGCGGAAAAGGCCGGACAGTCGGGTCATCAGGAGGGCAGGTCAGGGCGCTGGAGGCAGCGAGTTCGGGGATAATACCGGAAAGCCCGCTGTCGCCTCCATGAATGGGGCCGGCCCCGCCCCAGGCCCCACGAGACGCCATCCCATGCCCCAGACCCCTCCGCACGACATTGATGACGGCGAGCGCGAACTGCTCGAATCCAGCATCCCGCTGGGTTCGGCCGGCCGCCGTTTCGACCAGGTGTTGGCCGAACTGTTCCCCGATTTCTCGCGCTCCCGGCTGACCGAATGGATCAAGTCCGGCGACGCGCTGCTCGGTGGCCGCCTGGTCAAGCCCAAGGAAGCCGTGCGCGGCGGCGAGGCCGTCACCCTGTCGGTGAAGATGGAGATCGAGACCGACGCGCTGGCCGAGGACATCCCGCTCGAGATCCTGTACCAGGACGAGGACGTGCTGGTGGTGAACAAACCCGCCGGCCTGGTCGTGCACCCCGGCGCCGGCAACCCGCGCGGCACGATGGTGAACGCCCTGCTGCATTTCGACGCCCGCCTGGCGGAACTGCCGCGTGCCGGCATCGTGCACCGCCTGGACAAGGACACCTCGGGCCTGATGGTGGTCGCACGCACGCTGCGCGCCCACACCTCGCTGGTCGAGCAATTGTCCGGCCGCGAGGTCCACCGCCAGTACCTGGCGGTGGTGCAGGGCACGATGGTGGCCGGCACCACCATCAATGCGCCGATCGGCCGGCATCCCACCGACCGGGTGCGGATGGCGGTGGTGAAGGAGGGGCTCGGGCGCGACGCGATCACGCATTACCGCGTGCGCGAGAAGTTCCGTGCCCACACCCTCGTCGAATGCCGCCTCGAAACCGGCCGCACGCACCAGATCCGCGTGCACATGGCCCATGTGCGCCACCAGATCGTCGGCGACCCGCTGTACGGCGGATCGTTCCGGCTGCCCAAGGCCGCCACCGAGGCGCTGGCCGCGCGCCTGCACGGCTTCCGCCGCCAGGCCCTGCACGCCGAGAAGCTGACCTTCAGACACCCGGCCACAGGCGAACCGGTGGCCTGCGAGGCGCCGATGCCCGACGACATGCAGGGCCTGCTGCTGGACCTGCGCGCCGACACCGCGGCCGCGAAGAAATAGGCCGGCGATGGCGGCCCCGGCCTGGTTCGACGCCGACTGGCCCGCGCCGCCGGGTCTGCGCGCCCTGACCACCCTGCGTTCGGGTGAGGGTGTGTCGCCGCCGCCCTTCGACCGCTTCAACCTGGGCCTGCGCTGCGGCGACGACCCCGTGCTGGCGCAGCGCAACCGCGACCTGTTGTCCGGATGGCTGGCCCTGCCGTCGCCCCCGCACTGGCTGCACCAGGTGCACGGCACCCGCGTGCTGCGTTTCGAGGCCGTACCGCCGGCGGGCGACGACGAGCCCGAGGCCGATGCCGCCGTCACCTCGGTGCCGGGGGTCGTGCTGGCCATCCTCACCGCCGACTGCCTGCCCGTGGTGTTCGCCGCCCGCGACGGCCGCGAAATCGCGGTGGCGCATGCCGGCTGGCGCGGCCTGGCCGCGGGCATGCTGGAAGCCACGGTGGCGGCGATGCACACGCCGGCGCAGGACGTGATTGCCTGGCTGGGTCCGGCCGCGGGCCCGCAGGCCTACGAAATCGGCAGCGAAGTGCGCGAAGCATTCGTCGCGCAGGACCCCGGTGCCGTCACGGCCTTCATCGACACCCGCCCCGGCCACTGGCGCGTGGACCTGTACGCGCTGGCGCGTCGCCGCCTGGCCGCGTTGGGTGTGCATGACGTCCACGGCGGCGCCCTGTGCACGATCTCCGATCCGGCCCGCTTCTACTCCCATCGTCGCGACGGCCGCAGTGGCCGACTCGCCACCCTCGCCTGGATCTCGCCTTGAACACCGCCACACGCCGCCTGCCCTGGATCGCCGCCGGCGATCTCAACGGATTTTTCGGGCTGGTGGTGGACAACCTGTCCATCCTCGGGTTCCTGTCGGCCGCGCTGATCGGCCTGTTCGGTTTTCCCGCCGACGTGGTGTTCCAGAAGATGTTCCCGGGCACGGCGCTGGGCGTGCTGGTCGGCAACCTGATCTACACGGCGATGGCGCGCCGGCTGGCGCGCCGCACCGGCCGCGACGACGTCACCGCGATGCCGCTGGGCCTGGACGCGCCGACCAGCATCGGCCTGGCCCTGCTGGTGCTCGGCCCCGCCTATGCCACCATGCGGCACGAAGGCATCGCCGAACACGACGCCGCCATCGCCACCTGGCAGCTCGGCATGGCGGCGATGATGGTGATGGGCGCCTTCAAGTTCGTACTGTCCTTCTTCGGCGGCTGGGTGCAGCGGCTGGTGCCGCGCGCCGGCCTGCTGGGTTCGATCGCCGGCATCGCGCTGATGCTGATGGGGTTCCTGCCGCTGCTGGAAACCTTCAAGGTGCCGGTGGTCGGTTTCGTCACACTGGGTTTGCTGCTTTACGCGCTGGTGGCGCGGGGTCCGGTGCCGTGGCGCGTGCCCGGTGTGCTGTTCGCCTTCGTGGTCGGCACCTTGCTCTATTACGGACTCGGCGCCGCCGGCCTGTCGCCTGGATTCGCCTGGCCCGGCGGGCTGAGCGCGATGCCGTCGCTGCCCTGGCCGACGCTCGGCTTCATTGACGGCCTGCCGCGGGTGATGCCCTACCTGCCGCTGGTGCTGCCCTTCGGCCTGCTGATGGTGGTTGGCGGCATCAACGTCACCGAAAGCGCGCGCGGCGGGCGACGACTACCGCACGCGCGACATCCTGCTCACCGAAGCTTTCTCCACGCTGATCGCCGGCCTGTGCGGCGGCGTCGCGCAGACCACGCCCTATATCGGCCAGCCGGCCTACAAGCGCATGGGTGCACGCAGCGGCTACACGCTGCTGACCGGCCTGTTCATCGGTCTGGGCGGCATGCTCGGCCTGGTCTCGGGACTGGTGGAACTGCTGCCGCTGGCGGTGCTGGCGCCGATCATCGTGTTCGTGGCGATCGACATCACCGTGCAGTCCTTCCAGGCCACGCCGCATAAACATGCACCGGCGGTGGTGCTGGCCTTCTTCCCGCCGATCGCCTACCTGATGGCGATCAAGCTGGGCAATCCGGGCATCGTGCCGTCCGAGCGTTTCGCTGAACTGTTTTCCGCGCCAGGCCACGGGCTGCCGGAGCTGGCGATCATCGTGATGCTGGGCAACGGCTTCATCATCACTTCGATGCTGTGGGCGACGGCGCTGGCGGCGATGATCGACCAGCGGCCGCGCCGTGCGGCCGGCGCGCTGGCCGTGGCTGCCGTCTTCTCGGTCTTCGGCGTCATCCACTCGGTGCGTCCGGACGGGGGCTGGTGCTGCCCTGGACGCTGGAAGGCCAGGCGCTGGTGATGGCCGCGCAGTTCACCGCGGCCTACCTGGTGCTGGCGGGGATTCTGCTGCTCCTGTCCTTGCAGCCGGCCCGTCCGGTGTCCGGAACCGAGGGCTGAAACCGGCGCGGTCGCGGCTTGAATCCGGCCGTCCGCGACCGCATCTGACGAACATCGCGGCCCGCTGCGGGCTGCCCCGTTCCGAGGATTTCCGCATGCGCATGGACAAACTGACCTCGCGCTTCCAGCAGGCCCTGGGCGATGCCCAGTCGCTGGCGATCGGCCGCGACCACAACCTGATCGAACCGGCACACCTGCTGGTGGCCCTGCTCGACCAGCAGGGTGGCAGCACGCGCCCGTTGCTGGCCCAGGCCGGCATCAACGCCGCCGCCCTGCGCCAGCGCCTGGGCGAGGCGCTGGACAAATTGCCCAAGGTCAGCGGCCAGGCCGGCGAGGTCTCGGTCGGCAACGACCTGGGGCGCCTGCTCAATGTCTGCGACAAGCTGGCCCAGCAGCGCGGTGATGCCTTCATTGCCAGCGAGCTGTTCGTGCTGGCCTGCCTCGACGACAAGGGCGCCGCGGGCCAGGCGCTGAAGGCCGCCGGTGCGCAGAAGAACGCCATCGAACAGGCGATCGAGGCGTTGCGTGGCGGCGAAAAGGTGGCCGATGCCAATGCCGAAGAGAACCGGCAGGCACTCGAGAAGTACACGATCGACCTGACCGCGCGCGCCGAGAGCGGAAAACTCGACCCCGTCATTGGCCGCGACGAGGAAATCCGCCGCACCATCCAGGTGCTGCAGCGACGCACCAAGAACAACCCCGTGCTGATCGGCGAACCCGGCGTCGGCAAGACCGCGATCGTGGAAGGCCTGGCCCAGCGCATCGTCAACGGCGAAGTGCCCGAGGGCCTGCGCGGCCGCCGCGTGCTGAGCCTGGACATGGGTGCGCTGATCGCCGGCGCCAAGTACCGCGGCGAGTTCGAGGAGCGGCTCAAGGGCGTGCTCAGCGACCTGAGCAAGCAGGAAGGGCAGGTGATCCTGTTCATCGACGAATTGCACACCATGGTCGGCGCCGGCAAGGCCGAAGGTTCGATGGACGCCGGCAACATGCTCAAGCCGGCGCTGGCACGCGGCGAGCTGCATTGCATCGGCGCCACCACGCTGGACGAATACCGCAAGTACGTCGAGAAGGACGCCGCGCTGGAGCGCCGCTTCCAGAAGGTGTTCGTCGGCGAGCCCTCGGTCGAGGACACCATTGCCATCCTGCGTGGCCTGAAAGAGCGTTACGCCGTGCACCACGGCGTCGAGATCACCGACCCGGCGATCGTCGCCGCGGCCACGCTGAGCCATCGTTACATCGCCGACCGCCAGTTGCCCGACAAGGCCATCGACCTGATGGACGAGGCGGCCTCGCGCATCCGCATGGAGATCGACTCCAAGCCCGAGGAGATGGACCGCAAGGAACGCCGCCTGATCCAGCTCAAGATCCAGCGCGAGGCGCTGAAGAAGGAGAAGGACAGCGAGTCGAAGCAGCGCCTGGCCGACCTCGAGGCCGAGATCGCCACGCTCGAGCGCGAGTTCAACGACCTGGAAGAGATCTGGAAGGCCGAGAAGGCCACGCTGACCGGCGCCACCAGGGTCAAGGAGCAACTCGAACAGGCGCGGCTGGAACTGGAGGCGGCGCACCGCCACCAGGATTTCGCCAAGGCCAGCGAGATCCAGTACGGCCGCATCCCCGAACTGGAGAAGCAGCTCGCCGCCGCGCAGGAAGTCGAGCACAAGGGCTTCCAGCTGCTGCAGGACAAGGTCACCGCCGAAGAGATCGCCGAGGTGGTGTCGCGCTGGACCGGCATCCCGGTCAGCAAGATGCTCGAAGGCGAACGCGAGAAGCTGCTGAAGATGGAGGACGCGCTGCACCAGCGCGTGGTCGGCCAGCACGAGGCGGTGAAGGCCGTGTCGGACGCCATCCGCCGCTCGCGCGCGGGCCTGTCCGATCCGAACCGCCCGAACGGCAGCTTCCTGTTCCTGGGCCCGACCGGCGTCGGCAAGACCGAACTGTGCAAGGCGCTCGCCGGTTTCCTGTTCGACACCGAGGACGCCATGGTGCGCATCGACATGAGCGAGTTCATGGAGAAACACTCCGTGGCCCGCCTGATCGGCGCGCCCCCGGGTTATGTCGGTTACGAAGAGGGCGGTTACCTCACCGAAGCCGTGCGTCGCCGGCCGTACTCGGTGCTGCTGCTCGATGAGGTCGAGAAGGCGCACCCGGATGTCTTCAACATCCTGCTGCAGGTGCTCGACGACGGCCGCCTGACCGACGGCCAGGGCCGCACCGTGGACTTCCGCAACACCGTCATCGTGATGACCTCGAACCTGGGCAGCCAACAGATCCAGGAGCTGAGCGGCGAGGGCGACGCGGCCTACGTGCAGATGAAGGCGGCGGTGATGGGCGTGGTGCAGTCGCACTTCCGCCCGGAGTTCATCAACCGCCTCGACGAGATCGTGGTGTTCCACCCGCTGGGCCGCGAGCAGATCCAGTCCATCGCCCGCATCCAGACCGCCTACCTCTCGAAGCGGCTGGCCGAACGCCAGATCCGTCTCGAGATCGACGACAGCGCGCTCTCGCTGCTGGGCAATGTCGGTTTCGACCCGGTCTACGGCGCGCGGCCGCTCAAGCGCGCGATCCAGCAGCAGCTGGAAAACCCGCTGGCGCAGAAGATCCTGTCCGGCGAATTCGGCCAGGGCGACACGGTGCGGGTGGTGGCGGAAGCCGGCACCTGGTCTTCCGCAAGAACTGATCAAATCGACGCCGACCCCGGATTCAGGCAGGGCGCGACTTGCGGAACGGCGGAGCGGACAGCGCCATCTCGGCCATGCTGTGCGCCAGTTCCTTTTCGGCCAGCACCGCGCCGTCGGCGCCGTGCGCGAGCAGGTGCTTGACCTCGCGCTCGCTGTGCGCGCGGGCCAGGATCGTCAGCTCCGGATTGAGCTTGCGCAGCCGGTCGACCACTTCGCCGGCTTCCAACGGCTGAGGGATCGCCAGCACGACGAGTTTCGCGCCGACCGGCGCTGCCTCGTCGAGCACGCGCGGCGAAGCGGCGTTGCCTCGGATCGCCGGGATTCCGGCAGCGCGCGCCTTGCGCACGAGGTCGATGTCGTCGTCGATCACCACCAGCGGCACGTCGCGTTCGCGCAGCAGGCGGGCGATCTCGCTGCCGACGCGGCCGAAACCGATCAGGATCGCGTGCCCCTCCTGGGGGATCGGCGGGCCGATGCGTTCGGGCTCCTGCGACGGCGCGGCGGCAGCTGCGGCGGCGGCATCGGCCGCGTCGCTGGCGACGCGGATCGCCTTGGCGGCCGAGGCCTTGCGCGCCTCATGCAGGTCCAGGGCGGCGAAGATCAGAGGATTGGCGATGATGGAAAGCAGTGCGCCGGCGAGGACCAGGTCGCGGCCTTCCGGCGGCAGGATGCTCAACGCGACGCCGAGCCCGGCGAGAATGAACGAGAATTCGCCGATCTGCGCCAGGCTAGCGGAGATCGTCAGGGCGGTCGAGTTCGGATGCCCGAACGCACGCACGATCACGTAGGCCGCCAGCGACTTTCCGACCGTGATGATGAGGAACGTCGCGATCACCGGCAGCGGTTGCTCCACCAGGATCATCGGGTCGAACAGCATGCCCACCGAGACGAAGAACAGCACGGCGAACGCGTCGCGCAGAGGCAGCGAGTCGCTCGCCGCCTTGTGGCTCAGGTCGCCGCTGAGCAGCATGCCGGCGAAGAACGCGCCGAGCGCGAACGAGACCCCGAACAGCTTCGCCGACCCGAACGCGACGCCGAGCGCGATCGCCAGCACCGAAAGCGTGAACAGCTCGCGCTCGCCGAAACCGGCGACACGTTCGAGCAGCCACGGGATCACCCGCTTGCCGACCACCATCATGAACGTGACGAAGGCGCCGACCTTGAGCAGCGTCCAGCCCAGCGACGCCGCGATCGAACCGGCCGTGGGCGGACCCTCTTCGCCGCTCACTCCGCCGAGCGCGCCAGCCAGCGCCGGCAGCAGCACCAGCGCGACCACCATCACCGGGTCCTCGACGATCAACCAGCCGACCGCGATCTTGCCGCGCTTGGTCTCCAGCAGCCGCCGGTCCTCCATCGCCCGCAGCAGTACCACGGTACTCGCGACCGACAGCGCCAGGCCGAAGACCAGGCCCTGCATCACCGGCCAGCCGAGGAACCACGCCAGGCCCCAGCCCATCAGCGTCGCCACGGTGATCTGCACGATCGCGCCCGGAATCGCGATCGTCTTGACCTCCAGGAGGTCCTCGACCGAGAAGTGCAGGCCGACACCGAACATCAGCAGGATCACACCGATTTCCGACAGCTCCATCGCCAGTTCCATGTCGCCGACGAAGCCGGGCGTGAACGGTCCGACGACCACGCCTGCGACCAGGTAGCCGACGATCGGCGAGAGCCTGAGGCGATGGGCGAGCAGGCCCAGCACGAAGGCCAGCACCAGGCCGACGGCGAGCAGCGAAATCAGGGGGTCTGATGGGGCATCAGCAATCCAGAGGGGGTGGCCCGATTATTGCTTCCCGAGCCCCTCCGGGGCAAACCGCAGGGGGCGCCGGCTGCTAGAATGCGCGCCCCCGCGTCGCCGCCCGGATCCATTCGTCCATGATCGCTTTCCGCAACTTCGCCCTGCGCCGCGGCGAACGCCTGCTGCTGTCCCAGGTTGACCTCGCCCTGCACGCCGGCTGGCGCGTGGGCGTGATCGGCCGCAACGGCTGCGGCAAGTCGAGCCTGTTCGCGACCATCCTGGGCGAACACGACGCCGACATGGGCGACATCGACCTGCCGGGCAAGGTGCGCATCGCCAGCGTCTCGCAGGAAACGCCGTCGCTGCCGGATGCGGCGATCGACTTCGTGCTCTCCGGCGACACCGAGCTGCACGAGGTGATGCAGGCGGAAGCGAAGGCGATGGAAGCCGAGGACTGGGACGGCGTCGCCGCCGCGCACCAGCGCCTGGCCGAGATCAACGGTTACGACGGCACCGCGCGCGCCGGCAAGCTGCTGCACGGCCTGGGTTTCCCGGCGGAAACGCACAATACGCCGGTGTCGGATTTTTCCGGCGGCTGGCGCGTGCGCCTGAACCTGGCCCGGGCGCTGATGATGCCTTCGGACCTGATGCTGCTCGACGAACCCACCAACCACCTCGACCTCGATGCGGTGCTGTGGCTGGAACAGTGGCTGCTGAAGTACCCGGGCACGCTGCTGATGATCTCGCACGACCGCGAGTTCCTAGACGGCCTGAGCACGCACACGCTGCACCTGCATGAAGGCCGCGCCAAGCTCTACGCCGGCGACTACACCAGCTTCGAGCGCCAGCGTGCCGAACACCTGCGCCAGCAGCAGATCTCGCACGAGAAGGAACAGGCCGAGCGCGCCCACCTGCAGAGCTTCATCGACCGTTTCAAGGCCCAGGCCAGCAAGGCCCGCCAGGCCCAGAGCCGCATGAAGCGCCTGGCCAAGCTCACCGGCACCGAGGCCGTGCGCGCCGAGCGCAGTTTCCGCATCGCCTTCGCCACGCCGCCGAAGCTGCCGCATTCGCTGATCCGGCTCAACCATGTGGATGCCGGTTACCCCCTCTCAACCCTCCCCGCTTGCGGGGAGGGCAGGGTGGGGGTGAAGATTCTCGCGGATGTCGGCTTCGGCCTCGAGGCCGGCGACCGCATCGGCCTGCTCGGTCCCAACGGCGCCGGCAAGTCGACGCTGGTGAAGACCCTGGTCGGCGAACTGCCGCTGCTGAACGGCGAACGGGTCGCGCACCCGGACCTGCGCATCGGCTACTTCGCCCAGCACACGGTCGAGAGCCTGCACGAGGGCCAGAGCCCGCTGTGGCACCTGAAGGAGCTGGCGCCGAACGCCGGCGAGCAGCAGCTGCGCAATTTCCTCGGCCGCTGGAATTTCGTCGGCGACCGCGCCTTCGAAAGCGTGGACGGTTTCTCCGGCGGCGAACGCGCGCGCCTGGCGCTGGCGCTGATCGCCTTCCTCGAGCCGAACGTGCTGCTGCTCGACGAACCGACCAACCACCTCGACCTGGACATGCGCGAAGCACTGGCCGAGGCGCTGAGCGATTTCCCCGGCGCGATCGTGCTGGTCTCGCACGACCGCCACCTGATCGGCCTGGTCTGCGAATCCTTCTGGCGCGTGGCCGACGGCAAGGTCGAGGAGTTCAACGGCGACCTGGACGAATACGCCGCCTGGCTGCGCAGCCGCAACAACGAACCGAAGGCGGTAAAAGCCGTCGCCGCGAAGCCGGCCCCGGCGCCGAAGCCGGTGCGCACGAAGCAGGAAACCGATGCCGCCGGCAAACGCCTGAAGCAGGTCGAAGCGCGCATCGCCGCGCTTCAGACCGAACTCGGCCAGATCGAGTCCCAGCTCGCCGACCCCACCATCTACGGCAACGATGGCGGCATCGAGATCGCGCAGCTGGCGCAGCGCCAGGGCGAACTGGCCGCCGAGAAGGACACGCTGGAAGCCGAATGGCTCGAACTGTACGAGGCCGTCGGCGCCTGAAGGCTTGGACGCGGCGGGACCCGCCCACCAGGCCAGCGTGGATCAGTCGGCGCCGCCGGCCCTGCCGCGCGCACTGCGCGTGGCGGCGATCGGGATGACATTGGCGACGGTGGGCATGGGGCTGGCCTCCTGGTGATCGGTGCTGGCGGCCACCGCCGCCAGGAAGTCGCGGCCCCAGCGGTCCACGTCGTGTTCCTCGACGATTCCGAACAATTGCCGCAGCCGGCCGTCGGCCTCGTCCGGATGCATCGCCAGCGCCTGCGCAAGAGCCGCGGTGAGGTCTGCCGGATCATGCGGATTGGTCAGCAGCGCGCCCTTGAGTTCGGCGGCGGCACCGGCGAATTCGGACAGCACGAGCACGCCGCGTCCGCCCTCGAGGCCCTGCGTGGCGACGAATTCCTTGGCCACCAGGTTCAGGCCGTCGCGCAGCGGCGTGATCCACATGACATCGGCGGCGGCGTAGTGCGCCACCACTTCCTCGAACGGCAGCGGCCGGGCGAAAAAACGCACCGGCGTCCAGTCCAGGCGTGAATGTTTGCCGTTGATGCGGCCGACCGCCTGTTCGATCTGGGTCTGCAGCTGGCGGTAGATCGTCATCTCCTTCGCCGCCGGCACGCAGATCACCACCAGGTGACCTTGCCCTGCAGTTGCGGCTGGGCTTCGAGCAGGCGGTCGAAGGCCTCGAGTTTCTCCAGCGTGCCCTTGGTGTAGTCCAGGCGTTCGATCGACAGCACCAGCTTGCGCGGGCTGATCTCGCGGCGCAGTTTCTCCAGGCCGTTGCGCACCGCCGGCTGGGCCAGCACCGAGCGGATGCGGCCCAGGTCGGTGCCGACCGGGTGCGCGCCCAGGCCGATCTCGCGGCCGTGGATGCGCAGCCGCGTGGTCATGGTGTCCAGGCCGACCGCGCAGCCGTAGGTCAGGAAACGTGGCGCGCAGGATTCGCGTGCCAGCACCTCGGTCGGCATCGCGCCGCGCACCACGTCAACGAAGTTCTCCACCTGGCGCGGGATGTGGAAGCCGATGTAGTCGCAGCTGAGCAGGCTGCCCAGGATCTCGCGCCGCCAGGGCACCACGTTGAAGATGTCGGCCGAAGGGAAATAGGTGTGGTGGAAGAAGGCGATCTTCAGGTCCGGGCGCAGTTCGCGCAGGCGGCCGGGCACCATCCACAGGTTGTAGTCGTGCAGCCAGACGGTGGCGCCGGGTGCGGCCTCGGCGGCGGCGGCTTCGGCGAAGCGCCGGTTGACGCGCAGGAAGATCTTCCAGTCCTCCTCGCGGAAGCGCGCGCGCTCCCAGAAGGTGTGCAGCATCGGCCAGAAGGCTTCCTTCGAGAAACGCTTGTAGAACGCGTCCACCTCGGCCTTGCTCAGCGGCACGCGTACGGCGGTGAGCTGCGGGTAGTTGTCGGCGTCCACCGACGTGTGGGTTTCGAACGCACCCTGTTTCGGGTCGTCGATGCTCCAGGCCACCCAGGACCCGGCCTGGCCCTTGCCGAAGAAGCTGAGCAGGCTGGGGATGATGCCGTTGGGCGAACTCGGGCGGCGGCGCACCAGCGCACCGTTCTCGACGGCCTCTTCGTACGGCAGGCGGTGGTAGACCATCACCAGGTCGGCCTTGCCGTGTTCCGTGTCCGCGCTGGCCGGGCGTGCCGATTCGTCGCCGGCGAGCAGGCCGAAATGTTCGATCGCCTCGAGGATGCCGCCGCAGCCGGGCGCCTCGGCGTGCAGCACATGGTCGAGTTCGCGGGTGGCGTCCAGCAGCGCCGGTTCGGATTCGCCCACGCAGACGCCGCGGAAGCCGGCTTCGTACATGGACAGGTCGTTGAGCGTGTCGCCGGCCACCAGGATGCGTTCGCGCGGCAGCCGCAGCTGGGCCGCCAGCGCGGCCAGGGTGCGGCCCTTGTCGGTCCGCGGCGGCAGGATGTCGAGATAGAGGTCGGCCGAGTAGAGCACCGAACAACCCAGGTCGCGGGCCGCGCGCTCGATGCCGGCGCGTTGCGGTTCCAGTGCCCCGGGTTCACAGAAATAGGAGCAGCGGCGTTCCTGCGGCACGTCCTGGCGCTGCAGGGCGGGGAATTCGCGCATGGCTTCGGCGACCGGGCGCTCGCCCGGCCAGCGCGCGTCGATGGTCGACTGCAGTGGCTGCAGTGGCTGCAGGCTGCGGCCGTCCACCACGGTCGCGCCGACATCGCAGATCAGATAGTCCGGTCGCGGCAGGGCGGGGTCGGACAGCAGGGGCATCACCGCTTCCAGGCCGCGGCCGGTGATCCAGGCCAGGCGGATGCGCGGGTGTTCGTCCACCAGGCGGTACAGGTGCTGGCGCGCCAGCGGGTCGCCCGCCAGGAAGGTGCCGTCGAGGTCGGTGGCCAGGATCAGGTGGGGCGTGTCGTCACGTTCAACGGGCAGCGTTTTTTTCTGGGTGCTCAACGGTCTTCCTTGCGGGGTGGGTCGGATTCGGTTTCAGCCAGCAGCCCGAGCGCGCCGGGGGTGGTGCGCAGCATCGGATGAAACTGCGCCGGATGCGGGCGGGCGCGGCGGTGCGCGGTCAGGCGCAGCAGCAGATAGAAGGTCAGCAGCCCGAACACGCCGGCGAAGAACAGTGGAAGCGCCGTCGGCCCGAAGTGGCTCATGCCCTGGCCGGCCAGGGCCGGGCCGAACATCGCGCCGATGCCGTGCACGAGAAGCAGACTGCTGCAGCCTGCCAGCAGGTCGTCGGCGGGCAGGGTGTCGAGCATGTGCGCGACGCTCATCGGGTAGATCGAAAACGCCAGGCCGCCGTAGGCGAAAAACGCCGCGAACAGCACACCCGGCGACCAGGTCGTGACCGCGCCGGCGGCCAGCGCCACGCCGGCGGCCAGTGCGCAGGCCAGGGCCAGGCCGATGCGCCGGTCCACGCGGTCGGACAAACGTCCCAGCGGCCACTGCAGCAGGGCGCCGCCCATGATGGTGGCGACCATGAACCAGGCGATGCCGCTGCGGTCCAGGCCCAGTTGCGCGGCATAGGCCGGGCCCAGGCCCCAGAACGCGCCCATCGCCACCCCGGACAGCCCGGCGCTGGCCGCTGCCGCCGGTGCGGTGCGGTAGAGCCGGGCCAGGCCCAGCCGCGGTGTCGGCGGGAAACTCGGCTGCGCCAGCCGGGTCAGCGTCACCGGCAGTGCCGCCGCGCAGACCAGGATCGCCACCAGGCTGAACAGGGCGAAGCCGCGGTCCACGCCCAGGCCCAGCAGCAGCTGGCCACCGGCCAGCGCCGTCAGGTTCACCGCCATGTAGATCGCGAAGATGCGGCTGCGGTGTTCGGGCTGGGGCTGGGCATTGAGCCAGCTCTCGATCACCGTGTACAGCCCCACCAGGGCCACGCCGGTGAGCACGCGCAGGCCGAACCAGGCCCAGGATCCACCCACAGCGGGTGCAGCAGCACCGCGATCGCACACAAGCCGGTGCAGAACGCGAAGGCGCGGACATGGCCGATCCGGCCGATCAGCGGCGGCGCGGTATAGGTGCCCAGGAAAAAACCGGCGAAGTAGCCGGACATCACCAGGCCCAGGGTCTGTTCGTCGAAGCCCTCCAGCCCGCCGCGCACCGCCAGCAAGGTTCCCAGGAGGCCGCTGCCCGTAAGGAGCAGCGCCACGCCCGCCAGCAGGGCGGTCAGGGGCAGCACCACGGATATCATCGTTTGTCCTGTTTTTGCAGGGCCGCGAATTGTAACACATTGATCTGATTGAAAAATTAACCTAGATTCAGTCACTTGCCGGCCGCGCGCCCCGTGCCTGGGCTTGAACTCGTGCCGCCCATACCCACTAATGCGCGCACTCGGCCCCGGCCCCCAAGATTCCGCGACACATGCCCATCTACGCCTTTGAATGCGCCCAGTGCGGCCACACCTTCGACCGCCTGCAGAAGATGTCCGACCCGGACCCCACCACCTGCCCGGCCTGTGGCGCCGAAGCGGTGGGGCGCCAGCTGACCGCGCCCAGCTTCCGCCTGGCCGGCGGTGGCTGGTACGAAACCGACTTCAAGAAGGACGGCGACAGGAAGCGCAACCTGGCCGAGGGTTCGACCGGCAAAGCCGAGGCCAAGCCCGAGCCGTCCCCGGCTCCGGCCGCGGCCGCCAAACCCGCCGATCCCAAACCCGCCGGCTGAGCCGGTTGCCCGGCTCCAGCGGGGCGGGGTAGGGTCGGGCCATGAAAATCCTCCCGACCGCGAGCCTGCTCGCCACCGCCCTGCTGCTGGCCGCCTGCGCCAGTGCGCCGAAGAACGAACCCGTCGTCGCGATCCCGGGCCTGCCCGAACCGCTGCCGCCACCCGCCATGGACGATGCCGGCGTCACCGCCGCGCCGGCCGACGCCTTCATGGCCGCCATCGCCCGCCATTGCGGCCAGGCTTTCGCCGGCAGGGTGGTGGTGGACGAACCCGCCAGCGCCGACAACCCCTTCGCCGGCAAGGCGCTGGTGATGCACGTGCGCGAATGCGGCCCGGACGCGCTGCGGGTGCCTTTCCATGTCGGCGACGACCATTCGCGCACCTGGGTGCTGACCCGCACGCCGGCCGGCCTGCGCCTCAAGCACGACCACCGCCACGCCGACGGCAGCCCCGATGCGGTGACGATGTACGGCGGCGACACCGACAGCGCCGGCACCGCGATCCGCCAGGCCTTCCCGGTTGACGCCGAATCGGTGGCGATGTTCGAGCGCGAGGGCCTGAAGGCCTCGGTCACCAACACCTGGGCCATGGAGATCGAGCCCGGCAAACGGTTCCTGTATGAACTCGCGCGCCCGGGTGGCCGCCTGTTCCAGGTCGAGTTCGACCTGACGCAGCCGGTGCCGCCCCCGCCGGCGCCCCGGGGCAGCGCGATCCAGTAGCCCTGACCGGGCGGGATCGCAGCCCAGGCTCCGGGCCTTGGGCCCTGATTTGCGGCCATGGCCGCGCGGGCCCTAAAATTCAACACTTTCCGCCGCCCGTCCGGGCCGGCGCACCCTTCCGGAGTTTCCATGCGCAGCCATTTCTGCGGCCTCGTCGACGAGTCGATGATCGGCCAGACCGTCACCCTTTGCGGCTGGGCCGACGTCGCCCGCGACCTGGGCGGCCTGTGCTTCATCGACCTGCGCGACCACGAGGGCATCGTCCAGGTGGTGGCCGAGCCGTCCGACGACGCCGGCAACGCCGCCGTCGTGGCCGCGGCGTCGAAGGTGCATTACGAGGACTGCCTGCGCATCACCGGCGTGGTGCGCGCGCGCCATTCGGTGAACGACAGGATCCGCACCGGCAAGGTCGAAGTGCTGGCGACGGAAATCGAGGTGCTGAACAAGGCCGAGCCGCTGCCTTTCCATGCGCACGAGAACGCCGGCGAAGAAACCCGCCTGAAGTACCGCTACCTCGACCTGCGCCGCCCCGAGATGCAGAAGATGATGCGCACGCGCATCAAGCTGGTGCAGGCGCTGCGCCGCTTCCTCGACGCGCGCGGTTTCCATGGACATCGAGACGCCGATCCTGACCAAGGCCACGCCGGAAGGCGCACGCGACTTCCTGGTGCCCGCGCGCATGCATCCGGGCGAGTTCTACGCTTTGCCGCAGTCGCCGCAGCTGTTCAAGCAGATCCTGATGGTGGCCGGCTTCGACCGCTACTACCAGATCGCGCGCTGCTTCCGCGACGAGGCCCTGCGCGCCGACCGGCAGCTCGAGTTCACCCAGCTGGACATGGAGTTCGCGTGGGTGCGCGAGGCCGACGTGCAGGATGAAGTCGAGGGCATGATCCGCGCGATCTTCAAGGAAGTGATCGACGCCGATCTCGACGCCACCTTCCCGCGCCTGACCTGGGCCGAGGCCATGCGCCGCTTCGGTTCCGACAAACCCGACCTGCGCAATCCGCTGGAACTGGTGGACGTGGCGGAGCTGGTGAAGGGCTGCGAGTTCAAGGTCTTCACCGACGCCGCGAATGATCCCGACGGCCGCGTGGCCGCGCTGCGCATCCCGGGCGGCGCGTCGCTGAGCCGCAAGCAGATCGACGAATACGCCGCGCACGCCGCCAAGTACGGCGCCAAGGGCCTGGCCTACGCCAAGCTCGACGAGAACGGCGCGGTGAACTCACCGGTCGCCAAGTTCTTCGCCGAAGACGCGTTCGCCGCGCTGCTGGCCGCGACCGGTGCGCAGAAGGGCGACATCGTCTTCTTCGGCGCCGGCGGCTACAACAGGACCAGCGACTTCATGGGCGCGGTGCGCCTGAAGGCCGGCAAGGACTTCAACCTGGTGGCCGATGGCTGGAAGCCGCTGTGGGTCACCGATTTCCCGATGTTCGAGTGGGACGACGAGGCGTCGCGTTTCGTGGCGCTGCACCACCCTTTCACCGCGCCCGCCATCGACGACATCGCCGAACTCAAGGCCAATGCGCGCATCGCCGTTTCGCGCGGTTACGACATGGTGCTCAACGGCAACGAGATCGGCGGCGGTTCGATCCGCATCCATCGTTCCGACATGCAGAGCGCGGTGTTCGAGCTGCTGGGCATCGGCGCCGAGGAGGCCGAGGGCAAGTTCGGCTTCCTGCTCGACGCGCTGCGCTTCGGCGCGCCGCCGCATGGCGGCATCGCCTTCGGCATCGACCGCATCGCCGCGCTGATGGCCGGCACCGAGTCCATCCGCGACGTCATCGCGTTCCCGAAGACCACCACCGCGCAGTGCCTGATGACCGGCGCGCCGTCGCCGGTGCCGGACGCGCAGCTGGCCGAAGTGCACGTGATGGTGCGGCCGAAGGCCGAATAATCGGGTGCAGATCCGTCGCGCCACGCCCGCCGACGCCGAGGCGCTCTCACGGATCGCCGAGCGCACTTTCGTCGAGGCCTTCGGACATCTTTATCCGGCCGAGGACCTCGAGGCGTTCCTGCGCGAGTCCTATGCGGTGGATCGCCAGCGCGTGATCCTGGAGACGCCGGGTTACGCGGTCTGGCTGCTGGAGCACGAAGGCGAAATCGTCGGCCACGCCGCGGCCGGCCCCTGTGGCCTGCCGAACCCGGACGTGAAGCCCGGCGACGGCGAGCTCAAGCGCCTGTACGTGTTGCGCGAGCACCAGAACGGCGGTTGGGGCGGGCGGCTGTTCCATATGGTGATGGACTGGCTGCTGGCCGACGGCCCGCGCACGCTGTGGATCGGCGTGTGGTCGGAGAACGTTGGCGCGCAGCGGTTCTACGCCCGGCACGGCTTCGTTAAAGTCGGCGAACATGAGTTCCCGGTCGGGCGCGTGGTCGATCGCGAGTTTACTTTGCGGCGGGACGCCGGCTGACGTTTCGTAGTCGCGGTGTCTGGCGCCGTCATCACCGCGGAAGTGAAGTGCTCTTTCTGCTCAGTGAAGCCTCATTTCGCAGAAAGAGCCCTTCACTTCCACGGCGCTGCCGGTGCATTTCACCCGGATCGCTGATTGGAGGGCCGGTGCGGCATCGGCGCTCGGCGTACGCGTGCGGGTTCGCGGGCTTCCGCGTGTGCGATCTTTCCTGCGCATCACGTTTGGCTAAGGCGGGCAACGCGAAAAGCCGGCGGCTCGCCCATCGCGGGCGCGTTCCCCTGAACGCGTCTGGTGCCTTCGGGGCGAGATTGGGTTGTAGGCGAGCGCGGTGCTTCTGGCGAAAATCGGGCAGGGGTGTGCGGCGCATCGCGCCGCCCGCCTTTCGCCGCTCCGCGGCGAGCACTCCTTCCGCACTTGCCCCAATGGCACCAGACGCGTTCAGGGGAACGCGCCGCGACGTGACGCGGTGTGGAGAAGGGGCTCGTCCCGTTTAACCGCGAGATCCGCAGGAAAGATCGCACACGCGGAAGCCCGCCAAGCCACACGCGTATGCAGGGCGCCTATGCCCCCAAGAACTCCGTCACGAAACCGCGCCGACACGACCGGCAGCGCCGGGGAAGTGGATACCTCTTTCTGCGAAATAAAAGGCTTCACTGAGCAGAAAGAGGTATCCACTTCCCCGGTGTTGCCGGCCCAGATAAGTGGGCAAACAAAGGCAGGCCTCAAGCCCCCCCAGCCGCAGATCAGCCCAAATCCCCGCCATCCCGGCTTAGACTCCGCCCTGGTCCCGACCCGAGCCGCGCCCTGAGCGACACGCCCCGCCAACACGTCGTCCTGCTGCATGGCGTCTGGATGCGCGGCCTGAGCCTGGTGCCGCTTGCGCGCCGGCTCGAAGCACGGGGATTCACGACGCACCGGTTCGACTACGCCAGCCTGTTCCAGTGGCCGGGAGCGACTGTCGACCGCCTGGCCGCGGAACTTCGATCGCTTGCGCCCGGCCCGGTGCACCTGGTCGGCCACAGCCTGGGCGGCCTGATGGCGCTGGAAACGCTTTCCTGTCATGCCGGCCTGCCGCCTGGGCGGGTGGTCTGCCTGGGCTCGCCGCTGGCGGGCAGCAGTGCCGCCCGCGGCATGGCCATGAACCATCTTTCGCCCCTGCTGGGTCGCAGCGCCACCTTGTTGAAAGCGGGTCTGGTCAACGTGCCCAGCGGCCGCGAGGTCGGGGTGGTCGCGGGGTCGCGGGCCGCGGGCCTGGGCAGGCTGTTCGGTGCTTTCGACGGACCCAGCGACGGCACCGTGGCCGTCTGGGAAACCCGCCTGCCGGGCCTGGCCGACCATCGAGTGCTGCCGGTCAGCCACACCGGCATGATCTTTTCGGCCCCGGTGGCCGAACTGGCCGCGGGTTTCCTGCGCGACGGCCGGTTTCCGGCCTGAGGCGGGGACCCCGGCGGCCGTATAATCGCCGCTTCGCACACGATCAAGCAGGGTTCCATGGGCAGATTGATGGCCATCGAAGGGCGCAAGAACGCCCAGGGACGCCAAACGCGGCAAGGTCTTCACCAAGATCATCCGCGAGATTTCCACCGCCGCACGCCTGGGCGGCGGCGACCCCAAGTCCAACCCGCGCCTGCGCACCGCCGTGGACAAGGGCCTGGCTGTGAACATGTCGCGCGACGTGCTGGAACGCGCCATCAAGAAGGCCACCGGCGAACTCGAGGGCGTGAGTTACGAGGAAATCCGCTACGAAGGTTATGCACCGGGCGGCGTCGCGGTGATCGTCGACTGCCTGACCGACAACAAGGTGCGCACCGTCGCCGACGTGCGGCATGCCTTCAACAAGTGCGGCGGCAACCTCGGCACCGACGGTTCGGTTGCCTTCATGTTCAAGAAGCTGGGCGTGCTCAGCTTCGGCCCGGGCAGCAGCGAGGACGCGATCACCGAGGCCGCCATCGAGGCCGGCGCCGACGATGTGGCCAGCTATCCGGAAGACGGCCTGATCGAAGTTTTGACCGCGCCCGAATCCTTCGAAGCGGTGAAAGCCGCCATGGCCGCAGCAGGCTTCGTGCCGCTGGATGCCGAGGTGACGATGCGCGCCGGGAACGACATCGCGGTGACCGGCGACACCGCGCTGCAGGTCAAGAAGATGCTCGACATGCTCGAGGACCTGGACGACGTGCAGAACGTCTACTCCAACGCCGACCTGGGCGACGCCGCCTACCAGTGACCCGCATCCTCGGCATCGATCCGGGTTCGCAGCGCACCGGCATCGGCCTGATCGATGTCGACGCCGCGGGCAGGTGCGCCTACGTGCACTGCCAGGCGCTGAACCTGCTGGTGGACACCGACGACTTCCCGGCACGGCTGGGCAAGCTGGTGTTCGACCTGGAGGAAGTGCTGGACCAATGGCAGCCGACGGTGGTCGCCATCGAATCGGTGTTCATGGACAAGTCCGCGACCTCGGCGCTCAAGCTCGGCCACGCCCGCGGCGCCGCGATCGCCACGGTGGTGCGCCGCGGCCTCTCGGTCAGCGAGTACGCGCCACGCCTGATCAAGCAGTCCCTGGTCGGCAGCGGCGCCGCCGACAAGACCCAGGTGCAGCACATGGTCCGCCTGTTGCTCAATCTGGGCGAACAGAAACTGCAGGCGGATGCCGCCGACGCGCTCGCGGTCGCACTGACGCACGCCCACACCAGCGCCACCGCCGGCCGTTCCGGCCTGACGGCTGCATTGCTGAGGCGTCGCAGGTGAGCGCGCACAGACAAACTCCCTCCCCTGCTTGCAGGGGAGGGCTGGGGAGGGGTGAGTGCTTGCTCCGAAGTTCCACCCCCTCCCAACCTCCCCCTGCGAGCAGGGGGAGGGGCCAAGCTCCGGAGTAAACGAAGAATGATCGGTAGATTGAAGGGATTGCTGGTCTACAAGGCGCCGCCGGCCCTGATGGTGGACGTGGGCGGCGTGGGCTACGAGCTGTCGGCGCCGATGAGCACCTTCTACGACCTGCCCGAGGTCGGTCGCGAGGTCACGCTGTTCACCCATTACGCGGTGAAGGAAGACGGCGTCGCGCTGTACGGCTTCCTCACCGAATCCGAGCGCCGGCTGTTCCGCGAGGTGCAGAAGGTGACCGGCGTCGGCGCCAAGATCGCGCTGGCCGTGCTGTCCGGTGCCAGCGTGGACGATTTCGCGCGCCTGGTGCAGTCCGGCGACATCACCGCGTTGACCCGCATTCCCGGCATCGGCAAGAAGACCGCCGAGCGCATGGTGGTCGAACTGCGCGACCGCGCGGCCGATTTCGCCGGCGGCGGCATTGCCGTGGTCACCGGCAAGGGCGGCGCGGTGCCGGCCGACCCGGTCGCGGAAGCCAGCGTGGCCCTGACCCAGCTGGGCTACAAGCCGGCCGAAGTGCAGCGCATGCTCAAGCAGGCCGAACCCGGCGACAGCGCCGAGGACATCATCCGCAAGGCCTTGAAGTCGGTCCTGCGCGGCTGAAAAAGACCGGCCGGAAGGCCGGCTGGCAGCAGTTTCCCTGCCATAATCGACGCCCATGGAAGACACCCGCGTCATCGCCCCCGCCGCCACCCGCGAAGACGACCTGGCCGAGGCCAGCATCCGGCCCAAGCGGCTGGACGACTACTTGGGCCAGCAGCCCGTCCGCGAACAGCTCAAGATCGCCATCGAGGCCGCCAAGGGCCGCGGCGAGGCCATGGACCACGTGCTGATCTTCGGGCCGCCGGGCCTGGGCAAGACCACGCTCAGCCACGTCATCGCCAACGAACTGGGCGTGAACCTGCGCCAGACCTCGGGCCCGGTGATCGAACGCGCCGGCGACCTGGCCGCGCTGCTGACCAACCTGCAGCCGCACGACGTGCTGTTCGTCGACGAGATCCACCGCCTCTCGCCCGTGGTCGAGGAAGTGCTGTACCCGGCGATGGAGGACTTCCAGATCGACATCATGATCGGCGAGGGCCCCGCCGCCCGCTCGATCAAGCTCGACCTGCCGCCCTTCACCCTGATCGGCGCCACCACCCGCGCCGGCCTGCTCACCGCGCCCCTGCGCGACCGTTTCGGCATCGTCCAGCGGCTGGAGTTCTACAGCGCCGAGGAGCTGACGCGGATCGTGCGCCGTTCGGCCACCATCCTGGGCATCGAATGCGCTCCGGACGGGGCGGGTGAGATCGCCCGCCGCAGCCGCGGCACGCCCCGCATCGCCAACCGCCTGTTGCGCCGCGTGCGCGACTTCGCCCAGGTGCGCGCCGGCGGCGTGATCACCCGCGAAGTGGCCGACGACGCGATGGCGATGCTGAAGGTGGACGCCGAGGGTTTCGACCAGCTCGACCGCCGCATGCTGGCCATGATCATCGAGAACTTCGAGGGTGGCCCGGTCGGCGTCGAATCGCTGGCCGCGGCCCTGAGCGAGGAGCGCGGCACGCTGGAGGACGTCATCGAGCCCTACCTGATCCAGCAGGGTTACCTGGTCCGCAGCGCGCGCGGCCGTTTGGTGACCCACAAGGCCTATACCCATCTCGGCCTGAAAGCCCCGAAAAAACAGCCGAATCCCGATCTTTTCGAGACATGAACGGCGATCCGTTCAGCTTCCCGATAAGGGTCTACTGGGAGGATACCGACGCTGGCGGGGTGGTCTATCACGCCAGCTACGTGCGGTTATGGAGCGCGCGCGCACCGAATGGCTGCGCGCCCAGGGGTGGGACAGCAGGCCCTGCGCGAAAGCGAGGACCTGGTCCTGGTCATCCGCGACATGAACATCGACTTCCACAAACCCGCGAAACTCGACGACGAACTGAGGGTCAGTGCCGTCATGACCGAGCGCCGCAAAGCCAGCCTGCTGATCGAGCAGGAGATCACCCGGGGTGGCCAGGCCCTGGTCCGCGCGACGGTACGCGTGGCCTGCCTGACCGCTTCCAGCTTCAAACCGCGGCCGCTGCCCGAGTGGCTGGCCGCGGACCCATCCTGAATCCGGAGTCCCAGCGATGTCGTTGACCCATGCCCTGATCCTTGCCGCCGCGCCGGTGACCGAACTGCCGCCCGAGGCGCTTCCGGCCGCCGCCGACGCCGCCGCGGAAGCGGGCAGCCACGGCATCAGCTACGTGCAGCTGCTGTTGCAGGCCAGCCTGCCGGTGCAGGTGATCATGCTGCTGCTGGCGCTGGGCTCGCTGCTGAGCTGGGTGATCATCTTCCGCAAGAACCGCATCTACGTGCGCGCCACCGACGAGGCCGACGAGTTCGAGACCCGCTTCTGGTCGGGTGTGGACCTGACCCAGCTCTACCGCTCGGCCACCGACCGCAACCGGGTGGTGTCGGGCCTGGAGGCGATCTTCGAGGCCGGCTTCCGTGAATACGCCCGCCTGCGCCAGAAGAAGGGCCTCGACGGCCGAACCCAGCTCGAAGGCGCCCAGCGCGCCATGCGCGCCACCTTCGCGCGTGAAGTGGACCGCCTGGAACACAACCTCGAGCTGCTGGCGAACATCGGTTCCACCGCGCCGTATGTCGGCCTGGTCGGCACCGTGTTCGGCATCATGGTGACCATGCATGGCCTGTCCACCGAGGCCAGCGCCTCGATCGCCGCGGTCGCGCCGGGCATTTCCGAAGCGCTGTTCGCCACTGCCATGGGCCTGTTCGTGGCCATCCCGGCGGTCTGGGCCTACAACCGCTTCGCCACCCGGGTCGAACGGCTGAGCGTGCGCTACGAATCCTTCGCCGAGGAGTTCTCCTCGATCCTGCAGCGGCAGTCCCACGTCGAGGAGTGAGCGGCCAACCCCGTTTCCTTCGACCACACGTTGAGAGCTGACGCATGTCCGCCACCATCACCCGCCACCGCCAGCGCAAGAAGCTCAAGGCCGACATCAACGTCGTGCCCTACATCGACGTGATGCTGGTGCTGCTGATCATCTTCATGGTGACCGCGCCGCTGCTGAACCTGGGCGTGGACGTCGAATTGCCGCAGGCCAACGCCAAGCCGGTGCAGCAGCAGAAGGAACCGGTGATCGTCTCGGTCACCGCCGACGGCGCCTACACGCTCAAGCTCGAGGGCGGCGCCAACGAACCGATCGACGCCACCACGCTGCAGGCCAAGGTCGCGGCCTTCGTGCGCGCCAATCCCGACGTGCCGGTGTTCGTCGCCGGCGCGCGTGATGCCGACTATTCCACCGTGTTCGACACCATGGTCCTGCTGCAGCAGGCCGGGGTGCCGCGCGTGGGCCTGATGGGACAACCCGCGGACAAGTGATGCACGCCGAGGCCATCCGCCAGCACGAAGGCAATGACGAGCTGCTGATGCCGGTGCTGATGGCGCTGGCGCTGCACGTGGCCATCGTCGTGCTGCTGTTGCTGGCCGGCTGGTGGCAGCCGATCCCCAAGGTGGTGTCCGTGGCGGGCCCTGTCGTCGAGGCCGCGCTGGTCGTGTCGCCCTCGGACGTGCGCGTGGCGGAGCAGGCCGCCCAGGAAGCCCCGAAGCCCGCCGAACGCGCCCCGGTCGAAACCGCGCCGCCGCCGCAGCCGTTGCCGGCCCCGCAGCCCCAGACAGCACCCGAACAGGTGCAGCCCAAGCCGCAGGAAGCCCAGCCCGAACCCGCGCCGGTGGACCAGGAAGCGGTCGCCCGCCTGGCGCTGGAGCAGCAGCAGGCCGAGGAGCGCGAAGAGCAGGAAGCCAAGCGCCGCCAGGAACAGATCGACCTGACCGAACGCGAGAAGCAGGCAGAAGCCGAACGCAAGCAGCGCCTGCGCGCCCAGCTCGAGGAAATCCGCAAGGAACGCGAAGCCGCCGAGCGCCGCACCAAGATGGAAGAGCAGCGCCTGCAGCAACTGGCTGACGCCCAGGCCAAGCCCACGCCGCAACCGCAACCCGCGCGCGAGCCGGTGCAGGCCGGCGGCAACAACGGCACCGACACCGACCTGGCGGCGCGGTACGCGCTGGCCCTGCACCAGACCGCGCAGTTGAACTGGAACCGCGCGCTCGCACCCGAACAGGTGGCCTGCAAGGTGCGCTTCACCCAGATCCCCGGCGGCGACGTGATCGACGTGCAGTTCCTGTCCTGCGGCTTCGATGCCCAGGGCCGCGAGTCGGTCGAACGTGCGCTGCGCCGCTCGCCCATGCCGTACGCCGGTTTCGAACCCGTGTTCCAGCGACAGATCGACCTGACGTTCTGCTACCCCGAAGAGGCCTGCCCACGATGAGACGTTTCCTTTCCTTCCTGGCGCTCGCGCTGTTGCTGCCCGCGGGCCTGGTCCGCGCCCAGGGCCTGGACATCGGCCTGGTCACCGGCAACGAATCCGCGCTGCCGATCGCGGTCGTGCCGATGCCCTACCCGGCACCAGCGTCGCCCCCGACACCGACATCGCCGCGGTGATCCGCGCCGACCTCAACCGCTCCGGGCAGTTCCGCGCCCTGATCGAACAGGACGTGATCGAAAAGCCCATCCGCGGCAGCGAGATCAAGTTCCCGACCTGGCGCGTGCTCAAGCAGGACTTCATCGTGGTCGGCCGGGTGCTCGACAGCGCCGACGGCGGCTACCGGGTCGAATACGAACTCTATGACGTCGCCAAGCAGGAACGCCTGCTGGGCATGGCGGTGGACGGCCACGCGCGCGGCATGCGCGGCGTCGCGCACCAGATCGCCGACCAGATCTACGAAAAGATCCTCGGCGTGCGCGGCGCGTTCTGGACCCGCATCGCCTACGTGATCGCCAATGGCGTGGGCGAGGGCACGCGTTATTCGCTGGTGCTGGCCGACGCCGACGGCTTCAATCCGCACGTGCTGATCCCCAACCGCGCCGAGCCGATCCTGTCGCCGGCGTGGAGCCCGGACGGCCGCAAGGTCGCCTTCGTCAGCTTCCGCCGCGGCAACTCCTCGGTCTACATCATCGACATCTACAGCGGCGTCGGCTTCGAGACGCCCATCGCTTCGTTCAAGGGCATCAACGGCGCACCGTCGTTCTCGCCCGACGGCCGCAAGCTGGCGCTGACCCTGTCCAAGTCCGGCAACCCCGAGATCTACGTGATGGACCTGGCCAGCCAGCAGCTGACCCAGATCACCCGCCACTACGGCATCGACACCGAGGCGGTCTGGACCCCGGACGGCCAGTCCCTGGTCTTCACCTCGGACCGGGCCGGCAAGCCGCAGCTCTACCAGGTGCCCGCCACGGGCGGTGAGGCGACCCGCCTCAGCTTCGCCGGCGATTCCAACGCAAAGGCCAGTATTTCCTTTGACGGCAAGAAGATAGCTATGGCGCAGGGCACTGGAAACGTTTATCGTATTGCCGTTCTTGACCGCAGCTTCGGCGGTGCGGGTCGCTGGCAGACACTGTCGCCGGGCAACCTCGACGAGTCGCCCAGCTTCGCCCCCAACGCCAGCATGCTGCTGTACGCCACGAAGGAAGGCCGTCGTGGCGTGCTGTACGCGGCTTCGGCCGACGGTCGGGTCAGGCAGCGATTGGTATTGGCTGATGGTGACGTCCGGGAGCCCGCCTGGTCACCTTATCGGCAGAAGTAATTAGGACGGGCCACACAACAACAAGCTCCATCACTGCATTCCGAAAATCGAGAGGGTTCCCCATGAATACCGCCACCCGCGTGCTGCTTGCCGCTTCCATCGTCATCGCCCTTGCCGCCTGCTCCAAGAAGGTCAAGGAAGAAGCCCCGACCCCCGAGCCGACCCCGACCCCGGTCGCCCCGGTGGACGACGGCCGTTATTCGCCGGAAGACCTGGACACCGACGCCTGCCTGCGTCAGCGCACCGTGTACTTCGACTTCGACCAGGACACCCTGCGTCCGGAGTTCCAGGCCATCATGGCCTGCCACGCCAAGTACCTGACCGACCGTCCGGAATCGCGCGTCACGCTGGAAGGCAACGCCGACGAGCGCGGCACCCGCGAGTACAACCTGGGACTGGGCGAGCGCCGTGGCAATGCCGTCTCCGGCGCCCTGCAGGGTGCGGGTGGTTCGGCCGGCCAGATCACCGTCGTGTCCTACGGTGAAGAGCGTCCGACCTGCACCGACACCAGCGAGACCTGCTGGCAGCAGAACCGCCGCGTCGAAATCGTCTACACCGCGAAGTAAGCGATGGGACGTCAGCGCATCCTCTGCGTTGTCACCGTGGTGGCCGCCCTCGTGGCGGCCACCCCGGCCATGGCCCAGCGTTTGAGCCTGGCCGAACGTGTCACCCTGCTCGAGAACGCCGCCAACGCCCAGAACCAGAGCGCCGGCCAGGCCAATCTCGAAGCCCAGAACCGCATCGTCGAGCTGCAGAGCGAAGTCCGCTCCCTGCGTGGCCTCGTCGAGACGCTGCAGAATGAAATCGAGCAGCTCAAGCAGAACAACCGCCAGCAGTACATCGACCTCGACGGCCGCCTGAGCCGGCTGGAGGGCGGTGCACCGGCTGCTGCGGCCTCCCCTGATTCCGCAGCCGCGGCGCCTGCCGCTGCTGCCAGCACTTCCGCTCCGGCGGCAAGCGCCACCACCGAGACGGCCGCTCCGGTCGATCCCGCCGCCGAGCAGGCCACCTACCAGGCCGCGCTCGACGCCCTGGTCGAGCGTTACGAAGCCGCCGACTCCGCCCGCCTGTTCCAGTCCTTCATCCAGGACTATCCGGAGAGCGCGCTGCTGCCCAACGCCTACTATTGGCTGGGCGAAAGTTATTACGTCACCCAGAACTACGAGCTGGCGCTGCAGGCCTTCCAGACCCTGCTGGGCCAGTACGCCGGCTCGCGCAAGGAAGCCGACGCGCTGCTCAAGACGGGTTATTGCCAGATCGCCCTGGGCCAGCGTGGCGAAGGCGAAGCGACCCTGCGCGACGTGATCTCGCGTTACCCGGGCACCGATCCGGCCGCGAAGGCCGAGAGCCGCCTGCGCACGCTCGCCCTCGAAAACCGCTGAGCCCGGCCCCGCGCCGGCGAATGTCATGCAAACCCCGGCCGCCGAGCGCCTGCGCCTGACCGAAATCTTCCTGTCCGTGCAGGGCGAAGCCCGCGCGGTCGGCTGGCCCACCGTGTTCGTGCGCCTCACCGGCTGCCCGCTGCGCTGCCAGTACTGCGACACCGCCTACGCCTTCCACGGCGGCGAGTGGTGGGACATCGAGACGATCCTGGCCGAAGTGGCGAAACACGGCGTGCGCCACGTCTGCGTCACCGGTGGCGAGCCGCTGGCGCAGAAGCGTTGCCTGGCCCTGCTGGAAAAACTCTGCGACGCCGGCTATGAGGTGTCGCTGGAAACCTCGGGCGCAATCGACATCGCCGGCGTGGACCCGCGCGTGAGCCGCGTGGTGGACCTCAAGACGCCGGGCTCGAAGGAAATGCACCGCAACCGGCTGGAAAACCTGCCGCTGCTGACCGTGCACGACCAGGTGAAGTTCGTCGTCTGCGACCGCGCCGACTACGAATGGGCGCGCGGCATGGTCGCCGAACACGCACTGCCGGAGCGCTGCGAGGTGCTGTTTTCGCCTTCGTTCGGCCAGGTGGCGCCGCGCGAGCTGGCCGAGTGGATACTGGCCGACAAACTCCCGGTGCGGTTCCAGATGCAGCTGCACAAGCAATTGTGGGGCGATGCGCAGGGGCGCTGAAGTGCGGCCCGGGCACGAGTTCATGCGGATAGAGCGAAGATGAAAAAAGCAGTCGTACTGGTCTCGGGTGGCATGGATTCGGCGGTGGTGCTGGCGCTGGCGCGCGAGCAGGGTTTCGCCTGCCATGCGCTCAGCGTGTCGTACGGCCAGCGCCACACCTCCGAACTCGCCGCCGCGGCCGAACTGGCGGCCAGTCAGGGCGCGGCCGAGCACAAGGTGGTGACGGTGGACCTGCGCAGCATCGGCGGCTCGGCGCTCACCGCCGACATCGCCGTGCCGGAAGCCGCCGCCGCCGGCATTCCCATCACCTACGTGCCGGCGCGCAACACCATCATGCTGTCGATCGCCCTGGGCTGGGCCGAGGTGCTGGGTGCCGACGACCTGTTCTGCGGCGTGAACGCGGTGGATTATTCGGGCTATCCCGACTGCCGCCCGGAGTTCATCGCCGCCTTCCAGGCCCTGGCCAACCTGGCCACCCAGGCCGGCGTCGAAGGCCATCGCCTGAAGGTGCATGCGCCGCTGATCCGGATGTCCAAGGCGCAGATCGCGCTCGAGGGCCAGCGCCTGGGCCTGGATTTCAGCCGCACGGTGTCGTGTTACCAGGCCGATGCCGAGGGCCGCGCCTGCGGCAAGTGCGATGCCTGCCGCCTGCGCGCCGAGGGCTTCGCCGCCGCCGGCCTGGCCGACCCCACGCGCTACGCGCCGCGCGGCTGATGGGTTAGAATTGCCGCCCTGCGCGGCTAGCGCAGGGTATTCAAACAGTTGGGCCGTTAGCTCAGTCGGTAGAGCAGAAGACTTTTAATCTT